>NZ_BMOU01000003.1 GCF_014647235.1 Haloarcula pellucida
ACCCCGGCGTGAACAAGGAGCCCGAGATGTTCGAGGACTTCCGCCCGGTACAGGAGGCCGCCCGCGACCACGACCTCCCGATCGCGATGTGGTCGTACCCGCGCGGACAGGCCGTCAAGGAACACCGGAGCCGCGACATCATCGCCTACGCCGCCCGCATCGGGCTGGAACTCGGCGCCGACTTCACGAAGGTGAAATACCCCCGGGACAAGGACGCGATGGCCCACGCCGTCGACGCCGCCGCCGACAACCGCGTCCTGCTCTCCGGCGGCTCGAAGACCTCCGACCGCGACTTCCTCGAACTCGTCGCCGACTGCATGGACGTCGGCGTCTCGGGGCTGGCCGTCGGCCGCAACGTCTGGCAGCGCGAGGACCCCGACGACATCCTCGATAAGTTAGAAGGCGTCGTCTTCGAGGAAGCGGCCGTCGAAGACGTGCTGTAAGCACGAGTCGCCACCGAGCCCGAGGGCGTCGAAGTCACATCAAACCGTCCGCTATCAAACCAACGTGAGAACGTTGCTTTCACTGAATGCTGTTCTCAGGGAGAACCTCCCTCGAACGAGTCAGGAATCGGGTTTGTCGGTTGTACGGGGAAATTAAACACGATTGTGATTTTTCGTCCGACGGGAGCTCACCATCCACCGAATTGATACTTGCTAACTTAGGCAGTATATGTATATCCGACAGCTGATGGCTGGTTTCCGGAGTTGGATTTCGAGAGACCACGACAGGAAAGTCGAGTCCTCATCTTTCGACCTGTATTCCTTTCCCAAAATACAGAAATCGGGATAGCAACACGTCGTAACCAACACGAGATGGGACTGGTCCGAAGTGTTGGGGAAGAAGTCGCACGACAGTGTCTGGAGTTCTCGAACTGGCTTGACCGCGAACGTGTCTGGATCGCTAGTGGGGCCCACATAGTAGTAGGTTCTCGTCGCTCCGTCGCCGAACGCAGGTGGCGTCCATCGACACGACGAGGGACGTGCCGTGGGGGCTGCTTCGTAACTGTTCGCCGTAGCGGCCGGTAGTGACATGTCCGATTCCGTTCTGCGCCCGGTTGACGGCAGCGAACACGCAGCCACATTCGTCCATCACGCGGCCGAGGTCGCACAGTGAACTGCGGCGACGATCTAGGTGCTATTCGATTTCGAGACTATCTGAGCCGCCCGCAGCGCCCTCACTGTGTTCGTCCCACTCGAGTTCGAACTCGATGCTCAGCTCTCCGGGGCCATCGACCGGCCCTTCGCGTTCGGCTTTGACTTCGAACGTTGGCCGTGCCGGGGGCTCCATCGTGACGGACTCTGACCCTGCCTTCAGCGTGATCGAACCTCCCTGTTCGAGCTTTTCGGCGACGTTCCGGAGGTACGACGCGATTTCGTCCCGACTCTGGGAACTCTCGGATTTGAACAAGACTTCTTCAGGCATACACTCTCACCTACACTCCCTACTCGGATAAGTGGTCCTCTCAATCTTACAATGGGAATCCGTCGGCGAAGCCAGATGGGAGACTTCCGCAGGCTCCACCGGTCGACCTCGTAGATACCGAGTGTGCCGAGGATTTGCACCCGTTCCGACCCGGCAGGCAGGTCGCTCGTGGACGGTCTCCGCCGGGGACTGCGATGGCCGAGGCCGTCGACGTCGTCGCGCCCGCCGATAGCCCGCACGACGCGTGGACGCTGGAAGCCGTGGTCGACAGCGGGGGCGTGCCGCCCGCCGTCTGTCGGGAGCGGGCGCTCGCCGGGCTGACGTTGCGGCCGACGCCGCGGCAGGGCCGGTTCACGGTCGTGGTGGCGACGGGCTAACCAACACTCGCGGGGTTCGGGCCCGCATGTTGGTTAGCGGGCGGCTGTGCATCCGAACTGTCGGGGGCTTTTCTAGCGTTCGTGAGTGTCCGTCCGCCCACACAGGCAGTGTCCTCGACGCCGTCCCGACCGAGCGCATCGAACGTGCCGCGGCCGAAGTCGAACGATGGGTTGCGGTCGCCACGATCCTGCTGTATAGCGTCGGCGACGTCGCGACGACACATCTGTCACTCTCGCTCGGTGGCCCTCTCGACGTACAGGAGTCATAGAACCGTTCCTAAGAAGATCGATCTCGGGACTGTTGGGGTGAATCACCTGCTCGGTGGGTGTGTGAACTGAAACGTACCGAACGCTCAATAACAGCGGCGCTGATGTCAGCGTATGAACGAGTACATCCGTCCCCACCGAGACAGTGCGGCGTTGCTCACCATCGACACGCAAAATGACTTCACGTTGGCCGGTGCCCCTGCTGAAATCGAGGGGACTGGTGAGGCGGTACCACAGATGCAACGGCTCGTCGAACTGTTCCGTACCCGGCAGGCCCCACTCGTCCACGTCGTCCGGTTGTACGAAGCAGACGGCTCGAACGTCGATCGGTGCAGACGAGCGGATATCGAAGCCGGAGCGGCTATCGTTCGACCCGGGACTGACGGCGCGGAGCTAGTCGCCGAGTTGAAACCCTCGACAGACATGCGCCTCGACGCAGACCGGCTGTTGAACGGCGGTTTTCAGGAGATCGGACCCAACGAACACGTGATGTACAAGCCTCGCTGGAGCGCATTCCATCGAACGGATCTGACCGACTTTCTCGATACTCGCTCAGTAGACACCATCGTCGTGTGTGGCTGTAACTTCCCGAACTGCCCGCGAACGACGATCTACGAGGCGAGCGAACGTGATTACCGAATCGTCTTCGTTCCCGACGCGACATCCGGAGTGTACGAACGAGGGGTGCGGGAACTGGAGGACATCGGAGTCGCCATCAAAGAGACTGAGGACGTCGTCGATTGGATGACAGAGTAGTATGCGATACCCCGGTCCGAACGAGACGTCCCTGCCCTGTACTGAGCCGCTGCCCGTTCTTCGTCGGCGTCGACGCCATCCACTACTGGGACCGCCACGAAAGCGCCGTCGCCGTGGTGCCGCGTGTCGGTGGCTCTCTGGTCGGTGATCTTGTTCGGGGTGTCACAGCGTGAGTTGTACTGTGGAGCAGCGCCGGCAGGTTCGGCGGGCCGCCCGGGCTATTCGTGACGTGGTTCCGCTGCTGTGAACCGCCTCGGGGTCAGATCCCGAGGCGAGTCACAGTTGGTAGACGACCGCTTCGTACGGTCGGAACGCGTGACCGGTGGGATCGGATGGGGTATCGTCGTAGTTGCTGACGACAACGTTCGCGTCGGCGGTCGGGACCGACGGACAGTCGAAGGTCGAACACTCGCCCGACCAGTTGAGGACGACTAGCGTCGTCTCGTTTTCGAGCGTCCGCGTGTAGGCGTAGAACTGGTCGTGGTCGGGCAACAGCAGGTCGTAGTCGCCGTACACCAGTACGTCCTCGCTGTGGCGGAGTTCGATGAGCGTCTCGTAGTGGTGCCAGATGGAGTCAGTGTCGGCCAACGCCGATTCGACGTTGATCTCGTCGTAGTTGTCGTTGACGTCGAACCAGGGGTCGTCGGCAGTGAAACCGGCGTTCTCGGTGTCGTCCCACTGCATCGGCGTGCGGGCGTGGTCGCGGCTCTGATAGTCGACGAGGTCCCGGACCTCCTCGTAGGAGTCGACGACGCCGTCCGCGATGAGGTCCTCGACGATACCGACGGTCATCGGATCGTCGATCGCTTCGAGGCTGTCGAACTCGGTGTTCGTCATCCCGATTTCCTCGCCCTGATAGATATACGGGGTGCCTCGAAGCGTCAACAGGAAGGTTGCGATGAGCGTCGCACTCTCTGTGCGGTAGGTCTCGTCGTCGCCAAAGTGCGAGACGAGACGAGGTTGGTCGTGGTTCCCGAAGAACAGAGCGGGCCAGTCGATCTCGTCCTGTTGCTGGCTGATAACTTCCTTGAGGTCCGTGAGTTCCCACTCGCCGAACTGTGTCGGGTCCCACCGTCCGTTCGGCCCGACGCTGACACCCATGTGATCGAACTGGAAGATCATGTCGACCCCGTCTTCACCGGTGTAGTCGTCGACTTGCTCGATGTCCGCGCCGCCCATCTCACCGACGATCATGGTGTCGTAGCCCTCGAACGCCGCCGAGAGTTCGTCCAGATACTCGGGGAGGCGAGGGCCGTGGCTGAAGTGCTCTATCCCGACGATCGCCGAATCCGGGTCCCCGTCGGGGTAGGCGTCGGACTTCGAGAGATGGTCGATGGCGTCCAGACGGAAGCCGTCGATGCCCTTCTCCAGCCACCACGTGACAGCCTCCGTGACGGCGTCTCGGACCTCGGGGTTGCGCCAGTTGAGATCGGGCTGTTCGGGGTCGAAGAGATGGAGGTACCATTGCCCCCGTTCGTCATCGTAGGTCCAGGCGGGACCGCCGAAAATCGACTTCCAGTTGTTCGGGGGCTCGCTGGGGGTACCGTCCACCCAGTGATAGTAGTCGTCGTAGCCGTCCTCGCGACGACGGGACTGCTGGAACCACTCGTGTTGCTTGGAGGTGTGGTTCACAACCAGATCCATGATGAGGCGGATGTCGCGCTCGTGGAGCGCATCCAGGAGGGCCTCCCAGTCGGCCATCGTTCCGAACTCGTTCATTATGGCTCGGTAGTCGCTGATGTCGTAGCCGTTGTCGGCGTTGGGCGACTCGTACACTGGGCACAACCAGACGACGTCGACGCCGAGGTCGGCGAGATAGTCCGCTTTCTCGGTGATACCTTGCAGGTCACCGACGCCGTCGCCATCGCTGTCGTTGAAACTGCGCGGGTAGATCTGGTAGACGACCGCCTCCTTCCACCACTGTCTGTCGATGTCTGTGCGTCGTGTCTGTGAATCGTGTCGGGTCATTGTCGTAGTCGGGTGTTTCGTCTGCGTGTGGCGTTACGGGGTGAGATAGACGCGAGCTTCGTACGGGCCGAGTTCGAACGACGGCCGCGGCGTCGTCGGGACGTCGGCGTTCGCGATGGCCAGTTCGAGTCCGTCCAGCGCGACGCCCGCAGGCACTTCGAACTCGACTGGTTCCGGTTCGAAGTTGAGGACGACGAGACCGCGTTCGGTCCCGAGCGTTCGCGTGTAGGCGAAGACGTCGGGGTCCTCGGGACAGAGGAGATCGAACTCGCCGTACACGAGAACGTCGTGCTCCTCGCGGAGTTCGATGAGGTCGCGGTAGTAGTGCCAGACGGACGCTTCATCCCCGCGGGCGCGTTCGACGTTGACAGTCTCGTAGTTCGAGTTGCAGTCGATCCACGGCTCTCCGTCGGTGAAACCGGCGTTCTCGGTGTCGTCCCACTGCATCGGCGTGCGAGCGTTGTCCCGCCCCACGTACTCGATGGCGTCCCGGACGTCGTCGTAGGACGCTGCGTCCCCGTCTTCGATGGCCTCCTCGACGAAGTTCAGCGCCTCGACGTCTCGGACGTCGTCGGGGGACGCGAACGACGCGTTTGTCATCCCGAGTTCCTCGCCTTGGTAGATGAAGGGTGTACCCTGGAGTGTGTGCGTGAGCGTTCCGAGCAGTTTCGCACTCTCCGTGCGGTACTCGCCGTCGTCGCCGAAGCGAGAGACCATCCGAGGCTGATCGTGGTTGTTGAGGTAGATACTGTTCCACCCGTCGTCCGCGAGGCCGTTCTGCCACTTCGAGAGGATCTCTTTGAACTCGACGAGCGACCAGTCGCCGGCGTCCCACTTGTGCTCGTCGTGGTCGAACGTGACGTGCTCGAACTGGAACACCATCGAGAGACCGTCGCCGTCTGGACCGACGTACTGCCGGGCGTCGCCGACGCGGGCGCCGGGCGTCTCCCCGACGGTCAGGAGCGAGTCGTCCGAGAGCACCTCGTCGTTCATCTCCTGGAGGTAGTTGTGGACGTTCGGGCCGTTGACGAAGTGTTTTGCACCGGTCTGCCCCGATTCTGCGTCGCCGTCGGGCAGCCCCTCCGTCTTCGAGATCAGGTTGATGACGTCCATCCGGAACCCGTCGATGCCCTGCGAGAGCCACCAGTTCATCATCTCGTAGACGGACTCGCGGACGTCGGGATTGCGCCAGTTCAGGTCCGGTTGTTCCTCGTCGAAGAGGTGGAGGTACCACTGCCCGCGCTCCTCGTCGTACGCCCACGCGGGCCCGCCGAAGACCGACTCCCAGTTGTTGGGTGCGACCTCGTCGGCGGGGCCGTCGGCGGTGTCGTAGTCGGCCTCCTCGGCCGGCCGGCCGTCGCGCCAGATGTAGTAGTCCTCGAACGCCCCCTCGCGCCGACGGGACTGCTGGAACCACTCGTGTTCGTCTGACGTATGGTTGACGACCAGGTCCATGATGAGGCGGATGTCGCGCTCGTGGAGTGCGTCGAGGAGGTCTCGCCAATCGTCCATGTCGCCGTAGGCGTGGTGTATCGAACGGTAGTCGCTGATGTCGTAGCCGTTGTCGGTCTGTGGCGACTCGTAGACGGGACAGAGCCAGACGGCGTCGACGCCGAGGTCGTCTAGGTAGTCGACCTTCTCGGTGATACCTTGCAGGTCACCGACGCCATCGCCGTCGCTGTCGTCGAAACTCTTCGGGTAGATCTGGTAGACGACCGCCTCTTTCCACCACAACCGATCGGCTTCCTCGTGGGTTAGTGACTGGCTCATACCGCACCATGGGCGTCTACACCCTCGGATCTGGTGCGCACGCCGGGCGTGCGTACCGTGGTTGGTCGGGACTCGTGGGCCGGTGCCGGTACGTTTCGGGGCCGATCTACGGTCTGTTTCGATAGCATTGGTAGGTAGGTGTCGAGTTTTGCTGCGCTGCTTGCCGTGTGTCCCTCATCATCGTCCCCCCACTTAAAGATTAGAATCTTGAAGAACCGCTTCTACCAGAACTTTAATTGTGCCGGGGGTAACAACTGCAGACGGAATATGGTGAATAATAACGGACGTGAGTCGTTCTCACGGCGGCGGTTCGTAGAGATGATCAGTGCGGCAGGCCTCACTGCGGGGCTGGCGGGCTGTGGCGGCCGGCAGGCGACACAGAACGGGACCCCGACCGACCACAACAGCGTCGACGACTCGGCTCCCACCGTCGAGCTAGACGACGAGACGCTCGCGCTGATGCAGGAACTCGCATACGTGACGAACCAGGCGCTCCCGGTGTTGCCCCTGCAGGAGAAGCTAGCTCAGTCGTTCCAGACGACCGATGACTGGAGCGTCCCCTCGAAGGACAACTCGAAGATGCAGACCTACTGGCCGACCGACTGGCTGCCTCGGGAGGGCGAGTGGACGGCCTCCGGTGACGTCGAGCGGTTGACGCTGGCCCAGTGGGCCGTCCCGTCGGATTCACAGTACAACCCGTGGAACACCAAGAACTTCGCCGAACCGCGTAGGACGCTCTTCGACCGGTTCATGAAGTACAACCTCGACTCCCAGGAGTACACGGGCTATCTGATCTCCGACTGGGCACTCGACGGGCAGACGTTCACCCTAACCGTCCGTGAGGGGCAGACCTGGCACGACGGGTCGCCGGCCACCGCGACCGATGTGGCCAACCAGATCAAACTCGACATCTATAACGGCGGCAATCTCGGCGAATTCGTCGCACCCGAGGACAAGGGCACCGTCGCCGACCGCGTCACCGCCAGCGACGAGCGGACTGTCGAACTGTCGCTGGCCGGGCCGGTCAACGAGGACATCCTGTTAGCATATCTGCAGCCGAAGTATCTCGCGGCCCACGAGGGTACCTACGGCGAGTTCGTGACGCGGCTCGACGAGGCCGGTTCGGACGAAGAGCGCTCTGCCGTCATCGGCGAACTGGCGAGTAAGACTGTCTCGGACCCCGTCGGCTGCGGTCCGTTCGCGTTCGAGAACGCAGACAGCCAGCGGACACTGGTCTCGAAGTTCGAGGACCATCCCGATGCGGGCAACATCAACTTCCCCGAAATAGAGTACCTCTACAAGCCGTCGAACCAGAGCCGCTGGAACGGCCTCATCAACAACGAAACCGACGGGTCGGCCACGCTGTTCATGCCTCGGAACAAGCTGAACCAACTCCCCGACTCCGTCCAGACAACGCTTATTCCGCGCCACTGGGGACTCGGTCTCCTGTTCAACCACGAGCGCGAGCCGGTAAACGACGTGCGCGTCCGCAAGGCCATCGCTCACGTCATCAACCGCGAGTCGGTCGCGAAGAACTCCGGTGCCGGCACCCGCTCGAAGATCGCGGTCACGTACCCCAGCGGCCTCACCAGCGAGTTCAGCAATCAGGTCGAAGGGACGTGGCTGAAAGGCGTCACCGACAAGTTCGAGACGTACGGTCGGGCCGAGTCCCAGACCGAGAAGGCCGCGGCGCTCCTGGAAGACGCCGGCTACGAGAAGCAAAACGGCACGTGGAAGAAAGACGGCGAGCCGCTCCACATCCCGATCAAGGGCCCCTCCGGGTTCTCCGACTGGGTCGCCGGCGCCCAGACGGCCGTCTCCCAGCTCAAGGATTTCGGTATCAAGGCCGAGTCCGTGATGAAGGACAGCTCCACCTACTGGGGGAAAGACTACTCCAACGGGGACTTCGTCGTCGGTCTGCAGGGCTGGGCGTCGTACAACCAGTCGTACCCGTACTTCCACTACAAGTTCCTGTACGACAGCCACAGCGCGAAGAACTACTGGAACTCCCCCAGCGAGTTCGAATCGCCGGTGTTACACGACGACCTGCGTGACGGCGAGACCGTCGCACCAGCCGACCTCGTCGCGCAACTCTCGACGGGCGATAACTAACGACAGATGAGCTACATACTGAAACGTCTGGGCCGGTCGGCGCTCACCGTCTTCGTGGTGGTCTCGGCCAGCTTCGGTCTCGTCCGTCTGCTCCCGGGTGGGCCCCTCGACTACTTGCGGGCCCAGATGATCCAGCAAGGTGGCGGCGATCTCTCGGCGGCCGAGATCAACCGGCGCATCGCCGCACAGACCAACATCGCCGTCGACGAACCGGTGTACGTCCAGTACGTCGACTACATGACCTCCATCGTGCAGGGCGACTTCGGTCGCTCTATCTGGTACGAGGAGCCCGTCGCGAGCGTCATCGGCCCGGCCATCCCGTGGACCGTGTTCCTGACAGCGTCAGCGCTGTTCTTGACGTTCACCGTCGGGGTCTCGCTCGGTGCGTTCATGGCCTACAAGGAAGGGTCGACCTTCGACGTCACTAGCACGGGCGTCGGTCTCGTGCTCAATTCCACGCCCAGTTACGTGGTCGCGCTGCTACTCATCGCCTTTCTGGGCTATCAGTTCCAGTTGTTCCCGACCGGCGGGCGCTACGCCTCCGAGTTGACGCCGGGACTCAACGTCCCGTTCCTGGCGAGCGTGCTGTATCACGGAATGTTGCCCATCCTGTCGATGGCCGTCGTCGGCTTCGGCGGCTGGGCGCTCTCGATGCGTGGCAACAGCATCCGCGTGCTGGGTGAGGACTACCTCCGGGTGGCCCGCCTGCGCGGACTCCCCACGCGACGCATCGCCATCCGGTACGTCGCGCGCAACGCCATTCTGCCGATGTACACGGGCCTGATGATCGCCATCGGGACCGTCTTCGGCGGCGCGGTCATCATCGAGAACATCTTCGCGTATCCGGGCGTGGGGTTCTACCTCATCCAGGCCATCAACGCCCGCGACTACCCGCTGATGATGGGCGGGTTCATCCTTATCACGGTCGCGATGGTCGTCGGCATCACCATCGCGGACCTGACCTATGGATGGCTCGACCCGCGGGCCAGCGGAGGTGAGTCCCGTGAAGCGTACTGACGACACCGAGCTGTCCGACGAGCGGGACCCGCTCGTCGACGCCGTGGATGCCGACGCGGACACCGACGTCGATCCGGACGAACGGGCCATCACCGGCCGCGCCTGCGAAGAACCGGTCGCCACCGACGGCGGGACGGCCGCCTCGGAGTTCGACGCCGTCGCCGACGCATCGCTAACCGACACCGAGCGCCGGCGCCAATGGGTCGAAGAGAGCTTGCTGGCGCCGGCTCGTATCGTCTGGGACGACTGGCGTGCCCGGACCGGGCTGGTCATCGTGTCGCTGTACCTGCTGATGGGGACGGTCGGTCCGCTCGTCGTCGCCAAGCCCAGCACCAACCAGGGCCCGCTGCTGGTCGGCGCGTTCCGGTCGCTTTCGTACCCGCTCGGGACGACCTTATCGGGGACGAGCATCCTCTCACAGATCGTCCACGCGACGCCGTCGATGCTGATCATGATCGCTTCGGGCGCGGTGTTCACGGTCGTCCTCGGGACAACGCTTGGCACCCTCGCCGGCTACAAGGGCGGCCGCATCGACAGCGCTCTGATGACTGTCTCGGACGTGATGATGACGATTCCCGGACTGCCGCTGACCATCGTGCTGGCGGCCGCCCTCCAGATCGAGGGTAACCCGGCCGTCATCGGCGTGCTCATCACGGTGAACGCGTGGGCAGGGCTGGCACGGGCCATCCGCTCGCAAGTCCTGACCCTGCGGGACGCCGAGTACGTCGAGGCGTCGCGCATCATGGGGATGGACACGTCGACCATCGTGGTCGGCGACATCGTCCCAAACCTGATGCCCTACATCACGATGAACTTCGTTCAGCAGGCCCGAGCGGTCATCTTCGGTTCGGTGGGTCTGTACTTCCTGGGCGTGCTGCCGTACAATAACGTCAACTGGGGTGTGATGATGAACGCGGCCGTGAACCGTGCGGGTGCGACCTCGTCGGTGGCCGCGTTCCACTGGCTGTTGCTGCCGATGGTGACTATCATCGTCCTCGGGCTGGGACTGACGCTGCTGGCCCAGGGCGCCGACCGGATATTCAACCCGCGGGTTCGTGCCCGCCACGCCGAGACTGTTGGCGGCGGTGACGGCGAGGACGACTCGACGGCGACCACTGGAGGACTGTGACCATGCCACGAGAGAGACACGAAACCGGGCGCGACGCGTCGGACCCCATCGTGGAGGTCCGGAACGTCAGCGTCACGTACGACCTGGAGAACCGCGACGCGATGGTACTGGACGACGTGAGTATCGACCTCCGACGGGGCGAGATACTCGGTGTCGTCGGCGAGTCAGGCTCGGGCAAGTCGATGCTGGCCAACGCGATGATGGATGCCGTTGAGGAACCCGGTATCACCACCGGCGAAGTCCGGTACTACCCCGAGTCCGACGCCGCTCCGATCAACGTACTCGATCTCACCGACGAGGAACTGCGCGAGCTACGCTGGGAGGAGATTTCGATGGTGTTCCAGGGGGCGCTGTCCTCGTTCAACCCCACGATGAAGATCCGGGGGCACTTCGAGGAGACCCTGAAGGCCCACGACTACGACGTTGAAGAGGGGATGGAGCGAGCCCGCGAACTGCTGTCTGACCTGTACCTCGACCCCGATCGGGTGCTGGACTCGTATTCGCATGAACTGTCGGGCGGGATGAGCCAGCGGGCGCTCATCGCACTGAGCCTGATCCTCGAACCCGAGGTGCTGTTGATGGACGAGCCGACGGCGGCGCTGGACCTGCTGATGCAGCGCTCGATTCTCAGCCTGCTCGACGACATCAAGCAGAAGTACGACCTCTCGATACTGTTCATCACGCACGACCTCCCGTTGGTGGCGGGGCTGGCCGACCGACTGGCTATCCTCTATGCCTTCGAACTGGCGGAGGTCGGGTCGACTGAGCAGGTCGTCAGCAACTCACAGCACCCGTACACGCGGGCGCTGCTGAAGGCAGTACCCAACCTTGACGCCCCGCTCTCGACGATGCAGCCCATCGAGGGGACAGCACCGAACCCGGCCCACGCACCGAGCGGCTGTCACTACGCGCCGCGGTGTCCGCTCGCGACCGAGGAGTGCCACCAGGAGCAACCGCCGTGGTTCGACGTGGCCGACGACCAGCGGACGGCCTGTTTCCACCACGACGAGGCCGAGGAGGCCGTCGCGCTGGAACCGGGGGTGGTCGACGCATGAGCGGGCATACGAGTTCGCCAGTCGGGCGGTCCGCTACCGGGACCGACGACGTGGTGATGAGCTTAGAGAACGTCTCGGTTCACTTCGACGAGAAACAGGGGTTCGTCGACTCGCTGTTCAACGAACCCCGCCGCGTGAAGGCCGTCAGCGACGTCTCTATCGACATCCCCGAGAACGACGTGCTCGCGCTGGTCGGCGAATCGGGCTGTGGGAAGACGACACTGGGCAAGACCATCATCGGTGTCCAACGCCCCACCGAGGGGAGCGTCTCCTACCGCGGTCAGGACGTCTGGGACGCCAAGGACGGCGTCGGTGACGTGACGATTCCTCACGGCGACATCCGAAAGGCCCTGCAGATGATCCATCAAGACCCCGGGGCAGCACTGAATCCCAACCGGAAGGTGCTGACCTCGCTGGAAGCGCCGCTGGAACGCTGGGACCCGGAGATGTCCACCGAGGACCGCCGGGCGCGTATCTTCGCGCTGCTGGACCGTGTCGGCATGGAACCCCCGCAGGACTACGCGCATCGCTATCCCCACCAGTTATCGGGCGGGGAGCAACAGCGGGTCGCGCTGGTCCGGACGCTGTTGATGAACCCGGACGTTATCCTCGCGGACGAGGCGGTTTCGGCGCTGGACGTCTCGCTGCGAGTTGAGACGATGGACCTGCTCCTGGAACTGCAAACGCAGTTCAACACGTCGTTCGTGTTCATCTCGCACACGCTGTCGAACGCGCGCTACCTCGCGGAGAAGGCCGGCGGGCGAATCGGCATCATGTACCTCGGCGAGATCGTCGAGATCGGTCCGCCCGACGAAGTGCTGAACGACCCGCAACACCCCTACTCGAAGGTGCTGCGGTGGGCGACCGCCGATCTGGACCCGAACGAGCAGGAGATGGTCGATCCGCCGGTCCGCTCGATAGACATCCCGGACCCCGTCGACCCGCCGTCGGGATGTGGATTCCACACGCGCTGTCCGGAAGCCCGGGAGGCGTGCAAACGCTCGGCCCCGGACCTCGATGCTGAGAACGCCGCGCCGGGCGCCCGCTGTGTGGCCTGTCACCGCACGGACCCGACCCACGAGTACTGGAACAGTGAGCCACTGGCGGGCACCGAGGACACGACGACGCCCGACGTCGGCGGTGACGGCCGATGAGGCCCGTTTGGCAGGCGTTCTTCGGTACGAGCGTGACACTGCTTGGCGTGCTGGCGCTGGCGATGCCGTTCGTCGAGCCGGGGACCGCGACTTTCGCTGTCACACTCCTGAGCGCGGCCATGCTCGGCGTGGTCGGTCTGGGATCGGCCGCGTTCCTCCACTACGACTGGGACCCGTTCGAGGAACTGTTCGACGGAACGACGGGCGGGCACCAATGACCGCGCTGGTGGTCGTCGAGGACGTGGACCGCGACCGTTCGTTACTAGATTCCGCACGCGAATTCGCCGTCGGCGCCGAGACCGCCCTCGCGGTCGTGGCGCTCGCGACGCCCGAGGAGTACGACGAGGCCGCGTCGACGCTCGAAGCGATCGGTGACGCCGAGCACACGAGCTACGACGAGGGTGCGGTTCTCGAAGCAGTCTCGGGAGCGA
Source organism: Haloarcula pellucida (assembly GCF_014647235.1). GTDB lineage: Archaea > Halobacteriota > Halobacteria > Halobacteriales > Haloarculaceae > Haloarcula > Haloarcula pellucida. The sequence continues at coordinate 13,462 of NZ_BMOU01000003.1, forward strand.
CGGCCGACCTCGCAGCCGAGATACTCGGCGACACCGTCGAGTACGAGGTCTCTCCGCTGGTCGAAGACGAGCGCGACCAAGCGAACGCGATACTCGGCGCCGCTGAGAGAACCGGCTGTGATCACGTCTTCGTCCCCGGATACAAACGCTCTCCGACCGGCAAAGCGATGTTCGGGGACCGGACTCAACAGGTCCTCCTGAACTTCGACGGCTATGTGACCGTCTCGATGGATTGAGAGACTCCCCGCGCTGAAGGAGGCCGAGGCGTTCGGCTCGAATCTTCCGTAACGGCGGCCGCTCGAAGACGTACCGAACCCTACGGACGACCGCCCTCAACCAACTATATCAGCGATGAGCGACTAGTCGAGGAGTGATGACGACTGACGAACCTGACGACAGCGAACTCCGTGAGGAACTCGCCCTCTTCGGTCTCTCCGATACGGAGATAGATACCTATCTCGCCCTCCTCTCTCAGGGTGAAGCCCCCACGAGCGCCGTCGCCGACGAGGCTGGCGTCACCCAGCGTGCAGTCTACAACATCGCCGAACGTCTCGAGGAGCGCGGACTCGTCCGCGTCAAGGACCACGCATCGCCGACGGTGATTCGAGCGTGCCCGCCCGCTGAGGCCATTGGGACCCTTTCGTCGCGTCTCGAATCTATCACGCCGTCCCTCGAGAAGCGCTTCGAGGAGCCGACGTCGCAGGCTCCGGAGATACAGATGGTGAAGTCTCGCGAGACGGGACTCAAACGGCTCAGAGAAGGGATTGCCCGCGCGGAGACGGAACTCTTGCTCGCTATCCCAGAAGGCGTCTATTCGGAGATCGCCGACGAACTGCGGGACGCTCGCGACCGTGGCGTGCATGTACTCCTTTTGCTCGGCGGCATCGAGAGCGGCGCCCTAGACGTCGAGCGTGTCGCACCTGTCGCCGACGCTGTCCGCTGCTGGAAGGCGTCTCTCCCGTTCGCCTACGTCGCCGACAACGACGAATTGGCGATGATCGGCGATTCCGACTTGCTCTCGGGGCCGAACACCGAGGGGGCTGCAGTGGTCGTCTCAGAGCCACACCTCACCGGCGCCGTGGCCGGCCTCTACCTCAGCGCCTACTGGTCGGCGTCGACGGAAGTCCATGTCGCCGAACCCGAGCCGTTGCCCGCGACCTTCGACTGGTTCCGCCGGGCCGTGTTCCACGCGTATCTCCACTACCAGGCCGGGGCGGAACTGTGGGCCGAGATACGGACGACCGACGGCGAGGAGATAACCGGCAGAGTCACAGAGGTCAGGCAGGCACTCGTCGAACCGTCCACAAACAACCACACGCTGGAGGTGAGTATCTATCTGGAGACGATCGACGGGACCATGAGCTTCGGCGGTCCCGGTGCGTTTATCGAGGACCACAGAGCGAACTCGGTCACGCTCCGAACGAACCCGTGACCGGCTGGCCGTCGTCGGGCTTACGATGGCCGGTGGCTCGTTCGCACTCGGACTGGAAGCCGTTCTCGGCGCGTTCCTCGCGGGCGTTCTCGTGCGAAATCGGCTCGACGGGGGACCGAACGAGTGTTTCAGACGGTGACACTCGGACTGTTCACGCTGGATACGCTACTGGTCGGAGGCGTCACACTCGCCGTTGCTGTGCTGGGAAAGGCACTTGGCGTGGTACTCGGAGCGACAGTTACGGACGTCTCCCGAGCAGAAACGGTCTGCCTCGCCATCGGCCTCAACGCCCGCGGAGCGATGGAGTTCGTCGTGGCGGCCCTTGGCTTGGTAATCGGAATCTTCACGCCGACCATCTATGCCGTCATTGTGCTCGTCGCCATCGTCACATCCGTTATGACGCCGCCACTGCTCCGGCGTGCGCTCGCGCACCTTCCGGACGACGTACCATCATAGGATCTACTGTAATAGGGATTAGAAGGAGTCTTCATACGTTCCAACGTGACGGGATGCTGACTCGCTGAGGTGTTAGGGGAGGTAGAAGAAGCTATCAAAGCCGAGATGAAGGCCATCGAGAAAGCGGACGGTTTCCACGAGACCGTTGACGGACCAGACGACGAAACGAGATACATCCTTCACGAAGACAGACTTCCGTCCGACCGATACCACGAACTCGCACGGACGATTACGGAAGCAGTACTGGACGTGAGCCCCCGGGAAGTAGCCACAGTTGGAGTCCAAGGGATCGGCGACTTTCTCCGAGATCGGGATGAAGAAGCCGTCAAGACGCTCCTGGAAAGCGGAGTCTCGTACGTCGAAAGCGAGCACAATGATGGAACGATCGAGGGCCAATGCGTTGCGACCCCGGATGTAGTCGAAGCCGTGCTATCGCTGCATATACCCGACCTGATACAAGCTTACTTCATAGATAACGAAGGTGAGGCGATTGCAGCACGCTTCGACGACACCATACAGTATTATTGGTTGCCCGAAGCCGCATATCGACAACTTGGCAAACGGTTGCAGTCCGATCTGTTCTCGGCAGTCATAACCCATGAAGAGTTGGAACAAATAATAGAAAGAGAACGCCCTGATAGGTAGATCACCTATATCTAACGAATGCCTTGTCGAGGTTGTGAGTGACAGCTAATAACGAGTTCACGGAACTGCTTCCACCAGTGTCGTGAGCGGAGAACGCGCGTACTTCAGTTACCAATGTCCGTTCATCAAACACCGAGAATTTTCGTCGCCGCATAAGGCGTGGAACGCTCGGCTGGACGCCACCCTCTACGGTCAACGTAGCCAGAACGAGACAGTTAACTCTCGCATTATGTTAATTTTCAGACTGCTGTGAATGGATTTGCCAAATGCCAGCTATGAGAACAGCGACGGTACCCCAGAGGACAGGCGTGCCTAGCGTATAGAAGGTTCGAAGGCTAGCAGCCAGCGTTTCAGTACCCACCGGTAAATTGAACATGCGAACCAGCATAATCGCATCATGTAATTTCAAGGTAAATTGCATGAAAATCACACCGCCAGTGAAAATCCTACTGGGCCATCCTGAGAGAAGATATAATAGCGGAATCAGTGGATAAAAAACGAGAACGAAATACATAGTATACGATGGAATGACTAGCAAAATTCCGCACAACGTCGAGAGGAGCGCAATCAACCGTTGAACAACACCTTCACTCTGTAGATATGCGTAGGCCACTACTGGTGCGACTATAATCAGTGAGAACACTGTCAAAGTCGTTCCGCTTGCATCGGTGAAAATCATCGAAAGCGGCCGTTGAAGTGTAACGTATAGACTTGACGGTGAAAGGCCACCTGAAACAGCGTTCGCAGTACCTCGTGGGAGAAGTTCCTCAACGAAATATCTCTGTGTGCGATTTATACCGAAGAGTACGATACCAGCCACAAGCGCCCCGATACCGGTGAGTATAGCAACTAAAATTGTATACCACTTACGCCGCCAGACTAGCCAAATGCCAATAGCAGCGGGGAACACCTTTGGAAGCGCTGCTAATCCAAGAAAAACTCCAGCACGTTGTTCTCGTCCGTATTCCATCCATATTAGTCCGATTCCCATCGCCAAAGCAATGTGGTGGTTGATGTTACCATTTACTAATGAGGGCGCTCCAATCGGACTGATTATGATGAACACACAGATCAAGGTGTAATCATATTTCGACAATTGTGCCCCGTATGATTCGGTTGCCTTCGCTATCGCGAGTCCAAGGAAGACGCTGACAAGAATTGTCCCAGCAACATGGATAGCAAAACCAATACCAGGAGAAACCAGAAGATACGGGGAGAATACGGTCAATAATATAATTGGGTATCGATATGTGAGATTTGAGACGCCGACAGGAGAACGACCATAGACCACCTTACCGGAGTGTAGGTCCGCAGCGGCGGCACGATATATCTCAAAATCGATTCCAAATCGACTAGGAGTGACTGTCAGCTGATAGATGAAATATGCAATACCGAGAGAAATCCCGAGCATGAGTACCAAGCGTGCTCGGGCGTAAGAAGCGGTGGAATCCTTTCTTTGCAAGATGAGTATAATGGATCAGCACCAAGATATATATTTTCTGTTCGATCGTTCGTAGAAAGTTGTTGGCCGTGGTGAATCGCCAGATATAGCTGGGTTTCGCGGTTCGGCGACTGCTTGATATTATGAACCGCACACAGCAGGACGACTTTACGAAATTCACCGTACCGTGATCCCCGGTCTCTTCGGCCGCTCTCGGAAGTACTCGATCCCGATGCGTTGGATACCGTGTTCGATTCGCAGCACGACGGCACCCCTCGACCAGGTGGCCGTCTCACGTTCGTCTACAGCAAGTCCTGCGTCACAGTCGAGAATGGCGAGTCCCTCACGCTACTCCCGATCGACCCTCGAATCCGCGACGAATGCGATCCCGACGTCATCGACAGCGGCGTCTGATGACAGGGCAGCTACCAGACGACCGCCCAGGACTCATACCGTCGGCGATACCTATTCGAAGTGATGGTGTCTGATTCCGGTCGGCTTGCGGCCAGAAATCCCGAGATGGTCGAATACGTCTTCACGTGATGACAGCCGATAGTATCACGAGGCGGGATCACGCTGGGTCAATAGCCCCTGTGACATGAGTCGGCGGGCGATCACGACGAGACCGTTCCCGAATCCCTCGCCGGAAATCGCCTGTTCGTCTTTCGTCTCTGGCATGATCGAACTCACGAGGATCGTCGAGCGGTCGATCAGTAACAGACGGCCGATTGCAGTCTCGTCTTCGGTGGCGTCCTCGCCGTGTAACCACTCCAAGCCCGAGATGAACGTCTTGGCATCAGGGACGGCCGTTTGAATCTGCTCTTGCAGCGGTTCCGTTACCGCACCGACGAACAACTCGACGCCGTTCCCTACCTCGTTGAGAGTGGCGACGAGGTCCTCGGTCAGCAGCGCCTCGTCGTCTTCATCGATGATTTCGACTGTGTCGAGGGCGTCGTGAAGTCGCTCAACGCGGGCCTCGTACTGGTCGCGTAAGTCTCGGTCGCTTCTTCGAGAGAAACCGCGCGGAATCGCTGTGGACTCGAATGGTGACTTTCGACCAAGCCCTGTGCTTCCAGCACCCGGATCGCGTCGTCCACTCGTGTCCGGGGAACTTCGGTCATCTCGCTGAGTTTCTTTGCTGTTCCTGTCTCTAACTGTGATAAGCCCACGAAACACCGCGCCTCGTACTCCGCGAATTTGCGCAGTCGTCGACCGAAGCTACAGCTCGCAGGACGTAGTTCTCGCTGGACACGATTTCCACCCCCTGAGACCGTTCTCTGACACGCTCGTTCCGGAAAGGAGGGGGGTTTCGTAGAGCTAATGCCAACCACAATGTCTTTTGTAGCGAGGCCAACCTCCCGAATTCGGGCGATCCGTCTGCGAACTTCGGCCGTCGGCTTTCATCGAAGACCAGCCACCGAGACTCAGCCACGACAACGAACAAGTAGAGAGTGGTCCTGCGCACTGCATTCGACAGACGACGCGGGCCTCATCGCGTCGGGACAGGTGCGGCGTACAACCGAGACTCGCGGACTTCCAGTCACGTCAGGACGCGGTTCGCGGAAGAGCAGGGTTGTAGGCACCCGATTACGCGTATCGGTCAGTTTGACACGTCGCGGAAGGCCGCCTCAACAACCTTGCTCAGCGTCGGGTGGGCGTGAATCGTTCCGGCGACGTCGTCGACGGTGACTCCCGTCCGCATGGCGAGGACGGCCTCGTGCAATAGCGTCGAGGCCTCGTACCCGATGGCGTGGGCACCCAGGATCTCGCCGTCAGGGGCGGCGAGAACCTTCACGAAGCCGTGGTCGAGCTTCTTCGCGCGGCCCATCGCCGAGTCCACGTAGTCGGCCCGCCCGACGACGTACTCAGTGTCCTCGTCTGTGAGTTCCTCCTCGGTCGCCCCGACACCGGCCATTTGTGGTTCGGTGAAGATCGTGTGGGGCATCGCTGAGAGGTCGATGGCTCGCGACTCCTCGTGGACGACGTTCGCGACCGTGTGGCGGGTCTCGTAGTCCCCGGAGTGCTTGAACAGGGCGTTGCCCGCGATGTCGCCCTGCGCCCAGACGTTCTCGGCGGTGGTCTGCAGGTACTCGTTCGTCTCGACGAAGCCTCGATCGTCGACGTCGATGCCCGCAGTCTCGAGGTTGAGCGTGTCGCTATTGGGTCGGCGTCCGAGTGCAACCAGTACCTCGCTCCCCTCGACGGTGGTCTCGTCGCTGGTCTCGGTTTCGGCGTGGACGGCATATCCCTCGCCCGTTTCCTCGACGGCCGTCACCCGGTGACCGGTGTACACGTCGTGGCGGTCGGCCGCGATGTCGGTGAACGCCTCGGCGACGTCGCCGTCCTCCCGGTGGACCAGCGAGTCCATCATCTCGACGATGGTCACGTCCGTGCCCATCGCGTCGAAAAAGTATCCCAGCTCGACAGCGATGTATCCTCCCCCGAGAATAACGAGGCTCTCGGGCGTCGCTCGGAGGTACAAGGCGTCTTGACTCGTGAGGTAGTCCACGTCTTCGAGACCGTCGATCGGTGGAACGATGGGGCGGCTCCCAGCTGCGACGACCACCTTCTCGGCCGTGACGGCCTCGCCGCCGAGACGGACGGTCCGCTCGTCAACGAACTCCGTGCGTTCTTTGAACAGCGTGAGGTTCTCCTTCTCGCGGTAGCGCGCCTCCATGTCCTCCGCGATTCCGCCGAGCAAGTCGTCCATCTCGTCCACGACTGCGGCGTGGTCGACGCCATCGAGTGTGGCGTCGACGTGGAACTGCTCGGCGTCGCGGACGTGATTGATCGCGTTGGCGGCTTGGATAAGCATCTTCGAGGGGTTGCATCCTCGATTGAGACACGTCCCACCGAGTGGACCCGGTTCGACGAGTGCCGTCTCTAGTCCGGCGTCGGCTGCCGCCGAAGCCACGTTGTTGCCCGTTCCGCCGCCGATCACGAGGACGTCGAAGTCGGCCATATCTATTTCGACGACACCGACGACAAAGAAGCTCCCCCGGCAGTTCGGTTCGATTGCACGGACTTCCGGCACTGAAACAGCGTCACATGTCCACTTTCGTCGTTGTTGGCGGGGACGCTGCTGGGATGTCTGCAGCTAGTAAAGCGAAGCGCGACGACCCCGATCTCGACGTCGTCGTCTTCGCCATCGTCGGCGTGATCGTGCTCGCGAGCGGATTCCTCCCGTAGGGGCGCATAACTTGTTAATTCGGGGGAAGACCAACTGGCGTTGCTCCTGCGTTACACGCTCGGCGCACCTCTTTACGCGCTGCCAACGTACCCCTGCATGAGTATGTCTACCAATACGTTCGCCCTCTCAGAACCGGAGGTAACCGCCGACGATCTCCTCGTGCTGGATGACCCCCACTTCGGCCCAAACACTGTCGCGGTCGTCACGGGCGCCGCCTCTGGAATCGGTCAAACGACGGCAGTTGCACTGGCGGCTAATGGACTCTCCGTCGTCGGGGCGGACATCGACGAAGACGGTCTTGGAGAAACCGTCGATCTCGCCGACGAACTCGATGCACCTGGCACGATCCATCCCGTTCTGACTGACCTCACCGACGACGAAGACGTCGAGTCCATGATCGATACTGCAGCCGACCACGGAGAGCTGCGGTACGTGGCGAACATCGCCGGGATGCAACACATCGCCTCGATCCCCGAATTCCCGATGGAGAAGTACGACCTCCTCCTGGACATCATGCTTCGGGCCCCGTTCCTGACCGCTAAGCTCTCCATGCCCCACATACGGGACACCGACGACGGGGTCGGCGCGATCGGCAACATGTCTTCGGTCCACGGCCACTACGCGACCCAGGACAAACCCGCGTATATCACTGCCAAGCACGGCCTCAACGGGCTCACGCGGTCGATCGCTGCCGAGGGCGAGGGAACGCTTCGGGGATTCTCGGTCAGCGTCGGGTACGTCCTCACGCCGCTGATGGTGAACCAGATCGAGGACACCGCCGAAGAGCGTGGCATCTCCAAGCAAGCAGTTGTCGAGGATGTGATGCTCGGACAGGCCCGCACGAAGGAGATGATGACGCCTGTCGAGGTGGCGAACCTCTTCGTGTTCGGTTTCTCGGGTCACGGCAAACACCTCAACGGTGGCGACCTGCTGTGGGACGGCGGCTACACCACGACCTATGAGTGAACACGATGAAGCGGTGGACACGGATCGGCAGGACTCTAACTCAGATACCCCGACTCGTATCGCCATCGCTTGCCAGGGCGGCGGGAGCCATACCGCATTCACGGCGGGTGTTCTCCGGACGCTTCTCGACGAGTGGGGCGACGACTACGAACTCGTCGGTATCAGCGGCACGTCCGGTGGGGCGTTCAACGCTCTCGGCACGTGGTACGGGCTCGTCACTGGCGATGCCGAACGGGCCCGTACGATCCTCGACGGGCTCTGGACGGACCTAGCGGCCGACGGAGTTCAGGACCGCTGGATGAACTCCCTGGTGACGGCGCTCTCGCGTATGGAGAGTGCCGGCTTCCCGCTCCCATCGATCAGTCCGTATCAGGTTCTTGGACCAGAGGTCGGGAAACAACGTATCAGAGAGGTGCTCGAACGATACATCGACTTCGACGCGATCCCGGGCCTCTGTGATAGACAGGTGCCGGAACTCGTCGTCGGGACCGTAGATATTAACGCCGGCGTCTTCGAGACGTTCATTAATGACGAAGTGACCGCCGACGCCATACTCGCGTCGGCGGCCGTTCCAAATCTCTTCGAAGCTGTCGAGATCCACGGGCATCTCCATTGGGACGGACTGTTTTCACAGAATCCACCGGTGAGGGACCTGATGTGGCTCCCGCCCGATCGGAAACCCGAGGAGCTGTGGATCGTACAGATCAATTCCCAGGAGTTCGAGGGTGAACCCGAGACGCTGGACGTCATCGCCGACCGGCGCAACGAACTGTCGGGAAATATCTCTCTCAACCAGGAGCTCGGGTTCATCGAACGGCTCAATGGCTGGGTCGAGGACGGAACGCTTCCTGCCGACAAGTTCCAGCAGACGAGCATCCACCGCATCCAGATGGGCAAGCGGTTCCACTGTTCGACGAAGGTCGACCGCGATCCCGCATTCCTCGACGAACTTCGAACTCTGGGCGATCAACGAGCCCGCGAATTCCTCGAATCACGAGCCGACACATGAGGGTGAGGACACGCCCCCGATCTCGGTACAAATGAAGACGTGTTGCGTACGCCCCTCAGTGGACGCTGAACTTACCGCGAGGAAGGGTCGCGTTCCGGCATCCGTGGCAGGTGGAGTAACGAGATGCATCCGGTAGTTCGATGGCGAGATCGAACCGGTAACGCGAGCCATGCCGAGACGGGTTTCCTGAACGGTCTGCACGCCTTATGCCAGTCGAACGCCTCTAGTTTGGAATGGCACAAGAAGCACAACAGGAAACGCAAGGCTTCGAACGGACCGGAGCTGTACGGGACACTCCGTCGTGGCAACACGGTGTAGAAGCGGGATTGATCGGCGGACTGGTGATGGGTGTGCTGTTTTCGCTGCTGATGCCGCCCGTTATCGAGAACGCGATTCCAGCGCTCGTCGGCCTGTCCGGTGGGGTCGCTGGCTGGGTCGTCCACATGTCGATCAGCGCTGTGTTCGGCGTCGTCTTCGTCGCGGCGTTGACACAACCCAGACTGGCAGCCGTTGCGGAGTCGCCGGGCGGCGTCGTCGGACTCGGTCTCGCGTACGGCGTGCTCCTCTGGGTCGTCGCCGCCGGCGTTGCCATGCCACTGTGGCTGTCAGCCGTCGGCTTTCCCAGTCCGCCGCCGCTTCCGAATCTCGCACTGATGGGTCTGCTCACGCACCTCGTGTTCGGGCTGGTCCTCGGCGCGAGCTACCACTACCTGCGCTGAGTCCTCGTGTCCCGCCACTCCGAAGTGGGGGCGAACACGACGTAATCCAAAAAGCACTCGTATTCAAGATGTTCGAACAGCGGAACCGTCTCGGGTTCCTTCAATATCTGCTCGGTATCGGCCGCGGTCAGGCGAGCCTGTGAACTGAAATTCGGTCGTATACGCGTGGTCCGGGTATGATTTGAGAGACTCAACCGCCAGAGGCCCCATTGTCCTTTTCGTAGTCGGACTCTGTCACTCGCCGCCAAACGCCGCCGATAGCTTCTCACGCATGAACTCCCGGCGTAGCTCGCGTCGCCGTTCCTCGGAGAGATAGTTGCCCCAGACGACGTCGGCCGATGCCGACCCTTGCTCTTCGGCGATCTCCTGTATCTGATGCTCAACGAGCTGTTCGACCGTATCGGAGTAGCGGTCGTACCAGAACCGTCGACCCATCTGGGGGACCGGTCGACTGCCGCCGATCGTCTCGGGGAGGTCGGCCCGCTTGGCGAGGTCGTGGAACCAGTCCAGTATCGTCCCGCGCGTCCGGTGGCCGCTCGCCGACCGGGACGACGGGAACAGGTAGCCGTTCCAGTCCCCGTCGGCGAACTCGGCGATGCGGTCACGAGCGACGTCAGCGCCGTAGATGAGGGCGACCGACCCAGGGCCGTTCTTCCGTTCGGTGAACTCGATGCGTGGGTGGTCGTCGTCGAGGACGAGTTGCGAAGTGTGGAGTGCCGCAACCTCGCTGGATCGGAGCCCCCACGCACAGAGTGCGACGACGAGCAGGCGCTCGCGCGTGTCCTTGGCGGCGTCGGCCAGCGCCCGGACGTGGTCAGCGTCCAGCGGTGGGTTGTCACGGGTAGAGCCTCCGTCGCGAGAGTCTGACCAGTCGTAATGCAGCCCATCAGTAGGGTTGAGAGCGAACTCGTGCCGGTCGACATACATCTCGTAGAACTTTGAAACGGTCTTGTAAATCCGCTCAAGGGAAGTCCGCGAGATTCGCTTATCGAGGGCGTCGAACGTATCCCAGCATTCTTCCACAGCAACCGATTCGTCAACGTCGGAGTTCGCATCGACGGGCGAGAGAATATCGGCACTTCCGTTTACTCCTTCGTACGCACGCACGTAGCGAGCGAGCCGATACCGGTGAGTTTGGACGGACCTCTCCGACCAGGACAGTCGAGATTGCTTTCGGTCCAAGTACCGTTCAAGCGCATCAACGGTCGGCTCGTGGCCGATATCCCAGTCGTACCCACCCTCTTCTAAGCCGAGGTCGTCAGCCCAGAACTCGCCAAACGTACGGTCGTGGTACTCGCGGAGCGCGTAGATGAGGGCACGATACCCGTTGTTCGACAGCCACTCGTGCGAGGGGCGCTCGGTTTCTGGGTCCATGCCGTCGGCCTGCATCGCCGGTGCGATCACGTCCCAGTAGGCGTCTTCGAGGCCGTCGACGCCGAGCAGTGTCCAGGAGGGCGAGTCCTCGTCCGAAATTGAATCTGTACCGCCGGATTTGGGCATGCTCAGGCGAATGGTATGCAGACAAATAGTTCTGTTGACCATGCCGACGTAGGTGAGTCTGTATGCTCAACGGTCAATAATGCCCATCACGCATAAGCCTCGATAAACCACATCACGCTATATAGAATCCCCACATCTGCCGTTCCACAGGTTCGAGTATAGGATCGTTGTGTGCCTTTATTTCATGCGATTAAATCAGGAATCTGTTGCTGAGCGGGAGATCATGGATCAACTGTAGAGAATCATGCAAATCGTATCGTTGCCAGAATTCGCATCTGCAGCTATTGAGGACCAAAAATACTTGTGGCTGTTCCGTTATATCCTTCACAGGATGCTCACTTAGCAGAAGGCCGCCCCACGTGAGGGAGAAGGGATGGTTCTCGCGTGTCGGTGGGCACCAAAGACGACGGATGTTCCTCAAAGAAAGCCAGGATGGCGACACAGCGGTGCTGCATCCATAGCTTGGCCGAAAGTCAGCGGTCGCGAGGAATTACAGACCCGAAACGTGGGTAGATACTTCTGTTCCTCGAACACTGGGCTAAAGTATCCAGACAGTTCAGAGCCACAGTACTGCCGTTCGGATTCTCTATTTGCACTGGACAGTAGCTCTCCACCTCAAATCGTCTTCTTAGAGCATCCTGAAGCTATCGACCATAGCAGATCACACAAAGTCAACAACTGATATGAACAGACGCCTACCTTCGATCGATTCAGCGGTACAGCAGACTACCCAAACTACCGGCCAGAGTACTATCAATATCCAGCGTATTCAGTACGGAGCGGACCTATGACGGACGACAACACCGTAGGTGAGGACATCGCGGCAGCCCTCACCAACGCGTTCCCTGAGCGAGAGATTGAGGAAGTACTTCCCGCAGGGCCGTCTTGGAACGACCTGAACGAGACAGTGCGTGTTGAGTTCGCCGACGGCCAATTGGTGTTTCTAAAGATCGCAGCAGATGGTGATGGGTCCCGAATCACTCGGGAATGTGCTGTTATCGACTACGTTGGGACACACTGCAACGTGGCCGTCCCATCGGTGATAACAAGCGAGACCACTGGTCACCCCCCGTACCTCGTCACAGCACCTATGCGCGAGCGGAGTCTCGCACCTCAATGGGCAGAGTTAGACAAGACTGAACGAATGACCGTCCTCCGCCAAATCGGGAGCGCCCTTGCGGACGTTAACTCCCAGGAGTTCGACCAACATAGTCATATCATGGACGGTGGTGCAGACGGTTTGATCCTCGAAACTGGATCGTGGACGACAATCCTTGTCGAGCGAATCGAGAGAATGCGGGAAATCGCGTCGTCCGATCGCTTCGAGAAGTACTATGACGAAGTAATCGAGGCTGTCGAAGCGAATCACGAGCGACTCAACCTCGCACCAGCAACACTGGTCCACGGGGACCCGGCCATGCCAAACATCTTCCGCAGCGAAACGACGCTTGGCTTCGTCGATTGGGAGATCACACATATCGGCGACCCTGCCAGAGAACTTCATAGAGCGCGGAGCCAGTTACTCGAGTCGAGAGATCTCGGAAACGACGACCAGCTGGTGACCGCACTCTACGGCGGCTACCGGCAACGTGCTGGGTCCTTACCAGACGGGCTGGACGATCGCAAGCCAATCTATGATGCAGTTCGGTTCCTCGGAACGGCTGGATTCTTCGACAAAGTTGTCGAGTTCTCCGATGACTCACCTGAAGAAGTAGCGACGTGGATCGAAGCAGAGATGAACGAACGCCTTACCGCTATTCAATAAGTAAACAATGAACAACAACGACGACGGGAAGCCAGACAAGCCATACTGTTCTCTACGGGCCGACAACGAGGAGCGGTGGTCGTTCATTCAACGGTATCTTGAAGACCACCACCGAAGCGCTCTGGACATTGGTTGTGCAGAAGGGTACTTCACACACGCCGCTACTGAGTACGGACTAGAGGTAACGGGGATCGAGATGGACGAGGATCGGTACAGCCATGCGGAGGCGGAGTTCGGAGCGAACGAAAACATTCAGCTTCAGCTACAGCGTCTTACACCAGAAAACGTTTCTGAGCTCCCATCGACTGACATCACATTTCTACTAACGATCCAACATCACTGGGTCGGGGCATATGGGGTGGAAGAAGCGACGCGCATGCTGAAGATCATCGGGCAGAAGACGAGTCTTCTCTTTTACGAACCGCCGGGGACGATGTATCTCTCAAAGGCAGAGCCGATACATCCTGATGAGAGCGTGTCGAAGTATCGGACGTATCTGCTGGACCTCTTTGCTGGAGCGGTAACGATTCGGGATGTCGAACTATTCGATCACGTGAACGAAGGAGAGTACGTGGACCGGCGTGATCCCCTCTTTGTGGTCAACACAGCAGATGTGTGACTAGGTGAAGTGCCTAAATAGGGTTGGTGAGCCTTAACCGACTCCTTCACGAGGTGTTGTTTAGGTCGATTTACAACTAGTGCGTCATTCAAACAGTAACACCGACTACCCCTCGCCAATGACGGGAGGGTAGATGGGTATTCGAGCGGGTCGCCTGACCGATGCATATATTGTCGGAATTGAACTCCGTAGCCATCTCCGCCGACAGCGCTCACTCCACGAAGCCCTCCAGTCTGTGGATGGCCCATTCGACAAACTCACCGATGGCTACCCCAACTGGCATCCAGCACCCTCGTTCCACGGAATGCTCAAACTCTTCATCTACCGTGAGGTGACAGGGCTAAGCTATCGAGCCCTCACACAACGTCCCGATCTCGCAGGGCCATTCGGCCTTGACCGCATCCCCGACAAACCAGTACTCTCACCGACGTGGCGCAAGCGATTCGACGGATTCGTTCACGGACACTGAAATTTATCGGACGACGAGACTCGCCCGCGATCACGGCTTCAACTCATTCGACTCTGGACGCGCAAAGAACGCGACGTACGAAGACACACGCTTCTTTGAGTTGCAGACATTGAAGGCAGACGTCGATGCCGAGATGGACTACGCACCGGTACTGACAGCGGGCGAGTGTGTGGAGTTGATTGCGTCGGCGTTGATCCCGCCCGACTGACCGGCTCACGTCGTGCTGAGAACGAGGCCTTCGAGTGGCAACGCTCCCTCACGCCCGTCGAACCTAGCCGAGTTCCTCACATATGTGTCAGTGATAACGGGACCTTCTTCGAAATGATGTGAATGCTGGCTAGAAATTCCCCAACCAAGCCGATAACTGAGCCAAATTAACGCATCCTCCGAGGTTGTGGACGTTCCCTAGTTCGGAGTATAGGCCAGTTCCGAGGCGAATTTCCGCCGGTTCGTGGTCTATCTCCTAACGAAGTGCTCGATTCTTCCCCATCCTGGACGAAATAACCGAGTGAGTATCGGATATTGCGCGGATTTTGGTGCTCCTTGAGAGTGTTGCCACTCCCAGTCGGCGAACCCGGTGGAGATCGGTCGCTCAGTCAGGCGGTATCAATGCCGACGCGACGATCTCGACACACTCACCCGCGGTCAGCACAGGCGCGTAGGTCATCGAGCCGTCAACGCCAGCTTTCAACAGAAAGTCGGTGAGCCACCAGATGTTGTACAGCAGCACGGCGAACACGAAGTAGAACAGCCGCACGCGGTAGTCCTTTGAGGATGTCTTCGCGAGAATCACCCTTGATCGACTTGTATTCGTTTTCGATCTGCCAGCGGCAACTATAGCGCCGACAGAAAGACTTGGCTTCCTCTGGGCCGACTCGGAGGTTCGTCGCGAAGACGGTCGTCCCCTCGCCACTCGTCGACGGCACGTACAGGAACTGCATCGAATGATCTCCCGATTCGACGTGAACGGACGCCGATTCAACCGCCACTCCTTGTCCGGCATCCATCGTCTCGATGACCTCGCGCTCAGTGCTGTTGATCCGTGTGGGGAACGAGGGAGTTCACCCCGAGATTCGAGAGCGACTGGTAGACACGCTTAGGGAAGATTCGGTCCGTACACCCGTGGGGTAGACTCAGGCTGAGTACCTGTTTCTGCTCGGTCCGCGAGCGTCGCTGTCCAGCTTTCCCCAAGTGGTTCGATATTGGCCAATTCCCTTGCCAGCTTCCGGTCCTCAGGCATTCGGTATCGAACCTTTGTCGCCCGAGAAACTGACCAGTCTGGGCGTGGTCGCTCTACGAGCTTCATCTGCTGTCCGGGCGCCACACGCCCAGTCTCAATCACTCTCAAATACCAGCCTGTGTACCCTGTTTGCTCGAATTGAATTGCGAGGTCTGGAACACGCCATCGCCGGGCCAGCTTCCAACAAGGTGACCGGGGCTGGGTTACCTGGACAGCCGCGTCACCCACCTCGAAGAGATCACCAATACACGCCTCACGCTCGGTGAGGCCCTCGATGGTGAAGTTCTCGCCAAACGCCGCTGGACCAAGTTCTAGCCCCAACTCCTCGTCCCAGTAGGAGTAGTGTTCGACTGGATAGACGCAGACGGCCTTCTCCGGACCACCGTGGTGTCGCAGATCGGCTTGCTGGTCGCCGTGGAGGTTCGTCTCGCCGAGAAACACTTCGCCCTCAACCGGCTGCTTGTAGAACGCAGTCTCCCACGGCCTGTCCATCGGGTCCTCGGCGTCGTGTGTTCCGTAGGTCTCCGGCGTTCCGACTTGGATCGAGCGGATCTCCGCTTCAGTCATCGTCACCGTTGAGGTCGTCCGAATCATCGTACACCGGAAACTGCTCACAAAGTGTCCGAACTTCCCCGGCGACTGTCTCGAACGTGGCATCAGCCTCGGGTGAGTCAAGCACCCGAACGATGGCGTCGGCAACGGTTTCGATGGCCTCCGATCCAAAACCACGGGTCGTGAGCGCAGGGGTCCCAACGCGAATACCGCTGGCGACGAACGGCGATCGCGTCTCGCCCGGCACGGTGTTCTTGTTCAGGATAATCCCTGCCTGCTCGAGGGCGTCCTGCGCATCCGCGCCGGTCACGTCGGGATGGGACTCGCGGAGGTCGACCAAGACGAGGTGCTTGTCCGTCCCGCCGGAGACCAGCGAGAGGCCGTGTTCCCGGAACCGGTCGGCCAGCACCTCGGCGTTTCGGACGACATCGGCAGCATACGCTTCGAACGCGGGCTCCAGCGCCTCACCGAAGCCGACGGCCTTCCCCGCGATGTTGTGCATCAACGGCCCGCCCTGGGCACCCGGAAACACCGCCGTGTCAATGTCGTCAGCCCACTCCTCGCGGCACATGATGATCCCACCCCGACCGGCCCGAATCGTCTTCTGGGTCGACCCCGTGACGAAGTCAGCAACTCCTACTGGCGAAGGATGTTCGCCGGCAGCGATCAACCCGGTCGTGTGTGCGACGTCGGCGAGGTGTAGCGCGTCTGTTGCGTCGGCGGCGGCTTGGATCCGTTCATAGTCGATGTGCCGTGGGTACGCCGACGAACCGGAGACGACCATATCCGGGTCGAAACGGGCGGCCTTCTCGTCCAGTTCCGCGTAGTCGATGTAGCCAGTCTCCGCGTCGACGTGGTACTGCTCGATCTCGTAGCGCTGCCCAGTGAAGTTCGCCGGGTGGCCGTGGCTGAGGTGCCCGCCGTGACTGAGTTCGAGCGAGAGAATTCGGTCGCCCGGCTCTAACGTCGCCAGGTACACTGCCTGGTTCGCCTGCGTACCCGAGTGCGGCTGGACAGTGACGTGGTCGGCACCCCAGAGTTCGTGGGCCCGGTCGATCGCTAGTTGCTCCAGCGTGTCGGCGTGCTCGCAGCCGGCGTAGTACCGCTCTCCAGGGTAGCCCTCGGCGTGCGCTCGTCGATGTCGCCCTCAACGCAGAACGACTCGTGACCGCCGTGGTAGCCGCCCTGCATCACGACAACCTTGTCTCGGTCCGTGTACCCTCGGGCGAGTCGGACCGCGGCGGCGGTGGCCTCGGTTCCGGAGTTGACGAATCGGAGCGTCTCGACGCTGTCGACGTGGGTGATCACGAACTCTGCGAGTTCGACCTCCAGCTCAGTCGGGGCACCGTACATCGGACCGTCCGAGACAGCCGCTGCGATAGCCGACTGAACCGCCTCCGGTAGCTCGTGGCCGAGTAACAGCGGCCCATACCCCATTACGTAGTCGAGATATCGGTTGCCGTCGACATCAACGAGGTGAGCGCCCTCCCCGTGGTCGACGAACGCCGGATGCGGCTGCGGGTCGGCCCGGACCGGGGAGTTCACCCCGCCGACCAACGGTTCGAGCGCCCGGCTATACAATCGAGCCGACGCCGAGGCCGAACGTTGAAACCGCTCGTTCCCGGGATCAGTCACGGTTTGTCCCCCGTTGGGGCGTCGGACTCCGTGACTTGGCGGTCGAGATTGTCGAACAGCGTTCGGAGGCGTCGCTCCAGCGGTCCGGTCTTTTCGACTGCCGCCCGCATCGTCTCGGCGTCCTGGACGTGCGGCCCGTCGGGGAGGTCGCCGCTGTTTTCGATGATCTCGTCGACAGTCGATCGTCTCTGCATACGGGCCGACCGCTCGTACGTCGGGTAGCCAGTTCGTCGCTCGACGGCGGGTCTGTACCACCCGCTCAGTAGCTTCCCTATTGAATGGCAGTACCAGCCAAAACGCTCGTTGAGCGGTGGGGTGCCGCTCAGGTAGAGGTGCGGTCGCAGTTCCAACCGGGGTCGTGACCAGTGCGGTCGATGAGGTCGGAACGACACGCGGGGCAATAGTCGGGGGTAACAGATTCGCTTCGAGGGACGTACACCGCACCGCTGCACTCCACGCATGCATCCGCAACGATCGTCGTGCAGTCCGCACAGACGTTGAACTCGTCAACTGTGAGGTCGCGCAGGGGTTCGAGTTGTTTCTGTAAGATGTACTCGTCGATGACCGTCTGACAGCTGTGGCACGATTTCATGGCGATGCATCGTGTCCCATGTGACCACATGATAAATACTTGTCCCCGGATCCTGACGGATTCACTGTGGCTGCGACCGAGAGCGGCCCACCCGTCGTTGGTGCTGGCTGCTGCCCTCTCGCGAAGTCTCTCCCGACAGAACCGCACGCTGAGCGGATGCGCGTCCGGGCAGATAGAGACCACAGTTGCATCGTACCGTACCAGGGGTCGTGGTACCACGATTCACGGAAGTGGTATACCCTAGCCGGAATCACGTGTAGTTGTAATGGCAACCGGCAAAGTTGACTTCTTCAACGACACGGGCGGATACGGGTTCATTTCGACTGATGACGACAGCGTAGACGACGACGAAGACGTGTTCTTCCACATGGAAGACGTCGGCGGCCCAGACCTCGAAGAAGGTCAGGAGGTCGAGTTCGACATCGAATCATCCGAAAAGGGACCTCGCGCGACGAATCTCGTCCGTCAATAGCGACGACTTTTCATTCGCTGCGCGACGACAACGACGCGGTACTCGGTGACTGTGGGTATCGAAAGACGCCTCGGAGGAGTACGACGGCCGGATGGTCCAGTACACGAAATCGATCCGGAAGAATCCCGTCGCATTCGAGGCGCTCGTCGACGGCCAGAGGCCGAGCGGCTGTACCACGAACACAGTACCGTCAGGCCAATTGCTGTCGCCGGAGGCCTCGAAGGACGAGTCCCCGAATCGGCCGCCCACGGAGAATCCTGAACGGCGGCGTCAGTAGTTCTCTCGCCCCAGTTGCTCGCGGACGGCCATCGACTGGCGGCGGGGACAAGCAGCGCTCGTCTTTCGACGGCTGCGGCTCGTTGCGCGCCGGTGATGCGTTCGTCGCCTCGCTCGCTGTCCGGGCCGCCTGAGATGGGACAGCAGCGCCAGGGAAAGGCTTTGAGAGGTGGGCCCCGTATGTGAAACATGGACACAGACCGGCTGAAAGCGCTCGTACCACACTACATTGCGATGTTTCTGCTCGTCTTTCTCGTCCTCGCGACCGTTCGCGCCGTCGTGGGTGATATCGGGTTCTGGGTCGAATTAGTGATCATCGCCGCCGTCGTCTTTGCGTACCGACCCATCGTACTGCAACTCGGCATCGGGCCCAGCGAATGGGAGGAGTGACACCGCTATGGACATCATCGCTCCGAGGTTTGCCCCCACAGTTGACTGAGCGCCGTCGTGTAGCTAGACTGACCCGATCCCGAAACGAACCGAGAAAGCCCGGAATGCCAGAGCCGAGGACCCGAAAAGAGAGTACAGCCACGCCCGCTGAAATCGTCGATTCGTGTACATGGGCGAGATAAACACCCGACAGTTCTAATGCCAATTTCCTATCCTTTAACTATACGCGACGACACACCCTTATCAATGAATCGCCGTCGATTCACCGTTGTGACCGCAGGGTCTATATTTTTGTCTGGCTGTGGTCGATTGAGTATCCTTGAGGACAATACCGAGGACACGCCCGCAGATAGGACAACGCCCTCGGCCGCCAACACAGAAACAGGAACGAACACAGCGACAAGGACGAATACAGCAACAAGGACGGACGACGAGGAACCGGCTTTCGGTCCTGGAACTGATACCGACAGTATCGTCTTACGTCTCTCAGACGTGCCTGACGGGTACGAATACAGTGGCGAAACGAACGTTCAGACCAGCAAGCTACGTGGTGACACGCGGGAACGGTACGCATCCCGCGACATCGTGCGCCAGCACGCTCGGAGCTTCCGGCGGGCCGACGATTCGACGAGTCCACGACTGATCTATTCTGAGGCGACCGTGTACCAACAGGCCAGCCACGCGGCGTCCCAATTACGCGATATCCGCGATACGTTCGAATCAAACTCCGGCGAGATCGAGACGGTTGAACTCGCATCAGGCGTAACTGGGATACAGGTCACACACACGAATGACCGGGGGACGAAGAACACGCTGATTTATTATCATACCTCAAACTTGGTACTGCTTGTTATCACGTCCGGGCAAGATCAGTTCTACCCCGAGCGGACACAGAAACTGCTGGTGAAGATGATTTCTGATACCGGTTGACGTTTCCCCACCCTACCGCGGGTTTTCGCACTGCTGCTCTCGCTGTGGACCGGTGTGTAGTCCTCTCACTGTGAGGGTATCGTAGAACGATTAGCCCACCAAAGAGCAGGGTGAGCGCTGAGGTGGTATGAGCCCAGCGACCCTGCAAGATGCTCCTTCGGTAGAGTCGTTTTTTACTGTCGTGGCGACGGAGACGCTCGCGTTGTTTGCGTATCCTCACGTCGTGTCTGTGCCGCATCGTCGCGATCACCAACTACGAACGCGGAGACAATCCGGGAAGTACCGTGATCACGGTGTGAGAACTCTTCTACGGCACGTCCCCAGTGTAGCTAACTTCTCGTAGTTCCGCAATCGTCTGTTCAAAATCGCGTACGGTCTCTCCCTTTTGAATTGCGGAGGAATCGATATAGTCCAGTATGTCCTCGTTAGCCTCCAGAACTGCTTGTGCCAAGTCTTCGGTCTTGACCGCGAATCCGACTGCCGAGCGGATGGGGACTGTGGGTTCTACTGCCGCTCCTATCGGAACGGTCTGAAATCCGATTCGGACTCGCGATGTATTTAGCCACGACAGGACGATATACCCCATCCCGTCATATAATTCGATTCGAGATTCGGTTGATTTCGTCGGATCTACGTCACCACGTGCGAACTCTAAGGCCTTCGCTGAAAAGTTGCGCAAGATCGGAAGCGGATACTCTCCCTTATATTCAAAATCCTGGTTATATTCGCTCTCAAGCGCGTCCTGTGACTCGAATCGGGTCAACTCGTGACCATCTATAGCTACTTTCACACCGCCGTAGATTTGTTGTACAGTTTGTGTGGCTGCAGAATTTGCGTTATCGAATGCGACGTCGATAGACAGCGTTTCGGCGAGGGGGTAGGCGCGTTCGTTACTCATGAGGCGAACTTGGGATAGGCCGTCGTGACCTGATTGTTGGAACTACTGACGATGACCCGAATCCGGCTGAATCCGTATTTTTCCGCTACCGACTTAGGCACATCCCACACAATTGCTTGTGGGTCATCCGGGTCTGGCTTTCCTTTTCGGAGTGCTTTAGTCACGTAGGTCTTCATTTGCGACTCCGTCATATCTGCTTGCTGGTCAAACCTAGTCACGCCGGGGCCAGCATTAGAATTATCTAAATGTTTTGATTGGATCTTCGCCACTCCGTATCCCTTGTTGGCAGTCTCGTCATATTCGCCCTTTGTAAGAGCGTACACGGTTCCAGTTTCCTCGTTTTTTGAAACCCGTCGCAGTTCCATGACGGGGTCATCCATCTTCTTTGTCAGCTTGATCACTTCGTCTGCTTCAACGTTGTTCGACTGACGAACGATATCAGTTAGGTGCGATGCCTCGTCGGCAGTGAATCCAGCTTTCTTGAATTTCGTCTTGGCGACCGCTTTCCGAAGCGTATTGGCCGTATCGGGGTCTTTGACTTTGTCTAGAACCCGTGAAACCCGACTGCCGGCCTTCGAAATGAGTATTTCAGCCCACTCATCGACCTTGTTGGGGACGTTCTGTACTACCGAGATAGACACCTTAGCGACGTCGGAAATATCCTCTGCGGTATCGAGTGAGAAGCTCCCTCCAGCGACAGCAACACCACCTCCCGTAGGGGACGTCATGATGCCAATGACGGTTCCTGCCGATCCAATCGTGCTTGCAGCAGCACCACCACAATCAAGGCCGTTTGTAGCTAACCCGTCGTTTGGGGCGAGGAGGCAGTCGCGTATGTCGGCCGGCGCGTCCGCGACTGGAACCATGCTGAATCCGAGCCATCCGATGTGGTACTCTAGTGTTTGTGCCCCTGAGACACCCATTTGGATACCCACTTCACCGAGAATTGACCCTTTATTCGCGTTGCTGATGAGCTGCCAGTTATCGGATGAGTCGGCACTGTCGACCGTGATTTGGACGTCGTTTTCGCCCGGGGTGACGCTGAGTTCCTGTCGGTATACCGATTCACCGTCACGAGTCACATCAACCGTATAAGACTTCCCAACTGCGAACTGATGATCGTCAAAGCTGAATCGACCGTTCTCTCCAACGAACGCGGATTGGCCGTTGATTGAAACGACCCCATCGGAGAGCGGTTCGCCCTGCTCGTTCACTACCGTCCCAGAGATACTACCGGTTCGAGTAATGTGGACCGTCGTCTCGGTGCGCTCACCGGCAGGCACGTCGATGGTCTTTGTCGTCTCGCTGCCAACAACTCCGGGGAGCCTAACCTCTGTGACGTGTTGTCCGGGTGTAAGCGCGGTAAATCGGGCCTGTCCCGCTGTGTTTGTTTTGACTGTCTCCGAATTTGACAGCAGAGACACCGACGCGTCTTCCACTGACGCCCCGGAGCTATCAACGACGGTGACAGTCAGCACCGTCTCAGTGAACGTGACGGGCTGCCGGTCGACATCGACGGCGTGGCCGCCCGTCGTCGCAAGTTCGAATCGTACGACTCTATCTGTATCTGTCCCGTATAACTGCGCGCTGAACTCGACAGTTGTTTCTGCTCCCGGCGACAGAGTCACCCTCTGTGTTTGGCTACCGTCGATCTCGATACCACTGGGTTCTGCCATCTCCAGGGCAAATGTGGCTTCGCTGGATCCCGTGTTCCGGATCGTGACGGACGGTTCGAAACGCTCCCCGGGTTGGTACGCCTCCGGAACCCCTTCTACGGTGAGTATCGTGCCCTCGGGACGAGCGAGTCTGACTTCTCGTAACTGTTGTTGGTCCCCGGTGACCGATGTTTTGAACCGCTCGTCGACGTATCCGTCACGAGAAACAGTCACCGCATGTGTGCCATCTGAGAGACCGTCGAACCGTACGGTACCGTCAGCGCCGGTTTCCTTGCTCTGGTGTTCACCAACGGAGACTGTCGCGCCTGCGATCGGTTCGTCCTTCGGGCCGCTCACCTGAATCGTGATAGCAGCCTGTGTGCCGACACTGAACGCATCACTCGTTCGCTTGTGCGCGACTCGTGTACGCAGACTGTCGGGGTCGCGCTCTTGCCAGACGGACGTGACTGTCGTATATTCGCCGCTGGCGGCTGTCTCGGGAATAGCCCAAGGCAGTGTGATTACAATTTGCTCGCCCGGACGCAAGGTTACGGACTGACCGACCTGCCCAGTGGTCGTATATTCGTCGCCGTTCGGACCGACGACACTGTGTCCAACAAAAAAGGTACGTTCGGAGTTGCCGGTGTTCTCGACGGTTGCGACTGCCTCGACTGTTTCGCCCGGTTTGAATTCACCAGTCCCAACGTCGACACCAGTGATGCGTGCGCTGACGGTCGCTGTCTCTGTCACCTCGAACGCGTCAGTTCGCTCGGCTGTATCGAGACGCATCCGTGAGGGTCCCCGATCGGGTTCCACCCAGACCGTCGCGACGCCGTCGTAGCTGCCGTTGTCGGCCTCTTCCGGGACGGTCACGGTGAGGTCGACTGTCTGACGTTCGCCGGGGCTCAGTGCCACCGACTGACCGTCACCCGCTGTGGTCTCACCACTCGAACCGCGGGCAGAGATGTTCACCCAGAATGTGTTGGTCCTGTCCCCGGTGTTCTCGATGGTAGCGGCCCCAGTGACGGTGTCGCCGGGCTGGTAGGTCCCGCTGTCGACGGCGAACGACGTGATCGTCGCACTCGACGTTCGTCGTTCGATCTGGAAGGCGTCCGGCCGAGCGGTCCTGTCGTACTTCGTGTCCTTGTTCGCTGACTTGTATACGGCTGTCCCGCCGTCGTACGTCCCTGTTGTGGCCCCATCGGGGACAGTCCAGGTCAACTCGACCGTCCGGCGCTCGTCGGGTGCCAGTTCGAGATAGTCGCCCTCACCCGTTGTCCAGCCGTCCTCTGGTCCCTGTGCGGAGAGGTCGACCCAGAACGAGTGGGTCGTGTCGCCGGTGTTCTCGACGGTAATCGTTCCGGTGACGGTTTCTCCGGGCTGGTGGGTTCCGCCGTCGACGGCGAACGACGTGATCCGCGCCGCTGTCGTTGGCCGGTCGACCCGGAAAGCGTCGAGCCGGGACTGACCGTCGTACTTCGTGTCCTTGTTCGCTGACTTGTATACGGCTGTCCCGCCGTCGTACGTCCCTGTTGTGGCCCCGTCGGGGACAGTCCAGGTCAATTCGACCGTCCGGGACTCGCCGGGCGTGAGGTCGACGTATCCGCCTTCACCCGTTGTCCAGCCGTCCGCTGGTTCCTGTGCGGAGAGGTCGACCCAGAACGAGTGGGTCGTGTCGCCCGTGTTCTCGACGGTAATCGTTCCGGTGACGGTTTCTCCGGGCTGGTGGGTTCCGCCGTCGACGGCGAACGACGTGATCCTCGCCGCTGTCGTCGGCTGATCGACTCGGAAGGCGTCCGACCGAGAGCCGTCGTACTTCGTGTCCTTGTTCGCTGACTCGTATATCGCCGTTCCGGCGTCGTACGTTCCCGATGAGGCGCCGTCGGGGGCAGTCCAGTCCAACGCGATCGTTCTGCGTTCGCCCGGGGACAAGTCGACGTATGTTCCTTCGCCCGTGGACCAACCACTGTCTGGTCCCTGTGCGGAGAAGTCGACCCAGAACGAGTGGGTCGTGTCGCCGGTGTTCTCGACGGTAATCGTTCCGGTGACGGTTTCTCCGGGCTGATAGGTACCATCGTCGACGGCGAACGACGTGATCCGCGCCGCTGTCGTCGGCTGATCGACTCGGAAGGCGTCCGACCGAGAGGCCCCGTCGTATTTCGTCTCCTTCGCGTCAGACTTGTATACGGCTGTCCCACCGTCGTACGTCCCTGCTGTTGCGTCGTCGGGGACAGTCCAGGTCAACGCGACCGTCCGGGACTCGCCGGGTGACAAATCAAGGTATCCTCTTTGGCCAGTGGACCAACCACTGTCTGGTCCCTGTGCGGAGAAGTCGACCCAGAACGAGTGGGTCGTATCGCCGGTGTTCTCGACCGTAATCGTTCCGGTGACGGTTTCTCCGGGCTGGTGGGTCCCGCCGTCGACGGCGAACGACGTGATCCGCGCCGCTGTCGTCGGCTGATCGACTCGGAAGGCGTCCGACCGAGAGGCCCCGTCGTACTTCGTGTCCTTGTTCGCTGACTTGTACACGGCTGTCCCGCCGTCGTACGACCCTGTTGGTGCCTCGTCGGGGACAGTCCAGTCCAACGCGATCGTTCTGCGTTCGCCCGGGGACAAGTCGACGTATCCGCCTTCACCCGTCGACCAGCCGCCCGCTGGCCGCTGTGCGGAGAAGTCGACCCAGAACGAGTGGGTCGTATCGCCGGTGTTCTCGACGGTAACGGTCCCAGTGACGGTGTCTCCGGGCCGGTAGGTCCCGCTGTCGACGGCGAACCCGGTGATCTGCGCCGCTGTCGTCGGCTGGTCGACTCGGAAGGCGTCCGACCGAGAGGCTCCGTCGTACTTCGTGTCCTTGTTCGCTGACTTGTACACGGCTGTCCCGCCGTCGTACGACCCTGTTGCTGCCCCGTCGGGGACAGTCCAGGTCAACTCGACCGTCCGGGACTCGCCGGGCGACAAATCAAGGTATCGGCCCGCACCGGTCGACCAGCCGCCCGCTGGCCGCTCCGCGGAGAAGTCGACCCAGAACGAGTGGGTCGTATCGCCGGTGTTCTCGACGGTAACGGTCCCAGTGACGGTGTCTCCGGGCTGATATGTTCCGCCGTCGACGGCGAACCCGGTGATCGTCGATTCGGTAGTTGGGTGCGTGACTTCGAACGCGTCCCGTTCCTCGTCACCGCCGAGCCGGTTGGTCTTGCTCTCCGATTCGTAGATCGCCGCCCCAGCGTTATAGACGCCTGGCTGTGCGCTTTCGGGGACTGTCCACGAGAGTTCGATCACACGGCGCTCACCGGGCGCCAACTCGATGTGCCGGCCCGTACCGAGCGACCAGACCCCGTCGGGGTTCTCTGCCGAGAAATCGACCCAGAACGTGTGCCGCTCATCCCCGGTGTTCTCGACGACCATGGTTCCAGAGACCGTATCGCCCGGATAGACGGTCCCGCTGTCGGCGTGGAGGTCGCTCAGCGTCGCCGAAACCCCGACGCCGCTTGCGGCGGCCGGCTGTGCGACTGACGCAACCGGCGCGAGTGCTAGTACCAGTGCTACCGTGACGACTGCGTAGTTCCCCACTCCACCCATTTGCTGAACTGATACATCGTAGAAGATACCTGATAAATAACCTTTTGATACTCGTGATGAATCTGCTACGCAGTAGATGATGACGCCGTACCAATCGCTACGCGTTTGAACCTCACGGCGATGAACTCGTCGTCGCCGGGGCCGGCGAGAACAGCAGCCGGTTCCAGGCAGGAGTCGTCTGCTCCGACCTCACTCACCGCCGATTTTATCTGGCTATTGAAATAATCACTCCGCATGACCGAACAGCCTGTCGACGTCGACCCGGGCGGGCAGAACGTCGCTGGTGAGGCGCCTGCAGCGGAGCCAGAGGCCGTCACCGCCGATACGACCGTCCACGACGACGACGTCGAACTGGAGCGAACCATCGGGCTGGTCGGTGGGCTGGCGATCGGAATCGGGACCATGATCGGAGCGGGCATCTTCGTCTTTCCGGGGTTGGCAGCGAACAATGCGGGGCTTGCTGCCACCGTCTCGTTCGCGATCGGCGGGGTCATCGCGTTGCTCGTGGCGCTGCCGACCTCTGAACTCGCCACGGCGATGCCCCGTAGCGGTGGCGGCTACTACTTCATCTCGCGAGGGATGGGGACGGCCTACGGTGCGATCGTGGGCCTCGGCCTGTGGCTGGGACTGATGTTCGCCTCCGCGTTTTACCTCGTCGGGCTCGGCCACTATGCGAGCGCCGTGTTCGCCGAACTCGGCGTCGGGCTCTCGTTTAGTCCCGTCACCGGGATCGGGTTACTGTTCGGAGTCGTCCTGACCGCGTTGAGTATTGGCGGCACAGAGAACACGGCCACTCTCCAGAACGTGGTCGTCGGAATCCTCCTCGTGGTGCTCACGGGATTTCTCTCGTACGGCGTCCTCGACGCCGTGGGCGTCTTCGGTCGTGGAAGCGTCCCGGGGGCGTTCTTCTCCAGAGGACATTTCCCGGTGCTGACAACAGCTGCGCTGGTGTTTACATCGTATCTGGGATTTGCTCAGGTCGCGACCGTTGCGGGCGAGATCAAACAACCGGGACGGAATCTTCCGCTTGCGATGGTCGGGTCGGTTCTCGTCGTTACGGTCTTCTACGTCGTGACGATCTTCGTCGCGACCAGCGCGTTCGGTGCGAACCGGCTGGGGCAGTTCGGGGAGACGGCGATGGTCGAGGTGGCCCGTGACTTCCTCGGGCTGCCGGGCGCGGTCGCGATCCTTGGCGCCGGATTGCTGGCGACGTTCTCGAGTGCGAACGCATCGATTCTCAGCGCCTCGCGAGCAGTGTACGCGCTGAGCCGTGACGCCCTGCTTCCCAGGAAGGCGAGCGAGGTAAACCTCCGATACGGCACGCCACACGTCGCGTTGCTCGCCGCCGGTGGCCCGATCCTCGTTCTCGTCGCGACCGGTCAGGTCGAACTGCTCGCGGAGGTCGCTTCGTTCCTCCACCTGATCATGTACGGGCTGATGTGTGTCGCCCTGATCGTGTTGCGGCGGCGAAACCCGGAGTGGTACTCGCCCAGCTACCGGGTACCGGGCTATCCGGTGGTCCCGGCCGTAGGTGCGCTCGCGAGCTTCGGACTGATCGCCTTCATGCAACCTGCCTCGATCGGTATCGGCGTCGGGGTGATGCTCGTCTCGTACCTCTGGTACCGTTATTACGCTGGGGACGTCACACTCAAAGGGGACATCTGACAATGACGGACCGTCCACCGATACTCGTCCCGATTCGCGTACTCGAAGGGGAGTCGGTCCCCGAGGGTGTTCCGACCCTCCTCGCGAACGCTCACGTCGTCCTCCTGGGCTATCACGTCATTCCGGAACAGACTGCACCGGGGCAGGCACAGATGCAGTTCGAGGAGCGCGCCAAGGACCGGCTCGACGAGTACGAGGCGATATTCGAGGAGGCGGGAGCGACCGTCGAGCGGCGGCTCGTCTTCACTCACGACGGTCAGAAGACGATCGACCGAACGATAACCGAGCACGACTGTCTGGCCGTGCTCGTCCCGAACGCCACGGGAGCGGTCGAAGACGTGTTCGTTGCCGTCCGTGGGACCGTAGGAGTCGATCGTCTTGCGCGCGTCGTTGCCGGTGTGTTCGGTGCGATGGACGCATCGATCACGCTGTATCACGTCGCCGAGAACGAGGAAACAGACGAGGACATCGGGACCCTTCTCGATGGACTGGTAGAACGACTGGGAGACCGCGGTATCGACACGTCGACGATCGAGACACGAGTCGAGCGGGATCGAGACCCCCTCGATGCGATCGTCGACGCATCTGCAGCGTTCGACGTCGTCGTCATGGGTGAGACGGACCCGTCCCTGGCGACGTTCGTGTTCGGTATGCCAGCGACGCAGGTCGCCAACCGGTTCCTCGGTCCCGTTCTCGTCGTCCAGCGCGAACCCGCCCCGAATCAGAGGGAAGAGTGAGAAAGTAAATCGGCGGAACGCGTAGGTCGAGAGCGACCACCGACGGAGCGGACCCTTCGAGTGGGTACCAGTCTCGTCGTTGAACGTGCGGTCGCGATTCGCAGACAGATACCGTTGCAACTCCCTGTAGCTGCCGGTTCTGACCGAGCGGTCTTCCTGAAGCGGGAACTCGCCGACAGAGGTATCGGCGGTTTCCCGCTTCATCCGCCGATTCTGGCGGGCGAAGCCGACGCCATCTAGCGGTTCACCGAATCCGCCCCAAACATAAGTGTCTGTTATTCCACAGCACATGCATGGCAGCCGTTGATTACAAGGATATCTTCCATAAGGCCAAGGTCGGTATCGCTCTCAACGACCCGGAACGGGGGGTGATCGGGAAAGTCAATGAACGGTACGCCGAACTCATGGGCTACAGCCCAGCCGAACTCGAGGAGATGGAGATCAAGAAGATCAGCGCTGATGGCCCCAAGTTCGACCAGGAGGCGGCGATGGAAAAGATTCGGCTGGCGCTCGACGGCGAGTCCCAGCAGTTCGATTGGTTGTTCGAGCGGGCGGACGGCAGCCAGTTCTGGGGCGAGGTCGTACTCGAACGAACCATGATTGGTGAGGAAGACTGCCTCCTGGCATTCGTCCGTGACATTACTGAGCGCAAGCAGTACGAGCAGGCACTCGAACAACGAAACCAACGCCTGAACGAGTTTGCTGGTGTCGTCTCTCACGATTTACGGAACCCGTTGAACGCCGCCTCGGGGCGGCTCGAGTTGGCCCGCGAGGAGTGCGATAGCGCGCATCTCGACGCGGTGGCACAGGCCCACAAGCGAATGGGTGACATCATAGAAGATGTACTCTCCCTCGCTCAGGCTGGTAAATCAGTCGTCGAGCCCGAACCTGTCGATTTGGCTATCTGCGTTCAGGAGTGTTGGCGGTCCACCGATACGGACGACGCATCGCTCAACATAGCAGACGGGACCACCGTTCAAGCGGACAAGACTCGTCTCCAACAGCTATTATGGAACCTTATTCGGAACGCGATCGACCACGGCGGCAAAGAGGTGACGATCACGGTCGGCAGCCTCGACAACGGGTTTTACGTCGAGGACGACGGCCCGGGCATTCCGGACGCTGCGCGGCAGCGAGTATTTCAGTCCGGCTACACGACCTCCTCCGACGGTACCGGGTTCGGACTCCGAATCGTCAAACAAATCGCCGACGCCCACGGGTGGGAACTCGGAATTACGACAGGCAATGACGGTGGTGCCCGGTTCGAAGTGACGGGCGTCCAGTGTAGCTGAGGTCTACAGTGTCTGTACGCACCGCAGTGCCCGCGGGCAACTGACGACGCCCACTGTTTCTCGGCGTCGACGGTGAAAGTGGCGCTCACGACTGGGACGGGTACGAACAGGCGTTGGGCGTCGTCGAGGACGAAGCTGATGGGCAGGTCGAACTCGTCGACAGCCGTTGTGGGACGGTTGGACGGATACGTCTGCTGTCGCGTGTGCTATCTCGGCTGCACCGGGACAGACGGGCACGTCTATGCAGCGTCACGCCAAAACTCGAAGTTGCCGGTATGGCGATGTACCTACCCACACCGGCTGCGTTCCACCCCCACGCGCCATCCAGCCCTTCTCCACCCCTACTACCTCTTTGTGAGGCTTCGTCCTCACGGAGCATCGCAGTCCGCTAAGCGGACAAGAAGCGCAGTAGGACGGGGATACAGCCGACGCTTCTTGCCAGTTGCTGCGTACTGAAGGGGTTGCCGTCAGTCGATGCTTGCGTTATCGCGTCTATCCAAACCGAAGGGTTCGGCAGTCTGCCCGCTGCGACGGTTTCAGACGGATCCTCGTGGGGGTGAAGTGCTCATAGACTCATCACCAGAGAACTGTGGTTGCCAGTGACTGCTCCGAACTGATCGACAATCCGCTACTCAAGAACGGCAGGTGTGTATAAACTTCCGGATGAAACACCATACTGGAGCATTTATATCCCAAAATTCGAATTTTTCGCCGTAGGTATTCAACTCTCCGTCAATCTACCGGCATAATCGACGTAACGTCTTTCAGATCGGTCGATTCTACGACCGTATCGGCGGCGTCGACAGCCGTGTCGGGAACACGGTCGTCCGGATCGAACAGGACTGCGGTATCTGCCTCGACGAACGCCTCCGTATCGGTGTGTGAATCCCCGACGTACGTGATGTCGATGTGGCTCCGTGTATCGCGTATCCGTCGCAGTATCGCACCCTTCTGGTCGGGGCCAACGCCGACGTCGATGCCCGAGAGCTTCCCGGCCTCGAACTGGAGCCAGTTTCCGCGTACGAAGTCGGGGTCGTACTGTTCGAACTGTGTAGCGAGGTTCGCGATGCCGGCGCTGAGTATCCCGAATGCGACGTTCTCGCGGTGCAGTCGAGCGAGAAGTTCCGGTGCCCCCGCTTTGGGCTTGACTGCACGAGTCGCTCGGTCGATATCCGACTCGGTGATCCCGCTCGTACGCCACTCCTCCACGGTCGCTCGACACCACTCCTCGAACGAGAGCTGATCCGCCTCGAGTCGGTCCATCAGCGCGTCGCCCGCCGGTGTCGTACCGTAGAGCGTATGCAAGAGGTCGAAGCCCCCTCGTTGTCGGGTGAGTGTCCCGTCGAGGTCGAAGACAACCAGTCGCTCCATGCTACCGCTCTGCGACGACCTCTATCTCGACGTCGATATCGACGGGGAGTTTGACGACTTCGACGGCGCTCCGAGCGGGATACGGCGCCGACATGAGTTCGCCGTAGACCTCGTTGACTTCGTCGTAGTACCGCATGTCCTTCACGAACACGGTCGCTTTCACGACGTCGTCGAGCGAGACGCCGCC
Source organism: Haloarcula pellucida (assembly GCF_014647235.1). Taxonomy (GTDB): domain Archaea; phylum Halobacteriota; class Halobacteria; order Halobacteriales; family Haloarculaceae; genus Haloarcula; species Haloarcula pellucida. The sequence continues at coordinate 45,144 of NZ_BMOU01000003.1, forward strand.
GGCCTGCAGGATGGCCTCGACGTTCTCGAGCGTCCGTCGAGTCTGCTCACCGGGTGTTCCCGGAATCACCTCGCCCGTGTCGGGGTCGACCGGGCCCTGTCCGGAGACGTAGATACGGTCTCCGGTCGCGATGCCTTGTGAGTACGGTCCGATGCTGTCTGGTGCGTCGTCGGTGGTTAGTTCTTCCATGGGTCGCGTGACTCAGTTGGTCGTCGGTGGTTCGTCCGCGTCGTACACGTCGTTGATGAACGGCGTCGGCAAGCTAGTCGTCAGTCCGCCGTCGAGGACGAGATTCTCGCCGGTGACGAAACTCGACAGTTCGGAGGCGAGGAACAGGGTCGTGTCGGCGACTTCTCTCGGCGTGCCGAACCGACCGAGCGGATACTGATCGAGCCAGCGCTCTCGAGCGCTCGTCTCACCGGTCCGTTCCTCCGTGTTCTCCATCTCGGCGCGCCTGTTTGCCGTCTCGATGGTGGCCGCAGAGACGACGTTCGAGCGGATACCGTGTTGGCCGTAGTGGGCGGCGATGTTCCGCGACAGCGCCAACAGCCCACTTTTGGCTTCCGAGTATCCGGAGAGGCCGATACCGAACAGGCCGTTGACCGATCCCATGTGAATCATGGACCCGCCGCCAGCGGCGACCATCGCCGGCAGCACCTCCTTGCTCAGGAGGAACTGGCTCTTCAGGTTCAGATCGACCATCCACTCGAAGGTCGCCTCGTCACAGCGGTGTAACAGGTTCGCAGACTCGTCTGCCCCGCCGGCGTTGTTCACGAGTACGCGGACGGTGCCGAACTCTTCGACCGTCGTATCGACGAGGTCCCGTACGGCGTCTTTGTCTGTGACGTCGCATTCGACCGGGACGACGCGGCCGTCGTGTTCGGCGGTCAGTTCCGTCGCAACCGCGTCGACGTCCTCGTAGGTGCGCGAACAGACGACGACGTCGCCGCCCGCCTCGGCGAACCGGGCTGCGATTTCGCGTCCGATTCCCCGAGACGCACCGGTCACGATGGCCGGGCGGTCGGCTAACGATAGCTCTACCATAGCGATGACACCCACGAAGGCTGCCCTATTGAAACTTGTTCTCGTCCGCTCATGAGATTCGATACTCTTCGACCGCGTCCATGTCGACGTCGATGCCGAGTCCGGGGCCCTCCGGGGCCGGGAGGCGACCGTCGGTCACCTCGAAGGGGTTCTCGATGACGTCCGCCTCCCAGCCGTAGTACGTCGAATCCGGCGGCAGGGCAAAGCCCGGGATACCGGTGAACGCGTGGAGGATGGCCGCTGTCCGAATCCCCAGATCGAACGCACAGTGGTGCGTGAAGGGGACGCCGGCGTCTTCGAGGACGGCGGCTTGCTGGCGGAGGCCGCTGATACCGCCGGCCGGGGTCAGGTCGATGACGCCCACGTCCATCGCACCGGCTTCGACGAGCGACTGGATGTTGTGTGAGATGTAGGTATCCTCGTTCGGGGCGATTGGCTGTCTGAGCCGCTGTCGCAGGCGGGCTAACGACGTGTGCGAATCGACTCGAATCGGCTGTTCCATGTACTGGAGGTAGACGTTCTCGTCTTCGAGCATCGCGCCGACGCGAACCGCCTGGTCGAGCGTCCAGCCCTGATTCGGGTCGAGGCGGAACTCCAGTTGCCCGTCGACTTCGTCGTGCATCGCGACGATGCGCTCGACGTCCTGTCGCCAGTCCCGCCCGGCCTTCGTCTTGAGGACGCTGAAACCCGCTTCGAGGGCTTCCCGAGCCTTGACGCGTGACTCTTCGGGCGAGAGGATGCCGAGACAGAACGCGATCGGGACGTCGCTGGGTGCGGTACTGTCGCCGTCGACGCTCTGTCGGTGTTGCTGGGACCCCTGTGTCGGTGCCGTCCACCCGCCGAGGAGTTCGTAGACGGGGCGGTCGAGGGTTTTGCCGACGATGTCCCAGCAGGCCGTTTCGACGGCCGCGAAGAACATGTCGACGTTCGTGTACTCGACGAACACCTGTCGCCGGAGTCGTTCGATCTCGAAGGGCGACTGGCCCCGAATCATCGGGCCGACACCGTCTTCGATGATGGACTCGGTAGCCGCCGGTGAGAGGAAGACACGCATCTCTCCCCAGCCACTGATGCCTTCGTCCGTGTCTACGCGCACGAGGACTCGCTCCATCGATTCTAGCCGCCCGTGATTGGTCACGTACGGACCGATTCCGAGGTGATCGTCTAGGTCGGCCAGCGGTACGTCTACAGTCACCGCTGACACGCCGGTTATCTCCATGCAAGCCCGTCGTTCGGGAACTATAATCAAAGTACCGTTTCGGGCTACGTGTTCACCGCGTCGATGGCGGCTCCGACCCATTGCAACGACTGCTCCGGTAAGAGTCCGTAGTTGTAGAACGAGAGGCGTGGGACCCCTCTCGACTCGAGAGTCCGTACGATATCGACGACGGTTGCCTCGTCGTGAATCGCCGGGTGGCCCGGCAGGAGGCCGACGTGGAGCGGGATGTCGTCGACGAGACTCTCGACGGTGCGATAGGCTTCCAGCACCGCCTCGGTCGTCGATTCGTAGGCCGGGAGACAGTAGTAATCGACGTGCGTCGAGAGTGCCGCAAGGTCGGCACCGACCATCCACTCACGACCGGGTTCGGGTGCGCCGACGTAATAGCCGAGCGGCGTCGATCCGGCGGCGTCTGCCAACTCGGCGTACAGTGACGTCAGCGTCTGCTCGCGGACGTCGACGTACGCGGCAACGGCGCTGTGCTCCGTGAGCCACGCCTCCGGTGAGCGGTCGTATGCCACGTCGCCGGCGACGATAGCGTCGAGTGTTTCGGCGACAGTCGTGCGGGCCCGGCCGACGTCGACGCCGGCGTCCGTCGCGTTCTCGCGGCAGTGCGGACAGAAACACAGCCCGAGAAAGAACTCGCCGAGCGGCCCCAGCCGAGCGTGAATCTTCTGGTGGTGCCAGCCGAAGCCGGTCCCGTAGAAGTAATCGAAGGTCTCTAGCTCGATGCGGTCGAGTCCGTCGCGCGACGCGAGGTCCGAGACGAGTGCCGTGAGGTACCGCTGGACCTCGGGGTTCGAGGGGCACAGACCGAAGACGAGGTCGTCCCCGTGTGCCGATTCGAGCGTACATCCGGGGTTGTCCATTCCGAGGCGGGAGTTGTGACAGCCGACGGTCCAGGAGGTCACTGTCAGGTCGGTCAGGCCGTCGGCGACGTCGGCGACCCAGTCGCCGTCCATCCCCTCGTAGGGCATTGGTTCGAGCTGTCCGTAGTCCGGACCGGTCTCGAAGTACGAACTCGCACGGGCGAACAGCGTTCGCCGCTCGGGATTGTGCGGTGTGAACGCCTGCACCGTGTGGTAGTTCGTCGCGAGGTTCACCTCGTCGATGCCGATGCCCCGAAGCCGCGCTTCGACCTCGGCCGGGCCTTCGTCCAGGATATCCCATGGGTACGCCCACGTCGCGAATTCCATACCCAAGCGACCACCGGGGCGATAATAAAAGTAGAGGCGCTACTCTTTGACCGCGCCGGCGGTCATCCCGGCGACGATGTACTCTTCGAGGAAGGCAAACAGGATCAACAGCGGGATGATGCCGATGACCGACACCGTGAGCATCATCCGCCAGTCGGTCTGTAGCGCGCCGACCATCGAGAAGACACCGCGTGGGATGTTGTACTTCGCGCTGTCGGTGAGGAAGGTGAGAACGAACAGCAGTCGGTTCCACGCGTAGAGGAACGTGTAAGTGATGCTGGCCACCAGTGCCGGCTTGGTCAGCGGCAACACGATCTTCGTGAGGATCTGCAACTGGCTGGCGCCGTCGATACGCGCCGACTCCTCGAGCGCGACGGGTATCGTCTTGAAGTAGCCATACAGCATCCAGACGTTGAACGGCAGGGTGAACGCCGCCGCCGGGATGATGACGGCCAGATAGGTGTTGAACAGGCCGAACTGGGTGATGACGTCGAACAGGCCGACGATCAGCACGACCGGTGCGAACATCTGGACGACCAGCACGGAGAGGAGGAAGGTCCGCTTGCCGACGAAGTCGTTCCGGGCACAGGAGTACGCGGCCGGAATCGCCAGCAGGAGCGTGAGGACGACCGTCCCCAGCGAGATGATGAAACTGTTCCCGATCCACAGGAGCACGTCGGTCTGTGACCAGACCTCGACGTACGCCTGAAAGCTGGGGTCGGAGGGGAACAGCGTCGCCGGCGCGGAGAATATCTCCGATTCGGGCTTGAACGTGCTCGAGAACATGGTGTAGAACGGGAGCATCATGAGCCCGAGCAGCGCTAGCAGCACGCCGTAGAGGCGGACTTTGCGGAGGCCGCTCCGGTCGTGGCCCGCCATGGTCATAGCTCGTCACCTCCGCGCGTGTAGATGCGCAGGTAGATGATAGCGAAGACGAGCAGGAACAGGAACCCGATGACGCTGTAGGCGGCCCCGCGTCCGAGATTTCCGTTCTGGAGGCCGACTTGGTAGATGTGGATGACGAGCGTCGCCGTCGAACTGATGGGACCGCCACCGGTCATCGTCCAGATGACGTCGAAGCTGACGAACGTCCAGATGGTCGACAGCAGCGTGGCGATGAGTATGACGCTCTTCAGTTGCGGGAGCGTGATGTAGCGGAACTGGTGCCACTTTTCTGCGCCGTCGATGGCGGCTGCCTCGTACAGCTCCTGCGGAATCGACTGGAGCCCCGCGAGGAAGATGATCGCCATGAACGGCGTCCCGATCCAGATGTCGGCGACGACCACGCCGAGCCACGCTATCGATGGGTTCCCGAGGATACCGATGCCCTGCTCGATGACCCCGAGTTTCAGCAGGATGGCGTTGAGGTAGCCGAACTGCGGGTGCTCTATCCAGCGGAACACGACCGCCGAGATGGCGTAGGGGATGCCCCACGGGATGAGGAACGCGGTACGGAAGAACTTCCGACCGCGGATGTCCCCCTTGAGGTGGACGGCGATGAGCAGGCCCAGAACCGTCTTGCCGGCGACGCCGGCCAGAACCCAGCGCCCCGTCTGCCAGAGCAATCGGTAGAAGATGTCGCTGTCGAATATCTCGACGTAGTGCTGGAGTCCGACGAACGTTTCGATAGTGGAGTCGGCCGGCGACCGGTACAGCGAAAGCCGAAACGTCTCGATAATCGGGTACCCGACGACCGCCAACAGGAACAGGGCTGCGGGTGCGATGAGGAGATACGCGCGGCTGTTTCGCTGGACGTACGCCAACCCTCGTTCGAGACGTGAGTCCTCGGACGCCTCGGTATATTCCTCTGCCAGACTCATTCCTGTCTGTCACTCCATGGCATCTTCGAGATCACTCTGGGCGTCATTGAGCGCTTTCTGGGGCGTCTTCCGTTCTGCCAGTGCTTCCTGAATCGCCTGGACCATCCGGTCGTTGAACTCGCTGAAGTTACTGAGCTTCGGCCGAGCGCGAGCGTACTGTCCCGCCTCGACGAACGGCCCCCAGTTCTTCGAGTCGGAGAAGTACGACCGCTCGCCGACGGCTTCGACGACCGGGAGGAAGCCTTTCTGCTTCGAGTACTGGAACCGGCGTTCCTCGTCGAAGTAGAAGCGAATCAGGTCGCGTGCGAGGTCCTTGTGCTCGCTCTGACTCAGGATGGCGAGCGTATCGATGGTAAAGAGGCTGTATCGCCCCTCGGGCCCGCGGGGTACCTGCACGATGCCGTAGTCGAAGTCGACCTCGTCGTTCTCTTGTGCCGAGGTGATGTTGAGTCCGGTGTAGACGTGTCCGATGACCATTCCTAGGTCACCGTTCTCGAACAGTTGCCGAATGTCCTGCCGAGTCGACGAGAGCGGCGAGGACTGTGTGACGTCGTGTTCGAGGTGGAGGTCGGTGTACAGCGAGAGGGCGTCGACAGCCCCGCTGGAGTTTACGACCGGCATTCCTTCGTCGTCGACGAGGTCTGCGCCGTGCGACCAGTGGTAGTGATAGTACTGTGACCCGGTCTCGATGGCGTCGGCCCCCGCAAGCCCGAGGGCAGGCACGCTGGCATCGCTATCGCGGATTTGCTTTGCGGCGTCCACCATGTCCTGCCACGAATCGAGCGACGGGTTCTCGGGGTCGAGACCGGCCGTCTCGAAGACGTCCTTATTGTAGTAGAGACACTTATTCGAGGCGGCCCACGGAACGCCGTAATGCGAGCCGTTGTACATCGTCCCCTCGGCGACGCCGTCGTAGAACTGCTCGCCGAACTCGCCGTCCATCATGTCGTCGAGCGGTTCGAGCGCGTCCTTGCCCACGAGTTGAGGGATCCAACGCGCAGGCCACCGACTGACGTCGGGTGCTTGGCCGCCGTCGACGCGGTTGTTCACGGTCTGACGGGCGTTGTCCCACGTAACGCTGGTGAACTCGACGTCGACGCCGTGTTCTTCTTCGAAGGCCGCGTTGTTCTCCTCGAAGAACTGCTTGATGTTGTCGCCGACGCCCATCGTGAGAAACTGGACGCTCTGGGTACCGCCGTCGCCGCCGTCACTTCCGCTACCACTGTCGCCGTCGCCGCCATCGCTTCCGCTACCACCGTCGCCGCTACAACCGGCGATGGCGATGGCGCCGCCTGCGCCGAGTGCCTGCAGTAACTGTCGGCGGTCGATACTGTCGTCGCTAGACTCGGGGTTGTTATCGGGCTGCATCATTAGTGTCACTCAGTCCCATGTACATAATTGTTTGTGTTTGTATCGCGTGGCTCGCTGTTCAGGCATTGTTCTCGTGAATCGCGACCATGAGAGCCGCGAGTTCCTCACCGATGATCGAGCGGATTCGGTCGCCCGTCTCGGCGCTCGCCCGCTTTGGCGCGCCGATGGCACCGGACGACGAATACGCGTCGAACGAGCGATAGACGGTAACGGTGCCCCCGTCGAGCAAGTCCTGTCCGCCCCACTCGTAGTGTTCGTCCATCGGTTCGCCGTCTCGGGCGTCCGGGTCGCCCACGAGGTCCGGTCGCAGGGCAAGCATGAGGGACGTCTCGAACTCGCCGCCGTGGGCCATCCCGCCCGTCTCGGTCGTCCGGAGTTCCTCGATTCGGTCCGATGCCAATCGGAAATACGTCGTCCCGAGTACCTCCGCCTCGGTGTCGACGCCGACGGTACTCACGACGGCGTCGATGAGCGGGCCGTTCCCGCCGTGGCCGTTGACGAACAGCACCGCATCGAACCCGTTCTGGATGCCAGTGTGTGCGATATCCTCCAGCGTCGCTCGCAGGTGAGCGAACTCGAGTGACAGGGTGCCGCCGAACGACAAGTGATGTGGCGAGAAGCCACTCCAGACCGGCGGTGTCACGACGACGGGAACGTCGTCTAAGCGCTCGATAGCGGCGTCGACCATCGCTTCGACGAGAAGCGTGTCGGTGACGACCGGTAGGTGGTTGCCGTGCTGTTCGACGCTCCCGACGGGGATGACGAGGACGGAGCCACGTTGCTCGCCGACATCTCGGACCTCGCTCGCAGTCATCCCGGCCCACTCACACTCCCTCCGACCGATAGTCTCGTACAACATGTTATGCCGACTCCGTCCGCCGTAGCTGAGTCATCGCTACGCGCTCGCCGTCGGGCTCGAACAGATGCATATCGTCTGTGTGGAATCCCAGCGATATCTCGTCGCCCCGCTGCGGTCGGTATTCGCTATCGACCCGGGCCACGACCTCCGTAGAGCCGCCTGCCGTCTCCAGATAGAGGAAGTTGTCCGAACCCATCGGCTCGACGACGTCGACGACCGTATCGATGTACTCACCGGCGCCTTCGGCGACGAAGTCCTCCGGTCGCACGCCGAGGGTGTACTCCCCGGCAGGAATGTCGACGTCGAGCGTAAATCCGACATCGGGCGAATCGAATCGGGTACCGTCGTCGCTGGCCGTCACACTCACCTCGAAGAAGTTCATCGAGGGCGAGCCGATGAATCCCGCGACGAACTCGTTGTTTGGTTCGTCATAGCAGCGCTCGGGCGGGTCGACCTGCTGGAGTTCCCCCTCGTTGAGAATCACGATACGGTCGGCCATCGTCATCGCCTCCGTCTGGTCGTGGGTGACGTAGATGGTCGTGACGTCGAGTTCCTCCTGAATCCGCTGAATCTCCGTGCGCATCTGCGTCCGTAACTTCGCGTCGAGATTCGACAGGGGCTCGTCCATCAGGAACACCTCTGGATCACGGACGATAGCCCGTCCGAGCGCCACGCGCTGTTGCTGGCCGCCCGAGAGTTGTTTCGGCAGGTCCGCCATGAGATCCGAGATTTCCAAGAGCTCGGCGGCTTCTTCGACACGCTGTTCGATCTGGTCGTCGTACTCGCCGGACAGACGCAGCCCGAAGGACATGTTCTCGCGCACGGTCATGTGCGGGTAGAGCGCGTAGCTCTGGAACACCATGGCGATGTTCCGGTCCTGTGGACGGACGTCGTTGACCACTTGTCCACCGATGGCGATCTCACCGTCCGTGACTGTTTCGAGCCCAGCAATCATCCGAAGCGTGGTCGATTTGCCACACCCCGATGGGCCGACGACGACGACGAATTCCCCGTCTTCGACGGACAGGGACAGGTCCTCGACTGCAAGGACGTCATCGTCGTATACCTTGCTGACGTTTGATAGTGTAACCTCGCTCATACCGAGTGAGAGAATGGTCTCAATCATGGGTAATAAATGTTGGCAGTATCCGTCCCAGTAGACAACACAACCACGTCAAAAGCAGCGGTTTGGCCGTCACGCGGACGAAGGGAGCCAGAACCTCACGACGTTGCGGTGCTAACCGTGTCGGGGTACGTTGCTACTCGTGGGGTCTTCGAGACGGCCGGATACGGGGATGGTCGATAGAGCGCCTCTATCTGCAATAAATCCAGTCTTGCAGGTTCGTTGGTTGGGTTTTCAACCCTATTGAAACGCGCTGAGTGACGTCCGTCGAAACGTCGGCGCAATCGAGAATGCGGCATTAGAGGGGCTATATCGTCGGAATCAGAACCTTGGCCCGGGAGATCGATTCCCCATGTGAGTTGTTGTCATTCTTCGTGGACCGATATCCCAATGAAAATAACACAGGTACGTTCGTTAGTGTATGAGGGTTGGACGGATGATACCAGTTTTCAACTCTGTTGGAAAATTTTTATGCGGTGGGGGAAGCTATTTCACTCTGGACAAAATAGGAGTGAGACATGCCGACGCAAGACAAGAAAACCATCAGCGCCGTCGAGACGACGTTGGATATCTTATCCGCTCTGGGCAAACTCGAGCCAGTGAGCCTCTCTGAACTTGCTACGCAGTTAGATATCCCCACGAGTACGGTCTTTATCCATCTCAACACGCTCGTCGAGCGAGACTACGTCGTCAAGGAATCGGGGGAGTATCGGCGGTCGTTCAGGTTTCTGGAGGTCGGCGGTAGCGTTCGCCACCAGTTGGACGTCGGCCGACTGCTCCGGAACAAGGTCGAGGAACTCAGCCGTAAAACCGGCGAAATTGCTGGGGCCGGGATCGAAGAGAACGGACAGAGGGTAATCCTCTATCGGAGTTCGGGTGAGAAGGCCGCTGGCGACGAAATTCCCATTGGCAACCACACCGAGATGCATTGGACGTCACTCGGCAAAGTGATCCTTGCGAACCTACCACTGGAGCGGCGGACGGAGATCATCGAAGCACACGGGCTACCGAAAGGCACCGAGGAGACACTGACGTCACGAAGTGATCTCGAAACAGCACTCGAACGGATTCGTGACCAAGGCTATGCGATAGACGACGAGGAGCACCTCAGAGGCGTCCGCGGCATCGCAGTGCCAATATTCGACGAAGACGAGGAAGTCATGGTGTCGCTGGGTATCACTGGCCCCAGAGACCGATTTACCTCTAGGTACATGGCGAATTTGCTAGAAGTGCTTCGATATACGAAAAACGAGATCGAAGTCCGCAATCAGTACTACGAATACAGCACTATTGATGGATAGTTAGTTTCTTCTCTTCTATATCTCCGAGTATGGGTACAGAATTAGGCATACTTTAACTATATTCTCCATATCGTGAGATAGTGGCCCATTCTCGCTGGTACTTCGCTGAGTTTGGTTTCGGCGTGTCTGGGCTAAGCAGTTCCGGTCGAGCGGAGATACCGCGACCAACGAATCGGTAGCTTCGCAAACCGGCGTCTCCAAACACCCCGATAATAACTAGCGCTGATAGAGGACAAACGGGTCTAGAAAGCGTCTGAGCGGACCAAAGTGCTACTCTTCAGACACGGGTTGGTTGTTCAGTAGCCGGAGCAGGTGGCTCGTGGGTCCCGAAGTCGCGGTGGGTCTCTTCCATCCAGATGGAGACGACTGTACCGGACACGGACAGCAGAAGTGCAGTCCTGTAGAATGTGGCTTCGACGTTCACGAACGCCATCCTGCAACCGCATCGACGAGTCCCTCCAGACAGGTCAACCTGATCCATCCGAGCAAAGTGCCGACTGAAAGACGGTTGCTGTCACTGTCAGACGCCAGCGATCGATCGGCCGTGCACTGAATCCGCATCGAAAACACCGTCTAGTCGAAGCACAGACTCCTGTCTGCCGTACTGTCTGAAGCACTGACAACTAAGTCATCTCCTCCCGTACGCCCTGTATTCGATGGCAACCGCCACTTCGTCGGACACCGAAAGCTGGTATTCCCAGAGGCGCGGCCAGATATACGACACACTTGCGACTGACTCAGACGGGCTTTCGACCGAGGAAGCCACAAACCGCCTCTCTGAACACGGACCGAACCGCCTCCCGAAGGCGAAGCCGGTCACCGTCTGGCAAATCTTTCTCCGCCAGTTCAAGAACCCCCTCATCTACATCCTCGCCATTGCTGCAATCGTCTCGTTCGCCATCGGTGAGGGGACAGACGCCGGGTTCATCGCTGCGGTACTGGTGGTCAATGCGCTGGTCGGCGGGAGTCAGGAATGGCGTGCGGAACGCAGCAGCCAGGCACTACAGCAACTCATCCGAACCCGCGCGACGGTCATCCGAGACGGAGAGACGCGCGACGTCGACGGGGAGGCAGTCGTTCCGGGTGACGTCGTGCTTCTCGAATCGGGCTACCGCGTTCCTGCAGACGTTCGTCTGGTCTCGACACACGGTCTGGAGATCGACGAATCAGCACTCACTGGCGAATCAGCGCCCGTCCTGAAAGACGAAAACTGGGAAAGCGATGTCCGGACGCCGCTGGGAGACCGGCGGAACATGGCTCACGCGGGGACCGTGGTCAACCGCGGTCGGGGACGCGGGGTCGTCGTCGAGACCGGTACCGACACAGTCGTCGGCCGGCTGGCCGAGGACGTCACGTCCGTCGAGGGTGGGAAGCCACCCCTCGTGACGCGCATGGAGCGGTTCACCCGCGTCGTCGGACTCGTCGTACTCGTCGCCGCGGCGGTCACCGCGCTCCTCGGGATTTTTATCCAGCAGTACGACGCCGTCGAGATGTTCCTGTTTGCCGTCGCTCTGGCGGTGTCAGCAATTCCGGAAGGACTCCCCGTCGGAATCACCGTCGCACTGGGCGTTGCGAGCCGGCGAATGGCCAAGGTTGGCGTCATCGTCCGACGTCTGGTGGCCGTCGAGGGACTCGGGAGCTGTACGATGATCGCCTCGGACAAGACCGGGACGCTGACGGCCAACGAGCTAACCGTCAAACAGGTTCAGCTCCCCGATGGAAGCACGTTCGAGGTGACCGGCGAGGGGTACACGCCGGAAGGGAGTGTCCTCCAAGACGGACACCCCCCGGAGCCGGACAGCGCAGACGAGTTGTCTCGTCTCGGCCGAGCGTCTGTACTCTGCAACGAAGGACAGCTGTCCCGACGGGGAGAAGAGTGGACGTGGCGCGGTGATCCGACCGATATCGCCCTCCTCGCGTTCGGTCAGAAACTCGGATGGGCCCGCCAGTCGGCGCTCGGTGCGCATCCACAGACCGACGAGATTCCCTTCGAACCAGAGCAGCGGTACGCGGCGACGTTCCACCGGACAGACGACGAGACGCAGGTGTTCGTGAAAGGGGCGCCCGAGCGTGTGCTGGAGATGTGTACGGCTGCAAGCGAAGGTGAGTTCTCACAGCAGGCACTCCAGCAGCAGGCAAACGAGATGGCTCACGACGGGTATCGTGTGCTCGCTATCGCTGACGGATCGCTGGAGCCGGACACCGGGACCGGACACCCGCCACCCGTGCCGACAGAGCTGACGTTTTTGGGGTTTATCGGGTTGAGGGATCCGCTTCGATCCGGTGTCGCGGCGGCGATAGTGTCTGCACAACAGGCCGGCATCTCGGTCACGATGATTACCGGAGATCATCCGGAAACCGCACTCGCAATCGCCCGCGATATCGGGCTTGCCGAGTTCCCAGCGGAGGTTACGACCGGGGCTGAACTCGTCGATGCCTCGCGAGCACAACTCGAGGAGATTCTCGAAACGACTCGGGTGTTCGCGCGCGTCTCGCCGGAACAGAAGCTCAAAATCGTCGAAGCCGCCCGGAATATGGGACAGTATGTGGCTGTGACGGGCGACGGCGTCAACGACGCACCAGCGCTCCGGCAGGCGAATATCGGGATCGCCATGGGGAAGATGGGAACTGACGTGGCGCGCGACGCAGCAGACTTAGTGATCAGTGACGACAACTTTGCAACGATCGTCGCAGGCATCGAACAGGGCCGGATCGCGTTCGACAACATCCGCAAGGTGATCTACTTACTCGTCTCTACCGGCGCTGGCGAAGTGGTACTCGTCCTGATGAGTCTCGGAGCCGGGCTCCCGCTCCCGTTGGTACCCGTCCAGATCCTCTGGCTGAACCTCGTCACGAACGGGGTTCAAGACGTTGCTCTGGCCTTCGAACCCAAGGAAGGCGACGTGTTGAATCGCCCTCCACGGTCGCCGGACGAGCGGATTTTCAATCGCATCATGGTAGAGCGGGTGCTCGTCGCCGCACTCGTAATTGGCGTGATTGGGTTCGGAGCGTTCGTCTGGTTACTGGATCAGGGTCTCTCAGAGGCTGCCGCTCGCAACCACCTGCTACTGCTTATCGTCCTGTTCGAGATCGTCAATATCGGCAACGCTCGATCCGAGACGACGTCCCTGTTCCGGCTGTCACCGCTCCAGAGCCCGATCTTACTTACCGGGACGATAGGAGCGTTCGTGATTCACTTGGGGGCGATGTACTTCCCACCCGCGCAGGCAGTCCTCGGAACGGCACCCGTCGGTCCGGAACAGTGGCTCGTTCTCGGTGCGACCGCCCTGACAATCGCAGTCGCCATCGAACTCCACAAACTGAGCTGGACGGCCCGGTATCCTCGTTCCGAGAGAGAGTCACCCTCGCAAACTCACGAGAAGGAGACGTAAGGATCGGAGGCTGGCGGACAGGCAGTCGCGGCCCTCACCCGAACGTGGTGTTCGGGAACGGGCGACCGTCGAACCACTCGTTCGGCGACGCTCCCGGGAACGACGGTCGTTTGAAACGGAGATGTGAGCCCCGTTTTCGGGTAAGACCGTCCTAACAGAACCCTCCGACACCGCCGCACGGTCTCGGTCGTGCGATGGCCGCCGATCCCACCGATTGCGCTGTTACCCAGCCCTCATAGACGCCGTCAGCCAGTGTACTGCGCGCGTTGCGACCAGTATAGGCAACCTATTCAGGTGTCCGTGGGAGAACTGTATTCTGTGAATTCGACGAAACGAGTAGCGGTTTCGGCTGTATCACCGCGAATCCACAGCAGAACGAAATACCGCACCGGGAGCCGTTTCCGCAACGACCGCTCTCACCGCCCACAGCGAACGACGACAGAAACACGGCCGAGACTGCCGTCTCTCGTCGGCGGCGGGACGGCGATAAACGGACGTAAAATCGAGAACGTGCAGGATTAAATAACATAAGTACGGCTGTGAGTTCGCGGGCTCTCCGTCGCAATTCGGGACACGGATCGGTCGGGTTGTCGGGATTCGTCCGTATCGCAGGCCACACCTTCGAGTGGTGATGGGGAGCGAGACGGAGAAAGCAGAGCGTTTAGATGAAAATTGATTGTCAGTATCGGTTGCAGGTCCACGTGACCGGAAAGCACAACTGAATCGGAGATCGGAGACGTGCGATAGCAGTCGGACGCGGTCCGACGATACCGTTTCACGACTAGGTTGTGGCTGACCGTGCGAGTTTGGTAGTAGTCCGTGTCGTCACAGGCGTCGGTCGCCGGTCAGTAGTCGCGGCTGTTCGCGAGGAATCGTCCAGCACTTCGGTACTGGATACGTACGTGGTCGCGGTTCGAGTCGTCGAGCCACGTATCGGCGTGGCCCCCGTTCTGCCCACATCCCGTCCGGAATCGGTCCCACGAACCCCCGCAGGTCCGGCGCCGGTCACGAGAGCCGGTGTTTCGACACGTCGGCCGTCGCTTGCCGACGTGTCGAGCGCCAGCGTTCGAAGGCCCATCGTCGCCGAGACGACTGCCGTCGGGGCTGCCACAAGGAGGCAGGCCCGTCGTGAATTCGGCGGTCCCGAACCAGTCGTGGGGACGAACGGACTCGTATCACGTCCCTCCGATGTGGAATCGGCAGACATACGCACCGACTAAGCATCTCCGAAACGTCGCTCCCGGGAACCGACAGCGTTCCTACCGCCGGGGCGACACACGACCGTACACGCTCTATACCGTGCAGAGAGCGTAAGCGGTCGATAGTTTCGATTGTTTTGGTCAGTTTAGACAGTTCGACACGGGCAGAAGGTGCGCCCAGCGGCCGTCTTCGATGGTCAGCTGTAGTGGTCCAGCACCGGGAAACGACTTCGGAGCAGGGTCTGGAGGTGGTCGGCCTCCTCGAAGGTCGTCAGCCGTGCGTCCGGCAGTCGGTCACAGAGTCGACGAGTGCCCGCTACTGGGACGTTCGTATCCCGTACACCGTGCCAGAATCTGACGGGGCCGTCGAGTGTCTCGACCAACTCGACCCACGGTCGATCGACGAGGTGAAACTCGTGGGCGGCCCCGCGTCGATGCTCGCTGAACGCTTCGACGAAGTCGCGTTGGACGACCGTTGCGACGTCGTCGGGGACGGCGTCGGTGGCATCCTCGGCCGTGTACTGGTCGACCACGAACGACGGGTCGAGCCGCGCTGCCAGACGGGCCTGTACCCCGAAAAGCATCGAGAGCGCAGTCGGGAAGTGGGCTGCGAGTGCGGACAGGGTACGCTGGACCAAAGGCACCTCCGTCCGGAGCGCCGGCGGTGCCGGACCAGCGATGACGTCTGTTTCGAGAATCCGGTCTTCGAGCGTCGACGCTGCGGCGAGCGCGTGTGGACCGCCGCCGGAGAAGCCGACGACGCCCGCCGTAGAGACGCCGGCGTCGTCGAGGACTGCACCCACGAACGACCCAGTGTCGGACAGCGTACGCGTCGGCCACGTCGAGGACCGGCCGAACCCGGGCCGGTCGGGAGCGAGAAGCCGTACCCCCGCCCGCTGTGCCTCGTCGTGAAAGAGCGAGCCGAGGAGTCGGGACCCCGGCGTACCGTGCAAGAAGACGACTGGGACCCCGTCGCTCGCCCCGTACTCCGCGTACGCGAGCGTTCGGTCGCCGGTGATAGTCGTAGTCCGCGTGCGTGTGTCGTCCGTGTCCGGACGCCGAACCGGTGCCAAAGCGCGCTCTGTCATCGTCGCCCGATACGGGTTCGGACAGTGAGTATTCATTGCCGGATCAGTCCGGTTTTATTTATGATGCCGTGCGAGTCGGGTCGTATGAAGCGGACGAGGTTCAGAGTTCGCTACCCCCCGGACCTGACACACCCGATGCACGACCGACTGATGACTGACACCGACATCTCTCGCGCGGAGCTGTTGATGTGGGGTCCGACGGCGGAAGTCACGACGCTTTGCTGGTACGACGGGACCGAAGCGGAAGTACAAACGGTGTTAGACGCCATCGACGCTGTCACGACGACGCTCGTCGGCGACGGAGACGGGACCTACGCGTTCGTCGAGCAGCGAGAGTTCGAGTTCCCCGACCCGGTGATGACCGTCGTCGCCGACGCCGGCGTCGTCTTTTTGCCGCCTGTCGTGTTCGAAGCGTCCGGTGCCGTCGAGTTCGAGGCCGTCGGAGATCCGGGTGCGTTGAGTGCCTTCTACGATGACCTCCGTGCGCTGGGAGACGTGACGATAGAGCGGGTGCGTGAGTTCCACCGGATGCGCTCGAACGCGCGACTCACGACGCGGCAGCGAACGGCACTGGAGACCGCTCTCAGCGTCGGCTACTACGAGGTCCCGCGGACGGGGACCGTTCAGGACGTCGCGGAGGAACTCGGCTGTGCACACAGCACCGCCGGTGAACTCCTCCGGAGAGCGGAGGCGGCCGTCGTGGCGCCGTACGCACGACGGTGAGGGCCCACGGTATATCGCCGTACGCAGGGGCAGAGCCACGTCGAGGCGCTACGAACGACCGGGTCGTACGACGGGCGAGCCGAGCGGAACCGGGGAGTGAGGCGTCAGCGGGCGTCGTCGACGCGATGGGACGGCTCGTGCCACGCGTCGAAGTCTGACTGTCGCTCGAACTGGTCGAGAGACAGGTCGCCCTCGTCTTTCGTCGCACGGATCGCTCGCTGCATGGCGAAGTAATCGACCATACCGTACGTACCGACAGGGAGGCACCTCACTATGCAGTAGTTAACCGTGGGGGTACCGCCCCAGACCGGATTAACGAGATGTAAACTAGACCGACGAAACGCGGCGGAGACGACCAGCGCGAGTCGACGACGTAGCGGAGAACAGCCGTCGAATCCGTGGTGTTTCGGACTCGGAGCACTGCGAACTGACGTCCGGGAGGTCGCAGGGCGGTGCCGACGAGCAGAGTCGGGTGCCTATAGTAGCCATTGAAAATCAATGCACACCCGACCGCATGACGGCGGTGCGGTCGGTGTGTGAATCGTTTCAATTGTTACTATAGTAGCGGCGCTCGTACGGGCGCTCGTAGACGACGGGCGAGAACGAGCCGTGACAGTACGTCGAGTGGGTGACAGCCCAGCGTCCGAATCGGGAGTCCCGGCGTTAGCTCGCTGCCTGGTTGACCGGCGATGCGTCCGTTTCGTTCAGCGTGACCTGAACGGAGTCACCGTCTTTCAGGACGTACGTGTTCGGGTCGACCTCCTCGCCGTCGACAGTGACGGTAAAGGACGTCTCGCTCCCGTTCCGCTGATAGACCGTCCCGTTGTAGGTCATCGAGTCACCGGAGACCTCCATGCCGGGGAACGTCGAGATGGCGTAGGCGGCCGTGAGGTTCAGCGAGTGACCGTGCCAGCGGGCGGCGTCCTCGTCGCCGTGGAAGTGGAAGGCCTCGGACGACATGACGTACCGCTCCTGCGTGAAGTCGACCGGTTCGCCGTCGACCGTCATGTTCAGTCGGCCGTGCGGGTGCGGGTGCGACTGTTCGACGAGTCGTCCGGGGACCTCCTGGTCGTGGTCGTCGACGCGGACGACGATTTCGTGAGCGGGGTTCATGTCCTCAAGTTCGTACTCGCTGGGGTCCTCGATCTCCGTGCCGGCGACCTGATACGTGATGGTCGTGTTCGTATCGCTCTCGTTGTACGTCTCGCCGTCGATCGTCAGCGAGTCCGGCTCGGCCGTGACGTTTGCCGCTTCGAGCGCTTCGGCGAGCGTCAGCGGTTCCTCGGCTTCCCAGGTGTGTTCGTCGGTCTCGTTGAACGAGAACTTCGCACCCGGTTCGGTGTCGAGGTGCTTTTCCTGTCCTTCGACGACGACGAGCATCCGTCCCGAGAGTTCGGACGCGGCGTCCTCGCTCGTCGTGTTCGTCTCCGTCTGCGCTTCGGTCGTCGCTTCGCTCGCCGTCGCTTCTTCGGTCGTTGCATCCGTCTCCGTCGGCGCCTCACCGTCGGAGCCACCGAGTGCGGAACACCCGGCCAGCAGCACCAGCAGCGCGGCGAGCACCGCCGTAATCTGTGAACGCGAAAGTTTGAGCGTCATGCGACCCCAGTTCGGTCCGTCGACGCCCTTATTACTCGGGCGGTAAATCCCACATAAACGTCAATGAGAATACTGTAGCAGTACGGTAACATCGAGAGCCACCGACTCCGGTAACCGCGCGTCCTCGGGGTGACATCACCCGAAAACGACGTGCCGGGGCGAGTAATAGAGCCTTACCGACGGCGATAGCCCGCGGTGACACGGAGGGCAGGTCACACGGTGAGACCACGCCAGCGAGGCCGTCTGTGGGGCGTAGAGGAAGCGAGCGGACACGCAGCGCTGTCGTGTCAGTCGGCGCTAAGCATTAGCACTCAGTTAGTAATTGTCCGTGTGGCCAACCGGCGTGTATGGACGTCACCGAGGCCGGAGACCGAGCAACGGCCGTATTGAGCGAGGTATCGAGCGCCGTCGTCGTCGACGAGGAAGTGCTGCGAATGATTCTGACCGGCGTCGTCTCGCGGGGCCACGTCCTATTGGAGGACGTTCCGGGGACCGGCAAGACGCTGACCGCACGGAGTTTCGCGACGACGCTGGGACTCAGTTTCAACCGCATCCAGTTCACCCCCGACCTGCTCCCGACGGACATCACCGGGACGTACGTGTTCAACGAGAAGACCCGGGAGTTCGAGTTCAGCAGCGGCCCGATCTTCGCGAACGTCATCCTCGCCGACGAGATCAACCGCGCCTCACCGAAGACACAGGCCGCCCTGCTGGAGGCGATGGAGGAGGGACAGGTCACCATGGAGGGCGAAACCCACGACCTGCCCGAACCGTTCTTCGTCATCGCCACCCAGAACCCGGTCGAGAGCGGCGAGGGGACTTTCCCCTTGCCAGAGGCACAGAAGGACCGCTTCCTCGTGAAGACGAGTCTGGGCTACCCGCCGAAACCCGGCGAGCGGGAGCTACTAGACCGGCGTGATGCCCGTGACGACCAGACGCCGAGCGCCGAACGAGTGCTGACGACGGCGGCCGTCAGAGAGTGGCAACAGGTTCCCGAGCGAATCACCGTCCACGACGACCTGAAAGACTACATCGTCGAGGTGGTGCGCGAGACGCGGATGGACCCTCGCGTGGAGGTCGGCATCTCTCCCCGGGGCTGTCAGCGGTTGTTCGAAGTCGCTCGGGGGTACGCCTCCCTGCAAGGTCGGACGTACGTCACGCCGGACGACGTCAAAGCCGTCGCCGACCCGGTACTGGCACACCGCATCGTGCTGACCCCCGACGCCACCATCGACCAGACGACCAGTAGCGACGTGGTCGACGACGTCCTCGACGAGGTACCCGTCCCGAGCGTCGGTTACGAGTAGCGACGGAACGCCGGGTTACCAGCGGAGCGCGACGGTCAGCAACACCACGGCGACGAACACCATCGCGAAGGAGGCAAGCGACAGTCCGTCGTTCGCGAACCCGCGGGCGAAGTGGACGACGGCGACGCTGGCGACGCCGACGAGCGCGGTTCCGACGGCGTGGGTCGCTTCGAGACGCCACGTCGTGGCCCGCCGGCCCAGCTGTTCGCCGACGCCGATGGCGTGTTCCCCGGCGTCCCACGCAACGATAGTCCCGACGGCAGTACCGAGCAACAGCGTCACGTCCGCCGTCCGGAACAACCCCGCGAGGACGACACAGGCAAAGAGGCCGCCGGTCCCCAGTTTGACGAGGGAGCGGGACCCATCGCCACGGACTGGGACGAGTGCGGCGGCGAGGACGGCCAGACCGAGAAACCCGGGGAGCAAGCGGAGTAACTCGCTCAACGGACCGCTCTGACTGCCGAAGCCACCGATAGCGACGGCACAGACGACGCCACCGACGAGCGCGACGGGGAGACCGACGATGCGATAGCCCGTGCGGTAGGCGACGGCGCCGAGGGTGACGGCACCCAAGCCGGCCAGTTCGACCGCCAGCCACGTGCCGACACCCGTCCCCTCGCCGGCCAGTGCGAGGAGGACGGCGACGGCGGCGGTCACAGCGAGGACGCTACTGACGGGCGCGGGTCGCGGGTTCGAGTGCGTCGCGTTCATCCGTGCACGACCCCCGTTCGGCGGCGGAGCGTCGCAGAGAGTGGCTCGCTCGTCTCCCAGTCGACCGCGGTGACGTCGGACTGACGGAGGCGTCGTAGTCGGCTGTCTCGCTCGATGGTCGCCAACGCGCGGCCGCCGGCGTCGGTGTCGCTGACCGTCACGTCCGGCGAAATCACCGTCACGCGATGTCGTTCGGCCTCCAACCGCTGGACCGCCTCGACGACGTCGTCGCCGAGCAACGGCGAGACGACGAGCAGTTGGGTGTTATCGGAGAGACGCGCCAGCAGCGTCTCCACCTGCGCCTCGACGTCGACCGTCGTCTCCGACGCGGGCGGTCGTGCCTCGAACGCCGAGTGCGTCGCCAGCAGTTCCTGTACCCGAAGCCGGTGGCGGCGGCCGCTGCTGGGCGGGAGCCAGAGGTCGTCACGCCCGAACACCGACAGGCCGAGGTGGTTCTGCCCGTCGAGAACCGTCTCGGCGAGTTGCTGTGCCGCGCCGACGGCCGCGACGACGGCGTGTGGTTCGCCCTCGCGGCCCCGGTACGCCCCCGGCGTCGCGTCGACGACGACGACGACGCTCGCGGTCTGTTCCTCACGGAACTCTATCGTCGTCAGTTCGCCGGTCCGGGCGTAGCGGTTCCAGTCGACGCGGCCGACCGGGTCGCCCCGTCGGTACGACCGGGTCTGGTGAAACTCGGTGCCGCTCCCGCCGGAGTCGGCGGGGTTCTGCCCGGTCACGTCGAGGGTCTGTGACCGCAAGGGGGCTTCACCCACGTCAGTCGTACAGTCGACTTCGGTCTCCGTCTCTACCTCGACCTCGACTTCGTGGCCGCCGCTCGGGTCGCGGGCGATGGCCGTCGCCGCCTCGAACCGGTGTCGACCTCGCTTTGCCTCCATCGTGTAGGAGAACGAAGCGCGCTCGCCCGGTCGAAGCGCTGTGCCAAAGCGGGGCGTCCCCTCGGTCACGGCCAGCGCGGGCGGCACACCGTCGACCACACGCAGGTCGAATATCGGACGGTCGCCGACGTTCCGGACGGTCGTCGTCACGTCGACGGCCGTCCCGGCCTGCGGGTTCTCCTCGCTCACGCGACGCTCGACGTCGAGGCGCGGCTCCGACACCGACGAGAGGCGCGGGTACACCGCGTAGACGACCCCGAGCGTCGACAGCAAGAGCAACAGCGGGCGCTTCGCGAGCAACCCGACGCCGGCGGCCCCAAGCGTGAGGACGAGGATGCCGCGCCAGCGGTGGGTTCGGCGGGCGTCACTCATCTGGGGCGCCCCCGTGTTCCGTCGTGGCGCTCGACGATGGCGGCCATCGTCCGCCGGGCGCGATACCGTATCGGCGTCTCGCCGCGGGCGAGCGCCGTCAGGGCGGTCCCGACGACGTCGCTACCCTCGTCGTGAGCCAGAAACCGGGCCGCGACCGGGTCCTCGGTCCACGACCCCTCGGCGACGGCCGTCGCGGCCTTCGCTTCGGGCCATCCGCGTTCGGCGGCGACCGTCCGGACGGCCGCCTGTCGGAGGCGCTCTCTCACCGCGTCACGGGACTGCCGACCGACGACAGGGAGGAGGGGGCGCCACCCGTCGAGTTGCTCGTCGAAGCGCTCACCCGGTTCCGGCGCCGGCGTCGGCTGTTCGACCGCCGGCATCTGCCGCACGCGGACGCTGTCAGTACTCGTGAGGAACACCAACGCCCCCAGCGCGACGGCCACACCGCCGAAGACCATCACGAGGAGGTAGTCGTTGTCGACGCCGTCGCGAAGCGAAGAGACGACGCCGCCGGCGAGGTCCCCCGCCGTGACGAACGCGCCGACCATGACGAGGAACCCGACGCCACCGAGGACGATGCGCGCCCACGGGAAGTCCTCGAGGCCGTCGAGACCGAGGTCCGTCGGCTCAGTCATCGTACTGCCCCGTCGAGCGGCGGAGGTACGTCGACGCCTCGCGAACGTCGCTGGTCGTGACGGCCCGCTCGCCGTATCGGACGTCCTCGAACAGGTCGGTGAGTTTCCGGACCGGTTCGCTGTGCAACCCGGCCTGTGCGACTGCCTCCGCGCGTTCGCGGGGCGTGAGCGACGGGTCGTCGGCGACCCCTGCACGGGAGACCATCTCCAGCCACGTGCGCTCTATCTCGTTCTCCGGAGAGCGCGTGGGCACCGTCGTCGTGGCCGCCCGAGCGTCGGTGTCTGTGCCCTCGCGGCCGAGATACGCACGGAGTTGGTCGAGAAGCAACTGACGCTTGTAAACGCCGAGTGCGATAGCGCCCAATACCGCCAACAGGGCCACCACAGCGAGCAGTCGTTCGAACAGTCGTCGGAGCAAGTCGAGCAGACTGTCGACCGGGCCGCCCGGCCCGAGGCCGGCCTGTCTCGTCAGCCCGCTCTGAGAGCCATCCGAATCGGCGGACTGTCCGGAACTCTCGCCCGCGCCGTCACCCGAATCCGACGTAGACTGACCAGACCGGTCGTCGGTAGGACGTGCGTCCCGACCTCGTTGGTTGCCGTCCGCCGAGGGGTTGCTCGTCGTACCCGAGTCACCTTGCGTGTCGCTCTGTCCCCCGGACTGGAGTGCGTTTTTGACCTGGTCGGCCTGCTCCGACGGAAGCGGGAGCGATTCGGTGTCGACGTCGACGACGTCGTCGGGGTTCCCCGGCACCGCGGTGTCGAGAGACGCCGCCATACTCACCATCGCGAACAGACAACAGCCAGCGAACAGGAGGGTGATTACGTTCTGGGAGTTCATTGCTCCTCGATGAGCCAGTCGCCGTTCAGGCCCAGTCGGTCGTTCGTCGGATAGAGTTTTGATAGTGATAATACGCCGGTGGAATTAAGTTGGTTCCCGAATATGGGTGACGTAGAACGCATTGTCTGTGATTCGTAACTGCTCTAAACGGCGTTATTATACACCAGATAAGTGGTTCTATCAGGCCGGTAATAAACCGTTCTCCAGTCCTGCCAATACTCGATACTGATGTTTGGCATATCGAAACGGCGGTTACTCGCACTACTCGTCGCAGGGCTGTTCGTACTCGGGGCCGGGTGTGCCGGCCTCGGTGCGAGCGAAGGTGGGTCCAACGCGACGGCGACCGACGAAACGACTGCGGCGGCGACCGAAGCGGCGACGACGGAACACGCGTCGTCCACGGAACAGTCGGCAGAGAGTGGTAGTCACGACGACGGTCACGATCACAGTCACGGCGCCGAGGAGACCTCGACGTCGACACCGACGTCGGCCGCAGACGCCGACGGAACCGACGCGACGGCCACGGGGAAGATGACCGTCGTCGTCGCCGCGGACGAACTCGACTTGCCGTCCCGTGACGAGTCGGGCGATGGCTTCGATATGGCAAACGACCCCCACACGTGGGTCGCCGAGTCGAACGTGACGCTGGCCGAGTCGCTGTCGCGGGTCGGCGTCGACGCACAGGCGAACTCGCTCACGATCGACGGAGAGACGTACGATGAGTCGACGAACGGAACGGATATCTACTACCGCGTCAACGGCGAGGAAGTCGACCCGACGACCGTCACGCTCGAAGACGGCGATCAGGTGTGGGTCACCGTGGAGACGGCCGACATGAACGCCGCCGTTCCGGGGAACTACATCGACAACGAACAACAGCACGTCCACGGCGGCATGACCGTCACCGTCGATGGCGAGGACGTCGACTTCAGCCGGTCGAAGTACCAGTCGAACGACCGGCACTTCCACTTCGAGGGCGGTGAGGGCGAGTACTGGCACGCTCACTCCTCGAACATCACGCTCGACTACGCCCTCGACTCGCTCAACGGCGTCAACGTCACCGAAGACTCGATTACGTTCAACGGGACGACCTACGACAGCAGCGAGTCTGACACGACCATCGCCATCGAGGTCGACGACGAGCGAGTCCAGCCGAGCGAGTACTTCCTGAAAGACGGCGACGACGTCCAGATCACCATCGAGCGAACGGAGGACTGACGATGGCGGCTCGCCCGCCTACGCACGACGGATCGGACCGGCAGACACCAACGGTGCCGAGTCGTCAGTCGGTGGGCGCGGTAATCGGTCACCAGACGGCGACGCCCCGCCCGACAGTCTAATGGCATCAGACTTCAGTCACGTGACGCTCGATTGGCCGGCGACGATCGTCGTCGGAGGCGAGAGCGAACGACTGGAAGACGCACTGTCAGCACTCAGCGACGGCCACGACGGAGCGTCAGTCGTCTCGTTCGACTCGGCGCAGGCAGCGTTACAGTACCTCGAAGCGGGTACCGATGCGGATGTCTTCGTAAGCACCCAGACCGTCGACGGGGGCAGCGGCGTCGACTTGCTCCGACACGTCAGAGACGCGTCCCCCGACCTCCCGTTCGTCCTGGCCGGCATGGACGTGACCGTGGCCGACGAGCGGAAGGCAATCGAAGCGGGTGCGACGGACGTCGTCCGTCTCGACCCGGACGAGTCGTCCGGTGACGCCGTTCTGCAGGCCCGCGTCAAGCGAGTACTGGAACAGTCGAGATCACGAGAACGGTCCAGTGTGACGAGCGAGGCCGACGCCGGCCGACTGCTTGGCGGTACCGGCGACACGATTCGGCGACTGTTCGACGCGTCGTCACGACAGGATGTCGCCGATGCCGTCGTCGAAGCGGCGACGTCGACACTGGGCTACACCGACGCGGCGATGTACCTTCTAGATAGCGACGGCCAACGCCTCCGACGCGTCGCGTCGGCACCGGCAGACGGCGACACGACAGGCCCGGTGCGCGCGGGACACGGGACCCGGCTCTGGGAGACGTTCGTCACCGGAGACGGCGACGTGGTGTCACAGACGGATAGCGGTGCCGGCAAAGCCACGGTGTCGCTCCCTATCGGCGAGTTCGGAGTGTTACACGTCGCCGTCGAGGCCCCCGAACAGGGACCCGTCGGCACCACCGAACGGCTGACGGATCTCGCGACGGCGGCGACGGCGGCGCTCGAACGGGTAGATCGCTCGCAGTCGCTGCAGAGCCACGCGGCGGAGCTCGACGAGCGTGCTGCGCGTCTCGAACGGCGTGGCGCCCTCGCCGACGTCCTGTCGGCCGTACAGCGAGCGACTGTCCACGCCGAGTCCAGAGAGGAACTCGAACAGCGAGTGGTCACTGGCCTGGCGGAGACAGACCGGTTCGCGTTCGTCCGCATCGAGACGGTCGGAAGCCAGCGCGACCGTCTCGAACCACAGACGTGGGCGGGCACAGAACGGGGGTATCTCGACGCGGTGGACCTCCGGTTGGACGAGAGCGTCGACGAACCCGCGGTCCGGGCCGCCCGCACCCAGTCGATGGTCGTGGTCGACGACATTACCACCGGTCTTCGAGAGGACACGTGGCGCGAGGAGGCACTGACACGCGGGTTCCAGTCGGTGTTGAGCGTGCCGCTCTACCGGAGCGACCGCCTCTGGGGAACGTTAACTGTCCACGCGACAGACCCCGACGCGTTCGACGGCAGGGTCGCCGACACGTTCGACGACGTCGCCCGAGTGGTCACGGACGGTCTCAGCGTCATAGAACGCAAGCGGTCGCTGCTGTCGGATTCGGTGATCGACCTCGAGTTGACGCTGACGGACGGCACGGACGTCTTCAGCCGCGTGGCCCGTGAAACCGGCGCGACGCTCTCCTTCGAGGGCGTCCTCGCCCGGGACGGCAACGCGGTGCTGTTCCTCGTCGTCACCGACGCGGCCTCGAAAACGGTCGAGCAGTCCTTCGAATCGGCCCCGTTGGTCGACACCGTCGACCACGTCCCGCACGGCGATGGCGAGTTGTACGAGATAGAACTGGAGTCCGTCTCGCTCGTGAGCGAGATACTCAGTGCTGGCGGAACCTTACGGGACCTCACCGCCGACGGCGACACCACGCGGCTGCTGGTGACGCTGCCGGCCGAGACCGACGTCAGGCGGTTCGTAGAGTCCCTCGAACGGGTCGCACCGGACGTTCGCTTACACTCGCGGACACAGCGAACGCGCGCTTCGAGGCGAGACCAGCCGTTCCGTGTCGCGTTCGAGCAGCGCGTGACTGACCGACAGCTAGAGGCACTTCGGACGGCGCTCTTGAGCGGCTACTTCGAGTGGCCCCGCGAGCATACCGCCGAAGAGGTGGCTAGCTTGCTGGACATCTCCCAGCCCACGTTCAACCGCCACCTTCGAGTCTCGCTGAAGAAGCTACTGGAGTTACTGTTCGACGCTGAAGGTCAGTAACGGTCCCGAACCCGGGACACCAGATCAATATAGCACCCCTTAGCCACAAGATAAGTTCGTACCTCCAAATACGATACCGAATCGACGATGATCCACAGCGACCTGGGAGCCGACGTCGAATACGACGCTCGGAGTAACACGTACCGGTTCCAGCGAGGCGAGCACTGTGAGACGAACACGAGTACGGCGGTCGTCACCGCAGTCGCGGAAGCAGTCGACAGGGAACCGACGGAACTCGAACCGCTCGAAGAACAGATAGACTCGGACGCTCTGGATATGTTCTTCGACCCGGACGCCAGTGAAAACGGGCGTGATAGAGCGTGTCGTGTGACGTTTCCGTTCGCCGGTTGTGAGGTGACAGTCAATCAGGGTCGGTCGATCGTGGTCTCCGCGCCGGAATAAGCAGTCGAGAACGACCGGGGGCGACGAGAGCGATCCAGAAGTGACAGGCTAGATACGTCTATCGCCGACACGCGCCCACTACACCCCGCCACGGCGGCTCCCACAGCTGGCACGTGCACGGAAGACTTAGGAGAACTGTCGAATACCCGCTTCGACAGCCAAAACGAGAAGGTGGAGCGCGAGGAGGGCAGGGAGTGTAAACGACGTCAGCGCCGGGGCCACCAGTAGCGTCGTCCCGGCGGCGACCACGGTGATGACGCTGGCCGCGAGCGTCAGGCGGAACGCGGGTGGTGAGGTGTCGGGTTGCTGGTCATCGGCCAGCCAGTGACGGCCGATGTCGTCGAAGGCTGGCCCGATGTGTATCGTCTTCGCCTCCGAGTCAT
Source organism: Haloarcula pellucida (assembly GCF_014647235.1). GTDB lineage: Archaea > Halobacteriota > Halobacteria > Halobacteriales > Haloarculaceae > Haloarcula > Haloarcula pellucida. The sequence goes on from NZ_BMOU01000003.1 coordinate 72,085, forward strand.
ATTCAACGAGGTCGACCTCGTCGAGTTTCGGTAGATGGTTCTGACACAGCGAGATGTACACGCTGTTGTAAATGTCGTCCGGTGACGTCGACGGGTCTGAGACGATCTCCGCGACCCGTTCGCTCAAGTCGCTAACATCCCACACCTCGTCAGACTGAGACAGCAGTTTGAGGCACACGCGCCGTCGCTCGTTACCGAGGAGGTCGTACACCGCATCCTCGTCGAGCGCCGGATCCTGTCGGTCCGAGTCAGCGGACTCGTCTTCGTCCGAAGATAACCAGGATGGGCGCGTAGATGATTTTGACAGTATCATAGTGTATTTTACCTCTGTCGTGCTGTTAAATATGGGTGGTGATCGACATCGAGTGGTGGAACATCGACACCACTCACTCGTTCCAGTTGTCCACGTCAGGTTTCGTCCACCCGAGGTCCGACCACGAGGACTCGGTCGCCCAATGACTCACAGCGAGCAACGTAAACAGCGCACTCACCAGAATCCCCATACCGACCTGAGACGGTAGTTGCGCGGACACGAGTCCGCTGGAGAGCGCGGACGCGAGGAACAGACTCCCCCCTGCAGCGTAGAGATAGCGCTTGTGCCAGCTTACGTCTACGTCCGCACTCGTCCGGTCGGTGTCGTCCGTCCGCTGGACTGAGGTGTCGGTGGGTGTGTGTGCCTCCGCTTCCTCGTCGTGGAGCAGGGATGGCTCGTTGTCGAGGTAGGGATCGAATCGCGAGGCGAGGCTCGTCGTCTCGACGTAGCCGCGACTCTGGTTGTATTCGAGGACCCCCGCCTTGTCCATCTTCGGGAGGTGGGACTGGTAGAGTGCGATATACACCCGCTGTCGCTGCTGGGAGCGGAGTGCGTCGATGGTCGTGTCGTGTTCCAGAGCCGCGATGTGTTCTGCGATGTCGCCCATGCGCGCTGGCTCGTCGCCGTCGTACTCCTGGAGATACTTGAGGACGAGGCGGCGACGGCGACACTGGAGGACGTGGAAGATATCGTCGCGCGTCAACTCCGAGTCCGAGTCGGAGTCTGGCTCCGAGTCCGACTCGGTAGAGGTGCTGTCTGACGTCTCGTTGCGGAGTGTAGCTTCGGGCATATTCGATTCTGCCTTGAACCCATTTCCCCATATAAAGGGACGGTTGTTCCGGTCGTTTCCGCCGTCAATAACTGTTTCACTCGTTTCGCAACGAGTCTAAAGACGTGTTAAAACCGTTCTCGCCCGTCGGAAGCCATCGTTCCATAGTACCGAAAACGCCGGCGAGCCGGCCCAGATCAGCATTTATTACGTGAAAGGTATTTCGAACGAAACGGCAGGTTCTCGATGCTGGTGGGGAACCGGTGACAGGAGAGAACGCGATATCAGCCATTTCGGCCCTTCAAACCCCGATTATCCTGTCGATAAGCCCACCTTACCGGGCGAGACGCGGTGAGAGACGACGGGGGCGGCGCGCTGGAACGGTCGAGAGTGACTGCCGACACCATGTGAGAACGGCCGCGAGACACCACTGAGACGGCACCGTCGACAGGACAGGGGAGTCCTGCGGCTATCGACGCCCTGCCCGTTTCGCCAGCAGTGGGCGCGCAGGCGGTCAGCAGACGTTTCCGGACCCAACCGGCCCGGAACGTTCGTCCCTGTCTCGCTCCAGTTGCATCTGGGCCGGCTTTGCCTCCTCGAGACAGATGAGGTTCTCGCGTCCGATGCGGAGTTTCACGATGTCGCCGCCCTCGTCCATACTGGACAGCAACCGACTCACCTTCGCCTTCGACCAGTCGGTGACGGCGACGATGTCACTCTGTTTCATCCGCCCGGCCTCGGCGCGCAACATCGCGAGTACCAATTCGTCGTCGGCGATGAGGTCACCGTCCGCGCGGTCCGCGATGACGGCCTCGGCAGAGTCAGATATCGGTTCGGTGTCTCCCTCGTCGTCGGGTACCGTAACCGAGTCACTGGTGTCTTCGACCGCATCGAGCGTCGTCTCGTCGGTCCGGAGGAGGCGCACCTGGAAGGCCCGGACGCTGTCGACCACGTCGATGACGAGACCGCTCCGGATAGCGGTGATCGACAGACCGATACCGACGACGAAGCCGAGGAACGTACTCGTCAGCCACGCGGGCGTGAGCTGACTCGTCGGGTCCGTCCCCAGAGTGGTCTCGAATTGATCGCCCAGGAGGTCGCCGTCCGTGTCCGTGCTAGTCGGGTCAGTGCCCGCCTGATGGACCTCTCTACCGTCGGGAATCCCGTCGCCGTCCGTGTCTGCGACCGTCGGGTTCGCCCCCGCGTCTAGTTCCGGTCCGTCGGCGAGGCCGTCGCCGTCCGTATCCGCGACGGTCGGGTTCGTCCCTTCGTCCAGTTCCCGCTTGTCCGTGAGACCGTCACCGTCCGTGTCTGCGACCGTCGGGTCGGTCCCGATGGAGACCTCTTTGCTGTCTCCGAGGCCGTCGCCGTCGCTGTCCGCCGTGAGTGGGTCAGTGCCCAGACGTTGCTCTTTGCCGTCAGAGAGCCCGTCTCCGTCGGTGTCGGCGACAGTCGGGTCCGTCCCGTGGGCGAGTTCGCGGCTGTCCGTGACACCGTCGGAATCAGTGTCGGCAAGCGTGGGATCAGTACCCTCGGACAGTTCGACGCTGTCAGCGACGCCGTCGCCGTCCGTGTCCGATGCGGCCGGGTCGGTCCCGAGCTCTAGTTCGCGCTTGTCCGTGAGGCCGTCACCGTCTGTATCCGCAGCCATCGGGTCGGCGCCGACGCTGAGTTCGACTCTGTCGGAGAGGCCGTCCCCATCGGTGTCGGCTGCCGTCGGCGACGTTCCGTGTTCTTTGACTTCTACGCCGTCGGTCAGACCGTCGCCGTCGGTGTCGGTGTTGGTGACGTTCGTTCCCTGGTTGACCTCGTTTTCGTTGTTCAGCCCGTCGTCGTCGAGATCGCCGGTTCGGGGGATCTGCTCTTGGGTGATAGAGCGGGCATCGAGTACGTCGCCAGTCTCGGCGTCTCGGAGCGTCAGGTTCAGCGTCGTCTCGGTGCTGTTCGAGTTAGATGGATAAGAGAGCGTAGGCGAAGAGGTATTAGCGAGCGGCGAACAGGTCGTGGCACCGTTCGTTTCGAGACAGAGTTCCGTGTTGGGTCCAGCAGACGACGTCTCCACACTGATGAGATAGGCGTTGACAGCCTGCCCCTGAGCGGTGTGCCCCCAGACATACGTCGTGTTTCCGACAGAACCTGCCGAGTGTGTCTGGCTCACGCCCACGATGGTGGCCGACGCAGTTTCCGCGCTGTCACTTGCGGCGCCCGCGCCGGCTGCGACGCCGGCAGAGAACGCCAGGACTGTTGTTAAAGCCAGGATAACCCTGATTACGCTCGATAACTGACGCTTGTCCATGTTGCGCGAGCAATGAACTCAATAACTGATAGCCTTTTTGGCTTGTCAGACGTTAGTCGGACGTTTTAAATCGAACGGCGGTGCTAGCGGGATTTTTTCAAATAATCCGGTTCGCCCAGTTAATTTCATCTTAATAGGGGAGTTCCAGACAAGAAGGGCAATTCCACTGGTCGGCAAATAGAGGTTCGTGTAGCTTACCCCACATGTCTGAGATAGCAAGTTGATAACCGTCGTAGCTGCCAAGCGGTGTATCGTTCCAGAAAGATTAATCAGGATTTACAGCGAGAATGCGATTCATAACGTGCCGTTCAGCTACGACCGTACGGTCCGGCCGTCGTCTGAGAGTCTTTGGGTTGGACGAGGTCGGACGGGTCTATCGAACTGTCCCCAGTCGTAGAATCGAGCCAAGTGGTGATGTCGTTGACGCGGAGTTTGAGACGCCACGGAAGCTCCTGGACGTCCGGCGACTCCGAGAATATCTTCTCGTCGAGCCCACACTGGTCGTACAGTTTCGCACGGTCGGGCCAGGGTCCCTGATAGCCGGAGACGAACGGCATCGCTCGCCTGAGGAAGTTGTCTATCTGGTTGAACGTGTACGAATCGTACGGCCTGTCCGGCGGTCGGTGGTGGAGGATGTTGTCGTCGAGTTTCCGGAGCGCACGCAGGTAGGTCTGCGTGTTCCGGTGTTCGGGTGGTGTGGCGAGATGCCACTCGATGAGTTCCGCGTCGAGTGAGACGCAGGACTCGACGAACTGGTCGCTCAACTGGAATCGGAACGGCCGCGACGGCTGGTTGAGTATCCCGAACAGGGCCATCCCGTCGTAGAGCCTCTCGAACCGATGGTCCCAGCGGTCGAGTACCTCGTCGACCCGACGCCGGAGGAACTCCTTGCCGGACTCTTCGAATACCGTGGTGTCCCGGGAGAGCATCTCCGAGGCGGGGAGATACCCGAACTTCTCGGCGAAGTGGTTGGCGATGTCCGGGTCGGGGTCGATACGGTACGGCGGACACTTCCGGTCGAACACCTCCACGCCGGTTATCGGCTGGAAGTGCCCGCGCAGCATCGTATCGGCGAGGCCGCCGTGGTAGATGGTGTCCACGTCGAATTGGTCCATGTACCCCGCGTGGTGGATGTGGAGCGACTCCATGATACCGTGGCCGTACTTGACGGTACTCAGGTCCGTGTTCAGATAGCGCTCGTCGACGGAGAGCGCCTGATGAGGAATCCCATACTGGGTCGCGAGTTTCTCCGCCACGGTGAGTTCGGAGCTATCGGACTCGCCGACGGTGTACGCAGCGTCGAGGTCGGAGATGCCGGCGAGAATCGTGCGTGAATCGTACCCACCGCTCAGCAGGACGCCCTTCCGTCCGGGGAGGTCATTCCGGCGTTCGAGCGCTCGGCGCATCCGCTCGGCCAGTTCGGCAGCGTAGTCGAACTCGCGAGACTCGTAGACGAACCGCCCGAACTCGTGAGTGTCTGTCGCGGTCAACCAACTGTCGAAGGGAATCCGACTGATCTGCTGTAACACCGTTCGGTCGTCGAACACGACACCGAAGTGAAGGAACTCTAAAAGCGGTTCGTAGTCGACTCGCGGGGTGGGAACGGCCGCGGCCACAGTCGCGGGATCGGTGCCGAACACGCGTGTCCCGCCGGTATCCGCGTAGTAGCACTCCCGGCTCCGGACGCTGTCGGTCGCGACGATACCGGACTGGTCCTCGTGGTCGGCGACTACGAGGAACGATCCGTTGAACCCGGTGAGTGCCTCGGTCCCGTGAGCCGCGTACTCCGAAAGTGCCCACTCCGCTGGGTCTGAGCCGTCGATAGAACGAGGATACGCCTCTCCCCAGATGGCACAGGCACCGGCCTCGTTCTCGTAGACGGTAGTTCGACCGGGGATGTCGAGTTCCGAACTCCGAACGCCGAACGTGAGGTCGGGTCCCGAGACGACTCGATCGAACTCGTCCGGTGACCGGTACTGTTCGAACGTGTTCGTATCGCCGAACACGCCGAACAGTTCCTTGTTCATCGGACGTATGTCCCGGTCGACTTGCTTCATCTGGAGCGACATTACTGGACAGTTACACTCTTGGCGAGATTGCGTGGTTTGTCGATGGATCTATCGAGTTGCTTTGCCGTGTGGTACGAGACGAGTTGGAGTTGGACGTTTGCGAGCAGGTTCTGACAGACGGGGTGCGTATCCGGGACTCGGAGATAGGCGTCGGACTCCGCCGCACCCGGGCCGTTCTCCGGTCCGATGCCGATAATCTCGGCCCCTCGCGTCTGGGCCTCCTTCGCGTTCGTAATCGTCTTCTCCGCTTCATCACCCGTGAACAGCCCGAAGACGGGCGTCTGAGAAGTGACGAGCGCGAGCGGGCCGTGCTTGAGTTGGCCCGAAGCGAAGCCCTCCGCGTGTTCGTAGGTGATCTCCTTGAACTTCAGCGCGCCTTCGAGAGCCACTGGGCGACTCATCCCGCGGCCGATGAAGAAGTACGCGTCGTACTCTAAGAGCCGCGAGGCGAGGTCCGCCGCGCGACTGGTCTCGACGACCTGATCGATGTGCGTGGGGACCTGTTCGAGTGCGGCGAGCAGTTCCGGGAGGTCCTCCCGAGTCGTCGCGTTCGGGAGTTCGGCCGCGATCTTCTGCGAGAGGAGGATGAGGGTGACGACCTGTGACGTGAACGTCTTCGTCGCCGCGACGCCGATCTCGGGGCCGGCACGAATGAACACGCTCTCGTCTGCCTCGCGTGCGGCAGTCGACCCGACGACGTTCGTCACCGTCACCGTCGTGGCGCCGCGTTCAGTAGCCGTCCGTAGTGCCGAAAGGGTGTCCGCCGTCTCCCCGCTCTGGGTCACCGGGATGACGAGCGTCCCTTCGGTCGTGGGCCCGGCCATCTTCGCGTACTCGCTAGCACGGAACACGCGGGCGCGGACGCCGGCGTCAGTGAGCATTCGCGCCCCGAACAGCGCGGCGTGATACGACGTCCCACAGGCGACGAGGTGGACGTTTTCGACGCCGTCAAGAATTTCGGCGTCGAGTTCTTCGAGGGCGACCCGCCCGTTGTCGGGGTCAACCCGTCCGCGAATCGTCTTCGAGAGCGAACTGGACTGGTTGTGAATCTCCTTGAGCATGTAGTGGTCGAACGCGCCCTTCCCGACGTCCTCGGGGTTCCAGTCGACGCACTCGCCGCTCCGTTCGACGGAGAGACCGTTCTCGTCGAAAATCTGTGCCTCGTTCGGTTCGAGAACGACCACGTCGCCGTCTTCGAGATAGACGACGTCGCGCGTGTGTTCGATGAACGCGGGGATGTCGCTCGCGAGGTAGTACTGGTCGTCGTCGAGGCCGAGGACTAGCGGCGACCCGGCACGGGCCGCATACACTCGGCCCTCGTCTCTGACGAGGGCGGCGATGGCGTAACTGCCTTCCAGTTCCTCGACGGCGCGTCGGAAGGCCACAATGGTCTCGCTCTCTTCCTTTCGGAAGTGTTCGACGAGGTGCGGGATGACCTCAGTGTCGGTGTCGCTCGTGAACTCGTAGCCCTCGTCGGCGAGGAACTCGCGGAGTTCGGCGTGGTTCTCGATGATGCCGTTGTGTACGACGGCCACGTTGTCCGTATCGGTGGTGTGAGGATGGGCGTTCTCGTCGGTGGGCGGCCCGTGGGTACTCCAGCGCGTGTGTCCGATACCGACGTCACCGGACGACGCCGCGGTCTGAATCTCCTCGCGGACTTCCGAGACGTCGCCCGCGCGCTTGTGCACTGCGATACCGGAGCCGTTCTGGACGGCGATGCCGGCAGAGTCATAGCCACGGTACTCGAGACGTTCCAACCCGTCGATAAGCGTCCCCACCGCGTCGTCTGCCCCAGCATGTGCGATGATACCGCACATCAGGCCCTCACCTCGCGTCGGCCGTCGGAGGTGGAAGCGGAGGTGGAGGTTGCTGCAGTCGACGCGGGCGGTCCATTCATGGGGTCAATCGAAGTTGGCGACAGTGTTCGTACGTACATGTGTTCTCACCCTGGTCCCGATTCGACGGGAAGGACTCGTTGGTATCCACGGCTTTACGGGCCATTCCTATACAGGGTCTAAGCGGGACACCAGACGGGGACAAGCCGAGTGCAGCGTCCCGAGAGGTGACGCGTCGCACGTCGCCAGCGTTCCCAGACAGTTTACCCGCTAAATAATGAACCGACGACCGAACGTGTGTCCAGCAATGCCTGAGAGACCGTCTCGAAGAGAGTTCCTTGCAGCGCTCACCGCTGGGTCGGCTATCACCGTCTCTGGTTGTGCGAGTGTCGTCGACACCGTCGGCGGTTCCGAGAGCGAGAAACCGACCGAGAGCGAACGGACGAGCGTCCCAAATACGTCGGAATCAGCGGCTCGATCGACCGAGACGCAGACGGCGACCGACACGCCACAAGCCACAGAGACCGAAGCCGGGTGGTCGATAGACGACGTCACGATATCGGAACCCTCGGTGTCGCTGTCCCCTGTTACGCTCCCCGAGGAGCAGACAGCGTACCCGACGATGGGCGACGACGAGGAGACGCTGACCCTCTACGGTAGCTGGAAGTGCCCCTACACGCGAGAGTTCGTGCTCTCGCAACTGCCCGACCTCGTCGACGAGTTCGTCCGACCGGGTGACGTCTCGGTACGGTTCCGGGCGGTCGCCTACCGTGGCAGGGAACCGTTCCTCGGTGCCGACGCGCCGCGGTCGACGCGCGCCGGACTCGCAGTCTGGGAGACGGACCCCGAGTCGTTCTGGACGTACTTCACGTACGTCTTCGCCAACCAACCACAGGAGCGGTATCAATGGGGGCAACCCGAATTGCTCACGCGCTTTGCAAGCGCTGCAGGCGTCTCCAGTCCGTCGAAGATTCGACAGGCGGCGACATCGGAGAGCGCCTACAGCGAACGAGTCGAGCGGACGCTTACGAGCGCAAACGAAAACGAGATCTGGACGGTCCCCCGCGTCGTCTACGACGGCGACGTGACGGCGCCGACCCTCGACGCCGAGAGCACGCGCGAACAGTTCGAGACGGCCGCCGACGAGTGAGAGTGTCACAAGTTGTCGTGCCAAGTGTGGGGTGTACGGACTGCAGACCGCGTTTAATCGAGATTTAAGCGGTGTTCCGGGCCCGGTGGCGAGCCATTGTTCTGATTCTCTCGCGTGCAAACGCGCGCTTCGGGCGGGCACGGGCGCGTCCCGATCTGCAGTGTATGTGACGAACCCAGTCGGGACCAACGGCCCGACCTTAGGCACTTGCGAAGGGAGTCGGCCGGCAGCGTCGACAGTCAGTCTGTCCGGTCGCAGTCGGGTTATTTTCGCCGGATTTCGTCGCTATCGTACTTAGCGGCCGCATAGGAATGACCCCGCAACGTCGTTGTGTGAACGAGAACAGCCCGTATCGGTCGCTGAGGGCTGGTGAACCGGTGATATCTATGAATTCGCTCCCAAGCAACGACGCAATCGACGGTATGAGCCCGATACAGGTGCCCCAGGAGATCACACCCCGAGAGACGACGGTCTGTGTCGTCGGTCTCGGCTACGTGGGGCTCCCGCTCGCAGTCGGCTTCGATAAGTCAGGGTACGACGTTATCGGCTACGACATCTCCGAAGAGACGGTCGCTCGGCTCTCGGACGGCAACGACACCACGGGCGACCTCGGTGACGAAGCGATAGCGGAGGGAGAGGTGTCGTTCACGACCGAACCCGGAAGCATCGCCGAGGCCTCCTACGTCCTCGTCACCGTCCCGACCCCTATCGACGAGAATCAGGACCCGAAGATGGACTTCGTCGAGGGCGCGGCCGAGACCGTCGGTCGAGAGATGACGCCCGGCACCACGGTGGTTCTGGAGTCGACCGTCTACCCAGGTGCGACGCGAGAGGTCATGGTTCCCGCACTGGAGGCGTCCTCCGGACTCGACTGTGGCGAGGACTTCTACGTGGGCTACTCCCCCGAGCGGGCCGTCCCCGGCGACGAGGAACACGGCCTGCAAAACGTCATGAAGATCGTCAGCGGACAGAACGAGGCCGTCGGCCACACCGTCAAGGCGCTGTACGACCACGTCATCGACGCCGGCGTCCACCTCGCGCCCTCGATGGAAGTCGCCGAGGCCGCCAAAGTCGTCGAAAACGTCCAGCGCGACGTGAACATCGGGCTGGTCAACGACCTCGCGATGACCTTCGAGCAGATGGACATCGACACCGAGGCCGTCCTCGAGGCCGCCGGGACGAAGTGGAACTTCCACGACTACAGCCCCGGTCTGGTCAGCGGTCACTGCATCCCCGTCGACCCCTACTTCCTCATCCACCGCGCGAGTCGGGACGGTCGAGCACCGGAACTCGTCGAGGCGAGTCGATCGGTCAACGAGTCCATGCCGAAACACGTCGCCGACCTGATGGTGAAGGCACTGACCGAGGCGGGCCGACCGCTCGCGGACTGCCGTATTCTGGCCGCCGGACTGACGTACAAGGCCGACGTCGCCGACATCCGGAACGCGAAGATAGCCGCGGTCCTCGAAGAACTGCAGGAGTTCGGCATCGAAATCGTCGGGTACGACCCGCTACTGGACGACGAGACCATCTCGAACTACCTCGACATCGAGACACAGGAGAAACTGAACTTCGACGGATTCGACGGCCTGTTGCTGGGAGCGGCCCACGACGAACTGGAGAATCTGAACCCCAACATCGTCGCTGCAGAGCTGTCGGCCCCCCCAGCTATCGTCGACGTGAACCGGGCCTTCGACGAGGCGGACCTTCCCGACGAGGTCGCATACAGGAGGGTCTGAGATGTACCGTGGCCAGACGGTCGGCGTCGTGTTGCCGGCGTACAACGAGGCCGAACACATCGGGTCTGTCATCGAGTCACTGCCCGCGTTCGTCGACCGAGTGTACGCCATCGACGACTGCTCGACCGACGAGACGTGGGACGTGATTCGCGAGTACGCGACCGTGAGCGAGCAGTCGAACCAGCGGATCGCGGCGGCCAGCGAGGCGGCGACCGAGGAAGTGATGGTGCCCGACGGCCACGGCAGCGAGTTCCCCGAAGTCGTCCCTGTCCAGCACACGGTCAATCAGGGCGCGGGTGGGACTCTCAAGACCGGCTATCTCCTCGCGGCACGCGACGAGATGGACGCGACAGTCACCATCGACGCCGACGGTCAGATGGACCCAGACCAGATGGACCGCCTTCTGGACCCCCTCGTCGAGGGCCGAGCGGGGTTCTCGAAGGGGAACCGTCTGGCCGACAGCGACGCCGCGGGCGGGATGCCGCCGTTCCGATTGCTCGGCAACTGGCTGTTGACGCTGATGATGAAGCCGGCGAGTGGCTACTGGCGGCTTCGCGACCCGCAAAACGGCTACACCGCGATATCGAAGGCGGCGCTCGAATCGGTCGATATAGAGGCCATCCCGGACGACCACGACTACCCCAACGACCTCCTCGCTCGCCTGAACGCCGCCGGCGTCCGCGTCGCTGACGTACCGATGGAAGCGATATACGGCGACGAGGAGAGCACCATCGAGTTCTCGGGGTTCGTCAAGCGCACCTCGACGACGATACTGCAGGCGTTCCTCTGGCGGCTCCGGAAAGAGAGCTCACAGCGTCGGCCCCACCTCGCAGCGCTCTACTCGGTCGGCACGTTGGGTGTGATCGCCGGCTTGCTCGCGGTGGTCAGTGGCGTCCTGTCCGAGTTGCTCCCCGACGCGCTCGCTGTCAGTTGGCCGAAGTCGCTGGTGACGCTCCTCGGCGGCGTTCTCGCGCTCACGCTGGCGTTCGGCACGGAACGACAGAGCGACGCCGAGGTGGTTCGGGAATGAACGTCGTCGTGACCGTCCAGCACGCCGGCCACGTCCACTTCTTCAAGCACGCTATCGACGAACTGACGCGTCGGGGCCACGACGTCCGGGTGTTCGCCCGTGACAACGAGGCCTCCATCGACCTGCTGGAGTGCTGTAACATCGAGTACGAGGTTCTCGCGGGGTCCTCGGATTCGCTCCTGTCGCTGGCGACGGCACAGGCGACCTACGAGGCGCGTCTGCTGCGCCGCGCGCTGGAGTTCGAGCCCGACGTGATGACGGCCATCGGCGGCGTCGCCATCTCACACGTCGCGTCGCTCGTCGGTGCCCGAAGCGTCGTCTTCTACGACACCGAACACGCTACCCTCATCCGACGGCTGGCGTTCCCCTTTGCCGATACGGTGTGTACGCCGGACTGCTTTCGCGACGATATCGGCTCGAAACAGGTCCGCTACCCAGCCTACCACGAACTCGCCTATCTCCACCCCGACCACTTCGACCCGGACGAGGCGGTCCTCGAAGACGTCGGGCTGGAGACGGACGGCGACGTCGTCCTCGTCCGTCTGGGCGACTGGAGTTCCTCGCACGACGTCGGCGCGAGCGGTATCGAGGACCCCATCGCCCTCGTCGAGCAGTTGGAAGCGGACGGCGCCGAGGTGTTGCTCAGTACCGAGGGCGACCTGCCCGACAGACTCGCCTCCCGGGGCTTCGACCTCGAATCGGACCGCTTCCACGACCTGCTGGCCGCCATCGACCTCTACGTCGGCGAGGGCGGGACGACCGCCGCCGAGTGTGCGGCACTCGGGACGCCGGCCGTCTACGTCAGCGACCTCACGCTGGGCTACCTCGACGAACTCGAATCACGGTACGGCCTCGTCGTCAACTGTGCCGGCGACGGCGGGACCGAGAAGGCACTCGAGGCCGCACGGTCCATGCTCGCGGAACCAGCAACGGAGTTCCAGCACCGACGAATGCACCTCTTGACCGAGAAAGTAAATCCGACCGATGTCATACTCGAACAACTCACAGGCGACCCGAGTGCCCCGCCGAGGGGCACAGACACTGCCGAAGCACCGCCACGGAACGTTGGGTGATGAGATGCGAATACTGCACCTGACGACCGGGCGGCGGTCGTTCTTCGAACAGCAGGTCGAGGCGTTGCGCTCTCGCGGCATCGACTGTACGGTGCTGAACGTTCCGGGCCACTACTCGGCGGACGACCCCCGGAGTGTGACCGACTACCTGAAGTACTACCCGCAGGTGCTCGAACACGGACTGGACGAGTACGACCTCGTCCACGCGAACAACGGTCTCACGGCACCGTTCGCGCTCGCGCAACCGACCCGCCCCGTGGTCGTCACCTTCTGGGGAAGCGACCTCATGGGCGACCACGGATGGGTCTCGAAAGTCGGACAGTACAGCGCGAAGCGGGCCAACCGCGTGATACTCCCCAGCCACAAGATGGCAGAGTACGTCGACTGTGAGTACACGCACATGCCGTTCCCCGTCGACACGGACCGGTTCCAGCCGATGGACAAGGCCGAAGCGCGTGACCACGTCGGCTGGGACCACGACGAGACGGTCGTGTTGTTCCCGTACGACCCGAGTCGGCCCGAGAAGGACTACGACCGGGCGAAGAAGGTCGTCGAGGCGGCCGACGTCGACGCCGACCTGCGGACGCTGACCGGCAAGCCGTACGACGAGATGCCCTACTACCTGAACGCGAGCGATACGGTGCTGGTCACCTCGAAGCGCGAGAGCGGGCCGATGATCGTTCGAGAGGCGGCCGCGTGTAACGTCCCGGTCGTCTCGACGGACGTCGGATTCGTCCGCGAAACGCTGACGGATGTCGGCCAATCGGCCGTCTGTGGCTCCGACATCGAACTTGCCGGCTCGCTCGAAGTCATCCTCGCGAGCGAGCAGCGGCCAGACGCGCGCGAGCGACTGGACCAACTCGACCCGGATGGGTTCGGGCAGCGACTCGAACGGACGTACGCGTCGGTTATCGACCGGGCGAGGGGTGAGGCATGAACGTCCAGCAGACCGTCCGGCGGTGGCTGCCCTCGCGTCTCGACACCGGGGCCGCCGTCGCGGGGCTGCTCATGGCCATCGCCCTGTTCCCGCTCCGGTTTTTCGCGTCACAGATATACATCAAGACGATTCCGCTCGTCCTGGGGACGGCCTGTATCCTGTATCTCATCACGAGCGTCCGCGACGAGAGTACGGTCAATGGCCTCCCGACGCTGTCCCGGAACGCCCTCAGACTGCTGCCGATACTCGTCGTCGTCTGTACGAGCGCGATGGTCGTCATCGCCGTCGAACACGGCGAGCGGTCGGTGCTGTTTTTCGACGTGGCCGGCGTCGCCGGGACCATGCTGCTGGCACAGATAGCGTTCTCGGGCAAGCAGTCGTTCAACCGGACACAGATACTGCTCCAGATAGTCCTGCTCGCGGCCGTCGTCCGTCTGAGTGCGTTGTACGTGACTCCGGGACTCATCGGCATCGACATCTGGACCCACATCACCCAACTGGCCGGGGGCATCAAGGCCGCCGGTACGCTCGAGGCGATCTCGAACAACAAGCACTACACCTCGCCGCTGTACCACCTGCTGGTTGTCACCACGTCGCTGCTGGCCGACGTCCCCCTGCGGTTGGCCCTGTATCTCTCGCTTGGCCTCGCGATGCCAGTCGCGATACTGGTCGTGTTCACCATCGCGAACCTGCTCGTCGAACCACGGTGGGCGGCGCTGGCGACGGCCCTGTTCGCGTTCGGTGACTACGTCATCGAGTGGGGGATCCACATCATCCCGACCAGCATGGGGTTGATACTGTTCCTCGGGGTGTTGTACTGGCTGGTCCGAGTGATGCGAACGGACTACGAACTCCGGGAGTTCGGTCTGCTGGTGCTGTTTACCACCGCCGTCATCCTGACACATCAGGTGTCGTCGTTCATCATGCTGGTACTGCTGGGTGCCGGACTCGTCGCGTACCTGGTGCTCAAGTTACGCATCTTCACCCGGTCGCCGCTCGACCCGGACGTGTTCAGGGTCCGGAACCCGCTGAATATCGCCGGGCTGCTGGCGTTCGACGCCGGGTTCATCACGTTCCTCTGGTCGTTCACGCCGTACAACGGGAACTCCTTCCTCGTGACTGTGCTCAGTTACCTACAGGAGACGCTGGCGTCCAGTGCGGGCGTGCTGAACCTCGCCGGCCCGTCCGGCGGAAGCGCCGGCGCGGCGGCGGCGAGTCAGGGACCGACGCTCATCGAGACCGTCGCGACGTACATCAACACCACCGGGTTCCTCCTGTTGCTGTTCGGGACGTTCGTCGGATGTCTGTACGTCGTCAATCGCCGTCGGGCACAGCAGTCCGTGTTCACGCTGCTCTCGGCGTCGGCGATCATGCTCGTGTTCGTCCTCGGTCTCCCGATGTTCGGCATCCGAAACTTCATCCCACAGCGGTGGTTCGCGTTCCTCTATGCCCCACTGGTGTTGCTTACGGTCATCGGGCTCCGCCACCTCGCCATCGAACTCGACAGGCGAACGGTGGCGGTCGTGGTCCTCATCTTCGTCCTCGTGTTCCCAAGCGCGATGGTCATGTCGAGCAACGGGGCTGTCGACAATCCGGTCTTCGAGAATCAGGAGGCCCAGTTGGCCTACAGCGAGGCCGAAATCGACGCCGCGTACACGTTCGGCGAGATGACCGGGTCCCCCGACGGCGACAACCTCCGTCCGGATCAGGTGGTGTTCACCGACCACCCGTACCAGACGCTGTTCAAGCGGACTGGGTCGTATCCGGCCGATACGGCTCGGATAAACGACAGCGAACCGGTCACCCACGACATCACCGTCTACCGACAGGAACAGACAGAGTCGGCCACCTACTTCATCAACAGCAACGGTATCGGCGAGGTTCGAAACATCCCCCAGCAGCGGATCTGCCGATCCAATCAGGCCGTCATCTACAGCAACTCGGCCGTGAAGATGTGCGTCACGTCCCCGGCAACTGACGCCTGACGGGGCACGTCTCGCGGACGGTTACTCCGCGATACTGTCCAGAAACCGTTCTTCTGCCGCGCGGCCGGGGTCGAACGCCTTCCCGTCGCGGTCGCTCGCGAGTGCGTCTTCGACAGTCCGTTCCATGGCTACCTCGACCGGCGTCGAGTCCCAGCCGAGCGCGGCGAGTTTACACGTCGACAGCACGTGTGGGTAGTTACGACCGAGGTGGTGATAGAGGACGAAATCGTCCGGCGTGAGGCCGACCGCTTCGAGTTCGCGGCGACTCGCGTGGACCACTTCGACGGACGTATCGAGCGTCTCGGCGACGAGGGCGACCACGTCTTCCATCGTCAGAACGAGTCGGTCGGCGACGTTGTACGCCTCGCCGGGCGCGCCTTCCTCGGCGACGATTCGGAGGGCGCTCGCCACGTCTTCGACGTAGACGCGGTGCCAGATGGCGGTCCCGTCGCCCGGCACGACGACTCGGTCGTACTCGTCGACACGGTGTATCCAGTACTCGTGGTGGTTCTGGATGCCCGGTCTGTCGGGTGCCCACGAGACGGACCCGGACGCCGACCCCGCCAAGCCGTCGAGTGATTTCGGGCCGTACACCATCGTCGGTCGGACGCTCGTGGCGGCCACGCCGTCCTCGGCCGCCCGAGTTACGATGCGGTCACACTCCGCCTTCCGAGGGCCGTAGCTAGCCATCGTGTCGTCGTCGGCGTGGTCTGACGAGAACGAGTGCAGCGGCGTGACCGATTCGCGCTTCGGGACGTCGTCTCGGGCGTAGACGCCGCCGCTCGACACGTACACGTAGGCGTCGACGTCGGCGAACGTCTCGACCGCAGACCGAGCGTGGTCAGGGTGGAACAGTGCGCAGTCGAGAACGACATCGGGGTCAGTCCGGTGGACTGCCGCCCGAAACGCCTCGGCGTCCGTCCGATCGACCTCGACGTGCGTGACGGCGTCCCAGCTATCGGACGAGTCCCGGCGACGACGGCTAAACGCCGTCACGTCGTACCCGTGTTCGAGCAGGTCGGCCACAGCGTGGCGGCCGACGAAACCGGTGCCGCCGACGACGAGCGCAGATGCCATGCGAAAAGTTGTATTTACACCAACATAACGATGGCTCCGGCACTGTCTAGTTCTGGACCTCCTCAGCTGGCGTTCGTCCGTCGAGAGCTTGACTCGGCCGTTCGTGGTTGTAGTGGTGTCTGAAGCGTCGTAACCACTGTTTCGCGCTGGATTGACTGCCCCGCCAGAAGGCGTGAAAGCGGTCGATTCGCATGGTCACAGTCTGGAACCATTTTTCGATGTGATTCCGGATTCGATAGTCGAGTCGACCGCTCAAATCGTGGCGAGAGAGGGCAGTCAGATAGCCGCCAGCATCAACGAGAAACACTGTCTCGGTGACATCGTGTTTCTGAGTGAGCCGATGCAGGAACGCCGCCGCGGGGTCGGTCCCGCGGCGGCTGAACACGTCAACTTCGAGCAGCAACTTCGATTCTGTGTCGACAGCAGCGTAGAGCCACTTTTTCTCGCCATCGGCCTCGATTTGTTTCTCGTCGACCGCGACGGCTGCACCGTCGGCGGGTCGCTCTGTGCTTCAGACACCGTATGAACCCAGTTCCAGACCGCGCCATGAGAACGGTCGACACCCAGTAGTTCTAAGATAGCGACCGTCTCCCTGATCGACAGCCCCGCCGTATGGAGACGCACCCCAAATCGCCGGACGGGTGTCGGGGTACGTTCGTGCTCCCAAACGTCTTGACTGTCCGTTTCTCTGAGGAGGTTTGCGAGTTCCATGAGCAGTTCTCGCTACGGCCACCTCACTTCTCAATCCCTCAACTAGACAGTGTCCCCTCTTTACAACCCCTTTTCTTGCTCTCTTTACCTCTAGAGCGTCGGCAATGTTATATTGTGGCTGCCCTGGTTGTCAACCGGGAAATAACGGCGTTTGCTATCCATCCACCGATGTGGCCGAATCCCAGACCGAATAAGGGTGCAACACACACCACTAGCCCACTGGCGAAAACGACAAAAACGAGTCTAGGTAGCGACCCAGTTGGTGTTAGACCTGCTGCCGAAATGAAGGTCAGCAGTCCGAGAACGCCACCAATGAAACCAGCACGGAGCCCAGCAGCATTTGGATCTGAGGAACGGATTGAGGCGGCGACGCCTGCAATGAACGCTCCGAGTATCATTATACCGGCACTGATGGTTGCCTCCGAATTAGGCACCAACTTCAAAACACCGATGAGAGGTAGTGAAGCTAGTGCTCCAATGAACGCAAGTCGCCATGCTGGAGTAAGCCAGTGAGCGCGGAGGGTTGATACCATATCTACTTCTAAGAGTTTGAATTGTGTATATTTTCTCAAGTTTGAGCAGCTGTATTAGATTAGAGACATCGCACGAACAAGCAAAGTTGTGGAGGACCATTATATTTATTCGATTCGTTTTAGCTGAATTAACCCAAATTGTGAAATTTTGCGATTAGCCCCGATATCCCGCCTGACAGCTTTTAATTCCCGTGGCGAGGCACTGTCTAGTTCTGAATCTCCTCAGCTGGCGTTTTACCGTCAAGCGCTTGATTGGGCCGTTCGTGGTTGTAGTGGTGTCTGAAGCGTCGTAGCCACTGTTTCGCGCTGGATTGACTGCCCCGCCAGAAAGAGTGGAAGCGGTCGATTCGCATAGTCACAGTCTGGAACCATTTTTCGGTGTGGGCCCGGATTCGATAGTCGAGTCGACCGCTCAAATCGTAGCGTGAGAGGGCAGTCAGATAGCCGCCAGCATCAACGAGAAACACTGACTCGGCGACGTCGTGTTTCTAAGTGAGCCGATGTAGGAACGCCGCCGCGGGGTCGGTCCCGCGGCGGCTGAACACATCAATTTCGAGCAGCAGCTTTGATTCAGTGTCGACAGCAGCGTACAACCACTTTTTCTCGCCATCGACCTCGATTTGTTTCTCGTCGACCGCGACGGCTGCACCGTCGGCGGGTCGCTCTGTGCTTCAGACACCGTACGAACCCAGTTCCAGACCGCACCGTGAGCACGGTCGACACCCAGCAACTCTAAGATAGCGACCGTCTCCCTGATCGACAGCCCCGCCGTATGGAGACGCACCCCAAACCGCCGGACGGGTGTCGGGGTGTGCTCGTTCTCCCAAACGTCTTGGCTGTCCTCATCTAACGTCTCTCTGAGGAGGTTTGCGAGTTGCATGAGCACTTCTCGCTACGGCCTCCTCGCTTCTCAAACTCGCTCAACTAGACAGTGCCATGGCTCCGTTACCGTCGGCAGGCATCTTCGAGCAGGTCGAGCATCGCCGCCCAGACCGCCTCCGAGTGCTCGCTCTCGAACAGTCGCTGCCCGTGTGCGGCCCCGTCGACGGTCAGCAGTCGTTTGGGGTCGGACGCGTCGCTGTGGAGTTCGGTCGCGACGTCGACGAAGCGCTGCTCGTCGCCCTCGCTGACGACGAACAGTTTCTGGCCGGTCAGCGACTCGGCCCGTCCAGCGCCGCCGGCCCCGGACAGCGTCACGACGCCGTCGACGCGGGTCGGTCTCTCGGCGGCGGCACCGACGACGGCCGCCCCGCCCGTACTCGCACCGACGAGAACGACGGTCGACACGTCGCGTTCCGACCGCAGGAACTCGACGGCGGCCCTGACTGCGGCGACTCGTTGCTCACCCTCGTCGATGGCGAGCGCCAGCCACCCGTTCGCGGCCAGTCGTTCGGCCTGTGGTCGCCAACTTCCGCGGTCGAGGTTGATTTGCGGGACGAGGACGACCCCACAGGACCCCGACCCGTAGAGGGTCCCCTCGACCGTCTCGCCGCCGGACGTATCGAACGAAACGTCACGCGGGCCAGTAGTCGTCGTCTCTTCGGCCCCCGTCGGCGACGTGGTGGTGTCGGTCGAAGTCTGCGTGTCGGTCGGGGCGGCGTCGTTCGATGCGTCTGTCCGCGTACAGCCAGCGGTCACACCCGTCAGCGCGACGCCGGCCGCGGCGAGCAACTGACGGCGAGATGGCGACGTGTCCATGGCGTCGGTTCGGCCAGTGCGTGAATACTTATCCTGCCGATAATGCGTGAGCCACTCCGACCCGCGAACTGTGCCGCGGGGAAGTTGAGACCGATACTCATAACGTATACGCTCAGGTGTAGCACGTTGTTTATTTCACAGCGTCGCTCGAACAGCGTGCTCGAGAGCGTCTCGGCCGGGTTTCCGAAACAGCTCCCGACGTAGTTGGAACGCTCTGAGAGACTGTGTCAACTTGTCTTTGGAGACGCCACGGTGGGGCGAGAGTCACCGTCACATCAGCGACGCGTGGCTCTCGCAGGTGTCGACGTGCTCCTCGTCGTCAGCGTATTCGCCGCCGCCGTGGACGACGTATTCGCGGTCGAATGCGTCGTCATCAAGACGCCGGTTGAGAGCGTCGTCGACGTCGACGGCGGCGAGTTCGAGGCATCACATGGCGTCGAACCCGGCGAGAACCAGATCGTCGCCGCCGCGGACAAGGCGGACCTCGAAGCGGCCGGTACCCACCCACGCGGACGGGGGGAGGACCGGATACGGCCCGCGGAGCGTGAGAGGCGCCCACGGGCTAGTCGAACGTCTATCGGAGGGGTCAGCAAGAGCGTGCCTGTCCGCCCACCAGCGGGCGCGAGTAGGACCAGTCAGAAACTGTCAGACCTATGAGCGTGCTGAGGGAGATAGAGAGCGTCAGCGTTCGCAACGCCTGGACAGTCCCGGTGCGACGGCCTCCGCGAGCTCCCGGATCATGCAGGCGAGGCAGGAAATCCATCTAGCTTATGTAATTGGGAGATCACAACGCCGCGTGTGACCGGATCCGAGACGACCACGGCGAACGGAGAGACACGGACCCGTCGGCCAACCGGTTTGAACGGCAGCACGCTCCTCAAGTCGGGCACCGTAGTCGCGTTAACAGTTGCCCTGGCTATTGGCGCCGTATTTCGTTTCCCCGCCTCGGTCGTGGTTCTCTGGGACGCGGGCGGGGAACCGGTCGTCGTGCTGTCCACCCAGGTAGCTGTCGCTTCGGTTCTGGTGGGTCAGGTGAGCCTCCTCGGCGTATTCGCCATCGCGCCACGGGTTCCCACTATCGGTGAAAGGGTAGCCCCGTTCCGCGACGCCTATCAGTGGACCGCGTTCGCACTGGTGAGTCTCGGTTTGCTCGTCCTCGCGACAATCGTCGCGTGGAATAGCGGGTTGCAGTTCGGCGGTGGACAGCCCCTCTTGACGCGAGTCGGGGCGCTGGTCGCCGCCGTCCTGCTGTACAGCGGTGCGAAAGCGTTGCCGGCACTTGAACAGAACCGATTAGTAGGGATTCGGTCGCCGTGGACGATGGCCGACGAGACGGTCTGGAGCCAGACACACGAGCACGCAGTCCCGTTTTTCAAAACCGCTGCCGCCATCGCGGTCCTCGCAGCCGCCGCTCCATCGGAGATAGTCGCTCTCGCGCTCATCGTCGCCCCACTCCTCTCGGTACTCGGGTATCTGTACTACTATTCGTATCGTCTCTATGACGGCTGACTCGCAGTTCCCGGCGGCGCTCGCGCATCGGTACCCGGACATATATCCTGGGATAGTACAACCCAGAGCCAACGACTCTCTCGAAATATCGCCGAGGGGGACATACGGCGGAGACAACCCACAGCCGCGGCCAGCCGTGATTCGAGACCGTCAGGGTGTACTGGGCTGAGGTATCTACTGCATCATCAGTGTACCACACCGTCCGTGCGGGATACCTGTCCACCGGGTCACGGTGACGTGGCAAGAGACAGCGAGTCGATAGGTTCGGCCGATACCTGACTTGCTCACCAGCCGACGGTCGGGAACCAGAGCGTCGAAGGGGAGCGGGGAGTCCGCGGGGACGTTCTCACGTCGCCGGGAGGATGTCCTCGGCGTGGAACCGGGTCGTCACCCAGTACCCACAAATCGCGATCAGACACAGAATCAAGACGAGCGACGCCACCGAGAACAGGACCAGGTTCAGGTTGGGGAACAGATTGACGAGGACAGTCAACCCGAGACCGGGAACGATGCCGACGACGCTAAACAGCTCCTGAACGCCATCAGACAGGTTTCCACCGATCCCCATCGACCCGAGGATGACGACGAGGTTCGCCCAGATGGCCGTTGGTAGCGGGAGGAGAAACGCGGGAAGTAGTGTCGCGTTCAGCTGGGCGCCGAGCTCTGCGCCGATGGAGACGAGAACGGCGATCGGAATACCGAGTGCGACCAGGGCGAACGCAAACACCTGTAGCAAGGTGACGAGAGTCGTGGACAACAGCAGCGAGTTGAACACCTGTCGCTCGTGGTACGGAGAACTGAGCAAGAGTTCGAACTGGCCGCTAGAGATCAGTTTTCCCGCCATGCGCTGGCCGGTATTCACTCCCAGCACACTCGAGAACGTCGCGAGGAGGTACGGCCCCTGTATCAGGAACAGCGCCAACGCGAAAGCGTACTCGCTGTTTAGCTCTCCGAAGTAGAGTTCCACGAGTCGCTGGACGCTCTGTCTCGTCGTCGGCGTGACCGCTCCCGGAGAACTGATGCTCACCACTGTGATGCCGCCAAACACCACGGCCAGAAACAGTGGCATGGCGAACAGCTTTAGTCGCCGGGAGTTGAGCTGCTGCCACACCAGCGCCTCGGAAAGATCGATTATCTCGGTGGTGTCACTCATAGCTCGACTCGATGTTGTTGTACAGTGATTGAACTGAGTTCTCCATCATCTTCACCTCTCGAACGTTGATCCCGTCTCGTGCGAGTCTCGTGACGAGTTCGCTCATCTCTGTCTCCGGTCGCTTGGTGACGACAACGTACGAATCTTCGATCTCCGTTTCGTATCCCTGATTCTCGAGGGCCTGACGAGCCGCATCGGTGTCGACGGCCTCGAAACCGATGGTCGGGCGTTCGAAGGCGCGGTCCCGCACCTCTTCGATGCTTCCGTCGAACACCAGCTGGCCGTCACGCATGATCAGGAGACGTTCCGCCAAGTCGTCCGCCTCGTTCAGGTCGTGGGTCGAATAGATGACAGTCCGTGTGTTGCCCAGCTGATCGAGGTAGGAGCGGATATCCTGTGCGATCATCGGATCGAGTCCGGTCGTCGCTTCGTCGAGAAACAGCACTGATGGGTCCGGGAGTAGCGCTTGTCCAATCGATGCACGCTGGGACTGCCCTCGACTCAGCTCGCCCGCGTTACGGTCCAGGAGTTCCCGGAAATCGAATCGATCCGCCAACTGTGCGATCCGATCGGAGACGTCCTCGGTCGGTAGATTCTGTACCTTGCCCCAGAACCTGAGATTCTGCCGCACCGTCAACTCCGTGTTGAGGACCGGCCGATGGGGGAGATAGCTCACTTCGCGTTTCACGCTCGGTTCTTCGTACGGATTCTGCCCGTCGACCAGGACTGTGCCCTCGTTCGGCTGCAGAATCCCGCAGCCACAGCGAAACAGCGTCGTCTTCCCGCATCCGTTCGGGCCGAGAAGGACGTTGAAGCCACGATCCAACTCGAGATTCACGTCGTCGAGGACACGCAGCGACTTGTATCCCGCCGTCACCGAAGAGTAGGAGATACCGGTCATCTGTATCTTCCCCTGCTCAGACAACTGTTCGCCAGGGTGATAGGATAACCGGACGCGGGCGGTGAGCGATCGCCGGGCCTGGCTGGTCTGTCCCTTCGTCCGTGTTCCCGTCTTCGGAGGCGATTCTGGGCGCGAGCATGCCACCGAGGCTGTGTCCGACGACCCCGCAGGGACTGACGCCTTCGGCCCGGAGTCGGTCGAGCGCTGAGACCGCATCGTCGACGACTACCCGTTCTATCGTCGTCTCTCTGGGTTGCAGTTGTTCGACGAACGTCCGCTTGTCGTATCTGAGGGTCGCAATCCCGTGACTGGCGAGTCCGAGTCCGATGTCCCGGAGTGGGTACCGCGACCCGACGCGCCTGGCCCTGACCCGTGTACCAGCACCACGCCCGGTGGCGACTCTGTCCCGCGCGGAACCGCCAAGGTTCCCGGGAGGTCTTTCCTCTCGCCGGGGACTGATGACACCGCTCGCCTGGGCCGACTGGCGCTTCGCTGGCCAGCCGTCTGTTCCCCCACGGGGTATCGTTTGGACAGCCATCGTCGTCTTCGGCGTCGCGTACGGCAGTCGGTGCGACCACCGCGCTGACGGCCGGGCTCGTCGCTCAGATCGTCCTCCTCAACTCGGTCGGGGGCATCGTGTGCAGTTGGGTGTACTGGCGGTACAGTCTCGAAGCCGCGATGATCACTCACGCGGTCGCCCACGTCGCGCTCGTCGCACCGGCTGTCATGGCGGCGCTCTGAGCGACGCGCTACGCAGGGGTCGGCGGGAGCGCTGAAGTGGATCCCGTGCCGCGCTATACCGAGGCCGACAAAAGAGAGACGGTCAGTCGACCGAGGGTCGCTTCGGAAGCGGCAGAATCCCGAGGCCGGGACAGTCGTCGGCCCACCAGACGAGCAGTGTCGTCCCGAGCAGTGCGACTTCCAGCGAGAGGAAGAGCAGTCCCCGGGGCGTCCCGAGGAAGAAGAGGAAGCGGACGAAGTAGTAGAGCGCGTTGTCGAGGAACCCGCCCTGCCCGGAACTCTGGATGGTCACGAGCGGCCACAGGTACGCCTCCAGTCGCAAGGGGTTCCCGACGACCACCTGATACACGGCGTCGGCGGGGATGTGAGCGAGGTAGGCGACACTGAACCCGGTCCCGACGGCCCTGTGGCCGAGTTTGCCGAGAAGTACCACGAGCGCGAGCGAGAGTGCCGTCGCGGTAAAGACGGAGTGTGCGACGGAGACGCCGCTCGGGAATATCTCGAACGTCCACGCGAGCGGTTTGTCGACGAGGTCGGGAAACAGCGCGCCGAACCCGACCGCGAGCGCCGGCAGCGTCCCCGGCGACTCGCCGTATCGGAGGTGGACGTATCCCGAGTACAGCAGGTAGCCGACGGCGACGTGTTCCCATGGCCACATCGTGGTCAGGTCCGGGTCGGTGTTCGCAGTGTAGTCGTCGGCGTCGAAGCGTCACGCGTCGCATCGTCGTATCGAGTGGGTAGTGGCGTCATTGAACGTCAGGCGACCGTAATCGGCAATCGGAGCGACTGGTAGGCCGAATCCATCGTCGGGTCGGCGGGCGCCTCTCCGCGGTACAGGTAGACGACCATCCGCAGGTCGGATCCCCGCATAGAGGGCGACACCTCGAAGTTCACGGTGCGCGTCGCCGAGTGGTCGACAGTCACGGACTGTGCGGCCACGCGGTTGCTCTCTAGGACTTGCGCGTCCGCACCGGTCCCGTTCGTTCGCTGGATGTGGACTACCGCCTCGTACTGCATCTGTTCGTGTTCCTTATTGGTGACGTTGACCGAGAGGGTGCGCGTCTCGCCGGCGGCGAACTGGGCGGGATACATCGACTGCGTGTCGCCCGTCACGTTGTCGGTGTTCACGTAGAACTCCGTGAACCCGTCTTGCTGTGGCGGGTTGACCGCGGCGTATCCGACGCTCGACACGAGAAGGAGCAGACTCACACCGAGCGCGACGTTGAACAGCCGACGTTTGCTGTCGGCTGTCCCGAAGGCATCGCCCGCGTCGGAGTACGTGACGTTCGAGAGGAATTCGGATATCTGTGGGGTGTAGCGCCGCTCTGCCGGCAGCCGGTAGCGCCGTATCAGCCCGCCGACCGTCAGCGAGAGCGTGAGGCCGGTGGTTCCGAACAGCAGGGGATACAGCGTGATGCCCCACGGCGTGAAGTTAGCGGCGACGGCGACCAGCGGCACGATGAACAGCGTCGTGATGACGGCGAAGACGGTCCGTTCGAGCGCGTCGATGCCGTCCTTGGTCGGGAGCGGGTTGCGCAGACCGCGTTGGTTCTCATCGAAGGTCCGCACGGCAGAGTTCCCGACGGCCGGGTAGAGAAACGAGACGAACGCGTACCCGGGTAAGACAGTTACGAGCGGAACGATGACGGCTGTCCGGAGTGCCCCGGTCACGCCGAACGCGACCGTCAGCACGGCCAGTCCCGTCGCGAAGGCGACCAGCGAGAGGTCGACGTACCAGCGATCCAGCGGTGACATTGCCAGCCTCTAGTTCCCGTGGGGCCCTTATTATTCGTCGAATAAGTCCAGCGACCCGAACAGCGAGACAGGCCACCGAGCGTCGCGCGGGCCGGCGTGCTACGCCGAACTGGCCGCGTCGCGAAGTCCGGACCCGGCACTCCAGAGGACGCCGGGGACGTGACGTGGTTCGAGCCGCGCGTTCCGGAGGTATCGCGCTGCGTCGAGGAAGGCACCCTCCTGTAAGTAGAGCTTCGTGAGGAGGAGGTCGTGGGCTTCCTGAACGCTGTAGCCGTCACGCTCTGCGGCCCGGACCAGCGAGGCGTGTTTCGCGATGAACTGCTCGTCGGCGCGTTCGACCGTCTCCGCGGGCGGAGAGCCCGTCTCGTGACGCGTCACGAGCGGTCGGTCGACGTAGCCGAGATATCCCTCTTGAATGACGCGAAGGAGGAAGTCGGGGTCCTGGAAGCGGTCGAGTTCCTCGTCGAACCCGTCGATAGCGCGTGCGACCGACGTCTCGACGAGGAGTGTCGACCCAGCGCCGGAGTGGAGGTAGTCCGCGAGGATCTCGCCCGAAAGCTCCTTTCCGCCTTCTTTCGGGCGGTCGTCGTCGTCGGCTTCCGAGAGTACCGAGGCGGCCACAGACAGCAGTCGTCCCTTGGTTCCATCGAGGTCGTACTCGAAGTCACAGTAGACCGCGACACACTCCTCGGGGGCAGACTGATAGCGGGCTAGTTGCCGTCCCAGTTTCTCCGGGTGCCACTCGTCGTCCGAGTCGAGGAACGCGACGAACTCCCCGTGGACGTGTTCGATGCCCGTGTTCCGTGCGACGTTCGCACCTCTGTTCGTCCCGTGGGTGACGACCCGGAGTCGCGGGTCGTCGTAGGTGTCGAGCAACGAGAGCGTCCCGTCGTCGGACCCGTCGTCGACGACGACCAACTCGAAGTCCTCGTAGGTCTGTTCGAGGACGCTATCGACGGCACGGGGCAGCACGTCAGAGCGATTATACGTCGGGATGACGACGCTTACCGTTGGCATACAAGACCGAATGCCCCGGGGAGTGTTTATTACCCACCAGATAAACCGGAATCCGGCGTCTCAGTACGTCGTCCCAGTGACGAGGACGTTACGTCCACCGGCGTCCTGGATACCGTCGGGCAGTTCGTTGTTCTTGATGCGCACCGAATCGGCGTCGGGGCCGATGCGGATGGACTCGTCGCCGCTGTAGGAGTCGAGGTAGTTCTCCTCGATCCAGATGTCGTCACCGTAGGCCGACACCGGGCGGTCGGAGCAACGAATGCGACACTTGTAGACGGTGTAATCCTCGCCGAGGAGGGCGATCCCGCGGCGTTTCCCGCCGCCCCACTGGTCGACGGTCAACGCTCGGAACTCGCAGTTGTCGCGCTCACATCGGATCGCGTGACGCAGATTCTCGCCGGAAGCGCTGCCAGCGATACGACAGTCCTGTACCACTACACCGCCCCCGTTCCCCAGTAACCGGAACGCGTTCGCACTACAGTCCATGTCGACGTCGACGTCGACGATAGAGACCGGACCGGACCCCGACTTGACGACAACACCGGCGGCAGGCACGTCGGCGATGTCTATGTCAGTGTTCCTGAGGGCTGCGCTCTCGACGTCGTCGAGTATCTGCACCGCGTCCCCGTTCGGCGCCGTGAGGTCGATAGAGACGTCACGGACCACCACTCGGTCTGCGTAATCGAACCGCATCGGAATCTGTGCGAGATAGTACGGTGATCGCTGGTCCGTGACGAACTCCGTACGCTCCACCGTGGCCCGACTCGCCCCGATACGGACGTTCACCGGCCCGTTGTTCTGGAACAGTCCTCCGACGACCGAAACGGAACCGGAACCAGTGACGTACAGTCCGTTGTCGGGATAGTTACGGACGACACAGTGGTCCAGTCGGATCGAGCCGTCGTGGTTGTTGATGAGGATGCCCGTCGGACCACGCCAAAGGTCACCCGGCGTCTGGGTCTGCCAGTCGGCGCCGTCGGTGATTCGGAGTCCGTCGATGTGGCCGCTACCGTCCGAATCGGTGACGCGGAAGAGCGCCGGCCCCCACGTCCCGCTATCGTGGCGGCCGATAACGTCGATATTTTTGACTGAGAGTCCATCCGAAACGCTCACGTGGAACGCGCGAATGCCGGTGTCGTCCGCTCGCTGGTCCACGTCGAAGTTCTTGATGAGAACGTCTCGGGCCGGGTCGTAGTACGTCCCGAGTCGGAACAAGCGGTACTGCGGTCCGTCGAAGTCGTAGTAGTCCGCCGGGACCAACGTGGCGTCGTCGCCGACGAGGCCCACGTTGTCGGCCCCGGACTCTCGGACCTGCTCGTCCATGTAGTACTCGCCGGGTGGGAACTTCAGAAGCGTGTCGTCGCCGATCAGGTCGGCAAGCAGCGGGCTAACCGACTCTGAACCGCTTCGGTCCGCACCAGCATCGGCGACGTCGATAACGGTACGATACTGATCTTCGATACCTGTTGCTGTGCCGATGAGTCCAGTTACAGCGACCCCCGCACACGCAGACCGGAGAAAGGTCCGCCTACTCGTTTGCGCTGCCGCTAAGTCGTTGGGTTGCACAAGGGAGGTGTAGGAAGGGGCTGTTTTAATTATGCAGATCCCCATTCGGATCTAACAGTTCATTTTTTGTCATAAATGCCATCTATCGAGGGTCTCGGGGATTCGTTCGACCGAGTAATAGGGCACTGAGAGCCATTGATGTCGCCGCAGAGACTGGTTCGAACCCGATGGTTAGTACGCCTAGATTTAGGACGCCGTCGTCGGTGGACGTGCTATCCGACGACTGAGTCGTCCCGGCCGCCGTCGTGGTGCTCTCAGTAGCCGTCTCCGTCGCTGTCTCGGTCGCTGTCTCCGTCTCCGTCGCGGTTTCGGTCGCTGTCTCCGTCTCCGTCGCTGTCTCGGTCACCGTTGCGGTTTCCGTCTCCGTCGCTGTCTCGGTCGCCGTTTCGGTTTCCGTCTCCGTCGCGGTTTCGGTCGCTGTCTCCGTCTCCGTCGCTGTCTCGGTCGCGGTTTCGCTTTCCGTCTCCGTCGACCCATCTCCGAAGAACCCGTCGTCGCCAGCGTTGTTTTCAGATTCAGTAGCCGTCTCCGTCTCTGTCGAATTTTCGGATTCAGTAGCCGTCTCCGTCTCTGTCGAATTTTCGGATTCAGTAGCCGTCTCCGTCTCTGTCGAATTTTCGGATTCAGTAGCCGTCTCCGTCTCTGTCGCATTTTCGGATTCAGTAGCCGTCTCCGTCGCTGTCGCATTTTCGGACTCAGTAGCCGTCTCCGTCTCTGTCGCATTTTCGGACTCAGTAGCCGTCTCCGTCGAGTCGCCACCACCGATCGACCAACCGTCGTTGTCGTCGTTGTCGTCGTTGTCGTCGGAATCCGTCTCGGTAGCCGTCTGCGTGGGCGTCTCGGTCGGCGTCGACGTTCCCAGTATACCACCGTCGTCGGTCTCTGTCTCAGTAGCAGTAGCCGTCGTTACCGACCCACCGCCATCCGTCTCGGTCGTCGTCGGCGTGGTCGAAGTAGGCTGTTCCGAGGTGGACGTGTTCGAAGCCGACTGGGTGTCCGCTGGTATCGGTGTGGTCGCCTCCGTCGGCGTCTCCGTGGCGTTGCTGGCACCCGGCATCTCCGCGCCGCCGTCAGACACCATATCCATGACGGCGATGCCGGTACCCGACGCGAACAGCAGCAGTCCGATCAGGAGGAGCCAGAACTGCCCGCCGTTCGGAATCAGGTCCGGTATGCTGAGACGGCTGAGACGGGCATCGGCCCGTTCGGCGGTGCTACCGATCGGGTCCGGGAAGGCCGACACGAGGTCCACGCACTCACGCCACTCCAGTGCGCCAGTGAGGAACGCGAACGCGAGAAAGACGGCGAGGCCGATCGGCGGGACCACGACCAGCGGAACGACGCCGCTCGGGAGGAATCCCGGGAGTGGGAGGTTCAGGTTGGCGACGAGATAGCGCGGAAGTAGCAGAATCGGACCCGCAGCGAGTGCCACCGTCAGGCCGACCCGGAGTAAGCGTGCGTCGGCAAGCGGGTCGAAGTCCAACTGCCTCGCACTCCAGATGTGGAAGAGAAACATCGACGCGTACCCGACGCTCGTCGCTATCGCGGCCCCCGTCATCCCGTACCGTGGGATGAGCAGGAGGTTCAGCGAGAGGTTGATGACGGCCGATGCGCCCGTTGCGATGACCGAGTACCGCAGCGTTCCGTGCCCCTCCTCGATAGCTATCGTCGGTCGAACGGCGGCGAACCCGAGCGCGCCCGGCAAGAGGAACAGCAGCGGCGTCACCGCGGGCGCGGCCTTGGCGCCCCAGTACATCGGTACGACTGTCTCTGCGAGCGACGCGAGGCCGAGCGCCATCACGGTCGTCAACAACAGCGTGTACCGCGTCGTCCGTGACGCGAGACTCGCGATTCGATCTGTCCGGTCCTGTGACCACAATTCCGACGTCGAGTGAACGTATACTGTCTGTAGTGTCATGGGTACGAACCAGAGGAATTCAGCCAGCGTGAGCGCCGTCTTGTAGTTGCCCACCTGCGTGCTCCCGGCGAGCGACTGGAGCATGATGATGTCGACGTGATACAGCGACATCTGGAAGACGGTCAGGGCGACGGCCATCGTGTTGTACGTCAGCATCTGCTGTCGCGGCAGAGACGACGTCGTCGGCAGGAGAATCGAGCGAATCGATACGCGCCGCATCACGAGTGCAACGCCGATGACGGCGACTATCGTCGTGCCGATAATCTGCCCGGCGAGCGCACCGATGACACCGAAGCCGTAGTAGACCAACGAGAGCGAGACGGCTGCGAAGGCAACGTGATAGAGAACTTTCAGCGGTTCCGAGTACCGCTCTAGACCAAACCCCATCAGCGTCCGGCGGGCGTACCCCCAGAACTGGGCGGCGACGACCATGAGCACCATGAGTGTGAAGTAGGGCTCGAAGGATGGGTCGAAGTACTGGGCAACGAGTCCCAACCGGACGGCGCCGAGATAGCCCAAAGCGCCGAGCACTGCGAGGAGCGTCGCCATCTGGAAGTAGAATCCGACGACGTTGTCTTCCCAGTTGCCACTGTCTCTGTCCTCGGCGACGAACTTCCGGACGCCGTTCGCGATGCCCGAACTGACGAAGATCATGAACAGCGCGTGGATGGACATCACCGTCGTATACGCCCCGAACTTCGCCGGTCCGAGGAACCGATACAGCAGCGGCATCGTCACGAGTGTGACCATCAGAGTCAGTATTTTCCCAGAGACGACTGAGAGGACACCACTCAAGATATTTCGTCGCATATGATTTGTCGTGTGTTCGTATCAGTGTGCGCGTATCCCTCGGTAGCGCCCGTGACGGGACAGTACATGCGGAGGGTGACACGCGAGACATAGGTTCTGGATGCCTAGGTCCATCTGTTGCACCGTCGGGTGTTTATTATAGAGCCGGTAAGTGTCGGCACGCAGTCGGGCAAACTCAAGCGTAGCCGAGGTCCCGAAGTCGTTCCTCGACGACATCGGTAGCGACGTCCTCTGTCTCCGTCGTAGCGGCGTCGCCCTCGACGATGTCCTTGCGTGGCCCCTCGTCGTAGACGTGCCACGGAATCTTCGTCAGTTCCTCCGTGTGTATCCCAGACGGGTGGCCGTACTCTCGCATCGGCAGCGGGAACGCGCGTTCGCCGAACATCTCGCCGTGGTCGGCGCTCACGACGGTCTTGCCCCGAAGCGACTCTAGCAGCCGCTCGACGTGGGGGACCACGACGTCGAGGTTCTCCCGATAGGCCTCCCAGAGGATCTCGTCTTCGATGTCGACTTCCCCGTTCATCACGCGGTTGAAGAAGTCCAGCGAGTCGTTGTCGAAGTGTTCCTGTCCCGTCGGGCCGATGTAGGGGTAGTGAGGCTGGAGGAAATGGACGAGCAGTCGCTTGTTCGGGTACCGTTCGGCCGCGCGCTCGGTCGCGTCCGCGACCGTCTCCGGTCGGACGGTTCGGAACGTCTCGTCCCAACCGTCTTCCTGCCAGATCTCGACGACGTCGTGGAAGTCGACCGAGACGAACCCCCGGTCGCTCTTGCGGTAGTGTTGCGGGTTCGCCGTCACGTAGACGGTGTCGGTCAGGTCCCGTCCGTCGAGATACTGGCTCAGGAACTCGATGGTCGAACTCGATCGCGAGTGGCGGTACTCGAGCGTCCCCGGAAGGTCGACGACGTCTGCAAACGTGTCGTACCGACACGCGTCGAGGAGGAGCAGGTTGTCCCAGTCCTCCTCGAAGAAGTCGACGCGGTCCTGTCGGTCCGCGTACTGCCGATGGAGGTCGAAGTACAGCTCGTTCAAGCGTCGGACGACGAGGTGAGGTTCACGGACGCCGCGGCGAATCTGTGCCGGCAGCGAGGAACGTGGGCGTTGCATGTATTCTCGGGTAGCGGTACCGGCCCCAATATTATGCGCCTGATAGTGTCTCAGACTCACAATCACACCCAGCAGAGCCACAGACCGGGCGTAAGTGGGGGCCGGGCCGTCACAGAGACGACACTGACACTCGGGCCGAAAAACGCCAGTCAGCCACGGGGAGAACGCACACCGTTGCATCAGCCCACCCCCAGTTATCAAGAGCAATAACGCAGAGGGCGCCGGGCCGGTGGCTATCAGAGCGGGAAAAGGCCAATTACAGCCAGTAAAAAGCTCGAAAACGGCCGATTATCAATAAGGGACAGGAGCGGAAATATCATATTTGATTTTTAGATGCTAGTTAATGAAGGCCATAAGACAATTACACCTGACCATGCCGTCAGATGAAAAACACGAGTTGAACGATTCCGAGAGACGAGACGACGACAGTCTCGCAACGACCAGACGAACGTTGATGGGTAGTCTCGGCGGATTGACGGCGCTGTTAGCGGGCCGGAACGCGGACAGAAGATCGGCGTCGAACGTCGAGAGCACGACGTCGTCCGCCGTCGCTCGCGAATTCGACGGCGACGTGGATCTCAACGGGAACGACATGCTGGACGTGGGAACCATCCGAGGCGGCGTCGAAATCGACGGGGCGTCCATCGATAGCTGGAACGTGGTGGACGTCAGCGAACTGGGTGCCGAACCCGGCTCTGACACCGACCTCGGAGCGGTCATCGACGACCACTTCGACCGAGACGACATCACCAGCGCCGTCTACTACCTGCCCGAGGGCACGTACACGTGGAACACGCCCGTCACGTCCCGGTCGTTCGAGGGGTTCGGCATCGTCGGGAAGCCACAGGCCCGAGTCGAGTGTACGAACATCGAGATGCCGTACTTCATCAGTCTCGGCACCGACACGGTGAACAACGCCGACATCTTCATCGCGCGCAACATCACGTTCGACGTACAGAAAGAGAACGTGGCCGCCTCCGCGATTATAGCCTCCGTCGACGAACATCTCGAGATCACCAACTGTGCGCTCTCTGGCGAACTCGACCGCGTCGTCCCGCCGTACTACTCGATCCAACCGACACTCCTGACGAAGTCCGGGCAAGGATTCGTAAACATCTCGATGACCGACGGGAGTTTCTGTGACCCGGACCGCAAGGAACAACGACATCCCATGGGGCTGGCTATCGAGCGAGATCATCGCGGCTATCTCGTCGTCGAGAACAGCGACATCGAGGGGTTCATCAACAACGGCATCTACTCGGCCGGACACAACGGGAAGGTCGCGATACGGAACACGGACATCAGGAATTGTGGAGCGGGCATGCTCCGACTGGGCGACGGAGACTACGCCTACAAGTGTAAACTCGTCAATGACGACGCCGAGGACCGCGGGTACTCCTATGCCGCTCTGTGGGTGAACAGAGCCGGCCACGCCGTCGCCAACAGTATCGAGATCGTCGCCGAGCAGGCCACGCCCTCTGAACTGGTGCGTGTAAACGGCGACGTCGACCACTGCACTCTCTCGAACATCGTTATCCACAGCGGCGCCAATCAGTTCATCTGCGAGTTCCTCGGCAGTGGTCCGAGTTCGGGACAAATCGTCACCAAGAACTGGACAATCTACGATACCGGGAGCGCCCAGTCGAACGCACACCTCGGTCACATCGATAGACCGAACGTCATCTTAGAGAACTGGGACGTCCACATAGATCCGGGAAGCGACGGAAAGCGCCACGGCCTCGTCGTCGACGCTCCGTGGGTCGACGTCCGGGGCTGTTCGTTCATTCACACCGGTGGCGGACTCGATCTCCTCCTCGACGACGGTGCGGACTACCTTAGACTCAAGAACTGCGACTTCAAAAGTGGGCGACTCTACCAGTACAGCCGAGCGACCACCGAGGACGCCATCGTCGCCGACAACCGGTTCGTCGACGGTGTGTCCCTGGCCGGCGAACAGGTTGACTGGACGACCAGAGGGCCCGGCTTCCAGTAGGAAGCGATAGACGAGGTCTCGGCGTGCACCCCTGACATCGAAACGCGTTCACGTGCCGGACGACAGCAGATGAGTGTGCCTTCCTGTAGTCCTCTGGGCGCTTAATTTCGCATTTATCGATACGCTGTGAATAACAAGAACTGCATTTGCCGTCATATGGCACGTGTCATCGAATAACAAAGTCGGCGAGGGAGAACCCGAACAGCGGCACGACGACGGGCGTAGACGGACGCGTCGGGAGGTGCTAGCGCTTACGGGACTGGCCGGTCTACCGTGGTTGGCCGGTATCGGGCGAGCGCGAGAGTCTCCCGAATCCATCGGGTCGTCGGTTCTCGACGGAGACCTGAACTTGAACCGAAACAGTCTCCTGAACGTCGAGACCATCGGGATGGCCAGCGACCGGCCGGCGCTCCAGACCCCGGGAACCGGCGACGCCTGCATCGAAATCCGGGATACGGCTGCGGACGACTGGTCTGTGCGCGCGACTGAAGGGAGCACGAATGCTCCGGGTGCCGTGGAGTTCAACGCGCCCATCAGGGGGACAGCGTCCGACAGTCACGCTCCGCCGTCGCTCAGCGTGGAGGGAACGGTCGCGGCCGACGGCCTGTCCGTCGATAGCTGGCAGGTCGTCGACGTCCGCGAACGCGGCATCGAGCCCGGGTCGGACGACGACCTCGGCGCATTTATCCAGACCTACGTCGACCGCGACGACGTTTCCGGGGCACTCTTTCACCTGCCTGAGGGCACGTACGCGTGGAACACGCCCGTCACGGTCCGGTCGTTCGACACCATCGGTATCGTCGGAAAACCGCGGGCACGGGTCCACTGTACGAACCCCGAGATGGCGTACTTCCTCAGCCTCGGGACCGGAACTCCCGGCGACGCCGAAGCGTTCGTCGCACGGAACGTCACGTTCGACGTACGAAAAGAGAACGTGGCCGCCGCCGCGATTATCGCGGCCGTCGACAACTCACTCGAAATCGACAACTGCACGCTTTCGGGCGAACTCGACCGCGTCGTCCCGCCATTTTATTCCATCGCCCCCGCGCTGGTGACCGAGAGCGGCCGGGGATACGTTTCCGTTACGATGTCCGACGGGAGTTTCTGTGACCCGGACCGCAAGGAACAACGACATCCCATGGGGCTGGCTATCGAGCGAGATCATCGCGGCTATCTCGTCGTCGAGAACAGCGACATCGAGGGGTTCATCAACAACGGCATCTACTCGGCCGGACACAACGGGAAGGTCGCGATACGGAACACGAACGTCAAGAATTGCGGAGCGGGCATGCTCCGACTGGGCGACGGAGACTACGCCTACAAGTGTAAACTCGTCAATGACGACGCCGAGGACCGCGGGTACTCCTATGCCGCTCTGTGGGTGACGGACGCGAGTCACGCCGTCGCCGACAGCATCCAGATCGTCGCCGAGCAGGCCACGCCCTCTGAACTGGTGCGTGTAAACGGCGACGTCGACCACTGCACTCTCTCGAACGTCGACGTAAAGAGTCACGCCAATCAGTACGTCTGTGCGTTCACTGGCGACGACCCCGACCTCGGACAGATAATCGCCTCGAACTGGACGATAACTGATACCGGGAGCGCACAGTCGAACGCACACCTCGGCCGCATCGACCGTCCGAACGTCGTCTTAGAGAACTGGGACGTCAGCATCGACCCAGACGACGGCGGAAAGCGCCACGGCCTCGTCGTCGACGCTCCGTGGGTCGACGTCCGGGGCTGTTCGTTCACTCACACCGGTGGCGGACTCGATCTCCTCCTCGACGACGGTGCGGACTACCTTAGACTCAAGAACTGCGACTTCAAAAGTGGGCGACTCTACCAGTACAGCCGAGCGACCACCGAGGACGCCATCGTCGCCGACAACAGATTCGTCGACGGCGTGTCGCTCTCGGGAAACCAGCGTAATTGGAGCTTGAGAGGGTCGGAGTTTCAGGGACTCGGAGAGCAAAGCGGTTCAAGCTAGTCAGAGTCCCGACCCGTCCGTGTTCTTTTGCAAGCGGGACAACCCGTCGTCAGTGATACTGCCACGGTACAGCGGAGATGATCTCCAGAAAAAGTAACACGTAGTGTCGATATACAACGAGGCATCACCGGTTTGGAACGGCAGGTGTGCCTGTTATAAGGTGTCATTATCAACTCAGTAATTATCTATAAACCAGACCGGTACTGTCGATAATGCCCTCCAATAGGCGGCAGTTCGTGAGACGGACAGCCGTGTTGTCGACCGGCGTCGTAGCTGGATGTGTCTCGAACATTACCACAGAGGACCCCGCTTCCGATACCGAGACCCAGGCACCATCTCCGACGTCGGCGAAAGCGACCGAGCAACCGACGCCGACGGAGACGGAAACAGCGATGCCGGCGACGACCGAGTACGACAGCCGGGAACGGTACGCCCACCCCGGAGACAGCTACGAAGACTTCGAGACGCTCTCGAAGTGGTCCGTCCGCTCGGGGACTCTCACCGAGAGTCCTATCGCGTTCACCGGGTCACAGAGTGCACGGCTGGTCGGCGAGAACGGCAATGGCCCGCTCATCGAGCGTTCGGTCGCCGGAGAGGACTTTTCGGACACCGAGATATCGATGGCAGTCCGAACCCCGACACCGAGTCGAATCGCGATCAACATACGCCTGGTCGACTCGTCCGGGAACTGGTTAGCCCGGTCGTTGCGACAGATATCACATCGGCACGGGGACATCGCGTGGTTCCGCACTGCACCGGGAACGTTCACGACCAGCGGCGATGTCTTCGATGTCCACGACGTAGACCGGTTGCAGGTTCACGTACTCAATGCCAGTGACGCCAGGGCAGAAGTGTTGATCGACGACATGCGCCTCCACAGCAAACCCGACAAGGGGTACATTATCCTGAGCTGGGACGACGGTCGTGAGATCTACTACGAGGACGCTGCACCCATCCACGACCGATTCGACTTCCCGGTTACGATGGCCGCTGCGCCACAACTCGTCGGAAAAGACACGTTCATGAGCCTTGGTCAACTCGAAGAGCGCCAGCGGGCCGGTGACGAGATTGTCTCTCACGCGACCATTGCCTTTGATTTCCACCAGATGAGTGCCGAGCGACTCGCACAGACACTGCGACAGAACAAGACGTGGCTGGTCGAACGCGGCTTCGAACAGGCCGAGTATATCGTGTACCCGGGCAACAACTACGACGGGACCGTCCTCTCGGTCGCTCCCAAATACCACTACGCGGGCGGCATGAATCAAGCCGGAGACGTGAACACGACGGGCGTCTACAGCTTCGATCCGCTGGTTCTCCCTCGAACCATCGGCCACGACCTTGACATCGCAAAGCGTGTCGTCGACAACGTAGGCCGGTTCCGGAACTGCGGTATCCTGAACTTCCACCACTTCGACGAGCGGAACACGATGGACGTCGAGGAGTACGAACAGCTCCTTGGCTACATCGATCAACAAGGCGACGCTGTCGAAGTCATTACCATTGACGACCTCTGGGAAATGCGTAAACGAGCGTAAACCGACGTCGTTCTGGGTGCGATTTCGCAGCCATTGAAAATCAATGCATACACGAGCGGCGTCGAATCAGATGACGTAACTAGCGGGGCTCAAAACTCGTTACCGACGGTCTTTAGGTTGTCACACCCGTGGTCTTTGATGCCACCGCGAAGCGTGTTCTGCTTGAGGTAGACGTTGGCGCTATCCGGGTAGAGGCAGTAAGCCTCGTTGTCGCCGTAAGATTCCGCATAGATATCCTGGACGTGGGTCCCGTTCCCGAGGTCGATGATTGGGAACTCGCTGGCACGATACTCACCCTTGTATATCGTGACGTCGTCGCCGGTATTCACCATGGCACGGCGCTGTGATCCGGCGGGCTGATCGACGGTGACCGCACCGAATCGGACGTTGTCCCGGTCACAGCGGATTGCGGCTTTCGCGGACTCGTCGCCGGTGTTGCCGACGATATTCAGGTAGTTACAGGTGACCTCACTGGTGTTGCTGCTCTCGTTGAGTTCCAGTGCGAAGCCACCTGGAGTGTCCATCTCGATTCGGGAATGCACCAGCGTGATGTCACCGCAGTCAGGCGCCAACACGACACCGTAGTTCAGCTCGTCTCCGGCGATGTAGACGTCCGCGTTCTCTATCCACGCCGACGTACAGTTGCCCATCACGGAGATTCCGAAACTGGTCGGGAGTGGGGCGAAATTGCGGACCGTAACGTCCTCGACCCGAATGTCCCCGCCGCGTTCGAGTCGGATACCACGGTGGGACTCGTCACGGGGCCGAACCTGATCGACTTCCACCGTCACGCCCTGAACACGACTACCGTCCCCGCCGATGCGGACGCACGCGCCGTTGCTGTTGAAATATCGACCGCCTTCGACGCGAATCACACCGGACCCGCCGGATGCGTACAAGCCGTTGTCAGGGAAGGCGCCGACGACACAGTTCCGGAATGTGAGCGTCCCTTCATTGGAGTTGGCTAACAGGCCAGTCGGACCGCGCCAGATGTTGCCCGCGTTCGGCGTCTCGTCCTCCCACGCACCGCCGTCCGGAACCTCGAATCCCTCGACGAGGCCGCTCCCGTCGGGGTCAGAGATGGCGAACCGACCCGGGCCCCACGTCCCGCTGTCGTGCTCGCCGCTGACGGTGATGTTCCGGACTTCGAGGCCATTCTCGACGACGGTATCGATGACGCGGATGCCGGTGTCCGGCGCCGTCTGGTCGACGTCGAACCCGTCGAAGACGAGTCGGTTACCGGGGCTGTACCCCACGCCCAGTCGGAACAGGCGGTACTGCGGCCCCTCGAAGGAGTGGTAATCCGCCGGGACGAGCGTCGCGTCGTTCCCGACGAGGCCGAACTTCTCGAAGCCGGTAAAGCGCACCTGCTCGTCGATGTAGTACTCGCCCGGGGGGAAGACAAGCAGCGTGTCGTCGGCGCGGTACTCCCTGATGACGTCGACGACCGACTCGGAGCCAGTGTCGTCGGCGCCCGCTTCGACGACGTCGATGACCGTGCCGAACTCCTCGAAGTACCCGTCGAGACGGTCCGCAGTCGTCGCCGCACTCGCGCGTCCAGTCATGGCCGAAAGAGTGCCTCCAATCGCAGTTGTCGCGATACCTTGAAGCACCTTTCGTCGGCCCAGCAACCGTCCGTCTGTCGTTTCGCAGTCCGACCGCGTCTGTTCGTCTGCGTCAGTTTCAGAGAGAGAGTCGTTTTGCACGATGAATCTGAATAGATGTCTGGACTATTCGGAGAATAGACTTTACCTGTCTGATTGCAGGTATTAAGTACTCCCTAACACAGCATTAACACCTCGATAAGCCCCTTTACCACCTCATTAATACCCTCTTAATGCAGTTTTAAACCGTCCGAGTCGGCCGATTTGGGCGTGTTCGGGATAATCTCGTCTGGGGCAAGAAACGCCGTTCGTCAGGCCGAGACACCGGACTCACGAATCGTCGGTCTCTAACTGGGCTTCGATTAACTGACTGGTGGCACGGCGGAGTCGTTGGGAAACCGCGGACGGGGAGATGCCGAGTCGGTCGGCCAGTTCCGACTGGGAGATGCCACGCGGCACGTCGAAGTAGCCGGCCTCCTGGGCCCGACAGAGCGCGTCCCACTGTTCGGGTGTGAGCCCGTTGAGGCGCCAGTCGGACCCGCCGTCGTCCCAGCACAGTCGGTGGAGTCTGAACGTGATGTCGTGGTCGGCACAGTAACTTCGAAACTGCAGGAACGTCTCACGGGACCGAAACTGTGCCCGGACGTCCCACTCGCCCACCGACCCGACGACGTCGATAGCACGAGCACCGAGTCGGGTCAACGTCGATGCGATAGTCAGCGTCTCTTCTGTGAGAGTTACCCGGTAACAGCGGCCGTCCCTGTCGCTGCTGAGGAGCACGAAATCCGAGACGGACGCGGCCGTAGCAAGCGTCTGTTCGAACGTATCGAACTCGTCGCCGTGAACCGAGAACACGAACAACGTATCAGACCCGTCCGCGACCACTCGCTCCGGTCGGACTGTGACACCCGAAGCCTCCGCCGTCACGTCTGTCAGTGCGATATCGGGGTGTGAGAGGGTGAAATCGCCGCAGATAGTCTGTAGCGGCGCGTCGTGGTCGTCTGCGTCGTTTCTTCCCCTCGGCTGTCTCGGGTTCGACGACGGTCCGACGGCGGCCGTCTCACCGAGTTTGCCACGCGTAGTCCCGTTCTCGGGGAAGTTCGCTGCCCGGTCCTCCATACGTGGGTGCAAGTTTATGCTCGGTAAGTGAGTTTCTGCTACACACGTAGTCACCGTTTCAGCATCGTTTATTAACATAGCCACATAGCCAGAGCGTCTGGCGAATGCGATGTGATACTTTGTAAACGCGACGTTCGACGGCCACGACGCTGTGTCAGTCGTTCCGTCGCTCGGCGGTCCGGACGCGCGTCCGTTCGGGGAGTAGCTCACCGACCCGCGGGAGGTCGTGGTATCGGTCGGCGAGACGCACGCTGGCGACGGCGAGTAGTGCGCCAGCGACGACGTCCGTCGCCCAATGGATGCCGAGGTACATCGTCGAGACGACGACGAGCGCTGCGAGTCCCGTCGAGAGTGCGTACCATCCGGGATAGACGTCGCGCGTTCGGCGTGCCAGAAGCGCGACTGTCACAGACAGTGAGGTGTGGAGCGACGGGAACGCGTTCGTGTTGGTGTTGACGGTACTCGTCAGAATCTGTGACTGTGGATACGCCGTATAGAGGAGTTCCTGTACGGTGTTCGGGAGGAGGTTCCGCGGGCCGAACGCGACAAACAGCGTGTAGAAGACGAGTCCGATGCCGTAGTTGAGTGCGTAGGCGACCAGCGTCCGCTGAATCGGATCCGCGTCGGCGAGCAGCCAGTAGGCCACGACTGGGAACGTCGCGAGGAACACGTACCCGTACAGGTAGACGAACGAGAAAAAGACGGTCAACGGCGGCGTCGCGATCACCTGCACCAGTGCGACGAAGTCCCCCTCGATGGTGTAGATGAGTCCGGTGATGTTCCAGCCCAGCATCCACGATAGCTCCTGCCCGAGGTTGCGAAAGACCCTGTTCAGCGCCAGGACGCCGACGAGAAGGGACAGGTGTGGGGCTATCTCGCGGAGCCGTTGCCACGACCGCTGTGGTACCGCGGTCGCCTGCTCACGGTCGAGAAACAGCCAGCCAGCGATGGCGACCATCGCGAGGACGCCAACGAGCAGTTTGCCGAGGAACTCGAGTAACACCACGGTCAGGTCACCACCAGTTCGCCCTCGTCGGTGTACTGATACCCGGCGTCTCGAAACGCCCCTCGGGCCCGGTCAGTATCGAGTCGGCCGTTCTCACCGAAGAAGGGGGTCGCCGGGTCGCGCTGCTCCCACGCCAGACTCGGTGCGAGCGAGTCGGTGCGCGCGAGCGGACTCGCCGCCGGGTCCCCGTAGCCTTCGAACACCTCGTCGGCGAAGTAGCCCTTGTCCAGTAGACGGGCGACGAGACGGCGGAACGCCGGGTCGTCGAACGGTGGCCGGCGCGCGTTGTAGCCGACGTGATAGAAGGTTCGGGTGGGCGTCACCGAGAGATTCAGCGACGGATCCCGGCCGATAGTCGGAATGCTCGACGGCGCGATACCCAGACCCGTCCCCTCGGCGTCGCCGTTCTTGATCAGCGAGATAGCGGCTTCGGAGGACGGGGCGCGTCGGAAGGTCAACCCATCGTAGGCGACGCCACCGGCGAACGGGCGGAGGTGGGTGGCCGTGGCGTCGGCGAGGAAGTGGTCCTCGAACGGGGAGAGGACGAGTCGCTCCTGTGGCTGTAACCGGCGAAACTGTAACGGCCCACTCCCGACCGGGTCCCGGTTGGCCCAGACGACGGCCTCGGTGAGCGTCTCCTCGGTGTCGATGCCGCCGGCGAGCGCTTCGCTGGCCCTCGACTCCCAGACGTGTGCCGGGAGAACCGGCACTGTGAGCGCTTCTCGTGCGACGGCGCGACTGACCGAATCGAACGCCAGTCGGACCGTCGTGTTGTCGAGTTCCTCGACGTCGGTGAGCAGCGACGCGCGACCACTGAACCGCGGTGCCGGGACGGGGTCCTCGAGCGCGCCCATCGAGGTGTCCGAGAGGAACCGATATGTAAACGCCACGTCGTTCGCGTCTAGGTCGGTGCCGTCGTGCCACGTGGCGTCCTCACGAATCGATACGTCGAGCGTGCCGTCGACCGGCAACTCGCCCGACCACGTCCACGAATCGGCCAGCCACGGGCGAACCCGGCCGTCGATTCGCTGGCCGAGCGAGTCATAGAGGAGACTCGTCACGACGCCGTCGCCGCGAGCGGTCGCCGACAGCGGGTTCAGGTTCTTCAGCGCTCGCTCGTCCGTGAGCGTCATGCGGATGGTGCCGTCGCTCGTCTCGGTCCGTTCGGGCGTCCGCGTCGTCTCGGTCCGTTCGGGCGTCCCAGTCGTCTCGGTAGCCGGGCGCACTGCTTGGTCCGGTCGGGTGTCGAGTTCCGCCGGGGAGAGGGTGAGATATCCCAGTTTGGAGTGGACGTCGTTGGCGTCGTACCCGAGGGCGACCGACGAGGAGAGCGCCCGGAGTTCGTCGACGAAGGCGACGACAGAGAGCGGTTGGGCCCGCGAGAGTTGCTCCTGAATCGTGGCGAGCGTCTGCCGTCGCTGGTCGCCGCGCTGTCGACGTTGGAGTTCGAGGAGGCTGTCGACATCGCCGTCCTCGAACCCGAAGGGGTTGTACCACCCGGCCGTCTCCGCGTACCGCGAGTGAAAGAGTGGGCGGAGGAAGTCCGGGTCGGCG
Source organism: Haloarcula pellucida (assembly GCF_014647235.1). Lineage (GTDB taxonomy): Archaea > Halobacteriota > Halobacteria > Halobacteriales > Haloarculaceae > Haloarcula > Haloarcula pellucida. The sequence continues at coordinate 114,576 of NZ_BMOU01000003.1, forward strand.
CGTTCGGGGAACGGCGCCACGTAGACGTCGAACTGCTGGTTCACGAGGACGTCACGCATGAGTGTCTCTCGACGCGTCGGAACGACGGTGGCGTCTACCCCGACGGCGGTTAAGTTCTCCGCGAGGAACCGAGCGATGCGAAGGGCGCGCGTGTCCGCGTCGGCCGGGAGCGATTTGATGGAGACCGAGAGCGGTTCGCCCGGTACCGACCGGTCGAGTAGCCCGTCGGGGCCGTAACAGCCGCCGAGGAGACCGAACACCCCGGTCCCGATGAGGCCGAGAGCACGCCGCCGGCCGATCCGGTCGACGGGTGGTCGCTCTGCTGGCGGATCGTCGGGCATTATGATTCGACGGCGACTGTCGGTCGTCGGGCGGTTCGTGACTCGATAGTCGCGGGGATGGACGCAGCAGCCGAGATGGAGGAGAGGAGCGGCATCGGGTAGTTACGGACTGGACGTCTCCGGACTTTATTATCGTCTAAATAAGCCCACATAGCTCGACTTAACCGGCGTCGGTCACCGACCGATGAGCGGCCAGACGAGCATCCCGACCCAAATAACCGCGCCGATCACCCAGTAGCGGTACCGTGTCGTCCGTTCGGCCGCCCAGCGGCTCCCTCCTGCGCCGATGAGCCCAAGTCCCAACAGGAGGACGAGGCGCTGGAGTAACGCGCCGTAGGAAACGACAGACAAGTCGAGGTAGGCGTAATCTACCATTATCCCGACCCCGAACCCGACGACGGCGACGGTGAACCCGTCCGTCGTTCGGAGGTGTCGACCGAACGCCAGCGCGGCGGCCGGCAGTCCCACGACGAGCAACACGTAGAACGGGGCGCCGACGACCTGCGGTTGTGCGGTGGGGAACGCGCGTTCGGCGGCTATCGCACCGACCCTGACGACAAGTGGAAGGAGCGACGTCGATGCGAACAGCGCGGCGTGATAGCGCGAGAATCGGCTCTCGCGAATCCACCGGAGCGACGCGCGAGCGTCGGCCGTCAGTCCGGAGAGCGTCCCGGCCGCGCCGAGACCGAGCAGTGGGAGGAAGAACACGAGCGGGGCCAGCGCGCTCGGCCGGTCGTGGTGGTACTGCGGCCCTAGCATCACCCGCCGTCGTGGTTCGATGACCGTAACCCACCCGTCGGCGTCGATTGCGCCGCCGTTGCCCCAGCGTTCGCGACGCATTTCCCTGACGACGCCGGTCCCGAGGAAGTCGCGCTCGAGGTGGTGTTGGGCGCGGCTGAGGCTCCCGACGTCGTGTCGCAGGCGGAACCAGTCCCAGTGTTCGTGATGGGCCTGAATCGCCGTCCACTTCTCGGTACCGTCCCCCCCTTCGTACAGTCTGAGGTGGTACCGCGACCCGAAGTACGTCCCGTCGTGAATCTGGTACGTCGCGTCGGTCCACCGACCCGACGTGTTCGTCATGACGAACGTGTATCGCTCTGACCCCGTCGACTCGCTCCAGTAGACGCCAGTGCCGTTGATGGTCACGTTCCCCTGCTCGGTCGACCCGGGTTCCCAGGTCTGGGCCGTCTTGTTCCAGTACAACCGCTCCGCGCCGCTCGGCGTGGACGTGAGTAACTGATACACCGTCGTGGCGTCTGTCGTGACGACGGCGTTGATGGGCAGGGTCGCCTGGTTGAACGAGTGCCCACGACTCGTATACGGCCAGAGTCGGACGTGGCCGTCCTCGCTTGGCCTGACGAACCCGACGTCCGAGACGGTCTTTTCCTCCGTCGGCCCCCGTTCGACGAGCGGGGTGACGGGGCCAAAGACCGACAGCACCAGCAGTGTCGCCAGCACCAGTAGGACAGAACGAGACCGCTCGCTACCCACCATCGTATCGCATCTAAGCACGATATCGTGTTATTATTTTGCCGCTAAGTCGACGGGCGGGCGGTCGTATGGGTTAACGTACCGTTTCCATCGGCCCGGTTCGAAACCGAAATCGGTCGATGCACCGACAAGCGTTCGACGTGTTGATCGGTAGGACAGTCTAGAGCGGCGTCCCTGTCGTGGCGCGGTCTATTACTGTCTATATAATAAATCGGCTGTCGACACTTGATACCCGTAGTGAACGGTCTGAAATCCGGTCTGCGGTTGCTCTTCGTCTGTCTGCTGGTCGCCGCCGGAGCCACGGTGGCGACGGGGTACGCATCGTCCGACCAAGCGGCGACGGCAGAGCGGTTCGCCGAGGGCAACGGCGTCGCCGAGGAACGGGACGGCGTGACGGTGATAGCCACCGACTCGAACTCTTGGCTCGGACGGGGGAACGAGGGGCCACGGGCGAAAGCCGAGCTAATCGCCGTCGGCCCCGACGGGACGGTCCAGTACTACAACGACTCACACACCCGCTACTGGGACGTAGACCCCGTCCCCGGAACGGAGATGACCGTCGAATACGTCGCGGCCGACCACCTCACACCCGAGGAGTGCGGTGGCGAAGAAGTGTGTACTCGGAACGTCATCGAGCGGGTCAACCTCTCGACGGGCGAGACGGAGCGCATCTTCGGCCGTGTCACCGAGGGGAAACACTCGACCAGGTGGCACGACGCCGACCGCATCGACGAGGACCACGTCGTCGTCGCGGACATCGCCAAGGACAGAGTGTTCGTCGTGAACACGACGACGGGACTCACCACGTGGGCGTGGAGCGCCCAGAACGCGTTCGCGACCGACGAGTCCGGCGGTCCCTACCCCGAGGACTGGACGCACATCAACGACGTCGAGGTGCTGTCTGACGGCCGCATCATGGTCAGCGTCAGGAACCACGACCAGGTGGTGTTCCTCGACCGCGAGACCGGGATGCTGGCGAACCAGACGCTCGGGAGCGACGGCGACCACGAGACGCTGTACGAGCAGCACAACCCCGACTACATCCCACGGTCCGAGGGCGGCCCGGCGGCCCTCGTCGCCGACTCGGAGAACAGTCGTCTCGTCGAGTATCAGCGGGCCGACGGCGGGTGGGAACGCACCTGGACGTGGAAAGACGCGCGACTCCAGTGGCCCCGTGACGCCGACAGACTGCCCAACGGGCACACCCTCGTCACGGACTCGAACGGGAACCGCGTCTTCGAAGTGGACGAGGACGGCGAGGTGGTCTGGTCGATGGACGTCGCGTTCCCCTACGAGGCCGAACGGCTGAACACCGGTGACGAGAGTTCGGGTGGGCCGAGCGCCCAGCAAGCGGGTCTCCAGAGCGCGACAGCGGACGGGGACGAGGGAGCGTCCGACTCCGCTGACACCGCTGGCGTGTTCGGGGCCATCTTCGGCGCCGTCGAAGGCGTCCTCGGCAATACCGTCGTCAACGCCGTGATGTACGTCCTGCCGGCCTGGGCCGGCGGACCGGAAGTGGCCGCCGTGGTTGTGGCCGTCGGGACCGTCGTCGTCTGGGCCGGCGTCGAACTGTACTGGTCCCCGTGGCGGCCCAGCATCCACCGTCACATCACCATCGAGTGGAAGAACTGAGCCATGTCGAGTGACCCCCCATCCGACGAGCGAGTCGCATCAGACGGCCGAGTCGAGTCGGGCCCACTCACCGACGGAGTGAGTCGACGCCGCAGACGCGTCTTCGGCGGCGAGGACGTGCCGTTGCTCGGAGCCGTGCTTCTCGTCGGGGCGCTGATGTACGTCACCTATCTCGCCACCCACGACTACCCCGCCTACGGGGCGGGCCTCTATCTGGAGATAGCCGACCAGATACGCACACACGGCTACGCGCTCCCGGAGCAGATTCCGGGGTACACGAAAGGCGGCGTCCCCTTCGCGTACCCGCCGCTGATGTTCTACGTCGCCGCGGTCCTGCGCGACCTGACCGGCATCGGACCCATCGCGTACGCCCGGTACGTCCCGGGAGTGTTGGTCCTGCTGTATCTGGTTCCGTACTACTTCGTCGCGCGCGAACTGCTCGCTTCGTCGCGGCGGGCGGCCGTCGCGAGCGTGCTGTTTGCCGTGACGCCGGCGGCGCTTCAGTGGCACCTCTCGGCGGGCGGTATCGTCCGTGCGATGGGGCTGTTGTTGGTCCTCACCGGCACCTACGTCGGACTCCGGCTGTTCCGCGGCGGGGACCGCCGATGGCTGGTCCCCGGCGTGGTCTGTTTCGGGCTGACGGTCCTGACCCATCCGACCTACACCGTGGTCTTCGGGCTGACGTACCTCCTGCTGTTTGTCAGTTTCGACCGGTCGATCACCGGGTTGGTAGCCGGTGCCGCCGTCGCCAGCGGCGGTCTGCTGCTCGCCGCGCCGTGGTGGGTCGAAGTGATACAACATCACGGCGTCGGCATCTTCACCGCCGCCGCCGGCACTCACTCCGGACTCGGTGGCGGCGTGGGCCGCGTCCTCTCGGAGTTCGTCTACCTCATGGACTTCGATACGGAGGCGCTGTACTACGTCGCTGCATACGCCGGAACGGGCTACGCGCTGTCTCGTCGCCAGTGGTTCCTGCCCGCGTGGCTGTTCAGCCTGGGGTACGTCGTCGGCAAGCCACGGTTCCAGTTCCTCGCGGGGTCGATGCTGACGGCCGTCCTACTCGTAGAGGTCGTCGTCCCCAGAATCCGCCGGGCCGGACTGCCGCTCGACCGCCGGCGAACCGTCAGTCTGTTCGTCGCCGGAGTACTGGTGCTGGGCGCAGTGGGACTGGGGACGGCCTTCGTCGCGAGCGCCTCGAACTCTCACAACGGGAGTACGACGATGCCGGCGTTCATGGACGGGTCGGACGAGAAAGCGATGACGTGGACCGAACAGAACACCGCACCGTCGAGTTCGTTCGTCGTGCTCGGCGACGCCGCCGAGTGGTTCCCCCTGCTCACCGACCGGACCATCCTCGTCGGCCCGTGGGGCGTCGAGTGGACCACGCCGGAGCGCTACCAGTCACAGTTGGAACTGTACGAGTCTATCTCCGAGTGCGAGGACGCGGCCTGTCTCACGAGACACCTCCAGTCGTCGGGACACTCGCCGGACTACGTCTACGTACCGAAGGGTCACTACACCGTCCGCGGCATGGATCACACCCAGAGTGACCGGATGCGGGACTCGCTGCAGGCCGCCGACCGCTACGAGATAGCCTACGAGAACGAGGGCGTGGTTATCGTCCGCGTGTCCGATTCCTGACCGGCGAGTTCGGTCGTGTGCGTCTCCTCGCCCCAGTGACCCCGATCGTATCCGACACAGAGATTTCGGAGGCTGGACGGCCGGTGTAGAGAGTGGCGGCGTACCCCTCCAATCAGGGGGTCCTCGACCGCCACGTCGCCGACGAAACCGCAGTTATCGTGACGATAAGGTCGCTGGCTGCCGGTTAACCGCACCGACAGCCGGCACCGAGTCGGTCTTATCCGCTGAATAATAAATATCGGATGGCACATAGGGTAGGTTGTCCCGGGCCGCAATTGCCCGTACCAGAACCCCCACCCCAACGGTGCAATTCGCGCCATCCCCGCTGCAGCCATCACTGGTCCGGGACCACCCTATCTTTCTGGCGGAGGCCGACGCCTGTGAGTCAGCAGTGAGGCGTATCGCCGGGCGTCAGTCACACCCCGACCAGTAGGCGTTCCCGCCGACGACCACGTAGTCGCCCCGCCCGTCGCTGGCCGGTGAGGCGTCCGACCGGCGACGCCGACGGAGTGTCGCCCGCAACACGTCGGCTTTCACCCACGCGAACCCGGCGAGGATGGCCGTGAAGCCGACGACGGTCAGCGGCGTGAGCACTTCGTCGAGCAAGAGCCAGCCGAAGACGGCGGTCACCCCCGGCACTGCATAGGAGACGAGACTTGTCTCGGCCGCTCCGACGGCGTCGACGAGCCGGAAGTACAACAGGAACCCGACCGCGCTGGCGAAGACGCCGAGGTACACGAGGGCAACGAGGTGTTCGACGCCGGCCGAGACCGCGCCCACCTGTTCTGACGGCAACGCGGCGCTGACCGCGTGGAGGATGACAGCACCGACGGCGGTCATCCCGGCCTGCACCGACACCAGTGGGAGCGTCGTCGTGTACCGTTCGGTCAGCACCGCGCCCGCCGCGAAGACGACCGCGGCCCCGATGAGCAGGGCGATACCCAGTCCACGCGACCCCAGCGCACCCGGCGACGGGTTCGCGATGACGACCACGCCGAGGAAGCCGCTGACGGTCCCGATAATCTCGTGGGGGCGGGCCCGATAGCTCGGGAGCAGCGTCGCCGCGAACGCCGGCGTCACCACCGGCGTGAGACTGAGCAGGATAGCGCCGTAGGCGCTCGGGACGTACTGCTGCCCGAGAAACAGCAGCGTGAAGTGCGCGCCGATGAGGAGCGCCCCGCCGACGAGCATCAGTGCGACGTCGTCACGGGTCCGGGGGCGAAGCGTCCGGCCTCGGGAGACGGCATAGCCGACCAGCACCGCGGCGGCGATGTCGTGTCTCAGCGCCGCAAGCAGGACGGGCGGGAACCCCTCGAGACCCGTCTTTATGGCGACGAAAGAGAGACCCCAGAGCAGCGCGAGGGTCCCAAACAGCAAACCGAGATGTCGAGTCGTTGGCGTCGTCACAGTAGAGGACGGGTATAGATGCTGGAGACGTATCAAGCTTCTATCGCTACTGTGACGCATACGCACAGACACGGCGTGGCAGGGCTTCAGGCGGGGATTCGGGTCACACGAAGCCGTCGCTCGGCGGCGTCGACGGCGGCGTCCGTCAGTCCGAACGAGCGTCGTCGAGCGCGCCGGCGGAGTGTCCCGCCATTGTGGAATGGTATCTTACCACATAAACTCGAAATTATATGGTTCGAATGACAACTTAGCGGTATGGTACTCTACGCGGTGGAGGACATAGAAGACGCACTGGCCGCCACACGTGCGTTCCTGTGGCCAATCGACCGCTCGCGGTGGCTCAGACTCGCGCTCGTCGTCTTCTTCGTCGGAGGTACCGGCGCGAACGTCAACACCGTCCAGTTCAACATGCCGTTCGATCAGGGCACACCGCCCGGTGGGGCCCCTCCGATTCAAGATATTGGACCCCGTATCTGGTTCCTCGTCGCCGCGATCGTCGCCGTGGCGCTTCTAGTCGGCCTCGCGTTCCTCCTGGTGGGGTCGATAATGGAGTTCGTCCTCGTCGAGTCGCTCCGCACCGAAACGGTCGCTATTCGACAGTCCTGGCGCGACCGATGGCGACAGGGACTCCGCCTGTTCGGATTCCGGGTCCTCGTCGGGCTGGTGGTTTTGAGTCTCGTCGCGGGCCTCCTCGCACTCGTGTTGGTTCCCGTCCTCACCGGAACGGGCGGCCCCGCTGGACTGCCTGCCGGCGGAGCCTCGGTCGCCGCGTTAGTGCTGGTGCTGCCGGTGGTCGTCCTCATCTCGATTCTGGCCGGTCTGGTCGGCGAGTTCACTACGGTTTTCGTCGTGCCCATCATGGTGTTGGAAGACTGCCCCGTCCTCGGCGGATGGGCCCGTCTCTGGCGATCGATCAAAGCCAATCCGTGGCAGTACGTCGCCTACGCCGTCGTAGCGTTCGTGTTGACGCTCGTGGGCGGCCTCGTCGTCACGATAGCAGTCGCGATAGCCGCCGTCCTCCTCCTGATTCCGTTCGGTATCCTCGGCGCAATCGGATTCGTGCTATTCACGGCAGTTCCCTCCGTGGGGCTTGCGGTGCTAGCGCTCGTCGGACTGGCCTCCGGGCTCTCGGTAGTCGTCGCCGCAGCCTTCGTTCAGGTACCCGTGGTGACGTACCTGCGGTACTACGCGCTGTTCGTTCTCGGCGACGTCGACGACGAACTCGACCTCGTCCCGGAGCGCCGGGCCACAGTGCGGGCGGACGAAGCGTGACACCGTCGCTATCACCGCCTGAGAGGACACAAGACATTTGTACCAGACGCGATTGAGCGCGGGACGTGCCCTCCAGACGACGATTCCTCGCAGCACTCGGCGTCAGTGCGCTGGGCGGATTCGCAGGCTGTTCGGCGAGCGCCGACGAACCGCCAGCGCCAGCAACGCCGGATCTCAACCCCGAAAAGGACATATACGGCGCCGACGGCAACTGGTCGAGTTTCGGCTGTAACGCCGGCAACACCCGGAGCGTCCACGGAATCACCGCCGGCAAGGCGCCCGTCGACGGCGTCGACGAGGAGTGGCGGGTCCCGGTCACCGACCTGCAACGAACCGCTCCCGTCGTCGCGGGCAGTCGGGTCTATCTGCCGACCCCTGCCGGCCTCCGTGTCTACGACGCCGAGGACGGAACGGAACTGTGGCGCGAGGACGGCATCGAAGGGTCGCCAGTCGTTCGGGGCGGGACGGTGTTCGCAGCCGACAGCGCCGAGAACGCGGTCCGGGCCCTCGCTGCCGACAGCGGCGACGAACGGTGGTCGGCGGAGACCGACGTGCCCCCGGTCGGCCCCTCGATGTATCCCGGAACGCCGCTCATCGTCGGGGCGGGCGAGCGAGTGTTCGGACTCAACCCGGAGAGCGGCGAGACGGTCTGGTCGCGGCGGCTGTTCGGAACCGTCCTCCCCAGCCCGCCGGTGTGGAACGGCTACGCCGCCGCCGTGGCGACCGAAGCGGGTGAAGTCGCAGTGCTCACGCTCACCCACGGGACCGGTGTCCAGCGCTTCCGACTCCCGGCGCCACCAGTCGCTCCGCCGTCGGCGGACACGGACTCGGTGTACGTCACCTGTCGGGACGGCGTGACGTACGCGCTGGGTGGTGAGACCAGTTCCAGTGGCCAGCGTCGGTGGTCGGTCAAGACCGGGTGGGGTCCTGGCGGTATCGGTCTCGATTCGGGACTCGTCTTCGCCGGGATGTCCAGCGAACTCCACGCCGTCGACAGCGAGTCGGGGTCGGTCCGCTGGACACACCGACTCGGAAACAGGCAACACACGGCCCCGGCTATCGGCCGGGGCACGCTGTTCGTCGGCGGTGACCGGCTATGGGCACTCGACCCCACGCCGAAATCGGGGCTGGTCGGCTCCGGTCCGGCGGTGCGCTACGAGCGCACGTTCCACGGCCGCGTCGGCCCCGGGCCGATACTCCACGACGGGACGCTGTACGTCGTCGCCGAGACGGGGCCAGACTCGACGCACCTGCTCGCGTTGTCCTGACAGGCTAGCAGTCACATACCGACGCGTGTCGTGTCGCCGCTCTCGGCTGCGGTACTGAACGGTGTCTCGTGCTGTCCCGACGGGCATAGGCGTATCCTCGTACACGGCGATAGCGTCCCGCGAAGCTAACCAACAGTCGGCCGATATCCGCCAGTCGTTGGTTAGCTGCACGAATCACGTTCGAAGCATCAGGTGTCGCTTCTCGAAGAAGACACAGAGACGCCGTCGTGCTTGCTGCGGGAACTGAGTCGAACACCGTCCGAGCGTGGGGAACCGCTCGCCGGCGGTGGGACGGCGAGCGACCGTCGCCACCGCCGGCGACTGTCACCTGCTCCCACTCGTCGTGTTAGTGCAGCAGTTTGCTGCCGAACTGCATCTCGTATGACTTCACCGTGTCGATGGCCTGTTCGCGGCTCAGTTCGTCGAAGGACTTCCCGAAGCAGTCCTGTGCGATCTCCTCTCGGGTCGTGTAGTCCGACGGACCAGTTCCGTCGGTGAACGGCTGCCGGTTGTAGATCGCCTGAACTGCCACGGCGCGGTCGGTGCTCAGTTCGTCGAAGTGCGAATCGAACTTCGCGTGGGCGATGTCGTCGGGACTGTACGCCGGGTCCGACGGTAAGTCGCCGAACTGTTCGTCGTAGGCGTTCTGGGTCTCGATGGCCTGTTCGCGGCTCAGTTCGTCGAAGGACTTCCCGTAGCAGTCCTGTGCGATCTCCTCTCGGGTCTTGATGTCCGACGGGTGGGTGCCGTCGGGGAACGGCTGGCGCTTCGCGATGGCCTCGACGGCGATAGCGCGTCGGTCGCTCAGTTCGTCGAGGTGCGCGTCGTACTTCGCGTGTGCTATCTCGTCCGGCGTGTACTCCGCCGGGTCGTCCGAATCGTCGGCGGGCTCGATAGTGATCGTCGCCGTCGCCGAGTCGTCGTCGGTGAAGACGCCGTGTTCGTAATCGCCGGTGTCGAGTCCGCTCGTATCGACGTCCTCGAACGTCACGGTCTCGGCGTCGCCGCCATCCAAGGTCACCTCTTCCGAGTCCAGCGCCTCGTCGGACTGCAGGGTGCCGTCCCCGTCGGTGTCGAGGCGGAACTCGACGTCCTGCGTGGCTGCTTCGTCACCGTCGTTAGTGATCTCGGCGGAGACGTCGACGGCGTCACCCTGCGTCGCACTGTCGGGGGCTTGCAGGTTCGACACCTCGAAGTTCGCCGGGTCTGGGTCCGGTTCCTCGACTGCGTCGACGGTAATCGATGCCCCGTCGGTATCGGTCACCGTGTAGGACTCGCCGACTTCGGTCCCGAGCGCGTCGACGCTGAGTCCGACGTCACTGGAGCCAGCGCTGTCGCCGCGGACGGTGACCGTCGCGATGGTGACGCTCCCGCTATCGGACGTATCGGCCAGCGCGGCCTGTACGTCCACGGAGCCACCGTCGCCGTCGATGGCGACGTCGGTCGTCTCCGACGACGGGTCGCCCCGGACGCTCACGTCGGTTATCGAGGCGACGCTCGGGTCGGCGAGGGTGACGCCGAAGTCGTACGCCCCGACGCCGCCGTCGGCGCTCTCGACGACCACGTCGTAGGTCGTCGAGTCGCCGGAATCGACAGTCGCACTACTCGGCGCTAGCTGGACCGCGGTCTCCAGATTCGGCGTGGATTCGTCGGACTCCTCGATAGTGATCGTCGCCGTCGCCGAGTCGTCGTCGGTGAAGACGCCGTGTTCGTAGTCGCCGGCGTCGAGCCCGCTCGTGTCGACGTCCTCGAACGTCACGGTCTCGGCGTCGCCACCGTCGAGCGTCAGTTCCTGCGAGGTCAGTGCCTCGTCGGACTGTAAGGTGCCGTCCCCGTCGGTGTCGAGGCGAAACTCGACGTCCTGCGTGGCATCTTCGTCACCGTCGTTCGTGATCTCGGCGGAGACGTCGATTGCGTCGCCCTGCGTCGCGCTGTCGGGGGCTTGCAGGTTCGACACCCCGAAGTTCGCCGGGTCAGGGTCAGGGTCCGGGTCAGGGTCCGGATCAGGGTCAGGGTCGGGGAGTGCCCTGACGTTGAGCGACGCGTCCGCGCTCTCGCTCACGGTGTAGGACTCGCCGGCTTCGGTTCCGAGTGCGTCGACGCTGAGTCCGACGTCGCTGCTGCCGGCACTGTCGCCGCGGACGGTCACCGTCGCGATAGTCACCGTCCCGGTCTGTTTCGTGTCTGCGAGCGCGACCATCACGTCGACTTCGGACCCGTCGCCGGCGATAGCGACGTCGGTCGTCTGGTCGGAGGGGTTCCCCTCGACGGTCACGTCCGTTATCGAGGCGACGTTCAGGTCGGCGAGACTGACCGTGAAGTCGTACGCCCCGACGCCGCCGTTTGCGGGCGTCACGACCACGTCGTAGGTCGTCGTCTCGCCGACGTCGACGTTCCGACTACGCGGGGAGAGGCGGACGTTCGTTTCGGGTGCCGGGTCGGCGTCGTCGGACTCGATGGTGATCGTCGCCGTCGCCGAGTCGTCGTCGGTGAAGACGCCGTGTTCGTAGTCGCCGGCGTCGAGCCCGCTCGTGTCGACGTCCTCGAAGGTGACTGTATCGCTGTCGCCACCGTCGAGCGTCAGTTCCTTCGAGGTCAGCGCCTCGTCGGACTGCAGGGTGCCGTCCCCGTCGGTGTCGAGGCGGAACTCGACGTCCTGCGTGGCTGCTTCGTCACCGTCGTTCGTGACTTCGGCGGAGACGTCGATTGCGTCGCCCTGCGTCGCGCTGTCGGGGGCTTGCAGGTTCGACACCTCGAAGTTCGCCGGGTCTGGGTCCGGTTCCTCGACTGCGTCGACGGTGATCGAGGCGTCGGTCGCCTCGTTCACGGTGTAGGACTCGCCGGCTTCGGTCCCCAGTGCCGAGACGGTCAGACCGACGTCGCTGCTGCCGGCCGCGTCACCGCTGACGGTGACCGTCGCGATGGTGACGCTCCCGCTATCGGACGTATCGGCCAGCGCGGCCTTCACGTCGACGGCGGACCCGTCACCGGCGATGTCGACCTCGGTCGTCTGGTCGGAGGGGTCCCCCCCGACGGTCACGTCCGTTATCGAGGCGACGCTCGGGTCGGCGAGACTGACCGTGAAGTCGTACGCCCCGACGCCGCCGTCGGCGCTCTCGACGACCACGTCGTAGGTCGTCGTGTCGCCGACCTCGACCGTCGCGCTACTGGGCTGGAGACTGACCGTGGTTCCGGGTCCCTCTTGCTGTTGTGGCGTCGCGATCTGCAGCGCGCCGCTCGGGCCGACGCCGACGGCGGCACCGCCGATACCGACCGTCACGACGAGGGCCGCTATCGCGACGACGAGCACGCTCTTCGTCTCCAGCACCGCGGGGATGCTCGCTCGCACACTAGTTCACCTCCGTGAACAACTTTTGTACGTCGACCACGTCGACGGTGCCGTCGCCGTTGAAGTCGAAGTTCTCGGGGTTGTTCTGGACGGTGTCGCTCTCCAGATTGGCGAACAGGGCCTGCACGTCGACGACGTCGACCGCTCCGTCGCCGTTGACGTCCTCGTAGAGGCCGTCGTCGTCCGGGTCGGACGGTGCGTTGGCGAAGTCGCCGACGGGTGGCAGACTCGCATCTTCAACGGTGAGCGTGGCCGTCGCGGAGTCGTTCTCGGTGTACACGCCGTGGGTGTACTCGCCGGGGTCGAGACCGCTCGTGTCGACGTCCTCGAACGTCACCGTCGTGGACGCACCGGGGTCGAGAGTCACGTCCTGACTCGCCAGCGCCGTCCCGTCGACGCGGAACTCGACGGTCTGCGTGGCGGTCTGTTCGCCCGTGTTCTCGACGGTCGCCGAGACGTCGACGACGTCACCTTGGGTGACCGTCACGTCGGTCGGGCTCAGGTTCGAGACCGCGAAGTTCGCGGGTTCGGGCGGCGCTTCGACGGTCACGGACGCCCCGTTCGTGTCAGTCACGTCGTAGCCGGTGCCGCTCTCGTCGAAGACCAGCACCGCGTCGTTGCCGTCGGACGGTGCGAGAGTCAGCCCGGCGGTCCCGGCGCTCTCGCCTTGGACGGTCACTTCGGCGACCGTGACGCTGCCGGTGTCCGCGGTGTCCCGGAACGCGTACTCGACGTCCACCGACGACCCGTCGTCGGCGACGTCGATTTCGGAGCTTCCGGACCCGAGGACCGTGGCACTCGTTATCGTCGCGACGCTCGTGTCGTCGACGGCGACGCTGAACTCGGCGGCTCCGACGCCGCCGTCCACGCCGTCCACGACGACGTCGTAGGTGACTGCCTGCCCGGTGGTGACCGTCTGGTCACTGGGCTGGAGGCTCACCGTCGTCTCCGGTGCCGGTTCGGGTGGCTCCTCGATAGTTATCGTCGCCGTCGCGGTGTCGTCGGGCGTCGCCACGCCGTGGGTGACGGTCCCGGTCGAGAGGCCGCTGGTGTCGATATCCGTGAACTCGACGGTGGTCGAGGCCCCCGCGTCCAACTGCACGTCCTGTGAGGCGACCGCGCTCTCGTCGGCAATGGAGTCGTCGCCGTCAGTGTCGACGCGGAACTCGACGGCCTTCGTGTCGGCCTGCCCGCCGGTGTTCTCGACGGTCGCGGAGACGTCGATGGCGTCGCCCTGCGTCGCGCTGGCGGGCGCCTGCAGGTTCGACACCTCGAAGTTCGCCGGGTCGGGTGCCGGTTGGTCACCGACGACGTTCAGCGTCGCGTCGTTCGTGCCGGTCACGTCGTAGCCGGTGCCGCCCTCGTCGAAGACTAGCACATCGTCGTTGCCCGACGCAGGTGCGAGACTGACGCCGGTCGAGCCGTCACTGACGCCCTGAACGGTCACTTCGGCTATCGTGACGCTGCCGGTATCTGCCGTGTCCCGGAACGCGTACTCGACGTCGACGGACGATCCGTCGGCGGCGATATCCGTGTTGGTCGCCCCGGAGCCGAGGACCGTGACGTCGGTAATCTCCGCGACGCTCGGGTCGTCGACCGTCACGCTGAACTCGGCGGCCCCGACGCCGCCGTCAGCGCTGTCCACGACGACCTCGAACGTGGTGGTCTGACCGACATCGACGCTCGTGTCCGCCGGAACGAGACTCACGGTCGTCCCGCCGGCGGCCGCTGCGAGCGGGGCCGCTGCGGAGACGACCACCAACAGCGCGACCGCCGTGACGACGAGGTGCCATCCGCGGCCGGTGTCCGATAGTCGGTCGACAGTCATCGGTTACGCCGTCACCTCGCTGAAGAGCGCTTGCGCGTCGCCGACGTTGATCACGCCGTCGCCGTTGAAGTCGTACGATGCGACGTAGTTCTGGACGGCCGCCGAGTCGCGGTTGCTGAACAGCGCCTGTGCGTCCCCGACGTCGACCGAACCGTCGCCGTTGACGTCCTCGTAGAGGCCGTCGTCGTCCGGGTCACCGGGGAGCAGGCCGTCGCCGTTGACGTCCGGCGGGGTGAACTCTATCTCCGCCGTCTCGTTGTCTGCGGCCGTGAACACGCCGTACTGGCGCGGGCCGAAGTCGGCGTCCGACGGCACGGAGAAGGTGAACGTCACCTGGTCCGTCGCGCCGGCCGCAATCGTCTCCTGTTTGGTGACGACGGTCTCTAAGTCACCGTCGCCGTCGGCGTCGATGCGGAACTCGACGGGCTGGGTGCTCTCGACGCTCCCGTCGTTGGTGACGTTCGCCGTGACCGTCATAGTGCTCCCGACGGCCGCTTTATCGGGCGCACTGAGGTCGGAGACGAGGAACTGGACCGCCTGCACGTCGAGGGATGCACCGTTGGTGCCGGTCACGTCGTATCCCTGCCCGCTCTCGTCGAACACGAGCACCTCGCTGTTGGTGTCGGTCGGTTCGAGAGAGAGGTTCGCGGTGCCCGCGTTCACGCCTTCGACGGAAACCGTCGCGACGACGACACTGCCCGTGTCGGCGGTGTCCGCGAACGCGTATTCGAGGTCGACCCACGAGCCGTCGGCGGCGATTTCTATCTCTTCGGTCGCGCTATCGTCGGCGACGCTCGCGCCGGTGATTTCGGCGGCGGTCGTGTTGTCGACAGCGATGCGGAGTTCGGCGGCCCCGACGCCGCCCTGTGCGTCGTCCACGACGACGTCGTACGTCGTCCCGATGCCGACCGCAGTGGTCTGGTCGGTGGGTTGGAGGCTCACCGTCGTCTGCTTGGTCGGCGGTTCTTCGATGGTGATCGTCGCCGTCGCGGTGTCGTCGGGCGTCACGACGCCGTGGGTGACCGTCCCGGTCGAGAAGCCGCTGGTGTCGATATCCGTGAACTCGACGGTGGTCGAGGCTCCGGCGTCCAACTGCACGTCCTGTGAGGCGACCGCGCTCTCGTCGGCAATGGAGTCGTCGCCGTCAGTGTCGACGCGGAACTCGACGGCCTTCGTGTCGGCCTGCCCGCCGGTGTTCTCGACGTCGGCCGAGACGTCGATAGTGTCGCCCTGCGTCGCGCTGGCGGGCGCCTGCAGGTTCGACACCTGGAAGTTCGCCGCATCGGGTGGCTGGACGGTGACGTTGACGAGGTCCGAATCGGACGCGCCGTCGTCGTCGGTGACGGTGAGGTCGAACGTCAGCGTCGTCTCCGAGTTCACGTCCGGCGCAGTGAACGTCGGGGTGGCCGTGTCCGCGCCGCTCAACGTGACCCCGCTACTGGTCGTCTCCGTCCACGAGTAGTTCAGGGTCCCATCGGGGTCGGTCGAGTTGGTTCCGTCGAGCGTGACCGTATCGCCCGACGTGACGGTCTGGTCCGCACCCGCGTCCGCGGTGGGCGGGACGTTAACCTCTTCGACGGTGAGCGTCGCACTCCCGACGTTGTTCAACGTGTACCCGGACCCGTTCTCGTCGAAGACGACGAGGTTGCCGGTCTGGCTGTTCTGGACGACGTTCACGTCAGTCGAACCGGCCGCGGCCCCCTGCAAGGTCACCTCGACCATAGTGACCGCACCGGTGTCGGGGCTGTCGGCGAAGGCGTACTTGACGTCTGCTGCCGCCCCGCCGCCGGTGATGTTGTTGTCGGTGACGCCGGGGGTGTGTAACACTGTCACGTCCGTGATGGTCGCGACGCCCGGGTCGCTGAGTTCGACGCCGAGTTCCGCGGCACCGACGCCGTCGTCAGCGTTGGCGACCCCTATCTGGACAGTCGTGTTCTCGTCCGGGGCGATGGTGTTGTCGCTGTCTGTAATCGATACCGTCAGGTCTGTGGTCGTCGCCGCGCTAGCGAGGCCAGCGGTCGTCCCGAGGACGACGATGGTCGCTAACAGCAGGCTCAGGACCTGCGACCGCGATGGGTTCGTGAGTCCGTGTGATGTCATTGTGTCGGGTTTCGCGTCGTTTCGTTCCGGAGCCGATGCGTGATTT
Organism: Haloarcula pellucida; assembly: GCF_014647235.1. GTDB lineage: Archaea > Halobacteriota > Halobacteria > Halobacteriales > Haloarculaceae > Haloarcula > Haloarcula pellucida. Next base: position 130,951 of record NZ_BMOU01000003.1, read on the forward strand.
CGTGGTGCGAGTGAGACGCCGACCCGGCGGAGACGGTCTGCCTCTGGAGTGGTGCCGGGTCGGGGTGGAGCCGAGGCTGATCAGGCCTCCAGTCCGTTGGCGAACAGCGCCTGTGCGTCCCCGACGTTCACCGAGCCGTCCTCGTTGAAGTCGAACGCCTCCACGTTGTCCTGCACGACCGGGTCGTCGGAGTTCGCGAACAGCGCCTGTGCGTCCCCGACGTTCACCGAGCCGTCACCGTTGACGTCCTCGTACTTGCCGTCGCCGTCCGGGTCCGTCGGCGCGTTCTCGAAGTCACCGATGGGACCGGGCCCGTCGGCGAGTTGGAGGATAACGTAGTCCGAGGTCGGACCAGTGTCGCCGTTGGGCTCCTCCACGTAGGCGACGAAGTAGTTCTGACCGCCCTCGGCGGTGGAGTTCGTCAGCGTGACGTCCACCGTCGCCGTGCCGGTCGAGTCGGTCGTCGTCGAGTAGTACTGGACGTCGACCGCCTTGTTGGCCTCGTAGTCCTCGATTTCGTAGGGGTCGGGGACGTTCGAGAGGTTCAGTTCGCCCTCGATGCGGAGGAGCGTCACGTCCGCGTTCGCGGGCGCACCGGAGATGCTGACGGTCTGGTTCTCGTCGAACACCGTCGCCGCGGTGTGCCGGTCGGACAGCGTCGTCGCGGACAGCGAGACGTTGTCGACGCCGATGCTCGGCGGCGACTCGTCGGTGTCGTTCAGCACCGTGGCTTGTGACCCGCCGGCACTGCCGTCGCCGACGAGCGTCGCTTCGTGCATCCCGGTCGACTCCGCACCGACCGAGACGGTGCCACCGGACAGTTCGAGCCCGGAGACCGGCCCCGCGGCCTGCGAACCGAGGGTGGTGCTACTGATGCTGGTCGGGTCGTTGTCGATGGAGAACGCCATCGTCTCGCTCGGTTCGAAGCCCGAGAGCGTGACGATCAGCGTGTCGTAGCCCGCGCTGTTGTTCTGCCCGTTGTGGAAGTTCGTGTACTCGACGTTCTCCACGGTGACGTCGCCGCTGTCGAGGGTGAACTCCTTGCCGACGTCGTCACCGGCGGTGTTGAACGGATCGAACACCATGTCCGGCAGGACCGTGTCGTTCAGGTCCACACGGAGCGTCGTGATGCTCGTGTCACCGGTGTTGGTGACTTGATACGACCCGGCGCCGTAGGTGCTCGCCTCGATACCGCTGTTCGGCGTCAGCGCCACGCTGGCACTGGTGTTGCCGGAGACTGCGGTCGCGTCGTACTCCAGCGCCACCGTCTGTGAGACGGCCCCGGTCGAACTGGGACCGTCCTGCACGGCGGCTTGGTAGTAGTTCAGGTTCGTCGTGTCGAGCGTGACCGGGACCGTGGCCTGCCCGGTCGAGTCGAGCGTGACCGTCTGGTTGCTGACGACTTCGGCGTTGTCGGCCTCGTAGGCGTCCACGTCGTAGCCGTCCGACGGCGGTTCGCTCGCTTCGATGGTGAGCAGGTTCACCGTCGCACCCGCGGGTCCGCTCAGCGTGAGGTTCTGCTGCTGGTCGCTGACCGTCGCGGCCTCGTGGGCCGGGAAGTCGGTCGGGCCGAGCGTGACGCCGTCGACGCCGAGCGTGGGTGCAGCCGAAGACCCGGCGCTCACGGTAGCCTGTGACCCGCCTGCGGAGCCGTCGGTGTACAGGTCGTTCGAGACGGTCCCGCTACTCGACGAGACCGTGACCGCGGAGCCCGAGAGTTCGAGGCCCGAGACCGATCCGGCGCCGCCGGTCGTGGAGGCGCCCTTGATGGTCGTCGGGTCGATGTCCGTCGAGAACGTCACCGTCTCGCCGGCCTCGAAGTCGGTGAACTCCAGCGTCAGGACGTCGTAGCCTTCGCTGTCGTTCACGCCGTTGTGCGGTTGGCTGAACACCGTCGCGGAGTCGGTCGTGACCACGCCGACGCCGTCGCCGGACTCGCTGTCGATGACGACGCCTTTGGCCGTCGAGTCACCAGCGGTGCCGTTGGGGTCGAACACCGCGTCGGGAATCGCGCTCTCGCTCAGGTCTATCTGGACCGAGGAGATGTTGTCATCACCGGTGTTCGTGACGCTGAACGACCCACCGGAGTAGGTGCTCGCGTCGATACCACCGTTCTCGGTGACCGTCACGTCGGCGCTGGTCCCGGTCGGTGCCGGTTCGACCTCTGTGACCTTGATAGCGGATATCTTCGCGTTGTCGTAGGTCGCCTCGAAGTCGATGTCGAGTTGGCCGTCGGTGACCTCGACCGTGTAAGTCTTCTCGGTCGCGTTGAGCGTGCCGACCTCGGCGAAGAGGTCGAAGTTCGTGAACTTCTGATCGTTCTCGATGCTCGCGTTGAACAGCCGGTCGTTCTCGTTCGTGCCGTCGCTGGGCCCCGAGGAGTCCGGCGAGTCGTTCGGCGAGACGCCCTGATAGATTTCGGCGAACTTCAGCGTGACCTGATAGGTCCCGTTCTGGACCGGCACGTCGTAGCCGAACGGGTCACCGTAGCGTTCGGTCGTGTACAGCAGGTCGTCGTCGGTGTTGTTTATCTCCGTCGTGGAGTCGATGCTGTAGGTGCTGCCGGCGGTGAAGTTCTTGTCGGCGGCGTACACCGTGCCGTCGGTGGCCGTGTACTGGTTGCCGCCGGAGTTCACCGCGAACACGACATCGCCGGTCGCGGTGTCGGTGTCCTGCACCGTGACGTTCACGAGGTCCGTGTCGTAGTCCTGGCCGTCCGAGACGTTCACTTCGAAGGTGAGCGTCTCGTCACTGCTGACCTCCGGCGCGGTGAACGTCGGTTCCTGTGCGTCGTTGGCGCTCAGGCTCACGTCGGGGCCTGCCGTCTGAGTCCAGGTGTACCCGAGTTGGTCGCCATCCGGGTCGGAGGACCCGGTGGCGTTGAGCGTGACCGACGTGCCTTCGTCGACCGTCTGGTCGTCGCCCGCGTCGGCAATCGGTGCCTGGTTCGCGGGCGGCGTCACGTACTCGGCGGAGATGTCGGTCCACGTCGCCGGGAACGTCGAACTCGCGCCGTTAGACGTCGAGATGATACCGACCGCGAGGCCGCTCCCGTCCGAGGTGTCGAGCCAGCTCGCCGGGATGGCGGCCGTTCCGATGTCCGTCGTCTGGTTGTTGACCTCGTAGGATGCGTTCAGCGCGACTTCGTCTTCGCCGTTACCGGGAAGCGGGTCGAGCGTCGGATCGACCGTCAGGTACAGCGTCGTGTCGTTGCCCGTGACGGCGCTGTCACTGACGACGTTCGGCGAGGTCTGATGGGTGAACGAATCGTCTTCCTCCTGGGCGAACTCGATGCCGCCGTTGCCGCCGTCGGCCGCGACGACGAGTTTCGAGTAGTTCGACTGGTCACCGGTCCCGACGAATATCCCGGCGGACTGGAAGTTCTCCGGGTTCTCCGGGAAGGAGGCGACCGTCGTCTCGACCGTGAACGGTTCGTCCGGCGGGTTCACGCCGAACTGGAACGCGTACTGCTGGGTGTTCGTCGACGAGTACGCGTCACCTTGAGGTACCTCTTCGACCGTCAGGACCTCCGCGGCCCCGCCGACGGTCATCTTCGAGGTGTTGTAGAGGTCCTGATAGTCGTCCTGACCGTTCGTCATCAGGCCCGTCCAGCCCTGCCCGGAGTCGTCGTTGAGCGCCGCGTTCTCGCCGAACAGGCTCAGTTCCGAGAGGTCGTGCTGGACCGGGAGGGTCGTCGTGGTCCCGTCGTCCGGGTCGACGGCGAACGGGTCGGACGTGTCGGGCTGGCCGTCGTTGTCGTCGTCCGGGTCGTTGACGTTCGACGTCTTGTCGTCGTCGAAGTCGGCCGGCGTCGACGCCGACGAGCAGGGGTCCGACCCCGCGTCTAGCTCGTCGGCGTTGTCGTAGCCGTCGCCGTCTTCGTCGAGCGTCGCGTCGTCGGCACCCGTACACTCGGTTCCGCCGTCAGTGCCGTTGTAGTCGACCGGTTCGAAGATAGTGACGTCGTTGCCACCGTGGTTGGCCGTCCAGAACGTCCCGGGGAACTTCTCGTCGTCACCGACCGCGTCGAGACCCAGCGGACCGCCGGTGTTGCCTATCGTCTCGACGTTGGTGGCGGTCGTGCCGTCGGAACTCAGTTCGACGCGCTCGACGTCACCGCCGAGTTCGACCTGCAGGAGGTCGCCGTCCATCGCCCCGCCGAAGTTCGAGGCGGTGTACTCGTCGGTCGCACCGGTCGGGCCGAACAGGACCTTGTTCCCGTTCGTGTCTTCGAGCGTGTTCGCACTCCCCGCGGGCGCTCCCGGGTCGGGCGAGTTGCTCGTCGGCGGGATGTAGTCGGCCTCCACCGGGTTCACCATGCTCGACGGGACCGGGGAGTTCGACGCGTTGATGTCGAAGATGACGTTCCCGTTTGCGTCGTAGATGTCCGCCTGCGTGGGGTTCGCACGGATGGGCGCCGCGTGCCCACCGTAGTCACCCTCGTCCACCTTGATGAGTTGGTCGCTCGTCGAGAAGCTCCCGTCCTCGTTGGGGTGGTTCGTCACGTTCGCAGCGTCCGCGACGATGTTGCCGTTCTCGTCGGCTGGCTGGCCGCCCCAGCCACCGTTCGGCCCGTGGTCGCCTGCATAGACCTGACCGCTCTCGGTCACGACGAGGTCGTAGGGGTTCCGATAGCCGGGCGAGTAAATCTGGACCGGCCCGCCCTCGACGAGTTTCGCCTGATTGATGCCGTCGTTCCCGCCGAACGGCAGGTCGTCGCCGTCCGTCGCGTCGTCGTTCTGAATCGTCGGGATGGCGTAGTAGAACGACAGGTCGGGGTACGACTGGGTGCTTCCCTGTGGGTCGTAGTTCTGGAGGTTCTTCGCCGTGTAGTTGGCCTCGATCTGTGCGAGGTCTATCTCGAGGATGGCGGCCGACAGCGCGTACTCCGGCGTGTGGCCGAAGTTGTCGCCCGGTGCGCCCTTGTTGGTGTGGCCGCCCTGCGCGATGTACAGGGTGTCTCCGTCGTTGGAGAGGTCGACGCCGTTCGGCGAGTGGTTCTCCTCGGAGCGCGGTAGCCCGAGGACCATCACGTCGTGGTCGACGTTCGAGATGTTCTCGTTGGTGTACGACAGCGTGAGGCGTGAGAGCGCCCCGGAGTTCGTGTCCGTGTCGTCGTCGTCAGTACCGACGTCTATCGATGGGTCACTCGACGTGACGTAGACGACTGGTTGGGAGGCCGTCCCCCCGACCGTGAGGCCGGTCACCTGCCGGTTGTTCTCACCGGTGTTGTAGTTCCCGAAGTCGTCGTGGTTCGGGATGTCGTTGATGGCGTCTATCTGCTCTACGTCGGTCGCCTGATAACTGTTCTCGCCGGTTCGGTTGACTTCGACCGCGTACACCGTCCCGCCCTGCGTCGAGACGTACAGGCGGTCGTCGGGGCCGAACTCTAGCGCGGTCGGGTTGCCTGCGCTGAAACCCTGTAGCGTGCTCTTGGAGAAGTCTGGGTCAGCGGAGCTAACGCCCTCGCCGGTCAGGTTGACCGTGACGGGCGAGTTGGTCCCGCTGTGACTGACCTCCATCGTCGCCTCGTGGATGGCGACCTGATCCGGCGAGTAGGTCACGTTGACCGTCGTCGACTCTTCGGGCGCGAGCGTGACGCTGCCCGAGAAGTCGTGCGAGAACTGACTGGTGTTCGCCCCAGTCAGCGTGACGCTGTCGATGGTGATGTCCGGGTGCGAACTGTTGCTCGCGTTCCCGAGGTTCGTCAGCGTCACCGTGTCGGTCTCGCTGTTCCCCGTCACGACGCTGCCGTAGTCGACGCTGTCGGGCGACGCGCCGAGTTCGTCCGGTTGCGGTTCCGTCGGGACGATTTCGACGGCCGAAATCTTCGCGTTGTCCACCTCGGTGACGAAGTCGACGTCGAGCGTCCCGTCGCTGGGCGTCACCGTGTACGACTTCATCGTGCCGACGTCGTGGCCGACGTCAGCGTAGATGTCGTAGTTGTTCAGCACCTGCTCGCCCTCGATGGTCACGTCGAACTCACGGGCACCCGAGGAGGTCGCGAATATCTCGGCGAAGTACAACCGGACCTCGTAGCTCTGTCCGGCAGTCACGTCGAAGTCCCACTGCTGGTCCCCGTAGCGTTCGGTCTGGAACACTTCGGACGGCGTGCTGTCCGGGACAGTGCTATCGAGCGTTATCGTATCGCTCGTGCTGAACGTACTCGTACTCCCGCTGACTGTCACCCCCGTCGTCGACCCGGGTGGTGTCCAGTCGGCGCCGCCGTCGATCGCGGCCACCGTCGACCCACCCGCGTTCACGCGGTACAGTGAGCTATCACTCGCAACCTGATACTGGACTGGGTTCGCTTCCGGTGCAGTCACGAACGCCCCGGCGGTGCCGCCGGCGACGATCGACAGTACTGTGAGTACTGATAGTGTGACTGCCAGCGTTTGCCGTTTGAGACTTCTGTCTGGCATCGAAGCTACCGTCGAAGGATAGCTATCTTAGAATAGGCCGCCTGAAAACCAGTCAGAGACCGGTTTCATAGGGTTAGAGCGCTGATAATTACACATCACGAATCCGTGTATCCCACTCTCGTGTAACGAAATCGGTTGCTTACAGGCGGGTTACGCAGCACAACGTGGCGTCTCGCTACCACTCTTGCCCAGTCACTAGTCACGTAGTTGCCACTCTATCACCGTCCTGCGGTCAGCGACGGCTGGCTTCGTGGCGTCGGTGGGACGTGCAACGGCGGGTGTGGGGTGGCCGGTCGGCGAATGAGCCCCGGACGACGTGTCGCCGATTCCCCCGCGACACCCGAGTATGCCCACAGCGGCACGGCTATATATCATCTGAGCGAACAAAATCCCATGGAATACGAGATACCCCACAAACCGTCGTACGCCCAGTTGAACCTCTCGCTCGAACCTGGGGAGTCGGTCCGAGCGGAAGGCGGTGCGATGGTCAGCCACACTGCCGGCATCGACGTCGAGACGAAGGCCGAAGGGGGACTCCTGAAGTCACTCTCTCGGTCGGTGCTGGGCGGTGAATCGTTTTTTATGAACACGTTCACCGCCTCACAGGACAGCACGCTTCGTCTCGCACCGGCACTACCGGGCGATATCCAGCACCACGAACTCGACGACGAGACGCTGTTCGTCCAGTCGACGTCGTTCGTCGCCTCGGACCCGGCGATAGACGTCGACACGGAGTTCGGGGGCGGCAAGACGTTCTTCGGTGGCGAAGGCCTGTTCCTGCTGACGCTATCGGGAACCGGGCCCGCGTTCATCTCCAGTTACGGCGCCATCGACGAACTCACCGTCGAACCCGGTGACGCCGTCGTCGTCGACACCGGCCACATCGTGGCGTTCGAGGAATCGCTCGACTTCGACGTTCGGAAGGTCGGCGGCCTCAAGTCGACACTGTTCAGCGGGGAGGGCCTCGTCTGTGAGTTCCGCGGCGAGGGGACCGTCTGGACCCAGACGCGAAGCCCGGACGCCTTCCTCTCGTGGTTGATTCCGAAGTTGCCGACCCCCAGCAGCAGTTAGTAGCGTCGCTATCCGCCGCGTTTGTACGGTCGGTCGTCGAACCGGTATCGAAATGAACGTCGGTAGTCGTCGAGAGTGGGATCTAGCTAACCAACAACCGCGCGAATAGAGGGGGCTCTGTTGGTTAGCTCCGGGAAAGTCACTCCCGCTACACTCGGGTTCGAACCGCAAGTCGACGTTCGACCATCCCAGTGCACTCCCGCGTTCGACGACATCTCGAACACATCGATACAGGTGTCACCCCCTCCCCATAATCGGCCGCGCTGGATACACTTCGATAGAGGGGTGTGTATCACTGATTGGCCGGGTAGGCACCCCCCTGCAAGCGCCGTTCTGCGAGTGCGGTTCGTCCCGGTTCGTAGGACGAGAGAGACGTCGAATTGGAGGAGAAGAGGCCATATAATGCGAGAATACACATCGATAGGGGTGTGTCGGTGGGGTCGGCGGGTAGCGCAACCACATCGGCGAGCGCGTGGTTCGATTCGCCGGTGAACACTTCGATAGAGGTGTGTGCGGCGGGCCGAGGGCTACCCCTCGTTTCGTAACTGCGCTTTCACGACAGACGCCACCTCGTCCTGAGACACCATCTCGATTCTGGAGTCCTCGCGAAGCGTCTCCAGAATCGTCGCCGGCGATTCGCCGAACTGGAACTCGAGGAACATCCCCGAACTCGGGCCGTGGCTCCGACGTTCGAAGTCGACGAGCGAGTACGTCGTCAGCTCTTTCATCTTGTTGACGTACGTCTCCTGATGGTACTGGTCGGCGTCAATCGAGTCCGTCAGGAACTGGTAGACCTTGTAGCCGGTCGTACTGCGTGCCGCACCGCTGTTGGACTCCGCCGCGACGGCGGCCGTCGCGTAGAGACAGAGTTTCTTCTGGGTGCTGATTCCGCGGACGACTTCGAGAACCCGGTTCTTCTCGACCTTGTCCTGTGCCTCGCGGACGTGTGCTTCGTTGACGCGTTCGTCGCCCTCCCGTTCGGCCAGTTCGCCGGCGACGCGCATCAGGTCGATGGCCTTCCGGGCGTCGCCGTGAGTCTGTGCCGCGAACGCGGCCGCAAGCGGGATGACGTCGTCGTCGAGGACGTCGTCGTAAAAGGCGTCCTGCCGTCTGCGGAGAATCGCCTGCAACTGGTTCGCGTCGTAGTCCCCGAAGTGGACGTCCTCGGGCGTGAACGAACTGAGCGCCCGACTCCCGACCGACTCCATCATCTTCGTGTCGTTCGATATCGCGACGACGGAGATGAACGTCTCCAGTTCGCCGTCTGCGCCCGCGCGCGAGAGTTGATACAGGAGGCGTGAGAACGCGGGATCTTGCTTGTCCCGCCGACCGACGAGCATATCGAGTTCGTCGAGGACGAACACCAGCGAATCGAAGTTCTCGTCGACGATGCGGAACAGTTCGTCCCACTTCTCCTTGGTCGCTACACCGTGTTTCGGGACCTGTACCTCCACGCCGGCCTCGTCCGCAGCGCGGGAGACGAGTTCGTACACGGCGACGCCAAGCGTGTCCAGATCCTGGCAGTTGACCTCTATCGTCCCGAACCGGATGTCCCGCGGTTCACAGATCTGGCTGATGTTCTTACAGACGGCCTTCGTGATGAGCGACTTGCCCGTTCCCGAGGGGCCATACAGGAAGAGATTCGGGGGCCGGTTGTCGCCGAGTGCGACCCGGAGCATCTTCGTGACCTCCTGTAACTGCTCGTCCCGGCCGACGATACGGTCTTCCTCGACGACGTAGTTCGGGTCGAGCAACGTCCGCTCCCGAATCAACCCCTCCTGTTCGTCGAACTCGAGGAGCATCTCCTCGATAGACTGGGACTCGGACTGGGCTTCGAACTCCGTCTCGGACTCCGTTGTCTGCCCCTCGGTGTCGACGGGAGTCTGGTCGGCGTCGCTTGCAGACGGTGACACTCCCGAGGACTGGCCGTCCCGTGTCACGTCGTCGGCCGAGGACTCCGGCCGATCTCGGGAGTGTTCGGAGTCGTCTGTGTCCATACGTGACCCAAACACGGGTGTACCAAAAGTGTTGGCACCTCCATCGAAGTGTGTTCTACCTGTGGAACGGTTCTATCTCGGATATTCACCGAGTTAGTCAGGCGTGGCTAAGAGAGAGGAGAACGGCTGACGAAGTGTTTCGGACGCCGAAGAGAGATGACAGTAGGGACAGACACACCCCTCTATCGAAGTGTTCGAGCGAGCGGTGGGGAGGGGGGTAGCAAAGCGTAGCCGAGGTAACTCGAGAACAGCGTTGGACGTGGAGAGAGGATCTGTTCGCGGAATTTGCAAGAGAGGGTTCCACACGCCCACTGCCGACGTTTGCTGCCGATTCGGTGTTCCCTTCTTCTTCTAGTCTAGCTAGAACACTAGACACACACACCCCTCTATCGATGTGTTCGAAGTGTTCGAACACTCTTCTACGAACCGGGCTATCGACGCTACGGGCATCGGTCGTCACACTTCGCAAAATCACCCATTTCACCGCTCGAAACGGGTGATATCGGACAACGAAGCACCGCTCGATAGATCTCTCTCTATCTCGACCGCCGTGTCGTCTATCGTACCGACGGATGGAACACATCGATAGAGGGGTGTCTGTCTCACGGTCTCGTTCGAGGCCCGGCGTCACCTCTCGACGGACACCCCCAAGATACACACCCCGTCCGGATGGCGCGAAAACACATCGATAGAGGGGTGTGTACCCGTCTTCGGGACCTACCGAATCCGACCGCTCTCTCACGGGTTGCTGGCCGCGGCAGTGCTGAAACGCGATCCGACGAGGAACCAGTTACTCACATCGGCGTCGGCCACTGGTTTCTCTCGTCTCGACCTCTTCGCACGAAGCGCTGCTGTGGGAACGGCTTCAGGGCCCCGTCGCTTTCGCGTTTCGGCCGCCCATCTCCCCACTCGCGTCCGCTCACGTCACGTCCATCTATCACTCGTGTCCGCTCACGTCCCGTCCATCTATCCACTCGTATCCACTCATCTATCCACTTGCGTCCACTCACGTCCACCCCACCTACCTACTCGCACCTACCCACTCGACAACGGAGAATCGCCACTCGCTGCACCGACACTCCGTTATTTCTCCCTCAAAGTCCCGGCGAAAACGCTATCCTATCCTCGATATTTCTGTTAGAGCCGTTTACTCGAAAAACGGCTCCGACGACGCCTATTTGACCGACGACGAATGCAAACGACCGTCTATCTCTCCCTGTCGAGGAACGGATCACCGATCGACGGAGCGAGTGATAGATATCCATCCGTATTCAGGTAGAGACGACAAAGCGAGAACACGACTACCGACATATTCGCCACGGGTGACAGCGACGTCGTCCCCCGTCTGCTCAGTCGCGACCGGCAACGGTTGGAGACCTGGACTCTCGGCTCACCGTCACCGTTTCTTGAACCGTCCCGGACGTGTACTAACGTCAGAGTATAAGACAGTGGTGTCCGTACACAGAATCAGCGGTGACCGGAGACACTCAGAATGACGTACACGCTCGAAATCAGTGACGAACTCAGGGAACGACTCGAAAGCCACCTAGAGGAAGACGAATCGCTGGAGGAGTTCATCGAGGAACTGGTCTCGATGTACGAGACAGAGGGGACGTTTCTGCAAGAGGGGTATTCGGAGTAGCGCTCCGCTACGATTCGTAGGTCGCTGTCACGGGCGACCAGTCGTCGGAGACACGGCGGTGACAGCGACGGGGCCGACAGACGCGTCTCCTGCGCTCGGTGAGTCGCCAGCATCCGCTCATACTGGTGGCTGTAAGTTCGTACAGATATTCGCCACCCCGGGGTGGCGAAGTACTTCAGTTTGTTACAGCCACCAGTATCAGTCGTCGACGACGGACGACGTACCGTTCACGGCGTACCAGCCGGATATTGCGAGCAGCGAACCGAACAACCCGGCGACGACGTCTGCGACCTCGAACGCCCGTCCCGGAACGTAGTTCTGGAGCTGTCCGCTGACGAGACTGAGGAGCGTCGAGACACAGACCGCTAGCACAGCGGCCTCCCGATCGGACCACCGGCCAGCGGCGACTGCGTCGGCAACTACCACCGCGTACGCGCCGTGGCCGACGAGATGCAAGAACTTGTCCGGACCGACCCGCTCCCACTCTGGCCGACGCTCGATCGGGGAGGGAACGAACGCGGCGAGACAGAGCACGAGCGTCGAGACGACAACCAGTGTCCACCGAGAGTCAGCGTACCGAGAGCGCATACTGTATTTCTGTTCCGAATCGGTTTGAACTTACTGGGGGCGGGGCGGGTCTTTGTACCGCTGTTCGGCGTGGCGTTAGTCGTTACTGTGTGGTGAGAATTGGCGGTCTACTCATGAGCGTCCACAACCAAAACATCGGTATGTACGAGAACATCCTCGTCCCGACCGACGGAAGTGACGACGCAGAACGTGGCATCGAACACGCCATGGACCTCGCCGAAGACCACGGTGCCCACCTACACGTCCTGTTCGTCGTCGACGAAACCGTCTACGGAACGACGCCGGCATTCAGTAGCTACGAAGCGTTCCTCGAAGAGATCGCGGACGAAGCCGAAGACCTCGTCGAAGACGTCGTCGAAGCAGCCACAGAACGTGGCATCGAATCCACCACGTCCGTGCTTCGCGGACTGCCACACGAGGTGATTCTGGAGTACGCCGACGACCACGACATCGACCTCGTGGTGATGGGAAAGCGGGGCGCGGCAGGCGTCGAAGCGCCCCACATGGGATCGGTCACCGACCGAGTCATCCGGGCGGCGGCGGTGCCGGTCGTTCCGATCTGAGGAACCAGCAGCACTCGCGGTCCGTTCGCGGTAGAACACAGCCGAGAGAGCGGTTCAGAACTACGTGCTCGCACCCTGTGTGGTCGAGGCAGCTGTATCGAGCAGTTCCACTACTTCTGACGGCATCGATACCATCGGCCAGTGACCTGTTTCGAGTTCGACGAGGCCCCATCCTCGTTCGTCTACCACACCGCGGATCGTTTCGAGAGTCTCGTCCGGCAGTCCATTCTTGGTACAGAGAACGTACGTCGACGGGAGGACGCTAGCCGCTTGATTTCGAACTTCGACCGACTGTGCGAACGTCTCGACTGGCTGTGGAACCGCCTTCGATCGCAGCCAGCGAGCGTCCGACTCGGAGATTCCGACCCAGCCATCGGGCTCTCGTGGCATGGGCCACCGCCAGCCCGCTCCCTGTTCCTCAGCCTCGGCTTCGACGACCTCCCGATACTCCGGGGGGCCCAGATCGAAGACCGATGTGGCCTCGTCATTCAGCGGCGTCATCGCGTCGAGATACACGACGTGTGTGACCCGATCCGGCACGCGGTCGATGACCCCCGTCACCACGAGTCCGGCATAACTGTGCCCGACGAGGACCACGTCCGTGAGGTCCTCGTATTCGAGAACGTTCACGACATCCGTGATGTGGGTCTCCAGATCGATATCGGGCCGCGAAAGGTGTTCTCGCTCGCCAAGGCCGGTAAGCGTCAGCGTGTACACGTCGTGGTCCACTGATCGCAATGGATGAGTGACGTACTTCCAACACCAACCACCTAACCACGCACCGTGGACGAGGAGAACGGTCGCCATGGAGCTATTTACGGGCACGATCGGTATAAAGACACTCGGGTTGCGTCCGAGCGTCGGCGATCCTGAATCGCCACCCGTCACGTCCGCGCCCGCCGAGTATCACCTGTGACGTGTGGCGCTGATCTCTGCCCATCGCTATCTCTGCCCATCGCTTAATAAGCACTCTCCCCTAGTCTGTGGCATGTCAACTCTAGGCACGGTGGCCAAAACCGTTCTCAGACGCCGCTACCTTCGCCAAGACGAGAACGGGACAGTCGTCGAGACGCCCGACGAACTGTTCCACCGAGTCGCGCGTGACGTCGCGTCGGCCGAAGAAGCGTTCGGTGGCGACGCCGACGCCGTGGAGGCAGCGTTCTACGACGCGCTCAGCGGCCTCGACTTCCTGCCGAACTCGCCGACGTTGATGAACGCGGGAACTGACATAGAGCAGCTGGCCGCCTGCTTCGTGTTACCGATCGAGGACTCGCTCGACTCGATTTTCACCGCCCTCAAGCAGGCCGCACTCGTCCACCAGAGCGGCGGCGGGACCGGATTCGCCTTCTCGAACCTGCGTCCGCAGGGCGACGTCGTGCTGAAGACGGGCGGTGTGGCCTCCGGTCCCGTGAGTTTCATGCAGATATTCGACAGCGCGACCGAACAGATAAAACAGGGCGGCCGACGGCGCGGCGCTAACATGGCCGTTCTCGACGCGACACATCCTGACATCGAGCGGTTCGTGACCGCGAAGGCCGACGAGGGGACGCTACGGAACTTCAACCTCTCGGTGGGGACCGACGAACCGTTCTGGGAGGCCTACGACTCCGGTGCGCGATACGACCTCGTCAATCCTCGGACGGGGGCGGTCGTCGACCAGATGGACCCGGCCGACGTCCTCGCCCGGATTGCCGAGATGGCCTGGGCCACCGGTGACCCCGGGATGCTGTTTCTCGACACGATCAACGAGCACAACCCGACCCCGGCTCTCGGTCGACTCGAAGCCACGAATCCCTGCGGTGAGGTTCCTTTGCTGCCATACGAAGCCTGTGTGCTCGGGTCGATCAACCTCGCGACCCACACCGCCGACGGCGAGGTCGACTGGGCAAAACTCCGCGAGACAGTCCATCTGGCCGTCCGGTTCCTCGACGATGCCATCGAGCGGTCCGCGTTCCCCGTCAGCGAGACCGACGAGATCATGAACGCCAACCGCAAGATCGGACTCGGCGTCATGGGGTTTCACGATATGCTCGTCGATCTCCGCATACCGTATGCCACCTCGGACGCCGTCGAATTCGGGCGCGACCTGATGTCGTTCGTCCACGACGAGTCGTGGGCCGCCTCCAGGGACCTCGCGGAAGAACGCGGCCCGTTCCCGAACTGGGCGGACTCGACACGAGAGCGACCGATGCGCAACGCGACGACGACGACTATCGCGCCGACGGGTACGATATCACTCATCGCCGGCTGTTCGGCCAGCATCGAACCGATATACAACGTCGCGTACACGAAGCACGTTCTCGGCGGTTTAGCGGTCGTCAACGACCGCTTCGTCGATATGGCGAAAGAGCGGGGGTTCTACTCGGAGGACTTACTGGAGGCGGTCCACGGTCGGACCTCCATTCAGGACGTCGAGGAGATTCCCGACGACGTGAAACCGCTCTTTCAGACGGCACACGACGTCTCCGGTGCCCACCATCTCCGCGTTCAGGCCGCGTTTCAGGACCACGTCGACAACGCGGTCAGCAAGACGGTGAACTTACCACAGTCTGCGTCTATCGGCGACGTCGAGGACCTGTTTCTCACCGCCCGAGACCTCGGGCTCAAGGGTGTCACCGTCTTCAGGAGCGGTGCCAAGAGCGAACAGGTGCTCGGTGACGACCCACGCAAGGAGCAGTGTGTGGGAGAGTGTTCGTACACCACTCCCCCGAACAGCGATTCGCGGTAGCGTGGACCGACCGCTGATACACGGGACGGCGGGACACGAGCGGAGGCGATGCCATGCTCGGGACACTGTTCCCGACGAGTGAGAACTAGTCGCATGACTTACGCCGTGGACGACCGACGGGTCTACTAGACGGCCATGTTCGATACCATCCTCGTTCCGACCGACGGAAGCGACGTCGCCACTGCCGCGGCGGACGCGGCGATCACTCTCGCAGACAGGTTCGATGCGACGCTCCACGTGATCCACGTCCTCGAACCGTTCGAACTCCCGCCCGACGTCGTAGACGAGGGTGCGGGAGCGCTCGCTCACTCGGGTGAAGCGGCGATAGCAGATGTCGTGGAGACGGCGACGGCGGCGGGCGTCGAGACCACGTCGACGGTCATCGATACGTCCGGCCAGATTCACGAGAACATCATCGCCTACGCCGGCAAACACGACGTCGACTGTATCGTGATGGGGACGTACGGTCGGACGGGGCTGGACCGATTCGTCCTCGGAAGCGTCGCAGAACAGACGCTCCGCGAGTCACCGATACCGGTCCTGACCGTCCACGAGGAGACGAAGATAGGGGCGTTCGACTCGGTGCTGGTTCCGACCGACGGCAGCGACAGTTCACGGGTGGCTGCCGACGACGCAATCGAGTTCGCACTGTCGACGGGGGCGGCACTTCACATCGTCCACGTGGTCGACGTTGGGGTGGTTCCTGACGGTGTCAACGTCGGACAGGTCATGGCGGCGCTGGAAGATGCCGGTGAACAGGCGATAGACGACGTCATCAGCGCCGCCCAGAACGCGGGCGTTTCGACCATCGAAGCCTCCTTGATGACCGGACGGCCACATCGTGCGATTACCGACTACGCGGCCGACAACGAGGTCGCCTGTATCGTGATGGGGACACACGGCCGAACCGGAATCGACCGGTATCTCCTCGGGAGCGTCACCGAGCGCGTGGTCCGACTGAGTGAGGTTCCCGTCCTGACCGTGAAAGGGGAGGACAGCGAGTGAAGCACCGACTCCGACCGCACCGTCGTCCCGGCACTCTCCGGCGGGCAAGAACCGGCGTCACCCGACGACGAGCGGCAAGACGAGGAGTGCTAGGGGCACGAGGACCAGCGACAGCACGAATAACACGAACACCCTCCGGTCGGCGAGGAGGCGGTCGTCGACGTTGCTGATGACACGACTGTAGGTGTCGTAGGCGAGGAGGGCGACGACGGTTGCGATGGTCGCGACGGTGAGGAGTTCGAGTACCACAGCGACGCCGGCCGGTGACGCCAGTGCGACGGCGACCACCAGCGTATCGAACAGCGTTCCGAGGTTCGCACCCAGTACGTACGGGATGAGTTCGTTTCGCTTGACGTAGCCACGGTTGTACAGCGGAACGACGATACCGAGCGAGAACGCGACGCTGGTGGTGATCCCGGTACCGACGAGTCCGATGCCGAAGGCGACCCACGTCCGTTCGAAGTGGCGGAAAACCCGCCGTCGAACCGTCGACGTATCGACGCGCTCTAGCACCGTATCGAAGACTCTGAGGCTGCCGAACAGGAGACCGACGGCGAGAACGAACGCGGGCACGGGACCGAGACGGTTCGTGATAGCGACGGTGACCGGGTCGAATAGGTCGAGCGTCCGGGCCCCGACCGACCACTCGCGGCCGACGCGCCGGAACGAACCGTGGACAGTCGGCAAGAGCACGTATCCCAGCACTGTCACGGGGACGTATATCGAGTGGGTCAGTAGGAACGTCAGCAGGCCCATGCTGACCGACTCTCGAAACGAGTACTCCGCCTTCTGTACGTAATCGAGCGTCCCGATGAAAACGACGACGGCGGCCGAACCGAGCCGTGACCCGGCAACCATCAGGAACAGTTGTGATACCGAGAGGATGTCCGCCGCGAAAAGCGACAGTGACAACGCGGCGACGACCGACCCGTTCGCGAGAGCGTAGGTCCCCAGCCAACCGAGTCCGAGGGCGGAGGCATCGTCGAATATCATCCGGGAAAAGACGTCTCCCAGAAGCGGTGCCGCCGCGTTCGTGGCCGTACCGAGCAACCGGACGGTAAACAGGAAGAGGACGACACTGCCTGTGATTCCGACGAGCAGGACCCGCGTGGGACCGAGTCTGGTGAGTACCCGGGTCAGCAGTGACGTCATGACGCCGGCGTGCTCCCGATGACACAAGCGTCGGCCCGGACGAGAGCAGATTGCGGGTGTCCCGATTTTGTCAGGGGATGTGTTAGCGGGCACTGTCCACCGAAACGCTCAGTCACAGCCGAAGATAAGTCGACCAAATCACATTAACTCTGGCGGTGGACGGTCCGAAAGTCGCGCACCGAGCGCCAGGCGCACCGCGCTCCTGAACGTCGCTCTGTCCCGGCCGGACCGCTCCAGATGGTTGTTGGACACCCGGTGTATCCAACCCCACAGCGGCCACGATGACCGTCTCACCCGCGAGACGACGTCGCCGGTCGGTCTCAGTGTGCCGTCCACCCGCCGTCGATGGGGATGTTCGCGCCGGTGATGTAGGAGGCGTGGTCGCTAGCGAGAAACACCGCCATCGGGGCGATCTCCGCCGGTTGTGCAGGCCGGTTCATCGGCGTCTCCCCCTTGACGTAGTTGTAGAACCGTTCGGTCTCGAGCAGCGGTTTGGTCATCGGGGTCTCGACGAAGCCAGGACAGATACTGTTGACCCGGACCCCGTCGTCCGCGTAGTCGACGGCGACCTGCTGAGTGAAGTTGACGACACCGCCCTTAGCCGCCGAGTACGCCGCAGCGCCTTTCCCGCCGACGAGGCCGTATATCGAGGCGATGTTGACGATACTGCCCTCGGACTCCATCAGGTGCGGGAGGGCCGTCTTCGTCCCGTACATGACGCCATCGAGATCGATGCTGACGACCCGCTCCCACTCGTCGAGTTCCATCTCTGTCACTGTCGACTCGCTCCCGATGCCGGCGTTGTTCACCATCACGTCGAGTCCGCCGAACTCGTCGACGGTCGCCTCGACGAGTGACTCGACCTGCGCGTACTCCGAGACGTCCGTCTGTACGAACCGACAGCCGAGGTCGTCTGCGGCGGCCTCTCCCTCGGACGCCGTCCGGTTCGCGATGACGACGTCCGCGCCGGCGTCGACGTACGCGTCGGCGATAGCCCGTCCGATGCCCGATGACCCGCCCGTGACGATCGCGGTTTTTCCGTCGAGTTCCATGGGTGACTCCGAGTCGAGGATACTACGACCAGCGAGAAAAAGGATGGGCGTAATTCTCACGGGACGACAACGATCGGCCGTGACGACCGATTACGACGCTGTCGGCGTCGTAACGAACTCCGCACTCGAACCGGAACACGGTCGACTAGCGGCGGTGAGGAAGTGACAACTGCGGCTAGTCGTTACCGACCTCGACATTCGTCCATCTCTCGATCCGAGCAGGTGTAACTGGTCTACGCGAATCCGTCGACGAATCTCGCGAGCGACCGTGTTGCGACGACAGTCATATATCACGGCCGAAAAACCTCACAACAGTACGTCTGTTAGTGGTCCTTACTCGACGCAGGAGGTTGGTAGGGCCTCTCTGAACGTACTGCCGCGGAGAACGGCAAACCGGTACGAGGTGCCTTCTGTGGCACACCAGCAGAGTCCGATAGGCCCGACGGACGGACTTATCGCCCGCCCGGCTGTCACGGTTCTTCGTGTAGACGCCGGTGCGGAGAAACCAGAACCTACAGGTCGGTGTCGGGCCTCGTTCGACGTATGTCACCGACCGTAGACGAACTCCGGAACGAGATTCGACAGGCAGTGGGACGATACGAACGCATCGAGTCGACGGCGTTCACCAAGGAGGCCCTCGCGGCGATTTGTGAGGCCGTCGGTCACGACGTCGACTCCAACCGACTCCCACCGAAACCGGAGATGCGGGCCGGAATACTGCGGTGTATCGGTGAAACCGAAGATGACGACCCGGCGGTGGCCGAACGCCCCTTCCGAAAGGCGGAACTGACGGCTATCGCTGCGGCCCTCGACTCGGAATGACCCTGGCTGTGGGTGTTATGTACACACTCACGGCCAGCCGTCGGTAGAATAGAACGGCAACCCGGATTTGGACAGGAAATTCGGTGATACGCCTCCAATATGTGCGGATATGAACATTTTGTGTTCTATTTCGATAGCGAAATGTAGTGTCTGCAGACACCTGTGTCTGCGTACTTCGTCCTCTCTCTCAAGTAGCGACACACGTGGTGGACGGACCAACGTATGGTTACGTCTGGGTATCGTAGCGACGAGGCCGAATTCGAACTGTGAAGCGAGTGGCCTGCGGTATCGATGCGCCCCTTCGTCGATGCGCCCCTTCGTCGATGCGCCCCTTCGTCGATGCGCCCCTTCGTCGATGTGGTCGTCCCCCCCATTGGTTCAGCATCGGCCGGTAGCCGTCCGGCGTCTGCCCTCAATCCCGAACAGATTCGAGAATGAGGCGCTGTTCGACGCGCTTGGCTTCGCGCTGGGCGTCGTGGACGGCGTCGACGTTGACGCTGACGGAGGTGATGCCGGCGTCGACGAGTTCCTGAATCATGCGCGGCTTCGAGGCCGCCTGCCCGCAGATACTCGTCGATACGTCGTACTCTCGGCACGTCTCGATGACGTCGTGGAGCAACCCCATCACCGCCGGGTGGAGTTCGTCGTAGCGGTCCGCGACCGTACCGTTGTTGCGGTCGACGGCGAGCGTGTACTGGGTGAGGTCGTTCGTGCCGAACGAGACGAAATCCAGCCCCGTCTCACAGAGCTCCTCGATGCAGAGCGCGCTGGCCGGCGTCTCGACCATCACGCCCCAGTCGCGCTTTTCGGGGTCGATCCCGACCTCTCGCAGCGACGCCGTCGCTCGGTGGACGTCTTCGGCGTCGGTCACCAGCGGGAGCATCAACTCCAGACTGTCGTACCCCATCTCGTAGAGTTTCTTGAACGCGCGCAACTGGAGTTTGAAAGTCGCTGGCTCTTCTAGCGACCGGCGGATGCCGCGATACCCCAGCATCGGGTTGTGTTCGCTCGGTTCGTCGTCGCCGCCCTCCAGTTGCCGGAACTCGTCGGAGGGGGCATCGAGCGTTCGAACGCGGACGGGCCGCGGGTAGAACGCCTCGGCGACGGTCCGCATGGAGTCCGTAAGCGTGTTCACGAACGCCTCTTCGCCGTGGTCGTCGACGTACTGCTGGGGCGTCTTGTTCGTCGACAGCACCATGTGCTCCATCCGGAGCAGACCGACGCCGTCGGCGCCCGTCGCGGCCGCCCGCTCGGCTGCTTCGGGAATCGAGACGTTGACCTTGATGTCCGTCGCCGTCATCGGTTTGGTGTCGCCGGCCGACCCGTCGGGTCGGCCACTCGACGCCGACCGTGGCTCGCCATCGGTCGCAGGCTCCTTGTGTCCGTCGGCGACCACGCCGCGGTCACCGTCGACCGACACCATCTGGTCGTCGGTCAGCGTCGAGGTGGCGTTCTCGGACCCGATGACCGCAGGGACGCCGAGCTCGCGGGAGACGATGGCCGCGTGACTCGTCATCCCGCCCTCGTCCGTGACGAGCGCCCCGGCTCGTTTCATCGCGGGGACCATGTCGGGCGTCGTCATCTCCGTGACGATGATGTCTCCCTGATTGACTTTATCGAGTTGGTCGAGCGTGCCGACGACGCGGGCCGTGCCCGTGACCGTGCCGGGACTCGCGCCGAGTCCGTCGACGAGTACGTCGCTGGTCCCGCCACCGTCCGTATCGGCGTGGTCGTTACGAGACTCGTCGGCAGACCCCTCGATAGTCGTTATCGGCCGCGACTGGAGGAGGTAGATACTGCCGTCGCTGGTGGCCCACTCGACGTCCTGTGGCTGGTCGTAGTGGTCCTCGATCAGTTCCCCGAGGGAGTGTAGCTCTGCCAGTTCCGTCTCGTCGAGGACGCGTTCGTCCTGCTTTTCGTCCGGAACCGACCGTTCGACCGTCTCACCGGTCTCGTCGTCGCGGACGTGCATGGTCTTTTTCGTCGCGACGGTCACCGTCTCGATGGACTCCGCCTCGCGATCGTAGGAGTAGTTGTCCGGCGAGACGGCACCGGAGACGACCGCTTCGCCGAGGCCCCACGCGGCTTCGACGGTGATTTCGGGCTCACCGGTCGAGGGATGCCGGGTGAACATGACGCCGGACTTCTCGGCGTCGACCATCCGCTGGACGACGACGGCGATGTCGACGGTCTCGTGGTCGAAGCCCTGTTGGTCGCGGTAGTAGATGGCCCGCTGGGTGAACAGCGACGCCCAGCATCGCTTGATTCGGTCCAGCAGGTCCGCCCGGTCGACGTTGAGGAACGTCTCCTGCTGGCCGGCAAAGGAGGCGTCGGGCAAGTCTTCGGCCGTCGCCGAGGAGCGGACCGCGACGAACGGGTCACCCTCGAAGTCGTCGTAGGCGGCCAGAATCGACGACTCGACGCGCTCGGGGATGTCCGTATCCACGATGAGTTCGCGCGCTCGCTGTTCGGCTGACGCGAGGGCGGCGGAGTCCTCGCTATCGACGTCGACGGCCTCGAACAGGTCGTCCGCGATGCCGGCCTCCTCGATGAAGGCCCGGTACGTCTCGGCGGTGACGACGAATGCGGGTGGCACCGGAAGCCCCGCGTCGCGTAACTCGCCGAGCGAGGCGCCTTTGCCACCGGCGCTATCGACGTCGCTGGTACTAATCGCACTCAACCAAGCTACTGGCATGTACCTACGATACAGACGTACCGGTATATAAATTCCGTGCCGGGCCGCCGTCACACGACCGATGAGTGCGCCGACAGGACAAGGTTCGACCTACCGCTCCGGCCAAGCGTCACCGGTGTCGTCGTGGATGCCGGGCGTGTCGCCGAGGCGCTCGATATCGCACACGGCCTCCTTCGAGACGCGATACCTCGCCAACGCCGGCGTCGCCAGCCCCGAGCGCCACTAGAGTAACAATTGAAACGGTTCACACACCGACCGCACCGCCGTCGTGCGGTCGGGTGTGCATCGATTTTCGATGGCTACTATAGCAGCTCAGACGGTCCGCTACCGATATCTGACACATACGCTCTGGAACCGGAAGCCGGCACTCGGTCGACCACCGTTCGAAGTGTTGGTAGTTCGCAGAGGCCGAACGAATGCGGCCGCGAAGTCACGCATCGACGGGGTCGCTGTCGCCGGACAGGAGGGGGGAATCGGCACGAACGGTCGGCATACGACCCGACACGAAAGGCCCACGCCTGTGACGTCAGTCCCCTGTGACGCGGCGGTATCGGCCACAGAAACGACACGCCGCCCGCATCGGCCCACATCGGCAGCGACCGACCGGTCAGGGTGGCTGTGATCAACCCCTTGCTATACGTTCACGTGCGGCGGTTGTGTTCGCTACTGACGAACGCTGTGGTCGACAGCGTTCCGACGATTCGCTGATAGAGCGACCACCGTCCGCCTTACGGGACCGCGATATCGGACCGCAGACGGCGGATTCGATGGACTGCCTCGGGCCGTCCCAACGGCCGCGACGGTAATAACGCGTGTACGTATGTTATCCTCTCGTGCCGAAGGCGTTCGCACTACGCGAACAGGTGGTTCGAACGGGACCAACCCACAGACGTAGTGACTCCGGGACTTGTGTGGTCGGAGTATTACGATCGCACGGCTCCCGCTCGTATGGGTCGGAGACGCGACCACGTTGTAGACTCCGGAGCAGTCGCATCGGCCGGTATCAGCGATGTCGCGGCCCCGCCAAGGCCCGAGTGATGGCCGTACCCGTCACAGATTTAATCCTCGACCGAGAAGGCCAAGACGTGTTCGACCAACAGACACGGCTCGGCTTGGGAACGTACTCTCTCACGGGAGAGACGGGACGAGACACCATCGCGGCGTCACTGGACGTCGGGTACCGGCACCTCGACACCGCCCGACTCTACGAGAACGAACGCGAGGTCGGGGAGGCTATCGCGGACAGCGACGTCGACAGGGACGACCTCTTCGTCGCCACGAAGGTCGCACACTTCGAGGAGCCAGCGAAGACCGAGTCCTACGTCCGTCGCGCCGTCGCGGAGAGCTTCGACCGCCTCGGACTGGAGCGCATCGACCTGCTGTATCACCACTGGCCGCGAAGCCAGGGCGACATCGAGACGGTCCTCCCGGTTCTCGAAGAGTACGTCCAGGACGGCGTCGTCGACCATCTCGGCGTGAGCAACTACACGATAGCGGACATGGAACTCGCTCGGGACCTCGTAGACGTCCCCATCGACGCCTTGCAGGTGGAGATGCACCCACTGCTCCAGCAGGACGAACTCCGTGACTTCCTCTCGGACACCGTCACGCAGGTCGTCGCGTACTCGCCGCTGGCACAGGGCGAAGTGTTCGAGGTGGACGCCATCTCGGCGGTCGCGGAGAAACACGGCGTCTCCGAGGCGGTCGTGACCCTCGCTTGGCTTCTCTCGAAGGACGACGTCGCTGCTATCCCGCGGACGAGTTCGGTCGACCACCTCCGGGACAACTTCGAGGCGCTCTCGGTCGACCTCGACGCCGAGGACATCGCGCGCATCGACGACATCGAGCGGACTCACCGCTGTGAAGACCCGGACTGGATGAGTTGGTAGCGCCGTCGACGGAGCCACCCGAACCTATTTACCGTCTCACGCTCCCTGATGGTGTATGGGCGTTGGATACACGACTATCATGTACGACGCGGCGGACATCGACCGAGCGCTCCGTGACATCGCTGCCTGTCGGTACGACGGCGCAGAGATCGGCATTGAAAAGATCAGGACGACGGGGTTCGACACAGTCGGACGGCTACTCGAGGCGAACGACCTCGACCTCTACTGCGTGATGAGCGAGTGGCTCGAAACCGAGGCGGCTGTCGACCGAGTAGTCGACGACGTACCGAGGGTCGCCGACCTCGGCGCCGAGTATCTCGGGCTCTTGCCACCACAGCGTGGGCGACAGGACGACGAGACAGTCCAACAGTGGTTCACCCGGATAACCGAGGCGGCGACCGACGCCGGCGTGACGCCGCTCGTCCACCACCACGGCGCGACCCACGTCGAGAACGCGGCGGAGGTCCGACACTTGCTCGACGCCGTCGACGGCCTCGAACTCCTCTGGGACACCGCCCACTACTACCCCTATGGAGAGAACTTCCCCGACGGTGACGTGACCGACGGTATCGAGCGGTTCGCCGACGACATCGCGTACGTCCACCTCAAGGACGTGGCCCCGCCGACCGGTTTCGCCGACGTTCGTGACAGTCTCACCGAGGGGGACTTCCACCTCGACAACGTCATCAACTACTTCCGCTCGTTCACGGATCTGGGCGAGGGCATCATCGATTTCGCTGGGGTCTACGAGGCGCTGGAGGCGGTCGGCTACGACGGTCACTACACCATCGAGATGGAGAACCAGACCGAAAAGCCGCTCGTCCACGCGATGGAGAACTACGACTACTGGCGACAACTCACCGCTGAGTGAGGCGGCGAGTTCGGTCGTCTCCTCGGACCCCGACGGACCAGTCTCATACTGGTGGCTGTAACAAACTGCAGTAATTCGTCACCCCGGGGTAGCGAATATCTGTACGAACTTACAGCCACCAGTATCAGGCTAACTGCATCAGCGTCGCCCCGACGACGATGCTCGTTATGCCGGAGAGAACGCGGGGCGACTGCGGAACTTGTCGTGCGAGAGCATACGAGAGCGCGACGACGACGAGCGGGTAGACGTTCGAGAGCGGGACGACGGTCACGACGGTCCCGATGCGAAGCGCGGAGAACCACGCGAGCCAGTTCCCCGCGACGAAGACGCCCGCGAGGGTGAACGCGACGAGCGCCACTCGGTCGCGGATACCGACCCGACGGCGCGACGCGCTGGAGGCGCCAAACAGCAACACGAACGCGACGAGCCCCGACGTCTGTCCGACAGCGGTCCCGACCAGCGTGTTACCGTAGCCGTTCAGTCCGATCTTCACGAGGACGAACGAACAGCCGAGTAGTAGCATCGCTCCGACGGGGAGAACGAGGTCACGAACGCCGACGCTCGCGAGTTCCTCCACGAGGAGGTCGTCGTGTGACTCGTCTGCGCCCTCTGTGACCTGTAACACGACGCCGCCGCCGACGATACACAGCAGGCCGATACCCGAGACCACAGTGAAGGGCTCACTGAACAGCGGCACGGCGAGTATCGCGGCGATGGCAGGGTTGGCACTGACGATGGCCGCGGAGACGCGCGCGCCAATGCGGTCGATGCTCTGGAAGTACAGCAGTCGGAACGCCGCCGGATTCGCGAGCCCCGCGACGACGAACGGTGCGGCCGTCTCGATCGTCAGCGAACCGAGCGCGGCACCTCGGACGAACAACAGGCCCCAGAAGACGAGGACGCTGACGAGAATACTGATGAAGGCGGCCGCGAGCGCGGGCGACCGGTCGTCGTCGTACTCCCCGCTCGATAGGCCGTACTCGACGCTGATGGCCTGCAGTCCCGAGAAAACCGATGCGAGTAGCGCGAGCGCTGCGCTGAGTTCGACGATCATCGTCGCCGCTGTTCGGTCGGTCCGTCGTGGCTGTCGGTCGGCGTCTCGATGCGTGATCTGTCGCGGCGGTCTGTCTCCGTGCTCATGATTGTCGGAACTGGTGTCGGTACGTCTCTGGCTCACTGTATCAATGTTACTCCTGCGGACGGTCGGTCGACACACCAGCAGTGGCCGGACCGCGGCCACCAGAAAGTATAAACCTCACGACAGAGAACTGCGGACAATGCGATTTGGAATCGTCGGCTGCGGCCTCGTCGCACAGGTCATGCACATCCCCTACCTCGCCGAGCTACAGGCGGCAGAACTCCACGCCTTCGCCGACCCTGCGGAGGATAGAGCGGAGACGCTCGCAGAGCGGTACAACGTCCCGAACGTGTACGCGGGACACGAGGAACTCCTCGCCGACGTCGGTGACGAACTCGACGCCGTCGTCGTCCTCACGCCGTCACACGCACACGCCGATGTCGCCGTCGATACGCTCGGTGCGGACATCCACACGCTGATCGAGAAGCCGATCGCGGCGTCGCTCGAAGACGCAAACAGGATGGTAGAGGCGGCAGAGGCGAGCGATGCGACGGCGATGGTCGCCTACATGAAACGCTACGACCCGTCCTACGAGCGAGCCCAGGAGGTCGTCGGCGAGTTAGACGAGATAGACCTCGTCACCGCCTACGACGTCGACCCCGACCACTTTCGAATCGTCGAGGAGGTGTACGATCTGGTCCCCGGTTCGCCGCCCGAGTCGGTCATCGAGGAGAGCGGCGCCAAACGGCAGGCCGACATCGAGCAGGCCATCGGCACGGACGACGAGATGCTCGTCGACGCCTACGACTTCCAACTCGAACACGTCTGTCACGACGTGAACGCGCTCCGAGGGCTGTTCGGCGACGTCGAACGCATCGACCACGTGAACGTGCTGGCCGACGGCCGCTACGCGACGGCACACATGACCTACGAGGACGGCACCGAGTGCATCTTAGAGACCGGGGACTCCGACCGGAAGTGGTTCGAGGAGTTCATCCGCGTCGACTCGCCGGACGGGATGGTCTCCATCGACTTCTCGAACCCGTTCATCAAGAACACGCCGACGGAACTCCGCATCAAACAGGGGCTCGAAGAACTGACAGACACGGTGGAGACGCCATCGTACGAGGAACCGTTCAAGCGAGAACTGGCGTACTTTATCGAGGCCACCGAGGACGAGTCCCCGGTCCGAACGACGTTCGCAGAGGCGCGAGAGGACCTGCGCGTCATCGTCGACCTGTTCCGGACCTATCGCGGGGAGACGCCGCGCACCGACGACTGACGCGGTCGTAGTCCGGTTCTCACTCCCGTCGACGCAGAGAAACCCACGTCTCCTGACTGTGGCTCCGCTCGATGGCGTCGACGACGCGCTGTGCGGCAAGCCCGGCATCGAAACTCGGCTCGTAGCATCCCCCGTCTGCGATAGCCGACAGGAACTCGAAGTTCTCGTGGACGAAGGTGTGCTCCCAGCCGATGATGTGGCCGGTGGGCCACCACGCGTCCATGTACGGGTGATCGTCCTCCGTGACGAGGATGCGGTCGAAGCCGTCGGTCGTCTCGGTGGTCACTTCGAGTTCGTTCAGCCGCTCCATCGAGAACTTGAAGCCGCCCTTCGACCCGTACACCTCGACCGTGTTGTCTCCCTTTCGCCCCGTTGCCACCCGGGACCCCTCGAAGACGCCCATCGCACCGTTCTCGAAGGCGGCGAGGGCGGAGTACTCGTCGTCGGTCGTGACCGGTTCCCTCTCACCGTCGCCGGTCGGACGCTCGTGGATGAACGTTTCGAGGTGGCCAGAGACCCGTTCGAGGTCGCCGACGAGGAATCGAGCGAGGTCGATGGTGTGAGCGCCGACGTCGCCGACGGCACCGCTGCCGGCGCTCGCCTCGTCGTTTCGCCACGTCCACTCGTCGTCGGGGTCGGCCTGCCAGCCCTGCAGGTATTGGCCGTGGAACCGACGAATCCGGCCGAACTCGCCGGCGTCGAGCAGCCGCTTCGCGAGTTGTATCGCTGGAAGATAGCGGTAATTGAACGCCACCCCCGCTATCGCGTCGCTCGCTTCGGCCGCGGCCGCCATCTCCCGAGCGCCGTCGAGCGTCGGCGCGAGCGGTTTCTCACAGAAGACGTGGACGTCGTTCTCCAGTGCCCGAACCGTCGGGTCGACGTGGACGTGGTTCGGTCCGAGGTTGTAGAGTACGTCGACGTCGTCGACGGCGTCCGCCCAATCCGTCTCGACTCGGTCGAACCCCAGTCTATCTGCGGCCGACCGGACCGCGCTCTCGGTCCGGCCGACGAGTACCGAGCGGTTCACCTCGGGTGCGTCCGGGAAGAACATCGGCAGGCGGGCGAGCGCGTTCGCGTGGGCCTTCCCCATGAAACTGTAGCCGAGGAAGCCGACGTCGAGCGTCATCAGTGACCTCGCTTGCCGACCGGCGTATCGAACGATGCCGTCCAGTTAGGGTCGTGTCGTTGCATGCCCACTCACCTCGTGTGGTCGACGACCGCAGTGTCGGCTCTCTGTGTGGACTCGTCGGCTGTCGCCGTGACGCGCGGCGCGTCCCGCGTCGCCGCGAGTGCTGGACCGCCCCGCTCGATAGTGCCGACGACGCTTCGTCCGTGGGGATACCGTTCAGTCCTCGGTCCGCCCTCTCGCTCGGGTCGATACGTTCTCGAACTGGTAGCTGCTACCATACGACAGCATTCGACCGAGGCGATGAAAAATCTATGTGCTGTCGCCGACCGCCGCACGAGCGCAGGCGAATGATTATTACTCGGCGGACTGAACTCTCTCCCTGTTCCAATGCAAGCCGTCGCACTCTATCCTGAGGGGCCGGACCTGCGCGTCGTCGAGAAACCGAAACCAGTGCCGGCCGACGACGAAGTGCTCGTACGGACGCTCCACGTCGGTATCGACGGCTCCGACAGGCGAATCGTCGCCGGCGACATCGGCGGCGACCCTCCGGACGGCGACGACCACCTCGTCGTCGGTCACGAGGCCGTCGGCGTCGTCGAGGACCCGACCGGCAGTTCCTTCGAGCGGGGAGACGTCGTCACACCCATGGTCCGCAGGCCGAAAGACCCGCCGTCGCGCTTCGCCGAGAACGAGGAACTGGACATGGCGCCGCCCGGAACGTTCCACGAGTGCGGAATCACGGGCGCACACGGATTCATGGCGGAGTACTTCACCGTCGAACCGGAATATCTCGTCTCCGTGCCGGACGACCGCGCCGACTACGGCTTCTTCGTCGAACCGGCCAGCATCGCAGAGAAAGCGCTCGATCAGGCGTTCACGGCTCGCTCGGGGTTCGACTGGCGACCGGAGAGCGCGTTCGTCCTCGGCAACGGCAACCTCGGGTTGCTGGCGCTCGCTCGCTTCTCGACGGGCGACGAGTTCGATCGGACGTACTGTCTCGGTCGGCGTGACCGGCCCGACCCGACCATCGAGTTCGTCGAATCGGTCGGCGGGACGTACGTCGACTCGCGGGAGACCGAACTGAGTGAGTTTCCCGCTGTCTACGAACCGGCGGACTTCGTCTTCGAGACGACCGGCTATCCACAGCACTCTATCGAGGCAGTGAGCGCGCTGGGTCCCAACGGCATCGTGACCCTACAGGGGATACCGGGCGATAGCACGTTCGAGGTAGAAGGTGGCGGCTTCCACTCGGACCTCGTCGTCAACAACAAGGGCGTCCTCGGCGTCGTGAACTCGCGCCGACCTCACTTCGAGGCTGCGGTCGAGTGGTTACAGGCGGTGCCTACGTCGCTCCTCGACGGCCTCGTCAGCGGCGTGTACGCCGTCGACGGAGTCGAGGACGCACTGAGCGATACGGACGAGACGATAAAGACGGTCGTCTCCTTCGAGAAGTGACGGACTCTGTCGCGAGCGGACGGGACGAGCGGTAGTCGAAGCGCTTGAGTCTATGACTTCGACCCCGCCGACGAGGAAGCACGCGTCGTCGCAACCATCTCTTCGGGGTCGCCGATTCGGTCGCCCGTATCGGGATCGAAGCCGTGGACGAGTTCGTCCTCCAGCGTGAGCCACACTGTATCGCCACGCGTCGTATCGATGGTACTCGGCGCAACGATGGTCAGGCTCACGTCGCCAGCGGCCACTTCGACTATCTGTTCGTCACCTTGTGGTTCGGTCACTTCGACCTCGGCCTCGACAGCGTTGGCAGTCTCGTCCGTGTGGATGGTGAAGTACTGCGGGCGGACGCCGAGCGTCATCTCGTCGGTGCCGCTGTATCGCTTCGTGACGGCGTCGTCGAGCGTCACGTCGAAGGCCGCCGGCGCGTCGACGGCCTGAATCTGGCCCTCCGAATGCGTGACCTCGATGAAGTTCATCGAGGGCGACCCGATGAACCCCGCAACGAACCGGTTCACCGGCTGGTGGTACACTTCGTCGGGGCTCCCGATCTGTTGGATGTTCCCCTGGTCCATCACGACGAGTTTGTCACCGAGCGACATCGCCTCCTCCTGATCGTGGGTGACGTACAGCGTCGTGATGTCCATCTCCCGCTGGAGCACCTTGATTCGACTGCGCATGCTGATCTTCAGCTTCGCGTCGAGGTTCGCCAGTGGCTCGTCCATCAGGAACACCGCCGGGCGGCGGATGATGGCCCGACCCAGCGCGACGCGCTGTTGTTGCCCACCGCTCAGGTTGGCGATGTCCCGATCGAGCAGTTCCGGAATCTCCAGCGTCTCCGCGACCTGTTCGATGCGATTCTCGCGTTCTTCTTTGTCGACGTCGGCGACTTTCAGCGGGTAGCCGATGTTCTCTCGGACGGTCATGTGCGGGTACAGCGCGAAGTTCTGGAACACCATCGCGATGTTCCGGTTCTTCGGGTGGACGTTGGTCACGTCGTGGCCGTCGAGCGTGATCGTTCCCGAGGTGGGTTCGGTGAGCCCTGCGAGACACCGGAGCGTGGTCGTCTTGCCGCACCCGCTCGGGCCGAGCAGAATCGTGAACTCGCCGTCGTCGACCTCGAGGTCGATGTCCTCGATCGCTATCGTTTCGCCGTACGCCTTCTTGACTGAATCGTATTCGACAGTTACCATTGCTTGTCAACCTCCGTTGTCGCAGTGACTCGGTTCGGTGCCGACCGTCCGGCACGCCCGCTCACCTGTAGACGGCAGTAGGCGGTCATTTGCCGACTGCCCCCATGCTGAACCCTCTGACGAGTTGCTGGCGCGCCATGAACGCGAACAGCAAGACCGGGACGAGGGCTATCGTCGCCGCGACGCTCATGTTGATCCACTGCACCGAGAACTTCGTCACGAACGAAGCGAGTCCCACAGGGACCGTGATGGCCTGCGAGCTCTGTGCGAGGATCACGGCGAACAGCAGTTCGTTCCACGTGATGATCGTCGTGAAGATGGCCGACGCGATGAGCCCGGGCTTTACGAGTGGCAGCACGATTTTGAAGAACGCGCCGAGGTGGGTGTGCCCGTCGATCATCGCCGACTCGATGAGACTCTCTGGTACCTCCTCGAAGAACCCCTTCATCATCCACACCGCGAACGGGATATTGAACATCGTGTAGACGAGGATGAGTCCCCGAAGCGTGTTCACGAGCCCGAACCCGCGGAAGATGACGAACAGGGGAATTATCGTGACGATAGGCGGCATGAACCGCGTCGACAGGATGTAGAACGGGAGGTGAAAGTCCAGATTGTAGGGGTAATCGAACGTCACGAACGCGTACGCGGCCATCGCACCGATGGTCGTCGCGATGACCGTCGTGACGACGGTGACGATGACGCTGTTCGTGATGAACGTCACGAACTCGGGCCGCTCTGCGAACAGTCGCGCGAAGTTGGCGAACTGCGCGTCGACGGGTATCCACTGTGGCGGGAACGACAGCAGCGTCTCGCGCGTCTTCAGGGTGGCCGTCACCAGCCAGTAGACTGGGAACAGCGTCCAGACGAGGAAGACGGCGAGCGCGCCGTAGACGCCGGCCTTCGTGAGTCCCGTCTCCGTGAGGCGTTCGTGTAGCTTTTCGAGCCCCGACGGTTCCGTGTAGGGCATCGTTTCGACCGGGGTGTCTTGTTTCGTCGTCATGAGCCGAACTCCACGTTAGCGATATTGACGAAGCTCATGGCTAGTATCAACACCAACACGAGGAGCGATACGGCCATCGCGGACGCTTCGCCGAAGTTGTTGAACCGGAACGCGGTCCGGTACATCTCCATACTGATCACGTTCGTCGCGTCGGACGGGCCGCCGCGAGTGAGGATGAACACCTTCGCGAACACGCGGAGGGCGTCCACCAGCCGGATGATCAGAATCAACACGATCAGGGACTTGAGGTACGGCAGCGTGATGTCCATGAAGCGCTGTCGTCGAGACGCGCCGTCCATGATCGCCGCCTCACTGATGTCGTCCGGAACCGACTGCAGTCCCGCGAACAGCACCAGCACCACGAGGGGCGTCCACTGCCAGATGTCCGTGAGGATGACGGAGTACAGCGCGACGCTCGTCTCGCTGATCCACCCGACGTTCGCCCCGCCGGTCAGCGGCGCGGCGATGTAGTCCAACAGGCCGTTGGGCGCGTACATGAGCCGCCAGATCAGTCCGATGACCGTCGGAGAGAGAATCATCGGAATCAGTATGAGCGTCTGCCAGAGGCCCCTGACTTTGATCTTCTTGTTCAGCACCAGCGCCATGGCGAACCCGAGGATGAACTCGAGCGTGACGGCGATGCCGACGAACTTCGCCGTCACGACCAGCGAGTTGATGAACGCCCCGTCGCTGAGCAGTTGCACGTAGTTCTCGATACCGACGAAGACCGTCCCGGTCGGCAGATACGATTGCGTCGAGAACTGCAGCGCACGAAGCAACGGATAGAACGTCAGCGAGAACAGAATCAGCACCGCTGGAATCGTCATCAACCACTTCAGGTGGTCGTCGACCCACAGCAGCACCTCCTCACGGCTAGAGGTATCCGTGCTGAACTGCGCGACCTCCGAGGTCACTGTCTCGCCGTCCGTGTCAGTCGCCATCGGTCTCCTCTCTGGACGGTGATGGGGCTATCGCTACGTGACGGGCACCGGGGCACGTCAGGGTCGGGCGTGAATCGCGTTCCATAGTTGTCTGTTTCACTCGTAGTAGTTCGCGTTTGCAAGGATGCCTTCGACCTGCTCTTTCGCCTTCTGGGTCATCTCGCTCGGGGAGAGGTCGCCGGCGAGCGCGGCGTTGAGCAGTTCGCCGTGCCCGATGCCGAACTCCGAGTACAGCGGCGTCCGCGGCCGGTACTGTGCGGTCTGGAGACTCTCGTACAGCGCGGGGAACCACGGCTGGGCGTCCATGTTCTCCTCGAAGGTGTCGTGGCGGAACGGCACGCCACCGAGTTCGACGTATTTGTTCTGTGCTTCCTTCGAGATGGCCGAGCGGATGACCTCGCCGGCCGCCTTCTTCTTCGAGTCGTCGATGTAGCTGTTGATACCCATGATCCAGTTCCCCTGGGTCGGCGCCCGTCGCTTCGCACCTTTGTGGCCTTTCGGGATGGGGGTGAACTTGATGTTGTCCGCCTCGTCGGACTCCTCCGAATCGAGGAGGAGCGAGGCCGCAGACGGCCACGCCGGGGCCTGCGCGGCAGACCCGCTCGCCAACCCGTTGAGGATTGCGTCGCTGTCGAACGAGGTGACGCCGTCAGGGCTGATGGACTTGAGGTCCTCGGTGTAGAACCGGACCGCCTCCGTGCCGTTCTCGCCGGCCCAGTTGTACCGCCAGTCGTCGTCGAACATCGTTCCGCCGATGGCGTTCCCGAGGGCGAAGAAGTTCGCCATGACCGGGTTGCCACGTTTCCCACGGATGATGTACCCGTTCGCCCCGTCGACCTGCTGGGAGATTTTCTGCCCGGCATCGTAGACGTCACCCCACGTCTCGGGCGCATCCGCGCCGACTTGGTCGTAGAACCCGCTGTTGTAGGCGAACAACTGCGTGTTACCGACGATGACCTGCCCGCGAATCTGCTGGTCCATCCCTTCTGCGGACGGGATGTTCGGCGCGCCCGGCGTGGGCCACGTCGCGATGTCGACGGTGGTGTCGATGAGTTGGTCCGTCGGCAGGTCTTCCGGGAGCCACTGCTGAATCGGATCGACGTGCCCGGCGAACTGCGGGAACCACGGGTCGTCCATGAACGCGATGTCGTACGCATCGCCCTGTGTCGAGAGGACGCTGTTCGTCTTCTCGAAGAGGTTCGCGTACGGGAACAGTTCGACGTTGACCGTGATTCCCGTATCCTCGGCCACGTACTCGTCGACGAGACGTTTGAACAGGCGTCCCGACCCCTCGACGGCCGCGATAGACAGTTCCTGTGCGGTCTGGTTCGATCCGGACCCGGTCGAACCGCCGTCGCCGCCGGAGCCACCGTCACCGCCTCCGCAACCGGCGAGGCCGGATAGGGCCACGACACCTGCGGTCGCACCGATGAACTTTCGCCGTGACGTGGGCCGTCGTCCAGATGAGTCGTTCGTCTCACTGCCACTATCCGTCTCCTCATTGCTAACTCGGGTCACATCACCACCCTATCTTTCCTACGTAATAAATCATGCTGTTGAGTTCAACTGTTTATTTCGAAACTAATGTTTCGAGGTCCGATTCGGGCGTGGAGGACGTTCCGGGCGTCGGGTCATGCTGCTGGTCGGCCCTCGACTCACCGCGACCCTCCGGCATAGTGGCAGCGCAGCGAACGCGACCGGCGGCATAGAAAACTACTTTTCGATCGGTCCGAGAAGAGCACGCAGCGGTATGACTAAACCAAACCGTACCAGAACTGTCGGTGTCACCGCGGGGAGCGCGTTCGACCTGCGCGTAGAAGAAGCAGTGTTCGACGGCCTCGACGTGACGCTCCGTCCAGTCGACATCGAAACCACCGACGACCTGAAACGGGAACTCGCCGACGTCGACGCCGTCATCGACAGGCTTCTGGCCGCCCCCTATACGTCTGCTGTCATCGACTCACTCGACCACTGTGAGGTCATCGCCCGCTGTGGCATCGGCGTCGACGGTGTCGATACCGAACGCGCCGCACAGCGGGGGATGTACGTGGTCAACGTTCCCGTATACTGTCAGGACGAGGTGTCAGAGCACACCATCATGCTCTTGCTCGCTCTCGAGCGGAATCTCTCGACGTACGATACCGCCATGCACGACGGCGTGTGGGCACAGGACGTGACGACGACACAGGTTCACCGGCTTCGGGGACAGACACTCGGACTCGTCGGGTTCGGGACGATAGCGAAACTCGTCGCCGAGAAGGCACAGGCCTTCGGGATGGACGTCGTCGCGTCAGACCCGTACATCGACGCCGAGGAGATGGCCCGAGCGGACGTCGAGAAAGTCGAGTTCGAGGAGCTGCTGGCTGTCTCCGACGCCGTCTCGCTGCACGCGCCCCTCGTAGAGGAGACGAAGGGCACCATGGACGCTGAAGCGTTCGAGCGAATGAAGGACTCGGCGTTTCTCGTCAACGTCGCGCGCGGCGGACTCGTGGTCGAAGACGACCTCGTCGACGCGTTGCGCGACGACGAGATCGCCGGGGCCGGACTCGACGTATTCGAAACGGAACCGTCCAGTCAGGGCGATGCGGCCCCGCCGTTCGAGAGCCCGCTCCGCGATTTCGATACCGTCGTACTCACTCCTCACGTCGCGTGGTTCTCTCAGGAAGCGAACGAGGACCGGCGACGGACGGCCGCTCGGGACGTCCGTCGCGTCCTCGAAGGGACGGCTCCAGAGAACCCGGTCAACGAGCCACAGTAGGTCCCGGCACCGCGGTTTTCGCTGGCAGACGGTTACACGAGAGCCCCGCTCGAGAATCGGCGACGGCGTTACAGCGACGGGATGACGTCGTCGCCCATCACTTCGAAGAACCGCTCGGGTTCGGGGCTGGTGTTCCCGAGGGTGATTCGGTCGAAACCGAGTTCGGCGTACGCCTCCAGTTGTGCGGCGACGTCGCTGGGGTCGTCGGCGATGAGGAACTTGTGTTCGACTTCCTCGCGAGTGGCGTTCTCGCCTTCCGCCTCTATCTCCTTCGGGTTAGCGAGTCCGCGGCCGAAGACGTCCTGTGTCGCGGCCCACCACGGCTTCGTCGCCTCGTAGGCCGTCTCGTAGTCCGGGTGATACGACGCCGTGACCAGCAGCGTGGTCTCGACTGCATCGGGGTCCCGTCCCGCGTCTGCGGCGTGCCGACGGACCGCCGGATAGAGCTTGTCGGTGTACTCCTCGTCTTTCAAGACGGTGATGAACCCGTCGCAGTACTCGCCGGCGAGCGACGCCGTCGCCGGCCCGTTCGCCGCGACGTGTATCTCGGGCGGCGTCTCCGGCTTGGTGTATAGCCGCGCGTCGTCGAGTTGGTAGTACTCGCCGTCGTAGTCGACGAAGTCGTCGGATTCCCAGAGCAAGCGGCAGATTTCGAGTGACTCCTTGAGCCGCTGTCGTCGCTCGGGATACTCGGGCCACGGGAACCCGAGTGGCTTCTCGTTCATCGCTTCGCCGGTGCTGACGCCGAGGACGACGGTTTCGTCGTGCATCACCTGCAGCGTCGCGAACGCCTGTGCGATGAGTCCGGGGTGGTAGTGTCCGGTCGTCGCCGTCACGCAGGTCCCCATCGGGAGGTCGGTCCGTTCGCTGAGTGCTCCCAGCCAAGACCACGCGAAGCCGGACGACCCCTGACTGTGGAACCACGGGTGAAAGTGGTCCGACGTCCAGATCATATCGAACCCGGCCGTTTCGGCTAACTCGGCGTAGCGGAGTAGTTCGTCGGGTTCGTACTGTTCTTGATGTGCGTCGTAATCGATGGCAACCATGGGTTGTGAATCAAACGGCGGTACCAGTCGTCACGCCGCCCGTCTCTGTCGTCTCTCGCTGGCGACTCGCCCAGCGCCGGCCCGTCGTGTTCGACCGCCCCCCGAGAGAGCGGCGTCGCGTTCGCTCGGCTCGGAGACCCGCTCGGCGAACCGACGGCGGCGTCGTCGACCACGTCTATCAGCAGGATGCTCCCGCGACCCGGGATGCCGACGAGGTACCCGACGCTCCTTCTCGAGGCACTGTGCGATGCTTTCACTGCCGCTCTCCCGTGGCATACGCTATCATTCATCGAGAATCGTTATCAGTGTTCTGGTCACACCGGGCCGTTCGGCGTCTGGAACGCTCGGATCGCTCGTTTCGACGGCGAAGACACTGCGGGAGGCGAACGGAGTCGCATACAGAAAAGGGAGCAGGTGTCTGGGCGGCGCGACGCTGCTACTCCTTCCGGTGGGCCTCGACGACGTCCCAGTCCAGTTCGATGCCCAGACCGGGGGCGTCCGGAATCTGGATGCGCCCGTTCTGGATGAAGTCCTCCTCGCGGGCGAGCAGGTCCTCCCACCATGGCACCTCGCGAGCGTGGTACTCCAGTGCGACGAAGTTCGGCACCGTCGCGCCGACGTGAGCGGTCGCCGCCGTCGCAACAGGACTCCCGATGTTGTGCGGGATGAGCGCCTGATAGTAGGATTCGGCCATGTCGGCTATCTTCTTCGTCTCGGCGATGCCGCCGGTCTTGGGGACGTCCGGCGCGAGGAAGTCGACGGCTTGCTCCTCGATGAGGTCCCGGAAGCCGTGGCGGCCGTAGCGGTTCTCGCCGGTCAGGATGGTCGCGTCGACGCGGCGCTTCAACTCTCGCATCGCGTCGGTGTTCTCCGGCGGGAGCGGGTCCTCTATCCACGCGAGGTCGTACGGTTCGAGCGCGCGACAGAGTCGCTCTGCGGTCTCGGGGCTGAAGTTCCAGTGGAGGTCCACGGCCACCTCGGCGTCGTGGCCGATCTCCTCGGTGACGGCCTCGACGACCTGCCGCTTGTGTTCGATTTCGGGCGGATCGAAGTGTCGCGAGAGCGTGTCTATCTCCCGCCCCGACGGCACGTCGAGGTCGAACTTCACGACGTCGAAGCCGTCGTCGACGGCCGCGCGTGCCGCCTGTGCGTACGCCTCCGGTTCGTAGGTGGACTCCTCTTGGCCCTCCTCGGCGGACTCGACCATCGCCTCGCCGGCGTGACAGTCGGCGTAGACGGTGACCTCCTCGCGCATCTTCCCGCCGAGCAACTGATACACCGGTTGATCGAGGAGTTTGCCGGCGGCGTCCCAGAGGGCGAGTTCGACCCCGCTGATGGCGATGGTACCGACGCCCTCCTGTGAACCGCGCCCGGAGAGACTCTCGCGCATCAGGTTGTAGAGCCGTTCGACGTCGGTCGGGTTCTCGCCGACCAGTACGGGGCGCAGATAGTCGGTGATGATCTCGTGGACGCCGGGCGAGGGGTAGGCCTCGCCGATGCCGGTGACGCCCTCACTGGTCTCGACGGTGACGATGGTCCACGGGAAGTTCCCGTCGACGACCACCGTCTCGAGGTCAGTTATCTCTGCTGTGGGGCCGTCGGTACGACGGGGCGTCTCGTCGAAGTCGGCCCACATGGTCGCTGCGAGTTTGGAAGCGAAATCTTCGTACATAGTTGTGGTTCGGGATTGCCGTGTCGGCGTCCGGTCGGCCGTCGACCGGGGTGGGTACCGGCGATTCGGCCGTCGCCGAGTAGCGGACGCGTGATAGCCTCGTACGCGGCGACGCCGAATCCCATCGTTTCCCGTATCATCGCTCGGCCTGTTATAAGTTCCGGTGGGTATCCCGCGTCTCACCGGTCGCCTATCGGCGCGGATTCGGAAGCGCGTGGGTGCCACGAACTGTGAGAAGCATACACATTTTTGTGCCTCCGACTAATGAGTCGATATAGGGAGCCAGTATCCGTCGGGGGAGACTCTCGTCTCGGCGATACTGGCCGGACGAAAACAGCTATGACCGATATCAAGGACTCGATCGACGCAGGCGGCCATCCGCTCGGCACGTGGCTCTCCATCGGCCACCCGAAAGTCGCGGAGGGACTGGCACAGCTAGACCTGGACTTCGTCTTGGTCGATATGGAACACACGACGATGTCGCTGGAGACCGTCGAGAACATGGCCCGCGGCGTCGACGCCGCGAGAAGCGGGACGGAGGCCGTCGTCCGCGTCCCGTGGAACGACCCCGTCCGTCTGAAACGGGTGGTAGACATCGGCGTCGCCGGCGTCATGGTGCCGATGATAGACAACGCCGACGAAGCCCGGTCGCTCGTCGAGTCGATTCGGTATCCGCCCGAGGGTATCCGGGGCATCGCCGGGAGCCGCGCGACGGGCTACGGCCGGAACTTCGAGGAGTACGTGAGCAACGCTAACGGTTCCATCCTCACGATCGCACAGATAGAGACCCGGCAAGGGCTCGAAAACGCGGAGGAGATTGCCAACGTCGACGGCATCGACGCACTGTTCGTCGGCCCTGCCGACCTCTCGGGGTCGCTGGGACTGTTCGCCGAGTGGGACTCCGACGAGTTCGGTGAGGCTATCGGACAGGTCATCGAGGCGAGCCAGAACGCCGACGTCCCCGTCGGAACGCTCACCGTCGACATCGACGCTATCGATTCGCGACTGGAGCAAGGATTCGACTTCCTCATCGCCGGCAAGGACATCTCGCTCCTGATGGACAGCG
Organism: Haloarcula pellucida; assembly: GCF_014647235.1. Classification (GTDB taxonomy): domain Archaea; phylum Halobacteriota; class Halobacteria; order Halobacteriales; family Haloarculaceae; genus Haloarcula; species Haloarcula pellucida. The sequence goes on from NZ_BMOU01000003.1 coordinate 170,068, forward strand.
TCGACCGAGCGATAGCGGACTACGCCGCCGCGCTCGACGAACGAGTCCCCGCGTCGTCGGACTGAGTCGTTCAGTTTCTGCCGAAGCGCTCACGACCGAGACACCGCCTCGTGGAGTCGCTGCCAGCGACGAACCGACCGCTTCTCGATCCGAACTATCCCGGAAAACCGCCGTCGCGCTCGAAATTTGGAGCTGGGGCCGCAGGAGTTCAGTCGTTGCTGTACCAGCGCTGGATCTCGATGGTCTTGTCGGTGTAGAAGTTCACCGCGTCCTCGCCTTGGGCGTGTAGGTCGCCGAAGAACGACCCCTTCCGACCGCCGAAGTGGAAAAAGCCCATCGGCGCACAGACGCCGACGTTGATGCCGATGTTGCCCGCGTCGACCTCGTAGCGGTACTTGCGCGCCTCGGCACCGTTCTCGGTGTACAGCGAGGAGGCGTTGCCGTACTCGGTGCTGTTGACCATCTCGATGGCCTCGTCTAGATCCTCGGCCTTCGTCAGGGCCATCACCGGGCCGAAGATCTCGGTCTGGGTGATGTCCATGTCGGTCGTGACGCCCTCCAGCAGCGTCGGGCCGAGGAAGTTCCCGTCGGGGTAGTCCGGGTGCTCGAAGTCACGTCCGTCGACGACGAGGTCCGCGCCCTCGTCGACGGCGTCCTCGATCATGTCGATAACGCGCTCTGCGGACTCGCCCGTGATGAGCGGGCCGACGTCGGTGTCCTCGTCGAGGCCGTTGCCGACGGTGAGTTCGTCGACGTCGTCGAGAATCTCCTCGCGCAGGTCGTCGTAGACGTCGCCGACGCCGACGACGACGTCGTTGGCGAGACACCGCTGGCCGGCGTTGCCGTAGACGGAGCCGATGATGTTGGGCACCGACGCTTCGAGTTCGGCGTCCGGCGTGACGACGGCGTAGTTCTTCGCGCCGCCCTGTGCCTGCACGCGCTTGCCGTGTTCTGCGGCCGTCTCGTAGATGTGCTGTGCGACGGGCGTCGACCCGACGAAGGAGACGCCGGCGATGTCGTCGTGTTCCAGCAGAGCGTTGACAGTGTCGGCGCCGCCGTTGACGAGGTTGACGACGCCGTCGGGGAAGTCGACGGCCTCGATGGCCTCGAAGATAATCTGGGAACTGAGCGGGACCTTCTCACTGGGCTTGAGGACGAACGTGTTGCCCGTCGCGACGGCGTAGGGCAGGAACCACAGCGGAATCATCGCCGGGAAGTTGAACGGCGTGATAGCGGTAAAGACGCCCAGCGGTTGGCGGACGGCGTGTTCGTCCATGTTGCTCGCGACGCCCTCGACGTTGCCGCTGCCCTCCCGGAGCATGTTCGGGATGCCGGCGGCGACTTCGACGTTCTCGATGCCGCGGCGAATCTCCCCGCGTGCCTCGCCGAGCGTCTTGCCGTGTTCGCGCGTGAGCGCCTGTGCGATGTCCTCTTGGCGGTCTTCGAGTTCCTGCTTCAGATCAAAGAGGTACTGGACGCGATCGACCGGTGAGGTCGCGCGCCAGTCCTCGAAGGCTTCGGTGGCCGTCTGGACGGCCTCGTCGACGGTCTCGGGGTCGGAGAACGTGACGTCTGCCAGTGTCTCGCCCGTCGCCGGGTTGACGACTGGCTGTCCCGCGTCGCCCTCGATCGTGACCCACTCGCCACCGACGTAGTTCTCTACGGAGTCGGGTACGGCAGTCGCCGCTGGCGACTGCTCTTGCTTGCTGGTCATGCATTGGGAACGTCTACACCGAGCTACATAGATGTTACGCACGTAGGGGGTGTGAATCGGCCCATTTAACTGGAACGAACCGTAGATGAGCCTATGGGACGCGTTACCTTCGAGTTCGAGGGAGAGACGGTCATCGTCACCGGCGGCAGTTCCGGTATCGGTCGCGCCATCGCGCTGGCGTTCGGCGACGCCGGTGCGACAGTGTTGAACGCCGACGTCGACTCGGACCCGAAAGACACCGACGCCGACCGCCCGACCCACGAGGCCATCGAGGCCGCCGGCGGGACCGCCGAGTACGTCGAGACGGACGTCTCCGATCCAGCCGCGATCGCGGCCGTCGTCGAGGCGGCCCGCGAGTACGGCGGCGTCGACGTGATGGTGAACAACGCCGGGTGGTTCACCCGCGGCGACCTGTTCTCTGTGGACCCGGACACGTTCGAGACCATCCACGGAATCAACACGAACGGCGTGTTCTTCGGGACGCAGGCGGCCGCCGCCGACATGCGCGACCGCGGTGATGGCGGCGTCATCGTCAACACGGCCTCGATAAGTTCGACGCACGCACAGGCGGACCAGATCCCGTACGACTCCACGAAAGGTGCCATCCGCATGATTACCCGGGGGGCTGCGCTCGAACTCGCAGACCACGACGTCCGGGTCAACGCCGTCGCCCCGGGCCACATCGCCACGGAGTTCGGCGCCGGTGCCGACCAGAAAGAAGCGTCCGTCGCGGCGGGCGACCTCACGAAGCCGATTCCGCTCGACCGCCCCGGCTATCCCGAGGACATCGCGCCGACGGTGCTCTTCTTAGCGAGCGAGCAGGCCGACTACGTCACCGGCGAGATGGTGTACGTAGACGGCGGGTGGCAGACGTTCTGAGTGGGGTCGAGACGGCGATTCCCGAGTGGCCTGACCCCGTACAGTTATATTGCGCTGGGTGTTCTGTGCCAACGATGCGAGCACTCGTACTCGACGCGGAGTGGAGTCCGCGTCCAGACTACGACCTGTCCGAGGACGAAGCGAACCGACACCGCGCGATGAACTCCTCACAGGTCTGGAAAGACCCCGAGCTACGTGTCACAGAGCGGGAGCGACCCGACCCCGCCGACGACGAAGTACTGGTTCGCGTAAAGTACGCGGGCGTCTGTGGCAGCGACGTCTCGATGCTGGAGACGGACGACGACGGGTACATGCACTACTCGGCGTACACGCGGTTCCCGACCGTCACCGGTCACGAGTTCTCCGGGGAGGTCGTCGAGACGGGCGCCGACGCCGACCTCTTCGAGGAGGGCGAACCGGTCACCGCCGAGGTGACGGACTACTGTGCCCGCTGTCAGATGTGCCGGCAGGGGTTCCACGGCCACTGTGAGAACTTCGAGCAGATCGGGTTCACGATGGACGGCGCGTTCGCGGAGTACGTCACCGTCCCGGAGAAAATCTGCTGGAGCGTCGCGTCGCTCGAACGGACCTACGACGACGAGGACGAACTCTACCGCGCGGCCGCGACCGTCGAACCGAGCACTATCAGCTACTACGGCCTCTTCGGGCGGGCCGACGGCATCTGGCCCGGCGACTACCACGTCTACCACGGCGTCGGGCCCATCGGTCTCACCGGGATGAACGTCTCCCGGGCGGCCGGCGCCGGCAAAGTCATCGCCTTCGAACCGTCCGACCAGCGCCGCAAGATCGCCCACGACCTCGGGTTCGAACACGTCTACAACCCCATCGAGGTCGATCCGGTCGAGACCGTACAGGAGGTCACTCACGGCGAAGGCGCCGACGTACACGTCGAGACGAGCGGTGCCGTCTCACAGACGTACCCGGTCATCGAGGACACGCTAGCCGAGCGTGCGAACGTGGTTCACATCAGTAACGCCGGCTCTGACCCCGAAATAGCGCTCCGGAAGTATCAGGGCAACAGCGCCCAGTTGTACGGCTCCGAGGGCCACACCGGCCAACAGGTGTTCCCGAGAGTCATCCGTCTGATGGCGAGCGGCCAACTCGACAACCGCGGCATCGTCACCTCGACGTTCGACCTCGAGAACGCCGATACGGCCATCGAACAGGCCACGAAGCGCGTCGACGGGAAAGTCCTCGTCAAGATGAGCTAGGTGGCTATACACTTGCGTATAGCCGATACGTATAGCTAGCGAGTATAGCTAAAGGGGCAGAACCGAAACGCTGCTGTGGGCCGATTACGTTTCTAGGTCCGCGAGGTCCCATTCACCGGTGACGATGGCCCCGGAGTCGGGGTTGTCCGGCTCGACGACGGCCTCGACGATGGCCGGGCCATCGTGGGCGATGGCCGCTTCGAGGACCTCGTCGAGTTTCTCCGGTTTGACGACCCGTTCGGCGAACTCGACGCTGAATCCGTCGGCCATCGACATGAAGTCGATGTCCGTCTCCTCGTTGAACTCCGTGTTGAGTACGCGGTCCCAGCCGTACTTGTCGACCTGCAGGTTCCGGATGGACTTCCAGCCGTGGTTGTTGACGATGAGGTAGGTGACGTCGACGTCGTGTTCGACGGCGCAGGCGACTTCCTGATTGCACATCATGAAGCTCCCGTCGCCCTCGACGTCGACCACCGGACTGTCCGGCTTGGCGAGTTTCGCGCCGATAGCGGCGGAGACGCCGAACCCCATCGTCGAGAACCCGCCACAGGAGATGTTTGTACGGGGTTCGTAGACCGGGAACTCGGGGTTGACCGTCTCCTGTGGTTGGCCCGCACTAGAGACGATGACGCCGTCGCGCGGCAGGACGTTCCGGAGGCTGGCGAGGGCCCGCGAGATGCTCATCGGGACGCTGTCGTCCTCCCAGCGCTCGGCGACCATCCCTTCCCACTCCTCCCAGAGGTCCTGCATCTCTTGGTAGTATTCGTTGTCCTCCCGGGAGACGGGGTCCATGCGCTCCTGGAGTTCCTCGGTAATCTGACGCGTGACGACCTTCGCGTCGCCCTGGATGCCGACCTCGACCGGGTAGTTCTTCCCGATCTCCTCAGGGTCGATGTCGACGTGGATGAGCTTGCTCGGCGGAATCTCGAAGCTGACGCCCTCCTCGAAGGAGGAGGTGTGCATGTCGGTGAATCGACAGCCGACGGACAGAATCACGTCGGCGTTCGAGGCGAGTTCGTTGCCTGCCGACGACCCGATCCACCCGGCGTAGCCGACGAACAGGTCGTGGTCCTCCGGAATGATGCCCTTCGCCTGGAACGTCGGGATAACGGGCGCTTGCAGGTGTTCGGCGAGTTCCTGCACCTCGTCCCACGCCTCGGCGAGCATCGTCCCGCCGCCGGGGACGATGACTGGGCGCTCGGCGTCTTCTAAGAGTTCAGCCGCGTCAGAGACCGTCCGCGGGTCTCCGCCCGGTCGACTGTGGGGCCGGGTCTGTGTGGGTTCCGGCAGTTCGACGTCGGCCGCCGCACCCTGTACGTCCATCGGCACGTCGACGTGGACCGGCCCGGGGCGGCCGGATAAGGCGACCTGGAACGCGCGCCGGAGGATACGGGGAAGTCGTTCGACGTCACTCACCTCGAAGCTCTGTTTCGTCACTGGCTCCATCACGCTCGGGAAGTCGCCGGGCTTCTGGCGCTCTATCTCCTGTAAGATGCCCTGCCCGTACTCGTGGGTCTGTGGGGCACCCGTGAAAATGACCATCGGGATGGAGTCGACGTACGCCGTCGCGGCACCGGTGACGGTGTTGGTCGCGCCCGGCCCGATAGAGGTGAACACGGCCAGTGGCTCCCCGCTAGCGCGGGCGTAGCCGTCGGCAAGGTGTGTCGCCCCTTCCTCGTGTCGTGGTTGTATGACCTCTACGTCGGAGTCGTTGAACGCGTCGAGCAGGTTCGTACTCCCGTGACCGGGGATTCCGACCAGATATTCGACGCCCTCTTTCTCCAGATACTTCGCGATAATCTCGCCACCGTTCAGTCTGGGCATCTCGTTCAGAACGATGCAGGCCCCGTTTATTAAACGTTCCCCCCGACCGCCAGAAGTTCGTGAGTTACAGCGACGGGATGACGTCGTCGCCCATCACTTCGAAGAACCGTTCTGGCTCGGGACTGGTGTTCCCCAGCGCGATGCGGTCGAAGCCCATCTCCGCGTATTCTTCCAGTTGCGCGGCGACGTCGCTCGGGTCGTCGGCGATGAGGAACTTCTCCTCGATTTGCTCCTCGGTGGCGTTCTCGCCCTCGGCTTCGATTTCCTTCGGGTTCGCCATCGCGCGGTCGAAGACGTTCTGCGTCGTCGCCCACCACGGCCGGGTCGACGCTCGCGCACGCTCGTAGTCCTCGTCGTAGGACGCGATGACGAGGAGCGTGGTCTCTATCTGGTCGGGGTCGCGGCCCTCTTCCTCGGCGTAGCGCCGGATAGCCGGGTACATCCGCTCGGTGTACTCGTGGCCGGTCTTGACCGTGATGAAGCCGTCACCGTACTCGCCGGTCAACGACGCCGTACTCGGGCCGTTGGCGGCAATCTGCACTTCGGGTCGCTCTTCGGGCATCGTGTACAACTTCGCGTCGTCGACGGTGAAGTGCTCGCCCTCGTAACTGTAGAAGTCGTCGTTCTCCCACAACCCGTGGACGATTTCCAGCGTCTCTTCGAGACGCTTCCGTCGGACGCCGTACTCCGGCCAGTCGTGGCCCATCGGCTTCTCGTTCATGGCCTCGCCCGTCGAGAGACCCAGAACCACCCGTTCGTCGTGCATCTCCTGTAGGGTCGCGAAGGCCTGTGCCATCAGCGCCGGGTGATAGTGTTCGCCCGCCGGTGTCACACAGGTGCCGATTGGGACGTCGATGCGTTCCGTGGCGGCGCCGAGCCACGACCACGCAAACCCTGCCTCGGCGTCCGTATGGAACCACGGGTGAAAGTGGTCGGAGGTCCAGATGAAGTCGAATCCGTTGTCGGCGGCCGACACAGAGAAATCAAGCAGTTGCGAGGGGCTATACTGCTCCTGATGGGCCATATAGTCGATGCTAACCATCGTGAGTGCACACTGTGGTCGGCGCGTATTATTTGTTTTCCCCGCCGACCGAAATTCGGCGACTCGAGCGCCGGTGAGCGTCTCGTCGGCGCACGTTCGGCTGCTGCGAACGGCCGTCGAACGACTCCGATACGACGCAGTTATTTCCGCCGCTAGGTCTCGCGTATCGGCCTACGAGCGCGCGAACGCCGAGCGATTACGGCCAACCCGCTCCCCGGCGTTCGTCACCTGCGAACGCGAAAAACCGTTCGCAACGGACGAACATTTATGACGGTGTACTCGCAACGACGACTATGGGAACGACGTCGACGTCACGAACGGTGGACGCGGTTCAGATCTCGCTGAACATCATCGAGTTCCTGCAGGAACGGGACGGAGCCGGTATCACGGAGATCGCCGAGGCACTGGAGTACTCGAAAGGGACAGTACACAGCCACATGGCGACGCTCGCCGAGAACGAGTACGTCGTGAAACATGACGGCCTCTACCGTCTGAGCCTCAGATATCTCGAACTCGCCGAGACGGTCAAGGACAGACTCCAGATATACGACGTCGTCCGCGAGGAACTGGACGAACTTGCAGCCGACAGCGGCGAACTGGCCCAGTTTGCGACCGAAGAACACGGCCGCGCGGTGTACATCTACAAGACCGGCGGCGAGAAGGCCGTCCAGACGGCGTCGTCGGTCGGCGACCGGGAGTATCTACACTGTATCTCGCTGGGTAAAGCGATGATGGCGCACATGGACGACGACCGTGTCGAGGAGATAATCGAACAGCACGGCCTCGCGGAGTTCACCTCGTCGACGATAACGACGCGAGAGGAGCTATTCGCGGAACTGGAGACCATCCGCGAACAGGGATACGCCTTCGACCGCGAGGAGAAAATCGAAGGACTCCGCTGTGTGGCCGCCCCCGTCGTCACCAAAGGGGAAGTCGTCGGCGCCCTCAGCGTCTCGGGACCGGCAAGCAGGTTCGAGGGCGAGGTCTACGAGGAGGAGCTACCGGAGATGGTGACGCGGTCCGCCAACGTCATCGAGATCAACTCGCAGTTCTCGTAGGCTGTCGCCAGTTTTCGGGTGATCGGCCGTCTCTCGCGGGGGAGCCATCGGGCCCTGTACTCGGCGGACAGATACACACCGCAGCAGCCGCCGGGGCCTACGACTGTCTTGGACCGCTCCGCCGAACGTCGGACGTCGCCATCCCGTGCTCGCCGTCGTCGCACCGCCCATCCTGCGCTGTTCGGACTCCCCTTGTTCGTCGGTGGCACGTTCGCTGCCCGCCGTGGTATCTCCGACGCCGAAACTCGTCGTTCGGCTCTCGCAAACCGACGGCACGGAACGCGAGTAGACGGAAGCGAGCACCGCCACCACTGTAACAAATGTACTTGTGTTAGTGCCGTCTTCGAGGTATCGCGCCGCCGCGACCGACCGACGACGATTGTCGCCCCAGCGGCCGACGGTAGAGAACGCTGATCGAGTTCGCCGATATATCGACGTACGACCGGATATGCACCTCCACTTCCCGACATCCACACTCGTATTAGCGCATATCGCGGACGCCCGCTGGCAAATTCTGCAATTCACACTTCCAAATCACCAAATCGAGGTGATATATGCGGAGAAGAGAGCTACTACCGACATTTCGACACTCGAACCGAGATACGGCCTGTCGCTGGGAACGAAACAGACGCGTCGAGTGGTCTCCGCGCCTCGATGGGCAGTCTATTCGTTAGGCGTCGATGTCGAGTCGCTCGCCGCCTCGAGGATAGTCTGTCGGTCCTCGAAGTACGCTGGGGCGTCGTGTTCGTGTTCGAAGTGGACGATACTCGTGAGCGCTTCCTCGCCGTCGTCGACGCTCGCGTCTAGGTCTTCGGCCAGTTCGAGGTAGGCCGAAGCTAACTCTTGAAACGCGGTGCGGCGTGCCTGCTTCGCCTCGGCGACGGCCTGTCTCTCTTCGAGTTCCGATTCCAGCGCTTCGAGTTCGTCGGTGTCGTCCGTAGCCGACTCGCTGCCGGCCGAGTGCTCGTCGAGTCGTGTTCGAACGTCGGCGATGTCGTCGTCTATCTCTGTCAGTATCTCGTCGGTCTCCTCGTCGAGCGTCTCGACGCGCCCCCACAGCAGTCTCGCCTGTGTCTGACAGTATTCGACTAGTTCCCCCACCGAGAGCGCTGTGTCGTCTTCGCTCATTGCCACGCGTTCGCGCTCCGGGTAGAAGGGCCTTGTCACACGTCTGTCCCGGGGACAGTCGATAGCGCTCGGGGTGAAACCTTCTTGAGGTCGAGTCGAGTAGGGACGAACATGCGCGCAGGCGTCGTCATCGCCGGAGGCCGGTCGACGAGATTCGGTGACCGCGATAAGGCCGTCGCGGACCTCGCTGGAACGCCGATGATTCGGCGCGTCGTCGACCGAATCACGCCGGTCGTCGACGAACTCGTCGTGAACTGCCGGACCGATCAGGCCGACGACATCGAGACGGCTCTTGCGGGTTGTGGCGTCGCTCCGACGTACGCCTTCGACGACACGCCCGACGAGGGGCCGATGGCCGGTATCGGCCGTGGTCTCCGTGCCACCGAAAGCGACTACGGTCTCGTCGTCGCTTGTGATATGCCGTTCGTCGACCCGTCGTTCGTGGACTATCTCTTCGACCGGGCGGCGGGGTACGACGCCGCAGTGCCGCGTCCGGACGAGTGGTTCCAGACGACACAGGCGGTCTATCGCGCCGACGAGATGGCGGCGGCGTGTGAGCGAGCGCTCGATCACGGTGAGCACAGAATCGTCGAGGCGCTTTTCGACGTCGACTACGTCGTCGTCGACCGCGAGGAGATAACCCGTCACACGACCATGGCGACCTTCGAAAACCTGAACACGCGCGAGGAGTTCGAGGCGGCCGTCGAGCGGTTCTAGCGGGCGTCGGTGGCGATACGGCTGCGGGAGCTATCGACTATCGCCGTCCCTCGTCGACGAAGGCGTCACAAAGCGGGTGATTGACCCGTCCCAGAGAGTGAGGGGCGTCGCTTTCACACGTAGGCGGCCGGACGTATACACGAAAATACACCGTGTGTTTCCCCGTCGAGCGGTCCGAGTGCCGGAAGGTACGCCGGGGCCAGCGACTACGAGAGCGTGGCCGTGATGTCCGTAGAGGAGATCATCCCGACGAAGTCGTCTTCGACGACTGGGAGGTGGTTGATACCGAAGTTCTCCATCATCGCCGCCGTCTCTACGAGGCGGAGGTCCGGCGGGACCGTCTCGACGGACTCGGTCATGATATCGGCGACGTCTAGCTGCGACGTGTCTCGTTCCTCGGAGACGGCGGCGATGATGTCGGTACTCGTCACGATGGAGGGCGGCGCCGTCGTGACCAGCAATGCGCTGATGTCACGCTCTCGCATCTCTTTGGCCGCTTCGACGACCGTCGCGTCGGGTGCTATGGTCACGAGCGGCGTCGACATCACGTCTTCGACGATTGCCTGATCCTGTGATGGCATGCACCTACCAACGGGTACAGGGGTCTTCGTTCTTGTTCTTGGCCGGTTGACTGTCTGTGGCCGCGACAGGCCCGCAGCACGTGGTGTGGGGTCCTGTCTTCGAATCAGGCGTAATTCGGATCTGACTCTAGGTCCTCTACCTGAATCGTGACGTCACCGTTGCCCCACAGAACCACGATCGCGCCGTGAGTCGTGAACTCGACTTTGACTGTGTCGTCGTCGCTCCGATCTCTGAACAGTTTGTCCAGCGCGTCCGGGTCGATACTGTCGTACAGGACACATTCGTCCTCGGTGATGTCCCTGCCCTTGGCGTCCGAGAGCGCCGACACGATAGCGGTACTCAACTCCTCGTCGTCGTCGGGCGTGTATATCAGGGTCGGACTAGCAGTCACGTACACGGTGTAGTCACACTGGCGGCAAAATAATGTGGCCTTACTCTTCAGGTACTCACGTCGTCTTTGCGGCGCTGTTCCAGTCGGATCGGTTTCAGACCGTGTGGACGCCGGTCGTCACGGCGACACGCGCAGTGGGGGAGACGACGCTCTCTCCCGTCGTCGGTATCGTGCGTCTCCGAAGAAGTGGATGCGTCGGAAGCACCCACAGTATGCCAGAGGGATCCGCTACCAGCGTTCGGGAGTGGGCTACGACGCTCGACCGCTCACGGAACCCACCCGGACGCAGACGGAGCTCCTACTTAAAGATAGGTCGGGAGATGCGTTGCGATTTAAGTTCGATGTGGGAACGGTGCCGTCGGGGACGACACTCAGGGACCGTCGACGACGTCGACGCCGGTCTGTCTCGCGGTCACGTCGACGACGTTCCGGAGGACGAACGCGAGCGTCAGCGGGCCCACGCCGCCCGGCACGGGCGTAATCGCGCCTGCCACCGATTCGACGCGCTCGTAGTCGACGTCCCCGACCAGTTCGTACCCGCGCTCGGTATCGGCCGGCACGCGGTTGACGCTTACGTCGACGACGCTGACACCCGGTGACACCATCGACGCGTCGACGAGTCGGGGAGTGCCCGCGGCCGTCACGAGAATGTCCGCAGTGCGAGTCTTCGCGGCGAGGTCCCTCGTCGCGGTGTGACAGACGGTCACCGTCGCGTCACCGTCCGGTCCGCGGGCCAGCAACAGGTTCGCGAGCGGTTTGCAGATGGCCGTGGTCCGCCCGACGACGACCACGTCTCGGCCCGCCGTCTCGACGTCGTACGCCGAGAGGAGCTTCAGGACTGCTGCGGGCGTCGGCGGGACGACCAGCGGGTCGCCAGCGACGAGTCGCCCCAGCGTCGCCGGGGCGAAACAGTCGATGTCTTTCGCCGGGGGAACCCGTGCTCTGACGGCCCCGGCGTCGACGTGGTCGGGGAGCGGCACCTGCACGAACAGGGCGTTCACTTCGTCGTCGGTCGCCAGCCGCTCGACGGCGTCGTAGAGCGCCGCTGCCGAGTCGTCGGGAGAGAGGTCCGCTCGCTTCGTCCGGACACCGACGGCGTCACACCGCTCGTGTTTCCGGTCCATGAACGAGACGGCCGCGTCGTCGTCGCTCATGAGTACCGTACCGAGCGTCGGCCTGACCCCGTGGGCACGGAGCGTGCCGAGATCCGTCTGTACGTCGTCGAGGACGTCGTCGGCGAGCGGTCGGCCCCGGAGGAGCGTCGTCTCTCTCACTCGTCGTTGTATCTCCTCGCGGCGAATAAAGCCGTCGGCGAACCGATCCAGACCCGTTCTGCCGGTGTCGAACGTCGACCGTGCGCTCACGACCACGGCCCGTATAAAACGGTGTACATATCGCTGTCAATCTTGAACGGTCGGCCGACCGAGCGACTCCGTATGATCCATCGGTCCGTCCGAACAGATGGGGGCGGCGGGGTCGAGCGTGAGAACGAACCAGTGGCCTGTCCGACGTGTCGCGGGACGCTCGAACACCGCTCCGGGCTCCTCGTCTGTCGCTCGTGTAACTGGCACTGTCGACGCCCCGCAGACTGAACGGCCGCACACCGCCGAACTAGTCGTTACGCTTTCGCTCCTGCTCCGGGTGTTCGCTGACGAACACCTTGGTGTTGTCGGGGATGTCCTCGGTGACCCACGAGTTCGCGCCGATGCTGACGTGGTTCCCGACCGTGATGTCGCCCAGTACCTTGGTGCCGGCACCGATGACGACGTGGTCGCCGATGTCGGGGTGGCGCTTGTACCCCTTCTTCAGCGCGTGTTCCTCGCCCTCTTCTTCCTCGAAGTGGAGCGCGCCGAGGGTCACGTCCTGATAGATGCGGACCCAGTCGCCGACGGTCGTCGTCTCGCCGATGACGACGCCGGTGCCGTGGTCGATGAAGAAGTAGTCGCCGATTTCGGCCCCCGGGTGGATGTCGATGCCCGTCTCCGTCTTCGCGTACTCGGTCAACTCGCGGGCGTACTCTGTCGCACCTAATTCGTACAGTTCGTGTGCGACGCGCTGGACTTCGATAGCGAGAAAGCCGGGGTACGAGCGGATGATCTCCATGTACGTCTTCGCCGCCGGGTCGCCCTTGTAGGCGGCTTCGACGTCTTTCTTGAGCCGACGCCGAATCCCCGGGAGGCGGTCGATAGTCTTTGCGACCGTCTCCGAGATGTCGCCGTTGGAATAGGGCCGCATACCGGCATAGAAGAGCGCACCGAGTGCATCGAGGTTGTTCAGCACCGCCAGTTCGTCCTGTATCAATTCGTCGGAGTTCCAGCAGGTGGGGAAAAACAGTCGCTTGAGGATGTCGACCTCTTTCCGTCGATGTTCCCGTTTCGGGAACTCCATCGGCGTCTGTTCCGGGAACGGCTCCGAGTCCGCCTGATACGACTCGAACAGCCGTTCGTGAGCGTCACCCGTGTATCCGTATTCCATACCCGACGTTTCCACTGCATAGCCTTAGTTGTGGCAGTGTTAAGACGGCTTAATCTCCCCACAAGCGAGCACCGCCGTCGGAGCCTGTGACGGTCTGTGGGCTAGTTATTTATCGTCGGGTTCCCACCGTTCCTGTATGAGCGGAGAGTGCCACTACTGTCACGGGTTAGTCTCGGCGTCGGAACGGGACCACATCGTCCTCGACCAACACGGGAACCACGAGGTGTACTTACACGAGCAGTGCGCTGACGGGCACAACCTGATCGAGTCGTCCGCGGCGTCGGGTGAGGTCGAAATCGTCTGTCCCGAGTGTGGCACAGTCGAGACACACTGACGTGACCGACCCGACGAACCTCGTCTTATCGGGTTCCTAACACGCCGAGGAAGCGGCTACGCGGGTCGCGAGCCATCCGCTCGGCTAGGGGAGTTCCACCGCGACGCCCGACTGGTGACTCGCCGCCTTGACGGTGTTGTACAGCAACATCGCGATGGTGAGCGGTCCGACGCCGCCGGGGACGGGCGTGATAGCGCCCGCCGTCTCCCGACAGCTCTCGAAGTCCACGTCACCGACCAGTTCGTACCCCTTCTCCGTGTCGGCCTCGACGCGGTTGATCCCCACGTCGATGACCGTCGCGCCCTCTTGAATCATGTCGCCGTCTATCATCTCGGGGACGCCGGCCGCCGCGACGAGGATGTCGGCGTTCCGGGTCTTCTCGGCGAGGTTCCGGGTCCGGGAGTGACAGACCGTCGTCGTCGCGTTGCCGCCCTCGCCGTACTGAACGAGGAGGTTCGCCATGGGCTTGCCCACGATGTCGGAGCGGCCGACGACGACGGCGTCTTTGCCCTCCGTCTCGATGCCCTCCGCGGCCAGTATCTTCTGGACGCCGTGAGGCGTACACGGCTTGAACCGTGCGTTCCCGGCGACCAACCGGCCGACGTTCTCGGGGTGGAAGCCGTCGACGTCCTTCCTCGGGTCGATGCGCGCTAACACCTCGCGTTTGTCGACGTGGTCCGGCACCGGCATCTGGACGAGGATACCGTGTACCGTCGGGTCCGCGTTCAGTTCGTCGATGCGGTCATACAACACCGCCGCTGGCTCGTCCGGGTCGATCTCGTGGTGGAAGCCGTCGATACCCGTCTCCTCGCAGGCCTGCTGTTTCATCGAGACGTACGTCTCACTGGCCCCGTCGTCGCTCATAAGCACCGTCGCGAGTCCCGGTCGGACGTCCGACGCCGCGAGCGTCTCTGTACACGCACTGACCTCGGCCCGAATCCGGTCCGCGATTTCGTTGCCGTCGATTATCGTAGTCATAGTGATGTCACTGTCGTGGGTGGCGACGCTCGGTCTCCGTGCGCCGCTGGAACGGGACGGGACCGACACCAGTCGACCCCTGACTGTGTGGCCACCGCACTCGCTCACCACCTCAGTCCCCGACGACATAACCGCGGATGGGGAATAGTCCGCCCGTTGAAATACCGTCGGATGTTCGTCGCGGAATCCACCCTATTGCGCTCCCAATCCGGAACCGTTTCGGCGGAATCCACCGTTCACGCAAGGTTTTTGTCGGGTCCAGTGCTTGGTGTTAGGCAACCACATCGAGGGCTGCATATCGGCCCTCGCGGAGGCTCTAGTACCAGATGAGTGATATACGAACCGTCACGGAGCGAGCAACGTTCGTCGAAACTGCCGCGTCGGCACCGGACGGTGCCCGCGTGCCCGTCGAAGTACGCATCACCGTCTCGGACCCGTTCGAGGCCTACCGCCGCGCCCGGACGGGCGAGGACGGCGTCTATCTCGAAACCACCGGTGGGCAGTCCGGATGGGGGTACTTCGCCGTCGACCCGGTCGAACTGGTAGAAGTCGGGGCAGACGCGACGCCGGACGGCGACACAAGCCCCAGTATCGAGGCCATCGACGCCGTGCTGGATCGTGAGACACTCGTGCGCGGAGAGTGTGACGTACCCTACCCCTGTGGGGCGTTCGGATGGCTCTCCTACGACGTGGCCCGCGAACTCGAAGACATCCCGGCGACGACGGTCACGGACGGCCTCCCCCGTCTCCAACTCGGCGTGTTCGACTGCGTCGCCGCGTGGGAGGAACCACACGACGGGGAGGTGACCCTCCGGGTGACCGCGTGTCCGGTGGTCGAGGACGACGCCGAGGCGGCCTACGACGCCGGACTGGAGCGGGCGACGACAGTCGCGGAGTCCGCACTCAACGGCGACCGCCACGTCCAGTCGCCCCCCACCGCGAGCCAGCAGGCCACCTTCGAGAGCGAGTGCGGTGAAGCGGCCTACGCCGACCGCGTCCGGACTATCAAACAGTACGTCCGCGACGGCGACACCTTCCAGACCAACGTCTCCCACCGACTGACGGCCCCGGCGGCGGTCCACCCCGTCGAGACGTTCGACGCCGTCCGGCGGGTGAACCCCGCGCCATATTCGGGACTACTCGAGTTCCCGGGCGTCGACCTCGTCAGTGCCAGCCCGGAACTGCTGCTGGACGTCGAGGGCGACCGACTGCTGACAGAACCCATCGCCGGCACGCGTTCCCGGGGTGACACGCCCGAGGAAGACGCCGATCTGGAGCGTGACCTCACGACCGACGAGAAGGAACGGGCCGAACACGCGATGCTCGTCGACCTCGAACGCAACGACCTCGGAAAGGTCAGCGAGTACGGCAGCGTCGACGTCGCGGAGTACCGCCGCGTCGACCGCTACTCGGAGGTGATGCACCTCGTCTCGCTGGTCGAGGGTCGGCGGCGCGACGACGTGAGCATCGCCGACGCCGTCGCCGCCGTCTTCCCGGGCGGCACCATCACCGGCGCGCCCAAACCACGGACGATGGAGATCATCGACGAGGTGGAGACGACCCGGCGCGGCCCGTACACGGGGAGCATCGGCGTCTTCGGCTTCGACGACCGGGCGACGCTCAACATCACCATCCGGACGCTGGTCCGCCACGAGGGCGAGTACCGCCTGCGCGTCGGCGGCGGCGTCGTCCACGACTCGGTGCCGGCCAAAGAGTATCAGGAGACGCTGGACAAGGCCCGTGCGCTCGTCAACGCCGTGGACGAAGCGCTCGGTGAACAGGGGTCGTTCGCCGTGGAGTCCACCGCCGACCCGATGGAGGGCGTCCGATGATACTCATCGTCGACAACTACGACTCCTTCGCGTACAACCTCGTCCAGTACGTCGGCGAGTTCGACGACGTGGAGGTCCGGCGCAACGACGCTATCGACGTCGCCGACATCCGCGACCTCGACCCGGACGGCATCGTCGTCTCGCCGGGCCCGGGGACGCCGGCCGACGCGGGCGTCTCTATCGACGTGTTCGCCGAGACCGCCTACCCGGCGCTCGGCGTCTGTCTCGGCCATCAGGCGCTGTGTGCGGCCCACGGGTCGCCCGTCGGTCACGCGCCCGAGGTGGTCCACGGCAAGCCCTCGGAGGTCAGACACGACCACACCGGTCTCTACGAGGGTGTCGACGACCCCTTCGAGGTCGGTCGCTATCACTCGCTGGCCGTCGAGGACGACGACCTGCCGGACGAACTCGTCGAGACGGCTCACACCGACGACGAGCAGAGCGTCGTGATGGGGGTCAAGCACGTCGACCGCCCGCACGTGGGCGTGCAGTTCCACCCCGAGAGCATCCTCACCGACGCCGGCAAGCGGATCGTCGAGAACTTCTGTACGAACGTCGCCGGCGTCTGAGTGAGGTCCGTCGGATCACTTCTCCTCGGGCGGGTCTACGTCGTGGTGCGTCTGAATCGACGGGAGTCGGTCGAGCCCCCGTCTGAGAACCGACGTGTGGCCTCGCTCGTGTCGGTACCACGTCAGCGTCAGGCCACCGACTGCGACCACCGAGATGACGGCGAACGGTCCGCCGGTGAGCACGGCGAGCGCCTGTAACGTCCCCGCACCGCCGACGAGCAGTACCGCCGTCGCCACCGCGCCCTGAAAGACGCCCCAGAAGACGACGCTGCCCGTCGAGGGGACCTGTCCCCGCCGGGTCGCGAGCAGCGAGACGACCAGCGTCGACGTGTCCGCGGAGGTCGTCATGAACACCACGATGAGCGCCAGGAACAGGAACGAGAGGAGGCGTCCGAGCGGTAGCGACGCGAACAGTGCGAACCCGGCGACGGCCTCCGAGGCACTACTGCCGGCAATCGCTCCGAGGATGTCCGCTCGCCCCGTCTGCTGGACGAACAGGGAGGTTCCACCCAACAGGAGGAACCAGACCGCCGTCGCGGCGGCGGTGGCGACGACGCTCGTGAACACGACGGTCCTGACGCGCCTGCCCCGGGAGAGCGCGGCGACGAACAGGCCGGCGAACGGCGCCCACGAGAACCACCACGACCAGTTCCAGACCGTCCAGTTGGCGACCCACTCACCGCCGATGTGGAGACTCAACGGGACGAAGTGGACGACGTAGCCACCCAGCGCCCGGGTACCCCGTTCGACGACGAACGCACGCGGGCCGACGGCGGCCAGTACGAGAGCGAACAGGCCAAAGAGCACGACGTTCAGCCCGGCGATGCGGCGGATGCCGCGGTGGATGCCGGTGACGGCCGAGAGGACGAAGACGGCCGTCAGGCCGCCGACGAACAGCAACGGCCCGGTCCCGCCCACGGTAACGTCCCACTGGAACGAGATACCCGCGAGGAACTGCTGGCTCACCAGCGCCACCGACGTCGCGATACCGCCGATGGTGGCGAACACGGCGAGGGTGTCGACGAGGCGACTCCACACCGAGTCGAGGCCCGAGACGCCGAGGAACGGGGCCAAAATGGTCGATACGCGCAGCGGTGCGCCGCGCTCGAACACGAAGTACGCGATTGGGACGCCGATGACCGCGTACGCGCTCCACGCCGAGACGCCCCAGTGAAACAGCGAGTAGACCAGTGCGTCGTTGCTAGCGGCTGTGGACCGTGGCGTGGCGCCGAAGTACGGCGGCGGGTCGCCGTAGTGAAACAGCGCCTCTGCTGGCCCCCAGAACACCAGTCCCGCCGCGATGCCGGCAGTGAAGACGAGCGTGAAGTACGTCGGGTATGTGTACGTCGGGTCCGTATCGTCCGGCCCGAGCGTGATGTCGCCCCACGGGCCGAGCAACAGAAACAGGCAGTAACAGACCGCGATGAAGACGGCGACGACGAACAGTGGGCCGCCGGTCCGCAGAATCGTGCCCGTTGCGGCGTCGACCGCCGCCGACGTCCGGTCCGGTAACGCGACCTGCAGGCCGAAAAACAGCACGAACACGACGACGGGCAGTCCCAGCGTCAGCGGGTCCTGTCCGGCGAGGAACGTCCGGATAGCGTCCCGCAGTCCGGTCTGTCTGATCTTCAGGAGGTAGCGGTCGGCCGACTGCGCGTCGTCCGGTCGATGGGGCAACACCGCGAGGTATCCGAGCCCGGAACTGAAAAACAGGAGTGCGAGTGCGAGCCACGCCGCACCGCTCACCGCCTCGCCGACGAACGCCGGAAAGAAAAAGCCCGAGAGGACGATGGCCCCCGAGACGACACACAACGGTGCGAGGACGCTCGCGACGACTCGCCCGATGCCGCCTTCCGCTGACGTGGCCATACACTGACAATCAGTCTCGGATCGGTTTATTAGTATCGTAGCCACCGACACGCTGTCGGGTCCGCGACGCGGTTCGGCACCGTGACACGCGGTCGGGTGTCGACTTGCTCACGGGACCGGTCGACGGCCCGACTCCCTCCCGCTGGTCCCGGTACCCACGCACGGGCCGGACGGGGGCACTCAGTTTCCGGCGTCCCCGCCGTCCGGGTCTGTGGACCGCTCGGGGCCGGCGTCGTCGGTCACGGACAGGGTCGTCACCTCGCCCAGTACCGATCGACCGAGGAGGCGGCCGCCGATGGTTCGAGGGTTGAGGACCTCGTCCGCACCGACCGAGTCGAACTTGTCGACGTGTTTCTCCTCCGTTGCGGCCGCGACGACGCGGACGTCCGGCGCGACGTTCTTGGCTGCGATGACGGCGAGGACGTCTCTCGCGTCGTCGTTGCTCCCGACGACGACTCCGCGGGCAGTGTCGACGCGGGCGTCCGAGAGGACGCTCTCGTCCGTCGGGTCCTCTGTGAGGACGCTCACCCCGTCGGTCTGGAGGGCGGCGGCCGTCTCGGCGTCGTCTGTCACGACTACGACGTCCGTCTCGTCTCGCAATTCGTTCAGTAGCGATTCCGTCACGTCGCCGTACCCGAGCACCACGACGTGGTCCTCGAGGAGTGTGAGTTCTGCGGCAGTCATGATTCCGAACGCTGTCGCCATCCGCGACTCGATGACCGGGACGATGAGTGCCCCCACCGCCACGGTGAACGCACCCGTACCGAACAGGATAACCGAGAGCGAGAACCACCGTGCCTGCACCGTCGTCGGCGTGATGTCGCCGTACCCGACCGTCGCGATAGTGACGATGACGTAGTACACCGCGTCGCTCCACGTATCGAGTTCGAGGAACTGGCCACGGAGCGTATAGGAGCCGACGACGCCGTAGAGGCCGACGCCGACCATCGCCGCTAGCGACGCTATCTGCAGCGGCGAGAGGTCGACAGGCTGATCGAAGGCGGCCCTGTTCCAGACCAGCGAGGGAACGGCGACGACGACGAGGACCAACAGCGGCACGTCCGTCGTCTGAAGCGTCGCAAGCGGCAGGAGCGCGAGGCCCGGCAGCGCGAGGACCGCCGCGCGCCAGGCGAGTCGCTTTCGCCGCTGTAACCCGACGGTGACGAGGCCGAGTACGAAGGCAAAGAGGACGCCCGAGAACCGTGCGAACCCGACCGGCACGGTCACGACTGCGGTGAGCGGACCGTCGAGAGCGAAGGTCGGTTGGCTGAGGTTCGACAGGCCGGTCACGAACGCGAGCAGCGTGATGGCGCCGGTCAGGACGACGGTGGGTCTGGCACCGGAGAACTGCTCCCACTCGACGAACGGCACCCGATCCGTCGGATAGAACACCTCTTCCAGCGCGGGTTCCCGGCGCTCGTCTGGCACGTCAACCATTACCAAGCTATTGACCGTCTCGACATAAAAATACCCGCGCAGTACCGCTGACGCTCCGGCACGAGATTCAATACCCCGGGGGGAGAACTGCCGACGATGCATCAGTGTGAGACGGGCGTGTTCGCGTGGACCGATCTCTTCGAGACCGACGTGTCGGGGCCTGAACCGGGTGATGCCGAATGAACCCGGCCGTTCTGTTCGGCCTCGGTACTATGATCGCGTGGGGGTTCTGGATAATCCTCGGCGACGTCGCCTCAAACAGCATCGACCCCGTGATGGCGGCATTCCTCTCCTACGCGACGGCCGCAGTGGTCTCCGGTGTCTACGTTGTCACCTCGGACGCCTCGCTAGCCGTCACTAATCGCGGATTGGTGTACTCCGGTGCGGCGGGTATCGCGGCCGCCATCGGCGTCGTGTCGACGTTCATCGGCGTCTCAGTCGGCTCTACGGCCGTCGTCTCGACCATCGGGGGCATGTACTTCATCACGGCGGCGGTCATCAGTACCGTCGCGCTGGGCGAACCGGTGTCGGCCCAGAAAGTCGCCGGCATCGGACTCGCGCTGACCGCTATCGTCGTCATCAATCAGTAACTGGCTCGCATCACACAACACATCACACCGTTGATGTGCTGTGGCGCCAGCGGGCCGCTCGACCGGGGTTTAAGAAACCGGCCCGGCTACGGGCGAGCGTGAAGCGCACAATCAGTACCGACGATGCGCCGGCGGCGGTCGGCGCGTACAGTCAGGCGACGACCAATGGCGACCTCCTCATCACGGCGGGGCAACTGCCCCTGACGACGGACGGCGAACTGCTGGACGACGAGTCCGTCGCCGACCAGACACGGCAGTGCATGGAGAACGTCGAGGCCATCCTCGAATCCGAGGGCCTCTCCATCGACGACCTGCTCAAGACGACGGTGTTCCTCGATGACATCGACGACTTCGACGAGTTCAACGAGGCGTACAGCGAGTTCTTCGACGAGGACCCGCCGGCCCGGAGCGCCGTCGGTGCGGGCGCCGTCCCGAAGGGCGCCGCCGTCGAGATAGAGGCCATCGCGACGACGACGTAACGTCCCTCTGCGAGCGGTCTCGCGCCGTCACCGCAGTTCCATGTTCTGGGCGCGTTCGGCGGCGAGGTCGGTTATCTCCGCGACGCTGCTGTCCGAGCGGTCCGCGAGCACGCGCACTAGCATGCCGAGCTGGACTGCGGCAGCCTCGCGGAGTTCTTCGGCCGATTCGGTGTCGTTGCCGAAGTAGTACTCGTGTCGGCCGTCTCCGTGGACGAGGCCGGCGTACACCGAGTGCAGGTCGTCCTCGGTGATGGCCGCCGCGGCGTCCGTCTTGACCGACTCGAATTGCGGGTTCGTCATCACCTCAGATACGGTGACAGAGGTCCCTAATCGCTTCGGTGGGCCGTGCGGTCCCGTCCGCCAACGTTTCGGCGAACGGACTCGTTGTGTCGGTGGTCGTCACCTGCGGGTCGTCGACGGACGACTGCCGGGCCGCGTATGGGATTTTTATCCTTCGGGCTCCTCGTGCGAGCCAATGACACGAGGTACAGGTGCCGTCGGCCGCTCACCCCTCGTCCGCGTGGCGACAGACGTCCGGACGGACGCGGGCGAGGCGGTCGTAACTGCGGCACAGAACTCCGCCGACTCGGTCCCGGTCGTCCGGACGGGGCCGACCGGCACCACGGCGTACGACCCGCTCGTCATGCTGACGAGTGCGGGCCAGACAGCACTGTTCGGCGACCCGTCGCCGTCGCTCGTCCGGGACCTCGTCGCGACGCTCGAAGACGGGGACCTCCCGACCGACGGGGCGACGGCCGTCGTCGGCCACGACCCGGAGACGCCGACGCTCCCGATACCGGACGCGGGGCCGCTCTCGGTCGGCCGACGGACCGTCCTCGGTCCCTGTGGCTGGGCCGACCCGCTCGAACCGGACGACTGGTCGTTCGTCTCACCCGACCGGACCGCGGAGGCGGCGACAGCGTTCGGGATTCTCGGCCGCGGCCGCGGCGACGCGGCGGCCGACGACCCGGTGACCGACGTGTGGGAGACCGCACGCGAGGCCGACGGCGACCCGGTGGTCGTCGTCAACGCCAACGACGCGAGCGACCTGCCGCGGGCCGACGAGACGCTCCTCACCGCCGCGCCGTTCGCCGTCCTCGACGGGCTTGCGGCGGTGGCCGAGTACGTCGGCACCGAGGACGCCGTCGTCTACCTGAACGAGGCTGACTCCCCGCTACACCGGCATCTGCAACGGGCCGTCGACGCCGCCGCGGAAGCGCTTCCGGTCGTCCCCCAACTGGTGGCCGGTCCCGACGAGTATCGGGCGGGCGAACCGACGGCGGCGCTCGAAGCGCTAGAGGGCGCGGACCGCATCGAACCGCGGCTCCAGCCGCCGACGCCGGCCGAACGCGGGCTCTACGGCCGACCGACGGTGATTCACACGCCCCGGACCGTCGCGCAGATTCGACAGGCTATCCAGGCCCCAGCGACGATGGACACCGACGCCGCCGACCCCGGGACCCGACTCGTCACCGTCACCGGCGACGTGGCGAACCCGGCGACCGTCGAACTGGGGTCGGGCGGGAGCCTCACCACGGTACGGGAGGTAGTCGAGATGGACGGCGCGTTCAAGATGGCCTGCGTCGGCGGCGTTCTGGGCGGTATCACCCGTGACCTCGACGTTGCCCCGACCGCACAGTCCTTGCGCGCCGCCGGTCTCGGCACGGACGGCGTCGTGGAACTGCTCGCCGACGACCGCTGTGCGCTGGCGACCGTCGGCGAGCGAGCGCGGTTCGCCGCCACGGAGAACAGCGGTCGGTGCGTCCCCGGTCGCGAGGGGACCAAACAACTCGCCGAACTCCTGCGCGAGGTGTACGACGGATCGTTCGACACCGAGAAGATACGCGAACTGGGGCGGGTGATGCGCCGGTCCAGCAACTGTCAGGTCGGCGCGCACGCGCCCCGGCCCGTGACCACCGCCATCGAGGAGTTCGAACCGGAGATTCGCGCACACGCAGACGGCCACTGTCCGGCCGGCACCTGTACGGAGCAACTATGAGTACCGACGAGACACTCCCCGGCGTTCCCGACCTCACCGATCCGCGATCGGAGACGCCGGTCACGGCCGAGTTCGAGACAGGCACCGCCAACGACCCCGACGTGGGGACCATCGGCGACGCACCGACGACCGTCACCGTCGACGGCGAACCCGTCACCGTCCCGCCCGGGTCGACGCTCGTCGACGCCATGGAAGCGGCGAGTGGCGTCTCGGTCGACCCCGGCGCCGACGGCTTAGAGGACGCGGACGTCCCCGCGCTCTGTTACTACGACCGCGAGGGTGACTGCAGCGACGAGGTCGGCCCTCGTAGCGAATGCCGCACCTGCATGGTCGAGACGGACGCCCACGGCCTCGTCCCCTCCTGTTCGCACCCTGCCGAGGACGGCCTCGACGTGCGAACCGACACCCCGGACGCCGAGGAAGCGCGAAGCGTCAACCTCGATCTGGTCCTCTCGAACCACAACCTGCGGTGTACGACCTGCAACGGCAACGGCCGCTGTGAACTGCAGGACGCCGCCATCAGCGAGGGCGTCGACCACCCGCGCTACGGCGTCTTCGACGAGCGAGACGAGTACGAACCTATCGACGACACGTCGTCGTTCATCCAGATAGACCGCAACAAGTGCATCCTCTGTAACCGGTGTGTCGACGCCTGTAACGACGTACAGGTCGAGGGCGTCCTCCGAATCGAGGGTCACGGCGAGGACACCCGCATCGGCTTCCAATCGGACGCCGAGACGATGGGCGATTCGGAGTGTGTCTCCTGCGGGCACTGTGCCACCGTCTGCCCGACCGGGTCGCTCACCGAGAAGGGTATCGGCGGGGCTGCGACGCTCCCGCTCCCCGGATTCACCCAACGGAACTCCGTCGGGAAGGTCATCGAACACGAGGACGTCGAGACCATCGACGACACGACGGCACCGAACCGCACCTTCGGGGCCGCCGAACCGCTCGTCGGCGACGAGAAAGGGCTGGCCAAGTTCGTCTCGAAGGCCAAGCGCAACGCGGGTGACCTCGCCAAGCAGTTCGGGAACGAGGCGTTCCTCGCGGCGGAACACACCGCCGAGAGCATCGCCGCGAACACGCTCCCGGAGGGCCGCCTGTTCGACGTGGCCAGCATGGTGAGCAAGTACCGCCTCGGAAAGATAGACAAGCAGGAGACGACCTGCGGGTTCTGTGCCGTCGGCTGCCGGTTCGAGATGTGGGGCAAAGACGGCGACTCGCTGGGGGTCGTCCCCGTCGACGACCCCGATACGGCGCCGGCTAACAACTTCTCGACCTGTGTGAAAGGGAAGTTCGGCCACGAGTTCGCCAACAGCGAGAAGCGCGTGACTGAACCGATGGTCCGCAACGACGACGGCGAGTTCGAAGCCGTCGAGTGGGACGAGGCTCTAGACTACGTCGCCGACCGACTCTCACAGATACAGGACGAGCACGGTATCGACGCGCTCGGCTGTCTCGCCTCCTCGAAGGGGAGCAACGAAGAAGCGTACCTCGTCCAGAAGTTCGCCCGACAGGTGCTGGGCACGAAGAACGTCGACAACTGCGCCCGCCTCTGTCACTCCTCGACCGTGGCGGCGCTCCAACAGACGGTCGGCTACGGCGCGATGACCAACCGCATCAACGAGGACATCGGCGAGGCCGACGCCTACCTCATCAGCGGGTCCAATACGACGGAATCGCACCCGGTGCTGGCGACGCGTATCAAACAGAACGTCCGCGACGGCGCGGACCTCGTCGTGTTCGACCCCCGAAAAGTCGGCATCGCCGAGCACGCCGACCAGTACACCCGCACCAACCCGGGGTACGACGTGGCGTGGCTCAACGGCCTGATGCGCTACATCATCGAGAACGACTTACAGGATACGGCGTTCATCGAGCGCAACACGAAGAACTTCGAGGACCTAAAGGAGAAGGTGCAGGCGTTCACGCCGGAGACAGTCGAGGAGTTGGCCGGGGTCTCTCCGGACGAACTCGCCTCGGCCGCCGAGACGCTGGCCGAGGCCGACACCGTCGTCTTCGGCTGGGCGATGGGGATGACCCAGCAGTCCCACGGCACCGAGAACCTGCTGGCGATGGCCGACCTCGCGCTGTTGCTCGGCCAACTCGGCAAGCCCGGTGCGGGCCTCTCGCCGTTCCGGGGCCAGAACAACGTGCAGGGCGGCGGCGGCGACATGGGGACTCTCCCCGGGAGTCTCCCGGGGTATCAGGACCCCGCTGACGACGAGGTGGGCGAGAAGTTCGCCGAGGCGTGGGGCGAGCGCCCGCCCGAGGAACCCGGGCTGAAAGTACCGGAGATGCTGGCCGAAGCCCACGAGGGCAACCTCCGTGGGATGTACGTGGTCGGGGAGAACCCGGCGCTGTCGGAACCGGACATCCAGCACGCCGCCGAGGCGCTCGAAGACTTGGAGTTCCTCGTCGTGCAGGACATCTTCATGACCGAAACCGCGGAGTACGCCGACGTGGTTCTGCCGGCCGCGACGTCACCGGAGAAACACGGCACGTTCACGAACACGGAGCGGCGCGTCCAGCGGGTGCGCCCGACG
This sequence comes from Haloarcula pellucida, assembly GCF_014647235.1. GTDB lineage: Archaea > Halobacteriota > Halobacteria > Halobacteriales > Haloarculaceae > Haloarcula > Haloarcula pellucida. Next base: position 195,743 of record NZ_BMOU01000003.1, read on the forward strand.
GCGGAGCCACCGGGCGAGGCCCGGCAGGACTGGGAGATCACGCAGGCGCTGGCGAACCGACTGGGATACGACTGGGACTACGACCACCCGCGCGAGGTGATGGACGAAATCAACTCGCTCGTGCCCATCTACGGCGGGGTCACCTACGACCGACTCGAATCCGGCGAGGAACACGGCCTCCAGTGGCCCTGCTGGGACGAGGACCACCTAGGGACGCCGTACCTCTACGACTACGAGGAGGGGAACTTCAACCACGACGACGGCCTCGCCCGGTTCGTCCCCGCGGACGGCGGCCATCCCGGCGAGTTGCCGGACGAGGAGTTCCCGCTGACGCTCACCTCGGGGCGCGTGCTGTACCACTGGCACACGGGCCAGATTACGCGGCGCGTCGAGGGGCTGATGAGCCACGTCGGCGAGAGCTTCGTGGAGATTCACCCCGACACCGCCGAGCAGTTGGGCGTCGCCGACGGCGAGTACGTCCGGGTGGAGTCCCGCCGTGGGTCCATCGTCGTCAAAGCGCAGGTCACCGACCGAGTGGGGCCGGGGACGCTGTTCATCCCGATGCACTTCGCGGCCGGCGCGGTGAACAAACTCACGGGCGAGACGTTCGACCCGACCGCGGGCATCCCCGAGTACAAGGTATCGAGCGTGCGTCTGGAACCGCTCGGTCCCGAGACGGACGAGACGGTGCTGCGGACGCCGGACGCCGGCGCCGGGAGCGTCGCCGGCGACGACTGAGGCCGACTCGCTCCCGAAACTCTACCGTTCCGTATCTCGACAGTTCACTCTGAGTTACGTATTTTTCACAGCGTTAACGCTGTTACGCACACCGGTCGAACGGCGGTTCGGCCCCGCTCGACAGTAGTTTTATACGCTGGATTCCGTTTGTCCGACGTAATGGATTCGCAGGAACAGCAGGCCGAGTTCCAGTACGACACTGGCGGCGAGACGACCGGTCCGATGGCCGGGTTCGACGAACAGAAGGCCCGAGAGGGCGCACGACTGCTTCTGGAAGCGGTCGGGCGGAACCCCGACGAGGCAGGTGTCTACGATACGTGGTACCGCCGCGTCCCAGCGATGCTGGAGACGCTCACCGAGGGGACGAGACACGAGGAGAAGCCAGTTATGCGAACGTTCGAGGCCGAGACGGACAGCCTCGTCGTCAAGACGAGCATTCCACTGCACAGCATGTGCGAACACCACCTGCTGCCGTTCGACGGCGTGGCCCACGTCGCGTACCGACCGGACGAGGAGATGGTCGGCCTCTCGAAGCTCATCCGCTACGTCCGGTGGCAGTCCCGACAACTGACCACACAGGAGGCGCTGACCCACGACATCGCGACGGGGCTGGCCGAAGAACTGAACGCCGGCGGCGTGACCGTCGAGGTCACGGCGACGCACATGTGCGAGGTGATGCGCGGCGTCGAGACGGCGACGGAGACGACGACCAGAGCGGAGGCCGGGTCGCTCACCGACGCCGACCGCGAGCAGTTCCGCGAGTCGGTGCGGCGACACTCCGCGTCGGCAGCGACTCGCTGAGGCGCCCGGCCGACGGCTACGTATTTTGAGACAGTCTACGAACGAAAACGGGAACGAACAGCGGCGCAGGAAACGGCTCGGACAGCGTGAGGCTCGCCTGCTCAGAACAGGCCGGTGATGTTGCCGTCCTCGTCGATGTCCATGTCGGCGGCGGCGGGACGCTGTGGGAGTCCCGGCATCGTCAGCGCGTCGGCGGTCAGCGCGACGATGAAGCCGGCACCGGCCGACGGGTACACCTCGCTGATCTCCAGTTCCCAGCCCTCCGGCGCGCCCTTCTTGCTTGCGTCGTCGCTGAACGAGTGGAACGTCTTCGACATACAGACCGGCACGTCGTCGAAGCCGAGGTCCTGCATGCGGTCGATGTCGTCCAGCGCGCCCCCGGTGAACTTCACGCCGTCGGCACCGTAGATTTCGGTGGCGACGGTCTCTATCTTCTCCTTGATGGGGGCCTCCTCGTCGTATAGGTACTCGAACTCGTCCTCGTCGCTCTCCTCGACGGCGCTGATGACGTGGTTACCGAGGTCCTCACCGCCCTCGCTGCCCTTCTCGAACACTTCGGATTCGGCCACTCGCACGCCGAGGTCGTTCTCGCAGTGGTCGAGCACTGCCTGTACCTCTTCCTCGGTGTCGTCGGGGAAGCGGTTGAGCGCGACGACGACCGGGACGCCGAACTGCTGGAGGTTCGAGACGTGCTTGTCGAGGTTCTCGAAGCCCCTCTCGACGGCGTCGACGCCGGACTCGTCGATCTCGTCGAAGTCGACCGGCCACTGGTCCAGTCCGTGGTACTGGAGCGCACGGATCGAGGAGACCAGCACGACGGCGTTCGGCGTCATATCTCCCAGACGACAGACGATGTTCATGAACTTCTCGGCGCCGAGGTCCGACCCGAACCCGGCCTCGGTGACGAGGTAGTCACCCATGCCGAACGCGGCCTTGTCGGCGATGAGCGAGTTCGTCCCGTGGGCGATGTTCGCGAACGGGCCGCCGTGGACGAACGCGGGCGTCCCCTCGATAGTCTGGACGACGTTGGGCTTGATGGCGTCTCGGAGGAGCATCGTGACCGGCCCCGTCGCCTCGATGTCGTCGACCGTGATGGTCTCGCCGTCCTCGCCGTAGGCGACGATGATGCGCGAGATGCGCTCCTTGAGGTCTTCGAGGTCGCTGGCGAGACAGAGGACGGCCATCAGTTCGGAGGCCGCCGTCAGTTTGAACCCGTCTTCCCGCGGGGTCCCGCCGCTCTCGCCGCCCAGTCCGACGACCGTCTCGCGGAGCGCGCGGTCGTTCATGTCCAGCGCGCGCTTCCACGCGACGTCGTTGACGTTGATGTCGAGGTCGTTACCCTGCGAGAGGCGGGCGTCGAGCATCGCCGCGATGAGGTTGTGGGCCGCCGTCAGCGCGTGCAGGTCGCCCGTGAAGTGGAGGTTGATGTCCTCCATCGGAAGGACCTGCGACCGGCCGCCGCCGGCCGCGCCGCCCTTGACGCCGAACACCGGGCCGAGCGACGGTTCGCGGATGGCGATCATCGCGTCCTCGCCCAGATGGTTGAGCGTCTGGCCCAGACCGACTGTCGTGACGGTCTTCCCCTCGCCCTTCGGCGTCGGCGTCATCCCCGTTACCAGCACGAGGTTCTGCTCGTTGTCCTCCGCTCGTTCGCGAAGACGGTCGATGGCGTGATGTTTGACCTTCGCGGTGTACTCCCCGAAGTACTGGAGGTCGTCGAGACCGAGGCCCCACGGCTCGACGAGTTCCCAGATGGGTTCCATGTCTGTCGACTGTGCGATGTCGTAGTCCGTCGGAATCGGGTCCTGTGGGTCGTCGTCTAGAGACATCTCACCCGGACGTTCCCCGCACCGCCGTAATAATGTTAGTGTAGCTGACAAGTGGGGGATAGGATGTGTTCGCGTCCACCGCGTTCACTCGTCGTGTCCGCCAGCCGACGTGACGAGGTTCCGGCCCGCCGTACTCGTCGCTGGACCCCGCGTTACTCGCCGCGCAGATGCTCGACGACCGTCTCGGGGTCGGCGCCGAGGCCGCCGCCCTGTGCGAGCGTCGGTTGGCCGCCGCCGCCTCCGCCGAACTCGCCCGTCACGTCGTCGATAACGTCGTTCGCGTCCGTCTCGCCGTCCGTGCCGACGACGACGAACGTCGCCCCGTCTCGTCCGACGAGGACGACCACGTCCGCTACGTCGTCGTCCAGCGCTCCCACGCGGTCGGCGACGGTGTTGGGACCGACGCCGTCGACGGTGCCGACCAACCACGCCGCTCCGCCTCTGGCCGTCGTGTCGGCCGCCAGCGACGAGATGCGCGCGTCCAGCAGGCGCTCGCGGAGATCCTCGCTGTCGGCCTGTAGCGACTTCTTCTCCTCCAACAGCCCCTGTGCCCGCCGTCCGAGATCCTCGACGCTCGTATCGAGCGTGTCCGCGGCGCGGGACGCGCTCCGTCGTCGGTCTATCTGGCGCTGTATCGCCGACGGCCCGACGGCGTACTCGACGCGGACGAGGTCTGCGCCCGGGTTCGAGACGTCGACGACCTCGATGGGTCCGATCTCGTTCGTGTTCCGAACGTGCGTGCCACCACAGGCCGAGACGTCCCAGCCGTCGATCTCGACGATGCGGACGCCGTCCGCCGGGTCGGCGTCGCCGAGGTTGAACACGATGTCGTCGTCCGCGTGTGCCTCCTCGACGTCCATCTCGTACCACTCCACCGACCGACTGTCCCAGACGGCCTCGTTGGCCATGCGCTGGAACGTGAGGGCGTTCACCTCGTCGGCGTCCGCGTCGGCGTCGAAGTCGAGGCGGACGGTGTCCTCACCGATGTCGAACCCGCCGTAGCCGTGACTGTCGAACAGTTGCCGGCCGACGCCGTAGACCACGTGACTCGCGGTGTGGGCCCGCATGCTGTACGTCCGGAACTGCTCGTCTATCTCGCCGCTTGTCGTCTCGCCGACTTCGATTTCGGGTGTCTCAGCGAGTGTATGGACCGTTTCACCGTCGCGTTGCTGGACGTCGACGACGTCGACGCCGGCGAGTGTGCCCTCGTCGGCCGGTTGGCCACCCCCTTCGGCGTAGAAGTACGTCTGGTTCAGCGTCACGTCGCGGCCGTCGACGGAACGGACTGTCGCGTCGAACGACGTCACGTATGGCTGGTCGCTGGCGAGGTTGGCTGTCGCTTCCACGGTCATGCCCGTCGCCTCGCGGGCCGTGCCAATAAATCACGTGTTCGAGGCCGCTCCGTCGGACGGCGATAGCTTAATCAGTCCGAAGCCGACCATATGTGCTATGGAGTACCACGAGTCAGCCGACTACCTGCAGTCACTACAGCGCCGTCGGCCCAAACTCGGGACGGAGACGACGGCGCGGATGCTCTCGCACCTCGGGACGCCGCAGGCGTCCCTCGACTGCGTCCAGATTGCCGGGTCGAACGGCAAGGGTAGCACGGCCCGGATGCTGGAGAGCGTCCTCCGAACTGCCGGTCTGGACGTAGGGCTGTTCACGTCGCCGGCCCTGAACGACTTTCGCGAGCAAGTGACGGTCAACGGCCGCAAGGTCCCCAAAGCGCGGGTCACGGAGTTCGTCGAGCGAATCGACCCCTGTATCGAGCGGTTGCGAGCGGACGACGACATGCCCACGCACTTCGAAGTCCTCACCGCCCTCGCGCTGTACCACTTCGGCGCCGAGGACGTGGACGTCGCCGTCCTCGAAGTCGGCATCGGCGGCCGGTACGACGCGACCAGCGCCGTCGACCCGGTCGCGAGCGCCGTCACGAGCGTCAGTTTGGAACACACCGACCTGCTCGGTGACACCGTCGAGGAGATCGCTCGCGACAAGGCACAGGTCGCGCCCGCGGACGCACCGCTGGTAACCGGTGCCGACGGTGCGGCGCTCGACGCCATTCGGACGGAGTCGGACGTGATACAGGTCGGCGGAGACGAGGCCGACGTTTCTGCCGTCGAGGACGGGATGTCTTCCGCCGTCGAGAATCACGTCTCGATAACCGGGTCGGAGTGGGCCGTCGAGACGAACCTCAAACTGTTAGGCCAGCATCAGGCGACGAACGCGGGCGTCGCCGCGACGCTCGCGAGACAGGTCGCGTCGGTAACCGAACGGACGATAGCACACGGGTTGCGAAAGGCGACGTGGCCCGGCCGGTTCGAAGTCCGCTCGACGGAACCGCTGGTCGTCCTCGACGGGTCGCACAATCCCGGCGCAGTAGCGACGCTCTCCGACTTGCTCTCGCGATACGACTACGACGACCTACACCTCGTCTTCGCGGCGATGGGTGGGAAGGACATCGACGGTATGGTCGCCGAACTACCGCGGGTCGACACTGCGTACGCGACACGGCCGGATGTCGACCGCGCGGCGACTGTCGAGACGCTCGCCGACGCCCTCGACGGTCACGCCGAGACCGTCCAGCGTATCGAGCCCGTCCCCGAGGCGACGGAGCGAGCGCTAGCCGCCGCCGACGAGTCCGACTGTGTCCTCGTCGCCGGGTCACTGTACGCCGTCGCGGAGGCACGGGACCGCTGGACGCGGAGCGTGGTCCCCAAAGACGCCGGGGCGTCGAGTTCGGTGACGCCGACGGCCAGAGCCGACGGAGGGACGACCGCCGACGGCGTCGACAGTCGCGTGCTCTCGACGACACTTCGACCCGAACAGGCGGCGGTAGTCGACGAGCGCCTAGCGGCCATCGGCGGCACGTGTGTACACACCGAACGCGAAGCGCCAGAGAAACTGGTCTCGACGACCCTCTCGGGGACACCCGCGCAACTGCGTACCCTCACGAGCGCCCTCGAAGACGCGGGTCACGGCCTCGGCCGTCTCGCCGAGCAACTCCAGACGGTGCTGGACGGACCACCGTCGGCCGAGGCGGTCGATACCGAGGGGACGGCGGTGATGGGTATCCTGAACGTCACGCCCGATAGCTTCCACGACGGCGGCGAGTACAACCGTCTCGACGCGGCGGTCGAGCGCGCCGAGGAGATGGTCGGCGCGGGCGCGGACATCGTCGACGTCGGTGGGGAGAGTACTCGTCCCGGCGCCGACCCGGTCTCCGTGAGCGAGGAAATCGACCGGGTGGTCCCGATAATCGAGGCGCTCTCGTCGCTAGAGGTACCCATCTCTGTCGACACCCGGAAAGCCGCCGTCGCGGACGCCGCACTGGCCGCCGGTGCCGACATCGTCAACGACGTGTCGGGACTGTCGGACCCCGAGATGCGGTTCGTCGTCGCCGACCACGGCGCCTCGCTGATCCTCATGCACAGCCTCTCGGCACCCGTCGACCCGGACCGGACGACGACGTACGACGACGTGGTCACAGACGTCGTTTCCGACCTCCGCGAGCAGGTGTTGCTCGCCGAACAGGCGGGTATCGACCGGGAGCAGATTATCGTCGACCCGGGTTGTGGGTTCGGCAAGGACGCGGCCGAGTCGTTCGCGCTGGTCGACCGCCTCGCGGAGCTACGAGCGCTCGGCTGTCCCGTGATGGTCGGCCACTCCCGGAAGTCGATGTTCGAGCGAGTCGGCTGTCGGAGCGGGGACCGTCTCCCGCCGACCATCGCCGTAACGACCATGGCGGCCGAACGGAGCGCCGACGTGGTTCGGGTCCACGACGTCAGCGAGAACGCGGCGGCGGTGCGAACGGTTTCGGAAGCGGACGACGTGTAACCGACCCACCGTGGCGACGGAGACACGGCTACCGCAGCGGACGATGCCGACCGACAGTTTTTCACATCCCGTCGAGAAACTGCGTAGCATGCTAGCAGCAGACGTGGCAGTCGTCGCGGCGGCGGTTCTCGGGCCGTTCTCGACGCTCTCCCTGCAGGCGTTCGACCCGACGACGGTCACCGACGCATCCCCGACGTTTCGGGCCGCGGCGTCGTTCTTCCTGACGGTGCTGTTCGGCGGCGCCGTCATCTATCGGGACGGCGGCCGCATCGAGGCGGCCGTCGAGTCGTCGCGTCGACGGCCGCTCGTCGCCGCCCTGTACGGCTTGATGGCCTTCGGTGTCGTCACGTTCTTCGTGGCGTACGCGCTCAGCCAACTCGCGAACCTCGGCGTCGGCGCGACGGCAGTGGGCGTCATCGGTACCGTCGTCCTCGGTGTCGCCGTACTCACGCTGGGCGGTTTCGGCTTCGCCGTCGTCGGCGTCTGGGTGACCGAGGCCGTCGGCGGGCGAGACCCGTGGATCGGGCTGGTCGGCGTCGGCGCCGTCAGCGCCATCGCGTGGTTTGTCCTGCCAGTCGTGGTGAGCCTCGTGGTGTGGCTTGCCATCGCTGCCGTCGGCATCGGCGGGTCCGCACGAGAGTGGGTCCACGGCAGTGCCCGCCCCGCGAAATCCGCATAGCGTCGGTCTGCCAACGCACAAACGTGTGCGGTCCATAGCGGTCAGCATGGAACCGCTTCAGCTACCGTTCGATTCGGGATTCGTCGAGATAGCGGCTCAACTCGTCGGGGCTGTCGGCGCTCTCGTCCTGCTCCTGTTGCTGGTCGCCTTCGGTGGGTTCGCCTACAAGAGCCTCGCTGGCGACGGCATCCGCTGGCCCGACGAGACGGAGGAGGCCGAAGAGGAGGACGGCGTCACGCGAGGGTCCGACGAAGACGACTGGAAGTTCTATTGAGGGCCCTCATACTGGTGGCTGTAAGTTCGTAACGATATTCGCCACCCCGGGGTGGCGAAGTACTTCAGTTTGTTACAGCCACCAGTATCAGTCGCCCTCGGCGCTCGCCGTCGAGCGGAGCGCTGATACCCCCGCCGACGATGAGCAGGGACGGACCGCCCATCAGACCGCCCCAGATGACCCGATTGACCGTCGAGGGGTGTTGCTTGCCGCCGGTCGCGAGCATGCCCAGCGCGAGTGTCGAGGAGTTTCGGGGCCCGGTGGTCGATCCTGCGACGATATACGACACCCGTTCAACTGTGGCTGGTCGATCGTGGGATGTCACACTGTCGCTGTTTTATTCTCGCGTTGCAATGACTGCGTACAGAACTCTCGGTGTCGTCGGCACGGTGCTGCCGCTGCTTTCGGGGTACGGCCCTCACCGTCGTCGCGAAACCGAGAAAAACCGCCAGGACGGATCAGTCGCTTCCTTCGGCGTCGGGGTTGCCGGTTACGTCCGTCACCACGTCGCTACCGGTTTTCGTGACGTCGACGTCTTCTTCGGCGGTCATGTCCTGGATGCGCTCCTGGAACTGTTCGGACTCCAGAATCTCGTACTCGTTGTCCAGTCCCAGATAGACCGTATAACACATCAGACACAGGATGACCGCGAACGGCAACCCGGTCGTGATTGCGGCCGTCTGCAGGGCGCCGAGGCCGCCACCGACGAGCAGGCTCGCGGCGACAGCACCCTCGGTGATCGCCCAGAAGACCCGCTGGACCTTCGGCACGTCGTGTTTGCCGCCCGAGGTCAGGTGGTCGACGACCAGCGACCCCGAGTCAGAGGACGTGACGAAGAACGTCACCACGAGCAGGGTCGCGAGCAGGCCCGTGACGGCCCCAAGCGGGAACTTGCTCAACATGGCGAACATCGCGACCGTCTGTCCCTGATTCGCGACGGCCGAAGCGATGCCACCGCTGCCGACGAGTTGGACCCAGAGGGCCGACCCGCCGAACGTCGCCAGCCAGAGGAACGAGAACATGGCTGGGAGGAACAGCACGCCCAATACGAACTCTCGTACGGTCCGTCCCTTCGAGATGCGCGCGATGAACATCCCGACGAACGGCGACCACGCGATCCACCAACCCCAGTAGAACACGGTCCAGCTCCCCATCCAGCTCTTGACGGTGTAGCCGCCCAGTGCCGCCGAGCCACCGATGGTGCCGGTGAAAAACGACAGCGACAGGAAGTTACCGAGGTACGCACCGAGTCCGTCGGCGAACGTCCCGAAGATGTACACCGTCGGGCCGACGACGAGCAGGAACGCCAGCATAGTGAACATCAGGTAGAGGTTGAAGGTGCTCAGCCGTTTGACGCCGCCTTCCAGCCCTGCGGCGACGGAGGCCGTCGCGATGCCGGTGATAACCGCGATGAGGATGACCTGTGGCACCGTCCCGGTCGGCACGTTCACGAGACCGAGGATGTCACCCCCGACGTAGGACAGGCCGGTGTTTATCTGTGCGACCCCGAGCCCCAGCGACGTCGACAGGCCGAACAGCGTCGCGAAGACGGTCACGAGGTCGATGACGTGGCCGGGCCAGCCGTAGATTCGCTCACCCAGCAGGGGCCAGAAAATCGACCGGAACGTCAGCGGGAGCCCCCGGTTGAACGAGAAGAAGGCCAGTCCGAGGCCGACCAGTCCGTAGATGGCCCACGGGTGAAAGCCCCAGTGGAAGAACGTCTGTGCCATCGCGGCGCTTGCGGCCCCGGCCGTGCCGCCCTCTGCACCGAACGTGGGCGGGACGACCATGAACTCCGATGCGCCGGAACCGAAGTGCCACATCGGCTCGGCCACGCTGAAGAACATGAGTCCGATACCCATGCCCGCGCTGAACAGCATCGCCATCCACGAGAAATCGCTGAACTCCTTTTCGGCCTCTACGCCGCCGATTCTGATGTTCCCGTACTTACTGACGGCGAAGTACAGTATCGTGACGATAAACAGGTTCACCGCCAGGATGTAGAACCACCCGAACGTTCCGTTGATGAAGTTGAAGACGTCCGTGTACACCGTCGACGCCTGATCGCCGAGGGCGATGGTCGCCGCGACGAAGGCGACGATTATGACCAGCGATATCGGGAAGACGATCGGATGAACGTCAAAGCCCAGCCGCCGGATGTTGGTGTCGCCGGGTTCTCGGTCGGACTCCGGATGGAACAGCTCCACCTGCAGCCCGTCAGACATCTGGCCAGTCGTCTCGTCACTCTCTGACATGCGTTACCCCCGTCGTGTGTATCCGCGTTGTCCGTGGTTTCATTCTCGATGTTCCCGTCGTTTCGGGTCGTTTTTCGCCCGATTCTCCGTGTCGTTCTGGCACGTGGCCGAAGTCCTTCCCGGACGAACCTGAGTCGTTCACCGGGCCAGTGTACGCGGTACGACGAGTCGCACCGCCAGTTTGGCCGTCGGTGTCCGAGCCACTGTGGTGTGCTACACTACCTCAACCCGAAGGTGCGATTGGACTATATTAAAACTTCGCCTGTATACTGCGGGTAAGGACCTACTAACCTCCGTCTCCGAGGACGCTATCCGAGCAGACACCGGGGCAGCACGGTGGTTTTCGTTCGACCGTCGCTGCGCGTACCGGTGACCGTCTTCGCACGACCAGCGTCGGAATTCGGTGACCAGTGCGAATTAAGACGGCGAGTCTACAATAACCAATAATGATGGAATTCCTGAAGGTCGTGTTTGCTCGGCTCGGAAAGGCCGTCGAGGCGGTCCTCGAACCGCTCAGGGCCGACCCGGAGTCGGACCACTTCCGGCTTTCGAGTCCGGAGACACACACGACTACTATCGACGGCGACGTGGGGTGGGGCCGTCGCCCTCCGGCGGTGGTTCGGTGTCCCCGCTGTGGGGCAGACATCGACCAACGCGACGCACGGGACGACATCGACTGTTCCCGGTGTGTCGCCGAATTTTCCCACGAGGACTTTCCCGAACTGGCGTTGCAGTATCTGGTCTGTCCGGTCTGTGGCAACCGGATGGAACACGGTCAGCGTCACCCACACGCCCTCGACGTGCCCGAGTGGGCGACGTGTCACGGCTGCCGCTATCACTGGGAGTTCAGACACTCGTACTGAGGCCGGCCGCTCGGTGTCGGGTGCCTTTATTTATCAGCCGACCGTCCTGTCCGCATGGAGAACCTGTTAGGGACCGTCGCGGCGGGTCTCGCCGTCCTGTTGATAGGGACGGCGCTGCTCGCGATGTCGAACGGCGACTTGCAGGTGGCGGGATTTAGCTTCCTGTGTGCGAGTCTGGTCATCTACCTCCGCGAGACGCGACTCGTCGACACCTGAGTGCCGGACCATCGAGCGGCGTCGCCGTGGTCACGACAGTTCGTCCATCTCCATCCGCTGTGTGATGACCGGAACCGTCGCGGTCCGGACCACCTTGTCCGTCGTCCCCCCGAGGATGGTTCCTATCTTCCCGCGATACGCCGACCCCATCACGATGACGTCGAGGCCTTCCTCCTCGGCGTAGTCGACGATCTCCTCACTGGGCGTGCCTGTCCGAAGCGCTCGTTCGCACTCGACGCCGTACTCCGCTGCCACCTCCGCTATCTCGTCTAGGGTCTCCTGCCCGTACGTTTCGTACTCTTCCCGGACGCTCTCCTCGTCGTCCCGTATCGACATCGCCCGAGGAACGCCGGGAAGGTCCATGACGTAGAGCGCGTGGACGGTCGACCCGAGTTCGGCAGCGAGTTCGATACCGTGTGTCGCGCCCTTCTTCGATTCTGCGCTTCCGTCGTACGGAATCAATATGTGCTCGTACATACGCTACAATACAGTCGTACTTCCACGACTGCGCAGAAATAATTTCCCCCGTGAACTATCACTATTCGATCAACACGCGGGTCGGGAAACCGGCTCTCAGGCCCCCTCTGGCCCCGACTAACTACGGGAGGACGTGGTACCTATCACTCAGACAGTCCTGGCAATGTCCTCGACGGGGTAGCCGGTCTCGCGGATGGCCTCGACGATGGCGTCGGCGTGTTCCTGTCCGCTCGTCTCGACGTTGAACACCAGATAGGCCTCGCCGACGTCTAAGTCCTCGACGGAGCGCTCGTGGCGCACGTCGTGGATGTTCGCGCCTTGGTCCGCGATGGTCCCGGAGATGTCCTCCATGACGCCCGGTCGGTCGTCGATGCGCACCCGCAACCGCATGAGTTGGCGGCGCTCGGTGAGCGCGTGGATGAGCACCGTCCGGAGTTGCGTCATGTCGAGGTTCCCGCCACAGAGCAGGGGTATCACCGTCTCGTCGGTGACGTCCAGATCGTCGCTCAGGATGGCGGCGACGGAGGCGGCGGCCGCGCCCTCGACGACCTGTTTGGCGCGCTCCATCAACAGGAGGATGGCCCGGGCGATCTCGGTGTCGGTGACGGTCACCACGTCGTCGACGTTCTGCTCGATGATGCGCAGCGTCGTCTCGGAGATGCCGCCGGTCGCGATGCCGTCGGCGATGGTGTTCACCTCGTCCAACGTCACGGGCATCCCCTTGTCGAGGCTCTCGTGGACGGTCCCCGCTCCGGTCGCCTGCACGCCGACGACGCGCGTCTCCGGCGAGAGGTGCTTGATGGCCGTCGAGACGCCGCTGATGAGGCCGCCGCCGCCGATAGGGACGACTACGGTGTCCACGTCGGGACAGTCGTGGTACATCTCGGCGCCCAGCGTCCCCTGCCCGGCGATGATGTCCGTATCGTCGTAGGCGTGGACGAACGCGGCGTCGCTGTCCTCGACTTCGGACTTCGCGTGGGCCATGGTCTCCTGAAAGTCCTTGCCGACGAGTTCGACCGTCGCGCCGTACCCTCGAGTCGCGTCGACCTTCGCCTGCGGGGCGTTGACCGGCATGAAGATGGTCGAGTCTGCTCCGCACTTCGTCGCGGCGAGGGCGACGCCTTGGGCGTGGTTGCCCGCGCTGGCGGCGACGAACTCGTCGACGCCCGCTTCGACGTCCTGTGAGATCTTGTTGTACGCGCCTCTGGTCTTGAACGACCCCGTCCACTGGAGGTGTTCCATCTTCAGGTACACCTCGCCGCCGACGAACTCGTCGAGCGACGAACTGCGTTCGACCGGCGTCTTCTTGACGACGGTGTCGTCGTCGAGGCGTTCACGCGCCCGTTCGATGTCGGCGTAGGTGACGGGCAGTTCCGCGGATTCTGTCGTTGTCATGAGTGGATTGTCGGTGCCGGGACTTACCCCCGGTCGGTCGTCGAGCGATGCCGGCGACGGCTCATCGGAGTAGCTTCTCCCGGCCGGGGTCGAACAGCGGTTCGTCTCGGACCGTCGCGTCGTACGTCTCGCCCTCGCACTGGATCTGGACCGACGTGCCTGCTTCGGCGTGCTCGCTCGGGACGTACGTGTAGGCGATGGACTCGCCGATGCTGTAGCCGTAGTCGCCGGCCTGCACGTAGCCGATGGCCTCGCCGTCCTTCAGGACGGGACGTCCCGAGAGCATGATGTCCGACGAGCCGTCGAGTGTGAGCGGCGTGATGCGGTTGTCGATGCCGTCGGCCTTCGCCGATTCGAGGGCCTCCTTCCCGACGAAGTCGGTGTCCATGTCGACGGCGAAGGGTAGACCGGCCTCGAACGGGTTCGAGTCGGTATCGATGTCCGTGCCCCAGAGCCTGAAGCCTTTCTCCAGTCGCATCGAACTGAGAGCGCCGCCGCCCATCGGCCGGACGTCTAAGTCCTGTCCGGCCTCCCAGAGCGTCTCCCAGAGGCGCTGCCCGTACTCCGTCGGCGTCCACAGTTCCCAACCGAGTTCACCCACGTAGGAGACGCGCAGGGCGATGACTGGCACTTCGCCGACGTACATCTGCTTCGCGCGGAAGTACGGAAAGCCGTCGTCGGTCACGTCGGCGTCCGTACACCGCTGGAGCAGGAGCCGTGACTTGGGCCCCCAGAGGCCGATTGTCGACTTCGCGCCCTCCTCGATGTTGACCGACACCGTCTCGGGTGCGTGGTCTTCGAGCCACCCGCCGTGGATGCCCGGCGAGTTGCCGCCGCCGGTAGTGACCATGTACTCCTCGTCGTCGAGGCGGACGACGGTGACGTCCGCGAGGATGCCGCCGCCCTCGTTCAGCAGCAGCGAGTAGCGGACCTGTCCGACGTCGATGTCCACGTCGTTGCTGCACACTCGCTGGAGGAACCCTTGACTCCCCTCGCCGGAGACCATGATGGAACTGAACGAGGTCATGTCGAACATCGACACGTTCTCGCGGGTGTGGAGGTGTTCGGCGGCTTCGATTTGCGAGCGATTGATGCCCTGCCAGCCGTCCTGTTCGGGAATCTGGTCCTCGTAGCGGTCCACGAGGTCCGCGTTGGACTCGTAGTACTGTGGCGACTCCCAGCCACCGCTCTGGTAGAACTCCGCGCCCAGTTCCTTCTCCTGATGGTAGAACGGACTGGTTCGCAGGCGGCGGTGGTCGTCTGGTTGCCAGCGTGGTTCGACGATGCTGTACACCTGCTCGTAGCGCTTCGCGCCCCGGTCGACGAAGTAGTCCTTCTCGCCCGCGTGGGGTTCGAACCGCCGGACGTGGATGCCGCCGGTGTCGACGGGACCGGACGGGAGACGCGGCGTGCCGTTCTCCATCCACTCCGCGAGGATGCGGCCGTACCCGCCGGAGTGGGTCCACCAGATGGCGAGCGCCGTCCATAGGTTGTCCACCTGCGCTGTCTCACCGACTGCGGGCATCCCGTCGGGCGTGAACACGAAGATGCCGTTCTCCGTGACCTCGTAGTCCACGTCTCGTGTCGCCGGGAGCAGTTCGTCGAAGGCCTGCTTCGCGGACTTGTCGCGATTGCGGTGGGTCGGCTGGGTCCAGTGTTCCTCGGTGAACCCGCGGACCGACGCCTGTCGCTCCTCGGAGTTTTTACCCATCGCCTCTGGGTCGACCGAGAGCGTCTCGTGGTTGTACGACCCCATCCCCAGCGAATCGCCGTGGGTTCGGAAGTACAGCGAGTGGTCTTGATCGCGACCGACCGGTTGGTGTGGTCCCTCGCTCATGTACTCCGCGATGGACCGCTCGCCCGGCACGTCCAGTCCGGTCGTGTTGTCCCCGACGGAGGAACCGGCGTCGGCCAGTTCCGACATCGGTTCGGTGACGACGTACTGGTGTTCGACGGGCGCGATAGGCAGGTCCAGTCCCGCCAACTGCCCGGTCTGGTAGCCCCAGTTGTTCGTCGCGATGACACAGCGCCCGCACTCGATGCGCCCCTTGTCTGTCTCGACGGCCTGAATCTCGCCGCCGGAGACGTCGAGGTCGGTCACTTCGGTGCTGCCGTAGAAGTCCGCAGACGATTCGCCGATGTACCACTGGAGGGCCGCGATGCCGTCGACGCGGCCGTCCGTCGGGGAGTAGTAGCCGCCGAGAATCTCGTCCTCGTCGACCATCGGCAGGTGGTCGGTGACCTCCTCCGGCGAGAGGAGTTCAGGTTCGGGCAACCCGTAGGAAGTCGCCCACTCCTTTCGGCGGCGGAGGAAGTCCATCCGGTCCTCGCTCCGGGCGAGTTCGATACCGCCCACTTCGTCGTAGACGCCGGCGTCAGAGAGCAACCGACTCGTGTAGTGGGCCGCCTTCGTCTGAATCTTCGACGGCGACGTCTGGAACATGATGCCGGGCGCGTGGACGGACGACCCGCCCGTGACCGGCAGCGGGCCTTGGTCGATGACCGTTACGTCCTCCGCGCCGAGTTCCGTCAGATGGTACGCGACACTACACCCGACGGCACCGGCACCGATGATGACGGTGTCCGCCTGTGATGGGGGAGCCTCTGTGCTCATGTATCTCGTATCGAGGTCCTTCTGTCACTATCTTAAATACACCGACGGGTTCGGCTGGGGTATCTGAGGATGTCTGTGGAGAGTGCCTGAGTGGTCCGAAAATGGGACATTCGATTTCTGCGGCAGTTGGCGGACACACGGTAGAAGACGGCGTGTGTCTCTCGAACCACAGCGTGACAGGAACGCGACACGATCGGATGGACGCGCGGCGAACGTCAGGAGACGAGCGGTTCCTCGCGGACCGTCGCGTCGTAGCGCTCACCCTCGTAGAGAATCTCAACCTCGGTACCGGGTTCGGCGTACTCCGGTGGGAGGTACGTGTAGGCGACGCAGGCTCCTTCGGTGTACCCGTACTCTGCGCTGTGGAGGTACCCGAGCACCTCGTCCCCGTCCAGCACTGGCCGGTCGTCGAGGACTACCGCCTCGGGGTCGTCCAGCGTCAGACAGGCGACCTCGTGGTCGATGTTGTCGCCGTCGGCGGCCGCGGCGACGGCCTCCTTGCCGATGAAGTCGGTTTCGAGGTCGACGGCCCAGCCGAGGCCCGCCTCGTAGGGGTTGTGTTCGGTGTGGAGGTCTTCGCCCCACAGGCGGAACCCTTTCTCGATGCGCAGGGCGTCGAGTGCGCCGTTGCCGTACGGCCGTATGTCGTATTCTTCGCCGGCCTCTAGAACGTGCTCCCAGAGGCGCTCCCCGTACTCGGCGGGCGTGTACAGTTCCCAGCCGAGTTCGCCGGCGTAGGACACCCGGAGCGCGGTCACGGGGACGTTCTTGACGAAGAACTGCTGGCTCGTAAAGAACGGGAAGGCGTCGTCCGAGAGGTCGACGTCGGTGACCTTCGAAAGCACTTTCCGGGCGTTCGGGCCGGTACACACCATCGCGGCGAGGTTCGAGGTGACGTCGTTGACGAGGACGCCTTCGGGCGACTGCTCGCGGACCCACGCGACGTGGTTGTTCCCGACTTCGCGGCCCGTCGTCAGCAAGAGGTAGCGGTCCTCGTCCGTGCGCGTGACGGTGATGTCTGCGCGGACGCCGCCGCCCTCGTTGCACATGAGCGTGTACTTCACGTCGCCCACGTCGATGTCCATATCGTTCGTACAGAGGTACTGGACGAACTCGCCGGCGTCCTCGCCGACGACTTCCATCTTGTTGAACGCGGTCATGTCGTGCAGGCCGACCTTGTTCCGGACGTGGAGCGCTTCGGCGCCCTCGATGGGCGAGTAGTACTTGCCTTCCCAGCCCTCGCGGTCGGGAATCCGGTCGCCGTACTCCGCCAGCAGGTCGGCGTTGGCGTCGAACCACTGCGGGGCCTCCCACCCGGCCTCGGCCCACATCTCCGCGTCCCACGCCTCGTGGGAGTGGTACATCGGCGTCCGCCGGATGTCGCGCTGTTTGTCCGTCCACACCCACTTCGGATGCATGATGTTGTAGACGATGCGGTACTCCTCGCCGCCGATGTCGCGGGCGAAGTCCCAACTGCCCTCGTGTTCGTCGAAGCGGTTGACGTCGCAGTGCGCGAGGTCTATCGGGCCTTCGGGGAGTCGCGGGACGCCGTTCTCCATCCACTCGGCCAGCGCCTTCCCGGCGCCACCGGCGTGGGTGACCCAGATGGCTGCCGCCGTCCAGAGGCCGTCGTACTCCTGTACCGGACCCATGACGGGGAGGCCGTTCGGTGACTCCGCGAACATCCCGTTGTACTTGTGTTCGAGTTTCTTGTCCTTCGTGGCCGGGATGAGTTCGTCGCTGGCCTGTCGCGGCGCCTTGTCCGGGCGGTCCGGGTGGGTCGCCGTGTTCATGTGGTAGTCGGTGAACTCGTGGACAGAGCCCTGTTCACCGTCCGGGTCGTTCCCACCCAGTTCCTGCGGGTCCGGAACGATTGGCTCGTGGTTGTACGAGCCGATGCCGTAGGCGTCCCCGTGGTTCCGGTAGTACATCGCGTTGTCCTGGTCCCGGAGAATCGGTCTGTCGGGGCCGACGAGCAGTCGCTTTGCCTTCTCGCCGGAGACGTTCTCGTAGTTCTCGAACAGCGGGTGGTCCGTGATGTCCACGGCGCTGTCTGCGAGTTCGTCGAGCGACTCCGTCATGGTGTACTGGTGCTCGACGGGCGTCACCGGCAGGTGGACGTCGAGTTTCTCACCGAGTTGGCGGGCCCAGATGTTCGTCGCGACGACGACTTCCTCACAGTCGATGGTGCCGTGTTCGGTGACGACGCCCTCGATGGAGTCGCCGTCCGTCACCACGTTCTCCGTACGGGTGTGCGGGACGAACCGCGCGCCGTTGTCCATCGCTTCCCGAGCGAGCGCGTCACAGGCCACGACGCCCGACACCTGTCCGTCCGTCGGCGAGTAGTACCCGCCGAGTATCTGGTCGGCGTCGACGAGCGGTAGATGGTCGGTGACTTCCTCCGGCGAGAGGAGTTGCGGGTCGTCGATGCCCCACGCCTTCGCGTGTTCGACGCGGCGTTGGAGGAAGTCCATGCGCTCCTCGCTTCGGGCGACTTCGATGCCGCCCACCTCGTTGTAGGCCTGCTGGCCGTCCGCGCCTTCGAGTTCGGCGTACAGGCGACGGCTGTAGTCCGCGAACTGGCTGAGGACCTTCGGTTCGGCGGTCTGGAACATGATACCCGGCGCGTGCGTCGAGGACCCGCCCGTCGTCGGCATGGGCCCTTGGTCGACGACGACGACGTCGTCGCGGCCGAGTTCCGTGAGCTGATACGCCAGATTGCAGCCGACGATACCGGCACCGACGATGACGGTGCCAGCCTCGGTCGGCAGGCTGTCTGTCGTCTCCATAAATCTGATTCGTAGGTGATTCTGGCGGCCAAATATAGTTATCCCCTGTCCTCTCGGCGGTTTTCAACCAGTCACTTTGCTGTCTGGTAGAGCTTCCGAATTTCACAATGATAGTACTGTGAAATAGAGGGTAGTGTCGATTCAGTCCTCCCGACCGACGGCTCCCAGATATTCGAGTATACGGTCCCTAGACGGCATGAAACAGCCGAATGGTCGGCCTTCTCCGTGGGCTCACTCCGCGGGTGGTGACAACCCTTTTCCCTCTCTCGAGTGCGCTCTCAGTTGCATGGTCGACTCCATCTCGCTGGAGACAGCGACAGAACTGATAGCGGCGGCAGAAGCGAAGGCAGAGGAGATCGCGAACCCGATGGTTATCACGGTGGCCAACAGCGAGGGGAACCTCGTCGCCCAGCACCGGATGGACGGCGCGTGGCTCGCGTCGGTGAGCATCTCGCGGAACAAGGCGTACACGTCCGCTGCACTGGAGACGCCGACACACGAACTCGCCGAACCGTCGGAACCCGGAAACTCCCTGTACGGACTCCAGACCACCGACGAGGGACGTATCGTCATCTTCGGCGGCGGCTACCCGCTCGAACGCGACGGCGACGTCGTCGGCACTATCGGCGTCTCCGGCGGGGCCGTCTCACAGGACCGAGACGTCGCGGAAGCGGGCGTCGAACGCTGGAACGAACTCACGGAGTAACGCTAGTCGTCCCGCGGACCCGGCTGACGCGCTGCAACGGCGTCGAGCAGGTCCACGAGGGCGTCCGCGGCCGCGGTCAGCAGTGTCTCACCCAGTTCGGCGCTCCCCTCGCGCGGGTCGCCGACCACGCCGTTTTCGGTGAACTCGTCGGCGTCGAACGCGAGGTTGACGCGACCCTGCCAGTCGCCCCAGCGTTCGCTCCCGTTCTCCGCCGCCGAGTCGAGGCGGTCCTCGTGGACCGTCTCGGGGTTCGCGTGCTGGAGGAGGGCCGTCTCCAGCGGACCGCCGTGACCCATGTCGGAACTGTGCTCGCCCACTTCGTCGAACCACGTGAACGGGACGGCGTACGCCTCGTCGTGTCTCGAAATCCGGCCGGCGACCTCCCGGAGGGCCGCGATGTTGCCGCCGTGACCGTTGACGAGGACGACGCGGTCCCAGCCGTGGTGGGCCAGACTCCCCACGACGTCTCTGACGTAGTCCCGGAACGTGGACTCGGAGGTCCAGAGCGTCCCGCTGAAGGCCCGGTGTTCCTCGGCGACGCCGACCGGAACCGCGGGCGCGACGACCACTTCGCCGTCGTACTCGTCGGCGGCGCGTTCGGCCACCGCCTCCGCGTTGAGCGTGTCCGTCCCCAGCGGCGCGTGCGGGCCGTGTTGCTCCGTGCTCCCGACCGGGAGCAGTGCCAGATTCGTCTCTGTCTGTTCGGCGTCGGTCCACGTCTCGGATTCGATGTGCATACGCGCACCTCTGTGCGAACTCGAATAAAGCCCCTACTCCCGGTGCTTTTTACGCTCGCGCCGCAGTGGCGACGTATGGAGTACGAGTCTGTGACGCATACGACGAGTGACCGTCGTCTCGGTCGTCTCCCGTCGGGCAGCGACGTGTCGGTGACTGTCCACCGGTACGTTGGTGGCCCCGGCCCGGCCGTCTACGTGCAAGGGGCCCAGCACGGCATCGAACTCAACGGCCCGGCGGCGTTGCGCCGTCTCCACGGGCGATTGATCGACGCCGAAATCGCTGGGACCGTCGCCGTCGTTCCGGTGGTGAACCCGCTGGCGTTCGACCACCGCTCGTACATGACTCCCGCGGAGTACGACGTGATGAACCCGAACCTGAACCGCGTCTGGCCCGGTGACGAGGCCGGCAGCCTGCAAGAGCGACTGGCCGCCCGGTTGTGGGACCTCGTGACCGACGCCGACGCCGCCGTCGACTTACACACCGGGACCGCGGACATGCTCGAACACGTCCGGTATCAAGACGGCGAGGGCGAGGCCCGGACGCTGGCGAAGGCGTTCGGGACGGAGTACCTCGTCGTCGACAGCGACGAGGCACCGGCAGACGACGAGTTCAGGGGGACGTTCCGGACGGCCGCCGCACGCGCGGACGTCCCGGCGATAACCGTCGAACTCTCGAACAGCAGGACGGTCACGCACTCGGCTATCGACACCGGCGTCGTCGGCGTCGAAAACGTCCTCCGCGAACTGGGCGTCCTCCCGGACGACCCGGCCCGACCGCCCGACCAGACGCGCCTCCGGAACGACGGTGCCACCACCGTGGCGGCGGAGTCGGGCCTGTTCGAACTGCGCCCGGACCTCGGCGTCGGCGACCACGTAGAGGCGGGAGAGACGCTCGGCGCCGTCTACTCCCCCTCGACGTTCGAACGACTCCAGACGGCCACCGCCGACGACGGTGGCGTCGCCTACTCGCTGGCCCGTGAGGCCGTGGTCGTCGCTGGCGAGCGAATCGCCGGCATCGCGACGCCGGTGTGACTGGCGTCGCAGTCGACAGCCGGTCAGCCGTATCTCTCGGGCGCAGTCTCGGTACCACCGCCGTATTCGGGGATTTAAATGGGTTGGTTATTACTGACACACTGTTATGCTCCGTGATGTGTCATAGATACTCAATAACATGGGACTACAGACCGCCTTCGACGTCCTCTCCCAGATCGTCGAACAGTACGAGTCGCGTGGTCGGACCGTCCGACACGTCGAAGCGACGGCGAGCGACGGCGGGTCGCTGCAGGTCTCCATGGCGGTCCCGGTGTCGCTCTGTGCCGCGTCTGGCGACGGCGTCCACTCCGACCTCACCCCGGAGACGGCGACACTGACCGACAGCGGTGGGCTACGGGTGGAGTTCTCGACCTCCGCCCTCGCCGCGCTCCCACCGACGACTGCGGCGTCCATCTCGGTCAACGAGGAGGCCGTCCGCGTCGAAGACGGCGGCATCGTCCTCGGCGTCGAACTCACCGTCGACCCGTCTGCAGACGGGACGGAGCGTGCCGCAGTCGGCGAGGACGCCGCCACCGACTCTCGGACGACGGCGCAGTCGGCCACGGAACCGACAGACGTAGACGGGGCGTCGCCCGAACCGTCCGCACCGCCAGCGGACAGCGAGGACGCGTCACTGGCGGACGAACTCGCGGCGGTCCGTGACGACGACGTCCCGCCCTACGAGGACACGGCGTACCTCAAGCGTCTCTATGACGCCTGCGAGAACTTCACCGAGATGAGCGAGCGAATCGAGATGGACGTCTCCTCCGAGACGGTCCGACGCTACATGATCGAGGCAGACATCCACGACCCGACGTCCTACGACACCTCGACCAACCAAGATACGGGGCGGGCTGGGGAGGGACGCGCGGACGCGACGACGAGCGCCGAACCGACTCTGGCGGCACCCACGGCGACCGACGATCCGATGGAGACGATCCCGGACGAGCAACTCGTCACCGACGGCCTCGGCCTTCCGGAGAGTGTCCATCTGGCGGACGTCGCCGACGCCGTCGTC
This sequence comes from Haloarcula pellucida, assembly GCF_014647235.1. Taxonomy (GTDB): domain Archaea; phylum Halobacteriota; class Halobacteria; order Halobacteriales; family Haloarculaceae; genus Haloarcula; species Haloarcula pellucida. The sequence continues at coordinate 218,003 of NZ_BMOU01000003.1, forward strand.
GACTCGGTGACCGTCTACGAGGTCCAGCGACACCTCGACCTCGAACGCCAGCAGACACAGGAACTGCTCGAAGAACTCAATCTGCTGGACCTCGTCATGCGGCAGTTGTCCGACAACCCGGAACAGACGGCGTCCTACGAGCAAGTCGCCACGCGAATCCGAGAGTGTGCCCCCGGCCCAGCGTGACTCCCCGCTGGCAATTTAAAGGGGTTCTGTGACCCACCCACAAACAAAAGTGTCCTCCATACATCCTACCGATACGTAATGTCGTTGCGAAGTCGTACCATGACGCCGCAGGACGGGGTCGAGAACCTCCTCACGAACGCACGGTTCGAACTGATGCCGTTCGAGAGCTTCGAGGAGGAGATAACGCACCTGCCCGACGGTGCGACCATCGCTATCACTACCTCGCCGCAGTTGGGTATCGAGGCGACGCTCGAACGGACCGAGGAGGCCGTCGAACAGGGGTTCGAGGTCGTTCCACACATCGCGGCCCGCTACGTCCGTGACCGGGAGCACCTAGCGGACATCGCCCGGCGACTCACAGAGGCCGGCATCACCGACATCTTCGTTCCGGGCGGCGACCGGGACGAACCGGAGGGGGAGTTCGAGTCGGCGTACGACCTCCTCTCGACGCTCGACGGGATGGAGTACTCCTTCGAGGAGGTCGGCATCACCGGCTATCCCGAGGGCCACGACTTCATCGACGACGAGACGCTGGCGGAGTCCATGGAGCAGAAAGCGCCCTACGCGACGTACATCGTCACGCAACTCTGCTACGACCCGGAGACGGTGCTCGAGTGGATCGAGGAGATTCGCGAACGTGGCGTCACCCTCCCGGTCGAAATCGGCATCCCCGGCGTGATGAAGTACAAGCGATTGCTCCAGATCTCCCAGAAGGTCGGCGTCGGCGACTCGATCAAGTTCCTCCGGAAGACCACTGGCGTCGTCGGCTTCATCCGGCAGCTCGTCGGGTCCCGCGGGACCTACAAGCCCGACGACCTCATCGACGGCCTCGCCCCCTACGTCGACGACGAGGAGTACAACATCAGCGGCGTCCACATATACACGTTCAACCAGACGCCCGATACGATGTCGTGGCGGTACGAGCGCCTCGAAAAGTAGGTCCAGCGACACGCCGTATTCTCACCCAGCCGTCCCCCTCGAACCGTAGTCAGTGCGACACGTCGGCGGGGCCAGACACGTCCACTCACTCGCCAGACACGTTCTGTCGGGAGCCAGTTTATTGCCGCTCTAGCTCCTGTCCTCGACCATGACGTACGAAACCGTCAGAGCGACGGACCCGGCCGTCGCAGACGCCCTCGAAGGTGAGCGAGAGCGACAGAACGACACGCTGGCGATGATAGCGAGCGAGAACCACGTCTCCGAGGCCGTCATGGAGGCCCAGAGCTCGGAACTCACGAACAACTACGCCGAGGGCTACCCCGACGAGCGCTACTACGGCGGCTGTGAGTACGCCGACGACGTCGAGCAGTTGGCCATCGACCGCGCGAAGGAACTGTGGGGTGCCGACCACGTCAACGTCCAGCCACACTCTGGCTCGCAGGCAAACATGGGCGTGTACCTCGCTGCTCTGGACCCCGGTGACAAGATTCTCTCGCTGGATTTGACCCACGGCGGCCACCTCTCACACGGCCACCCGGCGAACTTCGCCGGACAGGTCTACGAAGTCGAGCAGTACGAGGTCGACGAGGAGAGCGGTTACATCGACTACGAGGGCCTCCACGAACACGCCGAGGAGTACGACCCGGACATCATCGTTTCGGGCTACTCCGCGTACCCGCGCGAGGTCGACTTCGAACGGATTCAGGCGACGGCCGACGCCGTCGACGCCTACCACCTCGCCGACATCGCGCACATCACCGGGCTGGTCGCCGCGGGCGTCCACGAGTCGCCGGTGGGTGTCGCGGACTTCGTCACCGGGTCGACGCACAAGACCATCCGCGCGGGCCGCGGCGGCGTCATCATGTGCGGCGACGAACACGCCGACGACGTCGACAGCGCCGTCTTCCCGGGTTCGCAGGGCGGTCCGGCGATGCACAACGTCGCCGGCAAGGCCGTCGGCTTCGGCGAAGCGCTCGACCCGGCCTTCGAGCGATACGCCGAACAGACCGTCACCAACGCGAAAGCGCTCGGCGAGCGGTTACAGGACCACGGCCTCGACCTCGTCTCGGGCGGCACGGACAACCACCTCGTGCTGGTCGACCTCCGCCCCTCGCATCCGGACACCACGGGCAAGGAAGTCGAGGAGAGCCTCGAAGAAGCCGGCATCGTCCTCAACGCCAACACCGTCCCCGGCGAGACGCGCTCCGCGTTCAACCCCTCGGGCATCCGCGCCGGCACGCCCGCCCTCACGACTCGCGGGTTCGGTGAAGAAGCGTGCTGCGAAGTCGCGGACCTCATCTACGAAATCGTGGACGCCCCCCACGACGAGGCCGTCGTCGCCGAGGTCAGCCAGCGAGTCGACGAACTCACCGACGAGTACACCCTCTACGACTGAGCGGCTGACCGGGGACTCACCACTCTGGTCGCCCCCGCTCCTCTATTTGTTGGCGAGTCTATATTTGTCGTCGCACACGAGTGTAGCGTGGGATGTACAGTACCCTCATTCCGGTCGACGAGGACGAGAACCGAGCGCTCCATCAGGCGAGATACGTGGCGTCCCTCGCGGACGCGACGACGGACGTCGAGGCGACAGTCTTGCACGTCGTCTCTCCCGGCGAAGTAACGCGAGCAGATACTGCCTCGTTCGAAGCGGTGGACGCCGCCGTCGCAGCCGCAGAGCACCTGACGGCGGCCGACGTCACCGTGACCCGTCGCGTAGCGGACGGCAGCGTTCCGGCGGCCATCGTCGACACTGCGGACGAACTCGACAGTCAGGAAATCGTCATGGGTGGACGGAAGCGTTCCGGCGTGGCGAACGTTCTGCTCGGCAGCACCGTCCACGACGTGTTCGTTTCGACTGAGCGCCCGGTCACGATTACCGGCACCGGGATGGTGTTTGGGGAGGGCGACAGACACGTCCTGGTTCCGGTCGACAAGCGCCGCGAACGCGCCCTGAATCAGGCGGAGTACGTCGCTCAGTTACCCGGGGTCCCAGAGAGCGTCACCGCGACAGTGCTGTACGTGTATCCGCATCAGGATTACGCCGGTGCGCCGCCCCACGACTTCGGAGAAATCGGTGCGGCCGTCGCCGCTGCGGAGTTCCTCGAAGAGAGGGACGTCGCGGTCGAACGGGTCACGGTCGGCGGCGAAGTCGCCAGAAAGATTCTCGCCACCGCTGACGACGTCGACGCGAGCAGCATCGTGATGGGCGGCCGCAGACGAACCGGCGTGCAGAAGGTCGTCATGGGCAGCACCGCACAGGATATCCTGCTGTCGTCGGACCGCCCGGTCACGATCACGGGGTAGTACCCCGGCAGTGACACTGACGGCGAGACGGCGGTCAGCACAGAAAAGCGGAGTGATGGTATGTGGTATGAGCGACAGGGTGGCGCCGATCAGTCGTCGCTGGACTCTGCTTCGGCTTCTTTGCGCGCGTTGAGTTTGGCCTGTTCGCGAGCGCTCGGGTTGACGGACTCCTTGAACGGCACCTTCGCGACCGTTGCGAACACCGGCTCACCGGACTCTTCGGCGTACTCGTCGGGCAGGTGGACTCGGAACTCGAGGTCGAGTTCTTCGTCGTAGATCTCGTCGTTGAGCGGCGTGTCGGTGACTTCCTGCAGTTTGTCGGCTGGCACGAATCCCATGGCGATGTTCGTCTCGAGGTCCGGGTTCCACCACGGCGAGGTGATGTAACCGCACTCGTCGCCCGTCTCCGGGTCGGAGACCAGCCAGAAGTCCGGGGCGTAGTCCCGAATCGGTTCGCCGGCCATCTTCAGGCCGATGAGCTTGTGCTCGAACGGGTACTCGCCGTTCTCGATGAGTTCCTTCTGGCGCTCGAGTTCTTCTTTGCCGATGTAGTCCGCGTCCTTGTCGTCGGGCACGTGATAGCCGAGGTTGACCTGGAACGGCGACGTCTCGTGGTCTAGGTCCTGCCCCCACGACATGATACCGGCCGCGATGCGGCGGTGGTGGCCCGGCGCGATCTGGCGGCCGCCGTGGTCCTTGACTGTCTCCATCACGGGGTCCCAGACACGTTCGGCGTTCTTCGAGGCGTCCTTGACGTAGATCTCGAAGCCGGCCTCGCCGGAGAACCCGGTCTGACTGATGAGGACGTCACAGCCGTTGATTTCGGCGTCCATCAGCCCGTAGTACGGGACGTCTTTGACCTTGTCACCGACGACATCGACCATGACGTCCTCGGATTTGGGGCCCTGAATCTGCATCGGGGCCACGTCGATCTCGTCGATCTCGACGTCGAAGTCGTTATCGACGTTGACTCCCTGGAGCCACTGCATCAGGGTCGAGTCGGAGATAGAGAACCAGAACTCGTCCTCTTCGGGACGCAGCAACACGGGATCGTTCAGAACGCCACCGTCCTCGTTGCAGAGGATGACGTACTTCCCGTCCATCGCGTCCATGCTCGTCACGTCGCGTGTGACGACGTAGTTCGTCAGTTCCTCGGCGTCGGGGCCCTTGACGCGAATCTGGCGCTCGACGGCGACGTCCCACAGCGTCACGCTGTTGGTGAGCGCCTCGTACTCCTTCATCGCACCGCCGTCTTCGGGTTCGACGAGGCCGCGCGGGTGGTAGATGCGGTTGTAGACGGTACACCGCCACGCGCCCTCCTCGTTGAAGGACTTGTGGAAGAACGGTGACTTGCGCACACGCGTGGAGACCAACATCTCGATGTTGGGGTCGCCCGTCTGCCGCAAGTTCCGTGGTACCGTCCGATCCGACTGGTCGACACTAGGGTGATTGGGATGGCTTTCGTTCCCGGACATGCTTGTGGACAAAGATCAGAGACTCTCATAAAAGATGACGCTGATTACCCCTGCCGTTTATGTACCGGTAGCAATCTGGACGGAGAGATATCGGGCGTCCGCCCACGATTACCGGCCGGTGGACGACGCGTCTCGGCGCTCGTACCAGACGATATCGAACGCCTCGTGCCGGTCACGGTCCGTCTCACGCCACTGGTCCCACTCGACTGTCGGAAAGGTCGTGTCACCGTCGACGGCCGTCTGCAGTTCGGTCAGAATCAGTTCGTCGGCACACGGGAGAAACTGCTCGTAGACGGTGCCACCGCCGACGACGTACGCCGTCTCGACGTCCGTCGTCTCGGCCGCGCGAAGCGCTTTTGCCGTCGATTCGACGGTGACGACGTCGTCCGGCAGACGCTCTGGACGGTGCGTGAGGACGATGTTCCGACGCTCTGGCAGCGCCGTCCCCAACTGCCGATAGACGTCGTCGAAGGTTCGTCTGCCCATGATGACCGGATGGCCGACAGTCGTCCGCTTGAAGTGGTTCAGGTCTGCCGGATAGTCCCACGGAACGCGCCCGTCGGACCCGATGACCCCGTTGGCTGCGACGGCAGCGACGAGTGCAATTCGCATCTCGTTTGGCGAAGAGGACGCCTGGACACAAAACCTGTCTCATCGACCGGTCCCGACGGCACGCCTCGGTTTCGGACACCCGGTGTCCTCGATCGCCGCTACCGACGCTTGTGGCAATCATTTCAGAAATATAGCTATATCGGATATACTATTGTTTTGGCGAGCGCTCGCCGTGGACTACGGGTGTCGCTCGACCGAATTCGCTTCCCACGGCCGGTCTGTCGGTCGCGTCTCGCGTCGAGATGGTGACGGAGTTCGACTGCTTCGCCGCCGATCTCGTGACTGGATAACGTCGAATTAAGGCCTAAAGATGTCAATAGCGTCCACTCTCGACAGTTCGAGTCGTCGTTGTGAGATTCACGGTACGGCCTGTGTGACGCACAACGGTGACCAGCGATTACCGGTGTAGTCGGTGAGGCGGCGTGCAATCAGAAACTCGAATATACATATATGAATACTTATGGGACTATCGAATAAAAAGCAATCTTATATGATAGAATCCCCTCCCCGGGCCCGCCACAACGAGCTGTTCGAATGACACGCTGGGGAACAGCGTCGTCGCCGCCGAGGCGCTGCTGTCTGCCAGCACGACGTGTGTGTCAATCGATACCCCCTGTCTCGCGCGACTTATTGGATTGGAGCCGCAACGGCCCACATGAGTGCGATTCGGACCAGACCGGGTCCGGCCGCGGCCTACGCGTTTCGACTCGGCATCGTCGCCGGTGCCGTCGTGGGACTCACTGCGGTCGCGTTACTGTATCGTCTCGGCGCCATCACGCCGGTCATCGCGGGATACACGTTACTCGTCTTGTTCCCTGTCTATCTCGTCTTCGTGGCCAGCGCCCTCAGCATCTGGCTCGGATACGACAAGGACGCGACGTCGCTCAGGCCCGTATACCAGTCGAAGGAGTCGGAGTAACGTCCCCGCAGGAATCGGTCGGTGGCGTTACTCCTCGGCCTCGTCGTCGACGAGCGTCGCCCCGACGAGGTTGCGCATCCCGCGACGGAGACGCCCGCTCATGGCCGTCGACGAGAGGCCGATCACCTCGGCTACCTCGTTCAACGAGACGTCGCGGGGTTCGCCGAAGTACCCCTCCTCGTAGGCTATCGTCAACGCCGTTCGCTGCTCTGCGGTCAGGCCGTACGAGGGTTCGCCGCCCGTCTCGCTGTTGCCGTATATCTCGATGATGTCGAGTGCGATGTCGTTCTCGTTCGCGTACTCCCAGATCGTGTTTAACGCCGCTCGGTCGGGGAGGAGGAGGCGAACGAGCCACCCGTGGCGTTTCGTCTCGGTGTGGACCAGAAACCCGTTGACGTCGGTCACGACGGTGCTGATGAGTTTCGTCTCCGGGGTGTGTTCGATGTAGTAGATGCCCGTCCGGTCGGTCCAGTCGACGAGTTCGTAGTTGTCGACCGTCGGGTCCTCCTCCAGTGCCGCCTCTAACTCGCCCCTGTCGTCGTACTCGATGAGAAACGGGAACACGGTCGAGCCCGGGTCGGTGTTCCCCTGGGTGATGACCCGGATGTCGACGTCTTCGAGGGTCCGAAGCGTTGGGACAAGCGCGAGTCGTTCGTGCTCGATGTATACTTTGGCTGTAATCGACATATAACGTACAGGACTCGTTGTGGCACCGTCACGGATCGGACCCGGATGCGGTCGCAGTGTGGCGGTGTGTTCGGTCGTACCCTGTTCGTTGAACCTACACAATCGTCGTACAATAATGTTTAGATGTCTCCGACGGTGCCGCCGTCCGAACGATACTTTCGCCGCTCGCACACGAGTGGTGTCCTATCGGGCCACGGCTACCGGTGGACTGACCGCTGTCGGGGCTGACGTGGTCGGGCACGGAAAATCTGGGGTCCGACAGCGACTCTGTCGGTAGATATAGTAGCCATTGAAAGTCAATGCCCACCCGACCGCACGACGGCGGTGCGGTCGGTGTGTGAATCGTTTCAATTGTCACTATAGCGTCGACGTCGCGGTGTCGGTGCGGCTACAGCTGCACAAGGCGAGTGCCTCGGGGCTTGACCCCGAAGCGGTTCACTCGTTGTAAGTCTCCGGAATGAGAACCACACCGTGGAACTCGAAGAGGTCGGTCACGACGTCCTCGATTCGGTCGAGGTGCGGTGGCAGCGCGACGGCCGGCAGGTAGAACTTCGCTGTCGTCGGCCGCTTTTCTTTCTGTGTCTCTATTTCGTTCATCTCGATCTCAGATACCGGTTCCCCACCTGTAGGTGTTGGTGGGTAAAATTACGGATGTTTAAACCGGGAATTTACAATGTTTAATTGGGCAGGTTGCCGCACTAGCCCGAGACGCCGTCAGCCGCGGTCAGGTCTCTCTCAAGAATATCTGTCCGGTACTCTGGACGACGACGGTGTATCCGTAGTACGAAAACGTAACACACCCCGGTGTCGCAGTGTTCGCCGACTTCGTCTCGAATAGACTGTCCAGCGCGTCCGTGTTGATGCGTTCGTCCATCGGCGGCAGCGATTCGAACGACACGCCGGCGTACTCCGCGACAGCGCCGCGTATCGTCTCGCTCACCTCGGTGTTACCCTCCCACTGGTGACTGAGCTGATGAGTCGTGCCGTCGAAGTTGTCCGTCCGTGCTACGCCCATGCTACCGTATGGCGCGCCTCTATATGATGGGTGTTAATGCGGAATATACAACGTATTTTTATACCGGTCGAGGCGATCCACGCGCATAACGTACATACGTCAGCGTACACAATTGCGGGTACCCAACTCGATAAGCGAGTCACGAAGCAGTCACCGGTGTCAGTCGATAGCACGTCCACGGCCGATACGTCGCGCTCCCCGTCGGAGCCGTCCGCAGGGGGAAGAGCGCTCGAACGGCGGGCAAGCGACGGCAACACATCGCGACTGTCCGTCGACGACGGCGCGTTGGTCCCCGACCACGTGGCCGACGACTGACGTGACGACTCACCGATACGAACACTGGGGGAAGTACACGATGGATATGAAGAACGACGACGCACTCGAAGCACGCGAGACAGACAGTCAGCTCACGCTCACGGTGGAGAACATCGGCGGCATCGCCGCCGCAGATGTGGCCCTCACCGACGGCGTCACGCTCCTCTCCGGGCGTAACGCATCGAACAAATCGTCGCTCTTGCGTTCGCTCGCCGGTGTCCTCGGTGGCCCGTTGCCACCGCTGAAGAGCGACGCCGACGAAGGACGCGTCAGCATGACTCGCGACGGTGCGACGTACCACGTCGAACTCGGCCGCGACGGGACCGACGCCGTCGTACGGAGTGCCGACCGGTACACAACCGCGGACGACCTCTGTGAGTTGTTCGTCGCGCTGACCGAGACGAACCCGATACGACGGGCGGTGCTGGCAGACGACGACCTCTACGAGTACCTGATGCGGCCCGTGGATACCGACGAAATCGAGGCCGAAATCCGCCGCCTGAGCGACGAGAAACAGTCGCTCGACGACCGCCTCGCGGAACTCGACTCCATGGCGAACCGACTGCCGGGCCTTCGGACGCGACAGAACACGCTTCGGGAGCAACTGGACGACGTCGAAGCGGAACTCAGGGAGAAGCGAGACGCTATCGAGACCCTCGAAGCCGAGGCGGACGACGACAGCGAGACGGAGGCGTTACGAGAGAAACGGAGCGAGCGGAACGAACTCCGCCAGCGTCTCAGCAGTCAGGAGGCCGCTATCGAGGAACTGCAATCGGAACTGGCGTCGGTAACCGACCGGCTAGACGATACCGACGGTGACGAACCCGAGGCGGACCTCGCGGATATCGAGGCGGAACTCGAAGACCTCCACCAGCAGAAACAGCGACTCACGTCGACGATCAACGCACTGAGCCCCATCGTGGAGATGAACTCGCAGATTCTCGACGAGTCCGCGGACATCCCGAGCGCGATGACGTCCGACGACATCGTCGCCGAACTGGACCCCGCCTCGCAGTCCATCACGTGCTGGACGTGCGGCAGCACCGTCGAACGCGCGGAGATCGCCGAACAGGTCGAGGCCGTCAGCGGCATCGTTCGGGAGAAACGGACCGAGCGCGAGGCCATCACGGACCGTATCCAGACGCTTTCCGAGCGGAAGCGCGATCTCGAACAGCGACAGGAGAGCCGCGAGGAGTTACGCGCCCGTCGCGAGGACCTCGCCGACGAGATCGAGCGCCGAGAGGAGATGCTCGAAACCCTCGACGCGGATCGTCGGACACTCGAGACCGAAATCGAGGACCTGCAACGAGCGATCGACGACACGTCCGAGGACGACGACCGGTTAGCCACCTACTACGACGCGGTGAGCGACTTAGAGTACGAACGCGGCCAACTCGCAAACGACTTAGAGAGCGTCGAGTCGGAGATAGCCGACGTCGAGGCCGCCCTCGCCGAACGTGACGACATCGAAGCAAAGCGGGAGGCGGTCGCGTCCGAACTCCGCACCCAGCGTGACCGCATCGACGAACTCGAACAGGACCTCGTGGGTACGTTCAACGAGACGATGCAACAGGTCCTCGAGACGCTGGGGTACGACTCGATAGAGCGCATCTGGCTCGAACGGCGCTCGTCGGGCGACCGCGTCACCGCAGAGACGGCGTTCGAGATTCACGTCGTCCGAGCCACGGAGGACGGCACGGCGTACGACGACACCGTCGACAGTCTCAGCAAGAGCGAACGGGAGGTCATCGGCCTCATCGTCGCTCTGGCCGGCTATCTGGTCCACGACGTCGCCGAGGAGGTCCCGTTCATCGTCGTCGACGCCGTCGAGATGTTCGACGCAGAGCGTATTCACGGCCTGATGCAGTACTTCGGCGAGTCCGCCGATTACGTCGTCACGTCCGTGTTGCCGGAGGAACGAGCGCAACTCGACGGGCGCTACGACACTATCTCGACCCAGTCGTTCGTCGCGGACTCCTAGGGCTCTGTCGCTTCCTCGTCGGCGCGACAGGAACACCCGCCCCGTTCCAGCAGTCCGGTGAACGTGTACTCGTCACCACACTCCGAACAGGCGACCCGCAGGCTCAGCGTGACGGAGGGGGACGGAATGGTCAGCGACCCCTGTTCGGTGAGCCGAGCGATAGTCTGGGTGGTCACGGATTCGGTCCGAGAGACGAGTTTGAGGACGGTGTTCCGAGCGCTGTCGACGGAGAGCGTGCTGTCGCGGGCCGTCGTCACGTCGAGACAGTCGTTGAGGTGGGTTCGGACGGTCTGATAGCTCACGAAGTCGCTGGTGAGCGTCTCCGGGTCCAGTCCGTTGCGCTGGAGTCGGGACTTCGCGTCGATTCGCTTGCCGGGACCGACGTCGTCGTCCGTGAGGAGTCGGTAGAGGTTGGCCGCCTCGCCGTCGAGCGTCTCCATCCCCGCCGCCCGCATCGCGGACCGAAGTATCGCCTCGTTACAGTAGCGTTCGAGGTCACGGAGGCTGTCGCCGTCGGCCCAGCGCTCCCGCAACTCGTCGTCCAGTTCGGTGAGTCCCCGCTTCTCGGCGACCCGGTCGACCTTGCACGTCGTGCCCGACTCCGCTGACATCGTGTGGTGACTTCGCCGTCGCCGTTGATTAAGGATGTGTTCTGCCCAACGGGGCGTGACGGGCGAGTGCCGGGAGTGCAGTCAGTTCCCGACGTCGTCGTCCGCGTCGATGTCCTCGGTCGCGGCTTCGATTTCGTCGACGGCGGACTCGTCTTCCATCGTCGAGACGTCGCCGAGGTCTTCGTCCAACATGATGTCCCGGATGGTCCGGCGCATTATCTTCCCGGACCGCGTCTTCGGCAGTTGGTCGACGAACTCCAGTTCGCCGACGATAGCGATGGGGCCGACGTCCTGCCGGACCGCCTCCCGGAGTTCCCCTGCCAGCGCTTCGTCGCCGTCGAAGCCGTCTCGGAGGACGACGAACGCGGCGGCGACTTCGGTCTTCTCCGGGTCGGGTTTGCCGACGACTGCGGCCTCCACGACGGCCTCGTGGGCGACGAGTGCGTCCTCGATGTCGGTCGGACCGATGCGGTGGCCGGCGATGGTGATGACCTCGTCTGCACGGCCGCTGAACCAGATGTAGCCGTCCTCGTCCATCGAGACGGCGTCGCCGACCCAGTACAGGTCCTCTATCTGTTGCCAGTATTCGAGTTCGTACCGGTCGTGACCCTCCCAGAGCGTCGGCGTCATGCCGGGGAACGGCTTCTCGACGACGAGCGCGCCCTCCTCGCCGGGTTCGAGCGGTTCGCCGTCGAAGTCGACGACCGTCACTTCGATGCCCGGCAGCGCGATGCCCGCAGAGCCCGGCTTTATCGGGAGCGTGTTGATGCCGTACGGGTTGCCGATAATCGGACCGCCGGTCTCGGTCTGCCACATGTGGTCGATGACGGGCACCTCGTCGTCGAGAACTTCCGTCTGGAGCCACTCCCACGCCGGCGGGTTGAGCGGTTCGCCGGCCGAGAACACCGCTTCGAGCGAGGAGAGGTCAGCGCGTTCGTGGAACGTGTCGTCGTAGCCGGCCAGCGCGCGAATCGCCGTCGGCGCGGTGAATATCTTGTCTACGCTGTGCCGTTCGACGAGGTCCCACCAGACGCCGGCGTCTGGATACACCGGCGTCCCCTCGTAGACGACTGTCGTCGACCCGGTCAAGAGGGGCGCATAGACGATGTAGGAGTGGCCGACGATCCAGCCGATGTCCGAGGTGGCGAACCACGTGTCCGTCTCGTCGAGGTCGAACATCCACTGTCCCATCCCGTAGACGTGGGTCTGATAGCCGCCGTGCTGATGGACGGTTCCCTTCGGCTTGCCCGTCGTCCCCGACGTCGGGAGGATGAACGCGGGATCGGTCGCGTCCAGCTCGACGTGTGAGGTGTCTTCGCCCGCGCCCGCTGCCAGTGCGTCGTCCCAGTCGGTCTCGGACTCTCGCAGGTCGGCCGACGCCTCACCGCGGGAGAGTACGATGGTGTCGTCGACGATGTCGTTGACCGACTCGTGGTCGTCGAAACAGCGGTCGACTATCGACTTTAGGTCGACCGTGCCGCCGTCGCGAAAGCCCACGTCGGCCGTCAGAAGGAGCTTCGGTTCGGCCAGTTCGATGCGGTCCGCGAGCGCACCGGCCCCGAACCCACCGAAGACGACAGAGTGAATCGCACCGATGCGCGTACAAGCGAGCATGGAGACGACGGCCTCCGGACACATGGGCATGTAGATGGTGACGCGGTCGCCCTTCTCGACGCCGTACGCCCGGAGCATTCCCGCGACCCGTTTCACTTCGTGGTGCAGTTCTGCGTAGGTGTACACCGCGTTGTCGTCGCGTTCGCCGGTCTCGAACACCATCGCCGCGCGGTTGCCGCCGCCGTTCTCGACGTGGTAGTCGACGGCGTTGTAACTGATGTTCGTCCGTCCGCCGGGGAACCACGCGAAGTCGCCGACGCCCGCCTCCTCGTACACGGCGTCCCACTGCTCGAACCAGTTCAGGTTGTCGGCGACGCGTGCCCAGAGCGTCTCGGGACTCTCTTTGCCTTCCCGAATGAGCGCGCGTAACTGCGGCGTGACGAGGTCGTAGTCCGTATCGGTCGTCATAGTGTCTGTCTCGCTCTTCAGTACATCATCATTTATCAATATGGTTTCCGGGCGACGTTTCCGGAGGCTCGCGCTCGACTGATCGGGGACAGTGGTACGACAGACAGGCGGCACGACGAGCGGGCGCCGTCGAGCGTGAGCGTGTTCGCCGGCGGTCGCTGCGGACGGGACGTCGAGACGCGGCGGCGAACGCACCTCAGAACTCGGGGTCGTCGACGACGGCGTCGCCACACCGCGGGCACAGCAGACGGCGGCGTTCGACCCCATCGTCGGCGACCCAGTCGCCGTCGGCGGGGCTCTGATGGTCACACGTCGGGCAGAACAGCATCGTCTTCGCGTGGTGCTGGTCGGGAGGTTGCGAGGAGGGTCTGAGGAGGGTCATCTCTCGGGGGAGTACTCGTGGCCGATGGCCGCACACAGGACGTTCAGGACGACGAGGCCGACGACGAACAGCGGCGCGGTGGCGACGACGCCGGTCAGGAGCGACCCGACGATGATCAGCGGGAGGGGAATCGTCGCCCAGAAGGCGGCGGCCCGCACGGCCGTGAGACACGACGTGGCGATACTGGACGCCAGCGTCCGGACGGTCCCGGTGGCTGGCAGTCGTGGGAGGGAGGAGTCGACGGTGGACATGAGTGCTTCGGGCATCTCTTCTGTGGACCCACACCCCAATATAACGGACAGACGGTTAGCGTCGATTCAGAACGGTTCAGTCGCGAACGCCGATTTTAGCCGATTTTACGGACCGTGCTGGCGCAGATAAAACGATCTGAAAACGCTTTAGACTCTTCATAATCGGTTTGAAGGCGTTTTCCGCACCGGCGCCCCGGCTTGAATCGAGGGTATGACCGGCACGAATCAAACGGCACCGACGCGACGTGTCGACGGCCGAGGAACGTTGACGGCGAATCTCGTCTGTGAGGCACACCCACCGTACACCGACGATGGTCGATGCGATTCTCCCACGTGGCGACAGGGTGAATCGGTCGGCGTCCCTCGGCGACTATCCTCGAACTTCGAGGAGTATCGCGGGGAGCACGACACCGATGAGCAATCCGACGCCGATGGCGATCTCGACGCTATTGGTCAGTTCCTGACTCGCGTAGAACCCGACCAGCGCGAGTACGATACCTGCGCCGATGATCGAGTTGTCACTCGGGTCCATCGCTGACGTGTTCTGTTCGCCCATGGCGGTGTGTAATTATAGCGGAGAGAATAAAAACTATATGTTCGTTGAAGGGTGGCGCGCGGCGACGACCGCTGTTTGGAGACGGAATTTCGGTCCCAGTGGACCGAACGGATGGCGACGATGGCGGACGAAGGCGACCTATTCACCGAGTTCGTCGGCGGCTTCGACCTCGACGAGCGAATCCTCGCTGTCCCTCGGTTCCGGATCGGTACGTATCGCTCTAGCGTCTATATGTGCGTACTCGCCGTCGTCGCTACTTATATAGGGCTATTAGAAGCGCTCTAACCGGACCCGTTCGGAGTCGGTGCTGTATGTCGGATGGACCCGAGACGTCGTCGGGGCGAACAGCCAACGGAGTCACACAGCGAATCGGTCGCCGGGCGTTTGTCGCCGGGACGGGTGCCGTCGGCGCGACGGCACTCGGCGTCCCGGGGGTCGCTGCCTCCGCGGTCGACGAGAGCGACGACGATGAGACTGGTGAGGGAACCTGTGGCGTGAGCAGCGTCGACTCGGACCCCGAACTCATCGCCCACCGGGGATTCGCGGGGGTCTACCCGGAGAACACGGTCGGTGCCGTGGAGGCTGCCTCTCGCGGTGGCAAGGCACCACAGGCGGCTTCACGCGGGGCCGATAGTATCGAGATAGACGTCCTCCCGACTGCCGAGGGCGACGTGGTAGTGTTCCACGACTCCCGGCTGGCCGAACGTGACGGCGGCGAACGCGGACTGACCGACACGTCCGGCGTCGTCTGGGAGACGGACACGGAGACGGTGACAAATGCCGAGGTGCTTCGGAGCGGTGAGACGGTCCCGCTGTTGACCGACGTGCTGGACGCGATTCCGTCCGGCGTGGGCGTGAACGTCGAGTTGAAGAACCCCGGGTCGTTCGACCTCGAGTTCGCCGTGAACCTCTCGGCCGAGAAACTCGCCGCACAGAAGTCGACGTGGCGATCGTTCGTCCACCGTGTGCTCGACGTCGTAGACGAGTACTCACACGAGTTCCTGTTCTCCTCGTTCTACGAGGCGGCGCTGGCCGTGACGCGAGCGAACTCGTCCTATCCCGTCGCACCGCTCCTCTGGGACTCCATCGAGGACGGCCTCGACATCGCCCGGACCTACGACGCCGAGGCCATCCACCCGCCGTACAACATGGTGCAGGGGACGCCGTTCTACGCGGACGACTACTACACGGAGGGCTCGGAGTGGGCAGACATCGACCTCGTCTCGGTCGCAGACGAGGAGGGCCGCGCCGTGAACGTCTACACAGTCGGTACGTGGTATCAGTACGACCGCCTCGCGGCCGCCGGCGTCGACGGCGTCATCGCCGACTACCCTAACCTGGGCCGCTTTGGCGCGAGAGACGACTGAGCCGAGTCAGGGCGGTTCCGACCGTCAGGTCGCCCTCGTTCGGCGTCGGACCCGCCAGCGAAATAGGGGATCGTGGGAGGTGGACCGGCACCCGGTTCCGTTACTCGCTTTCGTGGCTCCGCTTTTGCTCACCGCACGCCTGCGGAGGCGGCGTCGCCGCGTTACAGTCCCCGGAACACGCGTATCGTGTCCCGCGCCGTCGGTTCCCGGATGAGTTGGGCGAATCCCAACTCGGAGAAGACAGCTTTCCAGTTCCGATGGAACAGCGGGAACTCGTCGTCGACGTAGCTCACCTCGCCGTCTTCCCGGCCTCGCTCGGGGCTGTTGCCCTCGTTTTCGGCAGTCACCAGCAGGTCACCGCAGACGCGGGCTATCTCCTCGAACACCCACACGTCGTCCGGGTGGATGTGCTGGAGCGTCTCGACGGTGTAGACGACGTCGAACGCGTCGTCCGAGAACGCTTCGACGACGTCCTCGATCGCGCCGGTGTGGAACGTCCCGGTCTCGGCGAGTCGCGGGTAGGTCTCTGCCATCACGTCGAAGGCGTCGGGGTTGATGTCGACGCCAGTGAGGTCCTCGTAGCCGTGGTTCCGGAGGTGTGCGAGGTGGCGGCCGGAGCCACACCCGATCTCGAGAATCGCTGCGTCGTCCGATACGTAGTGGCCCAGCACGTCGACGAGCGTCTCGCTCACCTCGTTCGGACCGATGTCGGCGTAGTACGTCGGCGAGTACTTGCCCGAGCGCTCGGCCCAGTCCCGGCGAACGTCGTCCGGTTCCATAGGGGGACCCACGCAGTCGAGTGGTAAATGGGCCTCGGACTCGGGTCGGCCGCGGTCGTCCGGTCGCAGCGTCGTCACGCTTCGGGGAGTGTCGCGGGACGGCGGCGACCCGACTGTGGCTTCGGATGGTCCCAGACGGTGGATCCACCCAAATGGTTAATAAATACACAGTTCCTCTGTGCTAGGTAATGTCAATCGATGATGGGGTTTCCCACACGCTCTCTCGTCCGACCCGGCGTGGTCTGCTCCGGGCGCTGGGCATCGGCGTCGCATCGTCGGCAGCAGGCTGTAACGGGCTGTTCGGTGACGGTGGCGGCACCACTACCACCCAGACGCAGACCGGCGTCGACACCGACGGGGCGGGACGACGGGAACCGGCCGGCGAGTTCGTCGGCGTCGCCGGGTCCGACGCCAACTCGCTGAACTGGCTGTTCACCAACGACACCACGTCCGGGGCGTTCGTCGGCCTCACGCTCGACGGTGCGTGGGCCGTGGACGACGACCAGAACGTGTTCCCGCTCTGGGCCGAACCGTCGACGGACGACGGCCAGACCTACCGGATCACGCTCCGTGACAACCTCCGATGGGGCGGCGGGTACGGCAGGATGACCGCCGAGGACTGGGTGTACATGATACGGAACGTCTTTCAGGGGGAGGACAACTGGGCGGGCTATACGAACGCTGGCGACTGGTTCCGGCAGGGCGAGCCGATTCCGGTCGAGCGGATCGACGACCTGACCTTCGAGATCCGGCTTCCCGACGTCGACCCGTCGTTCCCGCTCAAGCCAGTCATGTGGGGCCAGAGCTGTCTTCCGAAGGGGATTCTGGAGACGTACGTTCCCGACAAGGACACACAGGGTCTCCAGCAGGACGAGGAAATCAACCAACTCCAGTACACCGGCAATCTCGGCCCGTACACGTTCGAGGAGTGGGAGCGAGAGTCGCAGTACGTCACCACGCGCAACGACGAGTACTACGTCCGCGAACTCGACGACGTCGGCGAGGAGTGGCGCAACGCACCGTACTTCGACTCGTACACGATACGGGTCATCTCCGAGGAGTCCTCTCGGTTGAACGCGCTACGGGAGGGGGAAGTGACGAGCGCCGGCATCCCTCCGCAGAACGCTCGGGAGTTTCAGGAACTCGAAACGGTCGACGTGTACGTCCAGCCACAACCGTTCGTGCAAGCGCTCAAGTACAACATGCGGGCCAACGGGTGGCGACTGTTCAGGAAGGTTCCGGCCCGGCAGGCGTTCGTCTGTGCCGTCAACAAGCAGACGCTCGCAGGGAACCTCTATCGCGGGTTCGCCGAACCGGCCTTCACGATGCAGCCACGGTTCTCTAAGTGGTACGTCGAGGCGGGCATCGAACAGTACCGCTTCGGTGTCGACGACCTCTACGGGCCGGACCCGGCCAGACGGCGGATGCGCCGTGCCATCGAGGGGACCGACTACCGGTACGACGGTGACACGCTCCTCGGCCCGGACGGGTCGGCGGTGACGCTCTCGCTGTACGCCAGTACAGCGAGCAGGACCAACCAGACGCTGGCGGAACTCGTCGCTCAAGAGGTCGAATCGAACCTCGGTATCGGCGTCCGCATCGAGACGGTGCCGGGCAACACGTTCCAGCAGAAGTACGCGGCGAACAGTCCGCCGAGGGGGACGGAGGTCCCGTGGAGCGCCGGCCTGTTCAACGGTGGGCCACGCGACGTCTCAGTCAGTCAGGAACCGTGGGACATGTCCGTCGTCCTCGGGTTCAACACCTACCCGCGAACGCCAAGTTCGAGTGCCACGTTCTTCAGGACACGGGGGAACGTCAATTATTACGGCTACGTCCCCGAGTCGAACATCCCGGAACTGTACGCCAAGGCGTCCCGAACCGTCGACGAGGAGCGGCGACGAGAGCTATTCGCCGAGGTGTTCGAGAAACTCGCCCGTGAACAGCCCTTTGGCTTCCTGCTGATGCCGTCGAACATCGTCGGCGCACAGGACGAACTCGTCGGACCGACGGAGACGTTCGCGAGCGGCTGGAACTCCCAGACGTACTACTTCGAGTCATGAGGTGGTACGTCGCCCGGCGGCTCCTCTGGGCGGTCGTCGCCACGTTCGTCATCCTCTCGATAACGTGGGCACTGCTGTACGTCACAGAGCAACAGGCGCTCACCAGCATCCAGTTTCAGGCCGCCGTCTCCGGTGGCGACGCGGAGGCCGCCAGAGCGGCCTACGAGCAACAGCGCGGCCTCGACCGGCCGCTGTGGCGGCAGTACGCCGACTACATGACCAACATGGCGACGTTCAACTGGGGATACAGCACCTCTCGGGGCCAGCCGGTGACCGCGGCTATCGCGGACGCGCTCCCGTATACGATGATGTACTCCGTGCCGTGGACGATTCTGACGGTCGCCTTCGGGCTGTCTATCGGCCTGTACTCGGCGACGCACCAGTACTCCCGGTTCGACTACGCCGCGACGTTCCTCGCCTTCTTCGGGTACGCGATCCCGAACTTCTGGTTCGGCATCGTCCTGCTGGTGCTGTTTGGCGTCCACCTCGACCTCGTCCCCATCGTCTTCGACCCGGACGCACCCGTGTTCAGTCTGGCCAACGCCAGACAGCTCGTCTTGCCCGTGTTCGTCCTGACGACGGGGTCTATCGCGAGCCTGACGCGGTACACCCGGGCGGAGGCGCTGGAGTACGTCGAGGCCACCTTCACGAAGACGGCGAAGGCGAAAGGCGTCTCGGAGCGACGGATACTGCTGTTGCACGTGCTTCGGCCCGCCGCCGTGCCGCTCTCGACGATTCTGGTGGCGGACCTGCTCGGACTGTTCATCGCGAGTTCGTACCTCGTCGAGGTGGTGTTCGGCATCCCGGGGCTCGGACAGTTGAGTTTCAAGGCCATCCAGAATCAGGATACGCCGCTGGTGCTGGCGACGACGCTCGTCGGCGTGTTCATCGCCGTCGTCGGCAACCTGTTACAGGACATCGCTTACACGGTACTCGACCCCCGCATCGACTACGGTGACCGCTGATGAGTCTGGACTCCCCACGCCGTCGCTTCGAGGACATCGACTGGGAGGCCAAACGCGGCATCGTGCTGCGCCGACAGACAGCAGGGTTCCTGACCACGCTCGCGGCGCTGGCACTCGTCTTCGCGTTCGACTACGTTCGAGAAGCCCCGCTGTTCTCGCCGAATCCCGTACTCCGTGACGGCTGGGACCTGTCCCAACTGGACTGGCTGTTCGTGGTTTCGCTTGCCCTGTTCGTCTTCTACGTTCTCGTCCCGCTGGCGACCCACCGACGGATGACCGCCCACTACTGGCGGGAGTTCCGGAAGAATCGGGCCGCCGTGGTCAGCCTCGGGTTTTTGCTTCTCGTCTTCACGCTGGGACTCGTCGGGCCGCTGCTCGTCAGCAAGCCACAGGTCGAACTCACACAGAGCTACCAGCCGCCGGTCGGTCTCGCCGTCGACAGTTCCGTCCCGCTCAGTTGCGGCGGTGACGTCGTCGACGGGCGATGTCACGGAAGCTGGCAGTTCCCGCTCGGGACGACCGGCGACGGCAAAGACATCCTCTCGCTGGTCGTCCTCGGGATGCGCGTCTCGATTCGTATCGGCCTGATAACGTCGTTTCTCATCATCAGCATCGGCGCGACGGTCGGCACCGTCGCCGCCTACGTCGGCGGCCTCGTCGACGAGGTGCTGATGCGCTACGTCGACATCCAGCAGGTGTTCCCATCCTTCCTGCTGTACCTCTTGCTCATCTACCTCTTCGGCGGGAGTCTGCTGATGTTCATTCTCGTGTTCGGGCTGCTCAGTTGGGGCGGGACCGCCAGACTCGTCCGGAGTGCGGCCCTCCAGCGGTCGGAAGACGAGTACGTCGAAGTCGCACGCTGTGCCGGCGCAGGCACGGGACACGTCATCAGACGCCACATCCTGCCGAACGTCTCGGGGACGGTCATCACGAACCTGACGCTGTTGATCCCCGGGCTGATTCTGTTCGAGGCGGGGCTTGCGTTCCTCTCGCTGGGCGACCCGACGATACCCTCGTGGGGCCAGACGATTGCCGCCGGCCGCTCGGACCTCCGGACGGCGTGGTGGATTTCGACGGTTCCGGGGGTCTTTCTGTTCCTGACGATTCTGGCGTTCAACTTCGTGGGCGACGCGCTACGGAACGCGCTCGACCCCCGCTCGGAGGGGCAGCGATGAGTCAGCACCAGCGGGGGGCGACCGAGACACAGCAAGAGCTGTCGCTGCTGTCCGTCCGTGACCTCACCGTCGAGTTCGAGACTGACCGGGGGCCACTCCGGGCCGTCGACGGCGTCGACTTCGACGTAGAGCGGGGCGAGACTGTCTGTCTCGTCGGCGAGAGCGGGAGCGGTAAGACCGTCACCGCAGAGACGATAACGAAGTTGATCCGGATGCCGCCGGGGCGTATCGTCCGCGGCGTGGCCGAACTCGACGGCCGAGACCTGCTGTCGCTCTCTGAACGAGACCTACGCGCCATCCGCGGCGACCGCATCGCCCACGTGTTTCAGGACCCACAGCACGCGCTCAACCACTGCTACACCGTCGGCTGGCAGATTCGCGAAGCGATACAGGTCCACGAGGACGTAAGCGACGCCGCGGCCAGAGAGCGCGCGCTCACGCTCCTGAATCAGGTCGGCATCCCCGACGCGACGACGCGGTACGACGACTACCCACACGAGTTCTCCGGCGGGATGAAACAGCGAATCGTCGTCGCGATGGCGCTCGCGGCCACTCCGGACCTGCTCATCGCCGACGAACCGACGACGGCACTCGACGTGACGATTCAGGCGCAGTTGCTCGACCTCCTCGAATCGATCCAGACGGAGTACGACATGGCGATTCTGCTCATCACCCACGACCTCGGCGTCGTCGCCGAACTCGCCGACCGGGTCGTCGTGCTGTACGCCGGGAAGGTGATGGAACGCGGGAGCGTCTACGAAGTGTTCGACACACCGGCCCATCCGTACACGCAAGTGCTGTTTGACTGTCTGCCCGGCCGCGGCCGGCCGCTCCGGAGTATCGGGGGTACGCTACCGGACCTCCACGACCCTCCGCCAGGATGCCGATTCGCCAGCAGGTGCGAGTACGCTCGCAAAGAGTGTCACACGGGCGACCAGCCGCCGCTGTACGACGTCGCGGACGCCCAGACCGCGTCCTGCGTGTACTACGGGCCCGGCGGTGACCCGGACGCACTCCGAAACGGCCAGTCGGAGGGTGACCCGGATGGCTGAGCCGCCGCTGTTCGAGGTGGAGAACCTGACGAAGCACTTCCCCATCACCGAGGGCGTTCTCAGGCGACAGGTCGGGACCGTGCGGGCCGTCGACGGCATCGACCTCTCGGTCCGACGGGGTGAGACGGTCGGCCTCGTCGGGGAGTCCGGGTGCGGGAAATCGACCGCGGCCCGGACGATGCTCCGACTGGAAGAACCCACCGCCGGGTCGATACGCTTCGAGGGCGAGGAAGTCACCGACCTCTCCGGACGGGCGCTGAAGGCGTTCCGGCGCAATGCACAGATGATCTTTCAGGACCCGAGCGCCAGTTTCGACCCCCGGATGACCATCGGGGAGTCGGTGGCCGAACCGCTCGTCATCCACGGCGTGACCGACCGCGAACTCCGGCGAGAGGTGACCACGGACCTGCTAGAGCGGGTCGGCCTCTCGGCTGACGACGTCGACCGGTACCCCCACGAGTTCTCCGGCGGCCAGAAACAGCGCGTCGCGCTGGCTCGTGCGCTCGTCCTCAACCCGAGCCTGCTGATCGCCGACGAGCCGACGAGCGCGCTCGACGTGTCCGTCCAGTCGGCGATTCTCGGGTTGCTAGAGGACATCCAGCGGGAGTTCGGCCTCGGGCTCCTCGTCATCACCCACGACATGGGTATCGTCCGCGAGATCTGTGACCGGACAGCCGTGATGTACCTCGGCGAAATCGTCGAGGACGCCCCGACGGCTCGGTTGTTCGACTCGCCACAGCATCCCTACACGGAGGTGCTCATCGCCTCGATCCCGACGTTCGACCCGCGGAAGCGTGGCAACCGGGTCGAGCTACGCGGGGACGTGCCCTCTGCCGGTGACCCACCGAGCGGCTGCCGATTCCACACGCGGTGTCCGAAGGTCATCCCGCCGCCGGGATACGACATCGACCAGCGGGCGTGGCGCGCCGTCCTCGATTTCCGCCGTCGCCTCGCCACGGACGGCGTCGACCCCGAGTCGGTCCGGGAGTTCGTCGCCGCCGAAGCCGACACCCCGGTCGGGGCGGTCACCGACGAGCAAGTCCGGGCCGCCATCCGTGCGGAGTTCGACATCCCCGACACGCTCGGGGACCCGGCGGCCGAGGAAACCCTCGACGCGGCGCTGACGAACGTCCTCGGCGGCGACGTGGACCGCGCACACAGACGCCTCGAAGACGCCTTCCCGACCGTCTGTGCCCGCGAGGTCCCAGCCGAGGTGTGGGTGACCGACGAGCATCGCGCGGCCTGTCACCTCGTCGAATCCGACGGGGCGCGCCACTCCTGAGTCGACTTCCCGCGGGTCGCCGCCCGGACCAGCCGAAAACGCGCGTCGGCGTCGTCAGGTTCGGTCCGACACCCGAAGGTTCACCGGCCCCTCCGGTTGGGTCGTCATCTGCGGTGCCACCTCGATACCGCTGTCGGCGTCGAGGCGGTACCGCCGACCGATTTCGGCGAGCACCGCCTTCGCTTCGAGGCGAGCGAAGTGCCGTCCGATACAGGTGCGTGGGCCAGCCCCGAACGGAACGAACGCGTGTCCTCGGTCTCTGGGCGAGGTCTCCGCCCACCGTCCCGGGTCGAACGTGAGCGGGTCGTCGTAGAACCGCGGATCGCGGTGGAGACACCAGACGCTGAGCAACACCGTCGCGCCCTCGGGAATCGCGTAGTCGCCGACGCCGACGGACTCGGTCGTGACGCGCGGAATCGCGTGTACCGGGGGGTACAATCGGAGCGTCTCGTCGACGATCCGTTCGAGGTAGTCGAGTTCTTGCAACTGATCGAACGACGGCCGTCCGTCGAGGACGGCGTCGATTTCGGCGTGGAACCGGTCGGCGACCGTGGGGTGTGTGGCTATCTGGTGTAACGCGTAGGTCATCGCGAGCGCCGTCGTCTCGTGTCCGGCAAACAGCATCCCGACCACTTGATCGAGCACCTCCGACTGGTCGTACGCCGAGTCGGGGTCGTCGCGCAACTCGGCGAGCGTGGCGAGCAGGCTATCCTCCTGTGGCCGCTCACCGGACGCTGCCAGCAAGGTCCGCGCTCGCTCGCGCAACTCTGCGCTCCCGCGCTTGAACTTGTGACGGGCGGGTGTCGGCACCCACTCGGGGAGGGCCCACGACGTCGGCTTGAACCACAGATTGAGCGCCTGTGCGGCGGTCGACAGTTCGTCGATTTCCTCGTCGGAGAGCGACTGGCCGAGCACCACCTCGAACAGGTTGTGCAGGGCGATAGCTTTCATCTCTTCGTCGACGGGGACGGACTCCCCCGACGCCCAGTCAGCGACCCGAGACGCGGCGACCTCGGTCATCGTCTCGGCGTGGTCTGCGAGACGCCTCGGACCGAAAAACGGCTCCATCGAGTGGCGCTGTCGCTGCCACTGGTCGCCTTCGACCGCGAGCAGGGCGTCTCCGAACGCCACTTCGAAGTCGTCGGGTTTGGCGAAGGTATTCGGATTCGACAACGCCGTCCCCACGTAGTCCGGATGTGCGAGCACGTACACGTCTTTGCCCAGTAACTGCATCCGGAACGCGTCGCCAGTCGAGTCCACCGACTGTCTGACGAAGCCGAACGGGTCGCTCACGAAGGCCGCCGTATGTCCGACTACCGGCTTGCCGGGTGGTGTCGGGGGACGGGAGTTCGTCCGGGGCATCTATTTCGGCCGTGGACCGCGGCAGGCAAAGGTGTTGGTTCTCGCAGTTCGCCGGTGCAGTGCCCGACGTCGACGGCAAACCGAAACCGCCACAAGCGACACGTACGGTCGCTGTTCTAGATGCTCACAGATATCGCCAAGACGTACTCGGCGGTTTTCGCGCCCGAACTCTTCGTTCTTCTCTGTAGCGTCCTCCTCATCGGCTTCGAGTGGCACCGCGATTCAGCGCGCTCGTCCGCCGGACTGACTGCTCGGTTCGCCGTCCTCGGTCTGGGGTGGGGCGTCGCGTTCGCCATCTATCAGGGCGTACCACTGGCGGTCGAGACGGTCCCCGAGTGGGGGGTAGACGCCACTGGCAGCGCGGGGTTGGGAATCGGGGTACTCGTGATCTGGTTCGTCTGGCGGAGACGGAACTGGGGGGCTATCGTGCCGGAGTACGCGCTCCTCCTTGTCGCCGCGACCGTCCCACATCTCCTCGTCACCCCGTTCTGGGACATATCGAGTCACGTGCTGTACGCACTGGTGCCAGCGGGCTATCTGCTGTTCGTGGATAGACGGTTCGTACCACTGTTCGCCGTCGCAGTGGGGATGGTCTTCGCTCGCCCACTCGCCGGAGCGCATACGTGGCTGCAGTCCGTCGGCGGAGTCGCGCTCTCTGTCGTCCTCTTGCTCGCGGTGTCCCGTCTCGAATCCTCGGCGAACGGCGGTGGTGTGCGATGAGACGTGACTTCGCGCCGGGTCACACTTCGCCCACGATGCCCTGAGACATCCCGCGCAGGTGTCGAGGCCCCGGGAGGACCGTCGCAACGCCCCCTCGCGACGGTACGGGAGACACTTCGGATGCGTCGATACAACGGGATCGTTGCGTTCCTCAACCGTAGACAGAGGCTCACGCTGACGCAGTCCCAAGAAATAGGTGCTATCGGTTGGTATCGGCACCTATGACTCGCTACGAGAATCTCCTCGAAGTCGAACTGGACGAGTGGGAGGACGGCTACGGGGTCTTGCAGGTCGTCAAACCCGACGACGCCGACGAGGCGGAACTCCGGTTCTGTTACTACAACGAGGACGGCCGGTTCACGAACCGGCCGCTGAGTCTCGCACCGGACGCGGACGTCCTCGAACGAACCACTGAGATGGTCGAGAACCTCGGCTACGTCGCCCGGACGTTCGACCCCGACGAGATACGGGAACTGGTCGACACGCTCGGCGAAGAGCGAGTCGTCGAACTCGCGCAACTGGTCGACACGCTCGGGGAGGCGCGGTTGGCCGAGATTCTGGACACGTGACTACGCGTACACGACGGACGGGAGGTCTCCCCACCGCTTCGATGCGAGCGTCGACGACGTCGGACGCTGCCCACGCCCGAGATGCGTTCTCATACTGGTGGCTGTAACAAACTGCAGTAATTCGCCACCCCGGGGTGGCGAATATCTGTACGAACTTACAGCCACCAGTATCAGGCAGTGTCACCGGTAGACGGTGACGACTGGTCTATCCCTGCGTCGTCGTGCCGTCCTCGAACGACGGGGGACACCGGGGAGTCCGTATTAGGGCCACCGGCCGGCCTGCTCGCCGGCGTCGATGACGCGCTGGAGCGCGACGACGTAGGCGGCAGTCCGGAGCGACGGTAGCTCTCGGTCCTCGTAGGCATCGACGAGGTTCCAGAACTGCTCGACGATGGTCGCGTCCAGTTCCTCGTTGACGCGGTCTTCGGACCAGTAAAAGCGCTGACGGTTCTGTACCCACTCGAAGTAGGAGACGACGACACCGCCGGCGTTCGCGAGGATGTCCGGAACGACGAGGACGTCGTCGTCACTGAGAATCTCGTCGGCCGCGGGCGTGATCGGGCCGTTCGCTGCCTCGGAGACGACGTCGGCAGAGATTTCGTGTGCCAGTGACTCGTCGATGGCGTTTTCCAGCGCAGCCGGGATCAACAGGTCCACGTCGAGCGTCAGCAGTTCGTCGTTGGTGAGTTCGTCCTCGGCGTCGGAATACCCGACGACGCTCCCGGTTTCGCGTTTGAACTCCTTGACCGCGACGGGGTCGAACGACTCCTCGGTGTAGATGGCACCGCTGGAGTCCGAGACGGCGACGACGTCGGCGCCCATCTCGTAGACGAGTTTCGCCGCGATCCACCCGGCGTTACCGTAGCCCTGCACCGCGACCGTCGCGCCTTCGATGTCCTTCCCGAGATAATCGAACGCCTCACGCGCTGCGACGACCGTCGAACGGCCTGTCGCCTCGACACGCCCCTCGCTCCCACCGCTCGAGAGGTCTTTACCGGTGATGACGCCGGGCTCCGTCGTGTTTTCGATGGTCTCGTACGTGTCTTTGATCCAGTTCATCTCACGCTGGCCCGTGTTCACGTCGGGGGCGGGCACGTCACGGTCGGCGCCGATAAGCGGGGTCAGTTCCTTCGCGAAGGCGCGCGTGATTCGTTCGAGTTCGCTCTCGGAGTACTCGGCCGGGTCGATGACGATGCCGCCTTTCCCACCGCCGAGCGGGATATCGCTCGTCGCCGTTTTATAGACCATCCACCCCGAGAGGGCCTTGACCTCGTCGCGGCTGACCTGCGGGTGGTAGCGGATGCCGCCCTTGTACGGCCCACGGTCACCGTTGAACTGCGAGCGGTACGCGCGGAACACCTCGACCGAACCGTCGTCCATCTCGACCGAAAGGTTCGTCTCTAGTATCCGCTCGGGATTTTTCAGCCGCTCGATCTGCCCGTCGGAGACGTCAAGGTACTCTGCTGCCTCGTCGATCTGTGTCCGTAAACTCTGGTACGGATTTACATCGGACATGTATCGACCAGCGAAATCGAGACACCAAAAGCTATCCATTTCATCCGGAGACTTACACTATCTGTCGACAGCGTAGCCACTGGATACAGGGCTTACTCCGCTCGGTTTCTCGGTTTTGTGTTGTTACAGTATTATCTTCTTATCAAATTCTTTAATAATCACACGGCCCTGTTCTTCGGAGACACGAACAGCGGTCTCCGTATCGAGTGCCACAGCATCTCCGACCCGCTCTCTCTCGCTCGCTGGAACGTCGACGCGGTCGACGTTCGGCAGTAGGCAGTCGCGATGATCTGCGAGTTCGAGGAGCGCGTCTCCACTGGGGAAGTGCCAGATTCGCGTGACGGACCGGAAGACCGGCAACGACGTCGGTTCCGCTACGTGTCTGACGGCTCTCGTCTCTTCTAGGCGACTTTGGACGTCTGTCATAGCTGAGTCGAATCCTGAGAGTGTCGCTGTCCCTCCCCGGACGTCTGGGTCAGACCAGCGGGCCCGCGTTTCGCGGCAGCCGTGTTCACGGCCATCGGTGAGCGCTCCGTACCGGCCGCCGAATCAGATATCGGCGGGCCTGCGTGGCCATCGGTCGTTCCGGTGGCGGCGATTCCCGAACCGAGCGACATCGTTACTCCATCGGAGTTTGTCGGTTTCGCATCTCGCCGCCACAGTTAGGACAGGGGTCTGGGTTGTCCTCCGCAACGACGACGGACCCACACTCGAAGCACTCGTACGGCGTTTCCTCGTCGGGGGTCTGCGAGACATCTCTCATTGTGCGTTCACGAGTGCCAGCCGTCGGTCCGTGGCACTCACGTGGTACAAAGGCGGGTACGAGCGAATATCCAGCAGTTTAGCATCAAAGTACGCTGAGGGCCGGGTGTTAACTATTGAACCCTGTCGCCCGATGCCGCAACCGAGACGCTCTGTTCCTCGAAGAGCGTCGTGAACAGTTTCCGTTGGACCGTCCGGACGTGCTGATAGAACGCTGGCGGAGAGATATCGAGCATCGTCGCGACGTCTTCACCGGTACTCTCGCGCGGCGACTCGAAAAAGCCGCTGTAATAGGCCGTCTGAACGACTTCGAGTTGCCGTTCGGTGAGGTCAGAGAGGAACCGCGAGTAGACGTCGTGTTCGGCCGCTTGGTCGAACGTTTGCTTACTGTGGAGTTCGACGTCGGAGAACGCTTCGTCGACCAACTGCGAGATGTTCCGGACGTCGATACTGTCCGGGACGTCGATGGTCAGTGTCGTCGACGTCGCATCGGCGGTCGCCTCCCGGAAGACGGCGCCGTGGTCGGCCAACTCCAGTGCGAGAAACGGCCGAGCGAGTCCAAGCCGCAGGACACCGCCGTCGCTTTCTTCGCTTATCTGTCGGACGTCGTCGATGCCGGCTAGTTCGGATGCGGCGGCCGCCACGGTCTCGACGACGGCGTCCTCGACGGTGACGAACACGTAACTCCCGTCTGTCGTCTGCTGTACGCCCCCCTGATACGAGAGGGTGCAGTCGGCCACCCGAGCGAGACGCGAGAGGATGAACGTCTCGTCGTCGATTTCGAACGCGACGCGCGTCAGCGACGTCGTGAGGAGGGCGTTCTTCCGCTCGATGGCACTGAGTGCGGAGGCGATCGTCTCCCCGAGTTCGGCCAGTACGGCACGGGCGGTCTCGTCGAACGCGTCCCGGGTATCGGCGTAGACGGTCAAGACGCCGTGCGTGAGATCGTTGTACACGAGGGGGATACTCAGCACGGACATGAAATCGCGGGTGAGCGCGTCCGCTCGCCACTCGTCTTCCCGGAGGTTGGTCGCGACGTTGGGAACCATGGTCACGTCGCCGGTCGCCGCTGTCTTCCCGGCTGGCTCGGTGCCCGACGCATCGACGGTGAACTTCTGACTGTCCAGGTATCCCTGTTCGTCCCCCGCCCACGCCCGTGGTTCGAGGGTGTCGGTCGTCGAATCGACGCCGCCGATCCAGGCGAAACTGAACCGCTCGTCACTGGTCAGCAGTTCGCTGACGGTGTGGTCGATCTCGTCACGCGTCTCCGCCTGAACGATCGCCCTATCGATGGCTCTGATCGTCTCGTTGATACGGTTCAGTGCCGTGAGCTGTTCGTTTTGCTGCTGTAACTGTCTGTCCTGTGCGCGGAGCTGTGACTCCCGTCTGACCCGATCGAGCGCTGCTTCGGCGGTCGCCGCGAGCAGGTCTGCCAGTTCTCGGGTGACGTCGTCGAACGCGGCGACGTCCGGAGACCCTGCGACGAAGATACCGTGGTCGCCCAGCGGGACGTAGCCCGCACTTCTGAGGTCTGTGGCCCGGTTTTCGAGTCGGTCTGCCTCGTGGACGTCGTCGAAAAACAGCGCCGTCCCTTCGATAAACGCGTACCCCGGAAGCGAGTCACCGTCGGCGTGAATCCTCGGCAGTGGGCCGTGGAGGTCGCGCATGGTCTGTGAGTGTGTGGCGGGCCGGAGTTCGTTGGTGTCGGCGTCGAACAGATATATCGCGGTCGCCTCGAGATCGAGGGCGCTCGGCGAGTCTTCGACGATATGTTGGGCAATCTCGTCGTGCGTTCCGGCGTACAGGAACCCACGCGCCAGTTCCTGAAGCGTCGCGAGCGCCTCCTCGCGTTGCTTGCGTTTCGTGATGTCTCGACAGCTATAGAGGAACTTACCGCCCTGAATGTCGACCGCTCGGACGTTGACGAGGAGCGTGTGCTCACGGCCGGCCTTGTCCGTCGCCGTACACTCGATGTTCTTCAGGCTCCCGGTCGCTGCGAGTTCGTCGCGGTCGAAGAGGTCCTCGCCGAGGAGGTCGTCGATCGTTCCCCCGTCGCGAATCTCCGCTGCCGTGTATCCGAAGATGAAGTGGACGTTGGGACAGACGTACGTGTACTCGCCGTCCTCGTCCGTGATGAGGACGGTGTCGGTCATGTTGTTGAGTGTCACTCGGTGGAGTTCCTCTGACTGTCGGAGGTCGCGTTCGAGCGAGACTCGTTCCGTGATCTCGACGCCCCTGATCACGATCGACGTGAGGTCGCCGCGTTCGTTTTCGACGGGGCGAACGGACAGATCGATGACGCGCTGGGATTCGCTGTCCGGTGGTTCGGAGAGTATCGAGTTGCCGGCGGTCCCGTCCCGCGTCTCCTCGACGAGTTGTCGGACGTCGTCCTGCATCGCCGCCGTCTGTGACCACCACGGCAGCGTCCAGAAGGGCTCGCCCAGAACCGCTTCGGCGTCTACGTCGATCATCTCACGCGCCCTCTCGTTCGCACGGACGAGCGTCCCGTCGGGGTCTAGCACCCACGTCGCCGTCTGCGTGTCGTTGAACACTGCGTCGAACTGCTGTGCTCGGTCGCGCTGGACGTCCGCCTGCGACGTGGTACGGAGCGCTTCTTCGGTACGGTTCAGTACCGTGTCGACAGTCCGGTCGATCGGCTCCGTTACCACGATATAGTCGGTGACGCCGGACGCGATCGCGTCGCTGGCGATAGTCTCGTTCCCGTTGGCCGTCCCGAGGAGAACGGGTACCGCCGACTCTTCGCTTCGAACCGCTTCTACGAGTTCGACACCGGTCGTCTCATCGAGCGCGTACGCCGTGACGACACAGTCGACGAGGCCGTCCCGGACGGCATCGAGCGCGTTCGCTGCCGTCTCGGCGGTGTGTACTGTCCCAGCGGTGTCCGAGTCGATCCGTTCGGCGAGTCGTTCGAGCCAGCCAGCCGTCCCAGCGAGGAGGATGCCCGCGGAGTCGAGCGGTGAGTCAGAATCCGCCATCAGTCTCCCTCAGACGTAACGCCGCTTCGATACGGTGTGTCGGAACGGGCTCGGGACCGGTCGCGAAGACCCGCTGTCGAACTGCAAACGGTGTCCATCGATAGTTCACTATCTAGCCCCTGTTTGGTAAAGACGTTTGGTACTCAACCAGCGCGGTACCCAACGGACTCCACCGGTCTCTCACTGCCGCTCGCCCCCCGGGGACTGACCGAGGAAGTCGACTCCGTATGCCCGTCCGCCCCACTCGCCGACTGCTGTCAACTGTACAACAACATGATGGTGGGTGCGCCCGATAGCTAACCCATGGACGATCATCCGGAATACGGCCGGTCAGACTCGCTGGAAGCGGACGTTCCTCACCGGTCGGAATCGACGGTTCCGTGCTGTCGGATTTGCCAGCTAGACGCGAATACCGAGACGCGCGGGCCGGGACCACCATCGGCCGAGCAGCACACGCCGTCACCCGCCCACACGGAACACGTCCACGGCGAGTCTGCCCACGACGCACCAGACCCCGACGGTCACGGCGGCCACGGCACACACACCGACCACAGCGGCCACGAACGGTTGTTCAAGCGCCGGTTCTGGGTGTCGCTCGTGCTCTCGATTCCGGTCGTCTTCTTCAGCGAGTTCGTTCAGGACGTGTTCGGCTACACTGCGCCCGCGTTCCCGGGTAGCGTCTGGATTACGCCTGTCCTGTCGGTCGTCGTCTTCGCCTACGGCGGCGTCCCGTTCCTCTCGATGGCTCGCGCGGAACTCGCGAATCGCGAACCGGGGATGATGCTGCTCATCTCGCTCGCCATCACCGTCGCCTTTGGCTACTCCATCGCCAGTCTGTTCCTCGAGGGCACGACGCCCTTCTTCTGGGAACTCGTCACGCTGATAGACATCATGCTGCTTGGCCACTGGATGGAGATGCGCTCCGTTCGACAGGCGTCCGGCGCACTCGACGAACTGGCGACGCTCATGCCCGACACCGCCGAGCGCGTCACCGAGGGTGGGGACACGGAGACGGTTCCGGTCTCCGACCTCTCGGAAGGCGACGTCGTGCTCGTCCGACCGGGCGCCAGCGTCCCGGCCGACGGGACAGTCGTCGACGGCGAGTCGTCCGTCGACGAGTCGATGATCACCGGTGAATCCCGGCCCGTCGGCAAGGAACCCGGTAACCCGGTCGTCGCCGGGACGGTCAACCAGGACGGCAGTCTGCGCGTTCGCGTCACCGAGACGGGCGAGGAGACCGCACTCGCGGGTATCATGCGACTCGTCGAGGAGGCCCAACGATCCAAATCCCGGACCCAGCTACTCGTCGACCGCGCGGCCGGCTGGCTGTTCTACGTCGCCCTCTCCGTCGCTGGCATCACCGGCGTCGCGTGGGTCGTCGCGTCAGGGCTCAATATCGGCGTCCTCGAACGGGTCGTGACGGTCCTCGTCGTCGCCTGTCCGCACGCGCTCGGACTCGCCGTCCCGCTGGTCGTCGCTATCAACACCTCGACGGCCGCGGAGAACGGGATACTCGTCCGCGACCGCATCGCGATGGAGGAGGCCCGAAACCTCGATACGGTGATGTTCGACAAGACGGGGACGTTGACGAAAGGCGAACAGGGCGTCGTCGGCGTCAGCGTCGCCTCGGGGACGCCACGAGGGGACGCCGACAGCGAGGCACAAAGCGCCACGGGCCGGTCGCACGGGGCAGGTCCGCGCGAAGAAGCCGCCGACGTACGCGCGTGGGACGAGGAGCGCGCGTTCGCGGTCGCCGCCGGCGTCGAGGGCGACTCCGAACACATGATCGCCCGCGCCATCCGGACCGCGGCACAGGAGCGCGGCGTCCAGCGAGCGCCGGCCTCGAACTTCGAGAACCTCCGTGGTCTCGGCGTCAGAGCGACCGTCGACGGCGACCCTGTCCATCTCGGCGGCCCCAACCTCGTCGAGAAACTCGACATCGAGCGGCCGCCCGCCATCACGGCGTTCGCCGACGAGGCGGGGGCGAACGCACGGACCGTCGTCTATCTCGTCCGTGACGAGACCGATATCGTGGCGGCGTTCGCGCTCGCGGACGTCGTCCGCGAGGAGAGCTATCGGGCCGTCGAGGCACTGCACGCGATGGGCATCGAGGTAGCGATGCTGACCGGCGACTCAGAGGACGTGGCACGGGCCGTCGCCGAGGAACTCGGTATCGACCAGTACTTCGCCGAAGTGCTGCCAGACGAGAAGGACACGAAAGTCAAACGGCTCCAGTCCGAGGGGAAACTGGTCGCGATGGTCGGCGACGGTGTCAACGACGCCCCCGCGCTGACGCGGGCGGACGTCGGCATCGCCATCGGCTCCGGGACGGACGTCGCCATCGAAGCGGGCGACATCGTCCTCGTCGACAACGACCCGGTCGACGTGGTACGCCTCGTCCGCCTCTCGAAAGCAAGCTACCGCAAGATGCAGGAGAACCTCGTGTGGGCGACCGGCTACAACGTGTTTGCACTGCCCCTCGCGGCCGGGGTTCTCGCGCCGGTCGGCGTCCTCCTCTCGCCGGCCGTCGGGGCCGTCTTCATGTCGCTGTCGACGATTATCGTCGCCCTCAACGCCCGCCGGCTCGGTGGCCTCGACCTGACCGCGTGACCCGACTGCCGCGGCCGACCCAGCGACGCCCGCTCAGTCGTCGGCCTCGGCCTGTTCGGCCCGCGGCACCGTCACGTCGGTCAACCCGGCCTCTATCTGTTCGCGCTGGCCCTCGAACTTCCCGGGGAGGACGAGTCGCTCGCCGAGTTCCTCGAGCGGTTCGTCGTCAGTGTAGCCGGGGTCGCTGGTCGCGAGTTCGAATAGCACGCCGCCGAACTCCCGGAAGTACACCGAGCGGAACCAGTGGCGGTCGATCTGCTGTGTGGGTCGGAGTCCCGCCGACTGGACGGCCTCGCGCATCGCCTGCTGGTCCTCGTCGGTCGGCGTCTGGAACGCGACGTGGTGGACCGTGCCGTGACCCTGCCGGCCGCTCTCGATGGTCGGGAGGACGTCGACGTACGTCCCGACCGGGCCGGTAGCGGCAAAGCGGGTTCGCTCGTCGCCCGGCCTATCGCCCTGTGCCTGTTCGGTGCCCACTTCCGCAAAGCCCATGGTCCGGAGCAAGTCCGCCGTCGGGGCCGGATCGGCCAGCCACAGCGTCACCGAGTGGAACCCGCGGATAGCGGAATCCTCGGGGACGAATTCCGTCCACGGGACCGTCGGATCGTCCTCGGGAATCTCGACTTCGACGAGTTCGACCGGGAGGCCGTCGGGGTCGCGGAACGGGAGGACCGTCTCTCCGAACCGCTCGACGCGGTCGTCGTAGTCGACCCCGTACTCGTCGAAGCGGTCCTCCCAGTAGTCGAGACTGCCCTCGGGGACGCGGAACGCGGTCCGGGAGACCTGTCCCGACCCGACCGTCCCCCGCGTGAGGTCTTCCCACGGGAAGAACGTCATGCTGGTCCCCGGCGTCCCCTCGGCGTCGGCGAAAAAGAAGTGGTAGGTCTCGGGGTCGTCCTGATTGATGGACCGTTTCACGAGTCTGAGACCGAGCGTCTCGATCCAGAAGTCCACGGTCCGCTGTGGGTCGCTGGCGATACACGTCACGTGGTGGATGCCCGGTGTGGGAGTTGGGTCCGTCATTAGCCGGGATACGCGCCGAAGCCACTTCAATACGTGCTGACGTGAGTGTTACCGGGTCTCAGCGGGGCTCACCCGCGACGACGTGGTACGTACCGCTCCGGTCTCTGCCCGACCCTCCTCGGCGGCGGTCGCCGCCGAACCACACACCTCGAACTGTCACGTCGAAGCGTGCCTTCGGGCAAGAACTATCGGTGCTACTGCCGGCAGTTTCAGGCCGCTTATCACCGCCCGGCGAGGAGATCCATCTCGGTCGCTGGTCGAGTACTTTGTTGCCCACCACGCTCTATCGGCGACCGACCCCCCCAACTCATCTCTTCGGTGCCGTTTTTGTTCACGTCGCCGCCTCGGTGCTCGTCGTAGCGTTCGAGTGGATACCCGAGCGGCGGCGGTCGACGTGGTCGCTCTGGGCCGGGCCGGCGCTCCGTCCGACGTCGCCGGCGCGGTGTCAAGCCGGTGTCTCGACAGGGGACTGCGCTTCTTCCGCGAGCGTTTCGAGGAACTGCTCGGCGTCGAGGGCCGCCATACTGCCGGTCCCGGCGGCCGTGATCGCCTGTCGATACGCGGGGTCTGCTACGTCACCGGCGGCGAAGACGCCGTTTACGGCCGTGTTCGTCGTCGGCCGTCCCGTCTCGTCGGTCCGGGTCCGGACGTAGCCCTCCCCGTCGCGTTCGACACCGGTCCCGTCGAGGAACTCGGTGTTGGGCGTGTGACCCACGGCGTAGAACACGCCGCCGACGTCGACTGTCTCCCGTTCGACGTCGGTACCGGACTCGGCCTTCTCTCTGGGGAACCCGTCGGGATGTGAGACGAGCGTGGCACCGGTGACGCCCTCTTCCTGCGAGCCGTGGATGGCTTCGAGTTCCGTGTTCCAGCGGACCCGGACGTTCTCGTGTTCGCGGACGCGGTCAGCCATGATTTCGGACGCACGCAGTTCCTCACGGCGGTGGACGACCGTCACGGAGTCGGCGAACTTCGCGAGGAAGAGTGCCTCCTCCATCGCGCTGTCGCCGCCACCGACGACGAGGACGTCGTCGCCGCGGTGGAACGCGCCGTCACAGGTGGCACACGTCGAGAGGCCGTGGCCCATGAGTTCGGCCTCGTTCTCGGCACCGACCCAACGTGCGCTCGCACCGGTCGCGACGACCAACGCTCGCGTGCGGATCGTATCGCCGGTCGACAGCGACAGTTCCAGCGGCTGGCCATCCAGAGTGGCGGACTCGATGCGGCCGTGCTGGAACTCCGCGCCGAACTGTTCGGCCTGCGATTTCCCGCGCTGGACGAGTTCCATGCCGCCGACGCCGTCGGGGAACCCGAGGTAGTTCTCGACGTCGGTCGTCAGCGTGAGCTGGCCGCCCGGTTCGTCGCCCTCGAGGAGGAGGGGGTCGAGGTCGGCGCGCGCAGCGTAGACCGCCGCCGAGAGGCCAGCGATCCCCGAGCCGGCGATGACGAGGTCGTGTACGTCCTCAGTCATTTATTCCGTGTAGGACTCGATGAGCGCTCGGAGCTCCCCTTCGGCTTTGAGGCCGACGACCTCCTCGACTCGCTCCCCGTCGGCGAACAGGACGAGCGTCGGGACGCCCCGGACGCCGTAGGCGGCCGCGAGTTGCTGGTTGGCGTCGACGTCGACTTTGGCGACGGTCGCGTCGGTCTCTGCGGCCAGCGTCTCGACGATGGGTTCGAGCATCTGGCAGGGGCCACACCAGTCGGCGTAGAAGTCCGTGAGGACGACGTCGTGCTCGGCGACGACGTCGTCGAGTTGGGACTGCCCGTCGACGTGGAGGGGTTCGTTCGTGGTGGTAGTGCCGGTGTCGGCTGCAGTATCAGTTGCCATCACCAGTTCGTAAGCGCCAGTGCCAATTAAGTGTTTTGGGGGATACACACAATACTGAACAATTCTAACTGTCGAATCGACGTGTCGGCAGTGTCCCTTCGTCCCCGCGAGAAAACCAGCTCGCCGTCGGAAAACCGGACCGCTACACGGTGAGAGACGAAGTTAGCTTTCGACAGTGGGAGTCGAGGGCTCAGACTGCTCGTACTTCTCTTCGAACTCCTGGATGAGCTGGCCCATCTTCGCGTACCAATCGTTGAGCATCCGCTGCATGTCGTCAGCGATGTTCGAGGGGTCGGTCGGCCTGTAGACGTGGTAATACCCGCCCTGCTCGTAGTTCACCTGCTCCTTCTGGATGAAGCCGGCCTGCAGTAGCCGTTGTACGGCACGGTACGCGGTCGACCGCTCGCGGTCGACCTTTTCGGCGATCTCGTCGATCGTCAGCGGCTCTTCGGTCTGGACGAGTTCCTGAAATATCTCCTTATCGAGCTGCTTGAGCCCGTGGAAACACTCGAGGAGCCCCTCACACACCATGTCCCGCTGGAGTTGTTCGGACATCGAATCTGGCATCGGTATCACGTATTCGTACGTGCTGTGTTGTTAAAAGATTTGTGTATGGATTGCACAATTGCGCGCCACACCTACTGGAGAGCGCGGTGGCGACGAGTCCGCGATGTGTCGTCTAGTGGGCAGACAGCAACAGATGACCGCGGCCGTGAGACGGCATATCGACGCCGGGTAGATCCAGTCAGTCCGCGGTGACTGCTTGCTGCTTGCGCGTCGTGCGTAGTGAGACGACCGACGTGTAGAGGATCGCAACGGCGACGACGACCGCCGCACCGATGACGAGTACCAACCCGACCATCTCGAGAGTCGGACTCCCGATGTAGGAGCCGACCTCACCGATGCCGACCGCGGTAGCACCGACGAGTAGCATCCCGCCGAAGTAGACTTTGATACCGTCGGCGTCGACGACGGCGGTCGCGGCGGAGCCGATACGGGCACCGAGTGCGCTCCCGAACAGCAGCGGAACGACGATACCGAGGTCGACGCCGCCGCCCTGTCCGTAGAGATAGCTCCCGAGACCGCCGGAGAAGACGATCTCGAAGAGGTCGGTACCGACGGCGACGGGAACCGGGACGCCAATCGCGTAGATCATGGCGGGCATCCGGATGAAGCCGCCACCGACGCCGAGAAAGCCCGACAGGAGGCCGGTCGCGAAGGCGACGGCCGTAATAACCCACGCGGAAACGCGGACGTCACCACGGAGCGTCACCATCGGCGGAATCCGAACGGTCTGCTGAATCGTTTTGGCGATTTCGGGAATCTCGTACTCGCTGAGGTCCTTATCGGCGGCCTCGTGGTCGATGTCACCGCTGCCGTCGCCTCTTCGGGCGTCACGGGTGACCATCGCACCGACGCCGCCGAGCAGGACGACGTACGCGACGCTGATGAGAGCGCCGGCCAGTCCCAGCGATTCGAGGTAGTAGACGCTGGCGCGTCCGACCTCGATTCCGATAGTCGTCCCCGTAATCATGATCGCGCCGAGCTTGTAGTCGACCTGCCCGAGGTCGTGGTGTTTCAGGGTCGCGATGACGGCCGTCCCGAAGACGAACGCCATCCCGCTACCGACCGCGACGGGCGCCGGGTAATCCAGCATCAGCAGGGCAGGGGTAACGAGGAACGACCCGCCCATGCCGAAGAACCCGAACAACACCCCGACGACGAGGCCGAACCCGACGAACAGCGCCAGCATCTCGGGGCTGGTCCCCAAGATGCCGAGCCCGTCGAGGACGCTATCGAGCATTCTCTTCACCTCCGACTATGAACGCCATGAGTCGTGGCCCGAAGAGCCGTTCGAGACCGCCATAGCCCACGTACAGCAGGACCGCTTCCAGCAGGATCGTGCCGATGAGCAAGGCCGTCTCCGGGTCCCACGTGGGAATCTCTAGTCCTGCCATCTGTTCACCCTCCGATACCCGAACACAGTAATTCGTTGTTGGCACATTTCTGTTCAATACCACCTATCGGATCCACTCCTATAACGGTTTTGGAGATATTGCACAATACTATATTCCGATATCCTCCCCAGCACTACTGATAACGTATCAGAACGATATGGTCCGCAGATAGTGTGCCTCGGTGGTGTACTTGACGCCCCGCCCAGCGCTGGGAGCGGCGACCGTTACTCGGGACCGACCATACTCCTCCCGGTCGGCGAACAAAACCGTATTGTAGCGCTGTGTCGACGGCATCGCCGAAACCGTTCAGGCCGCCGTCTCAGTCGCTGACTCACGGGGCCACAGCCGACTGGCGAACCGCGTCATTGGGCCGACTGCCCCAACTCGCACGGACCACGGTCGTCCCGTTGCTGGTCAACCGCGTCGAGCGGACCACCGACGACCCCGGTATCCTCCGCGAGTACCGCTTTCAGCGTCGCCTCTTTCCGACGGATGTTTCGGCGAACGCCGAGCGTGCCTTCGACGACGTGCCGGTCTAGAGCGACTCGACAGAGCGTGCCTCCCGCTTGACAGCCGCGTCCGTTTTCGTGACGACCATATCCTGCAAGACCAGCACGTCCAGTCCCATGCCGAAGAAGTCCTTCAACGCCTCGGTAGGTGTGTTGACGATCGGTTCGGCGTGGTCGTTGAACGAGGTGTTCAGTACCACCGGCACACCGGTGAGCGCCTCGAACTCGGAGATGAGGCGGTGGTACCGGGGGTTCTGACGGGCGCTGACAGTTTGGGGTCGCGTCGTGTCGTCAGCGGGGTGGAGGGCCGCCGGAATCTCGTCACGCTTCTCGGGTCTGACGTCGAACGCCGAGATCATGAACGGGGCGCGTTCGCCGTCGACGAGGTACTCCTCGACCGCCGATTCGAGCATCGAGGGGGCGAAGGGCCGCCACTCCTCCCGGTGTTTGACGAACCGATTTACTCTGTCCCGAGAATCGATACTCCGTGGGTCGGCCAGAATACTCCGGTTTCCGAGCGCGCGCGGTCCGAGTTCGAGACGCCCGTTGAACCAGCCCACCAGCGCACCGTCCGCGAGGCGCTCAGCGATATGACGTTCGACGTCGCCCGGTTCGCTGTAGGCGATCTTGTTCATTTCGAGAACAGTCCGGATGTCGCCCGTATCGTACGACGGGCCGTGGTAGACCGTCTCCATCGTCGGTACCTGCGACGGTCGCTGGTCGAGCAGTCCCGCTCCGAGGGCGAGTCCGGCGTCGTGTGCGGCCGGCTGGACGAACAGCTCGTCCACGGCCGGCGACTCTCGGAGACGCTTGTTCAGCTTGCAGTTCAGCGCGACGCCGCCCGCAACGGCGAGATTTGCGGTCCCGGCCACCTCGGCGTGTCGCTCGATGATATCTAGCACCGTCTCTTCGAGGAGTTTCTGTGCGGTGTGTGCCAGATTCTGCTCCCACTGTGTGAACGCCTCCGGCGCGTCGTTCCGGTCCCGGCCGAAGGCGGCTTCGAGCCGTCTGACGCCGTATCCGGTGCCCCAGCGTCTGGTGAGTTCCGTCACGTCGTAGTCGACGCCGGTGTCGACAAGCGAGCGAAGCGTACGTTCGATGTCGGGGTCGTCCTCGCCGTACGGCGCGAGTCCCATCACTTTCCCCTCGCCGTTGAACATACGGTAGCCCAGATACTCCGTGATGGCGGCGAAAAAGAGCCCGAGACTGTTCGGGTGTTCGTACGTCCGGACCCGTTCTAAGCCGTCCTCGTCGCCGTGCCAGACCACGGTCGCGTCGTACTCGCCTTTCGCGTCGATGGTAACCACGAGCGCCTCGTCGAATCCCGACGGATGGAACGCACTCGCGGCGTGACACGCGTGATGAGGGCGGGTCTCTATCGGCGGCACCGGTGTCCCGATATCCGCCAGCCGCGACTCGATGCGACGTGTGGGCGCGAAGCGACTCTCTAACTGTGTCTTGACGACGTTCTCTACCGCGGTCACCTTGCGAAGCGCCCCGTCTACCCGAACCGCGTCGCGAACGTAGTGTGGGAGGATATTCGAGCGCAGCGACGGGTCGTACGGGAGCAACACGCGGTCGACCGCCGGCAGGTCGATGCCGGCGTGGTCGAGCGCTGCACGGATGGCGCGCTCTGGGAAGGTGTCGACGGCGTGCTTCTCACGGGAGAGCCGCTCCTCCTCGACGGCGAATACGAGGTCCCCGTCCTCGAAGAGCGCCGCACTGGGGTCGTGCTGACCGTACAGCCCGATTGCCGGTTTGAACGCCAGCGTGTACGTGGTCATAGTTGTCTCAGTTGTTGTTGGGTGCGTTATCCGTGTGGACGTACACCCAGACGACGTCGCCGTCTTGCAGCTCGTAGGTGGTTGGATCGACTGGGGTGGCCCGCTGACGGACGAGTATCTCCGTCGCGTCAGCGGCGTCGTGATAGGTGCCGCCGAGGTCGCCGCCGGTTCCGTAGTCGAAGACGTGGTCGCCCGCGCTGTCCTGTCTGTACTCCACGTTCGGCAGCGCTCCGAGTGCTTCGGCTACCGTCACCGGTTCCCCGGTGTTGTACCACCGATATCGTTCGCCGTCGTCGCGGAATTCGAACTGATCGGTGTCGACGCGACGGAACGTCTCGCCGCCCTCGTTCAGTCGGCGGTTGTTCACGTCGACGACGAGCTGTCCGGACCGATCGGAGCCGGCGGTCGAGCCCTCGGCCGTCCGGACGCTAACCCAAAAATCGTCGCCGTTTTCGACCTCGTAAGTCGTCGGATCTATCCGCTCGGTCCCGCGGTGGACGGAGACGTCGGTCCCGTCGTCGGCGCCGTCGTAGGTCGTGCCCTCGTAGCCGACGACGTGGTCGCCGTCGCGTCGCGTGTACTCGATGCCCGGAAGCAGATTCAGTGCGCGCTCGAACGTGACCACCTGCTTCTCGTTGCTCCACTCGTTGGGTCCGTGGGCGGAGTCATGGAAGTGGAAGTACACCGTCTCCGGTCGCTCGTCCTCGATGTTGTCGAGGTAGTACTTCGGTTGTGCGAAGTCGACGATGTCGCCGTCTATCTCGACGAAGAGTCGCCCGTGCCAGTGGTCCTCGATGTATCCCGGAACGTCTTCTTCCGTCGCTGTCTGAGATACCGTCTCAGTCGGCGAGGCGGTATCCGAAGCCTTCTGCTGCGTCGTCTCCGGCGTGGTCGCCTCGTCGGCGCCGAGACTGGTACACCCCGCCAGTCCGACGAGCGTGCTCGCACCCAGCAGTATGCGTCTCCGCGTCGGGTTCTTATCGCTCATTTGTCTCCAGACGACCGGCGGCTCGTTCGGAGTGCTGTTCGAGAACGGCTGTAGGCGAGGTGTGCTGCGTTTGCATGAGTTCGTATCAGTGTCTCATGAGCGAGCCGGACTGGCTGTGCCGGCACTCATATATCAGGTGAGAACGCTGTCGGAGATAAATAGGGGAGCGCGTTCGCAGCCGGTGCGAACGCACTGTACCAGCGTCACACTCCCCACCGAGACCGGTGAACCGGCGGCTTATACAGGGGGTAAGTAAGTCCCCGAAGCCCCGAGAGGGCATACCTGTATGGCCGGAACCGAGGGGGCAAACGACCGGATACTCGACTTGCTCAGCGACGACGTCGTCAAACGTATTCTGATTGTGGCCGACCGCGAGCCGATGTCGGCTCAGTCCATGGAGCCACACTGTGACGCATCGCTGGCGACCATCTACCGACGTATCGAGGACCTGCTGGAATTCGGTCTGCTTCGCGAGCGGACGGAACTGCAGTCCGACGGGAACCATTACAGACGCTTCGAATCGAATCTGGACCGTCTCTCGGTCAGTCTCGACGACGGTGATCTGGCGATCGACGTCGACAGGCGCGACGACGCACCGGACCGTCTTCGGACGATGTGGGACGCGATGCAACCGAGGTGGGACTGATGCTCTTTGGGTTACTCGCCGCGAAGGCCCTGACTGTCTTACTCGGACTCGTAATCGCACTGCAAGGGTATCGGGCCGCTCGTCGTGAACGCAGTCAGCGGATGCTACTCGTTGCGAGCGGGTTCACGCTTCTCAGCGTCGGCTCAGTCCTCGAAGGCATCTGCTACGACGTGTTTCACCTCTCGACACTGCTCTCTGGCGCGATCCAGACCGGGTTCGTCGGTCTGGGCATGTCACTCATCGTCGTCTCGCTGTACGCGCCCGGCGCTGGCGGACGGCGAACGGAGCCACCGGAGGTCCAGAACCGCAACTGATACTGGTGGCTGTAACAAACTGAAGTACTTCGCCACCCCGGGGTGGCGAATATCTGTACGAACTTACAGCCACCAGTATGAGCGTGCTACCGTTCAGTACTCGACCAGCGAACAGTCGAACACGAACCGCCTGTACCGACTCGACCCGGTCGATCAGTTCACGTTCGAGTCAGCGAGCTGTTGGAACGAGACACGCTGTGCCTCAAAATCCTCTAAAAACGCCTTGGACCCACCGACAGTGAACCGTTCGTCGTCTGTTTCGACGACGAACGACTCCTGTGTGGGGAACTCGTTCGTGAAGGGACGAACGATGCTTTGCTTTACGTCGACGATGGTTCCAGTCGTCGTCTCGAACGGCCCCTCGCTTTGTGTCGGCCGAAGCTCCATTTCGGCGGTGACGACGTTCCCGTCCTGCAGATGCAATGTCGCGTCGAACACCGCGTGACGAAAACTAGCGTACGTTTTCGGAACCGGCCCTCTTGGCCCGACGTGAATTTGCTCACCCATCGGCCAGTAGTTCGCGATGAAGCTATCGAAGAGCGAGGAGACGATGTGTTCTTCCGCGTGGTATATCGCGTACTCGTCCGAGTTCGAATTTAAGATGGCGTCGGCTGACGAGACGATTCCGTCCGTCCGGTCGGTTGTGAGGGTGACCGGCGCGGGTGCACTCCACGTTTGTACGATGTTCGCAACCGACCCGTCTATGGGCGTCTCGCCGTCATACTCCGTTACCAGTAGCATACAGAACACGCCCCGCTCCTGTGCCGTTTTGAGTGCGTCTTCGACTCTATGGAGTACTGAGGCCGGTAGCGCCAGCACGATCTCCGATTCCGCGGAGTCGATCAGCTCGTTAAGGTGTGTGACTATCGTCCGACGGGACTTGATGATGCTGAACTTCTGTTGTTCGTAACTCTCTGAGTCGAACAACTCCTCTAGTTGCGTCTCGACCGTGTGTAACTGAGACACGAGATTCTCGATACCGTCGGATGGCGGAATGGCTCGCAACTGCGTCGGCTGGACGTGGTCGT
Organism: Haloarcula pellucida; assembly: GCF_014647235.1. Lineage (GTDB taxonomy): Archaea > Halobacteriota > Halobacteria > Halobacteriales > Haloarculaceae > Haloarcula > Haloarcula pellucida. The sequence continues at coordinate 261,556 of NZ_BMOU01000003.1, forward strand.
CGATGTCGATGAGGTCGCGGTCTTCTAAGCTACCCACGATGTCATAGGCGTAGCTCTTAGAGATGTCTGTCTCTTCAGAGACCACCCGAATCGTCGTCGCTCCGTTTCGGAGAATCGTCACGTATGCGAGTGCCTCCTTCTCTGAGAGACCGAACTTTTTCAGACTATCGACGACCTCGTCCTCCATAGCTACTTTTGAGCCAAGGCGCTGTATAAACGTTAGTATGAGTGGTCGCGTCGGCCGTCGCCACCAGACGGCGGCGTGTTGGTGCACTGATCGGGCGGATGCGTCTCTCGCGTCGTTCGGGTGGCGTACGTCGCAAGTCGAATGGCATGGGACCACCCGAGTGGCGTTGCACTATCTGGCACACCGGAGTCGAAGAACTGTTCTGGTAAGTACCCTGACTGAAGACACAGCGAGCCTGTCAGATCGATTTCCGCGAACAATCGATCGGACCACCACATCGGGTCGAACTGCTCTGTTGTCGGGAACAGCTGAACCGCTTTTTCGGCCGCGTATGCACCCCAGCCAGTCGAGACGGTCCACACTTTTTCACTCTGCTGGCCCCGTCGACGCCAGGTATCGTCCTCGAACCGCGTCAGCCCACGTACACTGTCGGTTTCTTTCCAGAGCCGAGAAAACGCCGTTTCGAGGTGCGATTCGAGTCGGTGGAGCCTCTCGTCGCCGATATCGCCCACGTCCGCGTAGGCGAGATGGGCATCGATCAGTGAGAACGTGGTACTGTCGACTCGCGTGTCCAGTTCATCGTCGACCAACCGAAGCCCGTAGATCCCCCTTTCAGGACACCACATGGTCTCGAGTGCGTCGTAGAGGTGGGTTGCCTGCGTTGCCGCGCGTTCTCGGGTGGTCGAATCACACGGTGCAGTCGCGATTGCGCTGTACGCGTGCAAGAACTTCGCGGCCGTGTGCGTAAACCGGCCGTTCATGTTCTCCCACGCGTTCTCACACACCGTCGGTAACCCGTCTGCTTCCATCGAGATGTCCAGTCCGTTCAACCCCGACTGTAACGCGGCCTCGATATCGCTCCTGAACTCCTCCTGCAGTGACGTACTGTGTGTCGCGAAGTACTCCGCGAGGAAGACGAGGACACTCGCGGTCTGGTCGGCTTGATACTGCGTTTCTGTTCCCTCAATGTGCCCGTTTGCCCAGCCCGGTGCCAGTCGTCCGTTCATCGGCCACACGCGATGGGGCCATCGGCCGTCCTCTAACTGCGTTTGGAGATAGAACTGGGCACTCTTCCGGTGAGTCTCCTGCAAGTCGAGGTCGAGTCGCTCGTCGGCTTCGAAGAGAAACATCGAGATTTCACCGTCGTCCCTGAACCACGTGTACCCATATCCACCCGAGTACTGGTAGTACGGGTCGAAATCGGGGCCCGCTATTCGTCCCCCGGTCGGTGCGGACAACAATTCGAGCACGTGGAGGTCGGTCCCGACGAGTTGGCCCGGAACCGCCGGAGAGTGACCCGCTCGTCGTGCAGCGGTGAGTATCGTCGATGGCTCGTCGTAGCGCTGTGTCTGATCAGCGATAGAAGCGAGACTGTCTGCACGCGACTGGGTCTCGATATCTGATAGCATGTTGATGACTGTGGTCGTCCCATTCACCACTGCAGCACTGAAGCCCACACCACCGGTGAGGCGGCTGCCCTCGTAGTTTTCAGCCGTACCGACCCTCGGGAACGACTGTGGTTCTTCGGCGAGGATTTCGTCGAACGCCTCCAGCGATTCGGGGTCTCGTTCCACTAGCTCGGTCGACGTGCCGAGATAGTCGTGCTCTCGATTGTGATACACCTCCAAGGCGTCCTCGTGAACCAACTGTCCGACTCGACCTTCCTGTCCTTCCGGAGCGAATTCGATGAACCCCACGATTTCTGCGTTGTCCGGCGATTCTGCCTGCAGTTCGAAGGCGGTCACGTGTGAGTTCCCCGCAGTAAAATCGCGTTGCACTACATCGAACGTCTCGAACTGGTGGACCGTTTCGACGAGCGACGTGCCTTCGTGATACGTCTGGGTCGACGTATCGAGACTATCGAACCACCGGACTGTTCCGTCGACGTTGATACCAAACCGCGAAGATGCGATCCCGTGAAGTCCGGCGAGTGGATACGAATGATCCCGAATCGAGCCGTTCGGGCTGACGTATACGAGGCGCTGGTCTGAGCCGGTAAACCGGCCCGACTGTGTTCGCCGCTCGCCCGGAAACACGTCCGTTTCTCCGCCGTTTCGCTTGTAGTCGTCGAGTGACCGTCGGAGCGCCATAGCCGAAGAGTGTCCGTGGTGCAGATAAAGTTCTTGTGATATCCCAAACCAAATCCCTAAGGTATAAGTGGATGTATTTTAATGAACAAAACGAGCGATGACAGAGACCGAAGACACGACTCAGAACGGCAGTAGCGTCTCACGACGGCGATTCGTCCTCGGTGCGGGGGCATCGGGCCTCGCAGCCGGCCTCTCGGGTTGCGCAAGCGTATTCGATGGGGGGTCGAATTCCGGAGCACAGACCGGCAGTTCCGACAGTGGTGGAACGACTGTGACTTGGGGGTTCGACGCGACCGTTGCGCAGGACCACGCTGCACAGGTCCGCGAGGCACTTCACAACAAAGGCGGCCTCTCAGACGACATCCGGGTCGAGTTCCAACCCGGTCAACCGGACAGCGGGAAGCGACGGGCGGCCTACAACCGCCTGCTGAGTTCGCAAGAAACGAGTCCCGACATGTTCATGATGGACAACGGCTGGGTGAACATCTTCATCCAGCGGGGACAACTCGCCAACCTCTCTGAAGTGCTCTCAGACGAGACGCTCTCGACAATCGAGAACGAGTACTTTAGCGGGTTCACCGAGACGGCCATCGACCCAGCTAGCGGTAACCTGTTCGGCGTTCCGCTGTACCCCGACTACCCGACGATGCTGTACCGAAAGGACCTCGTCGAGCGGGCGGGCTACAACCCGACCGAGGACAACTGGGCCACCGAACCGATGACGTGGGAAGAGTGGTCGAACATCGCCGCCGACGTGCAGGACGACGCCGGGCTCGATTACGGCTTTACCACCCAGTGGGACATCTACGTCGGCACTGCCTGCTGTACGTTCAACGAGGTCATGTCCTCGTGGGGTGGTGCGTACTTCGGCGGCCGAGAGAACCTCTTCGGCCCGGTCGGCGAGCGGCCCGTCACCGTCGATTCCGAACCCGTCATCGACTCGCTGAACATGATGCGGAAGTTCGTCCACGACGAGGACTCCGGCGGGCAGTTTAGCAGCTACGGCGGCGGTTTCACGCCGACCAACATCCTCAGCTGGATCGAGGACAGCTCCCTCGCCCCGTTCATCGACGGTAACGCCGTCTTCCACCGCAACTGGCCCTACGCCATCAACCAAGCAGCCGGTGAGTTCGGTGATGATCTCGGAACGATGCCGATTCCGTACGCCGTCTCAGAGAGCGAGGCCCAGTTCCCCGGTACCGGCGGGACGACATCCGCACTCGGTGGCTGGCATATCACTGCCAACCCGTACAGCGAGAAACTCGACGCGGTGGCAGAGGTCATCCAAGCTGCGACGCGCGAGGAGTTCCAGTTGTTCTTACTGGAGATGGAAGGCTGGCTCCCGCCGCGCGCAGACCTGTTTGGCTCTAGCACGGCCGAGAACGTCGAGCCGATCGGGAACTACATGGACACGCTCCGTGTGGCCGGAGAGAACACGATGGCGCGTCCGGTCACGGCCGTCTGGAACAACCAGTCGAGCAAGATCGCCCAGCAAACCAACCGGGCAGTCGACCGGGCAGCCACCTCCGCCGAGGCAATGCGCTCCCTCCAGTCCACTCTGGAGCAGACTGAACAGCCCAACTGACTCAACAACTGATCGCACGTCCCGACACGGGACAGTACTATAGTAGCCATTGAAAATCAATGCACACCCGACCGCACGATGGCGGTGCGGTCGGTGTGTGAATCGTTTCAATTGTTACTATAGCACGGCACGTTCGTCTCTTGGGACTGTCTGCGTACAGATATGGCAGCCACGCAGGTGCTGGCATCTCGCCAGTCAGGTCGATCTCGACGTCGAACGTGCTATCGTGGCCGAACGTGGCCTGCCGTTCGACGTCGGGGTCGGAGGGAACGTCGTCGACGACGGTCGGGTCGACTGCGTCGTCTTGTACGTCCCTGATCCTGTCATGGTCGCTTACACGCCAGTATTTTCCCTGTGAGCAAACCCGGCCGAGACACAGTAAAAGACACGGATGCTGAAGATCATCAGCGAGGAGCTATATACGAATTAACAGATGTCTTCGGGGTCGAACTGTCGTTCGCCGCTCGGATCGATTCGTGACCCCGAATTCACCCCCCACAGCGCCCGGACAGTTGCTCTGATGAGCGGCTCCGTTCGGCCGTGGAAATTGTCCGCTGTCACGAATGCGTCCTCAATCCCTGCCAACTCGAGGATATCCTCGACCACGCTACTCGCAGCAACACCGAGACCCTCCTGTGCTGGCCGAATTTCCACCGATAGACTGCCCGCTCGTCCCTCGGTTGCACGTGGGACTGTGTGCGGCTCTCCACACACGCATTGCATCGGCGCACAATCTCGCGAAACACGGGACACGTTAGTCTTCGCGTTATCGATTGCGGCTTTCACAGCTTCGCCAACGTGTTTCTCTCGCCCCTGGCCGGTACCGAGATAGCCATCAAAGTTCCCGACAGCGACGATAACGCTGAAGTGCGCTTCATCGCCGGAATCGCCGTGCCGCCACACAATATTCGTGTCTAAAACACGAGCGTCGACATCAGTCAGTTGCGGATTACTGATGTCTATATCTCCCATTGGCAGTACGCTCCCCGGAAGGGCATCTAGTGATGACTCCGTCTCCGGGACGGTTTCTCCGCTTTCAGACGCTTCGGTGGCGCTCGCTGTGGCCGACTCTGAGACCCTTTCTCCGCCACTGAGGAGTTCCTGTGCGCGTTCAACGCTTATAACTTTGTTCCGCTCTACCCAGAGGACTTCGTCGTCATCCAGTTCCGACTGGTCGATCAAATCTTTGTTCGGCCGCCCTCCGTCAGTCAGGATATCACTTGCTCCGTGTCTCATTATTTCGACTATCTCACGTTTGTCGTCGACAATGTAGCAGGCACTGTGTTGGTACAGCGTCTCAGTGAGAACAAAGTGGCAGTGTTGGCCGCGGTGAAGCTGTACCGTTTCAGGGAGGGGCTGACTCCCCGTTGCCTTGCCCTCGTAATCGGGGAAGAATTTTTTTGGGATAGTCACCACCCGGTTCTGGCCAACCGTGTTTTGCCCGACTCGGTCCAACAGCGATAGGTGATCGGTGTCAGTAGTCCGCTGACCGCCATCAGCCAGTAGCTGTTGTGAAATCGCGATTCGACTAGTTGGCGACTCGATAAAGAAATTAATCGGGACACCTCGAGTCGCAATGTCGAGTTCGAACACCTGCGATGGGATTGCGATTCTGTTTTCGCAGTCCTGGATAGACTGAGAGCCCAACCAGAGTGTCTTTCCACCGGCCATTTTCCTCACTGTTGCGTGTGCCGGAAGTTAAATGACCGTCTCAACCTACACGCTGCTGTAGGTTCTACAGCAGTCTGTCGCCACCAAGTCCGTTTAACGGTTCTTCGGTACGTCTTTTCAACTATGATGGACGTAGACCAGTGGCGGACCGCCAGTGTACTCGCAGATGTCCTCACAATTCTCTACGTACTGGTGTGGTTTCTGTATCTCAGTTGGGAGCTATTCGCTTGATTCGATCCTTGTGAAATACTCCGCCACTATGCTGATCTCACGTTCGATTACGACCGTATCACTGACAACCCTCATCGGCCTGTACTGCTCTGCGAAGACGAATGGAATCGGTCGATGCGCACGCTGAGTCTGAAACCACTTTCCGACGTCGTTTCTATCGTGGCAGTCACGTAGCCGCCAGCATCGACGAGAAACACTGTCTCGGAAGCCACCGAGTTCGATATCTAGGTTCGCCGCTGAAACGGATATCCGTTTCAAGAGACTCCGTCGTCGATGCCACAGTATCGTCACTACCGCTACTGGTACACACAAATGACAGAACGTGGAACTCCTGTGGGGGAAGTGGAACCGGACTCCAACGACGAGAGACAGAGTGTTGATCTGGCAGAGAGTGAGGCTCGGTTTATCGGTGTACGGATTGTCATACCGTCGTCCTCACGATGCAGGACTGTGACGGTGGCACGACCTGCCACGGGGAGACGATGGAACGAGTCACCGAATCGACGCTGGGGATCCAGCCACCGGATATTCGGCAGGTCCTGCTCGACGCGTTCTGGCTTCCGAAGCCGGGCTGGATCTCTGTCTCTGCGTTATCGATGACGGACCGCCATCACCCGCCGAGCTAGCAGAGCGTCTGGGCTACGCTGAGGGGACGGTCAGAACATGCCGCACCGAGCTGGTTGCGTTCGGACTCATACAACAATCACAGCTCAACAGGTGTCTGGCGGATTTGTCAACGTGTATCACTCCATCGACCGCACAGAGACGCTTATCGCGTTCTATATCTGGGCCGGCGAAGCAGCACCCCTCATCGAAGAAGCCAATCTCACGAAGGAGGACTACCGCGATGCCGAGTACGGCGAGGGAGTAGACGAGGTATTTCGCGACCGGTTCTCCAACACCTCATCCGACAATACAAACTAATCAGGGACTCTCGATTGCAAGCGCCCCAGTTCCTGTGGTGTCATCCGGCCATTCGGTGCCTTCGTCGACGAGGCCGGTGTGTAATGTAAACTATAATGGGTGATCGGAGACGTCTCTCCGGTAGCATGCACATCTCCGCCATCGAGACCACTGACGCACGCGTCTTCGCGGCCCTCGGAGGCGCTATGTACGCGATCGTCGTCCTTTCGTGGTTCCTCTCGGTCGGTGTTCATTTTTCCTCGCAGGACGGAGCGGCCATCGCATTCGCTTTTGCGTACTCGTTGGTTGGGCTGTTCTTGACAGCTGCCGTTCCGCTGTACCTGTTTGGTCGCTTCTCCCTCGTTTCTTCACCGCTTGCAACGCTCTGGGTCTTTACCGAGACAGTGTCTCAATGGCTATACGGAGCGCACCCCCATCCGCTCTCGTCGTATCTGACGGTTTGGCCCATTCTCCTTGGGTTCGTATTGGCAATTACGCTCGGCGAAGCCGTACTTAGAGTGGGGCTTGACCACGCTCTCGGTCGGTTCGGTCTCCGACCGGTCTTTTAGCCCGAACTGGCACCGCTACTGGTCACGGCGCCTGCGAAGATCGACACGATTCCCGTGCTTCGTCGCCGTCGACGCCGTCGGCGACCGCCAATCAGTACGACGCCCCGATGCTCGACGCCGTCCCAAGCCACGTCTCGGGCGTCGTAGCCACGTAGGTACCGATAGCGAACCGGCCATGCCCAGCTGATCGATCCTCGACGACGGTTGGTTTTACCAGCGAGAGTAGTGGTGTAGACGAGCGTCGGTCCCCAGACTACGTTTCTCGCCAGTACTTCCAGAGGTAGGATATGTCTGTCGGATACAACAGTTTTGCAATCTCACGCGTGTTGCCGTCGTTAATATCCGACAGAGCATCGCGGTTGCGCTCGTTTAGATCTCGCATGAGCCGGTCGTATCGTTCATTCGATGCAAGGTATAGCAACTTCGTCATCAGCAGGCGACGGTCTCGTCTGGGCGCGACTTGCTCGTGCCAGAGGTCGTCGTAGGTCGCCATCTCCTCAGCGGAGGTGTCTACCTTCCTCGTAAGGCAGCGATCGGCTGTCATCGCGGCTGCGCGAGCTGATTTCATGCACTTGTAGATCCCCTCGCCCCACACAGGGTCGACTGACGGAACGGTATCACCAATCGCCATGAACGAATCGGTACTCAGCGAATCCGGGGCCTGAACGTGTGCAGAACCCCGTACCTGATTATCTGCAACTCGTCTGGCGTCCTCGAAACGCGGGTCGGTGTCAAGCCAGTGTTCGAGGTAGCCATCAACAGTACGATCTTGCGTGGCGTGTTCTCGATAGCGCTCGTTCTGGATGTAACAGATACCGACTTTCGCTGTGTCATCACCGGTGTGGAAAATCCACGAGTACCCACCGGGGGCGTACTCGTGGTCCAGCCGCAACATCATCGCGTCAGTGAGATCAGCAAAACCGGGATGAGTGAGATCGACGCCCTCAAACACGTACTCGACGCCAATTGCGTGGTTCTTTCGCTCAAGCGTTACTATCCCTACGTCTTTGGCCAGTGGCGCGGCCGGCCCCGTGGCATCGATAACAATCTCGCCGTAGACCTCCTGATCGCGATTATACCGGACACCGACAACGGCGCCGTCTTCGACGATTGGTTCTCGGACGCGGGCATCAAACCGATACGCAGCACCTTTTTCCCGACCGTCCTCGACGAGGAACTTCTTGAACGCCCCGAAGTCTAAGACGAAGCCTGGCTGGTCTTGGACGACGTTTTCATTCGGTGATTCAAGAACTACCGACTCGGTCGCGTGCATGACCACGCCGTCCGGGATACCGAAGGCGGTCATCAGAGACGCGAACGTGCCGCCGGTGGATTTGTTGCTCTGTGCTGGGAACGCGGTTTCCGCTTCGGTTTCCAGAACGACGACCTCGTAGCCACGCCCAGCGAGATCTCGCGCACACTGCGCCCCCGCTGGACCTGCCCCAGCGACGATCACGTCATACTGATCGGACATGGATAGTCCACACATAACCGAAAGAGGGCGAAAAGATATTGAAACACACCACCACTTACGGTTTGTTTTTCTCAGGGTATCATCTCGCGATATGCGTTAGTGAGCAGACGTCTGTGACACGACGGTAATGCAGTACACGCCACTGATGATAAGGAAGATACCAAGTACCCCAGCCAGATCGATGGGTTCGTCGAAAACGACGACACCGATCGCTGCCACCCCGACGATTCCCAATGCGGCCCACGTCCCATAGACGACACCGATCGGTAGTTCCTCTACCGTCAGCGAGACGAGATAGAAGGCCAATCCGTATCCGAGAACGACGCCAAGACTGGGAACGAGTTCCGAAAACCCATCTGAGAGTTTAAGCGCGGTCGTTCCGAGCAGTTCAGCAAGTATTGCACCAGCTAGCAGTACGTATGGATTCACATCGATAGGTCCGAAACCCACCGATATGCGCCTATTGAAACAAAACAGCACTTACAATTCGTTTGGCTGTGCAACGACAATCCATGACGGAATTGAGCGAGCTTGGTCTCTCAAGTTACGAGGAGAAGGTCTATCGGACGCTCCTCGTGACAGGTGCTGTAACTGCGGCTGAACTCTCCGATATTAGCGGGGTTCCAAAAGGCCGTATTTACGACGTGCTCAACGGCCTTGAAGCTCGCAAACTGATTCGGCTGCAGTCAAATGACCCGAACCAGTACGTCGCCGTACAGCCAGACACTGTGGTTGACAGGCTCCTCGCCGAACGAGCATACGAACTGAAACAGAAGTGGGATCGTTACCGTGAGAGAGCGGCGACGATCCGTTCAAACCTTCTGCCGACACCACCTACGGAGAGTAGTTTCTGGCTGGGGTCACTCGGGAGTGACGAGATGCGTACAGCGCTACAGCAACACGTGCGAACCGCCGAAAACGTTGTCCATGCGACCGTCGGAACGCCCTACGAGAATACGACGTGGGAGACGCTCCAAACTGAAGTGGAGGCCTTTTTCGAGGGCGCTAGCGCAGATCTCACTGTGGACCTTCTGATTAGTGAAAAAGTAGTTACCGTACTTCCCGACCGATTCCCGCGTCTAATCGAGGACCAATCAGCAGACGTGACTGTCAGGACGATTCCTGATGTCGTCCCTTCATTCGATGTGATCGATCACGTCGAAACGACGATCGATATCCCACATCCGGTATCCGATGCGGATCGAATCGGCGTCCTCGGCATCAAAGATTCGCAAGTCGTCAAAGAATTTGAGCAGTGCTTCCAACGACTGTGGATCGACGCTGACCCCCTTCTCGAGTAAGGGAGGACCGCTCCAGAAGCGTGCCGTCGTCCCGAAGTGATGGATCGAATAAGGAGGTGGCGTGATCGGCTCTGTTGAAACCCTCAACAAGTGATATATTCTGACCCGGGCCCTGTCTAGTTGAGCGAGTTCGAGAAGCGAGGAGGTCGTAGCGAGAAGTATTCATGCCACTCGCAGACCACCTCAGCGAGACGTTGAACGAGGACAATGGAGACGTTTGGGAGAACGAGCGCACCCCGACACCCGTCCGGCGGTTTGTGGTTCGTCTCCATACGGCGGGGCTGTCGATCAGGGAGACGGTCGCCATCTTAGACCTATTGAGTGTCGATCGCTCTCACAGCGCGGTCTGGAACTGGGTTCATACACTGTCTGAAGCCCAAAGCGACCCGTTGACGGCGGAGCCGTCGCGGGTCGCGGTCGACGAGAAACAAATCACGGTTGACGGAGAAAAGAAATGGTTGTACGCCGCTGTCGACACCGACTCGAAGTTACTGCTCGAAATTGACGTGTTCAGCCGCCGCGGGACTGACCCCGTGGCGGCGCTCCTGCATCGGCTCACCGAGAAACACGATGTCGACGAGACAGAGTTTCTCGTCGATGCTGGTGGCTATCTGACTGCCCTTGCTCGTCAGAAATTGAGCGGTCGGTTTGACTACCGAACTCGGAACCACATCGAAAAATGGATCCAGACTGTGACCATGCGAATCGACCGCTTTCACTCCTTTTGGGGCAGTCAATCCAGCGCGAAACAGTGGCTACGATGCTTCAGACACCACTACAACCCGAACGACCCAATCAAACGCTCGACGGACGAACGCCAGCTGAGGAGATCCAGAACTAGACAGTGCCGATGAATCCGTCGTCACAGCGCACCGAGAAGTAATCGAACTGCTCGAGAAAGCCTTCGAAATAGAATCCGACTGAGAGATGAAAACGTGGACTCTACTCTCAGCCAATCGACTACATCATCAGACCGACCATCTCACGTAGCTCGGACTTGATGTCCTCCAATTCGTCTGACTCCCACTCGAATCGTTCTTCGACGCCGGCGTCGGTGAATCTGAGAGAGGCTCGAACTCGTCGACTCGGATCGTGCTGGAAGAGAGCAAGCGCGTACGAGAGCATCTGTGGCCGGTAATGTGCCGCCAGGTTCCCCGATGTCGTTGCTGAAAGGTCGTTGGTCTTGTAATCGATGATGTGATACCGGTCTGGCGTGACGAGCAGGCGGTCGATATCGCCGACAATTCTGGATCCGTCCAGACGTGCCATCACCGAGTACTCATCGTGGACTGCTTCGAGAGTACCCGAAGCCTCGAGGTCGTCGACGAACCGAATCGCGTCGTCTGCGTGGTCGATTGCTGCGTGGATGTCGTCCGCTGTCGGTTCCTCACCGGCCATCTGACTCACCCGTTCGACGAACGATTCCCACTCGTCTCTCGGCGGGCGAAGCTCGTTCAGTCGATGGACGACAGTTCCGAACGTGGTCGGGCTGAGGCCTGGTGATTCTTCACCCGCTGCGTAGGTGTGTCCGTCACCGGAGTGTTCGGCCACTTCGTTCACGAGCGTCGTCGCGGCCACACGGATCCCAGCGTCGCGCTCGGGAGGTGACGGAATCGATATTTCCGGCATCGTTTCGTCGACGTCTTCGTCGGATGCCCAGTCCGTCGGGTGTGGCGGCGTTCGAATCGTATAGCCTGCCCGACCGAGTTGACCACGAGTGTCGCCGTTCTGGACAGCCTGGCCTAAGAGTTCGCCATCTTCGAGGAGGTGGGGTTGAAGCCAGTCACGCCAGCGGTCAGCCTCGTCGAATGCCGCCGGCTCGCCGAGTTCTATGTCTCCAGACTCGCTACGCCCGATGTCGTGTGTTCCACACAGCAGGAGATGGTCGCGAGTCCTAGTGCAAGCGACGTAGAGGAGGCGTTTCGCCTCCGCTCGTTCCTGTGGCAGTGAGAGCCGGTCTGCGTACTCGTGGACGGCAGTCTTCTCGATCGAGAAGGCGTCTCTGGGATGCGGACCGCCGACAGCGGGAAGCGGTGGCGCATCTGTAGTTCCCTCCACGAGTCGGACGTAACCGTAGTCGTCGACGCTTCGCCCGAAGTTCAGACTGCTTCCGATATCCGGGATCGTAACGATCGGGAACTCTAGTCCCTTCGAGGAGTGAATCGTCATGATTCGAACGCCCTCGGCATCGCCAGGAATGTCCGCTTCACCCTCACGTGGATCGATTTCTGCCTGCCGGTCGATCCGATGTAGCAACCCAGCAGTCGTGTGAACGCCGTTTTCGCTCCAAGTTCGGACCTGATCACGGAACTTCTCGACGTTCGCAACTGCCTGCTGGCCGCGTTCGTCGGCACTGACACTCGTCAGGTACCCGGTATCGTCGATGACGCGCGTGAGGACGCGATTCCACGAAAGGACGCCCTCTTCTCCCGGCTCCGCACACCCACTCAGCGTACGCCAGTTCGATAGCAGCTCGAACGCGTCCGTAAGCTGTGGATCATCGGTCGTTTCCAAGGCCGTCCAGATCGAGTCTGCACGTGCGATTGCGGGGGCGAGCCGGTCGTCGGTAAACCCGAATAGGGGTGATCGGAGCACACCGTACAGAGAGATGTCGTCCGTCGGATCGCCGAGTACCCGGAGGAGATTCGTGAGCGCCTGCACCTCGGGCGTATCGTAGAACCCGACACCGCCGATGACCGTATACGGGATGTCGTACGCTTCGAGGGCTCGCTGGTACCGGTCGAGGTGTGTTCGCCGACGGAGCAAGATTGCCACGTCGTCAGGGGTCGCGGAACGGTGCTCACCAGTATCCGTGTCTTGAACGAGCGGCGGGTCGTCAAAGAGGGTCGTCAGTCGGGCTGCGAGTGCCTGTGCCTCTGCTTCGATTGTATGGTCCAACGCTCCCTCAGCGACGGGGTGGTCGTCACCGAAGAGCGTCGCTGCCGTCTCTGCGTCGTCAGGGACGACGAGATATTCGATACTGCCGTCGAGTCCCTCGATGTCTTCGACTCGGTCTCGTCTCGCAGTGAGCGGTTGCGGCGGCGCTTCGAACGGCGCATGTTCGTCGTCTTCGGACTGGAACAACTGATCGAAGAGTCTGTTCAAGAACGTGAGAGGGGCCTCAAGCGTCCGGAAATTACCCGAGAGTTCGAGCGAGGTCGGGCTCTCGACGTCGCTGTCGGGAACCTCGTCCAGCCCGAGACTGCTGTTTACAGACTGCAGTTCGTCCCGTGCTGCGCCGAACGTCGTGACGTCAGCGCCGCGGAAGGCGTAGATACTCTGTTTCTCGTCACCGACGAGGAACACGTTCGTCGCCGTCTCCTCGTCGACGCCGGTGAGGAGCTTCACGAGCTCCCACTGCCGGTCGTCCGTGTCCTGGAACTCGTCGACCATTACCGCCGCGAACGTGTCCTGGAGACGGCGACGAACCTCCTCATTCTCACGGAGGAACGAAATCGCGGTCTCGATCACGTCGGGGAAATCGAGCGCATCTCGACGGTCCTTCCCGGCCTCGTAGCGTTCCAGAACGCCATCGAAAACACGCATCAGCGCCAGCGCGTAGTGCGCACTGTTCTCCTCGAGTTCGCCCGGCGTCGTGTCGACAGCGTCCTCGTGGGATTCGACAGCCCCGATTACCACGTCGACAGCGTCTTTCAGATCGTCGTAGACGTCACCGTGTTCGTGCCAGTCCTCCCGAGACCCGACGACGTAGCCTGAACTACTGTAGAGTCCACCGCTCTTCTTCTCACACACCTCGTAGAGGTCGAGAATCGCGCGCTGGCACCTGCGGGGATCACTCTCCGAAGGAGACTCCGGAAGCGTCGTCGCGATGTCCTCGAAGGTCCGATACGCTCGCAAGCCGTCCTCGTCCTGAACGTCGGCACCCGCGGGGAGCCGGTCAGCCAGTTCTCGCAGGGTTTCCAGAACGCCGTGTGTGTAGAGCGTCTCACGAGCGTCATCGGCGTCCAGGTCACAGACAGTCTCCCAGAGGACGTCCACGTACTCTTCGACGTCAGCATCTCGCCAGCGTTCGAGGACGGCCTCGCTCTGTGGGCGCTCGTCGAGCAACCCAGTCAATACGTCGACGAGTTGGCTTCGTCCCCAGAGCTGGGCGAGCAGCGCGACGTCCTCGTCGCTCTGATTTCCTTCGAGGAACTCCGTGACGACTTCTCGCTGAAGGGTTGCGGCGCCGTCCTCGTCGAGAACATCGAACCCGAGTGGGACTGGCGCTTCGACGGCACGTTCTCGTAACAGTCGGGTACAGAATGCGTGTATCGTGTGGACGTAGCCGTCTTCGAGTTCGTCGAGAACGTCTCGCCACCGATGGTATCCCTCCGGCGAATCTTCGGCAGCGAGCCGGTCGTAGACTTCCGTCCGGACGCGTTCGGTCAACTCCGCCGCGGCCTTTCGCGTGAACGTGATCGTGACGATGTTCTCAGGGGTGAGTGACGGATTCTCTTCGAGAATGGTGACGTATCGCTCAGTCAGTGTCGTCGTTTTGCCGGTCCCAGCGCCGGCGGTGATGGCTACGTTCCGGTCCTGAACGAGTGCGTCTTCCTGTTCGGTGGTTAGCTGAATTGCATCGTCTTCATCAGTCATCGCTCATCACCGCCTCGAGGTCCGCATCGTCCTGAACGCGTAACGGAACATACGCTGACTCGTCTCCCCGTGCGTGGTCGACGCGCTCGCGCTTCCGATGGTGGCGGACGTCACAGGCGCGACGATAGTCACAGTAGCTGCAATTCGCTCCCCGACTCGACAACAGCGTCGTATGGAACCGGCCATTCGCGATGGCGTCGTCGATCTGACCGAGCCACTCCGGCACGACTTCGTCCAAGAATCGACGTAGCTCTGCCTGTGAATCGAACTTCGATTCCACACCGCGTGGGACTTTGACGTCGTTTGGCGGCCGGACTTGGTAGTACGTCGCGGACAGTGCAGCGTCATCGAGATCGTCCTCACTCAAGACGGCCTCCGCAGCGAGGAGGTAGATCGGGAGCTGGAACTTCGTCCCGCCCGTCGTCTTGGTCATATACGGTGCGCGTCCCGTCTTGTAGTCGTACAGCGCTAATTCCGGTTGTTCGTCGGTACCACCCTCGTCGACGCGGTCGATGTACCCACGGATCGAAACGGTCGACCCGTCAGGTTGTTCAACCTCGAACGGTCCCGTGTCGGAATCAGGTAATCCGTCACCGAATGGGGCTTCGAACCAGCGCGGTCGGGTATCGCCGCCTCGCATGAGTTCCTCTTCGATGAACGTCGCGAGCAGCCCTTTCTCGGGTGCTTCGTGCGGTCTCGAACTGCCCGCGTACGGGTTCGTTTCAGAGTCGCCTAAGCCGGCGAACAACTCAGTGAGCCAGCGTTCATAGAACAGGCCGTCGTACTCGAAGTCGGCGTCCGCCAGTTCGTCGAGTGCGATATCGAGGAGACGATCTTCCAATTCGTCTCTCTCGTATGCACTGACATCGAGTTCCTCGCTCGACTCCGCCGCAAGCTCCACATAGAAGCGTTCGAGAACGTCGTGAACGTAACTACCGGTCTCGAGCGGCGTCGGCGTCACTTCGACGTCGTCCGGATCCTCGATGTCGAGAACGTTCTCCGCGTAGAACTTGAACCCGCATTCGACGTACCGTTCGATTCGGCTCGCGCTGTAGGGTTCGCGCTTAGAGGGAGGATACACCGCATCGACAGTGTCTGCATCGAGAAGGCCATCGTGAGATGTGAGATCTGGATCGCTTCGATTCTCGGCACAGCTGAGGCCCCGGTCAGTTCGTTTCGTCTGGTCGGGTGTGAGGTCGCCCTGCTCGCCGGCGTGATCGACAGCAACTCGCCGACGTGCGTGAGCGGCGAGGCGACGCTGGAGGTCTTCACGGGAGCCGATGCGCTCGTCAAGACCGTCTACTGGTTCGATACCGGTCACTCGTTGTAGTTCATCGAGTACCGGTGAGCGGACGACTGCCGATTCATCATCGCCCGATGCTGGAGTTGTGAGTGTGACTTCATCGACGTTCGCGAGGAGTGTCGCGAAAAGATAGCGGCCTCGAAGGCGCTCGTCACCCGTGTCGAACCGAGGATGGGCGTCGGTCATCTCGTCGAAAAATGCCGGTCGTTCCGGTGAGACGGGGAACTGTTCAGTCGTGAGCCCGACGACGTAGACGTTCTCGAACGAGCGCATCCGCGCGTCGAGCATCCCCAGAACCTCGACGTGACCGCTGGCAGCACCCTGAGGAACACGAATCGGAACGCCATCGAACGCCCGAGTGAGCAACGCCAGTGGCGAGAGATCATTGGAAACAGATTGCATCGATTCAAATGAACTGAGAACCTCGTCGACGACGGCGTATGCTTGCTGCTCCGTCGCCTGTGTCGTCCCGCCGGCATAGTTCTCGACTGCAGATTCGAGCTCGAAGTCGTCAGCCAGCACTCGGCGGAAAACGTCGAGCGCTGTTTCGATGTCACCCGTATGGAGCGTACCGAGCGACGAGATGAGGTCTTCAATATGTCTCCTCGCGTCGTCGTCGATGTCGTCGAGCAGCGGATCGAGCGCGACAGTGTCGCGGCGTCGAGCAGCTGCCGTGATAGCGTCAACGTGCTCTCGGGAGAGGAAGTCGACGAGTGGATTCGCCAGCAGCGATGTCAAATCCTCAGCGTGGGGGTCCTGCTCGGCAAGACGAAGCAGATCGTGAACGACGCTCCCTGCAAAGGTCCGATCCAGTTGGGATGCAGCGGTCGTCACGTGGGGAATGCCATAGGTCTCGAAGACATCGTCGACGTACCCCGCATACGCCTCGGTGCCTGGAATCACGACCGCGAGGTCGTCCGGATCGCGACCGTCAGCGAGTTCCGCTCGGAGTTCGCGAGCGACGAATCGAACCTCGCGTTCCGGCGTCGGTAACTCCCGCCAGCGGAGTGTCTCTGGCGTCGGTACGTCACCGGGGTCGTGGCGATACATCGCGTTCGTGACTGTGGCGACGTCGACAGCAGTACCCTGCTGTGGTTCGACCACGTTCCGCTCGAATCCCAGCTCCTCGTAGACCCCCAGTCCATCGACGGTGACACTGTCGACGCCCCCGTCGCCGTGCTGGTGGAGCGGGAGAATCGCGATCGTATCGAACGCATCGACGATCCGCTCGATCACAGCACGTTCGACGGGTCGGAACTCGTGATAGCCGGAGAGTATGACGGCGTCGAGTTCTGGCGAGAGGTCTGCTAGATCAGCGTCGGCAGTCGCGACGGCCTGGAAGATCTCACCACGTGTCGCGGTCCATTCGTCGACGTGGTCGCGATGAAGCACTCCATAGGATCGATAGGCATCGACAGTCGCCGTCGCAATTCGTTCGTCGAGCTCTGATCCGTCGAATTCGGTTGCGAGTTCCTCAGCCGTAGAGACGCCAGCGTCATCGAACAGCGAGAAGCGACTACTGAAACCGTCCGCGAGTGCCGCAGATGCTGGCTCGCCTGCAAGAATGCTCCCCTCGCTCTTGGTCGCCTGGTCGAGAGCGTATTCCGTGAGACGACGGTTCACCTGCCCGGAGAGTCTCGCGATTGGGCCGTCGAGCGCTTCGTACCAGTCACGGACGACTGCGTCGAGCGTCTCGGCTCGGAGGCGAAGTGGACGGTGTGTATCTGCCCACGCATCTTCGACGTGACCTCGTCGAGCGTCGTTTCGCGTGATGTAGAGAATACTACCGAGCGAATCACCAGCAACGGTGTCGGCTTTCTGGAACGCCTGCTCTTCCAGAAGTGAATGTTTTGGACCGGTGAGAAGCGTGGAATCCATCGAACAACCTGTACGATGACGAGGCTGTTACTTCACTCTTGGTAACAGTAATTAGATGAATGATACCTTCTCAGTGTATCCCAGTTCCTCAGACAAATTCACCGCTCAGTTGGAGACAGTTTAGGAATCTTCACCAAGTCCAAATAGGCTAATCTGACCACAGCATCGGCAATAATCGGGCCATCGGTGATAGACGAAATATAAAGTGGGTCGGTTTAGTCTACCAACGTATGACCCTCATATCCGATGGAGGTGACGCTCCTCTCTCATCTTTGTCTGGACAACTTTCGCCGGATGAAGTCAACATGGATCTCACGATGTGCGGTCTCCTCGTCGATCGGGCTGAGGAATTGGCTCAGCTCTACGCAGATAAGGGGAACTGGAACGATGTGAAGGAGATCTGGTTCGACGAGCGCCTCTCGAATCGGAGCACACGGGGGAGTTCTCAGAAAATCTATCGGGTGCTGACATCGCGGTTCAAAAATGCACCAACGGCTCTCCCGAACCCGAGTGTTCTCCCCCAGGTGTTTGATCAGTGTGACACGTCCCGAGACAAGGCACAGATCCTCTATCTGTACCTTGTTTCTGACGATAGCTTGGTTCGGTACGTCGTCCACGAATACAGTGCTCGTGTAGCTCGAGGCGAACCGAACCCACTGGACTTCTCGAACGAGACTCTTTCAACGATCCTCGGCAACCTCACCTATTCCGATGGTAGCAGCTTCGAGTACGCAGAATCGACGACGGAACGCTGGTGCGAAGGGATCAGATCCGTAATGCGTGAAATCGGTGTTCTCGAGGGACAACAAGCAGTAGAAGGGGATTCTCCTTCAGTAGGAACTATACCACTTCTAGTTGCGTTGGACTATTCGTTCGAGATCGGCGATGAAGATTGGATTACAGCCCCTCGAGGATTGCTATACCTCTTCCAACCGGAGCAGCGCTGGGAAGAACTGTTCGACCGTGCTGCCACCACCACCGCTTGGGAATATCTCGAACTCCACGGAGACCTCGACCTACGCCCCAGTGAAGAAACATATTCGTGGGTACAGGATGGGGGTGACAGTTGATGGTCGATGCGAGTTGGTTTGAAGACCTTCCAGACGATTTCGAGGAATCGGTCCGTATCGACAGGGACGAACGCGATCATCGCGAGCGGGCCATCCAGTCGTACCACGTAACGGCGGACTCCCAACGCTTTATTCGAGACTTCGTCGACCGGATGCTCGGACAGGCGGACGATATGCGTACCGGGTCGAACTACTGGCTCTACGGCTATTACGGCAGCGGAAAGAGCCATCTTCTGACCGTCCTCGACGGACTGCTCGACACCGACTGGCTCGAAGGACAGTATAGCGAGGTCTGGGATGACCTTACGCAAGTAACAGAAGATGCCAGCGAGGACCAACTGCGTGCGCACTGGCAGAACATCCACGAGGAATATTACGTCATCCCTGTCTCGGTTAATCTCCTGAAATACCAGGGGCAAAAGCAGCGAAGTTTCAGCGAGATCGTTCTCAGACACGCCCATCAGGACCCCGATCTGACCGGCGTCGACGATGAGATCTCGACAGGACTCTCCTCGCAGCTTGACGTCGCGTATTTCGAGAAGTGGTTCCGGACGACGGAAGCATGGCCTGACCGCCAGACTCGTGCACAAGCGGTGCTTGAAACCGTTACTGCCGAGAGCGGTGGATACGACTGGGATTCAGAGGATCTCTGGAAGGATATCCAGAACTACAGTGCGCTCGCAGATGTGGTTCTACCCAAACTCTTCGAGGAGGTCAACGAAACCCGTGATGGGTACACGGACCTCAGACCGTCGGATATCGATCCAGAGGAAGTGGTGACACGGCTGAATCAACTGCGTGAAGAGCGGGAGGACGAGTTAGGCAAGCCGGTGAAGTTGGTGTTGCTTCTCGACGAGGTGAGTCTCTTTATCGGGACGGACTTCGAGCGCCTGACTGAACTCCAGACGCTCGCGGAGAACATCGACGACATCGGTGATGGCGACATCCAGCTCGTTGCGACTGCACAAGCCAAGATCGAAGACGTCCAGCCGAAGTTCGCCGCTCACGGTGCCGACTTTAGTATCGTCAAAGACCGCTTCCCGCACCGCTACCAGCTACCCAGTAAACACGTAGGCGACATCGCAAAGCGGCGTCTGTTCGAGAAATCCGACCGAGGCGAGGCCCGAGTTCGTGAGGTACTCGACGAGGCCTCGGTGAAACCGACCGAATCACTGGTTTACAACGAAATCAAGCAGAATACGAAACCGCCACTCGACAGCATCGACGACGACGAGCTCGTCGAGTTCTACCCATTCCTTCCCTATCACGCGCCGCTGTTCCTCGAGATACTGTTCAATCTCAGGCAGGAAGCCCCCGATCCAGCAAAATCGATCTTCTCGGGGACCGCTCGCGCGATTCTCGCGCTCATGCACAATCTCCTCCAGAGTTGGGTTGAAGACGGAGAACCTGACCACGTCGTTACGTTGGTCGATTTCTATGAACTGATCAAACCAGAGCTGGAGGAGACCCTCGAGAAAGACGTTCGAGTTATCGGAGAGCTACCCGACGATGACGAGGCTGGAGCGAATGAGTCCCATGAGGGGGGGAGAAGTATCGCAGACGAAGTCGCGGATGGCAATCTGGAAGCGTTCGATCTCGACGTGGCGAAAGCGGTCTTGTTGCTGCAGCACGTCCACGATATCGTCCCACTGAACGAGGGGAACATCGCCGTCTCCGTGATGTCCGATCTCAACGGTCGGTCGTGGATCAGTACGCAAAACCGAGTCGAGGAGTCGCTGGGGCGGCTCCAGAAGTTCATCCGGCCGACCGAGGACGAATCCGGTGCGAGATATCGGTTCGCCACACAGGAAGAGCGCCTCATCTACGACGATACCGAGGCAAACGAGGAGAACCCAGACTGGGATGCTATTCTCCACGCATTGGACGAGCATCTCTGGGAACGGATCATGCAGGATCTTTCCCTCCCGGAATCCGTTCCGTATAGTGAATCTGGTGACGAATATCCCGTCGCATACGAATTTAGTCTCGACGGAGTCGGATTCGAGACGACCAGGGAAGCCGAGGGAGGGTTAGAAGTCTCCATTGCAGTGCAGGGCGTCCATCCCGCTCATTCGCCAGACGATGGGGATGAAGAAACGCTGTACTGGGAGATCGACACTGACGGACTCGACGACCTTCGGAAGCACATCGTCGAGTGGTGGGCGCTTCGAGACGCGATTTCGACACACACCGTCCCACCTGCTGTTGAACGCGATCTCGACCGGCGGGCGAGTGCTGTCAGAAGCAAACTCGTCAGCGCGATGCAGAGCGGCTCCTACACGGTGAAAGATCGAACGAACATCGGGAGTCTCGCGAAAGCAGTGCAAACTGCCGTCGACGTCGGATATCCGGACGACTTCCATCCGATGATGCTCCAGGTGACCGACGACCGACTGCAGGAACTCGCCGAGCTTTCCACTGACGATCCACTCCCAGCGTGGGCACATACGATACAGGTCCCCTCCTCGGATCCATCCGCGAGGCAAGGAAAGAAAAGCATTCAGCGAAACGTGTTGTCGCTCACTGGCCGGCAGCTGAGGGACAAGGACGATGGCCTCAACATGAACACGGTCCTCGATGGGATCACCGACGAAAAGCCGTTCTACGACGAGGCCCGCCCTGCATTGTGTGCCATCATCTGGGGGTTCTGTCGGGAAGGTCGACTCGTTCCTGTCGACGAAGACGGCAACACCCTCGCAAACGAAGTCGTTCTCGATCAGAGCCAGCTATCGACGACGAGACTGAAACTCCTTCCACGTGAACCGATTGGGAAACTGCTCGAAGATGGAGGATTCAAGGAGACTACAGAGACTGTCGCTGATGGACTGATTAACCTCCAGAACGCGAATACACAGCTCCGTTCGGCGCTCACTGGTCTCCAAGAGGACGTCCAATTGGTCGCAGACACGGATATCCGTTCGGACGCTGTCGCCGGTTTGCTCGACAGCCTCGTCGAAGCGTTATCAGAGCGTATCGATGCAACCGCTGACCGGCTCACCGTCGTCAGGTCACAGGGGGACGGACTGGGGGATGCGATTGAACAGACGAACGCCGGACAGGAATGGCTCGACGAAGTCGTAGATGTCTGGAATCGACGGCTCCTGTCGCTCTACCGCTTCGATGCACAACTGGCCGTCGGTGACCGTGAGTTCGAATGGATCGATGAGAAGGCGCAGTCATTGGTTGCGGAGCAGCGTGATGCGCTCCATGCGTTCGATGGGAGCTGGTGGACGACCGATGGGTGGAAAGTCCTGGTTGGGGAGACTGCTACCGACTGTAGCGCCGAATTCCAACGCTCTTGGAACGCGTACGTCGATGAGCACGAACTCGCTACATTCGTGGAGCGGCTGGAGGAACATCCGTGGGTCGTTCCTGCAACGGAACTCCCGTCGAGTGTGCATGTCGCCTTCGAGCGGACCTACATCACGCCGCTTCGTGAGCTTCGGCGCTGGTACGAAACCGTAGACGAGGCAGTCACGGCACTAAACTCGGACGACGAAGATACGCTGGCCTCGGCGGCAGATGACATCGCTGGTGTGCAACCTCGGACAGACGCTACCGAAGACGACGTCGACGTACTCGAATCCAGACTCGGTCGCCTCTCTGCAATCGTCGGCGACCGGACACCCGGCGACGTGGATCAAATCGGAGTTCTCCCGGACGACCGACGGGGAATCGATCAGCGCCTCGAACGTCTCGTCGAGAGCAGAGAATTGGATGTAGAGCGGGCTGATTCGGGGGTGATCATTCGATGACTGACTCACCGTATCTCGCCTTCAAAGAGAAGCTGTGTACGTTCGCTGATGGGCAAGCCGGCATCCGGAATCCATTCGTGATCGCAGCGGTCGATCCATCAATCGAACACCGGGTTGCGGACCGACTCAGCGGATGGGCGACGGACGCAGAAGAACCGCCAGTTGTCGATGAAGGGGTCACGGTCCAGCCGATTTGGCTCGACGAACTCCTCCCGAAGACGCAGGTCTACAATCTCTCGGTGGCACTGGGTGGCGAGACGACCGCTGAGCGTATTGAAGAGACGATGCAGGATCGGTTGGCGGAGGAGCTCGTCGAGGAGATGATCACGAACGAGATCGACGACGACCGGCTGGAAACGCAACAACACGTCGTCTTGCTTCTCAACCTCGGGAGCCTCTATCCGTTCACTCGTGCGTCCGAGCTCCTCGACGAACTCGACCGTCGCAACGTCAGGTCTACCATCGGTGTAATGTACCCCGGTGATGACGTCGGCGGGAAGCTGAGTTTCTTCGACGGAGAACCACGACACTACTATCCAGCGCACCAGATTCCGGGTCCCGTCCAGGAGGTGCATCTCCAACAATGAGTATCAATGAGCTATTCCGTAGCGATCCGACACGACAACTCGAAGAAGTCCAGAAGGTCAATGCGCGAGAGCGCGCAGCGACCGACGTCGCAGAGTTCCACGAGACTGACAGTGCAAAGCGCGTACTTACAGAGCTCGGAGAGGTCATCCAAACCCATCCCGGAGAAGCAGCACGCTTTCTCTATCTCCACGCGACCTTCGGATCAGGGAAAACCCACCTCCTGAAACTCATCGGGCTCGTTGCAGACAGTGAATCGGAATTCGCACATCTGGGTGACGAACTCGCTCAGCAGTGGCCCGGATTCGACAACCTTGCCCGCTCGATCGACGACTCACACGTCGATCGCCTCAAGCCGGTCTTCCTGAATCTCCTCGATCGGGACGCCTCGAAAGAACCGCCGCTTCCGTTCCTCATCTTCGAGGCGATCGGTCGCGAACTCGGCTATCCGACAGACCCGAACTGGTTGCTCGAGTGGGCCTGGACCGTCGATATGGAATACGACGGTGTCTGGGACGCGCTCACCGACGCCGAGCACGACGGCCAGACGTTCGAGGACGTTCTCGAAGAACGGGCATCCCTACGTCGGTGGCTCTACGAAGCACTTCCGTCGTTGACGGAGACAGCAGGCACCGAGCTCGACAGTAAAGCTGGCGTCAAAGCATCCATCGAGCGAGCGGAGGACGATGTCGATCCCGAGTCGTTCGATCCCGCAGAACTGGTACAGCGAGTGGAGACCGTCACCGACGCACTGAACGAAGGCGGTCCCCGGACCGAGTTGCTCCTCGGACTCGACGAGGTTGCGCTGTTCGTCGGCGATAGCCGGCATCGCTACCGCGAGTTCGAGGAGACGATGGAAGCGCTTCAACACGGCCCGAATCCGGTCGTCGTCACGACTGGGCAGTACTCGCTCCCGGCGACACGTGAGAGTCTGATCGGTGAGCCGGCGGACGACCACTGGACACACCAGCAGGTCCCACTCGAAGGCGCTGACACGGAGATCATCGTCCGGAAGCGGTGGCTGCAGAAGGACAGTTCGGGCAGTGAGCGAGTCTCGTCACTCGTTTCATCGATGCCCGATCTGTCGCTGGAAACGTATTCGCCAGTCGGCAGCGCCGACCCGGATCCGGTCGAGTCGTATCCCTTCCGCGAGTACGATCTCACGCTGCTCCGAAAGGTGATGCAGGAGTTGATCACTCAGGGGAGGGCGACGGATCGGGACTACATCCAGGGACGAGCGCTGCTCGTGTTGGTTCGGTCGCTGTTCACGAAGTTCGACTGGGCAACAGCCGAGGAGGGTGCGCTCGTCACGTGGGACGAACTGTTCGACCTCCTGGTCGAGGAGACGACGTATGTCCCGCTGTGGGTGCAGGAGATGCTGGACAACACGTTGATCCCGACCTTCGACGGCGATGAGAACGCCTGGGAGGTCCGAGTATCGAAAGCGCTGTACCTCCTCAACCAGACGCCGGCCGTTCCAGCGACGCCGGAGAACCTGGGTCGGCTGATGCTCGACGACGTCCACGCCTCTGTCGATGAAAGCGTCGAAGAGACCGAGTCGGCGCTGAATACGCTCGTCGACAAGCGAAAGGTGCTCACTGAAACGAACGACAAAGGTGACGAAGTATACACGCTGGTCTCGGAAGAACAGGAGAGCATTCTCAGTCGAGCCCAGACCAAAGCCGAGCAAATCTCGCCGCATCAGCTATCCGCGTGGTTGGAGACGCGACTCAGAGAGAACGACGGCTTCTTCCGGAGCGATAGCAGCCTTCACGAAGCGGACGTCGGCGACGAACGGCTCGTCCCGCTCCGGTACGAGTACTCCATCCTCGACCCAGTTGGTCGAGCGCCAACGACGGAGTTCGATGCCGTTCGGATCCGGGTGCTGGCCGACGATCCAGAGACGGTTACTGATCAGGTCGGCACGTGGAAGGACGTAAACGACGGCCGAGCCGGTGGAGAACACATTCTCATCGCAATCGAGGTGCCCGAGACGACGCTCGACAGGATACGGAACGTCCTCGGTATGGGGAAGGTTCTCGACGAAGAGACGGAGACACACGAGGAACTCGAACGAGAACATCGAACCGACAAACGTCGACTGGAGTCTTCGGTGAGCGATCTCCTCGAGAATGCAGCAGTCCATACGGTTCACGAGTACCGTGGAGAGCGACCGAGTGTCCTCGAAGACACCGTCGAAGACCAAGTTCAGTCCGTGTTCGGGTCGACTCGGAAGGTACTGTCCCGCCCGCTCGTCGAGGTCGACGATGCGAAGGGGTTAGCGAAGTTCTTCAGAGGGAGCGGCGATTGGCCGCTCGCCGATAGCGATGCAGTCATGTTGGGCGTGGACACGTCGAATCGAACTATCGGTAGCAGTGGGTGGTGCCGGGAGTTCATCGACGAATACGAACAACAGAGCGCAGTCGACGTCGAGACGTTACTCCAGCAAACCCGGACGGCGAACGGAGACTATCGAGGGACGCCCCAGGAGTCGATGGCAGCGTTGCTCATCACGCTCGCCACGTCCAACGAGAAGGTTGCTCTCAAACAGGACACCGACTACGTTACCGATCCAGCAGCGATCGGTCGCCAGGTGCGTACGAAGAGCGGCCTCACCTCGTTGCAGGTGCGGTTCGGCGTCGATACGATCAATCCGAAGGAAATCCGAACAGTTGTGTCGACTGTCCTCGGTCACGATCCGGACGGCGACGACCCGGACGCATGGGTCGACGAACTCGCTACCTGGGTCGACGAACACAGCGTCCTCGTCAAACGGACGTTCAAGGGCGTCTCCCGCGAGTTCGACGTTTCCCTGGATGCCCTCGAAAGCGCACTGTCGCCGGCGTACAGTGGTGGCGAGATCACCACCTCGGATCTCGTCGAGGATGGCGTCAAGTCGGATGCCGAGACGTTCGCAGACGCGCGTGAACTGTTCACTGGGAGACTCGTTTCACTCGACTCCCAAGCCCGGCCTCACCACGTTCGGCCGGACGCCGTCGAAGAGGGCGAGAAATCGCTCTGGGCGCAGTTTTCGGAGACGCTGGAGTTGCTGGAGTCGTTGTACCCCAGCGCAACGATCACGTCGCGAATGCAGACCACGGCCGAAAGTAGTTCCGTGCCCACGAAGGAGACGCTGACGACCCGGATCGCCGACGCGACCGGTCACCGCGTCGACGTCCTCTCAGATCAGTACCGGCGAATCACTGCTGAGGCGGTGGACAAATCAGACCCAACGGCAATCTGTGGAGATCTCACGACGTGGGTGCAGGAGCACGAATCGTCGGTTCGAGCGCTGCTCGAAGACGCCACAGACACGTTCCGTGGCGTTTCGTTCGACAGCATCGAGGAGGTGTTCGAGACTGCGTGGGCTGGCGACCAGATTGAAGAAGCAGCACTCGTCGCTTCCAGCGTCCGACAGCAGGCCAAAACATACGAGAACGTCAACGAAATCCTCGATGGTGACCCGAGTCCGTGGGCACAGCTCGAATCGGCGGGGGACACCCTTCGTGCGGAGCATCCAGACTCGCCGACGACCGAAGCTGTAGAGACCGTGCTCGGTTCATCTCGACCACCGTCACTCCAGCGAGTACAGCAGCTCATCGATGAAGCGGACGATCCCAGAACAGGCGGTGGTGCATGGGCGGACTTGCAACGCGTCGCAGAGGAACTTCGTCAGGAGATTCCGAACGCAACGATCACCGACGAAGTGACTGCCGTCGTCGACGCTGATGATCGTCCGACCGAAGATCGCGTATCCGAACTGCTCTCAGAAGCGAAGACGGTTTTGAATCGTATGCGGACCGTTCAGGAGGAATTGGACGAGCTCAGTGACGAATCGATCGTCCTCATCGACAGATCTGAGTGACAACCTCTGTTTGAGAAATACACCCTGCGATTTATTACGGCGGCGGCTACTACAAGCTAGTATGAGTGCAAAGGGCCAGCTCCGGCGCTTCGAGAATAAGGCGCAGCTGCTGCGTCACATCTCAGAGGAGACCGGCACGGACATCGATACGCTTTGGGACGAGTACGAAGCCCAAGTCGAATAGAGCCCTTTGCTGTTTTAACGCGTGTATGGCGACGGTACTGACTTCGGTATATCCTTCACGATAGATTCTGACTCGGTGTCTCTGAGTCCTATCGGTGAATATCAGGTTCTGGATCTTGAGGGGCCAGTGGTCATAGTTGGGGACGCGGATGCGTCCTACCGTGTCGTGCCGACCGGAGATGAATCAGACGAGTCTGAGGATCTCCGAGCACTAAGTGTCGATGAAATTCGAGCTGCACTCAGTGAATTGTCTGATGACGATGACTTCCAGTCAATCGTAGATAACTGCCCGACGAATACGCCGCTAGTCTACGATGACATCGATTATCTGACTCGACATCTCCCTACAACATCGCTTCAGCAGTGCAAAGAGTTGAGCGAGGATACTCCTTTCAAGAAGGAACTACTGCTACAAGTTGCATACGTAGAACGTCAGAATTCTCTAGTCGGACATTCAGATAACGTCCTCGAATATTACCTTGAGCAGCGCGACGAGATTGCCGAGAAACTCCGTTCGGCGGATGAAATCGATAGCGAGATTGAACGGTCATTCTTTTCGTATCTTCTCCTCGCTTCAGCGCTCATCGAGGAGCTAACGACAGAAACAGTCCTAAATGAACTCTTTCGGGAGGAAGCGCGTCTCGATAGCATCACTGAACACGTTCGGAGCATGGGTCACGCAAAGCGGCTGCAGAAACTCTGTGATATACAGATACTGACCGGTGGTGACCACGGCTCACTTGTCGATGTCAAAGACCGCCGCAACAACCTTGTACACGATGCACAGACACGTGCTGGGCTCAACGAACTCGAATCCCGCAGAGAAGTTGCAGATATTCTTGAGCAGACAGACCGGTGTGCGTCCGTCCTTCTGGCAATCTCGGGAAAGAACATCGAGTCGGTTATCGCAAAGCGGGGGTGTGAGCCGTATATCGATCATGCACAGTCCGAAGCAATCGCTGATACGATCACAACTTGGGAGCGAGAACAGGAAGATCAATTGAATGCCCTTCGGAGCTGTGATAGAGCGAATCTTGAGGACCTCCGGTGGGATGTCGAAGAAAGCAACCCCGGCAATTACGACATTACTGATGGATTTGACTTCGAAGGATTCGACGACCAAGAGCTGTATAATATACTGATGCATTTCGTTGAAGCGGCTGAGGAAGCATTCCTCGACCGTATCGACGCCGATGCAAACGAGAGTAACTTAGACCGCTTCGATTTCGCATTGCTGGTACTACTATGTGGAGGGCACAGCTACGAGGATATTGCTCGCTGGCTGGACACCGATGAGAAGTACGTGCAGCGGAAGGAGAACGTCATCGCTTGGAGAGCATCGAAGTTTGAGAAGGACTTGGTAGAGGAGATCCCGCGCCCAGAGAATCCAATATGGCCTTCTGAAGTTGCGGAAGACGAGGGTGATACATGCTAGACTACAATCGGAGATCGAGTTACAGGAATTCCTCGACTTTCGCCTTCAGGTGGTCGAACGCCTCCTGATCCTCCTCTCGTGTTTTCCCACCCGTTACTACGACTTTCCCGCTCGCGAAGACGAGCATCACACAACGGCTCTCGGTGGGTCGATAGACGAGCCCAGGGAACTGTTCGGGCTCGTATTCTGCCTTTTCCAAGCCCAACCCGATCATCAGTGCCACAAGATTGATTTCTCTATCGAGATTCCCGACTGCGACGACGTTTTTGAGTTCTACATTAGGATCATCGAGTTCCGGACCGAGTTCGTCGAGATAGGAGAGGAACTGGTCGTTCACCCGGTGCATATTGTCGAATTCGTCGCCCCCACGGAGACTGTATTTGCCCGAGGTATACAGGATGACCAACTCGCCATCTTCTTCGAATCGGAGAAAGGTCGCGTTGTACTCAGGTCGAAATTCGAGACAGGGAGCTCAGAATCGTGGGCAACTGCTCGATATCTACTTCTGAACCCAGATCTCCCACTGCTGCGATATTGACGACTTCAACCTCCGATTCACCCATTACCCTCAACGAAGATACCTGCCCCAATGATCCTGGTGATTAGCGGTAGAAGGCCGGGCGGCGTCGGCAACATTGAAGTCACTGCTGTCAGTGGAAGGTAGCATACAGGTATCTTCGTATGGAAAGTGATTCTCTCTCTCAGCAGCAGGCGCAACTGGACAAGGCCGAACGCGAACATCTGGAAGATATCGTTACCGAGATGCGAGATCGGGTCGAAGATAACGTCCGATTCCAGCTTACGCAGCAAGGGCTCGACGACGAGCCAGATGACACGGACGCGCTCGACGAGAATACGTCGTCACTCGTCGAGGCGATCGAACTTGAAGCCGTGGACGGTCACTCCTGGGACGATGGCTTCGAGCAGTACATCACGAGCGTCGGCTACACAATCGTCAATCGGCTGGCTGCGCTCCGCTGTATGGAGGTTCGTGACTTCGTCGACGAGGAGGTCACTGTCTTCAAGGAGAACGGTCTGACACCCGCTGCGGAGACGCTCGTCCACGAGGAGTTCCTGCTCGAAGATGAGGCCATTCTGGAGGCGTACCATCGTGCATGCGATACTCTCGCTGAAGAGATCGAGATTCTATTCGATCGCTCGTCGGCGTACAGCCTCGTCGATCCCGACGACGATACGTTCGAGGAACTCTGTGACATGCTCGACTCCGTCCCCGACGAGGTCTGGCGGGCCGACGACGTGCTCGGATGGGTCTACGAGTACTACAACGTCAAGCTGCTCGACGACCTGCGCCGCAAAGGCGACCGAGAAGGCCTCGAACCCGAGGACGTCCCTCCGGCGAATCAGTTCTACACCCCCCACTGGGTCGTCCGGATGCTCACCGACAACTCACTCGGGAAGCTCTACCTCGAACACACCGGCGAGTTACAGGACGTCGTCGAAGCGCAGGAAGGGTTCTCCCCTGAAGAACGAAAGAACCGTCCGCTCTCTCCCGACGAGTCGCCCGACATCGCCGATTTCTGTACCTATCTCGTCCCCTCCGAAGAGGAGGGCGAGCCGACCGACTTCGACCACCCGGAGGAGCTTCGCGTCATCGACCCTGCCTGTGGGAGCGGACACTTCCTGCTGTACGCGTTCGACGTACTGGAACGTATCTGGCGTGCCGAGACGAACCTCCCCGAGGAAGAGATTCCACGGAAGATTCTCCAGCACAATCTCTACGGCGTCGACCTGGACATGCGGGCCTGCCAGCTCGCGGCCTTCAATCTGTATCTGAAGGGGCGGACCCGCGCAGAGGCCGACGGTGCTGACGGGTTCGACATGCCCGAGGTCGGTATCGTCTGTGCGGACGCGACGGTGGCCGACGTCGACGGCGTCGAGGCAGTGTTCGACGAGGTGGCCGGCGACGATCCGAAGGTCGAGGACGCCCTCCGTCGAATCCTCGACGCCTTCGAGGAGGTCAACGGACTCGGGAGTCTGCTGGATGTACGTGGAACGCTCGGCGAGCTGTTCGAGGACGACAGCGAGACCGAGGGTGTACAACTCACGCTGGGCGACGACCCCACCGAGAGCCACACGCTCGGGCAGGTCCTCCACAGTCTCCGGGAGGCTGTCGACCAACACCGGGACGCGGATTCGTTCCTCGCACAGGACCTTCGGAGCTTCGTTCGGCTACTGGACATTCTGGCGCAGAATTACGACGTGGCGCTGATGAATCCGCCGTATGGTTCGGTCAATAGAATGCCAGACATCGTCGAAGATTACGTGGAGGATAATTACGAATATGCCGCTGAGTTCTACATCAATTTCTTCGAAGTCTGCGAATCAATTACAAAAGTCACCGGAAGAGTTGGGATGCTTGTTCCTTGGAGCTATATGTTTAAAGACAAATACCAAAGCTTCCGAGAAGACTTTGTCGGGGAACGGGGGCAATTTGATTTCTTAGCTGAGTTCGGATACGGAATACTCGACAACGCGACTGTCGGAACGGTTGGTACGGTAGTGCGGACGAATACTGACAATACTAGCGGCAAGGGGACATTCCTACGCCTACACGATATTGACACAAAAGAGAAAGAAACGGTATTCGTTCAAACACTGTGTTCTGAGGTAGGGGAGGTAAAGCGCCACTTCGAGGTCGGCTTAAGCGAATTCGCATCTATTCCTGGAACTTCGATTTGCTATTCCATTCCTCAAGAAGTCAGACAGTTGCATAATGAGGAATTGAAGATTGACGCCGAGCAGGCAGACATCGATGGAGGTTCAATTGCGTATGCTCGTCAAGGACTCACAACAGGGGATGATGATCGATTTATTCGGCTTCACTGGGAAATACAGGACTTCGGGACGTTCAAACCGATCTCAAAGGGAGGACCGGTGGCATGGATGGTTCCACAGGTTCATGAGACTGTTGAGTGGAACGAATCTGGTGAGACAATAAAAAGGTCACCTAGCGAGTTCCGAACAAGGAATGAGGAGCATTACGGCAAAGAGGGCCTGACCTGGACATATATAAAAAGGACAGGAAGGAGATTCGGATACTTCCCGTCTGAGGGGCTATACAGTAATACGGGATACATGCTCATTCCTCGGACGGAAATCTCTCTCTGGAAAACACTGGCAATACTCAATTCTTCTCTGTATCATTGCCTGATGCTCTCAATAACGACAGAAAGACACTGGAATTCGGGTGAGGTAGGGAGTTTGCCATGGCATGACTCTCTTGAGAAAGTAGATCAGCTGAAAACACTCGCTCAAGAGCAATACCAAATCGTTGTTGAACTGCGATCTAGTGATCCCAAGAGCCCATTCTATGCGGAGGCTGAATTGATACCAGCAGAAGCATCAGAAACTAACTATGAACATCCTCACTCGGATTTGGCTGAGCAAGATAGGGCGGTAGTTTCAGTTAACAAGGACGAATCAATCCCTGAGGCCACGAGAGAGATATATAAACGAAGGTTGGAAAATCAGCAGCGGCTAGAGGATCTCTCTGACCAGATTGATGATTTGATATACGACACGCTGGACATCTCCGAGAGTACAAGAAAAGATATCCGTCAAGAAATCTTTCTCCGGACAGCTGAGGACCCCGAAGATCGTGAAGTCCCCGATCCCGAGTCAATTCCAGAAATTCCGGACAACATCGACCAACAGGTCAAAGATCTCGTTCATCATTTCGCGATAGAGGCTGTGCGTGAGGAGGACGACGGCATCATTCCCCTCCACAGCACCAACAGCCAACTCGATATGCTTGACCGCATCATTGAGCAATTCGAGAATGCTTACGGCGAGTACGCAGAAGATCGCCTCATCGAAGTAGATGAAATTCTCGGAGCCAAGTCCGCCGCTGAGGAGGCCTACCCCAACCTCCGAGCATTCATTGAGAATGATTTGATCGACTACCATGTCGAAAGGATGGAGAACACACCAATCCTATGGAAACTCACCACTAAACGACTCATCGCTGACTCGACGGGCGAGGGCTTCGCCTGCTTCGTCGACTATCACAGCCTCGATTCGGGACTCTTGGATCGCCTCGCCAATCAGTACCTCGAACCCCGGAAGGCCGAACTCCGAGAGCGACGCAGTGCCGCCAACCGCCGGCGGAGCGACGAATCCCTCTCGACGAGTGAGCAGGCGGAAGCCGCCGAACAGTACGAGCGCTGTGCGAGCGGACTCAACCAGATCAGCGTCTTCGAGGACGTACTCCAAGAACTGGGAAGCACCGACGAGCGCAACTTCGACGCCGAGGACCGCCAACTCGTCGAGGACCTCGCTCCGAAGGTCGCCACCTTCCGCGAGGAGACTCGCGAGCGTGTAGATACGCTGGCGGAACTGCGAGAGCGCAACGGCGAAGCGTGGTTCCAGGACACCTTCTCGGACAACTTCTGGAACGCCGTCGACGAGTGGCGAGAGGAATGGATCGACGCCCTCGGTGAACTCGAACGCGCTTGTGAGGAGTACGCCAAGCCAGCAGACGAGTCCGTCGAGGCCCACCTGGCCGACCTGTTCGACTACTTCAACTGGCGACTCAAGGGGTCGGACCACTACTCCAGCACGGGCATCCTCTTCATGACCTACTACTTCGAGCGCGAAGGAGCAGACCTCCTCGACGATGACGGGCAACCGTTCGATACACTGACCGATGACGAACGCCTGCTCGCCTCGCTCGCAACCGGTCTCGACGACCCCTCGGTCGTCGACGAGGGGTTCCTCGAAGCGATGGCC
Organism: Haloarcula pellucida; assembly: GCF_014647235.1. Lineage (GTDB taxonomy): Archaea > Halobacteriota > Halobacteria > Halobacteriales > Haloarculaceae > Haloarcula > Haloarcula pellucida. The sequence continues at coordinate 294,989 of NZ_BMOU01000003.1, forward strand.
GACGACGAGGGCGTTGACGAAGTCGACGACCTCCCGCCGCTGGCAGAGTTCAAGGCCCTGGCAGCCGAGATCGACGACCGCTGCCAGACCATCGACAAGCGAATTCCCTCGGACTGGACTGACCGCGCCCTCTCAGAGATAACGACCGAAGGGTACCAGCCGAACCACAAGCACGGCGTCGAAATCAATATCACACCGCTCGCTCAGGCTGAAATCGTCCCGAAGACGGTGGAGGATGACGTTCTCTAAGCATGCCTGCAACGAAGACACTCCCACAGTGCGCCCACGACGCTATCGAGAGTGCTATCGACGAGGCCGCAGACGAGGAGCCTGTCGTCCTCTGGTGGGACGACGGCGGCTACCTCCGAGATATCGTCCGAAACACCAGCCACCAACTCGGCTGTGCGTTTCGGGCCGCGGAACAGACGCCGCTGGAACTTCGCGCCGAGGCACCACGGGACCGAACCGTCTGGTACGTCCCGCAAGCACGCAGCGACGACGTCGACTGGTTCAAAGACGTCGAACACACCGGCGACGTGATCGAACAGCACATCGGGAAGCTCGCAGCCCGCTGTTTCGAGAACGATCGCCTTCAAGCGGCGACCCTCCGGACAGCGTTCGAAGACGCCGAAGTCGACGAAACCGAAGGGAGGGACGAACGGGACAAGGTCGCAGATATCCTCGGAGATGGACTCGACGGAGAGGGTGGGTTACCCGACCTCCAGAGTCTCCAAACCCGGATCGTCCTCGACGGACACGACGATCCCGTGCAGTTCGTCCTCGAACACGGCACCGAGAACCTCCCCGGCGACGACGACCTGATCGAGATTCGGGATCTCCTGGTCGACAACGGCGTGGCCGCCGTCGACGGCGAAAGCGACGCCCAGACGATCGTCGAACGAACGCGACGCTGGGCCGTCGCAGAGTGGCTCGTCGACGAGGGACTGGACAAATCCCGACTCCCACGGGAGTACCAGCCCGAATCCAGCAGTGGGTTCGGCGTCTCCAGACCAGAACTCCGCTCCGTCCTGAGCAAGACCGAACGCAAGCAGGAACTGGCTCGCGTCTATCTCGATCCCGACCAGCGGTTCTGGCACGACGTTCTTCGCACCTACGACGACCCGTGGGAGCTCGTCGACTGTCCCGTCGACGCCTCGCTCGAACACCGCCTCTGGAACGAGTGGACGCAGTCGTTCCACGCCGGCGACTACGAGCAGTGTGCGACCCAGGCGGAACAACGCCACGAGCGCCTCGACGCGACCTACGGCGACGTTCCGTGGACACAGCTCTGGGACCAGGCGGTCGACATCGCGACGCTCGCGAACGAACTCGAAACCTGGGAGGAGGGCGGCGATACTGGCGATGTCGTGGAGCTGTACGGCGACGTAGAGGAGGGAACGTGGCAGATCGACAACGCCGTGTTCAACCTCATCGTCTCCGGCGAACCGGAAACCGCTCTTCCAGAGGAGCATCCTGCTACCGCGAAACTCGAAGACCTCCGCTCGTCGCTGGTCGAATCCAGATATCTGGAGTACCTCACCGATCTGGGCGACCTCGTCGAGGATCAGATCGAGGCCGGTTCGCCGTTCGTCGGCGAGAATCACGCCCACCAGTTCTTCGCCGAGGAGCAGGAACACCTCCAGAGCGGTCAGAGCGTCGCGCTGTTCATCGTCGACGCCCTGCGCTTCGACCTCGCACACGAACTCGCAGAGTCCATTCGGAGCGAACTTCCCAAGCTCGAAGTTGACGAGAGCAAGTGGGTGGGAACCCTCCCCTCCGACACCGAGTTCGGGAAGGCCGCGCTCACCCCCGGCAGCAAGTTCAGCTTCAACATCGAACTGCAGGACGGTGAACTCGTTCCTGAACGGAACGGACGCAAGATCACGAATCACCGCCGACAGACGCTCCTCGAAAACGACGGCTGGAGCTACATCATGCAGGACGCCGACGACGAGGTCGGCTGGAGCAACACGCGCGTCGCCTACTACTGGAACGACATCGACGAGACCGGCGAGAAGGAACTCACGGACTTCGAGGAGCTGTTCAGCGACCGTATCGACGCTATCTCCCGGATCATCACCGAGAAGCTCCGGAAGGGCGAGTGGGACCGTGCGTACATCCTCTCTGACCACGGCTTCGTCTCACTTCCACGGCACGTCGACATCGACGACCTGCATCCACCGAGCAACGCCGAAAAGGTGACCCGTCGGTGGGTCGCCGGCGCGGATCTGGACGACGACGCCCCTGGTGTCTTGCTTGACGAAGACACCCACCTGGGCTATCTCGACGACGATACCAGAATCAGCATCCTGACCGACCCGATTCAGCGATTCAGGAACCAGGGACTTCCGGATGCCCGTTTCTACCACGGCGGCGTTCTCCCGCAAGAGTTCGTCCTGAACTTCGTCACGATCACGCAAGAGTAGCGCTGTGTACCAATTTCGCCAAGGTTGATATACCCGGGAAAGATGGTAGTAACTATTCATTGACCTCATGGCGGACACTATCTCCTCCCAGCGGAAGGCCCAACTCGACAAGGAAGAACGGGAACATCTCGAAGCCGTCGTCACCGAGATGCGCGAGCGCGTCGAAGACAACGTCCGATTTCAACTCGCACAGAAGGGACTCGACGACGGCCCCGCGGCCGGCGACGTCTCGAACGAGGACATCGCGTCGCTCGTAGAGGCGATCGAACTGGAAGCCGTCGACGGCAACGACTGGGCGGACGGCTACGAACAGTACGTCACGGGCGTCGGGTATACGATCGTCAACAGACTCGCCGCACTGCGATGTATGGAGGTGCGCGACTTCGTCGACGAGGAGGTCACCGTGTTCAAGGAGAACGGCCTCACGCCGGCCGCGGAGACGCTCGTCCACGAGGAGTTCCTCCTGGAAGACGAGGCCATCCTCGAAGCCTACCACCGGGAGTGTGACGCCCTCGCCGAGGAAATCGAGCTACTCTTCGATCGCTCGTCGGCGTACAGCCTCGTCGATCCTGATGACGATACGTTCGAGGAACTCTGTGACATGCTCGACTCCGTCCCCGACGAGGTCTGGCGGGCCGACGACGTACTCGGATGGGTCTACGAGTACTACAACGTCAAGCTGCTCGACGACTTGCGCCGCAAAGGCGACCGCGAAGGCCTCGACCCTGAAGACGTTCCCGCGGCGAACCAGTTCTATACCCCCCACTGGGTCGTCCGGATGCTCACCGACAACTCACTCGGGAAACTCTACCTCGAACACACCGGCGAGTTGCAAGACGTCGTCGACACCCAGGAGCGCCTCTCGCCGGACGAGCGCAAGAACCGTCCGCTCTCTCCCGACGAGTCGCCCGACATCGCTGATTTCTGTACCTATCTCGTTCCTTCCGAAGAAGAGGGGGAGCCGACCGACTTCGACCACCCGGAGGAGCTTCGCGTCATCGACCCCGCCTGTGGGAGCGGACACTTCCTGCTGTACGCGTTCGACGTACTGGAGCGCATCTGGCGTGCCGAGACGGACCTCTCCGAGGAGGAGATTCCACGGAAGATTCTCCAGCACAATCTCTACGGCGTCGACCTGGACATGCGGGCCTGCCAGCTCGCGGCGTTCAATCTGTATCTGAAGGGTCGAACCCGCGCAGAGGCCGACGGTGCTGACGGGTTCGACATGCCAGAGGTCGGTATCGTCTGTGCGGACGCGACGGTGGCCGACGTCGAGGGCGTCGAGGCAGTGTTCGACGAGGTGGCCGGCGACGATCCGAAGGTCGAGGACGCCCTCCGTCGAATCCTCGACGCCTTCGAGGAGGTCAACGGACTCGGGAGTCTGCTCGACGTTCGCGGGACGCTCGGTGACTTGTTCGAGGACGACAGCGAGACGGGCGGCACGCAATTGACGCTGGGTGACGACCCTCGGGAAAGTCACACGCTCGGGCAGGTCCTCCACAGTCTGCGGGAGGCCGTGGGTCAGCACCGGGACGAAGATTCGCTCCTGGCGCAGGACCTTCGGAGTTTCGTACGGCTACTGGACATTTTGGCCCAGGACTACGACGTGGCGCTGATGAATCCGCCGTATGGGTCGCGTAAACGAATGCCGGATACTGTCCAGAAATATGTCGAAAATAGATATACATATTTCCCAGACTATTATATTTCGTTTGTCGAAAAATGTAACGGTATTGTTCGGGAGGGCGCGCGGATCGGCGTCTTAATGCCCAGATCATTCATGTTCAAGAAATCGTTCGAAGCGTTTCGAAAAGATTTCGTCGAACGTGCGGGTTCGTTCGATTTCCTTGCAGAATTCGGTCTGGGTATCTTGGATAACGCCACCGTCCGAACTGTGGGGACCGTTCTTAGATCAGGGACGACAACAGACGGATCGACTGGGACTTTCTATCGCCTCCATGACTTAGAACCAAAATCAAAGGAAGTTACATTCTCTTCTATCCTGTCCAACGATTCCATCGATGGTGTCCAGCGACGATATCGTGTTCCGATGTCTGATTTTCGCAGGATTCCAGGCTACCCGATCAGTTATTATGTCCCTCCAGAAATTCGACGACTCCACGACACAGATGTAAAACTTGACGCTGAAGTCGCAAAAATCGCTGGCGACAGTATCGCCAACATCGCGACCGGTCTCCAGACAGGTAACAACGACCGATTTCTGCGGCAGCACTGGGAGGTTCCCGACGACGCATCATACAAACCGTACGCGAAGGGTGGGAGTGATGCTTGGATTGCGCCGGCTGTACCAAAAATGGTTCACTGGTCCGATGATGCCCGCGAAATACAGCGAATCGATAGCGCCAGATTCCAAAATTCAGACTACTATGGTAAAGAGGGTCTGACTTGGACCTATATAAAGGACACCGGACGTAGATTCGGATACTTGCCGGCTGGGAACAGGTTCGACGTTGCTGGGTCGATGGTGTTTCCAACAGCTGTCCCACCCTTGGAGCTTATGGTTGTACTGAATTCCGAGCTATATCACATGGTTATGCTGTCACTCACGCCAGAACGACAGTGGAATCAAGGAGACGTAGGACGGCTACCTTGGATCAAAAGAATTCGTAACGAAACGCTGGAACAGATTGGCATCAACCAATACAATACTGCGATTAAACAACAATACGACGACCCCACGAGCCCATACTATGTGGGCCCGTCCTTGCTTTTACTTACGTCCAATGAGGGGTTCTTTTATCAATCTCATCAGTTCACAGATCAACAAACTCCCGCCTCGGAGGCGGAAGGCGGTATCGCGGAAGGAGACTCGTTTAAAACGTGTTCGCAAGCAGTTATTGCGCGCCGAAAGTCACATGCGGAACAGTTAGAGGAATACGCTGATCAGTTGGACGATCATATCTATAGCGCTCTTGACTTCGGAGAATCTACCAGAGAGGCAGTTCAGCGAGAGATTACACTTCGTGGCACACAGGCTAAAGCAGGTGATGTCGCGGAAACGCGATTCGATATCGAGCGTGAAATCAAAGACCTCGTCCACCACTTCGCGATGGAAGCCGCTCGCGAGGAGTCAGACGGCATCATTCCCATCCACAGCACCGAAGACCAAGCCGACATGTTCGACCGGATCATCGAGCGCTTCGAGGACGCCTACGGCGAGTATGCCGGGGACCGCCTCGTCGAAGTCGACGAAATTCTCGGGGCCAAGTCCGCCACCGAGGAGGCCTACCCCAACCTCCGAGCGTTCATCGAGAACGACCTGTTCGACTACCACGTCGACAGGATGGAGAACACGCCGATCCTCTGGAAGCTCACCACCGAACGCCTTGTTGCCGATTCGATGGGTGAGGGCTTTGCATGCTTCGTCGATTACCATAGCCTCGATTCGGGACTCTTGGACCGACTCGCCAATCAGTACCTCGAACCCCGGAAGGCCGAACTCCGAGAGCGCCGCAGTGCCGCAAATCGACGCCGGAGCGACGAATCCCTCTCGACGAGTGAGCAGGCCGAAGCCGCCGAGCAGTACGAGCGCTGTGCGAGCGGGCTCAACCAGATCAGCGTCTTCGAGGACGTACTCCAAGAACTGGGAAGCACCGACGAACGCGACTTCGAGGACGAGGATCGACAACTCGTCGAGGAACTCGCGCCGAAAGTCGCCACCTTCCGCGAGGAGACCCGGGAGCGCGTGGATACGCTGGCGAAACTACGCGAGCGCAACGGCGAAGAGTGGTTCCAGGACACCTTCTCGGACAACTTCTGGAACGCCGTCGACGAGTGGCGAGAGGAATGGATCGACGCCCTCGGCGAACTCGAACGCGCTTGCGAGGAGTACGCCAAGCCAGCAGACGAGTCCGTCGAGGCGCACCTGGCCGACCTGTTCGACTACTTCAACTGGCGACTCAAGGGGTCGGATCACTACTCCAGTACGGGCATCCTCTTCATGACTTACTACTTCGAGCGCGAAGGGGCAGACCGCCTCGACGAGGACGGGGAACCGTTCGATACGCTGACCGACGACGAACGCCTGCTCGCCTCGCTCGCAACCGGTCTCGACGACCCCTCGGTCGTCGACGAGGGGTTCCTCGAAGCGATGGCCGACGACGCGGGTGTCGAGGACGTCGACGACCTCTCACCGCTGGCAGAGTTCAAGGCCCTGGCAGCGGAGATCGACGACCGCTGCCAGACCATCGACAAGCGAATCCCCTCGGAGTGGGCTGACCGCGCGCTCTCAGAGATAACGACCGAAGGGTACCAGCCGAACCACAAGCACGGTGTCGAGATCAACGCTGGGCCGCTCGCCGACGCTGAGATCGTGCCGAAGGTCGTCGACGAGCAGGTGATCTAATGGGACGGAATCAGGGCCACGTCGACGGCGAACTAGCCGAGTTCGCCGTGGCGGCTGCTCTCGTTTCGAACGGCTGCCGCGTGTCCTACACCCATGGCGAGTACAAGTACGACCTCGTCGCGGACGCGGACGACGAACTACTTCGGGTGCAGGTAAAGAAGGCGAACCGGGATACCGACACGCCATGGAAATATCGCCTGTTCACTGACCAGTACGACGAGGGCCAAGTCGACCTCTTTGCGGGCTACATCCCCGAGTCCGGTGAGACCTTTTATGCGACAGCAGACGAAGTGGGCTCCGAGTTCAGGATCAACGCCAAATCGGGCGAAGAGATGAACGAACACAACAGGGACCTGGCCAAACTCGTCGGCGAGTACACTTTCGAGCGTGCTGTCTCCCGACTCCGCGAAAACGAGCTGACTGAGGGGGGTACGTAACCGATGGCTGACCTCGAACCCGGAGACACGATTCTCCTCAACGAACAGCCCGCCGAGGTCATCAAGACGTACTCCGTCGGCGATCTCGATTATCTCAGAGCCTACGTCGAGGACGTCGGTGTGAAGACCGTCTGCATCGGCGACGTGAGCATCGAGCCGAAGCGAGAACAACTGGGCACACTCGATACCGCAACTGCCGGGCAACTGCATCCGGATCACGGCGCTGTCTCTGCGGAGTGGTTCGACTTACGCTCGCAGGCCCTCCAGCTCCAGATCGCCCACGAGCAAGGGCAACTGCTCAGCATCTCCAACTCGTTAGTTCGCCTGGAGCCGTACCAACTGGCCTGCGTCAACTGGGTGATGCAGAAGCTCCGCCAGCGTGCGCTCATCGCCGACGACGTCGGGCTGGGCAAGACGATCGAGGCGGGACTCGTCCTCAAAGAACTCACTGCACGCAACCGGGCAGATCGGGTGCTGTTCGTCGTTCCGGCACATCTCCAGAAGAAGTGGGTTCGAGATATGGACCGCTTCTTCGATCTCTCACTGACGCCTGGCGACCGGCAGTGGGTCGAAGGCGAGCGACGCCGGCTTGGCGAGGAGGCCAACGTCTGGAATCAGGACCATCAGCAGATGGTTACGAGCATGGCGTTTCTGCGTCAGGAAGAGTTCCGCGACGAGCTCGACAATGCGTTCTGGGACGTTGTCGTCGTCGACGAAGCGCACAAGGCGGCCAAGCGCGGCGAGTCCCCGAGCAAGACCTCGAAGATGGTGGAACGTGTCGCCGACAATTCCGACTCGCTACTCCTCCTCAGTGCGACCCCACACGACGGCAAGGGAGACGCCTTCCGCTCGCTCGTCGAATACATCGACCCGTTCCTCGTCGCGGAAGATCAGGAACTCTCGAAGGAGGCCGTCGACCGCGTGATGATGCGTCGCGGCAAGCAAACGATCTACGACGACAACGGTGAACGGATTTTCCCGAATCGCGAAGTAGGGACGATTCCCGTCGAGCGAACACACGAAGAGCGGCAGTTCTACCAAGCAGTCACCGAGTACGTCAAACACGTCTACAACCGCTCGGAGCAGCTCAACGAGCCTGCAGTCGGCTTCGCGATGGCGCTGATGCAGAAGCGCCTCGTGAGCAGTATCGGAGCGATCAAAGCCACCCTAAGCCGGCGGCTGGCGAACCTGGTCGACCAGCAATCCACTGCGACCTCACTCTCCGAAGAGGCCACTGCCTACCTCGAAGGCGAAGACCTCGACGAAGAAGACAAGCGGAAGGCAGAGGAAGAGCTTGCAGGGCTCACTATCACCGAGAGCGACGCCCAACTCGAAGAGGAGATCGAAACGCTTCGTGACCTCGTCTCCCTCGCCGAAGGAATCCCGGTTGATTCGAAGGCCCAGAAAGTCCGTCGGTACATCCAGCAACTACTCGAGGAGAACCCGAACGAGAAGGTGCTGCTGTTCACCGAGTACCGGGATACGCTCGATTACATTCTCGATCTCGTGAAGGACGAACCGTGGGCCGACGAGATTCTAACTATCCACGGTGACGTCGACAAAGAGGACCGGGCGAAGATCGAAGACGAGTTCAACCACGGACAGTCTCGACTACTGTTCGCGACTGACGCGGCGAGCGAAGGGATCGACCTCCAGCACAGTTGCCACATCATGGTCAACTACGAGCTGCCGTGGAATCCGAACCGGCTCGAACAGCGGATCGGTCGCCTCCACCGGTACGGCCAAGACAAGGAAGTGAAGGTGTGGAACTTCACGTTCGAGGATACTCGCGAAGGTGAGATCTTCGAGATGCTCCAGGACAAAGTCGAGACCATCCGGGGGAAGCTCGGAAACACTGCTGACGTCCTCGGGATGCTCGACGATATCGACGTGGACTCGCTCATCATGGAGTCCATCCGGAATGACGAACCAGCGAGTGCGACGAAAGCGGAACTCGAAGAACTCATCGACGAACGACAGCGGACGCTCCAGGAGTGGTACGAGCGCAGTCTCGTCGACACGAGTACCTTCGACCAGGAGAGCCGGGAGAAGATCCAAGAAGTGATGGATCAATCCGAGGACGTCTACGGCAGCGAGGCCGACATTCGGGAGTTCTTCGAACGTGGGATCGGGGCACTTGGTGGCGATGTCGAGAAAGCCGGAACGAATCTGTTCCGCGCCGAGTTACCCGATGAGCTCAGTCGGACTACCGATGGCGAGCCCTATGGTCCGTTCACATTCAATCGCGAGTTCGCGATGGATCACGACGACATCGAATATATCTCCCCGGATGCACAGCTGGTCCAAGAGTTGATGGAGTGTGTCCTCGACGGCGAACAGGGTGCGGTTGGTCTCAAGATGCTCCCGTTCGTCGACGACCCAGGGATCACCTACAACTACCGAGTCCGATTTGAGGACGGTACCGGCGACGTGATTCGTGAAGAGATCCTCCCAGTCTTCGTCGATGCAGCACACAACGATCCCCAAGAGCGTCTCGGACAGCGAGTCGTCGATGGGGATAGCATCAAAGGTTCGCCCGAGGAAGCGCCGATTCGAGTCCTGCTAGAAAACGAGGGTGAGATGCGGTCGTCTGCCGACCGATACATTAGTCAACGAGTCGAGTCACGTCGGGACGAACTCCAGAAACGGAGGCGTGAAGAGACACAGCAAGAACTTGCAGATCTTGAAGCATATGCGGAATCCGAACGGGAACGGATCGAGACGTTTATCGCCGATTATGAGCGGAAGGCAGAAGCTGGGACTGACATGGATATCGCAATTAGAAGACAGCGGGATCGACTCTCGAAGCTCGAAGATCGTATCGAGCGACGCCGACAGGAGTTACAACGTAAAGCACAGGTCATCTCGCTTGCTCCTGAGATCGAGAACCTTTGCTTAACTCTCTCGATATAACCGAATCCCCGATCGGCTTTCGAAGGACTGCATCCGGGCGTCGAGCAGGCCCATCACTTCGACGTGGCTGCCGGCAGCGCTCTGCGGGATTCGAACCGGCCCACCATCGAAGGCGCGAGTGAACAGTGCCAACGGAGAGAGGTCGCTATTGACCGCCTCCAGCGCCTCGAACGAGGAGCGGACCTCGTCCACGGGGTCGTAGGCCCGCTGTTCGACGGTTCGGTCGGCGCCGCTGGCATAATCCTCGGTCGCCGCTCCAGGTCGAACCGGTCGTCTAACAGCCGTCGGAGCGTCTCGGTCGCATTTTCGACGTCGCCCGTTCGGAGCGACTCCAGTGTAGCCAGCAGGTCCTCGATCAGCGTCGCCGCCTCTTCGTCGATATCATCGAGCAGGGGCGAAATCGAAACCGTGTCCAGCCGGTGGGCGGCAGCCGTGATGGCGTTGGCTTGGTCGGCATCGACGGTAGCTGCCGCAATAGGCTCATCGAGAGCTGAGCTCTCGAATTCCGACGCCGGCGTCGTCAAAGAGCGAGAACCGGCTGTGCGATCTCCGTTCCGTCCACGCAGACCGGGGCATGTTCGTTTCCGATGTAGATGCACGGCTGGTTCCAGTCGTTGACGCCGACCCAGAATCCCGTTGATGTCGAAGAGCGCGTTGCTGATGAGGTCTATGTTGCCGTCGATAGTGAATATCTTGGGAGTCTCGCGTCCGTGAGCGCACTCGCGTCGCTCCTCAGTCGGGCTGTCCTGAATTGCTGCACACAATTCTCCACCACCAGCTGCGTCCGGAACGGCCTCGCAGTAGTTGATGTCGATGTACGCCATTAGTGTTCACCTCCGTCGACTTCGGCGTCTCCCGGAACTGTTCGTTCGTCCACTTGTTTCGGTTCGAACGCTTTGTGCGATGGGGGAATTTTCAGTTCGTACACGAGACCATCTCGCCAGAACTGGACCCGGTTCCCCTTCTTCCAGGTTACGTTAAGAACGCCCGCTACCGAGGCCGACGTTACTGGTATATCGCGTCTGGATTCGACGTGAGAGAGTCCACGCCGTCTGCAACGTACAGTTCCAGTCCGTCACTAAACACGGACGTCGAGAAGGCAATCCGATTGTGGTGTGGATGCTCCGAGGCCGATTCGGGCGAATCGACGACTATCTCGGAAAGCGGAGCGTCACTTAGGTCTCCCTCGTCGACTGTTGGGTAGCTTTCTTTCGCGCTTACTGTTAGCGGAAGGATAGTCAACGCCGATGCCGCACCAACATTCTTGAGGACTGTGCGTCTGTCCAGTGGGCCATTTCGATCGGTCATTGAGTTCGAACCAGACCTACTTAAATTAATAATATCGACAATTGAATACCATTCATAAATAATATTAATTCTGTAACTATTTATTGTAATAGTAAATCCGGTATAGTAAGATTCTCTTGTCTGTGACGAGAACCGACAGTTATGGTTTCGGTTTTTGACGCGATAGCGTCGTTTTAGTTTACGATACGTCGCCTTCGGAGTAGTGTTCCTGGTCCTCGGATACGCAATTAGAGAACAGAAAGTACCGTCCCGGGTATTCGAGATCGAATTCGTACCGCACAGGACCGTCATAACCGGAGAGAAAGGTCAGCAAAGAGAGGAGAAGATAATCGGGAACCTATTGATCCATTGGGGGATTATATCGTTTCTGTTCGTGGTTATTAACGAAGCCATCGACCAGGTAGTCGTTCTGATTCAGATACTAGTCGTCGTCGCCGGACTCGACGGGCTTCGGGCGATATTGAAGATCCGTTTGACGGCTGAGTAATCCGTCAGGCTATCTGTCCTGTCTGACAGTTCCTTGTTGAATCCGGTGTAGCGGTCACTGTTTGATCGAACGCTCGAGGTTGTAAACGGCGACTGTGAGCCCCAGTTCGCGGAATTCTCGGAACCAGGCGCGTGGCCGTGGTTCCTACGATGGCGACAAGCCATCCGTGTTCATTCTCGCTGACCGAGGTACTGGACAGCGGTACGTGATCCCGGCGAAAGCCGCAGACGAATCGACGATTCGACTCCTGTTGGTCGACCGCCAGCAGGAGTCGTTCACCGTCTATACCGACGGCTTTCGAGCGTACGAACCGCTCGAAGAAGACGACGCATTCACCCGCGAGTACGTCGTCCACGGTGACGGTGAATACGCCGACGCCGAGATGCACGTCAACAGCTGCGAGAGCCACGTGTCGCTGACGCGACGGTGGCTCTCACCCCATCAAGGTATCTCGAAGGACAAGCTGACACAGTATCTCAGAGCGTTCCAACTCCGGCGGAAGCTGTACCGAAAACCGGGATGAGACGCACTCAAACACGATGTTCGACCGCCGCTCTGAAATCAACAATGTGCTACGCATGAGCGTAGCTCGTAAAATACACGCCCCGTCACGGGGTTAACGGTTGGTGCCGCAACGGCGGGCGTTGGGGTGTGGTGTATCGGCTGGAACAGCAACTGCTGCGGTCATCCGGTACGTTCGAGCTGTGTTCGCCGTCGATCGAATTCGTCGTCCGAGAGCTCACCGCGGGCGTAGCGCTCACGGAGAACCGACAGCGATTGCTCTTCGTTTCCACCGGATCCTCGGTCGAGGAGCGCATAGACGAGGTAGAGGGGGACGGCGACGAGGAGCCCCATCCAGAGGACTCCCCAGAGGCCCATCGTTCCGCCGAAGAGGCCCCAGTCGCCGCCCATCATACCGCCGCCGTAGCTCCCACCGCCGTGGGCAGCAGCCGTTCCAGTCGCCGCGACCAGCAGCGGGACGGCGAGTATCGCGAGTCGACGAGCAGTGCGTCCGATGTGAGTGGTGAGTTGCGTCATTATCCTGCGTTGGTGAATCGTGGTGTTCAGTTGGAGCGATCGAAACGGTCAGGGCCGTCAGCAGTGGCCCTGCCCGTACATCCCGCCGTTGTAGTCGTCGTTAGCCCCGTCGTGGTATTCCTCGCCAGCCATATCTTGGGCCATCTCGTCGACGGTCACACCCATGTGTGACTCCATCCACTCGACGCTACCCGGACCCATGTGTTCGGTCATCTGTGCCTCCATCCAAGTGGCCCATCCATCTGCGGTGGCATTGTCCGTGGGCGCGTCGTCAGCGGTCGTGTCGGTGCCGTGTGCGCTGACCACGGGCGCGGCGAACGCGAGTCCGACGATCGCGAGCGCCACGAGCAGCCAGCGGCCGAGTGTGAAGTTGGTCATTGTCTTTCTCCTCGGTTACTCGTAGGACTGCTCGGGAGTTATCAACGTGGGTGTGAATCCACACAGGAGATCGTTCGAGAACGTGTATAGGGCGCTCTAAACGTTTTTCAGGAATAGAATCGTTCATCCGGCTCGCATTCGCTGGGGTGGCCCCTCAATCCTTCCTCTCCCGGACAGGGCCAAGACCACACGAACGATAGTATGAACGATCCGAAACCGGCTCTTCAACCAGATCATTCGACGTATTTCACGACACGCGCCATCCCCGCATCGAGATGATACAGGTTGTGACAGTGGAACAACCACCGGCCGGGGTTGTCGGCGTGGAAGTCAATCGTCACCTGCCCTCTATGCCCGGGCACGATAACCGTGTCTTTGATCGCGTTGCCGACTTGGAAGAAGTGGCCGTGAAGGTGCATCGGGTGAACGACCGGACTCTGATTGGTCATCCGAATTCGGACGTGTTCGTCGGGCCGGACCTGGAGCGGGTCGGCGTCCGGGTAGGCCTGCCCGTCTATCGTCCACGTGTAGGACTGGCCTCTGCCGCGGGAGAGCGTCAGATCGAACGTTCGATCCGGATCTCCACTCACCCCGTCGAGTGAGGAGATCGCCCGCAAGTCTCCGTACTGCAGTCGGTTACTGGCCGACGACGGACGCTGTGGGCTCCCCCCGCCCGCTGACTCGTACTCGACGACAGCCCTGGCTGGTGGTTCGTTTCCATCGAGCGCATCCGCTTGAACGGCCCACGTGCCCGGGTTCGTCGTCTCAATCACGACGTCGTAGCGCTCACCGGCCCCAAAGACGAACGAGTCCACGTCGACGGGTTCGACAGGTCGACCATCGGCGTGGGTCACTGTCATCTCGTGGCCTGCGATTCGTACACCGAAGACTGTCGCGCTCCCGGCGTTCACGAACCGGAGGCGCACCCGCTCCCCTTCTGCCACTCCGAACGTCGGTGGATCCGCTGGAAGCCGACCGTTTAGCAGGAGACCCTCGTACGGTGGACGAACGTCACCCATCATCCCACCTCCCCCACCCCTGCCGCCGCCGGAGGGGAGTTCCGGCTCTCCAGGGAGGTAATCGTCGACGACGACGACGTACTCGCGGTCGTACTCGACGTGTGGCTCACGCTCTTCGACGATCAGTGGCCCGAGCAATCCCCGGTCGAGTTGGAGGCCGACGTGGCTGTGATAGAAGTACGTGCCAGCGGGTTCGGCACGAAACGTGTACGTGAACGTCTCACCGGAGGCGATGGGTTCTTGCGTCACGTTTGGCACGCCGTCGACCGGGTTCGGAACGGGAACCCCGTGCCAGTGAATCGTCGTCTCTTCTTGAAGGTCGTTGGTCAACTCGACGCTGAGTACGTCACCCTCCTGAACGCGTAATTCCGGTCCCGGAAATTGACCCTCGTACATCCAGTTCGTCGTCGAAGTCTCGGGGGCTGGCCGAATCGTCCCGGACCCAGCGGTAAGGCTGACGGAGCTATCTGGCTCGGACGTGACTGTCGAGCGTGGCGTTACCTCACGACCACCGTCATCGCCGGTGCCCGGTAGCTGACCGGCACAGCCCGCGAGCGCTCCGAGAGTAGATGCGCCCGTCAACTGGAGAAGCCTGCGACGGGAGAATCCTGTGGAGGTCATTTCCCGTGTTTTCGTACTCAGCGAGTATAGGCCTCGCGCTGAAGGAGGGTCATACGACCATCGCTCGGTTCGATTTCAGCACCCGGTGAATGGTTCTGTATCGGCGGAAATGGCCCGCTAGTTCACCTACTTCTCTCTTGTAGGTCGTCACTCGGATAGATACGATACGTCCGCCCTTGGCGCTCGCGGTACAGCAGGCCGCGTTTCTCGAGGGCACTAACCGTCTGGCTCACCTTGCTCTTCGAGAAGTCCGAGCGATCCCGTAATTCGATCTGCGTGATGCCGGGCGAGGAAAGGACCGGTTCGAGGATGCGGCGTTCATCATCTGGCAAGAGGTCCAACACGCGAGCCTGTGGCTGAGACTCTGGATTGATGGCCCCATCTGGTTGTGTGGCCTCCTCCGGTGATTCGGCGATCTCGGGGTCGGTCGGGTTCGCCATTTCATTCTGTGAGCGGACGGTTACGTCTGTGCTAGTGAGGTCGTCACGGATCGCGAGATACCCTCCACCGATGACAGCCGAGATGAGGAAGGTACCGAGGACGTACCAGAGCGGGTTCGTTCCGTGAACCGCCCCCATCGACGTGCCCATCATCGACCCCATCTGGTCGAAGGCCTGCTGTTGCTGGTACGCTTGCCAGCTGAGTGCTCCGCCGACGATGAGGACGGCAGCGACGAGAAGCCCGACCACTGTATCGGCTCGCTGTCGGTTCATCCATCCCACCTCGACCTGCCGTTATGCTTGTTCATGCCTGAGAGTTGGCGAGACATCGGTGTACCAGTTGTGATTGGGCGGGACAAGACTCGGGACTGCCTGGCCGCGACCCTTGGAATCAAGCCGTGGCGTTCAGTGATGCTCATGGTTCTGGGACCCTCCCGATCCTGAGACTCGCGGGTGTTGCTGTGCAAATTCGGAGGGACGGTTCTCGAACGATCGCTTGCATCGCTGCGAACAGAAGTAGTACGTCTCGCCGTCGTGGGTGAGGCTCGGCCCGCTGTCGTCGGTTCGCATCCCACAGACGGGGTCGCGGTACTGCCCGGGCGCACCGAGACCACGACGGTAGACATAGAGGAGGAAGCCAGAGAGGGCGAACGCGACGATGTTGAGATAGAACGTGTAGTTGAGCTCGAAGTACGTCTGTTCGGCGGCCGTCTCCCCGCCGGCCAGATCCGGGACGATGCCGAGGACGTTGAACAGTTCCTCCATGAGGAAGCCCGTGAACGCCATCGTGACGAAGAAGACGCCGAGAATGTACAGCATCACCTTCCAGCCGTAGTACTTCCGATAGACGTTCAGGACGGGAATCGTGATGAGGTCGGCGTAGACGAAGGCGATGACGCCCGCGAAGCTGATACCACCACCCCACAGCGCGACGGCGAACGGGACGTTCCCCATGCTCCCGACGAAGCTGAGAACGGCGATGGCGACGCCCATGATGGCGTTCTCGGCACTGACGAGGAGTCCATCACCCTGGAGGAAGAGCGTGTTCCACACCCACTGCGGGACGAACACGATAACGAATCCCGAGATGAGAAAGCCCGCAACGACGTCCGTCCAGATCATCGACCACTCCTTGCGGTACTGGTTCCCGATCTTGTACCAGCCACCCCACGAGAGGAGTTCGTCGCGCCACCCGCCGCTACTTGCGGCCTCCTGCTGGTACGTCTCCATGCACCCTTCCGAACAGAACTTCAGCGTCTCGCCGCCGTCGGTCGTGATCGAGTACTCGTCTTTGCCTTCCATCCCGCAGGTCGGGTCCTCAGTGATCCCCTGTTCGTGGTCGCGTTGATTCAGTTCCTGTCGTACTTGCTCGAAGAGGTTCTCGGGGAGCGTCAGATGGACGAGGATCGCCATCACGGCGATGAGGACGACGCCGCCAAGGAGTTCTGCAACCAGAAACTCCCAGCCGAGGAGGATGAGGATCATCAGCCCGAGTTCGACGATGAGGTTCGTCGAGGCGAACATGAACGCGAAGAAGTTCACCGTGTGCGCTCCCTTCTTGAACAGTCCCTTCCCGATGGCGACCGCGCCGAAGCTACAACCACTACTCGCGGCGCCGAATACGGTTGCTTTCGTGAGGCCACTCAGGTTCCCCTCTCCGAGTACGTTGGCCATCCGCTCTTTCGAGACGTAGACTTGAACGAGACTCGTGATCACCAGGCCCATGATGATCGCCCACGCCGCCGTCCAGAGGAATCCGACACCTATTCGTACGGATTCGAGGATTCCGTCGACGAGGACGGCTTGCATACCTATACCATCACGGGCATCTGTTTTGGTGTTTGTTCTTACGAAACTGGGGCAGTGGGCGGAGTAGAGCTTGTATTCGAAGGTAATACGTCACCGACAGAGCCGGCATCGTCATCGACGCGTCCCCCGAGGAGAGCTGGGAGTCCGTAACCGACCCGTCCACTGGACGGCGTCGTATCGGCTCCTTCTCGGACTCGCCACCGGTAGCGTCGGAGGTGCTGGAGCAGTTCTCGGTCTCACACTCCGACGAGGGATTTCAATCGCTGGCGACGCTCGCCGGTGACCATCGACTCCGCGACGGCGGACTGCCCATCGACGACGCGCTGTCACACGGCACAACCCCGTTCGCCGTCCTGCCCGTCTCGTGGCTGTACACCCGCGACCTGCACAGTACGACCGGATGTGCTATTCTGCCAGCTACTCGTCTAAAAGGGACGAAATCACGGTGTGGTGTGCTTTCCGGAGTCGGTAGTGCAGCGCTGGCGAAGAGATGTCGAACGTTTCGGCGAGTTCCTCTACTGTCGTATCGCGTGGCCAGCGGTAGTATCCTCGCGAGTAGGCCGCCTTGATCGCAGCCCCCTGTTTCGGTGTCAGCAGATCGTTCACCTGCTCTCGCAGGGCGGTTACTGTCCTCGTCGGCCGGTCGACGTGCCGTTTACTGACGACCTCGATCGTGGGGACAATCTCACGGAGATCAGTAAGCAGGGAGCCGACAGCCACTTCCGGTGGCAGTTCGACACTGAGTGAGATGTCACCGTCGTCTGCGCGCGCTCTCGTCATGGACGCGCCATAGTCAGTGAGGACGTCGAGCGGCAGCCGAGGTGTCTCCTCGAGACGGGTCTCGACGAGTCCCGGCTCGTCGTCCGTCGTGGCACGCACCACGCGACTGTCTCTCACCAGACATCCCTCCTCCAGATGGTCACATACCCGTGCTGAATCACCTCCCAGAACCGTGAGATAATAGATGTAGCCGCCACCGCTGGTCGGAACACGCTGTTCGAGTTCGAGTTCGCATCCTAGCTCGACCGTTACTTCGGCGAAAGCGATCGCGGAATCGGCAATCCGAAATTCGAGAGCAACAGCGGTCTCGGCTGTAAGCGAGCGCTGGCTGTGCACTCGCTGAATGGCGAGTGCGATACTCCGCCCGAGATCGACGAGTACTTCCTGCTCGGCCTCACTGATCGTGTGTTCTCGTGGCGTGTAGACGACCAGCACGCCGTACGTCGTTTCGTCAGTGGCGATGGGGACCGCCGCAAGCGAGTGATGCCCGTTTTCGAGCGCTATCTCTCGTCGGTAGTCCGGGAATCGATCCGCAGTGGCGATATCGTCGATGACCTGTATCTCACCTGTCTGGACTGCGACGAGTGCAGGGCCCGGTTCGCCGCCCGGAATCCCGCCGAGATAGTCGTCGCCGACGCCGGCACTCGTCTGTGGGACGACGGTCGAGTCGTTCGAGTCCGACTGGCTCCGCGTGCCGATCCAGACCGTCTGGTACAGGTCGGAGTCGGTCAGACGGTCACAGACGGCAGTCTCGATGCCGTCTCGCGTGGTCGTGTTCTGGAGTGCCTGTGTGAGGTTCCGAACGAGCGTATTGAGCCGTTTTAGCTGGGTGAGTTCGTCCCGCTGCTGTGCGAGCGTCTGCTCGCGCTTTTTCCGCTCGGTAATCTGCTGTGAGATGACGCTGACCCCTCCTTTATCGGGATACGCCTGCAGTTCGATCCAGTAGTCGTCGCTCTCGTAATAGAACTCACACGACTTCGGCTCCTGTGATTCCATGGCGTTCCGGACCGTCTCCTCGTAGACGGTCCCTTCGAGTTCGGGATACACGTCCCAAAAATGCTTGCCGAGGATATCCGCCGCTGGCATATCGCCACGGTCCGCGACGGTGTCGTTCCAGTAGGTGACGTTCCAATCGGCGTCGAAGGCGTAGTAGGCGTCAGTAATCCGCTCGGTCAGCCGCCGGTACTTTTGCTCGCGCTCTTTGCGTTCAGTGATGTCGCTGGCGATGCCGACGATGGCTCGGAGCGTCCCGTTGTCGTCGTAGATGCCGGACGACCGGTCGTGAATCCACCGTATCTCTCCGTCTGGCTGGACGACGCGGTATGTCTCCTCGTATGCGTCAGGGTCGGTCCGCTGGGCGACGAGCGCTTCTTGTACTCGCTTCCGGTCGTCGGGATGGATGGCGTCGACGAACGACGTGGCGTCGGTACGCAGTGTTTCGGGCGGGCGGCCCCAGACGTCTTCGTACGAGTCGCTGACAAACTCGATCTCGTCTTTCTCGGGGCTGCTTACCCAGACGACGTCAGAGACGGTCGTCTTGATCTGCTGGAGTTGTTCCTCGCGTTCTCTGCGTTCGAGTTCGTGTCCCACCCAGTTGCTGAGACACTCTACGAACGTCACCGCCCAGTCAGGGAACGCTTCGGCACGCGGGTCCATGCTATAGAAGCAGAAAGTGCCGTACACCTCCCCGTCGACAGTGACTGGTGCGCCGATGTAACTCTCGATTCCCCACGCGGGATCCGCCAGTTCAGGGGCTTGCTCTGTAACGTCCCTACGGACTAGTGTCTGGGTTTGCTCGACGACGCGCTCGCAATTCGGGAACGCCGAGAGCGGGGCTGTTGTCCCCCGAAGGTCGTCGGCTGCTGGTGTCGCGACCGATTCGAATACGTACTTCTCGTCTTGTACACGTGAGAGGGTTGCATAGTCGATTCCGATGGCGGTACGCCCGAGTTCTAAGAGTTCGGCAATCTGTTCGTCGAACGAGCGGTCGGGCGCTGTGCTGATTTCACACGCCTCGCGCAAGACCCGCTGACCGTCCTTCCGGGCGGTGGTCTCACAGTGAGTGATCGTAACGTGCTTTGTGCCGTCGTGCACGACGGTGGTCGCCTGCGTCGCGAACCATCGCGGTCCGTCAGGGGATTCACAGGCGTACTCGATTTCGAACTGTTCGCGGTCCCCCGCTAACAGTTCCCGGACTCCGGCAGCCACGCGGTTCGCTGACGTCGATTCGGCTGTGTCGAGGGCCTTTAGATAATCTGTTCCATCCCCAATAGGATGCAACCAACTATCGGTCGTTTCGGCGCTGTCTTGCCACGCAGAGTTCGTCGCGAGAATCGTCCCGTCGGCGTCGAGGATAGCGGCGCTATTCGGGGCCATCTCGATAGCAGAACCCAAAAATTGTCGCGGAGGACCTCCATTCGGGAGGTTCGAAACCATATCAGCGTCACTTGCTACGACAACTTAACCCACTCGGTATAGACTACTGACAAGAAAGCCACTTACTGCGTGGTCACCGTGGAAGACTGTCGTCTGGAATTGTTGGCAACCGTACTGCTTCGACCCAGCTCGTCCTCAGAGAACAGTGTCTCTCTATAGTAACAATTGAAACGATTCACACACTGACCGCACCACCGTCGTGCGGTCGGGTGTGCATTGATTTTCAATGGCTACTATAGTCCTGGGCCCAGTGAGCGTCTTCGGCGTCGCGCTACTGCTCTATCGCGTGTCGACGCCGGCGTTGCTGTTCCAGATTCGACCGCCTCGCTCTCGCGAACGCCGGTCTCGACGGGACGTCGGATCGCGTCCGTTCGGTATCAGAACCGGTACTCTCCGAAGTGGACGGCTACGTCGCAGTACTGTCGCCCGCTCAATCGCGATAGCGCTTCGCTATCGTACAGTAGGTGCGCTTGCGATGGCAATTGTCTCCGCAGCAGCTGATATACTAACGTGAGATATCTCGAATCAAAATACTTTACTAAGATACTCGATCTGGCTAATACGTGATAGCTGCATGGAGAGTAGTGGGGATTTGCGGTCTACTGACAGCACTTCTTGCGG
The DNA here is from genome assembly GCF_014647235.1 of Haloarcula pellucida. Lineage (GTDB taxonomy): Archaea > Halobacteriota > Halobacteria > Halobacteriales > Haloarculaceae > Haloarcula > Haloarcula pellucida. Next base: position 316,068 of record NZ_BMOU01000003.1, read on the forward strand.
TATCCGGCTGTGTCAGTACACCGAATCAGGGGAATACTACGGTTTCAGCGACTGAAACGACAGCACCGCGCCAGACCACACCGGCACAGCCGGCGGGACTGGACGACCGACTCTACGAGCTGACGCGTGCGGACAATCGGACCCGCTACGCCGAGTCACACGGGCTCCGATTACAGAACGGCTCTGTGCAGGCCGTCGTGATACTCACGGCGAACAGCACACTGCCACAGGGCTATGGTATCACGGTCGACATCCGCTCGGACGACCGTGTCCAAGGGTGGGTACCTGTCGATTCGCTCGTCGACGTCACTCAGGACCGCAACGTGAGCAGGGTCGAACCACCGCTTCGCCCGGGAAGTGCCTGAGATGCGCCGGGTACTCACACTCGCGCTGGTTCTCCTCGTGCTTGGGTCGGTGGTCACGCCGACCGTGGGCACGGCAGTCAGTACGCCGTCGACGACACAGCCAGCTGAGACGACCACCGGGGAACCGGTGCTACGCACAGCCGGCAATCAGGGGCGCCATCCAAACGAGCCAACACCGGCCAGTCCGACCACAGACTCGACCCGGAGCAAAAAAATCGGATCACGACTGGCGGACGACCTCGCAACCGACGGTCCGGATGGCACTGTGACGACTGCTGACGTCGAATTCGTCCAGGTCGTCGTTCGCGCCACCGACGGCAACGGACCGGCCGTCACCGAATTGATCGAGAACCATGGTGGTCGGATACAGGTTCGGGCTGATGACTCCGTACAGGCGATGGTTCCGAAAGCGGCAATACAGGCACTCACAGACAGTAAGGCGGTCGTTCGTGTTCGACGTCCCATTCGTCCACAGACTGCCGGTGATCAGGGACACATCGTCAGCGACGGCCTCGACAACATGAACGTGACGCAGGTCCACGACCGCGGCGTCACCGGCGAGAACGCCACGGTTGTCGTCATCGACGGCGGCTTCGATCTCACACACCCAGAGATACGGGGCCACGTCGCCGACTACTACGACCCCGGAGGCACGTTCACCAACGAGAGCGACCAACACGGGACAGCCGTCAGCGAACTCGTCGTCGATACGGCACCGAACGCCTCGCTGATCGCCATCGAAGCCGATACGTACACTGAGTGGCAGAAAGCGGTCGACTACATCAACCAGAACACTTCGGCCGACGTCGTCACCATGTCGATGAGCTACTACGGGTTGCCACTCGACGGCCAGTCCGCGATGGACCGAGACGTGAATCGGACGGTCGAGAACGGAACGGTCTGGATCAACTCGGCCGGGAACGACGGCAATCGAGATCACTGGAACGGGACCTTCCAAGATGGCGATGCCGATAGCTACCACAACTTCGCCGGGACCGACGAAGCGCTCTATCTGGGCACGCCGTCGTCGGTCGACATTTGGACGACGTGGGACGACTGGGAGCGCGGAACCGAAGACTACGATCTGTATCTGATCGATACCTCGGGTGCAGTCGTCGACAGTTCCACGAATCGTCAAGACGGGACGTACCCGCCGCGTGAGATCATCCAGAACAGCTCGCTGTCCGGGACTCGGGACCTCTATCTGGACATCAGGAAGGTGAATGCAAACGGCGACGCGACGTTCAACACGTTCTTCCGTGGTGGGTCGACGCCCGAGTACTGGACCTCGGAGATGAGCGTTACGGTGCCAGCGGCGGGTTCGAACGCGATCGCCGTCGGGGCGACGGCGGAATCCGACGACACGCTGGCAGCGTACTCCTCTCGTGGACCGACTATCGACGGCCGCCGCAAACCAGACGTTGTCGCACCGAGTAGCGTGAACTCCGACGTGTACGGGACGTTTTCCGGGACGTCCGCATCGGCACCGCACGTCGCCGGCGTCGCTGCGTTGGTAGCTGGCACAAACGAGTCGGTCACGGCGTCTCGGCTCACGCAGGCGCTTACCAACCAGACCACGACAGTACAACGCAGCGAACCGAACAATCGCACTGGATACGGAATGGTCGATGGCTGGGCGGTGGTCGACGCCGCCACTGGAACCGACGTCACCCCACCGAGTGTGCGTTCGGCAACGGTCGTCGACGAGACAGACGGAAATGGGACCCTCGATGGTGGTGACGTCGCGACGATCAACGTGACCGCGACGGACTCAGAGAGTGGCGTGCAGTCGGTCGTGGCGAACGCCTCGGTCCTCGGTGCCGGCAACGTGACGCTGACCGACGGCGACAACGATACGGTCTACAACGCGACGGTCACCGTCGATGCGTCTGCAGCGGCGGACAACGGGACGTACACGGTACCTGTGACGGTAACCGACGCTGTCGGGGCGACGGCGACGGCACAGACCGGCACCGTCGAACTGGCACTCACGGACCGGACTGCCCCCACGCTCTCCGATGCGTCAGCAGTCGACGTGACCGACGGCGATGCGGAAGTCGCGGGTACCGATACGGTCCGGCTAACCGTGGGCGTCAGCGACGACGACTCCGAGATTCGGCACGTCACGGCCAACGCCTCCTCGTTCGGTGCCGGGAACGTAACACTCTCGGACAGCAACGACGACGGCGTCTACAACACGACACTCAGTGTCGGCGCATCTGAAGCCGCTGCCAACGGTAGCTACGCCGTCACGGTTGCAGCGACTGACGACGCCGGCAACACCGGGACGCTGGACACGAACCGACTCGACGTGGCCATCAGCGACCGAGCGCCGCCCGCGATCTCCGGCTTCTCAGTGCAGGTCGTCGACACACGCTCGCTCTACACAACTTTCGACAGCAACGAGAGTCTCTCGGCTGTCGAAGTCCAGATCACGAACGCGAGCGGCCAGACCGTCCGGACGCTTCGTGACCCAGCGTTCGGGACCGCACAGGGGTCGTATTTCAACACGACCGACCTCGGTACCCCTGGCCAGTACACCGTCAGTCTGGTCGCCGCCAACGACTCCTCGGGCAACAACGGGGCCACCGACCAGAACGAGACGGTGACACTCGTCACGAAGACGGTGTCCGTCGAACACGTCAACGGTACCAGACCGTCCGATATGGCGAACCTGACGAGTAACGTCTACCTGACGCAGGGTTCTGATGGCCTGCTCCAGATCCAGTTGCGTGATGGAACGGCGACAGCCCTCACCGACAGAACCGACCTGTCGGATCTGGGCGTCGCTTCGAACACGACGCTCGCGATCAACGTCACGGTTCAGGACTGGACGCCGCGGTTGATTCTGGGGGCTGGCCGCAACGCGACCTGGACGACGACGTCGCTCGGTCCCAACAGGACCGCGATCAACGTCACCACTCGACCAGCCACCGTCCAGTACAACGAATCGAAGCTACAGAACGGCGGCGACTGGAACGAGAGCGAACACGCCGACGTGGCCGCCAACGCCACCGTCGATATGGCGGTCAGTGACGTAGGAACCTTCACCGAGAGCCGCCGGAACCAGTTCACCGGGACGATGTTGCTGACCGACGCACAGACGTTCGGGATGCCTCGGTACGATGCCCAGACGGACGCACTCACCCTCCACGTCGGCGCACCACACTACAACGTCAACGACACGCAGAACCGGGGGTTCTTCGATGCGTTCCTCCCTACCTCTCTTCTCACTCGGTGGGGAATTGACGACGCACAGAATATCACCGTCACGTCGATGGGCAACGCGACCAAGCCTGCGTCCACGACGGTGACGGCCGAGGGCGTCCGACTCACGGTTCCGATCCACTACTCCGAGGGCGACGTTGCGCTCGCACCCGCCGACACGACACCGCCGACAGTCGACTCCGTGACGATTACCGACGCCACCGACGGCGATGGTGCGGTCAGCGACGGCGACACGATCGACGTCTCGGCGACCGTCTCTGATGCCGACTCCAGCATCACGACGGTAACGGCCGACGCTGCAGCGTTCGGCGCCGGCACTGTCTCGCTGACAGATGCTGATGGGGACGGTACCTACACGGGGCGTGTTTCGGTCGATCGGGGCCCTACCGTGTCCGATGGGTCGCACTCGGTGTCCGTAACAGCCATCGACGCGGCTGGCATCGAGACCACGGCCACATCGAATACGCTCTCCGTTGCCAGCGCTGACGACGGCGACGGCGGTGGCTCGAGCGCTCCAGCACCGGCACCGGCGCCGGCGCCGGCACCCGAGACAACACCAACCCCGACGCCGACGCCCACACCGACACCCGTCGAGAGTGAACTCGTAGACACCGGGACTGGTGCCAACGCGACCGTGACGAACGTCCGGGCAAACTCGACCGTCGACGTCGACTTCGAGAACACGACCAACTCGACTGCAGGCGCTGTCACACGGGTTTCGTTGACACCGAACGCCGCGACATCGCGATTCACCGTCTCGGTTACCGCGCCGTCGACCGACGCATCCGGGGTGCCGCCGGTCGAGACGGCGACGACGGAAGCGGTCTTCTGGGCCACCGTCAGCGGACTCTCGGATTCGGAGATCAGTACCGCGTCGGTGCGGGTCTCGGTGCCGCTTTCGACCCTCTCGAACGAGACGGACCCCTCGAACGTGACCATCTACCGTCACCACGGCGGACGGTGGCAGGCACTGGAGACGGTGCATCTCGGTGATGGCGTCTTCGAAGCCCAGACGCCGGGGTTCTCGGCGTTCGCGATCGGTCGCCCGCTGCCAGTTGGCGTCACTGCGGATACGTCGACGCCGACACCGTCGCCGACGGCGACGCCAGTGGCGACGGCCACAGCGACTGACGTCACACCGACTACTGCCACGCAAACAGCAGCACAAACGACAGCCACTACGACGACCGGTGACAGTGGGCCGGGCTTTACCGCCGTAGTCGCGCTGCTTGCCGTACTCGGGGCGGCAGTATTGGCAGTCCGGCGACCCGGTAGCTGATCCACCAGTACCGGGTCGGAACATCTCGGCGACGACCCGGCCTCGACGGCGACGTCGAGGTCGACAGAACGGGACACTCGGCGGCAACGAGGTCCCGAAACAGGGACTCGTTCGGGGGTATGCCCTGTCTGCAGTACGAGAACGGATAGTGAGATCGTCCGTGAAGAGAAAGTGCGGTACGATCGGCTAGGCGGTCCGCAGTCCGCGGTACGACAACACGACCCCGACGACGAAAACGATCGTCGCGAGGTAGATCGGTCCGAGATGCGTCACCCAGTCATGAGCGAACGCATCCTCCGTCCAGTGCATCGGTAAGGCGAGCACTAGGCCGACAACGGCGGCGACGATCGCAGTCGCCCACGCCCACGTGAGCCGCTGGCGGACGCCGTACCACGAAAGGCCCGCGATGGCGATGCCCGTCGAGATGATGAACGCAGCGGTGGCGACGTGGAGGTGACTGATGTAGTACGCTACCGCCGGATCGAGATCGGCGCTCGTCATCCCAGCCAGCGTACTGACGCCGAGTTCGAAGCCACTCCCCACGAAGTTCAACACGAGAAACACGACTCCGTACCCGACGAACGCGATACCGGCGAGTGCCATCAACGCGGCTCCGTTCCGGACCTGTGACTCGTACTGGACCTGTTCTCCCTGTTCGTCCGCGACCGATTGGTTTGTCGCCATGGTAATCACTTGGTTGCCCCTAACGAGATGCTCTTGACGCCGTACTTCTCGCACGCGTTCGCCGCCCGCTCCGAGATGAATTCGTACTGCGTGTTCTCTCGGACGTCCGTCACCGAGAAGCCAGCGTCCTCTATGGCCGCCGTGTACCGGTCGATCTGTTCGGCCCCGCCGATACAGGCCGCCCAGAGGTCCTCGTCGTTCTTGATGCTCTCCGGCATCACCTCCTCGCTGATGATGTCGGAGATGGCGAACCGGCCGCCGGGAACGAGTACCCGCTGGGCTTCCGCGAACACCCGCTCCTTGTCCGGTGAGAGGTTGATGACCCCGTTCGAGATGACGACGTCGAAGGTCCCGTCGTCGAAGGGAATATCCTCGATGTACCCCTGCTCGAAGGAGACGGTCTCCATTCCCGCCTCGTCGCGCAACGCGCGGGCCTTCTCGAGTTGTTGCTCCGTCATGTCCAACCCGGTCACGCTTCCGGAATCTCCTGCGTGAAGTGCGGCGACGAAGACGTCCGTGCCCGATCCACTGCCGAGGTCTAGCACGTCGTCTCCGTCCTCGATGGCAGCGAGGTCGAAATGGTACCCCACACCGGCGAACGATTCCATCGCCGCCGCGGGAATCTGATCGAGCTGTTCCGGCGGATAGCTGAGGCGTTCCGCCAGCGGTCGCCCCATCTCGAAGTGATACTCCTCGCCGGGGTCCTCAGCGACGTCTTGGTAGACCGATTTCACCGCTTGTTCGAGTTTGTCGACGTCGAGTGAGTTTGCCATTTGCCTGTCCTCTCAGTCGTCGGCTTCCACCTCGGCAGGTGTATTCACGTTGAGGTTGACGTCCTGTTCGAGCGAGACGAGCGTGTAGACTGGCGCCCGTCGGGCCCACTCGTCGACTTCGTCCTTATCGAGGTCCGGGCTCTCGATCTCGACCTCGGCGGTCAGGTTCTCGAACACCGTATCGGCGTTCCCGAGATCGTCCACACTGAAGAGGACACTCGGGTCGAAGTCGGTGCGCACGCGCGTCTCGAGGTGGTCGATATCGACGCCGTTTGCGACGGCGTTGATGGTGATGCCGACGTTGATGCACGAGACGAGCGCGGAGAGCGCGACCTCGATCGGTTCCATTCGATCCGTTGCCCCGACCCAGCCGCCGGCCGCCAACACTTCCTTCCACCCCCCGTACGGGATGGTGTACTCGCGGGTGTCGCGCCGGATCGTCTCGCCACCGAGGACGTACGAGTCTATCGTCGCCAGACTGTGGGCGCACGTTCCTTCGTAAGTCGATCGGGCGCTCAGTCCGAGTTGGACCTCCTCGGGATTCTCGGCGGCGTGTTCCGCGAACGCGGCGAGTTCCTCGGTATCGACGCCGTGGTTGACCTGCCGCTCGGATACCATGGGTTAGACCACCTGAAGGTGTTCTTCCCGGAGTTCGTCGTCCGAGTAGTCCTGTCCGTGACCCTCTCGCATGTGTTTCTTGGCCAGTTCGATCGCTTCGGTTTCGTCTTCCGACTGAACGATGAATCGGCAATCGCCCGCTTCCGATTCACAGTCGAGCTTGTATGCGTCAGCCATTGTCGTTTCCGTTGCCTTGCGGCAAGATGTAGTATGATCTCGAAGGGTTAGATAACTAACTAGTAATGGTCGCGCAGCCGGTACCGCCCTCCGTAATGCCTGCGGGGTTGGCAGTCGTTGACGATCGCGCAGGTGATGCAAACCTGTCGTCATCGCATACGAGTTGGTTGGACGGCGACACACCGTCGATCACCACTCTCTCTTTTCCGTTACGAACGCTTTTTACCGCCCTCAGAAGGCCCAATCGTCCCGCGTGGAGTCGAGTGCGAACGCCGTGGCCACCCCCGGGATCGATATCGCTCCCATCGTCTACTCCGGCCAGTGAACTCTCCGAGAGCGGGGATACGAGACTCCGCTGACGCTCTCAGCAGTTGACAGACTCCGCGTGCCGAATACAGCGCATGACTACAGCAAGCACTCCCACGAATTGTCGTCGGCACCACCGACGACTGTCGGTCCCTCGTGACCGCTGTCAGGGGTGCAGTGACGGAACGGTTATCTCGGACATGGTTGTACGTTAACAGGAACCATGGAGTTTGCCTGGCAATCCTTCGATGAACCTGACCCGGAATCCGAACTCACAGGAGTCGTCGGGTATCTGCACCCCTCGGGGTACCGGACCGTGCCGAAAGTTCTCTGGCATACCCGGGAGATAGAAGCGCAACTCGCCGAGTCGGCTGGGCTGGTCGGCTATGCCCTGCGCGCCAAACTGACCCAGAAGAAGTTCTGGGCGGTCGCTGCCTGGGAAAGCGGCGAATCGCTCCAACGATTCGTGGAGAGCGATCCACACGCGGGGATCAGAGCGGCGCTCAAACGAGACATGGCGGAGAGTTGGTTCAAACGGTTCGATGTGAGCGGCGAGGAGGTCCCGCTGGACATCGATTGGGCTCTCGAGCGAGTCTACCGGTAACTAAGCGAGTTGATTTCGGAGTGACAGCGACGGCTCTGTATTCAGCACCACCGCAGCGAACCCTCAGCGATGGAGGGTTTCAACAGAGTCGGATATGACGAACGTCAAACAGTCCGGTCGTGGTCGAGGTGTTCGAGTACCGCCTCAAAGGTCGTCCTCGATGGGGAGGATCGGAGTCTTTCGTCGGTGGGACGTGAACGTCGACTCCGCCCAATCACGTGCGTCCGCGTCGTCAGTATCGACCAGAACCCGAACCGTAACAGCCTCGCGGTCGTACCCAGTTACTGCGATTCGGTCGTCGAAGATACTGACCCCAAACGGCGGTAACGCATCGTGTAGTCGGACGTCGAGATTGCCACTCTCTAGTGCCTCCGAGAACAGCCCCGGGCAGTCCGAGCGAATGTAATTGGCCACTCTCGGCGGGTTAATCAGCTCTGTTTCCATGCCGTCGACGATTCGCTCACAGAGTTCCTGCTTACACGAATCAAGCATGGCAACGTCGAGTCCGGTAAATCGCAACCGCTCTGTGTCCTCGAGTAGCGAACAGAAACGAGCGATTGGACGGGATGGATTCTCGGGTTCGGCCACCGTTACGGTTGCATCCGAACACATATCGATGGTGAAACCGCTGTCTTCGCCCGGTAGTAATCGCCAAACGTCGCGTAGCTTCCGTTCGGTTTCCACTCGGTCGATCAACTCCGCCATCGCTGAAGCAATGAAAGCGCCCAGCTGTGTCACTTCGTACTGATACCCGTCCCTTTGAACCCAATCGCGTTCCTCGAACTCGCTAAGCGTACGTCTGATCGTGGACTCCGAAACGCCGGTCATCTCCCAGAGTTCGGAGCGACTCCGGGGACGAACCGTGAGCGCGATAAGCGTTGGCGCGCGGTGTTCGGATCGGGTGAGGTATGCTATATCGTCGATTGGCGTCTCACTGCTATATTGACCCATGGTACTAGTACACATGAATAATTAATAACGACTGTGCCCCGTTGAAACGTCGATCGAACGGCTATCGGACCTCGTACGGCCCGCCCAGAGGGCTGCGTCGGTCTTGCTGCTCTCGGACGTCTGTTGTTCGCTGATACCGTCCGATGGAGCCATCCGCCCGACGTGCGCACTCGACTCGCCGCTCTACTGAATACCGGAGCGCCGTCCCACGATTTACATATATTGTGTATCACAAACCTTGAATAATTATTATGTAACTGGAAAGTAACTGGAAACTTGGTGATGGGTCACCATGGCAGAGAAAACAAAGCAGTACGGGAGACACGAAATTGTACTGAACGAAGAGGGTCCCGAGTTGGCGATAGACGGGACGGAGATAGCGGTCTCGGACAGTGACGGCACGTACTGGACGCCGGAGCGGCCGTACGAGCAGTACCTCTCGCTGGAGGAGATAGCGAAGACACTGATCGACGACGATCCGGAGGTGTGGTAGATGGATTGTCGTAAGCGTGTTCGTGATCTCACGGAGGACGAGCGGCGCGATTTCGTCACCGCGGTCCGGAAACTGAAAGACAGCGGCGAGTACGACAGGTTCGTCAAGACGCACTTCGAGACGGCCTACGAGCAACAGTCGGGGTCCTGGCGTTCCAAGGGACAGGGGCCACGGAACGACGCCCACGGGGGACCGGCGTTTCTCCCGTGGCACAGGAAGTACATCCGCGAGTTCGAGAAGAAACTCCAAGAGCAGGTCCCGGGTGTCACGCTGCCGTACTGGGACTGGACAGCGGACGCGGAGAAGTCGGGTTCGTTCGGCCAGCCCGAGGAGATACCGGTACTGAGCGGCGACCCGAACGACCCGACGGACGGACTGCTCGGTGGGATAACGGAGCTGTCGATCGACGACGATCAGGACGCGTCGAACCACTCGGTCGGACCGGTCGAGGACGGGCTGGACCCGTCAGATTCGTACGACTGGTGGATCAAATACCGTCACGAGAGAACGCCGCTCGGTGAGGTCTCCCTCGTGGAGTACGACTCCTCGGACGAGGTGCGGCTCCGGCGGAGTCTCGACCCGGTCGACGATCTGCCCGACGCCGAGACGGTCGAGGCGGCACTGCAGATCGAGAACTTCTACGAGGAAGGATTCGACTGGGGAACCCAGTCGTTCCGGAACGTCCTCGAGGGCTGGCAGCCGCCGCCCGCCGATAACTTCGACTCGCCGTCGGACCAGCCATCCAGCAGCGCGTACCTGCACAACCAGGGCCACGTCTGGATCGGCGGCGACATGGGTCCGATGACCTCGCCGAACGACCCGATATTCTTCCTGCACCACTGTTTCATCGACAAACTCTGGGCGGACTGGCAGGCGCGTCACCCCGACGCCGAGCAGTTCCCGCCGACCAACAGCAACGCGCCCGACGGCCACAAGCTCGGGACCCAGATGCCGCCGTGGAACATCGACCCTGGAACGACGATCGACTACCGTTCGATGGGATACGTCTACGACGAGTCGCCGCCGCGGGTCGAACTGACGCGACCGGCCGGGTCGCCCACCACGCTCGCTTTCAACGACGTCCCTGAAGGTCGCGAAACCTCGCGAGCGGCGGTCTTCGAGGTCGTCGGCTGCGAGACGTCCGTCACCCTCGAAGTCGAGGACGTGACCGCCCCCTTCTCGGTCAAACCGGCTATGAAGACCAGGACACACTCGACCGACGCGGAGACGGCCCAGACGGAGGCGAACGTCTGGCTCACCTACACCGGACAGTCGCCGGGGACGAACGCCTCGGGGTCGGCGACGATCTACTGCCCCGAGACCGACGAGCGCTGGACGGTCCAGCTGACGGCCAACACCATCTCCGAACCGACCGCGGGAGTCGCGGTAGTGCTGGACGAGTCCGGGAGCATGGCCTCGGCGTCGGGCGACGGCAACCGCACCCGGGTACAGGTGCTCCGGGACGCCGCCGAGGTGTTCCTCGACCTGCTGCCAGCGGGCAACAGCCTCGGCATCGCGACGTTTCACTCCGACGCGTCGCCGGCGCTGTCGATGCGGCAACTCGGCGGACAAGGCTCGTCGGCCCGCTCGGACGCGCGGACGACGATCAGGGCACTCTCACCGACGGAACCCGACCCCGCGACCGACGCCGGATACACCTCGATAGGTGACGGCGTCATCACCGGCCGGTCGCTCCTCTCGGCGGCTTCGGACGTCGACGAGCGGGCCATGGTGGTGTTCACGGACGGTCGCGAGAACCGGCCAGAGTACATCGCCGACCTCGAACCCAGTGGGACGGACGACCAGACGTTCGCGGTCGGTCTCGGCACGCCCTCGCAGGTGCGTCCGAACGCGCTCCAGCGGCTCACGAACGCCGGCGGCCCCGACGAAGGGTACGTGCTCGTCAGCGGGCAGCTCTCTGACGACGACCGGTTCCTGCTCGATAAGTACTTCCTGCAGGTGCTCGCCGGCATCACCAACCGCGAGGTGGTCGTCGACCCGCAGGGCCGTCTCCGACCCGAGTCCGAGACGAGCGACGGCGTCCTCAGTATGCCATTCGACGTATCGAGCGCCGACCTCGGCGTCGACGTGGTGGTGCTATCGCCGGGCGAACACGTCTTCGACGTGGCGGTCGAGACGCCCGACGGCGTCGTTCTCGAACCCGGCGACATGACGGGCTCAGGCGGCCAGTTCGTCGACGGCGAGCGGGTCGACGCCTTCAGGCTCCAGTTGCCCTACGACACCGGCGAAGGACAGGCCCGTGCTGGCGAGTGGACAGTCCACCTGCGGATCAACGAGAAGGGGTTCGACCGGTATCTCGGTCAACTCGAGGAGACGAACATCGACGAGTACGAACGGACCATCGCCAGCGGAGTCCCGTACAATCTGTCGGTCAACGCCCGGAGCAACCTGTCGCTCGACGCCTCGGTCCAGCAGTCGAGTTTCGAGCCGGGCAGTTCGCTAGCACTGACCGCCGCACTGGACGAATCGGGACTGCCGCTGTCGGATGCGACGGTCACCGCCGACCACGTCCGTCCCGACGGCACTCGCCAGACGGTCCGGCTGGCACGCACAGAACCCGGGACCTTCGCAGCGAACGTCGACGACGCCGCCGAAGGGCGCCACGCCTTCCGAGTGCAGGTCGAGGGAACCACGCTGAGCGGCGACCCCTTCACCCGCGAATCGCTCGCGACGGGATCGGTCTGGACCGGTGGCGACGACCCGCTCCCGAGCAGGAAGGGAACGGGCGGCGGCGACACGCTGTCGGAACTGCTGCCCTGTCTGATCCGCAACGATGCCCTCGAAGAGTACTTCCACGAGAACGGGATCGATCCGGAGATCGTCCGCGAGTGTCTCGAACGGACCGGGGGGAACTGAGACGCGCTCGACTCCGCACCCCACCGTCGGCTGACGGCGGCACACGTTTTCGCCGTTTTCGACGGGCTCCGCGAGTGCTCCGACCGACGACGGATACGAGTATACGGCCCTGTTGAAACCCTCAAGCGGTGATCGGTTTCAACAGTCTTGCTGAATACATCGCGCGTACGTAGATTCAGCTGGCGTTCAGTTAGAAGGGGTAGTTATCGTTCGGTACAGGGCAATGATGTATCACTGCGGATTACAACCTACCAATCCGTATCGAGCGTCGTGACTGTGGGGTGTCACTCGATTAGTCAATAGTCGACTTTGCGTGAAATTGTTGAGGATCTAATGGGTTTGCCACTGTATCGCTATGTGCCATGCCACTATTCATGGACGTCCACAGAGATGTAGACGCCAGTGTCGAAGACGTTGTAGAGGCTCACAAGAAAGACGTCGAGGCCCAGGAGAAACACGGGGTGAAATACCTGAACTACTGGGTCGACGAGGACGAAGGTGCCGTCTTCTGTCTGTTCGAAGGCCCAAGCAAAGAAGCGGGTGAGAAAGTTCACGAAGAAGCACACGGTCTCACCGCAGACGAGATCTTCGAGGTTGAGCAGGGCAAGGGGAGCTGAAACCAATGAAAGTAGCGAAAGAAGATATCCCGGCCAGAATCGACACCCCAGCCGCTATCGCTCGCCACCAACCGGATTTCGGTGATGCAACCGACTATGGTCACATCGCCGCGGAATATTTCACGCTCACAGAAGGGACCGATATCTCCACACTCCTTGACGGACTGGAAAACGACCTTTGCCAGTGTCCTCACTGGGGATATGTCGTAAGCGGCGAACTGACTGTCACTTATACCGACGGCAGTGAAGAAGTAGACAGAGGCGGCGATATGTTCTATTGGCCGCCGGGGCATACGCTCCGAGCCGGCGAAGATACCGACTTCGTTTTATTTAGTCCACAACACGAACACGGGGAGGTCATCGCTCACATTCGGAACAAAATGGAAGAGAGTGCGTAAGGACAGTCCACTCCACCGTTCATCTGGGCGGTACCGTTCCAGTCAGGAAGGCGGGCCACCCATCAGCCGAATCTCCCCAACTCTGTAAGATCACCCTGTGGAACAGTTACCCACCTGTGGCTCCCGGAGGCCGACCGCGAGTTCTACTTCGGACAGCGCGAGATCTATACCCAGGAGGCACACGAGCAGAGTGGCTACGCCGCGTCCGACTTCGAGGTGACGAGGCGCGAAGAGCCAACCGACGTCGTAACTGTTGTCTCGTGAGATGTGTCCGTTTCGTGTCGCGGGTTGCGGTATGGGCTCGTTCAAACCCGGACACATCGATGCCGGTGACACCGTTGACTGGCAAATCTGCCAGCGAGACGTTCAGTACCACTCGCCAAATGGCCGTCTCTGGGCGGTCGAACGCCGCTACTCCGGGCGAGTGCGAAGCGACTCAATCCTCCGGGGTCGGGGTAGCGACGGCCGGTCCCTCGGTGGCCGCATCGCGGATGGATTCGAGCAGTCGCATCGTCCACCCGGCCTCGGTCAGCGGAATCGGCATCGGGTCGTCGTTCAGGATGGCGCTTGCCTCCTCGTCGAACTGGTAGTAGTGTTCGTTCAGCTCTTTTTGAATCGGCCACTCGCCGAACGCTGCCCGCTCGGCGACGGCACGGGCGTTCTGGGCGGTTCCCCACACGCGGTCGCCCGCGCGGTCGAGGTTGTTCAGCGCCCGCCCTATCGACGACCCGCTGTAGTCCCGGTCTAGCGAGACGAGCGTCTGTGAGACGATGTCGGCGACGAGCGTCCCCTCCTCGCCGTGGACGTAGACCACCTTGTTCGGGATGCCCCCGCCCATGAGGGTCGCGCTGCACTGCACGTCGTCCTGACTGACGTACTGCAACTGGACGGTATCGTAGCCGAAATCGCGGTCGTACTCGCGGTGGCAACTGGTCTGGACCTGTATCGCTGACTCGTCGCGAGGGTAGCCACCGGCACGCAGGAGGATGTAAAGCGGGTGCGGGAGTCCCTCCTCGAACTCGCCGCCCAGCAGTTCGAAGGCCCACTCGCCGCGCATGACCGCGTCCGGCGGGGTGTCTCCGGTGTGGATGTGGTCGACGGCCCGGACCTGACCGACGTCGCCGCGTTCGACCCGCCGGGTCAGTGCCCGCATTACGGGCGTCAGGTTGTGGTTGTGGACCGCGCTCACGCGCACGTCGTACTCGCGGGCCGCACTCGCTAGACGCTCGTACTCGTCGACGGTCTCCGTGATCGGCTTCTCGATTAACACGGGAATCCCGCGCTCGACCGCCCCGAGCGCGAGTTCGAGGTGGGTCTGGACCGGCGTACACAGGTGGACCCACTCGACGTCGGCCTCGTCCAGCATCCGCTCGTAGTCGGTGTAGACGGCCGCGTCGTTGTCGGCCGCCATCGCACGGGCCCGCCGTTCCTCGATGTCACAGACCGCGACCAGCGCTGTCTGGGGACAGGCGACGATTCCATCGAGGTGCGTTTCCGACACGACGCCGCCGCCGACCACTGCTGTCCGGAGTGTCATCGTCTCCGGTGTTCGTCGGTGCCCCCATTGTTATAGAGCGCCAACTCCGCTCAGACAGGCGCCGACGACACCACTCTCCGGCGGCCAGCAACCGGGTCGAGCAGTCCACGCCGCTTCGGCGTCAGTCCGTGGCACGCGGGGTGGTCGCCTCCGCGTCGGCGATCTCGGCGACGCCGACGGTGTCGGCGTACTCCTGCAGCCAGCACTCGACGGTCGTCACCACCGAGAGCGCGTGCAGGTGACCGGCCTGCCCCTGCTTGTGTTCTCGCTGAAGTCTCCGGAGTGTGGTCTCGTCGAACACGTCTCGGTCGCAGGCGTCGTCTATCCAGCCGTCGATGATCTGCCGGACCGCCTCGTTCTCCCGGTACCAGGCCCCGAAGTGTCCCTCTGGACGACCATCGCCCAGTAGCTTCCAGCCGACGCGCTTAGCGACGAACGTAACGTCGTGTTGCCACATCGGGCGGGTCAGTGGCAGGCGCGTCCGCTCGTAGGGAATCCCGGCCTGTCCGGGGTCCATCTCGTTGATGACGTCCTGTTTCAACGGTGCCATCGAACGCGGGATGCGCCCGTTCGTGCCCGGCACGTACCCGATGCGGAACTGTCTGTGCGGCATCTTCGCCAGGTGGTCTAACAGCGACCGGTCGATCCAGGGGAGTCGCATCCCGACCTGACTCCGGTAGAGTTCGCTCGACCGGAAGTGCGTGTTCGAACAGAAGTTGCGGTACCACACGTCCATCACGGTCTCGGTTTGTGAGTCTCCTTCGCTCTCGGTGAGTTCGGTTTCGATAGTGTCGTGCGGGTCGGCGTCGCCGGCCACGAGGTTCCTGATGGTGTCTCTCCCGACACTTCCACCGAGACGCCTGATGCCCTCGAAGGCCGAGTCGACGCCAGTCAAGTGGTAGAGCCAGGGCTGCTCGCCGAACAGTTCTCCCTGCGGGGCCGCCTCCATCACGATGTCGGTCCTGTCGTGGAGTCGGTCCATGATGTAGTCGGGGTGGAGATACACCGTCCACGGCTTGAGCCCGCTGGTGACCCTGATACCGCGTTTGACCTGCTTTGCGAAGTCGCCGGGTTCGAAGACGACCCGCTCGTTGTCCGCGTCCAGATGGTCCGCAACCTGCCGGGCGATTTTGACGTTGCTCCCGTCCCGTGGGTTGCTGTCATACGTCAACGTGTCGAACTCGACGTCCTGCTCGGCTAGTGCCGCCGCCAGCGTCCGGCTGTCCAGTCCGCCCGAGAGCCACAGGCTCACGTCACCCGTCAGCGTGTCGGCCACGTTGCCGACCGCCTCGCGGTACCGCTCGACGGTCTCCTCGACGTACCCCTCGACGGGTTTCGTCCCGTAGTCCGGTTGCCAGTACCGCTCGGTCGTGACCGTCCCGTCGTCCGTCAGCAGGGTCGCCGGGCGGAGCGCCGACACTTCTTCTAGCAGCGTCTTCTCGCCGAGAACGCCGCCAAAGGAGAGCATGTCACCGACCGCACGCGGGTCCACAGAGAGGGTATCGAGGTGGTCGGCGACGGCCCCGACTTGCGAGGCCACCACCAGTCCGTCATCCGTCTCGGCGTAGAAACAGGGCCGCGAGCACAGCAGGTCGCTGGCGACCAGCACGCGCCCGTCGGCGTCGACACACGCCACCAGGAACGGCCCGTTCAATTCGGGCAGAACCTCGCGTGGTCGCTCTAAGAGCGCGCTGAGCAGGGCCTGATCGGTCCCGTATCCGAGGTCCGCTCGGTTCGAGACGACACCGTGGACGACGCCCGCTCGACCGTCCGCTCGCAAGACTGTGTGGCCTTCGGGGTCCTTCGCCCCGTGGTGGACCAGTCCCAGTTCGGTCCCCCCTGCCGTGACCGTTTCGACCTCGTACCACGGTTCCTGATGGAGTGATTCGACGAGTGATTCGGCGGTTGCAGTGGGCCCGCTGGCGACGACGATGCCAACCATAGCCGTGGTGTGACGAAGTGCTACGATTGTTATGCGGCGTATTCGAAGTCGTCCCACAGTGAAAGAAACGGCCGTAGGAGCTGTCTAACTCGGCGAGTTTGCGAAGCGACGGCGGGTTGCTCCAACAGCGCGGGCCCCGGTTGGTCTACGAACCGAACCAGTCGGCCGAGCCCGCTGGGACGGAACGAGACGACTCCTTCTATCAGACCGTCTCGAAAGAACTCGTCGCCGATACCGTCGAGACAGACTGCGGCGTACTCGGTGCGAGAACCCGACCGGCGGTTTCCATGCTGACTGGAGGCGGTTCCACGGTGTGTCGAATTAGCGACGCGGCCGACGGCGGCTGTATTCCCGGACAGCGAGCCGGTGTGGGAACGCCATCGACTCGTCTGAATGCGGTGGTCGAGGCAGATAGCGGGTTTGCCGTGGGTGGTGCAGTCGTACTCAGTCCCGTCTCGGGACGACGCGATTGACGCTCGGAACGTCCAACACTAACAGAGGTACGGTTGAAATACCACCAGATTGTCAAAGATGGCCGACACACGACGACGTCGACGGCTACCGAACCCGAACGGCGATCCGTTCAGTCCAGTCGAGGTCGAGACGATGTAGACGAGTCGGCCACCATCGCCTCGGGGGACGTCCCGTATGGAAACTGTTGTGATACGGGTCCCGGCGCGGTCAGTCCCGCGTCGATACGTTGCGATGCGGTTGTCCGTGCTCCAACCACACCACGCTGCGTGCTGCTGACTGAGACGGTGTGCTACTGCCTGTCGCTGTCATTCGTCTGGACGGTCACGAACGAACGTCACTGGACACGGTGCGTTCAACATCACTTCCTGTGCAGTGCTCCCGAAGATAGCCTTCCCCGCCGGAGAGCGCTGTCGCCCACCGATGACCACCCGATCGGCATCGACATCTTTGGCGATCGAGACGACCCCTTCACCGCTGGTCCCGGTCGTGGCACGCGGTTCACACTCGATTGCACGCTGTTCGAATTGGTCCGTTATTTCCTGTGTGATCGCCATCCGTGCAGCCAACTCGTCGGGTTTGACCTCCGCTGTGGGCGTGTCCAACATCTGTTCGACGACTTCCTTGTAGGACTGTGCATCGAACACGTGGGCGATGATGACCCGCGTGTTCTCCGGGGACGCGATCTCACACACTGTCTCGATAAGCGCCGTAACACGAGTGTCATCGCGGTTACCGACGGCGAGCACCACGGTATCGAGTGGCCGAACACTCGGGCTTCTGGTGTCTACACACATTTGGTTAGGCGCAACGATCTGTAGCTGTAAATATTCTCTCTTCTATTTACTACCTTCATAGTAATTATTCGGAGTGGATGTCGGCGCGGGTCGCCGCACCGTTCTTCAGCACGGGCCGGATGGCATATATTTCTATTAGAAAGTGTTAAAATGAATCGTAGAGAAGGCGGTTACAGTGACTGGCTCCGAATCGGAATCGAAGGAAACCATCGCAACGCAGGTCGAACGTGCACGGGACGCACAGGCAACAATCGACGCCGTGGGACAGTCCCGCGTTGACGAACTGACCCAAGCGGTCGGGTGGGCACTGTACCGTGAGGGCGCTGCCCGCGACGTGGCAGCGAAGGCGGTTTCGCGGACCGGCGTCGGCAACGTCGACGACAAGGTATTCAAGACGAAGCGACAGATAGTCGGCGCCTTGGAGGATATGCGCGGTGCACCCTCGGTCGGGACCATCCGCCAGCGCGAAGGGCTCGTCGACATCGCAAAGCCCGTCGGCGTCATCGGGGCGTTCCTCCCGGCGACGAACCCGGTTGCCACCATCCCCCATCTGGCGATGCTCGCGGTGAAGGGGCGCAACGCCGTCGTCTTCTCGCCAGCGCCCGGGACCAGAGACGCCTGCCAGCACGCGGTCTCGCTCATCCGTGCGGAACTCGCACGCGCCGACGCGCCGCGTGACTTGGTACAGGTCGTCTCCGACCGCGCGACGCGGGACAACGTCGTGGCACTCGCCGCGGCGGTCGACTTCGCACAGGCGACGGCCTCACAGAGCGTCGTTGATATCGTCCAGCAGTCCGGGACTCCCAACCACGCCGTGGCCGTGGGCAACGTCGTCACCGTCGTCGACCAGTCTGTCGAAGTCGCCACGACGGCCACCGAGATAGCGACCAGCGCTACGCTGGACCACGGAGCGACCTGTGTCAATGCCAACACGGCCGTCTTACACCGGGCGGTCGCGGAGGACGTACTGACGGCCCTCGAGGAGACCGGCGCCTACCGCTGTTCGAAGGCCGAGCGCGATGCGGTCACAGCGTGTCTGTTCGACGAGAACGGTTCTGTCAACCGCGACTTAGTCGGGTCCGACGCGGCGGCCATCGCCGACGCTGCCGGGTTCTCGGTATCCGCTGGGACCGACCTACTGGTCGTCGACGGTGATGACCTCTCGGTTCCCCACTCACTGTTCGGGGAGACGCTTTCGCCGGTTCTGACCACGACGGTCGTCCCCGACTTCGAGACGGGACTGGACGTCACGGATGCGATTCTAGCCTACGAGGGACGGGGCCACTCCTGTGGCGTCTACACGACCCGGGACGACCACATACGGGCCGCCGCCGAACGGCTCCCGGTCGGCCGTCTCATCGTCAACCAGCCGAGCATCGCACTGGCCGGCGGCAAGCACAACCGCCTGCCGTTCACCCTCTCGCTGGGCGGGGGGAGCTGGGCCGGTAACCAGTCCGATGGCAACCTGACCTACCGTACCTTCCTCGACGTGACGACCATCGCGAGGTCGACCACCGAGCGGGACTGTGATCCAGAGTCAGTGTTCGAGGAGTACGCTGTCGGCGAGACAGACACGCCGTTCGACGGCTAGCCGACGAGGCCGTCGTCGACTCTGAGGACCTCGCCGTGGACGTACGACGACCGCTCGCTCGCGAGAAACAGGATCGCCTCGGCGACGTCCTCTGGGGAGGCCGGTTCGCCCGTGGCGGTCTCTGTGGCCACGACCTCCGCTGTGGCGTCCGAGAGCTCTTCCTCGTACATATCCGTCCGTGTGTACCCCGGCGCGACGGCGTTCACTCGGATAGACTTCCCCCCGAGTTCGCTCGCGATAGAACGCGTGAACCCGACGATTGCGGCCTTACTCGCAGCGTAGTTGGATTGGCCGGCCCAGCCCTGCTGTGCGGCGACGGAGGCGACGTTGACGATACGCCCGCCGTCGCCCCTGAGCATCCGGCGGGCCACCGCTCGCGTGCAGTTGAACGTCCCAGTCACGTTCGTCCGCAGTACCTGCTCCCACTGCTCCGGGTCCATCCGGACGAGCAGACCGTTGGACATGATCCCTGCGTTGTTGACGAGTACCGTCGGCTGGCCGTACTCGTCGGCAACGTCGGCGATGGCGTCTGTGACCGCCTCGTGATCGCCGACATCGAACTGACGGGTGCCGACGTCGTCGTGGTCGGCGCGCTCGGCCAGCGCGGCCCGCGTCTCGGCCGCCGCCGTCTCGTCGCTGTGGTACGTCGCGACGACCGTCGCCTGTCGGTCGGCGAACGCCTCGGCCGTCGCCCTGCCGATACCACGTGTCCCGCCGGTGACGACGACCACCTCGTCGGCCATCGACGTCACGCCGTGAACACCTCCGCCGCGTCCGCGGGCGACTCCAGCGGTATCGTTTCGAGGTCCGGGCAGCGTGTGTCGACGAACCGCGAGAGAGTGCCGGCGGGGGGTACCTCGACGAACCGTTCGACTCCCCGGTCCCTGAGCGTCTCGACGACGGCACGCCAGTCGACGGTCTCGACGACTTGCGTGCCGAGTTCGTCGACGGCCCGCTCGCCCCCGCCGTACACCTCGCCGGAGACGTCCGAGACGACAGGAACGGCGGTTGTCTGGAACGTCATCGCGGCTAGATCCTCCTCGAAGGCCGTCGCGGCGGGCTCCATCGCCGCCGAGTGGAACGCGGCCCCCACGTCGAGTTCGGCGAACCGAGCCCGTGCGTTGTCGGCGATGCGGTCCCGTACCTGCTCGACCGACGGGGCAGGACCGGCTACGACCGTCTGGCTGTCCGTGTTCCGGGCGGCGAGACTCACGCCCTCTATGCGGTCACAGGCCCGCTCGACCACGGCGGGGTCCCGGCAGATGACCGCCAGCATCACGCCGTCGCCGCCGCGTTCGGCGGCCCGCTGCATATGCCGCCCGCGTTTGCGGACGAGTTCGACTCCCTCTGTCGGGTCGAGACAGCCGGCGCTCGTGAGCGCACCGACGTGTCCGAGGCTGTGGCCAGCGACGTAGTCGGGGACGACCCCGTAGCGACTGGCCAGCCCCGCGAACGTGGCGACACTCACAGTGTACACGCACGGCTGTGTGTACTCCGTCGTCGAGAGCGTCGCCGCGTCGCCGTCGAAACACAGGTCGGTGACGTCGACGTCGACGGCGTCCGACAGGGTCTCGAACCACTCGCGTGTGGTCGGCCACGCCTCGTAGAACGCCCGGCCCATCCCCGGTTGCTGGCTTCCCTGACCCGGAAACAGGACGGCGGTCGTGGGGCCCTCTTCGTGCTTTGCGCCCGTGGTGTCGTGTGATTGGATTTCCTCAAGCATCTCTCTGGAGTCCCAGCACGGTTACGTGCGCGCTGGCGATGCCGGACGCGCGGTCGTGACTCAGGCTGACGCTGACGCTTGCCCGTTCTGGGGCCACCGAGTTGGCCCGTAGCGAGTCCGCGAGCGCCGCCGTCGCGCGCTCACCGAGCCGCAATTCTGGCCCGTCGCCGGTTCGTTCGACTGCCACTTCGTCGAAGGGGGGCATCTCTACGGATGCCGAGAGAGCCTTGCGGAACGACTCTTTGGCCGCCCAGCGGGCGGCGTAGTGTTCGGACGGGACTCGGGTTCCCTCGCAGTAGGCGCGCTCGGCGTCGGTAAAGAGACGACGGGTAAACGACTCGCCGAACTCCGCACGGAGTGACTCGAACCGGTCGATAGCGACGACGTCCAGCCCGCTGCTGACGAACGGCGTCGGGTTGGCGTCGGTCATTTGGCCCCGGTGAAGACGACGGCCCCGTTCGTCCCTCCGAACCCAGCCGCGACGTTGAGCGCGACGTCGACGTCGGCCGTCTGCGGTTCTGTGACGACGGGGACGTCACAGTCAGGATCCGGCGTCTCGTGGTTCGCCGTCGGGGGGAGCCGCCCGTCGCGGAGTGTCTGTGCCGTGAACACGCTCTCGATGGCACCGCTAGCACCTAAGGTGTGTCCGGTGAGGCTTTTCGTCCCCGTCACCGGCGGACACTCGTCGAAGACCCTGTTCAGTGCCGTCGCCTCGTGCTGGTCTCCCCGTGGGGTGCTGGTCGCGTGGGCATTGACGTGGTCGACCGCGTCGGGGTCTACGTCGGCGTCGGTCAGCGCTCGCTCGATACAGCGGACGAGACCGTCGGCGTCGTCCGGCGGTCGTGTGGGGTGGACGCCGTCGGCGCTCCGGCCGGCCCCCTCGACGGTGGCGATGGGCGTCACGCCACGGTTCTCGGCGTGCGCACGCGATTCGAGGACGAGGACGGCCGCCCCCTCGGCGATCACGAACCCGTCGCGGTCGGCGTCGAATGGGCGACTCGCGCGTTCGGGCTGGTCGTTTCGCGTGCTGAGCGCACGCATCGCGTCGAACCCGCGGATGCCGTGGGGGCTGAGTATCGACTCACTCCCCCCGGCGAGCATCACGTCGGCCGTGCCACGTCGGACCTCCCGCATGGCGTCTGCCATCGCATGGACGCCGGCCGCACACGCCGTCGACGCGGCCCGGTTGGGCCCCTCCGCGCCGAAGACGATACTCACCTGACTCGACGCGAGATTCGAGAGGTACCTGACGACGAACCGGGGTGAGACGCGGTCTTCGATGGTGTCCTCGACCTCTGGGAGTCCGCCGATACTAGACGCGATGCTCGTTCCGACCTGCGCTGACACCCAGTCGGGGTCCGCGGGGTCGAAACCTGCGTCCGCGATGGCCTCGTCGGCAGCCGTGACCGCGAGTTCCGCGTACCGGCCGACTCGGTCCGACTCGACCGGTGTCTCGTCAGGTAGCGTCGCCTCGCAGGCGATATGGGACCGACAGTTCGCGTCGGCGGGGTCGAATCGCGTTATCGGACCGGCACCGCTCTCTGTGGCCATAAGGGCGTCCCAACTTTCGTCGGCCGTCGTCCCGAGTGGCGTGACGGCACCCAAGCCCGTTACGACGACATCCCCCGCCATCGCTTAGTTCCCCTCGAGTTCCGACGCGACGAACGACTTGAGGTCACCCACCGTCTGCATCTCCTCGATGTCGTCGACGGTGAGGTACACCCCGAGTTCGCCGTCGATAGCCTCGGCGATCTCGACGATGTCGAGCGACTCCGCGTCCAGTTTCTCTCCGGTAATCACGGTCTCGTCGTCGAAGCCAGATTCCTCGACGTGCAGACGGTTCGAGATTATCGATTCGATTTGGTCTGCTGCGGTCGACTGCATATATTTCCGATCACTGTATACTAATTAAAGGTTTTTGGTATGCAATAAACTGGCGTTCGGGCACTCACCGAGCCTATGGGTGGGTTCCAGGAGACGTCCCCCTCATGTATACTGATTCCTATAGCAGTAGATAGTCGCACGATTTCTTTATTCAGAAAACGCTGTGCAACTCACGTTTCGTACAGTTCAGAATCTGCCGGAGCGAACAGAAAAACACCGCAAGGAACCGATCGGCGTTATTCTACGACGATGTGGGTTTCGAGCGGGACTTCGTTCGTGATCGCGTCCACCAGTGGCGAGGTCGCCTCGACGCGCTCGCGGAGTTCGGCGAGTTCCTTCTCGGTCGCGTCGGCGTTCACGTAGACCGTGCAGGTGATCGACTCGTAGCCGGGACGGATGTCCTCGGAGATACCGAGGAACCCTCTGAGATCGACATCACCTTCCATCTCGAATCGAAGATCGTCGAGTTCGATGCCCATATGCGCGGCGTTCGCCGCGTAGCCGACGCTCAGGCACGATCCGAGCGCGCCGAGCAGAAGTTCGACAGCATTCGGCCCGGTGCGCTCGCCAAGGATCTGCTCGGGTTCATCCCCCTGAAGCGTGAACTCCCGAGTGTGAATCGTCTCCCCCGATTGGTCGAACTCGTCGATCGTCGTCACGGACTTGAGCGCGTTCTCCCACTCTGTTTCGGCCCGGAACGTGAACATCCCAACACCGGGATCGTCACTGATCGCTTCGACCGCATCTTCAAGTCCCGAGACGTTGACACCATTGACTATCCGTTCTTCGGTGGTTGCCATTTCGAATCGCCAATGGTCCAAACGGCGGATGCGAACATTAAGACATATTGACGTATAATGTCCATTTGCATTCCTTCGCGTGAGAGATACGCAGCCGTACTTATCGAGGGGAGTGCCTCAATTTCACCAACCATCCTGAATAAAGAACTTTCAGTATCAGATGACAGCAAAATAAATTTTATAAGATAGTCATTTGAAAGAGAACTCGCCACTATGCGTACTATCCAAGCGCAGGCACACGGAGCACCGGAGGTCCTGGAACTTGTCGAGAGGGAAACGCCGACCCCAGACCGAGGGCAAGTCTGTATCGACGTCGCCGCCGCCGGCCTGAACTTCGCCGACGTCGAGAAGCGGCGCGGACGCTACCCGGACGGGCCGCAGCCACCCTACACTCCAGGTATCGAGGTCAGCGGGCGCGTCGTTGCGACGGGCCCCGAGACGTCCGTCGAGACGGGCGATACGGTCGCGGCCTTCGTCGACGGGGGCGGTTACGCGGAGCGCGTGCTGGCCCACGAAGAGACCGTTTTCGAGGTCCCGGACGCCGTCTCCACGCCGGCCGCCGCGGGGATGCCGGTCCAGTTTCTCACCGCCCACAACGCGCTCGTCGAGTGGGGCGGTCTGGAGGCCGGCGAGAACGTCCTCGTCAACGCCGCCGCGGGAGGTGTCGGCACGGCGGCGGTCCAGATAGCCTCCGCCCGGTCAGACGTGACGGTGATCGGGACGGCGAGTACGGCGGAGAAACGCGACCTGGCCGCCTCACTGGGCGCCGACGACACCATCGATTACACCGAGGCCAGCGTCGCCGATCGACTAGCGGAACTCACCGACGGGGACGGGATCGACCTCGTCCTCGACGGAGTCGGCGGTGAAGCGTTCTACGAGGCGCTCGATGCCCTCGCGTCCTGCGGCCGCATCGTCTCTTACGGCATGGCAAGCGGTACTGTGCCGTCGGTCTCGCTCCCTCGATTGCTCTTCGAGAACCAATCGGTACTGGGATACCACCTCGGACACGCACTCGAGACCCAGCCCGAACGGGTCAAAGAGGCCGTCCCCAAACTGCACTCGTTGTTCGAGTCCGGCGATGCGGCGGTCCACGTCGGCGACCGGTACCCCCTCTCGGAAGCCGGGACTGCCCACAGCGCCCTCCAGAACCGCGAGAGTACTGGGAAGCTACTTCTCATCCCCTGAATACCCGGAGTACGCACCGATGCCAGGACCCGTATTCTGTCACAGCGAGCGGTTGACGTACAGGCTCGTCGACGAGGGCGATTACGAGTTCGTCCGATCGAACTGGAACAACCCGCACGTGTGGCGACGGATGCCGATCAACGAGGCGCTCTCGAGGGACGGAATCGCCGAGTGGGTCGAAGCCGACGAGACGATGCACCTGCTCGTGTGTTCGGACGACGACCCGGAGACGCCTCTGGGCCTCGTCTACCTCTTCGACATCGCGCCCCGGAGCGGTCACGCGGAACTCGGCTACTGGCTTGTGCCGGAGGCCCAGGGACAGGGCTACGCCACCGAAGCCGTCGACCGCTGCCTGCAGTTCGCGTTCGGTGACCAGCGACTGCACAAGGTCATCGCCAGAATCTTCGCGGCGAACGGCCCCTCCCGGCGAGTCGTCGAGCGGTTCGACTTCCGAGAGGAGGGGCGTCTCCGCGAGTACCACTACACAGACGGCGAGTACCGTGATCTGCTCATCTACGGCCTCCTCTCGTCCGAGTGGGACAGCGCGTGACTGGCACAAATCTTAACTTATCCCACTATAATTTTGCTCTATGAACATCAAAATAAAATCGGGTATCACTGACGACGTCGTCCGAGGCGTCACGGAGTGTTACAGAACGTACGCATCCTGGGCGGACCGGGACCGAGAGCAGGTCGAGACCGCGATCGAACACAGCGACGAACACCTCTACGCACTGGACCCCGGGAGCGACGAGGTCGTCGCCTCGGCGCGTGTACTCACCGACTACTGCTACTACGGCGTCGTCTACGATGTCATCGTCCACGAGGAGTACCGCGGGACGGGTGTCGGACGGGCCGTCGTCGAAGCGGTCACAGACCACCCACCGCTCGAAGACGTCACACAGATAACGCTGATTGCCCGTGACGGGTTGGTCCCGTTCTACGAGAAATGCGGCTTCGAACGCCACCCGATGACGATCGAGGTCGACGGGGAGACGGAGGCGTTCAATCGGATGGTCCTCGACGACGACCCGGACGACGACATCGAGAGTCAGTCCCGGAGTCCCAGCGACGTACCGACTACGAACTGACCGACGACAAGTCATAGCGGTCGAGAACCCGGTCGGGAAGCTCGACCCCCAGGCCCGGATCTGACGGCGGGGCCACGTATCCGTCGGCGTCGACGTCGACGTCACTCACCAGCAGTTCGTCGATGAGTGGGTACGGAGTCACGTCCCATTCGATCCACTCGCAGGCCGGCGAACAGCCCAGCAGGTGCAACGACGCAGCCAGGTTGACGCCCGTCGAGAACGAGTGTGGCGAAACACCGACACCGAACGTCTCCGCGAGGGCGACGATCTTACGGGCTTCGGTCAACCCCCCACATCGAGTGACGTTGGGTAGTAACTGGTCAACCGGCGTGGGCTGGAGCAACTGCCTGAAGCCCCACTTCGTGTACTCGTTTTCCCCGCCGGCTATCGGGACCCGTAGTTCAGCGGCGAGCGCACTGTAGGCATCGTGGGCGTGGGGGCGGACGGGTTCCTCGTACCAGTGTACGTCGTACGATTCGAGCATATCACCGACCTGCACGGCCTCGGCCTCGTCGTAGCCGCAGTTGGCGTCGACCATCAGCGCACACTCCTCGACACGGTCGGTGATTGCCCGCACCCGGCGTTCGTCCGCCTCGCGACTCCGACCGATGTGGATCTTGACACCCTGGAACCCTCGGTCGGCGTACTCGGCCGCCCGGTCGGCCATTTTCTCGGGGTCGTCCCAGTAGAGGTCGTTGGCGTAGGCTCGCACGCTCGGGTCGTCCCGCGTCGCACCGCCGAGGAGTTCGTACACCGGCGCGTCGTGATACTTCCCCGCGAGGTCCCACAGTGCCAAGTCGACGCCGCTGATGGCGGCGATCACGTGGCCCTTCTGGTCGAAGTAGCCGCCGTCGGTGAGCATTCGCTGCCAGAGGTGCTCGATGTCCAGCGGATCTTCGCCGAGCAACACCGGGCGAAGTATCTCTTCGACGACCGTTTCGACCACGGCCGGATTCGGACCGTACCCCTCCCCGATGCCTGTCAGTCCCACGTCCGTCTCGACGAGGACGAACGCACTCGCACGGACTTCCATGGTCGCCCGCGCGTTCTGAATCGGCCGCTCCATCTCGGCACCGAGCTTTACCGTCCGCACGTCGGTTATCTCCATACGATACGCGAAGGCGAAATAATATTAATACTATTCGAATCGAAAATAGCATGGCTACGTCCCCCTACCGATTCGTCTACGGGCGTGCCCGGCCAAAATTAGTACGCTCTTTATAACTTTATTTTTTATACTATTTATCGGAATTATTATTAGGGCATCGTTCTCCATACGAGGTGTACAACATGGCGACAGCGAACCAACGAGAGTACATCCCGATGCCGAAACCGCTGCAGACCGACCGGGCCTGGCTCGACCCATCAGACTGGTACCGAGAGCAACGCGCCGAGAACCCCGTACGGTTCGACCCCGAACGGCAGGTCTGGGACGTATTCACGTACGACGAGACGAAGGAAATCCTCGAAGACCACGAGACGTTCACCTCGGACCTCACACAGGCGACAGCATTCGATTTCCCGGCCCCGGAGGAGGGGTCGCCCATCCGCAACAGCGTCCTCCGGATGGACCCGCCGAAACACACGGCGCTGCGGGGCGTCGCCGACGACGAGTTCCTCCCCGGCGTGATTCAGAAACTCACACCACAGATAGCGGCCCACACGGACGAACTCCTCGACGCCGTCGCCGACGACGGCGAGATGGACGTCATCGAGGATCTCGCGTATCCGCTTCCGGTGACGGTCATCGCGCAACTCCTCGGCATCCCGCCGTCCGACAGCGATCAGTTCAAGCAGTGGTCGGACCTGCTGCTTGCCGACGCCGGGTCCGCCGACGACCCGGAGGCCGTGCTAAAAGCCCAGCGGGACGCGCTCACGGATATGCGGGCGTACTTCCTCGACCTCATCGAGGAGCGGCGAGCGGACCCCTCGAAGGATCTGGTGTCGGTCATCGCTACCGCCCAACCCGACGGCGAGTACCTCGCTGATGAGGACGCCGTGGGGTACTGCATGATCCTGCTCATCGCGGGCAACATCACGACGACGAACCTCATCGGGAACTCGCTGCGCACCTTCAAGGAGAAGGGTCTCATCGAGCAACTCCGGAACGACGACGAGCTACTCGATGCGGCTATCGAGGAGGTCCTCAGGTACCGGTCGCCCTCACAGGCGCTGACCCGCGTGGCCACTCGCAAAGCCGAGGTGAACGGCCACACCATCGAACCGGGTGAGTTCGTCATCACCTGGCTCGGATCCGCCAACCGGGACGAGGCGCAGTTCGAGGACCCGGAGACGTTCAACCTCGACCGCTCACCGAACAACCACCTCGCGTTCGGTCACGGCATCCACTTCTGTCAGGGGGCGTCGCTCGCTCGCCTCGAAGCGAAGGTCGCCCTGAAAAAGCTGCTGGGACGCTTCGAGTCCATCCAACTGACGCACGACCAACTCGAACCCGTCGACAGCGCCTTCCTCTATGGCACCACGTCTCTCCCCATCGCGTTCGAACAGCGGACGTGACCGTCGCCGCCTGACGCTCCGACCGACCACTTCGACACTGCCTCGTGTACCGACACCGCCACACAGAGTGTCCGAGAGCAGGAGACTGTCCCCGTTCGGTCGTACACTCACCACACGCTATGGATCTCGAATACAGACAACTCGATCCGCACGAAGAATCGACGTTCAAAGAACTCGTCGAGTACTCTATGCCCCCCGTACTGGAGTATCTCGACGGACCCGAACACTACTCGACACGGGTCGACATGATGGAGAAGTGGGGGCTGTTCGACGACGAGATGCGGGCCGCTATCGGCCACGAGCGATTCGACCTCAAGGTCCGTGAGCAGTGGCTAGACACCGTCGGGTCGCTCGTAGCCGTCGACCCGACCGAACGCGAGCGAGGGCTGACAGAGACGATGCTCCGGGAGACCTACCGCGAGTTTCGCGACCGAGGCATCGTCCTCGCGGCCGGGTGGCCCTTCGACAGGGAGTTCTATCGGCAGTACCACTCTGCCACGCTCGCCCGCTTTGCCCGCGTCGACGGCCCCATCTCCTCGCTGCCGGCCCGGCCGATAGAGCGTGATCTGGAACTGGTCTCGGAGACGGACTACGAGCAACTCGATACGGTGTACCGTACGTTCATTTCCGACTACGGTTTCACCCCTGATCGGACTGCCGAGTGGTGGACTGCGGGGCTGTTCGAGGACGAGGAGACCCACGCCGTACTCCTCGGTGCGACCGACCCGGTGGGGTATCTGGTCTACCGTATCGTCGACCACACGTTCGTCGTCGACGACGTTGCCTTCGCCTCCGAATGTGCCTGGATCGACCTGCTGAACTACATCCGGCGCCACGCGTCCCAGGCGACGTCCTTCCACCTCACGCTCCCGACGGACGTCGAACTGCTGGCACTACTCTCGGACCCCGCCGCCGTCGACTACGAGGTGGTCCTCGGGCCGGTCGGTCGCGTGCTGGAGTTCCCGACGGCCGTGGAGCGACTCGACTACGGGACGACCGACGCGACACTCACCGTCGCCGTCGAGGACGACGTGGCCACGTGGAACGACGGGACCTTCGAGGTGACCGTTCGCGACGGAGACGCGACGGTCACCGAGAGCACCGAGCGGCCCGACGTCCGACTGGACATCGGGACCTTCACGCAGCTGTTCGTGGGCTATGGCGGCGTCGAGCGGGCCATGCTGACCGGGACTTTCCAGGCCCACACTGACGGCGTGGTCGAGACGCTGGCGACGCTCTACCCCCAGCGGTCGCTGTTCTGTCCCGACCGGTTCTGACGCAGGCCGTCTATCGGACGTTCGCGATCAGTCGGCGCTGGCCGAGGACCGCGCGACGTCGACGATGCCCTCGTCCAGTTCGGCCTCGACCTCTCGGGCGGCCTCGACCATGTTCGCCATCTTCTGGTAGGCGGCCGCACGCGGGAGCAGTTTCACCCCGCAGTCCGGGCTTATCGTCAGTTGCTCTGGCGGGACGACCTCTAGCCCGCGCTTGATATTTGCCTTGATCTCTTCGACGGACTCGACCTCGGACCGGTGGGCGTCGACGACGCCGAAGCCGATGTTCTTGGTGAACGCCGGGTCTTTGAACACGTCCAGTTGCTCGTAGTTCCCGTTGACCAGTTCGAGGTCGAACTCGTCGACGGGGAACTCCAGCATCTCCGGGTAGATACGCGAGTAGTCACCGTAACAGACGTGTAGACCGACGTAGACGTCGTCCGGGAGGTCGCTTACGATCCGCTCCAGACACTCCTCGACGATGGCGTAGTCGTCGGGCGTCGTCGCCAGCGCGGCCTCGTCGATCTGGATGTAGCGAGCGCCCGCGTCGACGAGCTTTTGGATCTCGTCGTTGACCAGTTCTGCCACTTCGAAGGCCAGTGTCGCGTCGTCCTCGTAGACCTCGTTGAAGCACCACTTCGCGAGCGTGTACGGACCGGTGATGGGGACTTTCACCGGTCGATCCGCCACCGAACTGGTGAACTCGTACTCCTCGACGAGCCACGTATCGTCGTATTCGACCTCCGTCCGGACGCTGGGTTTGTTGAAGTAGTTGTGACCCCAGACCTTGACGAGGCCGTTGAACTCGTAGCCCTCGATGCGGTCGGCGAAGTACTCGACCATCTCGTTGCGTCGCATCTCGCCGTCGGTAACGACGTCGATACCGGCCCGCTCGTGTTCGCCCGTGACGAGTCGTGCGGCGTCGTTTTTCGCTTCCTGCCACTCGGAATCGCCGAAATCCGCGTCGGGATTCTCGTACATCTCGCGGGCACGGTCGTGCCATTTCGGTTTCGGATAGGCCCCGACGATAGTCGTCAGCAGGAAGTGGTCGTTCGGGTGGTCCGCCGGCCGGAACTGGTCTCTCAGAGACGTCATGCGGACACCTCCACGGAGTCGACGGCCCGTGCCAACGTCTCCAGTTTGGCCTCACAGCGGTTCGTCGGGAGATAGAACAGTTCGGTGTTGGGGGCCGCGTACACTCGTTCCAGCGTCGCGCCGGCCCGGTCTACGAACTCGTCGATGTCGCGTCGCACGTCTGTGGCGTCCTCTAGGATCGTGTTCTGTCCGTTCACGACACCGAGCACGACCGACTCGGGGGTGCCGTACTCGTCTGCGAGTGACGTCGACCCGACACGCGAGGTGACGAGGTCATAGCCCACGCCTTCGATGGCGGCGTCGAGCAGGTGTCCGTACACGTTCTCGGGGATAGTCTCCCAGTAGGTGTGGACGAGCACCGACGCGTCGACGGCGTCGGCGACGGTGTCGATGGCCTCGCGGACGCGGACGGGTTCCTCGGTGTCGTGTACGGCCAGCGACGGTTCGAGGAGGAACAGCGTGTCGAGATCGGGACACTCCGTGGCTTCTCCCGCGAGGTACGTCGCCAGCGCCTCGAGGAATCGGTCCTCGCCGTAGAACTCGTCGGTCGCCAGTTCCGCGAGCGAATACGGGCCCGGCAGGACGCCGCAGAGAGTACCGTCGGTCGTATCAGCGGCCCGTTCGAGGTCCCGAGCCACGTCGCCGGTCGGTTCGAGCGCACCCGTCACCACGGGCTCTCGATAAAAGTTGTTGTTGTCGTAGTAGCGGACGATACCTCTGGTATCGACGTTATCGTTGACCGAGAGGACGTGTGAGAGCATATCGTCCCACCTGAGTTGCCCCTCGGTCACGAGGTCCAGCCCGGCTTCGGTCTGGGTCGCCAGCACGTCGGCCCTGGCACGGTCGTAGGCGTCCTCTACGTCGTCGTTCGCCGTCCCCGTGATCAGGTCCTGTTTCTGATGGCCCTTCAGTTCGCTGAGCTCTTCTTTGGCCCAGTCCGGGAGTGGTAGCAATCCCGTAGCCGCGGATTCGTATTCTACCATGTGTCCTATATTTTAATCATTCGCGGTTATAATACTTACTGTTCGTATTAACGATCTTGCGAGACTGCTCGGGGTCCGTCTCCTCGTGAATCCGGGTTTCGCCGACCGGTGGCCCTATATTGCATTTTGTATAGTAATAAATTTATGTCTTTGATACTATGTCTGAACCGAATGTCGAAGGCAGGAAACCGAGCAGAACGTGCCGAGGAGCTCATCGAACAGACAGGAGAGGCGTTAGACGACGGGAAACATCCCATGCGTATCTTCAACGACGACGGGATCTACGAGCGTGAACTCCAGCGCATCTTCGCAAAAACGTGGAATTTCATCGGCCACGAGTCGGAACTCGAGGAGCCGGGCGACTACGCGCGACGATACATCGGTGAAGACCCCTACATCTTCGTCCGCGACGAGGAAGGCGAACTCCACGCCTTCTACGATAGCTGCTGTCACCGCGGTGCACAGTTCGTCCGGGCCGAGCAGGGCAACACGTCCCACTTCCAATGCCCCTATCACGGTTGGACCTACCGGAACGACGGCGAGTTGACGGTCGTCCCCTACGAAGACGAACGGTACGACGACCTCGATAAGGAGGCCGCCAGCCTCGTCGAGGCCGAGGTCGAGACGTACAAGGGATTCGTCTTCGCGCGCGTCGTCGAGGACGGCCCGAGCCTCGACGAGTACCTAGAAGAGTTCAAGTGGTACCTCGACATCGCACTCGACCCCACCGAGGAGGGGCTGACCGTCGTCGGCGAACCGCGACGCGTGCGAGCGGAGGTCGACTGGAAGGTCCCCGGCGAGAACTTCGCCGGTGATTCCTACCACCTCGCGCACACGCACGGGTCCAGTTTCGAACTGGAGTACTCCTCCTCGATTTGGGAGCGGTTCGACGCCGCCGGCCCACTCTCCCAGTCGTACTCGGTGATGACCGATACGCACGCCGGGGAGTACTACCTCTTCGACGAGGAGCCGATCTACATGGACTACCCCGAGAAGATCGAAGACCACATGAACTCGGACCTCTCGGAGCGCCAGCGGGAGATGTTCAGCAAGTCGATGTTCATCACGGGGACTATCTTCCCGAACGCCTCCATCTGGCACGGGTTCAACCCCATCGGCGGGCCGTGGGCCAGCATTCGTCTCTGGCGGCCCGTCGGCCCCGGCGAATCCGAGATCGTTAGCTGGCTGCTCGTCCCGAAGGAACTCGAAGACGACGAGGAGTTCCTCGAACGGGCGAAGGCCGGCTACCAGAGCCTCTCGCCGGGTGGCGTGCTCGAAGCAGACGACACGGAGGTCTGGAGCGGTATCTCCGAGAGTTCCAACAGTGCCACCGCCATCGAGCGGGACGTCCGGGCCGACATCAGCGGCGGTCTCGAGGAAAGCGACGCCGTGCCGATCACCGACGGCTCCCACGGCCCCGGGGAGGTCATCCGGGCCGGTCCGTACCTCGACGAGGTGTACGCCCGGACCCTGTTCAACTCCTGGCACGAGTTCATGAGCGAGCAACGGTGACTCCCATGCAATCAGGTACACACCCCCAGTTGGACGAGACCGGCGACGAGTGGACCCCCGAACGGATGCAGCGGTTCTTCGAGGTCCGAGAGTTCCTGCTTCGCGAGGCGAACTTACTTGATCAGTTCGAACTCGAACGGTGGGCCGACCACCTCACGGAAGACGTCGAGATCCGCGTCCCGGTCCGCGTGGCCCGCGATGCGGGGTCGGACCGACCGGAGTACAGCGATTCGAACCACCACCTTGTGGTCGGCCACAGGGACCTCCTAGAGCGTGTGGCCCGTCTGGAGAAGGAGTACGCCTGGGCGGAAAACCCCCGCTCGCGCGTCCGCCACACCATCGGGAACGTCCAGTTGGGCGAGGTCACGGCGGACACCGTCGAGGTGTTCAACAACCAGGTCGTCTACCGCGAGCGCGGGACCGACGGCGAGTCCGACACGATCTCGGCCCGCCGCCGGAGCCACCTTCGGGAGACTGACGAGGGATTCGCACTCGCTGATCGGGACGTGTTCATCGACCACACGATCGTCCCGAGCCGTAACCTCACGCTCCCACTGCTATGACTAGCGACCGAACAGCCCCCACCGAACAGCGGCGTCGTCCCGACGACCGCGGTCTGGTGACCGACGGCGGCCCCCGAACCGACGCCCCGACAGTCACCGTCTCGCGGCTGGTGACACGCCGCGGTAAGCGCGCCTCGGTGTCGGTCCCGGCCTTCGACCAGTCAGTGTCGCTCGACGCCATTGCGCTCGAGAGCCTCACCGACCAAGACGAAGCCACAGACCCCATCGAGGCGCTCCGTCCCCGGATAGAGGATCCCGGGACCGACGCGGAGCCGACGCTGTCGATAGCCGAAGACACCATCCGCATCGTCAACGAGTACTCGGAGGCCGTCCTCACTTCGGCGGCTGACGGGCTCCGAATAACGTCGCCGCCCACCGGTCACAGCGTGGTCCTGTCCCCCCGGCACGTCTTCGACCTCGCCTTCCTCGAAGACACGTACGCGTTCACAGCTCTCCTTGCGGACCCCGTGACACTCGAAGAGAACATCGGTGCCATGCAGTCGGCCTTCGAATAACCCCGGCCGACGCGCCCCCGTCCACGGGGGTGTTTCTCCATCCATCCCAGCCCCCTCACACGTCGCTTAGGGGCCGCTACAGCGGGACATCGACCTGTCCGACCTCCTCTGCGGGTCCGCTGAGAACCGCGTCCTCGGCCCGCACCGCAACCTGTAGTTCGCCGCCCGGCGGGCGGACGGAGACCGTTCCGTCGGCGACGCCCGTCCGATCGGTGTGGTACCCGATGGCCAGCGCGCCGGTCCCGCAGGCGTCGGTCTCGTCCTCGACGCCGACCTCGTAGGTCCGCTGGTCGACGCCGCCGGCCGCCGGCGCCCACAGCGTCACGTTGATCCGCTGGGGCGGTTCGACGGTCCGCCGGACCTGCTCGGTCAGCGCTTCGAGGTTCTCTTTGGCGACGTCCCCGACCTGAACGAGGAGGTGATAGACGCCGGAGTCGACGAGCGAGACGTCGCCAAGTGCCGTCTCGACCGACAGCGTCTCGCGGAGACCGGTCTCGTCGACGCCGTCGACGTAGCTCGGTGAGCCAAGTTCCACCGTCACGCCGCCGTCTGCGTCGATGGTCGCCGCGCAGGTCCGAGCCTCCGTCTCGACGGTCACGTCAGTGTACCCCAGTACGTTGTGTGCCCACTTCGCCACGCATCTGACGCCGTTGCCACACATCGGCGACGTGGTGCCGTCCGGTTCGAAAAGCTCCATCTCGAGTGTCCGCTCCGAAAGCGGTTCGACGCGGAGCAGACCGTCGGCCCCAGTCTCGCCGCCGCGGACCGTCAGCCCGGAGTCGGAGTCACACCACTCCCGTGCCAACGCCGACGGCGAGTCGGTCGTCTCTGCTGCGGACAGGACGAAGAAGTCGTTTCCGAGCGCGTCGTATTTTTTCACAGTATTCATACTTTAAAGTAATACTTCAGGACTTAAAATCTGGCGGTGCAGCGAGATTCGCCCGTCTCACGGCGGGATGGGCCCGCTATCGGGCCTCGACGAATCGGCACGGACCCCTACAGTGGGCCGACGGGGTTGCGCAGTGACTTCCGGCAGAAGGTCTTGACCAGCGTCTTCCCGGCGTCGGTGAGGATGCTCTCTGGGTGGTACTGGATACCGATGTGGGGTTTCCGCGTGTGCCTGACGCTCATTACGACGTCGCCGTGGTCGCCCTCCTCGGCGCTCCCGGTGACCTCGATGCACTCCGGGAGCGTCGCCGGGTCGACGGCCAGCGAGTGGTACCGGCCGACCCGCAACGGGTTCGACACCTCCTCGTAGATCCCTCGACCGTCGTGGCGTATCGTCGAGGACTTTCCGTGGACGACCTCCGGTGCGTGACCCACAGTCGCCCCTTCGGCGGCACACAGTGCCTGATGGCCCAGACAGATTCCCAGCGTCGGAATCTCGGTCTGTTCGAACACCGGGATGGAGACCCCCGCATCCTGCGGTGTGCCCGGCCCCGGCGAGACGACGATGCCATCGGGGTCTAACTCCACTATCTCGTCGACGGTTATCTGGTCGTTCCGCCGGACCTCGATGTCGGCGGTGTACTCGCCGACGTACTGGACCAGATTGTACGCGAAGGAGTCGTAGTTGTCGATGACGAGAATCATCAGTCGGTCACCTCGACGGTGAAGTCGCTCTCACAGTCCAGTGCCTCGCCAACGGCCGTGACCAGTGCTCGGCCCTTGTCGAGTGTCTCGTAGAACTCCGCTTCGGGGTCCGAGTCGTCGACGATGCCGGCCCCGACCCGCAGATAGTACTTCTCGGCTCGGCGGACCAGCGTCCGTATCGTCATGTTGAACGTGGCTCGCTCGTCGAACCCGAGGACGCCGATGCTTCCGGTGTACGGGCCACGGCGTGTCGTCTCCACCTCGTCGATTATCTCCATGGTCCGTGGCTTCGGCGCGCCGGTGATGGTGCCCCCGGGGAACACCGCCGCTATCGAGTCGGGAATAGACTTATCGTCCCGACGGGTCCCCTCGACGACCGAGACGGTGTGCATCACCTCGGAGTAGCGGTCGATGCGCCGGTAGTCGGTCACCTCGACAGACCCGTACTCGGAGACCTTCCCGAGGTCGTTCCGTTCGAGGTCGACGAGCATCGCGTGTTCGGCGTGTTCTTTCTCGCTTTCGAGCAACTCCGATTCGAGCGCCTCGTCGTGTGTCTGGTCGTCCCCGCGGGGACGGGTCCCGGCGATGGGCTCTGTCACGAGGCGGTCACCGTCACAGTGTAACAACAGTTCCGGGCTCGCGGAGATGATGTCGACCCCGGGGAACTCAAGCAGTCCGGAGTATGGGGCAGGATTGACGTCCCTGAGCGCGTCGAACACCGCGACCGGGTGGACGCCGGCGTCGGAAGTGAGCCGCTGTGAGATGTTCGCCTGGAACGTATCACCGTCGCGGATGTACTCCTTGACTGTCTCTATCCGGTCGACGTACTCCGCTTTTCCGGTCTCGTTGGTGAACGTGATGTCGCTGTCGACCGGCGGCTCTGGCACCGTTTTACTTCCTTCCTGTATCGCTTCGACGTGTGTGCGGAGTCGCTTGCGGCCGGCCTCGTAGACCGCTTCGAAGTCCGCTTCGGGGGCGACGGTCGGACAACAGGTGACGACGAGTTCCGTCCGTCCCTCGTCGGTGGGCTCCTGCCAAGAAGCGATGCAGTCGAACACGCCGAACTGTAACCGGGGTAACTCCCGCTGGTCGTCGGTCGTGTTCGGGAGGTCCTCCAGTTCTCTGGCGATGTCGTAGGACAGCCACCCGAACGCGCCACACGGATACGGAACCGTACAGTTCCCCCGGACGAGGCGTTCGTCGTCTACGATGTCCTCTAGTTGGTCGAAGCTGTCGCCCTCGCCCTCGGAGCCATCGACGATGTACGCCGGTTCGACACCGAAGTACCCGTGGCCCGCCTGTCCACCCGTCGTCTCCAAATATACCCCGTTCGTATCGCCTCTGATGCGCTTGTAGGCGGTGAACGGGTCAGCGACCACCGTGGTTGCTTCGATGGGAATCCGGGCCGGTTCCGAGAGCGTCGATGCGACCGACGTGAACTCACTCTGTGTCGTGGTCACGGTCGACTCAGGTTGCATTGGTCGGCACACCCCAGGACAGTTTCATTTAGTGGTTTTATACAGTAGTAGTTTCTACTTAAGTTTTGTCCTATATTTATTAAAATAACGTGCGGCTGCCCCGCTTGCGCTCCCTCGGGTACCTTCTCGTCGCGTCTCGGTATCCACTGGCACTGCTCTGGGCTGTCCCTCTCCGGGTCGGCCCTAGAGGCGGTCCGGGGCGTCGCCAGTTGTCTCCCGGGCGGTCCGGTCTCTCCACTCGGCGGTCATCCCCATATGGACGAACAGCCTGAACGCTGCCGAGACGACGTTCTCGTCGACATCGCGGTCGACGGCGTACTCCCGGGCGCGCTCGACGACCCTGTCAGATTGCGCTTCGTCGACGAAGTCGTGGTCGTCGGACTGGAGTTTCAGCTCCCCGGCTCGTTTTGCCAGTTTCGTTCGCGTCTCGAGTAACTCGGTTATCTGCCGGTCGATATCTGCGATACTCGCTCGAACCTGTTCGAGGTCCGTCTCGGTTGGGTCGTCGGTTTGGGGCGGTACGTCGACGCCCTTCGTGTGGTTTCGCTCCATCGTCTTACCCCCCGTAGAGACACTGCCACGGTTGCTCGCGCTCGAATGCCGCACTGGCGGTCAACACTGTCTCGTCGCCGAACCGGGGGCCGACCACTTGCAGACCGACCGGGATGCCGTCGTCGTCGGTACCCGCCGGTACGGATGCCGCCGGGTGGCCGGTGTAGTTGAACGGCCACACCGGGACGTGGTCCGTCCACCACTCGACGTGCTGCTCGAAGTCCTGCGTGAGGTCGATGTCGTTGTTCCCTACCGTCGGCGTGACCAGGAGGTCGTACTCCTTGAACAGTGATTGGACCCGCTGGAACAAATCCGTCCGGATCGATGCGGTCGCCGCGAGGTCGGCCGTCGAGACCGTCTCGGCGGTGTCGAGAACCGTCTGCAGACTCCGGGAGAGGCCCGCAGGATGGGCCCGCAGGTCGAGGTCCTCCCTGACGTCGATGGTCGTCACCGTCGAAGCCATGAATGTCGAAAACGTCGTCTCGAAGGCCTCGGTGAGGTCCGCATGGGAGAACGGGAACTCCACCTCGACAGTCTCGACGGAGGCACCCGCTGCCCTGAAGGCGTCTAGAGAGTCCGCGACCGTCTCCCGGATCGCCTCGTCGACGTCGAACAGGCCGAGGTCGGGACTGTATGCGATGTCGAGGTCGGCGGCCGGGGCTTCGACTGCCCCTCGGAAATCCATGTCGACGGGTCGACTCGCGGGGTCGCCCGGGAGATGGCCGGCCATCGCCGACAGCATCTCGGCCGCGTCCTCGACCGACCGCGTTATCGGTCCGACGACGGCGTGGTGGATGCGGTTGCCGAGGACGTCCTGAAACTCGTCCCACGGAATCACTCGGTAGGAGGGTTTCAGGCCATAGACGCCACACAGCGCCGCTGGGATACGGATCGAACCACCGGAGTCGCTACCGGTCGCCAGCGGCACCATTCCTGCGGCGACGGCGGCCGCGGAGCCACCGGAGGACCCGCCGGCGTTCCGGCCGGGGTCGTGTGGGTTTGCCGTCGGTCCGACGACCTCGTTGTCGGTCATCGCCTTGTGACCCAGTTCCGGTGTGTTCGTGGTGCCGAGGACGACGGTCCCGGCCGCCTCGAGACGGTCGACGCTCACCGAGTTGGACTCGGGGACCACGTCCGCCTCGGCGAACACGCTCGACCCAGAGGTGTGTGGCACGCCGGCGACCTGCCCGGTCAGGTCCTTGATACCGACCGGGACTCCCGTCAGGGGACCGCCCCCTGTATCGCCCCGGTCGATACGGTCGGCCCGTTCCCGGGCGAGTTCGGGTGCCGTCGCGAGGAACGCGTTGACGTCTCCTTCGACACGCTCGATCCGAGCGATGTGTGCGTCGACTACCTCGCGGGCGCGCAACTCGCCGTCAGCGATCCGTTCGCGCAACTCCACCGCTGACAGGAAGCATATTTCTTCCACAGTAAACGGCTATTAATATTATGGCGACAAAGTTTTTCTGATATAACACTCCTCGTGCCGACGGCGGTCCGTCTGGACACGTGGGCCTCCACGGGCCGAAGCGTCGCGAACGGTGGGGTATCGCGTTCAGTCGGCCAGCATCAGCGTTCGCGTTCGTACTCGGGCTCTAACACGCCGTAGAACACGGCGTCGACGTACTCGCCGTCGACGTAGAAGTGTTCGCGGACCCGGCCTTCCTCCTCGAACCCGACTTTCCGGAGCAGGCGTTTCGAGGCCTCGTTGTAGTCGAACACGCGGGCATACACCTTGTGGAGGTTCAGTTCGTCGAAGCCGTACTCGACGGACAGTCGCGCTGCCGCCGTCGCGAATCCCTGTCCGGACTCCTCGGGAACGACCCAGCCACCGAGTTCCGCGCGTCTATGGACGTCACCGGCCAGTTCTAGCCACTCCATCCCGACCGGTTCTCCGTCGTGGCAGATGAGAAAATACAGGCAGTCGTCTTTCTTTCCCTCGACCAGACTCTGGACGGTCACCGGTTCGTGTTTGTTCGTCCCGTGGCGAACGTCCGGGTGGTTCCAGTGTTTGGCCAGAAACTCGTGGTCCGCTGGCTCGACCGGTCGGAGCGTGATGTCGTCACCGTAAACGTGTGGCGCACCTGGCATATACGCCCCAATAGTGGACGCACCCATATATTTTTGTGGATTCGAACCTAAAATGAATATATTTTGCCGAGGAAGCTGTGCCGGTAGCCGGCCGAGCCACATATCGGGCGACGCCAGACGTTTCGTACAACTGTGAAAGTACTAAATAAATGGGCGTTTCAGGGACCACCATGCGACACTCCCGCAACGATCGGCGGAAACGATTGACCGAGCAGGTCGGCCGGGTCCTCGCGGACGTCGGGACGCCTGTGTTGGTCTTCTTCGAGGCGGATATGCGCGAGAGCTACGACCGACTACGGTCGGCACTCGACGACCAGTACCCGGAGTCGAGCGTCTACGTCGCGGTGAAGGCGAACTTCCTACCGGACGTGTTGGGCCTGTTCTCGGAGTGGGGGGCGCGGGCCGAGGCGTTCGCCAACTGCGAGATCGAGGCCGCGATGCGGGCCGGTTTCGACCCGGGCGACGTCCTCGTGACCGGGATGAACTGGGACGCCGACAGGATCGACCGCGCGCTCGCGAGCGGTGTCGATACGTTTCTCGTCGACAATCGTTCGGACCTCGCGACGCTACGGTCGGTCGCAGTCGAGGCCGACCGCCGCTGTGACGTACTGCTTCGGGTCAACCCGGAACTGGACGTCCCGACCCACCCGGACATCGCGACCGGGACGCCCGGGAGCAAGTTCGGGATGGAGCTATCGGGTGGCGACGTGATGGCGGCCGCACGCACGGTCGCCGGCGACGACCACCTCCGTCTACACGGCCTGCAGACCCATCTTGGCAGCCAGATCGACAGTCCGACGCCCTACCAGACGGCGACGCGGGCACTCGTGGAACTGGCCGCCGATGTCGAACGCGAGACGGGCGTCGCCGTCGACACCATCGACGTAGGGGGTGGGTTTCCGGTGACGTACGACGAACAGGTTCCGCCGATCGAGGAGTACGTGTCGGTCATCGCCGAGACGGTTCACAGTGCCTGTACGGACCTCGGCATCGACCCGCCGGAACTGTGTCTCGAACCGGGGCGGTACCTCTTTGCTCCGAGCGGGGCGCTCCTCTGTTCGGTCGGCCTCCTCAAGGAGACTTCCTCGGCGACCTACGCCGTCCTCGATACGGGCAAGAACACCGTGCTGGCCCAGCAGTCGGTTCCGATTTACGCCCCCTTCACTGACGGGCCGTCCCGGGAGTACAGCGTCGCCGGCCCCCTCTGTTACTCCGGCGACGTGTTCGCAGACGGGGTGCTACTCCCGGCGTTGGACCCCGGCGACGTCGTCGCGCTGGACAGGGTCGGCGCCTACGCCATCGGTCGGGAGACGCACTTCAACGGCATGCCGATGGTCCCGGTCGTGGTCGTAGACGCCGACGGTGGGTACGAGGTCGTCCGCGAGCGCGAGACGTGTGCCGACGTGTTGCCAAGCGACGGGACCGGCGACTGAGTCAGGGCGTGACGGTCAGCAACAGTTCGTCCCGGTCTTCGAGCAACGAGAGCAGCGTCGTCATGAACTCGGTCGCGTCCGTCCCGTCGACGACGCGGTGATCGAACGACAGCGACGTCGTCATGCGCTTGCGGACGCCGATGTCACTGTCGTTTATCGCCACCGGTCTGTTCGTTATCGGGCCCAACGCGAGGATGGCGACCTGTGGGTAATTGATTATCGGGGTGCCATAGCGACCATACTCGTCGTAGCCGCCGAGGTTCGAAACGGTGAACGTCCCGCCCCGAAGGGCCGACGGTGCGAGTGTCCCCTCGCGTGCGGCCTCGGCGTGACGCCGGACCGTTCTGGCGACCTCGACGATTGACTTCTCGTCGACGTCGTCGACGACCGGCACCACCAGTCCGTCGTCGGTGTCGGTCGCGAACCCGATGTTGTAGAACTCCTTTTTGACGAGTTCGTCGGCCCGGTCGTCGACGGCGGCGTTCATCACCGGGTGGGCTTCGAGGGCCGGGACAACGGCCTTCATCAGTAGGGCCGTGTGGCCCACGTCGGTGTCGTACCGCTCGTCGAGCCGGTTCTTGACCGCGAGGAACGCGCCGGCGTCGGACTCGTACCCCGAGGAGACGTGTGGGACGATGGTCTTCGACTCGACCATCCGCTCGGAAATGCGCTTTCGAACACCGGTCAACGGTTCCCGCGTGGTCGGTCCCGCCGGGTCCTCGACCGAGTGTGGCGTCACCTCCG
Source organism: Haloarcula pellucida (assembly GCF_014647235.1). Lineage (GTDB taxonomy): Archaea > Halobacteriota > Halobacteria > Halobacteriales > Haloarculaceae > Haloarcula > Haloarcula pellucida. The sequence goes on from NZ_BMOU01000003.1 coordinate 358,812, forward strand.
TAGTCGGGTGCCGTATCGCTTTCCGCGTCGACGAATCTCGCCCCGTGTCGGTTCGCACTCGGTCGATGTCGTTTCTGGTCACTCTGCCGTGTTCGGTGTCGATGGCAGTGATGTCGACGTCGTGGCGGCGTGCGTAGCGCCGCGTACTCGGCATCGCGACGACCCGTTCGGTCGTAGAGTGGGTCTGGCCGCCGCCGTTCGCGCCCGGTACCGGTGTGTCCGCAGGCGGGTCGGTCGTCGCCTCGGACCCGTCTGTCTCACCCGTCGGGACCTCGTCCGTCTCGAAGACCGCGATGACGTCACCGACTTCGACACGGCCCCCGGCGTCCACACGGAGGTCCGTCACCGTTCCGTCACAGGGGACGGGTATCTCGACGACGGCTTTCTCTGTCTCGACGTCACACAGCGGTTCGTCCTCCGTGACCGTGCCGTCCGGGTCGACGTACCACTCGAGTACCGTCGCTTCGTGCAGTCCTTCACCGATGTCGGGGAGACGGAATTCGTAGGTTGCCATTGGTCAGTAGGTGTGTTCGACGACGCTGTCCACCGCGTGTGCGATTCGTCGTGCGTCCGGAAGGTAGTCCGCTTCCACGTCGTGGCCGGGAAAGTGGACGTCGTATCCGGTGGCACGTCTGACCGGCGCCAGGAGGTGCTCGACGAGGTGTTCGTTGACGAGCGCCGAGAGTTCTGCGCCCAGACCCATCGTTCGCCGGGCCTCGTGGGCGATGACACAGCGGCCGGTCTTCTTGACCGACGCGAGGATCGTCTCGACGTCTAGCGGTGACAGCGACCGCAGGTCGAGTACCTCCACATCGGCGCTGACGCGGGTCGCCGCCCGCACCGCCTCCGGTACCATCCCACCCCACGTCAGGACTGTCACGTCGCGGCCGGTCTCGACGACGCGTGCACTCCCGAGATCGACTGTGTAAGGCGTCTCGGGAACGGCCTCGGTCTGGCTCCGATAGAGCCGTTTGGGTTCGAGGAACACGACCGGATCGGGATGTCTGATGCTCGCGGCCATGAGCCCCTTCGCGTCGACCGGTGAACTCGGGCAGACGACACGGACGCCAGGGGTGTGGACCAGAAACGACTCCGTGGACTCGGAGTGGTACTCGGCGGCCTCGACGCCGCCGCCGTAGGGAATCCGGACTGTGACGGGGACGTCGATGGCCCCGCCCGACCGCTTGTGCAGTTTCGCCAGCGTGTACATGAACTGGCCGAAAGCGGGGTAAAAAAAGCCCAGAAACTGTATCTCCGGCACCACGCGGTAGCCACGCATCGCCATCCCGACAGCCGTCCCGACGATTCCGTTCTCCGACAGCGGCGTCTCGATGACGCGCTCGGGCCCGAACTCCTCGTACAGCGACTCCGTCGCCCGGAAGACCCCACCCATCGGCCCGATATCGTACCCCAGTAACACGACACTGTCGTCACGGCGCATCTCCTGTCCCAGCGCGTCGTTGATGCCGTCGATGAGCGTCGTCTCGCTCGTCTCGCCGTCGGGGAGGCGCTCCCGGGTCGCAGACAGCGAGACGTCGTCGACGGCCGCGGCCACGTCCGTCGCGGCGTCGAACGGGTTTCCACCCCGTTGTTCGGCTTGGAGGGCGGCCCGCTGTCGCCGTTCCGTCCACGAGTCCCCGTGGAGGTGGTTGTCGAACATCCGCTCTGGGTCCGTCGTTGGGACCGAGCGCGCCCGATCGAGGGCCGCCTCGACGCGCTCAGTCGCCGCCCGCTCGATGTCGGTCACGGCCGCCGGCGTGAGGACACCGGTGTCCAGCAGGTGGGCTTCGAGGCGAGTCTTCGGGTCGCGCTCGGCCCAGAAATCGGCCTCGCGGTCGTCCCGGTAGATACTCGCCTCGTCGGCGGTGTTGTGGTTGCTCCGCCGGTAGGTGACACACTCGATGAAAGTGGCACCGCCCCCATCGGCGGCCCGTTCGACGGCCTCTCGCGTCACCTCGTACACCGCGAGCGGGTCGTTCCCGTCGACGCGTTCGTGCGGGACGCCGTGTGCGACGGCCTTCTGTGCGTACGTCTCTGCGGCCGACTGGGTGTGCGACGGGACGGAGGTCGCCCACTGGTTGTTCTGACAGACGACGACCGCTGGCGCGTCGAACACGCCGGCGAAGTTGAGCGCCTCGTGGAAGTCGCCCTCGCTGGTCGACCCGTCGCCGATGTAGGCAAGCGAGACGTGGTCCCGGTCGGCGAGCGAGTCCGCCATCGCCGACCCGACGGCGTTGGTCACGTTGACCGCCAGCGGCGCGTACATCGGCACGAAGTTGACGCCGTCGGCGCCGTCCCCCGGGAGGTGGTCAGCGACAGTTTCGGGGGCCCGACCCATCAGCCTCGCAAACTGGGCGTCGAGTGGTGCGTCCCAGTACAGCGCCGCTGCCGTCTGCCGGTAGGTCATAAACACCCAGTCGTCGGGACGGAGCGCGGCCGCCGACCCAAGCGCCACCGCCTCCTCGCCCAGCGACCGCGAGGTGATGCTGATGTCGCCGCGTCGCTGGAGGCTGATACACTTCTCCTCGAAGGCCCGTGTCAACACGATACAGCGGTAGAACGATTCGAGTTCGTCCGGACCCAAGGCCGGCATCTCGTCGACGATATCGCCCTCGGGGTCCAGTATCCGATAGAAATCCATGTCCGGCCGCGATTCGGTCCATTTGACCATCCCTGCCGTATCATTTTACTTCAGATAGATATATTTTAATATAACTAGCTAGCGTATATTTTCGACGCATCTCGCGATCCGCTTCCGGGCCGGATTCACTCCTCTAGAAGCTGTCTCGCGATGGCGGACCGTATCGACTCGCTCGTTCCTTCGATAATCGTCGTCGCACGCAGGTCCCGGTAGTACTTCTCGAGCGACGGGCCCGTCGACCCGGTGTCGGGGCCACACAGTTCGAGCCCCCTGTCGACGACGTCGATCGCCGTCTCAGAAGCGTACAGTTTCGCCATATTCGCGAGTCGCTCCGACCGTGCCTCGCCGGGTCGTTCGGACAGTGCGTGCCCGGCACGGTAGGTCAGCGACCGCGCGGCAGCGACTGACGACCTCAGGTCGAGGTAGCACGCGTCGCCACGCGGCTGTGACCGGTGGGACGGCGGACAGTCCTCGGCCGCGATCTGTTCTCCGACCCTCTCGACGACGGCGCTTGCGGCACCGAGCGCCTCGGCGGCGACTGTCGCCCGCCCCGCAGCTAAGAACGTGAGTAGCTGGGCGAACCCGTCGTCGACCTCGCCGACGAGGTTCGTCGCGGGGACCCGGACAGCGTCGAACTCGACGGCGGCGAAGTCGGCCGCACGCAGGCCGAGCGTCCCTGCCAGCGTCTCGGTCTCGATACCGGGTCGGTCACTCGGGACCAAGAACGTACTGATACCGGCGTGTCCGGCGCCGGTGTTGGTCTTTGCGAGTACCACGAGTACGTCGGCGACGCTCCCGTTCGTGACCCACGTCTTCGTTCCGTCGAGGACCCACTCGCTACCGTCGCGACGCGCCGTCGTCTCTATGCTGGCCACGTCGGAGCCGTGGTCCGGTTCCGTGATGGTGATCGCGGAGACGGCTTCCCCAGCGGCGATACGGGGTAACCATCGGGACTTCTGCTGTCGTGTCCCGTAGCGGTCGATGAGCCGAGTGCCGGCGTCGGCGCTGATCAGTGCCGTCCCGATTCCGGGGTCGGCCCGCCACAGTTCCTCCGCGATGAGCAGAGCGTCACGGACGTCCCTGCCCGGGCCGTCGAACGCCGTCGGAACCGTCGGTGCCACGAACCCATTCTCAGCCGCCTTCCGGCGAATCGCCGCCGGATAGCTCTCGTCGCGGTCGTGTTTCGCTGCCGCCGGCCGAACGTGTCGCTCGGCGAAGGACCTGACCGAGTCACGGAGGGCCTGCCGCTCGTCAGACAACGTACAGTGTGACACACCAGTTGTATCCGGCCTCTTCGAACCTTAATCATGGTGGTAAGTGATGAAACGATACAGAATCGACCCGACGAGGGACTCACAGCAGATGCTCTCCGGGTTGTCCCGTCCCGAATCGATCAGCATGGGTGAGTAGGTTCAGACGATCCGACGGTCTCTCCAGACGGTCACTGGGCCATCGACTGGGGTAGTTATCCGGATGTGACCTGCTCAATCGTAGATTGCCTGAACTATATCCCGATAGCCCGTCACTGATGAGACGAACCGATGAAAGCAGCACGTATCGACCACGTTCACCTGCGAATCCCGGAGGACGAACTCGAGCACGCGATCGAATTCTATCAGGGGCTCCTCGGGTTCCAGATCGAGGGGTTCGACGAGTACGAACGGGGCGAAACGCCGATTTTCCACGTCCGTCTCGCGCCAGAGACGATCATCCACATCAGACCGACAGACGACTTCGTACACCCTGAGCGTCAGAACTTCGACCACCTCGCGATCATACTCGAGGCGGATATCGAAGACGTCAAACAGGAACTGGAGGATGCCGGTGTGATCATCGAGCGAGAAGGGACACCAGACGGAGCGACAGGCGAAGCCCCCGCTATCTACGTTCGGGACCCGTTCGGGTATCTCATCGAACTCAAAGAGCCCGTACCGGAGACAGCATAGTCGACTAGAACGAGCAGAAACGCCCGACATTACACTACACGATTATATATGGGACGACTCATCGATGGCGATTGGAAGACTGACGCCGAATTGACCGAGAACGACCGGAAGCAACGACAGGATACCTTCCGAGAGCGGATCCACTCTGGGTCCCGATTTCCGCCGGAGCCGGGGCGCTATCACCTGTACATCGCCCGGGCCTGTCCATGGGCACACGGCGCCGTCTTGGTCCGGGCACTGCTCGGGCTCGAAGACGCGCTCTCGATGGACGTCGTCGACCCGTACCGTGGAGCGAATGGCTGGCAGTTCAGCCCCGAGAAATCCGGGTGTACGCCGGACTCACTCCACGGGTCGGACTTCCTCCACGAAGTGTACACGGAAGCCGACCCGGAGTTTACTGGGCGCGTCACCACGCCCGTCCTCTGGGACCGCGTCGAAGGGACCATCGTCAACAACGAATCTATCGAGATCATGGAGATGCTTGCGACGGCCTTCGGTGGCCACAGCGATGGTGCTGACCTGTACCCGGAGGGGAAGCGCGACCGAATCGACGCCGTCGTCGAGGAACTGTACGAACCGATCAATCAAGGTGTGTACACCGCTGGATTCGCCGACTCACAAGCGGTGTACGAGGAGGCCGTCCGGAACCTGTTCGACGCCCTCGACTACTGGGAGGAGGTCCTCGCTGACCAACGGTTTCTGGTTGGCGACGCGCTGACCCTGGCGGACCTCCGATTGTTCCCCGCGTTGGTCCGGTTCGACCCCGTCTATCACACCCATTTCAAATGTACGCTCCAGCGACTCGTCGAGTATCCGAATCTCTGGGGGTACACGCGAGACATCTATCAACACGATGGCGTTCCGGCGACTGTCAACCTCGACCACATCAAGGAGCACTACTACCAGAGTCACACAGCTATCAACCCGACCGGCTTCGTCCCCGTGGGGCCGGATATCGACTTTACGGCCCCTCACGGTCGAGGGTGACGACACGCGGCGGGTTCGACGCCGGCACGCACGGCAGACAGGACGGTGCGAGGGGCCCTAGGCAAACTATTACATGACGACTCCGAACGACTGGTATGGTCCCAGAGCCCGACGAAGAAATCGACGAGAACCACAACGCGGTTCGAGAACGCACACCGACGGCGTGTGCGGGCGTCCGATCGCTCGACCAGTTCGGAACGAAGTGGCGGCTTCGGATCCTCTACAATCTGTTCGAGGGTGACCACAGGTTCAACGAACTGAAACGAGCGTCGGGGGCGAGTTCGTATACGCTCTCACGAGTCCTCGAATCGCTCGAAGAAGACGGTATCGTCGACCGTCGTGTCGAACCGGGTCCACCCGTCGAGACACACTACAGCCTGACCCGGAAGGGAGAAGCGCTCGAGCCGGTGTTCGACGCAATCGATCAGTGGAGTACAGAGTGGCTAGCGGAGACAGACGAGGGGCCCTCAGTGTAGGTACTCGTCCAGTGCGTGGGCGGCGAGCAGTGGTACCTCGGTACTGACTAGGCGCGCTCGTTGCGCTCGCCTCACACCCTGCTGATACTGACGGCCGAAAGTTCGTGTCTCAGCGGCCATCGACGTAGACCATCGCGTTCAGCTGCGGTGCCTCCACGTGAGACCGACCGCCACCCCGACAGCGTCGAGACGGTCCAAACCGACCGCTGTGACAGCTCTCGGTCGTGGTACACGCTGGCTATGTGGCCTCCACCGATGCACCGAGGACCGACGGCAACCGGCGCCGGCCCGGACTACTGGCCGAGGACCGGCGCTTTCAGGTCGGCGACGTCCGCGAGAATCTGTTCGACTGACGCCTCGTCGACCCCGTTCGCTCGCAGCGCCGCCTCTAAGTGTTGGGCCACCGCCTGAAAGTCGCGCTCGTCGAGGTCGAGATGTGCGTGTGCCTCCCGCATATCCGCACCGGTGTACTCGACCGGACCGCCCGTGACCGAACTGATGAACTGAATCTGGTGTGCGCGCAGATCCGCCATGTTCTGGTCCTCGAAGTAGCCGACGAGTCGTTCGTCGTCGAGCACCGCATCGTAGAAGTCCGAGACGACTGCCTCGACTGCTTCGCGACCACCGATCTCGTCGTAGATGCTTCGTTCCATTGTCGCGGTGGAGAATTTTGCGAGCAGCAATAAAAACCCAGTTCCGAACACGTTCGTTCGCCCTGTGTCAGCACGTGCCGCTGTCGCTCCATCGGTGTGAGTGAATACGGCGACCGCACCCCGCGCTCGAACGACCACGACACCGGCTTCGATCCGTTCGCAGGGTCTCCGTAAGTCCCTACTGCTACCCTATACGGTGCGTAACTAATGGTCGGTCTCCCGACTTCTCGACCGAGCAATGAACGCGACCGTCGACGGGGGCGACGAGGCGCTCACCGAGAAACAGCGGCGCATCCTCGACTACCTGAAAGCGAACGCCGACACGCAAACGTACTTTAAGTCCAGACTCATCGGCCGGGAACTCGGGTTGTCCGCGAAGGAGGTCGGGACGAACATGACCGTCCTCGAGACGGGTGACTACGGTGTCACGGTCGAGAAGTGGGGGTACTCGACGTCGACGACGTGGCGGATCGAGGCGTGACGACGATGCTCGATGCCGTTCGTCGTGTCGGTCTGCGTGGTGGCGAATCCGCCGTCGAGTTCGCCGACAGAATCCCGGCAGTACCCGTCGGATCGTGCTGTGGCCGTCGGTCACGTCCACGACCAACACGCCACCGCGAGCAGTGGGATAGTACTTTGCCACCAGCCAGTCAACACGAGAAAGTGAATGATGCCCTCCGAAGGTAGTCAGTCGCGACTCACTCGTCGGACCGTACTGCACACTATGGCTGGCCTCGGCGTCGGTCTCGCGTCAACGGGGGCCGTCTCGGGTCGCTCGGCGGCCGTGGCGACGCCGACTGTCCTGACACGCAACGTGTATCTCGGACTCGACCTGACTCGACTCTTTCGAGCGGAGTCTCTCGGGGACGTAAAGCGCATCGCAGGGCAGTTTCTCGACGAAATCGACCCGTCGGTGTACGAGGCTCGGGCCGAGGCTATCGCGGGAGAGATAGCCGCGACGGACGCGGATGTCGTCGCCCTGCAGGAGGCGGCAACGTTCCGGAGTCAACGACCGAGCGACTACGGGTCCGAGAGCGAGGCGTCGGCCACAGCGGTCCTCGTCGACATGCTGGCTGAGATAACGTCGGCGCTCGCTGCCCGCGGTCTGGACTACACCGTAGCCGCCGAAACCGTCACGACCGACCTCGAACTTCCCGCGGCCACCGACGAAGGGACCGTCGACGTCCGCATCACCGACAGAGACGTGTTGCTCGTCCGCAGCGACGTAGACGTCGGGTCTGTCGTGACCGACACGTTCGATGCCGCGCTCGAACTCCAGATTCCGGACAGTAGCAAGACGGCCGTCCTCCAGCGCGGGTTCTGTTCTGCGACAGTACAGATGGGCGAGGGGACGTTTACTGCCGTCTCGACGCATCTCGAATCGGTGACAGAGCTGTTCCGCCTCTCACAGGCGAAAGAGCTACTCGACCGCGTGCCCACGGCCCAGCCAGTCGTCCTCTGTGGCGACTTCAACAGCGGTCCGGGCGGGCAGACGTACGACCGCCTGACCGCGTCCTTCGACGACGCCTACGCGGTCCGTCGTCCCGACTCGGAGGGGTACACCTGCTGTCAGGCGTCGGACGTGCGGAACGACGAGTCACAGTTGACCCGTCGAATCGACGCCGTCCTCTACCGCGGCGGGCTCCGACCGACGACGGTCCGGCGAGTCGGCCACGAACCCAGTTCCCGAGTCGAAGCCAGAGCCCACGGAGAGACCATCACTGTGTGGCCCTCGGACCACGCCGGCGTGGCCGCGACGTTCGAACTTCCGACGACGACGCCGACGGCCACACCCGAGCCGACGACGGACCCGCCCGCGTCGCCGACCGAGAGCGACTCGACGGCCACCGAAACCCCGTCGCCGACAGCCACCACGTCACCGACGGCCACAGTGGGTGGGTCTGGACCGGGGATGGGCCTCACTGCGGCCGTCGCCGGGATGGTACTGGGCGTCCTCGCTCGGGCGTTCCGCGATTGAACCGTCCCCGACCGCTGTCGGTATCACGGGATACCGCCGCTACCGGCCGTCGAACGCCGAACGCGGCCGACTCGTGCAGTATAGCTGGACAGATCTACTATCTAGCTATACCACTCCGAACTCCGATTCGAGACCGGCGTCGACGGCGTACTCGTCGTGTGGCCGAGACCGCGTGACGTCTCTGTGTGGAACGCCGATTGCTCCTGACAGATTCGCGCCGTCGACAGACAGATTTGCCAGCGCGTGGCTGCTGACGGACGGTTACGTTTCGAACTCGAAGATACGACGCAGTTCGCTCTCGATATTGGCCGTAAATGCCGCGAGGACGGTCTCGAACGTCTCTTCGCTGCCCGGAAGCGACGCCGCACGCGCGTCGACGTCGTCCGGGAGCGCGATACTGAACTCCCCGTCCCCCTGGTACACTGGTTCGCTCTCGCTGAGGACCTGTCGGTCTATCGCCCGGAGTACCTCGGAATCGTACTGGCCGTGGAGGTTCTGATAGGCGTTCGAGTACGCCGTCTCCAGTTCCTCGAAGTAGTACCGATACTTCTCCTCGAACTTGTCCGGGTCGAACTCGGTCATTGTCGAGTGCTGGCCGCACAGGCAGTAAAGCGTTCTGTGACCGGCCGCTACCCGCGTCGAACGTCACAGCCCAGTCCGTCGAGCGTCTGGAGGGCCGTATCGAGGTCCGACTCTTTGATCAGAACGTGGTCCGTGGAGAACGCCGAGAGGACGAACACCGACACGTCGGCGTCGGCCAGCGCCGACGCGACCACCGCCAGAAACCCGACGAGTTCGAACGGGAGTTCGACGTCGAAGGTCAGTCGCTTCCAGCCACGTTCCACGTCGGTGGCCGCCGCCACGGTGGGACTGGCCTCGTCGACGACGACCGTGGTCTCTGTCTCGTCCTGCACGGTCGCGAACGCGTTCGGGTCCGGTCGGTCGGTGCGGCAGACGGCGTACGCGCCATCGTCGACGCTGACTGTGGCGCCCTCCAGAAAGTCGTGTGGGTCCATGCTGGTGTCTATCGATGCCGTCCCACTAGTAGCGTCCGCTCGTCACACCGGAATGAAATCCGGGTCGACTGCGCTCAGTCGGTTGGTGTTTTCGAAGAACTGATAGAACGACTCGTAGCAGTCCGTACACTTGCCGTCGGCGTCGTACCGGAGCGTATGCCAGTCGGCGACGATGGCGCAGTACCGCTGTGCGCGCGTGAGCGCGACGTTCAGCCGGCGTGGACCGTCGACGGGCCGACCGAGAAAGCCGATATCGCCGTCGCCGTTGCTCCGGACCAGCGAGAGGACGATAGCGGTCCGCTCGCCGCCCTGAAACGAGTCGATAGTGTCGACCGTGACGCGGTCGGCACAGTCGAGGTTGTCGGCGAGCGTGTCGCGGATACACGCGAGTTGTGCCGTGTAGGGCGTGATGACGCCGATCTCCTCGGGCGGGACGTCCGCCAGCAACCCGTCGACGATGTGGGTGACCAGACGCGCCTCCGTCGGGTTGGCCTTCGAGTGCTCGACCGTCTCGACCGATCCGCCGACGTTGTACCCCTCGATAGCGGGCCTGTCGGGGAGCGGCTCGACCGCGCGGCCGTTCCGTAGCGTCCCGTCGTAGAACGTCCTGTTCGAGAAGTACGCGATGTCCCGATGCATCCGGTACTGGGTCTGGAGTTGGAGGCCGACGCCCTCGTAGACGCCGCCGTCGGCGTAGACGTGCTCGAACAGCGAGTGGCCGTAACTCGATTCGGGTGGGGCCTCGCCCGCGCTGTAGGGCGGGAGCTGTCGGTGGTCACCGGCCAGCACCGCCCGCTCGGCGCGCACGAGGGGGATACACGAGGCCGGACAGGTCGACTGGGTCGCTTCGTCGAGGACCAGGAGGTCGAACTCCCGAGCCAGCGTCGCGGCGCTGTTGTTCGTCGCCGCGACCACGTCGGCCCGGCCGGACACGTCGCTATACGCGCGAGCGACGACGTCGCTCGCCGAGTTACTGGCGTTCACGCGGTCGAGCGCGAACTCCCCCTCGCCGTGCTGTCCGTACGCGTGCAGCGACCGACGGTCCGGGCTAGCAGCCGTCGAGGCGCCAGCCACGAGGTTGTCGACGGCCTGATTGGAGTCCGCACAGACGAGGACGCTCTCGCCGGCGGCCGCCGCCCGCCGGACGACTTCGACGAGCGTCCGGGTCTTCCCGGTGCCCGGCGGCCCGTGGATACAAAACAGGTCGTCGGCCAGCAGTGCGTGTTCGACCGCGAGTTGCTGCTCTTGGTTCAGCGCCGCGTCACGCTGCTCGCTCTGTGCAGCGGCGCCGTTCGAGAACGTGATTGGACGCGTCCCCGCGAGTACCTCGCCGAGGCGGTGGTCGCGTACCCCCTCGATTGCGGCCCGCTCTCTGTCGAAGGGCACGGGATTCAACAGCGCCGTGAGTCCGACCGTCGTGTCCCTGCCAGCGAGTACGGTGTCGAGCGTCGTCGCCCCGGAGACGGCACTCCAGTCGACTCTGAGCCAGACGTTCAGCCCGCGAATGCGTTCGACCGTCGCCTCGACGGGGAACTGGTCGGGACTGCGCCCCTCGACGGCGTGGACCAGCACCTCGTTGCCCTCGTGAATCCCGAACTCGGACTCGACGAAGAACGCCCAGTCGCCGTCGCGCCGGGATTCGAGATGTGCCGGCAAGTCGACGCGGAACCGGTACTCCCCGCCATCCTCGGACCCGACTGTGTGGAGTCGTGGGATCGCGTCACCGCCGCCCTCGTACAGCGCCAGCGGCGACTGCCCGAGTGCACGCTCGCGGTTCGCTTCGCGCGTCGCCGCTCGCTCGCTCTCGACGAACGACCGGAGACCGTTTACGAGCGAATCGAGGTCGAGCGGGTTCCGGGCCGGTTCGCTGTCGTCGATCGGCGAGTCGTACGTGGGCGGATACGTCTCCGGGACGTAGTCGGAGTGCCAGAACCGGATGCGGTTCGCGAGTCGGGTCTCGCCGAAGGCGTCGGCGTCGAGGAAGTCCCTGTCGCCGTCGCGCTCGAAGACGAAAATCGGTCCGTGGAGGGAGTGGTCGGTGAACGCGACGAACGTGTCGGTGTGGTCCGCCGAGTCCGCTCCGTGGAGCGGGATACACGTCCAGTCTTCCGACGGATGTGAGAGGGCGTCGTGGTGGCCGGCGAACTCGGCGATCGGTCTGGCTGGAACGGCCGGACCGCCGTCGGCGAGGTCGGCGTCCGTGGCCGCGTGGAGGGTCGCATCCTCGAGCGCGAAGCGCCCGATGATGTGATCGAACAGGAGCGACATCTGTCAGCGCGTTTGTCCCTCTCGAATAAAACACTACGTGCCGTCGGTCCGAATCGCGTCTGACATGTTACACGTGTCTCCAGACGCGTCGGACGGGTGGCCGTATCGGCCGTGCGGCGGCGGTCAGTCGTCGCCGGTCGCTCCAGTCGCGTCAGCAATCTCTCGCACCGTCTGTAGAAGGTCGGCAACGGTTTCGAGAAGTCGTCTAGCTGCTGGAGCAGTCGTTCGGCGTCGTCCACTTCGCTCTCGCCGCTCGGTGTCTCGGTGTGCGCCCCAGCGCGGATCCCGTTCGTCGGCGGGATAGCACCGACGCACATCTCGTTCACGTTTCGTGAACATTTATGCCCTAGCTACGCCTGCTATTCCGGTATGTCCCGTCCGACTATCTCGGATCCAGCGGAGATGGACGGCAGAGTCGCCCGGACGACGGTCACCAGTTTCCGCATCGTCGACGCGCTTCGGGACCGCGACGCCGTCGGCGTCACCGAACTCGCAGACGAGTTGTCGCTCGGTAAAGGAACGGTCCACAAGCACCTGAACACGCTCCACGAGATGGAGTACGTGGTCAAGGAAAGGGGGAAGTATCGCCTCAGTCTGGGGTTTCTCGGGCTCGGTGCCAGCGTCCGCACGCGGATGCCCATCTACCGAGTCATCCAGCAACCACTGGAGAACCTGGCGGAGTCGACCGGCGAGGCCGCGAGCGTGTTGATTCCGGAACACACGTCGGGCATCTACCTCGCTCGCGTGACCACGGGCACTGAGCCGCCGGCGGAGCTGTACGAGGGCAAACGGGTGCCACTGACCGCCACGGCCGCCGGAAAGGCGATTCTCGCGTACCTCCCGGCGGACGAGCGCGACCGGATTCTCGACGAGTCGGGACTGCCGAAACTCACGGACAACACCATCACCGACCGCGAGACGATGCTCGAAGAACTCCAGACGATACACGACGACAGGACCGCACACGACAGGGGCGAACTGGAGGCAGACCGCCACTGCGTTGCGTCGCCGATCACCGACGCGGACAACACCGCCATCGCGGCCGTCTCCGTCTCGGGCCCGGCCGAGCGGATGCGCGAGAAGTCCATCCGGCAAGACTTCCCGAGCATCCTCGGGAGCACGGCGACGTCGATCAAGAACCGTGTCGCAAACGAGCAGTCGAAGCGGCAGGCGAGTGCGGACCCGAATAGATAAACCGTGGATGATACAGGTACACGCATGACCACCGACACGCCACCCAACGTCCTCGTCGTGATGTCGGACCAGCAGCGGTGGGACACGCTGGGTGCGTACGGGTGCCCCCACGACCTGACGCCGACCCTCGACAGCCTCGCCCGTGACGGCACCATCGTCGAGTGCGCGATTACCCCGCAACCGGTCTGTGCGCCGTACAGAGCGGCCTTCCACACCGGGAAGTTCGCGACGGAGGCGGGCGTCTGGCGCGAGGGGTTGGCTATCGACCCCGACGAGACGACGCTCGCCAACTGGTTCGCGGACGCCGGCTACGACGTCGGGTTCGTCGGCAACTGGCACGTCGGGGGCACCTTCGACGTACCCGTCCCCGACGAGATGCGCGGCGGCTACGAGGACTTCTGGCGGGCAGCAGACGTCCCGGAGTTCACCTCACGACCGACCGAAGGATACCTGTACGACGAGGACGGAGCGGAGGCCCCGTTCGACACCTACCGCACCGACGCCTTCGTCGACTTCGCGCTGGACGCGCTGGACGCGCTCTCAGAGCCGTTCTTCCTCGTCGTCTCGCTGGTCGAACCCCACCACCAGAACGATATGTGGACCTTCGTCGCGCCCGAGGGGTACGCCGAGCGCTACGACAAGAACCCCCACGTACCGGCCGACCTCCAGAACTGCCCGGGGGACTGGTACAGCGAACTGCCCGACTACTACGGGATGGTAAGACGGGTGGACGAGGCGATGGGGCGGCTCATCCAGCGACTTCGTGACCTCGGCATCCGCGACGACACCGTCTTCGCGTACACGTCCGACCACGGGAACCACTTCCGTACGCGCCCGGGCGAGTACAAGCGGTCGCCACACGACTCGGCCGTCCGCGTGCCGCTGCTGTTCAGCGGCCCCGGCTTCGAGGGCGGTGGCCGAATCGAACGGGTGGTCAGCGCTATCGACCTCCCGCCGACGCTGCTCGATGCCGCCGGGATAGACGTTCCAGACGAGTTCCAGGGGGATAGCCTCCTCCCGGTGATTCGCGGCGCCGAACCCGACGAGGGCGGGGAGGCGTTCGTCCAGATAAGCGAATCACAGATGGGCCGTGCCCTGCGGACGGACCGATGGAAGTACGCCGTCGCCGCGTCGAAAGAGACCGGCTGGCGCGGCGGCAACGGTGAACCCGCCAGCGATTGCTACGTCGAGCGGTACCTCTATGACCTCCGTCGGGACCCGATAGAGCGAATCAATCTCGCCGGCCGACCGAACTACCGCGACGTGGCCGACCGACTGCAGCGACGACTGCTCGACCACATCGAGACCGTCGAAGGGGACAGGCCGACGATCAAACAACTCGAACGAGGATACAAGGAGTACTGACCGCGGCCACGGGACAGTCGGACAAGACGAGCGGTACGGCCCGTTCGCAGGCCGAGACGGCCACCGACTGGCACCTGCGATATCTCTTCGCCGCCGGTGGGTGCTTCCTGACGATTGCAGCGGTGTCGAACGGACCGCTGTCAGACTCCCTGTTGTCGGGGGCGAACGTCGGCGTCGTCGTCGCGATGGTGTTTACGCTGCTCGCGGTCAGCCACTGGGCGACCGAGTCGTCGGAGACGGCCGGGGTCGCGATTCGGAGTCCGTGACTTCCTCGACCGTACAGACGATGGCCTCCCGACCGTCGGAGACGCGGACGACGAGCCCCTCGTTTCGGGCGTATCCGATAGGCGATTCACCGTCGGTTTCGGCCGCGGGAGGCAGGCGCTGCTATAGTAACAATTGAAACGATTCACACACCGACCGCACTGCCTCGTGCGGTCGGGTGTGCATTGATTTTCAATGGCTACTATAGTCTGTCGCCGAGACCCACCAGCGGCGTTCGCACGACGTCGCTCTCAGAACCGGACCGGGTCCGACCCGCGTCTCACGCTGTCGTCGACGGCGTCCCCGAGACGAACGAGTCGGCAACGGCCGGCAGGTTGAACCGCCACGAAGACGCGATAGAACAGCGCCAAAATGTATAAAATTACATTATTTTGGCCCAAAAATATTAAGTCTCGTGACGTTATTTGTCGCCACGTATGGAAGAAGACCATACAAGTCGACGAGACGTTCTGCGGGGTATCGGTGGCGTCGGACTCACGGGAGCGGCACTCACTGCCGTCGGGTCGGCGGCGGCACAGGGGAAGGCACCAGTCAAGAAGGCGACTGCTCGCAAGACCGCCCGTGCTGCGGCGGACTACTACGGCGACACCGAGGAGTTCGGTGAGTGGAGTGCAAGCGGGGTCAAAGCCCCGACGCTGTTCTACACGGACGTTCAGGACGGCGGGTCGACGACGCACGTCCCCCGGTCGTGGGTGTTCCCCATCGAGAACCGTGGCGAGGACGTGGGGTACATCAACGTCAGTGCCCGACAGACGGAGCAACCGATACTGACGTTCGGTGCGAATCGGGCCCCACAGCGGCGACTCGCAGACGCGAAACGCAAGACGCCCGCGAGCCCGAAATCCATCACCGGTCGGTTCCTCTACCGCGGCGGCGTCGAGTACTTGGTCGAATCGACGGACGTGGGTGCCGTGGACCTCCGAAGCGGAAAGCCAAAGCAACCGAAGCCAGTCGCCGACCTCGAGACACTGCTGCCCACGGGGAAGCGAAACGACAGCGGCGCAAAGGAACAGACCAGTCAAGAAGACTGGTCCGGCGATACCGACGACGAGGTGTACGGCGTGCCGAACTGGACGGAACACGACGCCGGGAACGCGAACTCGACGAGCATCGGCAGCGGTGACGACAGTTGGGACTCCTGGGACGGCTGCGTTCCGATAGCAGCCTCGATGGTTCTGGGCTTCCACGAGAACCTAGACGACAGCGACGACGACGCTCGCGAATCGCTCATCGACCGACTGCACATGGAGATGGACACGGGCGACGGGAGCCTCTGTTCGTACTGCACGTACTGGAGTAACATCCCGAGCGGGATAGAGAACTACTCCAGCGGGTCACACTCCTACAGCGCGGAGAACATCCACTCCGGGTTCAAGGGGAACGTCAAGACGCAGATCTCGAACGACAACCCCTTCATGCTCAACATGGAGAACGGTCCCTACACCGACAAGGGCGAGGGCCACTCCGTCTGTGGTATCGGCTACCGGGAAGAATCCTGTGGCTGGTTCTGCAGTGACATGTACTACAAGGTCCACAACGGCTACGACGACAGCCCGGACCTCGTCACCCACGGCGCCTGGGGCGACGTCTGCATCACGAAGGTCACGACCTAGCCAGAGCGGCCCTAGCAGACGTTCAGGAGAGGTCGTCGCAGCGGTCAGGCGAACTCGTCGGCGAAGACGATGTTTTTGGCGGCGTTGTACAGGACGTGGAGGCCGCCGTCGCTATCGGCGGTCCACGTCGCCGTTTCGGACGGCCCGCCGTCTACGGAGACCGAGACGTCGTAGTCGGCGTCGAACACGACCTCGTTGTTGAATCGCTTCGTTTCGGCGGACGCGAGGTCGACCGTCGTCTCTATCCGTGCCTCGTCACCGTCGGCGTCCGCCGCCGCGACGCGAACCGAGATGGTGGCGGCACCGTCCCGGAGGTTGTGGAGGTAGATGTCTGCCGCTCCGCGACTCGAAGCGTTCGACTCGTTGGTTCCGGTGGTTCCGTTGGCGTCGAGGGCGGAGCATCCCGACGCGACTGTGAGCGTCGTCGCGGCGAGGGATCCGAGCAGGGACCGACGGTTCAGTGGCATAATCCGTTCGAACAATCGATCCAGTCGGTGAAAAGATTGTCCCCCGAACGCCCCTGTTCTGTCGACGTCGAGTCGGCACGTCTCGCCCTCGGCCCCGGCCGAGAGAACCCAGTGGCAACTACTCGGATACCTGTCCGCAGATTTATGTGTCGTTCCCTGATGGTAGTTCGTATGGACGAGAAACGTCTCGTTGTCGCCCTGTTTGGCCTCCTCGTCACCGTCGTCGTCAGCCTCCTCGCGTACCAGTTCATCGCACCGCTTACGGTCTCTGTCTTCCTCTACTACTCGACGCGCCGCTTTCATAAATCACTCCGCCGACTCAGACTGCCGGCGAGAGTCCGCGCCGTCGTCGTCATGGCGTCGCTCGCCCTCCCCTTGCTCCTGCTCGTGAGTTATGCCGTGGTCCTCCTCGTCCTCGAAGCCCGGCAGTTCGTCGAGCAGTACGAACTCGTCAGCGTGGCCGCGACGCACGTCGACTGGCTCGGACAGTTCGAGTCGATACCCGACCTCACTGTCCAGGGCCTCTACGAGGCCTATCAGTCCGGTCAGTTGTCGCCGCTGGTCGAGTTCCTCGGCAACCACGCGACGCTGTTGACATCGGTCGTCTCGAACTTCTTTCTCAACCTCTTTGTCACCGTCATCGTCACCTACTACCTCCTGCTCGACGGCCGACGCATCCGGGAGTGGCTCTTGCGGTTCGACGACGGTGCGATCATCCGCGAGTACCTCGAAGCCGTCGACGAGGAACTCGAAGCGGTCCTGTTCGGGAACCTCCTGAACGTCCTCGCGATTTCGCTCATCGCTATCGCCGCCTTCTCGGGGTACAACGCGCTGGTCCCGGCGGCCGCCGAAGTCCCCTACCCGGCGCTGGCCGGTGCCCTGACCGGAATCGCGAGCCTCATTCCCGTCGTCGGGATGAAAATCGTCTATCTGCCGCTTACGGCCATCACCGCCCTTCCGGTGGTCCTCGGGAGCGACTCCTCGCTGCTGGTGTACGTGCTGACCTTCCTCGGGGTCGCGGTGATCGTCGTCGACACCATCCCCGACTTGCTGTTGCGGCCGTTGCTGAGCGGCGAGAACACCCACGTCGGCCTCTTGATGCTGGCGTACACGCTTGGCCCCGTCGTCCTCGGGTTCTACGGGCTCTTTTTCGCGCCGATACTGCTCGTCGTCGGACTGACCTTCGCCAACACGGCACTCCCCCGGCTCCTCGGCGCGGACGACCCCGACGGACTCCACCCCGACCAGTTGCGACTCGACGACTTCCGGTGACCGGCGGCCCGGCATAACTCGGGGGAGCCGTCACGTAGCGCTGGGACCCGTCGTATCGGCTACTGGATCAGAGCGAGACGTCTTCGCTGCGAGCGTCCGTGACGCCGGACTCGATACCCGCTCTGTCGTCGTAGTACTTCCGGCCGATGAACCCGTCTTCGAGGTTCCCGACGAGCGACGTATAGAGTTCGTCCGGCGAGTGGTAGGTGTCTTCGTCGGTGCGATTCAGGATGTCTCTGACAGTGGCCACGTCGCCCGCGGGCGTCGACAACTCCACGTCACCTAACTGCCCGACTACGGTCGTCCGGTCGGTGGGGAAATCAAACGCTTGCTCGAACAGTTGGAGGGTTTCGGAGTAACGCATCGGTACTGACCAATCGAATCCTTAATCAAAAAAGATTATGGATTTGGTCGCCCAAGGCACGCCCGAACGGAACGCTACCGGTGAGCAGTGCCGGCGGACCCGGTCGTCAGAACTCGTCGATGACGGGGATGCCGACGGTTTCGAACTCCGTCATCGACGCGAGTTTCTCGCCGGTCTGGTCGAGCGACACCGTCTCGGAGACCATCGCCGCCGGGTCGATTTTCCCGTGTGCCAGCATCCGGAATATCTCGTCGTAGCGGGGACGCGGCATCCCGATGGTCCCGATAAACTGGAGTTCGTTGGCGACCATCAGGTCGGTGGGAAGCGAGACTTCGCCGCCCTCCTCGCTCGACGTGAGCCCGATCTGGAGGTGCTGGCCGCGTTTCCGAAGGCACCGGACCGAGTTCCGACACGTCTCGGCGATGCCGAGTGCGTCGACGGAGATATCGGCGCCGCCGTCCGTAATCGCCGCCACTTCCTCGGGCACGTCTTCGACCGCGTTCGCGTTCACCGTTTCGACGGCGCCCAGTCCGGCGGCGACGTCCAGTTTCTCGTCGAACAGGTCGACGGCGACGACGTTTGCGCCCACCGCATCGGCGATGTGGACGGCAGACAGACCGACCCCGCCACACCCGTGGACAGCGACCCAGTCGCCGGCGGTGACGTCCGCCCGGTGGACGAGCGCGTGAAAGGCGGTCATGAACCGACAACCGAGACCGGCCATATCAATGGGGGCGACGCCGTCCGGGAGGCGGACGACGTTGAAGTCGGCCCACGGGACGTGGAACTGTTCACCGAACGCGCCCGGCGATTCGGGGGCCAGACCCAGTGGAAGGCGGTTGTCACAGAGGTTCGAGTGGCCGTTACGACACGAGGGACACGTCCCGTCGCCGAGGTTGAACGGAACGGTGACGCGGTCGCCCTCGCGTACTTGTTCGACGTCTTCGCCGACGTCGACGACCACACCCGCGGGTTCGTGTCCCAGTACGTGGCCGTCTTCTAACCCCCTCGACTCCCAGAGCGGGTCGCCCTGCCACGCGTGCCAGTCGCTCCGGCAGATGCCACACACCTCGGTTTCGACGACGACTCCCTCGGGGTCCGGTTCGGGTGCGTCGATATCCCTGACCGCCAGTGGTCGTCCGTGCCCAGTAAACACTGCTGCGCGCATAGTACCATATCAATCGTTGACATTCAGCATAATCGTGTGGGTGGGCTGGCACGCTGACCGAGCGCCCCGACGTTCGGGACGGCGTCGTTTCGACCGTATCGAGAGCGCGACGGAGACGGTCTCCGCCAAGTCTCTCCCAGCGACTCGGCTGTGACCGGACAGAGCGGTGTTAGACGACGGCCGCGACCCAATCGGCCGTGACGAACTTGTGCCGACAGCCCTCACAGAGTTCCATCTCCATGACCTCGCCAGTCGCGAGGTGGACGTGGTACCGCTGTGTCGGCAGGTCTTCATCACAGTTAGCACACCTCACGGGCATGTTCGGTGCTACGCGTCCGGTCGTGATAGATATTCGCACGCTAATACGTTCCGCCGGTCGCTGTCGGACCGGATGTGAACGCCGCTCACGCAACGACTATATGTAATCGAGCGTGATTGTATGCTGATGGAACACGTACGCTACGACTGTATCCGCTGCAGCAGTAAGCTGAGCTATCAGACCACGAAACACACCGGCTGTCCGGACTGCGGATTCCTGCCTCCGCACAGCGCCGACTGAGCGTCGGTCCGACTCGGTCCGAGCGGCGTTCGTCGCCGTGTGGCCACGGACTGTCAGCGTAAGCCGCACTTTTCGACCTGCGGCCGGTGTTCGGGAGACGAACGGTCCCGCGGTCGCTCGCAGGGGTCAGTTACACCGTTCGCCGAGGCCGGGGGCCCCGTCCTCGACGACGAACGTCGCGTCCGTCCGAATCGGTGCGCCCCTGTCGGTCACGTAGTCGACGACCCGGAATTCGGTGACCCAGCGGTCCGGCGTCAGCGTACAGCGAGTGTAGCCGCGCCGGCCGTTGTTGTACGCGACGTTCTCGTTCTCTTCGACGACGTATCGGCCGAGCGCGCCCGCCTCGTCGCTGTCGAAGTCGGTGTACTCGGCCCCGTCGCCGCCCGAGGAGATGGACGTCCCGACGAACTCGGTCCCGATGGTTTCGCCGTCCCGCCGTGCGCTCGTAATCTCGTTCGCCCAGTTCGAGTGGAAATCGCCCGTCACGACCACCGGGTTCCTGACGTGGTCCTCGAAGGCGTGCTTGACCGTCCGCTGGTCCGCGGCGTAGCCGTCCCACTGATCCATCCGGTAGCCGTCTTCCGCACCTTCGAGGAAGTCCATCTCCGCGAAGGGGACCTGATTCGCGAGGACGTCCCACGTCGCCGTCGACGCTTCGAGGGTCTCGACCAACCACGCCTCCTGTCGGTCGCCGAGGATGGTACGGTCCTCGCTGAACCGGGCCTGACACTCGTCGACGTTGAACGCGTCGCCACAGGCCTGATCACTTCGATAGAGGCGTGTGTCGAGGACGTCGAACTCGACGAGATCGCCGAAGGCGTAGTTTCGATAGAGCTTCTGGTCCGGACCGTCCGGTTTCTGGGCCATCCGGAACGGCATGTGCTCGTAGTAGGCTTTGAACGCCGCGGCACGGCGTTCGAGGAGGTCTCTGACGGTCTGTTCGTCGGGGTCCTGTGGCGTGTCGCCCGCCCAGTTGTTGTCGACTTCGTGGTCGTCGCGGGTGACGAGCCACGGTGCGGAGGCGTGTGCGGCCCGCAGGTCGGGGTCGGACTTGTACAGACCGTACTGCAGTCGGTAGCGATCGAGTGTCGTCGGCTCGGCCCGGTACGCCTGCGGGACAGACGTGTTCCGGACGCCGCCGTCCGGGCCGATGCCGTACTCGTAGATGTAGTCACCGAGGTGGACGACGAGGTCGAGTTCGTCCTCGGCCATGTGCGAATACGGCGTGTAGAACCCGTCGTACCACGCCTGACAGGACGCAAACGCGAACCGGAACTCGTCGGGTATGGCTCCGGGGGCAGGGGCGGTCTTCGTCCGCCCGACGGTGCTACGGTGGCCACCGGCGCTGAACTGGTAGTAGTACTCGGTGTCCGGGTCGAGATCGCGAACGTCGACGTGGACGGCGTGGGCGTTCTCGGGCCGGGCAAAGACCGTCCCCGTCTGCACGACCGGGCGCATGTCTGCTGCTTCTGCGACGGTCCACGTGACGGGGACCTTCTTCTCCGGCATCCCGCCACCGCGTTCGAGCGGCGACGGCGCGAGGCGAGTCCAGAGAATCACGGACTCCGGGAGCGGGTCACCGGAGGCGATGCCGAGAGAGAACGGGTCGCTCGTGAACCGACCGTCGTCGTCGACGGCCGTGGCGGTCCCCGAACCACCGACGATTGCGAGGGCTGTTGCACCACCGGTCCGCTGGAGGAAGCGGCGGCGACTGTGTGCGTCCGGGTCGGGCGTGGGTGGATTGTGGGTGTCCATCCACGTGGGCGTCGATAGTCGCCAGAGGTAGTCGTTTCTAATATTTCATTATAGGAATAACTCTCGGTTGACTGGTCTATGTAGGCCTTCGACAACGAGTATACCGGATTATTCAGGGCGGATGTGGCCTTCTCGATAGTATAAGCTAGTCGAAATTTCGATCGTCGCTCCTCGGTGGCAGCGGTGAGAACCGTGTTCGACTAGGCGGGGGATACTGCACCGCTCGTCACGGTCTGGTCTGCATCCAGTGCCGGGTGAGTGAGGCCGTACTCGGCGACCCTCGACGACGGCCCACGCAAAGCGCACAGCGAGTCGCGGCAGCGAAGAACACCGGGGCGTTCTGGCCCGCTGACACCGCTAACCGAAACACTACGCTCCACCCTTGCAGTGGATTTTTCCCGATGGGGAAGTGTCACTCAGAGTGTGTCATCTACGCCGGTCGAAGACGTGCTGACGGCTATCGCGACGGCGAGAGGCGTCGAGCCGAGCGACCTCGAACTGACGCTCGAAAACTACGTCGCCTGTGATGCGATTACGACGCTGACGAAACATTCCGAAGGGGCTTGGCGACTCTCGTTCGAGGTACCCGACCACGAGGTGACGCTCACGAGCGACGGCGACATCGTCGTCGACGGAACCGTCGAACGTCGTTGGACCGACGACTCGGCGCGGTTTTGAGAACGACGTGCCGCCGTCGGAGGCCGTCTGGACACGAGCGTGCCAGTCGTCGGTTACTGCCGCCGCTGTGGCGTGCCGTTGTGACCGCTCTACCGGGTAGGCATCGCCTGAACAGATAACGGATGGTTTAGCGGTGGTATCAGAGCCCGTACTATTGTAGCCGGCTACCGGCCCATGCGCATGGTCGCGTCGCCGCCGCAGGTCGGCCGACGACGCCCGCGAGGACGGCAGGTGACCCGCTCGTGAGCGCGGTTCGGGCCGTCGGAGTGCTCGTAGTCTGTCTCGCGATGGTCGCGCCAGTGCTGTCTGGAACCTCGGCCCCCGTCTCGGACACCGTAGGTGAGACGGCCGGTGGCGCGGCGACGACGGACGCGCCGGTACAGGGCACGTCCGCTGTGCGTCACGCAGCTATCGACCCGTCGCTTCGGACCGCGACTGGCGTCGTCGACGTTCGGGTCCGCGTCGCAGACGACGGCGCCGCGCCGACGGGGACTGGCGACGCCGCCATCGCGAGACTGAAACGTACGAGAGAGCGCACACAGCGACCCGTCGTCGCGTACGCCCGCGCCCACGAGGGGCTGACAGTCGAGAACCGGTTCTGGATCGTCAACAGCGTCCTCCTTCGGGCCGACCTCGCACGCGTCGACCTCCCGCGTCTCGCCGCGGTGAGGGGCGTCGTCGGAATCTACCGTCGGCGACCAGACCCGGACCGTGGGGCGTCAGCCGATGCCACCACAGCACCGGGGTCGTCGACCGCCGACCGTCAGGCACCGCAGTCGGTGACGACGGCGGCCCGCGAGAGAGCGGACTCGCAGGCGTCACCGACCGACGTCACGGCAGGCACCGCCTGGCAAGTCACAGCGACGAACGCCACGCGCGTCTGGTCGGCGTACGACACGCGGGGAAACGGGACCCGCGTCGCAGTCCTCGACAGCGGCGTCGACCCCGCTCACCCCACGCTGGACCTGTACACGACCGACGCGAGCGACCCGACGTATCCCGGGGGCTGGGCCGAGTTCGACGCGGATGGACGGCGCGTCGACGACTCTAAACCACATCTCGAAGCGGCACACGGACAGGCGACCAGCGGACTCGTCGCGGCCGGGAACGTAAGCGGGTACGAGCGGATGGGCGTCGCCCCGGAGACGGAGTTACTCCACGGCCTCGTCGACGAGCGCGAATCGGTCGTCGCTGGCATCCAGTGGGCGCTAGAGAACGACGCCGACGTCGTCAGTATCAGCAGCGTCGTGGACAGTTCGACGGCTCGCTACGCACCGCTCGTTCGGGCTATCTGGCGTGCGGAACGGCTGGGGACGGTCGTCGTCGCGGCCGCGGGCAACGACGGGCCCGGCTACGTCCGTTCGCCGGCCACCGTCTACGAGACGGTCGGCGTCGGGGCCACCGACGCCGACGGCAACGTGCTGGCGTTCTCGTCGTCCAACCGACGCGCGCTCTTCGAAGGGCCGTACAACCGTGACCGGACGCGGACGGTCCGGTACCCCCGAAGTTGGCCACTCGCGTACTCGAAGCCGGACGTCGTCGCTCCGGGCCAGGACCTCGTGGTGCCGCGGGGAACCAGTTCCGTCGGGTCGTTCGGCGGAACGAGCGGTGCCGCACCCCTGACGGCAGGGACGCTCGCACTGATGGAAAGCGCCGCAGGCCGGGAGGTCCACCCGGGCGTCCTCAAGACGGCGCTTCGCTGCTCGGCGACGCCGCCGGCGGACGCGGCGTCCACGGCCCCGGTTCGCTACGGCGGCGGAATCGTCGACGCCCGCGCCGCGACCGAGCGAGTCGTGGACGGACAGGGGATCCGCGGGCAGATCGTTACGGCCGACGGCACCCGCATCGCTCCCGCGTCCGTCTCGGTCAGCGACTGCTCGTACTACTCCTCTCACGGGGGCTCGTACGCGCTCTCGACCGATGCGGGGCGACAGACGGTGACCGTCGACGCGCCGGGCTACCGACCGAAGACCGTCGCCGTCGACGTGCCGCCGGGACGCTACGTGAACCGGACGATACGGCTCGACCGGGCGGGCCTCGTGGAGCGCTGGAACGACACGTACCCGACGGACTTCACCGCCGACGACGTCGGAACGACGCGGCTGGTGGTGTCGGAACTGGAGTCGGTTCGCGTCGACGCGGGCGCGAACAACACGGTCCCGTCCGAGAACGTCACCGTCGAGATAGCGTACGACGGCGACCCGGTCGGGGAGTTGTACGTCCACTCGCGGCTCCGGTTCGGGGAGCGGTACGAACTGCGGGCCCCGCAGACGAACTACGTCCTGCTCCAGACGCGAATCGACGGCGCGTACGAAGGCCGTCTCGAACTCGACGTCACGCTTCGAGGCGGTGGGTCAGTGGCGACGCGCCGTATCACCGCCCAGTTCTCCGAACCACCGACAGCGACGGCGACCGAAGCACCGACGGAGTCGTCCACTCCGTCACCGTCGGCGACGGCGACGCAGACGCCAACAGCCACGCCGACTGCGACGTCCACCGATACGCCCACTGCGACGCAGACCGAGATACCCACCGACACGGCGACGCAGACCGCGACGCTCACCCACACGCCCGCTGCGACGGCGACGCAGACGCCCACCGCGACGCCAACGCCGGTCCCCGCCCCAGCGCCCGAACCCCGGCAGGCGCCAGCCCCGGAACCGTCGCCCGAACGGACGGCCGCCTCGACGCCGGTCCCCACACAGTCGCCGACGACGAGACCGACACGGACGGCTACCGCGACCACGACAGACCGGTCGTCGTCACAGACCACGTCGTCGACAGTCAGCGCGACAGCGACGCGGCCGCCGACGCGTTCGGAACCGACGACGCCAATGGCGTCGACCCGAACGGTGGACCAGTCGACTACCATCGCGCCCACGACTGGCGAGAGTGGACCGGGCCTTACGATACCGCTCACCCTGTTCGTACTGCTCGCTGCCGCACTGCTCGCAACGCGCCGACAGTCTCGCTGAGACGGCGCCTGTGTCGTCCACTGCTGACCGTGGGTCCCCGTCTGGTCGTCTGAAACAGCGGGGACAGCGGGTAGAACGCGATCCGCCCCTGACTGGCGGTAAACTCGTCGAAAGCCACATCCCCAGACCCCGACGCCCGAGACGGCTGTGGTCTCACTCGTCGGTGAGACCAACCTGCTCGAACAGCGCTCGACTGTCGTAGTATATCCGGTGTTCCTGTACCGTTCCGTCGGCTATCTCGACCGTATCCATGCCTTCGAGTTCGACGCTGTTCCCGGTCGGTGGTATCTCGGCGAACTCGCCCTCGTGGGTGCCGGTCATCGTCCACTTCGCCATGACCGTCCCGCCGCTCGTGGCCATGTCCTCTATCTCCACGTGGAAGTCCGGAAACCCCTCGCGTAGCTCTCGGAGGTACGTCTCGAAGGCGTCTCGACCACGGACGGTCTCCGGATAGCCCGGGTCGTGGAGCACGAACGAGTCGGCGGCGAGCGTCGGTATCTCCGCGTAGTTGCCCTCGTTCCACAGGCGCTCGTAATCTCGTATTAGGTTCTCGACTTCTGCTGTTACTTCTGGCATTGTCTCTCCCCCGTGAACGTTCACCCATCCGCGTCCCACGTCCCTCGACAGTACAGAACGTTCGTCCGTGACGTCGGCGACGAACGTGTTAAGTATTAGCAAGGTATTCCCGCTCGCGGGTGAGTAGGGTTCGATAGACGCGAAAAACGGGGACCGAGCGTCGACGGCTCAAGGCAGGTTCGCGACGAGGTCGCGGTAGTCGTCTTCCGGCCAGGCTTTCAGCGTCTCCGAACTGACCGCGCCGGACTGCCCGATTCGGAGGAGCGCCTTGGCCGCGGCGTCGTCGTCCGGGAACTCCGTGACGGTGACGAGGTCGTGTGCTCCCATCGTGAGGTAGAACGCCTGCAGTTCGCCCCCCACGGAGTCGACGAGTTCGATGGCGCTGTCGAGGCGGTCCGGGCTATCGTCGATGTTCTCGATGCCGTGCTGGGTGTAGTCCCAGAGTGTGATGTAGGTTGGCATAGGGTCCTCGCGTCCTTCCGACGCCGCCGACGACACCGACGACACCACGCAGAACGCCGTTAGACATTCGCCTCCAGCCACGTTAACAGTCGGTACATAGTGGGTCGCTCGGGCGCTAAGAGCGGCGTACCCCAGTATCACCTGCGACCGATCACAGTCGCGGCTCCGTTCGCGCCCGGCGAGGACACGAGCGGTCGTGTCCGCGGTGGGTGAACCGCTTAGAGTTCGACCACGACGGCCTCGTACGGGCGGTAGTCGCGTCGAACGCCGCGGGCCGACGCGTCGTCGTAGTTCGAAATCAGCACGCTGGACGCCGAGACGTCGATATCCTCGGGTTCGAACGCCGCCGGATCTGCCGACCAATTGAGCACCACGAGGACCGCCTCGTCGTCGAGCGTCCGGGTGTAGGCGTACAGTTGCTCGTCGTCGGGACACAACAGGTCGTAGTCGCCGTAGACGAGTACGTCGGCGTCGTGTCTGCGGTCGATGAGGCGGCGGTAGTAGTGCCAAATAGAGTCCTCGTCGGCGATCGCGTCCGCGACGTTGACCTCGGTGTAATCGTCGTTGACGGCGAACCACGGGTCGCCGTCGGTGAAGCCGGCGTTCTCGGTGTCGTCCCACTGCATCGGCGTCCGCGCGTGGTCGCGACTCACGTAGTTTACGAACTCACGGACCTCCGCGTAGGAGTCGACGGTGCCGGCAGCGAGGAGGTCCTCGATAGCGCCGACCGTCTGTGGGTCGTCGAGGTCGGCCAGACCGTCGAACTCGGCGTTCGTCATCCCGATTTCCTCGCCCTGATAGACGAACGGGGTGCCACGCGAGGTCAGCAGGAACGTCGCGAGGAGTTTCGCGCTCTCGGTACGGTACTCGCCGTCGTCGCCGAACCGCGAGACGATTCGAGGCTGGTCGTGGTTGCCCAGATACGGCGCGTTCCAGCCGTCACCGAGGTCCCGTTGCCAGCGGGACATGATCTCCTTGAACGCTGGGAGACTCCACTCGCCCCAGCCCTCCGGGTCCCACCGACCGCCGGGGCCGGCGTCGACGCCCATGTGTTCGAAGTGGACGATCATGTCTAGCCCGTCGCCGCTCTCGCCGAGGTACTCTCGGGCCAGTTCGACGCTCGTATCGTTCATCTCGGCGACGGTCATCACGTCGTAGTTCGAGAACGTTCGCTCGTAGAGTTCGCGTAGATACTCGTGTACGCGCGGGCCGTGGCTGAACTGCTCGACGCCGGTCGGCGACCGCCCAGACGCGCCGTCCGGCAGGCCCTCTGGCTTCGAGATGTAGTTGCTGGCGTCGATGCGGAAGCCGTCGATGCCCTTCTCTAGCCACCACTCGACGAGCGACGCGATCTCGTCCCGAACGTCGGCGTTGCGCCAGTTCAGGTCCGGTTGCTTCTCGTCGAAGAGGTGGAGGTACCACTGCTCTCGAACCTCGTCGTAGGTCCACGCCGACCCGCCCATGAACGACCCCCAGTTGTTCGGCGGCTCGTCCGGCGAGCCGTCACGCCAGTAGTAGTAGTCCTCGTAACCGTCTTCGCGCCGTCGGGACCGCTGGAACCACTCGTGTTCGTCGGAGGTGTGGTTGACCACGAGGTCCATGAGCAGGCGCATCTCTCGCTCGTGGAGGGCGTCGAGCAGTGTCTCCCAGTCGGCCATCGTTCCGAACTCGTCCATGATGGCTCGGTAGTCGCTGATGTCGTAGCCGTTGTCGGCGTTCGGCGACTCGTACACCGGACACAACCAGACGACGTCGACACCGAGGTCGTCGAGGTACTCGACTTTCGCGGTGACTCCGGGCAGGTCACCGACACCGTCGCCGTCGCTGTCGTAGAAGCTCCGCGGATACACCTGATAGACGACCGCTTCCTTCCACCACTGACGGTCGCGGTCGGTCGTGGCCGTCACGCTTCGCCGAGTCATACCCGAAGGAACGGCGACTGCCACCGTAGTGTTTTCTCACACCGGACCTCGGAACGTATAGCGTGACCGACCTCCGCGGTCGAGCAGCCTCACCGGTAGAGAGTATCGTCGGCTTGTCGTCGCCTCGGGGTCTCTACTCGCTGACAACACCCGCGGCTAAAATTTGTCCGCGGCGCGGTCACGAAACGACCGCCCGGTAGTTCGGAGTAACACGAAGTTTCTCGACCACGTGAGACGCCGTGCCAACAGCACACTCGGATCGGTAGCTCGGCGCGAATTACAGTTTCCCTCGTGAGTAACTGCCGGTCGGCGGACCGGTCGCCGGTCGAAGCCGGGGTCGGGAACCGAGGCTCTCTCGCGCCGCTGTCAAATCCGGTAATTCCGTCTTACCGGGTCGCTCACGGTTCGATGGCGCGGCTTACGGGTTGTCTGGTCAAATAAAGGACGTAATACAAAGTGTACTGTCGCGATTGGTCATCCCAGTCGATGGCACGCACATCTCGACGTCGACAAAGACCGTGTGCGCTGCAGAGAGCGTTCGGCGGTCCGTTCTCGGGACGATGAGGCGCGTCCTCGTCTTGGCGCTCGTCGTTTCGCTGGTGTCGGCCCCAGCGGCACTGGCGACCGCCTCGACTACCGCCGCATCGGTGTCGGCCGGAACGGACGGCGGTGACGACGGGTACGACGACGGAGACGACGACCACGACCACGACGGAGACGACGACGGGGACGACGACCACGACGGCGGTAACGGCCGCGACACCGACGAGACGGCCGAGACAGCGAGGTTCCGTCTGGTCGACGTCGACAGGGACCTGCAGGTCGGCGAGAACGGAACCGTGTCGGTGAAACTGGAAAACGAGGGTCCCGGTGACCTCACGGACGCGACGGTCGTCTTGCAGTCGTCGAACCCGGAGATTCGGGTCGGTACCGGTCCCAACGGAAGCCGGTTCGTCGGCGACTGGGAGGACGGCGAGAAGCAGCGAGTCGAGTTCGGCGTCACCGCGACAGCGGCCGCCCGGTCCCAGAAGTATCCGCTCACGGTGACCGTCCGGTACACCAACCCGAGCGGGAACGCCACACGGTCGGCCCCGCTGTCCTTCGGTATCAGGCCCGAAAGGGCACAGCGGTTCTCGATAGACGACGTGGACGGATCACTGCGGGCCGGCGACGACGGCGACATCGAGGTCACCGTCGAGAACGACGGTCCTCGCGACGTCGAGAACGCCGTACTCGTCGTCCGCGAGACGGCGGCGGGCGTCACCGCCCTCAAGTCCGAAGTCGCACTCGGCGAGTTCGACGACGACGAGTCGGAGACCGTCGAGCTACCGTTCCGGGTCGCGAGGACGGCCAAGCCGACCAAGCGGCAGTTCGAGTTCACGGTACTGTACACGACGGCGGACGGCAACCGACGGGATAGCGGGCCGCTGTTCGCCCGAGTCAAGATTCGCGACCGGCAGGACGTCGTCGCCGTCGAGGACGTCGACTCGGACGCACAGGTCGGAGCGAGGGGGACGGTCGAGGTGACGCTAGAAAACGAGGGTGACGACGAGTTGACCGACGCCAGAGTGACGTTCTCGTCGCTGGACCCCGGGTTCCGCTTCGGGACCGCGCGCAACACGTCGCGGTTCGTCGCCGAGTGGGACGCCGGCGAGGAGCGGACCTTCGACCTGACGGCGCGGTTCGCGAACGACACGGTGACCGACGAGTACCCCGTGTCGGTCACGACCAGATACACCGACGAAGACGGCGACGAGCGAGTCGCCGACGACGTGCAGTTCGGCGTCGAACCCGACGACGAGCAGTCGTTCGAGGTCGACGACGTCGAGGGCGACCTCAGGGTCGGAGACGACGGAACGCTCGAGGGGACCGTCGAGAACGACGGGCCGAGAGACGTCGAGGACGCAGTGTTGGTCGTCCGGTCGCCCGAGGACGGCGTGACCCCGCTGAAGACGCAGGTCCCGCTGGGCGACTTCGAAGACGGCGAATCGGTCGACTTCGAGTTCCCGTTCCGCATCGCGGACACCGTCGAACCGACCGAGCGGCAGTTCGAGTTCGCCGTGCGCTATACGAACGCGGAGGGCGAGCGACGGACGAGCGACCCGCTGTTCGCGACGGCCTCGATTCGCGAGGAAGTCGACGTCGTCGAAGTCGTCGACGTCGACTCGAACGCACAGGTCGGTGACAGAGGGACGGTGGCGGTGACGCTGGTCAACGACGGCGAGGAGGACCTGACGGACGCCCGAGTGACGTTCACCGCTACGGACCGCGCGTTCAGATTCGGGAACGCGTCGAACACGTCGCGGTTCGTCCCCGAGTGGGACGCCGGCGAGGAGCGGACCTTCGACCTGACGGCGCGGTTCGGCGCGGACGCCGCGACGGACGAGTATCCAGTGCTGGTCACGACGAGATACACCGACGAAGACGGCGATACGGAGGTCGCCGACGACGTACAGTTCGGGGTCACACCGGAGGCCGAACAGCGGTTCGACGTCGACGCGCGAGCGGCGAACCTCCGCGTCGGGCGCGACGGGAGCATCAAGGGCGTCGTGGAAAACGACGGCCCGCAGGGCGCTAACTCGGCTGTCCTCCGGGTCATCACGCCGAACGAGGACATCGTCGCGCTCGAATCGGAGTACGTCCTCGGGAACTTCGACAGCGGCGACCGGGCGTTCTTCCAGTTCCCGATCCGCGTCCTCGACAGCGCGCGGCCGGGCCGCAAGCAGTTCGAGTTCGTGGTCGAGTACCGCAATCAGGACGGCGACGTCGTCGAGAGTAAGCGCCTCCCGGCACGGTACGACGTCGTCGCCGAGGCGGGGCAGTTCCAGATTCTCGACGTCGACACAGACGTGCAGGTCGGCGAGGACGGGACGGTCGCGCTCAGGATGCGCAACGTCGGCACAGAGGACATCACGAACGCCGTGGTTCAGTTAGAGTCGGTCAGCGGGGACCTGACGGTGGGTGCAGCGGGCGGGCGGAACGGGAGTCGCGCCGTCGGCCGGTGGGACGCCGGCGAGCGACGGACAGTCCGGTTTCAGGTCTCCGCACCCACCGACGCGGCCCCGCAGGAGTACCCGTTCGACGTGCGCGTCGCCTACGAGGACGAAGACGGCGACCGACAGCGGTCGGACCCCATCGCTCTGGCGCTCACACCGGCGCCCGAACAGGCGTTCGCTGTCCGAGACGTCACCGGCGACCTCGAGGTCGGTGCCGAGCGAGACCTCACGGGACGTGTCGTCAACGACGGCCCCCGCGACGTCGAGGACGTGGTCGTCGAGGTCACGTCGACGACGGAGTCGCTGGTGCCACAGGAGACCGAGTACGCCGTCGGCAACCTGTCGGCCGACGAGGCCGCCGAGTTCCGACTCCCGGTCCGCATCCCGTCGGACGCCGAGGCTATCCCGAGACAGGTCCAGTTCGTCGTTCGCTACACCAACGCCGACGGGGACCGCCGCGAGAGCAAGCGCCTCTCGTCGCGCCTCTCGGTCGACAGAGAGCGGGAGACGTTCCGAGTCGTCGCGCTGCGGGAGTCCGTACAGGCCGGTGACGACGGCAACGTCACGCTGACGCTCGAAAACGCGGGTACCACGCGGGTGCGGCAGGTGCTCGTCTCGTTGCGCTCACAGAGCGGCGAACTGGACGTCGGGGACGCGGCGAACGCGTCGCGGTTCGTCGACGAGTTGCGACCCGGCGAGCGACGGACCGTCTCCTTCCGCGTCGCCGCGCCCGAGGACGCGGGCAGCCAGCGATTTCCGCTTCGCCTCCGCGTCGACTACGAGGACAGGACCGGGGACAGTCAACCCGCGGAGACGAGGCTCCTCGGGGTGACGACCACGCCGGAGCAGTCGTTCACGGTCGTGAACGTGTCCGGGCCCCTCAGAGTGGGCGCTGAGGGAACCGTCCGGGCCAGCATACGCAACCGCGGACCGCTGGCCGTCAGCGACGCGTTCGTTACCCTCTCGGTCGGGAGCGAGAACCTGAAGGTACAGGAAAACGAGTCCGCTATCGGCCGGTTCCGGGCGGGCGAGACAGCCACCGTCTCGTTCCCCGTCGAGGTGCTTGACGAGACCGAACCCGGCGACCGACGCGTCTCCTTCGTCGTGGAGTATACGAACGCCGAAGACGAGGCACGACAGAGCGATTCGCTCCCCGGATTCGTCGCCGTCGACGGTCGGCGACCGGTGTTCGTGGTTCGCGCGGCGAACACGTCGGTCGACGTCGGGGAGAGCGACGTCATCACGCTCGTGGTCACGAACAACGTCGACGTGCCGCTCACCGACGTGGACGCCAAAGTGTTCGTCAACGACCCGCTGAGTACCGACGACGATCAGGCATTCGTCGGGCGCATCGACCCGAACGAGACCGTCAGACTCGCGTTCGCGATGAGTGCGGCCGGGGGCGCGACCCCGAAAGACTACCCGCTGTCCATCGACTTCCAGTATCAGGAACCGGACGAGGAGACGAAACTCTCGGACACGTACCGCGTCCCCGTCACGGTGCAGGAACCGGCCGGTGACGGGATTCCGTGGCTCCTGTTGCTCGCCCTCCTCGCGCTCTTGCTCGTGATTGCCGCCGCGGTGGTCCGCTACCGTCGCCGCAGACGTGTGGCGGGGCCCGACGACGAAGCGGTGACCGAATCGGCCGACGACGAGTCCGACACGCCCGCGGGGTGACCCGTGGCGCTACAGGACCGCATCCTCGGCCGGGTCAACGACCTGATCGTCAGGCGGCCCACCGGCGTCGTCGTGGCCTTCCTCCTCGTCACGGCGCTGTTTGCCCCCGGACTAGCGACCATCTCGACCGAGGCTGGGACCGAGCAGTTCACGCAGGAAAGCCCCGCTCAGACCGCGCTCGACCGGGTGAACGAGGATTTCGGGCCGACGTTCGACGCCGAGGGAGGCAGTACGCAGTTGATTCACCGGGGGCGAAACGTCCTCTCGAAACCCGAACTGCTGCGGATGCTCCGGGTCCTCGAACGCCTCGACTCCCGCGAGGAACTGCGGGTCGAATCGACGAGCAGCGCCGCGAGCACGGTCGCCCGCACGCTCGATCCGTCGGCGACGACGCTCGACGCCCAGATTCGGGCGATAGAGTCCGCCTCGCCGGGTGAAATCGACCGTGCGGTCCGGGCCGCCGCCGACCGGCCGGGCTTCCGAACGCAACTGAGCGACGACTTCAACCCCGAATCGGCCGCAGCGTCGGCGACCATCGCCGTCGTCCAGCACCGCATCCCCGGCGGCGTCGACGAGACGGCTGGGATGGGGACCGACAGCCCGCTCACCTCGATTCAGCTCAGGGCACAGCGCGTCGTCGCGGCCACGGACGGCGACATCGTCGTGTTCGGGTCGGGACTCGTCGCTCGGGAGTTCTCGGCCATCATCTTCGACTCGCTGTTCATCGTCGTGCCCGCGGCGGTGACGCTCATCTTCGTCTTCCTCGTGTACGCGTACCGGAATCCGGTCGACCTCGTGTTGGGACTGCTCTCGCTGGTCATGACCGTCGTCTGGACGATGGGCTTTCTCGGACTGGTCGGCATCCCGTTCACGCAACTGCTCATCGCAGTGCCGCCGCTGTTGCTCGCGGTCGGTATCGACTTCGGCCTCCACGCGATCAATCGGTACCGCGAGGAACGAGCGACGGGGGCCGACATCCGGCAGTCGATGGCGCTGGCAAACAGACAGTTGCTCGTCGCGTTTTTCATCGTCACCGGGACGACGGTCATCGGCTTCAGCGCCAACACGGTCAGTGACCTCGGCCCGATTCGGGAGTTCGGCATCGTCGCCGCCTTCGGCATCGTCTTTACGTTCCTCATCTTCGGCATCTTCCTCCCGGCGGCGAAGGTCACCGTCGACGAACTGTTCGACTCACTGGGAATCCCGATGCCGTTCCAGCGGCCGCTCGGCAGCGAGGGGACGCCCCTCGGTCGCGTCCTGCCGGTCGGCGTCGCCATCGCCCGACGGGCACCGACCGCGTTCGTCGTCCTCGTCCTCCTCGGATCCGTGGGGGCGGGGTACTACGGCACCGGCGTCGACACGGCGTTCTCACAGGACGACTTCCTCCCGCCCGAGGACAACCCCGACTACCTCGAAGAGTTGCCCGAACCCTTCCGACCGGGCGAGTACACCGTCACGGAGCGGACGAACTTCCTCGAAGCGAACTTCGAGGCCGCACAGGGCGACACCGTCGTCGTCTACGTACAGGGGCCGATGCGACAGGACGACGCGCTAGAGTCCATCCAGCGAGCGAGCCAGCACCCACCCGAGACGTTCGTCGCGTCGGACCGCGAGGCGGACTCGCAGAGTATCATTGGGGTCGTCCGGTCCCACACGAACGACTCGCCTTCGTTCGCTCGCCTCGTCGACCGGAGCGACGTGGACGACGACGGCATCCCCGACGACAACCTCGAAGCGATATACGACGCCCTCCTCTCGTCGTCGGCCCGCGACCGCGCGCTCCAGTTCATCACCGAGGACCTTCGCAGTACCCGAGTCGTCTACACGACGAAAGGAGACGCCGAACAGGGGGCGATCACCCGCGACGCGCGCACCGTCGCGGACCGCTACCGATTCGACGCCACCGCTACCGGCGCAGCCGTCGTCTTTCAGGACGTGGCGGACGCGATACTCGCCTCGGCGGTCCAGAGCCTCCTCATCGCGTTGGTCCTGACCGCGCTCTTTCTCCTCTTTATCTATCACGTTCTCGTCGACCGGGTCTCGCTCGGGCTTGTCAACCTCGTCCCCATCCTCGTGACCATTGCCCTGCTCGCCGGGTCGATGCGGTACTTCGACCTCCCGTTCAACGCACTCACCGCGACGATACTCTCTATCTCGCTCGGCCTCGGTATCGACTACTCCGCGCACTTCGTCCACCGGTTCGCCGACGAATACGAACTCCGTCTCGACCGTGCAGACGGTGAAGCCGGGACCGAGACGCCGATGACCGCCGTCTTCCCGGCGCTGACGGCCACCGTCACCGGCACTGGCGGTGCGCTCACCGGAAGCATGATAACGACCGTGAGCGGTATCGGCGTCCTCGTGCTGGCAATCACGCCGATACTCGGCCAGTTCGGCGTTCTCACGGCCTTGTCGATTCTCTACTCGTACCTCACCGCGATGGTCGTCACGCCGAGCGTCATCGTCGTCTGGGCGCGGTTCGTCGGATGACGGCACGAACAGTCCGCTCAGGGAGTCCCATCGCCGTGCCTCGTATCGCTCGAATCACTCCACCAGCCCGCGATGTACCACACGAGCGGCGACAGCGTCACTGCAGTCGTCAGAGTACTCCGAAAGGCGGCGGTAGTATTGTGCTTGAGAGACAAAGCAACTACGTATCAGGACGCCGTACCGTCGACCGATGAGCGAGGACGATACCCTCGAAGCGATCCGTGAGCGAAAGCGCGAGCAGATCCGTGAACGCGTCGAAACCGAGACACAGGAGTCACCGTCCGAACCGGTGGCGGTGGATAGCCGGGCCGAGTTCTCGGCGGCCGTCGATTCGCACGACGTCGTGTTGGTCGACTTCTACGCGGACTGGTGCGGGCCGTGTCAAATGCTCGAACCGGTGGTCGAATCCATCGCCGCAGACACCCGGGCGACAGTCACAAAAGTAGACGTCGACGCGAATCAGGCGCTCGCATCGGAGTTCGGCGTCCAGGGCGTTCCGACGCTCCTGCTGTTCGTCGACGGAGAGCCCGTCGAACGCCTCGTGGGGATGCAACAGAAATCACAGCTCCGCGCGCTCGTCGAAGCGTACAGCTAACGGCTGCCTACAGCTAGTGTCTCGCGTCTGACGGAGAACTCCTGCTCGGAGGCGCACAGACCGACAGTATCGTTCTATAGTGACAATTGAAACGATTCACACACCGACCGCACCGCCGTCGTGCGGTCGGGTGTGCATTGACTTTCAATGGCTACTATCGTCTTCGGCGACGACCGTCAGCGGTGAGCCCCGTGTCCCCCGACGGTCGTCGCCTTCCGAAACCGACGACACCGTCACGAGCGGGGCGGAGAGTCTCACTCGTGGAACACCACGCGTTGCTCTCCGACCGGTTCCCCCTTCGAACGGTAGGCTGCCGTGGCGCTCCTGTCGTGAAATGTGCGGTACGTGGTTCGAAGACCCACCACCGGGATAAACCCGAGCGCTTTTCTCATAGTATTGGAACACACATACAATATTAATGCGACCCGGCTCGGCGGTATACGTGTGACGATGACTGAGATAGACATCGAGCCCGCTGAGACCGTCGACGCGCGCGGGGCAGCGTGCCCGGGACCGCTGATGGACCTGATCGGTGCGATACGGAGCGCCGAGTCAGGTGCCGTCGTGTGCCTGCTGAGCGACACCGAACAGTCGCTGACGGACGTGCCCGAGTGGACCGACGAGGCCGGGTACGAACTGCTCGCGACCGAGGAGCGCGACGACCACTACGAGTTCTACGTGGAGAAGGCATGACCGAGCGCATCGTCATCGTCGGCGGCGGCACCGGCGGCACTGTCCTCGCAAACGACCTCGCGGACCGACTCGGCGCGGCGATCGACGCGGGCGACGTCGAGGTAACGTTGGTGAACGACGACCCGGACCACGTGTACAAGCCGGTGTGGCTGTACGTCCCCTTCGGCCAGCGTGAGCCCGAAGACGGACGCCGGCGACTGCGGGAACTCGTCGACGACCGGATCGAGGTCCGGATCGATCGCGTCACGGAAATCGACACCGACGCCGAGCGCCTCCGCTACCGCGACGCCGCGGTTCCGGTCGACTACGACTACCTCGTACTCGCGACCGGATCGACGCTCGCACCCGAAACGGTTCCCGGCCTCGAAGCGGGCGGGTACGACTATTACAGCGAGTCGGGGGCCAAAGCGCTCCGGGAGGAACTGCTGTCGTTCACCGAGGGCGACCTCGTCCTGAGCGTCGTCGGGACGCCACACATGTGCCCGGCGGCACCGCTTGAGTTCGTGTTCATGGCCGACGACTGGTTCCGCGAGCGCGGGCTCCGGGACGAGGTCGACATCACGTACACGTATCCCATCCAGCGCGTCCACGGCAACCCCCACATCGCCGAGTGGGCCCGTCCGCTGATGGACGAACGCGACATCTCGGTTGAGACGTTCTTCAACGCCGAGTCGGTCGATCCGGACGGGACGATCACGTCGATGGAGGGGGTCGACCTCGACTACGATCTGCTCGTGTCCATTCCGCCCCATCGTGGTATCGACCTGATCGAGAAGGCAGGACTCGGCGACGACGGTTGGGTCGACGTCGACAAGCACACGCTCGAAGCCGAGGCCGCCGAAAACGTCTACGCACTCGGAGACACGGCCGACACCGGCGTCCCGAACGCCGGAAGCGTCGCCCACTACCAGGCCGGCGTCGTCGGCCAGCGGATCGCAAGCGAGATCCGGGGACGCCCGGCGACGGCCACGTACGACGGGAAGACGCTGTGTTTCATCGAGACGGGGATGGACGCGGCGTCGTTCGTCGAGTTCGACTACGAGAGTCCGCCGTCGCCGGCACCGCCGTCCGAGAAACTCCACTGGTCGAAACTGGCGTACAACGAGTCCTACTGGCTCACCGCGCGGGGGCTCCTCTGACCATGTCCGAGGAGATTCCATCGGGGCAGCCGGAACTCGAGGCGGCCATCGAGGAGAACCCCGAAGCGGTCGCGGACCTCGTCCGACGACTCGACGCAGTCAACGAACGACTGGACGTACTCGCTCTCGGTGAGAGCGCCCTCAGCGACGAGATGGTTCGGGAACTCGCTGACACGGGCTCTACGCTTGCCGAATCGGCCGACGGACTCGCCACCGACGAGACCGTTGCACTGGCCGAGACGATCGGGGAAAACGGTGGGGAACTCCGGGCGGCGATAGAGTCGCTCGTCGTCCTACAGCAGAGCGGAACGCTGGAGACGGTAGTCGAGATGGCCGAAGTGGTGTCACTAGTGACGGCGGCACTCGACGACGAGATGGTCCGGTCGCTGGCTGGGACTGGGTCCGCCCTCGGCGAAGTCGCCCAGACCGCTGGGGAGGACGACGCACGAAACGGTATCGAGACCATGTTGGAAAGTGTCAGTGCGGCCGAGCGGGAGACGCCCGAGCGGGTCGGTCCCGTCGGACTGCTCAAAGCGTCACGTGATCCGGACGTCCAGCGCGGCCTCGGCTATCTGCTTGCGATAGCGCGGTCGATCGGCCGGTCCCAGACCGAGTGACAACCGGTCTCGCCGGTTTCGCGGTCGGTGCTACAGATTTCGGTTACTCCTCGGAGAGAGATCTCCGACGGCCTCGTCTAGACCCTCGAAGAAGCGATAGGCGTCGGCGGCGGCGTCGATTACTTCCGTTTCTTCCGTAGCTCCTCTGCCCGGAGTTCCCCCTTCGCGTGCCACGTGCGGGGGCGACACGCCACGACGAGTGCGGTGCCATAGAACACCGCGACGACACCGATGATAGCGCTGCCCGGGATCATCCCGATAGCCGCAGACGAGATCCACGACTCGGTCGAGAAGGCCGTGATCCGAATCAGCCAGGCGACCAGCAGGACGGCGAACAGCGGGAGGTACACACGCCGCAGTCGGTGCGCTATGGCCTCTTCCGCCGTTATCTTCAGGGTTGGCGTCCGGTAGTCTTCGCCGAGAGACGCACGCCAGTCTTCGTCTTCGACGCCGCTCGCGGGATCGAGGCCATACGCCCAGACGTTTTCCTGAATCGTTCGAACCCGCGTCCGCCAGATATCGTACCCACGGTAGCGGCGTGACTCGATGACGAGGAAGACCGTGAGCGTCGCGATACCCACGAGGATGATGTAGTGGGGGTTGTCGGGACTGGAGAACGCCCACGTGATGAGCGCCGCGATGACGATGACCGCCCAGTTAGTGGTGCGGTCGAGGCGTTCACGCCAGAGTTTCATCCGATGGATTTCGCCACGATAGAGGTGGGCCATCGCAGAACTCGGCCCCATATCCTCGTCGAGCATCCCGGCACCGACGTGTGGTGACGCCGCCGCGGCTTGCTCACCGTCTGTCTCGTCAGTCGAAGATGCAGTCATCCTTGGTTCCCTGTAGCGCTATTCGTCATCGGCCGCCGGAAGGGCATCTAGAACCCGCTCGAAGCGTGCACGAACCTCGTCCGCAACCGCGTCGAGGGCCGCCCCCTCGACGGCGCCGAGGAGCACGTGCGGGTCGACGGCGCTGACGCCGACCGTTCCGTCGTCCTCCTCGTAGACGATGACGTTACACGGCAAGAGCGCGCCGAGACGCAGTTCCGTCTCGAGTCCCTCGTGCGCCAGCGAGGGGTTGCAGGCACCGAGAATGCGATAGCGCCGGAACTGGTCGTCCAGATCGAGTTTCTCCGCGAACGTCGCTCGAACGTCGATATCGCACAAGACGCCGAATCCTTCGTCTTCGAGGGCCGCAGTCGTCTGGTCGACGACGTCGTCGAACTCGCCGGCCACGGCCTTGTCTATGGTATAGGGCATACTATACAATTCTCTTGGAAGGTCTTATGGGTTGTGTTCAGTTCGTGGGCGCTCTCGTGGTCATCGGGTCAGACGAGGAGTTGAATATCGGCTTCAGCCATGTCCTGTATCGCGGTCGCCGCACCGACGCCGGTAGTGACGCCGTCGTAGAAGTCGTCCTCGTCGTAGTCCATCAGTTCGATGGTCATCTGACAGGCCTGGAACTCGACTCCCATGTCGAGGCTCGTCTCGATGAGTTCCTCGATGGTCGCCGTGTCGTTGTCGTCGATTCGCTTCGCCATCATCTTCGTCGTCATCCGGTCCATCCCGGGAAGAGCGGCCAGTGCATTCGGGATGGGCATGTTGGGGTTGCCGACCGAACTCAGTTTGAGGTGCTTCGACCGCTCTTCGTGGAGAATGTCCAGTCCCCAGAACGTGTGGAAGACGGTCACCTCGTAGCCGAAGGCTGCGGCCGTACTCGCGAGGATGAGTGGGGGATACGCCATATCCAGCGTCCCCTTCGTCGCGATGATCGACATCTTCTGTGTGTCGTCCTCGCTCTCGGTCCGTGCCTCGGCTAGCTGTTCCTCTAGTTGCTCGACGCGCGTAGCCAACTCCGCGCGTGACGGCGCGTCGTCGACGGCTGCGTCCTGTGTGTCGGTACTCATCGGTGTCGAATCACTCCGTCACGCGGACGTAGTGCTTGTAGACGCCGTCACCCTCCGCTTGTTCGAGCAGTTCGACGCCGCTGGTACCAGCAGCCCAACCGTCGATGTCACTCATGCTACCGGAGTCCGTCGCGAGCACTTCCAGAACTGCACCCGCATCGAGATCGTCAACGGCGGCCTTGGTCTTGACTACCGGCATTGGGCACGATGCACCTTTCACGTCGAGCGTCTCCGTGATATCGAATTCTGCACTCATAGTTTTGATCGCTCCGTCCATCTGTATTGGAGCTATCACACAATACCATCCGAGTGGTTAAAAGAATGTTGGTTCTTGTATATACTACGAACACTTGGCTCTCCGCCACCACCCATAAAGCGCGCTTCAGACCGTTTCCGGTGGGTGAGCATCATATTCAGTGTCTCTCGGCCGCAGAATATTGTGTGTATTGTGATTTTCTATGCAAACCCTTTTGTACATCAGTCCGGTAGGAGGGAGTGTACGATATGAACGCTGAAGACTTCCCGACACCAGATGTCGAAGTCGAAACGATCGCTCCCGAACGGTTGAAAGACCGCATCGACGCGGGCGAGGAGATCGTGCTCCTCGACGCGCGCATGCAGTCCGACTACGAGGAGTGGCGTATCGACGGCGAGACCGTCACCTCGATCAACGTCCCGTACTTCGAGTTCCTCGACGACGACATCGGCGAGGACGTCCTCGATCGCATCCCCGACGACCGCGAAGTGACCGTCCTGTGTGCGAAAGGCGGTGCCAGCGAGTACGTCGCGGGCACGCTCGCAGAGCGCGGCTACGACGTCGACCACCTCGAAGACGGCATGAACGGCTGGGCGAGCATCTACGAGACCGTCGAAGTAACTGACTACGACGGCGCCGGCACGCTCCTCCAGTATCAGCGACCGTCCTCGGGCTGTCTCGGCTACCTCGTCTACGACGACGGGGAAGCCGCGGTCATCGACCCGCTGCGTGCCTTCACCGACCGCTACCTCGAGGACGCCGAGGACCTCGGCGTCGACCTGAAATACGCGCTAGACACCCACATCCACGCCGACCACATCTCGGGCGTGCGCGACCTCGACGACGAGGGCGTCGAGGGTGTCATCCCCGAGGCCGCGGTCGACCGCGGCGTCACCTACGCCGACGAACTGGCGTCCGCAGAAGACGGCGACACGTTCCAGGTCGGCGACGTTACCGTCGAGACCGTCTACACGCCCGGTCACACCACGGGTATGACGTCGTACCTCATCGGCGACAGCCTGCTGGCGACCGGCGACGGGCTGTTCGTCGAGAGCGTCGCCCGCCCCGACCTCGAAGAGGGCGACGACGGTGCGCCGGATGCCGCGCGCATGCTCTACGAGTCCCTGCAGGAGCGTGTGCTGACGCTGCCCGACGACACGCTGATCGGAGGTGCCCACTTCAGCGACGCCGCCGAGCCCGCCGCCGACGGCACCTACACGGCACCCATCGGCCGGCTCGTCGAGGAGATGGACGCGCTCACGATGGACGAACAGGCGTTCGTCGACCTGATCCTCTCGGACATGCCGCCGCGGCCAGCCAACTACGAGGACATCATCGCGACGAACCTCGGGCAGAACGCCGTCGACGACGACGAGGCGTTCACCCTCGAACTCGGGCCGAACAACTGCGCCGCGAGCCAGGACTCGCTCGCGGGTGACTGACATCGCCGATGGAGACTGAGCTACTCGTCCTAC
This sequence comes from Haloarcula pellucida, assembly GCF_014647235.1. Lineage (GTDB taxonomy): Archaea > Halobacteriota > Halobacteria > Halobacteriales > Haloarculaceae > Haloarcula > Haloarcula pellucida. The sequence continues at coordinate 401,279 of NZ_BMOU01000003.1, forward strand.
AGCTGGCCGCCGAGCTGTTCCCCAACGGGATCAGTCGCTACGCTATCGGCGGCCTGCTGGTCGGGCTCGGTGCAGTCGTGATCTACGTCGGAACGGGCATCCCGGCGGGCGCGAGCACGTTCCTCGAGTCGACGCTGTCGTACGTTTCAGACCAGTCGCGGTTCCAGCAGTACGTCAGCTCACGTGACTGGCGCGTCGTGTTCACGCTCGGCATCGTCCTCGGTGCGGCAGCGTTCGCGGCGACGGTCCAATCCGGCGTCATCACGACGTCGCTCTACGAGCCCGGAACGACCGGCCAACTGTATGAGATCGCCGGCGTGACGCTCTGGACGACTGACGTCCAGCCGTGGCGGCTGTTCTTCGGTGGCATTCTCGTCGGGATCGGGACCCGAATCGGGAAGGGCTGTACGTCCGGCCACGGCGTCTGTGGCGTCGGTTCGGCGTCGAAGACGTCCATCGTCGGCGTGGCGACGTTCCTGACCGTGGCTATCGGCACCGCGCAGGTCGTCGCTGCGCTGGGGGTGAGCCCATGAGCAATCGACACCCGCTGTTCAAGCCGCTGATCTTCGTCGGCGGCCTGATCTTCGGGTTCGGGCTCGGCTTCAGCCACATGGCGCGTCCGGAGGTCGTGCTGAACTTCCTCCAGTTCGAGGATTTCGGCCTGCTGTTCGTCATGTTCGGCGCGGCCATCGTCTCCGGCATCGCCTTCGCGGTGATGCCCAGGATTCGAGACACCGCACCGCTGACCGGCGACCGGTACGAACGGCGCCTGAAGCCGTTCGACCGGAACGTCCTCGTCGGCGGCGCCGTCTTCGGCGTCGGCTGGGGGCTCTCGGGCATCTGCCCGGGCGCGGCCTACGCCAGCCTCGGCGTCGGCAACGTCACCATCCTCTGGGCGCTCGCCGGCATGTTCGTCGGCGCGTACCTCCAGGGCTACTGGCGGAGCCGGAGCCAGACACGCGACACGGCCGCGACGGGCGCAGACTAACTCACAGCTATGGATCCCGCCCGCAGAAGCGTTCGAGGCATCTACGCACGACCTCAATCAGCAGTTCAAACGACTGTTGAGCGAAGTGACCGCTCGGGAGCAACCGGACGAAGACATCGAACCGCTCTATCATTTGAGGAACCCCGACCGTCCGTGACAGTTGTTTAACCGTGGCGACGATGTCGGTTGATGGCAGAGGGTCGAGTTTCATTCAGATAGAACGCAAGACGGGAGAGCGGACACCGCGTACAAGAGGTAGGCTTTTGTGACGGCTATTTGTCTGTTCTGCCATGCGGTGGTCCCCGCTTGCACGCAGCGAATACCGGACAGTGCTCACCTCAAAGGGAGCGTGGATACTCGCTCTCCTCGTCGTCCTTTGGGGGTTCCGACCGACCTACGCCGGGTGGGACGCGGTCGGACGAAATATCACCATCGGATACATCCAGATCGGCGTCGACCTGTTCCTCCCGATCGGTGCCCTCCTCCTGTCGTATCAGTCACTCATCGGTGAGCGAACCACTGGCAGTATCAAGTTCCTCCTCGGGTTGCCACTGACGCGGACGCAGGTCCTCTTCGGGAAGACGACTGGGCGGTTCGTGGGCGTCGGGACGGCGATCGTCGCGGCAACGCTCGTTCTCGCCGGCATCGGCCTACTCGAACACGGCACGTTCGGTCTGCTTCCCTTCCTCGGGACGCTCGTCGCGACGCTGTTACTTGCCAGCGCGATGGTCGCTGTCGGCGTGTTCGTCTCGACGGTCACTCGACGAACCGTGACTGCCGCGACAGGGGTATTCGCGTACTTCTTCGTGACGCTGTTCTGGAGTCGGATCGTCACGTCGCTCTATACTGCCGTCACCGGCATTCCGGTCAACCCATACGATGCGCCGGCGAGTGGGCCGCTCTTTCTCGCGCTTAGATTGACCCCCGATGGCGCGTACAACGTCCTAACGAACTGGTTTCTCGACGTCGGCAACTCGACAGAGCTGTTTCACATCGTCTACACCAAACTCGCTCCAGGTGTCTCTGTGAACGCTTTCGTCGTCGAGGCAGCATTCGACGGCGGCGGTCCATGGTACCTCCACCCCGCACTGAGCCTGGTCGTCCTACTCGTCTGGGTGGTGGTGCCGGTAGCTCTCGCTCGCCGTGTCTTCAACAGAGGTGACGCATTATGAGCTCGTCAGAGCCCGCAATCGAAGCCAACGCGGTGACCAAGGAGTACGACGACGTCCACGCCGTCGATAACCTCGATCTGACAGTCGAGCGCGGCGAAACGTACGGGTTTCTCGGCCCGAACGGCGCTGGCAAATCGACGACGATCGGACTGTTGCTCGATTACCTGCGACCGACTTCAGGAACGGTCCGCGTCCTCGGTCGCGATCCACGACGTGACATCGTCGAGGTTCACGACCGAGTCGGGGTGCTTCCGGATCGATTTGGCCTCTACGAGGGGCGATCCGCACGTCAGCACGTCGCGTTCGTCGCAGAGACGAAACGCGACGACGACGATCCGGCAGTACTCCTCGAACGCGTTGGACTCGGAGATGCCGTCGACGACGATGCGGGTGACTTCTCACGTGGAATGGAGCAACGGTTGGCGCTCGCGATGGCACTCGTCGGCGACCCCGAACTGCTCGTCCTGGACGAACCGTTCAGCGGCCTCGATCCACACGGCGTCCGACGGGTACGGGAAATCGTCCACGAGGAGAACCAGCGTGGTGCAACGGTGTTCTTCTCCAGTCACGTTCTCGGGCAGGTCGAACTGGTCTGTGACCGGATCGGTGTCCTCCACGAGGGGCAGTTGGTTGCCGAGGGAACGCTCGACGAACTCCGAAATCGGACTGCGTCACCCGACGACGCGACGATGGAAGACGTGTTCGTCGAACTCACCGACGCTCGTATCGACGACGAGGGCGAGCGGCGATGAAGCGCCGAACGTTCTTGACGGCGAGTACGCTGTCCATCGCTGGTCTCTCCGGGTGTGTCGGTGATACTGAATATCGAATCTCCAACACGGCGACGGAGACGTCTCTGGACCCGCTCTCGCTGTCAGTACGCCTCGCAGTCGCTGACGCGACGATCGAACAGCCGGCCGCACTCACGCTCACACTGGAGAACACGGCCGACGACCCGATTCGAATCCGTAGCTACGGCGTCTGGCCCTTCGGCGTCCTCGCACTCGCCCTGTCGCCGACGCCCGGCGAAGACACGTGGAAGACGACCCTGTTCTCTCCATCATACGAAACAACCGACCGCGTAGAAGTCGACCGTGGCGGGTCGTCGATGTCGTTGGATGGGGAGCCGATAACCCGGCCGCTCGATCCCGGCGAGAGTGTCAGCAGACGATACGAACTTCGCGGCGACGACCTCCCAAGCACAGGGACACACTACATCGTGGAGAAGTTCGATGGACGAGCCTCACGGTACTCGAGGGATGACGACTGGGAAACGCTCGAGTACCAGATCCGTCTCAGTATCGAAGAAAAACGACGATTGCCGATGTAGGAGTGGCACCTCGATACAGGGCCTGCTCCGAAACCCGAACGTTTTCGTTTCGTCTACCCGACTGCCACAGTCGAATCGACCCCACCTCTGGCGAGATGTATTCTTCCGAAAACGAGGACGCGGAGTTCTCGATGGATATCGCGGCGCTCACCCGCCCCTCCCGATCTGTACCTGATTCACGGGGGCTCGTCTTCGAGAGCTGAACTGCTGTGGACTCGGTCCGTTCGAACGTCCCCGACGCGAGCCGTGGAGACGGTGAGGAGGACCGGTCACGATCTGGCCAACGACGTCTCCGAGTCCCAGACGCAGACCGAGTACCGGCGATAGCAGAGAAATCCTGACGTCCGAGCCATCGCCACCACGTCACGAACACAACGACGATGGCCGTCGCGACCGTAACGTAGCGTCGTATCTTGACTTTCCTGCGGTAGTCTGAACGTTAGCTCTCGCTTTCGTTCGTGGAGACGCTGGTCTGGTTTGTGGTCGCGCCGTCGTCGTTCCGGTTGGCGGTCGTCTCACGGTCGTCGGTCACGTCGCGCGTGAGAGTGACGCCACCGTCTGCGGGGACGTAGATGGTGTTTTCGTTCTCTCGTAGCGCCTCGATGTAGCGCAGGTCGAGCACTTCGGGATTCTGTCGGAGCGCTTCTCCCTTGATGCGAATCTGTTCGGCCTCGGCCTCGGCTTCGATCACTTGGCGCTCCTTGTTCTTCTCGGCGACCTGAATCTCGTACTCCGCTTCCTCGATTTTCTGTTGTTTGACCTTCTTCTGTTCGATGGACTTCGCATACTCGGTCGGGAGTCGAACGTTCCGAACCTGGACGCTCTCGATGACGATACCGCTTCCCTCGGTCTCGTTCTTGAGAGCACCCTCGACGGCGAGTTTGAGTCGCGTCTGTCCCTCACCGGTGTAGATGTCCGTCACGTCGATGTTCCCTCCCTCCGTTCGCAGTACCGAGCGGACTGTTGGGCGGATAAGACGTGTTTCCGCGGTCGGGAGATTCCGATACTCTTCGTGAAAGCGTGGTGCGTCGCGAGGCGTGACGCGGTAGCGGACAGTCACGTCGACGTCGACGTGCAGGCCGTCTTGGGTGAGAACGCGGACCGAATCATCCTGGTTCGCGTTGTCGCCCTCACCGCTCTGATGACTCATCGTGTAGGTTTGCGGCCGCGTCGGAATACTGACGGTTCCCTCGACGACCGGTGTGATGAAGTGCCAGCCTGGTTCGAGAATCTTACCCGTCACTGCACCCTGGTTCTTGACGACCTTCACGTTCCCCTCGTTGACGCCTTCGAAGGCCATCACACCGCCGACCATCGAGACGAGGAGTATCAAAACGAGACCGATTACCGTGGCGGACGTAGCAAGTCCACCAATATCTAATGGAGGGCTATCGCGCATATCTCATATCGTCCTCCGAATCAGTTGCGTATAATACTGACTACTCACGTGAGATATTTCGGTAGATAACACGAAATTAACCAGCTTCCAGTTCGGGAACCGACGTACACTGCGTCCACAGTGATCGTGGGCACGACGATGCCCAACCGAAGCGGCTCCCCTTTCAGCGTCCGAAACGGATAGGAGTCGTTTCACGGACCTGTTCTGTAGTCCCCATGCCCTCCGCAAATGACGACGTTGCCATCGAAGCGATCGATCTGAAGAAGACGTCTGGCGCTGAAACTGCGCTCGATGGGGGTTCGCTAATCATCCCACCGGAACAATCGATGGCTTTCTCGGTCCGAACGGCGCCGGAAAGACGACGACGATGCGACTCCTGACTGGGCTTTCCACACCGACCTCCGGTGGGGCCCGTATCTCCGACACGTCAGTCGATAATCGGCGTGCTCTTCGAGCAGGTCGAGCAATTGCCGGCCGTTGACGCCGGCAAGGAAGCCCGGGAAGTTCTCGAGGTGGGCGTTCCGTCGGAGGGTGGGCTCGCCTGCGTCGACGACGAGCGTGTCCAGCCCGTGGCGAGCCGTGAAGACGGCTACCGAGAGGCCAGCGACGCCGCCGTCGATACCTGCAACTTCCGATGGGCTGGTTGTACTCAGTGGTCAGCTGTCCCCGTTGATGATGTCTGCGAGCCGCTGCCGGTCGAACAACTGTTCACTCTCCGAGATTTGACCATAACCAGGATACGATCCGAATTCGTCGGGGTACAGCTGCTTTGCAGCCATTTCCGTCTGGAACATGTTGATAATCGGGCCCTGATACGGAGTGCCGCCGACGTAGAGATCGTCGTTCTGGACGGCGGTCACCTCACTTCCGACTGGATGGTCCTGAAGGACCTCCCGCTGCCTTTGGATCAAGTTCTCTCCCTGGAAGTCACGATACGTGAGTCCAAAGTTGAAGATGATGACGTCCGGGTCGTACTCCAACAGTCCCTCGAAATCCACCTTGACGGAGGATTGACCGCTGTATGCGCCTTCGAAGGCGTCGACGACGTTCAAATCGCGGTATTGTTTCTTTCCCCACGTCTTTTCGACCTCCGACTTCGGATTGTAGATGACCCACCCGTCCCGGTTTTCGGGGTTGTACCGTCCGTTCACCAGCGCCAAGGACCGACGTTCGCTCTCCGGCGGCACACGCGACCGAACGTCTTCGATGAACGGTTCGTAGAGGTCAAGCAACGCGTCGCCGCGTTCCTCTTCACCAAATAGAGCGGCGTACTTCGGGATGTATTCGGACAGAGATAAATATGGATACGGTTCGCCGACCGGCCAGTAGGTCCACCCGTCGAAGCGCTTTCGTCGACTCTCGTTCCCGAACCAGGGTGCGACGTTCTCGCGAACCTCCTCCGCCTCTCCTTTATCGAGGCCGTAAATCGCGATGATGGGGTTCGGGTCGACGGCCATCAGATCTGGGTCGAGTTCGTACAACACCTCAAGATCGGTATCACGTTCCTCTGTCGTGAATTGGGCGAGGTCTTCTTTCGCGGGTACCATCACACCGTCGAGAAAGTCATAGAACCCTTGATACCAGAACCGAGGGTCAGCCATACCGACAGCACCGTCCGCTTGGCCGAGAGCGGTCAACACGTCCGCAGTGAACCCAAGACCACCAACCCACGAGGACGGTGGTTCATCGAGGGTAAGTTCACCAACCGGCGGCATCGTCGCTGTGTAGGACTTTTCATCTGTGGGCGTGCTTGTGGACTCCGGCGTCGATCCGGAGTCCGACTGACTGGCACAGCCGGCGAGCAGGCTACCACCGACGACTGCGCCGCCGTACTTGACATACTCTCTGCGCGTCGGTGCCCGACTCGTGTTAGTATCGTTACCACTCATCGGTAGACGTCTCCGTCGATGATGTCCGCCACCCGCTGGCGGTCGAACAGCTGTTCTTCTTCGGGGATCTCGGGGTACGGCCCGCCATCTGATTTCGGCCACTCGCCGAACGTCTCGGGGTAGAACTGCTTCGCGCTCATCTCCAACTGGAAGAGGTTCAGAATCGGTCCCTGATAGCGTGCGCCCTGCGGGAAGACGCGGCCGTCCTGGACTGCGGTGACTTCTGAGGCGACGGAGTGTGACTCCAGCGTCGACCGGAGGTCAGTCATACTCACGTTCGGCTGCATCCCGCTGAGGTACAGAATCACGTCCGGGTCGGCCTCCAGTAGCGCCTCGAAGTCGATGGTGGAGCCGGACTCGAACGAGCGTCCGAACGGGTCACGCGGGCCGAGCGGGCGTGTGTGTGCCGTCAGGAACCCCGGATTATCCACCCTGTACGCCCATATTTGCTTTTCGACGTCGGCGGCGGTGATCATCGCCACGGACGGCCGCTCACTCTCCGGCGGAAGGTCGGCCTCGATAGCTCCGATGACGTCTGCGTGGATGCTGGCGAGGGCTTCGTACCGCGCCTCCTCTTGGAACACCTCGGCAACCGTCTCGAACTGCTCCCACAGCCCGTAGTACTCGTAGTCGCTGGCCCACTCGCCGGTCGGCTCCTGATGACGATCGCTCAGCGAGTTCCCGAACCACGGCGCGACGTTGTCGGTCACCTCTTCGATGTCGCCCATGTCCCACTGGTCGAGTTGGACGACCCACGCGGGGTCCGCGAGGTGGACGTCGCTCTCGAGTTCGTAGAGCTGCTCCTTGCTTGGCTTCCAAGACGCGTACGCATCTGCCCAGTCGACCGAGATGCCGGGGAGTCGCTCGGTGAACTGCGCCCACGTCGCGTCGTAGTACGCCGGACCGTTGACTGCGTTGACGTCGTCGCCACGGCCGAGCGCGAACGCCATTCCGGCGTGATGTGAGAGCCGGGTGAAAATTCGCTCGGGCACCTCCTCGAACTCGACGGTGCCGACTGGCGACATCGTCACCGAATAGCTCTCGTTCTCGGTCGGTGTCGACCGGGAATCCGATTGCCCGGTACACCCGGCAAGTGCCCCGCCAGTGATGACTGCCCCGCCGTACTTCACGTACTCTCGTCGCGTCGGTGCCTCGTGTTCCGTGGCGTCGTCTGCCATGCGTTTTAGGCCCGCCTAAAGCAACATAGTGATTCCGGTTTTTAGGCCAGCCGAAAACCAATGTTCGGCGGACGGCCGCTTCGTCCGCGCGAGAGTGCCTCTGGTGGTGACTCGATCTCGCCGGCCTGTACGCCCCAGAGGGTCGCGTACATCACGCCGTGAGCGAAGTCGTTGATCGCGACGCCGCGAACCCACTGGAGCACCGCGCCGGCGACGACTGCCGTCGGTCTGGCTGGCTGGACGCACGTCGTCAGTCTCTGCTGGACTGCTGCCGTTCGTCCGTGGATCGACGGTTCGCTCCTGTGACATCAGATTTCGCCCATCTGCTCCTGCTTGCGCATCAGATAGAGGAAGTACGGGCCGCCGACGAGTCCGGTGACGATGCCGACGGGAATCTGAGTGTCGGAGCCGACGATCACGGCCATGCTGAGTCGCGCGCCGACGTCGGCGGCGACCATCAGCGCGGGACCGGCGAACACACAGCCGACGACGAGTTTCTTGTAGTCGCTCCCGACGACGTTGCGCACCATGTGCGGGACGATGAGGCCGACGAAGCCGACGATGCCCGCGACGGCGATACTCGCAGCGGCCGCGAGCACTGCGACGCCCGAGAGGGCGAACCGGACCTTCTCGACGCTCATCCCGAGCGAACTGGCAGTCCGCTCGCCGAGCAGCAGGACGTTCAGCTGTCGAGAGCTGACGAGCGCGAGCAGCATTGCCACGGCAGTCCAGGGCAACGCCATCCGCACTTGTTTCCAATCTGTACCTGTGAGCGAACCGGTGGTCCACGCTATCGCGGATTGGACGACGCCGATGTCGTCGGCAAAAAAGAATAAGGCCGTCTGGAGGCTCCCGAAGGCCGTCCCGACGATGACGCCTGCCAACACCAGCCGGACGGGCGAGGTGCCGTTCTTCCACGCGATGGCATACACGATCAGGAACGCGACCGCGCCACCGATGGAGGCGATGAGCGGCAGGAACGCGGCCAGTCCCGAGAACACGACCAGCGTCAGCAGGATCATCAACCCCGCCCCGGAGGAGACGCCGAGAATGAACGGACTCGCGAGTTCGTTCCGGGTGACTGCCTGGAAGATCGCCCCTGAAACGGCGAGGTTCATCCCGACGAGCATCCCGACGAACACGCGCGGCAGCCGGATGTTCCAGACGATGAGGCTCCGCTTGTTCATCTCGGGGATTTCCCCGCCGAGGAGCCACGCTTCCCAGGCTCGGATGTTGAGGACGACGTCCGGGTTGAACACGGCCTGCCACGCTTCAACGATACTCATCGAGAACGCGCCGAAGCTCACCTGAACGAGCCCGCCGCCGATCACGACCGCGAGACTGCCGACGATGAGCGTGAATAGCGAGCCGTCGAACCGCGAGAACCAGCGCTCGCGACGCGAGGTGGTCGAGGTGTCGGTGACTGATTCTCCGGCCATGGTCAGTTGCTCACCTCGCTCGGGTGGCGTTCGGCCTCGATCTCGCGCGCCGCATCGAGGATGAGGTCGTCGTCGACGTGGTCTAGCAGGCGCTTTTGTCCGCGCACGCCGCGCTGCTCGATTTCGTCGTCGGAGAGGTACGTCTCGAACGACCGGTCGATGTCCTGCTCGCGTAACTTGACGCGATGGTCCTCCTCTAAGTCGTGGTCGTCGGGGAGCTGCTCGTCGAACCAGTCGCGCCAGCGGTCACGGTCGCTCCACTCACCGTCGAGCGTGGACTCCTCTCGCATCCAGTCGTAGTGGTCGGCGACCGCCTCCGGGTAGCCGCGTTCCTCGCGGGCATCCGCGACGACGCGGAGCCCGACGCGTCCCCCGCGTCCGGCGGCCATGATTGCCTGTCTGTCGGCTTCCGCTGACGGTGAGGCGACGTATAATCCGTCGACCGGAGTCGTGCCGTCGTGGTCTGCGTACTCGCTGTCGAAGGTCTCGTGTGTCTCCCCGTCGTGTTCGTATGCTTCGAACATCGCCGAACAGTCGTCGAGTCCGCGCATGTACTCGCCGTCGTAGCGGGTCGCGGCGACGACTCGCTGCGCGGAGACAGGGTCGCCCTCCTGGGGCTCGACGACGAACCCGTCGCCATCGACGGCCCGGTCGACCGACTCGACGAGGTCGGTGACGATCTCACAGCCCGCCTCCTCGGCGTGGTCGTGCATCAACTCGTACAACGTTTCGACGTCGATGCCCGCCGGAAAGCCGAGGTAGTTTTCGAGGTGCGCACACCGCTGGATCGAGGAACGCCCGCGGTCGAAGACGGCCGTGTCGAGGCCGTACCGGGCAGTGAAGACGCCTGCCGAGCAGCCTGCCGGGCCGCCGCCGATAACGACGACGTCGTGGTCGTGCCCGTGTGTCGCTTCGAGTTTCGTGCCGGTCATGTTCAGATGTCGCCGTTGACGATGTCCGCCACCCGCTGGCGGTCGAACAGCTGGTCGTCTTCGGGAATCTCGGGATACGGTTCGCCGTCGACGTACCCGGGCCATTCGCCGAACTGGTCCGGGTAGAGCTGTTTGGCCGTCATCTCAAGCTGGAACAAGTTCATGATCGGCCCCTGATAGCGTGCGCCCTGGGCGTACACCTCCCCGTTCTGGACCGCATTTATCTCCGATGCGACGGCGTCGTCTTCCAGTCCCGTACGGATGTCTGCGATGCTGTGGCTCGACGCCATCGTGAACAGCACGAGGATTACGTCCGGGTCGGCGTCGAGCATCGCCTCGTAGTCGACCTGGGTCTGTGGCCCATCGAACTCGGTGTCGTCGAAGGCGTCGATGGCCCCAAGCGGCCGGGTGTGGGCGTTCAGGAACCCGTCGGCGTTCAGGTGGTACACCCAGAACGTGTCGTCCTCCCCCTTGAACGTGAACGCGACCGAGGGGCGTTCGCTTTCCGGCGGCAGTCCCGACTCGATCTCGGACCGTATCGACGAGTGGACCTCTCGGAGAGCACTCGCACGGTCACCGGCACGGAACACCTGTGCGACGCGCTCGTATATCTCCCACAGCGAGAAGTACTCGTAGTCCTCGGCCCATGCTTCAGGCGGGTCGCGCCGGCGGTCGCTGTAGTAGTTGTTGAACCACGGCCCGATCTGGTTCCGGATCTCCGTCACGTCGTCCCGGTCGAGGTTCTCAAGGGTCGACGCGTACGCCGGGTCCGAGAGGTGCACGTCACTGTCGAGTTCGTAGAACCCCTCTTTGCCGAGGTTCCACGAGTCGTTCAGCCCCTCGTACTCGAAGCTGACACCGTCCAGCCGGTCGTAGAAGTGGTTCATCAGCGTCCCGTGGTAGGTCGGGTAGTAGATCGAGTTGATCGCGTCGGCCGCCCCGGATGCGATGGCCATATCCGCGCCGTACGGGAGCCCGGTGTAGACCGATTCCGGGACGGACTCGAACTCGACCGTACCCATCGGGGCCATCGACACCGAGTAGCCGTCGTCGACCGCAGCCTCGGTTGCGGTGTCGGTCGCCGTCTCAGTCTCGGTGGCAGTCGCGGTCGCTGTGTTCGTCGTTTCCGGCGTCGCTCCGGACTCGGACTGGCTCGAACACCCAGCGATCAGTCCACCGCCGATGACTGCGCCGCCGTACTTCGCGTACTCGCGCCGTGTCAGTTCTTCGGTCGTATTGGCGTTGTTGTCGCTCATGCTCAGAACTCTCCGTTGACGATGTTCGCGACGCGCTGGCGGTCGAACAGCTGGTCGTCTTCGGGAATCTCGGGATACGGTTCGCCGTTGATGTAGCCGGGCCATTCGCCGAACTGGTCCGGGTAGAGCTGTTTGGCCGTCATCTCAAGCTGGAAGAGATTCAGTATCGGTCCTTGTCGTCGCGCACCCTGGGCGTACACGCGGCCTTCCTGTACAGCCGTGATCTCACTGGCGACCTCGTCGTTCTCGAGTCGCTGCCGAATCTCGTCGAGGTTGAAGTGCCCTGTCATGGGCCCCAGGACGAGCAAGACCTCCGGATCCGCCTCCAGGAGCAGTTCGTAATCGAGCGTGATGTTCCGCCCGTCGTCGCCGTATGCCTCGCCGACGGCGTCTGCCAGCGCGTCCTCGGCACCCATCGGTCGGGTGTGGGCGGCGTAGTAGCCGGGGTAGTTCAGCTTGTACCCCCAGCCGCTGTCCTCGTCAGCCGAGAGCAAGACGAGCGCCGCGCTCGGCCGGTCGTACGTCGGCGGAACGTTCTCCTCGATAGTCTGACGCACCGAGTCGTGTATGGACGCGAGCGCCTCGTACCGTTCTTGCTCCTGGAAGACCTGCGCTATCTTGCCGAAGATCTCCCAGAGCGAGTAGTACTCGTACCTGTCAGTCCAGCCCTCCGGCGGTGTGCGGTTCGTGCCGCTGAGGGTGTTGCCGAACCACGGCGCGACGTTTTCGCCGATCTCCCGGACGTCGCCGTCGTCCCAGCCCTCACCCGTCGTCACCTTGGCCGGATCCGCGATGTGGACGTCGCTGTCGAGTTCGTACAGTTTCTCTTTCGTCGGGGGCCACGACGAGTACAGCCCCTCCCAGTCGACGGAGACGCCGTCGAGGTGGGCCACCAACTTCTCGTACAGCGCCTGGTGGTAGCCGGGGCCGTGCATGGCGTTGATGTGGTCCCCCCGCCCGAGTGCCAGCAGCATGTCTGCGTGGTGGCCGAGGATGGTGAAGATATCTTCTGGGACCGCATCGAACTCGACCTCGCCCATCGGCGCCATCCGCACTGAATAGGAGTCGTCTTCGGTCGCGGTCTGGGAGGGTGTCGCGGTGCCGGTGCCCGTCTCCGACGACGTGGGCGCGCTCTCCGAATTGGAGTCACTGGCACAGCCAGCCAGCAACCCGCCGCCGACGACTGCGCCGCCGTACTTCACGTACTCTCGTCGCGTCGGTGCCTCGGTCGCGTTGGAATCGTCTGCCATACGGTTTAGGCCTGCCTAAATATACAAAACAGTTCCGGACTTTAGGCCAGCCAAAACCCTCAACGAGGGACTCCACAGCGTGGACACATTGGCGGACCGCCCGCCGGCAGCGCGAGCCCGCAGTGCGGACACTCTCCCTCGTCGGGTGATAGCATCTCCTCGACCACGGCGTCGGTTCCCTCCCGAATCGATTCGATCGTGCCGACGCCCGTTGGAGGTGACTCGGAGTACTCGTCGGCCACCCGTCGCCGACAGAATCGCACGCGGTCGGTCAGGAAAGACGGCGTCTCGCCGCCCTCGGCGTCGGTGTCGTCGAGAGCAGGAGTCGACTCAATCTCGACGTCCGACGCTGTGAGCACTCCGAGTGCCTCGGCCGCCCGTCCCCGAACGTACGGGCTCTCGTCGGTCAGTCGCTCACGGAGCATGTCCTCGGCGTCGGCCAGCTTCGCCGGGTGTGCACAGCCGACGACCACCAGCGCCGTACAGAGGTGATACCGGACGAGTTTATTCTCGTCGTTGAGGTGCTCGGCCAGCGAGTCGACTTGGTGGCGAAGCCGATCCGGATCGCCGAGTGCGACGTACGCCAGCGCCTTCGCGAGTTTCTCTTTGACCTCAGGTTCGTCGAACGACAGCCCGATGCGGAGATCGGCCAGCGTTCCCGGGTCGGTAACCTCCGCAGGTGAGTCGACCGCGACGTACCCCAGCGCCTCGGCACAGCGGGCTCGAACGTAGTAGAACTCCTCGTCGTCGGCTACCCGCTCGGCGAGTGCGTCACCGACGAGCAGGACGGTCGCAGGCTCGGACTGAGCCAGCGCGACGAACAGTTTCGCGGTCGTCAATCTGACAGCACGGTCCTCGTCGGTCAAGAACGTCGAAAGCGGACCAACGAGCTCTTCGAAGGAGCGTGACGGCTCCGCAGCGACAGCCCGAACCGCTTGCAGCGCACGCTTGCGAGTCTCAGCATCAGCCGCGCCGAGGCGGTCGAGACACCCCACTGCCACCTCGTGCGCTCCTTCGTTGAGGAGTTCGGGTAGGTGGTCTGGCGCTGGCGGCTGGTCTGGGTCACTCATCGGTTTGGTTGCGTATGTGGATCGCATCCACTATCAGTCGCTTCAATCCGGTGGTTCCGACCTGGCTTGTGAACTCTCTCCTGAGCATCTGTCTCGACGAACGAGGATCGCTGTTCGTGCGTTCGTGACCGTCGCCGCCCACTTCGTCGTCAAAGCGACCCACGGCTACGGACCTACCGTCTCCGCCGTTCGTCCGAAGAAGGTGGTCACCGACTCGAAACCGGAGTTGGCCGAAGACGATGAGCAGGACGAGTACAGAGGCGTTGAGTTTCGTGTTCGCGGTCTTGCTCTCTACGTCTGTCGCTCACGGAGTTCCTGTTGAAAGCTGGCGTTGACGGCGAGATCGACTACGCGCCCGTGTTGACCGCGGGTGAGTGTGTCGAAGTCGTCGTCTCGGCATTGATACCGTCTGACTGAGCGACGAATGCCCCGTTTGGGCTCGCCGATCGAGAGTGGCAACGCTCTGTAGGGGCACCAAAGTCAACACGATCTCCATGTCCGCTCAATTCCCTCGTCCCCGCTCCCTATTGGACTCATGGATGAAGCTGCGATCCCCCTCGGGCAGCCAAGTTCTCGCGTAGCCAGAGATACGTCTGGAGGTCCCAGTAGGCGTTCTCGTGGATCTCACACCCCTCACCACGTCCAGTGAGAACGCTGGGAAAGCAACACGACTTACGTGGTTAGTGACTGGCTCTGCCTGTTTCAGTACGGTCTGGTCATCTGGGTCCGATTCCGCATTCTCGTCAACGTGTCTGCGGTTCTGTCGTTCTGGCTCTCGTGGAACAGCAACACCCGCATTCTGGGCGTTGATGAGGATCGTTCGCGCTGCTGTCTCGACCGTGTTCCGGAGATCAGCAGTGAAGCGGTGATGCCAACTGCGCCACAGGGTTGATTGGTTCGGCACCGACTCCAAGCCTATCTGTTCGCAGAAATCGGGGTGTTGGGTGAGGTACTCGACGAGCGCGGTTGCGCGGTCCCAACCGTAGATTTCTTTCAGCAGGAACAGGCGAATCAGCGTCTCCATCTCGTAGCTCGTTGAACCTGCGTAGTGGTCGTGGGCATCAAACCGGACGTATGCGAGCGGTAACGAGTGGACGAATGATCGACTGCTTCGTGTTCGTCCCGCTTGAACCACGCTTCTGCGACGACGCGGACATCCGACTCTAGCGCCGGGAGCGAGGTGTGATCGAACAACGGCGTAGAACCGTACGCTGGCCAGTCGACGTACGACCGCTGGGCAATCTGTTGGAAGACAGCGCGGCGAGACTCGCGAACCGTAGTCACTACCAGATACTGGCCGCGACACGCTCAAGAACCCCTCTAACTGTTGAGTATGAAACATCAGCAGAAGACATATACCACTACAATTGGGTGCAAAAACATGGAACAGCCCTCCCGAAGACAGGTTATCTCGGCCCTCTATACAGGTGGTGGTGCCCTCCTCGCTGGCTGTACGGCCGGGCCAAAAGAACCGAATGACACGAACGAAACCGACACAACGACGACAGGGGATGGTGAAACGACGCCCTCTGGATCGAACCAATCGATTCCGGACCTTCCCGAGGATACCACCTCAAACGCGTGCCCACCGTTCGATGGCACCGAACAGGTCATCTGTTACGAGGCAGTTGATCCCGGGGAGGTGCCAATTGTACTCGTTCCAGATGCCCAATCAGTCCAACCGGATCAGCCGAGCGAGTTCACACTCAGAAACCAGAGCGAACAGCGGTTCGAGACCAACTTCTATCACTGGCAACTGTACAAGCGCGTCGACGGCGACTGGTACTATATCGCGCCCCGGTCTTGGCCGGAACCACTAACGCCGCTGGAGGCCGGCGAAGAGCACACCTGGACCGTAACGGTAGAAGCCGGTCGCATCAGTGACGGAGACCATGTCAAACGTGTAGAAGGAATGGAATCACTGACGATTGCCGGCCTCGGCGGTGGTCACTACGCGTTCGGGACTGACGGATGGTTCGCGGCCAGCTCCCACGAGGAGAGTATCGCGCTCGCGTCAGGATTCGAGTTGAACGCCGACCCACTTCAGCTAGTGCCGACGGAGGCAGTCACAGAGACAGAATGGGACGGCGAGACGCTCGTCGCACGTTCGACGCGCGGCGAACCCGATGGAGAAACTGACCAACGCGATACATACATTCTCGAACGAATTGACGGCTCCACGACTGACGCAGAGCAGATAATCATCGAGCAGGTCGTTCGCAGCGAGCAATTGCGTGACGCCATCGCTCTAAGCAAAAAACACGATGCCAGTCGGGTACGTCTAGAAGAGTTCAGCCGGTCGATACCGCCATTCAGACTTCAAGATGCCCACACGTACGCATTCCAGGGAGATCGCTACAGGGTGACGGCAATCGAGGGAGGATCTTCGTAGTATCGAGAGAGACAATCTATGGCTCAAATCGTATGCATTGAGACGGGCGATCTCAACTACCCAACCTGTCACGATAGATATAGCGTTCAGCAGTTTACAGAGGGTGAAGACATCCTTCTAGTAGCTGCCTGACGGTGAGCTGCCCAGAGAGCGACTCATTTGTTCTTCATGCCGTATCCCCACCGGCGAAGCACGGCTGCGGGCGTCGACCCTTCGGCTCCGGCGACGAGCATCGCTTCGACGACGTCTGTCTTGTAGACGTCTTCGTCGAATTCGATCTCCATCTCGTCGACAGTGTCGTCGATGAGTTCCTCGGTGGCGTCCTGCAGGAACATCGGCTGTTGGGTTCGTAACTCCTTGACGCTGTCACGGCGATACTTGTAGGGCAGTTCGGAGACTGTGTCCACCGACCCGGCCCCACGCCTGTCTGTAGTGGTCGTCTCGGCCCGTTCAGTGGCGCGCGACGGTCGGCGATCGTCGTCTCTGTCGGTCCCAACTGCCGACGACTCGGCCTGTTTCTCTGCTGACCCATCGTCTTCGACGGGGTCGTCGGCGAACGGGTCGTCACCGGTGCCCGACTTCATGCTGTCGCCTCCACGGTTCCGTGTAGCTGCCGACTCAGAGACCGCAGCCGCTCTAGCGTTTCGAGTTCGTAGTCCCGTTCACGGTCTCGGTGCTCCTCGATGTACTTGAACGCCGAGCACTGCTGGCGCCAGCACCCCTCGAACAGCGACCCGCGCTCGTTCAAGACCACCGGGACGTCGTATCCCTTGTTCTGAATCTCTTCGAGCATATCCTGCTGGTCGTTCGTCCCCGAGAAGTTGTTCGGGACGATGGCCAGTACGCCGACGTTGATACCGAGGTTCTCTTCGAGCCCGGGAACCAGGTCTTCGAGACCGTCGACGCTCTTGAAACCCTTCCCGCTGGGCTCGAACGGGACGACCAGCGAGCGCGTGGCGTGAATCGCGTTGTAGAGTTTGACGTCGGCCGTCGCCGGTGGATCGATGATGAGCGTGTCGTAGCGGTCTTGGACGTCGTTCTCCCGGAGCACGCGCAGTAACTGGACGTTTCGGTTCCAGTTCTCACCGAAATCGTTTGCTTCCTCCTCCCGTCGCTGGAGGTGTTTACCCAGCATCGAGAGGCTGTTGTGGGCGGGAATCACGTCGACGCCCTCGCTCGGCCTGATGAGGTCGTCGAACTCCCCACGCGGACGTTCGACGAGGTGACGGACCAGCGAATCAGCCGAGCTATCGTCTCGCTCGTCATCGACGTCAAGCAGGTACGAGATCGAGGCTTCCTGTGGGTCGAGGTCGATGACTAAAACGTCGCGCCCGTCACGAGCAGCGGCGACGGCGAGACTCGCCGCAAGTGTCGATTTTCCGACGCCGCCAGCTTCGGAATACGTCGTAAAGGCCAGCATACCAGTATCGTTGTACCAGGGGACTATAAAACTCAGTCAGACGGTATAGCAAGATAGTATATCTGGTCAGTATAGCTGAGCTGTATATCTGAACAATATAGCCGAACGAGGTAGCTGAATAGTCTGGCCAACCAACTCAGCCAGAATGAACGCATATACTATCTCGCTGAACGGCTCGGCTGTATCGTATCGCTGGCAGGGATATCCAAACAGAATAGCCAGACCGTATGTCTGAGACGTCCAGTTAGACATTCGACTTCGAAGAGCCAACTGGACGGTAGGAGACTGACGCCGACCGGAGCTGACAGCTAGGCACCGACGACGTCGGCACCAGGGTCGACCGCATCGAGCGATGGTTCGAAACGAGGGCGCTGAACGAAGGGTGCCTAAATCACTAAGTGAGTGCAAGAATCGGTTTCTAGGGATGGAGGATAGAGAGCGGGCAATCAAAGCGCGAACCTACCTACACGAAATGGCCACCGGGAAGCACGAGAACGAGGAAGTGCGAGACAGCTATCGACAGGCACTCACGGCGGTCGAAGCGCTGATAGATCAATTATCGGAGGCCACAACAGGACGCGAGCGGAGCGAATCGCCCGCCGAAACACCGGATAACTGGGGAGACGACAAAGACTGGGAAGAAGCGCTCGATTCGGCGTACGAGAAGGCGGGAATCGACCGTTCGACGGGGACGATCACGACGAAAACGATCGACGACCGCGACTACTACTACCTGCAGTGGCGAGAGGGAGATGCAGTGAAGAGCCAGTACGTCGGACCGGTCACTCCCGCCTGAGCGGCACAAATTACCACGCTACCCCACAAACGAGCATCTTCCATGGCGGAAAGAACAGCTACCGATCAGCAACGCAACGGCGGCCGCCTCCTACGGTGTCATCCGTCGGGACGACTGTCGTGGCTTTCGAACCCGTCGCCGATCACGTCTGCGAGTTCGCTGGTCTCGGTATGCGAATCCAGCTGCGAGGAGATACCCGGGGGCACTGTCTGAGCGCCCGCTGTGCGGCCTCGAAGCCAACGATCTGATGGAGATACCCACCCACGCCTCGGCGGGCACCGTGTGGAGTCAGGTACTCCTCGTCTCCCTCGACATGGATATTCCGGCCTCACAGAGCCGTTTGAGGACGCTCCGGACGCCGGTGACCGATATCGACAGTGTCGATTCCCGCCTCACGCACGACATCGAGGACGCCCACAT
Source organism: Haloarcula pellucida (assembly GCF_014647235.1). Taxonomy (GTDB): domain Archaea; phylum Halobacteriota; class Halobacteria; order Halobacteriales; family Haloarculaceae; genus Haloarcula; species Haloarcula pellucida. Next base: position 420,210 of record NZ_BMOU01000003.1, read on the forward strand.
CGACCGCCACGTCGTCCGGAATCCGCGCGTGGGGGGCGTGGAGCGCTGGAAACGCGGGCCACGCGTCGACCGGAGGGTCGCGAATTCGCTCCCACTGTTCGATGGACGGGTGTGCCTAGTCGGGAAGCTGCACGTGGTCACGTTGCTGGTCTTCCGAGGACCTGAGTCAGTGTCGGCGAGGTCGACATCGGCCCACCGTCGCACGATGTGACCGGCCATATCGGCGTACTTCCCCGAACCGTCGAGTTTCTCCATGTCCGAGACGAAGTGTTCGATGGCCGCTGAGAGGGTCTGTCGCCCGTCAGTCGAAGGGGAGCCTTCTGTCGATACCATCCGTGGCCACCGTACGGCGTGGGGCCCCTAAAGCCAGTGTCCATTGCGGAATAATGCATAGTAGGACTATGCCGGCGCTAATTACCAGACTGCGGTACAGTTTGGTAGTTATAAATCATATCCCGCTATACTGAGGCGTGCGATGGGAAGTTGAGACTAGCGCCCTCAATACACGAAACAGTACTGTGCACATACCACGCAGCTACTCGTCCCTCTGAAATGCCCAGACGCGGAGGTAGTGCGCCCAGTACCCTCGCATTGCTCCGTACCTTTCTCCAATTCGGGCGAGGTCGTCTTTACTCACTTCACCCACACCGAGATCATACAGTTCCGCCACGACTGAACGGAGCCGCCGCTCCGAGGACGGAACACGACTGAGTCGTCCGAACCCCCGGAGAAACACGAACTCCGATGACCACTCGCCAAAGCCCCACACTGACTCGAGTTGTGCTACTAGTTCCTCGTCCGGAAGTCCGTGGAGGGCAGTATCCGCGAATAGTTCCGCTGCGCCCAGCACTGTCTTTGACTTCCGATTGTTGTTGAGAGCCGTCTCGATTTCGGGTTGACGGGCAAGTATCATCTCGGGCGTCGGGAAGAGTCGGTGAGTCACTCCGTCGCGTTCGATCTCCCGACCAGCCACCTCCACGAGCGAGCGTTTCTGCGATTTCGCCAGACTCGTCGGCGTCTGCTGGGAGAGCGCAGCCCAACACGCACATTCGAATGGCGTCGGAAATCGAACGTGGTGGAGCCCGTACAGATCCTCGACGACAGCTTGGAACACGTCGTCACCCTCAGCGGCGTCGTATAACGGCCCCAGGTCGTCCTGCAGTGAAAGAAACGCCGTAACCCACGAATCCGCCACCGCTGGGTCGCCCGGTTCGTCGACCCATTCGACTTGTACTTCTAATTCCGTCGTTTCGGCTGGTGGCGTCTCAGGAGCCTCAAGTCGAGCGAGAAACGCCCTTCCGTCCGCAAATCCGCCGATCGTGAGTCGAGCAAGCTCACAGTGATGATCACTGGAACACGGGGTGAACCCATCCAGGAACCGGCGCGATTGAGCGAAGTCGTACGGTGCTGAGACATCGACTGTGAGTGACACGGGAAACTGGTCCGACATCACGTATAATATACGACGGCCCACACATAAACTGGCCGGTTGGCCAGTATCCTAGCTGTCGGACCCTAATGTGGCATACAGCTGTGGGAATATGAAGTGGTCAAGTGCAGCTAGTACGGTTTCGATTGCGTTCTCTTCGCCGAGCGCAAGCTCGAGGTCACGTGCATTGGCGACTGCACTGAGCAATAGAATCGTCGTCATTTCGACGTCGACCGGCCGAAATTGCCCCTGTCGGATTCCATCGCGAATAATCTCTTCACAGGTGGTCTTGAGGAAACTGAAGTTCTCTTGGAGTCTCGAACGCAACGCCTCGTTGTAGGGCGCTTGTGCCCGCAGTTCAAAGATGGCCATATGATAGGCCTCACCGTCGACGCCGTCGAGTGATGGGCCGACGGCGAGCCACTCGATCAGCGTGTCGAGGCGATCACTCGGCGATTCGTCGGCAGTTGCTTGGATCCGATCGGAGAACCGGTCAGAAAGGTATTCAAGCAGCGCGACGATGAGGTGGTCCTTCGAGTCGTAATGGTAGTGGACGAGTCCGCGACTCTTCTCGAAATCAGCAGCGATTTTCCGGAGTGTGAGATCCGCGTACCCGTGCTCGCACAGCGCCGTGTACGTAGCCCGCATCAGCGCTTCGTGAGTTTCCGGTGGTGGCCCATTGCTTGTCTCGCTCATCGGATGGCCAGTTCTCGACGCGCTCCAATAAGGGTATTCAATAGATGGGGCACTCCGGGTCGGAGACGTCAGGGGATACTGAATAATCGCCGGATTTATGACTATGCCTTCTACATACGTACTTGCCATTTGGCAAGTAACTTCCGGAGTAAAATACTATGACATGTCGAGTATGGAGAACCGAAAGTCGCATCGTCCAGTCAAGAACCAATATTACGAACGGGGGTGGGAACTTGTGACTACTATCTCTGAAAACGACGACGTAGTAACTCTGATTAACGTTTTCACTGTGGAACCAAGCGATCAGCAGCGACTTGTCGACTTGCTGGTGACCGCCACCGAGGAGGTAATGCGGCACCGACCTGGCTTCGTATCGGCAAACATTCACGCCAGCTTCGATGGCAAACGCGTAGTCAACTACGCCCAGTGGGAGAGTCGGGAGGACTTCGAGGCCATCTTCGAGGACGATGATGTCGAGTCACATATGACCGAGATCCAGGCCATCGCAGACGCGGATTACCACCTGTACGAAGTCAACCAGATAGAGTCATCGTGAATTTCTGATTTAATTCACATATTAGTACTGATGATGAGGGAGCTTCACAGTTGGGAGCATGAGACAGCACTCCTCAAGTACCTCGAAAACCATCCCGATCTCTGTGAGCCTCTCGAATTGGGTACTATCCCCGATCAATCGACACTCTGGCGCAGTTGGCACATGCGCTTCAGTAGTGTTACGCGAGAACCTCGCTGCTAACGAGGGTGCTCGCAGTTTCGTCCACGAGTCAACACGGAAGCGAACACCACTTGGACACGCCCATCGCGAGCACATTCGAGACCTTTCGATACCGGTAATTCGAGAGATGTACCGACAGGCAATCCGGCGCCTCATCGACGAGGTCGCCGAGACGGAGGAGTTCTTCCGCGCAGGCATCGTCGCTATCGATATCACTGAGGCCGACCCCTTTACCGGCGACCGCACGGGCCACGAGGACGAAATAATCGGGACGAAAGAGAGGAACGACGAGTACGCCTACCAGTGGGCGACAGTCCAGCTGATCGATCTCCTCCGCGAAGGCACGCACGAGGTGGCAGTGGCGTGCCTCGACGGCGCGGCTGATGCTGAGGCCCGTAAGCCTACACTACAGGCGGTCCGAAACGTAATCCAAGAGCGACCGAAGATCTTCGAGGAACTCACTACTCCCTTTTCGATGTTCCTGACCGACGAGGACCGCGCGGTCAGGCTGACGACCGCGAAACGGTTCGTCACGCTGGCTCAGTCGGAACTGGCGGCCGTCTTGCCCGCTGTCGACACGCTCGCCGACCGCCTGGCCGACGACGGGGAGTGTCCGCACTGCGGGCTCACGCTCCCTGACAGAGTCCGATTATCCACGCTGTGAAGCCCCCTGCTGATGGATTCGGTTGGCCTAAAATTCGGAACTGTTTTGTATCTTTAGGCTGGCCTAAAACGTATGGCGGACGAATCCAGAGAACACGAGGCACCGACGCGGCGTGACTACATAAAGTATGGCGGCGCAGTCATCGGTGGAGGGCTACTCGCCGGCTGTACTGGTGACAGCGACGGTGGCTCTGGGGCGGACAGCTCGACAGAGACGACAACGGAGGCTACAGCTGGTACGACGGAGACCACGACGACCGAAGACAACGCCTACTCAGTGACGATTGAGCCGGCAGGCGAGATATCGTTCGACGCGGTCCCGGAAACGTGGGTCGCCGAGAACGCGAGCTGGGGCGATATGGGTGTCGCCCTCGGGTTGGACAAGCCAAGCGCCGTCGTTCTCACCGGCGAGTACCGAACGTGGCACTACGAGGATATCCCCGGCCTCACGACGAGCAAAGGGGACATGGTCTCCCTCTGGCAGGACGGCATCTCGAAGGAACTCTTCCTGGAGATCGATGCGGGGGTCCACTTCATCGATCCGAACTATATGATCAACCTCATTCCGAACTGGGAGCGTTCGGACGTCGACGAGATGAGCGAGCGGGTCGCGCCGTTCTGCGGGAACACGAGCTTCTCAGCCTACCCATGGCACGAGAGCTATCCGTACTACTCACTGTACGAGGCGACCGAGAAGGTCGCCGAGGTGTTCCAACGAACGGACCGTTTCGAGGCGCTCCGAACGCTTCACGACGAGACCATCTCAGGTATACAAGACCGACTGCCACCCGAGAGCGATCGTCCGGAAATCGGGCTGCTGTCCCCTGGCTCGACCGAGCCAGATAAGTTTTATCCGTATCGAATCGGTGACATGACAGCATACAAACACTGGCACGACCTCGGGGTGAGCGACGCCTTCGAGGGCTCGAATATCAAGAGTTTCACGTCGGATCGCGGCTCGATCGACTACGAACCGCTTCTGGAGATCGACCCGGAAGTCCTGATGTTCTACACCGACAAGCACTGGACGCGCTCGGATTTCCGCGACACGTATCTCGCGTTCTTACAGGACCACGACACGGCAAGCCAACTCACGGCGGTCCAGAATGGCGATGTCTACCCAGCGGGGGGGATGTATCAGGGCCCGATTATCAACCTCTCGAAGACTGAGCGCGCCGCAAAACAACTATTCCCCGACGAATTCGCCCGAGACGAACGACTCTACGATCGTCAGCGCATAGCGGACATCCGAAGCGGCAACGTCTAACAATGGAGTACACCTCGCTCGGAAACACCGGGCTCTCCGTGAGCCGTATCTGTCTCGGCTGCCTGGGATTCGGCGGCGGAAAGGAGTGGATGCTCGACGCCGACGAGAGCCAGGCGATCATCGACCGGGCAATCGACCTCGGAATCAACTTCTTCGACACCGCCAACGTCTACTCGGACGGCGGTAGCGAGGAGACACTGGGAGAAGCTATCAGCGACTATGACCGCGATAGTCTGGTAATCGCAACGAAGGTATTCGGCGAGATGGACGAGTCGAACCCGAATGCACGCGGACTCTCGCGTAAGGCTATTGAACAGGAGCTCGAAAATAGCTTAGACCGTCTTGGAGTTGACACGATTGACCTGTACCAGACCCACCGGTGGGACGACGAGGCGCCGATCGAGGAGACGCTCCGGACGTTCGACGACGCCGTCCATCGTGGTTCGATCCGCTACGTCGGCGCCAGTACGACGCTGGCTTACCAACTCGCCGAAGCACGCCGGTTGAGCGAGGACCGTGGGCTCGAGCCGTTCGTCTCGATGCAGAACCACTACAACCTCCTATACCGGGAGGAAGAACGCGAGATGCTCCCGTACTGTCGCGAGAACGGCGTAGGGGTGCTTCCGTGGAGTCCACTAGCGAAGGGATATCTGGCGAGACCCCACGAAGAGCTGACCGATACTGCGAGAGGGCAACAGAACGATTACACCGACCTGTATCCGTACCTGGAAGGTAACGGCCGCGAAATAAACGAGCGGGTCCAAGAGATCGCTGCCGAAAAGGGCGTGACAATGGCACAAATAGCGCTCGCTTGGCTCCTCCAGAAAGACGTCGTCGACGCGCCTGTCGTCGGTACGACGAGCGTCGAACATCTGGAGGAGGCCGTCGAGGCGTTGGAGATTTCGCTGTCGGACTCTGACGTTGCGTACCTCGAGGAGCCCTACGAGCCACTTCGGCACACGCTCTGACATCTGGGTGCGTCTTTTCGATCGCGGTGTGAGGGTGTCCGGGGTCGTCATACTGGTGGCTGTAACAAACTGCAGTAATTCGCCACCCCGGGGTGGCGAATATCTTTGCGAACTTACAGCCACCAGTATCAGTCGTCCACGGTGTGGTCGACTTCGTCCGGGTCGGACGACGCTCGGCCCGGCGCGTCGCTGACGAACGACGTGGGCGAGAAGTCCCGAGATACCGTGTCCTCGTCGAGCGTGTGAAGCGGCCGGTCCGCCGCGAGGAGCCGCTCCAGTTCTTCGGTCACTTGATGGTGATTGTGACCGAGTGCGAGGGTCCCCGCGCCAGCGAGGCAGTCCAGGTACCGTTGCCGTCGGCGTCGGCGACATCGAGCCCCTGTGCGTGTGCGATCGCGAACGGGAGTGAGCGGGGATACGTCCGTACACTCGATTCCCTGGCGCTCTGGCTCGCCCGCAATTGGCGTCTCAGCCACTCGTCACGTCCGGGATCTCGTCGTACGTGGTGTAGAGACCGGCCATGACCGCGGTGGCGGCGACGACCGGAACGAACGCCGTTAGTCGGTACAGGGACGGGAACCCGATGAGTCCCGCGAGCGGGAGCGAGACGAGTAGCCCGACCGAGGCGCCCAAGTCACCCAACGCGTTGTAGGTCCCCGTAGCACGACCCATCCGGCTGTCGGCCGTCAGGTCGCCGAGGAGCGAAACGAGCGGGCCTCCGACCCCACCCTGTCCGGCCCCCAACAAGAGGACGGCCGTGAGGAGGACCGGGAACGTCGTTCCCACTGCCAGGAGTACCATTCCCGCGGACAGCCCACCGAAGCAAGCCAGTATCACGGGAAGTCGGTGTCCCATAACATCGCTCACCTTCCCACCGGCTACCGAGAACACCGAACCGGTGAGAACGCTGGCGCCGATGAGTACGCCGGAGGTGCCCTGCGCCCCGACGGCGACGCCGCCCGCCGGGACGGTATCGAGAAACGAGACGAGCGTCGCGAACACGACGCCGTTATAGGTCAAAAGGAGCGCGAAGTTGGCGCCGCCGGTGATCAGTGCGGGTGAGCTGAAATCCAGATCGCGGAGTCCGACACCGCCCGACCGGTCGGCGGCGTGCGTCTCGGGAACCGCAAGGTACGTGACGCAACAGGCCACAACCGACAGACCGGTCGCGGTTGCGAACGCCGCGTTGGCGCTGTACACCTCACCGATGATCCCACCGATAGCCATGCCAGCGGGGAATCCGAGCGACGTCCCGCCGCGGACGATACTCATTGTCCGCCCTCTCGATTCGGGCTCGCAGACATCGGCCGCGATGGTGTACGCGGTCGCCAAGACGAACGCGCTCCCGAGTCCCCATAGCACGCGCGCGCCGAGGAACCACGCCGCCGGCACGGCGCTCCGGAGGGCGACCAGATAGCCGACGGTCGCGACGGTTTCTAAGACGACGCCGGCGACAAACGGGGTCCGCGTACCGACGCGGTCCACGACAGTCCCCACAGGAGCGTTCGCGAGGAGTCTGACGACCCGGTTCGCGCTCAGGATGACCCCGACGACGACAGGCGCGATGCCGACGACCGCGCCGAGATTGGGCAGGATGGGGAAGATGACCCCGCCCCCGAACCCGAGAAAGAACGTGCTGACGAGGACCGCTACAACGGCGGGCTGAACCCCCAGCACGCCGAGTCGCCGCGTCGTCATCAGTAGACGCTCCGGAGCCGCTCTCGCTCCCAGGAGACCGCGCTATCGGTGAACTGCGCCCAGTGGCTCCGCTTGACATCGAGGTACGTCTCGAACAGCGTAGACCCCATCGCCTCGCGCATGACGCTGTTGTCCGCGAGCGCGTCGAGGGCAGCCCCCAGTGTCCGGGGGAGCCGCTCGACGTCGCGGGCCTCACACTCGGTCTCCGAGAGCGTTCCCGGGTCGACCGAAACCGGCTTCGGCGGGTCGAGTGCGCGCTCGATACCGTCGTATCCGGCGGCGAGTAGACCCAAGAGAGCGATATACGGGTTCGCCGTGCAGTCGGCGGCTCGAAACTCGACCCGGGTCGCCGTCGCCGGGTCCGACTGACCGACCGCCGGCACCCGGACCAGCGCTTCGCGGTTCCCGTGCCCCCAGCAGCGAAATGCGGTCGCACCGAGTTGGGGGCGCAGTCGGGTGTACGAGTTGGCCGTCGGCGCCGTCAGCGCGACGAGCGCGTCAGCGTGGTCGAGAACGCCAGCGACGAACTGTCGCGCCGTCCGGCTCAGGCGGTCGCCCTCGGCGTCGTGGAACCGGTTGTCGTCGTCCCACAGCGACAGGTGAATGTGACACCCGTTCGTTGAGTGGTCGAACGGTTTGGGTAGAAACGTCGCTTCGTACCCGTGCTCGTGCGCGACGCTCTCGACCGTCTCGCGAAAGAGGACGTGCTCGTCGGCCGAGCGCACCCCCGGGGCGTGTCCAGTGACGATCTCGTGTTTCCCGGCGGCGTACTCGGGATAGTACTTCTCGACCGGCACCTCTTGGGCCTTCAGCGCGTCCGTCATCGCCAAGATTACCTCGTGGGTTTCGCGGGTGCTCTCGGTCACGTAGGCACCGCGTTCGTCGACCCTGCGAACGGACCCGTCGGCGTCGCGCTCGAACAGGTGAAACTCGCTCTCGAACGCCACCTCCGGGGCGAACCCCGCGTCTCGCATCTCGTCGACGAACGACCGCAGCGACGATCGCGGGTCAACGGCCCACGGCTCGCCGTCGACGGTCTCGATGTCACAGAGCATCGCACCGGCTCGTTCGGCGTAGGGAACCTCTCGAAACGTATCCGGGTCGGGACAGAGCCGTACCTCCCCGGCGGCGTCGAAACGCCCGCTTTTGTCGCGGATTCCGAGCGCGTTGTACGTCTGGACGAGCTGCGAGAGCATCACTCCGTCCGCAACGGCGGACTCCACCTTCGAGGCATCGACCGCGTGCGTCCGCACGACCCCGCTCTGGGTGACGAATAGCAGTCGCACTATAGCGCAGTTCCCATTCCGACACCGTTCGACCGCCGTGTGTTCTGTCGTCATCGGTAGTTCCGTACCCACCATTATTTTAGGCTTGCCTAAACATTAACGGAGTACCGTCGGAACCGCAAAACGGCGCCGGTCCAAATTGGCTCCGGACCGAGGGTACGGCGTCCACGGTTACTTCGTAAACGGAAACGCTTATAAAATTTTAGGCTGGCCTAAAAAATATGCGTAGACAGATCGATCTGTCGGTTGCACAGTGGCAGAACCGAGTCCTCACAATCGAGAGAGGCCAGCAATGAATGGCGTCGAGACCCTTCAGGCGTCACTGCGGGCGGACGTCTGGACGACAGTCAACCGGGAATTGTTCCGAGAGGTGTTGGCGGAGTTCATGTACGAAGAACTAATCACACCGACGCCGACGGAGACCGTGCGAGTGCCCGGTGCAGCGGGCGACGACGCTCGGTGGACGCGATACGTACTCGCTCTGACAGACGGCCTCGAGTACCGCTTCGACGCACAGGAGCGACCGCTCGACAGCTACCGAATCCGAGCGGGTTCGATCGAGCGTCGAGAGCGTGGGGGCGAGTGGAAACCGGCTACCGACCCAGTCGCGTTCGTCCTCGATGCGCGCGAGTACATCGGGATCGATCCGACGACGGCGGCCCATCTGGTCCGAGAGTACAACAACACGCTCGTCGCCGACGCGCACATTCGGGCACGGAAGGAAGACCGCGAGGGCTCGCTGCTAGACCTGCCCTACGCCGAGATCGAGGGCGAGATGGAGGGTCACCCGTGGTTCACGTACAACAAGGGGCGCGTCGGCTTCGGATACGACGACTATCGCCAGTACGCACCCGAATCGAAGCGTCGGCAGGGGCTCTCGTGGATCGCGGCGAGACGGAACAGAGCGACGTTCGCGGCGGTCGATGGGCTCGACCACGCCGGCCTCATCGACGAGGAACTCGGTGACGCCGCCGAAGCGTTCCGGGCAACTCTCGAAGATGACGGTCTCGATCCGGCGAACTACTACTTCTTGCCGGTGCACGACTGGCAGTGGTCCGACAATATCGTCCAACTGTTCGCCGAAGACATCGCCACCGACGCCATCGTGCCGCTCGGTGAGGCACCGGACGAATACCTCCCGCAGCAGTCGATCCGGACCTTCTCGAACGTCTCGAACCCCGAGAAGCGTCACGTCAAGCTCCCCGTTCGCGTGCTGAACACGAACGTCTACCGCGGTATCCTCGGCGAACAAGCGGAGGCCGCCCCTCGCGTCACCGAGTTCATCAAGTCCATCAGAGACGGGGACGCGTTCTTGCGTGACGAGCGGCGACTCCTCCTGCCCGGTGAAGTCGCCAGTGTCAACTACGAGCACTCGAAGTTCTCCCGGTTCGACGAGGCGCCGTACCAGTTCCACGAGCTGCTGGGCTGTGTCTGGCGCGAGAGCGTCGTGTCGCTCATCGACAGCGGCGAGCGCCCACTTACGCTGGCGGCGCTGCTCCACGAGGACTTCGACGGGACGCCGGTGGTCTCAAAACTGGCCGACCGTACCGGGCTATCGCTGGAGGCGTGGCTCGACGAACTGTTCGAGGTGCTACTCGAGCCGCTGTTGCACTTCCTCTACAAGTACGGCACGGTGTTTATGCCACACGGGACGAACGTCGTCTTGATCCTCGAAGAGGGGGTCCCTTCGCGCATCGCAGTCAAGGACTTCGTCGACGAGGTCGCTATCACTGACCGCGAACTCCCAGAACTCAACGAGGTGCTTCCGGCGGACCTGCGGGACGACAAGCGGTACAAGCACCACATCCTCCACCAGATTGCGCCTGAGCCGCTTTGTCAGCACATCTTCGGCACGCTGTGCGTCGGCGTGTTCCGATACGTCGCAGACCTCCTGGCACGTCACTGCGGCTACGATGAGGAGACGTTCTGGGCGCAGGTGCGGACGGCGCTCGACACGTATCAGGCGCAGTTTCCAGAACTCGAAGACCGCTTCGAGCTTTTCGACCTCACTAGGCCCCGATTCACGAAGCACTGCCTGAACCGCAACCGCATCGTCGACTACGGCTACGACGACTTCAGTACGCGTCCGAAGGTCCGCGGCCACGGGACCGTCTCGAATCCGCTGGCTGAGAACCGATTGGTGGACACTGGTCAGTGAGAACGCAGCGCGCACGAGGGTGACTCAGCACTCCGTGAGAAAGCTGAAGTTGAACGTCGAGCCGACGCACAAACAGAGGGCTACTTGATCACGCCGCCGACGAGTTGATTTACAAACTCGCCCGTGAACTTGACGCCGCAGACGCGAATCAGTAGTTCAAGAAGTGAACTCTGGTAAGTCGAATTTATACTCGTGAGGTCCGTTCTTGGATAGAAGCCACACATCATGTTTAGCCTCCGAGGTCGTGATACGTTGAGACTGGCCGTCTCAATGCATATACTGTGGGCCTTCGTAGTTTCGTTTAGTGGGTCCCGTTAGATCGACTTCCCATGACTGGATGGTGTCTCGGACTACTGTACTTTGATGCTGGCAGCGCGACGCAGTAGACGGATTGCGATCGAACCTAATAGAACGTTGAATCCAACGAGAATGACTACTGCGGGCACGACCGTGTTCCAGATTCCACCGAATGCCGTCATCTCGAAGACCGTCATCACGTCCTGTCCCAGCATGATAGCACGGACGCTGTCGACACCGTACGTGATGGGGTTGAACACGGCGACAGTCCTGATCCATCCCGGGAGTACGCTGAGGGGGAGGAAGGCGCTCGAAACGAATACCAGCGGGAACGTGAGCAGGTTCGTGAACATGATTGTCGCCTCCTGATCACGGGAAACTAAGGCAACGATGTTCGAGTACGCCATGAACGCGCCGCCGAAGATCACTGTGACGAGAACGACGCCAACGATACCAGCGGCGCCCGTACGGAGGTACTGATCGAACGCTGCGCCGTTTTTCAGAACCAATAGGAGATATCCAAGGAGGAGAACGATCACCGTCTGGACGACGATTCGAGCCACTTCGGACAGGACTTTGCCGAAGAACATGGCCGACCGGTTCATCGGTGAGACGAGCATCTTCTCGAACATCCCCTCCTCCATGTCGTCTACGAGTCCGATGCCGGAGGTGGCTGCCGAGGAGAGTGTCGACATGATGATGATAGCTGGCGACAGGTACGTGACGTAGCTGATGTCGGGGCCGAGCGCCGCCGAGAGCGTGCTGCCGGCGATCGCACCGAATACCTCGACGAACAAGACGAAGAAGATGATCGGTTGTACCAGTGACGTGAATATGACGTAGGGATTGCGCAAATTCTTGACCAGCCACCGCTTGAAACTGATGCGAATGTCAGCAGCTACGCTGTTGCCTGAGGCTTCCTGTGCGGTGTCGTCCACGACGGGGCCTTTGTCGGTCGAGTGACTGCTCATGTCGACACCTCCTGAGCGGAGAGCGACGCCATACCTGTGTCTGCCCTGCCAGCGGTGTCGGACGAACCGTCCGTCAGCGCGAGGAAGACATCGTCGAGCGTGGGCGAGCGAACGTCGAAGTCGCTGACCGAAACGCCTGTGCCATCGAGGGCGGCGAAAAGATCACTCGCAGCCTCGCGGGCACGCGCCGATCTGACGGTGAATCCGTCCTCGGTCGTTCGTATCGTCGGCTCGTCGAGTGTTTCGATGCGACGAACGGCCTGCACGGCGCGCTCGATTCGTTCTTCGACGGGATTCTCGAGCGTTATCTCGAAGATATCTGTCCCAAATTCGGACTTGAGTGTCCCCGGCGATCCGGTTGCGATGATCTGCCCGTCTTGGAGCAGGGAGAGTCGGTCACACAGTTGGTCGGCTTCTTCTAGGTACTGCGTCGTCAGAAACACCGTCGTCCCTTGCTCGTTGATCCGTTCGAAGTAGTTCCAGAGGCGCAATCGCGCTTCTGGATCGAGACCGGTCGTTGGCTCGTCGAGAAAGACCACTGGCGGGCGATGCACCAGAACACTCGCGGCGTCCAATCGCTTTTTCATCCCGCCGGAGAACTTCTCCGAACGGGTGTCAGCGACGTCCTGCAGATCCACCAGATCGAGCAGCGCCTCGATGCGGTCCTCACGCTGATCTACCGGGACGCCGTACAGTTTACAGGCCAGCTGGAGGTTCTCTCGCGGCGTCAGCTCTCTGTCGATACTCGTTTCCTGGGCCATGTACCCGATAGATCGCCGGACCTTCTCCGGCTCCGTCGCGGTGTCATAGCCATTGATTCGTACCGACCCCTCCGTTGGATGCAGGAGTGTGACGAGCGATTTGATAGTGGTCGTCTTTCCGGCTCCGTTCGGCCCGAGGAAACCGAAGAACTCGCCTTTCTCGATGCGTAAGGAGACGCCACGAACTGCCTCGGTTCCGTCTTCGTAAGTGACGGTGACGTTCTGTGCGTCAATCGCGAGGTCTGTTTCCTGAGACTGGTTGGCGGCATTCTGTTGAGAGTATGTTTGTCGGCTCGTCATCGCACTGAATCGTTTGCGCCGGGACTGGGTAGCGCCTTCTCGAATTGGCGGTGCTCTTTATAACCCCGCCCTCGCAGCGGGTATCGATGAATTTCTCAACCGCCACCCCCATTATCGTTAATAGAAACCTGTTGGTATGAGACTTGTCGCTGAATTCAAGATCTATTGCGATTCGCTCCCGCTCGTCGACGTAGTCGCAGCGGTACCCGACGCGAGGGTACGTCTCGATCTCCAATACAACCACGGGAAGCGACCATTGTTCCTCATCACTGTGAATGGCGGATCTGAACAAACACTCGAGACTGCACTCACTGATGCGTATGACGTAGGGGGCTGGACTCAAATCGGACAGGCCGGTGATACCCGCCGGTATCAAATCCAACCGGCGCTCAGTTTCGAAGAGCAACTCGGAGACGATATCGACGATCTCGCTGGACTCGAGGAGCTGGCCACAGCAGATGCGTTTATCGACCGGATTACGGTCGAACCGGATGGCTGGCGACAAACGGGCTGGTTCGCCGACCGAGAAGAGTTCAGCAAATTCTCGTCGTTCTGGCAGCACAATGCTGACTTTCGACTCGACCGTCTCAATCGGGTCGAGACGCCAGAACCGCCAGGAGAAGGGCTAACTAATCGGCAATACGAGGCCCTCCGGATCGCTTACGAGCGGGGGTATTTCGAGATTCCGAGACAGGTCTCACTCGAGGCGATCGCTACGGAGTTAGATATCACTGCCTCGTCGGTAACAGAGCGGTTGCGCCGTGCTCAAACACAACTCATAGAGGAAACAGTAGCGACGACGTGGCCGACGCTCCCTGAGTCTCCCCAATAGCAACGGGAGTGCTGTCTGAAGAAGCAGCGGCTGAACTCTCGTGAGGGCGCACAGAGGAGTTACCGGATATTCTCCGATACTGTGCGACCGAACCGATAGGTGGTAATTGCATAGAAAATCCAACCGAGCGGCATATGACCCCGCGACTGTTCGGTCGTCCGTATTTTGAACCCCTCCCGCGTCCGGCCGCAAATTAGGCCGGATAGCTGCAGCACCCGGGTCGCTTCGCTACGGACTCCGTAGTTGCAACGTCGCCTTACCGATCATCCACGCAAATGTCGCCACTACTTCGGAGGTTGGTACACGAAGAGCCAGAACTGACGTGAATCGAAGGTGTGTCAGAGACAATCGGCGGTCACTGAGTCCACGATCGGCGGCGTTCGACAGCTCACAGTGTTTGAGATCGAGTAAGCCCTTTCAATTCGTAAGCGCGGGCATGGTCGCATCCTCGACAGGAGTGTGTCTAGTCGATCTGTAGTTTCGAACTCTCTAGGTGGCGTGTGGAACACGCCACCGCCGACTGACCACTCGTTCTCGAACGTCTCGGCCGCGGCGTCGGCCAATTCACCCGCTTCGATATGCGAGCACATCTGTCCCGTCGACGACAGGCCCTGGTGTCTGAGTGTGCGTTGGGCGGCCTCGAAGACGTTTCGGTACAGGAACTCCCCGACGCCACGCCGGGCGCCGTGTGGGTGAGATAGTCATTCTCGCCGTCAGCGTCTGGGAAGGGTTTTTCGACGCGTTCGACCTCCCCACCGCATTCGAGAGACAGCCCCGAGACGAGCAGGGCGGACCGCTACAGGTCGTCCTCGATCTACAACCGTCACTCGAAATCGAACACGTCTCAGGCCGATTCCACCGGGGAAGCCCAGTCGACTGCGTTCCGAAGTATCTGTCTGACCTCGTCGTGATGGTAGATGGGATACTCCTCGTCGCCAGGTCGGAAATAGAAGATCTTCCCCGCGCCATGGCGGAAGCAGACGCCGCTCCGGAACACGTCACCACCTTCGAACCAGCTCGTAAAGACGAGGCTGTCCGGTTCGGGAATGTCGAACGGTTCGCCGTACGTCGCCGCGTCGGGAATTTCGATGCACTCGTCTAATCCCCGCGCGATCGGGTGGCTCGGATCAACGGCCCAGAGGTACTCGCGACTCCCGTTGTTGTCCCACTTCGATTCGCCCGTCGTCCCGAGCAGTGACGAGAAGACGGGCGAGTCCTTGGCGGAGTGAAGAAGGATGATCCCCATCCCGTCGCGAACCCGTTCCTCGATACGATGCACCGTTTCGTCGGTAATCTCGTCGTGTGCCACGTGCTCCCACCAGATCAGGACATCGGTACGATCTATAGTAGCCATTGAAAATCAATGCACACCTGACCGCACGACGGCGGTGCGGTCAGTGTGTGAATCGTTTCAATTGTTACTATAGGAGAGGTCGTGGAACCCCCTGCTCTTCCTGCAGAAGCGTGGTCGTCGTCACTTCGTAGTCGGCCGTTTCGAAGATGCTCGCGATCGTCCCGTGGATCCCATCGGGATACCGTTCTGCGACGGATTCGTCCTCGCGCTCGTGCCTGTACTCGTTCCAAACTGTCACCGTCGTCGGTGTCTCCGTTCCAGGTTCGAAGGTCATGGTCGGCTCAGATGGTGTTTTCAGCGTGGCTGTTCGGGTCGTCGATATCCCGCCGTTCTACGCCAGCAGTGGGCCGGTCCAACACTGGCTGTGGTTCGTCCGTCGCGTAGCCGAGCACTTGATCTCCTTCCTCGAGATGCGGTACCGAGACTGACTCGCCACTCTGTCGCAGCAACCGGACGTGACTGTGGTCCTGGACGATCGCCGCGACCGTCCGGGTTTCGCACGTGGCGATGAGCTGCGTCAGCGGGCGCTTCTCCAATAGAATCCTGCCGACGGTGACCTCCCGGATCGAGCCGTCCACGTTGAGACACGCCACGGTGTCGCCCATCCCCAGGTCTGCCAGGTAGTTCCAGCTCGCTTCGTCCGTCCAGACGTACGAGTGGATGGCGCCAGCGTTGACACGAAAGGGGCGGGGGGACGCTTCCGGGGGCGCTCTTGCCTCCGCATTCACGAACAGTCCGCCAGCGTTCGTCGATCCGACGATCATCCCCTCCGCTTTGCCCATCAGTGTCGTCGTGTCGATACAGCACCGGATGCCGGTCCCGAGCTGTTCGATCGTCTCGATCTCGAAGGCCTTGAGTGGGATCGCAGTGTCGGACGGTTCTTTGGTGATGTTCACGTACTCCGAGAACGCCGCTGTCTCCGGAGACGAAATCATGACACCGCCGGAGGAGCCATTCATCGTGTTGACGACGGACTCCGCCTCCGACGGGGATCGAACGCCACTGATAACGGACAGTTCCGTCTCTCCGACTGTCTCGAGCAGTGATTCGAACCGCTCTACCTGAGACGCGTCGGGCACCACGAGATACCGGGCCTGGTCCGGGATCTGCTCGACGAACATCTCGGGGGACGCACTCGAGACGGCGTCCTGATCGAGTCGATAGGCGATCGAACAGCCGTGGCTCAGTGCAGTGCCTATCTGGCCCTCGTCGGAGACGATCGCGATATCCGCCGCGTCGAGACAGTCAGGGCGGTCGGAGTCGTACGGGACGACTCGAGAGATGCTTGCAGGCAGTTCGTACGTGTCGACGGTATCGGCGGACAACACGATAGCGTCAAACGAGAGATCGAACGCTTCGTAAAGCTCGAACTGACTGGTTTCGTCCACGACAGTCGAGTCGAGCCAGCACTGTTTCGCTGGCATGATGTGCAACAATTATCGATAGATCAACTAAATATAAATAAACAACTTTGGAATATTACAAGCATGAGGGGGAAACACCCTATCGACCCACCCGTTATGTCTTTTCTCGGCGGAATCGCCTTTCAAACGTACGCGTGAGACTAGTGTATAGACGATGTCCGAATCGAGGACGAGTAGAGACGGACCCTCGTGACCGGGCCACGGCTCTACGGAGAGAGCAGCGTCCCAGTGTGTCGCTGGTTCCCTCCGAGTGCGGATGGAACCGCAACGGCCGGCAATAGCCATCCGGGGGTCGTCTCAACGGCGAAGACGCCGTGGCGGTGATCACTCGACGGCCCCACTTAGACAGCGGTAGCGGACTTGTTTTATAATGCACCAATCTGGCATTAATAACACAGGGCAACAGTTAGATATTTAAATAACTCTGTCGAAAAGACAAACAATGTCGACAGGTAGTACTAACCACTCACGGGACGAGTATTCTAGAGAACGAGACGATAATGCCAGGTTCAACTCTAAACTGGTAGAGGTACTCGGCTCCACACCGTTCATAGCGACCAAACTGGATACGTTCATGGACTGGGCCCGGTCCTCCTCGATGTTTATGTTCCAGTTCGGAATCGCTTGCTGCACCATCGAGATGATGGGAGGCCTCGCTGTTAAGCACGACATCGACCGGTTTGGGGCCGGTGTTCCCCGCTCCTCACCACGGCAAGCAGATTTACTGGTCGTTCCGGGCACCATCGTCTCGAAGTTCGCCCCTCGGATGCGGCGGCTCTACGACCAGATGCCCGAGCCGAAGTTCGTCGTCAGTATGGGTTCGTGTACCATTTCGGGCGGCCCCTTCCAGGAGGGGTACAACGTCGTCCGGGGAGCGGAGGAGATCATCCCCGTGGACATCCACGTCCCGGGGTGTCCCCCCCGTCCCGAGGCGCTTCTCTACGGGGTCGCCAAGCTTCAGGAACGGACCGCCAACGGCGAGTCATCGCCGGTGACGGCCAAACCGTACGAACTCGAACGGTTCGGCGACCTCGAACAGGACGAACTCGTACAGCACCTCGCGGACGAGATCGACGAGGATGACCTCGTCATGCGGTACAACTGGAGTGAGTCAGCATGAGCCTGGAGGTGCCTGAACCGAGTACATACGACGACGTCGGCGTGACCGAGGACGGACTCGATTACGACGCGCTCGAATCGCTGCTGGGTGAGGCGGTAACCGGTCGCGAATCTCACGCTACCACCGAGGCCTTCGTCGTCCGAGCGGACCGGGTCGCCGACGCGTTGTCGGTGCTGAAAGAGGAGGCTGGGTTCGACCACTGCTCGTGTGTGACGGCACAGCAGTACGAAGACCGCTACGAGAGCATCTATCATCTGAAGAAGTACGAGGACCCGACACAGGAGCTCGCTATCGTCGTTCCGACGAGTACCACGGATCCAGTAAGCCAGAGCGCTGAATCCGTTTACCGAACCGCGGACTGGCACGAGAGAGAGGCCTACGACCTCATCGGCATTGAGTACGACGAGCATCCCGACCTGCGTCGGATCCTTCTGCCCGAGACGTGGCAGGGCCATCCGCTCAGCCTGGACTACAATCAGGACAAACCCCAGATCGTTACCCTCCGCGAGCACGAAAACGCACTCGAGGGAGACAGTCGCGGCGAGAGCGACACGATGTTTCTCAACATCGGCCCGAATCATCCCGCCACACACGGCGTGCTCCATCTCAAAACGACGCTCGACGGCGAACAGGTCATCGACGTCGAATCCGATATCGGCTACCTCCACCGCTGTGAGGAGCAGATATGTCAGCAGGGAACCTACCGGCACCAGATCATGCCGTATCCCGACCGGTGGGACTACGGGTCGGCGGGCATCCTGAACGAGTGGGCCTACGCGCGTACGGTCGAAGACCTCGTCGGCCTCGACGTACCCAAGTACGCACAGGTCATCCGCACGATGGGCGCAGAACTCTGTCGGATCGCCGCACACCTCCTCGCACTGGGGACGTTCGGTCTCGACCTCATCGGCGAATTTACCGCCGTGTTCCAGTATGCGTTTAGCGACCGTGAGACGGTGCTGGATATTCTGGAGGATCTCACTGGGCAGCGGTTGATGTTCAACTATCTTCGACTCGGTGGTGTGGCGTGGGACCTCCCCGAACCGAGAGAGGAGTTCTTCGAGAAAATAGAGCACTTCCTCAACGAACTGCCACACAAACTCGAGGAGTACCACGACCTCGTCACCGGAAACGAGATCCTTCAGATCCGGTGTATCGACGTCGGCAATCTCGATCCGGCGGTCGCGAAGAGCTACGGCTGTACGGGCCCGGTCGCCCGCGGGTCGGGTATCGACTACGACCTTCGGCGTGACGACCCCTATGGATACTACGACCAACTCGACTGGAACGTCGTGACAGACGACGGGTGTGATAACTACTCACGCGTCCTCGTGCGCCTCCGTGAGGTCGAAGAGTCAGCGAAGATCATCGCCCAGTGCGTCGACCTCCTCAGGGATTGGCCCGAAGACGACCGCGAAATCCAGAGCAACGTTCCGCGGACGATCAAACCAGAGAGCGACCGCGAGATCTACCGCGCAGTCGAGGGTGCGAAGGGGGAACTCGGTATCTATATCCGTACCAACGGCACCGACAAGCCCGCGCGGTTCAAGATCCGAAGCCCCTGCTTCTCGAACCTCCACGCGCTTCCCGAAATGGTCGAAGACGCTCACGTCCCCGACCTGATTGCGACTCTCGGGAGTCTCGACGTGATCCTCGGCGAAGTCGACCGGTAAGTTCCGTGGGAACTGACGTGTTCCGGCCTCCTACGGCGCTGGCTTTCGAAAGCGGGCGAAGTAACTGATCCGTCTCCCCACCCGCCGTTCGAATCGAAAGCCGACCGATTCACATCGGTCACGGAGCGTGCCGAACCGGACCATATCCGGATCCGCGATCGATTCGCCCACGACGAGCCGCCCGCCCGGTCGAAGGACACGGTACAGTTCTTCGAGCGCCTGCTCCTGGTCCGGGTCCGGGATCTCACCGATCGTCGACACCATATACGCAGCGTCGAAATTCTCGTCCGGATACGGTGGCTCCTGTGCGTCCGCATGGGTCACAGTGATTCCGTCGACACCCTGCTCTCGGGCTCGCTCTACCGTGTGATCGAGCATTGGCTCTTGCACATCGAGGACGTGTAACGAGCCGTCCTGATCGAGTTCTCTCGCGACGGGGAGGCTGTAGCGGCCTGTTCCAGGGCCGACTTCGAGGATGTGTTCGCTGGATTCCGGGGCAAGCACCTCCTGTAACTGTGATCGTTTCAGGAGACGTGGCAGGTCGAGCACGTGCCGCTGTTCATACGGGAGCGGGGCTGGATCGTTTCGCTTCTTGAGTACGAATGCAACCGCGCTCCCGATAGCGAGAGCAACACCAGTGACGAGAAGTTTCGATCGCCGTCTCATTTGTTTCTCAAAGCAACTTATCGTATTTTAAACTGATAAATCTACTGGACGGATCCCCACTCTAGGCACGAACGGGACGCACTGCCGAGTCGATCTGAGAGCGGGTCGCGGCTGTGGGACGAGGGTCTATCAGTCTGGGTATGCGAGCGTCGTTAGCGCAATCTCGGGGCTGTACGACGGTCCCATGTGGTGATGCTCGAACGATGCGAAGCCTGCGTCATCGAACATCCGGTCTACCTCCTGCTCGTCATAGAACAGCATGATCGCGTCGGCGAGCTTCTGGAAGATGAACGACTCGGGATAGTTCGGACCAACGATGAGTACAGCCCCAGTCGGTTTCACGACCCGGCGACACTCCCTGAGCGCGGTGACAGGGTTCGGCCAGTACTCGATCGAACCGGACGACCAGACCAGATCGAACGAGTCATCCGCGAACGGGAGCCGTTCGGCGTCCCCCCGGTAGAACTGAACGGGGCCGTCTGTGCCGAACTTCTCCCTGGCCTTCTCCAACTGGTGGGCGCTCTGATCCAGCCCATGGACGTCTTCTGTGTGCCGGAGCAGTTCCTCAGTCGCAAAGCCCGTACCACAGCCGACGTCCAGAACGCAGTCGTCCGGTTCTATCTCCACCAAATCGACTGCCTCCCCGCGCATCTCCTCGGTCCAAAACAGCGTGTTGACCGTGTCGTACACCTTCGAGAGATACTTATAGAACAACCGCGCCCGTGCCTTATTTTCGAGTATTCCCATTAGTTTAAGCTAATTCTTCAGGAGTATAAAACTACTGAGCGATCGGCGAACGATCCAGTCCCCAGTACGGAAACGACGCTGCTGTCACGCAGTTTCCCGTCTGGCTACGCAGATGAACGACCGATACACACGCGGGCTTTTCGGAGGCCGTCGAGCACCGATCCGGACTGTTGGAATATACCGACACAACATTCAATAGCAGTCGCTCGTTCGGTTCTTTTATGTCAACCACATCATTGTATGAAAGTATTTTTGGATCGGATAGAAGTGCCCTGTACAGCGTCTACAAATCCATCATAAACCCATACGTCACGTACACGTTGTACCCGATGTCCTCGATGACGCTCGGGTTCCTCATCGCGTCACTGCACCACGGCTGGGACTGGACGATCTGGGTGGTGGCGATGGCACATATGTGGTTCTACGACGAGGGGGTGAAGTCCGTCGACCTCTCGGCAGACGACATCAATCTCGACGTCAACTCGGACATACAGTTCGCCATCGGGGCACTGATGATACTGATCGGTTTCAGTTTGGCAGTCGTACTCGCCTCCTGGACGACCATCTGGTACGTTCCGTTCGTGCTATTCCTGACTTCGTTGGGACTTGCATACAACCTCGAGTGGTTCGGCGGCGTCTTCCACGACCGGCAGTACGTCACTGGGTGGGGTAATCTGGCGTTTTGTCTGGGATGGGCGCCGGCAGTGTGTGGCTACATGCTCCTCGCCCAGAACGTGAGCCTGGGGATCGTCGTGTTCGCTATCGGTCCCATGCTCGTGAAGGGAACGATGGGGTGGATCGAGGAAGACATGAAAGACACGCTCTACGAGATGAAGGGGATCAAATACGACCGAGCGACGCCGACGGACGTCGACCGGATGAAGCGACGCTCGCTCAACAGCCAGGTGCTCAACATCGCTTCCTTCGTCTTCATGGCAATCGGCCTCATGATCGAACTCGACCACGTCGCGGTCGCATAAGTCCCCGGACGTGATCGACGAGACAGATCCACGACAGCCACCACCTGACATCTCCAATGAGCCAGACACCGTCTCGTCTCGATGGCGTTCCGATTCTCGGAAACGCACATCAGGCGATCAACCCGCTGGACTTCGTAGAGCAGTGTCGAGACCACCCGTCACCAGTCGTGCGTGCACACGCTGGACCGAAGACGCTGTACGTCGTCGTCCAGCCACGACTCGTCAGGGACGTCCTCAACTCACGTGACGGCCGCTACCGAAAGCCAGAGCACATTCGCTACGGGATCGACAACTTCGGCGGCGAAATCGACCCGTCGGTGGTGTCACAGACCCGTTCTGCGTGGGAGCCTGTCATGTCGAGCGACGGCGTCCAGGCGTATGCAAAGACGCTGACGGGGCTCGTCGACGAGTTTCTCTCCGGATGGGACACCGGAACCGTCCGAAACGTCCACGAGGAGTTTCGGGAGCTGTGCCTTCGGCTCGCGTGTGAGCTCTTTCTCGACGTAGAGAGTCCACTCACCGGCCCACAGTATTCGGAGATGGTGGACGGGTTTAGCCAACGGTTCTCGCCGAAGAACGTGGCGATCGACGAGGTACTGCCCGACTGGGTCCCGAGGCTGTCACAGCGTGAGCATCGCACGTCCCGTGCCCATCTGAAGACGTTTCTCGACGGTCTCCCCACTGACCCAGAATCGACGAACGGAATGCTCCTCTCGTCGCTCCTCGACGCGTCGGCGGACCCGGACTCGAAAATCAGCGAGTCCCTGGCCCGTAACGAGGTTGGCGTACTGTTGATCGGTGCGATGGAGCCGTTCGCTGTTGGTCTCGCCATCGCCTGTCATCAGATGGCCGTCCGTCCAGACGTTCAGGCGGAGATGCACTGGGAATCCCGGGAGGTCGTGGAGGGCACGACGGCTTCGCTCGGCGACATCCGGGAGTTACAGTACACCGAGCAGGTGTTCCGAGAGACACTGCGGCTTCACCCCCCGTTGTACACGATGTTCCGGGAGACGGCTGCTGCCGTTTCACTGGGGCCGTACGACCTCGAGTCTGGTGCGCAGGTGTGGCTCCCCCAGTGGGCGATCCATAGAGACGCCAGTCATTTCGACGACCCCGAGACGTATGACCCTACTCGCTGGGCTGGTGAGAACGACCACAGTCCGTTCGCGTACTTCCCGTTCGGTGGTGGTCCGCGACACTGTCCGGCCCGACGGTTGTCACTCATGCTCGCCAAACTCGTGTTGGCGACGATAGCGCTCCGGTACGAGGTTACCCCGGCGACTACCGAGACCCTAGCGGTCCGTCCAGAACTCGCCCTTCGGCCGACGAGTGGTGTCGATCTAGTCTTCTCCGGCCGCGAATGAACCCGTTCCGTGCTGAAACCGTCGATCCTGTCCCCGACGCGGGCAGACGCCGACTGGCTGCTGAACGTGCGTGTCGGAACCACAGGAGCGACCGTACTGCTCACACTAGACAGATTCAGCTAGCCGTGTGAGGTGTCATCGTGACCGTATTTTTCGGTTGGAACACGAGAGCCGCAGAGAGAGATCGGTGAACTCACGTTTCCTGTTCCGACTGTTGATCTGGCCTCAGTCCCACAGAGCGAGGAGCCCTCAAAAGGGTCGCGTCATCGGATGAGTGTCTCGAAGATGGTGTCGTCGACCTGTGTGCCGCATACGGGGCAAAAGACGCCGGCGACGCACGACAGTCTCTCGACCTGCTGATGACGACAGGCGACCTGGCCCGAGAGCAGGATACCGACGGTATCTCCGAGAACCTGATCCGGGACAAGAGAAGTGCTGGAACGCGGCCGAATTCACGAGGGTAGTACTGGTCTCACCCAACACGGCCGTCTAGTCCTGTATGCATTACTCACCCTCGAGCGGCAGGACGAAACGCCGGTCCAGTCGAGAGACGTTCGATCTCGATACACCAACGTCGCTGAACAAACCGGTGTCGACCCGCTCGTCACCCCTGATAGCCGGGGCGTCGGAGTCTACCAGAACCTCGTTCGCCAGCACACCCACATCGACTTCGCCGAGTGGGACGAGTTCCTAGAGCTGGCGCTGACTACGAGGTGTGGCTATCCTGAGACCGACCGTCGCTTCCAAACGTGTCGTCTGTGGCGTCAATTCGGGTCGTAAGGATTCGTCGCTGTGTCGAGCCGATAGACGTCCTCGACTGCGTCAAAGTCGTCGTCGAACGCATAAAGGTATCCGAGCCCCTCGGTTTGCATATACGCGATAATGCAGGCATCGACGAAGGAGAGGGGGTCGTGTTGGCGGAATCTGGATTTCCCCGTCGCGAGGGCGTCGGTGGTGAGTGAGTCGATGTGGAACCGGGCGTTTTCTTCGATGCGATCGAGAAGATCGACTGCTGCGTCGTGGCCGGCGTGGGACGTGAGGCCGTTGAGCGTTTCGGCGAGTACGTAGTCGAGGACGACTGCCTCCGGAAGTGTTCCATCGTCGATGCCACGGAGTACCGGGAGCGCGGCATCGTGGGAACTATCCCGTTGGTATGCGGCTGCAAAGAGGACCGTCGTATCGATGAGTGCACGGGGCATTTACTCGACGTCGACGCCCCAGGCGTCGTGGTCGCTGGTCACATCGGTCGTCGCCTCACCAGCGTAGCCATCGAAGTCGGCGAACGTGCCCGTTTGCTGTCGGATAACGTGAACTCGGATGCTCCCGTCGTCTTCGAGATGCCAGCGGAGCTGATCACCGTCGTCGATATCGAGTTCACGTCGAAT
This sequence comes from Haloarcula pellucida, assembly GCF_014647235.1. Lineage (GTDB taxonomy): Archaea > Halobacteriota > Halobacteria > Halobacteriales > Haloarculaceae > Haloarcula > Haloarcula pellucida. The sequence continues at coordinate 444,985 of NZ_BMOU01000003.1, forward strand.
CCGGGCTGGGATGTTTGCTTGGTTCCCCGATACTTTGCTCTCGGCGTCGACCCTGTCGCTGCTCATACCTACTGGTAGGTGACCGGCCGTGAAAAGTCTAGTGTGCCATCACACTACGTAGTGCTACGAGAGAGATGCCGATAAAGTTGCTCTGTTGAATAGAGGGATGGCGTCGGGATCATAGTGCAGAGGAGGGCCGTTCGATGTTGGAGACGGCGAATTTGAGAACGCATTCTCGGAACACACGGTACCAGGCCTGCGCTCGCCCGGTGGATCGTGCGAGCGCTTGACCACGGAGAAGCACGTCTCTGCCATCCATCGCTTGTTGTACAGAGATCACAGCGGTATACGCACAGGAACGATTCTCCCCGGTGAGCACAACGAGACATATTCGACCGAAAGAACAATAGATCAGTCTGACAGTCATCGGCGATATGCACGCTGCTAAAGGATTCTTCGACAAGTGGGCGGCTTTCTACGACGACGATTACGAGGAACAGGCGATCGGGGACGTTGAGTTCTATGTTGACTTGGCTCGTCGTGTGGATGGTTCTGTGTTGGAAGTCGGTTGTGGGACGGGACGGATCTATCTTGAGCTATTGCAGGCGGGCGTAGATGCGTATGGGATCGATATCTCCGAAGAGATGCTTGACGTCTTAAAACGGAAAGCCGCGGACGCTGGGCTCACTCCGAACGTTTGGCAAGCCGACATGACCGACTTCACTCCACAACGAGAGTACGCGCTGGTCATTGTCCCATTCCGCACGTTCCTCCACAACATCACGGTGGCGGACCAGCAGGCTGCATTACAGAACTTCCATCAAGCGCTCGGATCAGATGGACGTCTCGCGCTCAACTTCTTTGTCCCGAGTTTCGAGGTCATCTGTGAGAACTATGGCGAACCGGAGACACGAACGTTCACACAGGACGGCAAGGAGTACGTCGTCACGGATGTGACTGATATCGAAAACGAAATCGAGCAGATCGTCAAAGCAGAGCGAACAGTCAAACACGACGACGAGGTGCTTCAAGAGGCGACGTTCCGGTTGACCCTCATTTCGAAGACCGAATTTGAACTCTTACTGGAGACGACGGGCTGGAGTAATTGGACAGGATACGGCGGGTTCGAAAGGGAACCCCTCGATGATGGGGCCAAAGAGATGGTCTGGATCGCTGAAAAGTGAGCACCAGCCATGTCCAGCTACGACGCACTGCAAAATTCACGCTGTGTATTTAGCAAGACTGCTGAAACCTATCACCGATTGAGTATTTCAACAGAGCTACACCAGCCGAAACATACTACCATCACGTTATGTTCGAAGAGTTTGAGCAGGAATATATCGAGACCGACAGCGCCGATATCGCTCTTCGACGAGGAGGTAACGGCCCACCATTGGTATTGCTCCACGGATACCCCGAAACTGGGGCAATGTGGAATGAGGTCGCACCACAACTAACCGACCAGTTTTCGGTCGTTATACCTGATCTCCGTGGGTACGGCCGCAGTAACGGGCCAGTGTCCCCCTCGACAGCAGATTACTCGAACCGGGCGATGGCTGAGGACGTAGTCACTGTCATGAACGAACTTGGTTACGACCGGTTCCAAATGGCTGGTCATGACCGCGGCGGTCGGGTCGCCTATCGTCTCGCACTTGATCGTCCTAATCATGTCGAGCGTCTCGTTACTTTAGACATGATTCCGACGCTAGAATCAGTTGAGCGGATGACGTGTGAAGCAGCATTGGTGAGATTTCACTGGTTTTTCATGGCCCAGCCCCACCCGTTCCCAGAAACACTCATCGGAACCGATCCCGAGTACTATATTGAGTACATGCTCGGGAGGTCCGGACTTGATATCTTTGCCGATGAGGCACTTAACGAGTATCGCGAATGCTTTGACGACGATGACGTTATTCGTGCCACTTGCGAGGATTACCGTGCTGGGTTTAGCATCGATCCCGAACACGACCGGGCAGACAGAGAAGCGGGGAATCAAATCGAGTGTCCGATGTTAGCGCTCTGGGGTGAGACTGGGTCACGGAAAGGACGACCGACGGATATACTCGGAATTTGGGAGTCGTGGGCAAAGGATGTTCGAGGTCACCCGCTCGATTGTGGCCATTACTTGCCTGAAGAGGTACCGGACGATGTGGCACGCGACCTCAGGTCGTTTTTCCAAGGGAGATAAATGGATTTTCACTGGCTAATGGCGTGGTTTTCGGGGTTAATATTGACGATGTAATGGTCAACGAGAAATCCTACTGGACCACTCCAGATTGAAAAAGTTCAGATATCGTTGGGTCCGAGTATCCAGCGTCCGTGGATATGGTACACATACCTCCACCAAGTTCAGGAACTGACTCGCGCGTTTGACGTGGTGGCTCTGAGAATTCAATAGGGAAAGCCGACTCATTTCTACTCCACTCCCTTCTGTCACTAATTTTTCCTTTTTGTACTGTATATATTCCTCTACCTTGGATATATTTTGTTCGAGTTCAGATGAATTACGCCTTTTAGATTCTATTTGGACTAGCTCGGCGTTGATACTGTCTCTCTGGACGTCTAACTTCCAAAATTCTCTTTAATTTCGTCTGTGTCGACTGATCGCATGATAGTTTCTCGGAGATCGCCTCCTCTGGCAACTGAGTGACGTGCTTCACTGGGTTCTAATACTGGTGCCTATAATTCACATGATTCCAGACACAAAAGAAGGTGTAGCGACGTTGGGGAACGTCTCCGTCGAAGACTCCCACAATATCTTGGCGGAGGTCGACGATGACGACGCAAAAGGTACTCTCGACGCTGATCTACGCGTGGTTTCCCGAAGGAAAGCGCCCGTCACTGCCGGAGACGGGCGCGTAAGATAGTATCAAGCTCCGTAATGCGGTCAGAAACAGCGGTGAGGCGTTCTCTCACCCGTGTGCAGGGAACTTCAACAGCGACACGACGCCGTTGGCTCGACATACGCCAGACCGAGTTCGACGAGAAAGTCTGCGCTGGCTTGGACAACACTTCAGATTTCACTGCCAACAACGTGCAGGAATTCGTCGAGGATACACCGTTTAAACTGCGTCGTTCTTGTGGCGCAGATTGTTGGTGAGTCAGAGCGCAGTTTCGAGGCTGATTTTGGGCGCTTCTTTCCATGGTTTTCGGTAGACGCGACCGCGGAGCTGGAACGCGTGAAATACGGTGTGAGCTTGGCCTTGGAGACGCCTCGATGCGCGAGAGCCACGTGTCGCTGGCGCTATGGTGGCTCTCGAACGCATTCACGTGTGCGTCGACGTCGGCGTATTCACCGTCTCCGTGGACGACGTATTCGTGGTCGAACGCGTCGTTCTTCTCGAGTGTCTCATGGGACCGAAAGCAGTCAGTATAGACGGTGAGCGACTCCTGCTGGCGGTCGGTCAGCAGGAGTCGATTCGTCGGCGGCGTTCGCTGGGAGCACGTAGCGGGGCTGCTCCCGCGACCGACGAGAATGAACACGGGAGATTGTCCTTACTGTGCGTTCCGCGTCCACGCGTGGAGAGGCCACGAGCGCGAAGCAGTGGTTACGACGGTTCAGACACCACTATAACCACGAACGACCGAACCAAGCGCTAGATGGCCAAACTCCTGCTGAGGTGATTCAGAACTAGACAGTGCCTCGCTATCTATTATCCAAATCAAACACGACCAATGAGACGCCCTCTTTTTTCAGGACTCCGAATATCCACGGTCCTGATGCTTGATGACTGGGTCTGCGTTCTCGAACTCTCTGAGATACTCGAGAAGTCGATCTCTCAGGGAGGTCCTCACGTCTCGGTAGTTCGGTCGACCGGCAAGGTTGACGTGCTCGTCGGGGTCCTCCCAGAGATCGTAGAGGTAGCGTTCAACGTACGTGTCGCTCGCTGGATCACCATTCCCGCCGCGCCAACCGGCCGTTTTCGGAGCTGCGACGGCGTACTTCCACCGATTGGTCCGAATCGCTCTACCGATCTGAGACTCGCTAATTTGAATGAACACGTCACCGTTTTCGTCGGGTTCGTCACCCCTTACGACGGGCAGTATACTGTTACCGTGTAGTTCTTTATCTATCTGCAATCCCGCAGCATCCAGCAACGTGGGTGGGAGATCGATAATACTTCTTGGATTCTCTATGTTAGTACTGTTTTCAAACCCGGGCCCGGACAGTATCGCTGGTACCCTGACAGCAGACTCGTGGGCTGTGCGCTTGTACTCGCCTGGCCGTGTCCGGAAGTGACAACCGTGGTCGGAGGTATAAGCGAAGACTGTGTTCTCACGAATGCCGCGGTTGTCAAGTGCCGTTAGCAGATCGTCGACAGACTCGTCCAATCGCTTGACCATTCCGTAGTAGTCAGGAAGTTCATCGTACCAGTCGCCAGGATATGGCTTAAGATCACTTGGCACGGAAGGGTTCGATCCGTATCGCCCAGCGTAGTCCTCTGGCGCGACAAACGTCCACATATCGTTCTGATGGTGTGGCTCGAGATAAGAGACGACGAGAAAGAATGGCTCCGACAATGTGTCCAGTGCCTCGATACCGAACGCTGTGAAGGCGTCTGTCCGGTACGTATCAAACGTGATTTCATTCCCCGCTTCATCGTAGAGGTAGCCCTCGGTCGGATGGGAAGTGAACTCTGGAACGTCAGCCGCCCGCCAAAAGTCGGTGTATCCACCACGCTGCGACTCTGGAACCGGATCTTCGAATGTCCCTGAGAGGTACCAGCCGCCCACGAAGCCGACGTCGTATCCTGCGTCAGCAAACCGCTCAGGGAGTGTCCGTATTTTTTCATCCAGGGTCAGTCCACCACGCCAGACACCGGTTTCGGTCGCAAACATCCCTGTCTGGAAGGTGGCTTGGAACGGGACACAGGCTGGTTGTGGTGTTATCGCCTGCTCGAGTACCGTCCCACGCTGACCGAGGTCGTCAAGGGTTGGCGTAAGGTCCATTGGGGAATTGTAGAGTCCCAGGGTGTCCCATCGTTGCTGGTCGGTCAGCACGGCCAGCACGTTGGGCTGTGACACTCGCTCACTCATCTGTGATCTTTCCCTTGGCGCATCCGAGGACACGTTGCATCAGAACTAGGTCAGCGTTCATTGTATCACCTTGCCCCTAATGGAACTGGCTGTACTGCCAACGATACTCGGATAGTCGTACTCCGACGACTCTGTACGCATTCGGTCGGCGGGCCCCGAGATCGTCACTGCCCCGATAGCGTTCCTATCCGCATCGGTGATCGGTCCCGCGATACAGTGTCGTTCCGGATTGAACTCGCCCATGTCGTGAGCCAGTCTGTCATCCCGGACTGACTGTAGTTCATCACGGAGGGCGTCTTTGTCGGTAATCGTGCTCTCGGTGTAGTCCGTCATTTCGTAATTGTCCAAGATTGCGTCCCGTTCTTCTTCTGGCAAATAAGCGAGAATTGCTTTCCCTCCGGCAGTAGCAGGTAGTGGTACGTGCTCCCCCTCGAACAGTTCTGTTTTCGGTTCGACTTCGTCTCTAATTCGAACGAGGTAGACACCTCGGGTCCCTTCTTTAATCATGATGCTGGCAACTTTTCCCGTCGCTTCCGCTAACTTCTTCAGCGGCTTATGCGCAACCTTGTATAGCTTCATACGGGCGCGTACACCCCCGCCCAGTTCCATGAACCGGACACTCAATCTGTACCGCCGGTTTTCTTTGACGACGTAGCCGAGTCGTTCGAGTGTTGTGAGGTGCTTGTGGATCGTCCCACTCTGCAGCGATAGTTCGTCGGCCAATTCACTGACACCGACGGACTCACGCCCTGCCATCGCGTCGATAACACGGAAACTTGTCACTGTCGTCCGAGCGACGGGGTCCTCAAATTTGTCCGGGTTCGGGATTAATTGTCTTGACACATCGTAGCGGTCAGTCGCCAGCACAATAAATATATTCATATATTGTGAAGAACCCCTCCTTCGGCAGCAGTCAGCGTCCTTCGGAACCAGAAATCGACGTTAGAACAGCCTACGTAGAGTATATCGACGGTTTGTAACCATATTCATATATCGTGAAAACTCGGTCTCTCCGCCAGAAGTCAACGTCCTTCGGAACCAGTAATCGACGTTAAAACAGCGTACGCCTATAGCGCAGATTGATGGGTTCGTAATCCCGAGAGCCGACACTACTCCGACTGACTCTCGCCGATTGACTCGGTTCCGGGCCGATCGCTGTCGGTGGACAGCTGCCCGAATCAGAATAATGGGAGTACCTGTGTTACGCCAATAGCGGTGTCGTCGTCTACAGGGCGATCGTTGCCCTGTAGACCCGCTCAGTCCGAGCCTGCCATACAGTCTATTCATGATATATGAATGTAGATGCTGCCAACACAATTCCTTGTGATGTCGTATCGTATCAAGCTATTCAGTATCGTCCTGACTCAGATAACCGTGCGAATACGTTCGTGTGGGCCAAGACTGGCACAGCCGTCATTCATGATACGTGAATGATTACTCGGGGATGATCTACGACCAAGGACAAAATGGTCTGTGAGCACCGAACGAGACTGTTCAAAACGGATTCGCTGTCGGTGGCGCGTCGGTTATTCGAGTCGCGGGAGGTACGCTTCGTTGGCGGCGAGCAGTTCTTCGGTCATCTCGTGAATCTCCAGCAGGGTCAACTGGGCTGCCGTGAGCGGGTCCTGTTTGACCGCGCGGTGGATCTTCTCACGGTCGTTCTCCAGTGCGCCTTCGACGGCGAGTTGCTGGACGGCGACGTGTTGCTGGGGGAAGGTGCGGACGGAGTTGGGGAGTTCGCCGACCGAACACGGGTGGAGGCCGGTGCCGTCGACGAGGACGGGGACCTCGACGCAGGCGTCGGTCGGCAGGGACTCGATGGCGTTGGTCTCGTTGCTGACGTTGAGGTTGAACCGGCGGGTGGTGTCGGTCTCGATGGAGTGGATGAGCCGTGAGGCGTACTCCTCGGAGCGTTCGACGCCCACTTCGTCTAGATCGACGCCCAGTTCCGGGTCGTCGCGTTCCTCAGAGCGTTCCTGCCACCCTTCGAGGTACGTCGCGGTGGGCATCCGTTCGGCGTAGTCCGTGCCGGTCAGCTCCTCGATGGTGTCCTCGTCGGTCCGGAAGTACGGGACGTACTCGGACATGTGGTGGGAGGATTCGGTCGGGAAGTAGCCGAAGTGTTTCATCATCTCGAAGCGCACGGTGTCGCGCTCGTACGTCTCGGGGTCGTCGTAGGCCTCGCGGAGGGCGGGATAGACGCTCTCGCCGTCGTGTGTGGCTTCGAGGAACCACGCGACGTGGTTGACGCCGGCGACCCAGTACTCCAGTTCGTCCTCGGGGACGTCGACGTAGTCGGCGATGGCCTCGGCGGTGTGGGGAACACTGTGACACAGCCCGACGGTCTCGATGTCGGTGGCTTCGAACATCGTCTGACAGAGGATGGACATGGGGTTCGTGTAGTTCAGCAGCAGGGCGTCGGGACACAGTTCCTCCATGTCGTTGGCGAGGTCGAGCATGGTCGGGATGGTTCGCAGGCCGCGGAAGATGCCGCCCGGGCCGATGGTGTCGCCGATGGCTTGCTCGACGCCGTACTCCTCGGGGATGCGGATTTCGTTCTCGAAGGGCTCGGTGCCGCCGACGTTGATCATGTTGAGGACGTAGTCGGCGCCGTCGAGCGCCTCGACGCGGTCGGTGGTCGACTCGACCGTCGCGTCGAGGCCTTCGTTCTCGACCATCGCCTCGGCGACGCGGGTCGTCTGGTCGAGTCGATGCTCGTCGATGTCCATCAACGCGATGGTACTGTCGTTCAGGTCGTCGAACGAGAGGATGTCCCCCACGAGTTTCGTGGCGAACACCATACTACCCGCTCCGACGAAGGCAATCTTCGGCATGCATACTACCCTGTTGGTGAGGGGGTAATAAATGTATCCCTGCTGACTCTCCGTTCAGTAGAGAACCTGTGCGATTCGAAAATCTCTGTCGACGGCGGCACGGTTCGAATCTGCGGCTGATGGCTTCTCTATATCAGCGCTCTGCTTCCGGCCTGTATACCTCCGTAATAGAGCTGTGATGGAGCTGATACTGACTGGACACCGGTCGGCTGTGTTTGGGAACTGGCCGACTGTAGGTGTATAGTTCCATGCCAACGTAAAATATAAATGCCTACAATTAGTCTGTCGAGCCGGACAGACAATGTCTAAAAACCGTAGCATTAGCCGTCGGCGTCTAGTAAGTACGATCGGTGCGAGTGTCGCAGCAGGACTTGCGGGGTGTAGCGATTCCAGCGATCGATCAGAAGCAACCAACACGTCTGGTAAAGAGGGGGGCTCAAACAGTACTACGCAAGGTGAAAGACTCAACGTAGCGAGCTGGGGAGGTGACGTCGAGTCAGATATCGTTACGAGTATTCTCGAGGATTACGACTCTTCCAATCCGAATGTCAATGTGAAGTACCAGAACATTCCCTTCGGTGAATACTCGACCAAGCTGAAGACACAGTTTTCTGGGGGAACCGAACCCGAGGTCTTCTACTTAGCGTCGGGATCGGCGCCGCAGTATATGCAAAACAGTGCGCTACTTGCGTTGGACTCCTATGTCGAGAATTCGGATAATTACGCGTACGACGACATTCTGGACAATCTCCTCTCGGCGTTTCAGTATCAGGGGAAGACTTACGGGATTCCGAAGGATTTCACACCGGTTGGTCTCTTTATGAACGAATCGCACCTCGAGGAGGCAGGGGCGAATACCTCACCGGAGACCTGGAGTGGCTTTCGCTCCGCACTTGAGGCGGTTAAGACGAGTACGGACGTCGAGTACCCATTCGCGTTCGGAAGCAGGCCCCGAAACACCCTCGTTCAACTCATTTGGCAGAACGGTGGACGTATCCTCTCCGAGGATAACTCGGAGTGTGTCGTCGGGTCTACGGCCGCTATCGAGGCACTACAGTACCTCCTTGACCTCCGTAGCGATGGGCTCGCGGCAATATATGGGAACGAAATCAGTCCGACTTGGGCTGCGCCCTCGCTCGGCAAAGAGAGAGTGACGGCCGCTATGACAGGTGCGTGGTCGATTTCGACACTGAAGGAAGAATATGGGTCAGTCTCTGACTCTCTCAAAGTCGCGAATCCGATGCCTATCCCGAACGGTGGTCAGCAATCGACGATAGTTTTCACAACGTCTTGGTCAGCTTCCGCACAGCAGGAGACCAAGCAGGCCTCGGCGGCCTTGGTTAAGTCTCTCACCAGCAAGGAGGGCATGTGGAAGTGGACGAAAACCGGGACTGCACTGCCTGCACGGAGGTCACTGCTCGAAAAAGACTTTTACGACGACCGGCCGCTACTCAACGGCCTGGGTAACCTGGCAGACGACGGACGGCCATTCCTCTTCGGGATTCACCACTCTGAGGTCGTCGATACGGTCATGTCCGAAGTCGAAGGTGCGGTTACCGGCGCTAAGTCACCCGACGCAGCGTTGAAAGACGCTGAGCGCCAACTCAACAGTGACGTGTTCTAAACACGATGGCAGACACCACACTTACCGACGTTAAGAAGCGCTTCGAGAGTGATGGAAACGACGTGGTCGCCGTCGACGAACTGAGCCTCGATATCGAGGACGGCGAGTTTCTCGTACTCGTCGGTCCGTCTGGGTGTGGGAAGTCGACGACACTGCGACTCATCGCTGGTCTCGAAACCATTTCCGACGGCGAAATCAAAATCGGTGACGACGTCGTCAACGATGTCAAGCCTAAAGACCGTGACATCGCGATGGTGTTTCAGAACTACGCGCTGTATCCTCAGCGAACCGTCCGCGGGAACATGTCGTTTGGGTTGAAGATGTCTACCGACCTGCCGGATGAAAAAATAACTGAGCGGGTCGAGGACGCGGCAGAGCTGCTCTCGATCACGGACCTGCTCGACCGTCGTCCCAAGGCACTCTCCGGTGGTCAACAGCAGCGGGTAGCGCTAGGCCGAGCCATCGTCCGTGACCCGGAACTCTTCCTCATGGACGAGCCACTCTCGAACTTGGATGCAAAACTTCGGACACAGATGCGTACAGAACTGCAAGAACTCCACCAACAGCTCGGCGCCGCGACTGTATACGTAACCCACGACCAGACCGAGGCAATGACGATGGGAGACCGTATCGCCGTCCTCGACGATGGTCAACTCCAGCAGATCGGCACGCCGATGGAGTGTTACTACGAACCCGCGAACCAGTTCGTCGCTGGGTTCATTGGCTCTCCCTCGATGAACTTTATCGAAGGGGTGTTCGTTGATGGGCTTATCCACTTGGACCTGTTCCGGTATCCCCTCACTGACGAACAGCGGGCGGCGATCGAATCTGAAGACTCGAACTCGGTGACAGTAGGGATTCGACCGGAAGACATCGAACTCACCGACGAAGACGGGCCCCGAACGGTGGAGATGGACGTCAATGTCGTCGAGCCGATGGGGAGCATGAATCTGCTGCACCTCGAACGGAGTGGTGTCGAGATAACCGCTTCCGTCACCGGCGAACACATCGTCGACGAGAGCGACTGTGTTCGCGTCCGGTTCCCCGCTGATCGCATCCATGCGTTCGACCGACAGACTGGCGCCGCCGTATTCAACCGTGAACGGAGTGCTGATCGGCCACCGGGGATTCTCAGTAGAGAGGAGGTGCCTAGCCATGGCCGTTGATGACAAGACCGACTCTGTCACTGTCCGAACGAGAGTCACCCGGTTCAGGCAGTCCCTTCCCAGTTTCGGACATGCCGATCAGAACAACCTCGCCGGGTTGCTTCTCATGCTCCCGAACTTTGTGGTGTTCTCCCTGTTCCTCTTAGGACCGGTACTGTTCGCGCTCTTTCTCTCCACACAAGATTGGAACGTGTTCACAAGTTCGGGAGAGTGGGCGTGGACGACGCTCTTCGGCGTTCGCCTTCCCATCCAGAACTACGTCGAAGTCCTGACTCCGTGGCCTTGGGAGAACAATTGGGCGTCACTGCGGAGTCCGTCGTACAACCTCTGGTGGTTCGCGCTTCGGAACACCATCGCATATGTCGTCGTCGTCGTCCCGACACAGATTATCGGTGCCTTCCTCTTGGCACTGGCGCTCGATATGCGCATCCGTGGAAAGAAACCACTCCGGGCAGCCTACTTCATGCCTGTGATGCTGACGTCCGCCGCAAGCGGCGTCATCTGGCGGTGGCTGCTCGCGAACAAAGGCGTGGTCAACGAGTTCTTGCGCCCGTTCGGGCTCGCGAATGCGTGGGCGAACGATCCGGGGACAGCGCTCGGAAGTCTCATGCTCATCGGCCTCTGGGGCGGTATCGGATTCAATATGATCTTCTATCTAGCCGGGCTCCAGAGCATTCCCGAGGAGCTCTACGAAGCCGCGCGCATCGACGGTGCAACTGGTTGGCAACGAATCAAAGAGGTCACGTGGCCCAACCTACGGAACACACACTTCTTCGTCATCGTACTCTCCATCATCGGCACCTTCCAGGTGTTTGGTATCGCGCTCGTCTTCGCGAAAGGTGGCCCGTATCACGCGACGACGACTACCGTCGTTCTCATCTACAAGACAGCCTTCGAGAACAGTAGTTACGGGAAGGGAGCGGCGATGGCGTTTATGTTGTTCGCTATCGTGTTCGTGTTCAGTTATTATCAGTACCAGCTCAACCAACAGAATGAGGTGTCATACTGATGCCACGCTCGAACTACGACTATCCCGGATACGAACGGTCGGGCACCACCTACTGGACGAAGACGACGCTCCTCTACGCTGGAGTTATTGGCGGAGCACTTCTCTGGTCACTCCCGTTCTGGTGGATGCTAGCGACATCTGTAACGGCGAATCCATCGGCGGCATCGATTACACTGCTGCCATCGAACCCCACACTCGATCACTACGAGGCGCTGTTCAGTACCCAACCAATCGGCAAGTGGTTCTTCAACACTATCGTCTTCGCGGGCTCTGTCACTGCGTTCAACCTCATCTTCGACAGCCTCGCCGGCTATGCACTTGCAAAGGTGGATTTCATCGGCCGGGAGAAATTCTTCCTCCTTTTCATGTCGACGATGATGATACCCGCGATGGTGACCCTTATCCCAGTGTACGTATTCCTCGCCAAACTCGGTTGGGTGAACACCTACCAAGGACTCGTTGCACCGATGATAGCCAATCCGATTGGCATCTTCCTTTTGCGACAGCATTTCAAAGGGATGCCATCGGCACTTGGCGACGCCGCGAAGATCGATGGATGTAACGAACTGCAGACATTCTACAAAGTCTACCTGCCACTGGCAAAGCCAGCACTCGCAACGCTGGGTATCTACACGTTCATCATGACGTGGAACAACTTCCAGTGGCCACTCATCATTGCCAGCGACGACTCCATGTATACCCTTCCAGTTGCGCTATTCAGCGTTCGAAATCAGTTCTTTACCGAATGGGGACTCGTGATGGCCGCGGCGGCAATCATCGTGATGCCGGTGATACTCGTCTTCCTTTCGGCCCAGCGGTACTTCATTCGAGGAATGACCCTCTCGGGTGTCAAGGGCTGACTGGCCCGGTCGTCGCTTTGTATTATCGGCGTACGTATCCGAATCGAATCCTCTCGGCCCCGTCGCCGAATAGTTCTTCGAAAGCAACGGTTTCGGTCACAGCAAGTATTCCGGGACCCAAGAGGACGAAAGCCGGTGGGAAAATCTGCGAGAGTGAAATTACAAACCCGCCCCAGACGAAGTAGAGTACGGTGAATGCAGGCTCTTCAGCGAGGCTGTAAGCAGCGCTCTCCATCGTGTACCGGAATCCCGATCTGTCCTCTGGGACAGATCTCATCCGAATACTGGCAGCCCTGAACAGCCAAATAAGGGCAATGACGATTAGATACAGGCTGAGTAGTGCCCAAAGGAGCGCAAGAATGTTCCCGCTTGTAGCTCCGACTACGAGGTAGAGATATCCACCACCTACAAGTACAATAAGCAGAGCGCTGTACGGCAGGCCAGCGAGTATGTTGTTACGCCACTCAGAGACAAACGTCTCGAAGCGCTCTCGCTCGCTTACAGGTCTCCCTTTCGACTCAGAGGAGATAATCTCGATCCACATCTCACTGAGTGCTAGAATCGATGCACCGAGAGTAACTACTGGAATCGAACCGAGGATGACCAGTGGACTCGACCAACCAATCGTGAGTGCGTCTTTGTAACTCACCCGTATAATGGCACGACATACATCCCCAAGACTGGTATCATGTTGGGCCATCGTCTGTATATCGTTCTCTCCAGTCGATACATCATAGTGTTTGCCATCGTTTGCTCAGAGTGCCGTAGACGAGTAACACACCAAAGGTGGGGTGGGTGCCGAGGTCGAACGCCTGTAGAAACCCGTGAAATGATTCATGCTGTGTTTAGATTACTCTGTTCTGTATCACTCAAATGCAGCAGCCAACTGGCCCGCACATACTCCCGTCAAAGCTTCCGAGCGCGCGAATCCGAGAGATATTCTGTAGGACGACGTCAGCGCTGGCACCGCCCTGTTCGGTCGCCATCTCGTCGAGACTGCCGAGAACGACGTCGAGTGAGGCGGAATAGGCGTCGTACCGGAATCGCCGCCCCATCTTCGGTGCTGGCGACACGCCGTCGATTTCGGCGGGCAAATCCGCACGGTCGGCGAACCGTGTAAACCTGTCCCAGACCGTCCAACGAGAGACTAGCCCACCCGAACGATGTGGAGACGGAAAGAGGTAGCCGTCCCAGTCGTCGTGAGCAGCAAACGCGGCGAGACAGCCTTCGGGTACGTCCTGTCCGTAGCGCAGCGAACCTCGACGGCGAACCCTACGAACTGACACTCACTCGGGGAGATAGTTGCGTTCGACGGCGACTGGTACCTCGGCGACCCTGAAGTTGCTGACCGCTTTGCGTTCCTGTTAGAAGCCAACGAAGCGCGCCAATCGATCGCCAGAGCGGACGATCTCCGAGAGATCATCATGCGTCCCGTCGACGTCGATGAGATTTAAGAGAGGGTTAGAAAGTCGAAAGGACGATATCAACGGCGAATTAGCCCGTACTGAATCCAAAAATCGTGGAATACCTGATCTTGAACAACACTATTCCCAGATTAGAGGAGAAAGCCAGAATAATAGGGAAAGATTAGGGAATAGCGAAAGTTAAATCGAAAAAATGGCACGAAATCGAAGAAGACTGGCAAGATATGGAAGAGTTTGAGGCAAACTCGATGAGATCTCGTCTACCTGCTCGGATATCGGCCCGACACGTCGCCAAATCGAACGCCACTCGCGGGCGCTCGCCCGACTGCCCAGCCGCGAATTATGGAAGCGGTTGATCCGCATCGAGAGGGTATGAACCCATTTCTCGATTAGGTTTTAGTCGGTGTAGTTGACCCGACTGCTCAACCCGAGTCGTGAGAGGGCAATCCGATAGCCGAATTAATCGACGAGAAGCACAGCGTCCGAGAGGTCGTGTTTCTCGCGGAGACGATGTCTGCGCGCATTCTAGCCGATTCACTCGACGACCTGCTCACGTCCCAAACGGACTCGACTAGACAGTGCCCATCGCTCATGTGCAACAGATCCCAACGCCTGTGTGATGAGGGCACGTCCGTCGACCGCGTGGCTGGGACGGCGGGCCGCGTGTCGACGCCTCGCTTGTCGGTGTCCCGATTCAGGATTGAATCCCGCCGTTCAAAATGCAGGACTCACTACGGACAATCGATGCCGCCCATCGGACGCGCCCGCAATCAAAAGACGAACCGACGGAGGGAGGTCCTGCGAGTCACCGTCGCCAATGCCATCCCCATCGTCGGTGTCGTCGCACTCGGTTGGAACGCCGCTGCACTGTTGCTCCTCTACTGGCTCGAGTTGGGAGTCGACTCGGTCTGGGCACTGGTTCGTGCGGTGTTCGCTGGCCGCCCGCCGGCGCTCGACACAGACGGCTTGCTGGTCGGCCCACTCGCGGCCCGTCAGCCCACACTCTCGGTACCGGGCACGTCTATGGACGTATATCTCGTCACGCTAGTCGGCCTGCCACTCACTGTCCTGATCGTCGCTATCGGGTGGCTCTTTGCCGGCGCAGTCCTCGTCGGCCCAACGTCGAATCCAAGCTCCGGGACGCTGTCGACCGTCGTGCTGGCTGCGATCGGACTATTCGTCGTCACGGGGATAACGACTCTCCGGACGTATTTCCACGACGGCGAGTATCGAAAGCACAACTCACAGACGGCGTTCAGCGGCCACCTGTTCCGAATTATCACCGTGTTCGTGGGCGGCCTCGTCACCGTCGCGTTCGTGACCGCAGCGACGGAGGGACCGTCTGTTGAAATCTCGCGTGTCGACCCAGCGACCGTCGGGCTCCCGTTGTTGCTCACGATCGCCCTCGGAAAGTTCACGGCCGACTTCTGTGGTGTCTACAGCGACCGGCTCGCCGTTTACTTCGAATCGTACGACCAGGAGTACGGGTGGTTCGACCCACCACCGGAACCCGAACCGGTCGAAGCGACACTCGATGAGACACCCGAGCGAGTCCGCCCGGTACGGTTGGGACGGGTGTTCGGTGGCCCACTCCGACTGCCATACCACATGGGCTGTGTCTCCCTCGGTGGAATCGGGCTCGTCGTCGCGGGACTGTTCGCGCTCGGACAGGCATGGCAGATCGTCACCGTGGTTGTCACAGCCAGCGTTGCCGTCCCGTGCCTGCTGATGTGTCTCGACCAACTGCTCCGGTACGGCACGGTCGAATATCGTATCGCGCCTGACGACGGTGTCATCGTCGCATACGATCGTCTGTTCGGGACGGCCCTGTGGCGGCTCGAATCGTGGGCGCAGACCGACGTTCGCGTCGAAACGACCCCCGTCGATACGCTGCTTGGAACGGAAACCGTCAGCGTCGACCACCCCGACGGGCAGTTCATCCTCCCGCATCTGCCCGATAGTGACCCAGTGCTTGCGATCAGCGAGGCAGCGCGATCGCCGGCCAGACGACTGATCCCAGGCCGGCGCGCGTGGTTCACGTAGGTCAGCAGATCAACGACGTGCCTGCGGTTCTGTCAGGGCACGCCAACTCGATCACCGCCGAGTTACGTACCGCCCTGTCCGAGTCCCCACTCGACGCAGTCGGCACGGAGTAGCCCCACTTTGTGCGAGTGGTTGTAACTCCCGACGACGCGATCCAACCGAGCGAGGATCACCCTGTCTGCTGTGGGAGTTTTGACTGGCACGCTGCGGTACACGACCACTGGTGTCTCGTTCGGCAACACCACCTCGTCGACGACCGGCAGTTGATCGGTGAAACGCGTCGTCGATGACCGCAGTTGCTCGAACCGGTATGGATAATCCCGGTGCTGTCTGTCGGGTCGTGTTTAGTTACGCGTGAAAGGTGGGGCGGACGGATTTCTTGGTGCCCATGCCAGAGATCAGCCGCCTCAGCGGGAGTTGAGAGTGGATCGATTTGGGGTTCGTGGAGCGCGAACGGACACCCGAGCCAGCGATGAAGCTCGGTATTCAATCGCACGTTGCGGGGCTCCGATTTCAGATGCGTCGCCACGGAAATCGGAACGCTGTCGAACGGATTTTTCGAGAGCTGAAGCGACGAACCTCGTCGTTTTCGAACTGCTTCAGCCACGTCGAACCCGAAACAGCCGAAAGTTGGTTGCAGAGCTTCGCTCGCTGGCACAATGCTCCAAACGAAACACTACCCAGAGCGGGGACAGAAGACATATACCGAGACCATCGAGAGCAAATCGACATGATCCAGCCCTCCAGGAGACAGTTCCTCTCTCTTTCCATACCGACGCTTTCAATGACACTCGCTGGCTGCTCCCAGTGGAACTCAGAAGACGGGGCTGAAACGGAGACACACTCACCAGGAGATTCGGAGCCCGGTTGTTGGCCATCGATGTGTGCGGGAACGCAGATACTCGAAGTAGACGTGCATTCGGACTGTTCCGGGACTGTTGTGCTAAAGGCTAGCTGTCGAGACGAAGCGATTTCACTTCAGTCGGGGGAATCAGTCCAAATCGTTCGCGAGAAAGACGCTGAGACATGCGGGGTCGCTGTCGATTTCAGGGGGCACGGCCGATCGGAGAAGACGGAACTGGGCCACATCGTCGCCCAATACGCCCGCGATATTCACACCTTCCTCGAACACCGAGACCTCGAGGATGTCGTCCTCGTTGGATGGTCGTTGGGCGCTCTCGTTTCGTGGGTGTCGGGCGAGTGATCGTCGTATCACACATCTCGTTCACTCCGGTTCGGAGAACTCACGAACTCGATGGCTCCCTAGCTCGTACGCTTCTCGAGAAGGGTGGCCCACCCGAAGAATCTAATCCGTTACTAAATTTACAACCAAAATAGCCGACTTTAGAGGCGTTATAGTCCAATTTGAAACAGAACACCGGAACTGATGTCACAATGTATGTTTGTACACTCGGATATGGCAGCTAGAACGTAATTTTCGGACTGGTGGCGCAATTTGTAGTTGTATATCGGAGTGTAGCACCTAAATCTCGACCCTACCGAGTATAGCGACGGATTCCGGCCCGGATCGAGATGCGTTCCGTCACGCCGAGGCGACCGGACGAACGCTACTGTATAACACCGGTACCGATGTTATTTCCTCCCGGAACGATAAAAAAGTATTTGTATGGGAACACACAACACAGCGACGATGAAAGAGGGAGCGAAGTCGGATCGGTCGGCGCGGTTCGAGGTCGAGCACGTCGGGGGGATAGAGGAGACGACGGTCGAGATACCTGTGGGCGTCACTGTGCTCCCGGGGAAGAACGCGACCAACAGAACGTCATTTCTCCAGTCGATAATGGCCGCAATGGGGAGCGACTGGGCGACGTTGAAGTGTGACGCGGACGAGGGCTTCGTCCGACTGACACACCAGGGCGAGACCTACGAACGCCAGTTTTCCAGAACGTCGGACGGAGAGGCCATCTGTCGCGGCGACGGCCTTCTCGACGACCCGTCGGTCGCGGAGCTATTTGCGTTCCTGTTGGAGACGAACGAGGCCCGCAGGGCCGTCGCGCGCAGCGACGACCTCCACGACCTCATCATGCAACCCGTCGACATCGAGGGAATACGGGCCGAAATACGGCGAGTGGTCGACGCGAAACGGGAGATAAACGACGAACTCGCGACGATAGAGTCACTGAAGCGGGACCTCCCGGACCTCGAACAACAGCGAAGTGAACTCCGGGAGCGCATCGACTCGAAGCGGTTGGAACTGTCCGATTTGGAAGCGGAAATCGACCGAACGAGTACGGAAATCGAAGAGTCTCACAAGGAACAGGACCGCCTCGAAGCGAAACTGACGGAACTACGAGACCGCCGGAGCGCGCTCAACGACGTCCGCAACGACATCGACAAACAGGAACAGAGCGTCGCCGCCCTCAAACAGGAACGAACAGAGTTGGAGGCCGAGCGAGGGGACCTGATGTCTGCAGTGGAGGGCGACGACTCAGACGTCGACGCTCGCATCGAACGACTTCGAGCGGAGAAACGGGACCTCAACGCCAAAATTAGCGACCTTCAGAGCGTCATTACGTTCAATGAGGAGATGCTGGACGACGCCGACAGCGCCGTCCTGAACGCCATCGAGAGCGACCCAGAGACGATGGGCGACATCACCAGTCAACTCATCGAGCGTCGGGAGGAGGTCACGTGCTGGACCTGCGGGTCGAGCGTCGAGAAGAGCGACATCGACCAGACGCTCGACCAACTCCAGCGGTACAGACAGGAAAAACTCGCCGACATTCGGTCCATCGAGAGCGAACTCGAGGACCTGAAAGAACGGAAACGAGCCCTCGAACAGCAACGTCAGCGGCGGAGTCAAATCGACAGCCAATTGGACCGCATCGAGGCGGAACTCGCCGAACGCACCGACCGCCTCCAGCAACTCCGTGACAGGCGCTCCGAGCTGACGTCTGACATCGAGACGCTAGAGGCGGACGTCGAGAGTCTGCGTGCGGAAGATTTCGACGAAGTGCTCGAACTCCACAAGGAAGCGAATCAACTGGAGTTCGACATCGAAACTCTCGAATCGGAACTCGAGTCGATTTCCGAGGAGATAGCCGACACGGAGGATCGAATCGCAGATGCTGACGACCTGCGCGAGCGTCGGTCCGAACTGAACGACGATCTCGAGGACCTTCGAACCCGCATCGAGCAGATAGAGACGGAGGCCGTCGAGCAGTTCAACCACCACATGGAACAGGTACTCGACATCCTCGAGTACGACAACCTCAACCGGATATGGATAGAGCGACTCACCGCTTCGGAGTCGACGGATGACGAGACCGTCGAGGAGACGAGGTTCGAACTCCACGTCGTTCGCAGCACCGAAACGGGGGCAGCCTACGAGGACACTATCGCCCACCTCAGCGAGAGCGAACGGGAAGTGACCGGCCTCATCTTCGCGCTCGCGGGGTATCTGGTCCACGACCTGCACGGGACGGTGCCGTTCATGCTCATGGACTCGCTCGAAGCGATCGACTCGGAGCGTATCGCCGCCCTCGTCGAGTACTTCGCCGAGTACGCCGACTATCTCGTGGTCGCGCTGCTGCCGGAGGACGCACAGGCGCTCCCCTCGGACTACAACCGGGTCACGGAAATCTAGCAGTCACAGCCACCGTTTTCAAGCAGTTCGTCGACGGCGTACTGGGAGCCACAGGTCTCACAAAAAATATTTATGCCGACGAACACGCGGAAGGTCCCGAGGTCGATTCGATCCGTCTTCCGCAGGCGGTCCAGTTTCTCGCGGCTGACTGCTTGCGTCCGCGTGACGAGCCGTTCGAGCTGTTGCTGTTCCTTGGCCACCTGTTCAGCGTCGTCGGCCTGTTCGTAACTCGCCCCGCGGACGTTCTGGAGGTATCCGCGGACGGCCTGATAGGTGACGAAATCGTCGGTCAGTTCTGCGACACCGATACCTTCCTGTTCGAGGTCTCGACGTGCCTCGGTCGCTCGGCCGGCACTCACGTCATCGCTGGTGAGCAATTCGTAGTAGGTGTCGACATCGCTGTCGACGGGAGCCATGTCGTTGTCGCGCATCTCGGCCCGGAGCAGTTCCTTGTTGAACAGGTCGGCGAGGTCGCGGAGGCTCTTACGGGCGTCGCCCTCGCTGGTCCAGTGCGCTTCCAGCTCGGGTCCCAGTCCGTCGAGGTCGTACACATCGATGAGTCGGCCGACCTTCGTCGTGGGCGCGTCGTCCGTGGGCATATGGTGGTCTTGTCGTATTGGCCTGTTAGCAGTTCCGGCTTTCGTTCGTGAGCGATTGGGTCGAGTACCGGACCAGAACCGGGCCGCATAGACGGCTTGTTTCGAGCGTATTCACGCCGAAAGTTAGTACTCGACTCCGAGTAGTACGGGAGGCTGGTGGATTCGAGGCTTCGCCGGGACGAACAGGTCCGTCCGCGTAGCGACACACGATTGCGGGTAACGAGAGACACGAACTGCTATCTTCGCTCACGAACGCTCACTAGGCGTGGCCGATCGGGAGCGAACGTCCGGTCCGCACGAGTTGGGATTGCGGTTTCCGCCCTCGCTCAGTCGAGGCGTTCGAACCGCCAATACTGGTTGTCACCGCCCCACCACTCCCACTGCATCCCGTTCGCGCCGTCGGCTGTCGACGCGTCTTCGACGTCCAAGTACCACCCGCTGTTGACGTTCTGCAGGCGGTAGAGGCCGTTTGACATTTCCTCGACGGCCCACTTCTGATTGTCGCCACCCCACCACTCCCACTGCATGGTGTACGCCCCTTGCTCGGTTGAGGCGTTCTCGACGTCCAGCACCCGCCCGCTGTTGACGTTCTCGAACCGCCAGACGCCCGAGGCGACTTCGTGCGCGACCCACTTCTGGTGGTCGTAGCCGAGCCAGTCCCACTGCTGGACGCGGTCACCGTCGCCGGTCCCCGCGTCTCGGACTTCGAGCGTCTTCGCGCTGTTGTAGTTCTCGATGCGGTAGGTCGCGCCGTCGACCAGTCCGGGTTCGAACCCGTAGGCCGTGAGACTCTCGAGCGTGGCGGTCCCACCGCTAGCCGTCAGCGAGGTTCCGATACTGTCCTCCTGCGGGAATATCTGGTTCGACATGTTGAACCGGCCGTCGTTGCCGAATATCTCCACGAGGCTTCGGTCGACGAGGACTCGGAGCTGTATCGTCCCGTCGCTTAGCGGGTCCATCGGCCCGCTGGCGATGTCCTTGTTCGTGTTCCCGAAGTACACGCCCGAGTCGTTGCGGTCGAAGACGAGTTCGGTGTTGACGGCGTCGTAGGTGATGCGAGTCGTCTCGCTATCGCCCTCGCGCACCCCGAGCGTCACGGAATCGGCATCGCCGGGGTCGATGGTAGCGAGGATCTCGAGTCGCTGGCCCTGTACGTTCGTGCCGGCGAGTGGGTCGTCCGACGACGAAATCGGCTCGCCGCTCAGGCTTGCGAGTTGGTTTTCACGCGCCAATTCGAGCGCGCTGTCGGGTCGCTGGCGCGGTTCGATTCCGGACCCGGTGTCGTACAGTTCGAGGCGCTGGGGGAACGACTGCGCTCCCTTCCACCCGTTGTCCGGCGTGTCCAGCGCGTAGTCCCAGTGGTTCATCCACGAGAGACTGAGCCGGTCGTCGGTGGCCGGTTCGTTGTCCCACGATTGGCCACCGTAGAAGTCCCAGCCGTCGTTGGCGTACACCGTGTTCTCGACGGTGAACGTCGTTCCGTCGAAGTGGCCGATGTGGTGTTCGACGTGGTCCCACTCGACGGAGATGGTCATCACCCACCGACGCTCGCCCGTGTTCGTGACGGGGAGTTCGTAGAGGTCCGGACACTCCCAGCCAGCGCCACCGGACTCGTAGGTGCTCAGGTACGTCCAGTTCTTCAGGTCCGGGGAGCGCCAAATCTCGATGCCGGCGGGATAGGTGGTCCCGTCGTAGGTAGTCGAACTGACGCGAGCGACGGTCATGCGCCACTCGCCGGCGGGATCGTACCAGAACGGGTTGGGGTCGCGCCAGTCGTTGTGGTTCGTATCGATGACGGGGTTGCCCGCGTACTTCGTGACAGTATCGCCGCCGTCCGTGCTGTACGCGAGGCGCTGGTCTTGCGTCTCGTCGTCGTGGCGGCCCGTGTACATGCAGACCAGTGCGTCAGTCCCGAACCCGGACGTGTTGTTCTCGTCGATGACTGCGCCCCCCGAGTACGCCTGAATGGAACTGGTGTCGGGAATCTTCGTCCCGTGTTCCGTCCAGTCGACGAGGTCTGTACTGGTCGCGTGGTCCCACCGCCGTCGGTTCTCGCCGGCCTGATAAAACAGGTGGTAGGTACCATCGTGATACACCATCCCGTTAGGGTCGTTCATCCATCCGTCGTCGGGCGAGAAGTGGTAGTCCGGACGGTACGGTTGGCCGTCGGCGCTCGCAGTCTCGACGATCGACGTCTCGTCGCCGAGGACGCCGCCGAGGACTGCCGTTGAGAGGCCCGCGCCGATGCTCTTGAGGAGGCTACGGCGACCGAGACGGAGGGTGCTTTCGGAATCTGTACGCCGTGCCGGGTCGTGAGTTTTGTCTGTCATTGATAGCTGGTCGTGGCCTTTCGATTGTGAGTATTTGCCATGTTACTGGCGGCCACACGAAGGATATAAACATGCATTAATAATTGTTTCGGAACGCTACCCACAACCGGCGTTCCAACGGCTGTTTACGGTCCGTTCGGTTCGATAGGGTGCCGATGCTTCGTCGGATACCGAACGCGTACGGCTGGTGCGGAGACCGTCGTGCCGTCGCGGCAGTCGTCGGGGCGTACCGCGGCGGATGGCGCGAGATAGAGCGGGGCGGCGCCGGGCGTGGGCGCTATCGTCGACTCGGTGCGTCTGGTCGCTGTCAGCGATCGGTACTGTTTCGGCCGGTCACACCCGGTCCCGTGGTCGGCGTCCCACTGCCACGTTCTCCATGGCGTTCCACGACGCCCTCGAACGAGAGCGCCTCGTCGGCGGCCACGTCGCCGTAGCGGGGGGTTGTGTCTATCCGTCATGGTTCGCCAGACCGGTCGTCGTCGAGTGGTCCCAGATGGCTCGCATCCGATAGGCCGAAAACGACTGGAGTACGCTCCGGCGGAAGTAGGTCGCTATCTCGTCGTTCATTTGTTGTGGACTCCAGCGTACTGCTTCTGATTGTCAACTGCTGTCGCATGACGCACCAGCACGGTAATTAATCGACAGCGAAATAGCTGCCTCATTAGCGCTCGAGGATTCCGATTTCGGCCTTATAATGAAGTCCACTACTTCCGGTCGGGTCGATATGTTCGGCCGATAGCCGAGGCGTCACCGATAATTATTTATATCATTTTCCAGTCTGTTTGGGGTACGTGGTAGCACACGGAGCGTACGATATGACCAACGACGACACCCCGCTCATAGCAGTAGACGGTATCGAGAAACGGTTCGGCACAGTCGAGGCACTCTCGGGAGTGAACCTCGAACTGGGCGACAACGAAGTGCTCGGCCTCGTCGGCGACAACGGCGCCGGCAAGTCGACGCTTATCAAGACGCTCGTCGGCATCCACCAACCGGATGCCGGGGAGATCCGCTACGACGGCGATCCGGTCACCATCGAGAACCCAAAAGCGGCCCGGGAACTCGGCATCGGAACCGTCTATCAGGACCTCGCGCTGGTCGACGAATTGTCGGTCGCCTCGAACCTCTTCTTGGGTCGGAACCCCATCAAGAAAATCGGCGGGCTGATTCCCGTCCTCGACGAAGAGTACATGAACGAGGAAGCAGAGCGCATCCTCAGGGAACGGTTGAACATCCACGTGGACCCAGAGACGCCGGTCGAGTACCTCTCGGGCGGGGAGCGCCAGGCCATCGCTATCGCACGGGCGCTGGTGACCGACCCCGACATCGTCCTGCTGGACGAACCGACCTCTGCGCTCTCGAAGGCCGCGGTCAACGAAGTCGAGGAACTGGTCTTCACGCTCAAGGAGAACGGCCACTCGGTCATCATCATCGACCACAACCTAGAGGAGATATTCTCGTGGACGGACCGCATCGCCATCCTGTTCAACGGGCGCGTGGTCGACGTCGTCGATACCGAGGAAGTCACCCGAGACGACATCGTCTCGATGATGATTAGCGGCCAGTCGGTCCTCGGCGACGACACGGACGCCGATGAACAGACGGCGGGCTCAGAGTCCGCCACGTCCTCCTCGACTGCGTAGTCCGCCGCGATTGTCCCCGTCGAACACCTTTTGCCGTCGAGACCATACCCGTAGCAGCGACAGACGCCGAACGACAGCGTCTTCGACATGGTTCTGGCGAGGGTCGGTGCCGGGGCCGTCCCCGTTGTCAACGATAGTTAGAAAAGGTTAAGTATAGTTAACCATCATTCTCTTCTCGGGAACACATCCCATACTAGCCATGCGAGTTAGCAGACGTAATCTCCTGAGAGGGATAGGTGCGGCCAGTTGTTTCAGTGCGGCCGGCTGTCTGGAGTCCAGCGGGGGCTCGGACGGCGGCTCGAACAGTAACAGCGGTGACGGCGCGTCGACAGGGAGCGCCGGCGGGGGTGGCGACGACAGCTACCACTTCGGCATCTCCATGAAGGGGATGGGACAGGCCGGGTTGTTCGTCCAAGGTCTGGCCGGCCGGTGGTACACCGAAGACATGGACAACGTCGAGGTGACTATCACCGACGCGCAGTTCGAACCGTCCAAGCAGACGGAGCAGGCGATTAACCTGCTGAATCAGGACGTAGATGGCATCCTGCTCAACCCGGCATCGGGTGAGGCTTCGGCGTCTATCGCCGAGCGTGCTGCCGAACAGGACGTTCCGGTGATGAACTTCGACACGGCAACACTCAGCGAAGACATCGTCCTCGGCAACATGTTCGGCCAGCGTCGCGGCGGCGAAGTCGCGGCCGAACGCTTCACCGAGATGCTGAACGAGCGCGGGATGGCCGACCAAGACGTGAAGGTCGTCACCAGCGTGTTCACGTTCTCTGCGCCGACGAGTCAGCAGCGTCTGTACGGGTTCACCGAGAACCTGCCGGACAACGTCGAAGTCGTCTCGCGCGTCGAGAGCAACGGGACGCCCGAGGAGACGACGCCGAAGATGGTGAACGCGCTCCGTGCCAATCCGGAAGTCGACGCCATCTACTCGAACAACGTCGGGAGCGGAATGGGCGCGTTGCAGGCCCTCCAGCAACTCGACCGGTACAAGAAGAAAGACGAGGACGGCCACGTCATGGCCTTCGGTATCGA
This sequence comes from Haloarcula pellucida, assembly GCF_014647235.1. Classification (GTDB taxonomy): domain Archaea; phylum Halobacteriota; class Halobacteria; order Halobacteriales; family Haloarculaceae; genus Haloarcula; species Haloarcula pellucida. The sequence goes on from NZ_BMOU01000003.1 coordinate 470,202, forward strand.
CGGCGGTCCGACGCTGAACCAACGCATCGAGGCCGGTTACTACGACTTCGCCATCGACCAGCCGCTTCACTTCTACGCGCCCATGACCATCGAACTGATGGTGAAGTATCTCGACGGCGGGCAGGACGCCCTCCCACAGGTCGGGTCGACGGTCACGCCCGGCGAGAACCTCACCGTTGAGGACAAGGAAGTGTTCGGCGTGAACCCGTGGAGCAACAACTTCTGGGGCCCTGCGCCGATGACCGAGTTCGAGTCGAACGACCAGACGTGGTTCCCGTGGCTCAAGGCCAGTCACGCGATGATTACCGAGGACAACGCGCTCGAACCGTATCTCTACGGGAACATCGCGCGCCGCTATCAGGAACAACAGTAACTGGAGACAATGAGTACCCTGACCAACCTGTCGTCGTCAGTCGAGGACCTCCGCGACACCGACAGGACCCGGATGCTGTTGTTCCTGATGGACAACCTCATCTGGCCCATCCTGTTCGTCTCGTTCCTGTTCTTCTCGGCGCTGCTCCCCGAGATATTCACCGACTACAGGAACATCCGGTTCCTGCTCTACACCAGCGCGGGACTCGGTGCGATAACGCTCGCGGAGGGTATCTGTCTCATCAGCGGCCACTTCGACCTCTCGGTCGGTTCGATAGCGGGCTTCTCTGCGATGTCCGGGTCGCTGTTTCTCACCCAGTGGGCGCCGGGTACGCCGGGCGTCGTCGGCATCGCGGTCGTCCTCGGCGTCGGCGCGTTCATCGGGTTCCTGAACGGCTTCTTCATCAGCAAGTTCGGGGTGAACCCGTTCCTGCAGACGCTGTCGACGCTCATCATCTTCGAGGGGGGCATCCTCGTGCTCTCCTCGACGTCGATATTCAACCTCCCCGGGACGTTCACGTATCTCGGCGGAGCCACGGTCGACCTGCCGCTGTTCAAGCCGATGCCCGTGGCCGTCTTCTTCATGTTCGCGCTGTTCGTCGCCGTGTTCGCGTGGCTGACGAAGACGCGGTTCGGCCGCGCCATCTACGCGGTCGGTGGCGACAAGGAGGCGGCGGGTGAGGCGGGTATCAACGTCGACAAGGTGGTCATCAGCGTCTACGTCGTCTCCGGACTGCTCGCGGCGACGGGTGGCCTCCTCCTGACCGGATTCACCGGGGGTGCCACGCCTACGCTCGGGACGGCACAGCTGTTCCCGGCGTTCACGGCGGCGGTCATCGGCGGCATCAGCCTGTTCGGCGGCCGCGGGAACGTCCTGAACGCGTTGGGCGGGGTCCTGTTGCTCGGGACTATCAGTGCGGGTCTCGTGATGCTGAACGTCGGGCCACAGATAGTTCAGACGGTCAATGGTGTGATTCTGTTCTCGGCCATCCTGCTGTACACCTTCGTCGGCAGGTACCGAGAGCGGCTACTCTCGGACCTCTAGCCCGAACGCCGTTTGCAGAGTCGAGATCGCCGGACGCTGTACGGCGCCCCGGTCACGTTGCACCCTCTTCTTCCGACCTACTGGATAGCGCCGCTATAGTAACAATTGAAACGATTCACACACTGACCGCACCGCAGTCGTGCGGTCAGGTGTGCATTGATTTTCAATGGCTACTATAGTTTACCGCCGCGACGCGGGCTTCCCGCTGTCGTGACACGCAGTACTGTGGTCTGTTCTTACTGAGGGACCGATCGCTCAACAGTCTTCCACTGGCTGTGTGTTCGTCTCTCCCCCGGTAGTCGGCCGTCGTATTGGTTCGCCAAAGACAGTCGGTCGGTTCGAGAACCGACGAGCCACCGCTCCCGCTGGATTCGCCACACGACAGGTCGACCGACGGTCCAGAAATCGGCACCTCAGGTGGCTCGATTGCGATCCGCTCAGGAACGCACATCCAGACCGTCGGACTCGGAGTGACGCAGACGCGTTCTCGAGGGAATCCGCTCTCCGAGACTCGGACGTCCCTCGGTTCGCCCTGACCACCTTCGTCTACGACCGGCACGTTCGCACACAAACGCACCCTGAATAACATCGGTACTGATGTTATCTCAGATGCTGGGAATGAGGGTGGCTACCAAACGGCGCACATAAATGGAAGGGGTCCCGGCTACCGATGCCGTCAGTCGAACTGTCCGAGATAGGACTCGACGGCCTCGGTTAGGTCGCCGTATGTCGGCGTCGTCCCGGTGACAACGAACTGTCGTGCCAGTGCGTTGCCGACGACGAGGGCCTCCGCGTCGTCGAACCCCTCGACCAGTCCGAAAGAGAGACCGGCGTTGAAGTGGTCGCCGGCGCTGGTCGTCATCTCGGGGTCAGCGACAGGTGACACCGCGACGCTGGCGGTATCTGAAGCTGTGAAGCTGCGTGATTCGTATACGCCGTGCGTGACGACCCGACTGACGTCCACAGCATCGAACACCGCTCTGGTCGGGTCGTCAGTCTGCGACCTCCCGAGGGCGTCGGCGAGTGCCCGTGTCTCCGCTCTGTTCGCCGACAGGGTTACCGTCGCCACGTCGTCCAATCGCTCAGTCGCTTCGACCATCGCTTCGACGGTGTCTCCGTTTAGTTTCCTGATGTCTGCCGGGTCGAGGAGGACGTGCCCGGGTGGGTCGGTGAGCGACGGCCAGACGTCGTCCCGCAGGCCGTCGAAGACACTCGGGAGGCGCGGGGCCATGGCCCAGTACCCAATGCCGAACAGTTCCGTCCCGTCAATGGCATCGACGAGGGTTTCGCGTCCGAGGGTTGACGTAAGCGTCTCCCAGTCAAACTGGCGTATGTCTCCCTCCTCGTTGAGCATCAACTTCCCGTCCTCGAACTCCATCGCGTCTGTGTAGCCGGGTTCGCCGAGGCTGTGGGTTTCGAGGTGGCCGAACTCGTCGTCGAACAGCGGGAGTTGTGGCTTCCCGAGCATTCCGAGGAGGGTCGGGTCGTACTCCAATCTGTCCCACGCACGCGCGAGGTGGCACACGTGCCCGCCCGCACGCCTCCCGCGGTCGTGCCAGTCCAGCGCGAGAGAACTGTCGGCTGCCACCGCGTCACCGATGCGGTCCCGGAGCGCCGCCAGCGATTCCAGCGGTTCGGTCGTCTCCCCGTCTATGTCCGTCCGAACCTGCCTCACGGTGTCGACGTAGCCGTCGAACCCGAAGACTACGTCGCCACCAGCAGGGGTGGGTGGGAGCGCATCTCGACAGGAACGGACGGCGGACACCGTCGCCGCGTCGGGGTTGGTCTCGGTCATCTTACCCGTCGAGCGCCACGGCGGCCGGTTCCTGCTTGAAGACGACCCGTTCGAGAGCGTCGAGCATCCTGTAGGGGTCCTCGCGCTGCCAGACGTTGCGGCCGACGGCGAGGCCGCGGACACCGGCGTCAACGACACGTTCGACGAGTTCGAGGAAGGCCCGGTCGTCGACTTTTGCACCGCCACTGAGGACGAGCAGAACGTCGGCAGCGGCCTTCACGACGTGCTCCATCGCCGCGTCGCTCCGCGGGTACTTCACCTTCACCACGCGGCGCCCACCTCCAGGCCGAGTCGGACGGCGTACGCGACCGTGTCTCGGGATTTGTGGTCTTTCAGGGCCTGCCCGCGCGCGTACGACCACATGGCGACGGGCAGGTCGTAGTCGCGGGCGTTCTCCTGTACCCAGCGGAAGTCCTCGAACATCTCTGGTTCGCGGTTCGACCCGGGGTAGATGGTGTAGCCGATAGCGTCGGCTCCGAGTTCGGCAGCGTACTCCACCGACCAGTTCTGCGGCGAGTACGGCTCCCCGGACCAGAGGCTGGACGTGCCGTTGAGCTTCGCCAGCAGGGCCACGTCGTCCTCGTAACTGGGGTAGTACGTCTCGGTCAGGCCCTTCCCGATGCCGAGTGCCGTCACCGCGTCGTGTCTGGCCATCTCGAACACTTCCCGGGGGTCGAGGCGCTCTTCGACTCCTTCGAAGCCGCTGGGCCCGATTTCGGTCCCGTGGTCGTGGGCCAGGATTATGGTCTTGCCGTTACGAGCCATAGGGCTGTCTGTCAGCGAACACATATACCCGCCCGTCTCACCTCTCTCGGTAATATATTACGGTAGTCACGACGGGCCCTCAGTGAACTGACTCCGTCTCCGTCCGCCCGAGAGCGTCTCAATGTCGCGCCCGCCTTCACTCACCGGTGAGCACCCCTGCCCCATGCTTTATTAGTGATGACCGATACAGCTCCCGTATGGAACGTGCGCTCGTCGTCGTCAGTGACAGCGACAGTAGCAAATCGATGGTCAGAGAGGCAGGCGAACTCGCCGCCGGCGTCGGTGCAGACATCGTCCTGTACGCCGAGGCGACCGAGGAAGACATCGGATCTGTCGTCGAGAACCCCGAGACGTCAGTCGGTGGTCCCGGCCCGGGTAGCGCCGATGCAATCGACAACATCCACCGGTTCCTCGATAGGGTGGCCTCGGAGGAGTTGGCCGACGTCGACGTCGACTACGAGACTGCGTGTTCCGTCGTTCCCAGTTCGGGCCACGCCCAGAGTGTCCTGACGATAGCCGACGAGTACGACTGTGACCACCTGTTCCTCGTCGGAGACCGACGGACGCCGACGGGAAAGGCGCTGTTCGGTGATTACGTCCAGTCGCTTCTTCTGAACTTCGACGGAACCGTCACGACGGACCTCGTCTGACTCGCGGAGTGATTTCTCGCGGGGTTCGTCGCATCGACTATAGTAGCCATTGAAAATCAATGCACACCCGACCGCATGACGGCGGTGCGGTCGGTGTGTGAATCGTTTCAATTGTTACTATAGCTTGCGCTGTGTTCCCGCGCCGTCCAGTGTTCATTTTCAGCGCCGTTCGGCCGGATCGTCGATGGCCTATCGTAGCGTCGTCTTTCGGTCAACCCGCTCTGAGAACCGACATCCTTGCACACTTCTGTGAAAATCCCGTTGGTTCCGGACACGAACACTCATCAATGCGCAATCTCCAAAATATTATAATGCATGACGTATTGGCTACCTGTAGGAAATGTCGAAACGATATCTGGAGGGGGCCTTGCGAAACCATCTCACGTCGGTCCGCAGGGACCTGATGACGGGGGTTTCGTACATGGTCCCGTTCGTCACGACGGGCGGACTGTTGCTGGCGATGGCGTTCGCGTACGCCACGTTCTTCGGCGGCGGCACCGTCAGCGTCTTTGAGGCGACCGGGTCGGTCGGGTGGTTCCTCGCGCAACTCGGGACGGCGGGTCTGACACTGATGGTGCCGGTCCTCGGAGCGTACGTCGCCTACTCCATCGCGGGCCGGCCGGGAATCGCACCGGGATTCATCCTCTCGTACATCATCCAGCAGGGGCCGGTTCTGGAAGCGGCCGGGGAAGCGGTCGGCTTCCCGACGGCGATGGCCGAGGCGGGCTATCTCGGGGCGCTCGCCGTCGGTCTCTTGGTCGGCTACGTCGTCCGCCGCATCCGCGGACTCGACGTCCCCGACGCAATCAAACCGATGATGCCAGTCATGATTACGCCCGCGGGGACGGTCATCGCCCTGTTTCCGGTCGTCCTCTTCTGTATCGGCGTGCCTGGGGCCGTCGTCAACCAGTGGTTGCAGGGGTCGTTGGTGGACATCCAAAGCGGCAGGGCGATGATTGTCGGTGCGATACTCGGGGGGATGATGGCCTTCGACATGGGCGGCCCGGTCAACAAGGTCGCCTACCTCTTCGCGTTCGACCTGCTCAGAGTCGGCATCTACGAACCGATGGCCGCCGTGATGGTCGCAGGCATGACGCCGCCCATCGGGATGGCCATCGCTACTGTCGTCGCCCCGCACAAGTACCCGGACGCGATGTACGAGAACGCCAAGAGTGGCGTCATCCTCGGCGCCTCGTTCATCACGGAGGGGGCCATTCCCTACGCCGCCGCGGACCCGCTTCGGGTCATCCCGGGGATAGTCGCCGGGAGTTCCGTCGCCGCCAGCCTCGCGATGGGCGTAGGTCTCACGATGCCCGCGCCTCACGGCGGCATCTTCGTCGTGCCGCTCTCGAACGCACCGCTCACGTTTCTCGGTATCATCCTGCTGGGGTCGCTGGTCACCGCTGGCACGGTGACCGGTCTCAAACCGGACTCGGGGTGCGAGGACGACGAGGACGCCTCCTCCACGTGGGCGATGTTGTCCTGACCGTGAAGAGACGAGTTGTATCGGCACAATAACTGACCGCTGGGAGCTGTCGATGGCACCGTAATCCGTTTCAGCTGGTGTTCACAACACCGCCGTATCGGCCACCGCGTTGGCGCGACTGTCGCGGTCTCAGTCGCTCGTGGACTGGTGCTGTCGCCGCTCTCGCACTCAGACGACGACCATGCTACCAGAGAAACGGAAACGACTCATCGTCGAACGCGTAACGGAACAGGACGGCTGCAAGGCCGCGACTCTCGCCGCGGAACTGGATGTCTCGACGGCTACCATCCGCCGTGACCTCCGAGAACTCGAAGAGGAGGGTCGAATCGAGCGGTCTCACGGCGGCGCCGTTCCCGCGACCGCGCTGGCCAGCGAGCAGTCGTTCAGCCAGAAGGAGGTACAGCATCTCGAACAGAAACGAGCCATCGCCGAACGGGCCGTCGAAGAGATTCGATGCGGCGAAGTCGTCTTCTTCGACGCCGGCACCACGACGATGCAGATCGCCAAACGTATCGATCCCAGTGACTCGTTCGTCGCGGTCACGAACTCCCCTCTGCAGGCCCACACCCTCGGAGAAAACGATTTCCGAGTGAAGCTCACCGGTGGGACGCTCCGCGAGGAGACCCGCGCCTGCGTCGGGCCGAGTGCGGAGCGATTCGTCGACCGGACGAAATTCGACCTGCTCTTTCTCGGCACGAACGGTATCGACCCCGAAGCCGGGCTCCTGACTCCGAACGAAGACGAAGCCGAGGTGAAGTCCCGAATCGTCGAGGCCGCGTCTCGGGTCGTCCTCGTGGCCGATAGCTCGAAGGTGAACCAGCAGAGTTTCGTCCGCTTCGCCAGACTCGAAGACGTCGACCTCTTCGTCACCGATAGGCTCGACGATGCCGCCGTGTACGGTGCGTTCGATGACGCAGCAACGACCGTGGTCGAGGTGTCCCGATGATACTGACCGTCACATGAAATCCCACCGTCGACCACACGGTTACGCTATCCGATGCGTTGGTCGACGGGAGCCTCCCTTCCGGGACTCGACGCGGGTATCGTCGGCAGTGTGGCCGAGGCTGGCGGGTGCGATACCGCCGTCGACGTGGGCGGTGATACGCCTGAGAGCCTCGACGGCGACTACAGCCTCTGCAATCCCAGCGAATCGGAACTCGCCGTGACCGTCGACGGTCCCCTCGAATCCATCGCGGACGTCGTCGCCGCTGCGAGCGAACTGCGTCACTCGGGGTTCGAACGCGTCGCCGTCTCCCTCGGCGGCGACGGCGCCGTCCTCGTGGGAGCCGACGAGTCCTACCACGCAGCAGCGCCGTCCGTCGAAGTCGTCGACACCGTCGGCGCCGGAGACGCGTTGCTCGCGGGCCTCCTCGCCGCTTTTGACAATAGCGCCGACGATTCGACGGCACTCTCACAGGCTGTCGCCGTCGGATCCTTCGCCGTCACCGAACACGAAACCAGAGTTCTACCGCTCCGTGAGCTCCAATCACTCGCCGAGACAGTCGTCGTGGAACCCGTTGACGATGCCCGCCCGCGCCGAGAATGAATATATTTCGAGGGATATAGAACCAAATATCCCACATTATCGAGCCATATTGGAGATGTACGCCAATAAAAGCGTTATAAAGACAAACGCATCGTCAAATACGCGAATATTGTCGGCATTGTGGGAGCGTAACGACCGTCGGAAGCGATAATACCTCGATTAGAACCTACGCTCTTGGGAAGCCATCCGTTCTAGTTTAACGCCAACGGCCGCGCAGTCTCCTGATTAGATACCGTTGGAGCTACCAGTTTGAGAAAACCCGGTGGCAAGTGTGACTTACGCGCCACCGGATTCAAAGAGCGTTTCCTTCCGACAAGTTGCACGAGCGCGCTCGCGCAACGAATCTCGTCCAACGAGAGCGGAAGTTCGACGCTGTTGCGCTGCTCTACACGCTCTCATTCGGCTTCGCTGCTGGATCAGACCGTTCCATTCAGGCATTTCTCGAACGCTTCCTCGAAATGGCTGACTGCAACGACCCCTCTTACTCAACCTTCCACGGTTGGTTCTCACCAGCCTTCGTCGCACTCCTTGGAGAGATTCTCGATGACGCCAGCGAGGATCTCGATACTGGCCAAGACGACCTGAATGGACGTCTCGAACGCGTTCGAAACGTCCTCATCGTAGATGCAACCATCATCTCCCTCTATCAAGATGCCGCCGACGTCTACGCAGCCACCGGAGATGACCAGGCCGGGCTGAAACTCCATCTCACTGAACCTCTCTCAACCGGCCTCCCGACACGGTTCCAGACAACCGACGGGAAAGCACAAGAGAGAAGCCAGCTACCCACCGTTGAGTGGATAGCTGGCGCACTCGTCTTGCTTGACCTCGGCTTCTACGATTTCTGGTTGTTCGACCGTATTGACCAGAACGACGGCTGAGACAGGCGGGACCGAGTCCTATTCCAAGCACTCTGATGTGCAAGCTCTGTGCATACGCCGAAACCGTTATGCATCTATGTGCAGAACTTGCACATAGTATGAGTACAAGCGACGACCCCCGGCGGGTTCACTTCCAGTCGCCGGAGTACCTCGTCGACCGGCTGGACGCGATTGCGGAACTCTTCGACAAGGATCGGACGGATCTGCTCGTCGAGGCGATTCGCGAGTACATCGAAGACACAGCCGACAGCGAGACGTTTCAGGAGTTGGTCGCGACGAAGTACTACGACGGTCAACTCGAATTCGAGACGGTCAAGCAGTTGGTCGGTGCCGAGACCGCCCAGCGCCTCCGTCTGCTCAAAGCGGACCTCGAAGACGAGCCACTCGATCTCGCTGCCCCTGACGACGTCGACGTCTACGATGGCGACGCGACGGCGGTCGAGCCCACAGCCGACGACGAACGATGAGCGGCCGGCGACTGCGAACGATCGTCGCCGACACCAGCGCGCTCGTCAGTCTCGCTGTATCCCGAGCTGACGCAGGCGCCGACACCGATACTCCGGACCCGTTCCAGTTTCTCCTCACCTCCTGTGACGTGTTCGTGCCGTCGGAAGTCGTGACAGAGCTCCGTGACATCACGCAGTATCAGGACAGCCACGCCGCGGCTGCGAACAACGTTCTTGCGGCTCGGGGTCACTACACGGTCGAGGACCCCTACGACCGCGACGAGACGCCGGACTCGCGGCCGACGTTCGGCCTCGACGACGGCGAAACCGATGGGATCGTCCTCGCGAACACGCTCGACGTCGACGGGTTTCTTACCGACGAGTTCGGTGGGACGAACTTCCCACTGATTCACGCCGTGCTACAGGGGCCGCGGATCGTCCCGACGCCGCGACTCATCGTGGAGTACGCCCGGAACCGGCATCTGAGCCACGAGGAGGCTCGTACGCTGATCACGACGATCAGTCCACACCGCAGCTGGGAGAACAGTCCCTACGTTACGCAATTGCTCCAGCGCCTCGACGCGTAACCGGTCTTCGAGTGACCGTCATCCACGAGCTACAACGCCGGACACCCAGCACCAGCGACGACTCCTGAAAGCCCTCGGCCGCGCCCTTTCTGAGTCCGTCAGGGCAGTAGCTGGTTCGTCGGGCGACGCTACCAGCTGAACAGGTGTGACGATCCGGCCCGCCCCGCTCACTGCGTTCGCGGGACCTCCGCGTGGCTCGCGACCGACCATTCCGGATTGTCGCGGTCTCGATCCCGTCCGATAGCGGGCTCGCGAACGCAGCGGGTAAGGACACGCAGAGGCATGTCGTTTCGCCAGGTTCAGCACACGTGTCTCCTGAAAAACAAGACTGATATAATGGCTATTGTAACGGTCGATACATGCCCTCCATGACACGCCGTGATGCCCTCGGCGTCTTCGCCGGCGTCGTCGGCGGCCTCGCCGGCTGTGCCGGTCTCCGTGGTGAAAGGTCGCCCCCAATCCGGCGATCGTGGTATACGGGACTTCGCAAACCCTCGTCCGTCGCCACGACCGGCGCCGGTCATCTCATTGCCGGATCGCACAGTCCGTTTCGAGATCGACCAATCGTCGCCGGATTGGATATTCAGACCGGTGAGAGCACCTGGACGGTGACGGTCGCGAAAGGCGAGAAATCGCCCATCGGCGTCGGTGACGGGCGGGCCTACGCCATCTCGAAGGCCGAAACGATGGTTGCTGTCGATGCGTCCACTGGTGACACGGTTTGGCAGCGTCCGCTCGCGCCGATCGACGATGCCGACCCCGGGGTCGTCGAGTTTGCCCCGATTCCCCTTGGCGACCAAATCGTGGTCCCAATTTCCGGCACCGAAGATGACGTGCCAGACCAGTTGGTTGGAGTCGCCCGTGCAGACGGTGAGACGCTCTTTACCCATCCCCTGCCCGCGTCGCTGTCGGGTGCTCCCGGCGCGACGTCCGGTGGCGTGATTGCACCCTTGGTCGACGGCCGTGTGCTCTCCCTCGACCGGACTGGGACCGTCGAATGGACTCGGAAGCTCGGTGCTGCGCTGTCAGCCGTGGGAGCCGCTGATGGGACCGCATACCTCGGCGCCGCCACAGAGGAACTACTCGCGCTGGACACCGCGAGCGGGAGCGTCGCTTGGCGCGGGTCGCTTGCCAACACAGTATTCACACGACCGTTAGTGACCGAAGAGCGCGTGTATGTTGGTGGCGCCGACTACACCCTCCGGGCGTTCGACGTCGCCTCAGGCCAGCAGGTATGGCGTGATGACCTCGGGAACGCCGTGACCCACGGGCCGATGCAGGTCGGCGACCGCTTGGTGACGCTGGTCGGCGGAACCCACCGTATCCGCGGCCCGAGCGGGACCATCCCGTTCAGCCCGACCGTGCTCTACATCCACGAGCAGGACGGCACGCGTGTCCGGACAATCCCGCTCGAGGGCAGACCCTTCGAGGACGGCGGCAGCGTCGAATGGGCACACGCGGCCGGCGAGACCGTCTACCTAGGACACACGTTCGGCCTGACACGGGTCGCTCCGGAGGCCATAAACGATGCGTGAACGCGACACCGACGCCACTGCCGATACGCACGACCCATCACGGGATGCAGGCGAACGACAGGACGGCCGAAACTGGTCGCGCCGCCAGACGCTCGCGTCGCTCGCATCGGCGGGGACGCTCGCGCTGGCTGGGTGCAGCCTGCAGTCAGTGACGTCCGGTGTGCAACCGCTTTGGGAGCATGACTTCTCGGCTGCCGTGGCCGCAGGCCCACCAGCCGCGACTGCCGACCACGTCGTCGTTGGTGGACAGGATAAGCGACTCCACGCGTTCACCGCTGACGGGGAGCGGGCTTTTACTTTCGAGACCGGTGGTCCAATCGAGGCACGACCAGCTGTCCCGACGTCGGGCGGCCCGGTCCACGTCCACAGCACCGACGGAGACCTCTACACAGTCGGCCTGTCGGGTACCGAACGATGGCACGTGGAGGGGCAAGCCCGAACCGGCTGGCTCGGTCGGCAAGGCTCGCTGCTGGTCGGCATCGATCCAGTCGGAGAGACGGTCACCGGCTACGATGCGCGCGACGGCACACGCCGCTTCCAGCAGTCGGGGCGGAGGTATCCGTATCCTACGCTCAGTGAGTCGGCCAGTATCGTTCCCGTTACAAACTCGAACAGGGACACAGAGCTGGTTGCCCTTTCTCTAACAACAGGCGAGGTGCTATGGGAATCACCAGCCCGTGATGCCTATCCCCACGTCGTCGCTGCCGGCGACCGGATCGTGACGGTCCGCAATTCCACCGTGCGGATGCGCCGGGCCCGCGATGGGCACGTCCTGTGGGAGACCGCAGTGACCGGCGAGGTGATCAGCCACTTTGGGCCGCCGCTCTGGCTTGGCGAGCATGTCTACGTGCGAGCAGCCCGTGACGACCGCGCGGACGAGCTTGTCGCCATCAACCGCGATGACGGACCCGTTCAGTGGCGTCGGAACGTCGGGTACGAACTCGAGACAGTGACGGCGACTCCAGACGGTGTGTTCGTTGCGAGTTCGGTCAACGACCCCGACGGCGGCATCCTCGTCCGGCTGGACGCCTTCGCCCTCGATGGCACCCGGCGATGGCAGACGACGACCGACATCGCAATCGGCGGAACGGTGGAGGCGCTGAAGCGTGTCGGTGACGTCCTCGTTGTAGCCAGCGGCCACGAACTCGCCGCCTACGATCCTGTCAGCGGGTCGCGTCGGTGGCAATACGATCCAGAGTCCTATCGCATCGGCGTGGCAACGGCCGATGGCGCGTTGTACGTTTCTTACCGCGACACCGGTGGACTGGCACGGCTCCCGACTGGGTGACACGGCGGTATCGGCTCTCTCGTTCCTCAGCCGGAATTGGGTGTCCTGCCACCAATGCGAGTGCGGTCTCTGACCAGGATACCCACGACATCATCAGTTGAGGATACTACGAAATCACCCGGACGCTCACCGGCCGTGGCTCACTGCGCGCCTCGTGCCTGCGGTGCGTGCGTCGACGAGGCACGTCGAACGACTGGCTCTGCATGGCCGTCCCACCGCAGGTGGCCGTCGTCGACGAGGCCGGACAGTTGAGGCGACGGCGCTCGTCGTGCGGGAGTCCAGCGACGATTACCGGGCGTCGGTCGACGTTCGGTAGATCCGTGAGCCGGTTCGTGAAAACGTGGAAACGACACAGACCGACACCAACTGATTAGTCCCGAGGCGTCGTCGCCCCGACAATGGGACACGACTCCGGTAGAGGTAGACGGTCGAAAGTCGAACGGCTCCTCGAAGCGTACGACTTAGAACCGCTGGGCTCGGAGCTGGAGGCTGCCTGGCTCGGCGAGGGACGAGAGCGCCAGAGTCTCCGATCGCTCGCCAACCGATTCAACCGGGCGCTCCTCGTCGCTGCGATTCGCGAGGCCGGGATGGACGTGGTCGACGGCGAGCCAGCCAATTTCTATCGGCTGTTGACCGACGACGACGTCAGTGCGGGCCAGCGCGTCGAAGCGCGAAACCGACTCGAACGCGGCGGCGTCGACGTCGAGCGTCTGGAAGACGACTTCGTCACGTATCAGGCAATTCGGCACTATCTCACGAACGTTCGCGGTGCGAGATACGAGCGAGGTGACGACACCGAACAGGTCGACCGGGAGCGTGACAGCATCGACCGGTTACAGTCTCGGGTCGAAACCGTCGTTCGGGACTCCGTGGACAGGTTACGGAACGCGGGACGGCTCACAGTCGGCGAGTATCGCGTGTTCGTCAGCGTCGAACTCCTGTGTCAGGACTGCGGCGGCCAGTTCAGCGTCGGTGACCTCCTCCGTCGCGGTGGCTGTCGATGCGAGCAGGACTATAGTAACAGTTGAAACGATTCACACACCGACCGCACCGCCGTCGTGCGGTCGGGAGTGCATCGATTTTCAATGGCTACTATAGCCGATATCGGTCACGCGATGGTACTCGTCTCGGAGTGCCTGGGCGTCCTCCGGGAGCAAGGCGACGACGAGGTAGGTGGGATAGGACGAGAAGTACTCGACGAGTGCCGCGATTCGTTCCGCGTCGATGGCCTCCAGCGAATCGAGTAGCATGAACGGGACTTGCTCGTGGACTTCGTGGACGAGGTAGCCCGCGAGCGCGAACACCAGCCCCGTGACCTCGCGCTCGCTCTCGCTGAGGTGGGCGATAGTGTCTTCGTAGACGGTCCCGCCTTCCGAACTCCGGACGACGTGCAGTTCGAACGTCGACCCCTCGACGACGTCCTCGGCCGTGATTTGGTCGACGGCGTCCGTGGGCTGGTCCGTCCGTTCGAGCCATATCCGTTCGAGGTTCTCGTAGCCGAGGATTTCGAGCAACTCGTCCATCCGCTCGTTGAACTGCTTGGTGGCGTCGCTCTCGAGTTGGTCGATACGGGTCCGCAGGTCGATGAGCTCTGCGACGGTGTCTTTCCGCTGTTCGACCAGTGACCCCTCCCGACGGATCTCGTCCTCTATCTCGTCTATCTCGTCGTTCAACTCGTCGAGTTCCGATTCAAGTCGGTCTAACTCGAACTCCAGTTCGTTGGCCTCGGTGTGCAGGTCGAGCACTTCGTCGAATTCTTCGGAGCGTAGCGAGGACACACGGGCTTCGAGTTCGGCGACCCGACTGGAGAGGTTGTCGCGCCGGTCTCGCAGGTCCGCGACGGTCGACTGACGGCGGTCGATTTCGTCGTCTATCTCCGCAATCGTCTCGCTCAAGTCTTCGTGTCGGTTCACCGCCGTCTCGATGTCGTCGCGTTCCGCGCTCAGTTCGTCCAGTGCTGCCTCGATGTCGTCGATTTCCGAGAGCGTCTCTTCCCGGTGGGTCCGCATCGTCTCTACGGTCGATTCGATGCGGTCACGCTTCACACGCGAACCACAGGTCCAGCAGGTCGTCTTCGACCCGCGGTAGAGTTGGTCGGTGATGTCGCCGACGCTCTCCGGTTTCGCGCCGATGGCCTCGGCAATCTGGGTGTGTTCACCGGCGAGTAACTCCTCGTTGAACCTGATGACGTTCTGCAGTCGGGTCGTGTACTCGGAGAGGTCACGCTTGCGCTCGCGACGCGCGGTAAGGTCGGCTTTGACCTCCTCGAGCCGTTCTTTCGGGGCGTCCGTGAGACTGGCCCGTTCCGCTGCGAGGCTCCCTCGCTCGTCACGTAGGGCGCTGATACTCTCCTGTTCTGACTGAATCTCGTCCCGGACGCGCCTGAGTTCGGACCGCGTCGCCTGCAGTTCGTCGAGCGCCGTCTCCAGTTCGTTCTTGTTCTGGCGCGTTATCTCGGCGTCTAGCGTCCGGTCGTCGATGTCGGCCTCGACCGATCGGAGTTCGTCCCGCACGTCCTCGATTTCGTCCCGGAGCGTCGCCCGTCGCTGTTCGAGATCCGGGAGGTCCTGTTTCAGCGACGCCACCGCGTCGAGTTCGTCGTCGATAGCCGCCTTCCGCTGTTCGGCGTCGCGTATCTCCCGGCGCAACGCCGCGAGGTCGACCGGGCGCATGATGACTTCCCGGAGGTCGTCGCCGCGGACGACGGCCTGTCTCGCCTCGTTGCCTTCTAGGAGGAACGCGAACAGGTTCGCGAGCGTCGGGTCCGAGAGTACGCCGCTGCCAGACCCAACGACCCCGTCCTCGGTTCTGGTAGCTGTCCGCGTGTACGTCTCGCCGTCCACAGTCAGTTCGACGCGCCCCCGGTCCGCACTCCTCTTGACGGACGTCCAGTCGCTCCCGTGGGCGGCCATTATCGCCTGCAGGAACGACGTCCGGTTCGTCGCGTTGCGGCCGGCGAGTATCGTCACACCCGGCGGTATCTCGACTGTCGCCGATTCGATACCACCGATGTGCTCGACGTCGAACGCCGCTTGGTCACCGGTGGTCCCAGCCGATTCCATACGCGTACGTGTGCGACTGTAACGCTTAAACACTGGGGCGCTCCGGACCGCGAGTTGGGTTCCCGGACGGAACGTAACAGAAAGGCTAACAGCCATATGCGTGTTATTTTACCGATCTGCCGCCCAGCCAACCGATCAAAAACAGCTATCTCACTATTCCAATCGGTCACATGCGCCCTAAAACAATCACTAACGCGAATCTTTATGTACAACTATTGACGACGCTGGCGATGTAGTTCGCAATGTCCGATAGCAACCAAATCGAAAGTGCGCTCCGCGCTCACGTGACCTCCGTCAAGGAGGACCTGATGACCGGCGTGTCGTTCATGATCCCCTTCGTCACCATCGGTGGCATCTTCCTCGCCGTCGCATACGCGGTGGGTGACACGCAGGCCGTCTTCGAGAACACCGGTTCCGCCGGGTGGTTCCTCGCCCAGATAGGCGTCGCCGGCCTGACCATCATGGTGCCGATCCTCGGTGCCTACATCGCGTACGCCATCGCAGACCGCCCCGGGCTGGCACCCGGCTTCCTGCTGGCGTACATCCTCCAGCAGGGCACAGTCATCGAGGAAGCGGCCGGCGTCATCGGGCTCTCCGGCGGCGGCGCGGGGGCCGGCTACCTCGGCGCGATCGTCGCCGGCCTGCTGGCCGGGTACGTCGCCCGCTGGTTCAAGAACCGCAACGTACCAGAGTTCCTCCAGCCGATGATGCCGGTACTCATCATCCCGGTCGCGACGATGGCCGTCCTCACACCCATCATGCTGTTCGTGCTGGGCGTGCCCGTCGCACTCGCCAACCAGGGCCTCACCGGGTTCCTCGAATCGATGCAGGGCGGGCAGGCGGTCGTCGTCGGCCTCGTCCTCGGTGGGATGATGGCGTTCGACATGGGCGGTCCGGTCAACAAGGTAGCGTACGTCTTCTCGACGGGCCTCATCACCGAAGGCATCTACGCGCCGATGGCCGCCGTGATGATCGGCGGGATGGTTCCCCCCATCGGGATGGCTCTCTCCACCTTCATCGCCCCGCACAAGTACGCGGCCGAGATGTACGAGAACGCCAAGAGCGGCGTCGTACTGGGCTCCTCGTTCATCACGGAGGGTGCGATTCCGTACGCGGCGGCCGACCCGCTCCGCGTCATCCCGTCGGTCGTCGCCGGGAGCGCCGTCGGCGGCGCCGCGTCGATGGCGATGGGCGTGACGATGCCCGCCCCCCACGGCGGCATCTTCGTCGTGTTGCTGTCGAACAAGCCCCTGCTGTTCCTCGGGTGCATCCTGCTGGGCTCGCTGGTCACCGCGACCGTCGCGACGCTCGTCAAACCCGACTTCGAGGACCGTATCGCGGCCGAACAGGAAGCGGCGAACGCGACGCCGAGCGACGACTGAGAACGGACGAACGGTAGCGCGCTGACCGCAGACACCCCCACAAGAGACACGATGACAGACGCAATCCAACGGGACGACATCGACGAACTGCTCCCGGCGAGCCACATCTCGCTGGCCGAACCACCCGCCGAGAAGGAAGCATGTATCGAACACCTGCTCGACCTGCTGGTCGACGCCGGTCGCGTCGAGGACCGACAGACCGCCCTCGACGCGCTGCTGACCCGCGAAGAGCAGACGACGACCGGCGTCGGCATGGGTATCGGCATCCCGCACGCGAAGACCGACGCCGTCTCGAAACCGTCGCTCGCGTTCACCCGCTCGGAGGACGGCGTCGACTTCGGGTCGATGGACGGCGAACCCGCGACGCTCATCTTCCAGATACTCGTTCCGGAGGAAGGCGGCGAGGACCACCTCAGCATCCTCAGTTCGCTCTCGCGCTCCCTGATGCACGACGACGTGCGCGAGCGACTCCACGAGGCCGACGACGAGGCGGCAGTGCAGAACACGCTCCGGGAGGCGCTCGCATGAGCGTCGAACGCACCGTCACCATCGTCCCCGAAGCGGGACTGCACGCCCGCCCGGCGGCGGCGTTCGTCGAGGCCGTCAACGACCACGAAGCCGAGGTCTCGGCCGGGCAACCCGGCGACGACCTCGTGCAGGCGGGGAGCATGATTGCCGTCACCAGTCTCGGCGTCGGGCAGGGAGACGAACTCCGCCTCGTCGCCGACGGCCCCGACGCGGCGGCCGTGCTCGACGAACTCGAAGACATACTGACCACACCGGAGGAGGAGTTGAGCGCCTGACGATGGCAGACCGAACCCTCCACGGAACCGGTGCCACGCCGCGCTCCGGCCTCGGTACTGTCGTCTGGTACGACCCAGAAGTCACGCTCCCCGACCCCGAGGACGTGACCGTCGACCGCGACGCCGAGAGCGAGCAGTTCGCTGCCGCCGTCGAGACGGCCCGCGCCGAACTCGAATCCGAACGCGCGGCGACCGCCGACCGCGTCGGCGAGGACGAGGCCGCCGTCTTCGACGCGCACATTCAGTTCCTCGAAGACCCGACCATCGAGGACGCTGTCGAGACGAGCATCGCTGACGGCCTGCCCGCCGCGAACGCCGTCGACGACGCCTTCGGCGAGCACATCGAGCAGTTCGAGGGGATGGACGGCCGGATGGCCGAGCGAGCGGACGACCTCCGGGACGTCCGTGACCGCCTCCTGCGAGTGCTGACCGACAGCGAGCGCGTCACCCTCGGACAGGTCCCCGAAGGCAGCGTCGTCCTCGCCGAACGATTGACGCCCAGCGACACGGCGCAACTAGACCCCGACACTGTCGCGGGATTCGCGACCGTGACCGGTGGTCGAACTTCCCACGCGGCCATCTTCGCCCGGTCGCTCGCGCTGCCGGCCGTCGTCGGCGTCGGCGATGCGCTCGACGACGTCGCGGAGGGGGCCGAAGTCGTCGTCGACGGTGACGCCGGCACGCTACTGGTCGGCCCCGACGAGGACGAACGCGAGGCGGCGGCCGCCGATACCGGTGCTGCAGTCGTCGAGGAAGCCGTCGAGACGACCGACGGGCATCACGTCGAAGTCGCGGCGAACGTCGGTCGACCCGAGGAGTTGTCGGCCGCCGCCGACCGCGGGGCCGACGGCGTCGGCCTGTTCCGGACCGAGTTCCTCTTCCTCGACCGAGAGTCGCCCCCCTCGGAGGACGAGCAGTACGAGGCCGTCCGCGAGGCACTCGATACGTTCCCCGACGGCCGCGTCGTCGTACGCACGCTCGACATCGGCGGCGACAAGCGTATCCCGTATCTCGACCTCCCCGAGGAGGAGAACCCCTTCCTCGGCGAGCGGGGGATTCGCCGCTCGCTGGACCCGGACTCGGGCCTCTTTGCGACCCAACTCCGGGCGCTCCTGCGGGCGGCGGCCGACGGCGCCGGCGAACTGAACGTCATGTTCCCGCTCGTCGCCAGCGTCGAGGAACTCGAATCGGCGCTCGACGCCGTCGACTCGGCGGCCGCGGACCTCGACGACCGGGGCGTCGCCTACGAGCGGCCGTCGCTGGGCGTGATGATAGAGACACCCGGCGCCGTGTTCGTGGCCGACGAACTCGCGGCGCGCGTCGACTTCCTCTCCATCGGGACGAACGACCTCACCCAGTACGTGATGGCCGCCGACCGCGAGAACGAGCGCGTCGGCGACCTCCACGACCCGACCTACCCCGGCGTCGTGCGGGCCATTCACCGAACGGTAGAACAGGCCCACGCGGCAGACGCGTGGGTCGGGATGTGCGGTGAGATGGCCGGCGACCCCGACCTGACGGAACTGCTCGTCGGTCTCGGGTTGGACGAACTCTCGATGAGCGCCGTCACCATCCCCGACGTGAAGACCGAAGTCAGCGAGACCGAGTACAGCACCGCGAGCGAGCGTGCCGACGACGCTCGCCTCGCCGCAACGCGCAGTGCAGTCCAGACCACCATTCAAGACACATGAAATTCGTCGCAGTAACCGCGTGCCCGACGGGCATCGCACACAGCCAGATGGCAGCAGAGAACTTAGAACAGACCGCGGCCGAACAGGGTCACGACATCGAAGTCGAGATTCAGGGTGCCATGGGCGCGGAGAACGAACTCTCCGCGGCCGACATCGAATCGGCCGACGCCGCCATCATCGCGGCCGACACGTCCGTCAACCGCGACCGCTTCGAGGACGCGAACGTCCCCGTCGTCAAGGGGACCGTCAAGGACGCCGTCAACGACGTCGAGGGCCTGCTCGCAGCGGCCGTCGAGACCGCTGGCGGTGACGCCGAGAGAGACACGTCCGAGACGAGCGACGCGAGCGAGGCCGAGGACAGCGAACCCCAGCGTCGCCGCGGTGGCGACCGCTCGAAGAGCCTCGCCAACCGACTGAAGCGCCTGTTCACGTAAGTTACCGATCCGTCACGGCCAGCGCACCGTCCGCGGAGCTCTGGCGGACAGCGACAGACAGTCCACACATCCCCACCAAACCGATGCAGTACCTCACCGACTCACCACTCGTTCGCAACGACAAGACGCTCGTACTGGCACACGACCACGGCCTCGAACACGGGCCGAAGCAGTTCAGCGGCGTCGAGGAGCGCCTCGACCCCCGCGAAGTGTTCGAGATGGCGACCCACGACGCCGTCACGGCGCTGGCGGTCGGCAAAGGACTCGCAGAAACCTACTACCCCAGCTACGAGGACGACGTGAACCTCCTCGCGAAACTCAACGGCGGCTCGGACCTCTGGATGGGCGACCCCTACTCGCCCCACAACTGGTCGGTCGAGTACGCCGCCGAACTGGGCGCCGACGCCATCGGCTACACCATCTACCCCGGCGTGAACAAGGAGCCCGAGATGTTCGAGGACTTCCGCCCGGTACAGGAGGCCGCCCG
>NZ_BMOU01000004.1 GCF_014647235.1 Haloarcula pellucida
ATCTAAGTTCGTGCGACTAGCATGGCTAAATCGGACTCCGATAGCAATGGCCTCCGGCAGGATCAACCGGAATGTGCTGACAAAGTCAGCGGCGGAAGTGGTTGCACTCCGTCGGAAGCGTAACCCATCGACTCCTACGTCGATGGTGACTACTGTATGGGTCCGTGGGCTCACATCAGATTCCATCTTGACGGCGGACCGCAGGGGTGGAATCCTCATGGGGTCGAAGGGTGCTCGCGTCGAGCAGCCTTCTACGAGCGACCGGTCGCCGCGTCGACGACCGGCCGTGTCGACCCGGGCGGCCCGGGGCGACCTTCGCATCATATCCGATGGGAGGGGTACATATAAATGACTCGTCTCGAGCCCGCCCTGTGCTGNTGAGAGCTTCACGTACCTAACCGCAAGACTGCGGCGGTATATAACGAATAGTAGTCAGATAGATAGACGGTTCCAGAATCCGGTGACACTTCGTCTGACGGGGAGTGGAGCTACATAGACGTCATATCTCTCCGGAGCTGCGCGCAGGGATGGGATAGACCCGTCTCGAAACAGTGTCTGTCAGCAACGGGGAAGTCCGGGGCCGGTACCGTCGCCAGTCCTGTAGCTGCCGGCGGTAGCAGACGGAAAGAACACTCAGTAGGGAGGGAGCATGCGGCCGCAGAATACGTCAATCAGGCAGTCAGGGAGTCGATGTGGCCCTCGGCACGGAGCTGGTCGGCGTCCTGGCCCTTGTAGCGCCACTCGATGTTGGCCTTCTCGTCTTGCCAGTCCCACGGTTCGGCGAGGACGATGTCGCCCTCGTTGATCCACGTCCGGTACTTCATTCGGCCGGGGATGCGCCCCATCCGGTTCTCGCCGTCCTCGCACTGGATTCTGACGTGGTTGCCACCGTTGTGTTCTGTTACGACCGCAAACAGTTCGTCGTCGTTGGGCATTCGGAGGTTCCGTCGCCCTGTTTCTTCACTCACACGCCAAGTAGGTGCCCTCAGCGTATAAAGGAACTGAGAGTTGCGATACCGCGTACCACACGGACCGACTACGGGCCGGCAACTGGGGACTAGAGACCGACGGCTAAGGCGCTGAACGGGATAGTGTCACTGCAGAACGGCGGCTGGATCGACTCAGTCGGCGGTGAGCGTCAGCGGTTCGTCGCTTTCTGCGACCATATCGGAGGTGAGACCATCGGCGAGGGCGAAGACGGCGTCTTTGTGGTCGGTCTTGGACTTATGAATCGATGTCGGCTTGACACCCAGTTCGGCGTATTCGTCGTGTTGAACGGAGGTTTCGGCTTCTGTCTCGTAGTGATGCTGTACCTGTGCGAGAAGACTATGTAGGTGAATGAGCTCTTGCTTCTTCATGGATAGTACGGGGTAATGGACGAGGGGTTATAGTATTATCTTGCCACTTGTTACCAAGATATGGCCGAGACAGGCGCTGGAGCCGTCGTCTACTGCGATACCTCGTGTGATTGTATTGACACCCAATCGTTTACGCCGGCACACCGAACACCCCGTGACGCTCGCAGACAGGTGTTCGAGAGAGTAGGTGCTGTAGAAGAGCGCACGCTCGAGTCAACTGGCGCTCGTCATTTTGTTATCTACGCGTGCGTGAGCGCGAGCGCGTAATGGTGTCGCGCTGTAGCCCGGGTAGTGATACACCTGCGATAAATAGTGTGGGACCCGATATATCGACCAAAAAGGCTTTCACACACACCGATAATTTTGGATCATTCGTGTACTTTAGGCCGAGGGAGTGCGCTTCAAGAGTGGTTCGTTGTCCATAAACGACCACGAAATACATATCAGGAATGGAATACTTTTTACGCATAGAGCGTGTATGGAGAAGTACGATGAACTGGAAACACCCTCGAAACGAGACACAGGCAGAAGCGAAGCAGCGCGAATCGACGAGCGGAACGCGATGGTCGTTCATCGCCGCCGCTAGCATCGTCGCGTAAACTGAGAACACGTCTTTCCGAGTCCGTCACCGACGAGCGATAGCGCTACTCCTCGACAGCGTCGTGTGGCCCGATCGGACCGTGGTTGGGGCAGGCCCCGGCGATAGGGGTGTCGTTGAGACAGCAATGACGCCGCTGCGTCGCGAGAAGACCGGTCGTCAGCGGTTCCCCACAGTGTCGACAGCGAAGCGTCCCCATACCACCACTACTCACTCGACAGTCGTAACGTCTACTGACAGAGGGGGGCCGGCAAGTCACAAGCCGAGAATCTCCCGTGTCTCGTCGGTAGTCGCCACTGGTCGGCCGAGTTCGTCGGCGACTCGAACGACCCGTTCGACGAGTTGCGCGTTGCTCTCGGCGAGTTCGCCACGGTCGTAGTAGACGTTATCCTCCAGTCCGACACGAACGTGGCCGCCAAACAGGATACCCATCGTCGCGAAAGGTAACTGGTGGCGCCCGAACCCGAGCGTGTTGAACGTGACGCCGTCGGGCAGGTCCGCGATAGCGGTGAGAAAGTGCTCGGGTCGTGGTCGGGTGAGCGTCCCCGGTCCGAAGATGAGCGTCGCGTAGACTGGGTCGGCGAGGTCGCGGCGCTCCAGCAATCCGTAGATCTCGTTGCGATGGCCGTCGTTGAACACCTCCAGTTCCGGCTTGATGCCCCGGTCGACCATCTCGGCGTGGAGCGAGTCGACCAGCGCGCGGGTGTTCTCGCTGGTGAGGTGGGCATAGCGGTTCAGCGGCCCCATGTCCAGCGAGGCCATCTCGGGCGGCGGGTCGGTCCGCAGTGGCAAGTGACGGTCGGCGTCCGGCGCGCCGGTCCCGCCCGTCGAGTGCTGGATGACGACGTCGTCGGTGTGCCGACGCACGGCGTCGTCTATGGCCTGAAAGCGCTCGGTGTCGAAGCTTCGCTCACCGTTCGGTCGACGGGCGTGGAGATGGACCACGGACGCGCCGGCAGCCTCGACTTCGCCCGCCGAACGGCCTATCTCACCGGGCGTCTCGGGGATGTTCGGGTTCGCTTCCTTCCCGTGGACGCCACCGGTGAGAGCCGCGGTGACGATGACGGGGTCCCCGTCGAGGAAGGCCTCGTAGCTCACTCCTCGCCCTCCTCGTGGCCACGGTATATCTCGCAGTGGGCCGCGTGATCGAGCGCGAACCGGTCGTTACAGATGTCGGCCCGCATCGGCTGGACGAACTCGTCGACGACGGTACAGAAGGCACGGGCCTCGGCGAAGGACCGGTCGCCGTTGGTTTTGCGGTACGCCAAGTGGGGACACACCATAGGTGTCGTAGCGGAGCGTCCGTGTTAACCGTTCACTTGCTTGCAGTGACGTGGTAACCCTCGTGTCCCCCGGTGACATCCGTGTGAGGAAAGGGCCACAAGCGCCGACCGCGTAGGACTGTCCATGTCACCAGCAACGTCCGGGCTCCACCACGTCACAGCGATAGCCGGCGACCCGCAGCGGAACGCGGACTTCTACGTCGGTACACTCGGACTCAGGTTCGTCAAGAAGACGGTCAACCACGACGACACCGGCACCTACCACTTCTACTTCGGTGACGAGGAGGGGACGCCCGGGACGACTATCACCTTCTTCCCGTGGACCGACCGGGGGCGACGGGGTGAGTTCGGTGCGGGCCAGACGCAGGCCACGGCGTATCTCATCCCGGAGGACTCGGTCGACTACTGGACCGACCGGCTGGAGTCCCACGACGTCGCCGTCGAGCGGACTGAACGGTTCGAGAGCGGGGAACGAAGCGCCTCGGAAAGCGCGAGTGCCACAGAACGGCGTTCGGCGGACACGCAAGGGGCGAAGCCGCGAACAGAGACGGTCCTCCAATTCGACGACCCGGACGGCATCGGACTGGAACTCGTCGCCACCGACGCCGAGACGGAGGCGGTCCCGTGGGAAGATAGCCCGGTCCCCGAAGAGCATCAGCTACGGGGGCTCTACTCGGTGACGCTCGCCGTCGAGTCGGTCGACCCGACCGGTGGGCTACTCACCGACGTCCTCGGCTACGAACACGAGGTGACCGAGGACGGCCGACACCGCTACCGGAGTACCACGGGCGAGTTCGGGTCGGTCGTCGACGTCGTCGAGACGGACGAGAGTGTGGGCCGGATGGGCGTTGGGACGGTCCACCACGTCGCGTTCCGCGTCGAGGACGTCGCCGAACTGGAGGCCTACCGCGAGGCCTACGAGGAGCGGGGTCTCGAACCGAGCGAGATCATCGACCGAACGTACTTCACGGCGCTGTACTGCCGAGAACCGAACGGCGTCCTCGTCGAGCTATCGACGGTGGGGCCGGGGTTCACCGCCGACGAGCCCCGGTCCGAACTCGGCGAGTCGCTCACGCTGCCCGAGTGGCTGGAAGACGAACGCGAAGAGATCGAAGCGCGACTCCCACCGTTCGATGGGGCGAACGTCCCCGCGGAGTGAGCGAGGATGTCAGACCACGTCACCGACGACCTCACAGCGCCGTTCCGGTTCGAGTACGACCCGGCGATCCTGCGCTACGGGCCGAACTGCGTCGACGGGCTAGCCGAGGAACTGGCCGCTATCGACTGCGAGCGAGCGCTGGTGGTCACCGGGTCGACGGTCGGCGAGACGCAAGCGGTGATGACCCCCGTCAGGGACGGACTGGGCGACCGACTGGCCGGCGTCTTCGCGGAGACGACGCCCGCGAAACGACTGGGAACCGCCTACGACGCGCTGGAGCGGTTCCGCGAGGTCGAGGCCGACGCGGTAGTCAGCGTCGGCGGCGGCAGTAGTCTCGACGTGGCGAAGGTACTCGCGGCCATCGCGGCCACCAACCGCGACCCCGAAGCCGTCGGTTCCGAGTTCGCCGAGACGGGGACGATACGGGTGCCCGATACGGGACTGCCCCCCATCGTCGCCGTCCCGACGACGCTCGCCGGCGCCGACCTCTCGATGGTGGCCGGCGTCACGGCCGTCCCGGGGACCTGCCCCGTCGAGGACGCAGCGAGCGGCGGCATCTCGGCCCCCGAACTGATGCCCGCCGCGGTGTGTTACGACCCCGAACTACTGGCGACCACGCCCCGCGGCGTGCTGGCTGCCTCCGCGATGAACGGCTTCGATAAGGGCGTCGAGACGCTGTACGCGAGTACGGCGACGCCGGTGACCGACGCCACGGCGATGCGCGGCCTCGGTCTGTTGCAGGACGGCCTGCTGGCGTTCGGCGAGGGGAACGAGGACGACGCGGTGTACCAGCGACTCGCGCAGGGCATCGTGCTCGTCCAGTACGGCATCTCCCGACCGGGCGTGACGACCCTCTCGCTGATTCACGCCTTCGGGCACGGCCTCACGCGCACGTACGATGTCCAACAGGGCGCCGCCCACGCCGTCATCGCGCCACACGCGCTCGAGTACCTGTTCGACGCCGTCGACGGCCGGCAGGACCTACTGGCCGACGCTCTCGGCGTGGCAGACGCCGACGACCCGGCGTCGGCCGTCGTCGAGAGCGTGTCGGAGGTGGCCGCCACACTGGGCCTCCCGACGCGTCTCCGGGACGTGGACGGCCCGGCCCGCGAGGCGTTCCCCGAGGTGGCCGAAGCCGTCCTCTCGGATGCGTTCATGGCGAACGCGCCGGCCGGCCTCGACCCGTCTCACGAGGACATCGAGCACGTCCTCGACGCCGCGTGGTAGCCCGCCTGTGGTTTCCGTAGCGTTACCGGGTTACGCGCCCGTTGGCTGACGTTGATTACGGGACAGCGTTCAGTTACCAGTAGTAACTTGTATGCTCGATAGCGACCCGTCCAGACCGGAGCGCACGCCGTCGGTTCGCTCACGCGCCGCGGCCGAGACCGACACCGGAGCCGATACAACTGAGCGGGTTCGGTACGTGAACACGACAGACCGATGACCGCGGAGACCACGGACGGAGCGGCAGTCGACACGGTTCCCGGGACCGACGGACGCTGGCGGATGCTGGCACTGGTCGGCGTCGCGGAGTTACTGGCGATGTCGCTGTGGTTCAGCGCCTCGGCCGTCGCACCGGAGTTGACCGCGCAGTGGAACCTCACCCCGACGGAGTCGGCGTTGCTCACCAGCGCGGTCCAGATAGGGTTCGTCGTCGGCGCCGTCCTCTCGGCGGCGCTGACGCTCGCCGATGCCGTTCCGACCCGCTACCTGTTCGCGGCCTCGGCGTTCCTCGGCGCGGCGCTGACCGCGGCACTCGGCATCGTCGTCGACAGCGCCGGCCCGGCTATCGTCCTCCGCTTTCTCACCGGCGTCTCGCTGGCGGGCGTCTACCCGCCGGGCATGAAACTCGTCGCGGGCTGGTTCCGGGGACAGCGCGGCCTCGCCATCGGTACGCTGGTCGGCGCACTCACGCTCGGGTCGGCGCTCCCACACCTCGTTCGGGCCGTCGGCGGCGTCGGACGACCCCAGTTCGTCCTCCTCGTCGCCGCCGGGCTGGCCGCCGTCGGCGGGTTGCTCGTCCTCGGCGCTCGCCCCGGCCCCTACCAGTCGCCGGCCGCGCCGTTCGACCCCGGCGCCGTCCGCCGCATCCTCACCGACCGGCCGACCATGCTGGCGAATCTCGGCTACTTCGGCCACATGTGGGAACTGTACGCCGTCTGGACGTGGATTCCCGTCTACCTCGCCGCGAGTTTCGCCACTCGCGAGAGCGCGTACGCGACGCCGACGCTGGCCGCACTCCTCGCCTTTGGCACCATCGGTATCGGGAGCCTCGGCGCGCTCGT
Source organism: Haloarcula pellucida (assembly GCF_014647235.1). Taxonomy (GTDB): domain Archaea; phylum Halobacteriota; class Halobacteria; order Halobacteriales; family Haloarculaceae; genus Haloarcula; species Haloarcula pellucida. The sequence continues at coordinate 6,684 of NZ_BMOU01000004.1, forward strand.
AGCCGGCAGACTCGCCGACGGCCTCGGCCGGACCACCGTCACGGGTGCGAGCATGGTCGTCAGCGGGAGTTTCTCGGTGCTGGCCGGCGTCGTCTTCGACGCACCGCTCGCCGTCCTCGTCCCGTTCCTCGCCGTCTGGGGGTTCACCATCGTCGCCGACTCCGCGCAGTTCTCGGCGTGCGTGACGGAACTCGCCGAGGAGAGCTACGTCGGCACCGCGCTGACGCTCCAGACGGCCGTGGGGTTCCTGCTCACCATCGGCTCTATCCAGTTGCTCCCGGTGGTAGCCGAGTTCGTCGGCTGGCAGTGGGCGTTCCTCCCGCTGGTCGTCGGACCAATCGTCGGCACGCTGGCGATGTGGCGGCTCAGAACCCTCCCGGCGGCCAGCGCGCTCGCCGGCGGGAATCGCTGAGAGCTATTCGAATTGCCCCCGAAGCACCTTCGCCGCGACGAGAATCGGGTCCCACACCGGGCTGAACGGCGGCGCGTACGCGAGGTCCAGTCGTTCGAGTTCGGCCACGGTGAGGTCCGACTCCAGCGCCGTGGCGAGCGTGTCGATGCGAACGGCGGCCCGGTCACGGCCGACGATGGACCCGCCGAGGACCCGTCCGGAGTCGCGGTCGGCGGTCAGCGTCACCGTCGTCTCGTCCCCGCCGGGGTAGTACCCCGACCGTGAGCCGGCGTCGATCGACACCGAGACGGGGTCGAACCCGGCGTCGCTGGCCGCGTCCTCGTGGACGAGGCCGACCCGGCCACACTCCAATTCGAACGCCTTGACGACGGCCGTTCCGGCCACGTCGCCGACCGGTTCCGGGTCGCCGGCGACCGTCTGTCCGATGGCGCGCCCGGCCCGGTTCGCGGTGAGGCCGAGCGGCACCCACGTCGACTCGCCGGTGACGGCGTGGCGGGCCTCGGCGCAGTCGCCGGCGGCGTAGACACCATCGAGATTCGTCCGGCCGTAGTCGTCGACGGCGACGGCATCCGACTCGCCGAGTTCGACCGGCGTGTCCGAGAGGAGTTGCGTGTTCGGTGCGATGCCGATACCGACCAGCGCGAGGTCCACGGGCACGCGCCCGTCCTCGTGGACGACGGCCTCGACGCTGTCGCCGCCGTCTAGTTCGGAGACGGCGGTGTTCAGGTGAAGCGTCACGCCCTGTTCGCGGAGGTGGTCTGCCACGCGCTCACAGACGGCGTCGCCGAACGGCGGCAGGAGGTGTGACGACCGCTGGAAGACGTGGGTCTCCAGTCCGTGGGCGCGGAACGCCTCGGCCATCTCGACGCCGACGTAGCCGCCGCCGACCACGGCGACCCGGTCCGGCGGGTCGCGGTCCGTGTACCGCTGGACGAGGTCGGCGTCGACGTACTCGATATCGGTGTCGACCCACTCTTCGCCAGCGGGCGATAGTGCCGCCCGGACCGCCGCCGCCGAGTCGAGTCCGTGCATCGTAAAGGCCATCTCGCGGTCGCTCCCCGGAATCGGGTCGGTGACGGCGTGGGCGCCCGTCGCGACGAGGAGGTCGCTGTACGGCTGTTCGAACCGCTCGCCGTCGCCCACGACGGCCACGGTCTGGGCGTCGGTATCGACGCCGACGACCTCGTGTTCCCGACGGAGGTCGATACCCCGGTCGGCGGCGTCCTCGGGCGACAGCGAGAGGAGGTCCGTCAGGTTGTCCACCTCGCCCTTGACGTAGTAGGGTGTCCCGCAGTGGGCGTACGAGACCCACCGGCCCTTCTCGAAGACGACGACGTCGCCGTCTGGATTCTCTCGCGCGTACTTACTGGCGGCACTGAGGCCGGCGGCGTCACCACCGACGACCACGAACGGGTCGGCCATGGACGGGGTGTCGACCGGCGGGCACCTAATGGTTCAGTTACCCAGGGGTTACGCGGACAGCGAGAGGGTCACCGCGTACGCGTCGCCGAACGGCGACGCGGCGGGGATAGCGAGTCGTTCGTACACCCCGCCGGGCGAGCCGATGTCGGCGAGGACGAGGTCGGCACCGAGGTTGGTGAGGCCGGTCTTCGGGAGGGCGAGCGTGACGACGCGGGTCGGTGTGACGGCGACGGCGGGACCGGGTCACCGTCGAGCGTCCGAAACGCTGCCGTGTCCACGGGCCGAGACCCGCAGTCGACACACGAGAACAGTTGGTAACTAGCAGTAACTCGATTACGCCACGTAACTATTAGTCACTGGAGCGCAAACGACGGCGTATGAGCGATACAACAGAGCAATTGGAAGTGTGGTGTGCCGGCGAGGACTGGTGCCCCATCACGACGACTGCGACGCTCATCGGCAAGAAGTGGCACCCGGTCATCGTCCACCGTCTCCTCGACAGCGGCCCCTCGGGGTTCAACGAACTCAAGGAGAACGTCGACGGCATCTCGTCGAAAGTGCTCTCGGACAGTCTCGAAGACTTACAGGAGAAGGGCCTCGTCGACCGAGAGGTCGTCAACGAGCAACCGTTCCGCGTCAACTACTCGCTGACCGAACGCGGCGCGTCGCTCGAACCGGTCATCACCGCGATGGCTCAGTGGGGCCAAGAGCACCTCCGAGAACCCGACAGCGAGGACGGCGGCATCCGCTGAGCGAGCGCTGTATCGGGCAGCATACAGCAAAAGCAACGGCGCACTCAGTCCGGGTTACTGCCAGTCTTCGAGGTCCAGCGACAGTTCGGCCTGTATCCACGCGCCCTCCGTCTCGGTGTCGTAGATTATCGCCTCGTCACCGGTGGTGACGTGTCGGTATCGGTCGTACGACTCCGTATCGGGCCCTGTGGTGGGGTATCTGTCGTCCGCGTCGTCGGTGTCAGTGGTGTTCGTAGCCATTGTCGTGGGAGGGGTTACTGTACACTACTACCTATTGTCTGGTTACGTAAAGTCGCTCGGTAACCGAGCGATTACCGGGTGTCCGTAGTCCCGCCTCGGACCGTGGTGGGGAGTTAATGTGCAGGGGGCCGACGTTCCGTTCGAGTGATACGACGTGACTGACTCCGAGTTCGACCTCAGCGCGCCGGAACTGACCCACGAGGACTTCCTCGTGCTCGAGGACCCGTACTTCGAGGCGGATACCGTCGCCATCGTCACCGGCGCGGCCTCCGGTATCGGCCGCGCGACGGCGGTGGCGCTGGCCGCAAACGGCCTCACCGTGGTCGGAGCAGACATCGACCGGGCGGGACTGGACGAGACGGGCGACATCGCCGAGGACTGTGGCGTCGACGGGACGTTCCACGGCGTCGAGACGGACCTCACGAACGACGACGACGTGGAAGCCGTCGTCGCGGCTGCCGCCGAGGAGGGTGACGTCCGCTTCGTCGCCAACATCGCCGGCATGCAACACATCGCGAGCATCCCGGAGTTCCCGATGGAGACGTACGACCGCCTGACGAACGTGATGCTCCGGTCGCCGTTCAAGATGGCGCAGGCCGCCATGCCACACGTCCGCGACACCGACGACGGCGTCGGCGCAATCGCCAATATGTCCTCGGTTCACGGCCACTACGCGACGAAGGACAAGGCCGCCTACGTCACCGCGAAACACGGCCTCACCGGGCTGACGCGGGCCATCGCCGCCGAGGGCGACGGGACGCTCCGTGGGTTCTCGGTCAGCGTCGGCTACGTCCTGACCCCGCTGATGGTCGACCAAATCGAGGACACGGCCACAGAGCGGGGCATCTCCGAACAGGAAGTCATCGAGGACGTGATGCTCGGACAGGCCCGCACGAAAGAGATGATGGCCCCGGCGGAGGTGGCCAACCTGTTCGTCTTCGGGTTTTCCAGCCACGCGAAACACCTAAACGGCGGCGACCTGCTGTTCGACGGCGGCTACACCCACACGTACGAGTGACGGCGGAAGTGCCGCGTCGGCCGACGGCGGCGCGTTCAACGCGCTCGGGGTCCGGTCGCTCGTGTGCGTATCGACACACCCACGCACAAAACACCGACTGTGATCTGCCGACCGGTGGTGAGCGGATATCCTGTGAGTATCATGGTGAACGGCACCCTGATCAGCGTGTGTCGTCTATTACCAAGCAAATATGCCCATAGTTCCGACAGGGCATAGCCCGAGACACAATGAATCAGCAGAGTCACTCGCCTACCGTAGAGGAAGCGCTGCAAGCCGTACAGACTGGACGACGACGACAAGCCCTCCGCTATCTCGCGGGGAACGGTGACGGGCCAGTCGAAGTCGCTACTCTCGCCGACGCGCTCCGCAATTCGGCCGATAGCACGACGGCACCGCCCAGTAGAGAGAAAGAGCGCCTCGAAGTCACACTCCATCACGTCGACCTCCCGAAACTGGACGAGATGGGCCTACTCGAATACGACAGGCAACACAGGACGGTCTCGTATCACGGTATCGACTCGGTCGAGGAGTTGCTGACGTTCATCGCGGACACGTTCGAGTGAGCGGTGGACTTACTCCGTGGGACCGGTTCGCTGTTGGACGAACAGGTAGCCGTCGCTGTCGATGTGCACTCTCACGCCGGTGTAGTTGAACGACAACTGGATCGTCTCAGAGCGGTCACTAGTCAGGAGAGACTCCATAGCGTCCGGGTCGACGAAGTCGTTCAGGGGTGGGAGATCGCTCACCCGGGTACCGGTTTCGTCGGCGACAGCCGTCAGCAGTGACGTGATCAAGTCGGCGACAGAGTCCCACTCTGTACGCGCTGTGCTGTCGTCAGAATCTGGGTTGTCCTCGTACATGGTGTCGAATCTCGTAGATTACAGCAGTACTCGGTAGTGAGAGTACGGTCATTGGCAGCGCGTAAATCAGTTTTGTGAGAGCGTGAGTGACGGTCATTTGCGGTTCCCGTCGAGCGTCCGCGCGAACAGCATCCGGAGGACGACGGCCGGACCTCTGTGCTGTAACTCGTCGGCAGCGTGCGTAGACGCGCGTCCGTGGGGCATCGGCGACGCCGCTTACGCCTGGGCCGTTCCTTCCCCCAGTTCGACGAGAGCAACGAACGTCGGGGCTGCATAGGCACGCAGACCGAAGGGTCCGTAGCTGTTTGATCGCCTCGAAGTGTGTGGGCTCTGGGGTAATTCCTGCGACATATTGGCATCACTCGCCGCGCTAGACGGCGCTCCGTTCTCAGTCAGTACGACGCGTGGAAGTAGTGAGTTGGGACCCGACTAGGTCCACGCGCCGCCTCAATATCAATCCCGGACGTACATATTTGTGTTGTGATTAAGTGAGTGAATGAGCTTCGTCGCGGATTGTGGTAACCTATTGGATGCCAGACAATAACGGTTCGTCTCGGTCGTCGCGGAATCGGTCGAGAAATTCCGTCTTCGGAGCCCAAGCGTCTTTCCCATGGCGACTGAACTGCCACGTAGCCTCGGGACAGCCGTGGCGTAGGTTGGGACCCACATGAACGAGCTTACAGGCGACGATCAAGCGATAGAACTGCTCCAGCAACTCGGCTTGAAAGAGTACGAAGCGAAGTCGTTCGTAGCGCTCTCGCGAGTATCCGCGGGCACTGCCAAAGACATCAGTGAGCGCTCGGAGGTACCACGGACACGCGTCTACGACGCCGTCCGCGTCTTAGAGTCGAAAGGGTTGGTGGAGATCCACCATTCGAATCCCCAGCAGTTCCGTGCCGTCTCCGTAGACGAGGCAGCCGACATTCTGCGCGACGAGTACCACGACCGGACCGAGTCACTCAGAGAGACGCTGAAAGCACTCGAACCGATCACGACCGAACCGGAGCGAGACGTGACCCACGAAGTGTGGGCGCTGTCGGGGAATCGCACGATAACGGCCCGGACGGAGCAACTGGTCAGTGAGGCCGACGACGAGGTAGTCCTGATTCTCGGCGACGAGACGATGTTCACCGAGAGCCTGCAGGACGCGCTCGAAGCGGCGGAACAGCGTGGCGTCACGATAATCGTCGGCGCGGCTATCGAAGAGCTACGGACGACAGTGCAGTCGGCACTCCCGGACGCCGAGGTGTTCGTCTCCGGGCTTTCGTGGCTCGCGTCGTCGGATCCCGACGACCAGACGGACATCGAACGCCTCCTGCTGGTCGACCGCACCACCATCCTGATAAGCACTAGCTCGGGCCGGGAGGACGACGAGAAGGCCATCTTCGGGCGTGGGTTCGACAACGGCCTCGTGACGATCGTTCGCCGGTTGATGGCGACCGGCCTGTTACCCGTCGACGACCCGGGGTCGGAACGTCCCTGATGGGCGTCACCGCCGCGAGACGCCGTCCAGTTTTTAGCGCTAGAGGGTCTACGATCGGATATGCCGGTCACCGACGACGACGAACTCCGCGAGATACTGAGCCTGAACCGCGTCGCTGTCGTTGGGTGTTCGACCACTCCCGGAAAGGACGCCCACGAGATACCGAAGTACCTCATAGACGAGGGATACGACGTCGTCCCGGTCAACCCGTTCGCCGACGAGATATTCGGGCGCGAGGCCTACGATTCGCTCGCCGACGTCCCCGGCGAGATAGACATCGTCGACGTGTTTCGCCCCAGTGAGGAGGTCAGTGACATCGTCGACGCCGTCCTCGAACGCGAGGACGTACAGGTCGTCTGGTTGCAACTGGGCATCCACGACGACGACGCCGTCGAGCGCGCCGAATCGGCGGGCCGCCGCGTGGTACAGGGCCGCTGTATGAAACCGACTCACCAACGGCTGCTCGGATAGCTATTCCGGTGCCAGAGCGCCCCTCAGGCCGCTGTAGCGTCTGTCTGTCCGAGTCGTCCGACGGCTCTTTCAGGCCGTGAAAACGCTAGGCACTTTTGATTAGGGAATCAGTCTAAGGACGAGTGGAATCGCAAATGACGAGCATCGAAGGATCAGATGGCGGGGTCGAAGCGATACCGCAGAACGTAGATGGAAAAGAACCGGTGCGCCACCACTTCGATTGGGACGATATCCCACCGAGCGAGGCGGTGTGCCGGGCGATCGGCGTCGCGATGAACAGCCACCCGACCGACATCGGGCCGCTGTACGAGACGGCGGACCTCGAAGCGATGGACGGACTGCTCCTGTCTGCCGACGGCGATATCGAACTCTCCTTCACGCACGAGGGCCTGCTGGTCGTCGTTCGTGGTACCGGCGAAATCGTCGTCGACCCGGTCGAGAACTGAGCGGGGTCGACAGAACTGTCTGCTCGCGGGGCGCGCCCGAACGGAACTCGTCTGACACCAGCGAGTGCAGACCGCTCGGGGCGCTCTCAGAGCGGGGCGAACCGGAGTGAGACACCTAGTGTAGCGCCGCAGACGGAAGCAGAGGTACCCACCGTTTTCCTCCGAGTTCCAGCCCGAAGGCGGGACGTCCAGAAGACGGTGGCGGGGGCGTCGTCGCCGAGCGTCAGCACGAACGCCGTCACCGCGACCGTCGCTACGAGTCCGTCGGTCCGGTTACGGGGCAGGTCCGCCATCCCGCGTCGCCGTTCGAGCGTGTCGGCCGACAGCGTCACCGATCGTAACGTATCAGCTCGCCCCGGCTTAATTTCCCGATAACGCCCGCGAATCGGAGTTGCCGCGGCGTTGGCCGTATCGGGACGAAACGACGAAGGCGATCGTTCCGACACGGAAGCGGAAACGCGGTTGGTCCCGAACGGTCGGTATCGGAATCTTACCGCCCGGATAAATATAGAGACACTATCAGTACGGGGACCCGCCGCCTATGTTTCGAAACGACAGACGTACGTTCCTGAAAGGAATCGGTCTCGCTGCGTGTGGTATCAGTCTCACCGCCGTCGGTAGCCGTACGACGACTGCCGCGACCGACGACGACGGTTGGCCGACCTTCCAGCACGACGCACGGAACACCGGGTCGGTAGCGTCAGGTCCCGGCGTCGAGTTCCCGAAAGTCGGGTCGTCGGTACGGACCGGGATATACACCGATTCACGGCCGGCCGTCGCCGACGGCGTCGCCTACTACGCGAGTGGGAGCGTCACTGCCACCGACCTCGAAACGGGCTCGGCGGTGTGGAGGACGCCGTTCTCGGCGGCCGACGCACCCATCGGTGAAGACCTCGCGCCGACCGTCGCGGGCGACACGCTCGTCGTCAGCGGCGGCGGCGTCGTTACCGCACTCTCGCGGAGCGACGGCAGCGTCCGCTGGCAGTACGAGACCGACTCGGTGGACAGTTCCTCGACGAAAGTCGTCGACGGCACCGTCTACGTCGCGTCGGACACTGGCTGGTGTCACGCCGTCTCGCTCGCCGACGGGACCCGCGAGTGGGCGTTCGAGACGCCCGGCGACGTCCACACGTACAAGCTGTTCGGGGTTCCGGCGGTGGCCGACGGAACCGTCTTCATCTCCTCCTCGCAAGGGTTGTACGCCCTCGACGCGGCGACCGGTGAACAGCAGTGGACCGGGACCACGAGCGATTTCCCGCCCGTCGTCGGTGACGGGTCCGTCTACGTCGTACGGGGCGAGAACGTTGCCGCGCTCGACCAAGCGACGGGCGAGGAACAGTGGCGGACGGACGCGGAGTACGACATCCGGTCGACGCCCGTCGTCGCCGACGGGCGGGTCTTCGTCCGCCGGTACCCGGACTCGGTACACGCCATCGACGCCGCCGACGGCACGGAGCTGTGGGAGGCCGAACCCGGCGAGGCCAACTACATCCAACTGGCCGTCGCCGACGATACCCTGTACGTACCCACGGGGACCGACTTCTATCAACAACTCGTCGCGTTCGATACGGCCACCGGCGAGGAGCGATGGCGCCACTACCGGACGGAACTCGAAATCGCTGAACCGCTCGGCGTCTACCTCGCCGACGGGTCGCTGTACTTCTTTACCGGCGGAGACACGCTTCAGGAACTCGTCGACGGCCCGCGGTCGTTCCGCTGGTCCTACGAGCTACGGACGTTCGACAGCGACGGCGACGAGTCGGAGTACGTCCCCGAGACGCCGCCGGTAGCGAGCCAGTACGGCGTCTACGTCAGCCATCAAACCTCGGAGGGGGGCCTCCTGCAGGCCATCGAGGACGACAAAGGCGGATACCGCTGGGCTGCCAGTTCCGACGGGACTCTCGGCGTCGGCGACACCGGCGTCTACGCCGTCGACGGGGACGACCTCACCGCCTACGACATCGTCGAGACGGACGGCCTCTTCGAAGGGGAGTCCGAGCGATGGACCAAGAGCCTCAAACCACTCACGACGGCCCCGTTAGCCGTCGAAGGAACCGTCTACGTCGGGAGCGGCGTCGACGGCGACGCTGCAGCGGTGTACGCCATCGACGCGGAGAGCGGCGAGACGCGCTGGACGTTCACTGGTTCTGGCTGTCCCCCGCTCGCGACAGTCACCGCCGGCCCGGCCAGTCTGGGCGACCGCGTCGTCGTCGGTACCGACAACCGCCTGTTCGCGCTCACGAAAGCGACCGGTAGCATCGTCTGGACCGACCTCGGAAAGGTCGAACACGCCGCGACCAACGACTCGCAGGCGTTCGCGGCCGGCGACAGCACCCTGAGAGCCGTCTCGGCCGAGGGTGACGACCAGTGGCGCTACGATGTCGCCGGGAGCGTCCAGGGCCTCGCGGCGGGCGACGACAGAGTCTACGTCCAAGTGATGGCCTCGGGCGGAGACCGCCTCGTCGCCGTCGACGCCGCGGACGGAACCGAAGTCTGGGAGTACACCGACCCGAACCTCGACGCCATCACGGCACCCAGCGCTACCGACAACGCGGTGTATCTCGGAAGCGGCCCGTCCGTACGTGCGCTGGACCCGAGCGACGGCAGCGAGATTCGCGCCTACCGGACCGGCGAACGGGTCGTCCAGCCCCCAGCAGTCACCGACGGGAGCGTCTACGCTACCACCGAGGCCGCAGCGGTGACGGCCTTCGACCGAACGGAGTAACGCCCCGCGGTGGGGCCGCCAAGCCGTCGCCGGATAGCGGGAAGCCAACTGTTTTCCTCGCTGGCGACCTGACCGGAGACATGGACGCCGAGGAAGTCGAGGCACTCATCGAGGCAGCGATTCCGGACGCAACGGCCACAGTCACCACGCCGCGGGACCCCGACGACGACAAGCACTACGCCGTCGACGTGGTGTCGCCGGCCTTCGAAGGGAAGTCACTCGTCGACCAACACCAACTCGTCCACGACGCTCTCGGCGAGCATCTCACGCGAGACATCCACGCCATCGAACTGACCACCTCGACGCCCGAGTGACCTGGCGACGGCGGTAGTCATTTCCCTCCCGACGTGTTACGGGGGCCCATGAGCTTCGAACCCGAGGAACTCTCCCGCGAAGAGGTTCAGGAGAAGGTCGACGAGACCATCGAGAACAACGAGGTGGCCCTGTTCATGAAGGGCAACGAGATGATGCCACAGTGTGGCTACTCCCGGAAGGCCATCGGTCTCATCAAGCAGTACCGCGAGGACGTGGCGACGGTGAACGTCCTGACAGCCACGGAGGCCTACCGCGAGGCCCTCTCGGAGTACAGCGGTCGCGAGACGATTCCCCAGACGTTCGTCGACGGCGAGTTCGTCGGCGGCAGCGACATCCTCGAACAGTTAGACGAGAACGGCGACCTCGAAGCGACGCTGAACGCCTGACCGTCGACCCCTTGGCTGTCGGCGTGCGCCTCGAAAAACGTCCAGAACAGTCGCGTCCGCGGTCGGTGTCGCCGGTCGCTACTCGCTGTCTTTGATGTCGCCGAGTTTGTCGACGAGGTCGCTCGTCGACGCCTCGGTGTCGAACGAGACTTCGCCGTCGTGGTCGTTCTCGTGGACGGCGACGCCTTCGCTGTCGTCTGTGTCTACGTCCTGGTCTTTCTGCTCGGATTCGTCGTAGCTACCAAAACCCATGTGTGAACGGTGGCGTGTCGGCTACTAAAATGGGACGGTCGGGCCGCTCGTCGGCGCACGGTATCGCGACACACGTCGGCTACCGGTCGTTTCGGTCGTCGTCTCGGGAAGCAAAGGTTCTTATCCGTGGTCGCACATCCCCTAGATAACGACATTCGATAGCCGTTGTTCTTCGACGGCCGAAGTCTTCAATCGCAGTTTCCCGCATACATGAGTACCGCAGACGAGACGCTCGAGAAGATCAAAGCACAGGTCGAGGAAGAGACGCCGGACGACATCACCATATCGTCGGTGACGTTCGAAGGTCCGGAACTGGTGATCTACACGCCCGACGCCAAGGAGATCGCCAACCGGGACGGTATCGTCCGGAACCTCGCACAGACCCTCCGAAAACGCATCAACGTGCGTCCGACGGCGGACGCACTGATCCCCCAGAAGGAAGCCCGCGCGAAGATCGAGGAGACCATCCCCGAGGACGCCGGCGTCCAGAACCTCGACTTCGACGACGCGACGGGCGAGGTGTTCATCGAGGCCGAGAAACCCGGCCGCGTCATCGGTCGTCACGGCGAGACGCTGGACCAGATAGCCGCAAGCGTCGGCTGGACGCCCGAAGTCGTCCGTACGCCGCCGATGGAGTCTTCGACCGTCTCGAACGTCCGGAACTTCCTGAAACAGGAACGCGACGAGCGCCGGGACATCCTCGAACGCGTCGGCCGCCAGATAAACCGGCCGACGACGGCCGACGACGACTGGGTCCGCCTGACGACGCTCGGCTGTTGCCGCGAGGTCGGTCGCGCCTCTTTCATCCTCTCGACGCCAGAATCGCGCATCCTCATCGACTGTGGCGACAAACCCGGTGCCGAAGGCGAGGTGCCGTATCTCCAAGTGCCCGAAGCGCTCGCGGCCGGGCCGAACTCCATCGACGCCGTCGTCCTGACACACGCCCACCTCGACCACTCCGCGCTCATCCCCATCCTGTTCAAGTACGGCTACGACGGCCCCATCTACACCACCGCACCGACGCGGGACCTGATGGGCCTGCTCCAACTCGACTACCTCGACGTCGCAGCCAAGGAGGGCCGTGCCCCGCCCTACGAGAGCCAGCAGGTCCGTGACGCCCTGAAACACACCATCCCGCTTGAGTTCGGCAACGTCACCGACATCGCGCCGGACATCAAACTCACGATGCACAACGCCGGCCACATCCTCGGGTCGGCGGTGTGTCACTTCCACATCGGTGAAGGGCGGTACAACGTCGCGTTCTCGGGTGACATCCACTACAAGGACACCCGTCTGTTAGACGGCGCAGTCAACGACTTCCCGCGCGTGGAGTCGCTCATCCTCGAATCCACCTACGGCGGGAAAAACGACTACCAGACCGACCAAGCGGACTCCGAACGCGTCCTCAAGCGCGTCATCAACGAGGCCCACGAGAAGCAGGGCCACATCCTCATCCCGGCTTTCGCCGTCGGGCGCTCGCAGGAACTGATGCTCGTCTTAGAAGAGGCGATGAGCAAGGGCGACATCCCGACGATGCCGGTGTATCTGGACGGGATGATTCGAGAGGCGACGGCCATCCACACCGCCTATCCCGAGTACCTGCGCGAGAGCCTGCGCAACCGCATCCTCTACGAGGACGACAACCCGTTCCTCGCCGAGCAGTTCCAGCAGGTCGACGGCGGCGAGGAGATGCGACAGGACATCGTCGACGAGGAACCGGCCATCATCCTCACCACATCGGGGATGGTCACCGGCGGTCCCGTCATGTCGTGGCTCCGCCTGCTGGGTGGCGACCCGGACAACACGATGGTCTTCGTCGGCTATCAGGCCGAAGGCACTCTCGGACGCCAGATTCAGCGCGGACAGGACGAGATATCGATGTCCGACAAGAGCGGTCCCCGAGCGGAGCGCGTCAGCCTGAAACTCGGCGTCGAGACGGTGGACGGGTTCTCCGGCCACGCCGACCGGCAGGGGCTGGAGACGTTCGTCGAGACGATGCACCCCCGACCAGAGAAAGTGCTCTGTGTCCACGGCGACGAGAGTTCGACGAACCAGCTCTCCTCGGCGCTGTACCAGAAGTTCAACATGCGGACGTTCAACCCGAAGAACCTAGAGACGTTCCGGTTCGTCTGAGTCGGTCAGTCTTTGTCGTCGCCGCCCTTGTTCCCCGAGTTATCGTCGTCTTTGATGTTGAGCGCCGCGAGCAGGCGGCTGTTGATGACCTGTTCGACGATACCCACCAGCACGTCGTCGTCGCTGGTGTAGTCAGAGAAGATACCCAGCGGGACTTCCGCGCCGGCCATCTCGCGGTGGCCGCCCGCGCTGCCCTCGTCGTCGAAGGCGCTCGCAAGCACTTCGCCGATGTGGATTCGGGAGTCCGTCGTCCGCGCACTCAGTTGAATCGTATCGTCGATGATACCGAAGACGATGGCCGTCTCGATGCCTTCGAGGGTCGCGAGGTAGTCGGCCGCCTGCGGAAGCGCGTCGCGCTCACTGGTCCGGCCGACGTGAGAGATAAGGACCGACCCCCTGACGCTCCGATTGTGGATGGCGTCGGCGATCGCGTCGACCGTCGCGCCGCTAACCGCTGGCGACGAGAGTTGCCTGAGCAGGTCCGACTCGGCGAAGTCGTGGAGGTAGCTCGCCGCCTCGTACTCCTTGCGCGTCACCCCTCGGAGGAAGCCAAGCGTCTCCCGGCGGATGGCGAACAACAGCGCCGTCGCGACTCGGGCGTCCGGGTCCATCGGTAACTCGCGGACGTACTCCGCGAGGATGGTGGCCGTCGCACCGACGTCCTCCCGGTGGTCGACGAACGTCGCTTCGACGTCCTCTGCCGGGTGGTGGTCCAGCACGATGTCGACGGCAGTCCCCTCGGGGACGCGGTTGTTCGCGCCGGGTTTCGAGTGGTCGACGAACGCCAGCAGCGACCCGGACGGTCGGTTCTGGACCAGTTCGGGGTCGAAAGGGCGCAGTTCGACGTCCAGCAGATTGACGAACGCCCGGTTCTGCTGGTGAGATATCTCCCCGCTGTAGAGGATGTGCCGTTCGTCGATGCCGGTGCTGGCGGCTATCTGGCCGAGCGCCACGGCGCTGGCCAGACAGTCCGGGTCGGGGTTGTTGTGGCAGACGATGGTGAGTTCGTCACTGTCCGAGAGGAGGTCCCACAGCGTCTGCGCGTGGCTCATTGCCCTCACTTGGCACTCCCGATACAAGCATTTACTGACCAGAGTGGCCGGTCAGTTCGGGGTTTCACCGGGCCGAACAGGCATCGGGATTGACAACGATGCCTCCCGCAGTGTGTGGTATGTTGACCGAGCTACTCGACGGCGGCGTCGAGGACGCAGGCGGCTACATCGCGGAAGTCGTCTACGGCGCCAACGACGGCATCATCACGACGTTCGCTATCGTCGCCGGCGTCGCCGGGGCGGCACTCGACCCGGGCATCGTCCTGATTCTCGGCTTCGCGAACCTCTTTGCCGACGGGTTCTCGATGGGGATGAGCAACTTCCTCAGTCAGCGCTCGGCGATGGACTACCAGACGGCACAGACCGGCACCGCTACGGCCGTGAAACCGCCGTCGTGGACGGCGCTGACGACGTTTCTCGCGTTCGTGTTCGCCGGGTGGATGCCGCTGTTGCCCTACGTCGTGGCGCTCGTACTGACCGACCCGTTCGGTGGCGTCCCCACGTTCAGTGTCTCCGTGGCGGCGACGGCCGTCGCCTTCTTCGGTATCGGTGCGAGTCGGAGCGTCGTCACCGACCGCAAGTGGCCCGTGGCGGGCACAGAGATGCTCGGCGTCGGGATGCTCGCTGCGGGTGTCGCCTTCGCCGTCGGTATCCTGCTGGGCGGTCTCGCCTGACCCGCCGATCCGCACTCAGTCCTCGGCGGTTCGCGTCATCAAGAGCGGGGCGGGCGAGGACCGGACGAGTTTCGAACTGACGCCACCGAGCGCGTACCAACTGAAGTTCGTCTGGCCCTGCGTTCCGAGGACGAGGAGGTCGACGCCCTCGGATTCGGCGTACGCCCGAATCTCGCGGTGTGGGGTCCCGTAGACGACGGATCCGGTCACCGAGTCGAGCGATTCTTCGGCAGTCTCTACGGCCGAGTCGAGAATCTCGTGGGCGTGCTCGTCGAGTTCGCTGTCTCTGATGACCGACCGTGCGTCGGGTCCGAGCGATCCCGTCTCGACGACGTGGAGGACGTGGAGCGTCGCACCCGTCGCCGCGGCGACGTCGACGCCCTCCGCCAGCGCGCGCTCTGCGCCCGGACTGCCGTCCGTCGGCACGAGGACGCGCCGACACGGGTAGCGGTACTCGGCCTCCCCGTCGGGGTTGACGACGAGGACAGGGACCGGAGCGGCGTTGAGGACGCGTTCGGTGACGCTGCCGAGCAACACGCGTTCGAGGCCGCGCCGGCCGTGGGTCGGCATCACGACGAGGTCCATCCCGTACTCCGCTGCGTAGTCGGCTATTGTCAGCGACGGGTCGCCCTGCATGACCTCGCCTTCCGCGGTCACGCCGCGGTCGGTCGCCCGGTCGACCACCGTCCCGACGACTCGCTCGCCGGCCTGTTCGAGGACGTCGACGATTTCGCCGCGGACGTCCGTGACGCTGTCGCGGTTCGTGTCCGCCACGTGCAGGACGTGCAGCGTCGCGTCGTGTGCCGCTGCGACGTCGAGGACGTAGTCGAGGACCGATTCGGCCGTGTCGCTCCCGTCCGTCGGGAAGAGTATGTGGTCGTACATAGTGGGGACTACGAAGTGTCGCCGTAGCCGCCGTCGTGGCGGCCCGTAGTCACCGATTCGTCACCCGACAGGATAAAGCGCGGGGGCGAGTCAGAGCGGTCAGCGCTTGCTCCGGTTCCACCGCCTGACTGCGACGGCGACGGCGAGGTAGGCAGGGAGCGCAACGGCGAGCACTGTCCCGATGCGACCCCAGTCACTCACAGTGAGCGCGACGGTACCGAAGTATCGGCGCAGCGGCGTGTACAGCACGGCCAGTTGCAACAGGGCGGAGACGGCCACCGCACCGGCCAGCCACAGATTCGAGAGCGTCGGCGTCTCTCTGAGCCACCGGATGACGTACAGTTTCTCGAACTCGATAGCGACGAACCCGGTAAAGACCATCGTCATGGCGTAGGGCGTCACGGCGGGTGCGCCATCGAGAGTCAGCAACAGCAACCCCAGCATGAGGAGCGTCGAGATAGTGCCCAACCCGCCCATCAGACCGAGCATCCCCCGGTCTACGATGCCGCGGTCGGGGTCCCGTGGCGGGCGGTCCATCACGTTCTCGCTCGAAGGGTCCGCACCGAGCGCCACTGCCGGGAGGCCGTCGGTCAGCAGGTTAATCCACAGCAACTGCACTGCCGGCAGGACGAGGTAGCCAAAGAGCGAGGCGATGAAGACGATAGCCACCTCGGCGATGTTCGCACTCAGGAGGTACGCGACGAACTTCCAGACGTTGTCGAAGATGGCCCGGCCGCGCTCGACGGCCCGTTCGATGGTCGCGTAGTTGTCGTCGAGCAAGACGATGTCGCTGGCTTGCTTGGCCACGTCGGTGCCGCGAATCCCCATCGCGACGCCGATGTCGGCGTGTTTCAGCGCAGGCGCGTCGTTGACGCCGTCGCCGGTCATCGCGACGCGGTGGCCGTTGGCCTGTAGCGCCCGCAAGATTCGGACCTTGTGTTCGGGGGCCGTCCGCGCGAAGACGTCGACGTCCTCGACGCGGTCACGGAGCGTCTCGTCGGTCATCTCGGCCAGTTCCCGACCCTCCATCACCTCGGTGTGCATCCCGAGCGACTCGGCGATAGCGGCGGCGGTGCGGACGTTGTCTCCGGTCACCATCTTCACGTCGATGCCCGCTCGCTCCGTGGCGGCGATGGCGTCGGCCACCTCCTCGCGTGGCGGGTCGATGAGACCGACGAGGCCGACGAAGACGAGGGCGTCCTCGGCGACCCCGTCGGCGGTAAGGTCGCCCTCCGTGTAGGCTACGGCGAGGACCCGGAGCGCGTCGTCGGCGAACGTTCGGACCTGCTCGCGAATCCGGTCGGCTCCCTCGTCTGTGAGCGGTTCCGGGCCGTCGTCGGTGAGGACGTGGTCGGCCTTCGAGAGGACCACTTCCGGCGCGCCCTTGAGATACGAGCGCTCCTCGTGGACCGTCCCCATCCACTTGCGCTCGGAGGAGAACGGTATCTCGTCGGTCCGGGGATGGTCGTCCCGCAGGGCCGCCACGTCGATGCCCGCGTCCTCGGCGGCGGCCACCAGCGCTCGTTCGGTCGGGTCGCCGGCGTCACTGTCCGGCGTCGCGTCGCTGCAGAGTGCGGCGGCTCGCAACAGCAGGTGGACGCGGTCTTCGACGGGTTCGGTGTCGTGTTCGATCACGCTGTCGTTGATCCAGACCCTGCTGACGGCCATCTCCCCTCGCGTGAGCGTCCCCGTCTTGTCGGTACAGATCACGTCGACGCCGCCGAGTGCCTCGACCGCCGGGAGCCGGCGGACCAGCGCGTTCTCGTCGGCCATTCGGCGGACGCCGAGCGCGAGCGTCAGCGTCACGACCGCTGGGAGGCCCTCGGGGACGGCGGCGACGGCGAGCGACACCGCCGTCAGCGCGGCCTGAAACGGGTCCGTGCCCTGCAAGAGCAGGAGGGGGACGACGAGGGCGGCGAGTACGACCACGCCGAGGCCGAGTCTGCGCCCGAGCGAGTCCAGTTCCCGCTGGAGCGGCGTCTCGGTCGTCTCCGTCGCGGCCAGTTCCTGCGCGATAGCGCCGACTTCGGTACCCATTCCCGTCGCGGTGACGACGGCGACGCCCCGGCCCCGCGTGACGTTCGTCCCCTTGTATGCCATCGGCGTCCGCTCGGCCAGCGGCGTGTCCGCGTCGACGGCGTCCGCGGACTTCCCGACCGGCGCGCTCTCGCCGGTCAGGGCGGCCTCGTCGATTTCCAGTCCCGTCGTCTCGACGAGGCGGCAGTCCGCCGGCACCACGTCGCCGCCGGTCAGTTCAAGGACGTCGCCCGGAACCAGTCGTGTCGCCTCCACGTCGGTCGTCGTTCCGGCCCGGCGAACCGTCGCCGTCGGCGCGGTCAGTTCGCGCAACGCGGCGAGACTCTCCTCGGCGCGGTAGTCCTGTACGAACCCGAACAGGCCGTTGGCGACGACGATGACGGTGATGAGGACGGCGTCGACGGCGTGGCCGGCCCAGACGGACAGCGCCGCCGCGACCACCAGCACGTAGATGAGGACGCTCTGGAACTGTGTGGCGAAGATGCGAAACACCGACCGTCCCTGATCGCGGGCCACCTCGTTCGGGCCGTGTTCGGCCCGTCGATCGCGGACCGACTCGGCCGAGAGGCCATCGGGACCGCTGTCGAGGGCGTCGTACACGGCGTCGGGGGACTGAGCGTGTGCGGGCGGGTCCACACTCGGAGTGACTCGGCCCGGCACTAAGTGTGTTTGGCGTTGGCACGGGCAGCGGGTTTACGTATCGGCCGGTCGGAGAGTT
The DNA here is from genome assembly GCF_014647235.1 of Haloarcula pellucida. GTDB lineage: Archaea > Halobacteriota > Halobacteria > Halobacteriales > Haloarculaceae > Haloarcula > Haloarcula pellucida. Next base: position 24,965 of record NZ_BMOU01000004.1, read on the forward strand.
CCCCATGGCCCCAGTCCGCCGACTCGTCGTGGACGTGCTGAAACCACACGATCCGCCGTTGCTGGAGTTCACCGAACGGGTCAGCGAGACGGACAGCGTCGACGGCGCGACCACCTCGCTCATCGAACTCGATCAGGAGGTACAGAACGTCAAGGTCACCGTCGAGGGCGACGCCCTCGACATGTCGGCCATCGAGTCGACCATCGAGAGTCTCGGCGGCACCGTCCACTCCGTCGATCAAGTCGCTTGCGGCGAGTACGTCGTCGACGACCAACCGACGCTTCAGGACGGGTGACAGCCGTGGCCTCCGCGCGTGAGTTACTGCGCCGATTGCTGGGGAAAGAGGACGTCCTCGCGATCTCGCGACGGTACTTCATCTCCAACGGGTTCGACGGGACGCTGACGTGCATCGGCGTCGTCATCGGGGCGGTACTCTCGGGGGTCCCGAACGGCCTCACCGTGATAAAGATCGGACTCGGGGCGGCCGTCGGTCTCGGTACCTCGGCAGTCTGGAGCGTCTGGGAGATAGAACGGGCAGAGAAGCGCGCGGAGATACGCCGCCTCGAACGCGCGATGCTGACGGACCTCGACGACACTCGCATCCAGCGAGAACACCGCGGGGCGAGACTGCTCCACGCGGCGATGAGCGGACTGGGACCGACCGTCGGCGTGCTGATACCGCTGTCGCCGTTTCTGCTGGAAGGCACCGTGCTGAGCATGACCGAGGCGGCAATCGCTGCCGTCGGCCTCGGCATCGGCGTCCTCGGTGCCTTCGGGGCGTACATGGGGTCTATCTCCGACCAGCGGTGGTACGTCGCGGCGGCCCGGATGGCGCTGGCCGGCCTCGTCGTCGCCGTCGTCAACCTCCTCTTGCCCGGTTAGGTCCGCCCCGGTGACTCGACGCGGCCGGTCAGCGCCTCGGGGACGAGACGGTAGAACTCGAAATCCACCACTCGCGTCGGTTCCTCGAAGATGTCGATCAGCGGAATATCGACTCTGTCGAGGCCCGAAAGCGTCTCGGTCGCGATGTCTGACTCCGCGAGGTCCTCGAGTTGGCCGGTGGCGACGACGCTCTGCCACCGATCGTCGACCTGCCGGTGGACGACGAAGGAGACGGGACGGTCGTCGAGGTCGGTCTTCGAACTCTCGGGGCCGACGGCGAGGCGAAAGTAGAACGTCCGAGCGTTCGCGTCGTATCCGTACGATACCGGTACCGAGTGCGGAGAGTGGACCGCCGTTCTCGACAGTGACAGGACGCCAGTGCCGCCGTTTCCGAGGAACTCGTCTACCTCGTCGTCCGCCATCGACACGGGGTGGTCTGACTCCATATCTGTACTAATTTGGTTGGGTGGACTATAAGTCCTGACTGACGGTCGGTCCGGTTCGTCGGGGTCGACACGGCATCACTCGTCTCGTTGGCGCGTACTCACCGTGAGAACGGGTGCAGTCGACCGGCGAACGAGACGTTCGGCCGTGCTTCCCAACACGACCCGGTCGAGGCCCGTGTGGCCGTGGGTCCCCATCGCGACGACGTCGACGCCGGCGTCCGTCACGTACTTCAGCAGGGCCTGACCCGGATAGCCGGTCGGCGTCGCCGTGACCGCGTCGAGACCGGCCGCACGTGCCGTCTCGGCGACCGACTCGGCTGCTTCGGCGGCCGACTCCTCGAGGTGGTCGAGGACGCCCGGCGGGACACCCATCTCCGACCCCGTGGCGAGGTCGCCGAGATTGACCACGCTGACGGCGTGGACCCGGGCGTCGGCCCGTTGGGCGACGGCGACTCCGTGTTCGACGGCGGCGGTCGCCGGCTCGCTTCCGTCGGTCGGAATCAGGACTTCGTCGTATCCCTCGCCGACCTGCGTCTCCTCGGTCGCGCGGACGCTGAGGACCGGGACGGGCGACCGGCGCAGGACGCGTTCTGCGACGCTACCCGTCAGGACCCGCGTGAGACCACCGCGTCCATGAGTCCCCATGGTGACGACGTCGATATCGTGAGCGGTCACGTAATCGAGAATCACGTCCGACGGCCGGCCGGTCAGGACCTCTCGTCGGACCGTCTCGACGTTCGCCACCGCGGACTCGGTGGCATCGACGGCCGACTCCGCCTGGGTTTTCAGTCGCTCGATGAACTCGTCGTCGACGCCGCCGGCCGAGAAGGGGCCACTCGCGGCGTCCACGTCGACGGCGGCGAGCAGATGGATCGACGCGTCGAACAGGTCGGCGAGGTACGCCCCGTGTGTCGCCGCTCTGAGCGCGTGGTCACTCCCGTCCGTTGGTACGAGGATAGTGTCGTACATCCGTACCGGGACGATACGCGCGTGCAGTTGATAATTCTACGTCACGAGCGCAGTGGTGGACGGACACGCCCACCCCACCGTGTCGAGTGTTCTGCGTTCCCGGGGGAGGGGGCTCGTGGGCGACGGATACTCACGTTCGAGCGACGGCCGGACCGCGGGCGACGGTAACGTGGCGCCGACGGGCCTCTACCGACAGCCACTACCCCCGCACCCCACCGTGTCGAGTGTTCCCGTGCCGGGGCGTCGCCCTGTGAGCGGAACGTGTCGACGGTGAGTACTACCCGCTGCCGGGAACGTACGTGTCCGCCCCATCTCGACGTGGCGGTCGCCCCTCTCACCCCACCGTGTCGAGTGTTCTCACAACGAGGTGACTGGTCGAGCAGGCAGAGCCGAGCGGGCCGGACCGAACGCTCACCCGCTTAGATGTGGCGCGCGACGACGCTGGGCGTGGCGATGTCGTCCAGCTCCCGGACCACGTCACAGACGAGGTCCAGCGGAACGTCGAACTCGTACTCGTGGTACTGCCCGCCGGCCCGTCCCTCGTTGCGGACGGTTCGCTGGAGGATGCCGACCATCGCGAGGTCAGCGAGGTGGTCGTGCATCCGACGGCGGACGAGCGGGTCGGTGCCCGACTGGTCGGCGACGGTCCGATATACTGGGTAGATCTCGCGGACGCGGGCCGGCATCTGCTCTTCGAACGCCAGCGAGAGCGTCGCGATGAGCGTGAGGTGACCGTGGTGGGTCAACTCCCGCATCCCGTGGCGAATCTGGCCGCGTTCGAGTTCCTGTGAGGCCTCGCGGACGTGTTCCTCGACTATCGGCGGGTCGCCGTGCGTGCGGGCGATGTCGCCGGCCTTGTACAGCAAGTCGAGCGCCTGTCGCGCGCTCCCCGTATCCTGTGCGGCGATAGCGGCACACAGTTGCAGGACTCCCGCCGACAACGCATCCTCCCGTAGCGCACCGTCGACGCGTTGAGTCAGTATCGACTCCAGTTCGGGCGCCTGATACGGCGGGAAGTGAATCTCCTCCTCACAGAGCGTGTCCTTGACCTTCGGCGAGAGCGTCTCTCGGAACCCGAAGTCGTTGCTGATGCCGATGACGCCGGGCTTGACGGTATCGAGATAGCCGTTCGAGCGCGCCCGCGGGAGTTCATAGAGGATGTCGTCGTCCTCGCCGATGTGGTCTATCTCGTCTAAGACCAGCAGGACCGTCCCGCCGACGTCCTCCAGTTCCTCGTACAGCATATCGAAGACGGTCTGCTGGGGGTAGCCGGTCGTGCTTATCTGCTGGTTCGCCGGGCGCAGGAGGTTCACGAGGTTCGCAGCGACCTGATACGACGAGGAGAAGTTCGTACAGTTCAGCCAGTACACCGAGAGGTCGACGTCGTCGTACTCGGCGACGTCCTGTTTCAGATGAGAGAGCAGGAACCGCGTGACCGCCGTCTTGCCGACGCCCGCTTTCCCATAGAGGAAGATGTTGCGCGGCTGCGCGCCGTTGATGACTGGCTGGAGCGCGTTCTCGTAGGCGGCCAGTTCGTCGTCCCGGGCGGCGATGGAATCCGGCTGGTAGTCCTCCCGCAGCATGTCCTCGTCGCGGAACACGTCCTCGTCGCGGGTGAACCTCGCCATTGCCGCACCGTATGGACATTCAGTACATAAAACCACCGTGTCGACTGCGTCGAGTGAAAGTCTTTCACCCCGAATAGCCACCCCACCGTGTCGAGTGTTCTGGCAGCGAACCGACGACTCGTCTGTCGGTTGGCGTGGACCTACGTGAATGGTCCGTTCTCGTTTCGCGGACCTGTGGTTCGACAGTCACGACGACGTCATAGAGTACCGCCCCTATTGGTCCGTACCGACGACGTCCGCTTTGACGTCCTCGGGGCCCTCACAGCGGCGGGCGTAGTTCTCACCCGCGTGGAGATGCTGGTCGCCGGTTACGTCCGTCCAGCCACGGCCCGGCGAGCGCGGGTCGCCCCGTCGGTCACGTCGACCGTACCGACACCGCGCCGACGGCCCACTCCGGCCCGACCCTGTGAGACACAGAACACTCGACACGGTGGGGTGGGAGGGGGCCGTCACTCGGCCAGCGGTTCGGTCGATAGTGGCGGCCGTTCGGACACGCCAGCACCCGTCGCCCCGAGAACACTCGACGCGGTGGGGTGACGGGGGCCGGCCTCAGCCGCCCAGATACAGTTTCGAGACGTCTTCGTTGTCCAACAGTTCCGAGGCGGCGTCCTCGAACCGCACCGTCCCCTGATCCAGCACGTACCCACGGTCGGAGATGCCGAGCCCTTTCTTCGCGTTCTGCTCGACCATCAGGATGGCCGTGTCCATGTCGTTGACCGCCTGCACGTGGCCGAACACCTCGTCGGCGGTGTTCGGGGCCAGTCCCGCCGACGGTTCGTCGATGAGCAACACGTCGGGTTCCATCACCAGGGCTCGCGCGAACGCGAGCACCTGTCGCTGACCACCAGAGAGCGTCTTGGCTTTCGCCTTCCGGGTGTCGTCGAGCAGGGGGAACCGCTCGTAGAGGTCCTCGATCACCTCGTCCAGCCCGCTCTCGCGGGCGACGCCGCCCATCCGCAGGTTCTCCTCGATGGTGAGCGTCCCGAACACGTTGTCCGTCTGCGGGACGTAGCCGATGCCCTCGCGGACGATGTCTTCGGGCGCCATCCCGCCGATCTCGTCGCCGTGGTAGGTGACGGTTCCCTCCCACGGCGTCAGCATGCCGAAGGCGGTCTTGAGGACCGTCGACTTCCCAGCGCCGTTGGGACCGATGAGGCAGACGATTTCCGACGCGTCGAGGTGTAGCGACAGGTCCTCTAGGACCTGCACTTCCCCGTAGCCGCTGTCGACGTTCGACAGTTCGAGTACCGTCCGGTCGCTCATGGGCTCCCCCCGAGGTAGGCGTCGATGACGCGCTCGTCGGTCTGTACCTCGCGTGGCGACCCCTCCATGAGGACGCTGCCCTGATCGAGGACGATGACTGGGTCGGCGAGTTTCATGACGAAGTCCATGTCGTGTTCGATGAGCAAGAACGTCGTCCCCTGCTCGTTGAGGCGGCGTATCTGCTCTGCGAGTTTGTTCCGCAGCGTCGGGTTGACCCCGGCGGCCGGTTCGTCGAGCAAGAGCAGTTCCGGGTCGGCCAGCATCGCGCGGGCCAGTTCGACGAGTTTCATCTGCCCGCCGGATATCTTCGTCGCTGGCTGCGTGGCGAGGTGGTCTATCTCGAACTCCTCGAGGATGCGTTCGGCCTCTTCTAAATTCGCCGCCTCGTGCTCCCCGACCTCGCCGGGTTTGAAGAACAGGTTCAGGAACGACTCGCCGGGCTGTTTCCGCGGGCCGACCAGCATCGCTTCCCGGACGGTCATCCCCTCTAGCTTCCGCGGCGTCTGGAAGGTGCGGATGAGCCCGTGGTCGGCGATTTCGTACGGTTCCATCCCGGTGACCGCCGTACCGTTGACCTCGACGCGGCCCCCATCCGGTTCGTAGAACCCGGAGACGAGGTTGAACAGCGTCGACTTCCCGGCGCCGTTGGGCCCGATGAGGCCCGTGATCGTGCCACGTGCGACCTCGAAGGTCGCGTGGTCGGTGGCTGTCAGCGCGCCGAAGGACTTCTGTAAGTCCTCGACGCGCAGGACGACGTCGTCTTTCGACCGGTCGGCCGCCGTGGCCGTCTCGGCGGCGTCCGCCGCCGCCGCGTCGGCGTCAGTCATCGCCACCACCTGCCTTGGCCTCGCGGACGCCGGAGTCCGGTCGGTCCGGTGCCTCGTCGACGACCTTCGGCCAGATAAGCTCTCGCTGTGGCGGCAGCACGCCCTGCGGGCGGTACCGCATCAGGACGACGATGAGGACGCCGATGAGCAGCAATCGGAGCGGCGCGACGTCGATGGGAATCCACGCGAACTCGTTGAGGAACCGGGTCCCCTCCCGGATGGCGACGATGACGAACCCGCCGAACAGCGCGCCGCGGTTGGACCCGCTGCCGCCGAGGATGACGGCGACCCAGACGTAGAACGTCGTCACCGGATCTAAGTCGCCGGGGCTGACGAACAGGTTCAGGTGGGCGTAGAACACGCCCGCGAGCGCCATGATGACGCTCCCGAGGACGAACGACTGCATCTTGAACCCGTAGGTGTTCTTCCCCAGCGCTCGCGCGAGGTCCTCGTCCGAGCGGATGGTCCGCAGGACGCGCCCCCACGGCGAGCGGTGGGCGCGCCGCAAGACGGCGTAGCTGATGCCCACGAACCCGAGGACGATTGCGACGTTCAACAGGGCGCTCCAGAACGGCGTCTCCAGTACGATAGTCGTGCCGGGCAGCGGGCGAACCGCCAGCCCCGGCATCGTCTCCGGCAGTGTCGCCAGCACGGGGACCCCTTCGAAGAACGGCGGGATACCACGGACGCCAGCGCTCCCGTTGGTGAACTGCCGCTCGTTCAGGACGACCAGACGGACGACCTCGGCCAGTCCGAGCGAGGCGATGGCGAGGTAGTCCGCGCGCAGGCGAAGCGTGGGAATCCCGATGGCGAGCGCCAGCAGGGCGGCGACGCCGAGTGCGACGACGAGGCCGACGATTGGGAGTACGTCGCCGGCGATGGGCGAACTGCTGGCGCTCATCAGCGCCGTCCCGTACGCGCCGACGCCGAAGAACGCCGCCACGCTGAAGTTGATGAGGCCGGTGAACCCCCACTGCGAGTTCAGGCCGAACGAGAGCAGGGCGTACATCCCCGCGAGGCCGACGAGATAGAGGAAGTACGTCGGCGCGAGCGCACCCGTCAGCAGGCCCACGAGCAGAAGACCCGCAAAGCCGACGATGAACGCGAGGACGCCCTGCTCGGACCGCGTGAGGTCCGCCCAGTACCCTTTCGGGTCGGAGAGAGCACTCATCTCAGGTCGCCTCCCCGGCGATGCCGTTCGGTCGGACGAGCAACACGGCGACCATGATGACGAACGCGATGGCGTTGGCGTACTCGATGCCGATGGTGATGCCGAAGCTGTCCGGAACCAGCGGCAACAGGGCACCCATGTCGGTCAGCAGCGCGATATCCGACAGCACCGGCGTCAGTTGGTTTATCATCCCGATGAGGAACCCCCCGAGCATGGCCCCGTAGACGGAGCCGATACCGCCGAGGATGACGGCGGCGAAGATGAGCAAGAGGAGGTTAAAGCCCATCCGCGGCGAGAGCTGATTGTACAGGCCGAGGAACACGCCGCCCGAGCCCGCGAGGCCGGCGCCGATTATCCACGTCCAGAGTTTCACGCGGTCGGTGCGGATGCCGCTGACCCGCGCGAGGTCGGGGTTGTCCGCCATCGCGCGCATCTTCCGCCCGAGGTCGCTGTACTGGAGTAGGGTGTGGAGCGACCCGACGAGGACCAGCGCCGAGAGGACGATGGCCACGTCGTGCTGAGTGACCCGAATCCCGTAGGGAAGCAACGCCTCGATGGGGCGGAGCGTCTGGACCTCGTAACGCGTGAAGTCCGCGCCGAATCCGATCTGGATGATGGCGCGGTAGACGAACGCGATACCGATAGAGGTGATGAGCAGTTCGATAGACCCCGCGTTCATCCCGTCGTATACGACCTTCTCCGTGAGGACGGCGACGACGGCGGCGACGACGATGCCGGCCACCAGTGCCACGAAAAAGCCCAGTGGGAGACCGAGGACGCTGCCGCCGAGGCCGCCGACGGCCCCGAAGGTGAGGAACGCCGCGTACGCGCCGACCGTCATCGTATCGCCGTGGGCGAAGTTCGCGAAGTCCGCGATGCTGTAGATGAGCGACAGCCCGATGCTCCCGAGCACGATGATACTGCTGAATACGAGCCCGCTGGCGAGATAGTCGAAGACCATGGTCCGGCTCAGGATTCGATGAATCCGGTGCCGACGTAATCGTGGTCCTGGACGGTCAGAATCTGCAGGAAGCCGACTGGGTCACCGTTCTCGTCGAAGTCGATGGGGCCGCTGACGCCCTGATAGTCGACGTCGCTGGGGCCACCGCCGTCGGCGAGAATCTGGCTCGCGGCTTCGAAGGAGGTGACTTGCTCGCCCTCCGGGCGGGTCACGTCGCGGACCGTCTCCTGCAGCGCCGCACCGGTGAACTCGTCGGCGGCCTGAATCGACAGCGCGGCGGTCACCACGCAGTCGTAGGCGTAGGCCGACCACGCGGTCGGTTGCTCGCCGTAGGCCTCCTCGAAGGCCGACGCGAACTGCTGGTAGTTCTCCTCCTCTACGGGCGCGGAGGGGACGACGATTTTCATGCCGTCCATGCTCCCCTCGGGGGTGTTCTCGATGACGTTGTCCCCGGAGACGGAGTCGGCGCCGTAGAACTGCGCTTCGTACCCGCTGGAGTACACCTCGTTGACCATCGTCGCGAACTCGGCCTGATAGGTGACGAACAGCCACGCGTCGGCGCCGGAGCTGTTCATCCCCGAGACGACGCTGGAGTAGGACTGCTGTTCTTGGTCGTGGGGGCTGTTGTACGCCACTTCGCCCTCGTAGGACTCGACGAACGCGTCGGCCAGACTCTGCCCGTAGTCGTTGTTGACGTAGGTCAGCGCGACGGTGTCGTAGCCGTCTTCGGCGATGATGTTCGCGAGCGCCGTCGACTGAGTCCGGCCCGTCGGCGACATCCGGAGCAGACCCGGGAAGTCAGTAAGCGACAGGCCCGTGGAGTTCTGGCTCAACTGGACGACGTCGGTGCCCTGCACGACGCTCTCGTAGATAGCCAGCGAGACGCCGGACCCCACCGCCCCGATGAGGAAGGGCACGCCGTCCTGATTGACGAGTTTCTGGGCCGCCGAGACGCCGCCCTGACTCTCGCTCTCCGAGTCCTCGACGGTGATCGAGAGTTCACGGCCGTCGATACCGATGTCGTTTACGGCCTCCAGAGCGAGGTCCTTCCCGCGCTGGTTCCGTTCGCCGAACGCCGACAGCGACCCCGTCAGCGCGTCGACCATGCCGATGTTGTAGGGACCGCTGCCGCCGTCACCACCACCCCCGTCGCCCTCGGTGTCCGTACTCTCCCCGTCACTGCCGCCATCGCCGCCATCGCCGCCACCGCCGTCACTGCCGTCGCCACCGTCGTCGGTGGTGCTGACACAGCCGGCGAGGCCAGCGAGGCCCGCGAGACCGGACGCTCGTAGCACTGTTCGACGATCGAGTTTCTTCGGCGAGTCGTCTGACTCCATGTCTAGATACACCATGGAACAAGGAGCATCGTTAACAGTACCCCGACCATGGACGGGACGTTCCGGGAAATCACGTACCAGTACCTGAATCACCGCCGTTTCATTCGGATACGTTAAAACGGAATTTTTGGTCGGGGGTCGTTATAGGTGGGGAGAGTCCGTGCCTGTGTGTATGATTCCACCGATCGCCAGCAATTTCGTCGCGGGCGAAACGGCGTCGGCGGCGATGGACCACGTCGACGACCTGAACGAGCGAGGGGTACACGGCATCCTGAATCTACTCGGGGAGCACTACGACGACCGCGCGGACGCTGATGCGGACACGCAGGCGTACGTCGACCTCGTACGAGCGCTCGCACAGCGAACCACCGACGCTTGCATCTCCGTCAAGCCGAGTCAGATCGGACTCGACATCGGCGATGCGGTGTTCGAGGAGAACCTCGCCCGCATCGTAGACGCCGCCGATTGTCTGGTCTGGATCGACATGGAAGACCACACGACCACGGACGTGACGCTTGACGCGTTCGAGCGGCACGCCCGCGAGACGGGCGGGAACGTGGGCGTCTGCGTGCAGGCGAACCTCAAACGAACCCGCGACGACCTCGAACGCCTCGCTGACCTCCCGGGAAAGGTCCGGTTGGTCAAGGGGGCCTACGACGAACCCGCCGAAATCGCCTACCGCGAGAAGGCCCGCGTCGACGAGGCCTACCGAGACGACCTAGCGTTCATGTTCCAGCACTTCGACGACGGCATCGCCGTCGGCAGTCACGACCCGGCGATGATTAGCTACGCTCGCGAACTGCACGAGGAGTACGGAACGTCCTACGAGGTCCAGATGCTCACCGGCGTCCGGGAACGCGCGCAGTTCGACCTCGCCGACGAGGTCACCGTCTATCAGTACATCCCCTACGGCGAGAAGTGGTTCTCGTACTTCTACCGACGCATCAGAGAGCGAAAGTCAAACGCCCTGTTCGCGCTCCGGGCCGTCGTCGGTCGCTGACTACGGGTCCAGCAGTTTCGCTTCGGCCTTCCGAAGGTGTTCCAACAGCGTCGTCTTCGAGACGTCCATGTCGTCGGCCAGTTCGCGGGTCGACGTCTCGCGGGGCCACTCGTAGTAGCCCGCGTCCCGCGCGTGCTCGAAGACCTTGCGCTGTGCGGAGGTCAGCGAGTCGAGTCGCTGTTCCCGTTCGGACGCCGCGGACTCGGAGGCCGTGATGGCGGCGACGCTCACCTCGGCCCCGGCGTCCGCTCTGACCCTGTCGAGTGCGGGTTCGATCTTCGAGCGCTCGTCGGCGAAACACACCTGCCACTCCTCGCGGCCGTCCTCGATGCGGACGGGGGCGCTGTGGACGAACCCGTGTTCGAGCAGCGTCGGGCAGACCATGTCGTCGGGATCGTACTCCAGGAAGAACTCCCGGACCACGTTGCCCGGCGCGTTGCGCTGGCGGCCGAACCGCTCTTGTAGTTCCTGTAGTTCGCCGGCCCGGTCCGACTCGCAGATGGCGTCTAGCAGTCGCTCGACTTCGTCCTCGGTGTCGCCGAATGCCGTAAAGAGGCCGTTGACCGACGTCGGCATCTCGCCGCTCGTCGCCGGCGAGTTGTAGATCGCGTGTGCCAGTACCCCACCACCCGTCTGTTCGGTGGCCTCGATGGCCCAGCAGTTCGGATGCCAGAGGTCAAGCGTTAGCCGTGTCCCCGAAACTTGTTGTTCGACGCTCATGGATACAGTAGCCTCTATACCTGGATGTACGTGATCAATTCACAAACCCCTTCCGACCATGGTCGGGTCGGTCCCGCCCTCGCGATCAGCCGACGGCCTGAATTGTCCACCCGTCCATGGTCGGATGGGACTATTGGCACTCGCTCGGCGTAGTCAGATGCAATGGGAGCGACATATCAACACTACATCGACGGCGAATGGACCGACGGCGAGGGCACAGAGACCTTCACGAGCGAGAATCCCGCGACTGGCGAGACGCTGGGCGAGTTCCGACGTGGAACGCCCGAGGACGTAGAACGGGCAGTCGAGGCCGCCGACGCGGCCTACGAGGAGTGGCGCGGACTCTCCCGTATCGACCGCGCAGAGTACCTCTGGGACGTCTACCACGAACTGAAGACGAACGTCGACGAGTACGGCGAGATCGTCACCCGCGAGTGCGGCAAGGAGATCAGCGAGGGGCGGGCCGACGTGGTCGAGGCCGCACACATGGTCGAGTGGGCCGCCGGCGACGCCCGCCACCCGAGCGGCGACATCGTCCCCTCGGAGATTCCCGCGAAAGACGCCTACATGCGCCGCAAGCCCCGCGGCGTCGTCGGGTGTATCACCCCGTGGAACTTCCCCATCGCCATCCCGTACTGGCACATGGCCGTCGCGCTGGTCGAGGGCAACACCGTCGTGTTCAAGCCCGCCGAACAGACGCCGAAGTGTGCGACCGTCATCGCCCGCCTGTTCGCCGAGGCCGGCCTGCCCGACGGCGTGTTCAACATGGTACAGGGCTACGGCGACGCCGGCAACGCCATCGTCCAGTCCGACGACGTGGAGACGATCCTCTTTACGGGGTCGGCCGAAGTCGGGCACAAGATAGCCGATTCGGTCGGCGGCGTCTCCGGGAAACGTGCCGCCTGTGAGATGGGTGGGAAGAACGCCGTCGTCATTACCGAACACGCGGACCTCGACATCGCCGTCCACTCGGCGGTGATGTCCTCGTTCAAGACGACCGGCCAGCGCTGTGTCTCTTCGGAGCGACTCATCGTCCACACGGACGTCTACGAGGAGTTCACGGAGCGGTTCGTCGACGTGGCGTCGAAAGTCGCCGTCGGCAACCCTCTCGAAGAAGACACGTTCATGGGGCCGCTCATCGAGGCCGAACATCGCGAGAAGGTCACGGAGTACAACGAACTCGCACGCGAGGAGGGCGTAAACGTCCTCGTCGACCGGACCGACCTCGACGCCGACGAGATTCCCGACGGCCACGAGGATGGCCACTGGGTCGGTCCGTTCGTCTACGAAGCGGACCCCGACGCCGACCTGCGCTGTACTCACGAGGAAGTGTTCGGCCCACACGTCGCCCTGTTGGAGTACGACGGCGACATCGAACGCGCCGTCGACATCCAGAACGACACGCCGTACGGACTGGCCGGCGCTATCGTCTCGGAGGACTACCGCCAGATAAACTACTACCGCGACCACGCGGAACTCGGCCTCGCCTACGGGAACCTCCCCTGCATCGGCGCGGAGGTCCAACTCCCCTTCGGCGGCGTCAAGCGCTCCGGGAACGGCTACCCCTCGGCCCGCGAGATCATCGAGGCCGTCACCGACCGGACGGCGTGGACGCTCAACAACTCGAAGGACATCCAGATGGCGCAGGGCCTCTCTGCGGACATCATCACCAGCGACGATGAGTAAGACGACGCCGACGAACGAACCGAGCGCAGTCTGCCCGTCCTGTGGCGGCACCCTCCACAGACAGGTGGGCGTGGTGACGTGTACCGACTGTGGCTGGGTCCCGCGACAGGGCTCGGACTGAGGCCAGTCGGGCGACTCCGGCCGTCTTTGCGCCGGATTACTCCGACGGCCGGAACACTCTGACAGTGTCGCGCTTCCGTTCGGACGACGTGGCTTCGACGAACCCGCGGTCGGTGAACACGCGGTGCCAGTCCCGGTAATAGAGCGGGATGTCGTCGTCGACGTAGTTGACCTCGCCGTACTCGCCGCTCTCGTTCTCGACGGTCACTAGCAGGTCCCCCGCGATACGCGCGATGTCGTCGAACACCCACTCCACGTCGGGATGGATGTGCTGGAGCGTCTCGACGGAGTAGACGGCGTCGAAGGCGTCGTCCGCGACGTCCGTGGCGTACTCCTCGATGGCTTCGGCGTGGAACGACCCCGTCTCGGCCAGTTCGGGGTACGTCTCCGCGAGGACGTCCAGCGCCGCCGGGTTGACGTCGACACCGGTCAGGTCCGAAAAGCCCGCGTCGGCCAGCGCGGCGAGGTGGCGGCCCACGCCACACCCCACCTCCAGAACGCTCGCCTCTCGTCCGACTTCGGTTTCCAGAATCGACTGCACCAACTCGCTCGTCTCGTCCGGGCCGTAGTGGGCGTAATACGTCGGCGAGTACTCGCCGGACCGCTCTGCCCACTCGCTTCGGACGTCGTTAGAATCCACGTTGGAACGGGGTGGCCTGCGCGTATAGGTCTACCGACACCTCGCCACGGAGGCTGGGGCCGTTCCCGCGGGCGGGCGACTCTCCGCCACTCACAACTCGACGGTCGCGAGGTCCGACTCCAGTTCCGCGACGTGGTCGTTGTACGCCTCGACGAACCCGCGGAACCGCGGGGCGTACTCTCTGATGTCGGCCGCCGACGGCGGTTCGTACTGAGAGAGGAGGTAGAGGCCGCCGGTGCCGCCCACCCGGAGGTACGACGCCCGTGCGCCCTCCCACTTTAGCTCCCAGCGGGTGCCGTCGACGCGGGTCGCGTACGTCCCGTAGTCGCCGCCCTCGTAGCGCTGGAGTTCGCCCGCGATGCGGTCACACACCTCGCGGATACGACCGAGGACGCGATCCCGTTCGCCGACGACGCCGTCGGTGGTCGCCACCTCGGGGAAGTCCGTCGAGACGTCGTCTAAGACGCCGTCCAGCGAGTCGACGTAGTCGCCGAACCCCTCGACGAAGGCCTGATAGTCCAGCAACGCGTCGGCCAGTGCGTCCGGCTCCGGGGGTTGTTTCGTCGAGATGACGTACACCTCCGACCCGCGGACGGGGTCGTACCGGAGGTACTCCAAGTCGCCGCCCTCGTACTTGACCGTCCACTCGCCGCCGTCCGTCTCGACGGTGGCCTGTCCGTAGTCGCCGCCCTGCAGTCGGGCTAACTGGTAGGCGATTTGGCCCGCGTGGTCCCGCACCGCAGCGACCAGTTCGTCACGTCGTTCGGCGACCGCCGTCGCGTCGGCGGGGTCGATCGGTGGCCAGTCTGTCACACCTGTGCCAGTACCCAGAGGGCAATAACCGGCCCGGTCGGTCCCGCCGCTGGGCCCGACGCGGGCGTCACCGTCGGCGTCGCAGCCGAGATGTTCCGACTGTTCGCCCCGGAGAGCGCCGTGAGTCGAGGGCGACTGGCCGTGTGCCCCCACCGTCGAACCGAGGCGCGCTACGCGCAGGCGCTCGCCGAGCGAACGGGTCGTCTACGTGAGGCGAGCGGGGTCGCCCGACTGTGATCGGTGAGTGCGAACCGCACAGGTGCCGTGGCGAGATCGTCCGCTCGGTGTGCGCTGCAATCGCCTGCCAGTTTGTGTCCGATTGGACCTCTCGAACTCGTCAGTCGAGACCAAATTCCGCCGATGGTACTGGATACACGGCCTGAGTCAAGCACTAACGGAATTTCACAAACCCAGAAGGTTACTTAGCTACAGCAAAGATATCGTTCCCGAATAGACAACTTTAACACGCAAACACGAGAAGCGGCCGAGCGTGAACGGGTCCAATCAAGACTGGTGGCCGAATCAGTTGAGCCTAGAGATTCTCGACCAGAACGCCCAGCAGGTCGAACCGATGGACGAGGAGTTCGACTACGCCGAGGCGTTCGAGCAACTAGACCTCGAAGCCGTGAAGGCGGACATCGAAGCGGTGATGACCACCTCGCAAGACTGGTGGCCGGCCGACTATGGCCACTACGGGCCGCTCTTCATCCGGATGGCGTGGCACAGCGCCGGGACGTACCGCACGAGCGACGGGCGCGGCGGCGCGGCCGGCGGACGACAACGCTTCGCGCCGCTCAACAGTTGGCCCGACAACGCGAACCTCGACAAGGCGCGCCGACTGCTCCAACCGGTCAAGCAGAAGTACGGCCGCAACCTCTCGTGGGCCGACCTGCTGATTCTGGCCGGAAACGTCGCCATCGAGTCGATGGGCGGCAAGACCCTCGGCTTCGCCGGCGGCCGCGAGGACGCTTTCGCGCCCGACGAGGCCGTCGACTGGGGCCCGGAAGCGGAGATGGAGACGAACGAGCGGTTCGACGAACCGGGCGACATCGAGGATGGACTCGGCGCCTCCGTGATGGGGCTCATCTACGTGAACCCCGAGGGGCCCGACGGCCAGCCCGACCCCGAGGCGTCGGCGAAGAACATCCGCCAGACGTTCAGCCGCATGGCTATGAACGACGAAGAGACGGCCGCGCTCATCGCCGGCGGCCACACGTTCGGGAAAGTCCACGGCGCCGACGACCCCGAGAACCTCGGTCCCGAGCCCGAAGCGGCCCCCATAGAGGAGCAGGGCTTCGGCTGGGCGAACGACTACGAGTCGGGCAAGGGTGCCGACACCATCACCAGCGGCATCGAGGGTCCGTGGACCCAATCGCCCATCGACTGGGACCTCGAGTACATCGACAACCTGCTCGACTACGAGTGGGAACCCGAGAAGGGTCCCGGCGGCGCGTGGCAGTGGACGCCGAAGAGCGAGGAGTTGGAGGGCACAGTTCCGGACGCCCACGACCCAGACGAGACGCAGACGCCGATGATGCTCACGACGGACATCGCCCTGAAGAAGGACCCGGACTACCGGGAAATCATCGAGCGCTTCCAGGACAACCCGATGGCGTTCGGCATCAACTTCGCGAAGGCCTGGTACAAACTGACCCACCGCGACATGGGCCCGCCCGAACGGTTCCTCGGTCCCGAGGTCCCCGACGAGGAGATGCTGTGGCAGGACCCCATCCCCGACGCCGACTACGGCCTGATTGGCGAAGACGAGATCGCCGACCTCAAAGCGGAGATCCTCGATTCGGACCTGTCCGTCTCCGAACTGGTCGAGACGGCGTGGGCATCGGCGTCGACGTACCGCGACAGCGACAAGCGCGGCGGCGCGAACGGGGCCCGCATCCGCCTCGAACCCCAGAAGAACTGGGAGGCGAACGACCCCGAGCAACTGGCGACCGTGCTGGAGACGCTCGAAGAGATTCGAGAGGAGTTCAACAGTTCGCGGTCCGACGGGACCAACGTCTCGCTCGCCGACCTCATCGTTCTGGGCGGCAACGCGGCCGTCGAACAGGCGGCGGCGGACGCGGGCTACGACGTGGACGTCCCGTTCGAACCGGGCCGAACGGACGCCTCGCAGGAACAGACCGACGTCGAGTCCTTCGAGGCGCTCAAACCGGACGCGGACGGGTTCCGTAACTACCGCTCGGACGAGGCCGACCGACCGGCCGAGGAGATACTCGTGGACAAAGCCAGCCTGCTGGACCTGACGCCGGCCGAGATGACGGTACTGGTCGGCGGCATGCGAGCGCTCGACGCGACCTACGGCGAGTCCGACCACGGCGTCTTCACCGAGCAGCCGGAGACGTTGACCAACGACTTCTTCGTGACCCTGCTCGACATGGACTTGGAGTGGGAACCGGCTGACGACTCCGAGAACCTGTACGAACTGCGGGACCGCGACACGGGCGAACTCGAGTGGACAGGGACCCGCGCAGACCTCATCTTCGGGTCACACGCCCGGCTTCGAGCCATTGCGGAAGTGTATGGAGCTGACGACGCAGAGGAGAAGTTCGTGCGCGACTTCGTGGATGCGTGGCACAAAGTGATGACTCTCGACCGCTTCGACCTCGAGTGAACTGAGCTTCGAGCTTTTCGGGCCGGTGGCCGTCGCCGCTCCGACTTTCTTGAGACACCTTGCGTCGCTCACTACAGTTGAAGTGTGTAACAGAACCCCCCCACTTCCGTCTTTTAGCCCCAGCCACCTGTGCAATCGTAGCTCGCGCCCGCCCCATAGTGGAACATTGTAACTTCGAGAAAGGCTAAATCACCATCACAATTGGCGGTCACATACGAAACAATCTCACTTTCCGACCGATAAATAACGACAATAACTGCGCTGTCTGCTGAGAACCCTTCAATTTCAGTTTGCTTCCCTTCACCCGGAGAAAGCGTGTAACGGCTGTGGAGTCGAGATGAATTAGGAAATTCAACTGCAGTATAGTACCGGTCATCCCCTGGTTCCGATACGGCTAACCCAGGACTAATACGTCCAGTAGAATCAAGTCCATCACTTCGTTGCACGCTGATATTTGCTGGGTATTCGACTACCGAGACTTCAAACGTGTAGCTCTGAGTTGTATTCACAGAGTTGTTAACAGCGATTGGAACAGAACTCCCCTGACCACTAATCGGTCCAGCAATACAGCCTGATAGGAGAATCAAGGTGCCAAGGTAAACTGATAAAAAAGCGGAGTCTCGTCCAGTCATATTTCAATATTCTATTTCAGCTGTTTTTATTCACAGGCACTTACCGAAGATATTCTTGCGATAATTGGGAAGTCTCACCCCCGCAATAAGCACATTCCTGAACGGTCGATACAGATGAAATAGTGGCTGTCTTACTCATATACACCAATAGAAATACTATCAGGGCGGACTTCGACACGAAAGTTTCGACCGTATTCGATATGATATTCTCCGAGTGTCACCGACCCGGTATCACTCATACCGTTGCCCTCAACGCTCAGTTCGTATGTCCCCTGTTGGCGGATACCCGCTTCGACTACCGTGGCTTCGCCAGACTGGACTATCACTGTCTCTTGTACAATCACCGAAGAGTCTGCTGACACCGTGATACTGATTGATTGTTCTGTCGAGGTGTTATTGATAACTCTCACATCTACCGCTGTTTCCTGTTCGGTTGTCTCGGTTGGTGAAGCTGATTTTGCTCCGGGAACAGAACACCCTGCGAGGGCGAGCATCGCACTTGACAGACCGTAGATAGCCTCTCGACGAGAATGGTCCATTATGTTGGATTTGACAATAGATTGTAAGTGTTTTCTGTACCCTCGCTCTGTTCGCACACTCGGTTAAGCAGTCTTCTCGATTTGAATAGCTCGAAACCAACCACTCTTCTAAAAAATGGTATGGTCTCTCCCATAGTTACCTGATTACCTAGCTGTCTCCGTCGTTCCGCCGCCTCTGAGTGGGTTCAACTTCTACAATGGTTTACTCCACTCACGCCGCTATGCGTCGTCCGTCTCGTTGCGCTCCTGGGTCTCGTTGGAGTCTGGCGCGGTGTACGTCGAACCGTTCCGAAGGGGCATGCCGGGTTCACACTCGAAGCCACTTCCGGGGTCGTCACAGAATATCTGATCGTTCTGCGTGCCCGTCTCCGGGTGCGGCGTCTCTCGTTCTGTGGGGGGTGCTTCACTGGTCGACCCATTATCAGCGTTCGGGGTGGCGACATCTGGTTCAACACCGGCTATCGAAAACCCGAATCCAATCACAGCAGCTACCAGAAGTAGCAACACCGCCAACGAAGTCAAACGAATCCAGTTGGATAGTTGAAACATGGTGGATATCGACCATCGGTCGTAATAGGCTTTCTAGGCGATGACTCGACTTCCAGAACGATATTGGGAGTCAATACTTACTCCCGTTCTTCCGTCGGCTCTAGCTGAAGCCGTAACGGCATCGACTCGCGCGACGTCGCGTGTTCAACTCAGTCTGAACGGAGTGGTTGGAATCGGGCCAATCCGGCCGCTGTACGGTCTATCCGACGCGTGATGTAACAAGACGGGCGCTGAGGGATTTGAACCGGAGTCAGACGTGCTCGCTTTGCTGCGCGCGACTGGCAGGGTTCAAATCCGTAGTGCCGGTTCACGTCACCGACTCGCTACGCTCGTCGGTTCGTTGTACGGGCGCTGAGGGATTTGAACCACGGTCGGAGCAAGCTCCTCCCTGATGCAAATCCGCAGCGACCGCTCTTTGCTCGTCACGTCCGTTCCTCGCAAAATCACGGGCGCTGAGGGCGCTCGCTCGACTGGTGAACGAATTCCCTTGTTGGACGTGAGACATCCGAATTCGAGGGATTGGATACTGGTATCTGTCAGCGCTCAGACTATCTCTCTGGCTCGTGCTGAATACACATCGCAAGTCTTGCGTGAGGCGGTCTGGATGTAGATAGTTCCTACACTTCAGTCTCTTCAACCGTTGATTCAATACAACTGTTAATCCACTGAATAGCAAGGTCACCATCTAGCCGCGTGTACCTATCCATGTCTTCATCACCAAACGCATCACGATACACTTCCAAATTCTTCAAGTGATGCTCAACATCGTCATCATCGGGGAACACATCATTGAACTCCGACCAGTGGATGTTGATAATATCTGCGCAGTCAGCTAGCTCCACAAACTCTAATCGCTCCCGCGCATCGTATTCGTCAAACTCGCCATCCAACTGCTCTTTAACAGATGACACAACACCACTCGGTAAGATCTCCCAGTATTCGTCTCCGTTACTCTCACGAAGCCGCTTGTGGATAATATCCCGTGCTAACTCTTCTGTGTCCTCTATCCGTTGCTCCGCACTCTTCTCTTCATACTCAAGTAGCGAAGTTTCTCCAACTAGCTCTTGTACTTTCTCCATAATCAAGGACGCACGCTGGTCTAAGAACAAGTCGTAGTCATCATCCCAGATCGCGGAGTCTGGTCCGTACGGAATGAAGTGAGAGTACATAATTTCCTCAAAATCATCACGGTCCTGCCAGTCCCGGAAGTAGTTGGATGGTGCTTTATCGCTAATCTGGTTGTTGACGGAGCGCGGGAGGAAGGTGATGTCAATCACGCTCTTTCGCTCAGATTTATTGTAATCGTGGGACAGCAGGAAGCGGTTCGGGAAGATGTGATGTTTCTCCAGCTTGAAGTCGGCGTAATGATTCTCGTGGAGTTCAATCGCCGTCCCATCCTTCGGGTTCAGTGGCTCATTGTTAGCGAGAATACACAGGAACGCGTTCCGAACCGCTGAATTCGACCGCTTGATGTTCGCTTCCTTCAGCTTGTCCGGCGTAATTGTAATCGGGAAATCAAGCGAAGGGTCCCGGCCCGCGATAATGTCGTCAATAATCTCTAAATCGTTCCCAATTGTTCCTTGGCGTCGCGTCGCCCAGTGGTCACTAAATACAACCCGCCAAAAGTAGCGATCAATTTGCTCTTGATGATCAGCAACGACAGTCTCGGACTCCGACTCGTGAATATAGTACCCGAGAATCGAGATGAGGGACTCGTACGGAAGGAATTCAACCCGCTGGATATTGTAACGGCGGCGAATATAGTCTACCGCGTGAAGGAACGCGTCCTTCAAATCCGTCCAGTTCGCTTCGACTTCATCAGGGTTCAGGTTCTTTTGCGCTTCAGTCGTACAGTTACCTTCCAGAATTAGTGAAATGGCTTGTGCGACCGTATCTCGTTCAACATCTCCAAAACTCGATTCCTGTAATCGTTCGATAATATCGTTGTCAATCTCACCGGGAAGAAGATCTTCTACTGGAAGACTGGTGGCTCCGGCGGTTCCTCCGGAACGCCTGAAGAGCGAGTCTTGACCGAGGAATAGTACGAAGACTTCGAACCCATCGAATACACCAAGAAGATCATCAACCGAGTCACGTCCATCTCGGCTAGCAGATCGTAGACTGGTCGAATCGATACTGACAGGAGAACCAGAAATCGACTTGATGTACCTATATCAGTCGGCCAATCCGTGGACTCTCCTATGCCTCAACCCGCCGTCACAGCAATAGGACTTGGACTGGATATTCTCGGAGCCAGTCTAATCGCCATACCAGACGCACGAACACTATTCTCACAACTCCCTGCCGGAGCACTCAAAGAAGCCCGCGACCGAATGGCCTTGATCGGAACTCGACAGGGGGACACTGGCTTCGAAGCACTACAAGCGATACTGAATGAAATCGATCCTGTCGCCGAGTTCGGTACAAATAATGGTGGCGAAGAATACGTGGAGATCGTCGTAAACTCGCTCAGCGGAACACAGTCAGAGGAGGCCTTCCAACACCCAGATTTCAGCTGGGGTAATCGGTACGTCGAAGCCAGATACCAGGAAAGCGGAGCCTCGGATGAAACCGACTTCTACGACGTTGAAGGTGTGTTCGACGCAATATCCGCAAGGGAACGACCACAGACCGCCCAACTCCGACTTTACGGCTTGTTAATTCTTCTCTGCGGTTTCTCCTTCCAACTACTGGCGACCATTGAGGCCGACACCATTTTTTCCATCTCAGTTGCCTTCCTCACCCTTGTAGCAGGAATCCTGGTCTACATGTACCGAGACCGCCTGGAGTAGCGAACCAGTATTTTCAACGACCGCCGAGACCGCCACGGCCCGTACCCCCGGAGCCAGTGAACAGGTTGTAGAAGAAAAACCCAATCACTGCGAAAGCGACCAGGGTTCCAATGCTTGAGGCGAGCTGGAACAATCCGTAGCTGATGGATAGAGACGCTCCGAGAAATTGGTAGGCCTCTGCGAAAGGCCCACTCATCCCCGCCGGTTTCAGGAGCCCGTAGATCCTCGCCACCATCAGGAACAGAATCCCAATAGCAAACGCCATGAACGGGCCGAGAACAATCGTCCTGAATGCATCCACGACATCGCCCTGGCTCGGGTTCATTATACTGACCTTCTCCTTCTCATATCAAAAATCCTCTGCCAACCGTAAGAGTCGCGTACTACCAATAATCTGAGATAGGATTGTCACGCCTTAACTCGTCGATGAGCGAAATCTTGTGGGTGTACAGCCACCGAGCATCACCGGCTTTCTTATAGGAGGTGATGATCCGCTTGTCCTCTTCCGGTATTGTATCCCGGCGTGGACGCTGGTGCGACTCCCAGATACCCTGCCTCTGCGCCCTTTGAATCCTGCCAGTGCTCCACCGGTTGCCTCGAATGTAGTCCTCGTCCGAAAAATGCCGGGACATCAGCTCAATCATCCGCTGCAACTTCTCACCTTGTCCGACCGGTCCGAAGACCTCTTGGAACGCGCTCAATCCCTGAACCAGGTTGTATTTCCAGACTTCTCTCCGATCATCTACTTCGACCGTGTCAATCTCCGTATCCGGGTACTGAGGCTCAACCTTGAACGTAGCGGGGTCGAGCAGAACCAGGAGCTTGTCCGGTGTAATCGGGCAGAAAATCTGCTTGCCATCGAACTGAAATCCCTCACTGTTCTCATCGTCTTCTGGGAACTCATCCTGATAGATGAATACTGGTACGTCGGAGGTAAAGAACGGTAGCTGGGTCTGATTCTCTACAATCTTCCAACCCAGATGCTGGAAACCAGTGTACCGCTCGTTACCACCCTGATGCATCACCGATCCCAGTAGTCCTCAACGTCGTAGCCCACCGCCCTGAACAACTCCTCCAACATCCGATGATGCACCTTCGCTGATGGCGACCGGTCCCGCTGAAAAGAGATGAACTGAGAGATATTGGCGATATCCTCCCTCGACAAAATCTCGTTGTCATCCAGTTTCCGGAACGTGTTGACCATCGCCTTCTCCGCCTTAGAAGTCACACCGCCTTCCAACAACTCATCAGCATAGCCCTCCGTGGAAGCAGCGTTCTTCACCGAATACCTCTCCTTCGCGTCGTAGTAATCACCTCCACCGTGCTTCTCCACCAAGGAATACCTGGAGACCACACCCTCACCCGGTGGAGCAAATAACCGTAGATAGGACTGCTGCACGTAGTGCTCGTTCACCATATGGTTCCAATTAGGCGAAAGATGCCAGCACCGAGTCAAAAACACTTCGAGGACGGCTCAATCCATTCACCCATCAAGGATGAAGAGCAGTATAGCGGCGAATATGCTGGTGGCTCCTCTGATCCTCGCTACTGCGACCGCAATATCATTCGCCCAGATACCGGAGGTAGACGCCTTATGAAACAGGTTTCCAGAGCCGTGAATACTGTACGCCGGAATAATTGAGTGCGTCACTGCTGTCGCCGTATTCGTAATCAACCTCAGCATCAAGATACCGACCTCGATGGTCTCCGCCGCCCCATATCGGAAATTATGGTAGAAGAGGAATGCCAGCGACGTCACCGGGACAGCAATCACCTTTGAGGCAATCACGGCCACGGGTAGATTCAGACCACTTCTTACAACCACCTTCGTCCGCACCATATAAACAGTATGACAAACTTCTACTTTTAAAATCGGAGGGTGTCAGTCCTCCCTTTCGTCGTCGACAATCGCCCGACGCACAGAACGTTCTGGCAAAATAGCGATAGAGGCATAGAACGGATTTTTGGTAATGTAGACTGCGACAGCCGCCAGCAAAAACCTGACCACCGTAATCTGGTGATCCTCGTCCAGGTTGGTGAACCAAGTCCGCGCCTGCCCTGTACTCAACATCGCCTGCACCATCATCGACGGGATATCGAAGACAAACTCCGCCGAAAACGCATCCGAATCCGGAAGAGTCGCGTCTAAAGTCGCATTAGCAGGGCCTGTAGGCGGTACAGTAGAAGCCGTCGCCTCCAAGGGTTCAGCCTCCACCGTGGTCGTTGAGGGCTCATCAGCAACCGTCCTTCCAGTAGCCGGCGGAGTTGAACCTGCTCCAGCAGCAGCGGCCGCATTGATGGCTGGCTGAATAGATGCGAGGTCAGCGAGAAGTGGCTCCGGGAACTGGATATCGGCCACCGCGTTCGACAATTCACCAGAGATTGCGGAGTTCACCACGGACTGCTGTAACTGGAGCTGCTTCGTCAGATCTGGGAGACTGGCAGCTATCATTGACGAAACCCTTCGCTCCTGATGGGCGATCACCGGCTCCACAGCGTTTGCCAGCATATTTGCCTGCTGAGCAGCGATGGGTTCCGTAATATTAGCCAGGATGCTCGCCTGGCTTGCTGCGAAAGGCTCCAGAATATTCGTCTGGAGCTCACTGATCCTGGCGGCAGCCAAGATCGTCGCCGTGGGGAACGTGAAGCTCTCAGCAATCTGCTCGCCAATCTCCGAGAAATCCACTGCTGGCGGCGGTGTCGTCTCCTCTGGTGGATCTCCAACTGGTTCCTCGCCAACGTTGTACTCCAGGTAGATTGCACCGACGTACTCCCGTAGCAAGTCCTCGACCGGTTCCTCCTCGTCCACCGCCTCTTCCACTTCCTGGTCGAGAGAGAAGAACGCTCGTCCAGGCATAGATGCTTTCATAGCAACTTCCTCTGGCGGCTCCTCGAATATCAACCGGTAGACTGTAACCGCCTCCCTGGTACGTTCCTCTGAACGGCCAAGATCCTCCGCAACGGCCTCGGTATCCTCCGATTCTCGATATAGCTCACCGGCTTCACGAACCGTCTCTACCCACTCGTAGGAGACCTGCTCTCGACGTTCTCTTCGCTGCTCCTCAATTGCTTCCATGAACTCGTCAAAATCAAGTTCCTCAACTTCTTCCTCATCCTCCGCCATTCTTACTAAACCGGTTAGGAATACGGGGCTATCAAGCCCTCGCTGAGAACTCAGATATCTGGCTCAGACAGCGGGTACGGCAGCTGCCCAAGGAACTCCTCATCAGAGACCACAATCCCTCCGTAGTCCCTGAGCCGGTACTCGCCCTGATAATTGCCCCACGCCTTGATCTGGTAGATCTCCGGTTGGCCAGTAGTCTGGCCGTGGCTCACGAACACGACACTTGAGTCCTCGATTTGTTCGGCCAAAGGCGTGAGATGCTGAGTCACTTCCGAGGACTGTGGTAGCGTTTCAGCGTAGGGCATAACGGTCCACAAGGCATCTTCGTGGTGGTCGATTACCGGGACAAGCAAATCCTCCAAAGGCTCGAAATCGGAGAGAACGATCTCGTGCCAGTTCGACATCCAACCCTCAGTATACTCAACCGGATACAGAGCACCCTCCTTTCCAGATCTTCCGACCACAGGAAGAGCAAACTTCACTACCAGACGCCGATCTCCCTCCGCTACCTTTGACGGGACTTCGTAGACCGCCCGACTGTTTCCCTTCTCGAGATACCGGAAATGCTTATTCAGTGTCTTGTGAGCCTTCTCAAAATCCTCCTGCTCGTGGATTATCGCGGCCACCTTATCGAACAGATTACGGAATGAGTCGTCGACGACATCTGATGACTCCATTTTACTGAGAAATTCATTTGGCAAGATAGGTGCTTTTTGGTTAGAAGTTAGTTTGAGAGGGGAAATGTGGTGGCAGAGTCCGTGTTCCGAGGCCCTCTGCCAGAGCCATATGCCGGGGAGTGTATCTCCTAAGTTAGGCGGTTAGACTGTGACCTGAACCTTGCTGGTTCCTGCTCCACTGTCGTCGAAGAGCAGGAGTCAACAGGGCTCTCACCGTCGGAAAGCTGCTCGTCTCCGTCAGCTGCAGCAGTTCCGTCCCTGTAGCGAAGGTTACTACCTCGACCTCAGCTGTGAGAGGCTGGTCGGATGTTGCTACAAGGCTGTCAAGGTTGACTTCTGCCTTGTCGTCTGATTCCAGCTTGTCGATTCCGTTACTTGCGTTGAATACGACTTCGCCGTTGGCACTGGACTGTCCTGCACCCGAGAACTCGAGGTAGATCTTCCGGACTCCTTCGTCGTACTGTCCGTCAGAGTTAGAGGCGGTTGTCGGATCGTGGGTTCCAGTGTGGACTACAGCCTTCCAGACTCTGTACTCCGTATCGTCTGAAGGATTGATGATCTGATCCACGGTGTGTGTCTGAATCGAAGATGTGTTACTGGAGATACCGAGGTACATCGGCATCCAGTCTTAGACAACAAAACTGTTACAGCCTTGTTCCGTGGATCAGGGACTTGGTGTATTATCTGTCTCCCGTTTTCCCAGGTCGCACAGTCAGGCCGGTCTCTGTACTGTTTAGGTATCTCCTCCATCACGACCGCGGCAGGGTTCCCAGACTGGGATTGAAACCAGTTGCGGGTGGTCACAGAAAGGTAGTGCTTTGGACTGTACGATGAAAAGATAGGCAATTAATACATTCCACTGACGCCGTCGAATGTGTGTCTGGGTTCGTGATCGATACCAACCGATAGGTATCACTCTTTCTCAATCTGCACACTCTCCTTGACATCGAACTCTACGCCTCGAACTGAGAATTCCTCAGCGATTTCCCGCTTCTGGTCAGCGGTCAGATCCCCACGAGTCAGCACGTCTTCGATCGCCTTGACCAGCGCAGGCACGTTGTCACACGCGTAGGCCACCGCATCCGACCGGTTGCAGCCGTAAAACTCACTGGCCTCCTCAACAGCGTAATACCGATATTCGTTCCCGTCACCTGTCTGAATCCGAATCGACCCTGGAATCTCCTCGGCCATGCTCGTGAACACGACCCCGACAATCCTAGTTTTTCGCCCATCTGGAACCCTCCAGAACACTCGAAACACCGGGGAACCACTCACCCATCTGGGAGAAAACCACCCGCGAACCACGACCACCAGCTGAATATGAGCACATCGATGGCGGGGTTCGTGTTCATCTTGGTTCGAGCGCTCACGTCGACGCACAACCGCCCGAGGTCGCAAATAGTTCTCTGTTGTCGGGCTGTAATCGAATCCGCCCCAACCAAATACAATGTGTTATTTAGACGAATATCCGTCGATACGTTCATCGGTTGTACAGAATACCCACTCAAAATCATCAAATAGACAATGACGCGCTTCGTGAGATTAGAAAGTCCTACCATTATGGACTTAGTGTCTGCGCTTCTCACGCGATCGTCTTCTCTTGCAGAATATCGGGGGATTGCTGAATCACGCTAATCCGGTCTTTGGATTTTGAAAACCGCCAGACGGAAAGGTTGTCATTCAGAATCGTTCGCTCAGCGAACGAAATGCAGCGCGTCAATGGTAGCTAGTATATAAACGACCCACTGCCGTCTGTCGGATTCTAACCGTTCGATAAGGGAACGGGCGCTGAGGGATTTGAACCCCCGACGGTTTGGTCCGAAGCCAAGCACTCTGTCCAGGCTGAGCTAAGCGCCCTACGTGAATACGTAATTCGGTGTTCCGGTTTAAACCATCCGGTTCTGTATCGTGCTCGTGAGAGATACCCACGCGCTATCAGTCGACGCCGACCACCTCTCGTCTGAGAGACAAGACAAAGATTATATGT
Organism: Haloarcula pellucida; assembly: GCF_014647235.1. GTDB lineage: Archaea > Halobacteriota > Halobacteria > Halobacteriales > Haloarculaceae > Haloarcula > Haloarcula pellucida. The sequence continues at coordinate 52,357 of NZ_BMOU01000004.1, forward strand.
CTGTTCGAGTACGTGTGGGAATATCGCTCTGGTGTGCTCGCTCACTACAGCCGACCAGTGAATACTGATGTACGATATCGGACACGACCGCCTCGATTTCGCTCTCGACCCCGGCACGAACGTCCTCGTAACCGGGCCACCACTCTGTGGGAAACGTCGCTTCGGGATGCAAGCGCTCGCGGCCGGGTCGCGACGGAGCGAGGGGGCTATCGTCGTGACGACACGAGACACTGCCGACAGGGTGCGCTCTGACTATCGGACACTGTTTGCCGGCGGGGACGAGGACGCACCGCCGCTCGGCGTCGTCGACGCCGTCTCGGAGACCTTCGGCCAGTCGGTCACCGACGACCAGTACACGAAGTACACGTCATCACCGAAGGACATGAGCAGTATCGGTATCAAGTTCTCCGAGTTCGTCCAGTCGTATTACACCGAAGACGGCATCGAACGAACCCGCGTGCTGGTGGACTCCCTGTCGCCGCTGCTGGTCTACTCGAATCTTCAGGGCGTGTTCCGCTTCATGCACATGTTCACCTCGCGCGTCGACAACGCCGGCGCAGTCGGCTTCTACACCGTCACGTCGACGGCCCACGACGACGAGACGATGAACTCTCTCACGCAGTTGGTCGACGGGACGATAGAACTGACCGAGGACGGAACGGCGACGATTCGGCTTCCGAACCTCGACGACCAGACCGTCGACCTGTGACGGCCCCTTTCACTCCTCGCCGTGTGCCGTCTCCGCCGCGTCTGCTGGCGCTCTCTCGACGTCGTCGGTGAGGACCGCATCGACGTCGACGCCCTGTTCGTCCGCGATGGCTTCCAGCAGCGCTCGCTGTTCGGCCACCTGGCGCTCTACGTCGTCGACCCGGCCGTTCGTGTCCTCGACCGTCTCGCGGAGCTCCTGGACCTGCGTCTTTAGTTCGTTGACTTTCGTGTAGAGTTTGTCGGCGACGTCGGCCACTTTCTGTATCTTCTTCGCCGTCGAGCCAAATCCCATACGGTCGATAGTTCGAGCGGCCATTTCGTCGTTTCGCTCGAACGTCGGTGTTAAGACGCCGCCGACCCGAGCGCCGATATGAACGACCTACGGACCGCACCGACCGTCGGTATCGCCGGTTGCGTCCTCTATCTGGTCGCGCTCGCGGTGCCGTACGTCATCGTCGAGACGACAAGCGCCGTCGGCGCCTACTACGGCTCCGGTGGTATCTCACCGGTCATCCCCGCCGTCCTCTCGCTCGTCGTCATCATCGTCCTCGCGGCGGGCCGAGAGGGGCGGACCGACCCCAGCATCGCCGCCGGCGCGACGCTCGTTCTGGGCCTGTTCATCGTCGGTCTGAGCCTCCTCTGGGCGGCGACGGTGCCCGTCAGCCTCGTGTTGGGGCTGTCGGAGTCGACGCTCATCGAACACCACCGGTGGGCCGTCGTCCTCGCAAGCGTGCCAGTGCCGGTCGGGTCGGCGTGGTTCGCTCGCGCGCTGGGACTCTTCTGACCGAATCGCCACACAGTCCCCGGGTGTTCCGAAAGGCCCTTATGGGGCGGCGGCGGACCATCGAAGTGGACTAGGTCGGGGGGCTTGGCCCCCCTCCTCGCCCGCACTGTGGTCATGAGCGGGGACCGAACCCCGGGGGCGTCCGGTCAGACGGACGTGGACCCCGTGAGCCAACGTAGAAGCCTCGTCCCACGGGGACGGCGGTCCACGTGGTCGCATCTGCAGGGATGCGCCCACGTGGTTAGTCGATGGCAGCCCGTCAGGCACGGAAGTGAGCAGCGGACCATCGAACACCCGTCGCTCGTGGGGTCGCGGGGTGGAGGAGGCAAACGGGATTACCCACGCCCGAACGCCGGGCAATCTCGGCTGTCCGTCCATTCATTCGGTATCTACTCCCGGAGTCTTACGTCCGCGAGACGCCGCTACAGCGGGACGTAACGACGAGCGGTTCGGCCGTAGTCGCGGCTCTGCCGGCGTCGAGGGATCGGTACGGGCGTCGCTCGACGGCGGCGACGAAACGGAAAATCGAGAGTCGGTCAGTCGTCGGCCGGTTCGACGACGCTGTCCATCCCGGCGAGTTCGAGGCCGCCGCCGATGGTGCGGTTCGGGTAGGGGATGTCGATGCCTTCCTCGTCGAACCGTTCCTTGACCGCCTGTACGTACTCACCGCGGGTCTTCACGAAGTCCGAGCGACTGGGGTTGTCGATCCAGATGCGGGACTGCAGACCCACAGAAGAGTCGCCGAGTTCGACCAGTCGGACCGACGGGCCGGGGTCTTCGAGGATGCCCTCGTGGTCCTCTGCCTCTTCGAGGATGATGTCGGTCGCCGCGTCGATGTCGTCGTCGTAGCCGATGCCGAAGACGAACTTCAGACGGAGTTGGTCCTTCGCGACGGGGTTCTTGATGACGCCGTCGGTGAGTTGCGAGTTCGGAACCGTCAGCAACTCGTTGTCGAACGTGCGAACGCGGGTGACGCGGAGGCTGATGTCCTCGACGACGCCGGCGTTGTCGTCCCACTCGATCCAGTCGCCGATGCGGAACGGCTTGTCGGTGAAGATGAAGATGCCGGCGACGAAGTTCGACAGCACGTCCTGCATCGCGAGTCCGATTGCCAGCGTCGCGGCGGCCGCGATGGTCGCGAGCGACTGCAGGAAGTTCCCGTACTGGGCCAACCCGAACGCCATCGAGATGGCGACGAAGACGATGACGATGCTCGTGAGTTTCTTTATGGGGTTCCGGGCGTGTTCGTCGAGGTCACGGGACTTCAGCGACCGGTCGACGATGGGGACCACGATAGCCTTCCCGAGTACGTAGACGAGGATAGCGACGAGGACGAAGACGAGAGCCTGCGCGATTGTCCCTGCGAGACCGGAACCCAGTCCGAGATTCTGGAAGAAGTTGGAGATGGGTTCGACCTGCATCACCGCTCGAACACCGCCGTATGGCCCCGTACCTGCGGGACGGACGCGTTCACCTGTTCGGCCATCTCGTCGGCGAGTTCCTCGGTGGTGGTGCCCCCGCGGGCCGACCGGAGGAACTTCACCTTCACGAACTGGCGGTCCTCTAGCTGGGTGTTCAGTTCGTCGACGACCGGTTCGATACCGTTCTTCCCGACGCGAAGTGTCGCGTCGAGTTCGTGGATTCGCTGCTCTCGAGAGGTATCAGACATATGGGCGCACAAAGGGCTCGATACGTTTAAAACCAGCAGTCCTAAAACCGTCAGTCGTACGGATAGCGAGCGTGTGACCCACACTCACAGGTCACGACGACGTGACCCGACCGGGTACGGACGCGAGCGTTTCGGCCCGGGACGAGGAACGTATCACAGGAGCGGCATATCGACCGCTCGAACTCCCGCGGGAGGCGAAGACGGTGTCGCTCGGCGATGCGTCGCGCCCGCCTGACGTACTCGCGGGCCCGGTCCTCGCGCCCCTCACAGACGGCGTCGCGAGCCATCGACTGGAGGCGGTCGATGCGCTCGCGAGCGATAGTCGCCTCGTCTGTCATCGCACACACTCCGACCGGCGCGTAAAAACGCCTTCCGGACTGCGCACGGAGTCGGTACAGTTTTGCTCGCGGCCACGGTCGGACCGTCCGTGCGCGTCCTGAACTACCTCGAACTCGCCGACCGCCTCGATCGGTCGGGCATCGGTACGTCCGTCGACCACCAGCGACAGGCGCTCGCCGACACCGACGTGGAGGTACTGACGACACCGTGGACCGACGGCCACCCCGGCTGGGCCGTCGGTGGCAACATCGCGTTCGACGACCCGGTGTTCCGCGAGTACGACATCGCTCACTGCAACATGATCGGGCCGGGATCGGTCGCCGTCGCTCGCCACGCTACGCGCAACGACATCCCGCTCGTGTTGCACGCTCACGTCACCCGGGAGGACTTCCGCGGGAGTTTCCGCGGGTCGAACCTCGTCGCACCCGCGCTGGGCGAGTACCTGCAGTGGTTCTACTCGAAGGCCGATACGGTCCTCTGTCCCTCCGAGTACACGAAGGGCGTCCTCGAAGACTATCCAGTCGACGCGCCCATCCGGCCCATCACCAACGGCGTCGACACGGCCCCGCTGGATGGATTCGAGTCCTTCCGCGAGGAGTACCGCGAGCAGTACGACTTAGACGGGATGGTCGTCTTCGCCGTCGGGAGCGTCTTCGAACGCAAGGGCCTGACCACGTTCTGCGAACTGGCCCAGCAGACCGACTACGACTTCGCGTGGTTCGGCACGTACGACGACGGGCCACACGGGTCGGCCGAGGTGCGGAAGTGGACGTCGGACCCGCCCGAGAACGTCACGTTCACCGGCTGGGTCGACGACATTCGCGGGGCCTACGGGGCCGGCGACGTGTTCCTGTTCCCCTCGAAAGTCGAGAATCAGGGCATCGTCGTCCTCGAAGCGATGGCCTGTGGCAAGGCCGTCGTCCTCTCGGACATCCCCGTCTTCCGGGAGTACTACGAGGACGGCCACGACTGTCTCATCTGTTCGGACGAGGCGGAGTTCCGCGAGGCCGTAGAGCGTCTGGAAGCGAACCCGGACCTCCGCGAGCGACTCGGCGAGAACGCGATGGAGACGGCCCGCGAACACGGCCTCGACCGGGTCGGCGAGCGACTGGTCGAGACGTACGAGGAACTGGTCTGAGCCCGGACGACCGCCAGCTCGAACCGTGTTCGACTCACCGGCCGTTACGTATCCGACGGGCGAGAGACCATAGTCATCGTCTGATCGAACGCGTTGGCGACGCCAACCACCGAGACGAGATCTCAGTCGGCGCCGGTGGGGCGCTCGGTGACCGTCGTCGGAGTCCGCCGCCAGAGGACGGCGACGACGGCCGTCCCGGTGAAGACCAATCCGCCGGCGACGCCGAACGCCAGCGTAAACCCGTAGCCGCCGAGCCATCCACCGAGTATCGACCCGACGCCGCTCGCGAGGCCGGAAAGCGCCGTGTACAGCCCCAAGGACTCTCCGCGGATGGCCGGGGGTGCGAGACGAGTGACGATGCTGGCGGCGGTGACGGCGATGAGCGCCCACGCCACGCCGATGAGGCCGAACACCACGCCGTTGGTCAGGAGGGCCAGCGACGCCACCGGGACGAGAACAGTGACAAAAGCCACCGTGGGATGGAGTATCGCCCGGGCCAGCAGCCCACCGGTCTGGATACCCGTGGCGTCGTACCGGTCTGTGAGTCGGCCGGCCCCGCCGTAGAACAGCGCCGACCCGAGGCTGGACACCAGATACAGCGCGAATATTGTCCCCGAGTCGTAGCCGAGCGTCCCCGAGAGGTACGAGGGGAGCGGTCCCCAGAACACGCCGAACCCGGCGAAGACAGCGAGGATGGCGGCGAAGTACAGCGACAGCGACGGCGTGAGGCGAGCGAGAACCTGCCGGGGATGGAACGACCGCGTGAGCCAGTAGACGCGGCCGGGTCCGACCGGGAACGTCGCACTGCGAACCGGCAGTCGACGGGAGCGAGCGATGGCGCGAGCGATACGGCTCGGTCGGGGCGCGTCTGCCGTCTGCACGCCGGTGGGGAGCCACCGGGCGGCGAGGACGGCCGCGACGGCAGCCACGCCCGCACAGAGCCACAGCAGTGCCTGCTGAGCTACTTTCGTCCCGAGCGGCCCGGAGAGAGTCGTCGTCCACGCCAGTCCGAGGACGAGCCCCCCGGCCCAGCCCCACCCCTGATAGCGGTTGAGCGTGGCAAAGCGGCCCGGCCAGTCGCGTTCGAGCGACCCGACGGTGACGAGAAGCGTGAGAACCGGTGCGACGGCACCGGCGGCGAACCACAACACCCCGTTGCCGGCGATGACGACCCACTCTGACTCGGTCAGCGAGACGACGACGAGCGCACCACCGGCGAGTGCCAGCGCCACGAGGACGAGCGAGCGGTGCTTGCCGGTCCGGTCCGCGATACGGCCGAAGATGAGTGCGCCCGGCGCGCCCGCGGCGGCCGCGACACCGGCGAGTACGCCCAGCAGGAGCGTGCTCCCGCCGATAGTGACGAAGTACAGTGGGACGAGCAACGAGGCGGCACCGAGTGCAACAGAGCCCAGCGCCCACGCGTACAGCCAGCGGTCCGAAGCCATTGGGAGATGGACAGGACGGGGGCTGAAAAGCCCACCGACGGCGGGGGGCTTCTCGCGGCCAATAGCAAGGGTTTACCCGCTGGTCTGATTACGCCGCGTCGATGACACTGCCGCAGGTGGCCGCGTTCACCGACACGTACCTCCCGACCGTCAACGGGGTGACGTACACGGTCAAGACGTGGCGGGACCGCTGGCACGCCCGCGGCGGTCGGATGGACGTCGTCTACCCGAGGAGCGACCACGACGCCGAAGACGGGGAGTATCCGGTCAGGAGCCTGCCGTTCCCGTTCTACGAGGGGTTCCGCCTCGGGATGCCCCAGATTCCGGACGCGGTCAACGGGGCCGACGTCGTCCACGCACACACGCCCTTCAGTCTCGGGATGGCCGGCCAGCGACTCGCGCGGAAACTCGACGCGCCGCTGGTGGCGTCCTATCACACGCCGACCGGCGAGTACGCCGAGTACGTCTCCTCGAACACGACCGTCGAGTCGGCCGTCCAGTCCAGTGCCGAACACTACGAGCGGTGGTTTCTGGACCGTGCCGCTGTCGTCGTGGCCCCGAGCGAGCGCGCGGCCGCCCACGTCCGGGAGACGGTCGGTGCCGACGCCAGAGTCGAGGTCATCTCCAACGGTGTCGACACGGACTTTTTCAGGCCGTCGGAGAGCGACGACTTCTGTGCGCGCCACGACCTGCCGGACGGTCCCCTCGTCGGCTACACCGGCCGGCACGGTCACGAGAAGTGCCTCGAAGACATCGTCACGGCCTGTGAGGGTCTCGACGTGACCGTCGTCTTCGGCGGCGACGGCCCGGCACGCGAGGACCTCAAAGCGATGGCCGCCGAGGCCGACGTCGACGTCCGCTTTCTCGGGTTCTTGGACCGTGAGGAACTGCCAGCCCTGTACAGCGCGCTGGACGTGTTCGCGTTCCCGAGTCCCGTCGAGACGCAGGGGCTGGTCGCGCTGGAAGCCAACTGCTGTGGTACCCCTGTCGCCGGCGTCGACGCCGGTGCGCTCTCTGACACTATCCACGACGGCGAGACGGGGTACTCCTACCCGGAGGGCGACGTCGACAGGTTCCGACGGGCTATCGAGCGGACGCTGGACGAGCGCGAGCGCCTGCGAGAGACCTGTCTCGCGCGTCGTGACGCAGTCAGCGTCGACCACGCGGTCGACCGACTGGCGACCGTCTACGACTCCGTCCTGTAGCGCAGCAGTCCGTGAGGGTTGTCTGCCCCGACGCCCGGTCTTCGTCACTGTCTCTCCGGTCCCGCCCACGGTTCGAGAACGAACAGCGACGGCGAACCCGCGGGTCCGACAGGGCCCCCTCGGCGCGGTCGGCGAGCGAGGCGTACAGGTCGGTTTGGTCGTACCCGGAGAAAAACGGCTCACCTGATTACTGGGGTCTCACCGCGAGCGCGACCACCCGATGCCAAACGCGAGGCCGTTCACCAACCCCAGCAGCATCCCGAACACGAAGTCCTCCAGCATCAGTGCGAGGATGAGTCCGACGCCGACACCGACGGCGACGCCTTTCGCGACGGTCGGCCAGTGAATCCACGCGAGTCGTCCCTCGTCGTCTGTCATAGGGGTGCAACGAACGCCAGCGGAATAAACCGTGCCGGTCGTCAGCGTCGCGACCGACCGCCGTCGACGTCGACCTGTCGCTCGCCGAGCGCGTCGATTCGGTCGGCCACGTCGGGATGGGAGTCGGGGAGGACGCGCTCGCAGCCCCTCCGCCACAACCGACCCACCCTCCCGGTTCGATCCGTCGTCGGGTCGTCGCCCGCCTCGTCGAGAGCGTACGGGAGGACACACAGTTCGCGGACGCCGGTCCGGGCGGTGCGGTAATCCGCGGTCGGCCGACGGTCGGCAGTGAGCGTCTCAAGCGCACTCGCCATCGCCGCGGGCGAGCCACAGATGGCGACGCCACCGCTGTCGGCGGCGTACTCCCTGATACGGGAGAGGAGCCGGTAGCAGGCCGTGCTGGCGAGGTTCAGCGCGGCGGCGGTCGGCATCGCGACGAGCGCGAACAACTGGACGGCGATCTGGTGGTGGCCGAATCCGCTCGACCCGTCGTCCTCGTCGTCGGCTTCGGCGTCGCTCCCGAGGAGCCTGCCCACTATCGCCAGATGTCGACACTGGTCCGCGAGGACGGCGTTGAACCGGGCGGTGACCGCCGGCAGGAACGCGGCCGCGGTCATCACGAACGCGTCGCCGTTCTTGAGGTGGGCGAGTTCGTGGGCCAACACGGCGTCGAGTTCCGCGTCGTCGAGCGCGTCGAGGAGCGCCGTCGTCACGAACAGCGTCTGCTCACCGGGCCGTCCGGCGACGAAACTGTTGGGCGTCGACGACGCGACGACAGTCACGTCCGGCGTGGTCATGTTCGCCGTGTGGGCCAACCGCTCGACGCGGTCACGGACTGCCTGTGCGGTGTCGGCCCGGTCTATCTTCGCGCGCATCGCCTCGACGTCCTCGGGCGTCCGTTCGGCCGTTCGCTCGCCGTCGGCCAGCGCGTCCTGTAGCGTCATCCGATAGCCGAACACCGACTGCGCGAGGAGCGTCAGCGGCGTCCCGACGAGGAGTACCGGCCGCAGCGGGACGTAGTCGAAGCTCATCGTCCAGAACAGACTGTCCCACTGGTAGGCCAAGAGCGGGGCCAGTCCGAGCGCGACGTGAGCGAGCACGTACGCCGCGGCCACGGCGACCACGTCGAAGGCGACGAGCACCGCAATGAGGGCGACCAACCGCGCACGGAGCGGCAGTTTGGCGGAGGGGAGGGCTGCCATAGTTCCTCCTTCGTAACACTGTATAAAAAGTATACCGGGAAACCGCTGCAAACAGGTGCGTTACGCCCGCTGCTGCTTGTTCTTTCAAGCCAGGGACACAGGTCCGGACGGTCTCGTGTCGCCCGAACACCAGCCTCATCATCGACGTGCGGGACTAGCTGCGCTGGTCGAGGTCGGACTGTCGCCCCCGTAAGGCGGCAATGCGGTCGTCAACGTCTGGATGGGACCCGGGCAGTATCTGCTCTGTGACGGTGTGCCACCGATGGGCGATCCGTTCGGCCCGCCCCGCCGGCGGGTCGGGCGTCTCGTCCGTAATCGTGTACGGTACCACGCACAGCTCCCGAACGCCCGTCTCGGCGGTCCGAATGTCCGCGTCCGGACGCCGGTCGTCCGTCACCGTCTCAAGTGCGCTGGCGAGCGCCGCCGGGGAGCCACAGATGGCGGCACCGCCGGCGTCGGCGGCGTACTCCCGGACTCTGGACAAGAGCCGGTAGCAAGCCGTACTGGCGAGATACAGCGCCGCCGTGAACGGCATCGCGAGGAACGCGAACGCGACCAGCGGGAGGTAGAAATAGGCAGCGCTAATGGCGTTTCTGCTGGTCTCGCCGTCGAAGAACCAGTGGGTGTACACCGAGGTTTCGAGCGTCGTTCGGAGCCACCGTGTGGCGCGTGCGCTGACGATCGGTAGGAACGCCGCCGCCGTCATCACGAACGAGTCGCCGTTTTTCAGATGGGCGAGTTCGTGGGCGAGCACGGCGTCCAGTTCGTCGCCGTCGAGTTGGTCGACGAGCGCCGTTGTGACGAACAGCGTCCGCTCGCCGGGCCGGCTCGCGGCGTAGCTGTTCGGTGTCGTCGAGTCGATGACGCGCACGTCGGGTGTCGACATGTCCACCGTCTGGGCCAGCCGCGTGACCCGTTCGCGGAGCTGTGTCGCCGTCCGCTCGTGTTTGATAGCGGTGAAGCGCTCTCTGGTGGTCTCTGGCTCGGACGCCTCGGGTAGGTCCGGGCCGTCGGTGGCCTCCCGTAGCGTGACCCGATAGCCGAACACGAACTGGAAGGCCAACACGAGCGGCGTTCCGGCCAGTACCGCGGGCCGGAGCGAGACGAGATGGAACCCCTGGGTCCAGAAGGACGCGCCGACCGGGAGGCCAAACATCGGCAGCAGGCCGTAGGCGATGTGGACCAACACGTATGCCGTGACCACGGCGACCACGTCGAAAGCGACGAGGCCGAGCAGGAGGGCAGCCAGCCGCAGGCGGAGGGTGGAGTGGGTGGCAGGCACTATCGTTCGAATTTCGATACGCTGTATAAAAAGCATGACGGGGTGGGACATCGACCGGCGCTATGCCGGTGTCTCGGCACGGGTTCTCATACTGGTGGCTGTAAGTTCGTAAAGATATTCGCCACCTCGGGGTGGCAAATTACTTCAGTTTGTTACAGCCACCAGTATCAGGCCAGCGCGCTGCCGGCCCGGATAATCGTCCGTTCGCCGAAGGCCGGCCCGACGAGTTGCAGGCCGACGGGGAGGCCCTCGTCCGTCTCGCCGGCGGGCACCGAGATGGCCGGGAGGTTCGCGAGGTTCACCGGGGTCGTGTTGGCGTCGGCCAGATACATCGTCAGCGGGTCGTCCAGGCTCTCGCCGCGCTTCATCGGCGGCACCGGCATCGTCGGCGACGCCAGCACGTCGGCCTCCGAGAGCGCCTCGTCGAAGTCCTGCTTGACCCACGCACGGGCGTCCTGAGCCTTCTTGTAGTACTTGTCGTGGTAGCCCGCCGAGAGGGCGTAGGTGCCCAGCAAGACGCGACGTTTGACCTCCTCGCCGAAGCCTTCCTCGCGCGAATTGGCGAACGACTCGTTCCAGTTGCCCTCGTAGCCGCCCGACTGGCCGTAGCGGACGCCGTCGAAGCGGGCGAGGTTCGAGGACGCCTCGGACATCGCGATGACGTAGTACGCCTCCACGGCGTGTTCGACGCTCGGGAGGTCGACCTCGTGGTAAGTCGCGCCCTGCGCTTCGAGGTCGTCCAACGCCGTCCAGAACGTCTCGACGACCTGTTCGTCGGCGCCGTCGAGGAGTTCGGTCGGGACACCGATAGAGAGGCCGTCGACGTCGCCGTCGGCGGCGTCGGCGAAGTCGTAGCCCTCGACCGCCTCGCTGGCGTCTCGCGTCGTCCCGTCACGCTCGTCGGGACCGGCGATGACCTCCAGCAGTTCCGCGGCCTCGGAGACGGATGGGGCGATCGGCCCGATCTGTTCGAGGCTGTTCGCGTAGGCGACGAGGCCGTACCGAGAGACGAGGCCGTAGGTCGGCTTGATACCGACCACACCACAGAAGGCGGCCGGACAGCGAATCGAGCCACCGGTGTCGCTTCCCAGTGCCATGTCGGCGTCGCCCGCCGCGACGACGGCCGCCGAGCCACCGGAGGAGCCACCGGGGACCCGCCCCTCGGCGACGGGGTTCTCGACGGGGCCGTAGGCCGACGTTTCGGTGGTCGTCCCCATCCCGAACTCGTCCATGTTGGTCTTCCCGGGGATGGTCGCACCGGCCTCTTTCAGACGCGCGACGACCGTCGCGTCGTACGGCGGGACGTACCCGTCGAGCATCGCGGAGCCGCAGGTGGTCTGGACGCCCTCGGTGGAGATGTTGTCCTTGACGGCGACGGTGCGGCCGGCGAGGGGGCCGTCGTCGGCGCCCTCGATGGTCTCCGTGGCGATGTAGCCGTTGTAGTCGGTCATCTCACGACACCTTCGGCCCTTTGAACTGCCCGGCCTCCGTCTCGGGGGCGTTCTGGAGCGCTTCCTCCTGACGCAGGCCCTCTCGGACCTCGTCGGGTCGCATGACGTTCGCGAGGTCTGCCTCGCGCTCGGTCTCGGGCACCTCGTCCAGCGCCTCGAACGCGGCCAGAATCTCGCCGAACTGCTCGGTGAACCGTTCGACCTCGTCGTCGTCGAGGTCGATACGGGCGAGGTCGGCGATGTGACGTACCTCGCTCGGGTCGACGGCGTTGTCGCTCATGTCCGGGCGGAGTATCGGACCGGCGGTAAGCGTTTCGAAACAGGGGGCCAAACTGTTGGGGGCAGTTCTCGCAGTGGAAGTATTTCGGCAAAAACTACCAACGGAGTTTTACGAAAGGCAAACGCTATGTTTGTGAATCGGGAAAGGTTTTAAGTTGCTCCGGCCACAACAAAAGGGTACAAGAGACGTTTTTCGGGTACCCAGACCCGTCAGTTCGCTACCAATGACCGATACCACCATCCGCCGATACACGAATGAAAACGAAACCGACGTCGACGAGACAACAGAGGAGGCAGACGAGGGACTCGTCTGTCCCGAGTGTGGTGGCTCTCTGCTCTCCGACAGCGAGCGCGGCGAAACCGTCTGTGAGGACTGTGGGCTTGTCGTCGAGGAAGACGAGATAGACCCCGGCCCCGAGTGGCGTGCGTTCGACTCGAAGGAGAAAGACCAGAAGTCCCGCGTCGGCGCGCCGACGACGAACATGATGCACGACAAGGGCCTGTCGACCAACATCGGTTGGCAGGACAAGGACGCCTACGGCAACTCCCTGTCCTCGCGCCAGCGCGAGAAGATGCAGCGCCTGCGCACCTGGAACGAGCGGTTCCGCACCCGCGACTCCAAAGAGCGTAACCTCAAGCAGGCGCTCGGCGAGATCGACCGGATGGCCTCCGCGCTCGGCCTCCCCGAGAACGTCCGCGAGACGGCTTCTGTCATCTACCGCCGCGCGCTCGACGAGGACCTGCTCCCCGGCCGCTCCATCGAGGGCGTCTCGACCTCGTCGCTGTACGCCGCCGCCCGACAGGCCGGCACCCCGCGGTCGCTCGACGAGATCGCCAACGTTTCCCGGGTCGACAAAGACGAGATCGCCCGCACCTACCGCTACGTCGTCCGGGAACTCAGCCTCGAAATCCAGCCTGCCGACCCCGAGAGCTACGTCCCGCGCTTCGCCTCGGACCTCGACCTCTCCGAGGAGGTCGAACGCCGCGCCCGCCAACTACTGAAGAACGCCAAAGAGGAGGGCGTTCACTCCGGGAAGTCCCCCGTCGGTCTCGCCGCGGCCGCCGTCTACGCCGCCTCGCTGCTGACCAACGAGAAGGTCACACAGAGCGAGGTCAGCGAAGTCGCGAACATCTCCGAGGTCACCATCCGCAACCGCTATCACGAACTGCTGGAAGCCGAGGACAGCGTCCACCCCTGAACTTCGTAACGTAGACTTTCCCCTGTCCCGTCGCCACCCGTATGGAGACGACCCGCCACTTCGTCGCGACCGTCTACGCCGTCAGCGAGGGGAGCGTCGCCCTGCACGAACACGACAAACTCGACATGTGGCTCCCCGCCGGCGGTCACGTCGACCGAGACGAACTCCCCCACGAGGCCGCCCTGCGCGAGACGCGCGAGGAACTGGGCATGGCCGTCGACCTCGTCGCCCCACAGGAAGACATCGAGAGCGAGACGGTCCGCTCGATTCCTCAGCCACAGCACTTCCTCTTGGAGGACATCAACGTCCACGAGCACGGTGAGGTGGGCCACCAGCACGTCGACTTCATCTTCTATGGCGACGCGCCGTCCCGCGACATCGACCCCGACCCCGGCGAGCAACCGGCCGACGACTGGACGTGGTTTACGGCCGCGGACCTCGCCGACCGGCGCGACGAGATTCCGGCGGACGTCGTAGAGATCGGGACGCAGGCCATCGAGACGATAAGCAGTCGCTAACTATCGGTCTAAGACCCGTCTCGGGGGGCATGTATCAGGTGTTACTTCCCGTGGACGCGAGCGAGGAGCGAGCGACCGCCCAGGTGGCGGCGACGACGGCACTGCCGTACGCGGACGAGGAGGTGGAGGCGGTCGTCCTGCACGTCTTCGACACCAAGGAGACAGCCGAGAAGACGACCGTCGAACAGACGCCCGCCGGAAAGACGATGGTCGAAGCGTTGCGTGATGCCGGCGTCGCCGTCGAGACGGTCACCACCTACGGCGCGCCGGAAGAGCAGATAGTGAGCATCGCCGAGGAATACGACGTCGACATGATTATCCTCGGGGGTCGGAAGCGGTCGCCGCTGGGTGCGTTCGTCTTCGGGAGCGTGAGTCAAGCGGTCATCCTCGACTCCGAGCGCCCCGTCGCCATCACCGGGAGCGACACACCGACGGAGTAATCACTCGACCAGCGACTCGACGTACTGGGTGACGTGGTCGTCCATCCGGCGCTTATAGCCCGCCTGTCGGGCCAGTCGGTCGAGTTCCCGGGCGGCCAGCGACCCGTACTGGGCGGCCTTCTTGTCTCGCATCGCGACGGCCTCGGGCAGCGACCCGAGTGCCGCCTGCCGGAGCGCCCACTTGCGCGTCTCCCCGTCGACGAGCATCCGGTCGTCCAGTCGCAGGGCCGCCGACACGACGCGGTCGTGGAGCAGCGGCGTCACCGGTTCGACGCCCGCGGCCCGGAGGGTTAGCACGTCGCGAGATAGCTGGTCCGGAAGCGTCGCGACCACCTCTCGCTGGGCGCCACGTACCGTGTCGGCGTCGACGCGCGGGTCCTCGGGCGCTTTCGCCACCTTGGCGTACCCGCCGAACAGTTCGTCGGCGCCCTGTCCGAGCGCGAGTCGGTCGAACCCGTCGGCAGCGACTCGTTCGGCGGTCAGATACAGCGGGAGCGCGATCTGGACCGCCATGGCGTTCGTCCGGCCCGTGGCGGCGACGATTCCGGGGACGGCCCGCTCGATGGCGTCGTGGGTCAACTCGACCACTCGCAGGCCCCGCCCTAGTAACTCGGCCGCCGACCGGGCCGCCTCGACGTCGTGGCTGTCGGGGAATCCGGCGACGTACAGCGGCGCGTCTAGTCGAGCGGCCAGTAGCGCGGAGTCGACCCCGCCCGAGAAGGCAATCGCGAGGCCGTCCGCGTCCACGGCGTCGATACTCGTCTCGACGGCGTCCCGGACAGCCTCGACGGCCGTCTCGGGATTCGAAAAGGGGTCCGGGTCCGGCAGGGACCACACCTCGCGCGTCCCGTCGGCGTCGCGGACGTGGCCCGCCGGGACCGGGTCGGGGTCGGCCAGTTCGGTGGGGTCGGCGCTCCAGTCGGCGTCCGGGACAGCACCACCGGCCGCGCCGCTCTCGACGAACAGCGGATACCGCCCGAGTACGTCCCTGACGAGGGCGTCGTCGAGTCGCCCCGCGAAGCCGGCGGTACCGGGGAGCGAGTCACCGGACTCGACGGCGGCGCGAACGGTTGCCTCGTCTGTGCCCTCCATCAGTCCAGAAAGCTCCCGAGTCGGCTCTTCACGCGGCGCTTCGCGCCCCCGGCGGCCTGCCGGAAGCTGATGCGCCACGGCGTTCGCTCGCCCTCGACGGTCGTCTGTCCCTTCTCGACGGCGTCGAGGATGGCGTCGACGGAGCGCTCGTCGGTGTCGACCTTCGTGACGGCCTGCCCGACCATCTCGGCGATGTGGGCGTCGCTCCCGGCGGTCATCGGCAGCCCCCGCCGCCGGGCGAACCGCTCTGCCTGTCGGTTCGACCGGCCGGTCAGCAAGCGGGAGTTGTACACTTCGATGGCGTCCGCCGTCGCGAGTTCGTCCTTCGAGATGTGTTCGAGGACGCCGTGACGGGACTCCTGAAACGGGTGGGGCACGACGGCCAGCCCCCCTTGGTCGCGGATGCGGTCGAGCGTCTCGGCGAAGGACAGGCCCGCCGGAATCGGTGACTCGATACCCAGCGCGAGGACGTGCCCCGCCGCACAGGTCACCTCCATCCCGGGGATGCCCACGAGACCGTACTCCGGCGCGAGTTCGGCGGCCTCCAGACTCGCGTCCAGTTCGTCGTGGTCGGTGACCGCGAGCGCGTCCAGTCCGACGGCTTCTGCCTGTGCCAGCAGTAGCTCGACCGGGTCGCGCCCGTCGTGGGACAGCGCCGAGTGCGTGTGAAGCTCGACCGACAGCACGAGCGGTCATAGAGGTGGCCCGGCCAAAAGCGCCCCGGTACACGGGGCGTGATGTCACCGAAAGAGAACACGAGCAGTGGCCGCCCGCGTCCAACGGGCGGTCGTGGCCCGAACGAACCGTTCTGCTCACTCCCACGAGACTGGAGTCACTGACACGATACGCCGCGACCGTCGTCGACGGTCGCATATGGACGTACCGCGGGGAGTAGAATGAGGCCGTGGCCTCAACGCGGAGGGCTTTGATACGTCCCTCGACGACCACCGGCAACCCCTGACCCGAAGCGCTCAGTCCGCCGGACTCGTCGCGTCGCCGCCGGCGAAGGGTTCCGGACCACGAATCTCGTCGTCGTCGAGGTAACACTGCGGGTCCGGCGCGAACAGGTCGTCTTCGACGGTGAGCGCCCGGAGTCTCGACCCGCCGCGACAGACTCCCGCGTACCGACAGTCCGCGCACTTCCCCGTGAGACGGTCCTCGCGCTCTCGGAGTGCCCGGACGAGCGGGTTCGACTCGTCCTCCCAGATGTCGCCGAACGGGCGGTCACGGACGTTGCCCAGCGAGTAGCCCTGCCAAAACTGGGTGAGGTGGACGTTGCCCTGATAGTCGACGTCGGCGACGCGTTCGCCAGTCGGGTCGCCACCGTTGACCCGGAGGTATTCGTACACTCTGCGGGCTTGGGCTTCGCTCATGTGCTCGCGGGCGTACTCGACGAGGTAGGCCGCGTCGGCGTAGTTCCCGACCAGCAGGGTCTCTATCTCTTCGCCCCGGTCGTGGTACTCCCGGGTCATGTCACACACCCGCTCGACGGCCTCCCGGCGCTCGACGGGGGTGAGGTCGGCGTCGACGATCTCGGTGCCGCGGCCGCCGTAGTCCAGATGATAGAAGCAAAAGCGGTCGACGCCGACGTCGGTCAGCAGGTCGACGACCCCCTCCAAGTCGGGCGCGTTGCGCTCCGTGATGGTGTAGCGAAGGCCCGTCTTCAGGCCGGCGTCGAGGCAGTTCCGGATGCCCTGGACGGCGCCGTCGAACGCCCCCTCCATCCCGCGGAAGTCGTCGTTGCGTTCGGGGAGGCCGTCGACGGAGACGCCGGCGTACTTCAGCCCCGCCGCTTTCAGCGACGCCGCTCGCTCCTCGGTGATGAGGGTGCCGTTGGTCGAGAGGACGGGGCGGACGCCGACCTCGTTCGCGTACGCGACGAGTTCTTCGAGGTCCTGCCGGACGAGCGGTTCGCCCCCGGAGAACAGAATCACCGGCGCGCCGTAGTCGGCGAGGTCGTCTAACAGGGCCTTTCCTTCCGCCGTCGTGAGTTCGCCGTCGGCGATGTCGGTGTCGGCGGCGGCATAGCAGTGATCGCAGTAGAGGTTACACTGCTTGGTGACGTTCCAGACGACGACCGGACGGCGCTGTTTCTCGTCGCGAATCTGTGACTTCGTGGACTCCTCGGCGGCGTCATAACGCAGGCCGTCGCCCTCCGCGTCGAGGTCGGTCAGCAGTTTCGAGACGGAGATCACTCCCGCTCACCTCGCAGGGTCTCCGCCTGCATCGACTCGGCGTCCATCGTCGCGTCGGTCCCGTCCGCCGCTGGGTCGAGCGCCAGCGACTCCGCTTGCACCCGGACCGTCTCGTCGGCCGGGCAGAGCCACAGCGCCTCGGCGGCGTGGGCGAACAGTTGGGTCGCCTGTTCGCGGGCGATGTCCGCCGACGGGGCGCTGACGCTCCCGACGTGCGTGAGCGGGTCCGCCGACGACTCCCGGCAGAACACTTCCCACTCGCGGCTGGTCGCGCCGCGCGGGGCGTCCACCTCGTGGTCGAGTTCTCCCATACGCGACACTTGTCTGCCCGACAAAAAACGGGTCGAGCGTGTTCCCAGCGGGTGGGAACCGGACCGAACCCATCCGGATTCGATATAGTCCCATCCAGTTTACGTCCGAGAAAGCGACTCCCGGTACGACCCGTCGCTATCGAGCCGCCGTCTCTCGAAAGAGTGGAAAAACCGACGGCTCGCGGTCGCTCAGTCGTCGGAGACGACCGGGTCCGACACCGGCGCGTCGTCGTCGTCGGCCAGCACCGACCGCAGGGAGAACCGCTTGCGAAGCACGTCGGCGGTGAAGATGACCGTCCCGAGGATGATGAGTGCGTCACCGGGCATCCGCGCCCAGAACAGCAGTTGCACCAGCGGGCGTTCGTAGAACGCGACGCTCCGGGCGGCGGCGTAGCCCTCGGTAAAGGCCACCTCTAGCTGGAGGAACCCGATGGGCGTCACCGAGACCAGCACCATCAGCGCGAGGCCGACGTTCCAGCACCAGAACGCGGCCCGAAGCCACGACCCGTCCCAGTCGCTCGGGTCGACGCTGATGCGGAGCATGTAGCTCGCCATACCCAGCGCGAGGAAGCCGAAGGCCCCGAACATCGCCGCGTGAGCGTGGGCGACGGTGAGGTAGGTGCCGTGTTCGTAGTAGTTGATGAGCGGGAGATTGATGAAAAAGCCCAGCACGCCCGCGCCGACGAAGTTCCAGACGCCGGAGGCGACGATGAACATGAACGGAATCGTGTACGGGAAGCTCTCGCCGCCGGTGGCCATCGCGCGGTACTCGTTGATGGCCTCGTAGAGGATGAACACCAGCGGGACGAGTTCCAGCGTGGAGAAGGCGCTCCCCAGCGGCACCCAGATGTCGGGCATCCCGATCCACCAGTAGTGGTGGGAGACGCCGATGACGCCGGTGCCCATCACCAGCAGCGCCTCGAACATCACGGCCTTGGCGGCGCTCTGGCGTTTCAGGAGGTTCATCGACACCAGCGTGATGCCGACGATGGCGACGATGAAGAACTCGAAGGCCCCCTCGACCCACATGTGGACGACCCACCAGCGCCAGAACTCCGTGACGGCCATGTTGGTCTTCGGGGTGTACAGCAGGCCAGCGGTGAACAGCAGGGCGATAGAGCCACCGGCGTAGAGGATGAGATGCGAGAGGCCGTACTTCGGTTCGTCGTCGAGCAGCGGCTTGAAGCCGCGGTAGGCGAGGCCGGCCCAGATGAGGAAGCCCGCGAGCAGACCGAGTTGCCAGACGCGGCCGACTTCGAGGTACTCCAGCCCCTCGTTGCCGAGCCACCACCAGAGGTCACCCTCGAAGAAGCCCTGCATGCCGAGCCAGATGCCGACGAGGCCGCCGACGACGACGACCACGAGCGCGCCCAGCAGGACGTTGACCAGCGTGCCCTGCCGGTCGGGTTCGTGCCCGGTCAGCAACGGCGGGAGGAACAGGCCGGCACCGAGCCACAGGGTGGCTATCCAGAGGATACCCATGTCGATGTGCCACGTCTTCGCGATGGCGAAGGGGAGCCACTGGAGGACGTTCACCCCGACGAGTTCGCCCAGACCGAAGAACGCGGCGCGCTCGACGTAGAAGTGCGCGAGCAGGCCCCCGAGGAGGACCTGCCCGAGGAACAACCCGGCCGCGATGGGGATGAACCGCGTGGCCGCCCGCTGGCCGGGGAACAGCGCCACGTTGTCGGGCGCGGGCACGTCGATGCCCTCGACTTCGGGTTCGGGGAGGTCGATGCTGCGGTAGAGCCACACCGCCGCGCCCGCACCGGCGACGAGCAACACCATGGCGACGACGCTCCACGTCATGGCTGCGGCGGTGGCGTCGTTACCGGCACCGGGTGCGTAGGGCCACTCGTTCGTGTAGGAGTGGTCACCCGCCGGGCGGTCGGCGTGGGAGAACCACGCCGTCCAGAGCGCGAAGTCCGCGAAGTCCCGGGCGGCGTCCTCGCTGGCGATCATGCCTTCGGGGACGCCACGCTCGTGGCTCCCCTCGTGGTAGCGCTCGACGTACTCCTCGCGAATCTGTTGGTGGGCGTACACCTCGGCGGCGGAGTACTCCACCACGTCGCCCGAGCCCTGCCGGTCGAGACGCTGTTCGACGCGCGTCTCGATGGCGGCCTGTCGCTCGGCCGAGAGCGCGTCGAAGTCACTGCCGTACTCCTCCCGGGCGTGGTACTGGCGCATGTACTGGACCTTCAGGTCCAGCGTGTCGGCGGTGTAGTCGACGCCGTAGTACGCGCCGTTGCCCAGTATCGACCCGTGGTTCATCAGGCCGTCTTTCTGGAACGTCTCTTTGCCGTTCTGTACGTCCGCAGCAGTCGCGATAGTCTCGCCGTCGGGACCGGCGATCCGCTCGGGAATGGGCGGTGCCTTCTCGTAGGCGAGCGCAGCGCCCGCGCCCATCACCACGAGGTTGATGACGAACGCGGCGACGAGCAGTTTCGCAAGCGTCTGTCGTGAGACTTGCATACAGGCGGCGGTTCTCCGTCCTCGGGTTTGTAGGCAGCCCCAGTTCTCGGGGACCGACGACGGGTGCGAACACGTTCGGACGAAGACTGAGATGATTTAGGATTGCCTAAAACTAGGAGTGGGCGACGGCGATGCCGCCACTCGCGGCGCTCAGTCGTCGGTGGCGGACGACGGCGCGTGTCGGGCCCGTGACACAGTCAGCTCAGTCGACCCGCCCAACCGCACGGCGACCACGACGAGAGCGACCATCGCGGCGTACTCGACGAGGCCGACGAGGAGGTGAAACTCGGCTGGGAACTGTACCGTGAGCAAGAACGGGGGCTGGTTCATCGTCGCGTGGAACAGGGCGACCAGCAACAGGTTCCGCGTCAGCGCGTACACGAGCCCGTACGTGAGCCCCATGAGCGTCAGACCGAGCAATCGGACCGCGAGCGCCGACCCGACGCCGTGGCCCGACGCGAGAAACCACCGCGGGAGGTGAAAGAGTGCGAAGAGGACCGCCGCGACCGCGATACCGGTCGCGACCGAACGACGCGTTCGGCTCTCGGCCAGCGCTCCGACCTTCGACTGGAGGTACCCGCGGAAGACGAGTTCCTCCGGAATCGCGGTGAACAGGAGAGCGCTCCCGAGGGCAGCGAGGTAGAGGGACGGGTGTGCCGTGACCCTCGACGGAGTGGTCGTGACGCCGGGAACGCCGCCGAGAGCCAGCCCGAACGCGAGGAGGTTGTACAGCGCCCAGAACGCCGCGACGAGCGCGAACACCGGGGCAACCGAACGGAGGGGCGGTACGAGCGAGCGCGGGGAGACCCCTTCGACCACGAACGCGCCGACGGCGAGTGCGACGAGGAACAGCCCCCAGACCATTCCCAGAAGGGGCGACGGTGACTCCCCCGAGGAGACGAGAACGAATCCGGACAGCACAGCGATTGTCAGGAGGTACGCTACGACGGGGACCAGTGACCCGCGCTCGAACGACGGCGGGTCTGTCGCAGTGTGCGACATCCCGTCCGTCTTCCGATGGGAAAATGAAAACGTCTTTCATCTCGACACGACCGGAACGTCCCGCTCGACGTCGATGACCGGGGCAATCCGGGTCCGCGCGGGTCGACGAGAGCCACGAACGCGTACCGGCCCGGGGTCGGACCGGCGGGCCGACGCCGCCGCGTCGCTCAGGGGAGCGGGACCCAGACTGGGGACTCGACCACGCCGAGGAGTGCGAGGAGTGCAACGACGAGCGACGTGAGAACGATGCTCGCCGCTGGCGGGTCGAAGTGCGTTTCGGCGTGGGCATAGAAGATTCGCTGCACCACTTCGCCGAGGAGCGACCCGAGAACGCCGAAAGCCGCCCCGACCAACAACGCCAGTCCGAGCGGCACACTCCCGGCTACCACCGCCGGTGTGAGCTGGGCCGCCGGGGCGTCGACCAGTGCCAGCGCCGCGGTACTGGCCGGCAGCGACATGTGATGCGTGACCGGAACGTTCGCCACACCGGCGTTGACAAAGACCAGCGCGACGACGCTGATACCGAACGCGAGGAACGGACTCGCGGTCAGGTACGCGACGTAGCCGCCGAGGACGCCCACGACTGCCCCGAGCATCGCGACGTCGCTCCAGCGGTACTGATAGGGGAGCCAAGGTTCGACTGCCGGCGTCCCGCCGTCCGTCACGGCTCCGCCGCTGTCCTCCGTGTCGCGACCCCGTTCGTCGGGCCGCATATCGAACCACTCGGAGGGGGCCGCACCGACGAGGCTGTACCCAAACGCGAGGCGATGTGCGACCGCCGAACCGACGACGCCGAGTGCGACGGGGTCGACGGGGACCGAGACG
Organism: Haloarcula pellucida; assembly: GCF_014647235.1. Lineage (GTDB taxonomy): Archaea > Halobacteriota > Halobacteria > Halobacteriales > Haloarculaceae > Haloarcula > Haloarcula pellucida. The sequence goes on from NZ_BMOU01000004.1 coordinate 74,291, forward strand.
GAACTGGAGACTGTCGCTATCCAGTACCCGACGACGCCGAACACGCCGCCGACGGCCAGTACGTCGGGCTTGCTCCCGAGACCACGGGCCACGTCTTTCGCCGGATGGTACTCGAAGTCTCCGTCGAGGTACCCCTGTTTCGTCGCGTAGGCCAGTGCCGCGGCCCCGCCACCGAACGCGACGTGTGGACCCAGCACGACGCCGAAGCCGATAGTCCCCGTGATGTCGACGGGTACAGCGTCGGCACCGGTCGTCCGGACGACGAGTTTGTACAGTTCACCGACGACGACCAGCAGTCCCGCGAGCGTGAACGACGGGAGGGCACCGATCGCCGCCCCGAAGGCACCGCCCGCGAACGCCGCCAGAAGCATCTCGACGGCCCACAGCTCTGAGAGCGCCACGGTTATCTCACCCCGATAGCCGCCGTACTCGCCCAGTGATACTCGTCAGTCATCGCTCGGAAGCTCCGCCTCGATGTCGTCGAACAACGCGGCGACCCGCGCCCGTATCTCGTCGCGGATCTCCCGGACCCGGTCCATATCTTGCCCCGCTGGGTCGTCGAGTGCCCAGTCCCGAACTGTCACCGCCGAGGCGTCCGCGTCGAGTTCGAGCGTCGAGCAGCCCATGGTCGCGACGTACGCACACGACTCCAGTTCGGCGGTCGTAATCTCGCGCGGCGTCCGGTCGGTGAGGTCGAACCCCTCCTCTTTCATGACCGCGACGACCTCGTCGTGAACGTTGTCGGCCGGGTGGGTCCCGCCGGTGACGACCTCGACGTGGTCGTCGAGGCCGCGCTTCTCGACTTCTCGCTCGGCGAAGGCGGCCGACATCTGGGACCGACCGGCGTTCTGGACACAGACGAACGCCACCCTGAGCGGCGTATCGGCCATCACTCACCACCCCGCGTCGCATCGAGCGCCGCGACGAGTTCCGCTGCGCGGTCGGTCGTCTCGTAGTACCGCCACGTGCCGTCCTTCCGGCGAGTGACCAGCCCCGCGTCGTGGAGGTCCGACAGTGCGTGGCTGATGGCGCTATCGCTCACGTCGACGAGCGGGTTGATCTCACAGACACAGAGCTCCCGGTCGGCCGCCGACAGGAGGTACACGATGTCGTACCGCGTCTCGTTGCTCAGCGTCTGCAGTGCGCTCCGGTCTGTCCCGGCGTCGTCCGGAATCGCGTCCCGATACGCTTCGAGCGATTCGAGACGCTCCGCGACGTCTGACTCACAACACTCCCCACACTCGTCGGCGATGAGCCGTTCGAGGCGGTCTGTCTCGGACATGGTTGAGTAGTTGAGCAACCATTCATATAATGGCTCCGAGTCTCGAAGACCGTCTTCGCTGCCGTTATCCGCTAGCAGCCGACGTCGAAATCACGCCGCCGGACCCCTCGTCACCGTGCGCGTCCCCACCCGCGCGTAGCGTCACTTCGGGCCGGATACCCGAGTCCAACGACCGGAAAATGTACCGTGGCACTGTGACCGAGAGGGTCCGACCGCCCCACGTGAGAGGTGGGTCCGATGGTCCTGCACCAGCAGCGTCGCGTTCTCGATGGCGTCCGGCGACGTCTCGGGCGGCTAGTCGACCGCTCGGTGTCCCGGGGTCAGCCGTCGGAGGTCACGGCTCCGCCGCTCGCTTCGCTCAACCCTCGTACCCCGCGTACTCCATCAATTGCTTGAAGATGTCCGTGTCCATCGCCTCCTTGTAGACCACTCCGGTCACCATGCCGCCGGGGTACGCGCTCCCGTTCATCGCGTGGCTGACTTTGTGGCAGTGCGCGAGGTAGATGCCGGGGTCGGCGTCCGCCTCGAACTCGATGGTGTGTCGGCCGGCGGGCGGGATGCTAGTGATGTCCTGATCGTGGCGGGCCACGTCCGGAATCGTGCCCCCGTCCTTGGCGACGACTTGGAACCGGTGATTGTGGATGTGCATCGGGTGGTCCATGTACCCGTTGTTACAGAAGTGGATACGGACCGTGTCGCCCTGTTCGACGATGATGGGCGACCCGTCCTCGGGGTGGAGCGTCCGCGGCGCAGACTTCCCGTTGATCGTGAACGTGTCCGGGCGACGGTTCCGCACGTCGTAGTTCGCGTCCATCCCCGCCATCTGGCGGTTGAGTCGGGAGTCCCACTCCTTTAGCGTCAGGAAGTACTCCTTGTCGGCCGGCTCGTAGCCCTTCGGGTCGACGCGGAAGATGCCGTACATCCCCATGTCGATGTGCCGATGGGTCTGGTAGTGGCAGTGATAGAGGTGCGTCCCCGGCACGTTCGCGGGGATCGTGTAGGTGTGTTTCTCGCCGGGATCGATTCGGATGCCAGTCGTGGTGGGCACGCCGTCGTCTTCCCACTTCTTTCGGACCGCGTGGAAGTGGACGGTGTGCGGGCGCTTCCCGTCGGTGTTGTCGAAGGTCACCTCCATGTCCTCGCCCTCCGTCGTCCGGAGGATGGGACCGGGGACGCTCGGGTCGCCGTCGTCGGCCTTGAACGCCCAGACCTGCGGCAGTTCGACGGGGCCGCCCATCGACTCGCCCGGGTGAGCCTCGTGGCGTGCCGGCACGGACGAGAGCGTCACCTCACCGCCCTGCTCGTCGACGTTGACGATCTCTGGCGGCGACGTCGTCGGCAGGTCGCCGCCGGCCTGACTGGCGCTCGCCTCCGTCGACGTGCTGACCGAGTCCTGCGGATTTCCGGGGGCCGTACAACCAGCGAGAGCGACCGTTCCGCCGAGGCCGGAAGCCTTCACGAAGTCACGACGCGAGATACCTGAACCGGGTGCACCGACTCGTTTGCTCATGGACACCTGAACGTATCGAGTGTGTACATAAACCCCCGTAGGGGCGTTCTCACGGTGACAGAACCGTTCTCAGCGGCTGGGAACGGGCGCTTCCATCAATATACCAAACCCCGAATATTCTGGGGGATTCCGGTCGTGACTCTCTGAGACCGCCGTTCGGCGTGAGTCGGTTAGGTTAAAGGGGGCGGGAAATGAGTTGGCGACAAGGATGGTTCGGGATCCGTTCGCTGACGACGACACGCCGGAGCTGACCACGGTTCTCGACGCCCTCGACGACGAGGACTGTCGGTCTATCGTCAGCGTACTCGACGAGCCGATGACAGCGAGCGAAATCTCGGAGGCGAGCGACGTCCCACTGTCTACGACCTATCGTAAGCTCGAACTACTGACCGACTCGTCCCTGCTGTACGAAGGCGTCGAGGTCCGGCCCGACGGGCAACACGCCAGTCGGTACGCGGTCGATTTCAAGGAAGTGGTCATCGCGCTCGACGAAGACCGGGAGTTCGCCGTCGACATCAGTCACCGCGCCCGGTCCCCGGACCAACGGCTCGAAAACCTCTGGTCCGAAGTTCGAAAGGAGACGTAATCCATGGTTCACATTCCAAGCTCACAGGTCGGTGTCGTCGTCTCGAAGACGCTCATCCTCATCATCGGCGGGCTGATAACGTACTACTCGTATCAGGCCTACGACCGGACGGGGACGCCACAACACAAGTGGCTCACCTACGGGTTCGGGGTCGTCACGCTCGGTGCGATTCTGGGCGGGGCCCTCGACCTCGTCGTCGGGACGTACTACGGGGTCAACCTCATCTACACCAGCGTCTTCGTCTCCAGCGCCCTGACCGCAATCGGCCTCGGTATCATCCTCTACTCCCTGTACGTGCGCTGAGGCGGGGCTTCTCACTCGCTGGCAACGCGCGCCAGTTTATATTTGAGAGAGTCGTGCAGTGCCCACCACGATGATGCACCCCAGTACCGTACTCCTCGTGGCGGCCAAGACAGTGACACTCGTCTGTGGGGCCGTCCTCACGACGCTAACGTACAGGGCGTACAACCGGACGAAAGCGACTGCGATGCGTGCGCTGTGGGTCGGTATCGGTCTCGTGACCGCCGGGGCACTGCTGGCCGGGAGCCTCCACCAACTGTTTGCGTTCCCCGTGGTGACGAGTACCGCCGTCGAGAGCGTGTTCACCGCCGCCGGGTTCGCCGTGCTGACCTACTCGCTGTACACCGACCAGCCGAACGAAGAATGAGCGAGTCAGGACTCGGACTCCTCGACGAACCGCCCCCCGACCAGTACCGGCAGCGATTGGGGCCCGTGTTCGACGAGGACGCCGAGGAGGTTGCCCGCGAACAGCGCGGCCCCGACGAACGCGAGGACACCTGCGAGCAGACTGCTCCCGGTCGGTACGGGAGCGATTGCAGCCACGAGGACGGCGACGGTAGCGAGGCCGAGACAGGCCCCGTCGGCGAGCGCGACCCGGTCGTCGTACAGGTCGTCGATCATCGGGACGTCCTCGAACCCGAGGCGGTCGCTGTAGCGGTGGACCCAGACGATGAACGGGACGACGTGGTACAGCGTCCCGAGGACGACGAACCCGACGCCGCCGACCAGCAGCAGCGTCCCGACCGCCGGGTGTCCGAACAGGCTGCCGTAGGCGATCGGGTCCTGCCACCACGCCCACGCCGAGAGCGGCGCCCAGACCACCAGCGTGACGGCGACGACGGCGTAGCGGGTGAGCATCGGCGTGCGCTCGACGCTCGCGGCGAGGAGCCGACGGGCCAGCAACAGGCCGACGACGGCCAGTCCGCCGGCGACGAGGACGCCACCGACGCGAGCGAGTGCGGGAATCCCCAGCAGCCGTCCGCCGGCGAGGAGGAGGACGCCGAGTGGGTAGCCCACCGTCTCCGCTCGCTGGAGCAGGCCGCCGACGCGAGTGGCGTCGGTCTGGGTGAACATCGGCGCGAGTTGCGCGAGCGCGCCCGCCACGGTGGTCAAGACTGCGCCGAACACCGCGAGCGTGGCGTGAGCCGACAGGAGGTCGGCCCGCGTGACGCCGACCATCGGGAGGACGCCGACGGCGTGGTCGAGCGCCAGTACGACGCCCGCGCTCGTCACGAGGACGAAAAAGCCCAGCGCCGCGGCGAAGTGGGCGGTCGTCACGTCCCACTCGGCGTCGGCGAGCGTCCGACCGATCGTGTAGACGAACGTCCAGACGCCCGCGACGGCGAACACACCGGCCACGGGGAGGACGGCCGTGACGCCGAACAGGAGGCCACCGGCCAATCCCGCGAACCCGACGGCCGCGAGTGGCAACTGGGCGGCAGCGAGCCGGCGAGAGTGCAGGGCGACGCCCGACCACACGGGGACGAACTGCGTCATCGCCCCCATGATGGTGAGACAGACCCAGCCAGCGAGCAACAGGTGGACCTGTGCGAGGTGGCCGCCGCGGCCGCCCGCTACCCCGACGGCCACGCCGGCCACGAGGAAGGCCAGCGCGACGACGAAGTGGCGCAACGGCACCGTCATCGGCGGCCCAGCGTCCGTGTCGACGTTCCCGGGTATCGCGCTCATCACTCGGTGGTTAGTGCGCCGGCCTGCTGTCGGTGTGGCCGAACACGTTCGGGGAAACCGACGGCGCGGACGAGCGTCAATCCTCGCGTATGTCACTGGCAACCGACGCCGTCCTCGCCCAGACGGACGCGCCGGCCGACGCACCGACAGAACGCCTCGACGTGCGCGAACTGGGGCCGCCGAAGCCGCTGGCCGAGACGCTGGAACTGCTGCCGACGCTCGACGACGACACCGTCCTCGTCCAGTACAACGACCGCGCGCCACAGCACCTCTATCCGAAACTCGAGGACCGCGGCTACGACTACGAGACCGTCGACACCGACGAGGCGACGGTGACGGTCATCTGGAACCGATGAGTGTGAACGACGACATCCACGAGACGACGCCGGACGTAGAACAGGCAATCGGACAGATAGAGTCCCGTGCCGCCGGGATTCGGGCAGAGCAACTCGAACAGGCGCTCACACAGTTGCGAGCGCGGGGCGACCTGACCGACGAGCAGGCGGCCGCCGTCGAGCGCCTGAGCGAACGACTGGCTGAGCGACTGCTCGCGGTCCCGCGGGAGAGTCTCCGCCAGTCTAGCAACGCCGGGGACCGGACCGTCGAGACGGCCGTCGAACTGTTCGGCTGAGCTAGCCGAGGAAGCGGTCGCGCACGTCGTCGTCGGGCACCATACACTGGTCCTTGCGCCCGAACCAGTCGTATCGGTTCTCCGCGACGACGTCGTAGGCGGCGTCCCGTATCCCACGGGGCACGAGTCGGCCGACGCTCGCGAGACTGTAGGGCCACCCGAGCAGTTCCGCCACGCGGATAGCCGCCGCCGACTTCCGGTACACCTCGTCGCCCTCGACGAGGACGACGGACTCCATGTCGTCGGTCGGCAGGCCGACTCGCTCCAGCAGTTCCGTCCCGGCCTCGGACTGCAGCGGTGCGAACCTGAGGAGTCCCGTGGGGTCCCGCGGGATGACGAACTGGACGGTCCCGTTACAGAGATTGCAGACGCCGTCGAACAGCAGTACGGGGCGGTCGCCCACCGGCGCGTCGTCGGTCACGGCTGCCGCCTCCGAGCGGTTGTCAGCGTCCATCGTGCCGTAACACCCATGGACGCTCTACGGCGTCCGGCCTGAAAACGTCGTTCGTCCCGGCTACCGCTGTCACCGCGGCGGTCCCGGCGTAGTTACGCCGACTCGGCGAGGACCAGCAACGCCTCGCAGTCGGTGACGGCGGCCGGCGAGATGTCCTGGTCGCCGTCGAAGCGGGCGACGTCGCCCGCCGAGAGCGAGAGCGTCGTCTCGCCCAGCGTCAGGTCCACCTCGCCGTCCAGCAGGTGGAAGACGATGTCCCGGCCCGGATGCTGATGTGGCGGCACCTCGTCGCCTTCCGACAGCGTCAGTCGGACCGTCTTCGGTTCGCCCTCGAACAACTGCGCGCGGCCCGACCCGTCGAGGTCGGACAGCGAGACGCGTTCGAGGCCGGCGGCGTCGGCGCCGCTCATGCTTTCTTCGGAAGGTCGGCGACGTACTTGCCCTCCTCCTCCTTACGGCAGTCGTAGCGCTCGGCGTCGAACGCGTCGACTTCCGCCTGCAGTTCGTAGAACAGCGGCTTCGGTTCGTGGTCGTTGACGATGCGGAGCGTCTCACCCGGGTCCAGTTCGTCGAACGCGGAGTGGATGGTCGGGTGTCGCTCGGGCGGTGCCATGTTGCGTAAGTCGAGTTTCGCGGCGGGCATCACTCGGCGGTTCGCCGTCGCCGGCGGAGGGACTTCTCCCGAATATGTTCGTCACTCGGGGTCGAACTCGCCCCGTTTCAGCCCCCGGCGCACCGGTTCGTGTTCGGCGTCGGTCGGCGGCGGCGCGGTGACGAGCGTCGCTTCGAGTCGGCCGCTGTCCGCTCTGATGCCACGGTCCGCGCCCGCCGGAACCGCCACCACGTCGCCGGCGCTTACCGAGCGCTCCTCGTCGCCGTCGCGGATCGTTCCCTCGCCGCTGAGGACGGTTATCGCCACGTCGCTGTCCGGGGCGTGGACCGGAATGAACTGTCCGGGTTCGAAGTACCCCAGTACGACTTTCTGGCGCTCCGTCTCGTGAATCGTCTGTGCCGAGAATCCGTCGTCTACGTACTCGCGTTCGGCGTCGATGCTCGTGGTTACCATCACGCGGACGTGGATCGCACTTGCTGGAGGGGATTCTGCCGAACGTGTTCGGGGACACTGTCTGTGGGGTGGAGCGTCTACCTCCGTCCATGAGTCTCCTCTCCGGCATCCGCGGCGGCGACGACACCGGATTCGACGACTACGACGCGTTCGTCCCCGAACACGTCCCCGACCCGGGCGAGGTCTTGGAGGGCCACGACGTGCTGACCGACGCCGACCACGCTGCGTTCCACCGCGTGACGATGGGCCTGTTCGCCGAACGCGGCGTCTACGATATGACCTTCGGCTACAACCTCGCCCGCCTGAACCTGGACCACCGACACCCCGACGCCGGGTTCCGGTACGCACGCGAGGCCGACGACCCGGCGGTCCTGCGAGCCGAGTTCACGCCGACCACGGAGTTCTGCCCGCAGAGCGATACCCTCACCGTCGGCGCCTTCCGCGCGTGGAACGGCCTCACTGAGCGCCACGAGTACGACCTCGTGAGGGTGCGTGTCGATTCGATGCACCACCAGAGCGTCGCCATCAACGGCAAACTGCAGCAACTCGAAGCGACGTACCGCGAGACGGGGGAGATACCGGACGACCCCGGGAGTGCAGACGACGGCGACGACCTACCGGACGAGACGGACGTGGAGACGCCGTTCTGAGGGGGCGAACACCTTCGGGACTGACGACTCCCGAGCGGAGAGCCAACCCGCGTGTATGTCCGACCGCGACGAGACGGTCCGTTCGCTAGCCGCCGACATCGCCGCTCGCCCCGACGTCGCCGACGCGTGGACGGCAAAGAGTTTCACCGACCGACTGCTCGTCGTCGAACTCCCCGCCGAGTGCGACCTTCCCGAGTCCACAGTCGAGACGCTTCGCGACCGCGGATTCGTCGGTGCCGAGGAGGTGTACGACGTCGACGGGGCCGACGACGCGGCGTTCGCCGGCCAGTTGACCGACGCGCGGCGCTACCGCTTCGTCGACGTCGAGAGCCGCGGCGAACACCGGTCGTACGTCGTCGAGTAGCCCGGTGCGAAACGCTGAAGCGAGTGAGCGCTCACTCGACAGTATGCCGGAGATGGACGCCGACGCCCGCGCCGAGGTCGTACGCGCGGTCCGACGGGCGCTCGCCGAACACGGGTACGAACGGCTCACGACGGCGAAGATAGCCGAGGAGTACGAGAACAGCGAGGCGGGCCTCTACTACTACTTCGACAGCAAGGACGAGATGATAGCGGCGTTTCTCGAAGACGCGGCCGGTCAGTTGGGCGAGGAACTGGCGGCGCGTGACGCCGAGGGTCCGGTGGCGGAGTTGCGGGCCGCCTGTGCGTCGCTGTTTCGCTCGCCGGGCGAGGAGGGCGCGGGCCTCCACGTCGCCGTCATGGAACTGCTCTCGCACGCACCGTACAACGAGACGCTACGGGAACCACTGCTCGCGCTCGAATCCGCCACGCTGGACGAACTCGAACGCATCGTCACCGAGGGCGTCGAGGAGGGCGTGTTTCGGGACGTTGACCCGCGAGCGACCGCCGCGTTCCTGCTGGCCGCCGCCGACGGGTCGACCGGGTTTCACGTCGCACTGGAGATGGACGTGGGAGAGGACCTCCGCAGGGCGTGGTCGGCGTATATCGATAGTTTACTGGCCGAGACGGATGGCTGAGTGTCCACTCAGTACGCTTATTGTCACCGTCGCCGAACGATCACCCGATGCGACAGCAACCGACGGACGGCGGGTTCGGGAGGACCGGGGAATGACGACGGTGGAAACGGCCACGCTGTGGGTCCACATCGTGGCTGGCTTTCTCGCGCTGTTCGCGGGGGTGGGGGCGTTCGTCACGGAGAAAGGCGGCCTGCGACACCGACATGCGGGCCGCGCGTACGTCTACGGGATGGTCGTCGTCGCCGCGACGGCGCTCGCGCTGTTCGCTCTCGACCCGACGGCGACGCGGCAGTTCCTCGCTTTGGTCGCCGTCTTCAGCTTCTACTTCGTGTTCTCTGGCTATCGGGTTCTCTCGCGGAAGCGACCGGCCGACGCGCCGACCGCCGTCGACTGGGGTGCGGTCACGCTGTACGGCCTCGCCAGCGTCGGCCTCCTCGCCATGGGCACGCTCCAGTTCCTCGCCGGCAACGGCTTCGCCGTGGTGGTGCTCGTGTTCGGCGTCCTCGGAACCGTCCTCACCGTCGCCGACGTCCGGTCGTTCCGCACCGAGACCGACCCGCGGGCGTGGCTCGGCGAACACGTCACCCGGATGGGAGCGGGCTACATCGCCACCGTGACAGCGTTCTCGGCGGTGAACTTCGTGTTCCTCCCACCGGTGGGCCGATGGCTGTGGCCCACGCTCCTCGGGACGCCGCTGTTGGTGTATCTCCAGCGCCGGTACGAAGCGCGCTTTGTGTCAGCGTAGTCGCCGCCGACGCACCTGCATGGAAAGCGATTTAGCCGGCCGGTGGCCACGGGAACCTAATGAGCCTGTCCGACGCGGACCACGACATCGTGGTCGACGAAATCGGTCGGGAGCCAACCCGAGCGGAGGCCGCTCTCTTCGAGAATCTCTGGAGCGAACACTGTGCGTATCGCTCCTCTCGACCGCTCCTGACGGCGTTCGACTCCGAGGGCGACCAGGTCGTCATCGGCCCCGGCGACGACGCCGCGGTCGTCTCGCTCCCGAGCCACGGCGACGGCGAGGAGATGTACATCACGATGGGCGTCGAGTCCCACAACCACCCCTCCTACGTCGACCCGTTCGACGGCGCCGCCACCGGCGTCGGCGGCATCGTCCGCGACACCCTCTCGATGGGCGCCTACCCCATCGCGCTCGCGGACTGCCTGTACTTCGGCGACTTCGAGCGAGAACACTCCCGTTACCTCTTCGAGGGCGTCGTCGAGGGCATCTCCCACTACGGCAACTGCATCGGCGTCCCGACGGTGACCGGGTCGGTCGCGTTCCACGACGACTACGAGGGCAACCCGCTCGTCAACGTCTCCTGTATCGGCCTGATGGAGCCAGAGCGCACCATCACCGCCGAGGCGCAGGAACCGGGCAACAAACTCGTCCTCGTCGGGAACTCCACCGGGCGCGACGGCCTCGGCGGAGCCTCCTTCGCCAGCGAGGACCTCGCGGAGGACGCCGAGACGGAGGACCGACCGGCCGTGCAGGTCGGGGACCCCTACACGGAGAAACTCCTCATCGAGTGCAACGAGGCGCTACTGGACGAGGCCCTCGTCGAGTCGGCCCGTGACCTCGGAGCGGCCGGCCTCGGGGGGGCGTCCTCTGAACTCGTCGCGAAGGGCGGTCTCGGTGCGGAAATCGAACTCGACCGCGTCCACGAGCGCGAACCCGACATGAACGCCATGGAGTACCTGCTCGCCGAGAGTCAGGAGCGCATGGTGTACGAAGTCGCGCCGGAGAACGTCGACCGCGTCGCCGAACTCGCCGAGCGCTACGACCTCGGCTGCTCGGTCATCGGCGAACTCACCGCCCCCGGGACGAACTACGTCTGCACCTTCGAGGGCGAGACGGTCGTCGACGTCGAGGCCGAGTTCCTCGGCGACGGCGCCCCGATGAACGACCTGCCGAGCGAGGAGCCGCCGGAACAGGAGCGCGACCTCCCGACCGTCAACCTCTCCGAGGCGTTCGAACGCATCGTCGCCAGCCCCAACACCGCCTCCAAACGGTGGGTCTACCGCCAGTACGACCACGAGGTGCAGGTCCGCACGAGCGTCCTGCCGGGCGACGACGCCGCCCTGCTGGCCATCCGCGAGGCCGGCACGGGGCTTGCCTTCTCGGCCGGCGCCGACCCCAACTGGACCGACGCCGCGCCCTACGAGGGCGCCCGCGCCGTGGCGCTGGAGAACGCCACCAACGTCGCCGCGAAGGGCGCCGTGCCCCACGCCGCCGTCGACTGTCTGAACGGCGGCAACCCCGAGAAGCCCGACGTCTACGGCGGCTTCAAGGGCATCGTCGACGGCCTCGCGGACATGTGCAGCGACCTCGACGTGCCCGTCGTCGGCGGCAACGTCTCGCTGTACAACGACTCGGTGACCGGCCCCATCCCGCCGACGCCGACGCTCGCACTGGTCGGCGTCAAAGAGGGGTACGACGCCCCGCCGATGGACCTCTCCGGCGAGGGGACCCTCGTCGTCGTCGGCGACGCCGCCCTCGAAGGCGAGGCCGACCCGCGCCTCGGTGGCTCGGAGTACACCGCCGTCTTCGGCGGCACCGACGCCTTCCCCGAACTCCCTGCCGACCCGACGGGCCTCGTCCAGACCATCGCCGAGGTGGCCGACGAGGACCACGTACTCGCCTCCCACGACGTGAGCCACGGCGGCCTCGCGGTCGCACTCGCCGAGATGGTCCACGAGGACGCCGGCGCCAGCGTCGACGTCGAGACGGTCGAACGCGGCACCCGGAAGCGCCTCCTGTTCAACGAACGGCCCGGTCGCGTCGTCTTCGAGACCACCGACCCAGCAGCCGTCCACGAGGCCTTCGACGGCGTCGCCCCAGTGACTGAACTGGGCGAGGCAAACGGCTCGAACCACCTCTCGCTCACCGTCAACGACGAGACGCTCCAGTACCACGCGAGCGAGATCACCGACCTCCGGTCAACCATCGACGACGAACTGGCCTGAGTCAGCGCCTGATCTCGAACCTCGCGCCGCCCGTCTCGCTCTCCGTGACGCTGACCGACCAGCCGTGGGCTTCCGCGATGCTCTGGACGATTGACAGGCCGAACCCGGTTCCATCGGTATCGGTGCTGTACCCGTGTTCGAACACCCGTTCGCGGTCGGCGGCGGCGATGCCGGGTCCGTCGTCGGCGACGTAGAACCCGTCGCGGCCACCCTCGCCGAGCGTCCCAACGGTGACGGCCACCGCCGGGCCGGCGTGTTCGACCGCGTTCCGATAGAGGTTCTCGAACAGTTGCTGGAGGCGGTCGGGGTCGCCGTCGACGGACACGGGCGCGTCCACGGTCAGCGTCGCATCGGCCGTATCGACCTGTGCCCACGCGTCGGTGGACACAGTCTCGAGGTCGACCCGCTGGGTCGACCCGACGACCTGTCCCTGTCTGGCGAGTTCGAGCAAGTCTTCGAGGAGTGATTCCATCCGGTCGTGGGCGTCGCGGACGGCTTGCAGGCGCTCTCGAACCGTCTCGTCGTCGACCGTCTCGAGCAAGAGGTCGGTGTGACCGGCGGCGACGCTGAGCGGGTTCCGAAGGTCGTGGCTGACGATGCTCACGAACTCGTCGAGGCGCTCGTTCTGTGACGCGAGTTGCTGCTCGCGGCGCTTGCGCTCGCTGATGTCGGTGTAGATGCCGTACCCTTCGACCTCGCCGCCCTCGCGGGCGACGATGACGCTCCGGAACAGGTACGTCCGGGCCTCGCCGGTAGCGGTTATCCGTGTGACCTCCTGTTCGGACTGGTTGGTATTTTGCCACCAGTTGGCGACGATGTCGGCAGCGGCCTGATCGGGTGTCGAGATGAGCGCCGGGAGCGACGCTCCGACCGCTTCCTCCCGCGTGTAGCCGAACTCGACTTCGAAAGCGTCGTTGACCGAACTGACGTACGGTTCCTGCTGGTCGAACGTGACGACGACGGCCGGGTCCGGGATGTTCTCGAGGAGCGCGGCGAACCGCTCTTGGGCCGCCAGTTGGACGCGAAGTTCGCTCGCGACGAGGGTGATGTACCCGTCGTGTTCGTGGTGGATGATCTCACAGACGTCGCGGGCGTCCGTGTTCGTCATCGACGAAGACCCCTCGATACCGATGTCGGCCATCGCCTCGTCGACCACGGACTCCGCCTTCTCGATGCCCACCGTCTCCGCGAACTTCGAGACGAGTTCGTTTCGGTCCATCGGTTACTCGGGCAACAGGAAGGCGACCGTCGTCGTGTTGTGAAAGCCGCTGAGTTGTCCCATCTGCATACACAGTTCTCCGTACGTCTCGAATCCGGCGAAGGGAACCGAGAGGACAGACGCCAGTTCGTCGACGGCATCGGAGAACTCGTCCTGCAGGATTATCTCGCGGCAGGCACAGTCGAAGATGAATCCACCGGCGAGGTCACCTTCGGCGAGCGCGACTGCTTCCTCGGCGACTCGGCGGACGGAGTCTATCTGACTCTCCTGGCCCCCGTACATCACGCGGAGGACGGTCCCCTCGGGGACGTCGACGGCGAACGAGAGCGAGCCATCCTGTCCGATAGACTTTGGCCAGCGTATCTTGAAGCCATTGCCCTGATCGATGCCGAACTCGTAGACGCCCATCAATCGATTCATCTCCTCCGATTCGAGCGAGAGCGCGTCGACGTCGAAGTCAAACGCCGTCACGTGGTCGCGGACCGCGTTTTTCCACACCTCGAAGGCCGGTTCACCGTCGAGTTCGCGGACGACGTTACCCGACCCGTCGGTCACCGCGTGCGGTTCCGAGATGGGTTCGTGACCGTGGTCGACCGAGATGACCGCCCGCTGAGTGCCGGAGACGAGCACCAGAACCAGCGCGTCCTCCGCGACGGTCCCGTCACAGAACACCGGCGTCGACTCCATCTGATAGTTGTCGGACGCCGCCCCGCCGGCGAACCCGACGTGTGGTCCCAGCCGTCGTTGGATCGCGAGTGCCAGTCGCTCGCCGACACCGGCCAGACCGTCGTGTAAGACGAGTGCTGATTGATACGGATAGTCGATGTCGTCGGGCAAGGCGCGTGCGGCCTCTCTGACAGTCCCGTGGATGTTCTCGCCGAGCCCGGTGGCGATGGCGGTGTCGAACCGAAACGAGTCGCTGGTGACCAGTGCCACGGCGATACCGTTTGCCAGCGTCTCGGTCTCGGTGAAGTTCCCGGTGCCCGTACACCCGACGACGGCGGTGTCGTCGTCGACGACGGTCTCGACGCCCGAGAGGACCTCGTGCGGATCGTAACTCGAGTCGACGAAGACCTGACAGAAATCCACTCGGTCGGCATCGAGGCCCCTCCGGGCCGTACTGGTGGCTTCTTGCCCGGCACGTCGTCCGTCGGGCGACACCGAGGTCCCGGTCGAGACCGTCGTCCCTATTGACTGGTCGGGTGACACGATACCATACGTATCACCGAACCCACTTATACCTACCTCCCCCGTTCGGTCCCGTCAGACCAGTGCGAAGGCGATACCGAACGTAAGCGCCAGTCCGACGAGTGCGACGACGGCACCCGTCGACACCTGCGACATCGTGAAGTCGCTCTGGGGAGCCGTCTCGCGAAGCGGCGGTTCCTTCGATGGCAGTTCGACGTTCGCTGGGTCGAACGCCGGTCGGTCGTCCTCGTGGTGGTCGTCTCCCATGTACGGGCGTTCTGCAAGCGGCTACCTGTAACTGTCGGATTCGCTCGCTCAAAACCGGTTTTGAGCCACCTGAAGACACTTTTTGCTGGCCCGTCCAGTCGTGGTATGGAGTACACGCGACGGCGCCTGTTGGCGACGGTCGGCGGCCTCGGGAGCGCGGCCGTCGCCGGCTGCCTCGACCGCGTCACCGGCGAGCGCCACGCGCGCGTCGCCTGGCACCGGCAGACCGAAGGCACCGTCGGTGCGCTGGCCCTCGCCGACGGAACGCTCGCTGTCCTGACGATGTGGCGCCTGCTCGGGTTCGACACCGGTGGGACGGAACGGTGGCGGGTCCTGCTCGACGACCCCGACGACACCGTCTGCTACGATTCCGGCCTCGACGTGGGCGAGAGCACGCGGGGCGACGAACTCGTGTACGTCTCCGGATGTGACAGCACGCGAGCGGTCCGTCTCGATGGCACGTCTGTCTGGAAGGCCCCCGACGTGACGTCGCTGGAGTCGATTACCGCGGCTGACGGGACCGTGTACGTGAGCGGAGGGGGCCTGACCGCGCTGGACGGCACCGATGGGTCCGTCCGGTGGACGGCCCGCAAAGACACAGACGGCCTCACGCCGGCCGGAGCCACGGCCGATACGGTGGTCGTCGGGAGCGACAGCGGGACCGTCAACGCACTGGCGGCGGCCGACGGGACCGAACGCTGGCACACCGACCTCGGCGCCCACCGAACGCAGACACCCACCGTCGACGACGGCACGGTGTACGTCGCGACGAGCGTCCCAGCGGAAGAGCGTGGCGAGTTGGTGGCTCTGAACGCGGCCGACGGCCGCGAACGGTGGCGGGTCGACACCGGACAGGCACTGGCCGGCAGCAGCCCAGTCGTGACCGGCGAGACTGTGTTGCTCGGGACAGCCAGCGGGTCGCTGCACGCCCACCGACGGGACACCGGGGACCAGCGGTGGCGCTTCGACGCCGCGGATTGGCTCGTGACCCAACCGGCAGTCGGCCCCGACGGCGAGGTGGCCTACGTCGGGAGCAACGACGGCAACTGCTATGGCGTCTCGGTCGCGAGCGGCGAGCAACGGTGGTCGGTCCCGGTCGGATACAGTTCCGTCACGCCCGTGGTCGACGAGGACCGTGTCTTCGTCGGCAGTCACGACGGCCTGTTCGCACTCGACCGGGAGTGAGCCGTCGCACCCGCCGCCCGCTATCGGCTTTTGCACCAGTCGAAACCGTCAAACGCCCCTGTAGCGAACGAACGGGTACTGAATGACGCTCACGAAACGCATCATCCCCTGTATCGACGTGGACGTCGACGAGAACGGGGACGCCGCCGTCTACACCGGCGTCAACTTCGAGGACCTGGAGTACACCGGTGACCCGGTCGAGATGGCGAAAGCCTACAACGAGTCCGGAGCCGACGAGTTCGTCTTTCTGGACATCACCGCCTCCGCCGAGGGTCGCGAGACGATGCTCGAAACCGTCTCCGCGGTCGCCGACGAGGTGTTCATCCCCCTCACGGTCGGCGGCGGCATCCGCACCCGCGAGGACATCAAGGAGACGCTGCGGGCGGGCGCCGACAAGGTATCCATCAACTCCGGCGCCATCGCGAACCCGGAACTCATCGAAGAGGGCGCGGCGGCGTTCGGCAGTCAGTGCATCGTCATCTCGCTCGACGCCCGCCGGCGCTTCGACGACGAGGGCGAACACTACGTCGAGGTGGACGGCGAGTCCTGCTGGTTCGAGTGCACCGTCAAGGGCGGCCGCGAGGGCACGGGGCTGGACGCCGTCGCGTGGGCGATGGAGGCCGAGGAACGCGGGGCCGGCGAGATTTTCGTCAACTCCATCGACGCCGACGGCACCAAGGACGGCTACGACATCCCGCTGATGAAGGCGGTCTGTGATGCCGTCTCGACGCCCGTCATCGCCTCCTCTGGCTGTGGCAGTCCCGCCGACATGGAAGAGGTGTTCGTCGACGCCGGTGCCGACGCCGGTCTCGCCGCCTCTATCTTCCACTTCGGCGAGTACACGATCGAGGAGACGAAGCAGTACCTAGACAGCAAGGGGATTCCGGTCCGGTTGTAGGACGGGGTAGCGACCGCGGGGGTCCGGCCCCCGTGCTGTTGCACGCCGGTTCCGCGCACTCTTTGTAGCTCGGTCACCTACGGTTACCCAATGGAATGGCGGTGTGAGTGGTGTGGCAAACCTCACGAAGAGAACGACCCGCCCTGTGACAACTGCGGCCACGGCACGTACGAGCGGGCGGTCCAGCCCGTCGGCCCGACCCGGTCCGCAGACGGCGAGGTCCACGGCGGCTCCGTCTGGGTCTGTCAGGACTGTGGCCGCCAGCACCAGCGCAACTCCCCACCCTGCAGGCGGTGTGGGAGCGCGAACTTCGAGCGCGAACGGGTGGCCGATACCGACCCGATGGCGGACATCGGAACGAGTTGGCGGGACGTACTCGAACCGAAGTACGTCGCGGGCTACGCCGCCGTCGCCGTCCTGCTGGGCGTCGTCCTGCTGAGCGTCTTCGGCGTCGTCACCCTACCGGGATTCGGCAGTGAGGCGGCCGCCGGCCCGCCCGAGATTCCGTCGGCACCCGGTAGCGCCGACACGGCGGACGGCCTCTCGCTGTCGGCCACCGAGGACGCCTACGTCGAGGCACTGAACGAACGCCGCACGAGCGAAGGCGCCGGAGCCCTGACCCGGAACGCGACGGCCGACGACGCCGCGGCCTACTACAACAAGGCCATCGTCGCCGCCCGGGCCGGCGACGGGTCGGGGCCCGAACAGAACGCCTTCGAACGGTTCGGTCTCGCCTGCGAGCGCCCGAACATCGTCGCCTATCAGGTCGCCTACGACCGAACCGGTCGCTCGGTGAGCGACTTCGACAGCGAGGCGGCGCTGGCGGCGTCGCTCGTCGATAGCTACGTCGAGCGCGGGAACCGGTTCCGCGCGGCAGAAGCGGGCACCGTCGGCGTCGATATCCACGTCGCGCCGGACGGCAGCGTGTTCGTCACCTACGTCGTCTGCTGAGAGCGGGAGAGAGACGGCTTACGCCGCGGCCTCGAACGCTTCCGTGAGGCTGTCGGCCTTCTCGATGACGCGGTCCGTGCCGTCTTCGAGGGCGTCCAGCGCGTCGACGCTCGCCTCGGTCTTGATGGTGAGGACGGGGTCGGTCTGGCCACCGGACTGCTCGGGGTTCACGTCGTAGGTCGCCGCCGTGACGCCCTCCGTCTCCAGCAGGGCCCCCTTGATGACGTTCATGAACGTGTGGTCCTCGCCCGCAATCTCGATAGAGAGTTCCGTGTCCGACTTGTCGATGACGCGAAGGTCCATGCCTACGTGTACTCGCTCAGCGGCCCATCAACGTGTCGCTTCTCCGTAGTCGACCGCTCCGTTACGACCGATGCTCACAGATCCCCGAAAGCCCTCGACCGCTCCGTTACGACCGATGCTCACAGATCCCCGAAATCCCTCGACCGCTCCGTTACGACCGATGCTCACAGATCCCCGAAATCCCTCGACCGCTCCGTTACGACCGATGCTCACAGATCCCCGAAATCCCTCGACCGCTCCGTTACGACCGATGCTCACAGATCCCCGAAATCCCTCGACCGCTCCGTTACGACCGATGCTCACAGATCCCCGAAAGCCCTCGACCGCTCGCGGCCGCTGTACGGGATATCCTCGCTCCGCTCGGATAGGGCCCGTGCAGCGGCCGCCACCGGTCTCGCCCTTTCAGTCCGCCGAGGACAGCGGTGCGACCGCGACGGAGCGCGGTCGCAGACGTGTCCCCACGCCTCCCCGGTCGCTCGCGCCGCGAGCGACACGCTTCCACCGCCCACTAGCACCAGACACCAGATGGCCGGGAGCGCCCTCCGTGGCGCTCCTCGGGGAAAGGCAGGCCTGTAGCGCGGATCCTTGGCGGACTGGAAGGGCGAACGCGGTCCGGGGAGCTGTGTGGGCACTATTCGAGCGCAGCGAGAATATCCCGCACAGCTCCCCGGAGCGGGTGAGGGCTTCCGGAGAGCCACGATAGAAGGCGCGGACAGGTTTGAGATCTCAGTAGAGCGGGTGAGGGATTCCGGAGAGCCACGATAGAAGGCGCGGACAGGTTTGAGATCTCAGTAGAGCGGGTGAGGGATTCCGGAGAGCCACGATAGAGGGCGGACAGGTTTGAGATCTCAGTCGAGCGGGTGAGGGCTTCCGGAGTGTCCTTCGCGACGGGAGTGGGGAATCCGAGACTACGGGAACGACGAGGACGACTCACACTAGCGCGTAGATCATCAGGAGGACGAAGTATATCGCCACCAGCGCGCCGAGCGCCTGCAAGCGGAAGGCGCCCAGCGAGTCCTCCTCGTCCTCGTGGGCTTTGCGGAACGCCGTCACCTCGTCGTCGTCGAGTTCGTTCGGGTGGTCGAGGCCGTGGTGGAGCGCCAGCCACCTCTCGCGGGCGAACGGGCGACCGCAGTAGTCACACTCGAAGACCGGTGCGTCGGCGGGCACGTCGTACGCGTGGTCTGACTGAGTCATAGGTGGGGAAGGGGCACCTCCGGGCGGGAGACGACCCACAGGCTGGTCATCGTATAGAACACCATCACGGCGACGAACGGATACTGCGAGCGGATGGCCTGCAGTCGCGAGGGAAAGAGGTCGAAAGCGGCGGCGTGGGCCACCCAGATAGCGACGAGGTGGCCGAGTATGACCGCTGCCAGTGCGACGCCGCCGAACCAGTCCGGCAGTTGGTAGACCGGCACCGCCGCCGGGTCCGCAAACGGCGCGAGCGTGGCCGTCCCCAGCGCCGGCGCGAGAAAGAGGAAGTAGCCCAGATAGTGTGCGAAGTGGTAGCCGGCGGCGATAGCCAGCAACGGCGGGGCGAACCGCTCGGCGAGTTCGTCGGGCGCGAGGTACGTCTCGGCGGTCCGCGTGCTAACCCGTACTGCGAGGCGGTAGACGCCGAGAAAGAGGCCGAATCCGGCCAGCAGGGCGAACGGATACAGGAGGTGGGGCGGGAGGCCTGCCGAAACGAGCGGGGTCGTCAGAGCGCGCCACGCGGGCGTCGTCACGAGGCCGTCGTAGGTGGTCACCCAGAGCAGTGCGACGACGAACGCCACCTCGTCGGCCCCGTCGACTAGTCGCGGCGTCGAGAGGGTCATGCCGGGCAGACGCAGGCGGAGGCTTCCGTCTTCGGCGCGGCTGACGGGCGCGACGCGGCCGTAGTAGCGGAACACCCGGTCGACCGGGTCGGCCTCGGAGAACCACGTCTCGCGGCCGAAGACGACGCTCCCCGCGAGCGTCAGGACGCTATACCCCACCACGGCCGTCGCAAGCAGTCGCGCGTCGTCGGCCAGCGGACTGACGACTTCCAGCCAGACGAGCGCCAGCAGGCCGACGACGCTGGGCCACGCGCCCAGTCGGTCGGGGTACGTTCGGTCCAGCGACGGGAGCGCCAGCGCGATGGTCGACAGTGGGTTGAGCACGCGCCAGCTATTGCCGACCAGATACGTCGTCATCGCGAGGCCGGCCCACCAGCCGACCCACACCAGCAGGATTGCGAGGTTCGTCCGCGGCGTCGTCGGGCCGAAAAACCCCACGACGACGACGGCGGCCAGCCCCGCGACACCGATTGCGCGGCCGAGAACTCGGGGAATACGGGCCTCACCGTCGACGAGCGGGGTCCCCCAGGCGTGGACGCGCTCGACGAACGAGCGGTCCGTGACGAACGAGGCCAGCAGGAACGACGCGCCGACGGCGGCCCCGCCCGTCGAGAGAAAGAGCCACGTCGGAATCGTCAGCGACTCACGCCCGCCGGCAGCCAGACTCCCGCCGTGGGCACTGGCCGTCCCGACGGCGAGCAGCCAGCAGAGCGACCCCACGGCCATCGCGGCGACACGGCGTCGGCGTGCTGTCATCGGCGGGCCTAGGGACCTCGGGGCCGTGTAGTTTCCGACATCGGGCCGGCATGCGTGCGAGCGAATTGGATGGGCTTTTAGTAATCGCTTCGCAAGGGGTCGGTATGAGCACGACAGACGAGCACGCGGACGGCGGACACGGGGACCATCACCTCCCGGCCACGGAGGACTGGCCCCGCGGCTTCGGCGAGGCGAGTTGGTGGCCATTCGTGACCGCTATCGGCGGGTCGGGCATCTACGTCGGTGCGGCACTGCTCGTCCTCTCGCTGGGCGAGAACGCACTCGTGAGTACGACTATCGGGGCTGGGGCGACCGTCGCGAGCGTCGGCCTGTTCCTCGTCGGGATATACGGCTGGCTCTACCACGCCTTCGTCTCGGACTTCTGGGAACGTGGCACCGACCACCACTCCGGCCGAACGCTGAAGTTCGCGATGTTGCTGTTCCTCGGATCGGAAGTCGCGACGTTCGGCGCGGGCTTCATCTACTACTTCATCGTGCGTGGTACCGACGTGTGGGTCGGAGCCGACATCCCCCACGTCTGGGGGTCGCTCGTCATCGTCAACACCGTCATCCTGCTCATTAGCTCGGTGACGCTGCACTACAGCCACGTCGCACTGCTGAACGGGAACCGCGACAGGTTCATGAAACTGCTCGGCCTGACGCTCCTGCTGGGAATCGTCTTCATCGGCGGGCAGGTGTACGAGTACTACGAGTTCATCGTCCACGAGAACTTCACCATCGCACAGGGCATCTACGGTTCGGCGTTCTACGGCCTGACCGGCCTGCACGGCCTGCACGTCACGATGGGTGCGGTCCTGCTGGGCATCGTCTTCGTCCGGGCGTACTACGGGCAGTACTCCCCCGAACGCCACACCTCCGTCTCGACGGCGTCGATGTACTGGCACTTCGTCGACGTCGTCTGGGTGTTCCTCGTCGTCGTCCTCTACATGGGCGCGAACCTCGTCTAAGGCTTAATCGACTCCCCGCTCTGTGGTCTCTATGGACCGACTCGACGTCAGCGACGGCTTCGACGTCCACGACTACCGCCACGGCCTGAAACTGCTCAAACAGGACCGTGGCACGATGACCCTAGAGAACCGACAGGGGTTCGCGTGTCCGGCCTGTGGCGACGCGTTCGAACGCCTGTTCGTCAGCGAGAACCGCACGAATACGTTCGGGAACCCCGGCAGTCCGTTCTGCCTCGTCCGCACCGACGACCAGTTGCTCGTGTTGACTCACTGATTCGCGGTTCACGGCCGTACTCGCCAGCACGAACGTTTATTTCGCTCCTGTCCTACTCGACGGTATGCGAAAGCCCCACCCCGCGATCGCCGTCGTCGTCGTGCTCGCTCTCTCGGGTTGTGTGACCGCCACCGTCGACGCCAGCGTCGACGCCGACGGGACCGTCTCTGCCTACGAAGTGGAGTTAACGATGAGCGGCACCGTCTTCGACGCCCTCCAGCGAACCGCCGAGAACGAGGGCTACGACTCCGTCGAAGCGTACCTGACCGACGGCGTCAACGAGAGTCGGATGGAGAACGTGACCTACGAACAGACGCTCGACGGTGACAACGTCTCGGTTCGGCTGCAGTTCACCGACTGGACTCCCGGACCCGAGAGCGACGTGAACACGACCGTCCAGAACGGGACGCTCACCTACGAGGACCGCACCTTCGTCACCGTGCAGGAGAACGACGACGTGGCACTGGGCGACGGCGTGGCCGTCCGCTACGAACTGACGATGCCCGGCGATATCTACGAGTCCAACGCCGACGTCGTCGAGAACCGGACCGCAGTCTGGGAGTACGAGGCCAACGAACCCGTAGAGGAACCGATCCGTGCTCAGAGCAACGCCCCGAGTTCCGCTTTCGGCCCCGGGTTCGGCGTGACCGCCGCCGTCCTCGCACTCCTGTCGATGGCCGTCTTCGCCCGCCGGTCGTAGACGAGTCCCCGCGCCGAGTCTTTTTCAGCGGTTGTCACGTACTAGCACGGGATGCGCGCAGCACGACTCCACGAGTACACTGACGACATGGCGCACGGGCTCTCGATCGACGAGGTGGACGCCCCGCAGGTATCGAACAGTGACGACGTCGTGGTCGAAGTCGAAGGCGCTGGCTGGTGCCAGACGGACAACCACATCATCGAGGGGATGTGGACCGACTACGTCGAGCAGACCCTCCCGCTGACACTGGGCCACGAGAACGCAGGCACCGTCGTCGAGACGGGTGCGGAGGTGACTCTCGTCTCCGAGGGCGACCAGGTCATCTGTCACCCGGTCCAGACCTGTGGCACCTGCCGGCCCTGCCGACAGGGCGAGACGATGTACTGCGAGAACCAGTCGTTCAACGGCCTCACCGTCGACGGCGGCTTCGCCGACCAGTTACACACCAGCGAGCGCTCGGTCATCCCACTCCCCGACGGCGTCGACCCGGCGGCAATCGCACCCCACGCCGACGCCGGCATCACGGCCTACCACGCCGCAAAGAAGGCCGTTCGCGGTCTGAATCCGGGCGATGCGGCGGTCATCATCGGTATCGGCGGCCTCGGCCACATCGGACTCCAGTGCATCGCCGAGATGAGCGCCGCTGACATCGTCGCCGTAGACATCAAACAGGAGGCCCGTAACCTCGCGGTGGAGTTGGGCGCTCACTACACCATCGACCCGGAGAGCGAGGACGTCGCGAGCGAGATCGCGGACATCACCGACGGCGTCGGCGCCGCGCAGGTGCTAGACTTCGTCGGCGCCGACGAGACGACGGCACTGGCCCCGGACGTCTGTGCCGCCGGCGGCGACCACCACGTCATCGGTTACGGCGGCCACATCCACCAACCCGCACAGGCGCTCGTCAACGGCGAGTTCGCCTATCAGGGCAACATCGTCGGCCGGTACACCGAACTGCAGGAACTGGTCGCACTGGTCGAACGCGACGCCGTCGAACTCCACACCACCCAGTACGAACTGGCCGAGATAAACACCGTCGCCGAGAAACTGGAACACGGCGAAATCGAAGGGCGGGCGGTCATCACGCCCTGACCGGGCGCTCGGTCACCGCTCACGTTCCGGCGGTGTACCGTCACGCGCGAGCGCGCAGTACCGTCGGAGGAAGGTCGTCTGGTCCGTCGTTCCCGCGCCTGCCTCGATCAACCGCTCCTCCAGCCCCCGCCGAGGACTGTGACAGCACTCGCGGTAGCACGGTTTGCAGAGGAACTCGAAGGACTTCTCCTCGCGGTTCCAGCGGTCGCCGTGCTTGTCGTACTCGCGAGCGTCGTCACGCGATACCGACTCGCCACAGGAGAGGCAGGTCACTTCGCCGCCGTCGCGGTGCCACGCGTTGCGGTCGGACACGGTTCAAGCACCCCCACGAGACACGTGGTCGTCGGGCGTCTCGGGTCGTCGGAGAGAGAGTCGTGACATCGGTTGCTCGGTCCGTCGTTCGACCCCGCTACGAGTCTGTCTACTGCGCCACCTGTGAGGGACGTTTATGTAGGAACTATCAGGCGCTCACGGCCGTCCGTGGCGCTGTCGTGCTATGACACACCCCGGGTACGTATTTGGCGTCGGCGAGAGAACCGTCGTCCGAGAGACGATGTCTGCCCATCAAACCACGACGGAGCGCGGCCGGTGGCCGACCCGTCGAACCGTCCTGTTCGGGTTGGCGACCGCCGCCGTCGGCACTGTCCTCGTCGGGAAGCGTCGAGTCTCGGCACGGACCGCCCGATCGATCGACGCCCTGCGTGCCGCGTCCAGCGGCGGGCCCACACGCGCCGTCACCGAGGCCGACTTCGCCGACCTTCCAGCCCCGGCCCGCCGGTACTTCGAGACGGTTCTCGAACCCGGAACGCCCTACGTCCGGACGGCGAGGCTCACCCAGCGTGGCGTGTTCCGCCTCGGCGACGCTGACTCGTCGTGGCACCCCCTCGAAGCGACCCAACACTACACCGTCGATCCGCCGGGATTCGTCTGGGACGCGTCGATACGGCTGGGGTCGGTCCTGCCGGTCAGCGTCATCGATAGCTACGTCGACGGCACTGGCTCGCTGGCCGCCCACCTCCTCTGGACGGTCCCAGTCGCCGACGCCGACCCGTCGCCGGAACTCGACGCCGGTGAACTCCAACGTTATCTCGCCGAAGCCGTCTGGTTTCCGACGGCTCTCCTCCCCGAGAGCGGCGTCGAGTGGACAGCCATCGACGACAGTACCGCACGGGCGACCCTCACCGACGGCGACGTCTCGGTGTCGCTCTCCTTCCACTTCGACGACGACAATCTGGTCGACCGCGTCGTCGCCGACGAGCGATACCGCGCCGTCGACGACGGGTTCGAGACGGCACGCTGGACCGGCTACTTCGAGGACTACGCCGAGCGCGGGGGGATGCTCGTGCCGACCCGCGGCGAGGTGGCGTGGACCCTCCCCGACGGTGACCTACCGTACTGGCGGGGAGAGATTACGGCGTTCGAGTACGAGACAGCGAAGTAGGACGTCCGCCTAGCTGTCACTGCTCGCGAGTTGGTCGTCGCAGGAAGCAAGCCGGTGGCGCGGATTTGCTCCCTCGACGCTTCGTCGGGCGATTACGCACACATCCCCCGTCGTCGCGTGCCGTACCGCAGGACCCTAATCCCCGACACGAAGGCGTAAACATAGCAGAGATATGTAATTCGTACTGTCTGAACGAGCCCGAAAAGTTCGCGTATTAGTATTCCACATACAGAGGGCATACGCATCAGAGTGGTTTCTCGATGACGTATCCCCACCTTTTGTAGTTTCGGTTCGTGTAGTATCGGTGAACGTCTTCTTTCGCCAGTGGCGATGCCAGCGCAATATATTCACATCCCTTGTCGGTAGCCCATTGTTCTACGAACTCTACAAGCGAAGTTCCGTATCCCTCTGTTCTCTGAGGCTCGTCTACAACAAGGTCATAGAGCCATGCGTGGCGAGCATGGTGGAGGACGTGTTTAACGAGAACGCCAGCCACGCCGACTAACTCGCCATCGACAAATCCACCAAACAAATGGTAGTCATCGTCTGCTGTCCACTCCAATATATCAGTAGGGTCAACATCACTCCACAATTGACGGAGAATCGGGACGGCCTCACGTCGCTCTGCTTCGTCCGTTAACTCTCGAATCTCCATGTTTTCGGATAGCACTGATGAGTGCAAAAAAGCACTTGAGATATGGTATCAGCACGGTCGGATACGCAAAGACACCGAGCAGGCGATACGCGGCCTGATACCAACCCGATGCGATTCAATACGGCCAACAGCGGGAAGTGGCGGATACAGTGCCATTTGAGAATGGTTAGCACTGAAACGAGCCGATAAAAACGTCCGTGTAGTGGGGGCTAACCGCTTCATTCCGCGACCCAATACTTACGAAAGCGGGTCTGCCCATTTGGGCTATTCCGAAGGAAAGAGCCGGTGGCGCGGATTGTGAACTACGCCCGAGAACCTGCGCTTCGCGCAGAACCCCGGTCTCGTTCAAATCCCTGTTTGGCTTCCGCTCCTCACGTTCGTTCGTCGCAGAAAGCCGGTGGAGAGCTTACGGAACAAGGGTTACAAACAGTTATGCTAGTGTGGCACGTATCTGATTCATGCCTACCGAGAACTACGAGAAGCGTCTAAACGAGACGTCGGAGAATATACAGCAGTCTGACGTCATCTGCCCCCGGAATAAGGAACTAATCCACGAGTACGAACGCGACAAAGTTCTGGACGGTCTGAGCAAAGCCACGCTCCTGAAGAACGTCACCCGCATGAAGGTCATCGCCGAGCATCTGGAGAGCCAGCAGCTCGATGAGATGGACAAGGCCGACGTGAAGGACCTCGTTGCGTGGGTCCACAGCGAGTATGATAGTGACGAGACCATCGACACGTACAAGAACGTCATCCGGAGTTTCTGGAAGTGGCACGACCCCGACGAAGACGGCGACGCGCCCGAAACCGTCGCCTGGATCAAACTTAACAACTCCACCGGGAGCGACAAACTCCCGAAGGACTTGCTGACGAAGGACGACGTCGAAGCGCAGGTGGAGGCCGCGAAGAACCCACGCGACAGAGCACTCATCTGGCTCCTCTACGAGACAGGCGCTAGAATCGGCGAACTCATCGATCTGACTGTGGGCGACATCGAGGACCGCAAGCACGGAAAGAAGATCGTCATCGAGGGGAAGACCGGCGCTCGCCGTCTCCCGCTCGTAGAATCCGTTCCCCACATTAACAAGTGGCTGAGTGACCACCCGAACCCGACGAAGGACGCGCCGCTGTGGTGTAAGATCCAGCAGGGCAGTCCGGACGACCAACTCGGCTACCGATACATCCGGGACAAGATACTCCGGAAGACGATGAAAGGGGCCGGCATAGACAAACCGTCGAACCCGCACCACTACCGCCACTCCCGCGCGTCGTACTTGGCGAACCACCTGAAAGAGGCGCAGCTATGTGCATGGTTCGGGTGGGTACAGGGGTCGGACGTCCCCGCGCGGTACGTCCACCTCTCCGGGCGCGACATCGACAACGCCTACGACGAGATGCACGGGCTGTACGTGCCCGAAGAGGAGGGTGACGAACCACAGGTCCGGGAGTGTGGACGCTGTCAGGAACTCAATGAACCCGAAGCGGCGTTCTGTATGCGTTGTGGCTACGCCCTGAGGGGCGAATCGGCCGCCAATTTCGAGGCCGAGGTAGAGGCAGATGTGAAACAGGACTATGCTGACACGGACCCTGAGGACGCGACGACAAAGGGGAAGCTTGACACCATTGACGACCTGCTTGACGACCCAGACGTGAAGACGGCCCTGTTAGAGCGTATGGGTGCTGCTGAGTGAATGTGAGATATTAGGCGCAACTTGCCCACATTTGACAATAGATTATATGATTTGAATATCTCGTGCCTTCGGACCCCTTGGTGTGAATCCCAAAGTAAATTCAACGTTTCTACCAGACCGAATTCCGCCAGCACTGTCTTCTAGTGATGGATCAAAGTAAATATCATCGTCCCACCCCTCCAAACCGTGTGAATAAATCCATCCTTCAGTGTCAGTGAGTGGATTTCCTATTTTTCCCGTGAACGTCTTTTTTTGCCCATCATCCTTCCAGAATACATCGACAGTATCATGTAGGTTCCAAGGTGCGCTTGAATGTGAAGTTTCAAAGTGGCTATACGCCTTCTGATAGTTTCCATCAATCAAATATGCGATTGCTTTATGATATGCTGATTCCCAAGAATCCTCGAAATCATCTCTAAGATCTAGATCTTTTGCTAGTTCAGCGACAAGATCGTAGAAGGGATCATCTTGTTGCATCAACAGTTTAATTCTGAAGGCAATAGCCTCAGGCGGATATTCTTCTGCTGACATTGCGCGGGTCAGTTGTCGAAGTGCAGCAGCGGGATCACTATTTTCATATAAATCTAACCTTGCTAGTGTATAATATCCAGAACCATCGTTATCTTGTTCGACAAGTTTTTCAGCTAATTCTTCTGCTTGTTCCCGTTCAATACGATCATACAATTCAACCCTCGTCTGTTCAAGTGTTCTTATGTCTTCGGCCTCACCATCCATTTCCATAGCTCTTTCAATTAAATTGATAGCCTCATTTAGCAGAGAATTCCTCTCTTTTTCTTCTCGGCCTTCAGCCATAGACATTAGTATATTAGACTGGAGATCATATGTATGCAAGTTCAGAACTGATCTCCGGGCATCTTCTAAGTATGCAAATATTTCCATTATATCCTCACTGTACCGATCCGCGTTTTCCAACTCGTCTCTATTAATTTTCCATTTTATGCGAGCTAGAGATGTCAATACGTTCTCTTTCCTTTCAGTTAGAACATATTCCTCTGGTGGTTCCGCTATGGCTTCTTCCATTGTAGAGATGACTTTAGAGGAGTCCTCACCCATCTCCTGCATCAATATTGCTTTGTGATGTAGTAGAGGCCTTGCGGGCTGGCGACTAGTAACAATATCCATAGATTCTTTTAGATAGTCTTTTGTGATAGGAAGGAACTCCGTGGCTTCTCTATTAACACCCTTACTAATCATCAGCCTGCCCACAAACTCACCTTCTATACCAGATTGGAGATCGACAGACTCAGCAATATCTAAGAGATATTCGCCCATCTCTTTTTCGCCAATCTTTTTACAAATATGCTTAGCGACTATAGGATGATATATTGCTAGTAATTGGTTTGTTCGAGCGTCACGAGATATCTTAATAAACTCATTTGCTTCATTTTCAGCGATATTTATTATTTCCGGAAAGCTGTAGAATTCTCCAGATTGGTGTGTCATAGCCCTTCTACACACTGCTATAGGCATTTCTAAATCCACAGAAGTAGCTAAAGCGCTAAATTTTACAATTCGCTTCGCTTCATCAGTTAGTCCCTCATACTCCTGCTCTATTATATCCTGTATAGAACGGCGAGCAGGATCTATGGCTCGGTACATAACAGGTAAAAATTCAGGATCGTCATTCAGTATACTCTGGACTTCTTGTTCAGATATTGCAGGTAATCGATGTTTTCGAACCGTATCTACAACATATGTTTTAAATTCCTGACGGATGGGTCGAGGGATTTCGTCTTGAATTTCAATATTATCGCATTTTTTCTCCTCTTCCATATCGCTGGGGAATGAATATCCTTGTGGAGATTCCATAAGTAGTTGTAGATGAAAATCAGAGCGGCTTTTAAGACGGTTGAAATTCATGAGCTGATTTGTCTCTAAGCCGGATGTAGAAAAGAACACACAAAACTCAGGTGCAGGAATGCCTAATTCCTCACATCGATCGGTTATAAACTCCAGAAATTGGTCCAGTTCTCCATGTGAAGGAATAGGATCTATTTTATGACTCGGAATCCGGATTGCTATTCCACCTTCATCTCTTATTAATGCCTCAATGGTAGAGTTTATCAGAAAGGTTCTACCGGAACCAGGTGATCCTGAAACAGATACTATGTCCGGCTCTTGGTTTCTGAGTTTAGAAATAATCTCGGACTCTTCTGATCGGGTGAAATGCCAGTCCTCAGTAAATGGTCTAAAGGTGGTTATCTCGCCTTTGAAGAAATTCTGGGCATCTCCTTCCCGTTGAAGTTCATCTAGCAAGATTGGATCATATGATTCAACAAAGTCGCCAATATCGTCAAGAGACAGCTCTAACATTTGACTCCCAAAAGGAATATTTTTCATTCTATGATCTGACGTATCTCGTTGGGATACCCTCTTCACAAGCTCTTCAGTGAAGTCTTCTATATCTGCAATGATGGGCACCACGTTTAGACTATTCAGATAATATTCTTGTTCTTCATCAAGTGGGGAACGAAATAGTGCATAATAAGTTCGTTCTAATTCCCCTGCCTCGTTTATTATCTTTTCTAATATTTCTGTGAAAATTCTGTCCCGGAAAGAATAGCCAACGAACAAGAATGATAAGTTTGCAGCATGATTACCTAACTCCCGAAAAATATGAGATCTTTTATCCTGAGCTGTAGATTTCTCTCCAGATGTAAGAACCATGGAGCCGGAATCTCCGTAGTTCTTTTCTATACTGCCCATAAGTTTAACACAGTATAGGTCAGAAGGATCCCCCGATAAAATGAATTCTCGTCCTTCATGAACCGTTCGTACACTTCTGTGATATTTGCTTAGGGCATCCTCTAAAGCAGTGTCAAAATTTGTAGTAAAAGTAGAAAACCAGGGAAGGCTAGCAAGGGGTTCGACGTCTTCGCCTAGTTCAATACCGGATAATTCGCGTTGGACAAATTGGTGTAACTCAGTTCCACCAACTTCTCGTTTCAAATCTGAAAATATCTGAAAGTTTTCGTCCAGTGGGCTATTATAATCAAACTCGGATTTCGCCTTTTCAGTTAATTCATCCCAACTTGGTCCACCAGCATTAATTGAGAGTCCCGCTCCAGCAAACAGAGCACAATTTGAACTAGCAATTCTACCTGCTAATTCATTTAATTCTTGATCATAATCTTCTATCGCCATAGGGCCCGTAGAGTATGATGGGTAATAAAATCCTGAGCTTGAATTGTATTATCAAGAGAGGTAAGCTATTCTCAAGTCGATTGGTCATCGTAATCTTTGAACCGCTCGTGATACGGCGGGATCTCTTCTTCTATTTCTGCGATGCCGCACAAAATGACCGTCGACCATTCCACGCCACGGTCTTGTCGAATCTTATTGATGCGCTCAAACACATCCGGTTCGAAACGGGCTTTCACCACTCGTCGGGTATCACGGTGAAAGTCGTCATCTCCCGACGTTGACCCCGAGTCCGTGCTCATGTTATAGATATTGCTCTCCTACACCATGAACCTCACCTGCTGGTACCCAATTGGTTTCTTTCGCGATAGGACAGCGCGCACGCGCGAGGCACAGCGAAACATCTTTGCGAAAATCAACGCCATTGCGCCATGTTAACACAGTAACGAACCGTGTCGTATGTAATCGCCACTCAAAGAATCCCTCCATCAGTAGGTGGCGAAATATATACAGAAAGAAAAAGACGTGAGACAGGGTCTAAAAGAGTGTTAACTCACCACACACATTTAGAGAATAGACTACTTCGCCGGAGACAAGCCGCTTAGTAGTCTTGGAGGCCGTCGCCTCGCCGACGATGTGGCTTGTCACCAGTGTCGGTACCGCCCTCTGAGAACCTCAATCCAGTGAAGACGTCCATTCCGTCGTGGCTCATGGTCTCCACGTGGGGTACCATTTTCCAGTAGGTCGTCATCCTCTGCTGAGGTCGGATATCGTATCCGTTCCTTGCGGCCCATTGCTTATATGCCAGGTAGGCACTCTTGCGTTCGACCGTATCGGTGCTATCGCCGGTAATCTCGCACTGTTCGAACATGAACCGGAGTGGGGCTGAACGCCACGAAAGCCACTTCAGCCGCGTGTCCATGAGGCTCCGGTCGCGCGAGAAGCCCCCTTGTTCGTGTAGCCGGTCACGGCCGTCGAGTGCCCAGTTCAGTATACCGGGTAGGTCGTTCCGCTGAAGCCGTTCTTTGAGGTCGAGATCGCGCTCTTCACGCGGGATAGTGTCGGGGAATTCTACGATGAGAACCCGTCGGTAGATGGATTCGTCCTCCCCGACGACGCGTGGAAGCCAGTTCGCGCTGAAGAGATGCTTCGCGGCCGGCGATCCGAATGTCGGATCTTGGTACTTCCGCTCCATCTTCACCCGCTCCCCGGCAAAGAGGGTCTTGAGCGTCCCGCTGTCCTCTATTTTTGTCGCGTTGATGTCGTTCCGCGCGTTCAGGGCGGCCTCGGCAAGCGCGCTCCGGTCGAACTGGGTATCGGCGAGCTGCTGCGGCGTTAGGTTCGTGACACTCGGCATCTCCTCACCGAACAGCGCGGCGACGGTGTCGACGAACGTGCTCTTACCCGAGGCGGTCGGCCCGACAGCGAACAGGTTCTTGGCCCGCTTGTGGTGCCATACCTCCAGATAGTAGCCGACGAACTCCTGAACCGTTTCACGTGCCCCGTCCGTGGCGACGGTACTGCAGAGCGTCTCGTCCCACTCCTCTGCGGTGGCCTCCGGGTTGTACTCGCAGTCCAGGCCGGCGGTGAAGTAGTAGTCGGGGGTGAAGGGCTCTACCTCGCGAGTGTCGAGGTCGAGGACGCCGTTCTTGACGACAACCTTTCCCTCAGGCGGGGTGAACTCGTTCTGGTCGAGGTAGCACCGATCCCGCACGCGCTCGATGATGTTGTTCATCCGGTTGTTGTTCACGCACCCGGGGATAGCATCGCGGAGCCGTTCGCGGATGTACGACTCTCCTTTCCGCCGATAGTAGCCCTCTTCGGGGTCGTAGCGGTAGAACTCTCCAGTCTCTCGCACACAGACAAGCGATTCATCCGCCAGCACAGAGTCGGCAGCCACGTTATATGCTGATGTGGTGGATCCATTCGTGCTATCGCGGAACTGATCGCGCACCAAGTCCCACTGGCTTCCGGCCAAGGGGTCTTGTTCGTTACCGAGTGAGCGAGTGCCGAGAGCGCCGTCTTCCTTGCGCACTGACTCACCCGAGCGCGTCCACGTCCCGCCGTTCGTCTTCCCGTAGTCGATCTCACCCCGTTCTGCGACCTTTGACTCTGGGAGTTCGCTGTGAAACCACTGTTCGGCCGCTGCCTTCGAGACACCGTATCGGTGGAACTCCTTGCAGATGGCCCAGTCATGTTCCGAACGGTCCCCATCACGCGGATACTTCTCAGACACCCCGGTT
This sequence comes from Haloarcula pellucida, assembly GCF_014647235.1. Classification (GTDB taxonomy): domain Archaea; phylum Halobacteriota; class Halobacteria; order Halobacteriales; family Haloarculaceae; genus Haloarcula; species Haloarcula pellucida. Next base: position 107,240 of record NZ_BMOU01000004.1, read on the forward strand.
TCTGTGACGACCGCAGCCGGGTCGGGGTGGTCGCTATCTTCTGTCGGTGAATCATCGTCACCTGCAGTCGCCCGCTCTACATCCTCACCGTCTTTGCTGACGTCCAAGGCCACTTGTTCGTTTTCGGCTGTCGATATCGTGGTCGGACGGTCGGGGTCAGCTCGGAGGACGTCTGCGAGGTCGTCGGCGGTGATCGTGGCGATGGGGCGGTCAACGGCTATCTCGTAACAGCCCCCATCATCCGTGGCGCACTCGTCGCACCAGTCCTTCTGACAGTCGGCGAGTTGCGACCCAGGTCCGACGACATACTGATTCTGAACGCGAATCTCTCCCCATGACGGGGCGGGGTTCGTAGCCCCGCCCCACACGGCTTCACACGCTTCAGACGCCGTCTCGAACTCGTCGCCGGACTCAACACAGTAGAAGCGGTGGCCGCCAGTTTCACCGTCGGTGTGAGGCGTCTCGACCGTCAGCGTCTCGGGAAGGTCGTCCACCACGGCGAGCACGTTGCTGTCACCCTCGCCATCGTAGATATCTATGTCGACGTCCACGAGACGGCGGCCGGCGTAGATGCCATAGTTCCCGTTGACACGGTCCGGCTCGAACTGCGTGTGGTCGGTAGATTTTTTCTCGCCGTCGTGAACCTCGATGAACCGTTCGGTGTCAAGACCAGCCTCGCGGAGGTGGTCGGCAACGCGCTCGGCGCATTTCCTGGGGTCACACCTCTCCGATCCAGAAGTGTCCTTGTCGGTACTCATTGCGTGTCACCTCCAGGGAGTTCGACAGTCTCGTACTCACCGTCGATAATACGGAGGAGCAACTCCGCCCATCCGCGAGTTATCGGGTCCGTCGCTGCGATGATTTCGAGGATATCGCGGTGCTGTTCGGCGTGGTCGAAATCGGTGAACTCGATGTTCTCGAAGCCGTCGAAGTTCTCAAATTCGCCCATCTCACGCTTGTTGATAGTGGTCATAGAAACGCGGAACCGCCGTCAAGGGGGGAAATGTACAAGCTGACGGGGTGCGAATAGATTGATGACACGCGCCCCAGCGTGTCGAGTACCCAATCGCCCCCGTCGACGGACTTCCCACGTCCCCGTCGACGACGTTCCAATTCCGCTTAGTGACCACCCCCATTCTCGTCGGCCAACGCAAGCAGTTCCCGTGCGTACTGCGCGCACCGAAGGTCACTCTCTGCGAGCGTTTCGAGTTCGTCACGGTGACTGCGAACTTTGTCGACGACGGAGTTCTGGGTGGTGCTCACGTATCGCCACCCCAGGGTTCGACCTCGACAACGACATAGTCGCCCTGCTCTATTTCGAGTTCGTTACGTACAGCGGCCGGAATCGTCACCCGACCATCAGCGATCACACGCGTTGGTGCTTGTCGCATACCGCCAAGTAGAATCAGTAGAATATTTAGTGACGCGCCGTCACAGTATATCGTATGGCCGACGACAAACCAGCATCGATACTCACCAAGAGTCAGCGGAACTACATACAAGGTAAGAGCGAACCCTCAAATCCTCGCGAATATGATCGGCGTATCCGTGGCCGGATAGAATACGGCTTTCACGATTTGATGCTCCTGTTTGAGTATCTTGAGCAAGACGAACTCCGAAAGGTATTCGGGAGTAATTATGCCCGGCAGATTGAGCCCCACGAAGAAGTGCAAGAAGAGACCCACGAGTATGCCACGGCTGGATACGTCCCCCACGCGCTCGCTTTCATCATGCGCGGCTTGAACTACGACGACGAACCCCTCTATCCGAAGGTAGAGGAGACAGGCGAGGAACAACCGGCGTTCGAGGAGTTCATCGACGCGGTGGAATACGGCGTGCGTCAGTACCTCGAAGGAAAGAAACGCTACTCCGCTAACGTGGACGTGAGCATCGAGTTGACTGACGTCAGTCTAAACGAGAAGTTCTTCGAGGATGAGACCACAGAAAACGAGTAGAACGGCGTAGAACGGCTCTGAACCCTTATTCCGGAAGCCGGTGGAGGGATTTGAACCCTCGGCCTAATCCTTACGAAGGATTCGCTCTGCCAGTCTGAGCTACACCGGCGCGGGCACACACTGCCAGACGCACGTGACGACAACTCGTCTCGGTGTGCCTGTCTGCACACGTTACTTGCAGCGATAACCGCAATAAGGATTGCGAATCGGGGGCGTCGAGAGACGCGTTCTCACGCCTCGCGGGCGCCGACGATAGTGACGGGAACGTCCGACTCCAGCAACACTTGCTGGGCGACGCTCCCGAACACCACCTTCCCCGTCGGCGAGCGTTTTCGCGACCCCATCGCGATGTGGTCGACGTCGAACTCCGCGGCCAGTTCGAGGATGCCGTCGGCCGGCGGCAGACTGCCCTCCGCCAGTTCGACGGCGATGTCGCGCTCTTCGAGGTAGTCACGGACCAACCGGACGGTCTCGATGCGGTCGACGGACTGCAGTTCGTCGGGCGCGTCGATCTCCTCCGGCGTCAGCGCGTGGGTCACTATCGCTTCGATGTTCTCCGCGGCAGTCGGCAGTTCCGCCACGAAGGCGGCCTGTCCGCGGGCACGGTCCGAGTCGGCGTCGACGGGTACGAGTATCCGGTACATGGATGCCTTCGAGGGGGAGTCGAGCGACTTCCCCGTGGGAGCGACGTTCGACCCCCACCCAGTAAACGTTGTCTCGACGCCGGTGGAGGACGGCCCCAAAGGACCGACCGTGTCAGCGCCGGAGTCGCACGTCCAACACGACGTTTTGCTCGCCCGGCGCGTACGACCGCACGGTCCGGCGCGTCTCGACGGACACCTCGTACTCGGGTTCGGCCGCGGCGCGTATCGCTCGCTCCCCGGGACCGTACAGGTCCTCGTCTGGCTGGATGTCGTAGTAGTGGACGACGCAGTCATCGCCGGCCAGTCGGACCGCGGTGTCCAGAAACTCGTCTGCGCTGTGTGGGAGGTTCATCACGACGCGGTCGGCCCACCCCTCGTAGTCGGCGGCTACGTCCCTGACGTCGCCACAGATGCCCGTCACGCGGTCGGCGACGCCGTTGCGCTCGGCGTTCCGCCGGAGGTACTCGATGGCCGTCTCGTTGATGTCCGTGCCGACGCAGGTCGCGCCGCGCTTCGCGAACGGGACGACGAACGGGCCGACGCCCGCGAACATGTCGAACGCCTGTTCACCCTCGCTGATCTGTTCGACGACGCGGTGGCGTTCGGTCGCGAGACGCGGCGAGAAGTACACTTCAGCGAGGTCCAGTTCGAAGGCACACCCGTACTCGCGGTGGACGACTTCGGTGGTGTCGCCGGCCAGCACCTCCCAGTCTCGGACCCGCTGTTCGCCCTTTATCTTCGAGGCGCGGTTCAACACGCCTTCGACCGGGAGGTCGGACTCCACGAGGGCGGCCGCTATCTCGCGGGCCCGCGCCGGGTCGTCCTCGTCGACGATGACGATGTCCCCGATGCGCTCGTAACTCGGGTCGAACCCGAGGATGTCCGCCGGCATGGTCTGGCCCTCGCGGACCGGGGCGTCGAACTCGACGACGGAGAGGTCCTCGGGCACGGCCGTCGGGTCGGTGACCGGGACGTACAGCGACCCGTCTTCGACCGTGATGTCGTAGCCGTCCTCGACGAGGCCCGCCTCGGCCAACCGCTGGCGAGTCGCCTCGCCGTCCTCGCGCGCGACGCGAACGCAGGGAACGCCCATACCACCTCTCCCCGACCGGCGGCGGTAAGCCTGACGCTTCGCGCCCTTTATCCCCAGCGACGACCGACGCAGGGTATGCTCACCTTCGTCGGCCTCGGCCTCTACGACGAACGCTCGGTCACCATCGCCGGACGAGACGCGATACGGGACGCAGACCGCGTCTTCGCGGAGTTCTACACCAGTCGGCTGATCGGGACCGACCTCGAATCGCTAGAAGCCTACCACGACACGACCATCGAGGTCCGTGACCGGGCCGGCGTCGAACAGGACCCCGCCCCGGTACTGGACGCCGCGGAGACGGACGACGTCGTCTTCCTGACTGCCGGTGACACCATGGTCTCGACGACCCACACCGACCTCCGTCTGCGCGCCGAGGAGCGCGGCATCGAGACCCGCGTCGTCCACGGCACCACCGCACAGACCGCCGCCGCGTCGCTGACCGGCCTGCAGAACTACCGGTTCGGGAAGGCGACGACGCTCCCGTTCGAACGGGCACACGGCGGCGACGGCGTCCCCGACAGCGTCGTCCAGACCATCGAGGACAACCGCTCTCGGAACCTCCACACGCTGGTGTATCTGGACATCAAGGTCGACGACCCCCACTGGGACGACAGCGACGATACGTACATGACCGCCGACCACGCCGCGGGACTGCTCGCCGAGTCGTTTCCGGAGACGCTCGGCGTCGTCGTCGCCCGCGCCGGTAGCCCCGACCCGACTATCGTCGCCGACACCCTCGACGAACTCGCCACCCGATCCTTCGGGGACCCGCTTCACCTGCTGGTGATTCCCGCCGACCGCCACCTGATAGAGGAAGACGCCCTGACGGCGATCGCCGACGCGCCCTAGTCGTCGCCGGGCGTCGCGGCCGCCTCCGTCTCCTCGCCCTCGATGTCGAACGCGCTCTGGAGGTCGTACTCCGTCCCCGTCACGAGAAACAGTAAGTCTTCGACGAGGATGGTTATCTCCGGCAACTCACGGACCAACAACCACGTGATGCCGACCAGCACGACGACCGACCCCGTCTGTGCGAGGATACGGTCCGCGACGTAGTACGACACCATCCGCGGGTCCGAGAGACCGAACAGGGACATGACGACCCCTTCGAACCACTGCATCCGCTGTTGCCCGAAGGAGATGGCGATGAAGACGTTCCGGAACAGGTTCAACACGTAGATGACCGACACCGTCATCGCGAGCGTGCGGAGTTTCCGCCGTAACGGCGCCGACACGGCGAGGATACCGCCGGCGAAGATGGAGATACTCCCCATCCCCGTACACGCGAGGAGGATGTTGTACGTGATCGGCCCCTCCTCGTGTTCGAACCAGAACGTGCTCTCGTAGGGGTACTGCTTCGTGGCGATGCGGATGCCGTCGTGCGTAAAGCCCTCGACGACGAGGGGGTCGACGCCGACCAGCGACAGCAGGAACGCCGTCTGGTCGGTGACCAGTTCCACGATCCACTGGCGAAGGGGGTCGATGGTGATAAACGGCACGTAGACGATGCCCATCAGCCCGATCGCTCGCGTCAGGACGAACAGCGAGTCCCGGCCGTTCCAGAGGAGATAGCCCGCATACAGCGACAACGGCACCGCCGCGAGGCCACCGACCCCCTCGATGGCGCTCTTCTGTGTCAGGATGAAGTGTGGCGCCAGAACTAACCAGAAGGCGGCGAACAGTCCCCAGCCCGTGACGGCGACTCGGCGTGCCCACGCCTCCGCGAACTGGTGGAGTACTGCGCTGCCGAGAAACGCCGCGAGTACCAGCCACATCAGCGGCTCCGACCACACCAGCGGGTCGAAAGAGAGCCCACCGAACGAGACGGTAGACTGAAGCAGCGGACGCATTGTGCCTACGTTGGCTAATCCGGCCTATATGCTTTGTCGTTACGCCAGTGTGTGCGGGCCGCGTGCACTCGCGTCGACGGCGCTGCCGCTACCGACGTAGCGCGCGAAAGAAAGGGCGGAATCTCAGAGACGGGAAATCCCGTTAGTTGTCGCGGCGGACCGCGAGGAGCGCAGCAGCGACGAGGGCGACGAGGGCGATGACCGCGGTGAAGCCGGGGCCACTGTCACCAGTGGTCGTCCCCTCCGTGGTCGTAGCCATCGTCGTGGCCTCTTCGGTGGTCGACTCCGTGGTCGGCTCTTCGGTGGTCGACTCCGTGGTCGGCTCTTCGGTGGTCGTCTGCTCGCCGGTGACGATAGTCACGGCAGCAGAGTCGGTCACGGCGGAGCCGTTGGACGTGTACGGATCGTCGTTCTCCGGGAAGTCGTAGGTCTGGTCACCATCGTCGTCGAGGTGCGGCATCGCGACCGCGGTGAAGTCCTCGGACTGCGTGGTGTTCAGCGTGACCTCGACGTCCTCGTGGCTGCCAGCTTCGAGGTAGCTGGAGGCACCGATGACGTCGCCGGAGGCCGTACCGTTGTGGATGGCGATGAAGCCGCCCTCGGACAGCGTGGCGCTGTCGACGACGACCGTCTCACCGTTGGACTCCTGATCACTGATGCTCACGGACGAGGACGGAGCGGCACCGATCGTGCCGTCGATCTCGTCGTCCGAGATGCTGGTTTCGGCAGTGAAGTTCGTGTCCGGGCTGTTGTCGCTGAAGTCGGCGACAGCCGTGAAGCTACCGTCCGACTGGACGATGGCGGTCGGCTGTTTCAGGAACGGGCTGTTCTCGGTGGTGCTGCGGATCTGGACGGTGACTTCCGAACCGGGCGCGATGTTGGTCGTGCCGTCGATCTCCTGACCAGATGCAGCCTGAACCGTGATGTCCTCGTCGCCGTTGAGCGTCGAGTCAGGCTCTTCGAAGGTGAACGAGTCGTTCACTTCGACCGTGTCTTCCGAGAGTTCCGTGGTGTCACGAACCGTGAAGTTCGCAACGTACTCGTCGTTGTCCTCGACGGCGCTGAGCGTACCGGTGCCAGCGTTGACCGAGTCCGTGTCGATGGCGACGAAGTGCGTGTCGTTGGCCTCGTCGTAGAGGACAGCGATCTCGTTGGTGTTGAAGTCAGCGACGTTGAAGTTGACACCGTCGCTGTTGGCGCCGGGGTTGGTCTCGTTCAGCGAGAGCTGGAAGAGCGCGTCGGAGACCTGGTTCCGGGAGCTGGTGTTGTTGTTGAAGTCGTTACTGACAGCCTGGTAGCCGGCAGCGTCGTCGCCAGCGGCTTCGTAGGCACCTTCCAGACCGGACGCTTCGACCTGCACGACGAGCGTGTCGTCGAAGGCGACCGTGTCGGTCTGGGTCAGGTTGTTGTTGCCGGCGAGGTTGTAGATCGCGCTGGCGTTGTCGTCGTCAGCGGCGTCGCTGATGTCGCTGAACTCGCTGTCAGGAGCGGTCCAGACCTGCACGTTGTCGGTCGAACGTTCCTGCAGCGAGAGGGAGGCGACGTCGTCACTGTCGTCGACGACGTCGGTGCTCTTGAGAGCGCTCGCGCCGGTTTCTGCCGTGACGTTCATGTCGTAGGACGCGGCGTCGAGCAGGTTGTTGCCGGCGGGCGTGTTGAAGGTAGCCGCGTTACCGTCGCGGTTGATCTCTGCGGGCGAGCTGACGATTTCGACGTCGTCGTCGTCATCTGCGACGTCGATGTAGCTCTGACCGCTCGCAGCGGTGAAGGTGTTGAACAGCACGGTAACTTCGCCGTCACCGTTGCCGTCCTCGACCTCCACAGTCGTCTGGTAACCGTCGTTGGAACGGTCACCGATGGTCAGCGTACCATCGTCCGTGTTCTGGAGCTGGATCGGGATGCGCGCGATGTCACCCTTGTCCTCCGTCACGACGGAGCTACCGAAGCTTGCCTGTGCGTCGCCGGTCTGGGCGACGGTGAACTGGTCGGTCGAGGCCGTGATGCCGGTCTCGACGTCGGTCACGTTGACCGTGTAGTTACCTGCATCGACGTCGTCGTTCGTGTTGAACGTGATGGTGATCTCACCATCGGAGTCGATCTGCAGGTTCTGGCTGTAGGTGTCGGCGTCAACGTTGCCGTTGGAGTCGATGAGTTCGGCGTCGACCGGACGGTTGATAGCGCTGGATTCGACCGTCACTTCGATGTCTTCGTCTTCACCGAAGGAGTTCTGGTCGGCGGTGGCCGTAAAGCCGAGGTCCTCGATGGTGAGCGAGCTGTTGGTGTTGCCCGCAGGTGCGCTGTCCGTCTTGACGTTGTAGTCACCGATTTCGAGGTTCTCGGTGTTGAGGACGTAGATGAAGGACTCGGAACCAGTACCACGCTGGCGGCTGACACTGTGGTCCTCGCTGGGTTCGGAGACGACGTCGAACGTCTGGCCTGCGTCAGCCTGGACGACGACGGGGGCGCCACGGAAGGCTTCCTCGTCGTCACCGTCGGGGGACGTCCCACGCTCGGTGTCCGTCACGTCGATGGTGGTCGGCGCGTAGACGGCGTCGAAGTCCTCTTCGGCGTCGATGGTGTCCGAGGACGACGCGTCCGTAACACCGCTACTGAAGCTCACGTTCTGGATGCGGTTGTACGTCGTACCGCCAGTGTCGATGACGAGCTGGCTCCCGGAGTGGTAGTAGTTACCACTGAGCGAGAGCGTCTGGGTGTTACCGTTGGTGAGGCCGAGGGTGATCGTCTCACCGCTCGGGTCGTTGATGCTGTTCTCGAACTGTACCTCTAGAACGGGATCGCCTTCGCTAACGCCAGAGACCTGGCCAGCGGCGGCGTTCCCGGCGGTATAGTGGACCGCCTGGTCCACGCTAGGCTCTGCTGCTGCAGCGCTACCGGCGAACGCGGTGCTCATCGCGAACACCGAGAACACCATCAGCGCTGTCAGGAACAGGCTGCGGATTTTTTCGTTAGTTTCTGTCATAGTTTGTTGGTTGCTATCGGGCGGCGTCAGCCGTTTTCCACGTGGTCGGTGCGCGGCGACCGCGGCCACGCGTAGACCGAACCGGTGTACTCACTTCTGGCGCCATGGGTAGGGGTACGCTGTAAACCTATGCCGGATGTTATAAATGCTTTGTGGTCAGAGAAGCGGCATGAGAACGAGAGACACGCCCGAAATCAGTCGACACAGACGATATAGAGAACATATAAGCACTTTGTGGTTCGTTTCAGAACTGTGTCATGCGGGTGTCTGACACTCGGCGCGTCTCGACGTCGCCAGCACCACGACGGGCCGTCTCGGAGCCCCGAGCACGCCGGCCTCACGGGACGTCGCCAGCCCCCTCGGAACGCCGGGGCCTGTCAGTTCGTGACGATTTCGACTTCGTGGCCGTCCGCGTCTTTCGTGAACGCGTAGCGGTCGTCACAGCTCTCGGGGTCGCGGTAGTCCTCGGCACCGCGCACTAGCAGATCGTCCCACGTCTCGTGGAGGTCGTCGGTCCGGACGGCGACGTGGCCCCACGCGTCGCCCATCTCGTAGGAGCGACCATCGTAGTTGTACGTCAGTTCGACCGACATCGCCTCGTCGGCGGCGCCTTCGGGCTTGAGGAAGTACAACGCGAAGTCGTCGAACTCCGCCCGTCGGAACATCTCGTAGCCGAGTTTCCGGGTGTACCAGCCGATCGCGGCGTCGGCGTCCTCGACTCGGAGCATGGTGTGGTCGAGGCTCCACCTCGCCCCGTGGTCGCGCTCGACGATTTCGATCTCGTGGCCGTCGGGGTCCGTGACGAAAGCGTAGGACCCGCCACAGGAGTCCGGGTCGCGGTAGTCCTCGACGCCGGCGTCCATCAGTTCCTCGTAGGCGTCGTAGACGTCGTCGACGCGGACGGCGACGTGACCCCACGCATCACCCATCGTGTACGTGCGTCCGTCGTGGTTATATGTCAGTTCCAGCAGCGCCCCCTCATCGTGGACGTCTTCGGGGCCGAGGAAGACGTTCGTGAACGTGTCCGCCTCCCAGCGTCCCTTCTCCTCGTAGTCGAGGTAGTCCCGGTACCAGTCCAGCGATGTCTCGAGATCTTCGACACGCATCATCGTGTGGTCGAGTGTCAGCATAGTCGGACCGTGGGCCGGGCGAGCGAAAAGGGTACCGCACGCGGCGGTGCCGCTCTCACTCCGCCGGGGACGAGACTGATGGCGGCCGGACCAGCGGCCAGTAGTACCACCACGCGAGTCCGAGCAAGACGACGGTCCCGACCGGGAGCGCGACGTAGCCGATACGCCTGTTGAACCCCATTGCGACGCCGATTTGGGAGAGTCCCGCACCGACTAGCGCGAGCGCGGTGATGCGGTGGTCTTCTCGCCAGACGACGCCCGAGAGTGCGCTCCCCAGCGCGAGTAGGTACAGCAACACGCCGGTCCCCCACGACTCGATGAACTGCGGGAGGCCGTCGGTGAACCGGAAGAAGAAGTCGTATATCGAGACCATCTGCGGCGGGTTCGCGTTGAACAGTCCAAACGTGAACACCATCGTCAGTTCGCCGCCGATGACGAGGACCGTCCACGGGACGAGACCGGCGACGACGACGGCAACGAGACGACGGCGAGGGCCAGCGACCATACCGGTCGACAGGGCTGTGACTGTTTAGTCTGTTCGCACACGCACGCGGCGATCGAACAATTACTTTCTGGCGACGATTCGGAGGACGTCCTCGTCGGCCAGTTCGTGGTCACGACCGACCTGCTGTTCGTCGTGTTTCGCGCTCGGCCCGGAGACGCGGGCAAAGCGGAACCGCTCGTCGAAGCTACCGCCGAGTTTCCGGCAGGCGTCGTCGACGGTGTCGCCTTCGCGGAGCATGAGCGGTTCCTCGTAGTCGACACCCCGGCCGGGTTTGTCCATGTAGATACGGATGAGACCCAGTTCGTCCCAGATTCGCTCGGTCAGACCGTCGAGCCCCTTCTCTTTTTCCGCGCTGATGAAGATCGCCTCGTCGGGGTCGATGTCCCGCTCTTCGAGTTCGGCTTCGACCGTCGGCAGGTAGTCCGGTTCGATGAGGTCGGCCTTGTTCACCGCGACGATGGAGGGGACGTACTCGCGGTTGTCCATCACGCCGTCGATGAGTCTGTCGAGGTCGACCTGTTCGCCGATAGTGACGTCGGCGTTGACGTAGCCGTGTTCGCGGAGGACGCTCTTGACCGTCTCCTCGTCGAGGTCGAGGTCCACGGAACTGTTGACCGAGAGGCCGTCCTTGGCCTTCTTGCGGATGTTGACGCGTGGGGGCTCGGTGTCGAGGCGGATCTTGTTCTTGTACAGTTCCTCGCGCAGGCGGTCGTACTGGTCGATCTCGAAGACGGAGACGAGGAAGACGATGAGGTCGGCAGTCCGGACGACCGACAGCACCTCTTTCCCGCCGCCCCGACCGCCCGCCGCCCCCTCGATGAGGCCGGGGACGTCGAGAATCTGGATGTTCGCCCCTTTGTGCTTGAGCATTCCGGGGTACACGTCGAGCGTCGTGAACTCGTAGGCGCCCGTCTCGGACTCGGCGTTCGTCAGCGCGTTCAACAGCGTCGACTTCCCGACGCTCGGGAAGCCAACGAGCGCGACGGTGGCATCGCCATGTTTCTCGACGCCGTATCCGCCGCCGCCACCCGACCCGGACTGTTGCTGTTCGAGTTTCTCCTTTTTTTCCGCGAGTTTCGACTTCAGCCGGCCGATGTGGGCCTCTGTCGACTTGTTGTAGGGCGTGTCCGCTATTTCGTCTTCGAGTTCCTGTATCTCCTCTTCGAGCCCCATCAGTTGTACGTCGGCCCCTCGTCCCGAATAAGGTTTTCTTCCCTCTCCGACGAGGACCCGGTTCGCATAGCGTGGGTCGATGGGGAGGTATCTCGCGTGGCCTCGGGGCGGACGTACCGTCAGTATCGTTGACGAGAAAGCACCCAGCACCTCGTCGGTCGAGTATTCGGTCGAATATGTGTGCGGAGCGACGGCTCTACGATTCCGACACACCTATACGACGGCCGCTATCAAATTTCGATAATGGCAGGTGCTGATCGATTCCGCGACAGCACGCAGATTCTCTTACCGGCGGGTGCACTCGACGGTATTCGGGACGAACTCGAAACGCGATTCATGGTCACGGTCCGAAAGGAAGGACCGACGGTCCGTATCATCGGCTCGCCCGTCGAGATCAAGGACGCCGGCGATTTCCTCGCGATGAACGGCGTGACCTTCGCCTGATATCGAACCGGCACAGTCGGCGAAGGCGGCGACCGTCTCACTCGACACCGCTCGCGACCGCTGGCTGGCGCACACGAAACCGTGTGTGGGGCTCACGCGGTGATGGGTGAAACGCAATCCTTTAAACTGCCGGGACGGATTGACCGTACATGGCTGGAACTATCGAAGTGCTCGTCCCCGGCGGACAGGCCAACCCTGGCCCGCCCCTCGGTCCGGAACTCGGACCGACGCCCGTGGACGTGCAGGCAGTCGTGCAGGAGATCAACGACCGGACAGAGGCGTTCGACGGCACGGAAGTCCCCGTCACCATCGAGTACGAGGACGACGGCTCCTTTACCATCGACGTCGGTGTCCCGCCGACGGCCGAACTCGTCAAGGACGAGGCCGGCTTCGACACCGGTAGCGGCGAGCCCCACGAGGAGTTCGTCGCCGACCTCACCGTCGACCAGATCATGCAGATAGCCGAGCAAAAGCAGTCCGACCTGCTCGCCTACGACCTGAAAAACGCCGCGAAGGAAGTCGTCGGTACCTGCACCTCGCTGGGCGTCACCATCGAGGGCAACGACCCCCGCGAGTTCAAAGAGCGCATCGACGAGGGCGAGTACGACGACGAGTTCGCGGACGCCGCCGCGGCCTAAACGCGGGCAGAAACAACCCGGATTTTGCGGTCTCTTTCGTGTCCCGAGTGCCGACAGGGCTCGAAGCGTGCGACCGGCAGACCTACCCTTCCTCGTCGCCGTCGACCGGCACCCGAACGGTGACCGTCGTCCCCTCGCCATCCGGCGTCGAGACGGCTATCGATCCGTCCAGTGAGTCGACCAGCCACTTGACCAACCAGAGCCCCAGTCCGCTCCCGTGGGCCGTCGGCGTCTCTTCGAGGTTCCCGACCAATAGCTCGCGTTCGGTCTCGGGCATCCCCGGCCCGTCGTCGCTGACCGCGATCGCGACTGTCTCGTCCGCCCGCCACGCGTCGAACGCGAGGTGGCGCGTGCCGGGCGGTTGGTCGTTGTGTGCGATGGCGTTCTCGCCGAGTTCGGTGAGGACGATGGGGAGACGACGCCCGCCGTCGACGACCGCGGCGTCAGCCACCGACGCCTCGACGGTCGCTTCGGGATACCTCGTCCGTAGCGAGTGGGCGACGTCCTCGATGACGGTCCGCACGTCGGCAGGAACCGGCGTCGCTGGCCGACCGTCGAGGAGTTCGTCGTGGATGGTTCGTGCGTGTTCGGTCGTCGCCATGAACGACTCCGCGCGACTGTAGATTCGCTCGGCGGAGCTTTGAACCGCCTCGTCGGTGTCCTCGGCGGAGAGGATCCGTTCCGTCGAGAGCATGATGACCGACATATCGTTGCGGAGGTTGTGTCGGAACACCCTGCTGAACACCGACAACTGGGATTCGCGTCGGTCGAGCGTCGCCGCGAGCGCATCGAACCGGTCGCTGATTCGCCGCCACTCCGTTGCCGGGCCGAGGTCCAGCGACGTGTCGTACTCGCCCGCTTCTAGTTCCCCGAGACCGTCAGAGAGCCGCTCTATCTGTTCGATGGTCCTGCGCGACGCCCAGACGCCGAGACTGGCGACGACGAGGAGCGTCGCCAGCACGGCCCCGACCTGTAGCCCGGTCGACTGGCGCAGGCGTCGTTCCAGCGGCGTCCGGTCGGCGGCGACGGTGACTCGCCACCCGGTGGACTCGACCGTCGCCGTCGCGGTGAGCGGGGCATCGAACTCCCGGGACTGGTCGTACAGCGTCGTGTCTGCACGGGTGGCGACACGCAGCGACCGCCCCGACGTGAGTGAGGCCGTCGCCCGCTCGAAGAAGTCCGTCGCAGTCAGGTGAAAGGCGGCGTTGAGCGTCCCGACGACGGTCCCGTTCGTTCGGATCGGTGCCGACAGAATGACGACGTAGTTGCCGCTCTCCGCCTCGAAGGGAGTACTGATGTGTGACTGCCCGCGCAGGGCTGTCTGCACGTACGTCCGATCACCGAAGTCCTGCCCGACCAGCGTGGCCCGGTCCTCCGGGGAGGCGTCCGCCGCGTCGAAGGCGGTCATCGTCCCGTTGGCGGCGACGACCGACGCTCCCTCGAACGCGGTCTGCCGGCGGAGCGTCGTGACCGCTCGCTGCTGGGCTGTCGAACCGTGGTCGGCGACGGCGTCGTTGCTCGCCCACAGGGCGACCGTCGACCGCTTCTCGCGCAACCGGGTGTCGATGTCGGTGGCGACGGTCCACGCGTCCGACTCGAGAGCCTGTCGCTCCTGTGTCGTAATCGCCGAGCGGTGGAGGGCGAACCCGGCGAACACGACCGTGGACAACACGAGGGCGACGACGAACAGGACGCCGAGAAACCCCGACCGGAGACGCATTACCTCGACCCATACTCCGTCGCGTAATAAACCGTGGGAGTGTCGGTTCGACGGCTTTAAGTGTCGCATTGGCCTCTTGCCGCACGAGACAGGCATCCGCCTGTTTCACTGACCCGTAGAAGCCGTTTGGCGTACTACGGAGGTGAACAATGGCAGACCAGGAAATAGAGAACGCAGTCTCTCGCGCACTCGAGGACGCACCTGAGCGGAACTTCCGCGAGACGGTCGACCTCGCTGTCAACCTGCGCGATTTGGACCTAAACGACCCGTCGAACCGCGTCGACGAGTCCGTCGTTCTGCCTGCCGGCACCGGTCAGGAGACCAACATTGTGGTCTTCGCCGAGGGCGAGACAGCCCTTCGTGCCGAGGAGGCAGCAGACGACGTACTCGACGAGGACGAACTCGAGGAACTTGGAGGCGACGACGACGCCGCCAAGGACCTCGCCGATGCAACTGACTTCTTCATCGCAGAGAAGGACATGATGCAGGACATCGGTCGATACCTCGGGACCGTCCTCGGCCCGCGCGGGAAGATGCCGGAACCGCTCGACCCCGACGACGACGTCGTCGAGGTTATCAACCGCATGAAAAACACCGTGCAGCTGCGCAGTGGGGAGCGGCGGACGTTCCACACGCGCGTCGGCGCCGAAGACATGTCCGCCGAGGACATCGCCGACAACATCGACGTCATCGTACGTCGACTGCACGCCGACCTCGAGAAGGGGCCGCTCAACATCGACACCGTCTACGTGAAGACGACGATGGGCCCCGCCGTGGAGGTGGCCTGATATGAGCGCTGAACGCAAGACAGAGACCATCCCCCAGTGGAAGCAAGACGAGGTCGACTCCATCGTCGAGATGGTCGAATCCTACGAGAGCGTCGGCGTCGTCAACATCGCCGGGATTCCGTCCCGACAGCTCCAGGACATGCGCCGTGACCTCCACGGCACCGCGGAGCTCCGGGTCTCCCGGAACACGCTGCTCCGACGCGCCCTCGAGGAAGTCGACGACGGCCTCGAAGACCTGACGCAGTTCGTCAGCGGGCAGGTCGGCCTCATCGGCACGAACAGCAACCCGTTCTCGCTGTTCCAGGAACTCGAAGCGTCGAAGACGCCCGCGCCCATCGGCGCCGGCGAAGTCGCCCCGAACGACATCGTCATCCCCGAGGGTGACACCGGTGTCGACCCGGGCCCGTTCGTCGGCGAACTGCAGGCTATCGGTGCCGACGCCCGCATTCAGGAGGGGTCGATTCAGGTCCTCTCCGACTCGACGGTGCTCGACGCCGGCGAGGAAGTCTCGCAGGACCTCGCGAACGTCCTCAACGAACTGGGCATCGAGCCCAAAGAGGTCGGTCTCGACCTGCGCGGCGTCTTCGCGGACGGCGTCCTCTTCGAACCCGAGGAACTCGAACTCGACGTCGAGGAGTACGAGCAGAACATCCGTGCGGCCGCCGGGCAGGCGTTCAACCTCTCGGTCAACGCCGGCTACCCGACCGCACAGACCGTGCCGACCATGCTCCAGTCCGCGAGCGGCGACGCCAAGAGCCTCGCGCTGCAGGCCGCCATCGAGGACCCCGAGGTCGTCCCCGACCTCGTGAGCAAGGCCGACGCACAGGTCCGAGCGCTCGCCTCGCAGATCGACGACGAAGAGGCACTGCCGGAGGAGCTCCAGGACGTGGATGCCGCCCCGGCCACCGAGGAATCGACTGACGACCAGACCGAGGACACCGCATCCGAGGACGACGCCGACGACGCCGAGGCCGCCACAGACGAGGCCGAGGACGACGATGACGACGACGAAGACGCCGGCGACGCGCTCGGAGCGATGTTCTAACACCACCACTACAGAACAATGGAATACGTATACGCTGCACTCATCCTGAACGAATCGGGCGAAGAGATCAACGAAGACAACCTCACCGACGTGCTCGACGCCGCTGGCGTCGACGTCGAGGAGTCCCGCGTCAAGGCCCTCGTCGCCGCCCTCGAGGACGTCGACATCGAGGAGGCCGTCGAACAGGCCGCTGCCGCACCCGTCCCCGCCAGTGGCGGCGCCGCCGCGCCCGCCGAGGGCGAGGAGAGCGCCGACGAGGACGACGACGAGGCCGAGGAAGAGGCCGCAGACGAGGACGACGGCGACGACGACGAGGACGACGAGGCCAGCGGCGAGGGTCTCGGCGAACTCTTCGGCTAACTCGGCAGTACTCGACCAGCATTTCTTTCGCGAACGTCCGACCAGCGACGGCGCTGTCGACCCGACGTTGAAGTAGGAAGCCGGGACCAGCGAGCGTATGCTCCCGGTCAGACTGACGGCAGAGCCGCTGGCAGTCGCGGGAGTGGTGCTCGCGATAGCGGGTGGGGTCTGTCTCGGGTGCGCAAGCGGCCTCGTGCCCGGCCTGCACGCCAACACGCTGGCGCTGTTACTCGCGGCGACGGCTGGACAGATTCCCGGACCGCGCGTGTACGTCGGCGCGGCCATGCTGGCGGCCGGCGTGACACACACCTTTCTCGACGTCGTGCCGGCGCTGGCACTCGGCGTCCCCGACCCGGCGATGGCCGCCGGAGCACTCCCCGGACATCGACTCGTCGTCGAAGGTCGAGGCCGCGAAGCACTCCGCCTGTCGGCGCTCGGAAGCGCCGGGGCCGTCCTGCTCGCGGCCCCGCTAGCACTCCCGGTTACGGCCGTCATGACGCGGCTGTATCCAGTCGTCTCCGCGCACCTCTCGCTGGTGCTAGCCGGTATCGCGGCGCTGCTCGTCGTGACAGAACGCGGGCCGCGTCGACGGGTCGGCGCACTGGTGTCGCTCGGGTCGAGCGGCGGCCTCGGCCTCCTGTTTCTCGACGCGCCTCTCTCCGGTGTCCTCCCGGTCGCCGACGTCCTCGTCCCATTGTTCGCCGGGTTGTTCGGTGCGCCGGTGTTGCTCGCTGCAATCGAAGGCGATGGCGTCCCGCCGCAGGCCGACCCGGCGGTGACGACGCCGCGACGGACGGTTGCGACGCTGGCGACAGTCGGCACGCTCTGTGGGGCCGTCGTCGGCTACCTCCCCGGTGTGTCGAGTGCTATCGCGGCGACCCTGGCGTTGGGGGTAACGTCGACACGCGGGCCGCGAGCGTTCGTCGTCACGACGAGCGGTGTCAACACGGCCACGGCGGTGTTCGCGCTGTTCGCGCTCGTCACGTTCGGTGACCCCCGAACCGGAGTCTTAGTCGCACTGGACCGAGCGAACGTACCGCTCGCACTCCCGGTGTTGGTGACTGCCGTCGTCGTCGCCGCCGTCGCCGGTGCCCTGCTGGTCCCGTGGCTCGGCGACCGCTATCTGCGGACGGTCGGCCGACTGGACCCTGCGTGGCTCTCTGTGTCCGTGTTGGCCGCGCTCCTCGTCCTCTCCGGCGTGTTCGCTGGTCACATCGGTGTCGCCGCGTTCGGGGCCGCGACGCTCGCCGGCCACGTCCCGCCGCGCTTTGACTGCCGGCGGGCGACGCTGATGGGGGTCCTGCTCGTCCCCCTCATGTTATAGGTAACCCCGACGGCGAAAGTGAACGAGCATGACGGCCACCATCAACGTCATCCCCAGCAGAGTGGCTGGATACCCGTACGTCCAGCCGAGTTCGGGCATGTTGTAGGCGCTCTCGCCGAAGTTCATGCCGTAGACGCCGACGACGAACGTCAGCGGGATGAAAATCGTCGCGACGACGGTGAGTACCTTCATCACCTCGTTGGTCGACTGCGAGAGCGTGTTGAGGTAGATGTCCCGCGCACCGGAGACGAGGTCACGGTACGTCTCGGTCAGGTCGACTATCTGGACGAGGTGGTCGTGGACGTCGCGGAAGTACTTCTCCGTCTGTGGCTGTATCTGCTGTGGGTCGCCGCGGGCGAGGACGCCGATGGCTTCACGCGCGGGCCAGACCTGCTTGCGAAAGGACAGCAGGTCCCGGCGGACGTCGTTTATCTTCTCAAGCGTCTCGATGTCCGTCGAGACGGTGACTTCCTCTTCGATCTCTTCGATGTCCGTCTCGACGTCGTCAAGCAGGTCGAAGTAGGCGTCGACGACGACGTCGACGACGCGGTAGGCGGTGAAGTCGGGGCCGCGGTGGAGCAGGCGTTCGTCCCCGCGTTCGACGGCGTCCATCACCCGCTGTACCGGCTTGGCTGCCCCTGTAGACATCGTGACGACCCAGTCCCGACCGATGAAGATGGCAATCGGGGTGGTCCGTACCTCCTTCTCGAAGGTCGTCTCGCCGGGAGTGAGCGAGGCGCTCTTGATGAGGACGAACGTGTGGTCGGCGTACTCCTCGGTCTTGGCTCTGACGTCGCCCCTGACGTCGTCGATAGCCAGCGGGTGGAGGTCGAACGCTGCGACGACGGCGTCTATCTCGTCGTCGGTGGCCTCGGCGACGTGGACCCACGTCGTTCCGACGGCGCGGCGGGCGCTGGCGAGATCGTCGTAGGCGACGGCCGTCTCGTCGGCGTACACGAGTGCCGAAATCACGGTTCGCCCTCCGCTCGACCGGACCGGCCGACGGCGAGCGCCGTCAACCCGAACATGAGCGCGGTCAGCGAGAACGCACGACCCGGATAGGGCATCGTGACGCCCAGCACGTATCCGAGCACCCCGACGACGGTGAGTACAGCACCCATCAGCGAGACGGGTTGCATGCCCCACCAATCACGGTGCCGATAAAAAAGCGTACCCCCGCGAACGCCGAGTCAGTCTCCGCTGTGGGTGATGCCGCCGAACATCGTGTCGACTCTGGCACGCTCGTTTATTTGCTTGGGGTGGACCGCGAGGACGATCAGGACGTCGCCTTCGTGTTCGAAACTGGCGACGTGCATCCGGACGTCTATCTCCTGTCCCTGTACGGTCACAGTCCCCGAGAACATCCCGACGTCACGGGGTTCTCCGAGTACCTCGACGGTTCGGTTGCCCTCGGACTGCACGTCACCGACGCCGCTGGCACGACCCGCAAACTGTTCGACGACCCGCCGGTTCGACCACTGTGCGGCCGGGTTCAGCGTCTGTCCGGCGACTTTCGCGCCGGGTGTCGAGACGACGACGAACCGGGCCAACTGGAGACTCCCGACCGGTCCGAGGTCGACGCCGCGCTGATACTGCCTGACGTTGTTCACGACGCGAATCGTCCGGTTCTGCCCGGCGAACGTGACGTCGCGAGTGATGTTCTGTTCGGTCGAGTTCGTGAGTTCGTAGCCGGTCGATTCGAGCGCCGAATCCTCGACGGTCGCCGGTTCGGATTCGAAGGCGACCGTCTCGCCGGTTATGAGGCCCGTACATCCGGCGGAGACGACGAGGAAGGCGACGAGTGCGGAGAGCAGCGGCTTTCGCATTGGTGTTCGCTACGAGACAGTGGGGCATAAAAAAGCTGTTCGCCGACGTCACCCGAACAGGCTGACGATAGTGTTGATGACGACCCACTTCACGGCGTTCACGGTGCCGAGGCCGTCGATAGTGATGTCCCCGCCGGTGATGGCGTTCCGGAACGCCGTCGAGGGATCGTTCGACTCGACGATACCGGTCAACGTCGCCCGGTCGGTGGTCATCTTCATCGTCGCGTCGTCACGGGTGCCCTGTTTCAGTTCCTGAATCTGCAGGTCACCGTCCATCCGGAACGAGGCCGTGGCTTCCGTCCCGTTCGCGTCCGTCACGACGAGGTTCACCCGTTCGTCTTGCAACTGATCGCCGGCGACCCCGAGGTCGCTGGCGTCGACGTTCTCGTTGTAGACGCCGACCATGCCCTCTAACTCGGCGTACATCTCGTCGCCCCACTCCGGTTGGTCGCTCTGGGCGGCCACCGGACCGGCGGCCGACCCGAAGACGAGCGCGAACACGACCGCGAGCAGTAGTATCCGAGAACTGTATGGTACGGTAATCATGACGAATACATATGTATCTCGAAAGGATATAAATACGTACTGTCGGGGGATAGCACGCGTACGCAGCTGTTTTATTAGAGAAGTGTGCTGACGGTGACTGAACCGCGCCGTCGATTCAGAGGCGGTACGTCGGGCCGTCGTCCGTGTCCTGCACCTCGACGCCGAGCGCTTCGAGTTCGTCGCGCAACTCGTCGGCGCGTTCGTAGTTGCCGGCCGCACGCTCCTGTTCGCGCACGTCGAGGACGAGTTCCACGATGTCGCCGGCGAGTGCGACGTCGCTCTCCGCGTGTTCGTCGCCGAAGGTGAGCCCGAGGATGCCGGCCCCGAACTCCTCGAACGTTTCGACGGCCCGCCGCAGACCACGGTAGTCGTAGGCGTCGTCGTGGTCGTCGACGTGCGTGTTGACGGCGCTCGTGAGGTCGAGTAGCGCCGTCGTCGCCTCGCGAGTGTTGAAGTCGTCGTTCATCGCCGCCTCGAAGTCCGCGCGGACTGCCGCGACGGCGTCACGAAGCGTCTCGTCGGTCACTTTCGCGTAGGCGTCGACGCTGTCGCAGGCCTCGACCGCTCGCTCGTAGCCCCGCTGGAGGCGGTCCCAGCGTTCTTCGGCCTCGCCGATGGTCTCCTCGCTGTAGGTGGCCCGCGAGGAGT
Organism: Haloarcula pellucida; assembly: GCF_014647235.1. Classification (GTDB taxonomy): domain Archaea; phylum Halobacteriota; class Halobacteria; order Halobacteriales; family Haloarculaceae; genus Haloarcula; species Haloarcula pellucida. The sequence continues at coordinate 127,906 of NZ_BMOU01000004.1, forward strand.
ACGCCGTCGAGAGCAGGAACGTCCGCAACACGTCGGCCCCGAACTCCTCGACGGCGTCGGCGACGGTGAAGAAGTTCCCCAGCGAGGAGGACATCTTCTCGCCTTTCGTCTCCAGCAGGCGGACGTGAAGCCAGTAGTCGGCGAAGCGCTGGCCGGTCGCGGCCTCGCTCTGGGCCACCTCGTTCTCGTGGTGGGGGAAGACGAGGTCCTGCCCGCCGACGTGGACGTCGATGGTCTCGTCGAGGTGAGTCATCGACATGGCCGAACACTCGATGTGCCAGCCCGGTCGTCCTTCGCCCCACGGCGAGTCCCACGTCTGGGCCGTCTCGCAGGCCTCCTCGGCAGGTGCGGCCTCGGGATGGCGGTGCTCCTCGATGTCCTCGGGGTCGACGCCGTCGGCCTTCCAGAGGGCGAAGTCTGCCGGGTGGCGCTTCTCGATTTCGGCGTCCTCACCCTGTGCCTCGATGTCCTCGACGGTCTGGTTCGAGAGTTTGCCGTAGTCCTCGAAACTCGTCACGTCGAAGTACACCGACCCGTTGGCCTCGTAGGCGTGGCCGGACTCGACGAGTCGCTCGACGAGCGAGATGATCTCGGGGACGTGCTCGGAGACGCGAGGATACACCTCTGCCCGGTCGAGGTTGAGCGAGCGCATGTCCTCGATGACCTGCTGGATGTAGTGGCGGGCCACGTCCGCCTCGCTGTCGCCGTCCTCGCCGACGCGGGCGACTATCTTCTCGTTCACGTCGGTGAAGTTCTCGACGTGGCGCACGTCGTACCCCAGCCACTCCAACCAGCGACACATCACGTCGACGTGGACCCAGCCGCGAGCGTGGCCCAGATGCGGCGGGTCAGAGGTCGTGAGGCCACAGTAGTACAGGAGAACGGAGTCGGGGTCGCGTGGCTCGAACGGCTCTGTCTCGCCGGTCAGCGTGTTCGTCACGCGCAGCGTCATTGTCGAATCAGACTGTGTGGGGCCGCTTCAAGGCGTCGGAACCGGGCTGTGACGCCGCCCTGCTCAGCGGCCCACCGCGGCTTCGACGACCCGGAGCGCGTCGGGCCCGTCGCGTCGCTCGACGACCACCACGAGCGAGTCGTCGGCGACGCCGGCCGCCTCGACGGGGACCTCCGCGGCCCGCAACCGACCCAGCACGTCGCCGAGTGCCGCCGGTGAGAGGTCGCCGCTGGCGACGATGCCGGTGAGTGAGCCTGCGCCGTCTAGGAAGGCTGTGTCGCCCATCTCGAGAAGCACGTTCCCGTCGCTGCCGCCCCCGTCTGCTCGCCCGACTCCACTCCGCATCGAGACGCGGGCCTCGCTCTCGTGTGCCGGGTCGTCGGGCAGTTCCTCGGCGAAGCGACGCAGTGCCGTGGCGACGGCGTCCGTGTCCCCGTCGACGTCTAACGTCCGTGCGGCGGCGGTGTAGTTGACGACGCCGGCCCGAAGCGCGTCGTAGAGGGACGGGCGCGCTCGAACGGCCTCGCGAGTGGCGGCGGCGAGTGACATACCCGAGGCTCACGACGGCAGGTGCAAAAACCGTTCTATCGGACCTCCCAGTTACTGAGAACCGTCCTGTGGTATTGATAGGCGACCGGCCGTCTCTCCACACGAGGGAAGACAAATGGCCATCGCACAACGAGAGCGGGAGGCGTTCGGACACCCACTCGCACCGATAGAGCGCACCGTCGCCGGAATCGTCCTCGCTGTCGGTGTGGCGGGACACGCCGCGCTGGTCGGGGCCGCCGTCACGCTGGCGTTCCTGCTGCTAACGGCGCTGTAACCACCGGTTGCGTCGATTCACGACTCACCGACCCTGCTCGGAGAACCGACGACCCGTCAGCGGCGGGTTCGACAGCAAGTCGTCGTCGACGCCTATCCGGCGTGCTCACCGTCGCCCGACGGCTTGACGTTCTGGTTCAGCGCGAACAGGTTCGTCGGGTCGTACGCGTCTTTCACCGCGACGAGTCGGTCGTAGGCCGTCCCGAACGTCCTCGCCATCGTCTCGTCGTTGTCTTCGAGGAAGCCCGGGAAGTTCAGGTACACAGACCCGTCGGAGAACTGCCGCATGTCATCGAGACAGTCTCGGACCCACTGAACGTTCGCGTCGTCCATCGCCGGCTCCTCCCAGTTCGCCTCGACACCGAGCAAGAACGGCGCGTGTCGACCGGCGAAGGCGCTGTTCTCGATGCCGGTGTCGGTGATGGCACCGCCGAGTTCCCAGACGTCGACAGTCGACAGCGGTGAGGGGGCTTTCTCACCCCAGTACTCGATGCGGTCGATGGCCGGGTCCGAAAGGGCGTCGAGGTACAGCGACTTCCAGTAGTAGCGCATGCCGTCGGGGTAATCCGCATCAAGTATCTGCTGGAACTCTGTGTAGGGCCGTACCGCGCTGACGTCGACGAGCGGGTCCGCGAACTGTTGGAGGGGGGCAAGCACGGCTTCGCCCTCTTCGGGCGGCCCGGCGTAACACCCCATGACGGCGAACTTCAGGTCGCCGACGACGTCCGCGTCGAACAGGTCCTCGTCGTACATCACGCCCGTCGAAGTGAGCGTGCTCACGGTGTCGGGTGCCGTCTCGACGTACTCCCGGTACGCTCGCAGACACGACTTCGCCTCCGACCCGGAGTAGAAGACGAGCGCCGTGGCCACCTCCGGACCGGCGGGGTGGCAGTCGAACTCGAACGCCGTGACGACGCCGAAGTTCCCCCCGCCGCCCCGGAGCGCCCAGAAAAGGTCCGGGTGGGTGTCTTCGCTCGCGGTCACGAACTCGCCGTCGGCGGTGACGAGGTCGGCGGCCCGGAGATTGTCACAGGTCAGGCCGTACCGACAGCGGAGGTGTCCGATGCCGCCGCCGAGGGTCAGGCCGGCGACGCCGGTGTCAGAGACGACGCCGCCGGGGGTCGCCAGTCCGAACGCCTGCGTCTCGCGGTCGAGGTCGGCCCACGTCGCGCCCGCCTGCACCCACGCCGTTCGCTCCGCGGGGTCGACTCGCACGGCGGTCATCTCGGAGAGGTCACAGACCACGCCGTCGTCACAGACAGCGGTCCCGGCGACGTTGTGGCCGCCACCGCGAACTGCGAGGGGCACGTCCGCTTTACGCGCGAACGCTACCGTCTCGATGACGTCTCTAACGCCCGCACACCGGACGATGGCAGCGGGGTGTTTGTCTATCATCCCGTTCCAGACGGCCCGGGCGTCGTCGTAGGCGTCGTCGTCCGGTCGAATCACCGCCCCGTGGACGCCGTCGGCGAACCGCTCGACTCCCGGGAGCGTCTCGTGTTCCTGACTCATACTCGAACGGACGCCGTGTGGGCTGTTAGCCTCATTCGTCACCGAGCGTTCGGCGGAGTGAACGCCGTTTCGGCCCGTGAAACGCGTCTCGTGTCGTGGCGTAGCTAGAGTTACTACCGTGGGCCACCGTACCTAGCTAGAGAGACCCATGGCGACGGACCGAACGGACGAGACGACCGACGACGCGTCCGAGCGTGCGGAGCCATCGCCGGGGTCGCCGGTCCTCGAATCCGTCCTAGAGAACGCACGAACCCGTCGGTATCTCGGCGAGCGACTTGCGGCGGCGGACGAACGGGTCGGGACGGACTACCTCGGCGACATCGTCCGTCACGGGCCGGTCCTCGAAGCCCTCCTCGAACGGCCACTCGACCGCGGGGAGATAGAGAACCGACTCGACGTCTCGCGGGCGACCAGCCACCGGTTCACGCAGTGGCTCGACAGGCAGGGCTTCGTCGAGAAGGTCGACGGACGATTTCGACTCACCGGGCGCGGCCAGACGGTCGCGGAGGAAGTCCTCCGGTTCGAGGCGAACGTCCGGACCGCCCACCGCCTGACGCCGCTGCTGGACGCCATCTGTGACGACCATCAGGAGTTCGTCATCGAACCGTTCGTCAACGCCACCGTCACGACTGCGGCGCCCGAGGACCCCTACCAACCGGTCGAGCGGTTCGTCTCGCTCGTCCGGAACTCCGAGACCCTCCGCGGGTTCAACACCACCCACATGGCACCGCTGGTCCTCGGGCAGTTCCACCAGCAGGTGTTCGAGGCGACGGACACGGAGATCATCTATCTCCCGCACATCGCCGAGAAACTGTTCGAGACGTACCCGGAGCGGGCGAGCGAGGCCATCGACCGCGGCCACCTGACGCTCCGGACCCGCGACACGCTCCCGTACGGCCTCGCGATATTCGACGACCGGGTCGGCGTCGGCGGCTACGACGAGGAGACGGGACTGATGGAGGTGTTCGTCGACACCGACGACGCCGTCGCCCGCGAGTGGGCAGAGCGCGTCTTCGCCTCGGTGAAAGCCGACTCTGAACCGCTGGCGTCCGGTTCGGAGTGAGGGGTGCTCGGCCGACACCGGAGCGCCGGCGGTGTGGACCGCCAGCGAAGCCCCTAAGAGCGGTTCGTCCCAACGGCGTGGTATGGAAGAAGCGCTCGTCATCGCGGCCCACGGCTCGCATCTCAACGCCGAGTCGAGCACGCCGACGTTCTCACACGCGGACACCATCCGTGCGACCGGCGCGTTCGACGAGGTCCGGGAAGTCTTCTGGAAGGAGGAGCCGTCGTTCCGGGAGGGGCTACGCACCGTCGACGCCGAGGAGGTGTATCTGGTGCCGCTGTTCATCTCGGAGGGGTACTTCACCGAACAGGTCATCCCCCGGGAGTTCCGCCTCGACGAGTGGGACCCCGAGATGTGGGACTCCGACGGCACGAGCGCCACCCACGCGACGCTGACCGCCGACGACACCGGCCAGACCGTCCACTACTGTGGCCCGGTCGGTACTCACGACTCGATGAGCGACGTCATCGTCCAGCGGGCGAAGTCGGTCACGGACGACCCCGACGTGGGCGAGGGGTTCGGACTCGCCGTGGTCGGCCACGGCACCGAGCGCAACGAGAACTCCGCGAAGGCCATCGAGTACCACGCCCAGCGCATCGGCGAGATGGACCGCTTCGACGAGGTGCAGGCGCTGTTCATGGACGAGGACCCCGAGGTAGACGACGTCACCGACTACTTCGAGAGCGAGGACGTCGTCGTCGTCCCCCTCTTTATCGCCGACGGCTACCACACGCAGGAGGACATCCCCGAAGACATGGGCCTGACCGACGACTACCGGACCGGCTGGGACACCCCCGAAACCGTCGACGGCCACGACATCTGGTACGCCGGTGCCGTCGGGACGGAACCGCTCATGGCCGACGTAGTCCTCGAACGCGCCGCCGACGCGGGCGCCGACGTGAGCGGGGCTATCGAACAGGTCCGCGAGGAGACCGGCAACGGGAACCCGGCGACGGGTGACTAACCCGGCGACGGTCAGCGACTGCGTCTACCCGTAACAATCGGCAACAGACGGGCGAACCGGCTAACTTTTTCCGCGGGAGTCCCGTGGTTCAGTATGGACGAGGACTCCGTGGACGCGCTGGTGGCTACCGCGCCGGACGGTATCGATTTCGACGGCCTCCACGTCGGCCGCGAGGAAGACCGTTACACGTTCGAGACGCCCGAGGAGTCCCACGAAGACCTCGGCAAAGACGACTTCCGCTCGGTCGCGACGGACTCGCCCTATGCCGCCAACTGGTACTTCTGGCACGCCACCGCCCCACAGGCCGAGCCACGGTGGGCGTTCCTCCGGTGGCTGGAGGGTGCCGAGTCGGCGCCGGTCCCCGAGCGATACGACGCGCTCTCCGGCGGCCGCACGACCGAGTGGGGCGAACTCGCCGTCACCGTCTCACTGACCGAGGACGGCGGGCGGGTCTACGACCTCCGGCACGAGGCCGACGTCGGGACGGCGGTCGACGACCTGGACACGTACGAGGACCCGGCCGCCGCCCGTGACATCGCGAAACACGACGACCGGGGGCGGTACCGACCGCTCAAGACCGCACCCTCGCTCCAGCGCGGGTGGGCGTTCCCGTCGCTCGGCCCTGCCGCACTGCTCGAGGCCGTCCACACGTTCTACCCCGCGACGGTCCAGAACTGGTACCGCGAACGGGAGGGCGAACTGGACGTGACCCACTGGCACGAGACCGTCGAACGGCAGACCGGCATCTACGGCGTCGTCAAGACGTGGGACCGCGGCGAGGGGTACGAACACGTCAACTGGGTCGCCGAGGCCTGCTGTGACGACTCGCAGTGTCTGAAACGCCGCGAGTGGGGCTACGACGCCGACACCGACCTCGACGTGGACGGGGGCGACGGCGAGTTCCCCTGCCGGGAACCCTGCTCGCTCGTCGTCTCGGCCGCGCGCAAGTGGACCAAACTCGAAGCCGAGGAGCCCCAGACCTACGAGTTCGAGTTGACCCCCAGCGAGAAAGCGCAGGTCGAGGCCATCGTCGACGCCGTCGCCGACGGCCGGGCCGCCGACATCCGCGAAGCCGACACCGCCGACGGGGCGAACCGCTACCGGGCGCGCTTCCTCCGGGCGAAACTGTTCGACGACGACGGCAACCTCTGCGGCGTCGAGACCGACGATTAAGTCGCGAGCACGGCGTAGACCGTCACGAGGACGCCGACGACGACGGCGAGCGCCGCCAGCAACACCACCACGTTCTGGACGAAGAACGCGGCGGTGGCGGCCGCGAGCAGGGCGACGCCACCGACCACGAGCACCGGCACGTCGGGGACGTCGGCGAGGACGGAGTCGGATCCGGGTTCTGGTTTCGGCTGTGGTTTCGCGAGGTCCTCGTCGACTTCGACCGGGTCGTCGCTCCGGTCCGGTTCGGTGACCACGACGTCGACGTAGCGCGTCGTCGCGCCGTAGGCCGTGACGACTTTCAGTTTCCCGCGGACGGCCCCGTCGCGAGTCAGGGTCACCCGCACCCGGCGTTCGCTGTCTCGTTCGACGTGATGGTTGGGCGCTTCGATGCTTGCGAGACTGGAGAGCGCGTCGTCGAGGTGGAGGTGGACGTGCGTGGCTTCCCCGTGGTTGACCAGGCGGACGTCGAAGCTCTCGCTCGTCTCGAACGTCGTCGGTACCGCTAGCCCGTGGAGTTCGTCGCGGTTGACGTGGACGAGGAGCGAGTCAGGCACACCGGAATGTCGGCGGGGACACATAAAAAAGGTGCAGGGGTCTCATAGTGACTGTCGTAGATTGTTTCCGTATCGGGCTGACCCCGGGGTCGGCGCGTACCGATAAATCGCTACGACAGCCACTATCAGGCCGGGGCTTCGTCGCGCATGTCCGGCGGGAGGAGGTTCGGGATACCGTCTTCGATGGGGAACACCTCGCCACACTCCGTACAGACCAACTGTCCGGACAGAATCTCCTCGTCGTCGCGTTCCTCGACCTCGAGGTCGAGGTCGTGTTTGTCCAGCGGACAGCAGATGATGTCCATCAGGTCCTCTTTCATACACCTGCGTCGGTCCGGTAGCCCTAAAAGCGTACTGTCTGGCGCGAGGCGCGGAACTTCTCTTCACCCGGCTGGGCGTGCAAACTCGCGGGTGAGTCGCTGTCCGACCGCCTCGGTGGCGAGGTGAGAATCGAACCCGCCGAGAACGATTCCGAGTCCGACGAGAGCGGCCGCTGTCGGCCGTCGCGGGACCGCCAAAACGAGATACTGAACCGTTAGAACGGCGACTCGCGGACGATAGTCTCGCCGCGGCCCGGGCCGACGCCGATAGCGTAGGCCGGGGTGTCGAGTTCGTCCTCGATGTACTCGACGTAGGTCCGTGCGTTCTCGGGCAGGGCCTCGTAGCCCTCGCTCGCGACGGCGGCCGGGTCGAACGCTTCCCAGCCCTCGAAGGTACGGAGGTTCGCCTCACACTCCGCCCACTGCTCGGTGCGTGGGGGCATCGACGTCAGTTCCTCGCCGTCGAGCGTGTAGGTGTGGCCGACTTTCACTTCGTCGAGACCGGCCAGCACGTCGAGGTGGTTGATAGCGAGACCGGTGAACCCGGAGACGCGGGTCGCGTGTCGGAGCATGGGCATGTCCAGCCAGCCGACGCGTCGCGGGCGTCCGGTGACGGTGCCGTACTCGCCGCCCTCCTCGCGGATGTAATGTGCCAGTTCCTCGTTCTCGCCTGCTCCCTGTTCGTCGTAGCCGGGCGTGTCACCGACGACGCCGCCGAGTTCGGTCGGCAGCGGGCCACTCCCCACGCGCGTGAGGTAGCCCTTGACGATGCCGACGACTTCGCCGCCGCCGACGACGCCGGGACTGACGCCGGTCCCGACCGCGGCGCCGCCGGCCGTCGGGTTCGAGGACGTGACGTACGGGTAGTTGCCGTGGTCGATGTCGATGATGGTCCCCTGTGCCCCCTCGAACATGACGTTCTGGCCGTCCTCCATGGCCTCGGTGAGGAAGGCACCGGCGTTGACTGTCATCCCCTCCGCTTCGAAGCGGCGGCCGAACTCGCGGAACTCCTCGAAGAGTGCGTCGACGTCCAGCGCGTCGGGGTCCTCTAGGTCCTCGACGTCGAGGCCGTAGACGTCCTCGACGACGGCCCGCTTCTGCGGGACGACGTACTCGAGTCGCTCGCGAAGCACGTCGGCGTCGAGCAGGTCACCGACACGGACGCCGCGCCGGCCGGCCTTGTCCTCGTAGGTCGGGCCGATGCCGCGACCGGTCGTCCCGACTTCGTCGTCCGTCTCGCTCTTTACCTCTTCCTCGATACCGTCCAGTACGCGGTGGAACGGGAGGATGACGTGTGCCCGTTCGGCCACGCGTACGTCCGGGTCGAGACCACGGTTCTGCAGCGTATCTATCTCGTCGAACAGCGTTCGCGGGTTGACGACGCACCCGTTGCCGAGGACGCCGACCTTGCCGCGGATGGCTCCACTCGGGACCAGGGAGAGCTTGTACTCCTCGCCCTCGTGGACGACGGTGTGGCCGGCGTTGTCGCCACCCTGATAGCGCGCGACGACGTCCACGTCGTCGCCGTACAGGTCGACGATGCCGCCCTTCCCCTCGTCGCCGAGTTGTGAGCCGACGATGGTTACGGTCATCGCACGGACGTTCCGGCCACCGTGATAAACAGATTACGGTCCCTCTCGGCGCGGTTATGGGGGTGACTGTTTGGCATGGGAATCGTTACGACGCATTTAATACACACCTCTCCGAACCAAAAAACCGGCAAAGACGGGTACACGAGGGCAACTTTTAAACCCTGCAAACACAAGTTAACAATTGCCATGATAGACAGGCTTGAGAAGGAAGTCGACATGCTGGAGCGTCACTTGCAGGTGCTCCGCATGGTTATTGAGAACGAGCCTATCGGTATCGTGAAGATGTCCAACGAGACGGGCTACCCACACCACAAGGTGCGCTACTCGCTGCGCGTCCTCGAAGAGGAGAACCTCATCGAGCCCTCCAGTCAGGGAGCCATCACGACCGAGCAGACGGGCGAATTCGTCGACGACCTAGACGAGAAGATAGACGAAATCATCGAGAAGCTCGAAGGAATGAAAATCGAGGACGCGGCCGAAATAGAAGGCTAACGCGCTTTCCTCGTGTCGTCAGAGTTCCGGGACGGCGAGGTGGAACTCTTGATTTCGTGCCTCGAGGAGACAGAGGTGGTATCCGTCTTTCCGCGAGAGGTTCACGAAGCTTTTGCGCTTGTCTCGGCTGAACAGACCGCTGGAGGTCGCTTCTTCGGCGGTTTCGAGCGCTTCCGGCTCGAAGAAGCTACTGGTGACGAGAAACGCCGCCGCCAGCGAGTCAGAGGCGTTGCCCACGCGCTCTGCGTTCCGAACGATGTCGGTCATCTGCCCCTCGGTCGCTGGCTGACGGGAGTCGTTGATGTTCGCGACGAGCAGCGGGTTGCCCATCCGGTCGCGGACGACGACGTCGAACTGCTCCTGTGAGCGGTGTTCCTGCCCGTCTTCGGTGTAGGTGACCGTCACCTTGCCGTTCAGTTCGGCCCGGTCTATCTCGGGCAAGGCGTCGTACAGCACCTGCATCGCGCCCGCGTGGCCGGTGTCACGAATCTCGTACAGCAGGTTCCGAATCAGCCACTCGACGAACCGGTAGTGGATGCTGTCCTGAAGGAACGTCTCGAACTCGGTTCCCTCGACGGCAGCGTCGGTGGCGTCGAACTGGGTGTGATACTCCAGTCGGAGGTTCTCCTCGACCTGTGTCGGGTCGGCGTCCCCGTCGTGGGCCTGAGCGAGGGTCGCCTCGCCCTTCGAGTGGTAGCGTACGAAGAGGTTCGTCCCGTCGATAGCTTCGGCCCCGGACAGGCGTGTCCCGGCCGACGGGGTGTCTTCGCTCTGGGCCTCTGCGAGTCCGTCTTCGAGGCGTTCGATCTCTGTCCGTGCCGCCTCTAGCTCGGACTGAAGGCGGTCACGCTCGGCCCGTAGCTCCTCGTTCGTCGTCTCTAAGTCGTCTACCTCCGATTCGAGGCGGGCGATTTCGGCCTCCTTGCCGTCGAGTTCCGCTTCGAGGTCGGCCACTCGCTCCGGTGCAGGCGACGTCGGCGTCTGCGTCGTCTGGGTTGGTGCCTGCTCCGTCGTCGTGTGTGACGAGCGGTCCTCCGTGTGTTGGTCGCCCGTCGGTTGCGTGGCCGCGTCGTCGCTCGCGGCCGAGGTGTCCGGCGAGTTCGTAGACCGGTCGGGGTCGAGTGACGGAATCGCGCGTGTCTCGAGGTCCGCCGTCGTCGCTGCAGCGGCGCTTTCACCCCCGCTGTCCGCGCTCGGGCGCTGTGACGAGGACGCGTCCGGTCGCGACTGTGGCTCTGCGGGCGAGCGCTGCTCTCTCTGTGCCGGGTCGGGCTGTTGGGTCGGCTCCGAATCACGGGTGCGCTGCCGAGTTGCCGACGACGGATTCGGTGACTCCGTCGTGGACGCCTCGGCCGTCTGTGCGTCTGGCTCTGCCGACTGTGGCTCGGCGCTCGCTTGCTCCGCTACGTCGTCACGGCCCTGTGACCGACGCTGCCGGGACTGCTCGGTCGCGGTCCCCGCGTCCGTCGTCTCGGGGTCCGTTGTCCGATTCGCTGCGGCGCCCTGGTTCGCACCGGCGGCTTTCGACCCCGGTGGGCCACCGGCGGCCGGTCCCGACCGACGGTCGGCGGTCGACTCACCCGTGTCTGGTTCGGCGACGTCGCTGTCGGACGTCGAATCCGGGGGCTGTGTCTCTCCTGCTGGTTCGGCGACGTCGTTGTCGGACGTCGAATCCGGAGGCTGTGTCTCTCCTGCTGGTTCGGAAACCGGTCCCTCGTCGGTCGACGAGGGGTCGGCCGACGAGGCGTCGTCGATGGCGGTACCGTCGCTCGGAGCCTGTCCATCGGTCACATCGGCGGCGTCTGCTGCCGTCGACGGTTCCGGAATCTCGACGGGCGAGATCTCGGCGGGTTTGACCTCGTAGATGCCCACTTCGTCGTCTGCCTGTTCGAAGGCTTCGTCGTCGGTGATGAGTCGCTCGGCGCTCCCGACCCAGGCGACGCTCATCGAGCGACCCTGATGATAGACCAGATAGTAATCGCCAGAGAGAACGTTCTCGGAGAGTTCGACGAACCCGGTGAAGTTCCCGTCGGAAAGCGTCCGGTCGACGTCGGCTATCGACGTCTCCTGCGTGTAGTACTTCGCGCGGACCTCGTCGTTTCGCTCTTGCATCACTGCGAGAAGCGGAAGCGCGTCGTGTGGTGCTTCCCGGGCAGTTCCACTGTCGGTCTCGAAGGCTTCGATGTCGCCGTCTATGATACCGATGACCGTCCCGTTCAACATGAACAGCCGGGTGGGGCCAGCGACGACGGCACCGGAGAACTCCTGGTCTGCGAGTGTCCGGAGCCCCTCGTACCCGCCGTCGAAGGGCACCGAGTCCCACTCTGAAACCAGTTCTACCGTCTGCGTACTCATTACCTTCATCAAGCCGGATGGCAGACAAATAGTTTGTGCCCCGTCAGACACGTGTCTCTACGGTGATCGGTTTCGCCGAGAGACGCGGACGTGACCGGCGGTCTCGGCTCCGCTCGCCACCGACACGCACGGGGATCACGGAGAGTCCGATGGGCATATGCCGGCCGAGACCGAACGGCGGGTATGGAAGAGCAACCGGGGTTGAGCGACCAGTATCGGATGTCGAGTCCGTGGCCGGTGTTCGTCGCTCTGGGACTAGCGCTCTCGGAAATCGGTGTCTTCATCGGGCTGTTCCCGGTCGCGGTGTTCGGCCTCATCCTCTTTGGCGGGAGCATCGCCGGTATCCTCACCGAGTCTGGCTACGCGACTCGCCCGTGGCCGACGCTCGTCGGGGTCGGCGTGTTGCTCGTCTTGCTCGCAGCGCTCGTCGCCGTCCTCCAGTTACCGACGTCGGCGTTCACGCTCGCGAACGTCGGCGAAGGACCGCTGTTCACCCGTCTGGTCGCGGTCGTCGTCGCCGGTGCCGTGATGGTCGCGATGGGCGGGGCCGGGTCCGTCGTCGAACAGACCAAGGTCTGAGCGAAACCAACAGCCTATTTACTGGCCTACGCCAACGCCGAGTCATACATGGCACTGTTCGGGTTCGAAAAGGACACCCTGCTCGACCTCACCGTCAACGTCATTCCACTGGGCATCATCCTCTTTTTCATCGCGGCGTTCGCGGTCGTTCCCGCGTTCGGCACGGACCCCGTCTTCAGCGGGCTTCAGTTCGCGCTGATGATCTCGATGTTCCTCCTGTTGGCGGTGCTGACCTATTACGCTGGGCGAGCGATCGAAAACGCAGAGCACGCACAGGAATCCCTCGAGGAAGCCAGCGCGGTGAACGAGCCGGAAGACGAAGTCGCCGAGTTCGAGGACGAAGACGCACCCGGCGAGCTCGAAGACGAGTAAGCCGAATCAACCGCGGGCACCGCGGAACCGACCCTTTCATTATCGGCCAGTCCTGACGTGCGACCATGGCAGCAGGAGATCTAGTGCTGACGGGGTTGATGGCCGTCCTCCTCGTCGGTATCGCCGCGCTACTCACGCGCATCGAGAACTGGCGGTCGTACACACCGCTCGCGGGCGGCGGTACCGCGACCGGCGAGACCGTCATTCACCGTGAGAAGCCCGCAGGTATCGTTCGCTGGTTAACGACAGTCGACCACAAAGACATCGGCATCCTCTATGGCGTCTACGCCGTCATCGCCTTCGCCGTCGGTGGCATCATGGCGATGCTCATCCGCCTTCAACTCGTCACTCCCGGAGGGGCGCTGCTGGGGGCGAACGCCTACAACTCCATTCTGACGAGTCACGGCATCACGATGCTGTTCCTGTTCGGGACGCCCATCATCGCGGCGTTCGCGAACTACTTCATCCCGCTCCTCATCGGGGCCGACGACATGGCGTTCCCGCGCATCAACGCCATCGCGTTCTGGCTCCTCCCGCCGGCGGCCCTGCTCATCTGGGCCGGGTTCTTCCTCGCACCGGTCACCGAGAACATGATCGAACCCGCACAGACGGCGTGGACGATGTACACGCCGCTGTCGGTCGAACAGACCAACCCCGGCGTCGACCTGATGCTGCTGGGCCTGCACCTCTCCGGCGTCGCCGCCACGATGGGTGCGATCAACTTCATCGCGACCATCTTCACCGAGCGTGACGACGACGTGAGCTGGGCGAACCTCGACATCTTCTCGTGGACGATCCTGACCCAGTCGGCGCTCATCCTCTTCGCGTTCCCGCTGCTGGGCAGCGCCATCGTCATGCTCCTGCTGGACCGCAACCTCGCGACGACGTTCTTCGCCGTCGAGGGCGGTGGCCCGCTGCTGTGGCAACACCTGTTCTGGTTCTTCGGCCACCCCGAGGTGTACATCCTCGTCCTCCCGCCGATGGGCCTTGTGAGCCTCATCCTGCCGAAGTTCGCCGGCCGGAAACTGTTCGGCTTCAAGTTCGTCGTCTACTCCACGCTGGCTATCGGCGTACTCTCGTTCGGCGTCTGGGCACACCACATGTTCTCGACAGGGATGGACCCGCGCCTGCGGGCCTCGTTCATGGCCGTCTCGCTGGCTATCGCTATCCCGAGCGCCGTCAAGACGTTCAACTGGATCACGACGATGTGGAACGGGCGACTCCGCCTGACGACGCCGATGCTGTTCTGTATCGGCTTCATCTCGAACTTCATCATCGGCGGCGTCACCGGCGTCTTCCTCGCCGCGATTCCGGTCGACCTCATCCTCCACGACACCTACTACGTCGTCGGCCACTTCCACTACATCGTGATGGGGGCCATCGGCTTCGCCGCCTTCGCCGGCATCTACTACTGGTTCCCGGTGTTCACCGGGCGGATGTACCAGCGCACCCTCGGGAAGGCCCACTTCTGGCTCTCGATGGTCGGAACGAACCTCACGTTCTTTGCGATGCTGGCGCTGGGCTACCTCGGGATGCCCCGCCGCTATGCGACCTACCAGTTCGACGGCGCTATCGCGCCGCTGGCACAGGTCGAGACGTACCACCTGCTGGCCACTGCCGGCGCGCTCATCCTGTTCGTCGGTCAGCTCATCTTCGTCTGGAACGTCGTCCAGTCGTGGCTCGAAGGCCCGAAGGTCGAGGACGGCGACCCGTGGAACCTCGAGCGCGACGGGATGCTCGACCGCGAGTTCCAGTGGTTCGACCGCAAACTCGAGACGACCGTCACGGACGGCGGTGAAGAAGAGGAGCAATCCGCACTGACCGGAGCGCGTAGCGACGACTGAAGACGGTCATTTTTCCTCGCGCTAGTCCCGCGCTGTTCGCGGAAGCGATCTATCGCTCAGGCGCCGGAGACGAGCACGATAGCCGTCACGAACATCATCACGGCGATACCGGCGAGGACGACGAACAGCAGTTCTTTCTGACTCATAGGCAGGCTACGGGCCGGAAGTGAAAAAGGCTAATCGTCTCGGTCACCTACCTGCGGGCATGAGCGAGCAACCGGTCGGGCGGTCCGGTGAACGAGTGGTCGTCCAGTTGTACGTCGTCATCGTCGCCCTCGCTGGCGTGATGGGGTTCGTGCTGGGCAACATCCGCCCGTCCGACCTCGAACCGGAACTGTTCGGGGTCATCGCACTGCCGCCGACGCCACTCGGCGTCGCCATCTACGGTCTGGTCACCGTCGGTCTCGGCCTCGGCGTGTTGCTGGCGCTGGTGGTCTACATCTCCCGACACACGGACGACGACGGCCAGCGCGAACGACAGTAGTTCGCCGTCGCCCGCCGTCTTTTCAGTCGATGTGAACCATCTCTCCAGCGTCGAGTGCGAACCGTTCCGGGACGCTGTCCCTCGTGGCGTAGTGGTACAGTGCCGTCGAAACGGGACCGCGTACGAGTCCACGGAGGAACGCCGTGAGAGCGAAGCCGCCGAGGAAGACGGCGACGGCGAGGAACGCTGCCTGCGGCAGGCCGGGTGCGACCGGAAGGACGCCGCTGTCGACCGTGAAAACGCCGAGCACTTGGCCGACGACGACGCCGACCGCGGTCGCGATTCCGAGGCACCCCGCGAGGTACTCGAACGTCCTCGCACCGTAAACAGTGAGGACCGCACTCCCCCATTGGTCGGTGATGGCACCGTCTATCCGAGTGACGAGCGTGCTGGCACTGCGGTCCTCGATGGCTAGCGCCGGGGGGAGGAACGTCCCGAGAACGTCCGACCCGACTCGGAGGCTCCCGGTATCGGTCACGTAGCCGGCGAAGAACGTTCCCGTGACGGCGAGCGCACCCAGAGAGATGGCCGGCAGTCGACGGACGGCGTAGGCCAGTCCCGAACCCGGCGTCGGTCGAGTGCCCTGCAAGAGTGCGTGCAGTTCGTAGCAGTACGCGACGTCGAGGAGGACGACCAGTATCGGGCCGACGACGTACAGCGAGAACAGACAGCTCCCGACGACGAGCAGTAGCGTCGGGATACCTATGGGAACGTCCGGTCCGATGCCGTCGACGGGTGACAGCGCGATGGCTCCGACGGCGACGATAGCGAGTGTCCCCGACAGCGCTTTCAGCACCGGGTAAAGGAGCGGTGCGGGATACCGGACAAGTAGACGGACGGTCCCAACGACGAGTCGTAGCTGCTGTGCGATTCCCGGCCTCCTCTTGGTCGTCTGTCCCATAGCGCGGGCTCGCTCGGTATGCGATATAAACCTCCGGAGCGGCTATCGTGGCCTTCCTCGCCGACCGGCCTCAGGCGACGCCCGCCGTCTCTCGGTAGGCACCGTACTCGGATTCGAACACGGCCATTATCTCGCCCATCGTCGCGTACGCCTTCACGGCGTCGACGATGGCCGGCATCACGTTCTCCCCGGCGTCGACGGCCGCCCGGACGTCGTCGAGTGCGGCCTCGACGGCCGCGTCGTCACGGTCGGCCTTGACCGCGTCGAGGCGGTCCCGCTGGCGGCGCTGGACGTCCTCGTCGACGGTTAGCACGTCCGGCTCGGTGTCCTCCGCGACGGTGTAGGCGTTGACGCCGACGACGACCTCGTCGTCGTCCTCGACGCGTCGCTGGTACTCGTAGGCCGAGTCCTGTATCTCCCGCTGGAAGTACCCCTGCTCGATGCCGGCGAGGACGCCGTCACGGACCGACCCGTCGCCCAGTTCGTCGCGGACGTGGTGGATGTAACTCGTGGCCTTCTCCTCTATCTCGTCGGTCAGTGCCTCGACGGCGAAACTCCCGCCGAGTGGGTCGACGATGTCGGCCGCCCCGGACTCCTCGGCGATGATCTGCTGGGTTCGCAGGGCGACCCGGACGGCGTCCTCCGAGGGCAACGCGAGCGCCTCGTCGAAACTGTTGGTGTGGAGGCTCTGGGTCCCGCCCATCACGCCGGCGAGTGCCTGAATCGTCACGCGGACGACGTTGTTGAGTGGTTGCTGGGCGGTGAGCGACTGTCCGGCGGTCTGGGTGTGGAACTTCAGTTGCTTGCTGGCGTCGGCCTCGGCGTCGTACCACTCGTCCATCACGCGGGCGTAGATGCGTCGGGCCGCACGGAACTTCGCCACCTCCTCGAAGATGGCGTTGTGGGAATTGAAAAAGAAGGACAGCTGCGGGGCGAACTCGTCGACGTCCAGTCCCCGGTCGAGACAGTCCTCGACGTAGGCGAACCCGTCGGCGAGCGTGAACGCGAGTTCCTCGACGGCCGTGGCGCCGGCCTCGCGGATGTGATAGCCGGAGACGGAGACGGGCTTGAACTTCGGCGTCTCCTCGCAGGCGAACTCGATGACGTCCGTGACTAACTTCAGCGAGGGTTCCGGCGGGACGACCCACTCTTTCTGTGCGATGAACTCTTTGAGCATATCGTTCTGGAGGGTGCCACGAATCTCCTCGCGCGGGACGCCCTGCTGGTCGGCGATAGCGAGGTACATCGCGTAGACGACCGGTGCGCTGGGGTTGATAGTGAACGACGTGGACACCGCACCGACGTCGATACCGTCGAAGAGGCGTTCCATGTCCGCCAGCGTGTCGACGGCGACGCCCTCCTTGCCCACTTCGCCGTCGGCCATCGCGGCGTCGGAGTCGAGTCCCATCAGCGTCGGCATGTCGAACGCCGTCGAGAGACCGGTCTGGCCCTCCTCGGTGAGATAGTGAAACCGCTCGTTGGTCTCCTCGGCCGTGCCGAAGCCGGCGAACTGCCGCATCGTCCACTGGCGGCCGCGGTACATCGTCGGGTAGACGCCGCGTGTGTACGGTTCCTCGCCGGGGAACCCGATGTCAGTCTCGTAGTCGGTGTCGGCGACGTCGAGCGGGGTGTACAGGCGATCTACCTCCAGATTCGAGACGGTCGCGAACCGCTCGCTGCGCTCACCGTAGGCGTCGAGTACCGGGTCGAGTGTCTCGCGCTCCCACTCGCCTTTGGCGTCCCGAATGCGCTGGAGGTCCTCCTCGTCGTACATACCGCGCCATATGTCACCAGTCCGCAAGAGTGTTCGGGCGCGGCCCCCGCTCCGTCCGCGACGACGGCGTCGGACGGTCGGAGATGTCGTCCGGATGCCCTCGTGAAAACGGCTATACTGTCAGCAAAACGTCCGTTACTCGTCCTGTAACCGCTGTGTCGTCTCGACCAGTGGATGCCGGGCGTAATCGACGACTTCGATATCGTCGATGCGTTCGAGGTCGGAGTTGGCGGCCGTCTCCGCCATGCCGAGTTCGACGGGCCCGTCGAGGACGATGACGTAGGCGTCCATCCGGTCGACACCGAGACGGTCGGCCGCTTTCACTCGGTGGTGGCCGTCGGCGAGCAACAGGTCGCCGCCGTTGTCGATGACGACCAGCGGTTCGGCCAGTCCCCGTTCGAGTTCGTAGACTCGGCCTTCCAGTTCGTCGGCGTACACCGTCTTCTGTGTCGGCGTCAGATCGGCCAACTCGACTTCGCGCCGCTCCTCGTGGGTGGTGATGCCGTGGATGTTCTCCAGCGTGCGACCGAGTTTCTCCACCTTGTCCGGGGTCGCGCGCTCTATCTGCGAGCGGATGACGTCCGCGTTGGAGATGATGCCGACGAGGTGGCCCGCGTCGTCGACGACCGGGAGTTTCTGGATGCCAGACCGGAGGATGACGCGGGCGGCGTCCTGTACCGCCATGTCCGGGTGGGCGACGAGGATGTCGCCGCTCATCACCCGGAACATCGGTTCGTGGTCGTCCGCCAGCAGGAGGTCACGCGCACTG
Organism: Haloarcula pellucida; assembly: GCF_014647235.1. GTDB lineage: Archaea > Halobacteriota > Halobacteria > Halobacteriales > Haloarculaceae > Haloarcula > Haloarcula pellucida. The sequence continues at coordinate 146,428 of NZ_BMOU01000004.1, forward strand.
ACAAAGCCCTCGACGCGTCGTCCGTCGGTCACCGGGAAGCCACTGAACTCGTCGCTCTCGGCGATACGGGTCGCGACCTCGTCGACTGTGTCGTCGAGTTCGACGGTGGCTACCTCCCGTGTCATGTACTCGCCGACCGTCGGTCGACTCGGGTCGTCCATCACCCCGGAATTGACCGGGAGTGGTGAAAAAGTCTCGGCTACTCCTCGTCGTCGCCCGGCGAATTCTCGACTGGTTCCGGCACGATTTCGGCGTACGTCTCCGGCCCGTACTCCGAGGTTCCGTAGACGCTGCCGAGCAACCGGTGGGAACGAGATTGTACCGCTTCGAGGAACCGGTCGTTGACGACCGACCGGACGATGTCGTGGAGTGACTCGTCCCGGTCGTCGATGGCGTCGAGTACGCCCAGCGTTATCTGGGCGCCGGCCATGTCGGCGTGGCCCCCTGCGGACCCGATCTGGCCGAAGGCGTCTCGCAGGGCCTCCCCGAGGTCGATGTCGGCGCCGCGTGCTCTCGCAGAGGCGAAGATCGTCCCGTCGATGACGCCGTACACCATCGTCGCCTGCACGTCCTCTAAGTCGAGGAGTCTGTCTGCGGCCTGTGCCAGTGCGTCGCGGTCGCCGAGTTCGCCGACGCAACTCAACAGCACCGACCCCTCTTTCTCCCGGTTGTCGATGGCTCGGCCGATGACTGTCAGCGTCTCGGCGCTGACACTCGGGTCCTCGATGCGCTGGAGGGCTTCCATGTCCGCCCGGGGGACGAGGTGGGCGGCGGCCTCGAAGTCCTCGACCGAGACTTCTCGGCGGAAGTCTTTCGTGTCGACTCGGATGCCAAAGAGCAGTCCCGTCGCGATCGGGTCCGGGATGTCGACGCCGAACCGCTGGAAGTAATCGACCAGTAGCGTACTAGTCGCCCCCACGGCGCTCCGTAGGTCGACGTAGCGGGCCTCGACCGGGAGACGCGGTGGGTGGTGGTCGATGACGATATCGACGGCGAGGTCCTCGGGCAACTGGTCGTTGACGCCGGGTCTGGAGTGGTCGACGAGTGCGAACCCGTCGTACTCCGCCAGTGCGTCCGCGTCCTCCGCTGTCAGGTTCACGAGGTCGTACTCCAGTAAGTTCACGAACGCACGGTTCTCCTGATGGGAGATGTCGCCGTAGTAGCAAATGGAGACGGTACAGCCTGCCCGTTCCGCGAGTTCTCCCAGCGCGACGGCGCTGGCGATGGCGTCCGGGTCCGGGTTGTCGTGGGCGAAGATAGCGAGGTGGCCGTCGATGTCCCGAAGGACCCGCTGTAGTTGGCGGACCCGCGTTCCTTCGGCCCCGACAGTCTGGTTGAGGGCGTCGACGACGACCGCCTCGGCGTCTACGACTCGGTCGGCGACCCGCTCGAGGGTCGCTCGCTGGTCGGGCGTCGCTTCATACCCCGTATAACACAGGACGAACGCGTCTGGAAACAGTGTCTCGACGGTCTCTGCGGCGACGGTGTTGACTGCTGGGTCGTCCGTCGCGACGGCGACGGTGTCCGGGTCGATGTCGATACCGGCGAGCGTCGCGCGGTCGGCCGGGTCGGCCACCGTCACGGCGATGTCGTCGGTCCGCAGTGTCTCGGCGCGATGTTCGTCGTCGGTGACGACGTGGAGCGGGCGGTGGCTAACGCTTGCGGCGTCGATGAGCGCCAGTGCAGTCGAACCAGCTCCAAGCACCAACCGAGACGGCATGGGTTCTGGTCCGCTCTGGAGCGTCTAAAAACCCGTTACTTCAGTCGTTCCTGCAGGAACGACGGGTGAGCCGCTGTGACGCCGTCGAGCGCGAGTATCTCGTCTTCGATGACCGCCGCCAGCGAGTCGCCGTCCGTCGCGCGGACTTCGGCCATCAACATGTGGTCGCCACTGGAAGTGTACAGCGACTCGACGGCGTCGATGCCTTTCAGCTTTCGCGTGGCCTCGACGTAGCGTTCGCTCGCGACGTCGATACCGACCATCGCGATGGACTGGCCCGCGAGTTTCTTCGGGTCGACGTCGGCTGAGTAGCCGACGATGACGCCCTCCTCTTCGAGTTTCTTGATGTACTTGCGGACCGTCGGCTTCGAGACGTCGGCCCGGTTCGCTATCTCTGCGTAGGATGCCTGAGCATCGTCCTCTAGGACCGACAGGATTCGACGCTCCGTAGACTCGGCACTCATGTACGTTTCTTTTCCATGGACGAAAAAATATCTTCCGAACCAGAAACCCGGTTTCGAGCGCCCCGAGAAACGGTACGGGGAGGCCCGGACCGAGGTGGTTACTTGTGGTGTTCGAGGAGGTTGTCGTAGGTCCGCTCCCACTCCGCGTCCTCGTCGAAGTACCGCTCTGCGAGCGGTTCTTCCGGCATCTCGCCGATGGCGCGCTTCTCCTGTCCGTAGGAGGGGCGGGCGTCCTCGACGTACATCCGGCCGGTCAGGACCTCACCCTCGTACAGTCGTTCCTCGGTCTTGCGCATCATCTCGGCGGCTTCGACGCGGTCCGAGACGTCGAAGTCGAACTCGTCAGACTGCTGGACGTCCGTGTACGGGACGTAGTGTTTCGCGTCCTTGTTCCAGGTCGGACACTGGGTCAGGAAGTCGATGTGTGCGAAGCCGTCGTGTTCGATGGCCTCGGCGATTATCTCCTTCGCCTGGTTGGGGTTGACGGCTGCAGTCCGGGCGATGTAGGTCGCGCCGGCGTTGAGCGATTGGCTGAGCGGTCGGATGGGCGACTTCGCCGAGCCGTGAGGCTGGGTCTTGGACTTGTGACCCTTCGGCGACGTCGGCGACGTCTGGCCCTTGGTGAGCCCGAAAATCTCGTTGTTGAACACGATATACGTCATATCGTGGTTCTCACGGGCCGTGTGGATGAGGTGGTTCCCACCGATACCGTAGCCGTCACCGTCACCGCCGGCGGCGATGACCTCCAGTTCGGGGTTGGCCAGTTTCGCGGCCCGGGCGACGGGCAGCGAGCGGCCGTGGATGGTGTGGAACCCGTAGCTGTTGAAGTAGCTGTTGAGCTTCCCGGAACAGCCGATACCCGTAAACAGCGCGACTTCGTCGGGGTTCCTCCCGACCTCGGGCATGGCCTGTTTCAGCGCCTTGAGGACGCCGAAGTCACCACAGCCCGGACACCACGTCGCTTGCGGTTCGATGCCGGGTGTGAACTCGTCACGGTCGATCTCGCGTTCTTCGCCGATTGCGCTGAATGCACTCATGGTTAGTCACCCGCTGCGGGGAGGTACTTCATGTTGGTCGCGGCGAGGTCCTCGCCGTTGATACTGGACTCGAACCCGTCGACGATCTCGGCGGGTTCGAACGGGTTGCCGTTGTACTTGAGGAGGCTCGACAGCTTATCGCCGTACTTGCCGATCTCCTTCTGGGTCAGCCCGCGGAACTGGGCCGTGGCGTTCATCTCGACGACGAGCGCTTCGTCGACGGAGTCGAGCCACTCGCTGACCTCTTCGACGGGGTAGGGCATCATGTCGGAGACGCCCAGCGCCTTCACGGAGTGGCCGTTCTCGTTGAGGCGGTCGACGGCCTCGAAGACGGTGTCCTGCTGGCTGCCCCAGACGAGGATCCCGTACTCCGCGTCGTCCGGCCCGTAGTAGGCCTGATGACTCGCGTTCTCGTCGAGGTCGGCGCGGATGTCGTCGAGCTTGTTCAGCCGACGGTTCATCTGGGCGATGCGGTTCTCGGGGTCCTCGCTGATGTGGCCCGAGGGGTTGTGTTCGTTACCCGTCGCGAGGTAGCGCCCGTCCTTCTGCCCGGGGACCGAGCGCGGACTGACGTTCGAGCCGTCCTCCGGTTCGTGGAGGAAGCGCTGGAACTTGCCCGAGGAGTGGTGGGCCGCGTCCTGAATCTCCTCTTCGGTCAGGACCGACCCGGGGTCGGCGTTTGGCTCCTCGTCGAAGTGGCTCGCCGGCAGGTTCCGGAGTTCGCCCTGTATCTTCTGGTCGTAGACGACGATGGCCGGAATCTGGTACTCGTAGGCGATGCGGAACGCGGCGCGCGTCTGCGTGTAACACTCGCGGATGTTCGCGGGCGCGAACACGACGCGAGCGGAGTCACCCTGTGAGGTGTACAGGACGTGTTCGAGGTCGGCCTGTTCGGGCTTGGTCGGCATCCCGGTCGACGGACCGGCACGCATCGCTTCGACCAGCACGATAGGCGTCTCGGTCATCTCGGCCAACCCGAGCGGTTCGGACATCAGCGCGAAGCCCCCACCGGACGATCCGGACATGGACTTCACGCCGGCGTGGGACGCACCCAGCGCCAGTGCCGCCGCGGCGATTTCGTCCTCGACCTGTTCGGAGATACCGCCGAACTCCGGCAGGTGTTGGGACATGATGGTGAAGACGTCGGTCCACGGGGTCATCGGGTACCCCGAGATGAACCGACAGCCCTCGTCGAGCGCGCCGTAGGAGATGGCGTTCGACCCGGAGAGGATGACCTGCTCCTCGTCGTGGGTGCTCTCGGGAACCTCGATGTCGTGGTCGATGTCGAGTTCGGCCGCCGCGTCGTAGGCGTCCTGCAGAACGTTGAGGTTGGCCTCCTGCATGTCGCCGGCCATGTTCTGCTCGATGAGTTCCTCGAACTCCGCCGTGTCGATGTCGAGGATGGCGGCGGTCGCACCGATACCGGCCGTGTTCCGCATGATCTCGCGGCCGTGCTCCTTGGCGATGCCGCGGAGGTCCATCGGAACGACGTGCCAGTCGTTCTCCTCGGCGGCCTCTTCGAGTTCGATTTCGTCGACGTCCTCCTCGTCGAGGAGGCCCTCGTCGTACAGGAGGACGCCGCCCTCGCGGAGGTCGTCGAAGTTCTCGTACAGTGGCTTCAGTTCCTCTTTGCCGTAGTAGGCCTCTTCCTGCGGGTTCCGGGCGAACGAGTCACCCAGTGCCAGCAGGAAGTTGTAGCCGTCGCCGCGCGACTGGACGGGTTCGTCCTTCGCGCGTACCTCTACGTACGTGTGGCCGCCCCGGATGCGCGACGGGTAGTGACGATGTGTGAAAACGTGAAGTCCCGAACGCATCAGGGCCTTCGCGAAGTTCTGGCTGGTCGAGTCGATTCCGTCACCGGAACCGCCAGCGATTCGCCAGATTAGTTCATTGTCTGTCATGGTGAAATCCTCGGCCCCAGCTCTGGTGCCGTACCGGGAAATTGGGGGGCCACGACTAAAGATTTTCCACTACATCAAGGTTCATTAATCGTGATTAATGAGGGCTGTGACTCAGTTTTGTGGCGGAAACGTCGAAAGGAAGAGCCCCCTGTGAGAGGCCGAAACTGTCGGTCGTCGCAAGGCCTAAACCGGTCGCTCACCACACTCTTCGTGTGAATGTCGCTCACGGAACTTATCGCCGGGGTTGAACATCACGAGAAAACACTCACCGTGTTCAACGCCGACGAATCGACTGCCGCCGAACTGCGCGAGCAGTTCGCCGACCGGAACGTCCGGGTCGTCACGGAGCGGACGGAGAGCGGACGCCCCGGAGAGTTTCTCACGCTGAGCGACGACGACGGCGTCGTCACCGCGACGGATCTCGATGCGTTCTACGACGCCTTGGAGACGCGCGACCGGCACCTCACCGCCGACGAACGGCCGTACCGGTCCATCCTCGACCACCTCGACGAGACCATGTTCACCTCGTGGTCCATCGAACGGATGGTCGCGGCCTCCCGCGAGATAGAGGACCGGGCGTGGCGCGTCGGCGAGGGGGCCCTGTACGCCGGCTTCCAGACCCTCTCGACGCTGAAGGGCGAACTCGACCTTTACGAACGCCTCGGCGAGTCCGCCGTCGACGTCCACGCCTACGCCGTGCCGGACGTAGACCCACCCGAACGGAGCGCCTTCACGCTCCACCTCGAACGGAGCGACGAGATAGCCGACTCGTGGTTCGTCGTCTTCGACGGCGGGGGCGACCCCAGCCAGAAGTGCGCCCTGTTGGCCGAGGAACGCGAGCCACGGCAGTTCTACGGCTTCTGGACCTACGACGAGGATACGGTCGACTGGATAATCGAGCATCTGGAGTCGAGTTACGGGTTCGTAGAGCAGTAGGGAGACGCCGAGCATGGCGAGGGGTCTCCGACCGCGAACGGGGAACGTAGTGACCCGTGAGTTAGCGAGGGGCGCGTGACGAAGGGAACGCGGCCCTCGAAGCGAAGCGGAGAGGGAAACGAACCGAGAACAGATGGACACCGATCCCGACACGTACCGAATCGAAGCGACCGGCCAGCGAGTGAACGCGCTCGAACTGGACCTGCACCTGTTTTTCGGCGTCTGGAGCGCGGTAGACCGGACCGACGACGTGTGGACGGTGCGGACCGAGGACGGTGCGGAACTGACGCTCGTCCCCGTCGACGGCTAGCGGCCTACGCGAGGGCTTCGAACACCGAGAGGTCGTGGCCCAGAAGGACCTCGGCACCCGTCTGACGCTGGACGTTCTGGCACCGCGCCAGACTCTCCTTCCACGCGCCGTTGTTCCAGAGCAGACTGGTCGCCATCGGCTGGCCGTCGTAGTTGGCCGTGACGTAGGCCTCGTCGCCGACGACCAGCAAGGGGTCGCTCGGTCTGTCGACGAGCGCACCCAGCAGGCCCGGCGTGTGGCCGGGGAGGTGGAGCAGTTCGACGCCGTCGGCGAGGTGGTAGCTGTCGCCGTGGACTATCTGCCAGTTCAGGTCGTGGTCGAAGTCGCTGGCGAGGTAGGCGATAGAGCCCTCGTCGGTCTTCGCGCTGTAGTACGCGAAGGGGAGTTCCTCCCGGTGGACGTAGATGGGGGTGTCCGTGCCGGCGAAGTTGTAGAGGCCGCCGGCGTGGTCCAGATGGAGGTGGCTCATCACGACGGCGTCGATGTCTTCGATGCCGTAGCCCACGGCCCCGAGGTCGTCGGACAGCGAGTGCTCGGCGGCGTCGACGTGGGCGAACGCCTCGTACAGCGGTTCGGGCCAGTAGCCGTCGCCGGCCTCGGGATGCGACCCAGTGTCCCAGAGAATCGTCTGGTTTGGCGTCTCTATGACGAGGTTCCAGACGACGTACGTCTCGTACTCGTGGTCGGGGTCGTGGTCCGACGCCGTCGCGACGCTGGTACCGTCGACGACGAAGTTGCGGTCGGCCTGTACCCGCCCGCGGTCCACGAACGTGACGCTGATATCGTCCATGGTAGATGTAGGAGCTCTGAAAGCAAAAACGCGGCGTGAGACGTGCACACACGATCGAGCATTCGTCACCGTTACCACCCGACGGCGACGGATTCGGGTCGGCCCTACTGCGGGGCCTGTCGGTAGATGAGGTTGCGCTGGATGTCGTTTGCGCCCTCGTAGATGACCGGGATGCGTACGTCGCGATAGACCCGGGAGATGCGGTTCTCGGTCAGCACCGAGCGACCGCCGTGGAGTTGCATCCCCTTCTCGGCACAGTCGGTGGCCGCTTCGGTGGCCTCGGTCTTTGCGAGGGCCGCCCAGTAGCCGGCGTTCTCCTGATTTGCGACCCGCTCTGCGGCGTCCCACGTGAGCGAGCGGGCCGACTGGAAGGCCAGATGCATATCGGCGAGTTTGTGCTGGACGGCCTGGAACTCGTCGACGGTCTTGCCGAACGCCTCGCGGTTGTGGACGAAGTCCCAGGCCTCCTCGATGGCGGCCGCCGCGAGGCCGACACCGTGGCCCGCGACGACGACGCGGCCGTGGTTGAAAAACTCCGCGAGCATGTAGAACCCGGCGCCCTCGACGCCGACGATGTTCTCCTCGGGGATGCGACAGTCCTCCAGAACGATGTGGCCCTGTTTCGACGCTCGGAACCCCATCTTCTCCGGGATGTGTTCGGCGTGGTAGCCGGGAGCGTCGGTCGGGACGATGAACATCGAGTAGTTGCCGTAGCGGTTGTTCGGGTCGTCGCCCGTCTTCGCGTAGAGGGTGAGCCAGTCGGCTTCGACGGCGTTGCCGATCCAGTACTTCTCGCCGTTGATGACCCACTCGTCACCGTCTTTCTCGGCGCTGGTTGTCATCCCGGCGAGGTCGCTCCCCGTCTCGGGTTCGGAGACGGCGAGACCGGTAATCTGGTCGTTCTGGGCGACGGGCCGGAGGAACTCCTCGTGTTGCCAGTCGGCGCCGTGTTCCTCGACGATCTCCGCACCGAAACTCGCTAGCTGGAGCGTCAGGGCGATGCCGGCGTCGGCCTTGTAGAACTCTTCGGCGATGGCGAGCATCTGCTGTAGGTCGTACCCCTTCCCACCGACCGCCTCGCCGAGGTCCTGTGCGACGAGGCCGGCGTCCATCCCCGCTTCGAGAATGTCGTGTGGATACTCCCCGGATTCGTAGTAGTCGGCGGCGTTAGGCGCGATGTGTTCCTCCGCGAACTCCCGTGCCTCCTGCTTGACGTCGAGTGCGTGGTCCGGAACCGGGTACTCAGAGAGTAACTCCATAGGGATTATCATGGATGGTGTCACCATATACCTCGTGGAACTCACAGAAACCCCTCTGAAGTTGTTTTCCCGAAGTTCCTGATAATTGGGCCAGCATGCTTTTTGATGGTACCAACGAGGCAACGATATGGATCGACGTGACTATCTGGCCGTCGGAGCGAGCGTCGGCGCCGCCGCAATGAGCGGGTGTTCGTCCTTCTTTGCGGCCGCAGAGACGCCGAAGCCGTCGGTTCCCTCCGACCGACTCGAATCGGGCGGTTGGGAGCAATCCGGAGAGAACAGCGGCACCGTCCTCGAAGAGTCGTACGGACCGGTGACCCTGCAAGCGGTCCAGCACACCCTCCAGTATCAGGACGTGGCACTGCAACAGACGGTCGCCGACAGGACGCTCGGGCGGATGGAGACGGCGCTGTCGGTTTGGTTCGCATCGCGCATCGATTTCAGTCCGAATCTGGACAACCTTCCGGCGGGTGTCGGGCAGGCACAAATCGTCGATCAGGTGCAGGCCAACGCCCGCGACCAGTTCGAACGGCAGATGGAAAATCAGGGGCTAACGAGCATCGAGCGGACTGGAACCGGGAGCGTCGATATCGACACCGGGGAGACAGCCGAGACGGTGAATCTCGGAGCCGTCTACCCGTTCGAGGGCATCAGCTTCGACATCAGCGAGACCGAGCGCGTCGAGATACCACCCACAGATATCGGAATCAGCGCGATACTGGCGGTGTGGCACCACGGGGACTACGTGCTGGTGTCCGGCGGCGCCTACCCCGAAGAGAACTTCGAGCAGAGCATCGACAGCGACCTGAGCGAGGGCATCAGCGTCACCGTCGACATCGACCTCGGTCTGGAACCGGAGGCATACCGCAAGGAAGTGCGCTCGCTGGTCGCCGGCGTCCAGTGAGACGGCCGTCGAAGGACTGTGGCTTACTCCGGTGACGCGTCCTCGGGAACGCGGCCTTCGACGAGCGATTCGTCGGCGTATTCCTCACGCAACGCCTGTTTGTTGAACTTCCCCGTCGCCGTCTTCGGCACTTCGTCGATGATGACGACGTTGTCCGGCACCCACCACTTGGGGTACTCTTCGAGGATGTGTTCGCGCAACTCGTCGGCCAGCGAGTCGGCGTCTGCGTCCTCGGTCGGGACGACGAGGGCGAGCGGTCGTTCTTGCCAGCGCTCGTGGGGGACGCCGATGACCGCCGCCTCCGAGACGTGGTCGTGGGCCATCAGCGCGTTCTCCAGTTCCTGTGAAGAGATCCACTCGCCACCGCTCTTGATGACGTCTTTCGCCCGGTCGACGATCTTGATGTAGCCGTCCTCGTCGACGGAGACGACGTCTCCGGTCTTCAGGAAGCCGTCCTCGAACTCTGACTCGTTGGCTTCGGGACGCTTGAAGTACTCGGTCGTGACCCACGGGCCGCGAATCTGGAGTTCGCCGAACGCTTCGCCGTCGTGTGGGACCTCGTCGCCGTCGTCGTCGATGACTCGATACTCCAGTCCGGGCGCGATAAGCCCCTGTTTCGACCGCTTCTGGAGTTGCGTCTCGTAGTCGGCGTCTTCGAGGTCCGATTTGAGATGGGCGACGGCTCCCACCGGTGCCGTCTCCGTCATCCCCCACGCGTGGACGAGTTCGACGTCGTGGTCGTCGAAGAAGCGAATCATCGCCTCCGGCGCGGCGCTTCCGCCGACGACGAGTCGCTCGAGCGAGGAGAGATCCACGTCGTTTTCCTTGACGTACTCCATCAGGCCGAGCCACACCGTCGGGACGCCGGCGGTGACAGTGACGCCCTCCTCTTCGATGAGGTGAGCGAGATCCGCCGGTTCTGGCTGGGGGCCGGGGTAGACGTGTTTGGCACCGCCGGCCGTCGCCGAGAACGGCAGGCCCCACGCGTTGACGTGGAACATCGGGACGACGGGCATCATCACGTCGTCGTCGGAAAGCGGAATCCCCTGCGGGGACTGGATGGCCATCGTGTGACTCCACAGCATCTGCTGGGTGTACTCGACGCCTTTCGGTCGGCCCGTCGTCCCGGAGGTGTAACACAGCCCCGCGGGGCGGTCCTCTTCGAGGTCTGGCCAGTCGTAGGTCGTCGGCTGGTCGCCGACGAACGACTCGTAGGCGACCGCGTCCAACTCCGTGTCCGGGACCGACTCCCCCATCACTACGAAACGCTCGACGGATTCGAACGGTTCGGCGTCGTCTGCCACTGCGCCTTCGAGTTTCGGCAGGAGCGACTGGTCGACGAAGATGGTCCGGTCCTGTGCGTTCTCGACGATGTACTGGATGTGCTTATCCGGCAGGAGCGGATTGATAGTGTGAAGTTGGGCTCCCATCCCCGGTATCCCGAAGTACGTCTCGAAGTGCCGGTGGTGGTTCCAGCAGAACGTTCCGATTCGCTCGCCGTCGCCGTAGCCCGCCGCGTCCAGCGCGTTGGCTAACTGGGCGGCCCGGTCGGCGAACTCGTCGTAGTCGTAGCGGACGATACCCTCGTGTGTACGAGAGACGATTTCCGTGTCCGGGTACAGTTGGTCCGCGCGCCACAGGAAGGGTCGCAGGGTCTGAGCTGAGCCACCTGGCATACCGTGTGGATAGAGCGCATACTACAAGAAAGCAAGTAAATTAATCGTGAGGGAATAGCAGTTGTTTCTCGTCTCAGACCTCGATCTGTTGCATCAGGTCGACCAGTTCCTCGAGTTCGGGGAACGTGTACACCTTCACGTTGATGTCGGCGTCGAGCGCGTGCACCCGCGAGTCGAACATCAGCGCCATCTCGTTGTCTCGGTCCCCGACCAACTGGTCGACCATCCCGCTACCGGGACCGAACGTGAAGTTCGGCGTCGAGATGTCGATGGTCGTCTCTAAGACGTTCGCCCACCCGTCGATGAACCCGCTTGTCATGATGTTGCCGATCTCCTGAATCGCCGACCGCTCCATGTCGGTGAAGCCGTTCGCGTTGGGGTCCGTCTCGCCCATGTCGCCGATCATACCGTGTGCGAGGTCCTTCGCGTTTCGGGCGTTGAACAGAAAGAGGATGTGGCCGTGGGGTTTCTCGACCATCTCGATGCTGATGCCGATCTGCTTCTCGTCGCCGACGTGGGTCTTGATGTCCGGAATGTCGATGAAGTTGATCTTCGTTATCTCCATTTCCGTCTCCATCCCAGTCATCTGACTCAGGTGGTTGGCGACGGTATTTCCCCCTTCCTTGGCCATCTGATTGAACAGCCCGAGCTTCCGGATATCTATCATCAAACTCATGTGTGGTCGGTTGGCGCTGACTTGCCGGGCCTGCCACATAAGCTATGCACCCCCATTTTCGCAGGCGAGAATGAGAGCCGTCAGAACTGTTCGGCCGTGTCGATACCGACCACGACGCCCTCCTCGCGGGGTCCAAAGTGGTCGTCGCCGCGCACCGACTTCGCAAACAGGAGTCTGGCCTGTTCGGTGTGGGAGTAGCGGACGGCGGCCTCGGTGGTGGACTCGAAGTCGAACTCGTCGAGGAAGTCGTCCCAGACGGGTTCCTCGACGCGGTACGCACGGACGCCGCCCTCCGTGACGTACTCCGTGGTACGTTCGAGGTTCGAGTGTCGGCCGATGAGTTCGGCGTGGAGGATGTCGAGTGCCCCCACCAACCGGTCTGTCTCCATCTCGGCTTTCTCGGCCGTCCGGTCGATGACGGCACCGTCTAGCCCGAACACGTCCGCCGTGGAATCCGAACCACTCTCTGCCATGGTGTACGTGAACTATCGACACGGACACGAATCATTCTTCGGGTCGGCCGAGCCGATGGCATGAATTTTCAGGCCACCCTCACGCTCACGGCGACGCCTTCGCCCAGCGGTAACAACCCCGTCTCGAAGTCCGGGTCGTCCCGCACCCGTTCGAGATAGGTCGCGATGCCGCGACTCGTCGCGTTGGCGTCCACGTCCTCGCCGGCGAGGAGCGCTCGAACCGCCTCGAAGTCCAGCGTTCCGGCCTCGACGACGTTGTCGGCGGCGACGACGCCGCCGACCGGCACCTTCTCTCGGACGGCCGCGAACGCCTCGGCGTACCGGTCATTCTCGTTGTCTATCAGCACCACGTCGAAGGGGCCGTCGTACGTCTCGACCACCTCGATGGCGTCGCCGTGTTCGAACGACGCCCGGTCGGCGTAGCCCCCGCGTGCGAGGAACTCCCGGGCCTCGTCGAGTTCGTCGGCGTCGATCTCCGTCAGCACGATGTCGCCGTCGGCGGGGATCGCCGGGGCCATCCAGTACGCCGAGTAGCCAAAGCCAGAGCCGAACTCGAAGACGCGGTCGGCGTCGGTCATGCGGGCGAGCATCCTGAGCCACCCCCCGACGGCGGGCCCGACCGTCGGAAACCCCTCGCGGTCGGCCTTTTTATCCATCTCGGCGATGACCTCGTCTCGGTCGGGGGCCAGCGTTCGGGCGAACTGTTCGGTCACGTCCGGCAGCGGCGTCTCGTCCATAGGGAAGCGTCCGACCGGGTAGAGGGTAAAGTCTCGCCTCACCGGTTCCGACTGACGGGGAACTTCACCCGGTCGGGGTGTTCGTTGAACGCCGCGAGGATGCGCCGGTACAGTTCGTTCTTCACTCGCTGTCCCCGTCGCGGGTGGGCCAGATACCGCAGGCGGAACTCCACCCACGACTCCTCTTGCACGACGTTGACCGTCGGCCGGTCCTGCACCTCCAGTTCCACCGGTGTCTCGTCGAGGCGCTCCCGATACCGGCCGATTCGGGCGGCCATCTCGTCGCCCAAATAGTCGTCCGCGACGCTCCGCATCGTCTCGGTGGCGAACTCGAAGTCCGTCTCGTAGGCCACCTGCACCGCGAGTTCGTTCCAGACGAACGGGAACTCCTCCTGTGTGAAGTTCTTGACGTGCGAGGAGAGGACGACGCTGTTCGGGAGCGTGATGGTCCGTCCGGACGGCTGGTTCGAGGAGACGAGGTCCCCGTTTATCTCCCACAGCGTCGTCACGAGGAAGGAGACCTCGACCACGTCGCCCTTCGAGTCCTCGATGGCGACGCGGTCACCGACCTGATACGGCCGCTTGACCATGATGTACAGCCACCCGATGAGCGAGAACAGGGGTTGCTGGAGCGCGAAGGTGACCGCGAACCCGACGATACCCAGCGAGAACAGGAGTCCGACCCACTGCTCGGTGGCGACCCCGAGCGCGGCCAGCGTCCCGGCCGCGCCGAATCCCAACCGGAAGAGGTTCTTCGCGTCGTGCCGGCGGCGCTTGTCCGCCGTCCGACGGTCGTAGACACTCAGCAGGATGCGGTAACAGCCGTACGTGGCGAACCCGACGGCCGCGAGCGAGAGGAGTTTGACGACGAGGAAAGCGACTGCGATGCCCTGAACGCTCCCTTCGACACCGACTCGCCGGACGAGTGCGACGCCGCCGGCACAGACGACGGCCATCGCGAGCGACAGATACCCGACTGGACGACTCACACCAGTGCCCGACGGGAGGGGAGGACTAAACGGTTCGGTGGCGCCAACACGGTAATAGTTCACGCACACCATTGGGGCGTATGGAGCGCACCGTCGACGTCGTCCCGGAGGCCGGACTGCACGCCCGCCCGGCCTCGAAGTTCGTCCAGACCGTCAACCAGTACGACGCCACCGTCACCGTCGGCCGGGCCGACGACGGCGAGGACGGCATGGTGGACGCGAGCAGTATGCTCGCAGTCACCGGCCTCAACGTCGAACACGGCGAATCCGTCCGCATCGTCGCCGAGGGCGAGGACGCGAGCGACGCGCTCGACGCCCTCGAAACGGTGCTGACGACGCCAGTCGACGAAGGGGGCGAGGCCTCGTGAGGGCGCTCACCGGTGTCGGCAGTACGCCGCTGTCGGGCGTCGGGACCGCCCGCTGGTACCGACCGACGGCGCTCGAACTCCCGGCGCGACCGGACCCCGCGTCCGTCGACAGGGAGGCAGAACGCGAGCGCTTCGAACGCGCACAGCGCGACGCCCGCGAGGCCATCCGGGCCGCCCGCGACCGGACCGCAGAGTCCGTCGGCGAGGACGAGGCCGCCGTCTTCGAGGCCCACGAGCAGTTCCTCGACGACCCGCAACTGGTCGACGCTATCGAGGAGTCTATCGACGATGGAAGCCCCGCCGAACACGCCGTCTCCGACGCCTACGCGGACGCCATCGCGCAGTTCGAGGGGATGGAGGGACGGATGGCCGAACGCGCCGACGACCTGCGGGACGTCCGTGACCGCCTCCTGCGGGCACTGCTCGACGTCGCGGCCGTCGACCTCGGGTCGCTCCCCCAGGGGACGGTCCTGCTGGCCGACCGACTCACCCCCAGCGACACCGCGGCACTGGACCCCGACGCGGTGGCCGGCATCGCGACGGTGACCGGCGGGCGCACCTCCCACGCAGCCATCATCGCCCGGTCGCTGGCGATTCCGGCCGTCGTCGGCGTCGGTGACGGCCTCGACGACGTCACCGAGGGTGCGACCGTGCTGGTCGACGGCGAGGCGGGGGAGGTCGTCGTCGACCCGAACGAGGAGCGGCGAGCGGCCGCTTCGGACGTCGACGAACCGGTCGTCGCTGCTCGCGTCTCGACGGCCGACGGCCGCGGTATCGAGGTGGCCGCAAACGTCGGTCGGCCGGCAGAACTCGACCCCGCCGCCGAGCGTGGGGCCGACGGCATCGGTCTGTACCGCACCGAGTTCCTCTTTCTGGACCGCGACGCACCCCCCGACGAGGACGAGCAGTTCGAGGCCATCACGGCCGCCCTGCAAGCGTTCCCCGACGAACGCGTCGTCGTCCGGACGCTGGACGTAGGTGGTGACAAGCAGGTCCCGTATCTTGACCTCCCGGCGGAACCCAATCCGTTCCTCGGACGGCGCGGCGTCCGCCTCTCGCTGAGCGACCACGCCGACCTCTTCGAGACGCAGTTACGAGCGCTCCTCAGAGCGGCGGCGACCGACGCGGGCGACGGCCTCGCGGTGATGGTGCCGATGGTGGCCCGCGTCGAGGAAGTCGAGGACGTCCTGAGCCGTATCGAGGCCGTGGCCGCGACACTCGACACCGAAGGCGTCGACTACGAGATACCCGCCCTCGGAGCCATGGTGGAGACGCCCGCCGCCTCCTACGTGGCCGGGGCGCTGGCCGACAGACTCGACTTCCTCTCCATCGGGACGAACGACCTCACGCAGTACGTGATGGCCGCCGACCGCGAGAACGACGGCGTCGCGGACCTCCACGACCCGCTTCACCCCGCCGTCCTCCGCGCCGTCGACCGGACCGTGACCGCCGCCCACGCGTGCGACGCGTGGGTCGGCATGTGCGGGGAGATGGCCGGCGACCCCGACCTGACCGAACTGCTCGTCGGCCTCGGCCTCGACGAACTCTCGATGAGCGCCGTCACCGTCCCGGCGGTCAAACAGCGGGTTCGCGAGACAGACAGCGAGACGGCGGCGGCCCTCGCGGACGAGATTCTGGCCTGCGAGACGCGGGCGGCGGTGGTGGCCCGACTCGACGGCGTCGAGTGACCACCCGTCTCAGAGTTTGTCCACGTCCCGTGCGGCCTCGGCTTGCTCGCGAACCGAGTCCAGCGTCGCCTTCGGACTGGTCGCCGCGACGGCGGCGTTGACCGCCCCCTCCAGTACCGGCGCGTCGGCGATGACCGCGTCCACGTCGCTCATCTCGATGGCGACGTCGGCGTTCATCACGGCGCTCCCGAGGTCCACGAGGACGACGACGCCCTCGCCGTCGTCCGCGGCCGCGAGTGCGTCTTCGATGTCGTCGGGGACCGTCCCGAACCCGCCCTGTCCGTCGCCACCGACTGGTTCGATGCGGGTGTCCCCGCCCATCTCGGCGGCCACCTCGGCGATCCCCTCGGCGGCTTTCCGACTGTGCGAGACGATTACGAGGCCGACCATCAGTCCTCGGCGGCCTCCTCGCCGTCGGGAATCGTCGGCGACGTGGCGTCGACGGCGGGCGTCTCGGCCACGTCTACGTGTTCCGTCGCGGCGTCCAACAGTTCCTCCATGATGTACAGCGTGCTGGTCGCGCCGGGGTCCTGATGGCCCACCGAGCGCCACCCGAGATACGACGCTCGGCCCTTCGAGGCCCGGATGGGGACCGTGAAGTCGACGCCTCGCTCGGCGGCCGCGACGGCCTTTGCCAGCGCCTCGACCGGCGGCAGGTCGTCCGTCTCGACGGACTTCTTGAAGGTGTGGACGGCCGGTACCAGCGCGTCGACCATCGTCTTGTCGCCGACTCGCGCGTCGCCGCGGTCCTGCACTTTTTCGAGGTAGGTCTCGGCGAACGCCACCGCGGTGTCGGCGGTGATGCCCCCGTCGAGTTCCTGACTGGCGAAGACGAGCGACCCGCCGTAGAGCGGTCCCGACGCGCCGCCCACCTCCGAGAGGAGCGTCTTGCCCGCTGTCTTGACTACCGTCGCCGGGTCGGGGTCGTCGAGGTCGGCGACTTTCTCGGCGGCGGCGCTCCAGCCGCGGGCCATGTTCCCTCCGTGGTCGGCGTCACCGATGGCCGAGTCGAGGTCGGTGAGATAGCTCCGTTCGGCTTCCAACCGCTCCGCGATGGCCTGTACGGCGGCGACGACGGCGGCACCCTCGTCGCTCATCGGACCGTCAGCGCCGGGGTGTCGGCCGGCGCTCCGAGCAACTCCTGCAACTCGTCGTCGACGGCACAGACCGTGATGGAACACCCGGCCATGTCCAGCGAGGTCATGTAGTCGCCGACCCACGCGTCCCACGTCTCCAGTCCGTGGTCGCCGAGCAGTTCCTGCAGTTTCCGATTGACCACGAACAGTTCCATCTGCGGCGTGCCACCCATGCCGTTGACGATAGTGACGACCTCTTGGCCCTCGTCGAGATCGAGGTCGTCCAGCACTGACTCGGTGAGTTCCTCGGTGATGGCGTCGGCGTCCATGATGTCGGTCCGTTCGACGCCCGGTTCGCCGTGGATGCCGATGCCGAGTTCGATTTCGTCCTCGCCGAGGTCGAACGTCGGTTCCCCCTTCTCCGGGGTGACACAGGAGGTCAGGGCCATCCCCATCGTGCCGACGTTGTCGACCACCTTCTGGGCGACCCGCTGGACCTCATCGAGGTCCGCTCCTTCGGCGGCCTTCGCGCCCGCCGCCTTGTGGACGAGGATAGTGCCGCAGACCCCTCGGCGGCCCGAGGTGTACAGCGAGTCCTCGACGGCCACGTCGTCGTTCACGACGACTTCGGCCACCTCGGTCCCCTCCATCTCGACCATCTCGCCGGCCGTCTCGAAGTTCATCACGTCGCCCTCGTAGTTCTTCACGACCAGCAGGACGCCCTCGCCGCTGTCGACGGCGGCGACCATCTCCTCCAGTTCGTCGGCCGTCGGTGACGTGAACACTTCCCCCGCGGCCGCGCCGTCGAGCATCCCCTCGCCGAGGTAGCCGGCGTGTGTCGGTTCGTGGCCGCTCCCGCCGCCGCTGACGACGCCGACCTTCCCGCCGACCGGCGCGTCTTCGCGGACCAGTACGTTCGTATCCGACAGCCGACGGACGCGGTCCGGGTACGCCGCGACCATCCCGTCTAACATCTCGTCGACCACGTCGTCCGGGTCGTTGATGAGCTTCTTCATGGTACATGATGACAATCGCCGCACTGGTCCTTAAAGCTGAGCGAGGGGCGTGTCAGGAGTGTGCGAGGGCGTTTTCGCTCGAAAAGCGTGCCTGTCGGTTCGTTCGACGGACTCGGCTGGGTCCCAGCGGCGAGTCGGACGGCCCAGCGGGGTCGGTGATTAGACGTCCCAGTAGTCGGGTTCGTTGCCCTCGGTCCACTTGATGGAACACCCACGGGACGGCTTCTCGGCGCTGGTTATCTCGTCGCCGGCCAGCAGCGTCTCGACGTGGGCAGCCATCTCTCGGTCGCTCGGTTCGTCGTCGGGGTTCGGGGCGTCGTCCAGTCGACCGTGATAGGCCAGTCGGAACGTCCCGCCGTCGTTCCGGAACAGGAAGGGGTCCGGCGTGCAGCGAGCGCCGTACGCCGCCGCGACGGACTGCCTCTCGTCGCGGAGGTACGCGTCGTAGGCCACGTCGCCGCTCTCGACGAGTGACTGCATCCGTTCGAACGAGTCGTCCGGGTACGCCTCGGCGTCGTTCGGGTTGACGCCCACGACGGCGAGGTCGTCGTACGCCTCGGCCAGCCGGTTCAGTTCGGGAATCTTCGCCTTCGCGTAGGGACAGTGGTTACACGTGAACACGACGAGCAGCGCGTCGTAGTCGGCGAAGTCGTCGAGCGCGTACGTCGCCCCGTCGGCACCGGGCAGTTCGAACGTCGGTGCGGCGTCGCCACGTTCGAGCACGTCGGAGTCGGAGTCGAGCGAAACCATGGTGGGCGACGCTACGTCGTCGTTCGATAAAAGCCCACGGACCCCGCTCAGTTCCCCAGTTGGACCGACTCCATCGCTCGTGACCCACCCACGGCCAGCACGACGGCCGTCAGGCCGATGGCGATGACGCCGATGCCGGCCACGACCCAGAACGCCGCGGCGACCCCGGCGCGTTCGACGACGACGGCGAGGACGGGCGGGGCGACGGCCGCGCCGCCCGAGATACCGACGGTGAGCAAGCCGAAGTTCTTGCCCGCAGAGTCCGCCGAGGAGAGGGCGTCGGCCAGCGACGCTCGGGCGGGCCGACTGCCGTCGACGGTGGCCGAGAGGACGAGGACGAGCGCCAGCGCCCCCAGAACGGGGAGCGTCCCGAGCGCCAGCAAGCCCGCGACGACTACGAGCGCGGCGTAGCCGCCGACGAGCACCGGCCCCGGCGAGTACCGATCGGTGAGCCATCCGCCGGCGAAGATGAGCACCGCGCCGGTGACGAGCATCGCGGAGACGGCGAAGTTCGCGGTGGCGTCGGGAATCGGGTAGCCCGAGGAGAGCAGCGTCGCCGTGTACTGTTTGATACCCCACCCGGCCATCGACGTGACGAACCAGAGGACGGTGAGCGCGACGATGGGCGGCGAGGCGAGGACGGTCCGGAGTTCGCTCCGGACCCGCGTCGCGAGCGAGGCGTCACGCGACTGCTCGGTGCTCGTCGGATGGGTGATGGTCTCGTCGACGCGCCGGTCGAAGGCGAGCAGACAGGCGGCACCGTAGACGCCGCCGACGACGGCGATAGCGCCGATGGCGACGCGCCAGTCGACACCGAGCGTGCTCGCCGTCGCGACGACGGCCGGCGGCGCGGCGAAGCCGAGCGCCCCGGTGAAGCCGTGGACGCTGTAGGCCCGGCCACGGGTGTCTGGCGTCGTCGCCGCCCCGATGAGCGGGTAGTGTGCCGGGTGGTGACCGGCGATACCGATTCCGGTGACGACGCTCGCGACGAGCAACCAACGGTAGCTCTGGGCGGTGGCGGTGAGCATCGCACCCAGCGCTCCGAACGTCAGTGAGATGGCCAGCACCGAGGTCCGACTCCGAGAGTCCGACAGCGACCCGAACGGCAACTGGAGCGCCGTGACCACGACGCCGACGGTCCCCAGTGCGATACCCAGTTGGGCGTCGGTCAGCCCGAGGTCGGCCTTCAGCGGCCCGAAAATCGGCGGCAGCAGCATGAAGTAGGCGTGGTTGACCAGATGCGACCCCCCGACGAGGCCGACGACGAGACGGGACTGGGCGTCAGAGACCACGATAGGGCAGGGTGTGCGGCCCGCCACAAAGAACGGTGTGGTTCGGCGGGGTCACTCCTCCTCGGCCAATCGAGCCGAAACCGCCTCGTCGAACGCCGCAGCGGCGCGAAACACGTCCGTCTCCGTCGCGACGCCGAACAGCGCTTCGTCGCCTTCGACCTCGTGTTTCTCCAGGAACCCTATCTCGACGAGATGCTCTAACGTGCCATCGAGATACAGCGTCTTCAGGGGGACACCGGCCTCGTCGCTCAGTTCGGTCTTGGTGTACGTCGTCTCGGCGTCGAGACGCAGGAGCGTGTCGATGACCGCCGGCGCGCCGTCGTACGACGCGACGTTCCCCCACCCCGTCTCGACTGTCTCTTCGTTTGCGGCCTCCTCGAACATCAGCCGAGTCGTAGGACGCTACCTAGTTAAACCTCGCGTCGGTTTCGGCGACCGACCGGAAGCGTGCCAGTCAGTCTCACCATTGAGCAAGGCTTTTGTTCGGGACCGTCCGCCTCTGTGTATGAGCAGTCGCCGCGAGATTCTGAACCTGCTGCGGGAGAACGCCCGCTACACGACGGAGGACCTCGCCCACATGACGGGGTTCTCCGAGAGCGAGGTCGAGACCATCGTCGAGGAGTTCGAGGAGGCCGGCGTCATCTGTGGGTATCAGGCCGTCGTCGACTGGAGCGCCGTCGACACCGACGAGGAGCGAGTGCGCGCGACGGTCGAACTCAACGTGGCACTGGACCGCGAGACCAACTACAGCGACATCGCCGACCGCATCGGGAAGTTCCCCGAAGTGACCTCGCTGCGCCTCGTCAGCGGTGACTACGACTTCGACCTCGAAGTCGAGGGCGACTCCATGCGGGAGGTGTCGCACTTCATCAGCGACAAGATAGCGCCCATCCCCGAGATTACGCAGACGGTCACCCACTACATCATGGAGTCCTACAAGGAACAGGGGATGACCTTCGACGACCACGACGACGACGACAGACTCTCCGTCTCGCCATGACGTTCGAGCCAGCAGACCGAGTCGACGCGGTGCCACCGTCGGGTATCCGGCGGTTCTTCGAGTTGGCCGAGGAGATGGACGACATCATCTCGCTGGGCGTCGGCGAACCGGACTTCTCCGCGCCGTGGGCCGCCCGCGAGGCCGCCATCACCTCGCTGGAACGGGGCCAGACCTCCTACACCGCCAACCGCGGGAAGCGCGAACTCCGCGAGCGCATCGCCGGCTACGAGACCGAGCGCCACGACCTGACCTACGACCCCGACGAGGAGATTCTGGTCACCGCCGGCGCGAGCGAGGGGCTCGACTTGGCGTTCCGCGCGCTGCTCGACCCCGGCGACAGTATCGCGGTCGCACAGCCGTGTTACGTCTCCTACGTCCCGGGTGCGACCTTCGCCGGCGTCGACGTCGTCGACGTGCCGACCCGCGTCGAGGACGAGTTCAAACTCACCCGCGAGGTGCTCGAACAGTCGGGCGCGGCCGAGGCCGACGCGCTGGTCTACTGCTACCCGAACAACCCGACGGGCGCGACGATGACCGGCGAGGAACTCCGCGAGGTGGCGGCCTTTTGCCGGGAGAACGACCTCGTGGTGTTCGCCGACGAGATCTACGCCGACCTGACCTACGAACACGACCACACCTCTATCGCGACGCTCCCGGGGATGCGCGAACGAACCGTCGTGTTCAACGGGTTCTCGAAGGCCTTCGCGATGACCGGATTCAGACTCGGCTACGCGATGGGGCCGCCGGAGGCCATCACCGCGATGAACCGCGTTCACCAGTACACGATGCTGTCGGCGCCGACCACCGCTCAGTACGCCGCCATCGAGGCACTGGAGAACTGCTGGGAGGAGGTCGAGGAGATGACCTCGCAGTACGACCGACGGCGGAACTACGTCCTCTCGCGTCTCGATGGCATGGGACTGGACTGCTTCCCCGCGTCGGGGGCGTTCTACGCTTTCCCCGAGTGTCCGTGGGACGACGCGAGCGAGTTCGCCGAGTCGTTGCTCCAGTCCGAGGGTGTCGCCGTCGTGCCGGGTACCGCCTTCGGCGAAGGCGGGGACGGCCACCTTCGCCTCTCCTATGCGACGGGGCTAGACGACCTCAAAGAGGCGATGAACCGGATGGAGTCGTTCCTCCAGTAGCGCCTCGAGAACCGTTTCGGGACGGGGCGGACACCCAATTATCAACCACAATAGCGGTGCCGAAAGCTTAAGGATAGTTCCTCCACAATCACTGTCAAACCGTGCAGCATAGGGTCACCGTCCGGGGGATCGTGGGTCAATTCACCGGCAATAAGTTTTTTCACGCCGACCGGCAGATGACAGATAATGGCAATTGATGACACAGGGGGGACAGAGCCGAATCAGGTCGGCGAGGGTGGGACTGGTGCCGACCAGTCGGCGGCAGTCGGGGAGTACACGTGGGACGACTTGCGACGGGAGTTCCACGATGGAGGTCGGTTCGACCGGAGCGAGTATCTCGGGTTCGAGCCACGCCAACTCGGAGACAAGCTAGAGACGGCAGCGAGTACGGCGCTCACGCTGAACGGGCCGTTCGAGGAGTATCTCGACCCCTCGACGACGCCCGTCACGAAGGGCGCCTACACGTGGGAACACTTCAAGCAAGAGTACTACTACGAGGACGGCTCTCTCCCTCGGGACGAGGAGGGCGAGGTGGTCCCGTTCGACGCCGAAGAGCACCTCGGCTTCGATCCGGACCACACCGAGACCCGACTCTCACAGGCCGACGACTTCGCGTCCGAACTGGTCGACGTCGTCGACGAGAACACCGTCGACGTCAATCCGGAGTTAGACGAGGACGCGTTCTTCTCGACCAGACACGGCCACACGACGGTCGTCAACCGGTACGACCTAGAGAAGGCGGTCCCACACAGCAAGAAGTCTCACTTCAAAGAGCTAGAGCGCTACTGGGTCAACAAGCCCTACGCCTGCGTCGTCATCTTCCACTCCCGCAAGGAGAACGAGAAGAAGTACTACGTCGTCGAACCGTACCTCAACGCCATCGAGGACGACCTCAAGCAGTTCCTCTCCGGAAAGCTCAAGACGGCCATCAAGTACTCCGAGGACGAGGTCATCGTTCAGGGGTCGAACGCCGACCGGGCCGAGGTCATCCAGCGAGAGGCCGAGAACCTCCTCTCGCGGTACGACCTCTACGACGGGACAGTCGGTGCCGGCAGCGGCGACGGCGGCGGCATCCTCGACCAGGTGAAAGAGCTGTTCGACATGGGCGAAGCGGCCGAAGACCCGGACGAGGCCGGGCAACTCGACGGTATCTCGACGCGGCCCGAACCGGCGATTCTCGAGGACGACCCCGCGACGCTCAACGAGTACCAGGTCGAGAAACTGCTGTACATGCTCAAGCGGGACTTCATCGGGTACGCCCGCATCGACGGCATCAAACACGACATCAACGTCGAGGACATCTCCTGTGACGGGTACAACTCCCGGGTGTTCGTCTACCACACCGACTACGAGCAGATCATCTCGAACGTCGAACACGGCCAGACGGAACTCGACGACTTCGTCGTCAAACTCGCCCAGCGCTCGGGCAAGGGCATCTCGAAGCGCCAACCACAGGTCGACGCGACGCTGCCGGACGGGTCGCGTGCCCAGTTGACGCTCGGCCGGGAAGTGTCCGACCACGGGACGAACTACACCATCCGTCAGTTCAAGGACGTCCCCTTCACGCCCATCGACCTCATCAACTGGAACACGTTCTCGCTGGACGAGATGGCGTTCCTCTGGCTCTGTATCGAGAATCACAAGTCGCTCATCTTCGCGGGCGGGACCGCATCCGGAAAGACCACGAGTCTGAACGCCGTCTCGCTGTTCATCCCCTCGAACTCGAAAATCGTCTCCATCGAGGACACCCGCGAGGTGGAACTGCCCCAGCGCAACTGGGTCGCGAGCGTCACCCGCCCCTCCTTCGGCGAGGACGACACCGGCGACGTCGACGAGTTCGACCTGCTGGAGGCCGCACTCCGGCAACGTCCGGACTACATCGTCATGGGTGAGATTCGCGGTGAGGAAGGTCGCACCCTGTTTCAGGTCATGTCGACCGGTCACACCACCTACACCACCTTCCACGCCGACTCCGTCGGCGAGGTCATCAAGCGCTTCACCACCGAACCGATCAACGTCTCGAAGACGCTGTTTACCGCGCTGGACCTCGTCTCGATCCAGACCCAGACGCGGGTCGACGGCAACAAGGTCCGCCGGAACAAGTCTCTGACCGAGATCAACGAGTACTCCGCCGAGAACGACGAAATCAACGTCCGGGACGTCTACGAGTGGCGCGCCGAGACGGACGAGTACATCCAGATGGGGAACTCGAACACCTTAGAGGAGGTCAAGTTCGACCGCGGGTGGACCCAGGAGAAACTCGACGAGGAACTGTTCAAGCGGAAAGTCGTCCTCGCGTACCTCATCGAACAGGGGCTAAACACCTACACGCAAGTCGCCGCGACGATTCAGGCGTTCATCAACGACCCGGAGACCATCCTCACACTCATCGCCAACGACCAACTCGAACAGTCGCTCGAAGACCTCCGGGAGATGGAGTCTGTCAAGATCGACATCGATCCCGAGAAAGAGGAGATGGTCCCGCGGCCCGACGCCCCACCGGAGATGGTCGAGGAGACGAAAGGCGTACTGGACAACGCCGGCCCGCTGTTCGACCAGTTCACGAGCGGCGACACCACCGACATCGTCTCGGCGCTGATGGACGGCGACGCACTGGCGGAGGCCGAAAAAGAGGAAGAAGAGACCGGCGGCTTCGGCCAGTTCGTCCCGAAAGCCGGGAAGGAGGCAGATAGCGGATGAGCCTCGACACGAAGGGCCAGCAACAACTCGGGAGCGGTGGCGCTCTGGGTGACGCTTTCTACCCCGCTTACCAGACGCTGTTCGACGAGGAGGGCGATTTCGTCGACAGCGTGCAGACGAAACTCGCCGAGGCACGGATGGCCGACAACGTCGAGATGTTCCTCGCACGTGCCCTCGCCGTCGGCGTCATCGCGGGACTGGCACTCTGGCTCGTCGGCACCCTGCTCGGGTACCTGCTCGTCAGTATCCTGTTTACTGGCTCGGAGGGGCCGACGTTCATCGGCGTCGTCATCCAGAACGAGACGCTGCTTGCCATCATCGATGCGCTGAAACTCCCCTTCCTGATTCTCGTGACGGGCGTCGTCTTCGGTGCCATCGGCTTCGGCATCGGCTTCGGCTCGCTCGTTTCGATTCCGTACTTCCGGGCCAGTGCTCGCGAGCGCGAGATCAACATCCTCCTCTCGGACTCCATCTCGTTTATGTACGCCCTCTCCGTGGGTGGGCTGAACCAACTCGAAATCCTCCAGGCGATGGCGAAAGCCGACGATACCTACGGAGAGGTCGCCCACGAGTTCCAGTCTATCGTTCTAGAGACCGAATACTTCGATACGGACTATCGGACGGCCGTTCGGAATCAGGCGCTCGAAACCCCTTCCGACAGCCTCTCTCAGTTCCTCACCGACATGCTCTCTATCATCAACTCCGGTGGGGACATGACCTCGTTCCTCGAAGACCAGAAAGAAAAGCACATGCGGACCGCCCGGCAGGAGCAAGAGAAGATGCTGGAGACGCTGGAACTGTTCGGCGAGATGTACATGACCCTCTCGCTGTTCCCGCTCTTGCTCATCATCATCCTCGTCATCATGTCGATGATGGGCAACGCCCAGCAGCGGCTCATCTACGGCACCGTCTACGGTCTCATCCCGCTGACCGGGATGGCCTTCCTGGTGCTCGTCTCGACGGTCACGCAGGACTCCATCGGTGATGGGTACCTCCGGCCAGACGCCAGCGAAGACGACATCGTCGTCGACGAAGGCATCGGCGTCTTCAACCTCGGTCTCGTCGAGCAGTACAGCGGCAGTTACGCCGTCTTCGACCGCGTGAAGAGTCGCGAAGGGACCTACGAGTTCCTCCAGATTCTCAAGAAGCCACACCTGTTCTTCCGCGACCACCCGATGCTCGTGCTGGGGCTGACGATTCCGCTCTCTATCCTCTCGATCGTCGCCGCCGTGGTCCTCGGGCAAGCCCCCCTCTCGCTCGACGGGATGATCAACCGGCCTGTACCGGGGACGTTCTTCTGGGTGTACGTCCCGATGTACATCAACTTCGTGCCGCTGACGATATTCTACGAGTGGAACCAGCGCTCGCGGAAAGCCATCATCGGTAACCTCTCGGACAACCTCCGGAAACTCGCCTCGGCGAACGACACCGGAATGACCCTGCTCGAATCCATCAAAGTCGTCTCCGAGACGTCCGCCGGGAAGCTCTCAGACGAGTTCGAGACGATGCACGCGAAGGTCAACTACGGCACCAGTCTCAAGGAGGCCCTCCGAGAGTTCAACAACAAGTACCACGTCCCGCGACTGGCTCGGACGGTGAAACTCATCGCCGAGGCACAGGAAGCCTCCAGCCAGATTCAGGACGTCCTCTCGACGGCCGCACAGGCCTCGGAGAATCAGGACGACATCGAGCGCGAGCGGAAGTCCCGAACCCGGATGCAGATGGTCATCATCATCATGACCTACCTCACCCTGCTGGGCGTGATGGCGCTGCTGAAGACGCAGTTCCTCGACGTGATGTCCGGCCTGTCGAGTCAGGCCTCCGGTGCCAGCGGGTCCGGCGCGCCCGGCGGCGGGTTCGGTGGCAGCGTCGACGTCGACCTCCTGTCGATGCTGTTCTTCCACGCGGTCACCCTGCAGGCGCTCCTCTCCTCGTTCATCGCCGGCTATATCCGCGAGGTGAACCTGATGGCGGGCGTGAAGTTCGCCGTCGTCCTCTCGACGATAGCGCTCGTCGTGTGGATGGCCGTCGGGTAACCCGTCCGTGTCTCGCCCGCGGTGGCGGACTCTTCGTCTCCCCCGCACTCCGTCGGAAGTAATCCGAGCCAACTCTGTGAGTGATACTGGTGGCTGTACGTTCGTAACGATATTCGCCACCCCGGGTGGCGAATTACTTCAGTTTGTTACAGCCACCAGTATGAGCCACGCCACCCGTCTCGCTCACGCCGGTAATCCGCGTCCCGTGACCCCGTCCAGTACCGGTACCGTCAGGACGAGAGGGGTATCTCGGTCATAACTTTGCGCGCGTCACTCGTCGTCGAGACACCATGCAGGGGAACAATCGTCCGGTAGACCCCGACGTCACACGACGGAGCTACCTCACCGCCAGCGCGGCAGGTCTGCTCGGGATGGCAGGCTTGAGCGGTTCCGTGTCGGCACAGGACCTTTCAGACGCGACGAGCGCGCTCGCGGCACAGACTTCGGCCCCCGAAGACCCGGAGATTCCCGACAAGGGGTATCTGGTGGCGGCACTCGGCGACGGCATCTACTGGATCACCGAGGGCGTCTACCAGATGCTGTTTCTCACGACGGGCGAGGGCGTGGTCGTCGTCGACGCACCCCCGACCATCGGGCAGAACATCCTCGCCGCGATCGACGAGGTGACCGACGAACCGATCACCCACGTCGTCTACAGCCACTACCACGCGGACCACATCGGCGCTGCGACGCTCTACCCCGACGACGCCGAGTACATCGCCCACGTGGGGACCGCCAGATTCCTCGACCGGGTCGGTGACGACAACCGCCCGTCTCCGACGACTGTGTTCGGTCCGAGAACGAACGCCACTCCGAGCACTGCCGGTCAGCAGGAACGTCCCGACCGTCGACACGTCGATGGCAACAGCTACACCCTCGAAGTCGGGGACCAACGCCTCGAACTCGAACACCGCGGACCGAACCACGCCGCCGGAAACGTCTTCATCCACGCGCCAACCCACCGAGTCCTCATGTTCGTCGACGTCGTGTTCCCGAGGTGGATCCCCTTCCAGAACCTCGCCGAGTCGTCAGATATTCCGGGCTACATCAGGGCCCACGATCAGATCCTCGAGTACGACTTCGATACGCTCGTCGCCGGCCACCTGACTCGACTCGGGACGCCGGCGGACGTCCGGACCCAGCGAGAGTTCGTTACGGATCTGGAGGCGAACTGCCGCGAGGCCATCGCCACGGTGGACCTCGGGCAGGTCGTCCAGGAACGCCAGCCAACCAACCTCTGGGAGACGTTCGCGGCGTATCTAGACGAGACGTCGCGGGTCGCGGCGGACGCCACGCTGGAGACGTGGGGGAACGACCGACTCCGCGGCGCCGACGTGTTCATGCAGAGCCACGCCGCGACGATGATCGAATCGCTCCGCATCGACTTCGGCGTCCTCGGACCGTTCGGGCTGTGAGAGGAGGCGGAGCGCGCCGGACCGTCGTCCCAGCGGGAGCGATCGCCTCGCTCCACTCGGCGCCGTGACTGGCAGCGGTTCCAAGCCGGGCGTCGACGAACGTGCACACCGCTCGGGACTGTGGTCACGACGGGAGAGCCAGGACTCGCCGAGAGTGAGCGAACGCACGGCGTTCGGCGAGTTCACGAACGACTGATGGTGCGAATCGGCCGAAGAACGGTAGTGGTACCGTTTGGGCTCCGAGCTAGCGAACGCGACGACCCACACGCCGAGCGACACCATGACGGCGTAATCGGCCGTGAGCGTGTACGGTGGCCAATCGGGGCGTTGCGAACGTTCAGGTAGTCATCCATCATCCCGCTGGCACGCTTCTGGTAGCTCATTCGCTACCACCGAGTTGCCGGACTTCCCACACGTCGTACTCCCGCTCCTCACCGTCGTCGGTCGTGAACGTACGCGTCTTTTCGGTGTGCTTGATGCCGACGACATCTCCCTCACCGAGATCGTTGTCGTCGAGGGCGTTGTCGATCTGGTTGTTGGACCACATGGCGACGACGTCACCGATGCCACGGGAGAGTTCGATAACGGTGGTGTCGTACTGACCGCAGTTCGGGACGACATCACGAATCACGCCCACAACGTTCTCTCCGGGTTCGAGTTCGATCCACTCGGAATCGTAGTCGTCGTCGGAGTTGCTTTCAACCGGTTCGAGGTCGTCGAAGGATGGCGTTTCCTGAGTTGCCATACATGGAGAGATTCCGAGTGGTTGGACTTAACTAGGTGCTGAGGCTCGGTGAAAGTATAATCGGCATCTGATAGACAATTAAAACACGATTGTAGGGCCAGGCCCAATGATTGAACGAACCAATATCAATAAGGCGGTAACAAAGACTGAGGCGTAGAAGATCTCCTTGAGTCGCTTGAATGGAGAGACTGACTCTACACCACTGATTCGAATATAAGGAAAAATCCAGTCTCTAAACCGAACAGAAAGATATGTTGAGAGCAATAAGATGAAAACAACTGAATCTTGAACAGTTGGATAATAATGTATAATTTTCCCAGGAGTGACGCTGACAATCTGATATCCGACGAGTAAGGCCAAAAAGATAGATAACGTAGTAGCACCTTCATCAGCAATATAGGTGCGTATTCTACCGAGATTTGTTTTTCTCTCGTCAAAATATTCCAATACTTGAGTCTCAATCTCATTCACCCATATGGAGTCACCAATAGAGTGCATTTGATGACTCTCATAGGGACGTGCTGCTCCTGAAATCTTGATTGTTCCCTCATCTCCAGATACCTCAATAGAGTAACCGACGCCGAACGAATCAATATCTTCTTGCGAAAATTGCCTGATTGAATGCGCCGAGATCTCTGCTACAGGGTCAAGTTTAACAGATACGGTTAATCTTGGCTGCGTCGTCTGTGAAACTAGAATTTCCTCTATCTCTTCTAACTCACTAAACGTCAGATGAACCGCGGGGAGTTTCGATTTCAATATAATTTCACAACTAGTTGAACAGCATAAATATTCAAGGGTTAGATCTCCAGATATGAGGATGTATCCGTGCCAGTATATACAATAAATAAGTGGTAGGTGTCAAGCAGCGACAATCATAAAATGGCAGAAAAGTCAATCACTCGGCGAAAAGGTCATACAGATACCTGACGACCGTCAGCTGCAAATGAGATTTTGACTGAAAATTCATCGAGTTCGGTGTATTCTGGGTCTTCGCTTTCCAAGACGTTTGAACCAAATTTCAAAATAGAACCCCGATTTCGATAATATTGTTCATATGAATCCATGTCTCCAATGATAAGACTCACTCGGTAATCATGTCCACCTTCAGCTAAAACTTCGTTTAGCGTCTGTATAGCCTCATCGTAGACTCGCTCAATCGTGTCTTCGGAGAGTGCTTTGTCATCGACAGAATATCGAATGCTTCCGGAAGCAACCTTGTCGAGACGACCGTCTTGCAGTTCAATTGTTGTAACACCGAGATTATTTGAATCAACACAAGCTGAGTCAGTATATTGATTTTTTAATATAATCTCATCAGTGTGGATGAAGGAGGAAGGCACAAACTGAAACGTGATTCTAGTCATGATCTTCGGGACTTGTAGATGTGAGTTCTGTTTGTTTTAACAGAGTATCAATTTGTTGCCCGATTTGAGACTCCGTAGCAGACTTTTCTCTCGCTTCTTCCTCAAGCTTTCCATATAATTCGTCTACTGTCTCAGTCGCCGCCTCTATAGTAATTCGGTCCGTTTCCGGGTGATTTTTTAAGCGTTCACCCAGCTCTCTGACGTTCTCTCTTTCTTGTCGAATTTGAGGCGTATTGGGAGTACTTTCTGACCGAGATGAGCCGATCTCTTCTACTTCTGAATGAAGCTCCTCCTGATTCTTCGTATTAGACGGAGATGTTCCGCTGTCTCGCGGATCTAGTGATATCTGTGCTTTCTCCTCCAGTTCTCGCCTTTCAAGAACGCCAGACCCTGTGTCAGCTATTTCATCTAGGATTAGGTTCATCGGTTCTTTAAACCGAGCAGGAGAGCACCTTCGGAGATATTTTTCTATTTTCAATTCCAATTCAGCCTTAGTCGGTGTATGTAGATGGAGTCCCCAAACGGTGCGATATAAGTCATCTACATCTGATGCTGGGATTACTTCGCCGTCGTTCTTGATTTCTTTATTAGACTGAATCCCAGACAGTAGCTTACTCAGTTCATTACGGCTATATTTTTTCTTGAATGTGGCCCATGGTGTACCATTCCGGAGATATTCTGAATTTTCAATGAAATTATTAACTCTAGTAGCCGCAGCGCCATTTGTAACAAGATGGAACAACGCAATATCCTCTCCACCTTTTTCAGCATGCTTGGAATTAATTCGATAAAATTCCGGAAAGACCGAACTCTTGAACTTACCTCCCCACTTTAGCTCTCCAGTTTCAACAAATTTCACCTCAAAGTAGTGCTGCGATTTACCACAGTCATCTTCCAATACAAAAGCGAAGTCGGAATCGAATCGTTCGATATGGAGCTTTTCTGGCTTTTTGGGTAGGAATTCCGGATAATCAGTAAGGAAATAGAATGCTGCAGCTAAATCTTGATATCTAAACCCTCTCCTTGGTGACGCACCACCTGCCTCCTCCGGCATTATTCTTCAGTCTCAGGTGATTCGTTACTTTCGCTATTGTATTCCACTACGGCGTCCTCAAGTTCTTCAGCGAGATCATTGATATTCCGGACTAGTTCAGGATCGATATAATCTAAAATATCTTCACCAAGGTCAGTTCTAGCGTTCTCAACTTCATTAATCAGATGTCTAGCAAGAACTAACGTATTTTGAGCGTCAGTCCCAATCACAACACGCTCATCATAGTCTTTTATAATCTCGTGGGTGAAATGAGGTCGGCCAGAACGGTATCCTGGTTGAGTTCTTATATTACTCCACCAGTCATGACCCTTGTAAATTCGATTTGTTCTCTGATCAAGATCAACTCCATATTCAACTTCTAGTTCGGTAATGAACTCAAATAATTTTTGACCCTTCTCACCATTTTCACAAAGTCGGTCAGCAGCATCCGTAGAAAAAGCATTTACAGTATTCAAAAGAGCTTCTGTAACATCGTCCTGTTCCTCTTCGTCCACTTTTCCGTACAGACAACCACTAAGATACCGAAAGAACAGATCAAAGTTATTGAATTTGCGTTCCGTTCCAATAGTTTCTTCAAATACTGACCTAATCTCCTCTTTTTGCTCTATGATTCCATCAGCATTATCAAGTAATAGGTCAATCCGCTCTTCTTCAAAGATCATATCCTGATTGGTAGATTCACTCATTAGTATAATATTGACTCAGTGAAGGTCTAAAATGTACTGGAAAAGGTTAGACATTCACTTATTCAAACAAGTAGGCTTCTAACACAGACATTTAGTCTAGTCCGTTTCAATATCGAATATCGAGATATTCTCGTCGTTATGAGTTGAGTTTGGATATGTATCTAAATGTTGAGTACTATGAAAAAACTCGTTATTCGGAATATCCCAGTACGCATACGCTCCGAGATAGTCAATAACGCAGGAAAAAGTCGATTTTTCAGGTAATGTTGAGCGAACCGGTGGTTGTTCCACATCTGAGATTGCCCGGTCAATTGCGGCTTCGAGATCAGCAATATCATCCCATTGTCGACGTGCAAGGTCGTCACGTATCTCTTGCTCGCTAGCGGCTTTCGTCGAATCAAGCGAACACCAACGAACAGCCTCACGCACGCTCAAGTCTTGTAGGTGGTCGTCTGGGTCAATGCCTTTAGTAATCGGTTTCGAACAGGACCAGAACCGCCGGTTCGATGCCCAGTAAAGAGCAAGTTTCCAGGTCGCTGCTTTATCAGCATACGAATTAAGTTCTTCCTTAGATTCTTCAAACGATTCCGTGGCGTCGAGTAGCGAACCAAACGTTGCACTCAGATACTTTCCGAGATACGCGCCAGCTGTCGACTCCATAGACTGGCCTTCATCATCGAATTCAATGAGATCGTGTGCCCTTGTTCGGTCACGAACCCAGCCGTCACCATGGTTGTGATCACCGAAGCGGTACCAGTCGACGAAACCTTCATCGGTATCGAAGTTGGCATCAAGGTCATCGAGATCGTCTCGGTAGACGAGCGGATACGTGTCGATGATACGGCCCTGACCGTAGTCGTTCCACTTTTTCGCGATCTCTTGCTTATCGCAGAGCCACGGCATTCCGTCTGATTCACGTGTTGGCACGTCAAAAAACAGAACATGCAGGTGTGGGTAGCCCTTCTCGGTAAATTCAAGCGCCTTGATATAGTTGGGGCGGCATCGAGGCCGTCCAGTCACATCACTATCAAGGTCGGGTCGCCAATTTCGAACCTCTGGGCAGCGAGTGTCGTCCTTCGTCGAAGGATCGGAGTCGAAGTACGAGAGCAGGCGATTGAAGTTTTCGTTGATGGAGTTGATAGCCGCTAGCAGGGAATCGTGTTGTTTGGGGTCGGTAGTGAACGTAGCGAGGACGGCGTTGTCAGCGTATTCGTAACCATATTCGAGAGCATCATTGAACCGGGCGAACTGTTTGGAAACACGGCCCTCGTCGTTGAATCGCGTCTTGTACCGCTTCGTCATCCGGCGGGTCGTCTCACCACCAGTACGACCGACGAAGTGGACATCGAACAGCAGTCGGTAGTCCTCGATGCGATTGAGGTAGGATGTAAAACTGTCCACCAGCAGGTCACGAAGGTCGTCGTCGACGGAATCAACCCGCTTGAGGTAGTTGCGGACGAATTGGCGGTCGTACGTCTGGTCCTCGTTCTGGTGGGCCGTTTGAGTAATGCCTTCTGTAATCAAGTCAAGAAGGCGGAGGGTTGGGGTCACCATCAGGACCCCTGAGGAACGTGATTTCTGCACGTAGGGGTCCTCGGGAGCTACGAGGTCGTCGACGAAGCGGTATGCAAACTGGTAGTCGGGATCAGAGCCTTCGACACGCTCGCAGGCTTCGGGCGAGACACCTTTGACTGCGTACGAAACGACGTGAGAGAGCGGTGTACCCTCTGGATGCGCCGCAATGAACTTAGCGACGCGCACGCGATCTGTGTCACGTTCTGTGAGAGTTCCGTCGATAAGTTGACCGTGACCGAGTAGGTCGCGCTCTTCCAGAAGGTCTGCCAGTACGGGAGTGTTACATCTATCGGCGAGGTCGAGCCCGCCCAGGTGTCCCGGCGGCTCGACGACGCTCATTCGGGACTGGTTGGGTGGGCATCGTCGACGTGCTGGCCCGGCGTGTCGCTGTTAGGATTCCCCTCACCCTCCGGGTTCGGGGGAGACGCTCGGGCTTCCGGGTCACCCCGCGAGGGGGTGCTGCCGGCTGGTCGAGTTGGTGCGGACGGTGATTGGCGCTCGATGGCTCGACGAACATCCTCGTCGGTCGCCTCCAGGAGGCGCGACGCGCGGACGAACTCGTCACGAGGATAGGGCCAATCAGTAGTAGGACGAGCGAGGTCGCGCTTACGCGACACAGCGACCACCTCCGAGAAATGTCGAAAGAGGACACTCCCTCGAAATAACCGCAGGACAGCGAGGGGTGCATCCGGATTCCGGGTGAACTCTCTTTCCAGAGGGAGATACGCAGAACCCCGATTCCGGTGAAATCGGAAAGAAGCGACTCGCTCTCCGTGTTGTAATTTCCCCGGCTACGCCGGTAAAATTTGAGTGGACTCGCCGGGATTTGAACCCGGGGCCTCTCCCATGCCAAGGGAGTGATCTACCCCTGATCTACGAGCCCTCGTTGCATCCAATCGTATCCGACGGGCTTTCTTAAACCCATCGAACCGAATCGAACGTGCGAGTCGCTGCCGTCCCGCACTCCCGGCCGGGACTGCCACAATGTACAAGAGCGTCGAGTGCGACAGTCCGTCAGACACCGCGTAGCGTGGGGCTGCGCGAGGCGACACATGTACGGCAAGGGAACTAGCACCGATAGGCTGGGTGGCCGTCAGTGGTACGGCTTCGAAGTGGGGCGGGGGAACTGATGCGCGGACAGACGACGCTCGACTTCGCCATCGGGATGAGTCTCTTTCTGGCGGTGCTCATCTTCGTCTTCCTGTTCATTCCCGGCCTGCTGTCTCCGTTCACGGCGGGGGCACAGGACGAGACGGTCACCACCAACCGGGTCGCAGACCAGTTGACGAAGTCGACGCTCGGCGGGCCCGACCAGCCGTACACCATCGACCGGTTCTGTACCGTCGAGTTCTTCGATGGGAACGGGCCGGGCCGCTGTGTGTTCGACGACGAGTCGCTCAGCGAGCAGTTGGGACTGGACGCGAATCGGCAGCACGTCAACGTCACCATCCGTGGGAACGTGACGAAACAGCCGAGCGAACGAGAGGAGATTCTGTGTTGGGATGTCTCGGACGAACGGCTACTGGAGCAGTCAGACTGTGTGGGGAGCGACATCCGACTCGCCCGCGGCGACACGCCGCCGTCGACGAACGACGAGACGGTGACCGCACTGCGGGTCGTCTCGCTGAACTTGGAGGACGTCACCCTCTACGTGGAGATGTGGTAACATGCGCGGGCAAGCACACACGCTGGAGGCAGTCGTCGCCGGACTGATGTTGCTGTCGAGTCTCGTCTTCGCGTTGCAGATGACGGCGGTGACGCCGCTGTCTGCGAGTACGTCGAGCCAGCACATCGAAAACCAGCAGCAGGCGACGGGGAGTGGCGTGCTGGCGGCGGCGGCACAGAACGACTCGCTCAAGCCCGCCGTCCTCTACTGGAACAACACCTCAGAGCAGTTCCACGGCACGAACGAGAACTTAGGCTACTATACGAGTGGGCCACCGAACAACACGCTGGGTCAGATGCTCAACCGGTCGTTCGACAGGCGAGGCATCGCCTACAACGTCTACTTCTGGTTCCAGAACGAGGACGGCGACGTCATCAGTCGACGGTACATCTACAGCGGCGTCCCGAGCGACAACGCCGTCGGCGCGAGCCACACGATAACGCTGATGGACCACGATCACCTGTACGACGCCAACGAGACGAGGAACGCGACGGTCATACGGGACGACAGGGACACGTATCCGATACCGAACCTCCCCTCTAACGTCTACAACACGGTCCGTGTGGAGGTGATCGCGTGGCGGATCTAAACCGCGACGACCGGGGGCAGATAATCCTCATCGCGGCGTTCGCGCTCGCGGTGACGTTCGTCGCGCTGGCGCTCATCGTCAACTCCGCCATCTTCACCGAGAACCTCGCGAGCCGGGGCGAGACGGCGGGCAGCGACGACGCGCTGGCGATGCGGGCGATGGTCGAGACCAACGCCGGCTACGCGCTGGACGACGCCAACCGATACAACTACAGCACCGACAGCGTCCGTGACGAGGCCATCACGTTCGCTGTCAACAACACGAGCATGCAGACAGAGCAACAGCAGGCGATGACCGGCACGCTGGTGAACGTCTCGTACAGACCCGGCGACCCCGGCGCCAACGTCGACGGGCGGCGCATCGCCCAGAATAGTTCGACCGGCGACGACTTCACGTCCACATCGGGGAGTGCGAACTACGTGGTCGCTGAGGACGTCACGCGGTCCGGGATAGCCGGCGAGAATGCTACGCGCGCGTTCGTCATCAATGCGAGCGAGATAGACGGATCGAACAACGCCACGTCGTTCGAGATAGAGGTCAGGGATGACTCACTCGCAGCGAGCGGCAACACGAACACATGGCAGATGCACATCTGGAACCCGACCGGCGATGTCGTCCGTGTCGTCGTCGTCAAGAATGACGGCGGGTCGGTAACCAGGGAGGCCTGTGAGGTAACGAAAAAACACAGCTTCGTCCGCATCGACGTGACAGGCGGTACCGTGGCCGCCGAGCCATGTGACGCGCTCGGAATTACCTCGAGCGGTGAGAATATGCACTTCGCCGCTGGGGCGCCCGACGGCCCCATCGAGGACTACAAGATTCGGTTCAAGAACGCGACGGCGATGCACGGCAACTACTCGATGGTCGTCCGCGGGTCGAGCCTGCTCAACACCAACGTCGACGAGGGAGCGCTCGGTATCACACCGGGCGACCCCTACTGGACCGACGCATACTACGAGATTACCGTCGAGTACAGCTACGATACACCGAACCTGCGGTACGTGACGGACATCAGGGTCGCACCGGGTGAGCCAGATGCATAATCGCGCCGTCTCGACGACGCTGTCGTACACGCTGACACTGTCGATATCGGCGTTGCTGATAACCGGCCTCCTCGTCGCCGGCACCGACTACGTCAACGACCGACGGGAACAGGTCGTCCGTGAGGAACTCACCATCATCGGACATCAGGTGGCGTCTGATCTCTCACGGGCCGACCGGTTGGTCCGGGCCGGACAGAGTCCGACGGTCCGGATGAACCAGACGTTCCCGGACCGCGTCTCGGGCAGTAGCTACGACGTCGCAGTCGAGAATCAGGAGACGCTCGTCCTGACGTCGACCGACCCCGAGGTGTCTGTCACGGTCAGTCTGGAGGTCAAGACGGACCTCAGGTCCGGGTCGACGGCCGACGGGGGCGTCGTCCAGATCTGGTACGACAAAGGTCCGAGCCCGAGTGAACTGGTGATAACCGATGTCTGATCGCGCCGTGAGCGAGGTGCTGAGCTTCACGCTGGTCTTTACGCTCATCGTCGCCTCTATCGCACTCATCTCGGTGGGCGGCCTCGGGAGCCTGCAAGACGTTCGCGACGTCGAGCAACTGGAGAGCGCAGAGCGCGCCTTCGACGTGCTCGCCGACAACGTCGCGGACATCCACCAACGCGGTGCGCCGAGTCGCGCGACCGAGATCAGCCTCGGCGAGTCCCAGCTTCGAACCGGCGACAACGTGACGATGGAAGTGAAACTCGATGGTGGTAGTGGCGGGCTACCGACGACCTTAACGAAAGATATCCGACCGGTCGTCTACGAGGGCAACGACGACCGGAAAATCGTCTACGAGGCCGGTGCCGTGTTCCGGACGAACCGCGACGGCGGCGTGGTCGTCCGCGAACCGCCACTCGTCGTCGACGAGAAACGGATGCTCGTGACGGTAGTGGGCGTCAACCGACCCAACGTCCAGAGTCTCAGCGGGTCGACGGTACTCGTCCGGATGAACCACCGCGGTTCGAACGTCTTCTACCGGAACCGGTCTGCCGACGTCGACAGCGTCCAGATCACGATGAGTTCGACGCCGCGAGCGTCGCTCTGGGCCGAGGTGTACAGTAGATACGGCTTCAGTTGCACTCTGCTGAGTCAGACGAGCGTCGAGTGTACGTACAATCCGGGCAACATCGACCGCGTCTACGTCGTCTATCACGACATCAGGGTCAACATCGATACGTGATCAGGTGCTGGTGACGTTGACCTGATTGACCGACGCGTGAATGTACGTGACCTTCACGACGGAGTCGTCCCGCGAGAGGATGTTCTGGGTCCGTAGCGCCTCGTCGTAGTGGATGCCGCCCTTTCCGCTGTTTTCGATGGTGGTCTGGCCGGTGAGGATACCGCCGTAGACGAGGCCGCCGTCGATAGTCACGCTGCCGGTGCCAGTGACGCCCGGGGGCGCGTAGATGACGCCGACGTACTTCGCCGGGTGAGAACTACTCCCGCCGCCGATTGTCACGGTCAGGTTGTCGCGACCGTAGGCGCGGAACTGCGGTGCGTCGTCACCGAGGTTCGTCACCGCGGCGTCGTCGTCTAAGAAGACGTGGTCCGTGTGTCCGCCGGTCCCGCCGACGTAGAGGCTGACGGTGCCCGGACCTTCGACCTCGATGGTCGCACCGTCGCCCAGTTCGACGTTCTCCTGCACCGCGAGGACGATGTCGCCGCCCGTCGTATCGAGCGTCAGCGTGTCGCCGGACGCGACGGTCAGGTCTGTGAGGTAGTACGTCCCGTCCTCCAGTTCCGCGGTGCCGGAGGTGTAATCGATGCTCGCGCCGTCTGCCGGCGTCCCGGCGTTGTCGTTGTCGCTGGCGGCCGTTTCGAGTCGGTCGCGGACGATGCCGTTTATCGCTGCGGCCTGGTCGACGCCGCTGATCTGCTTGACGCCCCCGTCGGGGTCGACGATGCGACTCTGGCAGTCGCTTACGCTGGGACTGCAGTTGTCCGTGTAGCTGATGTTCCCGTCGACGTCCGGTTTCCCGGCCCCGTTCCCGACGACGACGCTCCGACCGGAGACGAGGTCACCGTTGAAGTCCTCGCCGGCGGCGCCACCGCTGATGTCGATGTTCCGACCGTAGACGACGTCCCCGTCGTCCCCGAGGTTCCCGTTGCTCGCTTGCGTACAGTAGTCGTTGGTCGTGCCACTGGAGTTGTAGCTGTCCGTGTAGACGTCGGTCGCGGCCCCACAGGTGTCGTTGTGCGTCGCACCCCCGTTGACGGTGAACCCCCCACTCGCCGAGAGGCTAGACGTCGCGGAGGTGAGCCGCTGCTTGTCGACGGGGGCGACCAGTTCCGCGGTGACGACGTTGTTCGTGTGTTCGTACTCGACGTCGCCGTCTGTTCGCGTCTCGAAGAACGCCCCCCACGCACGGTAGTATCGACTCCTGACCGTGACGGTGACGCGGCCGTTGTTCAGCGGGTTCTGGAACTGGGTGTTGAGTTTCTTGTTCGGAAAGTACCGCGTGGTGTTGTTGTGGGTGACGACCGCCTTCCCGTCGAGCGACGACTCGCCCTGTACGGTCACGAGCGGGAGCGTCAGCGTCGCGTTCCGGTAGTGGAACTCCGGTGGCGAGATCATCACCGAGCGGTCGCCGCGACCTGACTGCCAGACGCCGCCGCCCTGATACGCTATCGTCCGGTCGGTCTCACTCTCGTAGACGACGGCACCCATCGTCTCGTTGTAGATCGTGGTCTGGGTGCCCGTCGTCGTGTTCTCGTACGAGAGGTTCATCCACCCAGCGCCCTCCTCGACGCGGTACTGCTGGCTGCCGCGCTCCGAGAGGCTGACCTGCTGGACGCCGGACTGGCCCAGTGCGACGAGGGCCGTCCGGGAGTCCAGTTCGGTCATCGCCTTCTGTGTCCGTTCTGTGCCGAGTTCCGACTGCGTGCCGGTGATTGCGCCAGCACTGAGCGCGACCACCGTCGTCGTCGCGACGATCATCACGGCGAGCATCAGTGCCACCCCGAGTGGCGCAGACTGCGCGCGTTGGCGCCGCTGGCCATCCTCGGAGTCGATTGGCGATCGCATTGCGACGACTTAGATATCATCCGTGATAAGCACGATGGCCGATTGGTGAGAACTGATAGCTTCATCGGAGCGACCGCCTACGGTGAGAGTATCGTCGGAGAAACCGAACTGTCACTCCCGCACGGCGCTGATTACGACGCCGTGACGTTGACTCGGTTGACCGAGACGTGGAGGTAGGTCAGTGCAGGTATCGTTCGCGCGTTCTGGACGCTCTGGACGTTCGTCAGCGCTTCGTCGTAGTGGACGCCGTAGTTGTTGCTGATGAACGAGACGTCGCCGACGATACCGCCATAGACGTGCGCATTGTTGTCGAGCGTCGCAGACGTCCCGGGATTGGCACCGTCCCCCGGACCGTACAGGACTCCGACGAAGACGGCGTTGTTGTTGAACGTGGCGCTCGCGCCGGGGTTCGTGTACACCCAGAAGTTCGGGGCCTCGTCACCGGTAACGGAGTTGTAGGCGTTCTGCCCGTAGGTCACGTCGCCTTCGACGTAGAGGTTGACGCGGTTGCCACCGACGACTTCGATGTTCGCGTTGTTCGGAAGGGTGACGTCGCCATCAACGACGATATTCACTGGCCCACCGCTGCTGTCGATTCGGAGGGTCCCCGGAACGTTCATATAATCTAGGTAATACGTCCCGGCAGTCACCTCACAGGTCGACCCGCAGTTCTCCAGCGTGTTCGTGCTCTCGTCGATGTCCACGCTCGGGTCGTCGTTGTCGTTCTCGCTGCTGTCGTCGGCGCCGACTCGCCGATTGTCGATGAGCAGTTCCACGGAGTCCGGCGAGGTGACGGACGCGTTCTGTTCGTCCCAGCCGTCGACGCCGCCCGGATACCCCCCTCCAGAGGCCGTCCCGCCGTACGAGAGGTTGCCACGAATCTCACCGTTGTTGGCGATATCGACGTCACCGCCAGCCTCCAGACTCCCCTTGATCACGGCGTTGTTCTCGACGTCGACGTCGCCGGCAGCGATGATTCGGGTCTCCTCTGCTACCGTCGCACTGTAGTCGCCGTTCGAGGAGTTGTAGCTGTCTGCCTCGGCGTTGTTCTTGATGGTCATCGACGTGCCGGGCGCCCCCGAGACGATACCGCCGGCGACTGGGGGGTTCGTCGCTGGAACAGAGAGGGTAAGCGTCACCTCCTCGTTCACGTGGTCGTACGCCACCCCGCCGTCCGTCCGCTCCTCGAAATAGTCGCCCCACGCTCGATAGTACTCGCTCTGGACGACGACGTTGACGCGACCGCTCTGTAGGGGATTCGTCCGACCGAGCGTCGTGTTCGGATAGGCCTGCATCGACCCGTTGTCGGTGACGGTGGCCTGCCCACTGAGCGACGAATCGCCGGAGACCGTCACTAGCGGAAGCGTCAGCGTGGCGTTCCGATAGTGCAGTTCAGGTGGCGAGACC
Organism: Haloarcula pellucida; assembly: GCF_014647235.1. Taxonomy (GTDB): domain Archaea; phylum Halobacteriota; class Halobacteria; order Halobacteriales; family Haloarculaceae; genus Haloarcula; species Haloarcula pellucida. Next base: position 187,938 of record NZ_BMOU01000004.1, read on the forward strand.
ATCACTCCCTGCCCGTCCGCGTTCGTCCGCCAGACGCCACCACCCTGATACGCGACTCTCGTTCCGCCCTCGCCCTCGTAGACGACTTTGCCCATCTCCTGTTCGATGATGGGCGTCGCGACGCCGTCGACTTCGACACGTATCTCCCCGCCGTCGGTCCCATCGACCACCCGATATCTGTTCGACCCAACCGCCGAGAGGTCGACTCGCTGGACCTCCGACTGACCGAGCGCGACGAGCGCGGCTTGTGAGTCCAGTTGCGTCAGTACTTTATTGGTCCGCTCGGTGTCCAGTTGGCTCTGCGTACTCGCGATGGCGTCGGCACCCAGCGCGACGACAGCCGTCGTCGAGACGATCATGACCGCGAGGACGAGTACGACTCCCAACGGCGCACTCTGCCCCCGAGACCCGACGCTGCCACCCCTTCCCGGCATGGTTTATTACAGTCGCTTCTGACATAATACTCTTGGCGTGGTATCGAACACTGAATGTGGCTCGGTACCGTTACTCACCGTAGCTGACGGTAGTCTCCTCGGCGACTGGCTTGAGTACGTACCGGCCGGTCCCGCCCCGAGCCACCGGCGTGAAGTCCGCAGTAAAGCGCGTCGTCCGGCCGGTGCGAATCTCGAACGACTGCGGGAACTTCAGGCGGGCGTTCCCGGGCGTCGTGACCATCGCCATGCCGCCGTCCGCGAGCGACGCTTCGACGGTCGAGATACCGAGTTTGAGGTAGGCGTACTCCTCGGTTCGGAGCTCTACTGTCTCGGCGAGTGCGGCCGCCTCGCCGGTCAGGTCGACGAGGTCGAGGGTGACGCCGCTGACGCTGAAGGTCAGTTCGTCGCCGTCGTGGTCTGCCGTCCCGGTGGCCGACGCCGCCGGCAGGACGCGAATCTCGTCGACGGAGACGACACAGGACTCGAAATCGCCGATGTCGCCGGGCTGGTCACTGACGTACGTGGCGAGCGTCCCCGTCGGCCCGTCGCTGGCACACCCGGCGACGACGGCGCCGGTGACCGCGACGCCGCTTTGCAGGAACGCACGCCTATCCATGCACCCACCGTGGATGTACCAGTACAAATGTCTACTGGCCACGGAGACGAGATGGAAACGGTTTAGTCGCGTGACCGACGACGCCTCTACGGGAACAGCACGACCGCAAATCTGACACGCCGTGGGATTCCACGGCTCGGGATTGCGGCCGTGTTTGGCATCGTCCGATGCCGATACGCCTCGCTACCGGCAGCGACGAGCGGTTCGTGCGGTTCCAATCGACAACAATGGCACGAATGCACACACGCCGTCGCGGCTCGTCCGACTCGGACAAGCCCGCGGCAGACGAACCCCCGGAGTGGAGCGACGTCGACGACGACGCCGTCGAAGCGCGCGTCGTCGAACTCGCAGAGCAGGGTCACTCGCCCAGCGAAATCGGTCTCAAACTACGCGACGAAGGTGTTCAGGGCACGCCCGTCCCGAACGTCAAACTCGCGACCGGTAAGAAGGTCACCGAGATTCTCGAGGAGAACGACGCCGACGGCGACGTCCCCGAGGACCTCCGGAACCTGATGGAGCGCGCAGTGCGTCTGCGCGACCACATGGACGAGAACCCCGGCGACCACCAGAACAAGCGTGCACTCCAGAACACGCAGTCGAAGATTCGCCGACTCGTCGACTACTACCGCGGTGACGAACTCGACGAGGACTTCACCTACAGCTACGACAAGGCCGTCGCGCTGCTCTACGAAGACTGATGTCGACCACCGGTCGGGAACAGCCGCCAGCCCCCGCCCCCAGTGACGTCGCCGCGTCGCTCGGCGCCGCCGACTTCGTTCGGCTCGTCAGCGACGCGACCGGCGCTTCGCTGGCCGCGACGGGCGTACTGGCACGGGCACTCGACGCCGCCGGAACGCCGTTCCAGGCGAGCGTCGTCGCCCCCTTCGCCGACCCCGACCGGACGACGGAGGCCGACGCGACAGTCGCCCTCGGTCGCTCGCTCCCGACTGCCGACCACACGCTGGCCGACCGGCCGACCGCGGCCGCCTTCGAGGTGGCGCGCGAACTCGGCACCGCGACCAGTCCGACCCTCGCGCTCGCCGGCACGATCGCTGGCGGCGACGTGGACGGGTCGGTCGAGAGCGCCGCCGAACAGGCGGGCCTCGACCGCCGCCCCGGACTCGCGGTACCGGTCGCGGACCTCGCCGACGGACTGGCCCACTCGACGCTGCTCTCGGGCCCCTTCTCGGGGGACGAGGAGCAGGCACGAGCGACGCTGGCCGAACTGGCCCTGCCCGCCGACCCGACCGACGACGACCACCGGCGCGTCGCGTCGCTGGTCGCACTGTCGGTCACCGGTGTGGACGACGCGCCGCCGCGGGCCGCCGACGCCCTCGGTCGCGTCCTCCACCCCTACGTGGGCGGGCCGTTCGAGACGATCGGCGGCTACGCCGACGTGTTAGACGCTGTTGCCCGGGAGCGACCGGGAACGGGCGTCGCACTCGCGCTCGGGCACGACAGCGTCCGCGAGGACGCCCTCTCGGCGTGGCGAACCCACGCCCGCCGGGCCCACACCGCCGTCGACGACGCGACGACCGGCCGATACGACGGCCTGTTCGTCGCCCGCGGCGATCAGATGCCGGTCGGCACCGTCGCCCGTCTCGTGGCCGACTTCCGCGCGCCCGAACCCGTGACGCTCGTCGTCACGGACGGCGAGGCCGCGGCCCGCGCCACCGACGACCGGGACGTGGCCGCGACGATGCGGGCCGCCGCCGACGCCGTCGACGGCGAGGCGGTTGGGCACGGTACCCGCGCCAGCGCGAGATTCGACGTGCCGACCGCGGACCTCATCGAAGCGTTCAGGGAGGCACTATGAGACGGGCCGAGATCCGCACGACACACGGCTCGCCAGCCCGCGCAGCACGCGTCGCGGCCGCACTCCGGCCGGACAACACCGACGAGATGACCACCCGCGTCGAAGACGACGCCGTGGTCACCACCGTCGAGCGCGACTCGACGGGCGGGTTGCAGTCGACCGTCGACGACTACGTCGTCAACCTCCGGGTCGCAGCACAGCTATCCGACCAATCCATACAATCCAACCATGAGTGAACGAAGCGTCTCAAAGCGCAAACAGCAAAAGCGGTGGTACACCGTGCAGGCTCCCGAACAGTTCGACCGGGAGGTTCTCGGTGAGACACCCGCAGACGAACCGGACCAGGTGCTCGGTCGCACCATCGAAACGACGCTGGGCGAACTGAACAAGGACGCCAGCGAGAACAACACGAAGCTGACCTTCAAGATCAACGAGGTCGCCAGCGACTCCGCGTACACGGAGTTCGTCAAGCACGAGCTAACGCGGGACTACCTGCGCTCGCTCGTCCGCCGCGGCTCCTCGAAGGTCGAGGCCTTCATCACCGTGCTGACGACGGACGACTACCGCGTCCAGATTCAGCCGGTCGCCGTCACGACGAAGAAGGCCGACGCCTCCCAGGAGAAAGCCATCCGCCGCACGATGATCGACCTCGTCGAGGAGACCGCGAAGGACCGCACCTTCGAGGAACTCGTCGACAGCGTCGTCGAGGGGCGTCTCTCCTCGGCCATCTACGGCGAGGCCAAGGAGATCTACCCCCTCCGCCGCGTCGAGATCCAGAAGACCACCCTCGAGGCTCGCCCCGAGGAAGTCGCCGCCGAAGAGGAGACGGCCGTCGACGTCGACGAGGAAGACGTCGAAGTCGAAGAAGCCTAACTCCGTTCGGCACACAGCCGACTATTCTTCGGTCGTTTCCGGGTCGTCAGTGACGACTACGGTGCCGACCATCCCGCCGCGTTCGTGCGGGATGCAAAAGTACGGGTACTCGCCGCGCACCTCGAACGTGTGTTCGAAGGACTGTCCCTCGAACAGCGTCCCGTCCGAACTGTTCCCCCACGCGTCTCGGGCGGCCTGTTCCGACTCGAACCCGCCCGAGGCGAAGAAGTCGGCGCCCTCGGGGAGGGTGTCCTCGTAGGCGGTGACGGTGTGGCCCTGTTTGCTCGTGTTGAGCCACGTCACGGTGGTGCCCGGTTCGACCCGCAGTTCCTGTGGCCGGAACACCTTCGCGCCCATCCCGACGTCGTAGTCGGTGTTGGCGCTCCTACCACCGATACACCCGGCCAGACCGACTGCCGTGGTCGGCCCGACTGCCCGGAGAAATGCTCGTCGGTCCATAGCCTCGCTCGGTACCGGACGGACAAAGACGACTCGGTTCGGTACGAGTGAGCGAGAGTGAGTAGCGGGCCGTGAGCGGGGCGCCGCTGTCGAGGGGCGAGTTCTCATACTGGTGGCTGTAACAAACTGAAGTAATTCGCCACCCCGGGGCGGCGAATATCGTTACGAACTTACAGCCACCAGTATCAGTCCCGGAACGTGAGTCCGTCGCGCAACTCGCGGACGTCGGCGAGCAACTCGTCGACGTCGCGCTCGCCGTCACCGGGCATCGTGACGTGGCCCATCTTCCGCAACTCGTACACCTCGTGCTTGCCGTACCAGTGGAGGTGCGCTCGGTCAGTGTCGAACACGGCGTCGTCGCCGTACAGCACCGCTGGTTGACGCTCGTCGACGTCGCCCAGAATGTTCGTCGAGACGGTGGGGTCGCGCTGCTCGGTCGTTCCCAGCGGCATCCCCAGCACCGCCCGGACGTGCTGTTCGAACTGCGAGGTGTGACAGCCCTCGATGGTCCAGTGGCCGGAGTTGTGCGGCCGCGGGGCGATTTCGTTCAGGAGAATCTCGTCGTCGGCCGTCTGGAACAGTTCGATGCCGAAGACGCCGCGGCCATCCATCACGTCTAAGACGTCCAGCGCCACCTCGCGGGCGCGGTCACGGACCGCTTCGCTCGCGCGGGCCGGCGCGACGCTCTCGCGGAGGATCTCTTCTTCGTGGATGGTCTCGGTGACCGGGAACGTGTCGCGTTCGCCGTCGCCGCGACAACCCATCACGGCCAGTTCACGCTCGAAGTCGACCATCTCTTCGACCATCGCCGGGCCGGCGACGTCGTCGACGGCCGCCTCGATGTCTTCGGGACCGGAGACCGGGACGTTCCCGCGCCCGTCGTAGCCGCCAGTGCGGGCCTTCAGCATCGCGGGGTAGCCGAGTTCCTCGCAGGCCTCGCGCAAGTCCTCGGCCGTCTCGACGGCGCGGAACGCCGGGACCGGAACCCCAGCCTCGGAGAGCCGCCGTTTCTGGACGAGTTTGTCCTCGATGGTCCGGAGCGTCTCGGGATCGGGGTGGACCGGCGTCCCCGTCTCCTCGGCGACTCGTTCGAGGACGTCGGGGTCGGCCAGCTCTATCTCGTAGGTGAGGACGTCCGCGCGCTCGGCCAGTCGGCGGAACGTCTCCTCGTCGTCGAAGTCGCCGACCAACTGGTCGCGGACGACCGGCGTGGCCGGACAGTCCGGCGTCGGGTCGGCGACGACCAGTTCGACGCCCAGCGGCGCGGCCGCCTCTCCCATCATGCGTCCGAGTTGCCCACCGCCGACCACACCGACGGTCGGGCCGGGCGACGTACGTGTCATGTGCCGCGCTTTCGCTGGCGAGCGCTTAAACGTTGATTTCTGGGCCGACGAGAGCGACGGTCGGCCTCACTCGACCGTCGCGTTGTCCGCGTACTCCTCGTGTGTCCAGACGGTGAAGGTGTTCTTGTAGCCGCTGGTGCGCATCATGTAGCTCTCGTTCGTGTAGCCCGCCGACCGCAGGCGCTCTCTGGGCACCGTCGAGTCGTACACCTGCGTGATGACGATAGGTGGCTGATTCTGCATCGCTCGCACGCCGAGCGCCGTCTCCTGGTTCTCACAGGCGACGTTCGCGTCGCTGGCCGCGAAGTACCACGGTAGCGGGAGCGTGTTGTGCCACTCCAGACAGGTCGGCTGGAGGTTCCACCACGCGTCGTCCCACGTGTCCCTGCTCTCCTCGACGTAGGCGTTGTTGTCGTCGTAGGCGTCGCCCGACTCGCCGTGGTAGACGACGACGTCGGGGCCGCCGTCGTGGGCCGTCGCGACGCGGTCCATCTCGGTCAGTGCCTGTCTGACAGACTGGTCTGGCTGGGCGAACTGGACGAGTTCGTTGCTGTCGGCGGTCGTGTTGGTGTAGACGCGGGTGACGGCGACGTTGGCGACGAGCACCGTCAACAGGAGGAAGACGACGGCCGCGATGGCGACGCCCGTCTCGTCGTCGGTCGACAGCGACTCGACCCCCCAGCGGAACACCGCCGCGAGGGCGACGCCCGCCGGGACAGCAAGCGGGACGACGGCGTGGGTGACGATCCACGGTGCGCCGATGTCGGTTCCCAGCGGGTAGCCGAAGATGGAGACGAACCCGCCGTAGAAGAGGAACGGGACGAGGTGGCGCGGTGCGGTGTAGCCCAGTCGGTCGAGGACGTAGCCGAGGCCGGCAAAGGCCGTCAGCGGAGCCGAGGCGTACGCCATCGCCTTGACGAACACGCCGAGGTGGCGCTCGTAGTCGTCGAGGGTCTTCTCGGAGGCGGGGTTGAGCCACTCGCCCCACTGGTTCACGACGCGGTCGACGGTCGTCTGGAGCATCTCGCCGAACAGCGCCGGGTTGGTCACGCCCTCCCAGAAGCCGACGGAGCCAGCCGACGGCGGGGCGGGCGGGTGCTGGATACCGGCGACGCCGGCACCGCGTGGCGCGTAGAAGAACAGCGAGACGGCGGCGAACAGTACGACGCCGAGGGCGACGTGGCCGACGTAGATGCCGAACACGCCGAGGGGGCTGTCGTGGCGGGCGCGGAACGACCGGACAGTCTCCACGACGAGGGCGATATCGCCTCTCACGCGGCCGACGACCCGGTCCCGAATCTCGCCCGCCGAGGGCGTGTCGGTGACGAACAGGACGGCGTCGCGGAACCCGTTCGGGAGGACGAGCACCTTCGCGAGCAAGAGCCCCGTCGCGCCGAGCCACGTCAGCACGTAGACGAGGGCGTTCTCCTTCGAGGCGAACCCGAGTGCCATGAAGAAGGCGACGGCGTAGAGGTAGCGCGGTTTGCGGGTGTCGTAGAAGCGGACGAGAAAGCCGAACGCGGCGAACATGAACGCGGCGACGAGGACGTCGCTCCGCATGAACCGCGAGTAGTACAGCAACACCGGGTTGACCGCGAGCAAGAGCGCGACGGCGACGACTTCCGTCCGGCGGAGATGCCGGCGGAACAGGAGCGCGATGAGTGGCATGAGGCCGCCGATGACCGCAACGGGGAGGCGCATCGCGAAGTCGGAGGGGCCGATAACGGCGAACAGCCACCGGTCGACGTGTTGGATGAACGGTCCGTGGATGATGTACCGGTAGGCGAACGACCCGGTGTCGCCGAAGTGCCATGCCCAGTAGGCGACCCGGCCCTCGTCGAAGTGGGCGACGCGCTGTCCGAGCGAGACCAATCGCAAGACGAGCGCGAGGAGCGTGACGCCGACGACGAGTTTGATCGTCGCGTATTCGTCGGATCGTGCCCACGAACTGACGCGGCGGCGCGTGTTCTTGAGGACGGGCAGTACACCGCTCGACGTAGCCATATGGTGGTGGCAAGCAGGGGCAGGATTAGAACCCTTCTGGTTCGCCGTGCCGGAACGGTAGTTCTTTAGGGATAACAGCCACCCACACAGGTATGGTGCAGCTCGGATTGGTCGTCGCCCAGTACGACAAACACGGTGCCGTCATCGAGGCGATGAGACAGTCGGCCAGCGCTGCCGCGGCCGACCACGACGCAGATATCGTCGAGACGGTGACCGTGCCCGGGGCCTACGACACGCCGCTGGCGGCCGACCGACTGGCGCGTCGGGAGGACGTCGACGCCGTGGCAGTGCTGGGGGTCATCATCGAAGGCGACACCGACCACGACCAGGTCATCGCCGACGCCGCCGCACAGGGCCTGACCGACGTCTCGCTCGAACGGGACACCCCCGTCACGCTGGGCATCATCGGTCCGGGCATGAGCAAGGACGAAGCCGAGGCACGCACGCAGAAGGGTGGCTCGGCCGTCACGAGCGCCATCGAACTCGCAAACCTATGACTATGGACTTCGCTTCCCGCGTCGAACGTGTAGAACCGAGCGCGACACTCGCGATTAGCAACAAGGCCGCCGAACTCGAAGCCGAGGGCAAGGACGTCGTCGACCTCTCGGTCGGCGAACCCGACTTCGACACGCCCGAGAACATCAAGCAGGCCGCAAAGGACGCGCTAGACGCCGGCCACACCGGGTACACGCCGTCGAACGGCATCCCCGAACTCAAGGAGGCCCTCGTCGAGAAACTCCACGACGACGGCCTCACCCAGTACGGCACCGAGAACCTCATCGTCACGCCGGGTGGCAAACAGGCCCTCTATGAAATCTTCCAGACCCTCATCGACGACGGCGACGAAGTCGCCCTGCTCGACCCCGCGTGGGTCTCCTACGAGGCGATGGCGAAACTCGCCGGCGGGTCACTCACCCGCGTCGACACGGCCGCTCACGACTTCCAGCTAGCGGGTGCGCTCGACGACCTCGCCGACGCGGTGTCGGACGACACCGAACTGCTCGTCGTCAACTCCCCGGGCAACCCACACGGGGCCGTCTACTCCGACGCCGCGCTGGAGGGGGTCCGTGACCTCGCCGTCGAACACGACATCACCGTCATCTCCGACGAGATATACAAGGAGATCACCTACGACGGCGTCGAGGCGACGAGCCTCGGCACCCTCGACGGCATGGAGGACCGCACGATCACGCTCAACGGGTTCTCGAAGGCCTACTCGATGACCGGATGGCGGCTAGGCTACTTCGCCGCGCCGGAGGCGCTCGTCTCGCAGGCCGGGAAGGTCCACTCTCACTCCGTCTCCTGTGCCGTCAACTTCGTCCAGCACGCCGGCATCGAGGCGCTCACCAACACCGACGAGGCCGTCGAGGAGATGCGTCAGGCCTTCGCCGAGCGCCGCGAGTTCCTCATCGGCCTGTTCGAAGAACACGGCGTCCACGTCCCGGAACCGCAGGGCGCGTTCTACATGATGCCCGAAGTCGCCCCGGACGGCGACGACACCGAGTGGTGTGACGCCGCGATCTCGGACGCACAGGTCGCCACCGTCCCCGGTAGCGCGTTCGGGACGCCCGGCTACGCCCGCATCTCCTACGCGAACAGCAAGGAGCGCCTGCAGGAAGCCGTCGACCGACTGGCCGAACACGACCTCATCTAATCAGCGTCTTTCTCGCCGTTTCGAAGTCGCGCTAGGGACGCGGCCCCGAGTCCCGCTAGCGCCGCCAGTGGCCCGAATCCGGGGCCGCTGTCCCCGGTCGTCGTCTCGGTCACGTCCGTCGGTGGCGGTGGATAGGGCGTCACCTCGGTGTCGGTTCCCGTCCGCGTCGTCCGTGTGTCAGTCCGCGTCGCTGTCGCGTCTGCCCCGCGTTCGGCGATGCGGACCACCCAACTCCCGCCGTCCGAAGCGGACTCGAAATCGCCGGTCAGCAAGACCCCACCGTCGACCGGGAACAGGTCGTGGGGCGCGACGGCGGCGTCGAACGGTTCGAGCGTGACGGTGTCGGGCGACCCTGCCGACCCGGTCCGCAGGAGTCGAACTCGGGGCGAGTCGTCTCGGTCGCCGACGAAGACGGCGCTCCCGTCGGCCAGTCGCAGGGCCGCCCGCGGGTTCGCTCGGTCGTCGTCCGCGAAGTTGTGCGTCCACTCGCGCTGCATCCGGCCGTCGGCCGAGAGATAGCTGATGCGCCACGCGTCCGTGCCGTCGTCCTCGTAGATGCCGGACGCGGCGACGCCGCCGCCGGGTCCGAACCCTGCGGCGTCCATGTACTCCTCCGTCCATCGGTGTTCCCAAACCCGCTGTCCCTCGGCGTCGATTCGGTCGAACCAGCCGTCGAACGCCGACTCGTACGCGTAGCCACCGGTCACCAAGTCGCCGTCGAGAGCGTCGGTGATGGTCGCCCCGAACCCGTCGCGAGTGTGGTCCCAGCGGACGGTCCCCGACGAGTCGAGACACTGGATGCGGGCCGAGACGGCGTGTGTCGTGATGTCGTTCGAGACGACCGCCACCCGGTCGCCATCGAGCGGTTGGACGCCGAGTTTATCGTCGTGATACCCCACCGGGACGCGGTGTCGCCACGACAGTGCCCCGTCGGCCGACAGCCGTGCGACCATCACCCGGTCGTCAGTCTCCGTGCGCCCGGCGGCGAGAGCGCCACCGTCGTCGGTTCCGGTGACGGTCTCGGGCGAGGGCACGTCGTCGAACTGCCGGGACCAGACGCTCGTCCCGTCGTCGTCGACCGCGTGGAGCGTGGCAGTCTGGTCGGAGTGGTCGGTGAGCAACAGCGTCCGACCGTCGACCCGGGCGCTGTCTAGCAGTCTGCCGTCACCGACCGTCGTCCGCCAGTCGACGGCGAGAGAACCGGGGTCGGCCGCGTCGGCGGGGCTGACGGCCAGCGGTGACAGGGCGATGGCAGCGAGGAGGGAGCGGCGACGGAGGGGCATGGGCTACGACAGCACCCACCCAATCATATGCTTTGGGACGGCGGTATCACTCGAAGCCGACGGCCCCGTACCGCCGGACCAGATAGTACCCACCGACGAGCGGGTACGCGACCGGTGCCAGCAGCAGGAAGATGAGTCCCAGCGAGACGTAGGTACCGGGGTTGGGTCGCCACTCGGCCGAGTTGAGGCGGACGTACGTCGCGTCCCGGTAGATTGCGAGCGCGAACGGCACGGCCGAGAGGATGCCGAGGCCGACGAGGACGATGGTCACCGCGGTCCCGAGCGTCTCCGCGAGGGCGACTCCGAGTGCGAGGAACGTAAGCGGACAGACCGCTCCGACGGTGACGAAGACCCACCACCAGTCCCGGTCGACCCAGTCGACGACGACCTTGTGGCGGTAGTAGAGGTGGTTTAACTTCATCAGGTGGCCGAGGAAGAAGCCGCCGACGGCCCAGAGAATCGGGTTCGGGTCCCAGTCGACGTCCGTCTCGGCGATACGGCTGGTGTCCAGATACAACACGACGGGCGTCACCAGCCACGAGACGACGGCCAAAACGAGGAGCGCGACGTACCCGAGGCCGAACGTTCCCAGGATCCCGACCATACCGGCCGGCCCCTGTAACCCCCCGACGCCGCCCGTGATACCGAGGAAGATAGCCCCCAGACCGAACAGCCCCCAAGCGGCCGTCGGCAGCAACAGCAGTACTTCGATGATGCGGTACGACAGCGATTCGACGTCGTTGACGGTAGCTCTCTGCATTTTCCCCCACCCGTTCGAGGTTACCGCATCTGCAAATGTCGTGGTAAAAAGTGTTCTGATCGGCCGAAACCCGACACGTCTGCCGGAGAGGCCGGCTACGACCGCTCTTCGAGGACTCTGTCGATGATACGGCCCGTCGAGAGCAGGCGATCCGAGTCGTCGCGGTCGAGCGGACTCGCGCGGCGAATCTCGCAGTCGAGGCCGCGGTCTGCAAGCGCCGCCTGCAGTCGCTCCTCGTCGTGGTGCTGGTCGTACCCCAGCGCGATGATAGCGGGGTCGATGCGCTCGATGGGGACGAAGATGTCCTCGGGGTGGCCGAGGTGAGCCTCGTCGACGGGTTTGAGCGCGGCGACCATCTCGCGACGCTGGTCGTCCGGCATTACCGGCGGTTCCTTGTGCGTGACGTTGACCGACCGGGCGACGATGACGTGGAGTTCGTCGCCCATCGCTTTGGCGTCTCGCAGATAGTGGACGTGGCCGGGGTGGAGAATGTCGAACGTGCCCTGTGCGACGACGCGTGTCACGAGTCGAACTCCTCCTCGCGCAGTTCGCGGTCGATGTCGCTCTGGTCGAAGTCGAAGAAGGACTCTTCGGGCGGTTCGACATCCAGCACCGGAAGGTCGACCGGTTCGCCGTCGTTGTCGAAGGCCTGCCAGTCGTCGGGCCCGTACGGGTAGCCGACGATGATGTGGACGTCGCCTCGACCGAACGTGGCGAGGTCGGCGTCGCTCGGCCGGAGGACCCCGTTGGGGTGTGAGTGAATCGACCCCGCGGCGCGCATGTCGTTAGGTACCATACTCGTCTTGACCGTCGCACTCACCGGGTTCGATTCGGTCCCCGGGATGACCAGTACGTCCGTGAGAACGGTGCCGTCCTCGTCGAGCCCCAGTTTGGCGGCGTCGTCGCCGCGAAGCAGTCCCATGTACTCGTTCGGATGGGATTCCTCGGACGCGGCCCGCGCGAAGTCGAGCGCCGACTCGGCGATGCCGAGGATGCCGCCCGAACGAAACAGCCCCATATCTATACGGTGGGGTCGGGCGCTTTCTAAGGGTTCCGCTCTCGGCAGTCCACCTTCGCCGCCGTGTGCGCAAGCGCGAACGCCAGACACGCGCGTCTCGTCTAGCCAGCGATTTCGAAGAGTACAAACCGGGGAGTGCCGAAGAGACGCTAAATGTCTCCGCCAACTGGCACCGACGACGGTGCCGCGGTTCCCGACGGGGGAACCATCGTCTACGATCTCGCTGCTGAGTGTACCGCTGACGACGTCGAGGAAGGGGCCCGCTACCGAGCGACGGTCAACGGCGTCGTCGACTACGGCGCCTTCGTCGACCTCTCTGAGAAAGTGTCCGGGCTGGTCCACAGGTCGAACCTCCTGGGTAACTACGACGTCGGGGACGACCTCGTCGTCGAACTCGGTGAGGTCCGTCCCGACGGCGACCTCAGTTTCGAGGAGGTCCGCCTGACCGACTACGAGCAAAAACACGTGCCACACGGGACCGCGGCGGACGTCACCGACCTCGACGACGAGACGGGCGACACCGTCGTCGTCGAGGGGCAGGTCGTCCAGATCAAACAGACCGGCGGCCCGACCGTCTTTCAGGTCCGAGACGGCACCGGCGTCGTCCCCTGCGCCGCCTTCGAGGAGGCCGGCGTCCGCGCCTACCCCGACGTGGAGATGGACGACGTGATTCGAGTCTCCGGCCGTGCCGAGGAACGAGACGGCGGCGTGCAGGTCGAAGTCGACTCCCTGACCGTTCTCGACGGTGACGAGGCCGCCGCTGTCGGGGACGACCTCGACGAGGCGCTTGCCGCTGCCGCGGAACCGACGGACATCGACCCACTGGTCGAGTGGCCCGCCTTCGAGAAACTGTGGGACGACCTGCGTGACGTCGCCACGGAACTTCGCAAGACCGTTCTGGAAGGGCGACCCATCCGGATGCGTCACCACGCCGACGGCGACGGTCTCTGTGCCAGCGTCCCCCTGCAAGTCGCGCTCGAACGGTTCATCGCCGACCACTACGAGGACGGCGACGCGCCCCAGCACCTCCTCAAGCGCCTCCCGAGCAAGGCGCCCTACTACGAGATGGAGGACGTCACCCGCGACCTCAACTTCGCGCTGGAGGACCGCACCCGCCACGGCCAGAAACTCCCCCTCGTCCTGATGCTCGACAACGGGTCGACCGAGGAGGACACGCCGGCCTACCGCAACCTCCGGCACTACGACATCCCCGTGGTCGTCGTCGACCACCACCACCCTGACCCGGAGGCCGTCGAACCGCTCATCGAACAGCACGTCAACCCGTACCTCCACGGGGAGGACTACCGCATCACGACGGGGATGCTGTGTGTGGAACTCGCCCGGATGATCGACCCGGACCTCACCGAGGACCTGAAGCACGTCCCCGCCGTGGCCGGCCTCTCGGACCGTTCGGAGGCCGAAGCGATGAGCGACTACCTCGAACTGGCCGGCGAGAAGGGGTACGACGAGACCGACCTGCGAGACATCGGTGAAGCGCTCGACTACGCCACCCACTGGCTCCGCTACAGTTCCGGTGAACAACTCATCAGCGACGTGCTCAACGTCGACTGTGAGAACCGCGAGCGCCACGGGGAACTCGTCGACGTCCTCGCCGAGAAGGCCGAACGCGACGTCGACGAGCAACTCGACGCGGCGATGAGCCACGTCGAACACGAGCGACTCGACAACGGCGCGCACCTCTACCGCATCGACGTGGAGAACCACGCCCACCGCTTTACCTACCCCGCACCCGGGAAGACCACCGGCGAGATACACGACCGGAAGGTCGCCGAGACGGGCGACCCCGTCATCACCATCGGCTACGGCCCCGACTTCGCCGTCCTCCGGAGTGACGGCGTCCGTCTTGATATCCCGCGGATGGTCACCGAACTGACTGAGGAGGTCGACGGCGGCGGCGTCTCCGGCGGCGGCCACCTCGTCGTCGGCTCTATCAAGTTCGTCTCGGGGATGCGCGACGCCGTCATCGACGCGCTGGTAGAGAAGATGGCCGACGCCGAGATCGACGAAGACCTCGGCAGTTCGACGGCGCTCCCCGAAGAAGTCTGAGCGGCGCGACACCCTCTTCTCGAACCCCTATCTCGTGAACCGAACCCGCCGAGCGGCGAGTGCGCCCACGACGAGGACGCCCAAGACGGCACCGAGAAGCCCAGCCGGTACCGCCGGTCGACCGCCGGACCAGTCCGCCTCGAACACGCGGCCGAAGTACGCTGCCACCTCGGTGCCGTGGAGGACAAGCACCACCTCGCGGTTCGTCGTCGCGGCCTGCTCGTTCCAGTTGAGGCTCCCGAGGACGACCCGGTCACCGTCGAGGACGGCCCCCTTCGCGTGTATCTTCGCGAAACGGCCGCCGGAGTCGGCTAGTTTCGCCGAGAGCGGAGCGCCGGTCCGGTCGGCCCACGCCTCGAACCGCTCGACGGTCCGTCGATTCTCCTCGCGGACGTACCACGCCGAACTCAGGAGGAGACGGACCTCGACGCCGCGGTCGGCGGCCCGCCGGAGTGCCCGGAGCAGTGGTTCGTTCCATCCGCCGATAGTTGGCTGAACGACCGCGATGGAGTCGTCCGCGCCGTCGAGTTCGTCGACGAGCGCCCGCTGTGCGTTGTCCGGCGTGACGAGCAGGTCGGTTCGGTCGACGGCGACGGACCGCGCCTCGAACCGCGACGGATACGTCGCGTCGGCGGGTTCGCCGCGTTCGAACTGCCGTCCGCGTCGGTACTGGGACCACGGAACGGCGTCCCGCCAGCCAGCGTCGGCACGGAACGTCGCCGCGAGACCCGCAACGACCCGCGACTGTCTCGTCGTGACGCCCCACCCGCGACTGCTGTTGCCGCCCGTCC
Source organism: Haloarcula pellucida (assembly GCF_014647235.1). GTDB lineage: Archaea > Halobacteriota > Halobacteria > Halobacteriales > Haloarculaceae > Haloarcula > Haloarcula pellucida. The sequence continues at coordinate 203,056 of NZ_BMOU01000004.1, forward strand.
CGGCGGGCTTCCAGTTCTCGGTGAGGGCCACCGCGCGCTCGTCCGCGACGGCGTACTTCGCGTGGTGGTAGGTGTATCGAGCGTGTGGGCCAGCGACGAGTCGCACGCTCACGCCCGCCGAGACGAGTCTGTCGAGCGTTTGGGCTTCCGCGCGGGTTCGGCCCCCGACCGGTGACCCCTCCAGCAGGACGCGCACGTCGGCCCCTCGTCGATGGGCGGCGACGAGTGCGTCCGCGACGCGGGTCGACGAAAGCGTATAGCCTGCCAGATAGAGCCGTTCGTCGGCGTCATCGAGGGGTTCGACCGGGGCGCTCGGCGCGTCCGGGAGGGTGAAAACCCGGACTGACCCGGGACCGCCCGTGACGACAGGGCGGTCCGTCGCGCCGAGCGGACGCCACCGTACTGTCGAGCCGTGAACGACGCCGACCGCACCCTCGTCGGCGTCGCGGTACCGCAGTCGGTCCACGACGCTGCCGTTGTGGCGTAGGCGGAGCGTGTCACCGCCGTTCGCGAGAGCGACGGCTGAATCGAGACCGTAGACGGACTCGTCGGTCAGGTTCTGTACCCGGTCGGGATGGGCGGTGAGAACGATCCGTCCCCGCACGACCCGGTCCGGCAGCGGAGCAGTGGTGTGGCCGTCCGTGAGCGTGTACGCGCCGAGATCGGTTGCCGCGGGGACGTCGAGGACGACGAATTCGCCCCGATCACCGCCGGCAACCGGGTCCGGGTAGACGGCGTGGATGGTCGGTGTCGTCGTCGAGGGACCACCTGCTGTCGGGGTACCGACCGCTATCCCGCCGGCGGTGACGCTGCTGACGAGGACGAGCGAGACGAGTGCCAGCGACGCGAGTCGCTGGGCGAGCGGGGTACGAGCAGTCGAATCTGAAACGTCGACGGGGAACCGCATCGGCGGGGCTGGTCGCCCCTTCGGACAAAAGGGTTCGGCCTACGCGCTCTCGGCTTTCTCCGCTTCGGCCTGCACGAGGTAGGCGCGGTCGTCGGCGTACTTCGCCGCCTCGTCGAGGGCCTCCTGTGTCCCGATCTGTCGGAGCGCCCACGCGGCGGACGCGCGGACTTCGTCGCTGTCGTCGCTCTCGAGGACGTCAGCGAGGGGGGCGACCGCGCGGGTGTCACCGAGCAGTCCCAGCGACCGGGCCGCCACCGAGCGGATCTCGTCGTCGTCGGCGTCGAGTCGGTTCGCGACCGGTTGGACCGACTCGGGGCTCCCGATAGCGCCCAGCGAGCGCATCGTCACCGTCTGGAGGGCGGGGTCGCCGTCGCCGTCGATGAAGTCGTGGAGCGTCTCGGTGGCACGGTCGTCGCCGATCTTCCCGAGGACCTTGATCGGTCCCTTATCGCGCTTCTGTGCGCGTTGGTGCATCACGTCGAAGGCGGGTGCGGCGTCGCTCCCGAGGTGATAGAGGATGTCGATGAAGTACTCCTCGATGAACTCAGAGCCCAGTTTGTCGAGCGCGAAGAGGACGATGTCGAGGTTGCCCTCCTTGGCGTGGATCTTCGCGGCGTTCCACTCGGCCGGGAAGTCCTTGCGGTTCTCGTTGGTGAGGACGTCGTAGAACCCCTTGGCGTCGAGTTGCTCTCGTACGGTGAGGTCGTCCCAGACCTCCGCTGCTTCGAGGTCGTCTTCGAGGGTCTCGGCCGCTTCGAGGAGGCCGGCGATGGTCTCCTCGTCGTCGTCGGCGTCGAGGGCCGCATCCTCGATAGCGTCCGCGACGGTGCCGAGAGCGTCGGCCGCGGCGTCGAGGTCGGCACCGGCGTCGGCGCCGTGGTCGACGTACTCCTCGCTTGCCGCGAGGAACGTATCGACGGCCTCGTGGGCCTCGTCCTCGCCGTCGTCGGTCCACTCGCTGTCGGTAACGGTTCCCTGTGCGGTCTCGACGACGTCGACGACGTCCTCGGCGTAGGGCCCGCGCTGGGATTCGAGGTCGTCACGCAGGTCCGAGAGGCGCGATTCGAGTTCCTCGCGGGGGTCCTCCGCGTCCTCGTCGTCCTCGTCGGGTTCGGGCAGGTCGGCGGCTTCGAGGTCGCTCTCGACGTCGTCGAGCGTCGTCTCGACCTCGTCGAGGTCCGCTTCCGTCTCGGCGGCCTCTAGCGCCTCGCTGGCCTCGTCGAGTCGCGATTCGAGTTCCTCGCTACCGACGCCGTCGCCGTCTTCCTCGGCAGGGGCGTCCTCGGCGGTCTCGTCGTCCCCGTTGCTCATGTACGCAGATGTGTCGGTCCGGGCTAAGAGCGTTTTCCTTTCGGTGTGGGCGCCCAGCGCTCTCGTGCGGCTGAGAGCGACCTAACTGGCAAGAGATTAGTGGCGTCGTAGCCACGTCCACCGTAGTTGGCACATGGGCTCTGACAGCGCGGACGACTTCGAGGAAGTGAAAGAAGACTTCACACCCGAGGGGCCCGACGCCGGGGGCGAAACGTCGGCCGCCGGGTTCGTGGAGTACGGCATCGAAGACAGACCACCGAGAGGCGCGTCGATGCTGCTGGGCGTCCAGCACTACCTGACGATGATAGGGGCATCCGTCGCGATTCCGCTGGGTCTCGCGGGTGCGATGGGGATGTTCGAGGCGGCACCGGGACAGGTCGGCCGACTCATCGGTACGTTCTTCGTCGTCTCCGGTATCGCGACGTTGGCCCAGACGACCATCGGGAACCGCTACCCCATCGTGCAGGGCGGGACGTTCTCGATGCTCGCGCCCGGACTGGCCATCGTCGGCGTGTTGGCCCAGCAGGGGGCCGACTGGCAGACGATGCTCGTCGAGTTACAGGGCGCGGTCATCGTCGCCGGCCTCGTCGAGATGGGCATCGGCTACACCGGCGTGATGGGCAAACTCAAGCGGTACATGGGGCCGGTCGTCATCGCGCCCGTCATCGCGCTCATCGGCCTCGCGCTGTTCAACGTCCCCCAGATTTCGAACCCGAACTTCGGTGCGCCCGGTACCGGGCAGAACTGGTGGTTGCTCGGGCTGACGATGCTCTCTATCGTCGTTTTCTCGCAGTACCTCGACCGTCGACATCGGGCGTTCAAACTGTTCCCCGTCCTGCTGGGCATCGCCGTCGCGTGGGGCGTCGCCGCCGTCCTCTCTGTGACCGGCGTCTTCGCCGAGGGGTCGGTGAGCTACGTCGCCCTCGGGAGCGTTACGAGTGCCCCGCTGCTCCAGCCTATCTACCCGTTCCAGTGGGGCCTCCCGCAGTTCACGCCCGGGTTCGTCGTCGGCATGATGGCGGGGATGCTCGCGTCCGTCGTCGAGAGTTTCGGCGACTACCACTCCGTCGCCCGCATCGCCGGCAAGGGCGCCCCGAGCGCGAAGCGCATCGACCACGGCATCGGCATGGAAGGCGTCGGTAACGTCTTCGCCGGCATCATGGGCACCGGGAACGGCTGTACCTCCTACACCGAGAACGTCGGCGCCATCGCCATCACCGGCGTCGCCTCCCGCTACGTCGTCCAAATCGGTGCCGCGGTGATGATCGTCGTCGGCTACTTCGGCCCGATGGGGGAACTGTTCGCTACCATCCCCGCGCCTATCATCGGCGGCCTCTACATGGTCATGTTCGGGCAAATCGCCGCCGTGGGCCTCTCGCAGTTGAAGTACGTCGACTTAGACGCCAATCGCAACATCTTCATCGTCGGCTTCGCGCTGTTCGCCGGCCTCGCCGTCCCCGAGTACATGAGTCAGGTCGGGCAAGGGTTGGAGGCGTCCGGTGCGACGGCACTCCAACAGGGCCTCGCGAGCGTCCCCGTCCTCGGCGCGATACTGGGAACGGACGTCGTGGCGACGACGCTGTTCGTCGTCGGCGGTACCGGGATGGTCGTCGGCGGCATCGTCGCGTTCGTCCTCGACAACACCATCCCCGGCACCCGCGAGGAACGCGGCCTCAGCGCGTGGGCCGAACTCACCGAGGACGACGACGAGTTCGTCTCGGCGTTCGACCGCCTCCGGGGTCGCGGCGGCGACCGACCGCCAGTCTCGGGCGACGACTGAGTCGCGATGTCCGACGAGAGCGAAACAGTGTACGACGGCGTCCTGCGACGCGGTGGCCGGATTACCGTCACTCGCGACCGACTGCTGGTGGACCGCCCGGACGGCGAGTCCGTCGCCGTCCCGTTGTCCGGCGTCGTGGACGTGACCTTACAGGATGTCGACTGGTTCCTCGTCGTGATGAGTCTCGGCCTCGTCGGATTCGGCCTCGCGTCGGTCGGGCGCAACCTCCTGTTCGCGGTACTGTTCGTCGTCGCCGGAATCGGTAGCACCGCGCTCACCTACCGGAAACGGGGAGCGCTTCGGGTCAGCATCTCGGGTGAGACCCGTCCTCTCAAGCTCTTTCCCGCCGACCCGCGGGCGTGTTACGACGCGCTCGCGACCGTGCTCGACGCCGAGTGACGAAGCGAAACCGCCTACACTTACACCCCCAGCGTTCGGACGCTCTCGTATGACCGCAGACAGCGTCCAGTCGCTCGTCGACCAGTTGCACGAGGAAGCGGCGATGGACCGCCCGGACGAAGCGACGCCGGACGTCGGAATCGTGATGGGGTCCGACTCGGACCTGCCGACGATGGCCGGCGGGAAGGGGAAACGACCCGGCGCCTACGCCGCACTGGCCGAGGAACTCGGCTTCGCTGAACAGACCGACTACACCGACGCACCCGACGCTCGCTTCACCTTCGAGACGTTCGTCTGTTCGGCCCACCGCACTCCGGACCTGATGTACGCGTACGCGGAGACGGCCGAGGCTCGCGGCGTCGACGTCATCATCGCCGGCGCGGGCGGGAAGTCCGCCGACCTCCCGAACATGACCGCGAGCATCGCCTACCCGCTGCCGGTCATCGGCGTCCCCGTCCAGGAGAAGTCCGTCGACTCCGTCATCGGGATGCCCCAAGGTGCGCCAATCACGGCCGTCGACGCCGGAAAGTCGTTCAACGCGGCGCTCACCGCCGTCCAGATTCTCTCCAGAGAACACGACGAACTCCGCGACCGTCTGGTCGAGTATCACGAGGGTCTGCAGGAGGAGGTCGGAAAGGTGTCACGGGACCTTCACGAACTCGGGACCCCCGGGTTCAAAGCGGCGTACTGGGACTAACCGACGCTCTGTCCGGCCACTTTAAAGACCCCCGAACCGCCCGAAATCCGGCGCCGTAGTGGTTATCAACCCTTATATGCCAGTACTTCTAACCGTCGTACGATAGGAGATTTCGGAATGAGTAATCCATGGATCGCCATCGGCGCACTCGCGGTCGTGGCGCTCGCTATCCCCATCACGATGATGGCCGTGTCGAGCCTTCTGCGTCCGCGCGTGCCCGAACAAGGCAAAACCGCCACCTACGAGTCCGGTGAGGTGCCGACCGGCAGCAGCAGGCAGATCAAGTTCAATATCCAGTACTACATGGTCGCCCTGCTGTTCGTCATCTTCGACATCGAGACCGTCCTCATCTTCCCGTGGACGGTCATCTACCGCGACGCTGTCGGCGCGGTCGGGATGACGAAGGTCCTGCTGCCGATGGTCGTGTTCATCGGCGTGCTCGTCGTCGGACTCGGCTGGGCGTGGCGTAACGGCGCAGTCAGATGGGTGCGCAGTCCGCGTGCCACGAAGGGGGCAGACACATATGAGTAGTGACCAGACACCGCCGGCGGTCGAAGATGTATCGACGCAAGAAGCCCGCATGGGTGACGGCGTGGACGACCGGTTCAACTCGACGCTGCGCGAGGCGTTCGGGTCGACGCCGTTCATCCTGACCAAGTTCGACAAGTTCATGAACTGGGTCCGGGGGTCCTCGATGTTCATGCTGCAGTTCGGTATCGCCTGTTGCAGCATCGAGATGATCCACACCTACGCCATCAAGCACGACCTCGACCGGTTCGGCGCCGGGGTGCCGCGCGCGTCGCCGCGGCAGGCCGACGTCATCATCGTCCCGGGGACCATCGTCTCGAAGTTCGCCCCGCGGATGAAGCGCGTCTACGACCAGATGCCCGAACCGAAGTTCGTCGTCTCGATGGGGTCGTGTACCATCTCCGGCGGCCCGTTCCAAGAAGGGTACAACGTCGTCAAGGGCGCCGAGGAGGTCATCCCCGTCGACATCCACGTCCCCGGATGCCCGCCGCGTCCCGAGGCGCTGGTCTACGGCGTCGCCAAACTACAGGAGCGCATCGCCAACGGCGAGTCCTCGCCGGTGACGGTCAAACCGTACGAACTCGAACAGTTCGGTGACTTAGAACAGGACGAACTCGTCGACAAACTCGCAGACGAGATCGACGAAGACGACCTCGTCATGCGGTACAACTGGGACAACTCCCCATAACCATGAGTCTGGAAAAACCCACACCCGACACGGCGGCCGAGGTCGGTGTCACCGAGGACGGCCTCGACTACGACGCACTGGCCGACCTGCTCGGCGGGCACGTCCTCGACCGCGAGGAACACGTCAACGCCGAGGGGTTCGTCATCCGTCCCGACGAAGTGCAGGCGGTCCTCTCGACGCTGAAGAACGAGGCCGGGTTCGACCACTGTGCGTGTGTCACGGCACAGGAGTACGACGACCGGTACGAGTCTATCTACCATCTCCGGAAGTTCGACGACCCGACGCAGGAACTGTCCGTCATCGTGCCCTCGCCGAAGGACGACCCGCACAACGAGTCGGCCGCTCGCGTCTACTCGACGGCCGACTGGCACGAGCGAGAGGCCTACGACCTCGTCGGCATCAACTACGACGACCACCCCGACCTGCGGCGCATCCTCCTCCCCGAGACGTGGCAGGGCCACCCGCTCTCGCAGGACTTCAATCAGGACCAGCCACAGATCGTCACGCTGCGTGAGAACGCCAACCCGCTGGAGGCCGACCACCGTAGCGAGGACGACTCGGACACGATGTTCGTCAACATCGGTCCCCACCACCCGGCGACCCACGGCGTCCTGCACGTGAAGACGGTGCTCGACGGCGAGCAGATCGCCGACCTCGAACCGGACATCGGCTACCTCCACCGCTGTGAGGAGCAGATGTGCCAGCAGGGCACCTACCGGCACCAGATCATGCCGTACCCGGACCGCTGGGACTACGTCTCGGCCGGCATCCTCAACGAATGGGCGTACGCCCGCGCGGCCGAGGACCTCGCGGACATCGAGGTGCCCGAGTACGCGCAGGTCATCCGGACGATGAGCGCGGAACTGTGTCGCATCGCGGCACACATGCTCGCACTCGGAACCTTCGCGCTGGACGTCTTCGGCGACTTCACCGCCATCTTCCAGTACGCGTTCCGCGACCGCGAGGTCGTCCAGAACATCCTCGAAGACCTCACCGGCCAGCGCCTGATGTTCAACTACCTGCGGCTGGGTGGCGTCGCGTGGGACCTGCCGGAACCGCGCGAGGAGTTCTTCGAGAAGACCCGCGACTTCCTCGACGACCTGCCGCACAAACTGGAGGAGTACCACGACCTCATCACGGGCAACGAGATATTCCAGATGCGGTGTGTCGACACCGGCGTCCTCTCACCCGAAGAGGCCAAGCAGTACGGCGCCACCGGCCCGGTCGCACGCGGGTCCGGCGTCGACTACGACCTCCGCCGTGACGACCCCTACGGCTACTACGACGAACTCGACTGGAACGTCGTCACCGAGGAGGGCGGCGACAACTTCAGTCGCGTCCTCGTCCGCATGCGCGAAGTCGAGGAGTCGGCCCGCATCATCGAACAGTGTATCGACCTCCTCGAACAGTGGCCCGAAGACGAACGCGAGATTCAGGCCAACGTCCCACGGACGCTGCGTCCGGACCCGGATACGGAGATTTACCGCGCCGTCGAGGGTGCGAAGGGCGAACTCGGTATCTACATCCGGTCGGACGGCACCGACAAGCCCGCCCGGTTCAAGATCCGGAGTCCGTGCTTCTCGAACCTCCAGACGCTGCCCGAGATGTCACAGGGCGAGTACGTCCCGGACATGGTGGCCTCGCTCGGTAGCCTCGACATCGTCCTCGGGGAGGTGGACCGCTGATGCAGTCGGCACCGCTCCCGGAGACGCTGGCGAACCTCGTCGGACTCGACCCCAACAGCACGCCGGTCATGATCCTGATGAGTCTCGTCGGCGCGGCGCTGATCGGGACGCTGATGATGACTAACACGGCCCTGGCCGGCCCGTGGGCGAAACGGAAGATCACGGCGGCGTTCACCGACCGCATCGCCGTCAACCGAATCGGACCGTACGGCCTGTTTATCATCGTGGCCGACGCAGTGCGCCTGCTTTCGAAGGAACTCATCGTTCCGGACGGTGTCGACCGCCCCGCGTGGGACCTCGCGCCGCTCGTCATCGCTAGCACTGCCTTGCTCGGGTTCGCAGTCGTTCCGATGGGCAGCGGTATCCACCTGGCCGACCCCGAAGTGGGTCTGGCCTACGTGTTCGCGACGGCCTCGATGGCTTCGGTCGGTCTGGTGATGGCCGGCTACGCGTCGAACAACAAGTACTCGTTCCTCGGCGGTCTGCGCGCCGTCGCACAGAACGTGGCCTACGAGATTCCGCTCATCCTCACCGGCGCGTCGGTGGTCATCTTCACCGGGTCGCTCCAGATGAGCGAAATCGTCGCGGCCCAGCAACAGACCCTCATCGGGCCGCTGCCCTCGTGGTACGCGTTCGTCAACCCCTTCGCGTTCGTGCTGTTCATGATCGCGAACCTCGCCGAAGTCGGCCGTAACCCCTTCGACATTCCCGAAGCGCCGACAGAGATTGTCGCCGGGTACCAGACCGAGTACTCCTCGGTGTACTTCGTCCTCGTCTACTTGGGTGAGTTCATCCACATCTTCCTCGGCGGGGCCATCATCGCCACCATCTTCCTCGGCGGCCCGGCCGGTCCGGGACCGGCGAGTCTCGGCATCGTCTGGTTCTTCATCAAGATCTGGGGCGTGTTCCTGTTCACGCAGTGGGCCCGCTCGGCGGTTCCGCGCGTCCGCATCGACCAGCTCATCGAGATCGGCTGGAAGGGAATGCTCGTCCTCTCGCTGGCGAACCTGCTGCTGACCGCGGTCATCGTCGGGGTGATCGCCTGATGACCGCACTCACGACCGAATCCGCTGGAGGAAACTGACAATGATTGGCATCCTGAAGTCCATGGCGACGACGATGAAACACGCCCTCGACGGGGAGACGTTCACGGTGGAGTACCCGGACGTCGCCCCCGAGGTGAGCCCCCGCTTTCGCGGCGTCCACAAGTGGAGCCAAGAGCGGTGTATCTGGTGTCGGCAGTGTGAGAACGTCTGCCCGAACAACACCATCCAGATCGTGATGGACGACCAGCGCAACGGCGAGCAGTACAACCTCCACATCGGCCAGTGTATCTACTGTCGACTGTGCGAGGAGGTCTGCCCGACCGACGCCATCCTGCTGACCCAGAACTTCGAGTTCACCGCGGACACGAAAGACGAGTTCGCTTACGACAAGGAGCAACTCAAGAACGTGCCGTGGTACAAGGACATCGACCCGCTCGAATCCCGCGAACCCGACCGGGGCGCGTGGATCGGCGAGGGCGACGGCGAAGTGGACTACCAGTAACCTGCCGGCCGTTCTTTTCACGCCCGATTCGGGCCGTCGGTAGCCGATGGTCCCCCGTGCGGACCCGCGCTCACGCGAGACGAAAGAGGAATCTTCAAAGGGGCGCCGCAAAGAGTCTCAAAGTAAGATGGCACTGTACGAGTCAATCGCGTTCGCGCTGTTCGCGTTGGTGACGGTGGGCAGCGCGGCAGGCGTCGTGTTAGTTCGGGACGTCTGGCATTCGGCGCTGTTACTGGGCGTGTCACTGGTCAGCGTCGCCGTGTTCTACATCATGAACCAGGCGGCGTTCGTCGCAACGATGCAGATTCTGGTGTACGTCGGCGGCGTCCTCATCCTCATCACCTTCGCGGTGATGCTCACTCGGGAGGACGAGTCGGTGGTCGAGGTGACACCATGACCAGTAAACCGAGACTCAACACCGAGGGGAACTTCGTCGCGGGACTGGCGGCCGTCGCGCTGTTCGTCGTCCTCGGCGTCGTGTTCCTCGGCGTCTCGTTCCCGAACCCGGCCGGGTTCGGCGAGTCCGCCGCGATTACGAAGAGTCTGGGCGCGGCGATGTTCGACATCGCGCCGAGCGCGATAATGGGTGAGAACGAGGCCGCAGTCCCCTCCGAAGGGTTCCTCGTGGCCTTCGAGATCATCGACGTCGTGCTGGTCGCGGCGCTGGTCGGCGCCGTCATGCTGGCCCGCCGCGAGGAGGCCGGCGAAATCGTCGACCTCGGCGTCGACAACACGGACACCGACGAACCGGCCGTCGCGGCCGACGGCGGTGCGGAGTCCGACGACAGTCACGGAGGTGACGGTGCGTGATCCCCGCCGAGACGTACCTCCTGCTCTCGGCTGCCGTGTTCTGTATCGGCCTGTTCGGCATTCTGACCCGACGGAACGCGCTCGTCTTCCTGATGTCCGTCGAACTAATGTTGAACGCGGCGAACATCAACTTCGTCGCCTTCTCGCTCCAGCACGGCAACCTCACCGGGCAGGTGTTCGCGCTGTTCGGGATGGCCCTTGCCGCCGCCGAGGTGGCTATCGGCATCGGTATCATCCTCGTGCTGTACCGTAACTTCAGTGACGTGGACGTGACGAAGGCGACGACGATGAGGTGGTAACAGATGGCTGCATTCACATACGCTCCGGCGATCGTCCTGCTGCCGTTCGTATCGTTCCTCGTCGCACTGTTCGCGGGCGACCGCATGCCGAAAGGCGGCGCGCTCGCGGGCATCACCGCGACGGGCGGGTCGCTGCTGCTCTCTATCTGGGTCGCGCTCACCGTCGCCGGTGGGGGCTACCACAACGAGTTCGTCTACACGTGGGTCGCCGGCGTCGAGTCGGTCACCCTCCGGTTCGGGCTACTGCTCGATCCGCTGTCGGCGCTCATGCTGCTCATCGTGACGCTCATCTCGTTCCTCGTCCACATCTTCTCGCTGGGCTACATGAACGACGAGGACGAGACCGGCCTGCCGCGCTACTACGCCGGCCTCGGCCTGTTCACGGCGAGCATGCTCGGGTTCGTCGTCGCGAACAACCTGCTGATGGCCTTCATGTTCTTCGAACTGGTGGGCCTGTGTTCGTACCTGCTCATCGGGTTCTGGTTCCGCGAGGACGGCCCGCCGAGCGCCGCGAAGAAGGCGTTCCTCGTCACCCGCTTCGGTGACTACTTCTTCCTCATCGGCGTCGTCGGCATCTTCGCCACCTTCGGTACTGGCCTCTTCGCCCCCATCACGCAGAACGGCGAGGTGGTCGCCCAGAGCTTCCCCGTGCTCGCAGAGCACGCCGTCGTCGACGGCGAGACGGAGGCCATCGCGATGCTCGACACCGTCGGCCTCTCCGCGCAGGCGTGGTTCACGGTGCTGGGACTGCTCGTCCTCGGTGGCGTCGTCGGGAAGTCCGCACAGTTCCCGCTGCACACGTGGCTCCCCGACGCGATGGAGGGCCCGACGCCCGTCTCCGCGCTCATCCACGCAGCGACGATGGTCGCGGCCGGCGTCTACCTCGTCGCGCGCATGTACGGGTTCTACGCCATCTCGCCGACGGCGCTCGCGGTCATCGCGCTGATCGGTGGCTTCACGGCCCTGTTCGCCGCGACGATGGGGCTGGTCAAACAGGAGATCAAACAGGTGCTCGCGTACTCCACCATCTCCCAGTACGGGTACATGATGCTCGCGCTGGGCTCGGGTGGCTACATCGCCGCCGTCTTCCACCTGACCACCCACGCCGTGTTCAAGGCGCTGCTGTTCCTCGGTGCCGGGTCGGTCATCATCGCCATGCACCACAACGAGAACATGTGGGACATGGGCGGTCTGAAAGAGAAGATGCCGGTGACTTACTGGACGTTCCTCTCCGGGTCGCTGGCGCTGGCCGGCATCGTTCCCTTCGCCGGCTTCTGGTCGAAAGACGAAGTGCTGTACGAGGCGCTCATCCACGGGTTCGGAACTGAGGGCGGTCTCGGAACGGCTTACCTCGTCGCGTACGCCATGGGGCTACTGGCCGTCTTCTTCACCGGCTTCTACACCTTCCGGATGGTGTACCTCACCTTCCACGGCGACGCTCGCTCCGACACCGCGCGGAACCCCCACGGCGTTCGCTGGAACGTCAAGGGGCCGCTCGCGGTGCTGGGCGTGCTGGCCGCGACGGTCGGGTTCATCAACATGAAACCCGTCGCGAAACTGACCGGCGCGCACATCGACTTCCTGCACGCGTGGCTCGCCGGGCCCGACGAGGGTGGCTGGCCGGCCGCACTCGTGACCAGTTCCCACCACTACGAGGGACTGCTGCACGACGTGGCCCACGTCACCGCGGGGTACCCGCTCAACGAGACGCCGACGCTGCTCGCCTCGGCGGCCGTCTCGCTGGGGCTGGCGCTCGCCGGTGCCGGCGCCGCGACCGCGCTGTACCGCGGATCCGACCCCGTCGAACACACGGACAAGTTGGGCAGTCTGAAGACGCTACTCATGCACAACTACTACCAAGACGAGTATCAGGTGTGGCTCGCGACGGGTCTCACGTACCCGCTCGCACGCGCGATGGACAAGTTCGATCAGGGTGTCGTCGACGGCGTCGTCAACGGCATCTCCAGCGTGAGCCTCTTCGGTGGCAGTCGCATCCGCCGCATCCAGTCGGGCGTCGTCAGCAACTACGCGACGCTGCTGACGCTGGGGCTGGTGCTCCTGCTGGCTATCTTCGGTCTCGCCGGGGGGTGGTTCTGAATGTGGGTCGCTGCACTCCTCGCGGTGACACTGTTCGGGAGCGCCGCGGTCATGCTCTCGCCGGACCGCTACGCCGGCAAACTCGCCGCCGCCGTCAGCGCCGTCCCGGCGCTGGCGTCGGTGTACATGTACTACGTGTTCCTCACCCAGAACGGCGGTGCGGGCAACGCGCTCCTCTCGCCCGGTGAGGTGGCCTTCGGCCAGCAGATCCCGTGGATAGACCTCGCGGGCTACCAGATAGCCTACTACGTCGGGCTGGACGGCGTCAGTATGCCGCTGCTCGCGCTGACGACCATCCTGACCACGCTGGCCATCGTCTCGGCGTGGACGCCCATCGACGAGCGACAGTCCCAGTTCTACGGGCTGATGCTGTTCATGGAGACGAGCCTCATCGGCGTCTTCGCGGCGCTCGATTTCTTCCTCTGGTTCGTCTTCTGGGAGGGCGTCCTCATCCCGATGTACTTCCTCATCGGCGTCTGGGGCGGCCCCCGGCGGAAGTACGCCGCGATCAAGTTCTTCGTCTACACGAACGTGGCCTCGCTCGTCATGTTCGCGGGCCTGTTCGCGCTGGTGTTCAACACCGACCTCACGTCGCTGGCCCTGCCGGCGATGGCCGAAGCGTTCCGCAACGCCTCCGGACTGCCGACCATCGCCGGGTTCAGTCTGGCGACCATCTCCTTCGTCCTGATGTTCTTCGGATTCGCAGTGAAGGTGCCCGTCTTCCCGCTGCACACGTGGCTGCCCGACGCTCACGTCGAGGCGCCGACGCCGGTGTCGGTGATGCTGGCGGGCGTCCTCCTGAAGATGGGGACCTACGCACTGCTGCGGTTCAACTTCACGATGCTCGCGGAGACGGCACAGGCACTCGCCGTCCCGCTGGCCATCGTCGGCGTCGTCAGCGTCATCTACGGCGCGATGCTGGCGCTGGCACAGCGCGACCTCAAGCGCATCGTCGCGTACTCCTCCATCTCGTCGATGGGGTACGTCATCCTCGGACTGGTCGCGTTCACGCCCCACGGCATGGGCGGTGCGACCTTCCAGATGGTCGCACACGGCCTCATCTCGGGGCTGATGTTCATGACCGTCGGCGTCATCTACAACACCACACACACGCGCATGGTCGGCGACATGTCCGGCCTCGCAGACCGGATGCCGTGGACGGTCGGCATCTTCGTGGCCGCCGCGTTCGGCTACATGGGCCTGCCGCTGATGGCCGGGTTCGCCGGAGAGTTCCTCATCTTCCAGGGCGCGTTCGACGCGGCCACGCTGGGTAGCGCCGCGCCGGTGCTAACCTCGCTGGCCATGTTCGGTATCGTCGTCGTCGCCGGCTACCTGCTGTGGGCGATGCAGCGCACGCTGTTCGGTGGCTTCAGTCTGGAGACGGACTACGAGGTCGGTCCGGCCGCGTTCCACGACGTCGCACCGCTCGCGGTCCTCCTCCTGCTAGTCATCGCACTCGGTGTCGCCCCTGACCTCTCCTACGATATGATTCAACACGCGATTACGCCGCTCACTGGAGGTGGTGCATAGATGGTTCATCAGCTACCTAGCTGGGCGGGGCTTGCACCTGCGCTTGCACTCGCCGTGACGGCGCTGGTCCTGCTACTGATCGACAGCGTCGACCCCGATACGACGAACACGAGTCTCCTCGGCGGCGTCTCCGTCGTCGGATCGCTGGCGTCGCTGGCGTTCGCCGTGTGGTTCATCTTCGGCGGCACCGGCATCCCCACCAGCGAGGGCGGGGTCGGCACGCCCGTGCTGTTCAACGGGCAACTGGTCGTCGACCAGATGGCCCTGTTCTTCATGATCATCGTCGCGAGCGTCACGGCGCTCGTGACGCTCGCCAGTACGGACTACGTGCGAGAACACGCCTATCAGGCGGAGTTCTACGCCCTCGTCTTGCTGGCTGCGACGGGGATGTCCGTCCTGAGTGCGGCCAACAGTCTGGCGACGGCGTTCGTCGCACTGGAACTCGTCTCGCTGCCCTCCTACGCGCTCGTCGCGTTCCTCAAGAAGAACCGCGGCAGCGTCGAGGCCGGGCTCAAGTACTTCCTCATCGGCGCGGTGTCTTCGGCGGTGTTCGCTTACGGCATCTCGCTGGTGTACGCCGCGACGGGCGTCCTCCGGTTCGACGGCATCGCGACGGCCATCGAGAGCGGTACCGTCCAGACCATCGTCGACGGCACGGTGCAGGCCCAGTCCGGGTCGCCCGCCGTCCCGATGTCGATTCTGGGCGTCGGCATCATGATGGTCATCGGCGGCGTCGCGTTCAAGATAGCCGCCGTCCCGTTCCATTTCTGGGCGCCGGAGGCCTACGAGGGCGCGCCCGCGCCCATCTCGGCGTTCCTCTCGTCGGCCTCGAAGGCCGCCGGGTTCGTGCTCGCGTTCCGCACCTTCGCCGTCGCGTTCCCCATCGGGGCGCTCGTCTCCAGCGGCGAGGCGCTGAACTGGTTCGTCGTCTTCCAGGTGCTGGCCATCGCGACGATGTTCATCGGGAACTTCGCCGCGGCCACCCAAGAGAAGGTCAAGCGGATGATGGCCTACTCCAGCGTCGGCCACGCCGGCTACATCCTCATCGGCCTGGCCGCGCTGTCGGCCTCCGGTGACGGGATGGCCTTCTCGATGAGCGCCGGGATGGCCCACCTGCTCGTCTACGGGTTCATGAACACCGGCGCGTTCCTGTTCATCGCGCTCGCCGAGTACTGGGGCGTCGGCCGCCGCTTCGAGGACTACAACGGCCTCGGCCGGCAGGCCCCGCTGGCCTGTGCCGCGATGACGATCTTCCTCTTCAGTCTGGCCGGCCTGCCCATCGGCGGCGGGTTCTTCTCGAAGTTCTACCTGTTCTCGGCGACGCTGGACGTCGGCGCGTGGTCGCTCGCGGCCGCGCTCGTCATCAACAGCGCGCTGTCGCTGTTCTACTACTCCCGGGTCGTCAAGGCGATGTGGATCGAGGAGCCGACCGGCGACCGGTCCATCGAGTCGTACCCGACCGGTCTCTACACGGCTATCGTCTCGGCCGCCGTCGTGACGGTGCTGCTGGTCCCCGGGTTCGACTACGTCTCCAGTCTCGCGTTCCGGGCCGTCGAACTACTGTAACTCGTAGACGAAGACGCCGCCGCTCTCCCGCTTTTCGACGCGACCCTGTGCTTCCAGCACGTCCAGATGCCCGATAGCCTCGCTCATCCCCGAGAAGTACTCCGTCGCCGGCAGGTCACCGAACAGCGCCGTCATCACGTCCGCGGGCGTCGTCGCGCCCTCGCTCACGATGTCGGTGACTTCCTCGCTTCGCTGGTCGTGTTCGGCGAGGATGGCGTCGATACGCTCCGTCGGTGACTCGACGGGTTCTCGGTGGCCGGTGAGAAAGCGGTCGTGACCCTGCTCTCGGAGCCAGCGTAACGACTCGTTGAACGCGGGGAGGACGCGCGGACGCTGACCGCCGCGGTCCTCGGGTGGCTGGAGGAACGGGTTCGGCGTGATGTCGCCCAGCACGTTGTCGCCGACGATGGCCTCGCGGCGGCCGTCCCAGTCGTACGAGAAGATGAGTTCCCCAACGGCGTGTCCGGCGACGCTGTCGACCGTGAGTCGCTCGTCGTCTACGGTAAGCGTATCACCGGCCGTCACCTCGCGGTCGGTGGCAACACTCTGGGCGTACGCCAGAAACGCCTCTGGAAGCTGTGTGACCGCCTCCGCGGTCTCTCGGGAGATGCCACAGCGCTCGAAGAAATCCGAGAAGTACGATTGCTCGTACTTCAGACGGGTGGCGAAGTCGTGCATGATGCCCGCGGCGTCGGGACTGGCGATGACACGTGCCCCTTCCGAGCGCAGGCGGGCCGCGAGTCCGAAGTGGTCGGGATGGGGGTGGGTGACGAGGACCTGCGAGACGTCAGCGGGCGTGAGTTCGCGTGCCTCCAGCGTCTCCAGCAGCCGCGACCACGCCTCCTCGCTGTCGGGTCCCGGGTCGACGACGGTTCGGCCGGCGACGTACGCGTTGACCGCCCCGACCTGAAACGGCGTCGGAATAGATACACGTGTGAACATACCACGATGATGTGTGGCAGGATGGAAAACAGTTCGTACACGCCCAGTCGGGCACAAAGGATTTATTCGTCGTCCGCCAAGGGACAGATATGAACAAGCACTTCGAAGACGCTCGGTACTACCTCAAGCGCGCGGGCGAAACCGCGAGCAAGGGCGTCAAAGAGGAACTCGAACCCGTCGAGCAGCGATTCCGAGAACTGACCGGTAAGGAGAGCGAACCGGAAGCCGGACGCCTCGATACGGTCAAATCTGACCTGAAGGAACTCCAGCAGAACGCCGAGGGCGAGGCCGAACAGGCCATCGCCGACGCCCGCGAGAAGATCGACTCCTACCGGCAGAAAGACGAGACGGAAGCGTAGTCGGAACGCAATTCTTAATGTATCCGGTCGAATAGCCTCGGGTGTAGCCGGGGTTGGTGATCTAGTCCGGTTATGATACCTCCTTCACACGGAGGAAGTCGGCGGTTCGAATCCGCCCCAACCCATATCCTGTCGCGAACGAATCCGTGAGCGACTGGTATGGTCTGGGTGATTCGAACCCCGGAAGACGAGCAGAGCGAGTCTTCAGTCGGTTCGAATCCGCCCCAACCCATAGTCTGCCGGCACGACGCGACGAGCGAGCAGCTTGCGGGACGAACACGGCGAATCTCGCGTCGGTTCGACTCCGCCCCGACTCACGCTGGGAGTACCGTAGCGTGCGTCGAGACGGCGGGAAGCCGCCCAGTCACTCGGTAAAGAGTCGGTCTCGAGCGGTCCACGCACTCGTCTTGGGAACGTTCTCGTCGAAGGCCTTCTTGGCTTTCAGGAACGTTCCGTCGGGAATCTGCGGATTGTCGCCGGGCATCACCCCGACCTGACCGGGGGCCTGCACGTTGTCCCCCGGCATCACGGCCACGTCGCCGTCGTCGCCGTCCAGCGGAACGGCAGCGGCAGGCATCGGGAGGCCCACGACGGCAATGGCGAGGACGGCGAGCGTGACGGCGGTCCGGGTGAGTGTTTGTACCATACCGTATCCGCCTACGAACCACGAGGATAAATATTAGTACTATTATAATTACGGTGGCTCGGTGGTGAGACGGGCAGAGCCGGCGGCCCGCCGATCAGCGGAACACGTAATCCGCTGGGTCCGGGGAACACAGTATGGCCGAGGAACCACTCCACGAACGGATGGACCGCTACGAGACGCTGGCCGCCGAGGCGGCGGACGCAGAGCGAAAGCGCGACGAAGTAGCGAACGAGGTCGGCGCTGCTCTCGCCGACGTGATTACCGAGGCAGTCGAAGTCGAAGGAACCAACGTGGTACCACTCGACCGGTCCGCTGACGGACACCGCTACCGGTTCACAGCGCGGTTGGATAGGGCTGCACTGGTCGCGAGATTGACCGAGAGCCTCCCGGAAGGCTTCGTCGTCTCGAACGTCAACGACGACGGGTCGCTGGGTATCGAGTGGACCGGCGACGACCGGACGCCATCGAAGCGTGAACACGGGGCTATCTTGAAGGCGATCGTCGCCGAGGCGACGGTGATGGACGCCGACGGGTTCATCGAGTCGGTGCCGTCTCGTAAGACAGTCCTCGAACGCGCCGCGGAACTGGGCGTCGAGCGGAGCGACGCCGCCGACCGCCTCAGTCGACTGGCGACGCTTGACATCGTCGACATCGCCGACGGCCGGGTGTATCCCGACGAGAACTTCTCACGGTACTGAGCGGGGCACGGACCGGGGCGCTCTGGATTATGCCGTCTCGACGAACTTCGCGTCGGCGGAGGTGTGACCGCGGTTGAACGACAGCACCTGCGCACGAACGACGTCGCCCTCTGAGAGCGACGACGGGACGTCCTCAGTGAAGAGGACGAACCCCTCGACTTTCCCGACGGCGACGCGCTCACCGGAGTGGTGGTCGGTAAACTCCGTGATACCGAACGCGTACGTCTCGCCGATGTCGACCGGTGGCGCACGCGCTTTGGCTTCGTCGTGGGCACGCTTAGACGCACGTGCGTCCGAGGTGCCGCGATGCCGGAGCGCCGCTACACCCAGTACGAGAGCGAGCAATCCCCCGCCGGCCGCGAACCAGATAAGTTCCATGTGCGGTGTCTCAGGTTCCGCGTTCTAATAGGTTACAGAGTCGGTACGGCGTCGCGTCGACCGGGCGAACCGCCCGAGTTCAGAGCCCGAGTTTGTCGCGGAGGCCGCCGGTCGACGACGAGTCACTGCCGGGCGGTTCCCACTCCGTCGGCAGTTCCGCGGCCAGTTCGGCCACTTCCTCCTCGCCGAACCGCGGGTCCGCTGTGGCGTCGTCGAGCCAGCCAGCCCATTCCTCGGCCGAGAGCAGGCCTCTGGAGTCGGACTCCCACTGGTCGACGAGCGCTTCTCGGTCACGGAACGGGATGTCCATGCCGCTGTCGCCCCAGTACAGCGGCGACAGTTCGAAGGCGTGCGTCTCGCTATCGAGCCAGACGAGTCGGTAGGGGTAATCGTTGTACAGGAAGACGTCGTCGGGCGACACCTCGTCGCCGTTCGGGAGTTCGAGCGTCTCGCTCATGGACGGCAGTACGTGTGGGCGACGTTTCAGGGTTGTGCGGACCACGCTCGGCCCGAGAGAGGAATGTCGAGTCGGCTGGTCGGTCGCCGGATCAGTACTCGTGGAGGGGTCGCTGGCGAATCTTGCTCCGCAGGTCGCCGATAGCGGGGTCGCCGTCGCCGACGAACTGCTGGCACACCGCGTGAACCTCCTCGCGAGTTATCTTCACGTTGCCTTGCTCGATGACGTCGGCCGGGCGAGTGCGGAGTTCGCGGATGGTGCCGACGGCGAGCAGGAAGGGGATGGCCCACGCCGACAGCGAGTTGCCCCGCGTCTCGGGCATGGCGTCGAGCCACGTCTGGGCCCCGTCGAGGTAGCTCTCGGCCCGAGCGGTCACCTGCTCGATGACCGGGACCAGCGAGTCGACGTTGCTCGGGTCGCCCACGTCGCCGTGGTCGAGGCCCTCCTCGCGGAGCAGTTCCAGCGGGAGGTAGACGTTGTTCTCTTCCTCCATGTCGGTCGCGGCGTCTTTCGCGACGTTGACCAACTGGAGCAGGAGGGCAAAGGAGCGTGCGTTCTCCTCCATCCGCTGGACCTGCTCGTCGGTGGCTTCGTGGGAGACGAGCCCCGTCACCAGCGTCCCGACGGTACCGGCGGCGTACCAGCAGTACTCTTCGAGTTCTTCGAGGCTCTTGATGCGCAGGCCACCCTCGTCGGCGTAGCGGTCGACGAACATCGCCATCCCGTCGACGAGTTCGCGGACCGGGCCGCGAATCGCGTCGAGCGAGTGACTGTCGAGCGAACGGAAGACACCGACCGCACGACCGGCGTTGTCGACGACCTCCCAGTCGTCGGTCATCGTGGCGGGGAGCCACTCCGACGCCGCCTCGTCGAACGCGCGAACCGAGGCGTCGGCAGAGGGATCGAGCGTCCGACTGTACAGTCGGAGGAGGTCCGCCTGTACCCCCGGAGGGATGTGCCCGGCGTCCTCGATAGTGTCGGCGACGCGGCAGAGGAGATAGCCGACACAGATGTCGCGTGCCATCGGCTCGTCGAGTTCCGCAATTGTCAAACTAAACGTCCGCGAGACCCGGTGGACGGCGTCGTAGCACCACTCAATATCTTCTTGTGACGACCGGCCAGTGTGGTTCTGAGACATTCCCGTCACCCGGCGTAGGGCGTACTGTGATAAAAATGGGGCGGCTATGTTGCGGCCGAGAGACGGTCCGGTAGTCACCGGCGTGGCGGCAAACGCCACGCCTAAGCCGAGCAAGTACGTACGATAACCCATGACTGTCCTCCGTGCGGTGGTGAAGGGTCGATGAACCGCGACGACACGATAGCGCTCGCCGTGACCATCGCCGCCGTGGTAATCGTCCCCGGCCTCGCGAACGGGTTCCTGAGCCAGATGGGGTATCCGTGGGTCGGCAGCGCCGTCTGGGCGCTGGGCTACGGCCTCGGGGTCGTGTACATCTGGTACGAGTGGATCCGGCCGCTCGACATCAGCGCCCCCGAGGGCGTGGGCCTGCCCGAGGACGAGGACGCCGTCGAAGATCGATAATAACTCATCGCGGATTTTTTAATAATTTCGACCAACTGTACCCCGTTTTGTAGCAGTTGGATTAATAAGACACCGTCGTCTACCCTCGCATATGAGCAGCGAGGATACGCGCACGCTCCGCCTCCGTGTCCCGGAGATGGACTGTTCGTCCTGTGCGACGACGGTCGGTTCGGCGATGACCGACCTGCCGGGCGTCGAATCCGTGGACACGCGGCCGGGGAGCGGTATCGCGGTAGTGACCTACGACCCCGGCGCCGTCGAGCGAGAGACGCTCGTCTCGGCCGTCGAACGGGCGGGCTACGCCGTCAAGGGCGCGAGCGACGACGACGCGACCGACGTACCCAGAAGCGAGGCCCGCGCCTCGGTCTGGCGGTCGGCCCGCGCGAAGAAGACGGCCGTCGGCGGCGTGTTGCTCGCCGTCGGCCTCGTCGCCGAGTTCGGTCTGGCCCCGATACCGGTCGCCACCGTCGGTCCGGTCGGACCGGTCGGCCTCGTCGAGTTCGTCCTCGCGGACCTCCTCTTTCTGGGAGCGGTCGCCGCGGCCGGACAGGAGATTCTGCGCGGGGGAGTGGTCGCCGCCCGGCAGCGCAACCTCGGCATCGACTTCCTGATGTCGGCGGCCATCGTCGGCGCCATCACCGCCTCGCTGGTCGGCGACGAGACGCTGTACGTCGAGGCGGCGACGCTCGCAGTGCTTTTCAGCATCGCCGAGTTGCTGGAGGGGTACGCGATGGACCGCGCCCGGAACTCCCTCCGGGAACTGGTCGACCTCGCGCCCGACGAGGCGACTGTCGTGCGGGACGGCGAGGAAGTGACGGTCCCCGTCGACGAGGTGACCGTCGGCGACCGTGTCGTCGTCCGGCCGGGCGAGAAGATACCGACCGACGGCGACGTTCTGGAAGGCGAGTCCGCCGTCGACGAATCGCCCGTCACCGGCGAGTCCGTCCCCGTCGACAAGCAACCGGGGGACGCCGTCTACGCCGGGACGATGAACGAGGGGGGCTACCTCGAACTGCAAGTGACCGCGCCGCCGGGCGAGGACACCCTCTCGCAGGTCATCCGCCTCGTGGAGGACGCCGAGGCGAAGAAGACCGACCGCGAGCAGTTCGTCGAGCGGTTCTCGAACTACTACACGCCGTTGATGGTGTCGCTGGCCGTCGCCGTCACCGTCGGCCCGCCCCTCTTGCTGGGCGCACCGTGGCTGGAGTGGTTCGTCACCGGTATCACCCTGCTGGTGCTCGCCTGCCCCTGTGCGTTCGTCATCTCGACGCCTGTCACCGTCGTCGCGGGCATCACCAGCGCCGCCCGCCACGGCGTCCTCGTGAAGGGCGGGACCCACCTCGAAGCGATGGGCGGCGTCGACGCGATAGCGCTGGACAAGACGGGGACGCTCACGAAGGGCGAACTCTCCGTCACCGACGTCGTCCCCGTCGGCGACCGGACCGAGACGGACGTCCTGCGCTGTGCGCGGGGCCTCGAAGCCCGGTCGGAACACCCCATCGGCGAGGCCATCGTCGCCCACGCCGAGGCGGCGGCCGTCGAGGTCACCGAACCGACGAGCTTCGAGAGCCTGACCGGCGAGGGCGTGCAGGCGACGCTCGACGGGACGCGCCACTACGCCGGCAAGCCCGGCCTGTTCGACGACCTCGGCTTCGAACTCGACCACGCCCACGTCGTCGACCCCTCCGGCGAGTTGGCCGGCGAGGTCCGGGAGATGTGTGACCGACAGGGCTGTCTCAACCTCGTCGAGGACACCATCCCCCGACTGCAGGACGAGGGCAAGACCGTCGTGCTGGTGGGGACGGAGGACTCGCTAGAGGGTATCGTCGCCGTCGCCGACGAACTGCGCCCGGGCGCCGCCGAGACGGTCGCGCGTCTACGCGACCTCGGTATCGAACCGGTGATGCTCACCGGCGACAACGAGCGCACGGCCCGCGCTATCGCCGAACAGGTCGGTATCACCGACTACCGGGCAGGACTCATGCCCGACGAAAAAGTGGCCGCCGTCGAGGAACTGCTAGGCGAGTACGACAGCGTGGCGATGGTCGGCGACGGTGTCAACGACGCGCCGGCGCTGGCGACGGCGACGGTGGGTATCGCGATGGGCGCGGCCGGCAGCGACGCGGCCATCGAGACGGCCGACATCGCCCTGCTGGGCGACGACATCGGGCGACTGCCCTATCTCGCCACCCTCTCGAAGAAGGCCACCGGCGTCATCCGGCAGAACGTCTGGTCCAGTCTGGGCCTGAAACTCCTGCTGGCGGTCGGTGCGGTCACCGGATACGTCGGCGTCGCGCTGGCGGTGTTGCTGGGCGACGCGGGGATGACCGTCGGAGTCACCGGCAACGCGATGCGTCTCTCGCGAGTCGAGGCCGAGGAGTTCGGCGAGGCCCGTGAGTAGGCACACGGAGAACCGATCAGAAACGCGTATACAACAGCAGTTGTAGTCATCCAGAAACCCTTATCCCGGTCGTGGACGCACACGGATGCATGGACGACCACTCGCTCGGCGACGGGGCACCCGGTTTCAGAGCCCGCGCCGGCTGGACACGTGAGCAAGCGGCACGCATCGAACGGACCGACGAGACGGTGGGGCCCATCGTCTACCCGCCCGAGAGCGACCAGATACCCCATCTCCACATCTGGGATACGTGGTTCCTCCGGAACCGGGACGGCACCCTCGCCGAGGTCGACGGCTACCGCGTCTGTTTCTCGCTGACCGCGCCATCGGACCTCCTGCCGGGTAAGCGCCACGACGTGGCGAGCGTCCGCTGTTTCTACTCTGCTGACGGCCGCAACTGGCACGACGGCGGCCCCGTCTTCGAGGACGCACTGGGCCAGCGCCAGTGGGCCGGCTCCGCGCTGTACGACGACGGGTCGGTCTACCTGTTCTACACCGCCGCTGGTGAGGAAGGGGCCGAGGACCTGACGTACTCCCAGCGCATCGTCGGGGCCGGCGGTGGCACCGTCGACACGAGCGAGGGGTTCGCCCTTCGCGGCCCGTGGACCCACCACGAACTGCTCCGTCCGGACGGCGACCGGTACGAGCGCGAAGATCAATCGCGCGCGATGATCTACACGTTCCGCGACCCGTGGTTCTTCGAGGACCCCCAGACGGGCGAGACGTGGCTCCTCTTCGAGGCCAACTCCCCCGTGCCCGAAGGGAGCGACGTCTGTGACGGCGACGCCGCCCAGCAGGGGTACAACGGCAGCGTCGGCATCGCACGCTCGCCGACGGGCGACCCGCTCTCGTGGGAACTCGAAGACCCGCTGCTGGACGCCGTGGGCGTCAATCAGGAACTCGAACGCCCCCACATCGTCTACAAGGACGACCTGTACTACCTCTTCGTCTCCAGTCACCTCCATACGTTCGCGCCGGGACTCGAGGGGTACGACGCGCTCTATGGTTTCGTCGCCGAGGAACTGCGCGGCGACTACGTCCCGCTGAACGAGTCGGGCCTCGTCGTCACTAACCCCGAGAACGCACCGTTCCAGTCGTACTCGTGGATGGCGTTCCCTCACGACGACGAGGTGCTCGTACAGAGCTTCTTCAACTACTTCGACTTCGCGGGCGAGACGCTCGACGAGATCGCTCACCTCCCGGAGTCCGAACAGATGCGCCGGTTCGGCGGGACGCTCGGGCCGACGCTCCGACTGGACGTGCAGGGAACGGAGACGCGTATCATCGGGAAACTCGGTCACTGGCACGTCCCGATGGCCGGTGAGGAACTACCGCCGACCGAGCGAGAACTGATTCGTCGAGCGCGGACCGACGAGGACGGCCGCGGCGGCTACGTCTCCGAGGACTGACTCAGGGACGGGTCGACGGTTTTTCGCGGACACTCGGCTCGCGTTCTGCGTCCCACGCGCTCTGCATCTCCCAGACGTCGAGCGACGCCACGGTCGCACGCCCGCCGTCGGCCGCAAGCGAGATGCCCGTGGCGTCCTCGCTGGTCGGGTAGACGCGACTGGTCAGGCAGTGGCGCTCGTTGGCGAACACCTCGACGACGCTGCCGTCTACGAACACGCGCAGCGAGAGCGGCGAATCGTACGGCGTGACCCGCATCCGCTGGGTGGCGGTGGTCGCCTCCGGGTCGTGGCTCGACTCCGAGCGGTCGACGTACATCTCGCTGTCGCGCGTGTAGCGAATCGGCGTTCGCTCGGCCCGGTTCGGTGTCTCCAGCACGGAGAGCTCGACGGCCTCGGCGTCCTCCAGTCGGACAGTCGCGCGCAGTTCGAACGCCCGGCTCTCGACGTCTACGCGCTGTCGGTCGCCGCTCGACAGGCGGAGTTCGTCGTGGTGGGTGTTCGCCCCGCGGAGGGCCGTCAGCTCCGGCGCGGGCCGCTGACAGAGGCCGCCGTCGTCGGCCAGCGTCAGTTCGCGCGGGAGCGACATCGTCCCGGACCAGCCCGCGTCCCACTGGGCGCTTACGTCACGCGCCTCGGGAATCCAGCCCCACGTGAGGATGCGGCCGTCGTCCGTCCACATCGACTGGGGCGCATAGAAGTCGCCGTGATCGAGTTTGTCCCGGCGCTCGGCGGTGAACTCGCCGTCGTCGTAGGTACCGAGGAAGTACACCACGTCCTCGTAGTTCGAGACGTGCAGGAGGTGTCGGTCCCCGAAGTCCAGCAGTTCGGGACACTCCCAGACGGTGCCGGCGGTGTCGCGGTCGCCGCTGAGGATGGGACCGCGGTACTCCCAGTCCCGGAGGTTCTCGGAGACGTACAGCAGGGCCGCGCCGCCGCCGCCCTCCATGCCGGCGCCGATGAGCTGGTGCCAGACGCCGTCCTCGCGCCAGACGCAGTGGTCGCGGAACTCGCCTTCCCAGTCCTCGGTCCGCAGGACCTCGGGTTCGGCGGGCGTCTCCTCGATGACGGGGTTCGCGGGGTCCTTGACCCACGACGAGAGCGTCTCGTCGGCCGCCGTCGCGATACACGGCAACTGTTTCTTGTCCCGGCCGCCGGTGTAGAGGATGGTCGCGGTGCCGTCGTCGTCCACCGCACACCCGGACCAACAGCCGTCGCGGTCCGGACCGTCCGGCGACGGCGAGAGCGCCACCGGCCGGTCCTCCCAGTGTATCAGGTCGTCGCTGACCGCGTGGCCCCAGTGAATCGTGTTGTGGAACGGCCCGGTCGGGTTGTACTGATAGAACAGGTGATAGCGCCCGTTCCAGTGGATGAGTCCGTTCGGGTCGTTGAGCCAGTTGGCCGGCGGGGTGACGTGGAACGTCGGCCGGAGCGGGTCGTCGGCCAGCCCCTCGCGCATCGCGGTAAGCGTCTCGACGTCTTTCGGACGACCGGTGAACCGAACACCGTCGCCGTCGGCGAGGTACCCCAGCGCGTTCGACACCAGCGTCTCGCGGTTACGGTGACAGATGTCGTGGGTCGGTTGGCGAAAGGAGACGGCCGAACCGATGCCGAGGACGTGGCCGTCGCCGGGTTCCCAGACGACAGTGGCCATTCCTTTCACCACGTCGGTGTCGCCCCGCACCGTGCTGGCGAGAACGTCACCCTCCATCGGCGCGACGTGTTCATAGCGCGCGTAGGGCACCGTTATCCCGGGGCCGCGGGTGTGGACTCTGAGCGTGTCGAACCCCTCTGCGACCGGGTGGTCGGCATAGAGGGTCTTCCAGAGCGGACCCGTGGGTTCCGGAATCTCCTCCCAGCCCACCGCGTCGGGACCGACCGCGTCGAAGCCGAGCGGTTCGACGGCGGCCATCGCGCCGAGAGTCAGCAGGAGCGACCCACCGGACCGGACGTAGGCGGCGAGTGCCTCCCCTTGGGGGCCCGCAACGGCCGCCCCGTCGAAGGGGTCGTCACGGTGCCACCAGAGCACGTCGTAGTCGGTCGGGTCGACAGTTGCGAGAGAACACCGCTCGACGTCGTCGAACGCCTCCTCGCACCATTCGTACGCTGCCGTTTGTTCGTCGGAACAGGAGTCGACGAACAGGCAGCCGACGCGTCGCGACTCTACCATTGGAGGTACTCACCCTCTCAAATATAAAAACATTCGGCAATCGTTCGTGTCTGTTACTGACCGATCGTGAGTGGGTCGGCGGAAGCACCGTCCTACCGGCGAAGACGGTGCCGTCGCGTCAGTCGATACGCGCGTTCCGAGCCTCGGCCTTCCAGTCGATGAGCGTGTCGTGACAGTTCGGGCAGACGAACTCTGTCAGTTTCGTCGTCTCGTCGTTGTACGTCATCCGTGTACCGCAGTTCGAACAGTACATTATAGTTGATGATGGTCTTTGGGCAGTATTAAGCGTTGCTTCCCCCATGCAAATTCCGTTTAATTTAACGCCCCCATATCGGCAAACCGGGCTGGGTCGGGCCTATACGCCGGCTCGCGGTCCTGCGCAGTCCGAATCCCGGGACTTCGACGGGACAGCGGGCGGTCGACTCGTCTGTCTGGTCTCTGGTCTGGCCACCCGCTCGCGCGGATTCGGGGAGTACCCGCCAGTCACTCTTCGAGGATGCGCCGCGTCGACTCGGGTAAGGCGACGTCCTGCGCGTCGACGATGGCCGAGAGCGAGTCGCCATCGAGGACTCGAACCTCCCGGTCGCCCGCGAGCGAGGAGCGTTCCTGTTCTAAGGGGACCGCCGCCGCGAGCAACACCGCGTCGGCGTCGTCCGAGGACGCGAGGTCGGCACAGCGGTCGAGTGTGGCCGCGCCGACCGAGTCCGCCTCGGGGTCCTCGACGACGACACCCATCACGTCGCCGTCGTCCCGCCGGACCAGAAGGTCAAACGGCGACTCGCCGGCCCCGCGCTGGGTCGACCACACCGTCTCGTCGAGTGCGTCGGCGACCACCGCCGTCAGTTCCTGCCGGTCGAGCGATCGAAGGCGCTCCGTCGTCGACTCGGGCGCACCCTGTCCGGTGAGCGACGGCCCGAACTCCGACTCCGCGGCCTCGATAGCCGCCTCGATGGCCGTGGGACCGTCGTCGTCGGGAACCGGATCACCGATGGTCGCTGTCACCGAATCGGCCGGTTCCACGCCGCCCTCGATGTGGTCCGTGACCTCGTCGCCGGCCAGTATCGCCTCGGTTCGCTCGATACGCTGTGTGACCGCGTCCCGTTCGGTTTCGAGGTGGTCGACCGCGTCCGGGTAGCAGTCTCGGGCGGTCGCCAGCGCCGTCTCGAAAGCCTCTGCAGCGGCCTCGAACTCCGTGAGGGCCGCATCGTACTGCTCGGCGTCGCTGTACCAGTCGCCGGCCCGCATCGCGTCGACGGCGATCGCTCGCTGGGCCCCGGTCAGTTGCTCCGCGACGGTCCCGAGTCGCTCGCGCACCTTCTCGGGGTCACCCGCGAAGCGCCGGTCACCGCTACCCCAGTCCAGTTCCAGCACGCGCCGGTAGTGAGCCATCGCCTCTGTCCAGCGGTCGGCCGCGACCGCCGGGTCGTCCGCGTCGACGGCCGCGTTGTCGGCCCTGACGGCGTGGCGGAGCGGGGACTGTTCGAGGTGGCCGACGATGCGGTCGAGGCGCTCCCGTTCCTCGCGTATCCCGTCGACGTCGTCGAGACGGGTCTGATCGAGTGCCAGCGCCGCTTCGTACTCCTCACGGGCCCGCTCGTAGGCCTCGTAGGCGGCCTCGTAGTCGTCTTCGCGCCAGAGGGATTCGCCCTCGTCCGTGGCCTGTCTGGCGCGGCCGACCCGAATCTCTGCGACAGTGTTCACACAGCGCGATTCGACGGGGTCCAGTCGCTTCCGGAGGGCATCGCCGGGCCGGGCCGTCGAGAATCGGAGCGCCGTCGCCCGCGCAGTTTCGAGGTGGTCCTCGGCACTCTCAGCGGTCGAAAGCGCCTCGTCGTACTCGCCGTCGTCTCTGTAGTCCGTGGCGGTGACGAGCGTCTGTGTGACCCTGTTGCATTCGTTCTCGACGCGTATCCACGCCTGTGACGCGGCGGCGAGGTAGTCGGCAACCTCGGCCAGTCCGTCGGTCCCGGTGTGGACGTGCCACGTCGACCCGCCCTCGCGGCGGAAGGTGAGTCGACCACGCCGGATACTCGTGGTGTGTTCGACCTGTTCGATTTCGACCAGCGGCACCACGAACTGCGTGTCGCCGTCCGCGTCGCCCACCAAGACGACGACGCGGCGGTCGGTCAGCACGGCGACCGTCCGATACCCGCTTCCGGGCGTGACGTGGTCGGTCGAATCCGGCGACTCGATAGTGACGCCGTTCTTGCGGTTCGTGAGGACGAACTGTGGTGTCTCGTCGTCGTCGAGTACCGCTGCTGCCGGTTGGTCGCGGAGATAGCCCGTGGACAGGAACCCACCCTGTCCGGTCCGAGTGAGTACGTCTGGCAGCGTACCCCCTCGATTATCTACCTTGATAACCTGACCCATCGATACGGCCTACAGCGTCGGTGACTATGATACTCACTCATCTAATCCGATAATACTAGGTGGAATTTTTCGGCTCCGTCGGTGGTCTGACAGTTCGGTCGCGAGAACCGAGCCCGTCTCACAATTTCGTGTCGTCCGCTCGTCGCCGAGACGGCAGACGGGCGTCTGACTGAGGTTTACAACTCAGGGTTTCATAGCCAGTTCCATGCCACGGGTACGGCTGAATACCACGGACCACAGCGGGGGACAGAACCGTGTCGAGGGGCGACTCGACGTCCGAATCGACACCGACGTGTTCGATATCCTCTCGGGGAAGCGCCCACGGCGCGACCGAGCGATGCGACCGGTCATCGAGCAGTGGCTCGACTGCTGGAGCGGCTGATTAGCTGTTCTCGACGAGTCGTGCGGCGATACGTTGTGCGCCGACGGTCGGTGCGACGTCCGGTTCGTCCGCGGCCGTCGCCTCGATTTCTCGGTTCAGTTCCTCGCTGAGTCGCCGCTCGAACTCCTCGACGATGCCGGGGATGCAGGCCATCCCGCCCGTGAGGACGACGGGGCGGTCCAGTGCCAACTGGTACACCTTCATGTAGTCGTTGGCCAACTCCGGCAGGAACGTGTTGGCGAGTTCGTCGACGGCGTCGTCCAGATACTCGTCGACGGCGTCCATCACCGAGCGCTCGATGGTGAACTCGTGGGTGCCGCCACCGGGTTGCTGGATGATGTCCGTAAACGGCTCGAACTCCACGAAGTCGGCGTGGGCCTCCTTGTACTCGCGGGCGGTCTGGGTGTCGATGTTGACCCGGCCCTGCGTCTCTTCTTCGACGTAGTTCGCTATCATCCGGTCGACTTCGTTGCCGGTGACCGCGCCCGTCGTGAAGGGAGCGAGTTGCTCGCCCCGGCGGTACGCGGAGGCTTCGAGGTTGGTCGACCCCATGTTGACCGAGATGAATATCTCGTCGATGGCCTCTAGGTCGTCGCCGAAGGCGGGAATCGAGCCACACAGCGACTCGGGATAGCTCTCGACCATACTCAGACCGATAGAGGACCCCTCGATGACGTCTTTGAGGTTGTCCAATCCAGCGGGGTTGTCGATGGTCGGGATGGCGTAGACGACGCCGCTGTCGGCCGGGATGTCGTTCTCCTCGATGAGCGCCTCGAAGAACGTCTTGGTCATCGCCGCGCGGTCTTCGTCCTCCGGGAGGCCCGACCGGAGCATGTACTGCACTCGGTCGGGGTACTCGCGGGCCGCCTCCTCGCCGTAGAGGATCTTCTCCTCGCCGGTCAGCGCGTCTTCGTAGGTGGCCATGCAGGTCAGGGTCTTGATGATGCGGTTCTCGGTCCCGTGTTCGTCGGGGAGGGCGATGACCGTCCGCGTGCTACCCAGTTTCACACCGATCGGCACCGAACGGCCGCTCCCACCGCCTGCCTCCGCGTCGTCGTCACTCATGTACGATGGCGTGTTGTCGCCGCCTCGGTATATAACCTCACGTCAAGAATCAGCGCTGATAGCGACCCGGCCCTACGTCATCGCGGTGAGTTTCGCGATGTACACCAGACTCAGCATGTGGTCGTCGACGCTGAGGTCGTTGCCGTCGTTGGTGGCGGACTCATCGATGCCCAGCAGGTAATCGGAGAGGTCCGACTCGACCGTCTCGGTTATCCAATCGATGGACTCGTAGTAGGCCAGTGCCTCGTCTGCGCCCTGATACCCCGAGTGCATCAACAGGAACTCGAGCCACTCGAAAACGACGAACTCGGCGGCGTACGTCTCCGGGAGCGAGGCGAGATACGGTTTCTCCTGACTGTCACCCGCGAGGAACGGGAGCAGTTCGCGGTACAGCCCCGACCGGAAGGAACTGCCGGCCAGTACCTCTTCGTCGGCGTCTTCGAGTCCCATTTCGAGATTTGATGGGTCGGGCACCTCCTCGTCCTCACCCAGCCCGCCGTTACGATCGCCGCGCTTGCGGGCCATCTTGCGCAACTCGTCTAGATCGTAGTCGCGCGGGTTGATAGTCATGGCACAACTGTTTCACCTACGTCAAGTTAAATCTTGCACCCGTCTGACGGCCGTCAGACACTCGCTCACGCCCCTTGCCAGTCGATTCCGTCGCTGATACCCGAATTACGCGGTTGATAATCGGGGGCGTATTTTTATAGGGACCCACGACCGAGGTGGAGCCACTTCGACGATGAGCCGGCACGCAACGACCGACCCTGCCCGTATCTGCGTGACCAACGCGAAGGGCGGGACCGGTAAGACGACGGTAGCCATCAACGTAGCCGGTGCGTTGAACGACCGAGGTCGGGACGTCCTCTTCGTAGACCTCGATCCGCAAGGCAACGCTACGGAAGGACTGGGGCTGACCGACGCCTACGACGCCCAGCCACCGACACTGTTCGACGCGCTGACGCGGGACCCCTCGCTGCTGGGCGACCTCGTAGTCGAACACGAGGAGATGGACGTGATTCCTTCCAGCATCGACATGCTCCAGGCGGAACACGAACTGACCATCGCCGACCTCATCGCCCGGATCCGAACGCAGGATCACGGCGTCGACCCGGCGGCGCTGGCCGGGTTCGCCCTCAACGTCACGCCGGAGACGGTGACCGGCGACCACGCGCTGGACACGCTGGACCGTGCGCTCTCGACGGTGTCGGGGTACGACTACGTCATCATCGACTCGCCGCCGTTCTACGGCAAACTGACCGACACCGGGGTGTTCGCCGCGGGACACATCCTCATCCCGGCGCTGGCCGAAGCCACCTCCGAGCGAGCCATCGAACTCCTGATGGACCAGATGGCCGCCATGGAGCGCCAGACCGGGACCACCGTCGGGACGCTGGGTGTCGTCGCGAACCGTATCGAGACGACGTCCGAGGACGAGATGATGCTGGAGTGGTTCGACGCCGCGTTCCCGGACAGTCCCGTGTGGGAGGTCCGCAAGCGCGTCGCGCTCCAGCGGGCCTACACCGAGGGCAAATCCATCTTCGCGACCGACGAGCGCTGTGACATGGCCGAGGTCTTCAGCGACGTCGCCGCGACGTTCGACGAGCAGTTCGGCTACACAGAGGTAACAGCATGAGTGACGACGACCGCATGGACCGAGCAGAGCGCATCAGCAAGATGCGCGCGGGGAACAGGGACGACGACGAATCGGCAGCGCCGACGGACGAACAGGCCGAGGCCGCGAACGACGGGGCGACCGACGCCGCGAGCGACGGAGCGGCCGAGGCCGAGTCGGACGGCGAGTCGGCGTCCGAGGAACCGACGACGGAGACGGCCGAGGACACGGCGGCCGAACCTGCCGACGAATCGGTCGACGGAACCGGCACCGAGGCGGCGGTGACCGACGAGTCGGACGCCGAGGTCGACCCGGCCGAAGTCGCCCAGCGAGCGGCGGCCGCCGCCGAAGAGATTACGGGTGGCGACGCCGACGCCACGCCCGCGACACAGACCGGCGACGTCTCCGCGACGGCGTCGCCGATGCAGGGGCCGACCGGCGTCGAACTCCCGGACCAGCAACTTCTAGAGGAGGCGATGGCGACCGGCGACGTCGGCCGAACCGAGGGCGGGGCCCGCGCCGCCGCACTGGAAGAGGAATCGACACAGACGGAGGAACTCGTCCGGGTCCTCGAGTTCGCACTCGGCGAGGAGTACTACTGTCTCGACATCGAGTACGTCGAGGAGATCGTCAAACGGGACGCGGTGACCAGAGTCCCGAACACCCCCGACTACGTCGAGGGCGTCGTCGACCTGCGCGGGCAGATTACGACCATCCTCGAACCGAAAGAGATGATGGACATCGACGCGGACGGCAGTCAGGACCTCATCGTCGTCTTCGACCCCGATATGTTCGAAGAACAGGGCGCGGTCGGATGGGTCGTCGACAACGTTCGGCAGGTCGTCCCTGTCGCCGAATCCGAGGTCAACGACCCGCCGGTCGACGCCGAGTACGTCCGCGGCGTCGTCGACCGGGAAGACCACGACCAGTTCGTCATCTGGGTCGAACCGGACGACGCCCTCGAATCGGCGACCGGCGAGGACTGAAGCGGCCTACTTCTCCGAGACGTCCACGACGTCCGGCACGTCCGCGTCGACGTCGGCCTCGTCGACGGCCACGTTCAGTTCCTCCCGGACGAGGTCCGTCGCGTTCTGGATGGCACCCACGCTACCGAGATAGCCCGCACCGACCGTCGTCTTCAGCGCGAGCGCCGCCCGGCCGGTCAACACCGTCGGACCGACTTTCGCGACGGCGTCGTTCCCCACGGAGACGAGCCACCCGGGCACGTCGAAGTTGTACTGCGTCAGGCGCGGTTCGAACCCGTCGTCGCCGTCGCGACGGTGGTCGACGAGTGCCGCGACGTTGTCCGCCGCGACGCGGGCCTCACGGATTGCGGCCGAGGCGCTCGCTGGCACCGCTTCACCGTCGCTGTCGACGACACGGGCGGCGTCCCCGACGGCGAACGTCGACTCGCCCAGACGGAGGTCCGCCCGCACGACCGGTCGCTCGTCGTGCAGCGCCTCCGGCCCCTGAATCCCGCCCGTCCAGACGAACTGGTCGTAGGCGAGGTCCGCGCCGGATTCGAGCGCGATGGCGTCGGCGTCGGCCCCCGAGACACCGGTGCCCGTGTGGACGGTGACGCCGGCGTCGAGTAGCGAGTCGTGGACCGCTCGCTGGAACGACTCGGGGAACGTCGGCGCGACGTGGGCCGCCTGTTCTACGAGGACGACCGCCACGTCGACGGCTTCCTCGTCGGCCAGCGCCGCGAGTTCGCCGGCGACCTGCACGCCGGAGAGGCCCGCCCCGCCGACGACTACCCTGTCACCGTCGCCGAGTCCGAGGAAGTCCTTGCGGATCTCTCGGGCGTCTTCGAGGCGTTTCAGCGGCGTCGCGTATTCCCGAACCCCGTCGAGGTCGTAGTAGGCCGTCTCGGCACCCAGACACACCGCGCCGACGTCGTACTCCAGCGTCTCCTCCCCGTCGGCCGTCCGGAGCGTCGCGCGCCCGTCGTCGGCGTCGAGGCCCGTGACTTCGGCCCGCCGAACCTCACAGTCGAGCACGTCGGTCAGGGGGACGGTGATGTCGTCGGCGAGCGACGGCCGTCGGACGACTCGATGGAGTTCGTGCTGGACGAGGTGGTCACGTTGCTCGTCGACGACGACGAGGTCCACGGCCTCGGGGAGTGTCCGTTCGAGCGACCGTGCGAGTGTCAGGCCGGCGTATCCGGCACCGAGAACGGCGACGCGCATGGCCGCTGGTTGTGTCCGGAGCGGGATAATCCTGTTCCAGCCCGTCGGTCAGAAGTCGGGTCAGAACAGCGCGGCGTCCTCGTCGAGGACGCGGGCGGGGCCGCCGACCTCCCAGACGCGGGTGTCGACGCCGCAGTCGGCGACCGTCTCCTCGACGCGGTCGACGTACTGCTCGGTGGTGTTGATGTAGACGCTGGCACCGGTGTCGACCGAGAAG
Source organism: Haloarcula pellucida (assembly GCF_014647235.1). Lineage (GTDB taxonomy): Archaea > Halobacteriota > Halobacteria > Halobacteriales > Haloarculaceae > Haloarcula > Haloarcula pellucida. The sequence continues at coordinate 237,736 of NZ_BMOU01000004.1, forward strand.
TACACCGGCACGTCGTGTTCGGAGCGGAGGTCCCGCACGGCGTTGAAAATCTCGATGGTGCGCGGTTGCCAGTACACCCACCCTGCGGGGCCGGTCATCGTCGTCGCCGCGAGCGAGAGGGAGTCGTGCTCGGCGAGTTCGAACGCCCGGTCGAAGTCGGCGTCGTACAGGGCATCACGCATGTCGGAGATCTGGCCGTGCATGTGGGCCATCCGGGCCTCGAACATGTGGCTGTCGGCGGCCTCCTCGTGGGCGGCCTCCGTCTCCTTGTAGGAGGGGACCATCCCGGCGACGATTCGCAGGTCGTCTTCGAGGTCGGTCTCGATGCGCTCGCTCCGGCAGTCCTCGTCGTTCATCCCGGTCCGGAGGTGCGAGAACGCGCCGGTGACGGCGCGGGCCGCCGACGAGGAGCCACGGCGGGCGACCGTCGAAATCTCCGGGCGAGTCATGTCCAGTCCGGCCGCCTCGACGAGCGCCATCGCCGCGGCGGCAAAGCCCGACGAGGAAGAGCCAAAGCCGATGTTGGTCGGGAAGTTGTTCGTCGACTCGAAGCGGACGCCGTGGTCGATGCCCGCCAACTCGCGGACGTGGTCGACGACGGCGTCGATGCGCTCGGCCCCGCGACCCTCGACTGCCTCGCCGTCGATGACGTAGGTGTCGTCCTCGCGGGCCGGGTCGAACTCGGCGGTCGTCTTCGAGTGACTCGGCGCCGTACAGACCGAGATGCTGTCGTGGTAGGGGAGCCGAAGCTCCTCGTCGCGCATCCCGTGATACTTGACCAAGCCCTGAATCGGGTGGGCCTTCGCGGTCGCTTTCATACCTCACCCTTCCGGGCCGGTCACTTTGCTATTGCGAACCCGCGCCGGTCGTCACTGCTCTTCGACGTCGGCGTCCGGCGCGTTCGACTTCACGCTCTCGATGCCCTGCTTCGCTTTCGCCTTGCTGGCGTATCCCTCGCCGCTGTCTGCGATGATGTTCCCGTTCGAGTGGCGAAGCCGCCACCGCCACTGGTCGGACTTGTCGGTGTACAGTTCGAAGGTCGCTGCCATGACTACCACCGAACACGTAACCGACGGGCAAGAAAGTGTGGGCCAACCGAGACGACGGGGCACTGCGGGCACCGTCGACGCCGAGAGGCGTCAGCCCATCCCCCAGTACTCGCGTGCGTCAGCGAGCGATTCGCCGACGGGGACGCCCTTGTAGCCGAAGATGTCCTGATAGCCACACTCGGACATCAGGATAGGGACGAACGGTTCGTCGGCAGTCACCTCCTCACCCTCTATCGTCGCCCAGACCGCCCCCTCGGAGACCAGTTCGAAGTTCTCGGCCTCGAGGTCGTACAGTTCGCTGGAGGCGGTCCCCGGCGGGGCGTCCTCGGGTTTCTCGACGACGTCGTCGAGTTCGTAGAACCTCGGGTCGCCGGTTGCGACGGTGCCGGGGAGCGCGTCGTGGAGCCGAAGGAACGTCTCGATGACCATCGTGGCCGTGTCCGTCGCGTCCTCGGTCCGCTGTCGGCCGGACTCGACAGTGACGACCGGCGCGCATCGGTTCAGCGTCCCATCGACGGTCTGACTCGTGTCGACGACTGACGGCGTGGGGAGGGCCGCGGACGTTTCGAGCGCCGTCGGATACTCCCGGGAGACCAGCGCCATCGGTTCCGGCTGGGAGTGCGTCGCGTGCAACGAGAGCGTCGGCGTCTCGCCGACGACGTCGAGCAGTTCGGCCGCGAGGCGCTCCTCCAGTTCGTCGCTCTCCGCGTCGCCGGGGAAGGCCCGGTTCATGTCGACGTCGACGTACCGACGGTCGGCCGCCAGCGCGGCGGGGTTCGCGTAGACGAACTGCACCGGGCGCTCAAACTCGTGGTCGGCGTCGAGGACCCGCTGGATAGCTCGCACGCCGCTGGGTTCGTCGCCGTGAACCCCTGCGATGACCGTCACCGCCGGGTCGCCGTCCGGGCCACGCACCGTCACTTCGGGGGACTCTATCTGGGACATCTACGCTGACCTACCGGGCTGGACGTCGAAAAACGTGGGGCACTCGCTCAGTACTCGGGGCTCTCCTCGCGGACGCCCTCGCGCTTGTTGACCAGTCGCGCGAGGGTGAACAGGGCGTCCGAGAGGCGGTTCAGATAGACGATCGCCGTCTCGTTGACGCCGGCCTCCTCGGCGGCCAGCGAGACGGACCGTCGCTCCGCCCGGCGACAGACCGCTCGCGCGTGGTGGAGTTTCGCGCCGGGTTCGGACCCCGACGGGAGGATGAACGACTCCAACGGGTCCAGTTCCTCGTTGGCCTCGTCGATAATGGCCTCTATCTCCTCGACGTGTCCCTCGGTTATCTGCGGGTCGTCCTCGTCGGGTTGGGGATTCGCGAAGTCGGCCTGCACGATGTGGAGGTGGTTCTGCACCGCCCGGAGGTGGTCGTCTAAGTCGTCGTAGCCCGTCGGTCGGACGACGCCGACGAGGGCGTTCACCTCGTCGACGGTGCCGTAGGCCTCGATGCGGCGGGAGTCCTTCGAGACTCGTTCCATCGTCCGGAGGTCCGTCTGCCCCTGGTCGCCGCGGCCGGTGTAGATGGTCATACAGGAGGTGGGTCTGCCACGCTCTTATAGCCGTGGGCGAACCGTTTGGGGCGCTCTCGACTCGGGGAACAATCTGGTTCCTGTACGCGATGCACACAGCCACAGGGTGATTTACGACGAAGGCAGTCGCCAGTACATAAGTCCGACCGAGGCGACGAACCACCCTCCCATGAGCAACAATCCGACCCACTCGGAGAGAAACCATGGGGCTGACCCATCGAACGTATGCTGTACGATGTACGCATTCGTCCGAACCTCGTGGACCCCAGGCCGTGGGTACAATTGCTTGGTCGTAATGTACGCTGCACTGCTGGAATTTCCGATTCCGTATAGCCAGTTCGTCAGTACGTTATACAGATTGAGTGGGGAACTCCGGTGGAAAAAGAAGAGAACAGGGTCGGCGGGTTGATTAAACGGATTCAGCGATGTGTTTGAAATAAGGACGTACGCGAAATTTGCAAATATCTCTTGAAACAACATGATGATAAAGGTAAATCCCGCACCAACACGGCCCGTAATCGACCGGCCCATTACCGTGCCGATAGCGGCTCCAATAACTGTGCTTACAGCAGTGTACGCAACTGTCACCGCGAAAAGCGGTAGTAGCAATACCAGTGATGGTACTCCATAGCGAGGAATATTGACGCAGACTGTTACCACTACGATTCCGATGACGAAGACACTCAATAGGCCAGTGATTCCTGCACACATCTCAAAGGCGTCTGTCCGTCTGCCCTCCGCATCGGATTCGAGAATTGCCGTTACTCGCCACCATCCAAGCAACATCCCTCCAACGAAAACCGTCGGTGAAATGGCATTGATGGCCTCCAACACCACCATGTCTGGGCCGACAATATCAGCGATATGTCGTGAAATCCCAAATCTAACCCCATCACGCACACCAAAATAATAGAGAGTTGACAGGATGGTCGCAACCCAGATCGGATACCGATGCGCTTCCTTTCGTATTCCTCGAATCGAGTGTTCCATCATAAAAATGGATATTACGCCAAGCACGCATATATTTTCTGTTAGTTACATATTAGTATTAATATAATATTCTTATTGAGAACATCGCCATTCTCGACAGTATTTATGTTGATTATATGTGAACGAACTAGATCATCATACTCTATAGCAAAACTACCCTTAGAATTTCCCAACTATCAAATCCGTCGCCGGACCTCCGAGAGGGCCGCCGGCGAGAGGTCCAACTCGGCGAGCAGTTCCCGTCGCTGGTCCGCGTCGCCGTGGCCGGCGACGAAGCCGTTGAGGCGGGCGGCGACCGTCGACTCGACGAACGCCGGCCCGTAGACGTCTTCGAGTTCGTCGGCGACGACCGGCGTCGACCGGAGTTCGTACTTCTGGTGGTACTCTTCCGCCCGGTGAAACCGCGCTAGCGTCTCGACGGGCGTCTGAACCGTCTTGCCGGTTCGCTCCTCGAGGGCCGTCTTCGAGGCCGCTGCCGCCTCCCGTTGGGCGTCGTCGTGTGCGAGGACGACGCCGCGGTACTGGCGCTTGTGCGGCGCGGAGAACGGACTGTGGTTCGCCCAGAACACGCCCAGTAGGTCCTCGTAAGCGCGCTCCGCGGGGTCGTACTCGACCTGTATCACTTCGGTGTGGTCGCCGAGCGCGTAGTAACTCGGGTCCGGGTCGCTCCCGCCCGCGTAGCCGACACGCGTACGGACCACGCCCGGCATCGCGCCAAAGCGGGCGTCGGGTCCCCAGAAACAGCCCATTCCGAACGTCGCCGTCGCCGTCTCCTCGGGCGGGAGCGCCTCGGCGTCTACGCCCAGTGCCGTCGGTCGCGTCGACTCTCGGTCCGATAGTCCCATACGGACGACAGGGGCGCGAGCGGTTTGCGTGTTCGGGACCGGCGAGACGACCGCGAACCGGCGGAAACCGGGACCTTCAATTGGGCCCGTGAAGAATCGGGGTGTATGAGCCTCGAATTGGAGCACTACTGCCCGGAGTGCGAAGAGTACCGGAACTTCTGGAAGGTCGCAAGCACCACGATGCACCTCGGGACGAAAGTCAAGTGGCACTGCCCCGAGTGTGAGTACGGGTTCGTCCGTATCGACGGCGAAGTCGACACCGGACAGACGGCATAGACGCCTCAATAGCCGTATAGAGTGTTCTTAGCAGCCGTTTTATCGGTGGTCAGTGGAACGTCACGTAGACGCAATGAGCCTCGACCCGGACTGGGAGACCGCCGAGACTCGGAGCGGTCCCGGCGACCCCGACGTCGAACTGTCCTTGACGGTCGTGCAGTACTCCGACGGCCCCGACCGGTGTACGATTTATCCGCCCGGTTTGTCCGGCGTGCCGCGGATGTCGACGTGGCTCACTGCCGACCGGTCGGCGTTCGTCGCGCTGGACGAGATGCGGTGACCGGGAGTTTTACCACCTCGGGCCGAAAGCATTATATGATGAGTGTGGAGGTCCTACTGGTTGACGAAGACCATGACGTACTCGAAATCGTAGCGACGTTCCTCGGCCAAGAAGACGATCTCTCTGTGACGAGCGAGTCTGACCCGGAAGCGGCGCTGGAGATGGCGTTGACTGGCGACTACGACGCCGTCGTCAGCGACCTCAAGATGCCGAAACTCGACGGGGTAGAGCTCTGTACGGCGATTCGAGAACACGACGAGTCGCTCCCGTTTTTCCTGTTCAGTGCCCGGGAACCCGAGGACGTCCAGCCGGCGGCTGCGGACGCCGGCGTGACCGCGTTCGTCCAGAAAGGGACCGGGACCGAACAGTACAGCGTCCTCGCCGACCGCATCCGGGACGCGGTCTAGACGTCCGTCCGTGGGAGAGTGAGCGTGACCGACGCACCGCCTGCGTCCGATTCTTCGAACGTCACCGTCCCGCCGTAGGACTCCGTCACCCAGATGACGAGCCACAGGCCGAGGCCGCTGCCGTGACTCAACTGCGTGATGGGTTCGTCACCAGTCAGGACGTCCAGTTCGTACTCGGGGATTCCCGTCCCGTCGTCGGCTACCGTCACCGAGACGCGTTCGTCGGCCACGCTGACGTCGACGGTGATGGACGGGTCCGGGCCGGCGTAGTCGAGGCTGTTTTCCAGTAACTCGGTGACGACGCGCGTGAACCGCCCGTCGGCGGCCGCCGCGTCGACCGGCGGGATGGCAGTCTCGATAGCGCCGTCGGCCTCGTCGTAGGTGTCGACCAGCGAGGCCACGGCGTCGGGGACGTCGACCGGTTTCGTCCCGGCGTCGTCCCGGCGGACGGCACGCTCGATGTCGCGGGCCCGGTCACTGACCGAGGCCACGTCGGCGGCCTTCTGCTGGAGTCGCTCGACCAGCGAGAGTCGGTCGGTATCGTCCAGTCGCTCGGCCAGTTCGTCGGCAAGCCCCATCACCACGGTGAGGTCGTTCCGGAGGTTGTGGCGCAACACGCGGTTGAGCACCTCCAGTCGACGCTCGCGTTCTTTCTGGTCGGTGATGTCCGTGTAGATGTTAAAGCCCCACATCCGTCCGTCGTCGCGCCGGTAGGGAACGCCCCGATAGAGGAAGTCACGGAACCCCTGGTCGGTCCGGCGTCGAATCTCGGCCTGTACGGACTCCCCGGTCGCGTTGACAGCGGCGAGACGGTCGGCCTCTGCCCGGGCCGCCTCGTCCGGCGGGGCGATGAGGTCCGTCAGTTCCCGGTCGAGGACCGTCGCGTGGTCGTACCCGAACACCTCGGTGAACGCGGGGTTGACCGAGCGCACCGCCTGCTGGTCGTCGACGAACTCCGTCTCGACGACCGCGTCCGGGAGGTTGTTGAAGAGATACGAGAAGCGGTCGCGCTCGTCGCGGAGCTCTTCGCGGGCCTGTTTGAGTTCGGTCAGGTCCCGGACCACGCCGACGGTCCCGCGGAACACGTCGTCGTCGATGAGCGACACCTCGATTTCGGCGGGACGTTCGACGCCCGCAGCGGTGACCAGCGACGTCTCCAGTTGCATCGACGCGTCGTCGGTCTGCGCTCGGAGGTCACGGATGCGCTGCTCGAAGGCAGCGACAGAGCGGTCGTCGAGCACCGACCGCGGGTGTTCGCCGAGCATCTCCTCGCGCTCGAAGCCGAGCCATTCGGCGAGCGGTTCGGTGACGAGCTGGAAGGTGCCGTCCTCGTCTAGGACGTACACCATGTCACGGACGTTCTCGACGGCCGTCTCGTAGCGCAGGAGGTCCTCCTCGCGCTCGACGCGGTCCAGCGCGGCAGCGGCGTTCGAGGCGAGAATCTCGGCCACGGAGACGTCGGCGTCGTCGAACTCGGGCGTCTCCACGGCGGCGACGCTCAGCACGCCGTGGTCGCCGAGGGGGACGTACATCGCGGCGTTGGCGTCGCGGTTGTCGTACCGCTCGACGTCGTCGAAGTCGTCGACACGGATGGTCTCGCCGCGCTGGAACGCCTCGCCGGGGAACGCCTCGTCGGCGTCGTACAGCGGCCGGTCAGGCAGTGAACTGGACCCGGCCACCGGCCGCAGAACGTCCGTCTCCGGGTCGTGGAGTCTGACGAGGTTGAGGTCGAACTCGAGTTGAGCCTCCGCGGCCGCCACGACCGTCTCGGCCACCTCGGAGGCGGTGTGGGCTTGCATCAGCGACCGCGTGGTTTCGAGGAGTCCAGAGAGTTTCTCGTCGCGTTCCTTCTGGTCGGTGACGTCGTGGAAGTACACCGAGAGGCCGTTCTCGGAGGGGTAGGCGTTGACCCGGAACCACTTCTCTACGGGCGGGTAGTACTCCTCGAACGAGACCGGTTCTTGCGTCGCCATCGCCTCGCGGTAGGCCTCGTGGAACGTCTTCCCGACGGCCTCGGGGAACATCTCCCAGAGGTTCTCGCCGAGTACGTCCTCGGCGTCCCGCTCTAGCACCTCCTCGGCACGGTGGTTCCAGTAGGTGAGTTGCCACGTGTCGTCGACGGCGAAGAAGGCCGCACCGATGCGGTCGAGTATCTGTTGGATACGCCGGCGCGCCTCGCGGAGTTCCCGTTCGCGCGCTTTTCGCTCGGTGACGTCCCGGACGACGCCTGCACTGCCGACGAACTCCCCGTCGTCGCCGTACAGCAGCGTCATGTGGTCCTCGGCGGGGAACGCCGTGCCGTCGGCCCGCTGGATTTCGAGGTCGAAGGTGGCCTCGTCGTCGCGGTCACCGAACAGCATCTCCCGGATGACCGACTCCGCGCGCGTGACGCTCGCATCGTCTTTGACGGCCCCGGTGTACGCACCCAACAGGCTGTCCTCGTCGTACCCCGTGAGGGCCGTCATCGCGCTGTTGACGAACTCGAAGTGACCCTCGTCGTCGAGGGCGTAGACGCCGTCGTCGACCGCCTCGATGATGCCCTCGTAGCGTTCGAGTTCGCTCTCTCGTTGACGGCGTTCGAGTTCCCGGCTGACCCACTCGACGAGCAGTTCGACGAACGTCTGCTGGGCCTCGCTGAACGGTTCGGTCCGGGACTCCGCGTCGGCGAAACACAGCGTCCCGTACAGGTCACCGTCGACGTGAATCGCGCCGCCGAAGTAACAGGCGAACCCGGTCGTCTGGTAGGCGGGTTCGTCGGCCCACCCCTCTGCCGGCGCGTCGAGGACGTCGAGGGTCTCCCCCGTTTCGACGATACGTTTGCAGTACGTGTTCGCGAGGTCCGTGGTCGCGCCCTGCTGGATGACCTCGCTGTCACCGACGACCTGTACCACCTCGTAGTCCTGTCCCTCGATGCGGCTCATGTACCCCAGCGACAGGTTCAACCGCTCCGCGCCGAGTTCGAGCACCGCGTCGATGGTCTCCGCGTTCGTGAGGTCGTCCCGGGTCGCCAGCCGTGTCAGGTCCCGCAGGGCCTCGTTGTTCGTCCGGAGTTCGCGTTCCCGCTCTTTTTGCCCGGTGTCGTCCGTCGCCCTCTCGGGGCCATCCCCTTCCGTTCGCACCGCCCGGACCCGCTCGGCGGGGTCCGTCTCGCTCCGGGGAACGTACTCGGTGGCGCCGCGGCGCGTCGCCTCGGCGGCCACGCTGCCGTCGAGGTCGGGGGTACACAGCAACACCGGAACGTCGGGGTGCCGGTCGCTGAGTGCGTCGAGAACGGCGAGGCCGTCGAGGCCGGCGCCGGGGACGTGGTCGCAGACGACGACGTCGGGGTCGATGGCGGCCGCAGTGTCGAGGGCTGCATCGCGAGACGTGACCGACGTCACCTCGACGGCGGTGCCCCCTGAGAGCGAGGTGACACCGTCGGCCACGGTGGCGGGACGGACGTGCAAAACGACGGACTGCTCGGACATGCTGGTGGTACGTCGTAACCGGGGGCCGGGAACTAATAAACTCGGCCCAGATTATCAGGTTTCAGAATCGAGCGCCTGCCACGAGAGCCGTGGGGTTCTCGCGGCTTCGACCTGATCGATGCGCCCCGCCGCCGTGCGCTCCGGGGCCGACGCTAGCGTCTCGTCGTCCTCGCCGTGGACGGCCTCGAAGGCGGCCGCCAGTTGGTCCAGCGAGCGCTTGCTCTCGCCTTCCGTCGGTTCGGTCATCAGCGCCTCGTCGACGATTTCGGGCCACTTCGTCGTCGGCGGGTGGACGCCGTGGTCGAGCATCCGCTTGGCCGCGTCGGCGGCGTCCTGCGGGCTAGCGCTGGCGACGAACTCGTGGTGGAACGGCCCGAAGGGCACCTCGTAGGGAATCTGTTCGGCGAGGTAGTTGGCGTTCAGCACCGCTTTGGCGCTGGCGTCGATCAGTCCCGCATCGCCCAGACGGGTGACGTAGGCGAACGTCTTCAGGAGGACCGGCCAGTTGCCGTAGTAGCCGTGGACCTTCCCGACGGAGTGGTCGGGCGTGTAGTACTCGAACCCGCCGTCCTTCGAGCGGACGTGCGGGTCCGGCAGGAACCCGGCTAGATCCTCGGTCACGCCGACGGGGCCGGCACCCGGCCCACCGCCGCCGTGGGGCGTCGCGAACGTCTTGTGGACGTTGTAGTGCATCACGTCAAAGCCCATGTCGCCCGGGCGCGCCCTCCCCAGCAGGGCGTTGAGGTTCGCGCCGTCGTAGTACAGCAGACCGCCGGCGTCGTGGACGACGTCGGCGATCGCCTCGATGTCGCGCTCGAACAGGCCCAGCGTGTTGGGGTTGGTGAGCATCAGCGCCGCCGTCTCCTCGCTGACGGCCGCTTCGAGCGCCTCGATGTCGACCCGGCCGTCCTCGCCGCTCGGGAGTTCGACCACGTCGTACCCTGCCATCGCCGCCGTGGCGAAGTTCGTGCCGTGGGCCGAGTCGGGGATGACGACCTCGGAGCGCTCGTCGTCGTTGTGCTGGTGGTAGGCCTTCGCTATCTGGATGCCGGTGAACTCACCCGCCGCCCCGGCCGGTGGCTGGAGCGTCACCGCGTCCATCCCGCCGATGCGACCGAGATAGTCCTGGAGGCGGTGACAGAGCGCGAGCGTCCCCTGTACAGTACTGTCCGGTCGGTCCGGATGGACGGCGGCGTCGGCACGGCGCGAGATGTCCTCGGTGAACGACGGGTTGTACTTCATCGTACAGGACCCCAGCGGGAACGGCCCGCTCTCGACGCCGTAGTTCATCTGCGAGAGGCGCGTGTAGTGTCGGGCGAGTTCCGGTTCGGCCGGGTCGGGCAGTTCCAGCGAGTCCCGCGTCAGGTCGTCCGGGAGGGGCGAATCTTCGACGGCGACCTCGCGGTTTGCCTTCTCCGAGAGGAGCGGTTCGTAGCGCTCGTCGTCGTCGTCCGTCCACCGGGCCTGATCGTACTTCATCGGGCCACCTCCGCCATCGCCTCGACGAACGCCGCCTCTTCGTCGGCGGTCACCTCGGTGGTACACACCTGTAACAGGTGTTCGTCGACGGCGTGGACGGCGTAGCCGCGCGCGGCGAGGTCCTCGACGACCGCCCGCGCCGGTTGGTCGGTGCGGACGACGAACTCTCGGAAGTGGTGGCCGTCGTGGACCGGCGCCTGCAAGCCCACGACTTCGTCGAGTCGGGTGGCGAGACCCTCGGCGCGCGTCACGCACTCTTCGGCGAGGTCGACCAGTCCTTGCGGACCCAGCCACGCGGCGTGCATCGCGGTGCGGAGCGCGACCCACGCCTGATTCGTACAGATGTTCGAGGTGGCACGCTCCTTGCGGATGTGTTGTTCGCGCGTCTGGAGCGTCAGCGTGTAGGCCCGGCGGTCGTTGGCGTCCTCGCTGGCGCCGACGAGACGACCGGGGACCTGCCGGAGGTACTCCTCGCGGGTGACGAACATCCCGAGACCGAAGCCGTATGCGGTGCCGATGCCCAGCGAGGCGGCGTCGCCGACCACCACGTCGGCGCCCACGTCGGCCGGGCGCTCCAGCAGGGCCAGTGCGACCGGGTCCGATCCGAGACAGAACAGGGCGTCGTGGTCGTCGGTCACGTCGCCCACGCTCGCGAGATTCTCCGCGACGACGCCCCGCACGCTCGGCGTCTCGGCGTACACCATCGCCACGTCCTCGTCGGCCATCTCGGCGAGGGCGGCGACGTCGGCTTGCCCGTCGTCCATCGGATACGACTCGACAGAGAGGTCGGGGCCATCCGCGTAGTTCTCCAGCACCGCGTGCTTGCCGTCACGCAGGTGTTCGGGGACCAGAATCCGGTCGCCCGACACCGAGCGGACCCGCTGGGAGAGCGTCGCCGCCTCGCCCAGCGCCGTCGCGGCGTCGTACATCGAGCAGTTGGCGACCCCCAGTCCGGTCAACTCGACCAGCATCGACTGGTACTCGAACAGCGCCTGCAGGAACCCCTGTGCGATTTCGGGTTGATACTGCGTGTAGGAGGTCAGGAACTCGGACCGTTTCGAGAGGTCGTCGACGACGCTCGGCACGTAGTGGTCGTAGTGGCCCCGACCGAGAAATTCCGTCAGGTCGTCGTTGCGCCGGAGGAGACGGGCCGCCTCCCGGCGTGTCTCACGCTCGCCCCGGGCGTCGATGCCAAAGTCGCCGTCGAAGGCGACGGCGTCGGGCACGTCGAACAGTGCCTCGACGTCGTCGACTCCCAGCGCCTCCAGCATCGCCGCCGTCTCGGCCGGCGTGTGCGGTGCGTACGGACTGCCAGTCGTGGATACGTCACTCTCGCTCATTGGTAGGAACGCCCATCCGCACGGGTGGACATGATGGCTGATGCTAGCAACCGACTGTACATTAGCCTACTCCTTCCCCCGGTCCGCGCGAGAGAGTCCCACGCGGTCGAACGCGTGACTACGCGATCTGGTCGCCGTACTCCTCGGGCGAGAGCAGGTCGTCGAGTTCGCCCGCGTCGGCCAGTTCGACTTCGAGCATCCAGCCCTCGCCGAAGGGGTCCTCGTTGACCAGTTCCGGTTCGTCGAACAGGGCGTCGTTGACGGCGGTCACCGTCCCCGAAACCGGGGCGTACACGTCAGAGACGGCCTTTATCGACTCGACGACGCCGAACTCCTCGCCGGCGGTCAGTTCCTCGCCGTCGTCGGGCAGTTCGACGAAGACCACGTCGCCCAGTTCGTCCTGAGCGAAGTCGGTGATGCCGACACGAGCGGTCGCGTCGTCTACGCGCACCCACTCGTGGGACTCCAGATATCGCAGGTCGTCGGGAACGTCGAAGCTCATCTGTCGATGAATGGGGGGGCCCGGGTACGTGCCTTCTTCGGTTCGCCGCGAACGACGACGCGCAGCGACGTGCCGGGGTCGCGGTACTCGACGGGGAGATACGCCAGCGCGATAGCCTCGCCGAGCGTCGGACTCATCGTCCCACTCGTCACGTGGCCTATCGACTCGCCGTCCGGAGTCTGCACCTCGTAGCCGTGGCGCGGAATCCCTCGGTCGACCAGTTCGATGCCGACCAGTTTCTCCGTGATGCCCTCGGCGTCCTGCTGTTCGAGCGCGTCGCGGCCGACGAACTCGGTGTCGAGTTTGACCGTCCAGCCGATGCCGGCCTCGTATGGCGTCCGCGGTTCGTCCTCGGGGTCGAAGTCCTGTCCCGAGAGGAGAAACCCCATCTCCAGACGAAGGGTGTCCCGCGCACCGAGGCCACAGGGCGGACACTCCAGTGCTGTCCACACCGTCTCGGCCGCGTCCCACGGACACAGTATCTCGAACCCGCGCTCGCCCGTATAGCCCGTTCGCGCGACCAGCGAGTCGACGCCAGCGACCGGTCCGCGTTCGACGCCGAACCGGTCCATCTCGGCGAGGCGAATATCGGTTCGCTCGGCCAGCAGATCCGGCGCGTCCGGCCCTTGAAGTGCGATCATGGCGTACTCCGTGGTCCGGTTCGTGACTGTCGCGTCCAGGCCCCACTGCTCTCGGTGGCTCGTCCACCGCTCGGCCATCTCCTCGTCGTGGCCCGCGTTGGGAACGAACAGGAACTCGTCGTCTGCTTCCGCCGGTAATCGGTAGACGACGGTGTCGTCGAGCATGACGCCGTCGCCGTCCGTTATCGCGGCGTACTGTGCCTCTCCGGGGTCCAGCGCCGCCACGTCGTTGGTCGTCAACCGCTGGGTGAGGCGTTCTGCCTCGGGCCCGTCGACGGTTACCTCGCCCATGTGCGAGACGTCGAACTTCCCGACGGCGGACCGAACGGTGGCGTGTTCCTCGCGAATCGACTCGAACTCGACGGGCATCTCCCACCCGCCGAAGTCCGTCATGCTGGCACCGGCCTCCTCGTGGACCCCCGAGAGCGGGGGTGTCCGCAGTGACATAGCCGAGAAATCGCCCCCGGTCACCTTACTACTTGGCCTCTGGTCGCGGTCTGGGACGGTTTCGACAGAACTCATAAATCACATATCGCGATATCAAATCACGTTCGTGGCGTCACGGGCGGCCTGCGGAGCGGAGCGATAGAACGGCGGTTCGGTATACGGCGGTGACGACACCAGACGGAGAGTCGTAGCGGTAGACGGCGTCTGCGGGGCTGCGGACCGCTTCTCGTGTGGGCGCGGGATGACGTTCCTCGGGGCGGCGATGAAGCGACACGCGGGGTCGCAGACCGGTGATTGGCTCGTCGACGTGGGGTTCATCGGCCTCACTGTTCCGCCTCGCGTCGCTACCTTCGATACCCTACCGACGAGACCTAGTCGTCGCGAACGTGCTTGCTCCGTGATGCGACCACGTCGAGGCCGGGGCTGTAGTAGTAGACTGGGTCGCCGTCGGGTCGTGCGAACCCGTGTGCCGAGAGGTAGGTGTTCGTCTCGACGTCGGCGGCGGCGGGGTACAGCGTCCACGGGTCGTGTTCGACGTCGGTGTATCTGAGCGACCCGTCCTGTGCTTCGGTGTAGAACCGATAGCGCTCGACGAGGAATTCGCCGAACGGGTCGTCGGATGCCGAGAACGGCACGCCGGTCGGCCAGTAGGCCCCCGCGTACTGCGCGGGGCGGGAGCCCGGATGTCGACGGCGGCCGCTGAACCGCACTCGGCCGTCGTCCCAGCACAGCGAGATGCGCGCGTAGTAGTACGGGAGGTGATGAAACAGGCGCGCGCCGACGACGCTCGAGATACCCTGCGCGTCGAGGCTGAAGAAGTAGACGCTCGGGACGTCTTCGCGTGTGACGTACGTCCGCACGTTGAGTTCGGGTAACCGGATACCGAACGCTTCGGGAAGGCCCTTCGGCCGGACGGCGACGTTGGTGAACGGCACGATCGAGAGCCACGCCGACCCGTCGAACACGTCGGGCACCAACCGGTCGGGGAGGTGTGCGTCCATCACCGCCGGGTCGACCGGCCAGTTCTCGAACAGAAGGTGCCGCCATCCCATCTCCAGCGGGAGGACCATAGAGCCACTCTGCGGTCCGGAGGAAAATCCCTTTGGGCAGCGGGCCAAGCACTCGATTCGATATAGCGGTATTTGATTTATTACTCGAACGACCACCGAGACCCGAAACGCCACACATAAGCCCAGCGGCGGGCGAGAGGGCGCATGAACTTGTTTCGTCGCCTCGTCGGTGACGACGCCGACGACCGGACGCGCGTCGGGTTGTACGTCGACGGCCCGAACGTGTTGCGCTCGGAGTTCGACGTCGACTTAGACGAGGTTCGGACCATCGCAGAATCGTACGGGCCGTTAGCAACGACCAGACTGTACCTCGACGAGAACGCCTCGCCGGGGCTGATTCAGGCCGGCGAAGCCCGCGGTTTCGAAGTCGTCACCACGAGCGGCGACGTGGACGTGCGTCTGGCCGTCGACGCGACGGCGGCCGTCGCGGCCGACCGTATCGACGTGCTCGTCGTCGCCTCGCGCGATACGGACTTCAAACCAGCACTGGAGGTCGCTGCCCGGAACGACGTCCGGACCGTCGCGCTTGCACCCGGCGAACACGGGAAGTCCGATGCACTCCAGAACGCCGCCCAGGACGCCCTCTCGCTGGAAGCCGACGTCGAATAGCGAACGCCTTTTTGTGCGGGCACCGGACCACCGGATATGGACATCGAGGAGACGCCGGTACTCGACAACCACATGCATCTGGACCCGGTGCAGGGCCGGAACGTCGAGGCCGTAGAGGAGTTCGCCGAACAGGGCGGCACCCACCTGCTCGTCCTCAACAAACCGTCGTGGCACCTCGTCGAGGCCGCGACCGACGAGTCGACGTTCCGCGAGGCGTTCGACCTGACTGTCGGCGCCGTCGAGTCCGCGACGGAGGTACTGCCCGGCCGGGCGTGGCCGGTGCTGGGGGTCCACCCGGCACTCGTCTCGAAGTTGGTCGAAGACGGCTACACGCCCGCGGCGGCCCGCGACATCATGCAGACGGGGCTGGACGTGGCCGCGGAGTACGTCAGAGACGGCCCGGCGCTGGCCATCAAGTCGGGGCGACCCCACTACGACGTCGACGAGGACGTGTGGGACGCCTCGAACGCCGTGATGTGTCACGCCTTCGAACTGGCCGCCGACGGGGACTTCGCGGTCCAGCTGCACACTGAAGGTGGCGAGGACTTCGAGCAGGTGGCACAGTGGGCCGAGGAACGTGGCATGGACCGCCGACAGGTCGTCAAGCACTACTCCGGCGGCCGGTTACAGGGCCCCACGAAGTCCGTCCTCGCGGACAAGGACGAACTGGAGATCGCTATCGAGGAGGGCGACCCGTTCCTCATGGAGACGGACTACATCGACGACCCGGACCGACCCGGCGCAGTACTGGGGCCGAAGACGGTGCCACGGCGCGTCCGGTGGCTGTTAGAAGCGGGGCACGAGGAGGCGGTGCGGACCGCACACGTCGAGACGCCGCGTGCGGTGTACGGTATCGACACCGAAGCGACGCTCACCGAGTGAGGACAGAACGAAGCGGTTGGGACGTTATCCGAACTTCCCGGTGATGTAGTCCTCGACGCGCTGACTCTCGGGGTTCTCGAATATCTTGTCCGTGTCGTCGAACTCGACGAGTTCGCCGCCGGTGAGGAAGACGGCCGTCTTATCGGAGATGCGGGCCGCCTGCTGCATGTTGTGCGTGACGATGACGACGGTGTACTCCTCGGAGAGTTCCTCGATTAGGTCCTCGATTTGGGAGGTGGCGATGGGGTCTAGCGCCGAGGCCGGTTCGTCCATCAGCACGACTTCGGGGTCGACGGCGATGGCCCGCGCGATGCAGAGTCGCTGTTGCTGGCCACCCGAGAGGTCGAGTGCGGATTCGTCGAGGCGGTCTTTGACCTCGTCCCACAGGGCCGCCTTCTTCAGGGACTCCTCGATGACCTCGTCCATATTTTCGGTCTTGTCCTGCGTGCGCAGGCCGTAGGCGACGTTGTCGTAGATGCTCTTCGGGAAGGGGTTGGGGTGCTGGAACACCATCCCGATGCGCCGGCGGAGCGCCACCGGGTCGACGTCGTCGTCGTAGACGTTCTTGCCCTTGAAGGTCAGTTCTCCCTCGACGCGGGCGATATCGATGAGGTCGTTCATGCGGTTGATACACCGCAGGAACGTCGACTTCCCACACCCGGAGGGGCCGATCATCGCGGTCACCTGATTCTCGGGGATTTCGAGGTCGATGTGCTGGAGCGCCTGCGTCTCCCCGTAGAACACGTCGAGGTCTCGCGAGCGGATGACGGTCTTACCCGACGTGACGCCGCCGCGTTCGGCGTTCTCGTCTAACCCGCCCTTGCCGGGATCGGTACTGATGAGCGACTCCTCCTCTGCCTCGTCGTGCTGTGCCTCGGTCTCTGTCGCCATGTCCTCTGTGGTCATTAATGAGCCTCCTGTTGGTATTTGTTCCGCACGAGAATCGCCACGCTGTTCATCGTCAGCATCACGATGAGCAGGGTCACCACGCCCGCAGCGACGACGCCGTACCGGAAGTCAGGCGAGGGCTGGAACGCCCACGCGTAGATCTGCAACGGCATCGCGGTCAACTGGCTGAACAGCCCCGACGGCGGCGAGAACTTCGTCGTCGCCACGCCGATCATGATGAGCGGTGCCGCCTCGCCGATGGCGCGGCCGAGCGCCAGAATCGTCCCCGTCAGGATGCCCGGAATCGACCGAGGGAGGACGACGTTCCGGATGGTCTGCCAGCGGGTCGCACCCATTCCGTAGGAGGCCTGCCGGAGCGAGTCCGGCACGGACCGAATCGCCTCCTGCGCGGAGATGATGACGATCGGGAGAATGAGCAGAGAGAGCGTCAGCGCTGCCGTGAGCACCGTCCCGACCCCGAACCCGCCGTAGGTAACCGGACCGAGACTGGCTTCGACGTTGACGAAGATACCCAGGCCCAGCAGTCCGTAGACCACCGACGGGACGCCAGCGAGGTTCGAGATGTTGACCTTGATGATTCGGGAGACGCTAGAGAACGGGCCGCTCGTCGGCGCGTACTCTTCGAGATAGATGGCCGTGCCGACGCCGAAGACGAAGGTGAACACGCTGACCAGCACGATGAGGAACACCGACCCGATGATGGCCGGGTACAGCCCCGCTTCTCGCGCGTTCGAGGCCTGAATCGCTGGCGGGCTGGTGACGTACTGCCACGTGAGCCACGGCGTCGGTTCGGTCGCACCGAGCGCGCCGACGATGAACTCACCGAGCAGGAAGCCGAGAACGGCGATGGCCGGCAACGCGAAGGCGGCCCAGCGCTCGCGGTGGCGCGCCGTGTCGATGGCGGCGAACCCGACCGGGAGGCCGAACATCACGAGGCCGATGAGCCACACCGAGCGAGCTATCTGGGGAACCATGTCGACGACCGGCACGCCGACGATAGCCAGCACCGGGAGGCCGACGCCGATGCCGATGCTCTGTCGTTTCGAGAGTTCCAGTCGGTCGTGCGCGAGGAAGGCAGCCAGTCCCGCGGCGGGGAGGACGAGCGACAGGAAGTAGACGCCCGGTGCGCCCAGCATCCCGCCGAGCGAACTGAGGACGCCCAACCCAAGCGTCCCGGCCACGGGGCCGAGGACGACGGCGGCGAGCATCCCCAGCCCGACCCACGTCGCCTCGCGGTTGTACTGCCCGTAGACGAACAGGCCGAGCGTCGGGCCGACGACGGTCAGGAAGTAGGCGAACCAGACCGGCGGGCTGGCGATGACAGAGAGGATGATGACCGTCGCGACGGTGAGCATCACCCCGCCCAGCGTCATACTGAACAGTTCGAAGGCGCCAGCGACGACGTCGGGCCTCGTGCGTGCGTACACGAAGAACGCGAGGAGTGGCACCAGCAGCGTCGCGGTGTAAGAGAGGTACCACGTCGTGCCAGCCGATTCCAGCCCGAAGGCGTCCCAGAACACGTACGCGAGCAGGACACCCAGCGCGAGGATACCGACGATGGACGCCCCGAACGAGATGTATTTGAACGCGATGCCCTTGAGCCGGCTGACCTCGCCGAACTCCGTCTGTGTCGGTGTTTGTGTCGCCATTTACTCGTACTCCTCCCGGTAGCGGCTCGCCACGACGTCGCTCACGACGTTCATCGCCAGCGTGATGACGAACAGCGTGAGGCCGATGGCGAACAGTGACTTGTAGGCGGTCGACCCCCCGGAGATGTCCCCGCTGGCGATGTTAATCATCGCGACGGTCATCGTCGCGGAACTCTCGGTGTAGAGTCCGATGAGGTCACCCGGTGCGACGTAGGGGATGCCGAAGGCCGACTGGACCGCCGGGATGTCCGGTGGCTGTGACCCGGCGGCGAGCACCACGGCCATGGTCTCGCCGATGGCCCGCGAGATAGCGAGGATGAACGACGAGGCGATGCCGGAGATGGCGGCCGGGACGACGATGCGGAGCGAGACGTTGAACTTCGTCGCACCGAGCCCGTAGCCGGCCTGTCGCAGCGAGTCCGGCACCGAACTCATCGCGTCTTCGCTGATAGAGGAGACCATCGGGATGATCATGATACCGACGACCAGCGAGGCCGAGAGCCCGTTGAACAGGCCCAGATTCGGAAAGCCGAGGCCCAGTGCCCCGTTCAGCCAGCCGATAACGACGTTGAGCGCGGGCGTGATGTAGACGATAGCGAAGTAGCCGTAGACGACCGTCGGGACGCCTGCCAGCACTTCGAGCATCGGCTTCAGCACCGAGCGCGTCCGTTCGGTCGCGTACTCACTGAGATAGATGGCCGTCAGCAGTCCGACCGGGAGCGCGATGACGGCCGCACCGATGGTGATGAGCATCGTCCCGAGCGCCAGCGGCAGGACCCCGAACGTCGTCGGTTCGCTGGCGCTGAACTCCGTCGCGGTCAGGAACTCCGCGATGGGAACGACCGAGAAGAAGTCGGCCGCGTCGAGAACCAGCACCGCGATGATACTGACGGTCGTCAGGACGGACAACACGGCACACCCGGCAAGGGCGTATCTGTACGTCGACTCCCGAACCGTCCTGAACCCCCGGTCCCCTGTGAGGTCGGGAGTCTGTCCCTCGTTGCTCATCGTGGTCGTTGTGTCATATACTGTATCTCGGGAAAAAGTACCCGGATTGTATCTATAGTTCTATTGTCTCTCAATACTCGCCTATGTGACGGTTACTGGACCTCGTCGATGACCGCGTTCAGCGCGTCCAGTTCGGCCTGCATGTCCTCCTCCGTCTTCGGGACGAAACCGATTTCGTCGGCGATGAGCGAGGAGTTGGCGCTCTGCTCGACGTAGTAGCGGGCGAACTCGGCGACGTGTTCCTCCGCGAGGGCGCTCTTCTTCGGATACGTGAACAGCGAGCGCGAGAGGGGCTTGTACTTGCCGGACTTGGCCGTCTCCAGCGACGGCTTGACGCAGCCGTCGCCGTTGTCGATGCCCAGCGCTTTGACGGCGTCCTTGTTGCCCTGATAGTAGGCGAAGCCGAAGTAGCCGATGCCGTACTGGTCTTTCTGGACGCCCTGGAGGATGAGGTTGTCCTTCTCGGTGGCCTCGTACTTCGTGGTGTGGCTCGTCTCTTCGCCGAGGATAGTCTCGTTGAAGTAGTCGAACGTCCCGGACGTCTCGGCGGCGCCGAAGCGGCTGATGGGTTCGTCGGGCCAGTCGCTGTTGACCTCGGCCCACGTCGAAGCCCCGTCGGCGCGCCAGATCTGTTTCAGTTGATCGGGGGTCATGCAGTCGACCCAGTCGTTCTCCGAGTTGACGATGACCGTCAGCGCGTCCGTGGCGATGTTAATCTCGTGGTACTCGACGCCGTTGTCGCTACAGAGTTGCTCTTCCTCTTTCGTGATGGGCCGGGACGCGTTGTTGAACGCGGCGTTGCCGACACAGAAGTGGTTGCTGAACCCGCCGCCGGACCCGGTCGGACTCACGCTGATATCGACGCCCGAGTGGGCGCTCTGGAACTTCTTCGCGACGGCGAACGCGATGGGGTAGACCGTACTGCTCCCCGTGATGTTTATCTCGCCGGAGAGCTGACTCGAACCGCTGTCACCGCTGGAACCGCTGCCATCACCGGAGCCACCGTTGGAGGGCCCTTCCGTACAGCCTGCGAGAGCGAGTGCTCCGACTGCACCGGTACTTGCCAGAAAACTACGACGCGAGACGCCGCCGTTCGGTGAGTCTGTCATCGCCCCAATCGAGGCCAGTGATAAATAAGTACTCTACTATGACGTGTATAGATTGCTACGTTATCTATATAGTCAAATGTTGAGGGTGTGTGTCAAGGGTATCGAAATTAGTGCCGAATATACGTCTAACAGCGGAATTCTGCCGGTAGCGCGCGACTCTCGACGGGCGTTCTGAAACCAGTTGTGGGAACGCGCTCGGAGGTAGAAAACGACTATAGAGCCCTTCAGGATGGCATTCGTCCCGTTGAAGGTGAAATATTTTCCGGATATATAGATGGGGGTGGATTTATGTCAAAGGGGGGCTGATACGGACGTACATGGAGACCCGCAAGGTGCAGGTGACTGGTGGTTCGACGTACACCGTCTCGCTCCCGAAAGACTGGGCGACAGAGAACGACGTGAGCGCTGGCAGCGTCGTCGAGTTCCACGCCGAAGAGGACCTGTTGTTGCTCGCACCGAAGCGAGACGACGACAGAGTCGAGGGGACGCTTGACGTGGGCGGTCTGGACAACAAACACGAACTCACGCGTGCGGTGATGACGATGTACGTCAGTGGGTTCGACGTCATCCGCCTCGAAGCACCACGTATCACCGCCGAACAGCGGCGTATCATCCGGGACGCGACACAGGGGCTCGTGGGGCTGGAAGTCATCGAGGAGACGTCCGACCGCGTCGTGTTACAGGACCTCCTCGACTCCTCGGAACTGTCGGTCCACAACGCCATCACTCGGATGCGGTTGGTCTCGCTGACGATGCTCTCGGACGCCGTCGAGGCGCTCATCGAGGACGACGACGACCTCGCAGCGGACGTGATGCAACGCGACGACGACGTCGACCGCCTCTGGTACATGGTCTCTCGGGTGTTTCGGACGGTCCTCCGGAACCCGACGGCGGCCAACGAGATCGGGTTCCCCCGCGAGACGGTGTTCGACTACCAGTCCAGCGCCCGGCAACTGGAACGCATCGCCGACCACGCGACGAAGATAGCCGGCCTGTCCCAGGAGATCGGCGAGATCACCGGCGAGACGGCCGAGTTGCTCCGACAGCTAGAGCAGGAAGCGACCTCCGTCTCGGAGACGGCGATGGACGCACTCCTCGCTGAGAGTTCCGACGACGCCGTCGAACTGGCGAACGAGGCACGCAGCCAGATACCCAGCGTCGACGAGACGGCCCGGGAAGTCGATACCGACGTCCGAGAACAGGACCCACAGAGCGCCCAGATTCTCGGCCGCGTCGTCGACTCCCTCTCCCGGACGGCCGACTACGGCGGTAACATCGCCGAGAGCGCGCTCCAGAAAGCAGCCCCGCGCCCCTAGTCGTAGAGTCGTTCCAGCAGCGACGCCACGCCGTCTCTCGTTTTCAGGTATCGCCGCTCACCGTCCGGTGTCCGGACGGCGTAGTCGTAGACGTCGCTGTCTGGTCGGTACCACTTCTCAGGATAGCGGTCGAGCGGGTCCGAGAGCAACTGTCCGCCATCGAAACTCTGGACCGGCGCGTCCGTCCGGTCAGCGGACGCCGTCCCCGCGCTTTCGCTCTCGCCACGACTCGCTTGGACGAGGAGGTCGCTGTCGACCGGGTAGTCCGCGAGTATCCCCGTCTCGGCGTCCTCCCGGCGACTCGCTTTCAGCGTCTCACGCATCAGAATCTCCTGCGTGTTGACGACGGCCTCGCCGTCTTTCGGATACTGCTGGTCGTAGCTTCCGTCGGCGTTCATCGTCCAGCGTTTGCGGTTGTCCGCCAGCATGAGCGCCAGTACGAAGCGCAACTGCCGACGAATAGCGGGGTCTTCGACCGGCGTGACCGCCTCGACGCGATAGTCGAGGTTCCGAGTCATCCAGTCGGCGCTCCCGATGTAGTACTCCGGGCCGGTCGTCTCACAGTCCGTGGCGCGTGCGCCGTTCTCGAAGTAGAAGACGCGAGAGTGTTCGAGGAACCGTCCCACGACCGAGTGGACCGTGATGTTCTCGCTGACGTCTTCCAGTCCCGGCCGAAGTCGGCAGATGTCGCGGACGATGAGGTCGATGTCGACCCCCGCCATCGACGCCCGGTACAGTTCTGCGACGATGTCGGGGTCTTCCAGTCCGTTGACCTTCGCCACGATGCGGGCGGGCCGACCGGCCTGTGCGTGTTGGGCCTCCCGTCGGATGCACCGAGTGAACTCGGGTCGCATCGTCACCGGCGCGATGAGTAGTTTCCTGAACTCCTCGTCCAGTCCCGGCCCGGTGAAGAAGTTGAACAGCGTGACGAGGTCCTGCCCGACGTCGCGGTCGGCCGTCAACAGGCCGAGGTCTACGTACCCCTTTGCCGTCTCGGAGTGGTAGTTGCCGGTCCCGACGTGGGAGTAGAGGTTGACGCCGTCCTCGGCGTCGCGGACCACCAGCGCCGTCTTCGTGTGGGTCTTCAGCCCGATGGTGCCGTAGGCCACGTGGATACCGTTTTCCTCTAGTCTACGGACCCATTCGAGGTTGTTCTGCTCGTCGAAGCGGGCCTTCAGTTCGACCATCACGGCCACCTGCTTGCCGTTCTTGGCGGCCTCGATGAGCGACTGGATGATCTGCGAGTCGCTCGCGGTCCGGTAGATCGCCGCCTTCACCGCGAGGACGTCGGGGTCGTTGGCGGCTTCGCTCAGGAACCGCTGGACGGTGTCCCCGAAATCGTGGTACGGGTGGTGCAACAGGATGTCGCCCTCGTCGATGTCGTCGAAGACGCTCTGGTGGTGGTCGTGTTCGTCGCGTTCGAAGGCCGCGGGTCGGCGGTCCCGAAGCCGTGGGTGTGGCTGTGGCGTCCACGACTCCAGTTTGAGGGCCGGTCGTTCGAGGTCCGTCAGCGACGCGAACTCCCGGTAGTCGAGCGGTCCGTCGAGGTCGTATATCTCGCGCTCGTCGAGGTCGAGTTGGTTCCGTAGGGTCGCGCGGATACGCGGGTGCGCGTTGCTCTCTATCTCCATCCTGACGACGCTGGCGAAGCGGCGCTGTTCGAGCACCTCCTCTATCATGTCGATGAGGTCCTCTGCGACCTCCTCGTTGCGCCGGACCTCGGCGTTACGGGTCAGGCGGAACAGCGCCGTGTCCACGATATCGACGTTCGGGAGGAGGAGGTCGAGATTGTGCCGAACCACGTCCTCGACGAGAACGTACCGCGAGTCGTCGCCGAGCTGGACGAGTCGGGGCCGGTTCGGCGGGATCTTGATGCGAGTGAACGTCGGGTCGTCGCTGTCGGGTCGTCGGGTCAACACCGCGAGCGAGAGCGACCGGTTCGAGATGAACGGGAACGGGTGGGCAGGGTCGAACGAGAGCGGCGTCAGCGTCGGCAGGACGGACTCCTCGAAGTACTCACGCATCTCCGTGCGTTCGGCCGCGTTCAGGTCGTCGTAGTCGAGGACGTCGATACCCGCCTCGGCGAGCGCCGGGCGGAGCATCTCGCTGTAGCAGTTGGCCTGTTTGGTGAGCATCGGCCCGAGCGTTTCGTGGGCTTCCGCCCACTGTTCTTTCGGAGTCCGTCCGTCGGCCGTTCGCTCGGTGACGCCCGCCTCCACCTGTTGTTTCAGGCCGCCGATGCGCTTCATGACGAACTCGTCCAGATTCCGGGTGACGATAGAGAGAAACCGAACTCGCTCTAAGAGCGGGTTCCGGTCGTCGAGGGCCTCGTGGAGCACCCGGCGCTGGAAGGCGAGTTCGCTCAGTTCGCGATTGAGGTACAGGTCCGGGTCCGAGAGATCGACGCTAGCTGGCTCGTACGGCGAGATGTCGAGAGTTTCCTCCGCTGTCATTGATCTGTCGGCGACGCAAGTCGTGGCTCCACGATGCTGTCAGACGAGCGCGAGACGTACGTCTCCGGCGGGTCGACCGAGATCAGTTCGTCGGCGCGGTAGTCGTATGCGGTCAACTGCCCGCCGTAGACGCACCCGGTGTCGAGTCCGACGGCGTAGTCGCTGACGAACGGATCGGCGAGGACGGTGTGGCCGAAGAACACGCGCGGGGTCTCCCGCCGCGTCTCGAACCAGTACGGTCGCTCGTAACTCGCGTCGGGAACGAGCGAGCGGTTGTTCAGCAGTTCGGTCAGGGAGTGTTCGACCAGCGGTTTCCGGTGGTCGACGCCGCCGTGGACCACGAGTGTGTCGTCCCACGAGACGGCCGCAGGCATCGACTCGACGTACGCCACGTCGTCGTCGGTGAGCGCGTCGATGGTCTTGCGACCGTCGACGAGTTTCTGCTCGTTGTTGCCCCGAACGCTGACGAGGTTCGGACGGTCGCGGACGATATCGAGGACGCCCTTGCTGTCCGGTCCCTTCCTGACGAGGTCACCGACGAAGACGACGAGGTCGTCGTGATCCGGGTCGAGTTCGTCGAGCAACTGCTCCAGCGTTCCTCGACAGCCGTGGACGTCGCCGACGACGTAGATGTCGTCCCACTGGCCGCTGTCGATGCGTCGATGCGAGGCGTCGATGGTCGGGTTCAGTGTCGGTTGCAGTACCATGTGCGAGTAGCCACCGCTTGGGTTGGCCTTACCAGTCAGGACGGTGGATCCCAGTTAGATGCTTTATAATAGCGGTATATACCGGTACGTACCACTACCGTGTCCACGGCAGCACTCGCTGTGACCGCGTGGTACCCGCCCTAGCTCTTTATCATGACCGATTGTGTAGTTCTCGGTGACGTGCTGTTGGCACCCAACCAGCCACTACTTCGTCAGTCGATTCGAGCACGTCACCTCGACGGCGGCCCTGCACCAGCCGCCGTCAACGGTTCGCAGCGCGAGGGCTCTCCTGACGTACCAGTCGGTATCGGGCCGTCGGATGCGGTAGAATGCTCGGAGAGTGGTTACTCGACGAGAACAGCGTTGACCTGTCCGTCCTGCCCGGGGCGGGAGGTGACGCGGGCCTCGCCTTCGGAGGTCTCGACGATAGCGCCCTTCGTGATGATGTTTCGGCGGGCGTAGTTCGGGTTCGACGGGTTCTCGACGACGTTCTCGATGGTCGCCTCGATGGTCTCGGCGCCGTCGGCGACGCTCGCGACGTCGGTCGTGACCGCACGGACCTTCTGCGTGTTGCCGCGGGAGTCGACGACCTTCAGTTTCTGGTCGCCGACCTGCGTCTCGGTCGGCTCACGGCCGAGTTCGTGCTTTTTCTTCTTGTGGTTCGGGCGTCGTCGACCGCCTGTGCGCTTGCGAGGGGAGCGTCCCTGGTCTTTCATACCCGATTCATAAACCAGCGGCTACTTGAACCGTTCGATGACCGGCCGGGGTGTGTAGCTGTATGACGGGCGTTCTGAGTCCGCATCGGCGCTGGGCCAACGGCCGTCTATCGTAGCCATTGAAAATCAATGCACACCCGACCGCACGACGGCGGTGCGGTCGGTGTGTGAATCGTTTCAATTGTTACTATAGGGTGAGAGAGCAGTGATCGTAATCGTTACCCGGGGGCGAGACGGTTACCCGAACGATGAGTCTGAAGACGGCCGTGGCCGCGCCGTTCCGTCAGCGGGGGACCGACCGGATGGCCGAGAGTGAGTTCGTCGTCGCCCTGTCGCTCGACCGGAACTGGTTCTCGCCGGATCAGGCGAAGTCGCTGGTCGACGTCGCGGCGAGCGAGGGCCTCGTCGAACGCGCGGACGACGCCCTCGTCGTCACGTTCGACGCCGGCAACGTCGAGATTCCGGACGGCTTCGCCCCGGGGGAAGCGGTCCTCCAGTCACGCTCGACGTTCGAACGAGTGTTAGACGCCGTCGTCGAGAGCGGCGTCGAAAAGCAGACGGCCGTCGCCGGGATCAACTCGCTGCAGTCGACCCTCGGCGTGACGCTGGAGGCCGCGGCGGTCGTCTACGCCCGCAGCGAGGGCGTCACCGTAGAGAGCATCGCCGCGGAGGCGCGGGAGGAAATCTGATGGTCGACGATCGCATCACCGACGGGAAACGCATCGGCCAGTTGCTCGCCTCGGAGGTGACCGGACTGGAACGGGGTGCGCTCGGGACGCTGTCGGTGGTCGACGCCGACCCGGACGTGGACCCGACACCGGGTGGTGCCTTCGCCTTCGGGGTCGAGGCCGACGGAACTCGCCTGGGCGAGGTCCACGTCACGCCCGAGACGGCACGCCTGACGCTGACCGAACCAGTGACCGTCGACGTAGGCCGCGAGGACGTCACGGTCGAAGCAGCGGACGACGGGGCCGTCGTCGTCGCACACAGCGGCGCCGCAGTCAAAGCGCTCGTCGACGTCCTCGCCGACCGACTCGGGTAGTCAGTTCGACCCCGGTTCTGCCAGCGTTTCGGCCGTCCACGCGACGAACCCGGTGAGTATCAGCGCCGACCCGACGAAGGTCATCGTCGCCGCCGTCGCGAGCACCACGGTCTTGAGTCCGAGTGGCGAGCCAAGAACCATCACTATCGGAGCGAGCGTGATACAGAACGTGCCGATAGCGACGGCTTGGCGTTGTTTAGTCGAGAGGTCGACACCGATGTGAAACCACGAGTCCGACGCGGGTTCCCGTGCTGCGAGGCCGAGGCAGAAGAGCGGGACCCCGACGAAGACGAGCGTGGCAGCGACCGCGTTCGACCAGAACGCAGACGTACCAGAGGTCGGTGCCAGAGAGAGCACCGCACCGACGGCGAGCAGTCCGACGCCGCCGACGAGTCCGAACGGCCGTAACCGGGGGTCCTCGAGTGCCTGCCACAGGTTCGGGAGCGTCTCCGCGACGTGCCCGACATCGAGGGATCGATCCATAGCTACCGTTCCACGTCCGGTATGAAATAGACGCGGGGTCTGATTCTCAACGTTGATTTTAGAAGACGCCGGTCGCGGCGGCAGAGGGAAACGCTTGTATCCGTCGCCGTCGGCGCGGTACCTATGCACTTCTTCGACCGCCTCCACGACCGCATCGTGGCCGCGGATAGCGTCGTCTCGGTGGGACTGGACCCGGACCCGGACCGCCTGCCCGAGGCGGTACAGGACGCCGACCTGCCGCGCTGGCAGTTCAACCGCCGAATCATCGACGCGACCCACGAACACGCCGCCTGCTACAAACCCAACGCGGCGTTCTACGAGGACCCCGACGGCTGGCGGGCGCTTCGGGAGACCATCGCGTACGCCCACGGCAAGGACGTCCCGGTCCTGCTGGACGCCAAACGGGGCGACATCGGGAACACGGCCCGGCAGTACGCGACGATTCTGGACGAGGACCACGGTCCCGCCGCCGACGCCATCACGGTCAACCCGTTCCTCGGCCGGGACTCGCTGGAACCGTTCCTCCAGCACGAGGACAAGGGCGTGTTCGTCCTCGGACGCACTTCGAACCCCGGCGGCGCCGACCTGCAGGACCTCGAACTGGCCTCCGGCGAGAAACTGTACGAGCGCGTCGTCCACCTCGCGGACCGCTGGAACGACAACGGGAACGTCGGCCTCGTCGTCGGCGCTACCGCACCGGAAGAACTCGAGGAGATACGTGAACTCGTCCCCGACATCCCGTTTCTCGTCCCCGGTGTCGGTGCGCAGGGCGGCGACGCCGAGGCCGCCGTGGAGTACGGACTGGCCGACGGCGTCGGCCTCGTGAACTCCTCGCGGGGTATCATCTTCGCCGGCGAAGATAGCGAGGCGCGACGCGCCTCGGACAGTCGAGCGACGGGGCCGGGAGACGCCGCCGGCCGCGGGTCGCCCGAGCAGTTCTTCGAAGCGGCTGGCCAGTCGGCGAAGCGACTCAAGGCCCAACTCAACCAGTACCGGTAGCTCAGAACCGGTAGGTGTCGACGCCGTCCGGCAGGTTCTCGGGGTCGGTTCGCTCGCCCGGTTTTCCGGCCTCGACGCTACACTCGACGCACAGTCCTGTAGTCTCGTCCCAGTGGCGGTCACAGACGAGTCGGCCACAACGGTCACAGCCGTGGTCGACGTCGGGCCGGTCACACAGGTCACAGAGCCCGGAGACGCTCATGCTACACTCTAGCACGCTCGGAGTCTTGAACGCTTGGGGGCGACAGGCGAGACGCTTACAGTCCTGTGGACCGAACCACGATTCGTGCAGTACGACCGGCTCATCACGGGCGTCGCCGCGGTGTTCGCGGTACTGACAGCGGTGCTGACGGTGGTGGGGATACTGGTGAACCCGGCCGTGCTCTTTCTGGCCCTGATGTTCGCTGTCTCCACGTACGTCATGTACTACCATCTAAGCGGCAAGATGGCCGCTAACCTCTACGAACGAGTCGAACGGCGCGCTGCCACACAGTCCCGCGGGAGTCGTCGAGGCGGGTTCGGTGCCGGGCCGCGCGAGGAGTGGACCCCGCCGAGGGACGGCCGACGTGCAGACGGATTCGGTCGACGCGCTCAGCAGGCCCGACAGCAGCAGCGTCGACAGCGGACCCAGCAACGCCAGCACCGTCGCGTCCGCCAGTCGAGCGGCCCCAGTCCGTCGGAGGCCTACGACCGCCTCGGACTAGACCCCAGCGCGGACGAGCAAGCGGTCAAGCAGGCCTACCGAGAACGTGTCAAAGAGGTCCATCCCGACACAGACACCGGGAGCGAGGCCGAGTTTAAACGGGTCAAAGCCGCCTACGAGAGGCTGACCGACGACTGATACGGGTGGTTGTAACTGTGTCCCGGCGGTTCGCCGAACCGGTCGGGGGACCCACCGGTCGTGACCGACGCCAACCCGTGTAATCGCAACGGCCAAACCGCCTCGGGCGTCAGTTGGCGTATGTCCGAGACGCCGCCGTTGCTCGTCGACATCGACGGGACGCTCACCGACGAGTCACGCGCCATCGACCCGCGCGTGTTCCCCGTGTTACGCGAGTGGCCCGAAACCGTCGTTATCGCCACCGGGAAGGCGATGCCGTTCCCCATCGCGCTCTGTGAGTTCCTCGGCATCGAACGCACCGTCGTCGCGGAGAACGGCGGCGTGGTGTTCGTCGAGGCGACCGACGAACTCCAGTTGCGCGGCGACCACGAGGCGAGTCTCGCCGTCGCGGAAGCCTACCGCGAACTGGGACACGAACTCGGCTTCGGGGCCGTCGATCTGGCGAACCGCTGGCGCGAGACGGAGATCGTCGTCAGTCTGAACCAACCGCTCGAGCCACTGGAACGGGTGGCCGAGGAGTTCGGCCTCGTCGTCCTCGACACCGGATTCGCGTATCACGTCACCGACCCGAGCGTGGACAAGGGGACGGGACTGGCGGCCATCTGTGCGGAACTGGAGATGGACCCGTCGTCGTTCCTCGCCGTCGGCGACTCCGAGAACGACGCCGAGGCGTTCGACGTGGCCGGGGAGGCCATCGCCGTGGCCAACGCTGACGAGACGGCGAAGGCGCGCGCCGACCGGGTGACCGAAGCCCGGTACGCCGACGGGTTTCTCGAAGCCGTCGCTCCGTACCGCCCGTAGCGGCCTTCAGGGGCGAACTGGCGACACCCGGAAATCGTCGGAGTCGTCACGGGAGTCCCCCGCTACCGTCCGCACGAGTGGGTGTCGCGCGCCCGCGAGTTCCGTGCGGCGAGTCTGGGCACGGCCCGGGCATCGTTCCGTACACGTACATAAATCCTCGGGCGAAACTATTGTGAGAGACAGACCCATTCACCCGCCAAAACACCGGTAAGCGGCCCCAAACCCGGGGAAGGCTTTTATCTCGTCCTCCGTTACGGACTCGCATGAGCCCCGACCGGGCTGTCCTCCGGCGCGCGCTGGAGCGCGGCGAACAGGAGGGCGGCAGCGTCGAGTTCAAAGAACGGCTCACAGAGGATCTGCACCTCTCGGAGGGCCGGCTCGAATCCCTGACTGCGCAACTTCGCCACCGCGTCCTCTCGGGCGACGGTGAAGCGACCTACGTCGTCGGCGTCACCGACGACGGCGGCCTCGCCGGGATCGCTCCCGAGGAGTTCTCTGAGTCGATGGACGTGTTGAGCCTACTGGCCGAGGAGGCCGGTGCCCACATCGAAGACGTCCAGACGTGGGGCACAGACGGCGTCCCGGAGACGAACTCGGCAGGCGGTGGTGACGGGCCAGAAGGCATCGTCGGGGTCGCCACCGTCAGAGAGGGCGCCGTTCTCGAAGACGACGACCACATCGTCGTCGGGACCGCCGGTCACGTCGACCACGGCAAGTCCACGCTCGTCGGGTCGCTCGTCACCGGCGAGGCCGACGACGGCGAGGGTAACACGCGCGGCTTCCTCGACGTCCAGCCCCACGAGGTCGAACGCGGCCTCTCGGCGGACCTCTCCTATGGCGTCTACGGCTTCGACGAGGACGGACCGGTCCGGATGGACAACCCACATCGGAAAAGTGACCGCGCACGCGTCGTAGAGGAGTCCGACCGACTGGTGTCGTTCGTCGACACGGTCGGCCACGAACCGTGGCTCCGGACGACGATCCGCGGACTGGTCGGCCAGAAACTCGATTATGGCCTGCTTACCGTCGCGGCAGACGACGGCGTGACCGACACGACCCGGGAGCACCTAGGCATCTTGCTGGCGACTGACCTCCCGACTATCGTCGCCATCACCAAGGTCGACCTCGTCCCCGACGAACGAGTGACCGAGGTCGAGCGAAGCGTCGAGCGAGCGCTCCGCGATGTCGACAAGACGCCACTCCGGGTCGAGCGCCACGGCATCGAGGCCGCTATCGAGGAGATATCCGAGACCGTCGTCCCAGTCGTGACGACGAGTGCCGTCACACAGGCGGGCCTCGACGCCCTCGACGCGATGTTCGAGGCGCTCCCGAAGACGGCCGGCGAAGTCGGTGAGTTCCGGATGTACGTCGACCGCACGTACAACGTACAGGGCGTCGGCGCCGTCGCGTCGGGCACGATCAAGTCCGGCGAGGTCGAAGCCGGCGACGAACTCCTGTTAGGACCGATGCAGGACGGGACCTTCCGCGAGGTAGAAGTCCGATCCATCGAGATGCACTACTACCGGGTCGACGAGGCCAAAGCGGGCCGCATCGTCGGTATCGCACTCAAAGGCGTCCGCGAGGCGGACATCGAACGCGGGATGGTTTTACTCCCGCGGGACGCCGACCCGACGCCCGTCCGCGAGTTCGAGGCCGAAGTGATGGTGCTGAACCACCCGACACGCATCGGCGACGGCTACGAACCGGTCGTCCACCTCGAAACGGTCAGTGAAGCGGCGGCGTTCCACCCTGAAGACGGCCAACTCCTCCCCGGCGACGCCGGCGAGACCACCGTCGAGTTCAAGTTCCGGTCGTACCTCGTCGAGGAGGGCCAGAAGTTCGTCTTCCGCGAAGGGCGGTCGAAAGGCGTCGGCACCGTCACCGATATCGTCACAGACTGACTCCGTTAGGTACGACGCCGTTATCCGTCGGTCGTTTTCGCCGTGGCGTAGATATGCACGTCGTCGGCGCGAGCGGACGCTGGTCTGTCCGCCCCAGATGCCCGACGGGACACTACGGTGCCTCGAAGCCTGCGTCCGTGTGCCGTGCCGCCCCGAACACTGCCGCCCACGCCAGCAGGTGTTCGACCCGCGTGCGCCAGACGGGTTCCCAGTTGGCGCGGCGTTCGCGCTCCCAGCGGGGGACGATGTTCCGGACGGCTTCGAAGGCGTCGTCGGCCGTTCGTGGGTCGGTGCCGAGTACGTCCAGTACCTCGGCGGCGCCGAAGACGTTCTCTCGGAACGCCGCCGCCAGCGTGTCCCGCTCCAGAGCAGTCCGCGTCCGGTAGTACCCTCTGTCGCTCTCTTCGAGGAGGGCCAGCGCTCGCAGAAACGTCAGGTACTCGCGGGCCGTCTCGCGGTCCGGGACGTCTGTCGTCCGCTGGATAGCCCGACAGCAGTCCGCCTCGTCGTCCGGGACAAGCGGAATCGCCGCCCGCGCGTCCGCGAGAAACGATAGCGACCGCGCCGGCGGGGCCACCTTGTACCGCATCAGAGCCCGAAGCTCTCGGCCAACACGTCCTCGCGGGTCTCACCGACGACGTGTGTCTCGCCGCCGACGACGTCGATCGTGACCTGTGCCGGCCCGAACAGCCCCACGGGGAGGTCGGCGAAGTCCCAGTCGGCGTCCTCGAAGACGGCCGCCAGCGGTTCACCGTACTCGGCCCCTGCCACGGAGGCCACCTCCTCGAACCGGTCGAACGACTCGTCGACGGTGAGGTGGACTTCGCCGCCGTAGGCCAGTGCGTCCGTCGTCCGGGCCATCGCCGTCGCCTCGTCGCCGGCGACGGGTGCCACGGGGGCGCGTGCGTTCGCCGAGAGCACCGAGACGGGGTCGAAGCCAAGTTCGGCTAGCCGGAAGACGGCCAGTTCGGCCGCGCGGGCGGCGGCGGCGACGCTCCCGGTGACACTCGCCGTCGAGAACGCCGGGAGGAACACGCCCGTCTCGGGGACGCCGGTACGCTCTGCGACCTGTGCAGCGACGGCTTCGTCGGGCAGTTGGTCCGTCTCGACGGCGAGGACCGCGAAGTCGGCCTCCTCTCGATACCCGATACGTTGGAACGCCTCCTCCTCGGCGACCAGCGCGCGGGCCGGGCCGCTTCCGAGGCCCTCGAAGCCGTCGGCCGAGAGCTCCCAGCCACCCTTCTGCGAACACAGCAGGGCCAGCGCCGGGTGGTCAGTCGAGAGTTCGACGTGTGTCAGCGGCGCGCCGGCGACGGTGTCCATCGTCGACTGGACCGTCGCCAGCCCAGCGGTCTGTATCTCTGCGAGCACCATCCCCGCCTCGACGGCACCGGGGACGTCGACGCCGAAGTCGAGCACCGCGGCGTCGCCAGAGAGTGCGTGTACGTCTATCGTGAGTTCGTCGGCGAAGTCGATGGCCTCGTCGACGAGTTCCGTGGCCATCCGATTGAGGCTGTCCATACGCCGCCTTTGGCAGCCTGCCTTTTAATCTCCACCTTCGGACCGCTCGCTTCGCGCCGCCCGCCCCAGTTGCGATTCGACGGCGTCGACCTTCTCGCTCGCACGCTGGTCGACGCCGCGCTTGTCGTCTATCTTCAGGAACGTCTCGACGCGGTCGGACTGCGCGCCGACGGCCTCGTGTGCGGCGTGGGCCGCCGCGAACAGTTCCTCGCTGTCCTCGGCCTCGATGATTGTCCCCATCGGCGTCGTCTCGTACTCGACGTCGAACGCCTCTAAGGCCGCGACGGCGTCGGCGACGTAGGGAGCCATGCTCTCTTCGACGACCGGTGCGACGGACAGGAACCCGATACAGGTCATACGTGACAATCAAGTAGGGGACACCCTAACAGTGGCGTTCGCGACCTCGCACCTAGATTTATTATACAGCCGACAGAAAAAACCACTGTCGTGAGCGATACCCGCCCAACTGTCCTCGTCGTCGAGGACGACACCCCTCTCCGTGAGACCTACGCCCGCGTCCTCTCACAGTCCTACGACGTGTCGACCGCCGCGACTGCAGCGATGGCTATCGACCGTCTCGGAGACGGGACCGACATCCTCCTCCTCGACCGCGCACTCCCCGACGCCGACGGCGAAGACGTCCTCCGAGAGGTTCAGGCCCGAAACTACCACTGCTACGTCGCGATGGTCACCGCCGTCGAGCCCGATTTCGAGATCATCGACATGGGCGTCGACGACTACCTCGTCAAACCGGTGACCACCGATGCGATTCGAGACGCCGTCGAACGACTGCTGTCGCTGGCCGAATACGACGAGACCTACAGGGAGCTGAGTCAGAAGCGCGTGAAACGCAACGTCCTCGAACAGGAGAAAGCACCGCCGGAACTCGGCGAAAGCGAGGAGTTCCGCCGCCTGCAGGCGGACATCGAGCGTTTAGAAGCCCAACTCGAAGAGATAGCCGACAAGTGTGCGGACGTAGAACGCGAACTAGAACAGTAGGCACGCGGGACCGGCGCTCGCGTGATGGCACGTAGCGCGACCGCTCATCGGTTGGAATTTGGAGAAATACGCTTGCTGGGAGTGCGCAATCGCTCCGCGATTGCGAGCCCCGACGGACGCCGTCCGTCGGTGTTTGAACCGAAATCAGACGTGCTCGCTTCGCTGCGCGCGACTGATAGGCTTCAAACCAGTACGATTTCACGACTCACCGGATGACGAGCACACGCCACGCGGTGCTCGCCGAGATAGTTCGTCGAAGAAATGCGCTGGCTGGGATTTGAACCGAAATCAGACGTGCTCGCTTCGCTGCGCGCGACTGATAGGCTTCAAACCAGTGCGATTTCACGGCTCACCGGATGACGAGCACACGCTACGCGGTGCTCACCGAGATAGTTCGTCGAAGAAATGCGCTGGCTGGGATTTGAACCCAGGTTGTGACCATGGCAAGGTCACGTGATACCAACTACACTACCAGCGCCCAGCGTGGCGCACCGCGCCTCTCTGCATTCTAATCTGGTGGGGGTGATAGTAAAAAGCCTTCCGTTTTCCGAGCCCAATCGTGGGACGTGAGGGCATTCGGCGCATACATTTCCCGGGAGTGAATAGCACGCCACGACCTTTCGGAACCGGCAAGGCCCGTGCAGGCGGTTCACGGGCGAGGGGCTGTGACGGGCCGTGTGAACGCGTCTCAACGCGTGCCCGAAGCGGGGTCTTTTTACGGTAGGGGCGGAGAAGTATCGGCACAGTCTAGTGGCGTGACGTGGAAGCGTCACGGCATGACGACCAGCGTACTCGTGCCGTCTTCCCTCACACGGGAAGCCGAAGACCGCCGCGAGGCGACTCGCAAACTCGGATACGTGGCCCGCGCGGCCACGGTGTTCCGGGTCGACCGGCTGACAGTGTTCCCCGACCCAGACGGGGCGGGAAAGTGGGAAGACGGGTTCGTCGAAACCGTCCTGCGGTACGCCGCGACGCCCCCGCACCTCCGAAAGGAGATGTGGGGCAAGCGGGACGAACTAGAGTACGTCGGCGTCCTGCCGCCGCTCCGCGTGCGTTCACAGACCGGCTCCGGATCTGAGGGTTCGGGGTCGTTAAGACAGGGAATCGTGACCGAGGTCGGAGCTGATGGGCGCGTCCGGGTCAATTGCGGCATGCAACACCCGATCTCCCTCCCCGTTCCAGACGGTCTGGACGTGGGTCAGGGGGAGCGCGTGACCGTCAGGGTCTCTTCGCGACGGCCGGTCCGGGCGAAACTCGTCGACCACCCCACGCCGGGGTTCGACGTCGTTTCCGCGGACCTCGATGCAGCACTCTCGCGTGACGACGCCGGGCTCACCATCGCCTCTTCGAGGTACGGAGAGCCGGCAACGACACACCGTCTCGGCCGTCTGGCCGAGCGACGGGACGCCGAGGGCGGCATGACAGTCGCCTTCGGAGCCCCCGAGCGTGGGTTACCGTCGATACTCGACGTGGACCCGGGCTCCGTCGGACGAGACCAGACAGACGACGACCCCACAGGGTTCGACCTCTGGCTGAATACGGTTCCGAACCAGGGCAGCGAGGTCGTGCGAACGGAAGAAGCACTGTTCGCCTCCCTCGCCTGTCTAACCCTCACGGAGTAAACGTATGCCACAATCAAGCAGACCACGCAAAGGCTCGCTGGGCTTCGGCCCGCGCAAGCGCTCGACGAGCGAGACGCCGCGCTTCAACAGCTGGCCGTCCGACGACGGCCAGCCCGGCGTTCAAGGGTTCGCCGGCTACAAGGCGGGCATGACTCACGTCGTGCTCGTCAACGACGAACCCAACTCCCCACGCGAGGGGATGGAAGAGACCGTCCCGGTGACGGTCGTCGAGACGCCGCCGATGCGCGCCGTCGCCCTGCGAGCGTACGAAGATACGCCGTACGGCAAGCGTCCGCTGACGGAGGTCTGGACGGACGAGTTCCACGGGGAACTCGACCGGACACTGAACCTGCCGGAGGACCACGACCCGGACGCTGCAGAGGAACAGGTACGCGACGCACTCGAGGCCGGAACCCTCGGGGACGTGCGTCTCATCACGCACACCGTCCCCGACGCCGTCCCGAGCGTCCCGAAGAAAAAGCCCGACGTGATGGAGACTCGCGTCGGCGGTGGTTCCCTCGAGGACCGCCTCAGTCACGCCCTCGAACTCGTCGCAGACGGCGGCGAGCACTCGATGAACGACGTCTTCCGCGCCGGCGAGTACGCCGACGTGGCTGGCGTCACGAAGGGTAAAGGGACCCAGGGTCCCGTCAAGCGCTGGGGCGTCCAGAAGCGGAAGGGCAAGCACGCCCGGCAGGGTTGGCGGCGCCGAATCGGTAACCTCGGCCCGTGGAACCCCTCCCGCGTGCGCTCGACGGTCCCCCAGCAGGGGCAGACCGGCTACCACCAGCGCACGGAACTGAACAAGCGCCTCATCGACATCGGCGAGGGCGACGACGCGACCGTCGACGGTGGCTTCGTCAACTACGGCGAGGTCGACGGCCCCTACACGCTCGTGAAGGGGTCGGTGCCCGGTCCGGACAAGCGTCTGGTTCGCTTCCGGCCCGCGGTGCGTCCGAACGACCAGCCGCGCCTCGACCCCGAGGTGCGCTACGTCTCCACAGAATCGAACCAGGGATAACCTATGCAGGCAACTATCTACACTCTGGACGGCGAGGCCGACGGCGAGGTCGACCTGCCGGACGTCTTCGAGACGCCCGTGCGACCCGACCTCATCGGAAAGGCCGTTCGCGCCGCCCAGGCAAACCGGAAGCAGGACTACGGGTCCGACGACTACGCCGGCCTCCGTACGCCGGCCGAGTCGTTCGGTAGCGGTCGCGGTCAGGCACACGTCCCGAAACAGGACGGTCGTGCCCGCCGCGTCCCGCAGGCGGTCAAGGGGCGACGCGCCCACCCGCCGAAAGCCGAGACGGACCGGTCGCTCGACCTGAACGACAAGGAACGCCAGCTCGCCGTCCGTTCGGCGCTCGCCGCCACCACGGACGCCGAACTCGTCGCCGAACGCGGTCACGAGTTCGACCGCGACGAGGTGCCCGTCGTCGTCTCCGACGACTTCGAGGACCTCGTCAAGACCCAGGAGGTCGTCTCCCTCCTGGAAGCGCTGGACGTTCACGCCGACATCGAGCGCGCCGACGACACGAAGATCAAGGCCGGACAGGGGAAGGCACGCGGCCGGAAGTACCGCCGCCCGTCTTCTATCCTGTTCGTGACCAGTGACGAGCCGTCGAAGGCCGCCCGCAACCTCGCGGGCGTCGACGTGGCTACGGCCCGGGAGGTCAACGCAGAGGACCTCGCACCCGGCGCACAGCCCGGTCGACTCACCGTCTTCACCGAGTCCGCACTCGAGGAGGTTGGTGACCGATGAGCTGGGACGTCATCAAGTACCCGCACGTCACCGAGAAGGCCATGAACGACATGGACTTCGACAACAAGCTCCAGTTCGTCGTCGACGACGCCGCTGGGAAACCCGAGGTCGCCGAGGCCGTCGAGTCCCAGTACGACGTCACCGTCGTCGACGTGAACACACAGAACACGATGGACGGCGAGAAGAAGGCCGTCGTTCGCCTCTCCGAGGACGACGACGCCCAGGAAGTCGCCTCCAGAATCGGGGTGTTCTAACGATGGGACGACGAATTCAGGGACAACGACGCGGTCGCGGGACGTCCACGTTCCGGGCGCCCTCGCACCGCTACAAGGCCGATCTTCAGCACCGGAAAGTCGAAGACGGCGACCTCGTCGCCGGGACCGTCGTGGACATCGAACACGACCCCGCTCGCTCGGCGCCCGTCGCGGCCGTCGAGTTCGAGGACGGCGACCACCGCCTCGTGCTGGCGCCGGAAGGCGTCGGCGTGGGCGACGAACTGCAGGTCGGCGTCAGCGCCGAGATCGCCCCCGGGAACACGCTCCCACTCGCGGAGATTCCCGAAGGGGTCCCGGTCTGTAACGTCGAGTCCAGCCCCGGCGACGGTGGGCGCTTCGCCCGCTCGTCGGGTGTCAACGCGACGCTGCTGACCCACGACCGCAACGTCGCGGTCGTGAAGCTCCCCTCCGGGGAGATGAAGCGCCTCGACCCGCAGTGTCGTGCCACCATCGGCGTCGTCGCCGGTGGCGGCCGCACTGACAAGCCGATGGTCAAGGCCGGCAACAAGTATCACAAGATGAAAGCCCGCGGGACGAAGTGGCCAAACGTCCGTGGTGTCGCGATGAACGCCGTCGACCACCCGTTCGGTGGTGGCGGCCGACAGCACCCCGGCAAGCCCAAATCGATCTCCCGCAACGCTCCGCCAGG
The DNA here is from genome assembly GCF_014647235.1 of Haloarcula pellucida. Taxonomy (GTDB): domain Archaea; phylum Halobacteriota; class Halobacteria; order Halobacteriales; family Haloarculaceae; genus Haloarcula; species Haloarcula pellucida. The sequence goes on from NZ_BMOU01000004.1 coordinate 276,314, forward strand.
CCGGAAAGTCGGGGACATCGCCTCGAAACGAACCGGCCGGGGTGGTGACGAATGAGTTCGGAATATCAAATCGGCCACGAAGGAGAGTTCTCCTTCCGAGGCCACACGCTCGACGAGCTGCAGGATCTGGAGCTCGAGGAAGTCGCGGAACTGCTCCCCGCACGCCAGCGGCGAAGTATCAAGCGCGGTCTGACCGAGGAAAAGCAGAAACTCCTCGAGAAGGCCCGCGAGGCCGAAGAGGAGGCGACGGCGAACGACCCCATCCGGACGCACCTGCGCGACATGCCGGTGCTTCCGGAGATGGTCGACATCACCTTCGCTGTCCACAACGGCCAGAGCTTCGAGCGCGTGAAGGTCGAGCCCGAGATGCTCGGGCACTACCTCGGTGAGTTCCAGCTCACCCGTACCTCGGTCGAACACGGTCAGGCCGGTATCGGAGCGACACGCTCCTCGAAGTTCGTACCGCTCAAGTAATCATGGGAATCAGCTACTCAGTCGACGCCGATCCGGACACGACCGCGAAAGCGATGCTCCGTGAGCGGCAGATGAGCCACAAGCACAGCAAAGCCATCGCCCGAGAGATCAAGGGCAAGACGGCGGGCGACGCCGTCGAGTTCCTCGAAGCAGTTATCGAGGGCGACCAGCCTGTCGCGTTCAAGCAGCACAACTCGGGCGTCGGCCACAAGAGCAAGGTCGACGGCTGGGACGCCGGTCGCTACCCCGAGAAGGCCTCGGAGGCCTTCATCGACCTGCTGGAGAACGCCATCGGCAACGCCGACCACCAGGGCTTCGACGGTGAAGCCATGGAGATCATGCACGTCGCCGCCCACAAGGTCGGCGAACAGCAGGGTCGCAAGCCCCGCGCGATGGGGCGTGCCTCCGCCTGGAACACACCGCAGGTCGACGTCGAACTCATCCTCGAGGAGGTCAGCGAATAATGGCTGACGAACAGCAGTTCATCGAGGACGGCCTCCAGCGGACCCAGATCGACGAGTTCTTCGCAGAAGAGCTCGGTCGAGCGGGCTACGGCGGCATGGACGTCGCTAAGACCCCGATGGGGACCCAGATCGTCCTGAAAGCCGAGAAGCCAGGGATGGTCATCGGCAAGGGCGGGAAGAACATCCGGAAGATCACGACGGAACTCGAGGACCGATTCGACCTCGACGACCCGCAGATCGACGTGCAGGAAGTCGAGGAACCGGACCTCAACGCCCGCATCGTCGCAGACCGTCTGGGGAACGCCCTCGAACGCGGCTGGTACTTCCGCAAGGCCGGTCACACGACGATCGACCGCATCATGGAAGCCGGCGCGAAGGGCGCCGAGATCGTCCTCTCCGGGAAGGTCACCGGTGCACGCTCGCGCGTCGAGAAGTTCAACCGCGGCTACATCAAGCACAACGGCGAACCCGCCGAGGACATCGTCGACAGCGGCGTCGGCGTCGCAGTGATGAAACTCGGTACCATCGGCGTGCGCGTGAAGATCATCCCGCCGAACGCCGAACTCCCCGACGACTTCGAGATCTACGAGGACGTCGAGGTCGAGGAGTACGTCGCCGAGACCGACGGCGAGTCTGTCGAGGAACTCCTCGAAGGCGAACCCGAAGACGAGAGCGAAGCCGAGACGACCGAAGTCGGCCACGACGAGCCTGAGGACGTCGAGGTCGACGAAGAGGTCGTCGAAGAGGAGATCGTCGAAGAGGACGTCGAAGTCCCGACCGACGACGACGTCGAGGACGTCGACGTCGACGAACTCGAAGACGCAGTCGACGAGGAACTCGACGAGGACGTCGAAGCCGAAGCGGAGGAGCTCATGGACGAGATGGACGACGAGGAGGCTGACGAAGAATGACCGTCCTCCACGTGCAGGAAATCCGTGACATGACGCCCGCCGAGCGAGAGGCGGAACTCGACGACCTGAAGACGGAACTGCTCAACGCCCGGGCCGTGCAGGCCGCGGGTGGCGCCCCGGAGAACCCGGGTCGCATCAAAGAACTGAAGAAGGCCATCGCCCGGATCAAGACGATTCAGGGCGAAGAAGGCGACCTCCAGCCGGAGGACGAATAATGCCACTGACACCCGAGACGCTCCCACGTCACGAACTCGTCGGCCTCGACGTAGAGGTCGTCGCCGCGTCCAACCCGGACGCCGTCGGTATCAGCGGGACGGTCGTCGTGGAGACGACCCAGATGCTGGCCGTCGAAGGAGCCGACCGGGTGTGGCACGTGCCGAAGGACAGCGCGACGTTCGCCTTCGACCTGCCGTCCGGACAGCGAGTCCGGGTGGACGGTTCGAAACTCGTCGCCCGTCCCGCTCGCCGCACAGAGAAATCAGGTGATTCCAAATGGCGCTAGGACTGAACGTACAGGAACCGGAGACGACCTGTACCGACCAGAACTGCCCGTTCCACGGAGAGCTCTCCGTGCGCGGTCAGACACTGGACGGTGAGGTCGCCTCCACCGACATGGAGAAGACCGTCGTCGTCGAGCGCGAGTACGACGTGAAGGTGCCCAAATACGACCGCTTCATGAAGCGGCGGAGCCGCGTTCCGGCTCACGCACCGGACTGTCTCGACCTCGCGGTCGGTGACACGGTCACGATAGCAGAGTGTCGACCGCTCTCGAAAACGAAGAGCCACGTCGTCGTGGCAATCGAGGACGGTGAGCAATAATGGAGGCGCTGAACGCAGACGTCACCCAGGGACTCGAGAAGGGCTCGCTCATCACGTGTGCCGACAACACGGGCGCACGCGAGCTGAAGGTCATCTCGGTCCACGGCTACTCGGGGACGAAGAGCCGACACCCGAAAGCCGGTCTGGGCGACAAGATCACCGTCTCGGTCACCAAGGGGACGCCGGAGATGCGTCGTCAGGTGCTCGAGGCCGTGGTCGTTCGGCAGAAGAAACCCATCCGCCGTCCCGACGGCACCCGCGTCAAGTTCGAAGACAACGCGGCCGTCATCGTGGACGAGAACGAGGACCCGCGCGGGACCGAGCTGAAAGGCCCCATCTCGCGGGAAGTCGCAGAGCGGTTCGGGAGTGTCGCCTCCGCAGCGACGATGATCGTATAGAACCATGAGTGAGCAACCAGACAAACAGCGAACGAGTCAACGACGCGCCCCGCTCCACGAGCGACACAAGCAGGTTCGGGCGACGCTGTCGGCCGACCTCCGCGAGGAGTACGGCCAGCGCAACGTCCGCGTCAACAACGGAGACACCGTCGAGGTGCTCCGCGGTGACTTCGCCGGCGAAGAAGGCGAAGTCGTCAACGTCGACCTCAAAGACGCCGTCATCCACGTCGAGGACGTCACCCTCGAGAAGACGGACGGCGAAGAGGTCCCCCGCCCGCTGAAAGCCTCGAACGTTCGGGTCACGGACCTGAACCTCGAGGACGAAAAGCGGGAGTCGCGTCTCGAATCGGAGGATGATTCCGCATGAGTAACCACCAGAAGCGTCTCTCGGTCCCGAACAGTTGGCCCGTAGAGCGCAAGACGGCAACGTTCACGGTGAAGGCCGGCGCCGGCCCGCACGGTGAGTCGGGGGTCCCCCTGCTCATCGTTCTGCGGGACGTGCTGGGCTACGCCGACAACCGCAAAGAAGCACGCTACGCGCTCAACGAGGACAACGTCCTCATCAACGGCAAGGCCGTCTCCGACGAGGAGCGCCCTGTCGGGATGTTCGACATCCTCGCGTTCACCGAGCGCGAAGAGTACTACCGCGTGTTCCCCGGCGAGGGTGGTCGGCTCGCGCTGACCGCCATCGAAGCGGACGCCGCGGAGTCCAAACTGGGCAAGATCGTCACCAAGACTCACGTCGACGGTGGCCGCGTCCAGTTGGGCCTCCACGACGGCGAGACGCTCATCGTCGAGGACGACCAGACCTACGACGGCGGTGACTCCATCGTCGTCGACAACGAGTCGAGCGAGGTCATCGCCCACTTCGAGTACGAAGAGGGCGCACTCGTCACGGCCGTCGACGGCGCACACGCCGGCGAAATCGGCACCATCGACGAGATTCAGGTCACCCCCGGCTCGGCCCAGAACAACGTCATCGTCTCACAGGACGACGACGCTGGCTTCGAGACGGTCGAAGAGTACGTCGTCGTCATCGACGAGAACTTCACTGGCGATGCCGGAACGGCATCGGAAAACGCGAGCGAGGGTGATGACGAATGAGCTCGGAGAGCGAATCCGCCGACTTCCACGAGATGCGGGAGCCGAGCGTCGAGAAAGTCGTCGTCCACATGGGCATCGGCCACGGTGGCCGTGACCTGGCCAACGCCGAGGACATCCTCGGCGAGATCACCGGCCAGAGCCCCGTCCGGACGAAGGCAAAGCGGACCGTCGGCGAGTTCGACATCCGCGAGGGCGACCCCATCGGTGCGAAGGTCACCCTCCGCGACGAAGTCGCAGAGGAGTTCCTCGAGACGGCGCTGCCGCTTGCCGACCTGTCGGCCACTCAGTTCGACGACACCGGCAACTTCAGCTTCGGCGTCGAGGAACACACGGAGTTCCCGAGCCAGGAGTACGACCCGAGCATCGGAATCTACGGGCTGGACGTCACCGTCAACCTCGTCCGCCCGGGGTACCGCGTCGCCAAGCGCGACAAGGCGTCGCGCTCGATTCCGTCGAACCACCGACTCAACCCGGAAGACGCGACCGCGTTCGTCGAGTCGACATTCGACGTGGAGGTCAGTGAATGAGCGAAAGTGAAACCACAGACGAGCCCGACGCCGCCGAGGCAGAGCGGACCGGCCAGCTCGAGTCCTGTCAGCGCTGCGGTCGCGAACAGGGACTCGTCGGCAAGTACGACATCTGGCTGTGTCGCCAGTGCTTCCGCGAGATCTCGCGGGGAATGGGCTTCAAGAAGTACAGCTAACCATGACAGGAAACGACCCATTCGCCAACGCGCTGTCGGCCATCGATAACGCCGAGAGCGTCGGGCATCTGGAGCAGACGGTATCGCCCGCTTCGAACGAAATCGGCTCCGTCCTCGAGGTCTTCTACGACCGCGGGTACATAGACGGGTTCACCTTCGTCGACGACGGCAAAGCCGGTGAGTTCGAGGTCGAACTGAAAGGTGCCATCAACGAGTGTGGCCCGGTCAAGCCCCGCTACTCTGCGGGTGCCGACGAGTTCGAGAAGTGGGAGAAGCGGTTCCTCCCCGCCCGAGACTACGGGACACTCGTCGTCTCGACCAGCCACGGCATCATGAGCCACTACGACGCCCGCGAGGCGGGCGTCGGTGGTCAGGTCATCGCGTACGTATACTGACAATGCCACGAGTAGAACTGGAAATTCCGGAAGACGTGACCGCCGAACAGGACCATCTCGACATCACCGTCGAGGGGCCCAACGGCAGCGTCACACGTCGGCTCTGGTACCCCGACATCGACGTCTCGGTCGAGGACGACACCGTCGTCATCGAGTCCGAGGAAGACGACGCAAAGACGATGTCGACTATCGGTACCTTCGAGAGCCACATCGAGAACATGTTCCACGGCGTGACCGAGGGCTGGGAGTACGAGATGGAAGTCTTCTACTCTCACTTCCCGATGCAGGTCGGCGTCGAAGGTGACGAAGTCGTCATCGAGAACTTCCTCGGCGAGAAGGCCGCCCGTCGCACCACCGTCCACGGTGAGACCGACGTGCAGGTCGACGGCGAGGAACTGACGCTGTCTGGTCCCGACATCGAAGCCGTCGGCCAGACCGCCGCGGACATCGAACAGCTCACGCGCATCAACGACAAGGACGTGCGCGTGTTTCAGGACGGGGTGTACATCACCCAGAAACCGAACCGAGGTGACGCCTAATGGCAGACAACCCCGACAACAAGAGCAGCGACGCCGACGCCAACGAAGAGGCACTCACGCAGGGCGGCGCCCCCGAGGACGACGTCGAGTCGGAGCAGCCACTCGACGGCGAACCCGCCGAGGACGCCGACCAGCGAGCCGAAGAGGCCGACTCCGAGGCCGAAGAGATGGAGCTGACCGACATCAGCGGCGTCGGCGACGCGAAGGCCGACTCGCTCCGCGAGGCCGGCTTCGAGACGGTCGACGACGTCCGCGCCGCAGACCAGTCCGCACTCGCGGAGGTCAGCGGCGTCGGGAACGCGCTCGCGGCCCGGATCAAGGCCGACGTCGGTGGGCTCGAAGTCGACACCGAGACCGAGGCCGAAGTCGAAGAGGAAGGCGCCGAGGAAGCGGCCGACGAGGACGTGGAGACGGAACTCCAGCCTCGCGGGCTCGCCGATAAGACGCCCGACCTCGACGACGAGGAGGCTCGACTGCTGGCACAGCGACACCGCGTCGGCAAGCCGCAGTTCAACCGGCAGGACCACCACAAGAAAAAGCGCGTCTCGACGTCGTGGCGCCGCCCGCGCGGCCAGCTCTCGAAGCAGCGCCGTGGCATCAAGGGCAAGGGCGACACGGTCGAGGCGGGCTTTCGCTCGCCGACCGCGGTCCGTGGCAAGCACCCCTCCGGCTTCGAGGAAGTCCGCGTCCACAACGTGGACGACCTCGAAGGCGTCGACGGGGACGTCGAAGCGGTCCGCATCGCCTCCAAGGTCGGCGCTCGCAAGCGCGAGCGTATCGAAGAGGAGGCCGAGGACGCGGGCATCCGCGTGCTCAACCCCACCTACGAAGAAGTCGAGGTGAACGAGTAATGACGGACCTCTCCGCACAGAAGCGACTCGCAGCGGACGTCCTCGACGTCGGGAAGAACCGCGTCTGGTTCAACCCCGACCGGCAGGGCGACATCGCGGACGCCATCACCCGCGAGGACGTGCGCGAACTGGTAGATGAGGGCGCCATTCAGGCGAAAGACAAGAAAGGCAACTCCCGCGGCCGCGCCCGGGAACGCCAGAAGAAGCGCGCCTACGGTCACCAGAAGGGAGCCGGTTCCCGGAAGGGCAAGGCCGGGGCGCGACAGGACCCCAAGAAGGATTGGGAGTCGCGCATCCGCGCACAGCGCAAGAAGCTGCGCGAACTGCGCGACGACGGCACACTCTCGAGTTCGCAGTACCGCGACCTGTACGACAAGGCAGGCGGTGGCGAGTTCGACAGTGTCGCCGATCTCGAACGATACATCGACGCAAACCACGGTGACGCATAATGGCGACAGGACCACGATACAACGTGCCGATGCGGCGACGCCGCGAGGCCCGTACCGATTACCATCAGCGGTTGCGCCTGCTGAAATCCGGCAAGCCCCGCCTCGTCGCTCGAAAGAGCAACAAGCACGTCAGGGCGCAGCTGGTGACGCTCGGCCCCGACGGCGACCGCACGCTGGCGTCCGCTCACTCTAGCGACCTGGCCGACTACGGCTGGGAGGCCCCGACGGGCAACATGCCCTCGGCGTACCTCACCGGCCTGCTGGCCGGCCTTCGCGCACAGGAAGCGGGCGTCGAGGAAGCGGTGCTCGACATCGGCCTCAACTCCCCGACCCCCGGAAGCAAAGTATTCGCAATACAGGAAGGCGCTATCGACGCCGGGCTCGACGTCCCCCACAACGACGACGTCCTCGCCGACTGGCAGCGCACGCGCGGTGCCCACATCGCCGAGTACGCCGAGCAGCTGGACGACCCGCTGTACAGCGGGGACTTCGACGCCGAAGACCTCCCGGAACACTTCGACGAAATCCGGGAGACCCTACTGGAAGGTGACATCGAACTATGAGTGCTGACAACGGCTGGGAACCCCGGACACGCCTCGGCAAGCAGGTTGCCGAGGGCGACATCGACTCCATGCAGGAGGCGCTGAACTCGGGGCTTCCCCTGAAAGAATCGGAAGTCGTCGACCAGCTCGTTCCCGATCTGGAAGACGAAGTGCTGGACATCAACATGGTCCAGCGGATGACCGACTCCGGCCGGCGGGTGAAGTTCCGCTGTGTCGTCGCAGTCGGCAACCGCGACGGCCTCGTCGGCTACGCCGAAGGGCGTGACGACCAGGTCGGCGGTGCCATCCAGAAGGCCATCGACGTGGCCAAACTGAACCTCATCGACGTCTCCCGTGGCTGTGGGTCCTGGGAGTGTGGCTGTGGCCGTCCCCACACGGTCGCGCTGCGCACCGAGGGCAAGGCCGGGAGCGTCGAGGTCGAGCTCCAGCCCGCCCCGCGCGGGCTGGGCCTCGCGGGCGGAGAGACCGTCCGCAAGGTGCTCGAACTGGCCGGCATCGAGGACATCTGGACCCGCTCGTCGGGCAACACGCGCACCACGGTCAACTTCGCGAAGGCGACGTTCAACGCCCTCAAGAACACCGCCGAGGCGCGCGTCCCCGAACGCACCTTCGAAAAGCGTGAGGTGATCGAGTGATGCGAGCGCTCGTTCAGATCCGCGGCGACGTGAACATGGATACGGACATCCACGACACGCTGAAGATGCTGAACATCCACCACGTCAACCACTGTACGTTCGTCCCCGATACGGACACGTACAACGGGATGGTCTCGAAGGTCAACGACTTCGTGGCCTTCGGCGAACCCAGCCAGGAGACGGTCGAACTGCTCCTGGAGACGCGCGCAGAGCCCGCCGAGGGCGACGCCGACGTCGACGACGAGTGGGTCGCCGAGCACACCGACTACGACGACATCGAGGGGCTGGCGTGGGCGCTGGTCTCCGAGGAGACGACGCTGCAAAAGCAGGGCCTCTCCCCGACGCTCCGTCTGCACCCGCCGCGTGGCGGCCACGACGGCATCAAGCACCCCACCAAGGAAGGCGGTGAACTCGGGCGACACGATACCGAGGGCATCGATTCGCTTCTGGAGGCGATGCGATAATGACGAGCAAGAAACGACGACAGCGCGGTTCGCGCACGCACGGTGGCGGCTCGCACAAGAACCGACGCGGTGCCGGGCACCGCGGTGGCCGCGGGGCCGCCGGGCGTGCCAAGCACGAGATGCACAACTACGAGCCGCTCGGCAAGAGCGGCTTCAAGCGCCCGCAGAAGGTCCAGGAAGAGGTCGCGACGGTCGACGTCCGCGAACTGGACGAGGACGCGCCGCTGCTGGTCGCCGACGGCCTCGCGGAGGAGGACGGCGACGGCTACCACATCGACGCCCGAGAGGTCGTCGAGGACGCCGACGACGCCGACGTCGTGAAGGTGCTCGGCGCCGGACAGGTCCGGAACGAACTCACCGTCGTCGCCGACGACTTCTCGGACGGTGCCGTCGAGAAGATCGAGGACGCCGGTGGCGAGACGGAACTGACCGAGCTCGGCGAAGAGCGGCAGGAAGCCGCCGAAGAAGCCGCCGAGGACGACGCGGACGACGAGGAATAACGACCAATGAGCTGGAAGGACACCGCCGAACCGCTGCTCGTCCGGATGCCGGCAGTGCAGCGTCCGGAGGGCCACGTCCCGTTCAAGCGCAAGCTGCTGTGGACCGGCGGCGTGTTGATGCTGTACTTCTTCCTGACGAACGTCAAGCTGTTCGGCCTCGACATCGACGCCAGTCAGGACGTCTTCGGCCGATTCGGGTCGATTCTCGCATCGGGACAGGGGAGCATCCTGCAGTTGGGTATCGGGCCTATCGTCACGGCGTCCATCGTGTTGCAGTTACTCGGTGGGGCGAACCTGCTCGGGCTGAACACGCAGGACGACCCGCGCGATCAGATCCTCTATCAGGGCCTCCAGAAGCTGCTGGTCCTGGTGATGATCTGTCTGACGGGCCTCCCGATGGTCTTTGCGGGCGGCTTCTTGCCGGCTGATACGGCCGTCGCGCAGTCGCTGGGTATCGGCACGACCGGTGTCCAGTGGCTCATCTTCGCGCAGATATTCGTCGGCGGTGTCCTCATCCTGTTCATGGACGAGGTCATCTCGAAGTGGGGCGTCGGCTCCGGTATCGGGCTGTTCATCGTCGCCGGCGTGAGCCAGCGACTGCTGGGTGGCCTGCTCTCGACGCCCTTCATCGGTGGCCAGAGCGGTATCCTGCACACCTGGTACCTGTTTGCCGTCGGACAGGAGCCCATCGGACAGGTGCTCGGTGCGTCCGGTCTCCAGACCATCTTCATGGGACAGGGTCGACTGCTGGCGCTCGTCACGACCATCCTCATCTTCTCGGTCGTCGTCTACGCCGAGTCCGTGCGCGTCGAGATTCCGCTCTCGAACGCGCGGGTCAAGGGTGCTCGTGGTCGCTTCCCCGTGAAGCTCATCTACGCGAGCGTCCTGCCGATGATCCTCGTCCGGGCGCTGCAGGCGAACATCCAGTTCCTCGGGCGCATCCTCCAGTCCCAGCTGGGCTCGCTCCCGGCGTGGCTGGGGACCTACGACAGCGGGCAGGCCACTGGTGGCCTGTTCTACTATCTGGCACCCATCCAGTCACCCGGTGACTGGATGTGGTGGCTGGAGACGACGGGCCAGCCGGCCTGGCAGATACTCATTCGTGTCGGTATCGACCTGACCTTCATGCTGGTCGGCGGCGCCATCTTCGCCGTCTTCTGGGTCGAGACGACCGACATGGGGCCGGAAGCGACCGCAAAGCAGATCCACAACTCCGGGATGCAGATTCCCGGCTTCCGACAGAACGTCGGCGTCATCGAGAAGGTGCTCGAACGCTACATCCCGCAGGTCACTGTCATCGGCGGTGCCCTCGTCGGGTTGCTGGCCGTCATGGCCAACATGCTCGGCACTATCGGTGGTGTCTCCGGGACGGGGCTGCTGCTGACGGTCTCCATCACGTACAAACTGTACGAGGAGATCGCAGAGGAGCAGCTCATGGAGATGCACCCGATGATGCGCCAGATGTTCGGCTGACGTCGAACGAACGGCGGCCGGGCGTCGCCCGGCCCGATTCTCTACTCGCATGCTGTCACGGCAGTACTCGGTGAGAGGCGTCGCTACCGTCACGGTTCGCTAACAGCGACGACAGCCAGTCACCAGCGTCGGTGACACGTCGAGATGACAGCGGACAGCGTGCGACAGTGACCGACAGTTCTTCAACGGCGAGGCGTGTACGAACTGAAACCGAGAGAGACGGGTTTTCGGGGACGGGACAATGCAACGCGAACACACACGTGCGGACACGCTCCCAGCGCAGGTGACGCTCCACGTCGGAGCGGAACTGGAGCTGCTAGACCGAGCCCGTCACACACCACGGCCGACCGAACTCGTCGTCGCACCGGTCGAACTGCACCAGCGAAACGTACAGCGACGGCTCCGCGAGGCGAGGGAGCCGAAAGACGCGTTCGAGTTCGACGACGTCGTCGGGGTGAGCCGCAGCGTTCTCCGTGCGAGCGACGCGTCGACGACGGCTATCGACCGTATCGACCGACTCACGCTCGTTCGGGAGATACTCGGCGAGTCGGCGTCCGCGCCGTCCGTCTCGCTGCCCGTGGGGACGGGGTCGCACGACCCACAGCACGTAGAGCAGATTCGGACGGAGGTAGAGACGATAACCAACTACCACCCCGAGCGCATCGCTGCGTGGGAGGACGCGGCCGGGGACCTGTACGCGCCGATCGACGCCGACACAGCGGCACTGCTCGATACGGCGCTCGACGTCGAACGCGCCCTCAGAGCGCAGACGGCGAAGGCCGTCTCCGAGACCGAACTCGTGCGCCGGGCGACGCGGGAGCTTACGGCAACAGACGGGACCGCGTGGACGGGCGCCTACCCCGAGACGGAGCGACTCTCGCTGATGGGGCTGAGCAGTATCTCCGCGACCGTCGCCGACTTCCTCCACGCGCTGGTCGCGGCGACGACGCTGGACGTACACGTCTACTTCCGAGAAGTCACGGGCGAATATCTCGAACAGCGGTTCCCGTCGCTGTTCGACATCGCAGAGCCCGGTGTGGAGGTGTTCGAGTGACGTCGCCGAACCGGCTCGCGCGTCCGCTTGAGCCACCCGACGTCCCCGTCGTGGAGATGGCGTCGACGACGCGGCGTGCGGAAGCGCGGAGTGTGATGGCACTGGTCGCCGCGCTCAGATCGGGGGGCGTCCCGGTCCGTGATATCGCTCTCGTCGTCCGCGACCTAGACGCGTACGAGGAACCGCTGTTCAGAGCGGCGATGCAGTACGGCGTCACGCCCGTGTTCTGGACACAGCTCCGAGTGACGCGAACGCGTCCGTACGCACTCGTCGAGTCGGTTTGCGATGCGCTCGCTGGCGAGCGGGTCGACAGACGGACGCTGCTCCGACCGCTGGAACACCGCTGGGCACCGGCTTCGGCGGCAGGTCACTCGTGGCCCGTGGAACCGGGGGTCGTTCAGCGAGCGATAGCCGGTCTGCCCGACGGCGCTCGGCCAGTCGAGGAGTGGGTCGAGGTAGTGGCGACGACCGACGACGTCGACGCTCGGATCGGGGCGTTCGTCCAGTGGCTCAGCGACGTACCGGAACCGCGCCCGGAGACTGTCGCCTCCGTCCTCGGGGCGGTCGTAGAGGCGTACGCCGACCACGGGCTCCCGGAGACCAAAGCCGCCGACGCGCCGGCACTGCTGGCGACCGAAACGGACGCTCGGGCAGTCGTTCGCGTCCGGACCCTCGTCCAGCAACTCCGGCACAAGTTCGCGGAGAGGGTAGACGACGGGAGCCTCGAGCGGTCGTGGGCCGACGTCGCCGAACTGTCGTCCGTCATCGCGACACAGCGACCGGGGCGCCGCGAACACTCGAACGCCCGTGCCGTGGACGTTCTGGAGGCGAACGACGTGTGGGCACTCGACGTCCCCTACGTCGTCGCCGTCGGCCTGACGGCCACCGAGTGGCCACAGGAGACCGAGTCGACGCTACCGCCGGAGTTTCAGGAGGCGGTGCTGCGAGGCGCCGGGTCGGCATCGACGCTCGCGCCGAGTCCCGCGTGGACCGACGGGCGAGACAGAGACCACTTCGCGGACACGCTCTGTGCGGCAGCGAGCGGCGTGGTCCTGACACGACACACCGAGACCGGCGGCGGTGACACCGTCCACCCATCACCGTTCCTGACGGCCCTCGATACGGACTCCGTTTCGGCTGGCGCGATGGAGCGGCTGCGGAGCGCCGAGCGAGCGCTCCCGGCGCCGATTCGGGCGATGCTGTCCGAGGCGGGGGGCGAGACGGATGACTGAGAAGCGAACGGGCGAAACGGACAGCCCGATCCGCCTGCAGAACGCACAGGCGGATATCCGGGACGCATACTTCGACCACGAGAGCGGGCTCTTCACGCTCTCCTGCGTGCCCGGGGCCGGCAAGTCGACGGTCGCGTATCGCATCGCGCCGGACGACATCCTCCGGCGATACGTCGCTGGCGACCCCACGCCCGAACAGCACATCGCCGTCGTCTCGTTCAACCGCGACGAGGCGGCAGACATCGTCCCGGAGGTCTGTAAACAGCTTCGAACCATCGTCGAACACGACCTCACGCCGGTCGCGTCCGAGGTGTCTGGGGCCGAGGTGGAGTCGCTGGTCCAGCGCGTCCAGCGCGCCCCGTTCGTCGGGACTATCGACAGTCTCCTCCGGGGAGTGCTACAGGAGTTCGTCTACGCCGTCGGCTTCGATGGGATGCCGTCCGTGGGCAACGAGGCACTGCTGAAGCGGGTGCACGCGGACTGCTACGAGCGCCTCGCGACCGACCCGTCACACGCGGCCCGCCTCGAAGCGCTCGATGCGGCCTACGAGTCGGGTGAATACGTAGACGGTATCGCGGATATGCTGGAACGCGCCGTGACGTACTGCCGCGACCGCCGGCTCTCGACGGCGGCGTTCGAGCGGGAACTCGAACGGACCCGGGCGTCCGTCTACGACGGTCGACCCGAGTCCTTCGAGGACATCGTCGCGGCCGTAGAGCGGGTCGTCGGAGCGGTCGACGTCGGCGAAAGCGTGAGAGCGGCCGTCGACGGAACGGACCGGGACAGACTCGTCGCCGCTGACCAGCACCTCTACGACGAGTGGGGTGTGCGTATCGAGGACTTCACCGCGCTCTTCTCGGCCTACCGGGCGGCGTATCGAGAACTGACCCGCGAGTACGGCGTGGTGTCGCACACGGACGTGGCCTATCTCGTCGCGTCGTACTTCGACGAGACCATCGCCGACGCCGATTGCGTGGGTCGCGTCGACGACGCCCACAGACAGCGCGTGCGCAAGCGCTATCGCGGTCGGTTGCGGAGCGTGATCATCGACGAGGCACAGGACGTCTCGGCGATTCAGCACGCGGCACTGTCACATCTCGTCGGCCCGGAGATGCGCGTCTTCGCCTGTGGCGACGTGCGCCAGTCTATCTACCGGTGGCGACACGCCGACCCGACGCTGTTCCAGTCGGCGGCGAGAGACGGCGAGTACCTCGGCGTCGACTGGCCCACCCATCGCAACGAGACCGCGACGACGACGTACCGGTGTGTCCCGGACGTCGCCGCCGCCGTCGACGCCGTCGCGGCCCCGATGTTCGGTGACGAGTCACGCGGCGACGTCGGCGACCTCGAAACGGCGTTCCCGTCGCTCGACCCGGCGCGGGACGGAACGGACGAGACAGCGGTCCACGTCGCGTCGTTCTCGAGCAACCACCGTCCGGGCTCCGCCGAGTGGGTCCACCCCGAGGACGGGGGTGGCGAGGCGGACGTGCTGGCGACCCACCTCGCGAAGGGGCTCGCCGACGGCACGTTCACCGACGACGGCGGCGACCCGCTGGACATCACCGTCCTGTTCCGCCGGGGGACGCGAATGGGCGACTACGAGGCCGCGTTCGAGGCGGCCGGACTGCGGGTCCGCAACGCCAGCGAGCCCCTGTTCGACCATCCCGCGGTCGAGGCCGTCCTCGACGTGTGCGACTGGCTCGCAGGGCCCGGATCACCGGAGCGGACCCGAGAACTCGTGACCGGTTCCGGCCTCGGACTGGCCTCGCTCGCCGACGTCTTCGAGACGCACGGCTGGGACGTCGATGCGGTGCTCGACGCCGCCGACGAACTCGAAGCGTCACAGGAGCGGACGCTCACCGGGTTGCAGCAACTCCGTGACCGTCGTGACGCCGCCGAGATGCGGCCGGCGTCGACCTACCTCGAAGACGTCGCCGAACGGCTCGCGCTCCGCTCCGATTCGAACGAGTGTCTCCCCGACACCGACACGCGGCAGCGTATCGCGGCTCTCGACGCGCTCGTCGAGACGGTCGCGGAGTGGGAGACAGACGAGTACTACGGCCCGCAGGAACTCACCGACCTCGTGGCGCCGTTCCGAGAGACGCCGAGCGACGGGCCCGCACAGCCGAGCGCGTCCGGGTCGACGTACGACGTGGCGTTTCGAACGATACACCGGGCGAAGGGCGACGAAGCCGACGTCGTCGCCGTCGCCGACCCCGGGTTCGACATCTGGTCGCAGGGGCCGGTTCATCGGCGGTTCGTCACACAGGGACCGGTCGCTGGACTCGCGCCCCCGACGAACACCGAGGTGCCGACCGATATCGACGTTCCGCCGTTCGTCGGCGGCCTGTACACACCCGACAGCGGCCGGACGCGGGACGTCGGGCTCCGGTGGGCGACGGCCCGGTGGCGCAATACGGTGACGGGGGCGGCAGACAGCGGCGGACTCGTTGGCCCCGACCGGTTGCAGCGAGTGGTCGAGAACGAACTGGCCGAGGCGTGGCGCCTGCTGTACGTCGCGCTGACTCGGCCACGGGACCACCTCGTCGTCCCGCTCCCGCGGTCGCTGCCCGGCGATTGCCCTCGCGACCGGTGGATAGAGACGCTCCGGGACGGACTCGGCTTCGACGGTGGCATCGACTCGTACACGCTCTCGACGCCGAGTGGGGAGGTGGCGGTCGGCGTCAACGACGTGGACGCGCTCGCGACCCGGGAGCGTGACTCGGGGTCGCCGCCGGATCCAGACGTCGCCGTGACGCCGCCCCGCCGTTCGTGCCTCGACCCGTGGGTCCCACGGTTCTGCAACCCCAGCACGATGTACCCGCTCACGGCGGACCCCGACGCGCACGTCCTCGCCCACCTACTCGGGGACCCGCTCCACACCGCGGCGAACGAGGTACCCGACGACCTGCCCCTTCACTTCGACGCACTGGGGCCAGAGTCGGTCGGGACGTGCCTACACGAAGTCGTGACGCGGCTCGTCACCCGCGGTGTTCCGGAAGCCGACCTCCGGGCGATGGACGCCGGCGTCCGTCGAGTGTTCGACGAGGTCGTTCACGACACCGCGTCGGGAATCGGCGAGGACGAACTGGCCGCACTGTGGACGTTCTTTGGCGACGTGGTCGAGGACCTCCTCGCGTCGAGCCTCTGGGAGAGACTCCAGCGTGCCGAGAGCGTTCGCGTAGAGCACCCCGTCGACGGGCTCGTTAGCGTCGCCGACGTCGAGGTCGAGGTCCACGGCAAACCGGACTTCGTGGTCGACCTGCCCTCGGGCGAGCGGTACGTGACCGACGTGAAGATCGCGCTCGCGGAGCCGACAGCGGAGACGCGACGGCGATACGACCTGCAGGTGTCGGCGTACGCGTACCTCTTCGAACGGGAAAACGGGTCGAGTGGCGCTGTCCGGCCGACCATCGAAACGTTCGGTGTCACACGCGAGACGGTCACACCGTCGTGGCCGCCGGAGGTCGTCGAACGACGAGTGCAGTCGCTGCTGGAGTGACGGGGTTCCACGGGACGGGCGCGGGGGCCGCTCTCGACCCGGCCCGCTCAGGTCGACGGCGTCGGCGTCTCGTTGGTGGGCGTGGCCGTCTCGTTAGTCGGTTCGTCGTCCTCGTCAGACTCGCCGTCAGTCACGGGTGGCCCGGGGAGGTGTTCGGGCGCGTCTCCCGCCGCGAGAAACGAGAGGAGGTTGCCGACGAACGCCTCGTTGTCGGCGTCGTACACCTCCGACCGTTCGAGCAGGGTCGTGTCGGCGACGAACACGAGGTTCTCCGTGCGGGCGACGGTGGGGTACTGGCCGGCCCGACGGGAGTCGAGCGTCCGCGTCCCCGGGACGGACTGGTACACCACCTCGGCGTCGCTGGTTCGGCGGACGGCGACGTAGCCGCCGGCGTCGAACGTGACCGTCTCGGCGCCGTCGGTCAGCGGGTCGTCGCCCCGCGGCGAACTGTAGATGCTCTTGAAATTGTTGTCGGTGGCCGTATCGTCGACGTTGAACAGCGGTTCGGCGCCGATGCGGACGCCGTAGGACTCGGTCAAGTTGTTCGCACCGAAGGAGACGGTGGTGGCTCCCCCGCCGAACAGGCCCGTCGAGACGCGCGACTGGGTCGGTTCGGCGAGGACGACCACGTGACCGCCCGCGGCCGTGAAGTTGCGGATTACCGCCCGTTCGCCGGCGGAGAATCCCTCCGTCGGTTGGACGACCAGCAGGCCCGACCGGCCCGCGAGCGTCCGGTTGTACGGCTGGTCGCTGTCCACGTCGTCGGAGAACGTCACCGTGTGCCCGGCACGGAACGCGGCTTCGACGGCGGGTTCCAGATCCGACCGCTCGAACTGGTTGCCGTGGTCGGCGTCGACGAGGATGCGAGCGTCCCCGCGCTCGACGGCTATCCGCCCCGTCTCGGGGTCGACGTCGGGGTTGACACGGTCAGGTTGGAACTGCGCCGGGGACTGCCCCTCGATGCCGACGCCGTCCGGTGTCCCGACCGTCCCGCCGACGACGAGACCCAGTAGCGCGGTCCCGCCGACGAGCAGGACGGCGACCACGATGTACGTCGCGACCAGCGTGACGACGCGCCCCTCAGTCATAGACGTACACCTCTCCGTCGGTGGCGTTCCCCGCCGGGACGCCCCAGACGGCGTAGTACTCGACTGGCTGCTGGAACGCCTGCTCCGGCGTGTCCTCGGGCCGGTCGACGTAGACGACGTCGCCCTCGACCCGTTCGACGGTCCCGTCTAGAACGAGGACCTGCACGGGGCGCTGGGTATCTGCGTAGACCACGTCGTACTGGTCGTCTTCGATGTCCGGGGAGAGCGCGGCGGCCCGTTCGATGGCCACCCCGATGTCACCGATGCGGTCGGCAAAGCCGTTCTGGACCGCGCGGGTACCGAGATAGGTTCGGCCGTTGGCGACGTCGTCCCGGCCCAGCGTGAGTTCGTCGCCGCGGTGGCGCATCACCGTGCCGACGAACGCTCGTTGGAGCGTCTCGATGTCCCGCCGGAGACTGTCGAGGCTTATCTGGGCCTTGTCGGGGCCCGAGCGGACGAACTGC
This sequence comes from Haloarcula pellucida, assembly GCF_014647235.1. Lineage (GTDB taxonomy): Archaea > Halobacteriota > Halobacteria > Halobacteriales > Haloarculaceae > Haloarcula > Haloarcula pellucida. Next base: position 294,396 of record NZ_BMOU01000004.1, read on the forward strand.
TCTTGCTGTCGTGCGGTGTCCTCGATGACGCTTCGGGGTACCTGCACGATGACGCCGATGCTGCCGACGTTCGAACTCGGCTTGACGACGATCTCGTCGGCCGGCGAGATACCGAAGTACCCGCCGGACGCGGCGGTCCCCTCGACGTAGGCGACCACCGGCATCTCGCTTGCGGTCCGGTTGACCGCCAGATACAACTCCTCGCTCGCGTCGACGGGACCACCGGGACTGTCGACGCGGAGGACGACCGCACCGATGGAGTCGTTGTCCCGTATCTGTCTGAGTCGCTGCGTGACGGCGGCCACGTTGGCGTCGGTGGTGCCGCCGCGAAGCGTGACGACGGCGACGCTCTGGCGGTCGCCGCCCGCGCTGGCGGTCACGTCCCAGACGACCGGCCCCAGAACGACCGCCGTCACGACGGCGGCGGTGACGACGACCACGTACGCGGCCGTGGTAGTTGGTGACAATTTCATTTACATTGACACTATCTGCGGTAGGTGCCACCGGACGAATAGCTTTGGGGAGTCAGCGGCGACGGGCCAGCAGGGCGGCGACGAGGACGGCCACGAGCGTGATCGCGACGCCGAATCCGGGCCCCGCCAGCCCGGTCGTCCGTTCGGTCGTGCCACTCTCGGCGTCCGTCTCGGTGCCCGACGACGGCGCGCCGGACCCGCCGTCCGACGGCGTCGATGCCGCGACGGCGCTGACCGTGGTGTTCGCCTCACCGACGCGGACCATGTGGGCACCGGCCGAGTCGAAGCGGCGGACGAACGTCGTCGTCGCGGTGTCGCCGGCCGGCACCGAGACAGTCCGGTTCGTCGGCGTGCCGGCCCCGGCGAGACTGATCGTCTCGGTGCCCGCCCGTCGGCCCTCGTTAGTCACGGTGACTGTGACTTCGACCGGGTCACCGACCGTCGTCTCGGAGACGTTGGAGCGTACGTCCGTCACCGAGAGCGCGGGGACCGGCACGCCGACCGTGAGTTCGAGCGGTGCCGCGGTCGTGACGTTGTAGACGTGCCGCCCGCCAGCGGTGTCGACGAACGTCGTGTTCAGCGCGGTCACCGACCCGTCGTCGACGCGGTAGGCCGTCACTGCGTCGGGGTCGACGCCCGCGAGGTGGGCTCCGGCGACGCTGAACGTCGTCGTCACCGTGGCGTTCGCGGCCGTATCGGTCGCCAGCGTGCCGACCGACCTGACCCCAGTGACGTCCCGCGTCGTATTGGTCGGCCCGGCTACGCGGAGGATAGCGGGCGTCGCACTCGGAGAGAGGCTGAGTCGGTCGTAGGTCAGCACGCCGTCGGCGACGTCGGGCGTAACGCCGACGGGGCCGTCGGCAGACGGTGCGGCGACGTTGACGATGGCGCTCCGACCGTCCGGCCGGTCGATTGCGATGATCGGTCCGCTCGGTTCGGACGCGACCGGACCGCCGCCGCCGCCACCACCGCCACCACCGCCGCCACCGCCCGAATCACCGCCGCCGGACCGGGGTCGGACCATCACCGTCGTGGCGTCCGTGGCTTCTCGTCCCAACCGATCGGTGACGGTGAGTCGGAACACCATCGTCGTCTGGCCGTTCATCGACGGGACGTCGAACGAGGGAGCGGGACCGGACGCGTCGTCGAGGTCGACGGATGGCCCCTCGACCTGCGTCCACGCGTACGACGCGTTTCCGGCGGCCTCCGAGGCCCGGCCGTCGAGGGTCACGGTGTCACCTTCGGTCACCGACTGGTTCTCGCCGACAGTAGCGACGGGAGGCGGGGTCTCGGCCGCGGTGACGACGACCGTATCTGTACTCGTTCGCTCGCCGTCCGTGACGGCGACCTCGAAGACCAGTCGCTGTGGCTCGTTCACGTCGGGCGATTCGAACTCGGGCGTCGCCGTCTCGTCGTCGTCGAGGTCGACGGATGGGCCCTCGACCTGCGTCCACGCGTACCCGAGGTCGTCGCCGTCGGGGTCAGAGGATCCGGTCGCGTCGAGTTCGACGGTCGTCTCCGGCGTGACTGAGCGGTCCCCACCGGCCCTCGCAGTCGGCGGTCGGTTCGGTCGCTCGACGGTCACGGCGACGCTGTCGGTGTCCGTGGTCCCGTTCGCGTCGGTGACGGTCAACTCGAAGGCGAGCGTCGCCGCGTCGGTCACGTCGGGTGCCTCGAACGTCGGCGTCGCCGTCTCGTTGGCTGCCAGCGTGGCGGTCGGCCCACTCACTTGCGTCCAGCGGTACGTAAGTCCGTCACCGACGGGGTCGGCGGACTCGCTGCCGTCGAGTTCGACGCTGGCCCCTGGCGTGACCGTCCGGTTCTCGCCCGCGTCGGCCGTCAGCGGCAACTCCCCGCTCACGTCGACCTCGTCGACCGTTCGGTCGGTGACACGTTCGCCGGTGTCCCGATAGATGGCCGACCCGGTCGCGACGAGGTCGTATGCGCCCCGCTCGGCAGTCTCTGGGGCCCCGAGCGTCAACACGACGGTGTGTTCGTCTCCGCCACGCCAGACCCACGCCCGGTCGTCGTAACTCGCGGCACTATCGCCGTCGTCCTCGACCGTGACAGTCCAGTTCGCCGGCACCGAGACGTCGATTCCGGGCGCGTCGGCGTCCGTTACCTCGACGGTCACAGTGACGTCTATCGACCCACCCGGTGCGACGCTGTCGGTGTCGAGTGACTGCGCCACGACGACGGTGCCGTCGGGTGCAGCGACCGCCGTTGGAACGGCGACGACGGCGAGGAGCGCGAGACAGGCCGCGACGACGTGTCGTCGTGACATCTACGTCACACCTCCCTGTCAAAGCTCACGGAGCGGTAGCGCGTCGACACGGTGAAAACGGCTGCAAGGCGGGACGGAACCATCGATGTCCGTAGTCGGGGCCCCCCAGTGGTTTGTTATGGCCGCGTTGTGTCGGTAAGGCCCGCTTTCCCGTTTCCGTTGTATACACCTTGTATTATCGGGCGGCCGACAAAGCTCGCTATAACAATAGCTGACTCGCCACTAGTCGGATGCGAATGACCGACATCCCGCCGGTTTCTCGCCGAGCAGTACTAAAACACGGGGCCGTGGCCCTCGCGCTCGCGACCGGTGGTCGCGCCCTCGGGCGGGCACGCGCCCAGCAGCGCCACCCGTTGCTCACGACCGACTTCGAGAGTCCGAGCCGCTATGCCGACCCCGACGAACGCCTCGACGACTTCGAGGACGTAGACGCGTGGAGCGAGGACGAGGGGTCGCTGAGCGCGGACACGAACGAAGTGTACCGCGGGTCACAGTCCGCGAGGCTCTCGACGCCCGCGAACAGCGACGCGGACGCGCTCGCCATCAGCAGAGAGTTCGACGAGTTGGACCTCTCGGACCGCGACCTCTCTCTCGCGCTCCGTCTCGGGGACCCGGACACCGAGCAACTCGTCGTCGAGGTGGAAGACGACGAGGGCGACTACGTCGAGATGAACCGCCGGACCATCTCGCCGACGTACGGCTGGTTCCGCATCGACCTCGGCGTCACCGACGAGACCGGCGACCCGGACCTCTCCTCGGTCGAGGAGATACGGATTCGCTTCAACCGGGACTCCGACGACCCGATGCTCGTCTGGCTGGACGACCTCGGGACGACGCCGCGGGTCGACGGCGGCCGTGTCGTCCTCACGTTCGACGACGGTGGCATCACACAGTATACGCGTGCGCTCCCGGTTCTGGAGTCGTTCGGGTTCCCCGCAGTCACGTGTGTCAACACGGGGCGAGCCGACAGAGACGACTACCTCGGCGAGTCCGAGATGCGCGAGATGCGGGCCGCTGGCTGGGAAATCGGGAGCCACACCGTCGACCACCGAGACCTCCCGGAACTCTCGAACGACGAAGCGAGGCGACAGGTCGCCGACGCCAAGCAGTGGCTCCTCGACCGCGGATTCGAGGTCGGGTCGGCGATATTCACGTACCCGTGGAGCGGCACCTCGCCGCGAATCCGTAGCATCGTCAGCGACCACCACTATCTGGCGTTCACCGACGGCAGTATGCCACACGGCGCCCGGTTGACCGGGCCGCTCACCGTGGGTCGCGTGTTCGGCGAGAACCGCGACCGGGTCGAGACGACGTTGGACCTCGCCGAGAAGTACGGGCAGACGGTCGTACTGGCCTACCATCAGGTCGGGGCGGGCGGCTGGATATCGGAGTCGGCCTTCCGGGAGACGATGAACGGCATCGCCGAACGAGGGCTCGACGTCATCAAACCGTCGACGCTGCTGACGGAGTTGCTCGACCCGCCGGTGACCGAAATCGAACCGCTATCGGTCCCCCGGGTCGTCGCCCGCGACGGCGACATCGAACTCGCCGACGTCCAGCGGGCCGTCCACTGGAACGAGCAGGACGCCTACGTCCCCCGGACGAACGGGGAGAAGATGGACGACGAGACGCTGGCAGAGATACTCGAGATGTGGGAGAACGGTCGTTAGAACAGCCGTTCCAGCAGGCCACGTTTGCGGTGTTTCTCCGCCATCAACACGGAACAGTCCACGTCGTCGACGAGGTCCATGACCACCGACCCGGAGACGAGGCGGCGTAACAGGCCCTCCTCGGTCGCCCCGACGAGCAACAGCGTGGCGTCCTCGGCGGCCGCCGCGATAGCCGACTCGACGTCGCCCTCCTCTACGCGTATCTCGGCGTCGGCGAGGCCGTGGTCCGCCGTCCACTCTTCGAGGAACGCCTCGGCCTCCTCGCGGCCGTCGTCGGTGACGTTGAGCACGGTCACCTCGGAGTCGTACTCGGCTTGGAGCATCTGTGCCACCGACGCCGAGAGGTCCGAGTCCGGGCCCCCGGCGGTCGGGAGGAGGATGCGCGAGGGGTCGAACCCGCGGTCACGCAGGACGAGGAAGTCACAGGGGACCGCCTCGGTGAGTTCGTCCATCGCGGACTCGGCGCGGCCGGGCGACCCGTGCGCGTCGGGCCCCCACCCCATCACGACGAGGTTTGCCGTGTGGGTCCGGGCCGCGTCGAAGATGGCCTCGAAGGACTTGTGCGAGATGATGGTGTGCGTCTCGACGTCGACGCCGAACGTCTCCGCGTCCTCGCGGGCGCGGTCTAAGAGCTGCTCGGAGGTCTCGTCTATCTCGTCGGCCCGTTCGGCGGCGCCGGCCAGCGCCGTCTGGTCGGGCACGGTGACGATGTGCGTGGCAACGACGGTGCCGCCGCGCTGTTTGGCCAGCGCGCTGGCCAGCGTGATGAGGTCCTTCTCGTGTTCGGGGTTGGCAAGCGGCACCATCACGCGGTACTGCCCGCCGTCCGGTTGGACGCCGGCGGCGGCGCTGACGGCCGCGTCGGGCAGTTCCTCCGAGCGCGAGAGGACGTGTTCCGAGAGGATGCCCTGTTTCTCGGTGCGGGTGCGGGCGTACAGGACGTACCACAGTATCGCCGCGCCAGCGATACCGAACGAGAGAAACAGCGCGTCCGTGGCGACGAACGCCAGCAGGGCGAACGAGAGCAGGCCGCCGAGAATCGGGAGCAGCGGGAACAGCGGGACGGTGAAGTCGGGGGCGTACTCCTTTGGGTTGACGTAGCGCATCACGAGGAGCGCCCCGTTGAGCAGGCCGTAGATGATGAGGTGGAGGCCCGAGGCAGCCCCGGAGAGCAACGTCAGGTCCCCGACGACGATGAACAGCAGGATGAGGCCGCCCGTGATGCCGATAGCCCGGTAAGGTGTGCCGAACCGGGGATGAATCTCGTTGAGTGCCGGCGTGACGATGCGGTCACGGCCCATCGCGAAGTTGATGCGCGAGGACGCGAGGATGGAGGCGTTCGCCGAGGAGGCCGTGGCGAGGAGACCGCCGAACAGGAGCGCGCCGCCCATGGCGGCCCCCTGCAGGTACTGGCCCACCTCGACGACGGCGATGGGGGCCGTCTCGCCGGGTGCGAGGTTCTCGTAGAGCCCCGCGATGAACCCCTGCGGGACGGCGGCGCTCATGATGACAAGCACCAGCGCGTAGATGACCGTCACGAGGACGACGCTCCCGATGACGGCCCGCGGGAGGTTCTTTCCGGGGTCCTGTATCTCCTCGGCGACGCTCGTAATCTGGACGAAGCCCAGATAGGAGACGAAGATGAGTCCCGTCGTCTCCAGCGTCGTCACGACGCTCCGAGCCTCCGGGAGGTTCTCGGGGGCGGCCCGAAGCGTGCCGAGCAACGTGAACACGGCGAGGATAGCCACCAGCAGGACGACGATGGCGTTCTGCAGGCGCCCCGTCTCCTTGGCGCCGACGTAGTTGATGAAGACGAACAGCGCCGCGCCGGCCAACGCCACGAGTTTGACGGCGGACATCGACACCGGGCCGACGCCGACGGTCCCGGAGAGGCCGAAGATACGGGCGATGTAGCGGCCGAACCCGACCATGTAGAACGCGCTCGCGAAGGCCAGTCCCAGCCAGTTGGCCCACCCGGCGACCGAGCCAAAGAGCGGCCCGAGCGCGTGGTTGACGTAGTAGTACGCCCCGCCCGACTTCGGCATCGCAGTTCCGAGTTCGCTGGCCGACAACGCCGTAAACATCGCGATGACGCCACCCAGCACGAACGCGACGGAGGCCATCGACCCGGCCTTGATGATGGCGTCGCCGGGGAGGACGAAGATGCCCGCTCCGATCATCGTCCCCACGCCGATGGTCAGCGCGGCCAGTGGTCCGAGGTCCTTCGCGAGTTCCTCGTCGCTCATGTCACGTCCTCGCTGTCCTCGCCGTCTTCGTCGGCCGGGAGGACGACGACCGGTCGGTCGTTCCTCGTCACCAGCCGCAGTGCGACGTCGCCCGTCACCATCTGGACGAGTCGGTTCCCACCGCGCGGGACGACGACGACGGCGGAGGCGTCGACGTCCTCGGCGGCGTCGAATATCGTCTCGACGACGTCGGTGCCGTAGTAGATGTCCGTCTCGACGTCGCCGAGGACGGCCCGTGCCGCCTCGAACATCTCCTCGGCCTCTAGCTCTCGCTGTTCGACCCCTGCCTTGTCCGGCGCGCCGCCGGCCTTCTCGACGACGTGGACGAAGACGGCCTCGCCGTAGGACTGTCGGGCGAGCGCGCGAGCGGACGTCTCGGCGTCGTCCTCGCTCGCGACGGGGACGACGACCCGTTCGAGCAGGTCAGCCATGGCACCGTCCCCCCGTGGCTCCCCCGTGCTGTCGGCGGTCTGACGACGTAACCGTGGCTGGCCAATACATATCCGGTTACAGTCGCGCACAACCCTTAACCCTCACGTCTGCCGGCAGTTCGAGAGATGGAAATACACTTCACGCGGCCGGCTGAACGGGTCGGGTATGCACGACGCGGAGGGTCGCAGATGTACGTCGTAATCGTCGGCGCCGGTGAGGTCGGGTCCGCCATCGCCGGGAGTCTGGCCGACACGCACGACGTCGCGGTCGTCGACATCGACGGCGACCGGGTCGAGGAACTCGTCTACGACGTCGACGTACTGGGCGTCGAGGGGGACGGCGCAGACCTCGAGACGCTGGCGGACGCGAACATCGAACGGGCCGACATCCTCATCGCCAGCACGGACGACGACGAGACGAACATCGTCACCTGTGGCACCGCCATGACGGTGACGGACACGTTCACCATCTCCCGGGTCAAGAGCGCGAAGTTCCTCCGGACGTGGGAGCAATCGGAGCGCGCCTTCGGCGTCGACCACATGGTCGCGACGAACCTGCTGACCGCAGAGGCGATTACGCGAGTCGTCGGACTGCCTGCCGCACAGGACGTGGAGACGTTCGCCGACGGCCTCGTCCAGATGGCCGAGTTCGAGATAGCCGAGACGAGCCCCGTCGCCGACCAGACCGTAGAGGAGGCCGACCGCTACGAGTCGCTGACGTTCGCGGCGATTCTGCGCGACGACGACGTCGTCATCCCGCGAGGAGAGACCGTACTCGAACCCGGCGACGACGTCATCGTCATCGGCAGTCAGGAGAGCGTCCACACCTTCGCCCACGAGATAGCCCCCGACGTCGACGGCGCCCGGAACGTCCTCGTCGTCGGCGGGAGCGACGTCGGATACCACACCGCCCGACTACTACAGGACCGCGGCCTGAAACCCCGACTCGTCGAACAGAACCACGAGCGCGCCCGCGAACTCGCGGAGGAACTGGAGGGGACCACGGTCTTAGAGAGCGACGCGACCGACCGGGAGTTCCTCGAACGCGAACACGTCGCCGACGTAGACATCGTCGTCGCGGCGCTGGACAACGACGAGAAGAACCTGCTCGCGAGTTTGCTGGCGAAGCGCCTCGGAGCGAACCGTGCCGTCGCCGTCGTCGACTCCGGGGCGTACGTCCCGCTGTTCGAGGCGGTCGGCGTCGACGTAGCGGTCAACCCGCGCGAGGCGACCGCAGAGGAGATAACGCGGTTCACCCGCGAGCATCAGGCCGAGAACGTCGCCATCATCGAGTCCGACCGCGCCGAAGTACTGGAGATAGAAGTGGGACCAGAGAGCGTCCTCGCGGACCGCCCCATCCGAGAGTCCGTCGACGACCTCCCCGAGGGCGTCGTCATCGGCGCCATCACCAGAGACGGCGAACTCGTCATCCCGCGCGGTGACACTGTCATCCAGCAGGGCGACCACGTCGTCCTGTTCGTCGACGCCGAGTCACTCGACGCCGCCAGCACCGTCCTCTGACCATGCTCGGGGCGACGGCGCAGTCCCGCTCCCTCCGCGTCGACTGGCGAGCAGCGGTCTCGCTGGTCGGGAGCGTCGTGAAGTACCTCTCGGTGGCGATGCTCGCACCGATGCTGCTGGCGCTGTACTACGGCGAGGACGTCGGGGTCTTCGGCATCACTATCGTGCTGACGGTTTTCGCGGGCATCGCTCTCGAACGTCTCGATACCGACCCCGACCTCGGGGCTCGCGAGGCGTTCCTGATGGTGTCGCTGACGTGGCTCGCCGTGACCGTCGTCGGGGCGGTGCCGTACGTGCTGGCGGGGATGGGCACCGAGTCGACGCTCGCGAACCCCGTCAACGCCTTGTTCGAGTCCATGTCCGGCTTCACGACGACGGGAGCGACGGTCATGGGCAGTATCGGGTTCGAACGGCACTCGCACGCGCTGTTGCTCTGGCGGCAGTTGACCCAGTGGCTGGGCGGCATGGGTATCGTCGTCCTCGCTGTCGCCATCCTCCCGGAACTCTCCGTCGGGGGCGCGCAGTTGATGGACGCCGAGGCGCCCGGTCCCGGCATCGAAAAGCTCACGCCCCGTATCGCCGAGACGGCGCGAGCGCTGTGGCTGGCGTACCTCGGGTTCACCGTCCTCGAGTTCGTGCTCCTCTACGGCCTCCATCTGGCCGGGTTCGCCCCGAACATGGGGCTGTACAACGCCGTCGCCCACCCGCTGACGACGATGCCGACCGGCGGGTTCTCGCCGGCCGCCCGGTCCATCGAGGCGTTCTCTGCGGCGGTGCAGTGGGTCGTCATCCCGTTCATGGTCGTCGCCGGTACCAACTTCGCGCTCATCTGGCGGGCCACGCAGGGGAACCTCGACGTGTTCCACGAGGACAGCGAGTTCAGGTTCTACGCGGGCGTGATGGCCACGCTATCGGCCGTCATCGCGGGCCTGCTGTTCGCTGGTCTCGGTCCGGGCCTCGCATCGATTCCGGAGCAGGTCCTCCCCATCGACGGGAGTGCTGAGCGCTCGCTCCGGCACGCGACGTTTCAGGTCACCTCCATCGTCACGACGACGGGGTACGCCTCGATGGACTTCAACACGTGGAGTGACGCCACCAAGTACCTCCTCCTGTTCGGGATGTTCGTCGGCGGGTCCGCCGGGTCGACGGGCGGGGCGGTCAAGATGATCCGCTGGCTCGTCATCCTGAAGTCGCTCCGTCGGGAGCTATTCACGACGATTCACCCCGAGGCCGTCTCGCCGGTCCGGTTGGGCGGTCGCGTAATCGACGAGCGCGCGGTCCGTGGCATCTACGCCTTCACGCTGCTGTATCTGGTCCTCTTCTTCGTCAGCGTCGCAGTCGTCTTCTTCGACTGCGCCCGGGTCGGCTACTCGCTGTCCGTCCTCGAAGTGATGTCCGCCGTCGCCGCGACGCTCGGCAACGTCGGTCCCGGGTTCGGTGCCGTCGGCCCGATGAACGGGTACACGGACTTCGCGTGGACCAGTAAGGCGTACATGATATTCCTGATGTGGGCCGGTCGCCTGGAGATTCTCCCCGTGTTCGTCCTCCTGACTCGGGCCTACTGGCGTTCCTGATTCCTAGACAATACTTATTAGGAATGTAGTTTAATCATGACGTTGTGCTCGGGGCATCGTCGGTCTTCGAACTGTTAGCCGCGGATTACCGGCGACAGATACTCCTCACCCTCTGTGATTCGGAGCATATCGAGGTCCCTGATGCGATATTGATGCGGGGAGCCCGTCACGGCCAATCACCCGCGATGGCCACCAGTGGAACGACGGCGGACTCGACAGTGACCATCGAACTGTATCACACCCACCTCCCGAAACTGGCACAAGCAGGACTCATAGAGTGGGACCGTGACGCCGGCGTCGTCTCGCGAGGGCCGGAGTTCGAACAGATACGACCCATGATCTGCCTCCTCGCCGAGAACGAAGAGTGCGTCCCCGGCGACCTGGTCTGAGCGGATCAGCGCTGCCAGAACGACCGCGTGAACACGACCAGTACCGTGATGATTTCGAGTCGCCCGGCCCACATCAGGAGAATCATCACTACTTTCGTCGTATCGGGCAACATCAGGTACGACCCGAACGGCCCCAGTCGGCCGAAGGCCGGTCCGATGTTGCCGATGGCAGCCAGACTCGCACCGACTGCCTCCATCGGCGTGAGCGGGATGCCGACGCGAGTGGCGTCCAGCGCGATGAACACCGCCGCAAAGCCGAACACCAGCAGATAGAGGAGCGTGAACCCGACGACGCCCCGAATCGCCTCCTCGTCGACGACGACGTCGCCGAGTCTGACCGGCCGGACCGCGTCGGGGTGGCTCGCGTGGAACAGTTCCCGACGGAGCGTCTTCAGGACGATGAGCCAACGGACCACCTTGATGCCCCCGCCCGTGGACCCGGCGGACCCGCCGACGAACATCACCAGTAGCAAGACGAGTTGGCTGTGGGCCTCCCACTGAGCGAAGTCGCTGGTAGCGTACCCGGTCGAGTTCATCAGCGACCCGACCTGAAACGCCGCCTGCCGCAGGGCGTTGGCGAACGCGCCCTCCGTGGTGCCACCGTTTGCGAGCGCCGGGGCCGCACCGGAGAACAGGAGGCCGAAGAGGACGGCGGTGAAGACGGCCGTCGCACCGGCGTACGCGCGGAACTCGGTGTCCTCGAAGACGGTGCGTACCTCGCCGTCGAACAGGTACCAGAACAGCGCGAAGTTGGTGCCGGCGACGACCATGAACGGGATGATGACCCACTGCACCGCCGCCGAGAACGCGGCGATGCTCGCCGGCTTCGTCGAGAAGCCACCGGTGGGGAGCGTCGAGAACGCGTGCGCGACCGAGTTGTACAGGTCCATGTTCGGCGCGTAGCCGGCCAGATGGAGGCCGTAGAGGAGGACTGCCAGCAGGACGGTGAACGCGAAGTACGCCTGCCAGAGGATTCGGGCCGTTTCGCTGATGCGTGGCGTGAGTTTCTCCAGCGTCGGCCCGGGTGCCTCCTCGCTGATGAGTTGGGCGCCGTTGACCGCCAGTTCGGGAAGGATGGCGACCATCAGGACGATGATACCCATCCCGCCCAGCCACTGGGTCACCTGCCGCCACATCATGATGGCGTGTGAGTGCCGGTCGGTCCCTATCTCGCCCATCACGGTCGCCCCCGTCGTCGAGAAGCCGGACATGGACTCGAACAGGGCGTTGACGGGGTCGGCGAGCGTCGAAGCGGTTCCCCACCCGGCCAGCACGTACGGCACCGCCCCGACGACGGCGACGACGAACCACGTGAGTGCGACGAAGAGGAGGGCTTCGCGCTCGCGGAGTTCCGTTCCGGGGTCCAGTTGCTCGACGGCCAGTCCGAGGAGGACGGTGCCGACGATGGAGACGCCGAAGACGCCGACGTCCTCGCCGTAGACGAGCGCAACGACGAGGGGAACGAGCATCGCCACCGAGAGGAACTTCACGACAGTCCCGGTGAGCGCGACGCTCTTGCGCCAGTCGACGACGGTGTTCATGCTGTCGTCTTTCGGGCAGCGATACGTCTTCTCACCGCGTCACTCGGGGCCGCCGATTCCACCGGGTAGCCCGCGAGGACGTCGGCGTAGCGGTGTCCGGGCATCCTTGCTACCGTTGGCTGGCGGGGCGACGGTATTAAAACCGTCAGACTCGAGTGCCCGATGGGATCGGTGTCTCGACTCCCGGTGTGTCGTCGTCGGAACCGGTCATACGGGCACCTAGTTCGTTACCGGACCGAGCGCACGCGCCGTGCGGTCGACTTGGAAGATAGCTACAGCAGTCCGTATCAGTCGTCCATCCCCTCACGAACCGTCTGCTGGATGGCGACCCCGGCGATGTTCATCCCGTACTCGGCTGTTCGTCGGATGCTGTCCAGCAGGAGGCCGACGACGTACGCTTCGGCCGGGTCGTCGTGGCTGTACAACTCGCGGTCCAGTTCCGTGAGGCCGTCGGCCAGTCGGTCCCGCTCGGCGAGGGCCGAGTGGGCGGCGTCGATACCGGCGTCGGCGAGGATGACGTCGGCGGCGTCGTCCACCACCTGCCGGGAACTGGCCGCGAGCGTCGAGAGGCGGTCGGCGAACGCCGCGGGGACGGCGGCCTCGGGGTCGATGACGAACTTCGCCATCTTCACCGCGTGGTCGGCGACGCGTTCGAACTGCCGACTGGCGTAGTAGTACTCGAACAGTTCGTCCCGGCCGTGGTCGAGTTTCTCCACTTCGTGGAGGTCGGTCAGCGCCCGGCGGAAGTGCCGGGTCACCATGGCGAACAGTTTGTCCGCCTCGCCGTCCCGGTCGACGACGCGCCGAGCGAGGCTCTCGTCGGCGTCGATAACGGAGTCGACGGCGTCCCGGTGCATCGAGAGCATCACCAATCGGAGACGCAGGGCCGACTTCCGGACGTCGACGTTCTGGGCGTCGATGAGGTTCGTCAGGCGGATGCGGGTGTCGCCGGCCTCCAGCAGTTCGAAGCCGGACAGTTCCGCGACGGTCTCTTCGACGAGGGCGCGCCGGGCTTTCCCGTGGCCGGAGGTGTCCAGCAGCGTCACCGAATCGAAGCCGACGGCGTGCAGTGCGCGGATGCGCTGCCGGAGGGCGTTCTCCGAGTCGGTCGCCACGTCGACAGTGGTCGAACGCTCCGTGGCCGAGCGGTCCCTGCTCGCCTCGACCAGCAGCGAGCCGTCGCCGTTCGGATGTAGCGTGAGTACCGACCCGGACTCTATCCCGTGTTCGTTCGCCCACGTCTTCGGCAGCGAAACGGTGTAGGTCGTCCCCCCCGAGAGCTGGACCTTTCGCGTCTCCATGGGAGTCACTCCCCACACATCCCGTGTTAGGTTTTATATGAGTGGTACGTTCCGGTGTTGATCGGCATATATCGGTACGGCCCCGAACAGTGACGGGTTCGGGTAAACTCTCGTCCGGGAAGCCGGACTGCTATATAGCCGTCCAGACAGTCTGTGGGATACCCCTATTGGCCGCCTCTCGAATCGCCGAGTATGTCCCGCCAACCGTGGCAGCGACCGCTGGCCGCGACCCAGCAAGGACGCGACGCGACGCGCGTGCAAGTCGTCGAAGCGATAGACCGAACCGCGCCGGAGACGAAGGCCGATCTCGCGGCGACGGTGGGAATCTCCGAACAGTATCTCTCCGAGATTCTACAGGAACTGAAGAGCGAAGGCGTCGTCCAGAAGGGGTACGTCGTCGACGACGCCGCGGTGTACGCCGACGCGACGGGCATCTCCCGTCTCCACGGCGACACCGACGCCAAGCGAGAGAACGGTGAGACGCCGCCCAACGACCGCGGGCCGGCGGTCCTCGACCTACTCGAACGCCTCGAAGACGTCACGACCACGCAGTACGAAGCCGCCCGCGCGGCCTTCGAAGGCGAGGAGCCGGAGCGCTCGGCCGACACCCTGGAATCGCTGACCAACGAGCGGTACTTCGCCGTCATCGCGGAACTGAAGTCGTACACCCTGACGACGGACTGGCCGGGAAACCGAGTGGCTGCGGACCTCGCAACCATCGCCACCAACCTCGAGATCGTCGGGGACCGCGCCTGCTTCGTCGCCGACGTGGTGGGCGACCGGTCGCCGCCCGCGACGGGCGTCGTCGGGGAGCGACTCGCGGACATCTTCGAGGCGGGGGACCGAATCAACGACCACCTCTCGGCCATCCTCTTCGACTGTGACCTCACGGCCCACGAGGACCTGCGAGTGGCCGAGGAGGCGGTCCACCGGGACTTAGACGAACTGTTCGAACTCGTCACGGCCTACGACATGGAACTGTACGGCTACCTCGTGACGGTGACCCGAGCGCTGGAGCGGGCCATCTACTACTGGGTGGACGCCGCCGAACTGGCGGTGACGCTCCACTCCGGCGTCGAGCCCGACCACGTAATGATATAGCGCCGCGGCCTCAGGGCTCTATCTCGCCGTGTTCGAACGCTTCGACCAACTGATCGGGGAACGTATCCGGCGAGAACACCGGAGCGAGAGCGGGAGGTGGTCCAGCGAGACGGACGGCCACGAGATTCACTACGAACACGAGTGCCCGTCGTGCGGTGCCGTCAGAGAGCACACGCTCACGCTGAACGAGGAGTGACTGTTCGGCGTTCTCGCGGACGTGGTGAAAGGCCGCGCCGTCAGTCCGCCGCTTCGACTGACTCGGGCGCGTAGGTGTCGAGAAACCGGTCGAGGTCACGGAACGCTGGCAGTCGGTCGGCGAGCGTCTCGTGGTCCCACTCCCACCACTCTGTCGCCTCGACGCGCCGAGCCACGTCCTCGGGGAACCGCCTGCGGATGGGTTCGGCTGGCACGCCCGCGACGACGGTGTAGGCGGGCACGTCGTGAGCGACGACCGCGCCGGCAGCGACGACGGCCCCGTTGCCGACGGTGACGCCGGGCAGGACGATAGCGCCGTGGCCTATCCACACGTCGTGACCGACCGCCACTTCTTGGCCGGCCCGCCACTCGAAGATAGAGTCGTCGTCCTCGCCCATGTCGTACATCCCGGCGCGGTAGGTGAAGTGATGGGCCGTCGGGCGGTCGATGGGGTGGTTGGTCGGGCCGAGACGGGCGCTGGCGGCGACGTTGCCGAACTTCCCGACCGTCGCGTAGTCCAGTTGCACCCGCTCCATCAAGTAGGTGTAGTCGCCGATGGCCGAGGCGTGCATGCGCGTGCCCCGCCTCACTTCGGTCCACTCGCCGAGTTCGCTCTCGGAGATGGTGACGGGGTCGTGCAGCGTGGGTTCGGGGCCCAACTCGCGGATGCGGTCGGGACCGTGGTCTTCGACGTAGACCATCCTACCGCCGCCCCGCGGTGGATTCGAGTATCTTCTTCGGCGCGTTCAGGAACGCCTCCAGCACGCCGCTCTGTTCGACTGCCTCGTCGTCGCGGAGGTACGACCGAATCCGCTGGCTCAGCAGTTCGACGGACCCGGCGAGCAGGAGGATGAGGATGATGCAGGCCATCATCTCCGTGTAGTTGAACGTCTTGCGCTGGATGTCCAGTTCCAGACCGAGGCCGCCAGCCCCGATGAGGCCGAGGCTGATGGCGACCCGGACGTTGTGTTCTAAGTCGAACGCTATCCACGCGATGAACTGGCGGAACACCTGACTCAGCATTCCGAAGGAGATGACCTGCGGCTTGTTCGCGCCGGTCGAGCGGATACCCTCGATGGGGCCGTCGGCTATCTCTTCGAGTTCGTCGGTGAACAGGCGACCGAGGTAGCCGGTGGTGTCTATCATAATGGCCAGCGTCGCCGTGAACGGACTGACGCCGCCCAGCGGGATGAGGATGAGTACCCACACCAGCGCCGGGATGGCGCGGATGAAGCTCATCGTCGCGCGAAAGAGGAAGTTGAAGGGGTAGGGAACGACCCGCTCGCTCGCCATCACGCCGAAGAAGAGCGCGCCCGGCAACCCGAGGACGGACCCGGCGAAGGCGATGGAGACGGTGACGAGCGAGGCCCGAAAGAGGTTCTCGGCGACGATGAACTGCCAGTACTGCCCGACGTCGACGAACGGAATCCCGTAGTACGTGGTCGGCGGGAAGTACTCGGTCAGGGCTTCGAGGAACTGGGGAATCTGCGTGACCAGTTCGACTATCGAGAAGCCGACCATGTAGAGGCTGAGGAAGAAGAACAGCACGCCGAAGACGAGGCCGACGAGCGTGTAGAGTCGCCGGAGCGTCGTCCGGCGTTTCATCTCCCGGAGCTTCTGCTCCGTCGGGGACTCGCCCAGCGAGGCGAAACCCAGATACTCCCTGAGGCCGCCGCCGTCAGCGGACTTCGAACTCACGCTTCGACCCTCTGACCGGGGGTATCGTTCTCGTCGCTCTTCTCCGCGCCGTCGCGCTGTTCGGCCAGGCCGACCGTCTCGACGCTGCCGTAGAGGTCGTCGATGAGCGCCGGGGTCAACTCGTCCGGTTCGACGTCGAACAGGAGGTGGCCGTCCCGCAGGCCAATGAACCGCTCGCCGAAGTGGGCCGCGATGTTGACCTGGTGGAGGCTCACCAGCGCCGTCACCTCGTGGACGCCGGCGGCTTTCTTCAAGTAGCCCATCACCGTCTCGGCGCTAGCCGGGTCGAGGCTGGCGACTGGTTCGTCGGCCAGCAGGAGCGAGGGGTCCTGAACGAGCGCGCGGGCGATGCCGACGCGCTGTTGCTGCCCCCCGCTCATCTGGGAGACGCGCTGGTGGGCCTCGTCCAGTAGCCCGACCGTCTGGAGGGCGTCGAGCGCCCGTTCCTTGTCCTCGCGGTGTTGCCACTGGAAGAGGCTCTCCAGTAGGCCGGTCCGCTCCAGCGAGCCGTTGAGCGCGTTCAGGTACGCCGAGACGCCCTCGACGAGGTTGTGCTGCTGGAATATCATTCCCACTTCGGGCTGTGATCCGACGAGGGGGTCCCCGTCGAGGTAGACGCCGCCGCTGGTCGGTTCGGTCAGGCCGTTGATGCAGCGAAGCATCGTCGACTTCCCGGCCCCGGACTCGCCCAGTAGGACGACGAACTCGTCCTCTATCTCGAAGGAGACGTCCTCGACGGCGGTCACGTCGCCGTACTCCTTGGTGAGGTTCTCGACTGTGAGTGTGCTCATGGGACTGAAATCTTCGCGTGGTTACTCGCCCAGTTCGATGCCGAGGGCGTCGAGGCGCTTGATGACGGGTTGGTACTCCTTCATCGAGGTCTGAGCCAGCGTCGTGAAGGGCAGTTCCTCCTCGTCGTAGTCCTCGGGGTAGTACTGCTGGATGAGTCCCTTATCGGAGTTGCGCAGCACGGTCCCGATCTCGTCTTTCTTGTCGGATTTCCACGTTTTCCGGGCGTAGACCGGCTGTTTCGGGATGGGGAAGGACCACCAGAAGGGGCGGAACTTCGGCGACTCGGAGCCGATGGTGTCGAGGAACGAGCTCTTCTGGTCGACGCGGTCGGGAACTTCCGTTCCGCTCGGGATGTGCGCGATGCCGTTGCCGCCCCAAGTGGTCGCGGCGTCGGCCTCGCCGTTGCCGAGTTTCTCCAGCGCGACCTCGTGGTTCGACCAGCTACCCTCGAAGTCGACCGGGTCGCCGTCGGGGGCCTCGCCGACGTCCAGTCCGGCCTGCTTGAGCGCGTAGACGGCGAAGATGGACCCGCTCGTCGAGAGGCGGTCGGCGAAGGCCATCGTCTCGCCCTCGACGTCGGTTCGCTGCTGGATGTTCGAGTCGGGGTTGGTCAGCATCACCGAGAAGTAGAACGCGGACCCGCCCGTGACGGCCGTGCCGTAGACGTCCATGAGGTCCGGGTTCGAGATGAGCGTGATGTCGTCCATCCCGATTTCGGCCTGCTCGCTCTTCAGCGCCGGGCGAATCGCGGAGTAGTCCTGCGGGACCTGCGTCTCGACTTCGACGCCGTCCACCTCGCCCTCGATGAGGTTGTGCATCGGCTCGTAACGCCGACGGACGTCGGACGGGTTGTCCGGCGTGAGGAGCATCGTCACCGTCTCGGCTCCGTCGGAGGACCCCATCACGCTCGAACACCCGGCGAGGCCGGTCAGGGCCCCAGCGGCGACCCCGGATTTCACGAGGAACCCGCGTCGGCTCGTTTTCGACCCCGTACCGCCCGTCGCTGACACGCTGTCTGTCATCACTCGGTGCGTAGCAAAGGGGTCGAATAACAGTTGCCTGCGTAGAGTCCGGGCGGTCCGTATTTCGCGTCTGGACCACGCACTGAGAGGCAGCAGACGCTACCGAGTACAGACTAGTCCGTACCGAAAACGACGAGGGCGGGTTCGAGCACGGGGAGAACACGAACGATAGAGAGTACCCAGCGAACCCTTATGCAGCGGTTGTCGCTTGCTTTCGACCGAGTGCATGGTTGACCCACACGACCGTTCGGACCGATTCGAGTTGGTAGCCGCCTGCGAGGGCGCGACGCTCGCCCGGTTCGCCGACGACGTTCTGGAAGACGACCCGCCGCTGTCGGTGCGACAGGACCCGAAGCCGCAACTGCTGATGCAACGGGTGGTCGAACCGGTCGAGCGCCGTCCGTTCAACCTCGGCGAAGTCGTCGTCACGCCGGCGGAAGTGACGCTCGACGGCCACCGCGGCTTTGCGATGGTTCCCGGGAAAGCCGAACGCGCCGCGCTCTCGGGGGCCATCGTAGACGCCGCCGTCGCCGGGGGCCACCCGCTGACCGAGGACATCGTCGCGGAACTCCGCCGCGTCGCCGACCGGCACGAGCGAGAGCGCGCACGGGCGTGGGCCGAGAGCAAGCACACGACCGTCGACTTCGAGACGATGGAGGACGAGGAATGAGGGCGCTCGGCATCGACCCGGTCCACGAGACGCGCGAGACGTTCCGGGCGCTGCTGGACGCGATGAGTCGTCCGGGAACGGTCGAGTCGGTCCCCGAACCGGCCGACTACGCCGTCGTGGCGACGCTCGTAGACCACGAGGTGACCGTCGCCACCGACGACGAGACGCTACGCGAGGCGCTGTCGAGTCAGGGCCGTCTCGACGCGGCCCCGCCCGAGGTGGCGGACATCGTCCACGCACGCGAGTCCCACGCGTTCGACGTCAGAGAGTGTACACGCGGCACGCTCGTCGAACCCAGCGGCGGCGCGACCGTCGTGTACGAGGCCGAGTGTGCGAGCGGTCGGAGCGAGGACCTGACACCGGTGACGCTCTTCGGCCCGGGCGTAGACGGGACGGCGACGCTCTCCGTCGGAGTGCCGCCGAGCGAACTCGACGCCCTCGCAACCGCCCAATCCGAGTATCCGCGCGGCGTCGACGCCGTCTTCGCGGCGGGCGACCGCGTCGCGGCGATTCCCCGCTCGGTGACGCTGACCGTGAGCGACGAGACGACTGCCGACGAGACGGCCGCCGAGGAGGTGGCCTGATGGGGTACGTCGCCGTCACCGCGGGCGAGGAGCTAATCGAGCGCGCCGAAGAACTGTTCGAGAAACAGCGAACGGCGGGCGATGGCGAGGACGTCGCCGTCGAACAGATAGACGAGCAGTTGGGCCGACTCACCTCGCAGGCGATGAGCGAGGCGGGATTGTACGCCCCCCGACTCGCGGCGCTCGCGGTCAAGCAGGCGCAGGGCGACACCGTCGAGGCGGCGTTCCTGCTTCGGGCCTACCGCTCGACGCTGGAGCGGTACGACGAGACCGAGCCGATAGCGCCCAGCGAGATGGTCGCCAGTCGGCGCGTCTCCCCGGCGTTCAAGGACGTCCCCGGCGGGCAGATTCTCGGGCCGACGAAGGACTACACCCAGCGACTGCTCGACTTCGACCTCCTGGAGGGCGACGCCGAGGACCCCACCGAGGAGTGGGACATCGAGGACGC
The DNA here is from genome assembly GCF_014647235.1 of Haloarcula pellucida. GTDB lineage: Archaea > Halobacteriota > Halobacteria > Halobacteriales > Haloarculaceae > Haloarcula > Haloarcula pellucida. The sequence goes on from NZ_BMOU01000004.1 coordinate 314,336, forward strand.
GGGCGACCCCGAGGACCTGACCAACGTGATGGAACTCCTCCGCGAGGAGGGACTGGTCGCCGAACCCGACGAGGCCGGCGTCGAGGAGCCGACCGACACCACGCGAGAGCCGGTGACGCATCCGCCGGAGCGCGACGCGGTCCTGCAGGAACTCGCCCGCGGCGAGACGGGCGCGGTCACGGCGCTCGCTTACTCCGCGCTCCGGGGCTACGGACAGGTCCACCCGACGCTGGCGGAGGTCCGCATCGGCGAACTCCCCGTGCGAATCGAGCATCCCTACACCGGCGACGAGGTGACGGTCGCTCACGCGGAAGTCAGCGAGTCCGAGGCCGTCGTCCCCGTCTACGCCAAGCGCGAGGACCCGCAGTTCGCCTTCGGCTACGGCCTGACCTTCGGGCGCAACGAGCGCAAGGCCATCGGGATGACCATCTTGGACGCATCCATCCAACTCGACGGCGAGGACGAACCCGCCGAGAACCCCGAGTTCGTGCTGGACACCGTCGACGGGATGGACTCCTTCGGCTTCATCGAACACCTCAAACTGCCCCACTACGTCACCTTCCAGTCCATCCTCGACCGCATCCGCGCCATCCGCGAACGGAAGGGGCTGAACGAGGACGGGCGCGTGTCCACGGAGGCCGACGACGAGGACAGCGAACGCGATAGCGACGACCGGACCCCGGCGGCTGAGCCGCCGGTCGCGGAGGTGAGCGACGATGACTGACGAACGCACAGCGGACGACCCGGTTGCATCGACCGACGGCGGTACCACCGTCCCGACCGACTCCGTCGACGCCGTCCTCGATTCCTTGGACGGCGACGGGCTGTCGGGGTACAACTACGCGTACCTCGACGAACACACCAAGCGCGAGGTGCGCCGGGCGACGCTGAAAGCCGTCGCCGTCCCGGGCCATCAGGTGCCCTACGCCTCCCGGCCGATGCCGCTGGCCCGCGGGTGGGGGACCGGTGGGATACAGGCTTCACTGTCCTTACTCGGTCCCGACGAGACGTTCAAGGTCGTCGACCAGGGGGCCGACGAGAGCGTCAACGCGGCCAACATCCGCCGACTGGCCGAGAACACCGCCGACGTCGAGACGACGACGGACACCACCGAGGCCGGCGTCGTCCAGACTCGCCACCGCATTCCAGAGGAGGTGCTGACCGACGAGCAGATTCTGGTGTTGCAGGTGCCCATCACGGACCCGCTTCGGAAGGTCGATTCCTCGGACGCCGCTAACCGCCGCCGCCACGCCCACAAGAACTACGGGAAGATGTGGGTCCACCTCTACGAGAACGTCGTCGAGTGGGGCGAGATTAACATCGCCTCCCGGTACCCGACGATGGTCGCCGAGCGCTACCTGATGGACCCCTCGCCAATCCCGCGCTGGGACGTGCCCAAACTCGACGACGCCGAGAATCTGTACGTCTTCGCGGCCGGTCGCGAGGCCCGCATCTACGCGGTCCCGCCACACACCGACGTCGAACCGCTGGCCTTCGAGGACCGCGAGTTCACCGTCGAGCGGTTTCCCGACGCGGCCTGCCACGCCTGCGGGTCCACCGACACCTACCTCGTGGAGGTCTCGGAGGAGAGCGAGTCACCCCAGACGACGCGGGAGGAAGGGGGCGGCGAAGCCGCCGATAGCTCCTTCGAGACGCGCTACGCCTGTAACGATTCGAGTTTCTGTGAGAAGCGCCGTGAGGACTCCGATATCCCGAAAGATCACCACCTCGACCGCGAGGGCGTGGACTGGGGACCGGGGACGCCGGACAACGAGGAAGCCAGTTCGGGGGGTGCCGGCGAATGACGCTGCTCGACGCCGAGGGCCTCCGGACCGTCTACGGCGATGGCTGCGACCGGTGTCTCGACGCGACGGGCGACCGGGCGGGGACGAACCAGTGTCCCCACTGCGGGAGCGTCGTCGCCTGCGCCGAGGCCGACCTGACGGTGCGGGCGGGCGAGGTGCTGGGAATCGTCGGCGAGTCCGGGTCCGGCAAGTCCAGCCTCGCCGAGCAACTGGCTCTAGAGCGCGACCCCGACGCGGAGACGGACGGTGTAGTCCGCTACGCCGGCCACGAGGGGAACTTACTGGACGTTGACTACGAGACGCGCCACGACCTGCGGACCGGCGACATCGCCTTGGTCCACCAGCACATCCGCGACGGCCTCAACCCCGAATTCACGGGCGGCGGCAACGTCGCCGAGAAACTGCTCTCGGCCGGGTGGCGTTCCTTCGAGGACGTTCGCGCTCGCGTACGAGAGCTGTTCGAAGCCACGGAGATTCCGGTCGACCGGATGGACGATCCGACCAGCACCTACTCCGGTGGGATGCAGCGCCGCGTCCAGATTGCCCGCGCGCTGGCGAACGACCCCGAACTCGTCGTGCTGGACGAACCGACGACTGGGCTCGACGTGAGCGTGCAGGCCCGCGTCCTCGACATGTTCCGGCGCGTCCAGCGAGAGAAGGGCGTGGCCGCCGTCGTCGTCTCTCACGACCTCGGCGTCGTCCGGCTGCTCGCCGACCGGACGCTGGTGATGCGTCACGGCCGCGTCGTCGAATCGGGCCTCACCGACCGCGTAATGGAAGACCCGCACCACGAGTACACGCAGACCCTCATCAATTCAGTAATATGACAGTACTGTCCGTCGAAGGGCTCTCGAAGACCTTCGACATGCACGTCCTCGGCGACACGCAGGTCGTCGGACTCGACGACGTCTCGTTCGACGTCCGCGAGGGAGAGTTCCTCGCGGTCGTCGGAGAATCCGGCAGCGGCAAGTCCTCGCTGTTGAAGTGCCTCTACCGGACCTACGACCCGACCGGCGGCCGCATCGTCTACCACGGGGCGGACGAACTCGCTGACGGCGACGCCGGCGACGGCATCGACCTCGCCGCCTGCGACGACCGCGAGGTCATCGCCCTGCGCGATGCGACCATCGGCTACACGTCGCAGTTTCTAGACGAGATTCCGCGCGTCCCGGCCGTCGACGTGGTCGCTCGCCCGCTCCGCGAGCAGGGCGTTCCGGCCGAGGACGCACGCGGGGAGGCCCGCGAATTGCTCTCCCGACTCGACCTTCCCGAAGCACTCTGGGAGGCGTACCCGGCGACGTTCTCCGGCGGGGAGCGCCAGCGCGTCAATCTCGCGCAGGCGCTCTCGCCGAGACCGACCCTCCTCCTGCTGGACGAACCGACCAGCGCGCTCGACCCGGAGACGCGGCAGGCCGCCATCGACCTCCTGCGGGAGTACGTCGGGGAAGACACCACCGTCGTCGGCGTCTTCCACAACACCGCGGTCATCGAAGCCGTCGCCGACCGCGTGGTGGTGCTGGACGACGGGAAGCTCCAGCGCGTCGTCCCGGTCGCCGATTTCGAAGGGGAGGTGGTCGGATGACGACCGCAGTGCCCGACGAGACGGCCGCCAACGGGAGCGTCGCGGTCGTGAACGGCCGCGTCGTCACGCCCGAGGCGGTGATCGAAGGTGGCGTCCGCGTCGAAGGCGACCGCATCGCCGCCGTCGGCGACGTGGACGCCGACGCCGCCGAGAGCGTGGTCGACGCCGCCGGGCGGTACGTCCTGCCGGGCCTCGTCGACCTCCACGGCGACGACATCGAGAGCCACCTCTTCCCCCGGTCGGGCGCGCGGATGGACATCTCGATGGCGCTGTCCTCGGCCGACCGGAGCAACGTCGCCGCCGGCATCACGACGAAGTTCCACGCCGTCTCCTTCGAACGGGACAGCTCGGCGAACCGCTCGCCGGAACTGGCGACCGACCTCACCGACGCCATCACCGACGCCGACCGACTGCTCGTCGACCACCGACTTCACGCCCGGTGTGAGGTCACGCAGGAGGCCTGCGTCGATGCCGTCTCGACGGTCGTCGAGAACGGCGACGCCGACCTCGTCTCGGTGATGAATCACGTCCCCGGCAAGGGGCAGTTCCAGGACGTCGAGGCGTTCCTGGAGTTCTACGAGGAGTCGGAGAACCACTCCGTCGAGGAGGCCGAAGCGATGATAGAGCAGCGAAGCGGCGTCTCCATGGCGACTATCCGCGAACGGGTCGGCCGCGTCGTCGAGGCGGCACACGAGGTGGGCGCGACGACGGCCTCCCACGACGACGAGGACCCCGCGGAAGTCGACCGCCTCGCCGCGGCCGGGGTCGACATCACCGAGTACCCCATCACGCTCGAAACGGCCGAACGCGCCACAGAGCGCGGGATGACTACCGCGATGGGCGCGCCGAACCTCGTCCGGGGCGAGAGCCAGTGGGGGAACCTCTCGACGGCCGACGCCATCGAGGCCGGCGTCGTCGATACGCTGGTCGCCGACTACCACCCGCCGTCGCTGCTGGCCGGCGCGTTCGTCGACACCGGCGAACCCCTGCCCGACCGCGTCCGGCGCGTCACCGCGAACCCGGCCGAGGCCGTCGGCTTCGACGACCGGGGGCGACTGGAAGCGGGCAAGCGCGCCGACCTCGTCGTCGTAGAGCGCGACCCGACGCCGACCGTCACGCGAGCGCTCGTCGGCGGCAGACGGGTGTATCGCGCCGACGGGACCGCGGAGGGGCGACGATGACGGCGACGACCGACGCGCGTCTGGGCGCGGCGATGGACGTCCGCTTCGGCGCGACCGCCGAGGCGTTCCTCGACTACCTCACGGACCTCGGATTGGACCACGTCGAGTTCAAGCGGGAGTACCTCCACGGCCACCCCGACGCGCCGACGCCCGAGGACGTACGGGAACTGGCCGACCGCTACGGCGTCTCGGTCACCTATCACGCGCCGTTCCGCGACTGGAACCTCGGCAGTTTCAACGAGGAATCCCGGCGGGCGTCGGTCCGACAGGTCAAGCGGACCATCGACGACGCCGCTACCGCCGGGGCCGGGGCCGTCGTCGTCCACGGCGGATCCGTCCCTCGCCGCTACCCCGAGTGGGTCCGCTCGACCGCCCGCGAGAACGCGCGTCACTCGCTCGCCGAATGCGCCGAGTACGCCCACCTCGTCGGCGTCCCGCTCTGCCTGGAGAACCAGCCGAGAGACGAGTCGGAGTGCCGCTACACGACGACGCCGTCCGACCTCGAAGCGGTGCTCGCCGAGGTAGACGTGACCCCGGAGTACTTCGGCGTCACGCTGGACGTCGGCCACGCGACGGTCAACGACTGCGACTGGGGCGCGTTCGTCGAACGCTTCGGCGACCGCATCCGAGTCTGCCACCTCCACGACAACGACGGAACGGCGGACCTGCACGAACCGCTGACCGACTACGAACCGGTCGTCGAAGCCGTCCCCGCCGACTACTTCGTCTTCGAGACGAAATCCGTCGCTGACGTCGCCCGGTGCGTCGGTGCGGAACCGACCCCGATAGACAGCCGACTCACCAGCGATACCTGAGACACCCACCGACCGGGCGTGCGAGCACGACCACTGACGCGGCCGCCACACTCATACATCAACGGACACACACTTCGAACGGATGACGCGTGACACTTTCGAGTCGGAACTCGACGCCCTGCGGGCCGACGTCTGCGCGATGGGGGCAGACGTCACCGACCGCCTCGACCGCGCGGTCACCGCCTACGAGCGGCGCGACCCGGGGATGGGCCGCGCCGTCGCCGAGGCCGACGACGAGATAAACCAGTCGTACCTCGACTTAGAGCAGGACTGCATCGACCTCATCGCGCTTCAGCAGCCGGTGGCCTCGGACCTCCGTTTCATCGCCGCCTCGTTCAAGATACTCACGGACCTCGAACGCATCGCCGACCTCGCGGCCAACCTCGGCGGGTACGTCGACGCGATGGAGTCAGACACCATCCCGAACGTCCCCATCGCCGATATCGCCGACATGGTGCTGGCTCAACTCGACGGCGCGATGGCCGCCTACGAGGACGCCGACGCCGACCGGTGTCGCGAGGTGGCCGCCGCCGACACCGACGTAGACCAGCGCTGTGGCGCCGCCACCGACGACCTGGTCCGGACGCTGGTGAACCACTCGCCCGCCGAAGACGACACAGAGGCACTGTTGGCCGATACGAAGCGATATCTCCTGACGGTACGTGACCTCGAACGGGTGGGCGACCACGCCGTCAACGTCGCCGCCCGCACGCTGTACATGGTCGAGAGCAGCGACGACCTCATCTACTGACCGCGGAGCGCCGCTCTCGGCTACGGTGAGAGGGACCGAGAGCGGTGTATATTGGGAGAAGGGAAAGGCTGATACGCCCGGCCGGGGGAGTCCCGACCATGCCACGCGAATCGTATCAGGAGCTTCTCGAATCGCTCCGCGAGGACGTCCTCTATATGTCCGAAGTCGTCCTCGATCGGTTGCGACTGGGGCTTTCCGCCCTCGAACAGAAAGACGAAGAGATGGCCTGGCAGGTCATCGACGGCGACGACGAGGTCAATCAGCTGTATCTCGACCTCGAACAAGACTGTATCGACCTGCTGGCGCTCCAACAACCCGTCGCATCGGATCTCCGCTTTATCGCCGCGTCGTTCAAGATCATCACCGACCTCGAACGCATCGGTGACCTCGCGACCAATCTCGGCGAGTACTCGCTGGAGGCCGAACGCGACGTCTATCCGGAAGTCGACATTCAGGACGTCGCCGAAGTCGTCATCGAGATGATCGAGAACGCGATGGACGCCTACGACCGCGAGGACCCGGACCTCTGTTACACTATCGCCGAGACCGACGACGAGGTCGACAGTCGCTGTGAGACGGCCTCCGAGACGGTCGTCCGTGACCTCATCGAGCGCGAGATAGACGCCGACTCCAGCGACGCGGAGATAGAGCAACTGATGGCCGACGTCTCGCGCCTGCTGCTGACGATTCGGGACATCGAGCGAGTCGGCGACCACGCCGTCAACATCGCCGCCCGGACGCTGTACATGGTCGAGAACGACGACGACCTCATCTACTGAGAGTCCTTTTTGCGGCGCGGGTGTCCTCGGGCCCCCGACCCTGCGGGCATCCCTGCGTGCAAAAATCCACGCTGAAACGGCCGGAAGACGTATCTTCGGCGCGCGTCCGGTGAAACCGCTCGCCAGCGGCGAGCGGTACGCACTCCCGCACAGCAACGGTCGACAGCACTCCCCAACCGACCGCGTTGCTCGCGTTGTGCTACTCGTCTCTCGCGGTTCACAGCGCGAGGACGCGTCCACCGCACACCGAAACTCAGTCGCGCCGCGGCGGTTGCTGCCCGTCGTCACCGACGAGTCCGTCGTCGGTGATGCTGAACTGGACGGTGTCGCCGGCGGGCTTCGCGCGGTGTTTCTCCAGCGTCGCCCGTCGGTTGCCCCCGCGAAAGCGGTCGAGTCTGAGGATAGCGCCCGACCAGTGGTTCAGCGTGTGGCCGCCCAGCGCCGTCGACCGGTCGCTGTCCGGGTCGGTGAACACCTGATTCGTAAAGAGGACCGCGAGGTCGTGTTTGCGGGCCAGCGAGAGGAGGTGCGTGATCTGTCGGGCCACGTCGCGAAGCGTCTCGCCGCCGTCGTCGTCGTCGCGTCGGAGTCGATAGAAACCCGTCGCGCTGTCCAGCACGACGAGTTCTATTTCGGCCGCGAACTCCGCAGTGTCCTGGACGGCCTCGGTCTGCTCGTCGTAGTCGAACACCTCCGAGACGATGAGGCGGCCCGCGAGGTCGTCGACCGTCTGGTTCGGCCCGGCGCGGCCGCGGGCTATCTGCTCCATCCGGTCGGGCGAGAGGCCCTCGGTATCGATGTAGAGGGCGGCGTCGCCACCCGCGGCGACGTCGAGCGCCGCCGAGAGGGCGAGGTTCGTCTTGCCGGCCGCCGGCGGCCCGTAGACCTGCGTGACGGCCCCGCGCTCCAGTCCCCCTCCCAACAACTCGTCCAGCGGGTCACAGCCGGTCGAGACGTGGTCGCTCACGGCAACGGGTTAGACGTGTCCGGATAAAAACGCTCGCACCTGCGGTTCAGCCGAGATAACGAGCGAACGCGGCGTCGACGGCGTCCGGGTCCGACAGGTCCGCGAGTGCGATTCTGGTGTCGACGCGCCACGAACGGTGGAGGACGAGCGCGTCATCGGTTCTGGTGTAGCCGTCGAAAGCCGACCACGGGAACAGGCGGCGCGCCACGGGAAGGCGGTGTTCGAGGCCGGCCTCGGAGACGGTGTACGTTCGCTCTTCACTGCCGGTGACGAGGACGAGACCGACCGGGAACAGCACCTGCGAGGCGAGTTGGAGCCAGAAGCGGTCCGTGAGTAGACCGGCGACGAAGCCGACGGCGGTGACGGTGACCAGCGACCCGGCGACCACGAGCAGTCGCCGGCGTGCCCGTTCGGGCCATCCAGCGGTGAACTCACAGTCCGTCGTCGCGTCGGCCGTGACTGCGTCGGCGTACCGCGTCCGAGCCATCACGCCCAGCGCGAAGCCGAACAGCATCGCCACTAGGCCGAAGAAGAAGGCGAGGACGCCGACGACGCCGGTCTGTCCGAGCGAGGCGAACCCGCCGAGCGCGTAGCCGACGGGAACCACCGCCGGGAGCCATCGGACGGCGGTCCGGCCGAGTCGGACGGCGAGGCCGTCCCAGCGGGCGATACCCAACCATCCCGCACCGGTCACCGCGGCGAACGTGACGAGGGCCGTCCCGTACAGCGCGGCGGGCGACCCGGTGACCAGACGGGAGACCACGAGAACGACGGGCGGGACGCAGAGGAGCGCGAGGTACGCCCCGGAAACCACGCCGAACAGCGGGTCGGCGTCTCGCCGAGGTGCGTCGCTGTCTGTGGAGGGTGACATCGCTGGCGCTTCACAGAGGGGACTGAAAACGATTGACACTCGACGACCGTAGTTGCCGGCAGACATGTTTTTTCGAGTACTGATCGAAGCCGGCAGATCTGTGCTCCAGCGAACTGCGAAGCCTGCTCTCGTACGCGACGGGGTCGACGTTTCTCCGACTGTCCGGCGTCGTCCTCCTCGGGGCCGTCCTCCTCGGCGCGGACGTCGGGCCGGGACGGATACGCCCTCTGGTCTACGGCCTCGGCCCGCGGGTGCTGGCAGGCGTACTGAACGCGGTGTGCACGGTCGCGGACCTCGTCGGCGTCGTGGCGATTCTCCGAAAGGTGGCCCTCGAAGCACGACCGGACACCACCGGCCCCGGCGAGACGTCGACCCAGCAATCGTAAGTGGATACCCACCCAAGTCCGGTGCGTGATAGTCGTCGCGACGGGTGACTTCGAGGTGTACCACGGCGTGGTCACGGAGCTACGGGACCGCGGCGTGACGTTCACCACCATCGAACCCGGCGACGACTGGCCCGAAGACACGACCCTCGCCATCGTCGCCGCCGGCGAAGCCATCGACGTCCCGGAGGACGTGGACGTGGTGCAGGCCGACCCCGACCGACCGAGACGGGCCGTCGAGGCCGCTATCGCGACGCTCCGCGGCGAGACGGGACGGACCGTCGTGGGCATCGACCCCGGCGAGAGGCCCGGCATCGCGGTGTTGCACGGCGAGATGGTCGTCGCCGCCTTTCAGGTGCCGGCCGCGGACGCCGCCGAGGTGGTCCGCCGAGAGGTCGAGGACGCCGTGAATCCCCTCGTCCGCATCGGCGACGGGGCACGACTAGTCGGGTCGCGCGTCATCGACGACATCGAGGACGTGACCGTCGAACTGGTCGACGAGACGGGGACGACGCCGTATCTGGGTAGCGGCGTCCGCGGGATGGGCGACGTCCTCGCGGCGGTCAACATCGCTCGGCTGGAGGGTGAAGAAATCGTCAGTCGCGACGTCGAACCGACGCCCGGGGAACTCCAGCGCATCAAGGACCGCTCGCGCGAGGCGAGCGACACCAATCGGGCCATCGACGCCGAACTCGCCCGCCGGGTCGCGGACGGCGACCTCACTATCGAGGACGCGCTGGCCGAACACCGGGGCGAGGACACCGACCGCGGCGGCCCGGACCCGACCGAGCGTTAGTCCGACTGCTGGACCTGCTGTTCTGCCCGCCGGAGTATCTCGCGGACCGGCCGGTCCGTGGCGTCGGCGACGGCCGCCGCGTCGTCGAACTCCGCACTCACGTCGTACACCTCGCCGTCGCTGTCGCTCGCGACTTTCACCGTCACCTCGTACGCCTCGCCGTCGACGGTCAGCGTGGCCGTCTCGAAGGTCCGGTCTGCGACCCAGCGGTGGCCCGCGCCGTGTTCGCGCACCCCGAGTGTCCCGGTCTCCTCGGCGAGTCGGCGGGCGACACGGTCGGCGTCCTCGGGCTTGCAGACGACCTTCACGAGGTGGCCCGGTCGAGACTTCTTCATCGTCGCCGGCAGCACAGAGACGTCGCGTGCGCCCACGGCCGCGAGCGAGCGCTGGAGGTCGCCGAGGAGTTCGGGCGGCGCGTCGTCGAGATTCGTCTCCAGCACGGTGATGTCGTCCCGACGGAGCGGGCCTTCGCTTTGCCCGACCATCGCCCGGAGGACGTTCGGTCGGTCCTCGAACGCCCAGCCACCCGCACCGTATCCCGCACTGTCGACGGTCAGCGTCGGCAGTCGGTCCACGCCCTCGGCGACGTGGGCGAGGATGGCCGCGCCGGTCGGGGTGAGGAGTTCGGCGTCGACCGGGCCGCCCTGCAGCGACCAGTCGGCCCGTTCGGCGATTTCGACGACGGCCGGCGTCGGAACCGGGTAGGTCCCGTGACTCATCTCGACGGTCCCGCCACCGGTCGCCAGCGGCGTCGTCACCACGCGGTCGACGTCGAGGTCGTCCAGCAGCAGCGCCGCGCCGACGACGTCCGCGATGGCGTCGTCGGCCCCGACCTCGTGGAAGTGCGTGTCGTCGATGTCGGTGCCGTGGACCGACGCCTCGGCCGCGCCGAGAATCTCGACGATGGCGAGCGCGTCCGTCTCGACGGCCGCCGGGAGGTCCATCGCCTCGACGACGTCGACGACTTGGGCGTAGCTTCGGGTGGGGCCGTGGCCTTCGGCGTGCGTGTGGCCGTCGTGGTCGTGCGTGTGGCCGTGGTCGTGGCTATGTTCGTCAGAACTGTCGTGTGCGTCGTCATCGCTGTGGTGTGCGTCGTGACCGTCGGAGTGTCCGTCGTCGTCCGCCCCGGCCAGCAGTACCTCGACGCGCGTGGCACTGATGCCGTTGCGGTCGACCGTCGAGACGGCGTAGTCGACGGCGAGCGCGTCTTCGACGGGGTGTAGGACGGACCGGTCGGCACCAGCGGCGATCAACGCACCGAGCACCATGTCGCCGGCGGCGCCCATCCGACCGTCGAAGGCGAGTGTTCGCATGGTCGGACCCTCGTACCCGTCGAATAAAAGCCTACTACAACGGTCTCACGAGCGCCGGACGATGTGTACGTCGTAGGCGTCCTCCTCGTTCAGTTCCGCGATGGGAACGACGACGTCCTCAGTGTCGGCGCTCCCGAGGAAGACAACCGTCGCGTCGACGTCTCGGGCCACCTGCCGGACCGTCTCCGAGAGGCTGTTCGCCGAGTACGCGCTGACGTCCTCGTAGTTGAGTTCGGCGTCGTCGGTCGCTTCCTCTATCTTCCGTCGGAGGTCGGCGGCGGCCGTCTCGGCGGCGAAGTCCTCGTGTGGGTCGACGCGGCGACGGCGCTGGGCGTAGTCCGACCCGGTCGGGACGAGACTGACGGCGACGACGTCGACGTCCATCGCGGCGGCGTACGTGACCGCACGGTCGAGTGCGGCCTCGGCGAGCGACGATCCGTCGAAGGGAACGAGAAATACCATACCGGCGCTATCGCGCCCAGCCTTATCAAACGCGGCGGTGGCGGCAGTCGGTGCGGCGTCTCTGCCGACTGCGGGAATCTCGACGTCGGTCGCGCGACCGCAGCGCTTTTTCCACACCGAAAGCAACGGAAGCTATGACTGTGTCGGTCCTCGAACCGTCCGCAGAGAACGTCGCGACGGCGGCCGACTGTGTCCGCAACGGCGGCGTCGTCGTCGCGCCGAGCGATACGAACATGGCGCTGACCGTTGCGCCGGACCACGACGCCGCTATCGAGCGCGTCTACGAACTCAAAGACCGGCCGGCTCACAAGCCGCTGACGCTGTTCGTCCGTGACCCCGGCGACTGGCGGCGGTTCGGCCGCCACGACGACCCCGCCGTCGTCGACGCACTCGTCGACGCGTTCTGGCCGGGACCGCTGAACCTCGTCCTCGAGGTAGCCGACGATTCGCTCCACGAGCGTCTCCGGATGAACGGCACCGTCAGTGTCGGCTGCCTGTCGAACCCGGTGTGGCGGTCGTTCGCCGACGCAGTGGGCGGTCCCGTCGCGATGACCTCGGCCAACCGGTCCGGGACCGTTCCGGACGACGAGCTGGTCGACGTCGAGACGGCCGTCGCCCACGTCGGTGACGGGGCGGACTACGTCCTCGGCGGCGAACCGGACGGCACCACGCGAGCGTCGACCATCCTCTCGCTCGCGGCCGGGGACGCCGCCGAAGCGACGGTTCTCCGGCAGGGCGACGTGACGGTCGAACGCGTCGAGAACGCCGCGCCGTTGCGCGTCGACTGACGTGTGGTAGCAGTTCACATATAAACCCGTCGCTGCCGCGTCCTGCCCGCCGGTAGCATAAAGCATATCTCTCGTGCTACCCGAGTTCTCTGTAGCTCGACTCTACTATGAACGAAGTGCAACTGGAAGTGGCGAAGGCGTACCCGAACGACTCGGGACGCGGTATCGCCCGCCTCGACCCCGACACGTTGCTGCATCTCAAACTCTCGCCCGGAGACATCATCGAAATCGAGGGTAGCGACACGACGGCCGCGAAGGTGTGGCGTGCCGACCGGCAGGACTGGAACACCGACACGGTGCGCATCGACGGGTTCACGCGGCAGAACGCTGACGTGGGCATCGGCGAGCGCGTGACCATCCGCAAGGCCGAGGCCGAGAAGGCCGACAAACTGGTACTCGCGCCGCCGGAGGAGGCGTCCGTGCAGTTCGGGTCCGACGCCGCCGGCATGGTCAAGCGCCAGATTCTGAAGCGCCCGGTCGTCGAGCGCGACATCGTCCCCGTGATGTCCTCGACGAACCACCCGTTCATGCGCTCGCCGGGGCAGGCCATCCCGCTCATCGCCGTCGAGACGGAACCCGAAGGCGTCTGTCTCATCACCGAGGACACCGAGGTCGAACTCCGCGAGGAGCCCATCTCGGGCTTCGAGAAGACCGGTGGCGGCATCACCTACGAGGACATCGGCGGCCTCCAGAACGAGATTCAGCGGGTCCGCGAGATGGTCGAACTGCCGATGAAACACCCCCAGATATTCAAGAAACTAGGCATCGAGCCACCGCAGGGGGTCCTGCTCCACGGCCCGCCGGGCACGGGGAAGACCCTGCTCGCGAAAGCCGTCGCCAACGAGACCTCTGCCAGTTTCTTCTCTATCGCCGGGCCGGAGATCATCTCGAAGTACTACGGCGAGTCCGAACAGCAACTCAGGGAGATATTCGAGGACGCCAGCGAAGAGTCGCCCGCTATCATCTTTATCGACGAACTGGACTCTATCGCGCCCAAGCGCGAGGACGTCACCGGCGAGGTCGAGCGCCGGGTCGTCGCCCAGCTGCTGACGATGATGGACGGCCTCGAATCCCGGGGCCAGGTCATCGTCATCGCCGCGACCAACCGCGTCGACTCGGTCGACCCGGCGCTCCGCCGCCCGGGCCGCTTCGACCGCGAAATCGAAATCGGCGTCCCCGACGAGGTGGGCCGCGAGGAGATTCTCCAGATTCACACCCGCGGGATGCCCCTCTCTGACGACGTCAATCTCGCGAAGATGGCGACCGACACCCACGGCTTCGTCGGCGCCGACATCGAGAGCCTCACGAAAGAGGCCGCGATGAAGGCCCTGCGCCGGTACCTCCCCGAGATCGACTTAGACGAGGAGGACATCCCGCCGAGCCTCATCGACCGGATGATAATCAAGCGCGAGGACTTCAAAGGGGCGCTCAACGAGGTCAGCCCCAGCGCGATGCGGGAGGTCCTCGTCGAATTGCCCAAGGTCTCCTGGGACAGCGTCGGCGGCCTCGAATCCGCCAAAGAGCAGGTACAGGAGGCCGTCGAGTGGCCGATGAACTCCCCCGAGAAGTTCGAGCGCATGGGCGTCACCCCGCCCTCGGGCGTGTTGCTGTACGGCCCACCCGGCACCGGGAAGACGCTGATGGCGAAGGCCGTCGCCAACGAGACCGACGCGAACTTCATCAGCGTCCGCGGTCCGCAACTGCTCAGTAAGTGGGTCGGTGAATCGGAGAAGGCCATCCGCCAGACGTTCCGGAAGGCCCGACAGGTGGCCCCGACGGTCATCTTCTTCGACGAACTCGACTCGCTCGCGCCGGGGCGGGGCGGCGACATGGGCTCGAACGTCTCAGAGCGCGTCGTCAACCAACTGCTGACCGAGCTCGACGGCCTCGAAGAGATGGAGGACGTGATGGTCATCGGCGCGACCAATCGCCCGGACATGATCGACCCGGCGCTCATCCGCTCGGGTCGCTTCGACCGACTGGTCATGATCGGCGAACCCGACGTCGAGGGCCGCGAGCAGATACTGAAGATTCACACCGACGACACGCCGCTGGCCCCCGACGTCAGCCTGCGTGAACTCGCCGAACGCTCCGACGGGTTCGTCGGCTCGGACCTCGAGTCCATCGCCCGCGAGGCCGCCATCGAGGCCCTGCGCGAGGCCGACGACGCCGACGAGGTGGAGATGCGCCACTTCCGGCAGGCAATGGACAGCGTCCGCCCGACGATTACCGACGACATCCGCGAGTACTACGAGCAGATGCAAGAGGAGTTCAAAGGCGGGTCCAGCCCGCAGCGACAGGCCGGCAGCGGCGGCCGCATCGGCTTCCAGTAGCGACCTCGGTTTTAGTTCCGGACGAGTACCAGTCGACCGGCGTACCGGAGGGGTTTTACGCTGTACCGAGAGAGGTAGAGGTAGACGGCACGGTCGGACGGCTACCTTTCAACCCGCGTGGATTCCACGTGCGGTTACCGCTGTCTGTCCTAACCCGTCTCTCTAACATTCACGAGCAACAGCACTCGCTCACCAGCGGGACGCGCTGACAGCGACAGGGACGCGCGGTCGCCCAACCGTGTCGGTCGTCGGTACAGCAGAGAGATGCCAGCGACGGCTTCAGCCGTGAGTGACACGGCGGGGGGTCGCGGGAGCAGTCGCTATCGAGCCGTCGGCTACGAAAAAGGCGGACTGGCGAGGGCCGCTACAGTTCGCCGAGTTTCCGGAGGAGCTGGCCGCGGTACTCCTCGTCGGCCTGCACGCCTTTCAGTTCGAGGACGTTCCGTTCGAGTTTGTCGAGTGCGACGTTGAACGCCGTCGCTGCGCCGTAGCCCTCACCGGAGCCGGCGGCCTGCCCCTTGTTGGTCCGCAGGCGAATCTGACACTGGATGAGCGGCGTGCCGCGGAGTTTCTCCTTGTGTTCGTGGAAGCGGACGTGGGCGTGTTGGACCTGCATCGCCTGGTACTTGTCCGCGACGTCGCTGATGTCGGCGCGGATGTCCTCGCGGCTGATGGTATCCAGCAGGGAGATGTTGGTGATCTGGACGTCCATGTGGTCTTCCTCCGTGTAGGTCAGCGCTCGGAGCACGTCCGTCTTCGTGACGATGCCGACGACGTGGCTGTCGTCGTCGTCCGCCGTCACCGCCAACCCGGCGAAGTCGTTCTCCAGCATCCGCTCGACAGCGTCACGGACGGAGTCGTCGAGGTTCGCCGTCTCGACGGGGCTGTTCATCACGTCGTAGACCGGTAGATCGAGGACTCGCTCGATCTCGCCCGCGCGGTCGCCCCGAGTGGCTTTGTTCATGTCCCGGACGACGACGTCGACGATGTCGTGTCGGGTGACCATCCCCGTGAGCGACTCGGCGTCGTCGAGGACGGGAAGCCGGGAGATCCCGTGTTTTCGCAGGAGATTGACGACCTGCCCGACGTTGGTGTCCTCTCGAATGGTGATGACGTCCTCGGTGTATATCTGGTCGATAGTGAGGGCGTCCAGATTTTCGAGGACCGCCGCGAGGATGTCGTCCTCGGTGACGATGCCCCAGAGGTCCTCGCCCTGGAACACCGGGGCAATCTTGGTCCCGCCCTCGACCAGGACGCGCGCGACCTCTCGGACGTCGTCGGTTCGCCCGACTTTCGGCGCCGAGCGAGTCATCGCCCCCGCCTTCGCGTCGTCCTCGACGTGGGACTGAACCAACTGCTTCTGCGTGATGACGCCCGCGTACGCACCGTCCTCGGTGACGATGATGCCCTTCGGGTTCTCCCGTTCGAAGATAGAACGGACCTTCCCGAGGCGCTTGTTGGCGTCGACCTCGACAAACTCTCTGGTGGCGATGTCAGCAATGTCCATCGTGCTTCACGTTCGCAGGTTCTACGTGAAGGGTTATCAAGGTTGGTTTAGTTCCCGTACTACGAGAGGTGGGCCAAACTTTAGGAACCCCGGGCCGTCCGTCACATATGCTTCCCGACATCGGTGTGTTTGGCCCCTACACGTATCTGGTGACAGAGGTGGTCTGGGGAACCGTCGCACTGGTGCTTCTGTGGCGGGCCGACGCACTCCGTCTCGCCGGCCGGACGATCGTCGTTCTCTACCCAGTCGCGTACGTCTGGGACTGGTATACGCTCGAAGTGGGCGTGTTCGCTATCCGTCTGCGAACCGGCGTCGATCTGCTGGGCATCCCCATCGAGGAACACGTCTTCATCGTCGTGGTTCCCGCACTCGTGTTGGGCATCCACGAGACGCTCCGTCGCCGCGACGCGTCGTGACAACACATCATAATACAAATATGTCATCGTCGACTGTTAACCGCGTCCAGGATATGCGACAACGATGGTAACCGGAGGCGCTCGAACCGGTCGCCGTCTAGCGATACGTAGGAATATATATTGTCCCGAGATGTGCATATACTCCCCACGGAACGTATATGTACCTTCGTCTTCATGATTTTACTCAGACATGAGTCGAGACACGCCGGCACCCCAAATCGAACTGTACGTCCGGTCGCTTCTCCCGGATGGGGCCCACGAGCGACAGGACGCCGTCATCGACCACCTCGAACGACTCGACCGAGACGACGAAATCGCTGGCTACAACGTCGTCGTCTGGGGCAAGCAGGTCGCACCCGAGTCGGCGGCTGCCAACACCGAAGAGGGGCGGTACATCCTCAACCGCGTCGCCGAGTTCCGACAGTGGGCGCTCGCGAACAACGTCTCGCTGGAGTCGTTCTATCAGACCAGCGAGATCGAATCGGAGGTCACCGGCGAGGCATACGAGGCGATGGTCCTCCCGATCATGGGACTGGCCGAGTACCACGACGGCGAACTCGCACACGTTGCACCCTGCACGGACGGCGACGTCGTCCACACGATCATCGACCGGCTGGAACGCCTCGAAAACGGTGAACCGCCGGCGCTCGAACAGAGTGCCGCCGACGTGAGTCTCGTCTGAGATTACGCCTCCGTTCTGAGCGTCTCGACGTACGGGCTGACGGTCTCGGCGTCGGCCAGTTCGTCCAGTACCGCGTCGGCGTCGACCGCCAGTCCGTAGGCGGGACGCCCCTTCCCGGTGGCCGACGTAGTCTGGTCTTTGGCCAGTAGCTCGTCGTCGGCCAGCGACCGCAACGCCGAGATGACTTCCTGTCGCTCGACGCCGCCGAAGGTGTCCCGACTCAGGTCGTCGAGATGGGCCTTCGCCGCCTGCGTCACGTCGTAGGAATGGGCCGGCGTCTCGTCCGCTACCGACAGTTCCACGACCGACAACAGCACGAACTGTTCGAACGACCGCGCAGAACGGAGTGTCTCCTCCATACGTGTCGCTACGTTGGCTCGTCTAAGAAACTACTGGAACGTTTCTACTCGTGTGGAGACACCGCCGGTCGACTGGCCCGACCGACAGGACGTACTGTGTGGCTCGCTCTCCACGAACGAGACGGTCGCTCAGAGCGACGTTCGGAACAGAAGTAATGGGTTCGGGCGGATTTTCTCTGAGTTCCTGAACTGTGCCGCTCGTCTCTGCCGCTCTGGTCTGGTGAAACTGGTTTGCTGTGGCTCATGGTTCGGCTTCCTCTGGGTCGATTTCGAGAAGAGGCAGGTACGACGCTCGGCGCGCTCGCATCTCCTCGATGGGGTCGGGCTTGTCGTAGTGCTTCTCGATAGTCGAGACGCTGGAGTTGACGCGCTTCGCGACGACCTCGACAGGAACGCCGCGGTGGAGCATCCACGTAATCGCGCCTGTTCGGACGTGGTGAGGGGCACGCGACGACGGGCACTGACTCGCCTGCGACTGCGTCCGCCAGTCACACGTCGGCCGCTCCTTCCCGTGCGGGCACTCGCCGTAGTTGCACGGCTGTGTAGCGAGGTACATCAGGTTCCGAATCGTTCCCTTCGACGCTCGCCCCCGCTGAGTCGTGATGAGCGGCTGTCTACTGTAGTCGTCGTACACGTCGTTTCTGTGGTGTAGGACGTACCGCTGTACCGACTTCCCGACCGACTTGGGGAGTGACACGGCGCGTTCGCCGTCACTGCTCTTCTTCAGCGGTGTGTCCGTCGACGGCCTGTTGGCGAACGTGAGGTAGTACAGCGGCCCGTCGTCGCCGTCGTCTACATGGAAGTCGCGGAGGTCGAGCGCACGAATCGCGCCCATCCGCGCCCCAGTCGTCCACGCAATCGCCAGCAGCACGTGCTGGCGCGTTCCGCGCAGTTCCGGGTTCTCCCGGTAGTGTGTGAGTAGCTTCTTCGCCTCCTCGTGGTGCAGCATCACGTCGCTGCTCTCGGCGTCCTTCGGCACGTCCGGCGGGTCGATCTTCTCCGGCAGGTCCTCGGGAACCACCTCGATGCGGGCACAGTACTCCAGCCAGTTCCGCAGGGTTCCCATCTCCTTATTCAGCGTGATAGGGGAGAGGTCCTGCGAGCGACGAAAGTTCTCGTAGGACTCCAGTTCCCAGCCGGACAGGTCCCGCATCCGCTCGATACCCTGCTCTTCGGCCCACTCGACGAAGAGCTTCAGTCGGTAGTGGTACGTCGACACTGACGCCCCGCGCTTCTCGACACGCAGTTTGTCGAGCCAGCGGTCACGGGCCGCTCTCGGTTTGAGGTCCGGCGGGCCACTCATGCTTGCGTCTCGCTCGTCGACGGCGTCGCCGCGGCCGCGTTCGGGACGACCATGCCGGCGGTGTCGTCTGACTCCGCCATCTCGCGGCGCTGACTGTCCGCTACGCGACGTTTGAGGCGGTCCCGGTCGGTCCCGTAGCTCTGCACTCGAACCTCCGAGATGGAACCCACTCGATGTGGGGGGAGTTTCACACGCTCGCCGTCCCACTGCCGGACGGCCAGCCACCCGCTGCTCAGGGTGTAGTAGTCGGCCACGAACACCGGTCCCTCAGAAGCGAGTTGGACGACTGCCGGCGTGTAGTTGCTCGGCAGGTCCTCCGGGTCGACGGCGTCGTTCATGGGCCGTCCTCCGCGTCGTCGTCACGTTTTTCCTGACCGGTACCGTCGTCAGAATCGGGGGCCTCAGGCTCACTGGACATGGCTTAGGCGGCCCCCTCATCTACATTCTCGTGATTCTCGTCGACGCACAGCACCGTCTCTGGGCACTCGAATGGTGAGTCGGTCGCCTGCCGAATGACGTGGCGAACGTATTCTGAGTACCCCATATCGTGTTTCTCTGCTTCTCTCTGTATGTCTTGGTCCATCTCCAACGGCATCGAGATGGACACCGACAGGCTTCTTTGAGCCATTGCGTTAGTTATCAATTACCCTTTGAGTCATATAGTTTACGGAGAGTCTAATCAGACGCAATAGTTCTGAAGTGACTCATCCAGCACTATGATACCCCCCGTGATTGATAATTAACCAAAGATGCGCTACTCCGGTGATTGGATGGTACTCGCGGATGATAGAATCCTTGAGTATATCCGCGAGAAGGATTCTGGCCGCCCGAAAGAGATGAAGGATAGCGGCTACGTTCGGTATACTCGCTCATACATTTCGAAGCGATGCAAAAAACTGGTCGACCACGGTTTACTCCGCGATTTAGGAAATGGAGTCTACACTATTACCGAGCGCGGAGAGAGATACTTAGACGGCGAGATAGACACCTCAGAGGATGCTCCTGACGAGGTAGAATCTCGTGTAGACAACGGACCAAGCGCAAACGAGAATCACGAGCAGGCCTGATACATGGACGGGAGAAAGTCGGCGTACTGGATGGAACAGTTGGACGAGCGAATCATGGAGTTCATCCGCTCTGAAGGGTGGGCCTCACCACGCCTGCTAGAGGGAGAACGCGGCTTCAGTGCCTCCGAGAGACGCATCCGCGAGCGGTGTATGTGCCTGCACTACGCGGGCTTCATCGAGCCAATCCACGGCGACATGTACGACCTGACGAGCGAGGGAATTCTGTACCTCAAGGGCGACCTCGACGCCGAACACTACCCCGAGCCGACGCCGAGCAAGGTGTTCAAGGACCGGTACGCGACGCCGTCGGACTGGGCGCACGCGAGTGTGAAACCATATTGGTAATAATGTCTGAGGAAAGTACGGATTATCGCGAGTACCTCCAAGAGTGTCGTATATGGCAATTCTATCAGACTCACCGTCTCAAAAACATACCCCATAAGCGGAGGGTATTCATATCGACAGTACCAGGCTTTGTAATATATAGCGTCTTAGTTTTTATTTTGACTGCTTCTCTATTCGGATTGGCAGATATATCCCCCGCCATACTCGACGGTTCTTCTGTAAATACCAAAGGATTACTCGTAAAGCCTGAAAATGGAACGTGGCCGCTGAATGCATCTCTTGATGCATGGTTATTTTTCATTTCAACTCCAGTAATAACGTCCGGAGCGGCTGTAGCCGGATTATACCTGTTTCAGCAGAGCCCTTTCTCAAGCGATGTCAGTAAACGAACTACTATTTCAACCTTCGCTATAGGCGCACATCTACTCTGGATTTTCATTTCAATATGGGGAGGGTTTGGTGTCAAGGTTGTTGGACGTTCTATATTAGAGATCCCGAAAGGTCCAGCAGTTGCACTGGGGGTGTATCACCTTTCTATAGGCGCAGTTGCCTATGTCTACAGCCGTCGACTGGTTCCTTGCTGGTCGAAATCATTTTTTAATGATGTAGATCCCTATTTAAAGAACCAGTGGCGGTTCGCTCAATTCTTCATTTCTGGGGCTTTTGTGGGGATTGTTGGAGCTGCCATTCCATTTACACTGAATCTCGCAGGTCGGTTTGGACTCCCCGTTCTGGTGATTGTTTTTGGATTAATAACTTCTCCGCCACTTTTTATTGCACTATTCCTAATGATGCGACTTCACTATATCGAGGTAGCCCGAAGGTAGAGACTGGTTAATTCACGGAATGCTGCGACACTGTCGGAGTCAATGTACCGGGATGAACCACCTCTGCCTCCTCGTCGCCGCCCTCGAGGAAGTCGACCTTCCCGCGCTCCCGTCGAATCGCCTCCGGACTGAACTCTCCGAGGTAGTGCTTTCTGAACGTATCCCAGTCCTCCCAGCCGCCGAAGGACATCACGACCGACGGAATCACACCCTGCTCCAGTAGATACGTGCCCCACGTCCGTCGGAGATCGTGGACGTCGAGATACTGCCAACCGCGGTCGCCGGTCTCTTCCTCCAGGGCGTCGGCGGCGCGCCGGACCCAGCGGTAGACTGTCGACCCAGCCACGTCCAGCAGCGGCTCGTCGTCGTCCTGCTGGTACGCCAGCGTCTCCGCAATGGTGACGACCTCCTTCGGGACCGGCGGCTCTCGGTACTTGTCTCGCTTCGCGTAGCTCTCCCAGACTCGTATGTGGTCGCCGGTCGGCCCGTCGACGAGGTCCTGCGGACACACCTTGATGATTTCCGAGCGCCGGAGTCCGACCCGACCGGCGAGCAGGAAGGCCAGCCGCTGGTGAGGCGTCTCGGCCTGCTCGATCAGTCGCGTCAGTTCGTCGTCGGAGAGCCACACCCGCTTGCCGTCGTCGTTGTCGTAGTCCTTCAGCCTCATGCACTCGTTCCCCAGTTCTATTGCAAAACATCTAGTTTTTTCGGTGAACTCGGGGGTCAGGAGGGGTCAAATCGAGCGAGATTGCACCAGAATGCGTGCTTCTCGGGCACCGGATTGCCGGGGTTCTCAGGCAGCGAGTCTCAGTGCAGAAATGGACATGTTCCTAGAGGCTTTTGATCTAAATGCATAATTTATTGGTAAGCAGGAGAAATTTGCAAACCATGGCAGAGGGTGATATTCTTGTTGGCCTCATCACAGCGGTTGCTCTAATTCAGGGAGCATCTTCGATTCTGCTGAACAGTTTGGTGGCTGAAATTAGAAAACTATACGACAGCGAAGCAAACCACTTGTATAGAATCTATGGTGCGATCTCGGTAAGCTATCTACTCAGTCTGATTGGGTTGATTGCTTTTGGATGGGGAGTACTCGCAGTTGTGAAAATTCTGGACTTTGGCATTTCTGGTCAGGGAGAACCCCTACCACCCTTGTCCTTGGATGCCTACTCTTTTATAGGGACGATTTTTCTTTTTAGTGGCATCATTCTAACTTGGCTTGCCGTAATCTATTCCTCTGGAATAATTGCATATGAGAAGAAAAAGAGTAGTTGAGAGGGACCTATAACTCAGACATATTCACATCTGTACACCAGAATGAAGGATTCTCGGGCATTCAGACATCGGATTCTACAGGCAGAGACAAAATAAATGGAACAGCCCTATACGAAAAGATATATTATATTATATTATATTGTTGTATAATATAATGGTCAACTTGCATATTCGAGTTGCTGGTTTACTCTTAGATGTACTTGCAGCCACGATATTAGCATATGTGAGTACAAATAGTTTTGATAAGCGAATATCTAGATTTGTTGATAATCAACCGCTCTCACAGGCTAAAGACAAACTATTCACACAGAGTTATGTCTCCAATTCTCATGCCGGGTTTTATGACTTGGTCAAATCACATCAGCGGGGAGTTGACATAACCGTTGAACAAGATGACATACCTGACAGATATCCTCCCTATCCTACTCGGTTGGAGTTAGAACCCAAAGAAGGAGACAGAGTAACAATGTATTCAAATAGAGGCGAAGAAGTACTGGAAGGTCAAGAGAATAGTGAACTAATAGTACACTATTCTAATCCAGATGAGGCGTATTATGATTATGATGATGAAAAGATGAACCTTGGAACTGGTGAAACGGCTATTTTACTTGCAGGGTTTGAAGAGTTGATTGAGGAAAAGAGAAATCAATGTGAAGATCGGATAGTATTCTTCGCTACTAGTACACTTGCGTTAGGATTTGCGCTACAATTAATTTCTTCTCTATTCTGAGGCGAAAAAGATTCTTGGACAAGTATGGGAGAGTGTCAATAGGCCCGTACAACCTGTATCCGAGTTTGAGATGGAGAACGGACCAGTACACACGATCAAAGTATTCTCGGGCGTCGGTCAGACGGCGCCGACGACCGCGCCGAACGCCTCGACCACCACCGCCCGGCCGCCGTGCTTCCAGACCCAGTCAATCGGCGTCGGCCAGCCCATCGCGTGCTGCAGGACATCGTCGGCGGCGCCGAGTCCCAACAGGATGACCGCGACTCGATGCCGTCGGGGCCAGAACGCCGACCACGCCGGCCGGAGGGGCGCGAGTATCACCAGCGCGTTGGCGACGAGCGACAGCGTGGCGCCGATGACCGGATACCGCGCCCACACCAACCCGAACGACGCAAGCCCGCCGAGGATGCCGCACAGGACCAGCCACGGTTCGCGGTCGCGGTGGTCGTCCCAGACGATGAGCAACGGCACCAGCGCCGCCAGCAAGAACGTCATGTAGTGGTGGGGTAGCGCTGCGTTCCCGTCCGGCACGACGTGGTAGGGCCACATCACGACTGCGCGGCCTCCCTGCCGGTCTCACTCTCGACTGGCGCCGCGTCAGCGTCGGCCTGCTGGTCGGCGCCGTCCTCGACGACAGCGCCGCGCCCGTAGACCGCTCGCTTCATCGCCTGCTGCTCGTCCTGTCCCGGCGGGGACTGGTACGGGAACTTGACGGCCACCCACCGGCCGAAGCCCTCGACGCGCTCGATGCCGTACTTCGTCGGGACGGCCATGCCGCCGAGGAAGAATAGCACGGCCATCGCGAGCGTCTGTGCCTCTGGGGTCGGAATAGCGGATATTGCGGATTGCATGGTTAGATACCGTGGGTGTGACCGGGGAACGATTCGGTGACGCTCTTGATTTGAAGCGAGGCCGTCGCACTGCCGGGACACTGCACCTCGCGAACGAACGAATCGACGGTAATCGTCTTCGTCTCCGTCGCGCCTACGCTCCCCGTGATTTGGTTGCCGTTGCCCCGCACAATCACGTACTCAGACCCGTACGATGTGCCGGAACTCTCCACGTCCATCGTCTCGACGTAGGGCGGGGGAGTCACCGGGATGCTGGTGTCGGGGTCGACTTGACGGTTCCAGTTGGTCGATCTCGACGGCGTAGCCGACTGCGTGCCAGTCGGTCGAGAGTGATGCGCGTCGGCGTCACCGGAGTGAGTCGTTATCTCTGAGTCCGTGTAGTTCCGGGTCGCCACTCTGTTGCCCTGCTCGGAGAGCGTGCCGGACACCACGTCGACGCCGGAAACGGACGTGCCAGACCCGCCGTTGATGCGGAGCGCGGCGACGAACCCGCCGGACCCGTCCCGCTTGCGGATGGTCAGGTTGTAGTCGCCATTGACCAGCTGGTAGCGGGCGTCATCGGCGGCGTCGTACACTTCTAACGGTGTAGCGGTTATCTTGCCATCGCCCAGACTGACAGGTGCCGACAGGTCCAGCACCCCGCCGCTGCTGGTGAGGTTGCTGGATAACGCGAGGGCGAGGTCGTCGTTCGCGTCGGTCGTGAGGGCGTTGCCCAGCGCGAGAGCGAGGGTCTGCCCCGACCGGGTGAGCGGCGCCGACACCGTCACCGGGTCGTGGTGGTCGGCTGCCGAGACATCCGAGATGTTGTCGTGCGATATGGCCGACTCGTCGACCGCGAGGTCGTCGTTCGCGTCGACGTGCAGCGCATTGCCGAAGGCGAGAGCGAGGGCCTGCCCCGACCGAGTGATCGGCGCCGTCACCGTCACCGGGTCGTGGTGGTCTGCCGGCGAGACGTTGTCTAACTGGTCGTGCGAGATGTAGCCCGTCACGTCCCACTGCGTGCCGTCATAGACCTTCGCCTCGCCGTTGCCGTCGCTCCCACCGTCCGTGTCGTACCACGATTCCCCTTTTTCGGGGTCTGCGGGCGTGTCGGCCTGTATGTAGTCCCATCCGCCACCGGACGAGGCACTGAGTCCGGCCATGTTACTGGCCCTCCTCGTCGGTGTCGACGGTCTGGACGGCGCCGAGTATCCTCCGCTCGATGCGACCGAGGCGCGGCAGAACGCCGCGCAGATGCGTGTTTCGTCCGGTTATCATCTTCTGGTTGCGCTTGCTTCGTCGCGTGTTGTCCGTCACCTGCTGCTTGATACTCCGGAGGGCGGTCGCTCCGTAGGTCGCTGCCGCTGCTGTGACGATTGCAGCCGCTTGCACGACGTAGGCGGTGAGTGGGTCCACTACCGCCCACCTCCGGCGAGAGACGTCCCGAGAGAGGCGTACGGCGCTGCCACCCACAGCAGGACCAGCAGGACCACCAGCCCGCCGCCGACCTTCGCCTCGGTCGCAGTCACGCCGGGGATAGCGGCGAACGGGTCGCTTCCGTCGGTGCCGCCGTCGTTCCCGTCCGGGCCGGGGTCCTGCCAGAAACCCCGGTCTGCGTCACCGCCGGGCAGGCTGTCCGTGCCCTCCGAGACGGTGAGGCTCTGGGGTTGTGACGTGTCGGTCCCGTTGTTGCCCCTGACGGCCACCTCGGCCGTCACAGTGTACTCTCCGGGCGGTAGCGACGGCTGGAACTCCGCCGTCGCGTTGGCCTGCCCGGCGAGAGACGGTCGGTTGACCGGGACACACAGCGGTTCGTCCAGCTCCTCGACGACACTGCCGGCGGAGTCGCGGATGGTCAGCGTCACGTCGGTCATGTGGCCGTTGTTGACCACGCCGGAGTCGGGACAGACCACCGGCCCCCAGCCGACCGGACCGACCGTTTCGAGGTTGTTGATACCGACATCGACCGGGAAGGGCTGGTTCGCGGCCTGCTCGTCGCGGTAGTCGACGTATCGGACGCGAATGTCAGCCATCTACTGCGCCCCCTCGAAGATGATGCCCACGCCGTCGCCGGCACTGTTGGTCTTGATGTAGAGGTCGTTGACGTTGCTCCCCTCCCAGCTGAAGACGTGGCCGGCGTCGGTCAGGGGAACGAACTGGTCGGCGTCGTCGCCGAGGTACACGTCCCCGCTGTTGCCCGGCAGGTAGACGATGAGCGCCGTCACGCCGTCGGGAATCGTCAGGTCCGGCAGTGGCTCGGGCGTGGTCCCGCTGGTGCTGTACGTCTGGATAGTCGCACCGTCTGGGTTGCCCACTGCGTCACGGATGGCCTGCTGATGGCTCTCGTTGGCCGGGGGCACCTTGTCGCCGTCCTCGTTCTGGACGGTCTGTAGCTCGCCGACTTCGGCGCGGGTATCAAGTCCCATTGCTTGCCTCCCAGCCGATGGGCTGCACGCTGTACGTGCGGGCCGTCGTGTCCGACAGGTTCCGCACGTAGACGGTCATCGACTCGCTGAACCGCTTCGCCGGGATGAACGTAGGCACCATGTCGTCGATGTCCGTGGGCGGGATGGGCGCCGGGCCGTACTGGCGGCTGCCGTCCATCCACACCTCATAACTGCTTTCGGGGTGTTTCGACATGGCGAGGAACGGCAGCGCGAAGTCAGTCACGCGCTGGGTCGGCTCGAACGTCACGATGAGCATTTCCCCCGGGTTCAGGCGCCGCGTGATGGGGTCGTTGTACCCCACGTCTCCGGGGTCCGGCTTCGGGACGACCGTCACGCTGCACCTCCGTCTTGCTCGATTCGCTCGCGCTGAGTCTCCTTCTCCTGCTCGTCCATCTCCTCGATGGTCGCAGTCACCTCAGGCATCGGCCTGCCCTCCCTGAGAGAGGTAGAGGCCCCCGCCGACGACGGCCAGTAGGCCGAGGGCCAGTGCCGGGCTGGCGTCGGTCTGACCGCCCTGCTGTTGCACCTGCTGGCGGAGTGCCTCGAAGGACTCACGAACGTCGTTGCGGAGTTCGGTCATACTCTCCTCGACGTTCTCCACGGCTTCGGGCGTCCCGCCGGTCTGGCTCTCGCCCGTCGACGGGTCGGATTGGTTCACGCCACCGGAGGACGAGTCGCCGCCGTTGCTCCGGTCGGGGTTAGGGTCGTTCTGGTCCTGTACACCGTCGTTGTCGGTGTCGTTGCCGAACCCTTGGTCGACGCTCTCGCCGTCGCTGTCGGTCTGAGTCCCGCCGCCAAACAGCCCCTCATGCCTGTCCCCGTCGTCGGTGTCGCCGCTGCTTCCGCCACCGTCGCCGCCGGGGTAAGACCGGGAAGACCCTCCGCCGTCATCCCCGCCGGGCGTGTTGACTTGCCCGTCACCGTCGCCGTCGAAGGTGTTGGGACCGTCGTCGTTGTTGTCGTCGGGGTCGGTGTTGCCATACGTATCGGACGGCATACCGCCCGTGTAGGTGGTCGTCTCACTGGCGTCACCGGGGTCCACGCCGGGGTCAGACGACGGGTCGACCCACGGGTCCGACGAACTGGACGAATCACTCACCGCTTCGTCGTAGCTCGTCGTGTCAGAGTCGTAGATGGGCGCGTTACCCGAGTCGTCGTCTGAGGTGTTCACGCCCGTTTCGGTGTTGGTGATACTCCCATCGTCCTCGATGACCATATCGTCCTGCTCCTGTACCCACTGCTCCATGCCGTTCAGGTCGTCGCTCACGCTCCAACACCTCCGTAGAACGTCTCGTACACCAGCAGCAGGAACAGGATGATGTTGACCACCTGCGCGGCCAGCATCACATCGTCCTCGGACCAGCCGGTTCCCTCGACGACGGTCGTCGGCGTCAGCGGGCCGTTCGTCTCAGTGTTGCTCCCCTGCATCGACTCGTCGCCCTCGGTGCTGGTGAGAGTCACCGAGTCCTCGAAGTCGTCGCTGCCGGGGGTAGCGCCGCTCTCCCAGACTGGGGTGTAGTCGCTCGAAAATTGCATTGTAGGGCCTCCTACGCCTGCCCCATGCCTGCGCTGATGGCTGCCGCGAGGCCGGGCACCTCACGGCTCCCACGCAGAACCGGGACGTTCAGGAGTGCGTTCGTCGGCTCGGTCCCGTCGCCGTCGTTGTCGGTCCACCGGACCGTGTACGGCGCATCGAGGTACACGGTCAGCGTCATGTCGGCGGAGAGCCACGGGTGCATCTCGCCGTCGGTCAGGGACAGATACTCGGGCTGCTCCAACTGCGGCGACTCGTGGACCAGTCCGAGGTTGCCCGTGTACACACGCTGGGACTGGTCGGTCGACTCGCCGGGGAGACTCTTGCGAATCTCCATCGAGGCCGGGTCTGCCGCCACGTAGTAGATGTGCAGGTTGCTGTTGGTGCCCGAGTCGGTGACGGTGATGGTGTTGTTGGCGTAGTCCACCGAGTCCGGCGTCCCGTAGTACGTACCGTCCAGCCAGCAGACCACCGACTGCGTGACGGGCGTGTCCGTCACGTCGTGGCTGAGCGTGAACTGCTCGGAGTCGTCGGCGGTCCCGTTGGTCGTCTCCTTCTGGTACGCCGGGATGGCGATTTTGAGAGGATGGTCACGACCCTGCCGGAGCAGGTGGGCCGTGTCGACCTGATACGTGCCGATCTCCGAGCGCTGGCCCTGACTGTTGACCGAGTTGTCGAACTCGTCGGGGGTGATGTGACCGGGCTGGCGCCGCGTGTTGGCGAGTCGCTGGGCAAGTTCCTTCTGCATCGGTATCACCGGCGCCCGTTCTGCTCGACAGCGCTGGACTCGATGTAGAACGACGACTGAGACCAGTCGATTTGTGCCGCCGAGTCACACATGACGAAGAACTCGTCAATGTCCCGAATGTCGACGAACTGCGTGGCGTCACCGGGCTTGTTGGGGTGCGTCTCGGGGAACTGAAGCGTGAACTTCACCGCGTCGATGTTGTCGACGTTGCGCTGCTCGCTGATGCTGAGGTTGATGAACTGGTCGATGGACTCGACCACCTCAGACACCTTCATCGAAGTGTGATGCCCCGAGGGCTTCAGGGCGAAGAACAGCGACGTGTTGACGGGGAGCGGGTCGCCGTTGGAGTCTCGAAGGTCGGCGTAGATGGGGATACCCTGTGCCTCACCCATCGCCACGCGATTCAGCAGCCGGAGGAACTGGCCGCGGTCCGGGCCGATTTCGAGAATCGGCGTCGGAACGGGCGAACTCGGAGCGTTCTGCGAGGTCGTCACCGCGTCGGCGGTCTTGCCCTCGGCGGCGAAGAGGTCTTGCGCCATCAGTTACCCTCCATGACTCGCGTTCGGAGCGCTTCGAGCGTGTGAACCCCGCCACCGATTGCGACCTTCCGACCGGCGCCGCCGTAGATGGCGCCGCCCGCCGCGACTGTCAGGCCGTAGGCTTCGTCGGGCAGGTCCTTGCCCATCTTGTTCTCGACGCCGTGCTTCACGAGTGCCGGTGCAGCGAACCCACCCATCACGAGGGCCACGTCCGTCACGTAGTCCTCGGAGGCGAGGGTCGACATTGCATTACCAAAGTCCATGCAACCTACCGTTTTAGCACCGCTACCCATCAAGAACCGACGAAAAAGCGACTACAAACCGCTTCGGCGTGCAGTCAGTATGAAGCGGAATCCATCAACACGCGCACTACTTCGGCGTTGCTGGGTTCGCCGCCGGGCCGTTCTTCCGCGATTCGTTCACGGGTCTGCTCGAACTCCTCGCTGTCCTCGCCTCGGAGTGTGATTTGTGTCCTCATGCGGTGTACTCCGGTGGTTGCAGGTCGTTGCCCTGACTGCCGTAGTGGGTGCTGTGCATCGTCACGTTCTGTGTGTTGATACGCCGGATTTCGCCGCTGTCGTCGCTGTATATCCACTCGCTCCCGATGGTGTGGCCGTCGTCGTCCTTGAACTTCTGGAGCGACGTAGGCCGCTCTGGGTCGGACGGCACCAGTTCCCTCGGGAGATTCGCGGGCGAGGGGTTCTTTGCTGGGTCGTGTACGTCTTCGGGGTACTCGACGGAGACGCTACCGAGGTCTCCGCCCTTGAACCCGCCGAGCATCCGACTCTGGCACTGTGTCGTGATGGTCTTGTCAATCTCCGCGAGTCGTTGCGTAATCCACATCGAGGAAGTGCCTGCGCCCCGACCGGTCGTCGCTATCGACTTCAGGGCGTCGGGTAGCTTGCCCTGCTGGGGCACGACGAAGTGGGCTTCGTCGACGACCACGAGTTGGTCCCGATCGAGACGACGGGCGGCTTCGGCCACGCGGTCGCACACCTCTCGCCATTCTTCGGCTGTCAGGGAGTTGTGGCGCTCTAAGACGAGTTTCGGGTTCGAGGCCAGTACGTCGACCCATCCGGATACGGACAGGTTGCGCTCCGCCGGGCCGACTATCCAGTGCTGGGCCAGTCCGTACTTGACGAGTCCACGGTACTCCCCGCAGTAGTCCATCACCACCATGCCCTCGTAGGCGTCGGCGTTGCTCTCCATCCACGCCTGCCCGTGGTACGATTTTCCCCACCCCGACTGGGCCGCGAACAGCAGGGCGCTCACTCGTCGGTCTCCTCCTCGACGCCGACCGCTTCGAGTCGGACTGTCTCGCCCTGTGCGGTGCCGACCGTCTGCGCTTCCCCGTCGGCCAGTGCCGTCAGGTCTACCTCCGTCAGAACGGCGTGGTCGGGCCTCTCGTCGCTTCCAGACTGCGCCCGGTCTCTGGCGTTGCGCTCCACCATAGCGATGAGTGCAGCGGCCAGCAGGCCCACACCGAGTGCTTGAAGCATCTCGTCTCGGTAGATGGCGGTCATGCCAGTGCCTCCGTGTTGGCCCGCACAGCGTCCTCGGTCGCCTCGGAGGGACCGCCCAGCAGGTCGGTCAGTGCGTCGGTCGGGTTCCAGTCGACCACCACCGACTCGAACCGTTCCAGAGAGACGCCCCACTTCCCCGAAACGTGCGCGTCAGCCAGCGAGCGGTCGGAGTGCATCGCGTCGGCCCCGCTGTCTCGGTACGTCTGCGCCCACCGCTCAATCTGTGCCGTCCACTCCTCGTGAGTCATCTCGGCGTAGTTCGCCAGCGCCTCCGGGTCGTCGGCGTTGAGGTCGTCAGGAGCGCACTGCTCTATCCACACCTCGGCCAGCGACGGACCACCGGGGCCGTAGCCGTCGACCACGTCCAGTATCGCGGTGACTCGCTCTGCCTTGTCGAGTCGGTCGGCGCCGTCGTCGGGGTCGAGGCCGAGCGTGTCGCGCTGGTCTATCACGGCGCTGCGTTGCTCGGTCTGGATGGTCGCCAGTATCTCCGCCATCGCCCGGATTCGGTCGCTCTCGTGGGGGTTCTGGATTTCTGCCTTTGCCTCTCGCGCTCGCTTCAGTTTGTCGGTAATCATCGTCAGAAGTTCAGGAAGTCGCCGTTCAGTTGCTCGCTCAGTGCGTCCACTGCGTCGGTCGCCATGTCGGTCTCCGTCAGCAGGATAACCAGCACGAGGCCCGCTGTGCCGATTGCTACGGCCTTGCCGGGCGGTACGTTCTGCCCCATCCCCGCTTCGGCAAGCCACTGGTCTACGTTGTCGTCGAGTTCGACCGGCGGGGCGCGGGCCAGTTCCTCGATGTCCTCGGCGGTCTTGCCCGGCTCACCGTCTGCCGCCGCTATCTCTCCGAGGACGAGGGCCAGCATGTCGACGTACTGGTCGCCCCACGTCTCGCCGTCAGGGGCCGGCAGTTCGTCGGCCTGCTCGTCGTCGCTCTCGTCGCGGTCGTCGACGTCCTCGCTTTCGGCGCCGGCACCGGCCGTCTCTTCTACCTCGTCAGGGTCGACGCCCAGCGCGTCGAGGTCCACGTCGGCTTTCTCGTCGATCTCCACCTCTGGCACGTCCTCTTCGTCGTCGGGCTGGTCCACTTCCTCGGCATCTTCTTCGGTGTCGGCTTCGGCCGCTTCGGCGCCGCTCATTCGCCCCACCCGGCGGCACTGAAGCCGTCGCCGCTCTCGTCGGTGTCGTCGGTCGCCTCGTCCACGTCGGTCGCCTCGCTCTCTACTTCCATCGGCTCCGGCTGGTCGTCATCGCCGGAGCTACCTGCGAGGGCGATAGCGAGCAGGGCCAGACCACCGAGACCACCGAGGACCGCCTTCAGCGAGGGGCCGTTACCGCCGCTCGTGGTGCTGCTCTCGGTCCCCTGCAGTCCCTCGGTTTCGGTGGTCTCTCCGCTCTCTTCGCCGGTCGTTGTCTGTAGCTGCTGCTCGTACTCCTCTGACTGGTCCATCTCTTGCTGGTCGTTCTGCTGCTCTTCGGCCGGTTCAGCGCCCTCTTCTGCTGCTTCGCCCTGCTCGTCGTCGCCGTCCTCGTCGGGAGCGCCCTGAGCGCCCTGCTCACCGCCCTCATCAGGGCGGTTCAGCGCGCTCCTGAGTGCTTGCACGTCACTGTGTGCGTCGTCTGCCTTCGCGTTGATGTGGCGCCGGACGCTTTGCTTGCTCTTCTCGCCGTTCTCGTTGTAGTCGCACCCCTCAGCGGGGCAAGTTGGTCCTGTCATAACGTCTCCTGACCGCCTTCAGCCACCCGGAAGGCGTCGGGAACCTGCTGCTCTGTGTCCTCGGGGTCGGTGGTGCCGGCGCGCTCGTCGGCCAGCAGCCCGCCGGGGTTCTCCTCTGTCTGGTCGACCACCTCGCCCTGAGCGCGCTCGCCCTGCTCGCCGCCGGCCAACCGGGCTTGGTCGTCGGCGCGGTCGCCGCTCAAAGTGCGCTGGTCGTCGGTCTCAAGCACCGCCGACCGGTCGGTCTCCGACCCGGCGTAGTGGTCGAGCGTACGCACCTCGGGGATGGTCGCGGGCATCCCGTCGAGCGCGTCGAGCAGGGTGTGCAGCCGGTCTGGGTGCATCGCATCCTGCCCGTTCGCTTCCCGAATCCGGTTGATGGCCCGCCACGCCTGCCGGGTGTTGATGACCGCCTCTCTGGCGTCCGATAGAGCGCGCTCTATCCCGCTTAGACCGCCCTTGTAGCCGGTCCACGAGTCCCGAAGCGCACCGGCCACCTCGGGTGTCACCTCCATCTCGGGGTACTCGTCGCCGCCGACGGTCACGAGGTCCTGCTGCTCGTGGTCGGTGCCGGTCGACTCGTCGATGAACTGCGATACCTCCTCCTCGGAGTAGCCGCAGTGCTGAGTCAGGAACTCGCAGGCTTCCGGGTCGCCGTTCTCACACTCGCCCTCGATGTGGTTGCACTGCCGGTGTTGGGCCTGTCGAGCGCGCTTGCCGTACTGGTGGGCGCGTTCTTCGTCGGTCGGCCCGGCGTCGAGGCGAGTGTCTTTCTCGTCTTGCTTCGCTCGCTTCGCCGCTTCGCGGGCTTCCCCGGTCGTCGTCAGGTCCTCCGACCAGTAGGTGAGCCAGTCGCTCACACCCTCATCCAGAAACGCGCCTTTCGCCGCTCTCGCGGTCCATGTGTCGGTTTCCGAGAAGTCGATTTCGTCTTTCTCGGCGTCGGTGAGAGGCACACTGCCGCTGCTCTCGCCCGTGTCCACGTGCGAGTCATCGGCCATCAGGTGGGCGTCCTCAAGCACGCTTTCGGGCGTGCCGTTCTCCGCGAACGCGACCGTCTTCAGGCGCTTGTCGTCCTCGCTACACAGATACTCGCTGTGCTTGTCTCTCGCGGCGTCAGCGGCCGCTTTCGTCCCATACTCAATTCTCTCAGTCACTTCCGTAAGGTCCTCCGAGACAACGGACGGACCTACTAGAAATAAAACCTGTTAAGAAGTTAATAATTAAGCAAGCAATCAAAGCGATGGTGGCCGGGTGGCTACGTATCGCCCTGCTGGTCAGTAGCCGTGTCTACAGCGCGGGAGTTTCCACCGTCAGCGCGTGCAACGAAATGGTCCGAGAGGGGGCGCTGTCGTAGCGACTCGGGCAACGAGACGCCGTCGGAAGCAGGACAGTAGTGCAGTAGATACTGCACGTACTCGGGCGGGATAGCGCTGTGAACCGACTGTTCGGGCCAGTCCGTCGGGACGCTCTTTGCCTCCGCGAGTTCGCGCCGCTGGTACTCCGTGTTGTTGTAGTTGTCCCGCGTCGACATCGTCAGGTCCGGTTCGCCCCTCTCGACGGCGTGAGGGGCAGAGAACGAGGTCTCGAAGTGGCGTTCCAAGTCGAAGGGAAGGCCGAACGCCAGCCCATTCACCCGCGTCGGCTCCTCCAACTCGTCGCACCGAGGGACGTTCTCGATGATGTACTCGTCCGGGTTGATCGCCGCGACCACGTCGCGAACGTTTAACTCCTCGAAGCCGGGATACCGGCGCTCTATCTCTCCTTCGTCCCAGCCGTAGCGGGCGGCGTTGATCTGTGTGAGTGGGGTGTACCGAAGGCACGGCGGCGACATCCAGAGGATGACCGTATCGGCTTCAAGGTAATCCGTGAGTGCATCAAGAAGCCACTCCACAGCGCTCGCGTCTCCTTGGATGAACTCGCCGGGATAGTCGTCGGCGTAGTCTTCGATATCGACGCCGACGTGGTTGATCTCCAGCCCGTCGAGAGCGTGGCCGACACCTCCCCGTCCCGAGTAGAGGTCGATGACGACGACCCCGGAGCGGTCAGTCCCGCTCGCAGACTGCTCACTCATCGCCGTCACCACCTACGAGGTCGTCTTTCGGAGTGAGGGGCGGCAGGGCCACCCGGCCGTAGCTCACCGTCAAAAACGGCGTCTCGGCCAGTGGCTCAAGCACTTCTTCGCGGATGAGCTTCTTCGGCGTGTTCGGGTGGGTCTCCTGACACAGCACGCTCTCGGCCTTGTCGACGGTCATCACCCGTTTCTCGTCTCCGGCGAGAGCGAGGTACGCATCAGCGAGTTCCGGGTCTTCGGGCAGCAGGTACTGAGAGCCTTCGGAGTCGGGCAGGTACTCGTCCAGCGCGTTGCGGACCACCTTGCTCTTGGCAACGCCGTGGGAGTCGACGTATTCGACAAAACGAACACCGAGAGTGCCCGACAAGCGCGCTTCGGCGCGTTCTTCGCTCTTGTGCCGGTCGTTGCTCTCGGAGTCGCCGGGGAGTCGACTGCCGGACCCGCTCATGGGTCCCTCCTGTCCGCAGATTGGGGGTCGGCTGCGGACACAGATGAAACAGGGGTCGGAGTACCCCGCATCCGGGTGTCGTCTAACCTTGGGTTCGTTTCGAGTGGACGGTATGGTGGCGGACACCCCCCCGCACCCCACTCCGAGAGTGTGTGGGGTAGGGTCCCCGTCATCGGCATCCCTCCGTCTTCTCTCGGGCGTCGGCCAGCAGGTTGCCGATGGTACCCGCCGCGCGGTCGGTGTAGCGGGCGAACTCCCGAACGCCGAAGCTACCGAGGTCGCAGGACAGGAGCGCGTCGAGTTCAGCAGGAGTGAGTTGTTCGTAGGCGGTCGGGTCGTCGTCGAGGCGCAGCCACGATGGTGGCGCTGGGTACTCCCGGCCGGTGTCGAGGTGAGCCACGACGATGGAGCCACGGACCCACTGCCACCACAGCGAGGCGACGTGAGCGCACCAGCCGCCGTGGTACTTGTGGCCGGCGCAATCGCACTCAGCGACGAGCGTACGGCCCTTGAGCGCCCACAGAACGCGATGGAAGTCGTCGCCGTCGGACAGGCTGACGATGCGCTCGGCGTCGTTCACGGCGCCGCCGTCGTCACTCTCGCGCTGGGCGCGCTGCCACGCCGTCGACAGCGTCCAGTCGGCGGGCATCGAGAGCGTCGGCGGCCCACCGACCATGCCGGGGAGATCGTCACTGGGAGAGAACGTGCGGCTGCTCACGGCTGGCACACCCCGTTAGCGAGTGCGGGACACTCCTGTCCGACGTAGTGGATGGGGCAACCGCAGAAGTCACAGACTGGGGCAGAGTGCCCGTCAAAATCGGGGAGGTCGGTCACGCCGACCACCTCCGGAAACAGGCACAACTAGCGGATGTTGTTGCCTTTTTCTTTAAGTAGGGATGGGTTCGGGCGGATTTGAACCGCCGGCCTCCTCCATGTCAAGGAGGTGTCATAACCGACCTAGACCACGAACCCTCGCTGCCTCGTGCATCTCTTTGTTGCCGGGGGGTATAATTGAAGGTTTCGAATTCCGGACCCGCACGTCGTCTGTTGATTGTCCGCATGCGCCCGTCTGGTGGTTCCCCGATAGCCTTAAGTCAGTGTACGGATTTGTACATCACAACACGAAATAGCTCATTGGTGAATGTCATGCAGGAGTACATCGAACGCGTCACAGACGGTGAGGACTTGACACAGGACGAGGCACGGGACGTCGCGACGCTCGTCTTCGAAGAAGCGACAGAGGCCCAAATCGGCGCCCTGTTGACCGCGCTCCGGGCGAAAGGAGAGACGGAGGGCGAGATAGCCGGGTTCGCACAGGGGATGCGCGACGCCGCCCGGACCATCGAACCGGACCGTGCGGGCCTCGTCGACACCTGCGGGACCGGTGGGGACGACTACGACACGATCAACGTCTCGACGACGAGTGCTATCGTCGCGGCGGGTGCGGGCGTCCCGATCGCGAAGCACGGGAACTACTCCGTGTCCTCGTCCTCGGGCAGCGCCGACGTGCTGGAAGTGGCCGGCGTCGACGTGGACGCGGAACCGCCGGCCGTCAAGGACCGAATCGAGCGCGACGGCATCGGCTTCATGCTCGCACCCGTCTTCCACCCGGCGATGAAGGCCGTCATCGGCCCGCGAAAGGAACTCGGGATGCGGACCGTCTTCAACATCCTCGGCCCGCTGACGAACCCCGCCGACGCCGACGCGCAGGTGCTGGGCGTCTACGACCCGGACCTCGTCCCGATCATGGCCGAAGCGCTGGCCCGTCTGGACGTCGAGCGAGCGCTCGTCGTCCACGGGAGCGGCCTCGACGAGATAGCCATCCACGGCGAGACCACCGTCGCCGAGGTGACCGGCGACTCCATCTCGGAGTACAGCATCACGCCCGAGGACATCGGACTGGAGACCCACGACATCGAGGCCGTCGCCGGCGGGTCTCCCGAGGAGAACGCCGAGGACCTGCGCGGCATCGTCTCCGGCGAGGTCACCGGCGCGAAACGCGACATCATCCTCGCGAACGCCGGTGCCGCCATCTACGTCGCCGGCGTCGCCGAGACGCACACGGAGGGCGTCGAACTCGCCCGAGAGGCCATCGACTCGGGCGCGGCCGCCGAGAAGCTAGAGGACCTCGTCGGCGCATGACGCGAGTGAAGATCTGTGGCGTAACCACCCCCGAGGACCGCGACGCCGTCGTGGCGGCGGGGGCCGACGCCGTCGGCGTCATCCACGGCGTCCCCGTCGACACCCCGCGTGAAGTCGACGAGGACACCGCCGCCGACCTCGTCGAAGGGGTCCCGCCGCTGGTGACCAGCGTCCTCGTGACGATGCCGAGGACGGTCCAGGAGGCCGTCGTCCGCGTCGACGCGGTCGACCCCGACGCCGTGCAGGTCCACGACGGCCTCACGCCGCCGGAACTGGGCGCGCTCTCCCGGCGGGTCACACAGCAGATTATCGCGGTCGTCGACGCCGAGGCCGACGACCTCGACGACTACGCCGCCCACGCCGACGCCCTCCTCGTGGACTCCGTCGACGACGAGGGTGCGGGCGGCACCGGCGAGACACACGACTGGGAGCGGACCCGCGAACTCGTCGAGACTGTCGACGTGCCCGTGATTCTCGCGGGCGGTCTCACGCCAGCGAACGTCGCCGAGGCTATCGAGACAGTACAGCCGTTCGCCGTCGACACTGCCAGTGGAGTCGAGTCCAGCGGCGGGGTCAAAGACCACGACGCCGTCGAGCGGTTCGTCGCGGCCGTCGCGGCCGCCGACGCGGAGGTGTCGGCGTGACCCTCGACGTCTCCCGCGAGACGTTCCTCGAACACGCCGAGGCCGACCGGCCGGTCGTCGTGCGGGCCGCGGCCGAACTCGACGTCGACGTCGAACCGCTGGCGGCGTACGCGGCCCTGTCGGGTCGCACCAGCGACGTCGAATCGAGCGACTACACCTTCCTCTTAGAGAGCGCCGAGAAGGTCGCCTCCAGCGACCCGGACGGCGCGTTCGCCCCGGAGACCGACGACCGGCACGCCCGGTTCTCCTTCGTCGGCTACGACCCGCGAGCGGTCGTCACGGTCACCGGCGAGGAGAGCGAGGTCGAGGTGTTCGACGACCGCTACGCGGACCTCGTGACGACCGACGGCGGCGACGTCGTCGACGACCTGCGGGCGGCGATGCCCGACGTGGAACTGCGCGGGTTCCCCGAGATGGACCGCCAGCACCTCGAAGGCGGCCTCGTGGGCTTTCTCTCCTACGACGCCGTCTACGACCTCTGGCTGGACGAGGTCGGATTGGACCGCCCGGACTCGCGGTTCCCGGACGCCCAGTTCGTCCTGACGACGGCGACGCTCCGGTTCGACCACGTCGAGGAGAGCGTCGAACTCGTCTTTACCCCCGTCGTCCGCGTGGGCGAGGACGCCGGCGCGCGCTACGACGAACTCGTCGCCGAGGCCGAACGCATCGAAGCCGCACTCACCGGGGCCGAAGACCTCTCGACCGGCGGGTTCACCCGCGAGGCCGAGGTGGCCGGCCCGCAGGACGAGTACGAGGACGCCGTCGAGCGCGCGAAAGAGTACGTCCTCTCGGGGGACATCTATCAGGGCGTCATCTCCCGGACCCGCGAACTGTACGGCGAGGTCGACCCGCTGGGTCTCTACGAGGCGCTCCGCGAGGTCAATCCCTCGCCGTACATGTACCTGCTCGGCTACGACGACCTGAGTATCGTCGGCGCGAGTCCGGAGACGCTCGTCTCCGTGGCCGGCGACCGCGTCGTCTCGAACCCCATCGCGGGTACCTGCTCGCGCGGGAACTCGCCCGTCGAGGACCGACGGCTGGCCGGCGAGATGCTCGCCGACGGGAAAGAGCGGGCCGAACACACGATGCTCGTCGACCTCGCGCGAAACGACGTCCGGCGGGTCGCCGAGGCCGGGTCGGTCCGGGTCGAAGAGTTCATGAACGTC
This sequence comes from Haloarcula pellucida, assembly GCF_014647235.1. Taxonomy (GTDB): domain Archaea; phylum Halobacteriota; class Halobacteria; order Halobacteriales; family Haloarculaceae; genus Haloarcula; species Haloarcula pellucida. The sequence goes on from NZ_BMOU01000004.1 coordinate 353,484, forward strand.
CTGAAGTACAGCCACGTCCAGCACATTGAGTCGACGGTCACGGGGACGCTGGCCGCGGACTGTGACGCCTTCGACGCCACGCGGGCGACGTTCCCCGCCGGCACGCTCTCGGGCGCGCCGAAGATTCGCGCGATGGAGATAATCGACGAACTCGAACGGTCTCCCCGGGGCCCCTACGGCGGCGGCGTCGGCTACTTCGACTGGGACGGCGACACCGACTTCGCCATCGTCATCCGCTCGGCCACCGTCGAGGACGGGGTTTCGCTCCCGGACGCCGCGCCGGACGCCGGCGAGCGGTCCAACCGCGTCACGGTGCAGGCCGGGGCCGGTATCGTCGCGGATTCGGACCCGGAGAGCGAGTACGTCGAGACCGAACAGAAGATGGACGGGGTGCTCGCAGCGCTCGAACGCATCGAGACGCCCGGCGGTGCCGTCGTCGACGCGGAGGTGGACCGATGAGCACACAGCAACCGGCCACCGACGACCTGCGTGTACTGTTCGTCGACAACTTCGATTCGTTCACCTACAACCTCGTGGAGTACGTCTCCGAACACGCGGAGACGGAGGTCGTCCGCAACACGGCGACCCTCGAAGAAGTGAGGGCGTTCGACCCCGACGCGATACTCCTCTCGCCCGGTCCGGGTCATCCGAAGAACGACCGGGACGTCGGCGTGACGATGGACGTCCTCCGGGAGCTAAGTCCGGAAATTCCGACGCTGGGCGTCTGTCTCGGCCTCGAAGCGGCGGTGTACGCCTACGGCGGCACCGTCGGTCGCGCCCCCGAACCGATTCACGGGAAGGCGTTCCCCATCGACCACGACGGGAAGGGCGTCTTCCGCGGCCTCGAACAGGGGTTTCAGGGCGGCCGGTACCACTCACTGGTCGCGTCCGAAGTGCCCGAAGCGTTCGACGTGACGGCCACGACGACGACAGCAGACGGGACCGAACTCGTGATGGGCGTTCGACACCGCGAATACCCTATCGAAGCGGTACAGTTCCATCCGGAGTCGGTACTGACCGCCGTGGGTCACGACGTCGTCCGGAACTTCCTCGCGACCGTCTAAATTGTTTGAATCCCGAGCATTCCAAGTATCCACAGTACCGTGACGGCGACGATAGCGAGGAGGACGAGGCGCCACGCCACTTTCAGCACGAATCGCCCCACGAGCAACACGAGTGCGACGAGGACGAGGCCGACGAGCAACGACGGCGGGGACCCGAGCGACCCTAGCTGCAACAGCGAGAACATATCGTCATTCACGCGAGACGGACACATATACTTCGTGGCTAGTTGGTAACTGGCCCGCACCGCAAGACGGCGACCCAGCGCGGCAATAATCGCCAGACTGCGGGACGTCTGACGCAGTCTATGCGGCCCGAAATATGGCGGGAGTGTGCCCAAACCTCCACTCGAAACCCCCGCTCGTTTCTACTGGATCTCAGGTCGCTGTCCGGTGGTTGTAGGTGGGGCGTTTTCACTTTCACTGCGGTCTGCTCACCATTAAGGAGTAACCGACGTTGCTAGTGGTCGTACACGACTATTCCGTGCGTGTCGCCAGCACCGACCCACAACCACCGTAGTCTCGACTCTCTGATAGCTACGGAATCTGACAAAAGTTGGAGAAAGCAAGGGTTATACGCCATCCATGAATACGTATTCGCCGCCAGAAATGACAGGAACTCGGCCAGCAGTCGAGAGGGGTATCGACCGGCAGACGGACGCTGTCGGTAGGAGGGACGCCGAATGAGTGACGCGGAACTCTCCGCCGACGAACTCACGCTCCCCATCAAGCGTACCGACGGGGACACCATCGAGGAGCGACTGACGGGCAACGCCTACAACAACATTCTGCCTGCTCGCTATCTGCGGAAGGACGCCGACGGCGACCTCGTCGAGGACCCCGAGGACCTCTTCGACCGCGTCGCGAAGAACATCGCACTCGCCGAGGCCGTCTTCGAGGCCCAGAAGCGCGACGTCGAGGTCACCGTCACGCCCGACCAACTCAAGCCCGACCACCCGCGGCGCGACGAACTCGCCGCCGAGGTGTTCGGCAAGGGAACCACCGCCGAGGACGACGTCGAGACGAGGCTCTCCGTCTACAACGTCAACAAGTTCGCCTACGAGACGGTCGTCCCGGAACTCCCCGACGAGGTACGCGACCACGTCGAGGAGACGGCCGACGCGTTCCAAGAGCAGATGGAACAGCTCTCCTTCATGCCGAACTCGCCGACGCTGATGAACGCCGGCGACGAACTGCAGCAGCTTTCGGCCTGTTTCGTCGACTCGCCGGCCGACGACATCGACGACATCCACCAGACCGCCAAAGAAGCGGCGCAGGTGTTCCAGTCCGGCGGTGGCATGGGGTACGCGTTCTGGAAGCTTCGCCCGTACGGTGACCCCGTCGGGTCGACCGGTGGCATCGCCTCCGGGCCCATCACGTTCATGCGGACCTACGACCAGATGTGCGAGACCATCGCACAGGGTGGAGCCCGCCGTGGCGCCCAGATGGGCGTCATGCGCGTCTCCCACCCCGACGTCATCCAGTTCATCCACGCGAAGAACAAGGACGTCTCGCTGGCCGAGACGCTGCGTCTGAACGACCCCGACGACTTCACGCACAACTCCTTCGCCGAAGCGCTCGAAGAGGCCCGCGAACTCATCGACGACGACGGCAAGGTGCCCAAACACCTCCGGAACGCCGTCGAGGGCCACCTCTCGAACTTCAATATCTCCGTCGGCATCACCGACGACTTCATGGAGGCTCTCCAGAACGGCGAGGAGTTCACCTTCACGAATCCCCGCACGGAGGAACCACACGTCGCCACCGCCGAGACCAAGGAACTGTACGAGATGTTCGACCTCGGCGAGTACGTCGACGTCGGTGAGGTGCTCTCTATCCCCGCCGAGAAACTGTTCGAACGCATCGTCGAGGGCGCCCACGAGAACGGCGAACCGGGCGTCATCTACCTCGAACGCGTCAACAAACAGCACTCCTTCGACGTCGAGGAACACCCCGAGCACCAGATTCTCGCGACCAACCCCTGTGGCGAACAGCCACTGGAGGAGTACGAGGCCTGTAACCTCGGCCACATCAACCTCTCGACGCTCGCCGCGCTCGACGCCCCGGACTACCGCGTCTGGGCCGAGGAACACGCAGACGAGTACGACACGCAGGAGGCCGCCATCGAGGCGTTCTTAGACGAGGCGCTGGACGTGGACGAACTGAACGAGCGCATCGAACTCGGCACTCGCTTCCTCGAGAACGTCGTCACGATGTCGGACTTCCCGGTCGAGAAAATCGAGCAGAAGGTCCGGGAGATGCGCAAGATCGGCCTCGGCATCATGGGGCTGGCACAGCTGTACATCCAGCTCGGCGTCGAGTACGGTTCCGACGAGGCGAACGAGATCGCCCGGCAGGTCATGCGCCACATCAACCACGGCTCGAAGCAGGCCAGCCGCGAACTCGCAGAGGACCGCGGCGTCTTCGAAGAGTGGGAGAACTCGAAGTACGCGAACCCCACCGAGTATCGCGAGTGGTTCGAGAAGCAGACCGGCGAGGACGCCGACGACTGGGCCGAGGGCTTCCCCATCCGCAACCACAACACGACGACCATCGCGCCCACCGGCACCACGTCGATGATCGGCAACACCACCGGCGGGTGTGAGCCCATCTACAACGTCGCCTACTACAAGAACGTCTCCGACGACGTCCAGGGCGACGAGATGCTCGTCGAGTTCGACGACTACTTCCTGCGCGCACTGGAGGACAACGACATCGACGTCGAGGCCGTCAAGGAAGAGGCCCAAGAGCAGATGGCCAACAACGAGTTCGACGGCGTCGACGGCCTCTCGACGGTCCCGGACGCCATCGGCGAACTGTTCGTCACGACCGGCGACCTCTCCGCACAGGACCACGCCGGCGTGCAGGTCGCCTGTCAGGAGGGCGTCGACTCCGCCATCTCGAAGACGGTCAACGCCCCGAACGACTCCACCGTCGAGGACGCCGCCGAAGTGTTCGAGTACATCTACGAACACGGCGGCAAGGGCGTCACCTACTACCGCGACGGCACCCGCTCGAAGCAGGTGCTGACGACCCGTGCCCAGAACACCGAGTTCTCGGACATGGACACCGAGGAACTGGTCGCCCAGCTGGAGGAGATGTTCGGCGGTATCGAGGGCTTCCTCGAGGACGAGGCCGTGCAGGCGGCGCTGGACGACTCCGTCGAGGGTATGCTCTCGGTCGCAGACGGCGAGCAGTCCGACTTCGCCCGCAAGCGCTCGCGGCCCGACGTCCTCCACGGCGTCACCCAGCGCATCGACACCGGCTACGGGAAACTGTACGTCAACATCAACGAGGACCCCGAGGCAGAGCGGCCGTTCGAACTGTTCGCCAACATCGGCAACTCCGGTGGCTTCACCGCCTCCTTCACCGAGGCGCTGGCGAAGACCATCTCGACGGCGCTGCGCTCGGGCGTCGACCCCGAGGAGATAGCCGACGAACTGCAGGGCATCCGGTCGCCGAAGGTCGCCTGGGACAAGGGCGAACAGATTCAGTCCATCCCGGACGCCATCGGCACGGCCCTGCGCCGCTACCTCGACGGCGACGTCGACAAGGCCTACCCCCAGCAGGTCACGCTGGAGGAGACGGCCGAGGAAGAGGAAGCCGAGCGTGACGCCGCCACACAGACGGACGGCGGTCCGGCGTCCGTAGACGCCGGAGCACATCAGACGCAGTCTGATGGCGGTCCGGCGGCCCAGCCAAGCGGTACCCAGACCGCCGACGGCCCGAACGCCGACGCCGGCACGACCGGCGACCAGCAAGAACTCATCGACGCCGGCGAGAGCCCCGAGTGTCCCGACTGCGGGTCGCTCTCGCTGTACTACTCGGAGGGCTGTAAGACCTGCGAGTCCTGTGGCTGGTCCGAGTGCTGAACTGACCGGCCTGCGATAGCGGCCAGACGGAGCGTGTGACACCGGAGCCCGTTTTTCACCCGCGCGGAGCGGTTTTCTATCTGAACTCGATCACGTCGTAGACGCCAGTCACGCCCGTCGATTCGACGCTTGCGGTCACGTCCTCGCCTTCCTCGGCGGGCCTGTCGGCGACGAGCGTCACCGGTTCGATGGGCGTTCGCCGGAGGAAGGCGACGATTCGCTCGACCCACGAGGGGCGGCCGCCCTTCCGGCAGACGAGGACGTACCGGGTCTCGGCAAGCGACTGCAAGTCGGGGTCTAGCTCGTAGTCGTCGAGGTCCTCGGGCGGGACGACGTGGATGACCTCGCCCGTAATCGTCTCGGTCATATCGGCGTCTCGTGGCCGACGGGCATGTGTATTGTCTCTGTGAGTATCGGCGTGGGCACAGCGATATGCCTACGCGGAGCGAACGTCGGTCATGGATAGGAGCACTACCGTCCTGTACGTCGCGACCAGCGTGGACGGGTACGTCGCGACGGCGGACGGCGGCGTCGACTGGCTAGACGGGTTCCAGTCAGACGAGGTCAGCGAGGGCTACGACGCGTTTTTCGACGACGTGGACTGTCTGGTGATGGGGTCGACGACGTACGAGCAGGTGCTGGGATTCGGCGAGTGGCCGTACGACGACCGACCGACGTACGTCGTGACTAGCAGGGACCTGCCGCGCGCGGCGGACACCGTCGAGTTCGTCTCCGGGGGTGTGGACGAACTCGCCGAACGTCTCGAACGACGGGGCGACCGAATCTGGCTCGTCGGCGGCGCGCAACTCGCACAGGCGTTCCTCCGCGAGGGACACGTCGACCGGCTTCGGCTGGCCGTCGTCCCGATACTTCTCGGTGGCGGCATCTCCCTGTTCGGTGACGGACCGCGACAGGCGCTGACTCTCGTCGAGACGACGGAGTACGCGAACGGGCTCGTCGAGTTGGCGTACGAAATCGACACCGAGTAGCCAGTCGGCGGGCGGGTCCGTACCACCACCGTAGCCCGCAGTCAGGCGAACTCCCGACTGACCCACCCGGAGGGACCGCTGGGCGGCGGGTTCGTCTCCTCGGCGGTCTGGACGGTGCCCTCACCGTCGACCATGCGAACGACCGCAGTGTGTCCGCCGGAGGGCGGGTCGTAGGCGTACACCCACTGCCGCCACGCGTCTTCGGCGGCCCTGTCACCGTCGACGGCCGGAAGCGGGTCCGAGAGCGTCGCGTCGGCCCACGTCTCCCCGCCGTCGGTGGAGACTTCGACGCGGGAGATACCGCGAAGACCGGCGTAGGCGTGGCCCGCCAGTCGCCGGCGGCCGTCGTCCAACAGCTCGGCGTGGTGGAGCTTGGCGACGGGTTTGACTGGCCCAGTGCCCTGCCAGCCGCGTTGCTCCCAGTAGCCTTCGGCCTCGCGTTCGAGCACTTCGATTTCGGTGAGCCACTTGACGTTGACCTCGCCCCAGTGGCCCGGGACGAGTGCCCGGACGGGGTAGCCGTGGCCCCGCGGGAGGACCTTCCCGTTCATGCCGTAAACCAGCAGACCGCCGCGGAGCGCCTCGATGGGGAACTCCTCGTAGTAGCCGTCTGTCGCGTGGAGCATCACGCACTCACACCCGCTCTGAACCCCCGCCTCGTCGAGCAACTGGTCGACCGGGACGCCGGTCCACAGCGCCGTGTCCATCTTCTTGCCGTTGAGGGAATCTCCGACACAGCGAAGCGTCGAGAAGCGGTTCTCGGCGGGCATTCCCTGCAACTCGTCGTAGTCGAGGGTGACTTCCTGTTCGACGGCGCCGGTGACCGAGAGCGTCCACTCGCCCGCGTCGACCTGCGGGTCGATGGAGTTGATGTCCACCTCGAAGAACGTCTCGCTGACCAGCGAGTCGAGGTCGTCGACGTCCAGCGACCGGTCGCTGGCGGCGTCGAGTTTCGTCTGTGCGTCGTCGAGGTCTACACCGGGGGACGCAAGCGTCGGGGCGTCCGCCGCCGTCGCCGTCGGCGTCCGCTGTCCGCCGAGTCTGTAGCCGAGGACGCTCGCACCGAGGGCGACGCCGACCGTCGAGAGCGCCCGACGACGCTTCGAGGAGATAGGTGTGGTGTGGCCACCGGCGGCGTCGAGTGCCTGTGCGAGGACGACGACGCCGGCCGCCGGCAGTGCCGCGCCCGCCGAGAGGACGGGTTCACCCGTGAGTGCGACGGCGACGACCCACGTGACGACGGCCGTCCCGGTGCCCGGGAGGAGTCGGTTGTTGGCCGCATCTCCGGCGAGGATGGCTGCCCGTGCCGCCAGCGCGACGAAGAGACCGGCGACGACGACGGCGGTCAGCAGATTGAGTTGCTGGCCGACACTCCCGAGCGTCGTAATCGCGAACGAGACTATCGCGCCGGGCAGAGTGCGAGCGAGCGTCCGTTCGACTGGCGAGGCCAGAAACGCCGGCGCGTTCCCCGTCACGGCGTAGGAGCCCGCGAGACCGGCCACCCCGGCGGCGACGCTGACCAGTACCCGCCCACCCCTCGTGTCGAGGACGTCGTCGGTCATACTCGCTCCGAGGCGCTACCCGACAAAAGGCGTTGTTCCAATTTCGACCCCAAAGAGCGAAGCGTCAGGAGTCCGTCCCACGGCGTATGAGCGACGAGTCAGGCGGGCGGCCCTGTCCGATGTGCGACCGTGCGATGTACCATCGGCACTGTAAGTACGTCTGTCCGGAACACGGCGTCGTATATGACTGCGCTGATACGTTCTACTGACGGCTGCTGGCGGCTTTATTATGATGGAACCGCAGACGTAGTACAATGGGTAGCGATGGCGAAATTCGCGTGCTCCACGTCGACGACGAACCGGAGTTCGGGGATGTCGCCGCGATGCATCTGGAACGGGTTGACGGCGGCATCGACGTCGTCTCTGAGCGGGACGCCCGCGCTGCGCTCGGACGGCTCCGGTCCGAACCGTTCGACTGCGTGGTGAGCGACCACGATATGCCGAACATGAACGGGCTGGAGTTTCTGAAGGCGGTCCGCGAGGAGTTCCCGGAACTGCCGTTCATCCTCTTTACCGGGAAGGGCAACGAGGAGATAGCGAGCGACGCCATCTCGGCCGGCGTGACCGAGTACCTCCAGAAGGACGTCGGCACCGACCAGTACGCCGTACTGGCCAACAGAATCAGACGCGCCGTCGGCGAGAACCGAGCGAAGGCCGCTCTAGAGGAGTCGGAGCGGCAACTCTCGACGCTCATCTCGAACCTCCCGGGGATGGTCTACCGCGCACGGAACGAACCCGAGTGGCCGATGGAGTTCGTCAGCGACGGCGTCGAGGAACTGGTCGGGTACGCCCCGGAGACCGTAGAGTCCGGCGAGGTGACGTGGGGCGACCTCATCGAAGAGACGGAGACGGACCACCTCTGGGAGCGGGTTCAGACCTGTCTCGCCGCAGACGAACCGTTCGAAGTCACCTATAAGGTCGAGACGGCCGACGGCGAGACGCGGTGGCTCTGGGAACGAGGCCGGCTCGTCGGCACCGACGACGAGGGCGTCGAACTGCTCGAAGGCTTCGTCACCGACATCACCGCCCGCAAGGAGCGCGAGCGCGAACTAGAGCAGACGCGACAGTTCACCGAGACGCTCGTCGACGCTATCGACGACGTGTTCTACCTCGTCAGCCCGGACGGCGAGCTGCTCCGATGGAACGACACCGTCCTCGACGTGACCGGCTACAGTGAGGAGGAGATAGCCTCGATGCACGCCCTCGACCTGTTCCCCGAGGCGTACCACGACGTGCTGCTGGACCGTCTCGAAGAGACTGCCGCGGAGGGCCACACGACGGTCGAACTACCGATACAGACGAAAGACGGCGAGTTGATTCCCCACGAGTTCCGCGGGTCGCGCATCGAGGACCCGTACGGAGAGGTTCTCGGCGTCGCCGGTATCGCCCGCGATGTCACCGACAGCAAGACCCGCAAACGAAAACTCGAACAGTACGAGACCCTCGTCGAGAACGTCGGCGACGCGATGTACGTCCTCGATGCCGACGGGACGATACGGATGGCCAACGACGCCATGGTGGACCATCTCGGGTACGAACGCGAGGAGATAATCGGCACAGAGCCCACGAAGTTCATGCCCCCAGAAGACGTCGAGACGGGGAACGATATCATCGAGCGACTGCTTTCGGACCCGGACCGGACGTGGGCCACGTTCGAGATGCACACCATCGACGCCGACGGGAACCGGACGGTGAACGAGGACAAGGTCGCGCCGCTGGTGGACGACGACGGCGAGTTCGTCGGGTCCGTCGGCGTCATCCGTGACATCACCGAGCGCACCGAACGCGAACGGGAACTCGAACGCTACGAGACTATCGTCGAGGCCGTGGACGACCCCGTCTACACGCTCGACGACGATGGCGTGTTTACGTTCGTCAACGAGGCCATCGAACCGATGACCGGGTACAGCCCCGAAGAACTCGTCGGCGAACACATCGGGGTCGTCATGACCGACGAGGGACTGGAACGCGGTGAGCAGATCATACAGGACCTGCTGGACGACGACGACGCCAACAGCGGCACGCTGGAGATGGACATCGTGACGCGGGACGGGGAACGGATTCCGTCGGAGAACAACATGGCGCTCCTCCCGGCGCCCGACGGCGAGTTCGCCGGAACGGCCGGCGTCATCCGTGACATCGCCGAGCGAAAAGAGCGCGAGGAGCGCCTCGCCGAGTTCGCGAGCGTCGTCAGCCACGACCTCAGAAACCCACTCAACGTCGTTCAGGGGCGTCTCACGCTGGCCGAAGAGACAGGCGACATCGACCACCTCGGCGACGCGGCGGGCGCGGCCGACCGGATGGAGCGACTCATCGAGGACCTGCTGTCGCTGGCCAGACAGGGCGAAACCGTCGGAACCACGGAACAAGTCGATCTCCGGACCACCGCAGAGCAGGCGTGGGCCAACGTCGATACCGGCGGTGCGACGCTCGACTGTGCCGCCACGACGACCGTCGAGGCCGACCCCGCTCGGCTTCGAGAACTGCTGGAGAACCTGTTCCGGAACAGCGTCGAACACGGTGCGGACACCGGATCCGAGACTGCTGACCTCACCGTGACCGTCGACACGATGGCGGACGGGGCGTCGACCGCTGGCTTCGTCGTCGCTGACGACGGCCGGGGCATCCCGCCGGCGACGCGTGAGAAGATCTTCGAGCGAGGCTATACCTCAAGCAACCACGGGACCGGGTTCGGCCTCGCTATCGTCGAAGACATCGCCACCGCACACGGGTGGTCGGTCGAAGCCACCGAGAGCGCGACCGGCGGCGCACGCTTCGAGTTCAGGACGACTCCGGCCGACCGCTGAAGTGCCGGTAGGTCGGGCCAGCGAGCACCAGCACCGCCATGGCTCCGAACAGGGAGAGGAGGTGCGGCAGGGCCTCGATAGACAGGCCAGTCAGCGTGAGCGAGCGCATCGACGCGCCGGCTATCACCTCGACCGCGACCCACGGAATCTCGCCGAGGAACGTGCCGACGACGAACGCCCGGGTCGAGACGTCGGCGAAGCCAGCGCCGTAGGACACCGGGTCCGCCGGGACGGGAGAGAGACGAGCGGCGAGAACCCCGCGCGTCTCGCCGGTCACCGACATGATTCGCTGGCCGGACTCGCCCAGCCAGCCGAACATCCCGCCCTGTTCGCCGGCTTTCCGTGCGAACCGGTACGGGATGAGGCAGGTGACGAGCGCGCCCATCAGCGCGACAGGGAACCCCCACTCGACGCCGAGGACGAACCCGACGAACGCCGACAGCGGCATCGTCGGCCACGCGAACAGCGGCCGGACGAGATAGAGGGCGACGATGAGGCCCGCCAGATACACGGGGTGGTCGGCCAGATGCATCGCTTCCCGGATGATGTGGGCCGGCGAGAGAACCAGCGCGGCCACGGCCACGGCGGCGAGGAGTGCGGCCGACCCCACCACCTGCCGCTTCACCAGACGGTCCATCTACCCGAGACAGTGACAGCGAGCGGCAAACCTCTTGTGGTAAGCGTTAATCCGGTGGCGGACGACGTGCCGGCGTGGACGACGCCGACCGCGACCCCGTCGAACTCGGGGTCGAACTGCTCGCCCACCTCGAACACGAGGAGCTATCGGTAGCCGAGGCCATGGACCGCATCGAGACGGTCACCACCAATCCCGGCCTCCAACGGGAGATTCTCGACACCGCAGCGATGCGCGGCGTCATCGACCGCGAGGAGGGCCTCGTTCGCCCCCGCACGCGAGGCACCTACGTCAGTTTCGAGGGCGACGTGGTGGTCCGCGAGGGCGACTTCTCCTGTGAGCGCTGCGGCGCGAGCATCTCGACGGGCCACTTCGTCCAGTTCGACGGCGGCGAGTTGGGACCGTTCGGGTCGACGTGTATCAGGAAAGTGCTGGGGCGGGAGTAGCGAGAGACACGACCGGAAGGCGTATCCCTCGAACGACGCGGTGAGCAACGCGAGCCGCAGAGCAACAGCGAGCGGGTGACCTCGGAAGCGGTTTCGGCGACGTGTAGCGAGAACCGGACCGTCGCCGTTGGTCTAGCGCCCCTGTCGAAGCTCTTTGATGAGCGTCTTGATGGTCTGCTCTTGGCGTTCGATGCGCTCGGTCTGGCGTTCGACGGCCGCCGTGAGTTCGGCGACCTGTCGTTCGAGGGCTTCGACGTCACCGCCGCGGTCCGTCGACGACGACGGCTGGACGGTCGACTTCGTCGCCGGTTCGGCGTCGGCCGTCGACGACTGGTGCTGTGTCGCGGCCGCAGCGGACTGCGTGGAGCGCTGCTCGGACTGGTCCTCGTCGGCCTCCGCGTCGTCGCCGACGAGCGGGTCGATACCGGATTCGAGGCCGAGGCCGCCGCCGGCGTCGCTCCCGTCCTCCGGTTCGGTGCCGACCTTCGCGTTCAGGTCGGCAAGCGACGAGACGTCGTGGTAGGCAAAGAGCGCCTCCTGCAGCGTCTTTCGGACCATCGGAGCTTGTTCGGCTGGGGCCTTGATGCGTTCGGGGCGGTCGTTCACCGAGAGGACGATGGCCGTCGCGACACTGCCCTCCTCGAAGTCGAGGCCGGTGACGTCCTCGAACAGGTAGGCCTCGTAGTCGGCGTCCCACGTGACGTTGCCCAGATGCTTCAGCAGTTGCGTGTCGGTGACCACAAGCGTGAGTTCGCTGAACCGGAAGACGCCGGTGACGCTCTCGTCGGCGTCGATACCGTTCGAGACGCGGAGTGTGCCCTCTAGCAACCGTTCGAGGATGGTCCCAGCGCGGTCGTTCGGCACGCCGAAGTCGCGCTTCTCGTCGGTGTAATACAGCGTGAACTTGGTCTTTCGTCGGCCTTCGGATATCGTCAGGCGCTCGAAGTCGTGAGGGTGGGCTGTGACCTTCTCGTCGCTCAACAACCCCTCCCCGCGGTAGACGAGCGTCCGGGTCGGCGTGAAACAAACAGCGTCCTCGTCGCCGAGGTTGACGCCGGCCTGGATCTCCTCGTCCCCGAGTTCCTGCCGGACGAGGTCGGGAATCTCCATGCAGGGTGCATACTAGCGTGGTGGCTTAAATCCGTGGGTCCCCCGAGCGGGCGGCCGCCGTGAGAGAGTCCCACAGCCCCACGGCAGATGAGAACCTTCAAGACGGAAAGCGGCCAACGATCGAGTGCACCCGAGCCCGGGTGGCTTAGCTGGACATAGCGCCGCACTCATAGGGTCTGACGACTCATGCGGTACCAACCGGCATGACCCGTGGGGTGCTCGTCACACCCCGGACCTGGGTTATGCGGAGATCGAGGGTTCGGAGCCCTCCCCGGGCACTTTTCGACTACTGCGAACCTCAGTGAGCGGCTGCTACACGACCGGATCAAGGACGCTGCCGCTCTCGTTGGGACTCCTGTGCGGCGAGTCACCGGACCGCGGCCTCGACGACGGCGTCGGACGTCGCCGATGTCACAGTACGAGTCGTGTTCTGCGACGGCGGGTGGTGGTCACTCCGGCGGCGTGATCACGACGTGCTCGGAGATGGCCTCGAGGGTGTCAGCCGGGAGCGACACGCGTCCGTTGGCGTTGCTTTCGATGCCGTACACCTCGTGACGGTCCGTTTCCACGATGAGCGTGTCCAGCGCGCCAGAATCCAGATCTGCCGTGATACTGTACAGGGTGCCGATCTCTTGTCCGTCTGTCGTTAGTACCCGCTTGTCAGCGAGTTCGTTTGCGAGGACCTGGGACATGTCACTACCATCGCCGTGGAGCGGGATAAATATACAGGCTAGCTTTCATTAATTTATCGCTGCCACATAGCGCTCGTCGTCACAAACGATGGTCCGTCCTCGCGGTGTGTCGACGTCGGTGATACTGTCCCGCTCCAGCGATACTCGCCGCGGAGCGTCGCGTCGGACGTCGTTCGCGCGGGGCCTATCGCCCAGTCACGACCGCGCTCGATGGGGTCAGTGAAGAGTGTGCGCTCCCACGGCACTGTGAGACGGCCTGCTTACAACTCCGTCGCGACGCTGACGTGCATCCCGACGAACCGCCACTCGCCGTCGCGGTGTTCGAGCGTCCCGCTCCAGCGGGTGTAGAACTCGTGGTGGGCGTCGCCCTCGTCCCAGGAGAGCGCCACGACGTCGCTGAACCACGCCACGCTGTCGCGCTGTGTGACCCGGAGGTCGTGGCTCTCGACGGTCCAGTCGCTCGTCGACGCGGTCTGGTCGCGGAGGCCTTCCTGAATCGTGTCGGAGCCGACGAGGCGCTCGGAAAGGCCGAACTTCACGATGGGGTCGTCGGCCGGCCGGTCGTCGGCGAAGAAGGTGTCCAACGGCGCACCGTGTCGCAGCGAGTCGTAGTAGTCGTGGATGGTCGCTCTGGCATCCATACAGGGACATGCCGGCGATGGACCTTACTACTGTGGGCGAACGGTTTTCCACGCCCGGCCCGAACGCCGGGTATGCGCGCAGCCATCTATCGCGGCCCCGGCGAGATAACCGTCGAGGAGGTTCCGAAGCCAGAAGTCGAGTCGCCGACCGATGCCGTCGTCCGCATCACACACACGGCAGTCTGTGGCTCCGACCTGTGGTTCTATCGGGGCCAGAGCGACCGGGAGGAGGGCTCCCGCGTCGGCCACGAACCCATGGGCATCGTGGAGGCAGTCGGCGAGGACGTGCGCTCGGTCGAACCCGGCGACCGGGTGTTCGCGCCCTTCGTCGTCAGTTGCGGGCACTGTGAGTTCTGCCGCAAGGGACTGCACACCTCCTGTGTCAACGGCGACTCGTGGGGCGGCGACAACGGCGGCGGACAGGGAGAGTACGTCCGCGTGCCGACGGCCGACGGGACGCTCGTCCGGGTCCCCGACCGGCACGCCGACGACGAGGACACGCTGGAAGCGTTGCTCCCCCTGACCGACGTGATGGGGACCGGCCACCACGCCGCCGTGAGCGCGGGCGTCGGCGAGGGCGACACCTGCATCGTCGTCGGCGACGGCGCGGTCGGTCTGTGTGGGGTCCTCGCCGCGCGTCGACTCGGTGCCGAGCGCATCGTCGCGATGGGACACCACGAGGACCGACTGGAACTGGCCCGGGAGTTCGGTGCCACCGAGACTATCAGCGCCCGCGGCGAGGAGGCCATCGAGCGAGCCATCGAGACGACCTACGGCGGTGCGACCCACGTCATGGAGTGTGTCGGTGCCGCGTCGGCGATGGAGACCGCCATCGAGGTGTGTCGGCCGGGCGGAACCGTCGGCTACGTCGGCGTCCCCCACGGCGTGAACGAGGACGGCCTCGACCTCTTCGGGATGTTCGGCGACAACATCACCCTCAGCGGCGGCGTCGCGCCGGTCCGGGCCTACGCCGAGGACCTGATGGCCGACGTGTTGCAGGGGACGCTCGACCCGTCGCCCATCTTCACCAAGACGGTCGACCTTGACGGCGTGCCGGAGGGCTACCGCGCGATGGACGAACGCGACGCCATCAAGGTCCTCGTCAAACCGTAGGTGGGTCGAGCGCCCGGCCCGAGCGCTAGGCCCATGTGTATCCAGACCAATATCTGGTGATGACACGCTCTACGACAGTACTGGTCGTCGGCGGCGGTGCGACCGGCGTCGGTGTGGCCCGTGACCTCTCGCTCCGCGGCGTCGACGTGACGCTGGCCGAACGCGGTGGCCTCGCCAGCGGAACGTCGGGTCGCTCGCACGGGCTCTTACACAGCGGTGCGCGCTACGCGGAGGCCGATGCGACCGGCGCCGAGGAGTGTATCGAGGAGAACCGGATCCTCAGAGACGTCGCCGGGGAGTGTATCCGCGACACCGGCGGCCTGTTCGTCCAGTTGACCGAGGACGACCCCGAGTACTTCGAAGCGAAGCGCGACGCCTGCGAGGCCGTCGGCATCGAGACTGACGAACTCGACGCGGACGCGGCCCGCGAACTGGTGCCGGACCTCTCTCCCGAGGTCGAACGCGCGATGCGAGTTCCGGACGCCGTCATCTACCCCTCGCGTCTCGTCGCCGCGAACGCGGCCGACGCCGAGGCCAACGGCGCGACGATTCACCCGCACGCGCCCCTCGAATCGCTCACTGTCACCGACGGGCGGGTGACGGCCGCGACGCTCGGCGGCGACGCCGACGAGACGGTCGATCCCGACTACGTCGTCAACGCGGCCGGCGCGTGGGCAGGGCAGGTCGCGGCGAAGGCCGGCGTCGACGTGGAGATGGCCCCGGCGCGGGGCGTGATGGTCTCCGTCGAGTACGATTCGCTCGGGCCGGTTCTGAACCGGTGTCGCGACCCCGACGACGGCGACATCGTCGTCCCACACGAGAGCGAGGCGGTACTGGGCACGACCAGCGTCCCCGTCTCGGACCCCGACGACTACGAGAGGGCCGACTGGGAGGTCGACCGCTCCATCGAGGAGTGTGCGGCGATGCTGCCGCCGGTGGCGGACGCCGACGTCGTCCGGACGTGGTGGGGCGTCAGACCGCTGTACGCGCCCGACGAGGGCGACGGCGACCGGAGGGGGATCTCGCGGGGGTTCTTCAAGCTGGATCACGGCGACGACGGCGTCGAGAATCTGGTCAGCGTCGTCGGCGGCAAGTTGACCACCTACCGGCAGATGGCAGCGTCGACGACGGACCTCGTCTGCGAGCGACTCGGCGTCGAGGCCGACTGCGAGACGGCGACTCGACGCCTGCCCGGCGCGGACGACGGCGACAGGCTAGACGAGTTCGTCGCGAGATACGACGGACAGGGGCCGACGGACGAAGACGTCGTCACGCGAGACTGATTGGTGACTGCTACCCGCTAAACTCCCGGAACGCGGCCTCGAAGTCGTCGAACTCGTTGACCGCGTCGTCGGCCCGTTGGCGGAGTTCCTCGACGCGCCTGCTGACCTCGTGGTACTCCTCGTGGGCGTCGAGTTCGGCGTGGTTTTTCTCGGATTCGAGCGTCGCCTTCTTCGACGCCATGGCGAAGTACTGCTTGAGGTGGTCGTCGTACGTATCGCGGACGAGCATCTCGTCGACGGCCGCTAACAGGTCCTCGCGGCCGACGGGTTTCGTGAGATAGTCGTCGAACGGCATCTCGACGATGTCGAATCCCGGGTCGACGGCCGTGACCATCACGACGCGACAGTCGAGACCCCGGTTCTCGATGGCGTCGAGCACGTCGTCCCCCGACATCCCCGGCATCTGCCGGTCCAGAAACACGACGTCGACGGTGTCGTCCATCTTCTCGAGTGCGGTTTCGCCGTCGTTAGCACTCCGGACGTCGTGGTCTGTTCCAAGCCAGGCCGTATAGAGTTCGGCGACGTCGTGTTCGTCGTCGACCACGAGTACCGTCGCCGTCCCCGAGTGAGTCGTCGCTTGCACACTTTGTTTCTTCGTCATCGTGTCCCCACCGACTGTTCTGATTGCGTTCTTACCGGATGGCAATAATAAACCCACCTCTCGGATTATCAATGGTGATTCTGCGTAGACGAGCGGGACCCCAGAACAGTTTACACCGGCCCACCTATCGGCACTCGATGGCCACTGTCACGGGTCCGTGGTCCGACGAGGAACTCACGGACTTCCTCGAGTCGACGACGGTACCGATCCGGCTAGGGTGTCGACGCCCCGATGGCGACCCGTGGATGCTCTCGCTGTGGTATCGCTACGAGGACGATACGCTACAGTGTGCGACCGCCGCCGACGCCGCTGTGGTCGGGTATCTGGAACACGACGACGTCGTCAGTTTCGAGGTGTCGACCAACGACCCACCGTACCGGGGTGTCAGAGGAAACGGGACCGCGACAGTCTCGCCGGACGAGGGAAAAGCGACGCTACGAGCGCTCATCCACCGGTACCTCGGTGGGACCGACTCGCCGCTGGCCGAGCGACTCCTGTCGCCCGACCGTCGCGAGGTGACGATCACGATCACCCCCGACCGCCTGCACTCGTGGGACTACAGCAGTCGGATGTGACGCGACCCGTCGGGGCTTTGTCGCTGGCGGTCGTACCCCCGCCGATGTCACCCGACCCGTCGGTCGTTCGCTCGCTAGCCGTCAGTGCCGAAGACCTCACCGCGGCACTGGAGGCAAACGCCCGTGACGGACCGCGGACGGTCCTCCGTGCGACGCCGCCATACAGCGGTCGGATGCGAGCGCGACTCCACGTGGTACAGAGAGACGACGAGGAGACACTCCACGTCGCGCCGGAGCGACTCTTGACGGACACGGCACCGGCCTATCCGACGCCCGACGACACCGCAGACGAACTCCGTGCGGACGAGACGGAGACGTACACCGTCGAGCGCCACCGGGCGTACCACGAACGGCGCGTCGACGAATGGCGAGAGACGGTGTTCGACCACGTCGTCGACACGGCCACGGTGCCGGCCGTCGACCACGAAGTTAATATCTCTCTATTGGGTCCCTGAAAAACGGGGTCGAACGTACCGGTCTGTACTGCTATAGTACCGGCTGAGACAGCACGAGAGGCGATTCTAAAACGTCTACGCGGATTTAATCGTGGCGTGAAACGTCGGGGTCGTCTCGGGGCGTGGCGTGAAACGAAACGAAATAGGACGAACGCTCTCGCGGTTATAAGCCGGTATCCGTTCTACGAGGGAACAGGTCACTCCATGTCGAGTTCGTCAGCACACGAACTGTTCGCCCGCCTCGACGAAACGGTCCCGAACGTTCCCCAAACCCTCCTGGAACCCCTCCGTGGCATCGCCTTTTGGACAGCTATTGCCCTCCCGTTCCTCTACCTGCCGCTGCTGGCGTCGGGCCTCGAGACCCCGGCCGTCAGGACGGCGTTCGCCGCACTGGTCGCCTGTAACGCCGTCGCATTGCTCCTCGGCCACTCGTACGCGCGAGAGTGAGAGACGGAGTGGCGTCTGTCGGCCCCAGCCCCGACTTTGTCTCGGCGGGTCGGGGCCACATATTTATATTCCCAGTCGTCTAAGAACTGGTATGGCCGCTTACGGCCGGCCGACCCTACGAGATTTGTTCGACGAGTCACCGACGCCGCACATCGCACACCCCCCTCGTAGCCACCATCGGGATTTCTACATCGCCACAGACGGGTCCTTCCGACAGCACGGAATCGACCCCGTCGCCAGTGATGGACGCCCGACGGAGCGAGGTGGTCTGGGCGTCGTCGTCGAGACACTAGACGGCGAGCGAGTCGTCCGTCTCTCGGTACCGGACAGCGCGCCGGACAACAACGTCGCCGAGTACCGGGCGCTCCACCTCGGACTGGACGTCCTCGCGACGCGGGCACCGGCTGACGCCCGCGTCGGACTGCTCATCGACCACGACCAACTCGCCGAGAACGTCAACGCCGAGGTACTGGCGACACACGGGTCGGCCTACGACCCGCCCCACAGCGTCTCGGTACCGCCGGCGACGGGCCTCCACTGGCGGGGGATTCAGGCCCGCGTCAACAGTTTCGGCGAGGTTCGGGCGGCCCGCATCTCAAGCGACCGAAACCCGGCCCATCCGCTCGCCAACGCGCCGGACCAGTACGCCCACGTCAACGGCGAACCGGACCGCTGTGTCCTCCCACAGACCACGTCCACCGACAAGCGTGTGCCGCCGCCCTCTCGGTCGGAGCGTGGCGGGGCCTCAGACTGACCCGGAGGGCGGGCCGACGCTCGTCCCGGCGCGGATAGCCGACGACGGTACGCCCATCTCGGCGGATTATACACCACCTAACCGGTCATTCGAGCGTCCGCCAGCTCCAAGACGGGGCCCAATCGAACAGCCGTGCTGCCTTCGACGTATCGACCAGTGCGGTGTGGTCCGATAGGTCCGCCCGGACCGCCGCGTCCGGGAACAGGTCGGCCACCACTGCCTTCGTCGGCGTCTCCGCGCTCGTATCGGGGGCCGACACCCAGACGCGCTCGTGGCCGTCAAACGTCGCCTCGACCGACCGCCGGACGAGGTCGACCACGTCTGAGACGTGTGCGTAGGTGAACAGTGTATTGCGCTGGGTGTGGAGGGTATCCGTCGCCCGGAGGCCGTCGAGCGTCCGGTCGGCCTCGACGAACGTCTCGCGGGCCATCTCGTCGTCGACGACCCACGGGAACCGAAGTGACGTGATAGTCCGTGGCCGGTCGGCGGTCCGTCGCGCGAACCCGTCCGCGATGGTCTCAAGCGTCTGCTTGCCCAACCCGTAGGACGTCGACGGGGTGAGTCGATGAGACTCGTCGACCGGGAGGTAGTCGACGGTGATGGGGCCCGGTTCGAAGCCGCCACCGATGGCGCTGAAACTCGACGCGAGCGTCACCGTCTCGACGCCGAGTTCGCCGGCGGCCTCCAGTACGTGATAGGTGGACATGGCGTTGCTCTCGAAGGTCCGATACCCCGGCGTTCGTTCGGGCGTCGGGAGCATCCCGAGGTGGACGACGGCGTCGGCGTCGCTCTTCGCGAGCGACCCGTACACCTCGCCGGCGTCGAGCAAGTCGGTCGTGAGATAGGCGTCCGAGTGTGACTCGTCGGGTTTCCCCCGAGAGATGTTGACGGTCCGATACCCTTCCGCACCGAGGTGTTCGAGGACCGCCTGTCCGACCCGACCGTTGCCGCCGGTGACCGCGACTGTTCCCATACGTCGCCAGTGAGGGGCCGAAGACAAAACCGCCGTGGCGAGTGTCCCGCTGCAGACCATTGTGACGGGGCGGCACGGTTTAGCACTGCATAAGTTATCCAGACGTTTGAATATGACTTCAGCAACGTTCCCCCAACGTCACACAGCTCAAACTTTAAGTGGAAGAGGATGTATAGTAACTACTGGGAGGTGACAGACAGATGAGTACCAGTAGCAGCAGGACTCACAGTTCGGATGGACAGTACACGGATCGGTCGGCACCGACACCGTCGCTCTCTCGATACGATTTCGTACTCGCGCTCATCCCCACGACGTTCCTGCTGACGGTCGTCGCCGCCGGACTGGTCGGCGTTGCGGTTCCGAAAGCGCTCGCCGTCGGGTCGGTTCTGGCACTGACTGCCGTCGTCGACGCCCTCTTCATCAACCCGCCAACAGGCAGGTGAAACGCCGCCGTAGCGACTACGTCGCCGTGATTACTCCTGCTGGGCGTCTACGACTGCCACGCCCGCGAGATTGACGATATCCTTGACCTCGTCACCACGCTGGATGACGTGGACCGGTTTGTCCATCCCGACGAGCATCGGGCCGATAGCCTCGGCGCCACCGAGTCGCTGGAGCAGTTTGTAGCCGATGTTGCCCGCTTCGAGGTTCGGGAAGACGAGCACGTTCGCGGGGTCTTCGAGTTCGGAGAACTCGTAGGTACTGTTGAGGATGTCCTCGACGACGGCGGTGTCGGCCTGCATCTCCCCGTCGACCGGGAAGTCCACCCGCTCGTCGGCCTGTAGCTTCGCCACGGCCTCGCGGGGTTTGCGGGTGCCCTCGGTGTCGACACTGCCGAAGTTCGAGTACGACAGCATCGCCGCGCGCGGTTCGACGTTGAAACTGCGGGCCAACTCGGCAGTGTGTCGAGTTACCTCTGCGAGTACGTCGGCGTCGGGGTCCTGATTGACCGTCGCGTCCGCACAGAAGATGACGCGGTTCTTGAACGTCAGCATGTAGACGCCGGCGGCGTAGTCGGCGTCCTCGGCGGTACCGATGACCTGCAGGGGCGGGCGCAGGGCCGAGGGGTAGTGGTGAGTCAGGCCGGTCAGCATCGCGTCGGCGTCGCCCATCTCGACCATCACGCTGCCGAGGTAGTTGCCGTCACGGACCAGTTCCTCGGCCTCGCGCCGCGTGACGCCCTTGCGCTGGCGGAGTTCGTACAGGCGGTCGGCGTACGCCTCGACGTCGGCCGTCTCCGGGTCGACCACCACGGGGTCGAACTCCAGTCCGAACCGGCGACGCGTCGCCTCTATCTCGTCGGCGTCGCCCAGCAGGACCGGTTGGGCGATGCCCTGTTCGACGAGTTGGTAGGCCGCTCGAATCATCTTCTCGTCGTCGCCCTCCGCCAGCACCACCCGTTTGGGGTCGCTCTTGGCCTTGTTGAGGACGACGCGCATCATCTCGCGGGACTTGCCCAACCGCGCTTCCAGCCGTTCGACGTAGTCGTCGAGGTCTAACTCCTTGCGCGCGGCGCCGCTGTCCATCGCAGCCTTCGCGACGGCTGGCGTCACCTCGAAGAGCACGCGGGGGTCCAGCGGTTTGGGGATGATGTATTCCGGCCCGAACTGGAGCGGTTGGTCGCCGTAGGCCTTGACGACGGCGTCGGGCACGTCCTGTCGGGCGAGGTCGGCCAACGCTTCGGCGGCGGCCACCTTCATCTCCTCGTTGATCTCGGTGGCGCGCACGTCCAGTGCGCCGCGGAAGATGAACGGGAACCCCAGCACGTTGTTCACCTGATTGGGGTAGTCAGAGCGCCCGGTGGCCATGATGACGGCGTCGTCGCGGGCGTGTTTGGCGTCCTCGTAGTCGATTTCGGGATCGGGGTTGGCCATCGCGAAGATGATGGGGTCCGACGCCATCGACTGGACCATCGTCTCGTCGACGATGCCGCCAATAGAGAGGCCGACGAACACGTCGGCACCGGCCATCGCGTCCGCGAGGTCGCCCTCCGGAACGTCTCGGGCGAACTCCTGTTTGAACTCGTTGAGGTCCTCGTGCTCGGCGCGGTCTGCAGTGATGATGCCCGAGGAGTCACACATCGTGATGTTCGCTTTCGTCGCGCCCAGCGAGACGTAGAAGCGGGCGGTAGCGATGGCGCTCGCGCCGGCCCCGGAGAAGACGATGTCGAGGTCGGCGAGGTCCTTCCCGGCGATGTCGGCGGCGTTGACCAGCGCGGCCCCGGAGATGATAGCAGTACCGTGCTGGTCGTCGTGGAACACCGGGATGTCCATCTCCTCCCGGAGGCGGCGCTCGACCTCGAAACACTCCGGAGCGGCGATGTCTTCGAGATTGATGCCGCCGAAGGTCGGTTCCATCGCCCGGACGGTTTCGACCATCGCGTCGGCGTCGTCCGTGTCGAGTTCGATATCGAAGACGTCGATGTCGGCAAAGCGTTTGAACAGAACGCCTTTCCCTTCCATGACTGGCTTGGAGGCCTCCGGCCCGATGTCGCCCAACCCCAGCACCGCGGACCCATCCGAGACGACGGCGACCATGTTCCCCTTCGCTGTGTAAGTAAAGGCCCGCTCTGGGTTCTCCGCGATCTTTTCGCAGGGTGCGGCGACGCCGGGTGAGTACGCCAGTGAGAGGTCCCGCTGTGTATTGGTCGGTTTCGTCGTCGCTATCTCTATCTTGCCGGGCGGGTCCCGGCTGTGATAGTCGAGTGCGTCTTCGTCAAGTCCCATACCGAGACGTCGTTCCCGGCCATCAAAAAGGCAAGTTTACCGTCAAGCGACGTAGTCAATCTCAACGACTGTCGAAATCTTTCGGGCAGTCTCGACACCGCGTGCCGGCGACGGTATTCGCGAGTTCGGTCGTCGCGGACTGCTGGTCCGTGGCGGAGCCTCGGTACGCACCCGTCCCTCGTTCGCGTCTGCAACCGCTCGACTGACGGACGAGACGGCGTCGACGGCACTCGATATCACGTCGGGGTCGTCGTCGGTCCCGCCCCATCTCTGCGACGGTGACGAGTTCGACGGCGTCGTACAGCGATGCGGTGTGAAAGACAGTGGCGTGTGTCTCGGACGGCGTGGCGTCTACAGCCTCCGCCACCCAAAGAAGGGGCTAAGTACGAGCGCACCAAGGTCCGAGTATGACCGACCGCTTCCGTCGGCTACTCACGGCGACGACAGCCCTGACGTTCGGCCTCATCCTGCTCGGGGTGTACACCGGTGCCATCGGTGCGGGACTGACGTGCGGGGCCCGATGGCCACTGTGTGACGGCTGGATGGGACTGTTCCCGGCTAACTGGGCGAGTTTCGTCGAGTGGTTCCACCGTCTGGTCGCGATGATTACCGGGTTCGCTATCCTCGGCTCTACCGTCGCCGCGTGGCGCGGCGGGTACTCGACGCGCATCAAGTACGCGACCGGCGTCGCCACCGTGGTCCTCCCCGTCCAGATACTGCTCGGTGCAAACACCATCATCAACTTCGGCGCGGCCGCACAGGTGCTCCACCACGCCGCCGCGCTGACGATTCTGACCGCGATGGTCGCGGCGACCGCGTGGACGTTCGACGGGGCCAGTTCGCCCGCCGAAACCCGGTCGGACACCTCGGCGAGCGAGTCGACGGCGGACGCCGACGCCAGTCCCAGTTCCGACTGACCGCCCGATTCCGTCCAAACGTTTCGAAGAACGTACAACACCGGTAGTAACCGGTTCGTAACACTAATCCGGGCATGCGACCATGTACCGTCCATGTCAGACAAAGGACTCTCGCGACGACAGTATCTCACCACCGTTGGCGGGACGGCAGTGACGCTCTCGGTAGCCGGATGTTCCGGTGATGGCGACAGCGGTGACGGCGGTGACAGTGGCACCGAGCGACCGACTATCACGGCCGGCACTGCGCCAGGGTTCCCACCGTTCGAGATGAAAGAGGGCGGCGACCTCGTCGGATTCGACATCGACCTACTCGAAGCCGTGGTCTCGGAGACCGAGTACTCCTTCGAGGGTTGGGAGGAATTCGAGTTCGACTCGCTCATCCCCGCACTCACGAACAACAACATCGACGTCATCGCGGCCGGGATGACCATCAACGACGACCGCGACCAAACCATCGACTTCAGCGACCCATACTACTCCTCGGATCAGGCCATCGTCGTTCGCTCGGACGGCGACTTCGCCCCCGAGAGCCTCTCGGACCTCGCCGACCGCCCGGTCGGCGCCCAGAAGGGGACGACCGGCGAAGGCGTCGTACAGGACGAACTCGTCGGCGACGAGATCACCGAGAACCAGTACAACGCCTACGACAACTACGTGCTGGCCATTCAGGACCTCCAGAACGGCAACGTCGACGCCGTCGTCATCGACGTGCCCGTCGCCAACACGTTCGCGGCGAACCGGCCCGTCGAGGTCGCGTTCGTCTACGAGACCGGCGAGAAGTTCGGCTTCGGCGTCCGCACCGACGACGACGCTCGCCAGGAGGCCCTCAATTCGGGACTCTCGACGGTCCGCGAGGACGGCACCTACGAGGAACTGACGCGAAAGTGGTTCGGCGAGTAAATCGATGTTGCAGGCAGGCGACTGGGCGTTCGTCCTCGACAACTTCGACTACCTGCTGACCGGCGCGGCCGTCACCGTCGGCCTGACGCTGACCAGCCTGTTGCTCGGCTTCCTGCTGGGGTTCCCGGCCGGGGCTGTCGAGGTGTACGGCGAGGGCATCGCACAGCGCATCGTGAGCGTCAGCGGCGTCGTCCTCCGTGGGACGCCCATCGTCGTCATCATGCTCGTCCTCTTTTTCGTCGTCTCGATCTCGAAGTCGGCGTTCGTGACGGCCACCGTCGGGCTAGGACTGCGGAGCGCGGCCTACCAGTCACAGATATTCAGGGGGGCACTCCAGAGCGTCGACGAGGGGCAGATGGAGGCGGCCCGCGCCGTCGGGATGAGTCGGTTCGAGGCCATCCGCCACGTCGTCGTCCCGCAGGCGCTCCGGCGGTCGATGCCCGGCTTCCAGAACGAGTTCACCATCGTCCTGAAGGACACGAGCATCGCCTTCGCCATCGGCCTCGCGGAGCTGTTAACCCGGGGCTACGACCTGTTCACCCAGAGCGGCCGGTCGACGGCCGTGCTGGAGGTGTTCGTCGCCATCAGCGCCGTCTACTTCGTGCTGACGTTCGGGACGAACCGGGCGCTGGACCGCCTGAGCGAGTACTACGCGATTCCGTCGGGAGAGAGTTCATGACACTGCTACGAGTCGAGGACGTACACAAGTCCTACGGAGACGAGGAGGTACTGAAGGGTGTCAGTTTCGAGATGGACCGCGGGGACGTCGACGTCCTCATGGGCCCCAGCGGCAGCGGGAAGTCGACGATGCTGCGCTGTATCAACCGCCTGACCGAGATAGACAGCGGCGGCATCTGGCTGGACGGGACGCCGGTCTACGACCCGGAGACTGACGTAAACGAACTCCGGCAGGACGTCGGCATGGTGTTTCAGGACTTCAACCTCTTTGCCCACCTCACCGCGCTGGAGAACATCACGCTCGGCCTGAAACGGGTGCTGGGCGTGCCCGAAGCCGAGGCGACGGAACGGGCCGCCGACCACCTCGCACAGGTGGGATTGGCCGCACAGGCGGACTCCTACCCCGCCGAACTCTCGGGCGGCCAGCAACAGCGGGTCGGCATCGCCCGCGCGCTGGCGATGGAGCCGAAACTGATGCTGTTCGACGAGCCGACCAGCGCGCTCGACCCCGAACTCGTCGGCGAGGTGGTCGAGGTGATGCGTGACCTCGCAGAGCGCGGGATGACGATGCTCGTCGTCTCCCACGAGATGGGATTCGCCCGCTCTGCGGCCGACGACATCCACTTCCTCGACAGCGGTCGCATCGTCGAGTCGGGGCCGCCCGAACAGTTGTTCCAGCGGCCGGAACACGACCGAACCAGCGAGTTCCTGACGGGGCTCCAGTCGAACGGCCACTGATGAGCGCCGAAGAACCGTCCGTCGCCGACGAGGTCCGCACCACCGTCACCGTCGACACCGACAGACCGTGGGCGCTCGCCGGCCTCGTGGCGTTCTGGGGCTGGTTGCTCCTGCGCTGGACGAACGACTTCCTCCTGCCAGACGGGCTGGCGTTCCCGAGCGACCAGTCGTTCGTTCCGGCGGCGCCGTTCGCCACCGCCGCCGAGTCGCTCGGTGCGACCGCCGCCTCGCTGGGCGTCGCCGGCGCGCCGCTGGACGTGGTCGCCGGTCTCCTCGGATTCGTCGCCGGCGCCATCCCCTCGCTCCCCTCCCTCGCTCGCGGCGCGTGGCTCACCATCGTCCTCACCGTCGCCGGCATCGCCTTCGGGTTCGTGCTGGCGGTGCCGCTGTCGGTCGCTCGCGTCTACGGCGGCCGAGGCCTGCGGTGGCTCTCGCTGTCCTACACCGAACTCATCCGCGGGACGCCACTACTCGCCCAGCTATTCGTGCTGTACTTCGGCCTGCCGCTGACCCAGATCATCCGCGAGGTGCCCGGCGTCGGCGTCGGGTTCGTCCCCGCGACGGCCGTGTGGGTCGCCATCATCGGCTTCACCCTCAACAGCGCGGCGTACCAGGCCGAGTACATCCGGTCGGCGCTGGAGTCGGTCGACGCCGGCCAGTTGACCGCCGCCCGGTCTATCGGCCTCTCGAAGGTGGACGGTATCCGCTACGTCGTCCTCCCGCAGGGGCTTCGCTACGCCATCCCCGGGTGGTCGAACGAACTCGTCTACCTCATCAAGTACTCCTCGCTGGCGGCCTTTATCACGGTCCGGGAGTTGTTCTTCCAGGCGGAGTCCATCGCCAACGACACCTTCCGCTACACGGAACTGTTCGTGCTGGCGGCGCTGTTCTACCTCGCGCTGGTCGTCTCGGCGTCGCTCCTGATGAATCTCGTCGAGGACCGAACCGCGATACCCGGTATCGGCGGGAAGCGACAGGCCTGACTACCCCCCGTCTTCGACGACGTACGCGCCGAAGTCCTCGGCGGTGCCGACCCCCGAACGCCACCCAGACGTGTCGCGTCTCGGTGTGGTTACAGAGGTTCCTGACGGTGTCCTCGTGGACGCGGACGACGCCGCCTCGTGGCACGTCGTGTACCTCCCCCTCGATGGCTATCTGACCATCAGTCAGCGCCACGAATACCTCCTCTTGGCCCGCGTGGGTTGCGGCGTCGTCACCTCGCCGGCGTCGACGATGGCGTAGCCGTCGGTCATAGCAGGGTGGTGTGCGGGGTGATAGAAAGCGACGGATGGGGAGTATGAGTGACGTATGTGTGTGACGAGGGTCACATAAAGTCCGAGAGCCCGGACTGCTGGTCGTCCTCCTCGGCGGCGTCGCTGTCGGGCACCTCCTCTTCGTCCGCTGTTTCGGCCTCCTCGCCGTCGTCGGCCGCTCCACCGAGGGTCGCCTGCGAGTCCTCGTCGCCGTCTTCGTCCGCGGTGTCGCCCTCGCTCGCCTCGGCACCGCTCGCGGACCCGCCAGCGAACGCACCGCCGGAGTGTTCGACGGCGGCCTCCTCCTGCAGTCGCTCGGCGTCCTCGACGATGGACTGGACCTTGTTGGTGTCCTTGCCCGACCCCGTGACGAAGGCGACGTGTTCGGCCTCCATGTCGTAGGTGGCGGCCATCGCCACCGTCAGTTCGCGGTTCGTACAGTGGTGGGTCATCGTCGCGAGGAACGGCATAATCTCCCGGCGGGCGGTCCGCATCGAGACGCCGTCGACGGCAGCGATCTGCTGGGCGACGTAGTCCCGGGTCTTCCGGGTCCCCTTCGAGCGGCCGAGTTTCGACCAGTACGAGGGTGGCCCGTAGCGGGTCCAGCCACCCTTCTTCCCGTCGCGGGCGGCGGCGACGCCGGCGGTCATGTTGTCGCCCGCGTAGCGCCAGAACGAGTAGTTCTGCGTCGCTCGCACCCGGCCGAGCCACCGGTCGGCGTTCGAGAGGAACTCGTAGGCCGTCGCGAGTTCCGCGCCCTCGTAGTCTTTGGGCATGTTGTCCTCTATCCAGTTGATGAGGTCGTCGGGCGTCTCGTCGACGTCGTAACTGGCCTTCAGGGCCTCCTCGGCGGTGCCCTCCTTCAGCACGACGTCGAGGTACTCGAAGATGCCCTCGGAGGTGTCCCGTTCGCCGGAGACGTAGTCGTCGGCCTCGATACGGTCGCGGCCCTCGGCGGTCGCCTGCAGGTCCTTGATGGCCCCGCGCAGGTCGCCGCTGTTCTGCTCGGCGATGTCCTCGATGACCGCGTCGGTGTACTCGACGCCCTCCTTCCGGCAGATGTCACGGAGGACGGGGACGATAGAGCGCTTCTGCACCGCCGAGAACTCGATGTCCTGACAGTTGTTGCGCAGGGAGTTGGACATCTCGTAGTACTCGTTGGCGATGAGAATCATCGGCTGGTTGGCCTCCTTCACGAGCGAGGCGATGGCACGGGCACCGCCCCGGTCGGCGTTGCCGTGGATGTTGTCGGCCTCGTCCATCACCACGAGGCGTCGCCCCGCCCCGCCGGCGGTGAGGGTGCCGGACTTCGCCGCCTCGCCGGCGACCTGCTCGATGACGTCTTTGGTGCGTGAGTCGCTGGCGTTCAGTTCGATGGTCGGCCAGCCCATGTCGTTGGCCAGCGCGTGAGCGGCGGAGGTCTTGCCCACGCCGGGCGTGCCGTGGAGGACGACCGCCTCGTGGTGGCTCTCCCACGTGTCGGCCCACTCCTTCAGCGCGTCGCGGGCCTTGTTGTTGCCCCGTACCTCCGAGAGCGTACTCGGGCGGTACTTCTCCGTCCAGTCCATTGGACCGTGGTTGGTGCGACCGGCGTTTAGGGGTTGCGGAGACAACGTGGCCCGAAGGCATTTACCGCCGGCAGGCGGCGTCTGACCCGTCATGAACGAAGACAGCCGTAGCTACGTCGCCGCCGCGGCGGCCGGTGCCGTCGCGTTCGTCCTCGCGTACGTACTGGTGTACGCCCTCAGCATCTCCGTGGTCAGGGACTCGCTGCTGACCGGCATCGCCGAGGCGTTCGGCGACGAGAACGCCGCGTGGAAGATAGTGGGCTGGGTGTTCTTCAACGCCCAGTTCGTCACGACGACCGTCACCGTCGACGTGCCCTTGCTCGGCGGTACCGACGCAGTGAACTTCGTCGCCGAGAGCGACGCGCTCTCGCCCGTGCTGTACGTGATTCCGCCCGCTCTCTTGACCGCTGCCGGTCTCGCGGCCGCCCGTGTCGACGGCGCGGTCGAGACGGCGCGTGCGCTCCGGGTCGGCCCGGCGGTCACGCTGGGCTACCTCCCGCTGGCAGTCATCGGGGCACTGCTGTTCGCGGTCAGCGTCGGCGAGGGGAGCGGTGGGTCGCCCGATCTCCTGACCGCCGTCGTCCTCGCAGGCATCCTCTACCCCGTCGTCTTCGGGACGCTCGGGGCAGTCCTCGGCACGGCACTCGGCGGCGACTGACGCGGCCAAGCGTTTACGTGGGAAGGCGCGGCCACCGACGGCCGTGGCACGTCGATACCCGAGTCAGACAGGCGACGAGCGAGCGGTCACGCCCGTGGTCGCAGTGGTACTGCTCGTCGCTCTCGTCGTCGTCCTCGCCGCCTCGGTGACCGCCGCTACCGTGGGGTACGCGAGTGACCTACGCGGCCCGGCCCCGACCGTCGCCCAGTCCAGCGGCGAGTTCGAGCGATACGCGACCGGCGGTGGCCGTTACACCGACCAGATAGTCCGCGTCACGCACCTCGCCGGCGACCCGTTACGCGTCGCCGACCTCGAACTGGTCGTCGACGCCAGCGACGCCTGCGGGAAGTCGGGTCGGTTGGTGAACCTCCCCGCGGAGGGTGACGACCTCCGGCCGACCGAGGCGTACGTCCGCGGCGACGACGTCTTCGACAACGCCTACGACGCCGTCGAGGGGCCTATCGGGACGGGCGACGTCGACGACGACGGGACGTGGAGCGCCGGCGAGACGGCCCAGTTCCGTCTGGCGACGAGCGAGTGTCCCCTCGACTCCGGTGACCGCTTCACCGTTCGGGTCGTCCACACGCCGACGGGCGCCGTCCTCGTCGAAGAGTCGGTGACGGCGTCCTGATGGGGACCGGCGTTCCGGTACGTTTTTGTTCCAGTCCGATAATCTTGCTAACTAATGACACGCGGCGCGCGCGCCCAACTCGCCGAGAAGATAGCCGGCGAAGTCGCACTCAGCGACGACCCGGGGGCGACTCTGCGGAAGTGGCGTACCGACTTCGGCGTTGCACAGACGGCGTTGGCCGACCGGTTGGACGTCTCACCGTCGGTCGTCTCCGACTACGAGAGCGGGCGTCGGGACAACCCGGGTATCGCCGTCGTCCGGCGACTCGTCGGGGCGCTTTTAGACATCGACGAAGAGCGAGGCGGCGACCACATCCGACAGCACGCCCGCGTGCTGTCCTCGGGGTTCGACAGCGACGTGGTCCACGACCTGCGGGAGTACTCGGCCAACGTCTCCGTCGAGCGAGTGTACGACGCCATCGGCGCCGAGGAACTCCACCGCGGCGGGCAGGACACCGTCGCCGGCCACACCGTCATCAACTCCATCGCCGCCATCACGCGCCTCTCCTCCGACGAGTTCTATCAACTGTACGGCCAGTCGACCAACCGCGCGCTGGTGTTTACGAACGTCACCCGCGGGGAGTCCCCGCTCGTGGCGCTGCGCGTCGTCTCGCCGACGCCGAACGCCGTCATCCTGCACGGCCTCGACAGCGACGACGTGTGGGAGAAGGCGGCCGATCTGGCTCGCATCGACGACTTCTCGCTCGCGGTCACGGACCGGGATATAGAGGACGTGCTGGACGGGTTACGGAGCCTCCCGTAACGTCGGGTTGCTCGTCGCTCAGAGCGCGACGAGTAGGTCCGTCGCGTACATCACGGCGAGGCCGACGAGGAACGCGAGGACGTTCGTCGGCGTGCCCAGCGACCCGCGACGCCGGACCATCGTCCCGATCTCCCAGTTCACCTGCAGGATAGCGCCCACGCCGATGGCGAGAAACAGCGCCCCCAGCGTCGGCGAGAAGGCGATGCTGCCTATCCAGCCACCGAGGATGACCGGCGCGCCGGCGATGGCACCCAGCGCGACGAAGTGCCAGAGGGCCGGGCGCTCGCCGTCGGCGACGGGGGCGACCACTGCCGGGCCTTCCGTGACGTTGTGAATCATAAAGCCGACGACGAGGAACGCGCCAAGCGAGACGCGCCCCAGCGCCACCGAACTCCCGATGGCCAGCCCTTCGGCGAGATTGTGCAGGCCGATGGAGAGGGCGACGAGGTAGGCGATACCCAGCGGATTCACGTCACCCGAAGCGTTCCACGCCGAGACGGCCTGCACCAGCAAGAGGGCCCCGAGGATACCGAGCACGACGAGGAGGTTCCCCTCGAAGGCGCCGGGCACCTCGGCCGCCAATTCGAACGCTTCGAACCCGGCGTCGAACGCCAGAAACGCCAGCACGCCGACGGCGAACAGCAGGATAGCGTGCAGCGACCGGTCGCTCATGCCTTGCATCACGGGGTACCACAGCATCCCGAGTGCGACGGGGATGACGCCGACGAACAGACCGACGACGGCCAGCAGGCCGAGTAACTCACCGGTGAGCCCCGGCGACACCTGCGGGGCCGGAATCGTGTGCGTGAACGTCGTCCCGTCCGAGAGGACGAGACCGGTGTGAAGGTCCCACCCCGGCGTCCAGTGGTACGGGACGACGACGCGCCCGCTCTCCATCGGTGCGAGGGTGTTCGTCGCCTCGCCGCCGGCATACAGCGTGAAGTCCCAGTAGGCGTCGTTGACGAGCACCTGACTGATCGTCACGGGGTCCGGCCCGTTGTTGGTCACGTGGAGGACCACCGTCTCGTCGTTCGGCAGCGACGCGTGCGTGACCGTGACGTCGGGCAACGCGCCACCGGTCACCAGTCCGGCGAACGGGTTCAGAAAGACGAACCCCGCGACGACGACGGCGAGCAAGACGAGCGGTGCAACGGCCCCGACCCACGTCGGGAGGCCAAAGGGCATTCCGCCGCGGGCAACGGTCGCGCCACCGTCGGTACGTTCGTCGGTCATGCTCGCACCTCGAAGAAGCTCATCCAGCCGAGTTCGGCGAACTCCGACTGGTGGGCGTGGAACATATACAGCCCCGGCTGATGGTCCGAGTAGTCCAGTTCGACGATACCGCGCTGTGCCTGACACTGCATGATGGTGTCGATGGTCTTGTGTGTCGGTTTCAGCGTCGTCCCGTGGTCGTAGTAGTCGAAGAACTGCGAGTGGGTGTGAAAGGAATTGACGAGGTCGAACTCGATGGCGTTAATCAGGTACACCCGCTGACGCTGGTCGCGTCGTATCTGTATCGGCTTGACCGTCTCGCCGGCCTCCCACTCGCCGTTCTCGGCGTCGGTCGACCCGACGCCGTAGGCGAAGGCCCGCGTGTTCGCGGCGTACACCTCGTTGTCGCCGTCGAAGTTGGTGTCGAAGCCGTTCATCACCATCACCATCTCGTCGACTTCGTCGGCGCGGTACTCGTGGTTACGCAGTTCGGCCTCCTCGACCAACTCGGCGCGCAGGTCGTCGGTCATCGGGCCGTGGTAGTTGACGTAGTCGCGCGGGTTCTGCCGGACGCGCTCCGGGTCGGGGTCGATGATCATCGCGCCGTAGAGCCCGCGGTGGATGTGCTCTTTCAGCGGCATGGAGTGACAGTGATAGAAGTGACACCCCGCCGGCCGGGCCTGCCACTCGTAGACGAACCGCTCGCCCTGTTCGATGACGCCGGGGCCGTTCTGGGGGATGCCGTCCATCTGCGGGTCGACGTTCTTCAGATGCGGGTGGATCGTGTGGGGGTGGTCCTGACCGTTGCTGAACCGAACGCGAACGAGTTCTCCCTCGACGGCCCGCAACGTCGGCCCGGGGACCTGCCCGTCGTAGGTCCACGCCGGGAACGTGACGCCCGGCGCGATTTCGATCTCTCGGAGCGACGCGTCCAGTTCGAACTCCCGGACGCGCTGCCCGTCTTCCATCTTGACCGTTCCAGTCTCGAACGTCCGGAGGAACTCGTGTGGATCGAAATCCGCAGATTGGAACTCGCCGACGACGCCGGCGCGACCGTGTGGCGATTCGGCGCCATCGTGGTCGCCCGACGCAGTGGCACCGCCGGAGAGCCCCACGGCGCTCGCGCCTGCGAGCCCCAACCCGCCCAGTACCGCACGGCGACTGACCGCCGCGTCGTCTTTGACGGCACTGACGAGTCGGTCAGAGAGCGACTCGGTGAGTTCCGCCGCGTCCTCGCGGTCGCCGGTCGACCGTGGCCCGTCGTCGGGCATCAGACAGCACCACCATCGGGATTCGACTGCCGAGAGAACTCGACGCCGTTCCAGTTTTTAGACTTCTGCATAGTCGAGATTAGATTCGTCTAAAATAAAAGTGTGCCGATGGTAAGATCGGGCGTGTACGACGGCAGTACGGGCCAGTCTGGCGGTTCAAAGCGATGTTGCGGCGTGGATACGTCTCTCGGTAACAGGAACACCGATCGAAAAGCCGCCGCGCCGGAACGACCCGTCGAGCGGAGTGAGACGCCTCGCGAGTGACGTCGTTCCCCGCTCGTCGTTTACGCGGACCGCACGTCGTCCGGGTCCGGTCTACTCCACGTACCGGTACTTCCGTTCGCCCATCCGCCCCCAGCCGTCGAAGACGAACTCCGATTCGGGTGCAGTGAACTCCTCGACGTCGGCGTTCGTGTCGTGGTTGTGGACGTCGTGAATCTGCTCGTACTCCTCGAACGAGAGGTTGTACCGCTTGCGATTCTGCTCGTCGATGTTCAACTGGGCGATCTCCTCCTCCCAGCCCGGCACGACCGTCTCGGCGTGGACCTCGGCCTGTGCGCCCGACCCGTAGGAGGCGACCAGTAGCTGTTTGTCGGCTAAGTCGCGGCCGTGTTCGCGGGCGTGTTTCAGACCGGCGGCGCGGGCGATGTGGACCGACCCGGTGTACCAGTTCCCGACCTCGCGTGAGATCTCCAGCGTCGGGTCGATAGTGTCGGCGTACCAGTCCTGGTAGCGCTCTGTCTCGGTTAGCGCGTCGGTGTACTCCCGGATAGCGTCGCGGAACGCGTCGTCGGACTCGAAGTCCTCGCGCATCGGTTGGTGGCCGATTTCCTCGGCGACGAGGTCCTCGACGTCGGTGCCGCGGATGATGTGCCGGTAGCCCAGCGCCGCGGCCTTCCGGACCATGCCGGGGAACGGCGTGTGGAACGGAATCAGCGGGTAGTCGTCGGGATGGATGTCGCCGACCTGCGACGCGAAGTCGTCCAGCGCTTCGCGCATCCGTGCCAGATAGACGTTCACCGAGCGCTTGCCGTCGACGGAGGGGAACTGCTGGTTCGGCTTGAGGAAGTCCGTCTCGTCGGCGCTGCCAAAGCCCTGTTCGGTGGAGAGTTCCACGAGGCTCGGGTCCTCGTCGACGAGCATCGCGACGGCGCCGGCCCCCTGCGTGGCCTCGCCGGGGTCGTCGCGGGCGTACAGCGCCGTGTCCGTGGCGATGACGATGGCCGCCCGGCCGCGGTTCCGACCGGCTCGAATCCAGTTGTAAGCGTCGTCTAAGCTCTGTGTGCCCGCGATACAGGCGAACTTCCGCTCGCCCTTGTTCGCGTGGTGGAAGTCGCCGTCGTAGACCTGTTCGAGACAGCCCGCGACGTACGTCGAGACGGGCTTGGAGTTGTCGAAGGAGGACTCCGTCGCCACGTCGATGCGGCCGATGTCCGCCGGTTCGAGCCCCTTGCGCTCCATCAGTCGGTGGGCGGCGTTGGCCGCCATCGTCACGATGTCCTCGTAGACGTCCGGGAACGAGGAGGCGTGCAGCCCCAGCCCCTTCGTGTACTTCCCGGGGTCGTCACCTTGGGCCGGCGCGAACGTCTCGGCGAGGTCCAGCTTCAGTTTCCCTGTCCAGATCTCCATCGCGTCGATACCGACTGCTGTCATAGATTGAGAGTTACGGGGACGGCATATGTGTTTGTCGACTGTGTATTCGACGATCGTCGAATTTCGGAGACGGTAACGACGGTCGATGTCGTCGATCAGGTCTCCTGGAAGTAATAGACGACGTCTCCCCGGTTTTGTAACTCGATGGTGACACGAACGTCCCAGTTGTCCGAACTCGTCACTTTCGTTAGCCCGGTAAAGTCGTACTGGGTGAACGTGTTCCCGCTCGCCGTCCCGAACTGCCCGACGAACACGACCGCGCTACTTCCGCCGCCTGTGGTACTGAGGACCGCGTTCTGGTCTAAGTCGATACGACTGCCGTCTGCCGAGAGCGCTCTGGAAGTCGGGTTGCCGTCAACGTCTTCGTAGCCGTCTGAATCACCGCCAGATATGTCTATCTCGCGCGGCCCGTCGTTGTATATCTCTCCGGACACGCCGTTTCGTGCAGTGATAGAGACGGCCTGAATCCGTGCGAAGTTCGAATCGCTGTTGCTAATCTCGAATTGGACCGCACTGTTACTTCCGGTGGTCGTGAGGCCGCCTTCGTACCGGATGCCGTTCTGGACGCTCGGGGAACTGACCGCGAACGTCGTGCCGGCGGTGTCGGCGTCGCTCCGACTGAGACCGACGGTGTACGGCGAGTTCGCGCCCGACCCCGTGCTGACGCCGGTCAGTTCGAGCGTGATGATGTCGCCGTCTGTCGCCCCGTCAGAGGTGTACTGCAGGACGACGTCACTGCCCTGTTCGAGGAACTGGACGGACCCACCGCCGCCAGCGACGGTGGCGCTCGCACTGCCGTAGTTCACGTCGTCGGCACCCTGTGCGTTCGAGAGGTCGACGTACACCGTCTCGCCGTTCGGGAGCGTAGTCCCGGACGTCGGTGAGAACGATATTTGCTGGGTCTGGCTCCCGGTGTTGGGGTCTAGGTCGTCGACGCTCACGCTGTCGAGGGCCGAGGTACCGGCCCCGCGAGTGACCGAGAAGTCGTCGGTCACGGTGTTACCCGTATCGGCCCGGGTGAACGGCACCGAGTACGGGTTCGACTGGTCGCTCTGGTCGCCGGCGATGACGTCGGTCAGTCTGATGGAGACTTGCGTTCCCGCCGCGACGTCGCTCGACGGGGTGTACTCGATGCGGGTCCGGTCGTCGTCGGACTGAGAGACCCAGGTGGCGGACCCGCCGCCGGCCGAGGCGATGGAAGCCGACCCGTAGTCGACCTGCAACGGACTCACCGTCTGCGGGTCGTCGAGGTTGATGGTGACCGTCGTCCCCGCCGGAAGCGTCGTCGAGGGCGTAAACGTCAGCGTTTGTTCTTGCTTCGCGTTGGGCACCAGTCCAGTGGCCCGCGTGCTACTGAACGAACCGCTGGTGTCGGCGGGCGAGACGGTGTACGTTCGTTCGTAGACCACGCTGTCGACGGTGTACGTCAGCGACACCAGGAGTTGTTCGCCCCGCATGTCGACGTTCGAGGCGGTCCCCGACCCTTCGTCGTAGCGGTAGAACTCATAGAGGTACGCCGTGAACGTCGTCCCGGCGGAGACGCGGGCGTTGTCGGCGTTGATGCGCCCGTCGATGTCGAGGTCGGTCTCGCGCGGGAGCGAAACGCCGTCCCGGCCGGAGAATCCGGAGGAAAACTGGCTGAAGTCGACGTACGCGTCCTGTACGTCGCCGTCCACGTAGTACTCGTTGTCCGTCGGTCCGATGCCCGCCGACTCGTCGGCGAGGGCGTCGATAGTCGTATCAGCCGGTCGGATGTCGATGTCGGTGACGGTTATCTCTTTGTTGTAGGTGTTCTGGAAGGAGAGGTCCACGCCGCCGGGAACGGTGTTGGCGTCGCCGTCGCCGTCCGCGTCGTCGTCGTCTTTCGCCAGCGCCGAGACGAGGGAGACACTCCCCGCTGGGAGACCGGTACTCTCGGACTCGACGGTCACCGTTCGCGTGACGTTCTTCGGGTCCCCGGCGTCGAACGAACCGAGGTTCGGTGTCACCGCTGCGTCGCCGGTGATGGCCTCCGTCGTCGTGAAGTTGAGTTGATGGGGCGTCGTCGCGGTGGGCCCGTCAGTGTTGTACGTGAACGTGACTCGTCCATCTTGGTCGGTACTGCGGGTCGTATCTGCGAACGACCCCGGACTGGAACTGTTGTCGCTGGCCTCGACGGTCACCCCCTCGACGGGGTTGTTGTACGCGTCTCGCACTTCAAGGACGATCTCGGTCTCGCCGCTCTGTGTGACCGTCGCGTCACCCGAGTCGACGACCGTGACGTAGGCGTCCTCCTCGTCGGTGACGCGCGACCCGACGCCGACTTTCGCCATCTGGAGTCGGTAGTCAACACCCGACTCGAACGCAATCGTGACGTTGTTGAACGGCCCGTTCTCGCCGGTCTTGCTCACGCTGGTGACGTAGGCGTCGGGGTCGGTGCCACCGGGATCGTACTCCTCGTCGAGGAGACCTTGGACCTGCGTGGGGGAGAGCCGCGTCAGCAGCGAGACGGATACCGGGTTCGTTCCGTCGTCTGTGACGGTGACGGTGCGGGTCGACTGGCTCACCGGTTCGACGTCCACCGTCGTCGTCCCGCTCGAAGACCTGCCGAGCGACCCGTTCAGCGCGACCAGCGAGATGCGGCGCCCCTCGACGAGCGTCTGTCCCGACAGCGGCAGCGCGTCGCTCCTGAACTGGTTGTACGCGACGGAGTGCTCGTAGTAGGTGGTGGGAGCCGAGCCATAGAGGTTGTAGTTCGGTTCGTAGACCAGCGTACCGGTGTTGTACCGCCGGGGCGACCCGTCCCAGAGGTCACCGGTCTCACCACTCGCGACGGCGTTACTGAGCGTCAGGTCCTTCGAGGCGTCGACGGTGCCGTTCGTCCGCAACGACCCGGACGGCGGCCCCGGGTTGACCGCGACGGCCCGACTCGGGTAGTTCGTCCCGAGTGTCACCGACACCGACGCCGACGACCCGCCGCCGACCTGCGAGACGATGGCGTTTCGCAGGTCCTGCATCTGGGTGTGGACCCGCTGGTTGTGGTTGAACTCAATCTCCTCGTTCTGCTGTGGGACCACGAAGGCCTGATAGCTCGAAAACGCGACGACGAGGACGGCGAACAACAGTACGGCCCCCACCTGGACCGACTGTGCTCTCCGGTCCCCGACCAAATCCATGCAGGGTAGTTGCGGAGTGGTAGGTAAAAACCTGTCCGGTAACTCAGCTCTCGTCTTCCTCTTCGACGACTTCGGGGTCGCTCATCGCCGTCTGGAGGCTGTCGAGGCCGTTGACCCACTCGGAGACGAGGCCGTACTCCAGGTCCTCGGCGACGTCCATCGCGAGTTCGTCGCCGTCGATGATGCGCGTCCCGGCCTGCACGCAGTAGCCAAGCGCCGCGTCGAGGTCTTCTTCGGCCTCGGCGTCCGCTGCGGCACCGACGTAGTCGGCGACCGTCGCCTCTTCGGCGGGACCCTCTGCGACGTACTCCTCGGCGGCGTAGAAGACACAGACCAGCGACGTTTGCACGCCGTCTATCAGCATCAGCGTCTCTTCGTCGTCCATCTCGATGTCGTCGAGGACGATCTCTCTGACCCCGGCGAGTTCGTCCAGCGTCGTCTCTTCGTCTAGCGTGCCGTCCTCGTAGTCGGTGAGTATCTTCGCGATGGCGATAGCGGCATCGTCCTGCAGGTTCAACAGGAGGCGCGCCGAATCCTCGTCTTCGGGGTCGACACCCTCCTCTTCGATGCGGTCGAGCCAGTTCTGCCAGCGTTCCTCGGTGTAATACTCCCCCGGCGGAGTGCTCATACCACTCCGTTCGTGCGCCCGGGGATAATAGCTTCGACAGGCGACGCCTACCGCCGCGTAGCCACCAAACCATCCGGAATCGAACGGGTGGCGGTCCTCGAACGGTTCGACAGGGCCCACCCGCAGTTCTGGGGGATTTATGCGCTTTCGTATGCTATGACACCTCATGTCACAGCGGCGTTCGACGCTCGACGCGCCCGTCGACACCGACCCGACAGTCGTGGGCCGACGGGCGACGCGGGCCGGACTCGCTCTCGCCGCGGCGACGCTACCGCTGGTCGTGGGGACTGTCGCCGGAATGCTCGTGGACGCACCCACGCTCACAGCGGGTGTCGACGCCGTCCTCGCCGCGGCGGGCACGCCGCTCGTCGGTGGATACGGGCGGGCGTGGCTGTTCCACGTCGGCGCGCTCGGCCTGCTCGCGGGGTGCTGGCTGCTCGGGGCCGGCCTCCTGCTAGACGGGTTGTTCGACTAGTCCTCGGCGTCGGCGCTGACCGACCGGACCGGGTCGTCGACCGCTCCGTCGCCTCTGGTCTCGAGCGTCCGCTGTGGGAACGGGATAGCGATGTCTTCCCGGTCGAAGGCCGTCTTGATTTCCCGAACCACAGCCGAGATGGCGCGCCACTTGCGAGGCGGCGTCGGGTGGTCGATCCAGAACCGGAGTTCGAGGACGATGGCCGAATCGCCAAACGACTTGGGGACGACCTGTGGCGGTGGCGAGTCTATGATGTCGTCGACGCGGGCCATCGCATCCTCTGCGGTCTCCATCGCCGTGTCCACGTCGGCGTCGTAGTCGATACCGACGTCGAGGGTCAGTCGTAACAGCCCCTTCTGGCTCCGGTTGGTTATCGCCTGCTCGCTCACCAAGTCGTTCGGCATGACCACGAACTCGCCGTCGAAGTTCTCCAGTCGCGTGTTGAAGATGGTGATGTCTGTGACGATACCCTCCTCGTCGCCGACGACGACCCAGTCGCCGATGGTGAACGGTCGGGAGAACATGAGAACGAACCCGGCGATGAGCGACCCCAGCGTCTGTCGGGCCGCGAAACCGACGACGATACCGAGGAAGCCGGCCCCGACGAGGAGGCCGCCGATGTTGATACCCCAGATGGCGAGGATGGACGCCCCGGCGGTGACGAAGATCGTCACCTGTCCGAGACGGAGCAGAATCTCCTCCTGATGCTCTGTGAAGTCGTCGAGCGCCAGACTCAGGCGGTCGATAGTCCGCTGTAACTGATCCGAGAGGACGAACGCCACCGTGACGAGCAGTGCCGTCTGGAGGGTCCGTAACAGCGTCGGGTCGTCGCTCTCGACGTACGGGCGCAGCGTCCCGGCGACGTCGACGAGGTCCCAGACGACGAGAAAGGAGAGGACGACGAGCAACAGCACCGCCAGTTGTGCCGTCCGCAGGAGGACCCCGCGGAACGACGTCGGCGTATA
Organism: Haloarcula pellucida; assembly: GCF_014647235.1. Classification (GTDB taxonomy): domain Archaea; phylum Halobacteriota; class Halobacteria; order Halobacteriales; family Haloarculaceae; genus Haloarcula; species Haloarcula pellucida. The sequence goes on from NZ_BMOU01000004.1 coordinate 393,689, forward strand.
GGCTGCGAGCCGAGTCAGCCAACCGGACCCTAGCTGGCTGACGGCGAGCGTACGCAGGCGAGCGAGCAGCGCTGGGACGACGACGACGCTGAACACGAGGACGCCGAGCAGGATGGCCGTCGCGACGAGTTGGCCCTCCGACGCCGCGAGCGCTTCGAGTGACTCTTGGAGTGCCTGCACGAAGTCGAGTAGCGACTGTGTGGACCGATCCGCAGCCTCAGTCGTCGTATCCGTCCCCTGCACACCCCCCATATCACCACCGTAGTGACTTGTGTCTTCGTTTCCGATCCGTAGACGGAACGACCGAACCGGCGGTGTGACCACGGAACGGACAGCGAAGCGGTGCCCGTTTAGACGCCGCGGCCCTGCAGTTGCTCCTCTTCGGGCAGGTCGGCGTTGGCGTCGCCTCTCATCCCCTTGCCGACGTTCTTGCTGATCTCGGTGAGTTTCTCGGGGTCGTCCCAGTTGTTGACGGCCTCGACGATGGCGGTGCCCATCGCCTCGGGGTCTTCGGCGCCGAAGATGCCCGAACCGACGAAGATGCCGTCACAGCCGTGGTGCATCATCAGCGCGGCGTCGGCGGGCGTCGCGATGCCGCCGGCGGCGAAGTTGACGACCGGCAGGCGACCCATATCGGCCGTCTCGTGGACGAGGTCGGCGGGGGCCTCGTGCTCGCGAGCCCACTTCTCGCGTTCCTCGTAGTTCATCCCCTCCAGTTTGCGGATGGCGCCCTTGATGTTGCGCTGGTGGTGGACGGCCTGATTCACGTCGCCGGTGCCGGCCTCGCCCTTCGTGCGAATCATCGCCGCACCCTCGTCGATGCGACGGAGCGCTTCCTGTAGGTTGCGAGCGCCACAGACGAACGGCGCAGTGAACTCGCGCTTGTCGATGTGGTACCGGTCGTCGGCCGGTGTCAGCACCTCGCTCTCGTCCAGCATATCGGCGCCCGCGGCTTCGAGTATTTCGGCCTCTTTCGTGTGTCCGATACGGGCTTTGCCCATCACCGGGATGGACACCTCGTCGATGACCGCCTGCAGCGACGCCGGATCGGCCATCCGGGCGACGCCGCCACGCTTGCGGATGTCGGCCGGCACCGCTTCGAGGTTCATCACCGCGACGGCGCCGACGTCCTCGGCGATGCGGGCCTGTTCGGGCGTGACGACGTCCATGATGACGCCGCCCTTCTGCATCTTCGCGAACCCGCGCTTGACGAGGTCAGTACCGCGGCGGAGGTCCTCCAGATCGGTAGCTTCAGGCATTGATCGGGGATTAGGACTGGATTTACTTAACGCGTGTCCTTGGCGGGGACAGGAACGGACGGGCCGGAGTGAGTCCGGCGAACGACGGCCCGTGACGTGCTAGTGGTATTTATCCTCAGCAGATAATCAGTACACAGATGGATATGGAGTGGCCCCCACTCAACTACACAGGACAGATACGGGTCCTCCACGTCGACGACAACGCGAACTTTCTGGAGGTGGCGAGAGCCATGCTCACTCGCCAGTCCGACGCGCTCGACATCGTCTCCGTCACCGACCCGACAGTGGTCACTGACCGACTCACAGAGGGCGACATCGAGTGCGTCGTCTCGGACTACGACATGGGCCCCATCGACGGCCTCGAACTCCTGCGAGAGGTGCGGGAAGACCACCCGGACCTGCCGTTCATCCTGTTTACCGGGAAAGGGAGCGAAGAGGTCGCGAGCGAAGCCATCTCGGCCGGTGTCACAGATTACGTCCAGAAGAGCGGCGACAGCGAGACGTTCGAGATGCTGGAAAACCGCATCGAGAACGCCGTCGACCACGCCCGGACCGAAAACCGTCTCGCGTACGAGAGTAGCCTGCTCGACACTATCTTCGAGCAGGTTCCACACCACATGTACATCAAAGACGCGGCGGGTCGCCACGTCCGAATGAGTCACGCACACGTCGACGACCCCGAGGCGGCCATCGGCAAGACGGACCGCGAACTCTACCCCGGACCCCACTCCGAGGACACCTACGCCGACGACATGTCGGTCATCGAGACGGGCGAACCGATCATCCACAAGGAGGAACAGACCATCGACGAGGTGGGCGAGACGTACAGTTTCGACCATCTCGAAGACAACTACGAGCAAGACGTCGTCACCGACAAGGAGCGGTTCAACGAGTGGGTACTCACCTCCAAGGTGCCGTGGCGCGACGAGGACGGCGACATCGTCGGTCTCATCGGCATCACGTTCGACATCAGCGACCGCAAGCACTACGAGCAGTCGCTGGAACGGCACACCGAGCGCCTCGAACAGTTCCTCGCCGAAGTCGCTCACGACATCCGGTCGCCGCTACAGGTCGCGAGTTCGAACGTCGCGTTGCTACGGGAGACGGGCGCTGACGACGAGCGACTGGACGCTATCGAACGGAGCCACGACCGCATCGCCGCGCTGGCCGACGAACTCGGGAGCTTCGCCAGACACGGCGACGTCGACCCGACGCCGGAACCCGTCGACCTGTCCGAGGCCGTCTCGGAAGCGTGGGCCAGTCACAGCACAGGCGAGGCGACGCTCTCGGTCGGTGACCTCCCGACCGTCGAGGCGGACCCCACCGAACTGAACCGCCTCATCGACAACCTCATCGACAACGCTATCGACCACGCCGGGTCCGACGTGACGGTGGCCGTCGGCCCTCTCGACGACGGAACGGGATTCTTCGTCGCCGACGACGGGCCGGGTATCCCCGAGAGCGACCGTGAGGGGGTATTCGAGACGGGATACACGACCGCCGCCAAGGGGACCGGTCTCGGACTGGCCATCGTCGAGACTGTCGCAGACCGACACGGCTGGACCGTCGCGGTGACCGAGAGCGAGGCGGGCGGCGCGCGGTTCGACATCAGCGTCTGAGCGCGGGTGTACGCTATCCGCCCGACCGCTAGCGTTTTGCCCACGCCATCCCACAGCGGAGACATGGCCACACAGGAGGGCGTCGGTGGGCGCATCGAGGCGATCGTCGCGCGGGTCTTCGACGGGCCAGTGCCCACCACCGAGGGACTCCCACGGTACGTCGCGCCACTTCCCGAGTGGCTCGAAAACGTCGGCTTACGGCTGGCGTGGCCCATCGCGCTGGTCAACCTCGTCGGGACGCTGTTTGGCTTCTGGTACTACGCCGGCCGACCGCTGAACCTCGCGCCGCCGCTCGTCGAGGGGCAACTCGGGGCCGCGCCGTTGCTCGCCTACCCGCTCATCCCCGACTCGCCCGTCGCGACGATGTTCATCGGCCTCTCCTTCGCCGCGTGGCGGCTCGACTGGGACGCCGAGTGGTTGCACATGCTCGCGTTCTTCGGGTGTATCAAACTCGGCCTGTGGACGCCGTTCGTCCAGTTGGTCATCAACGGCCCGGGCGGCATCGCGGCGTGGCTCTACTGGTTTCTCGTCCTCTCGCACGTGGCGATGGCCGTCGAGGCGTTCCTCATCCACCGCTACGCGAGCTTTTCGGTCCCGGCGGTCGCCGTCGCCGTGTTCTGGTACGGCTTCAACGACGTGGTCGACTACTTCGTGCCGGTACTCGGAGGCCCCCACCACACGTGGCTCCGCGGCGAACCGCTGGTGGCGACCTACACGTTCGACCACACCGTCCTCGCGCACGACCTCGCGGCCGGGTGGGCCGTCGTCCTGACCATCGCCGCGACGTTCTGGGCGCTGTCGACGCGGGTCGAGAAGGTAAAGCGCCGGTCAGCGACCGAGTGAGCGGCGCTCAGATAGTGAAGGGGTCGTCTTCGTCGCGCTCCTCTAACACCCACTCCAGTTCCTCGATGGCGCGCAGGATGGCCACTTCGGCCTCGTCCTCCAGTTCCGAGGACGGAGGGTCGTGGCTGTCGTACTCGTCCCGAAGCGCCTCGATGCGGTCCCGTATCGCCGCCTCGTCTTGCATACGCGACCGTACTCGCCGGTCGGCATTGATGCTACTGGTCGCGGCGATGCGCGCGAAGAAGGGCGGCCGAACGCAGTTCGTCGCTTACCGCACGACGACGACGGCGTTCTCCGTCTCGGTCATCTCGCCCTCGCCGGAGTACGTACGAGATTCCTCGACGGCGAACATCTCGGCGTCCAGTTCGAACTCGCCGCCGGCGACGACCAGCGTGTCGCCGTCGATCTCGTAGTCGCCGGCCTCGATGGCGCTGTCGAGTGCGCCGACGTCGCTCCCGAACTCCGGCCCGACGATGGAGTAGTCGAGGTCGATGTCGCTGACCTCGGTGGTGATGTCCGGGGCGTCCTCGAACGTCTCCAGCCGGTCGACGTGCATCGCTTCGGCGATGGCCGCCGCGAACCCTTCGACGTGACCGTACACCTCGACGTGCTCTAAGTCGGCGTTCAGCGGCAGGCCGTTCTCCGTCTTGTAGCGGCGGAGCGCCGAGACGACTTCCATCGCCGTCTCGCCCGCTTCGAGGTCCGCCTCGTAGCCGCCGGCGACGGGCCAGTCGGTCGTGTGGACCGACTCGTCCTCGCCGTAGACTCGGCTCCACAGTTCCTCGGTGATGTGCGGGAGGAACGGCGCGAACAGTTTCAGGAAGGTCCGGTGAGCGGTCAGGAGCGTGTACTCCGTGGACGGGTCGCCGCCGTCCGAGAGGCGCTGTTTGGCGATTTCGAGGTAGTCGTCACAGAAGGTGTTCCAGAAGAACGACCGCAGTTCGTTGCGGGCCTTCGAGAACGCGTAGTCCTCGAACTTCGCCGTCACGGAGTCGATGGTCGCGTCGAGTTCCGCCAGTAGCCAGCGGTCGACGGCCGAGAGGTCGGCCTCGTCGACGTCGCCGACCGCGTCGTGGGCGGGGGTCAACTGGTCGACGAGTCGGGAGGCGTTCCAGAGTTTCTGGAGCAGACGTTCGCCCGCTTCGAGGTCCCCCTCCTTGTACGGGAAGTCGTCGCCGATGGAGGTCCCGGCGGCCCAGTAGCGGGCGGCGTCGACCGGGAAGTTCTCCAGCACCTCGCTGGGCGGGATGACGTTGCCCTTCGATTTGGACATCGCCTCGCGGTTCTCGTCTAGGACCATCCCGTTGACCATGACGTTCTCGAAGGGCACCTCGTCGGTGTGCTCGTAGCACTTGACGACGGTGTGGAACAGCCAGAACGAGATGATGTCGTGGCCCTGCGGGCGCAGATCGAACGGGTACAGTTCCGGCATCTCCATCTCGAAGGTGCCGTCGGTGATGGAGTTGGGTTCGGCCGCGTCGGCGTCGGCGTGCCAATCCCAGCCTGCGTTGACGAGCGGCGTGAGCGAGGAGGTGGCCCACGTGTCGAAGACGTCCTCTTCGGGCGTGAACGTGTCGTGGCCACAGTCCGGACAGCCGTCGACCGGCGGGTCGTCCGAGAGCGGGTCCGCGGGCAGTTGCTCGGGGTCGGCCAGAATCGGCTCACCGCACTCGTCACAGTACCAGACCGGAATCGGGATGCCCGAATCGCGCTGGCGGGAGATACACCAGTCCCACTCTAGCCCCTCTATCCAGTGCTGGTAGCGGCTGTACATCTTCTCGGGGAACCACTCCATGTCGCGGCCGGCCTGCAGGTACTCGTCTTTCTTGTCGAGCAGTTTGATGTACCACTGCTCGGTGACCAGATACTCGACTTCGACGCCACAGCGCTCGTGGACCTGCACGGTGTGCTCGTGGTCGCGCGATTCGAGGAGGTAGCCTTCGACGTCTAAGTCCTCGATGATGGCCGCGCGGGCCTGCGTGGTACTCATGCCCTCGTAGTCGCCGGCCACCTCGGTCATCGTCGCCGATTCGTCGATGGCCAGTCGGAGGTCTAAGTCGTGGGCCTGATACCACTCGATGTCGTTCTGGTCGCCGAACGTACAGCACATGACGAGGCCGCTGCCGGTCTCCATGTCGACGCGCTCGTCGGCGATGATAGGGACCTCCTGGCCGAACAGCGGGACCCGCGCGGTGCCGCCGACGAGGTGCTGGTTCGCGTCGTCGTCGGGGTGGACGAAGACGGAGACACAGGCTGGGAGGAGTTCCGGGCGCGTCGTCGAAATCGTAAAGGTCTCGTCCTCGACGGGGCCGTCGCCGTCCTCGACGAGGTCGAAGGCGATGTCGTTGAACTTCGTCGACTTGTCCTCGTCCTCCTGTTCGACCTGCGAGATGGCCGTCTCGCAGTCCGGACACCAGATGGTCGGCGCGCGCTGGCGGTACTCCCGACCCTGCTCGTAGAGGTCGAGGAAGGACAGTTGTGAGACGCGCTGGACCTCCGGCGCGATGGTCTTGTAGGTGTTGTCCCAGTCGACGGAGATAGCCAAGGATTGAACGTCCTCGGTGAACTCGTCCTCGTAGCGCGTACAGACCTCGCGGCACTTCTCCTGGAACTCGCGGCGCTCGAAGTCCTGGTGGCGGATGTCCAGTTCGCGTTCTGTCAGGCGCTCGGAGGCGATGCCGTTGTCGTCGTAGCCGAAGGGGAAGTAGACGGTGTCGTCGGCCATCCGGTGGTAGCGGGCGACGAAGTCCTGCAGGGTGAACTGATAGAGGTGGCCCATGTGGAGGTTCCCAGACACCGTCGGCGGCGGCGTGTCGATGGTGAATCGGGTGTCGGCGTCGCCGTCGTAGGCGTAGGTGTCCTCGGCGACCCAGTGGTCCTGCCACTTGGGCTCTATCTCGCTGGGGTCGTACTCCCCGTCGATGCTCTCGGACTGGTCGGTTGGCGATTCCTCGGTCGGTGGGTCCTGTGTGTCACTCATGTCTGAACGGCGGCGTGTCGGTCGAAAACGGTGCGGGCGTCGAGAGGTGGTGTTAGTGGGGCGTGGGGGCCCCTACTACGACGGGTACGAGAACGGCTTCGGAGACTGCTCGACGCGCCATTACGTGTATGTGGGCCAACCGGGGGCTAAACGACTTCGGTTTGCTGGTGTCGATACAACTCTTGAGTGTGGGGACGCGAGCAGGGGTCCGAACAGCCAGAAAGTCCCGCCCGATTGGCTGTTCCACGAGGTGGGACGTTCCGATGCTGTCGAAGCACGACGACGTTACCGAATCAATAGACGGTATCTAGGGCAGTTCGTGGTCGCGGTCCTCGGCCGAATGGGCGCGGACCCACAACTCGCCGATACGGGAGAGGCGGGTGCGGTAGGACTTCCCGTGTTCCTCCTGTTCGATGTAGCCCTTGCCGCCGGGGCCGAGTCGGTCGACGTTGTAGATGACCTTCGAGCGGAACGAGTCGGTGTACTCCTCGCCGAGATCGCGGGCCAGTTCCTGGGCCAGTTCCGAGACGGACTCGAACTCGCCGTGTTCGCCCAGTGTGAAGAGGATGACCTCCTCGAACGGCTTGACGTTCGAGAAGGAGGCGACGGGGAGTTCGACGATGTGGGAGCCGTCTATCTCCTTGGCCCCGATGGTAGTGCCGCGTTCGTCGAACTCCTCTAAGAGGTCCAGTGCCGTCGCCAGTCGCTCGTCGACCCGTTCGTCGACGGCCTCACCCTGCTGGAGGTCTTCGAGGAGGGCGACCTGTCGGCGCAGTTCCTCGGCGAGTTCCGTCTCCAGATACTTCTCGGGGACGGTGTAGTAGGTGTGGATGCGGTCCCGGTCGCCCTCGCGTTCGACCATGATGGAGTGGGCGGCCGTCGCGAAGGCAAAGGAGACGGTCCGGGGCATCGCTGAGACGTTGACCCACACCTCGCCCCCGGCGTCGAGTTCCGCGTTGATGAGTTCGAACGCCTGCTCGAAGGCCTCGTCGTAGTCGTAGACGTCGGCGACGACGACGCGTTCGGTCTCGGCCCCCAGCAGGTTGCTGTAGTCTTTCTCCAACTTCTCGGCGAGGTTGCGCGAGTACTCGACGTTGGCCTCCGAACCGACGGCCCCCTCTAAGAGGATGACGCGGTCCACGTCGAGTTGCTCGCGCACCAGCGGCGCGATAAGCCGGTCGTAGTCGAACCCGACCGGGACGATGTGGGTCTGCATACCCAAACTGCCGTCACGGACGGTTATAAACTCCCGTAGACTCCCGCCGCGTCGGCGACGGGCACCGACCGAACAGTTACTTACAGGCGTCGTGGACCGTCTCGCCGTCTTCGTTCGGGCTTCGGGACTCGCCGACGACGATGGGGTCGCCGCAGGCGGCACAGGTCAGCGACGCGCCGGAGGGCGCGCTCTCCGTCGCGGACTCGGTCGTCTCGTCGGCAGTCGATACCACGGCGGTGTCGTCGTCCGACTCGTCCTCGGCGACGCCGACCGACGTGTCGATGTCGAGGGCGTCGTTGACGCCGCAGTACTTCGTGCTCGCGTTGAATCCGAAGACGAGCGCACCGGCACCGGCCAGCAGGCCCCGCATGCGCTTGCCGTTCCGGAACGAGCGAATCGCGGCGATGGTGAGGACCACTGCGAGGGCTGCACGGGCGAGTCTGTCGCGGTCGCCGACGTTCTCTGAAACGTCCATATCGGACCGTCGGCCCGGACGCCCTTGTAGGTTCACATCTCGGCCACGGCGGCCCCGTCCTCACTCGCCGAACGGGTCCTCGTAGCCGTTGCGGACGAAGTATCGCACCCAGTTGCCGTAGGTGCGGTCGGCCGGGTGGTCCGCGACCTGTTCGTACTGGACCGTCCCGGACTCGTCGACGACGTAGGTGGCGGCGATGCCGGTGAGACCGTGACTGGTCTCCTCGGTGCCGCTGTACTGCGCTGCGACATCGCCGTCGGGGTCGGCGAGCAGTTGGAAGTCGAGGTCGAAGCGGTCGCGCATCTCCGTCACCGGCCCGATGGGGTCGGTGACGACGGGCAGGACGTCGACGTCGTCGTTGAACCAGAGGTCGTAGGCGACCTCGCTGAACGTCTGGAGCTGTTCGGCGCAGAAACTGCACCAGTGACCGCGGTTGACGAGAACGACCGTCGGGCCGTCGCCGAGGTGGTCTGAGAGGGAGACGTCTTCACCGCTGGTACTCTGGAGCGTGAAATCCGGCGCTTGCGACTGTTCCAGCGTCATGCAAGCGTCGTTAGCCGCATCGATAGATAACGGGCGTCCGGGTGTGCGACCGGTCGACACAACCGGGTGGTGAGAGACGGCGGAGCAGACGGCCGTCAGTCGGCGTCGACGCCGTCGACCCGGTAGACCGCCGGCTTCTCCTCCGGCGCGGTGGAGGTGACCAGCGAGACGCCGACTGTCAGGACCAATCCGAGCAGGATGCCGACGATACCGGGCGTCCAGCCCGCGTACGCGGTGGGGAGCGCGACGGAGGCGCCGACCACTCCGGCGAGCGTCTCGACGACGGGGAAGACGTGGAAGACGTAGAACACCTGCGCCCCGCCGATACCGGCGTACATCCCGTAGCGGGTGGTGCCCTGCCAGTACAGCGCCAGCGCGACGGGTACCGTCAACTGGGCGAAGCCGCTGAAGGCGGTGTCACCTATCTGGACGAGCGTCCCCGGCGTGTAGAGACTGGCGACGAACGAGAGTGTCGCGAACGCGACGACCCCGATGCGGGCGACCAGCGCCTCCCGTGCGTCCTCCGCGGCCGTCTCGCCCTCGCCGAAGACGCGCTTCAGCGGGCGGTAGACGTCCCGCGTCAGGTACGAGGACCCCGAGAGGAGCATCGAGTCGCTGGAAGACATCATCGCCGCCATCGCGCCGGCGATGACCAGCGCCGCGAACCACGTCGGCGTGTACTGCGCCAGCAGTGCCGGGACGACGTTGCTGCCCTCCGGCACCGTCACGCCGAGGCCGGCGGCCCACGCGCCGAGCATGAACGCCGGCACGAACAGCAGGAGGACGAGGACGGGCCACAGCGCGAACGTCCGCTTCAGCACCGTCTTCGACTCGGCGGCGAAGAACCGCTGGTTTATCTGGGGGAACATCGTCACGCCGAAGGCGATGCTGATGGCCGTCGAGAGCATCCACTGCGGGGAGTAGAGCCCCCCGCCCAGCGCGAGGAACTCGGGGTTCGTCTCGGCGAGCGCCGCGGTGGCTTCGCCCGCGCCGCCGACGGCGGCAAGAATCCACGCGACGGCGACCCAGACTAGCGAGAGCATGAACAGGCCCTGGAGGGTGTCCGTCCACGCGACACCGCGCATCCCGGAGGCGGCGACGTAGACGATCATGAACAGCGTGATGCCGCCCGCGCCGACCCAGAACGGCACCGCCCCCTCCGTGAGGCCGACGATGGCCTGTCCCGCCCCCTTCTGCTGGAGCATCACGTACGGGAACAACCAGACGAGACTGACGCCGGCGACGAGGACCCGGAGCGGCGTCGACCCGAACCGGTCCCCGAGCATCTCCCCTAGCGTGACGTAGCCGTGGCGCTTGCCGACCAGCCACTGCTTGTATCCCAGCACGTACCAGAGGACGGCGAAGATGATGCCGTCCATCAGTCCCATCACGAGGATCCACTCGGGGCCGGCGGCGAACGCGAGGTTCGGCCCGCCGAAGAAGGTAAAGGCCGAGAGGAGGGTGGCAAACGTCGTAAAGAGGAGGACGACGGTGCCGAGCGTCCGACTGGCGAGGTAGTAGTCCTCGGCGCTCCGGTCGGTCAGGCGGTAGGCGACGACGCCTACCGCCAGCGCGACGACCATGTACGCACCGACGATACCCAGTTGGAGGGCGGTGTCGGCCATCTCAGTGCACCCCCTCGACGCCGAGGCCCCAGTCGGTCCGGGCGAAGACGGCGAAGACGACGCTCGCCAGCACCATCCAGCCAATGTGCCACCAGAGCCACACCGGCAGTCCGAACGCGACACCCGCACTGCCCCAGAGGAACCACGGGACGGCCAGCGCCATCAGGACGACGGCGACGACTGTCCAGCCGACGGTTCGTGCGACGCTCATATCGACGCATGGTACACACTGGCGATACTAATGGGTATCGAACCTTCACAGCGAAGTTATGAAGAGTTTTTCTCTTCAGTACACGCGGGTCCCCGGTTCGACGTCGCGCTCGGTCGTCAGGTGGACCACGCCGTCCCCGCCGTCGACGCCGGTGACCAGACACTCGCTCTCGAACCCGGCGATAGAGACGGTGCCGAGGTTGACGACGGCGACGACCTGCGCGCCCAGCAAGTCCTCGTGGTCGTAGTAGTCGGTGAGGCCCGCCGCCGACTGCAGGGTCTCCTCGCCGAAGTCCACTTCGAGCTTGTAGACGTCCTTTCGCGCCTCGGGGAAGTCCGCCACGTCGACGACTTCGCCGACGCGCATCTCCACGTCTTCGAGGAACCGTGCCGGGTCGATGCTCGCTTCGCTGAATCCCATGGGACCGTATTGTGGGGCCGGTTATATGACAGTCGCGCCGGCAGAGGAAGGTATGCACACGGCAGTCCAGTTGTGGACGCTCCGGAACCTCGACGTCTCGACGCCGGCGCTGCTCGACCGGGTCGCCGCCGCCGGGTACGACGGCGTCGAGTTCGCCGGCATCGAGGACCCGCCGGAGACCGCCCGAGCGATGGACGAGGTGGGACTGGTGGCGGCCGGCGCGCACGTCGACGCCGACGAACTCAGGGCGGACCCGGCGGGCGTCGCCGCCGAACTCGATACGCTCGGCGTCCCGTCCGTCGTCGTCCCGTATCTCGACCCGGACCACTTCATAGACACGGCGACCGTCGACGAGACGGCCGCGATGCTCGACGCCCTCGCAAGCGAGTTCGACCGGCCGCTCCTCTACCACAACCACGACCACGAGTTCGTCCCCGTGGGGACCGAGACGGCGTTCGACCGCCTCGTCGCGGAGACGGCCGTCGGGTTCGAACTCGACGTGGGGTGGGCGGAGGCGGCGGGCCGCGACCCCGCGGCGCTCCTCTCGGACCTCGCAGGCCGCGCCCCGGTCGTCCACCTGAAAGACGTGACCGCCGCGGGCGAACCGACCGAACTCGGCGAGGGCGTCGTCGACCTGCCCGGGGTCGTCAAGGCCGCCCGCGACGCCGGCACGGAGTGGCTGGTCTTCGAACACGACGACCCCGCGGACCCGATGGCCTCGGTGGAGAACGGTATCGAGGTCGTAGAGCGCGTACTTGAGCAGTGACCGGCGTCGCTGCGTGGGACTAACCACCAGACAGACCCGCGACGCCAATTATTTGGAGCGCCGTCGCCAACGTAAGCATAGTGACAGCGGTCTGTCGCCACTCTCTGCGACGGACCGGGAGTCCGGGATAATGCACGACACAGCGAAATATTTGATACACGCGGACATTACCGCCGCCGGCGTCGTCGAGCGAAGCGACGTCGTCGGCGCGGTGTTCGGACAGACCGAAGGGTTGCTCGGCGAGGAACTGGATCTTCGGGACTTACAGGACTCGAAGAAGGTCGGCCGCATCGACGTGGAGATACGCTCCGAAAGCGGCCAGTCGTTCGGCCAGATAACCGTCGCGAGCGGCCTCGACAAGGTCGAGACGGCCATCCTCGCGGCGGCCCTAGAGACCATCGAGCAAATCGGCCCCTGCCGGGCCGAGATAGCCGTCTCGGACATCGAAGACGTCCGGAGCGCCAAACGACGGGAAGTGGTCGACCGGGCGACGGAGTTGCTGGCCGCCTTCGAGGAGCAGTCCGTCCAGACCGAGGACATCGTCGAGACGGTGCGACAGCGTGCCCGCGTCGAGGACATCACGGAGTACGAGGGCCTCCCCGCCGGCCCACGGGTCGCCGACTCCGACGCCATCGTCGTCGTCGAGGGGCGCTCGGACGTCCTGCAACTGCTGAAGTACGGCGTGAAGAACGCCATCGCCGTCGAGGGGACCGACGTCCCCGAGGCCGTCGCCGAGTTGACGAACGACCGGACCGTGACGGCCTTCCTCGACGGCGACAGGGGCGGCGACCTCATCCTGAAGGAACTGGCACAGGTCGGGCAGGTTGACTACGTGGCCGTCGCGCCGCGGGGCCACTCGGTCGAGGACCTCTCGCGCGGCGAGGCGATGAAGGCGCTCCGGGACAAGGTGCCCTACGACACCGTCGCCGACGCGGACTCCCCGGAAGCCGCCCTCGAAGCAGTCGAAACGAGCGCCGACGGGGCGGGCACCGTCGACGGGTCACAGACGGGCGCGGACGAGACGGTCGCCGAGTCTGCAGCGGCGGTCAGCAGACCCGACCCGGTCTCGCCGTCGCCGGACGAGCGAGTAGCGGCCGCGACGGGCGGGCAGGAGACGGCGACGCCCAACGAGGACGACTCGGCGGGCGACGAAGACGCCACCGAGGAGGAGACGGCGGACCCAGCCGGGCTCTCGGACCACGTCGACGCCGTCATCCGGAGCGAGAGTGGCACCGTCCGACTGCTCGACGAGGACCTGACCGTCCTCGCCGAGGGCGACGCCGACGACGTCGTCTCGCTCGTCGAGTCGTGCGACGGCGTCCCCCGGACCATCGTCTTAGACGACATCTGCTCGCAGAAAGTGGTAGACGTCGCCGCCCAGCGCGGTGTCGACGTCGTCGTCGCGACCGGCGACGGCGAGTACGTCAAGCAACCGACGAGCGTGCAGGTCCGAACCGTCGGCTAGAGGTCCAGTACCATGAGGACGCCGTCGCCGTCGTCGTAGTGGTCCGGGAGGTGGTCGGTGACCGAGAAGCCGAACCGCTCGTAGAACGACCGGACGCGTTCCTCGTCGGCCCGAGCGGTGAGTCGAAGCGTCTCGAACCCCTCCGAGCGAAGGGTGTCGAGCAGGCCGTCCATCAGCCGCGTGCCGTGACCCTGTCCCTGTGCCGGCGGCGCGACGGCGAACTCCGCGAGGTAGGCGACGGGGTGGTCCGGGACGGCGAGTGCGTACGCTATCGGGCCGTTCTCGTCGAGGACGAGGACCAGCGGCGGCCCGTCGATTGCGACGTCGAGCAGGCCCGGCCACGGGTGGTCGAGCGCGGCCGACTGGATGGCGCTGAGGCGGTCGTGGTCCGCGTCGCTGGCCGGACGAATCATACCAGCGCGAGGCCCACGGCGACGGCGACGCCGGTGAGAGCCGCCGCGAGCGTCGCCAGCGCGTTGACGCCCTGATTGCCGACGACGGTGCCTTCGACGGTCGCTCCGAGGAGGCTGTCGACGGTCATCCCGACGAACCCACAGACCAGAATCACCGCCGCGCCAACTGACCCGACGGTGCCGATGGTAACGGCAGCGATACCGGCGATGATGCCCGACCCCACGAGGCCGGCGACGACGCCCTGCCACGTGACGCCACCGTCGGTGCCGGGTTCGACCGGCTGGAGCGTGGTGATGAGTCGGGGGTTGTCGTAGAGGCCGCCGAACTCGCTGGAGAAGGTGTCGGTCATGGCGGCGGCGACGGCGCCGGCGAAGGCATAGAGGAACAACGTCGGGTCGACGGCGGTGTGGCTCGGACTGGCCGCCCACGCGAGGACGGCGACCAGCGCGACGATGGAGTTCGCGAGGACGTTCCCGCTCCCGCGGGCCCCCTCGTTCTCCTCGGCGATGCCGCGGTCTTTCTTTTCCTCGTAGCGGTACTTCGTCGAGAGACCGCCGAGGCCGAAGAAGGTGATGAGCATCGCGAACCAGCCGTACCCGCCCAGCACGATGGTCAGCAGCGAGAGGAGGACGCCGGTAAGCATGCCGGGTAAGGAGGCCGTATCCAGCGCGTACGCGACGTACCCGAGGACGGCCGAGATACCCAGTGCGACGAACACGCGCTGGGAGGCCACCGACGGGTCGAGTTCGAAGAACAGCCACAGCAACAACCCGACCGAGAGCATCACCAGCGGGTCGTCACGCTCGAACAGCACCGACCGGAGCAGCGCGGCGACGAGGGCACCGCTGGCGGCGAGAAACAGCGCGTCGGGCCACGCGACCGTGGCGCCCTGCAAGCGGGCGGCCCCCAACTGCGCGGCGACGCCGGTGGCGAATCCGCTGACGACGAACCCGGCGGACGCGACGACCTCGTCGGTCCGAACCCGAGCGGCCAGTCGCTGGCCGAGGTTGCCGTAGGCGACGATGACGACGGTGCCGACGAACACCCAGACGGGGAGTCCGAACTGGACCGCTATCAGGGCGAGGCCGGCCGCGGCGAGCGCGAAGGCCGCGAGGCCGTACAGTTTGCCGTCCTCGTAGTCCCCGGGGCGGGCGAACAACTCGAACAGCGCCGACCCCTGATCGACGACGGTCATGGCGAGTACCGCGACGAGCACGAACGGGGCCGTCGCGGCGACAGTCGCGAGCGCCGGCGACTGGATGCGGGTCGCGGCCGGCACGACGAACGCTAGCGTCCCGACCGCAGCGAACGCCCCAGCACGTCGGACTGTCGAAGTCACGTCCCGCCGGTATCCCCGAGAGCCACTTACCCTTTCCGAACTTGCGGGCTATCCGTCAGTACGTTGTGAACACGTCCGCAGGCCGACGGTCCCGGACCGTGAAGTTTAGGCGAGCGGTCGGTGTACCCGTCGTCGTGGGCCTCTACGATAGGTACCTCGCCACCCGACTGCGGATGAGCGACGCCGACCTCCCGGAGACGGTGGCACTCGTCATCACCGAGCGAGATCTGTTGACGGACGGCGCCTACACCACCTTAGAGCGATTCTTCGACTGGGCGGTCCAGTACGAGGCCGATACTGTCGTGGTGTACGTGAGCGTCCTCGACGAGGACGTGGTGCCGACGATTCGTCGGGAACTGGCCGACCTGCGTGCGCCGAAGCCGATCGCGATCCGCGGGCCGGACGACGAGACGGTCGCCGACGCGCCGATACAGATATCCATCGGCCTCGGCGGCCAGTCGGAGTTCGCCACGGCCGTCCAGAAACTCGCCGAGGACGTCGAGGCCGGCACGCTCGCCCCCGAGGATATCGACGAGGCCGCCGTCGAAGACCACCTCGTCTTCCCGACGGACCCGGACCTCGTCATCAAGACGGGCGCTGAACGGCTCTCGGACTTCATGATCTGGCAGTCGGTGTACTCCGAACTGTACTTCACCGACGTGAACTGGCAGAACTTCCGGCGTCGGGACTACTTACGGGCGTTGCGGGACTATCAGGAGCGCCAGCGGCGATTTGGCCGGTAGGACGAATCCTGCCGAGCGTCGCTCGGGCGACCGCCACCAGTCCCTCGTCCGGTGTCCGTACTCAGTCGGCGGCCTCGTACTCCTCGTCGAGGGCCTCTCGTTCGCGGCTCGGGAGGGCGTCGCGGAACCGGCCCAGAACGCGGCGGGCCTGTTCGACCTCGGCGTTCTCCAGTGCGCGGACGAGCGTCAGCGCCCGCCGGGCGCGGGTCGTGCGCCACGATTCTTCGCGGTTCTGGTAGGTCCGGATGGCCCGGAGGAAGTCTATCTTCCGGAACTCGGGCCAGTAGGGCGTACAGAAGAACGTCGCGGCCTCGTTCCCGTTGGCGTGCCACGGCAGGAAATTCGAGGTGCGCTCGTCGCCGCCGGTGCGCACGATGAGGTCCACGTCGCGCGTCGGGCCCTCGTAGAGGCGGTCCTCGACGGTGTCGACGTCGACGTCGCCCGACGAGATCTCGCCGGCCTCGACTGCTTCGGCGACCGCCCGGGCCGCGCCGAGCAGTTCCGCGCGCCCCCCGTAGGCCAGCGCGACGTTGAGGTTGAGGCGGTCGTACTGTGCGGTTCTGGCCTCGGCGTAGTCGATGGCGTCCTGCACCCGCTCTGGCAGCATCTCCGTCTCACCGATGGCGCGGATACACACCTCGGCGTCGTGGACCCGGTCTGCGTCGGCGAACGTGCGGAGTTTCTCCTCGACGAGGTCGAAGATGTACGCCCGCTGTTCTTCGGGTCGGTCGAGGTTCTCCGTCGAGAAGGCATACAGCGTCACCTCCTCGATGTCGAGTTCGTCACACCAGTGCAACAGCGACTCGGTCGTCTCCGCACCCTCCGTGTACCCCTGGTTCGTTTCGACGTCTTCCTTCCGGGCGTAGCGGCGGTTCCCGTCCTGAATGACGGCGACGTGGCTCGGGGTCCCGGACAGCTCCCAGCGGAGGAGGCGTTCGTAGGCGGCGTAGCCGAGACTGTGGACCCTGTCTCGCATCACCCGTAGTGTATCAACCGAGCGATAAGGCGTTTGTGGCTCCGACCGCCCATGTGACTGCGCCGCATAGTTTTAATACCCCCGACGTCTACGTAGAGATGCAATGGCGACCGGTACGGTAGACTTCTTCAACGATACGGGCGGTTACGGCTTCATCAAGACAGACGACGCTGAGGAGGACGTGTTCTTCCACATGGAAGACGTCGGCGGCCCCGACCTCGAAGAGG
The DNA here is from genome assembly GCF_014647235.1 of Haloarcula pellucida. Lineage (GTDB taxonomy): Archaea > Halobacteriota > Halobacteria > Halobacteriales > Haloarculaceae > Haloarcula > Haloarcula pellucida. The sequence goes on from NZ_BMOU01000004.1 coordinate 410,810, forward strand.
GCCAAGAGGTCGAGTTCGACATCGAGCAGGCGGACAAGGGTCCGCGAGCGAAGAACCTCACGAGGTTGTAACGATGGCGACCGGCACAGTCGACTTCTTCAACGACACGGGCGGGTACGGCTTCATCGAGACGGACGACGCCGAGGAGGACGTGTTCTTCCACATGGAGGACGTCGGCGGCCCCGACCTCGAAGAAGGCCAAGAGGTCGAGTTCGACATCGTGCAGGCGGATAAGGGTCCGCGCGCCGAGAACGTGACGCGCCTGTAAGCGAACACGTTCGTGGCCGACGAGACTGTCGTGGTGGCGAGAGCGGCCGCTACGGCGTCGTGAATCCGAAGTGCATTAGGCACCCGCAAGCGCAGGTGTTCGTATGAGCGACGCCGACACACTCGATGACGACCTGTACCGCCGGACGAAACAGTTGCTGGAACCCGGCGAGATTCAACTCAACGGCGCCGTCGTCCACACGGAGTACGACGGCAGCGACGAGATAGAGATGATGCAGGCCACCATCGACGTCGGCGACGACATCGCGGAGGGGTACGGGATGGACCCGACAGACACCTTCGTCTACTCCGGCAGCGACGACCCGGAGTTCGCCTCGAACCAACACCAGGGGCTGACGCTGGACGGCGAGGAGTTCGTCTGGGAGTGCCAGCAACTCCTGCGTAACGGGTCGTTCGACCTCGTCTTCTACTACGAGGCCAGCGCGGACCACGAGGCCATCTTAGCGGCCATCGAGGACCGCGGGTTCGCGGTCACCGGCGTCCGCGGCGACTAATCGGAGAGCCGTTCCTGACAGTTGTGGCAGTAGGTGTAGTCGGGACCGTTCGCCGACCCACAAAACTGGCAGGTCCGGGCCTCGACGTCCGCCTTCTCGAAGTAGGCGTTTAGCTGGCCCGTATCGAGGCCGGCCCGCCGACCGCTGAACTGCTCGACGAGTGACTCCCGTGCGGTGTAGTCCATGACGCGGAACATGACGACGAAAAAGAGCGGCGCACCCACCAGTACGAGACAGTAGACGAGCAACCGCACCGCCAGTTCAGCGGTGGATATCTGCACGGGGCGACTAGGTGTCGGAGGCGCTAAAGCACTGGGTCGAACAGACCGGAGCAGACCACAAACTCCCAGTCCCGCCCGCGTGTGGCGATACCGCTCCCGCGCCGTTTTTATTCACAGAGTCCCGAGCGTCGTACATGAGCGAAGACCTCGGGCGGGTGGACAGGGCCATCCTCAACGCGTTTCAGGGCGGGTTCCCGGTCGTCGAGCGACCGTTCGAACCGGCGGCGGCCGCACTGGCCGAGTACGACGTGGACGTGAGCGCGGACGACCTCCTCGAACGGGTCCAGCGACTCGACGAGGCGGGAGTGTTGACCCGCTTTGGCGCACTCATCAACGCCGAGGAAATCGGTGGGACGGCGACGCTGGTGGCGACACACGCCCCCGAGGACGCCTACGACGACCACGCGGAGATGGTGAACGCCCACCCCGAGGTCGCCCACAACTACGAGCGCGAACACCCCTATCTCAACATGTGGTTCGTCCTCTCGGTGGCCGAGGAGAGCCGCGTCGAGGACGTACTGGCCGAGATAGAGGCAGAGACCGGCGAACCGACGTTCAACCTCCCCAAACAGCAGGAGTTCCACGTCGGCGCGAAGTTCCCCGTCGAGGGCCCACAGACGCAGGCTATCGACTGCTCGGACGCCGGCCCCGACGTGACACCGACCGACAGGCAGTCCCTAACCCCCGAGGAACTCGACCTCGTCCTGGAGATTCAGGGCGGACTCCCCGTCACCGAGACGCCGTACGCCGACGTGGCCGACGCCATCGGTGCCGACACCGAGTGGGTCCTAGAGACTATCAAGCGGTTCGACGCGGAGGGGAAGGTCCGCCGGGTCGGTGCCATCCCGAACCACTACGCGCTGGGCTACTCGGAGAACGGGATGACCGTCTGGGACGTGCCCGACGACGTCGTCGACGAGGTGGGACCGGCTATCGCCGAGTTCGACTTCGTCACCCACTGCTACGAGCGACCGCGCCACGAGGACGTCTGGCCGTACAACTTCTTCGCGATGACCCACGGCCGCGACGAGGCCGAGAGCGAGCGCCGCATCCAGCAGGTCCACGACCGGATGGCCGAGTACTGGGACGTCGGCGACGACGACTGGGACACCCTGTTCTCGACGCGAATATTGAAGAAGACGGGCATTAGAGTTAAGGATAGAGCCGAAGCGAACGTCGAATCGGCCCCCGACCAGGGATGATACCGCTACTCCACGACTTCGAAGGCGAAACCGTGCTCGTCGTCGGCGGCGGCCCCGTCGGCGCGCGGAAAGCCCGGCGGTTCGCCGAGGAGGCGTCCGTCGTCGTCGTGAGTCCCGAGTTCGGGGACCGCGAGTTCGGCGGTGCCGAGTTGATTCGTGCCGCGCCCGACACCGACGAGATTCGACGGTGGATAGCGCGAACCGACCCGGCGCTGGTCGTCGCCGCGACGGACGACGCGGACCTGAACGCGGCCGCCGAGTCGGCCGCCCGGGACCACGGCGCACTCGTCAACCGCGCCGACGACCACGGCGACCAGTCGGTCGGGAACGTCGTCGTGCCGGCGACGGTCCGGGACGACCCGGTGACGATGGCCGTCGCCACCGGCGGCCGGGCCCCGGCGCTGTCGAAACACCTCCGCGAGCGGTTCGAGTCGGAGTTCGCCGGCGCGGGCGAGATGGCTGAACTGACGGGCGAACTGCGAGAGACCCTCAAATCGGAGGGAGTCCCGCCCGCCGAACGGCGAGACGCAGTCCGCGCCGTCGTCAGAGAGCGAGAGGTTTGGAAGGCTTTAGATAGTGGTAGAACCAAAGCCCGACAGGTAGCCCAAGACGTGATCGGAGATTTCCCGGGTGAGACCACGTGATGAAGGACAACGGCGTCATCGTCGGCGTTCGCGTATCACACGACCGCGCGAGCGTCGATCAACTGGAGACGGCAGCGACGGACAGTCAACGCCACGCCGTCGAGTCGCTGCTCTCTCGACCGGGCGTCGAGGAGGCGCTCGCGCTCCAGACGTGCAACCGGACGGAGGGGTACGTTGTCGCACCCGACCACGAGACGGGCCTGGACGCCCTCTCGCTTTTCACGCACGACATCTCGGACGACGTAGCCGTCACGATGGACCACGAAGAGAGCCTGCGCCACCTGCTCCGAGTGGCCGCCGGCCTCGAGTCCATCGTGCTGGGCGAGGACCAGATTCTGGGCCAGTTACGCGACGCCTACGAGGACGCCCGTGGCGTCGGCGGCATCGGCCCGCTGCTGGAAGACGGCGTGACGAAGGCCATCCACGTCGGCGAGCGCGCCCGTAACGAGACCCGAATCAACGAAGGCGTCGTCTCGCTGGCGTCGGCCGCCGTCAGACTGGTCGACCGCGAGTGTTCGCTGGACGGCGAGACGGCGCTGGTCGTCGGCGCCGGCGAGATGGGACAACTCGCCGCGAAGGCGCTCTCGACGCGCGTCGACCGCGTCATCGTCGCCAACCGCACCGTCCCGCACGCCGAACACGTCGCCGAAACCGTCGACGTGGACGCGAGCGCCGTGGCGCTGGACGCCGCCGATGCCGCCGTCGAGGAGGCCCGCATCGTCGTCACGGCGACCGGAAGCAACGAGCACGTCTTCGACGCCGAGACGTTCGCCGAGTCCGGCGAGACGTACGTCGTCGACATCGCCCAGCCACGGGACGTCCCGGCCGACGCGGACGGCGTGCCCGGCGTCACCGTCTACGACCTCGACGCGTTGGAGTCGGTCACCGAGGAGACGCGCGCCCAGCGCCGCCGGGCGGCGGAGGCGGTCGAGCGCCTCGTCGACGAGGAGTTCGACCACCTGCTGACCCAGTACAAGCGCAAGCGGGCCGACCGCGTCATCTCGGCGATGTACGAGAGCGCAGAGCAGGTCAAAACCGCCGAACTCAACACGGCGATGACCGGTGCCGACTTCGACGAGGAGCAACGGGAAATCGTCGAGTCGATGGCCGACGCCATCGTCTCGCAACTGCTCGCGGCGCCGACCCGGAGCCTTCGGGACGCCGCCGAGGAGGACGACTGGTCGACCATCCAGACGGCACTGGAACTGTTCGACCCCGAGTTCGGACCCGAGAGCGGCGATCCGCCGGCCGCGATCGAGGACGTGGCTATCGAGGACATCCCGGAAGGGATGCGCGACGAGATCCCCGCGTCCGTGCTCGAACAGTTGGCCGACGATTAGATGGTCACGCTGCTCCCGTTCGTCGTCGGCGTCGGCTTCGTCGTCGCCGCCGTCGGCGGACTGTACGAGGTGACGAACTACACCGAGACACAGCGGCGGCGCGAGCGACGGCTCGTGCAGGCGTTCACCTACGGCTGTCTGCTGGTCCTCGCGCTGGGGCTGGCGGCGACGTGGGTCGGCTTCCAGAACGCCGACCTGCCGTTCTGGCTGTTCGCGAGCCTCTCGGTCGCCGTCGTTGGCGTCGTCTTCCTCCAGCGTCGGCTCCGGCAGCGACTCGACGCCGACTGAACCGGCCGACACAACTGTTTTGCGGCTGGCAGGCGACCGCTAGCGTATGGCAGAGTTGCTTTCCGATTCGGAGATCACCGAGCGCCTCCCCGAGGACTGGGAGCGAGAGGGTGACGAAATCGTCCGAACGTTCGAGTTCGACGCCTACCTCGACGCGTCTGGATTCCTCGCGGCCGCGGCGGGCGTCGCCGAGGACGCGTGGCACCACCCCGAGATGACCATCCGCTGGGGCGAAGTCGAGGTTCGGTTGACGACACACGACGCGGGCGGCATCACCGAGAACGACGTCGATATGGCCGAGCGACTGAACGGCATCTACGAGTAACGGCCGTGTCAGGGGATCCCGACGACGCACCGGCCCGCTACGTGTTCCGCGTGACGGTCCGACTGACGCCGGGCGAGGGACTCGCCGTCGAACCCGACCGCTTCGAGACGGTGCTGTACCGGACGGCGAACCCACCCGGTGAGGACGGGTGGCTGTTCTTCCGGGACACCCTCTGGCGCGGCGAGTTGGCCGACGAAGCCCACTTCCGGCGGCAGGCCACAGACGCACTCGGCGTCCCCGTCGAGTCGGCCTCCTTTAGCGAACTCCAGACGACCGAGGCGTACCTCGATGCGTTGCGGGCGGCTATCGCCGCCGACCTCGACGCGTTCAACGCCGAGAACGTCACCGAAGTACTCTCGAAGTACCTCGGGAGTTCCATCCGCGTCGAGTGATACCGGTCCCCGATTAGTCGTTCGTTACGGACCCGTTAGGGACAGAAAGACTATACCCGAAACTACCCTATGCACTGTTCCCTATGCCCCGAAACTACGACTTCTGGCTATTCGACCTCGACGGGACGCTGGTCGACGTCGACCCGTCGTACACGGTCGAAGTCATAGCCCGAGTCGGTGACCGCCTCGGTCAGGGGTTCACCGAACAGGACGCCGCCCGTCTGTGGTACGGGCAGGGCGATACCCGCGCCGAACTGCTCGCCGACCGCGGTGTGGACCCGGAGCAGTTCTGGACCGCGTTCCACGACGAGGAGGACCCGCAGGCCCGTGCCGAGGCGACGTACCTCTACGACGACGCCGAGCAGTTCTTCGCCGACCGGACGGACCCCGTGGGGCTCGTGACGCACTGTCAGCGGTATCTGACGGATCCGGTGCTCGACCACCTCGACATCGCCGACTGGTTCGACACGGTCGTCTGCTGTGACGACGACATCGGCTGGAAGCCGGACCCGGCGCCGGTCCACCGGGCGATGGGCGAGATGGGCGTCGGGCACAACGGTCACGTCGGCGCACTGGCCGGCGACAACCCCGGCGACATCGGCGCCGCCCGGAACGCCGGACTGGACGGCATCCACGTCCACCGAGAGTCGCCGGTATCCACGGACCGGTGCGTGCGCGGCGACCACCGCGTCACGACGCTGCTGGACCTGTAAGGCCGGGCGGCGAACTCGCTCCGTGCCGTCCCCGGGGCCTACTGTATCGAGTAGCTACGGCAGGTAGTCCCAGTTCTCGACGTCGACGCTGTCGCCGGCGGCCGGTCCCGCAGTCCCCTCCGGGACGGCGACCCAGCCGTCGGCCCGCGTCGCGGTGGCGATGTCGGTGCCCGGGAGCGGCGTAGCGCCGTCCTCGTCAACCGCCAGCGGCACGAACGTCCGGAGCGACGGGTCGGCGTCGATGCCGTCGGTCAGCGGGACCGTCCGGGTCGGATGGGGCGTGAGCGGCGCGTCGCCGAAGGCCTTCAACAGCGGCCGGAGGAGTTGGAGCGCGCCGACGCGAGCCGCGACCGCCGACTCCGGCAACAGGAGGATCGGGCGGTTCTCGACGACCGCCAGTCCCGTCTCCCGGCCCGGGGAGATGGCGACGCGGTCGGCGACGACGTCGCCGAGTTCGCGAACGACCTCACGGAGCGTGTCGCCCGGTTCGGTGCCGGTGACGACGAGCATATCCCGGGTCAGGTCGCGCTGGACGGCCATCCGAAGCGCCGGCGGGTCGTCTGCGACGGGGTCGCGATAGGTGACTTTCCCGCCCCACCGGTCGACGTACTGTGCGAGCGTGAACCCCGCCGTCTCGGTGCGGGCGTCCGCACCGGAGACGTGCTGTGCGAGTTCGTCGCCGGTCGGGAGGATACCGACCTGCGGGCGCTGGCGGACGAGCAGTTCGTCGACCCCGGCGGCTTTCAGCAGTCCCACGTCGGCGGGCCTGATCTGATGGCCTCGTTCGAACACCGTCTCGTCGACGCCGATTGCGGCGTCGGCCACCTGCTCGGAGGCCGTCGCGTCTGTCGCCAGCACCCGCCCGACGGCGACCGACAGCGGGATGCGGTCGGTCCGGTCGACCGGGACGGCGTAGCTCCCGAGTTGGCGGCGGGCGGTCTCCAGACTGCACTCTTCGGAATCCGTCGGCGAAGCCCCGGCCATACCCTTCGTTGGGACTGCGACGGCAAAAGACTCCGGAGTGGGGCAATTCCGCCGTCGGTTCGGGAACGCTTTTGCGCCTCGCCGCCGCGGGTCCGCGCATGGTCCTCCCGCAGTTGGTCGCCCTCGCGTTCCTCGCCGTCGCCGGATACCTCTGTGTCACCGGCGGACGCGAACTCACGACGGTGTTTCACATCCTTCGAAACGACCCGGTTCCCGTCCGAGAGCTACACGGCTACACCGGTCCCGTCGAGATAACCGGTACCGCCGTCGACGGCGAGGAGGGGACGGTGACGGCGCCCTTCACCGGGTCGCCGTGTCTGGCCTACACCTACGAAGTCGAGGAACTCCGCTCGTCGGGCAAGAGTTCCTCGTGGCACACTCTCGAGGAGGGGATGGACGGCGTGGACTTCGTCGTCGACGACGGCACCGACCGGGTCCGCGTCGACCCGACGGGGGCAGACATCCGCCTCGAAGACCACACCGTGACCGTCCCGCCGGGCACCGAGTTGCCCGACAGACTCGCCCGGTACGTCGCCCAGACGGACGCCGTCGACCCACAGGACAGGACGGTGGACCTGCTCGTCACCGAACTCAGCGTCGGGAACAGACAGCGCTTCACCGAGCGCCGCCTCGACGTCGGCGAGTCGGTGTACGTGTACGGGCAGACCAGTCGGGGACCGTCCGTCGAGTGGGGCAGTGACCTCGTCGACGCCGTCGTCGGGGACGGCGACGGGACGCCCGTGTTCGTCGTCTCGGACGCGTCGGAACGAGGGACCGCGTGGCGCTTCGCCCGCGCCGGGCTCTGGCGAGTCGGTCTGGGCGTCGGTCTCGCTGTGCTCGGCTTGCTGTTCGTCGGTTCCGTCGTGTTGTGACCAGTCGTGCTACGGGTCCGGCAACACGCCGGACGACGCTGGTCCGTGTCGTCTTCTGAGCCTGCCGAAACCGCCGGGTTTAACGCCCCGCCGTCCTTAGACCGTCGCATGTCAGCGCTGCGTGAGGCGTTGCGGGACCTCCCGGACGCCGTATTCGCGGACGTGCTCGAATCCGAGGAGGCGTACCTGCTCGTGTTGGACCTGCCGGGCGTGACCGCGGAGACACTCGACGTCAGCGTCGAAGGCGGCCGTCTGGTCATCGAAGGACAGCGCAGCAAGGACGTCCCCCAGGAGTTCCGATTCGTCCGAGAGGACCGGTCGGTGTTCTTAGACGTAGAACTCCCGCTTCCACCCGATGCGACCGGTCAGGGGGCCGAGGGTGCCGTCGACCGCGGCGTCCTCGAACTCACCCTCCCGAAGGCCACTGCCGCACCGAGCACGACGATTCCCATCGACGAGGCCTGATCGGGGTGCCCTGTAGGTGAACCTCCGCGCGTACCGACGGTTCTTCGTCGTCGCATGGCAGTTCCTGCCGCTGTTGCTCGCGTACGCCCGGGACCGGAACCGGTTCCTGCTGGTCGGGTCCTCGCGACAGGTCACGAACGAGCAACGGCGCAAGCGTGCGGCGGCACTGCTGGAGTCGCTGTTGACGCTCGGGCCGACGTTCATCAAACTCGGGCAGTTGCTCTCGACGCGGCCCGACATCCTCCCGCCCGAGTACATCGACGAGTTCTCGAAACTGCAGGACCGCGTCCCGCCCGCCGAGTGGCCGAAAGCAAAGCGCGTCCTCGAATCCGAACTCGGGCCGGTCGACGACCGGTTCGCCGAGTTCGAGACGGACGCCATCAGCGGGGCCTCGCTCGGACAGGTCTACCGCGCCGAGGTCGACGGCGAACCCGTCGCAGTGAAGGTTCGCCGCCCGGACATCGAGGACCTCGTCGAGGCCGACCTCCGGGTCATCCGGTGGTCCCTGCCCCTGCTGATGTACTTCATCGACGAGTCCCGCTCGTTCTCGCTGGAGACGCTGGCCGACGAGTTCGCAAAGACCATTCGCGAGGAGATGGACTACGAGCGCGAGGCGCGAATGCTCGGCGAGATCAGGGAGAACTTCGCCGACAACGACCGCGTCCGTATTCCGCGTGTCATCGACACGCACTCGACCCGACGTGTCCTCACCATGGAGTACGTCCCGGGAACGAAGATAAACGACATCGAGGACTTAGACGAACGGGGCTTCGACCGGACGCAACTGGCCGAGACGCTCCAGAACGCGTACCTCCAGATGATAATCGACGATGGCGTCTTCCACGCCGACCCGCACCCGGGGAACCTCGCGGTACAGGAGGACGGCAAACTCGTCTTCTACGACTTCGGGATGTCCGGCCGCGTCGACCCGTTCGTCCAGGAGAAGATCGTCGACTTCTACGCCGCCGTCGCCGACCAGAACATCGACGCCATCTTAGACGCCCTCATCGAGATGGGGACGCTCTCCCCGGAGGCCGACCGGCAGGTGATGGGCGACGTGATGGAGCTGGCTATCGCGGACGCCCGCGGCGAGGACATCGAACAGTACCGCGTCCAGCAAATCATCCAGCAAGTCGAGGACACCATCTACGAGTTCCCGCTTCGCCTTCCGTCGAATCTGGCGCTCGTGTTGCGGGTGGCGACGGTCGTCGAGGGCGTCTGCGTGACGTTGGACCCCGAGTTCGACTTCATCTCGGTGGCGACAGCGTACCTCCGCGACGAGGGGTACATCGCCGCCGGCGTCCGAAACTACGTCGAGGACCGGGCGACGGAGGTGCAAGACGCGGCGCAGTCGGCGGTCCGCATCCCGCCGAAACTCGAATCCGTCCTCGACCGGGTCGAGCGCGAAGACCTCCAGATTCGGGCCGACATCGAGGATTCGGACCGCCTGCTGGCGACGATGACGAAGCGACTGATTCTTGGGATGTTGCTCGCGAGCACCGTGTTCTCGACGGCGTTCCTCTACGCCGAGGCGCCCCCCATCGTCGCCGCCATCGCCGGTACCGGTGTCCTCGCCGTGTCTGGCGCGCTGTGGTGGTCGTTTCGCTCGAAGAAGGGCGTCCGCGCGAAACCGCAGTTCACCCGCCAGAGTATGCGGGAACGACAGCAGGGCGAGAGCACGGGCGGCCTCGCCACCTCGTTCGAGGACGAGGAGGCCTAGTCGGGTTCGACGACGATGAGCAGCGTCACCGCGGGTGTGCTTGACAGCGGTGCAGCGAACCAGTGTCCCACGCTCCTGGATCGGGAAACAGACGACTCAGAGCGTATTAGGGGGGTTCGGGGTGACAACCATCCATTAGCCCGGTGCCTGCTGCACCTGTTGATTTCAGGACATCTCTTCTATTGAGCGATCAGTCAGGTGTGTGTTCCAATAAGTAATTGTATAGCTAGCTAATCACTTCTACTAGTGACCGACGATAGTTCACCTTCGCAGGGTCGTCCCGAAGAAGAACCACTCGGAGGGGTCGGAAGGGTCGTAGGCGGACTTCTACTCGCCGTCTGCTTTCTGGTTGCTACTGCTGTGCTATTCTCTTGGGTAAGCTCGCTTGTTATTGGGACAGGACTCGCCTTCTGGCCAGCGATTGTTTTGGCACTCGGTATACTCGTCGTTTTCATTGTCACTACCTCACGATAGCTGCACGCACTGTACTGACCAGACCCGGGTCGAAATGTATCATCATCTGAGGGTTTCAACAGAGTCCTATGTTTCAGTCTCTTCAGTAGGACTGATCATCTCAGATGGCTTGGTTATGACAGAATTAGAGCCAACGATCCGCACACTACTGAGCGGCTGTATCAGTCATTACTGGCTGAAAACGGTCCTGTCAAGAGCTGTATTTGGCGTCCCTACGAAAGCTCGACGATCCGGTCTGCCCACGACCGGAGCGCGTCGAGTCCAGCGACCTCGTTTTCCGACACTGAACTGTCGACGCCGAGTTCGTCGCTCTCGAAGGCGTTCAAAACCGCACAGTCGGCCCGCTCGCAGTAGTCGGTCAGTCGCCCCGTCGCGTCCGGGTCTGCCTGCAGCGCGATGGTCGCGTCGTTGACGAAGACGGCCGTCGGGGTCGCCGGTGCGGCGTCGAGCGCCTCGAAGGCCGCCGCGGCGTTTTCCGCGGCGAGCGCGCGGGCCTCGTCGTCGGTCTCGCCCTCCGAGCGCGGCGCGTGGGCGTCAACGACGCCGTTGGAGACGCCCTCGGGGACGGTGGTGAACTGCGTGAGCGGGCCGCCCAGCACCTCGCCGTCCCGTTCGACCGTCGGCGCGAAGTCGAGGACGACACAGCCGTCGGTCCCGTGCCGGGCGACCCAGCGGTCGAGGGCTCGTGCCGTCAACCGCGTCTTGCCGACGTTCGAGGGGCCGACGACGAGCGCCGAACCGTCGAGCGGGACCGGACTGTCCGACATCGTCTCAGTCGGCCGCCATCGAGCGGTCGGTGTCCCGCCCCAGCCAGTTGCGGACCGACAGCCCCGCGAGGCCGAGCATCGCCGCGGCGAGGACGGCGGCGAAGGAAAGAATCGACAGCGACACGGGGTCGGTCACGCCGCCGGCCGCCACGCGCTTGACCCACTGGCCGGCGACCACGGTGCTGATACCGATCAGCAGGAGGCCGCCGACGTTCTCTAGCAGCGAGTTCGTCTTCGGCACGGCGGTCGGGTCGTTGAGGAGGTATACGACGAGCGCAAGCACGAACGGCGTGCCGACGAAGCCGATAGCCAGCGCCTGAATCAGCAGTCCGAACACGGCACCCGGGATGAAGACGCCGAGGATGCTGACGAGCGCGAAGGCGGCGACGGTAGCCTGATAGCGCGAGTCCGAGGTGTCCTGTGCCCATCCCATCTTGTCGGCGACGAGGTACGGCGGGACGACGGTGTTGCCGCCCAGCGTCGTCACGGCCGCGCCCCAGAGACCGAGCAGGAACAGCCACTTCGCGTTCGATCCGACGAGGGGGCCGAGCGCTGTCGCGGCGCCCACCGCCCCGAGACTGGGGTCGCTGAGCACCGACGCGGCGACGAGGAAGATAGCGAGGCTGGCGATGCCGAAGGCGACCAGCATCGACGCCCCGACGTCGAAGACGGCGAGGTCCGAATCCTCGGTCGTCCAGCCGCGGGCCCGCATCGTGTAGGACTGCATCGTCACGAGGGCGATGTGGACGGCGCCACCGAGGATACCGGCCGCGAGCAGTGCCCCTTCCACGCCGGCCGGGATGGCCGGGACGAGGCCCGCTGCCGCCGCACCGAAGTCGATGGGGACGACGAACAGGGAGGCGACGAACAGGAGAACCACGAGCGTGACGAGTACTTTCGCACCGAGTTCGGCGTACTTATAGCCGCCGCCGGCGAGGCCGACGGCCAGTACGACGCCCCAGACGACCGCCCAGACGACGGGACTGAAGCCCGCGACTTCCGCGGAGACGCCGGCGAGCGTCTTCATGATGACCAGTTGGGCGAGTCCGGCGGCGACGACGGTGTCGGCGACCAGCAGCCACGCCCACGCCTCTCCGAGGTTGTCCTCGACGGCGGTAACGATGCCGGCCTCCGTGAGGAGGCCGAGTCGCATCGCGAGATACTGCGCGGTCGCACCCATCACCGCAGAGAGGACGACGACCCACAGGAGTGTGTAGTCGAAACTCGCGCCTGCGGTGACGAGCGCCCCGATAGTCGCCGGTCCAGTGGCGATAGCGCCCGCGAGCCACGTCGGGCCCATCTCGGAGAACCGCGAGAGGACGCCGGAGTCGCTGGTCGCCATCTACACGCACCCCGCGAAGCTCTCGCCGGTCACGTCGTAGCTGTCGACCCACTCCGGCGGGTTCTCGTCGGTGAACCGCGAGCGACTGCGCATGTACGAGGCGATGTACGCGCGGCGCCAGTCCTCGGTCTCGTTGGGTGCGGTGTAGTGGGGCAACAGGCAGTGCTGAAAGAGGACGTCGCCGGGGTCCATCGGCAGGGCGACGGCGTCCTCGGGGCCGTAGTCGGCCTCGGCGATGGCGATGTCGGTGTCGTACTCGACGGCCTCGTGGCCGAGCAAACCGTCCGTGTGCGCTCCCGGGACGACCTGCATGCAGCCGTTCTCCGTGGTCGACTGGTCGAGCGCTATCCAGACGGTGACGTGGTCCATCGGGTGGATGGGGTAGTACGCCGCGTCCTGATGGAACTTCTTCTCGCTGCCGACGCGGGGCGGTTTCAGCATCGCGGCGCTACGGAGGAGGTGGAGGTTCGACCCCTGCAACTGCTCGACGACGTCGACGATGGCCTCGTCGTGGACGAGGTCGGCGAAGACGTCGTCTTCACGGACCATGTCGATACCCTCGAACTTCCGAACCGGGTCGCCGTCCTCGAAGCTATCGGCGTCGACATCGGGTTCGAGCATCCGCTCGAACCCCGTCTCTTCGCGGTCGTTCCGGACGTACGACTCGATGCGCGTCGTCACGGCCTCGACGGTCGCGCCGTCGAGGCAGTCCTCGACGACGACGTAGCCGTCCCGCTGGTACTGTTCGAACTGCGCGTCTGTGAGTGGCATACCACCTCCTACTATTCTCCGGTAATAAGCCCTTCCAACTCGCCGCGCCGTCTCTGGCCCCCAGCGACCGTAGAACACGGTTCACGCCAGCGGTGACGCCACTACGTCATTCCAAACCGTTTATACCCCAACAGGGGTAACGCGGCCGTATGGCAAGAGAGCAGACTGAGGTTCGCGAACTCGACGAAGGCAGCTACGTCATGATCGAAGACGCGCCGTGTAAGATCGACTCCTACAGCACGGCCAAACCCGGCAAGCACGGGAGCGCCAAGGCTCGTATCGACGCACGGGGCGTCTTCGACAGCAAGAAGCGCTCGCTCTCCCAGCCCGTCGACGCGAAGGTGTGGGTCCCCATCATCGACCGAAAGCAGGGACAGGTCGTCTCCGTCAGCGGCGACGACGCACAGGTCATGGACTTAGACACCTACGAGACGTTCACGATGCTGATGCCCGAGGACGTCGACCTCCAGCCCGACGACGAAATCGAGTATCTCGAGTACGAGGAACAGCGCAAGATCACCCGCTCGTAACGATGTTTCCCGGTGCGGTCGCCGAGCGCGGGGCCGCCGACTACGCCCTCGTGGGGGCGCCGCTTGACGTGTCGACCTCCTTTCGTCCCGGCGCCCGGTTCGGGCCGCGCCGCGTTCGTGACTTCGCCGAACAGTTCGACGACTACGACCACCGCTCGGACCAGCACTTCACCGAGTTGGGGGTCTACGACCACGGCGACGTCGGCCCGACGGCCGACACCGCCGAGTACCTGACGTTCCTCCAGAGCGCCGTCGCCGAGTTCGACAGGGACGGGGCCGTCCCCCTGCTGGTCGGTGGCGAACACACCGTCAGCGTCGCCGCGGTGCGAGCGCTCGACCCGGACGTGTTCGTCTGTCTCGACGCGCACCTGGACCTGCGGGAGTCGTATGCCGGCGACGAGTACTCCCACGCGACGGTGACACACCACGCGCTGTCGGTCGCGGACCGCGCGGTCGTCCTCGGTGCTCGGACCGGGAGCGAGGCGGAGTGGAATCGCGCCGACGCCGACGACGTGACCGTCGTCCCACCCGAAGACGTGGCCGACTGGACCCCGGATTTCGACGACGCGTCGGTGTACCTCTCGGTGGACATCGACGCCGCCGACCCGGGGTTCGCGCCGGGGACGGGGACGCCCGAACCGTTCGGACTGGCCCCGCGAGAGATGCGCGACGCGGTGCAGTCGGTCGCGCCACACGCCGTCGGGTTCGACGTCGTCGAGGTGAACGACCGCGACGACGGACAGGCCGCGACGCTGGCGGCGAAACTCCTGCGAGCGTTCGTCTTCGCCCACGCCGAGGCCTGACACAAGATTCATTCTGTCGTCGTGAGTAGCGGCGGCCGATGCGCCGCCCTGCTCTCCACGTAGCGCTCGCTGCCTGCCTCGTCCTCGCGGGGTGTTCCGTCCTCGGAGACGACCCCGTCCGCGAGCAAGCCGCCGTCGACCGACTCGACGCCGCTCGCGAGCGCGCAGAAACTATCGAATCGTACCGGTACGACCTCGCAGTCACCGTCTCGACGACGGCCAGCGCTCGGGAAATCGACGGCAGCGGTGTCGGGAAAGTCAACGTGACGACCCGGCGTGCCGCGACCAACCTGACGGTCGACGGTGCCACCAGTCAGACCTACGTCGACAACCGGACGGCGTTGGTCGAGTGTCGCGGCGGCGGCGTACCGAGCGGCTTCTGGGGCAGCGAGGAGTTCCCAGCCGAGCGTAACTGGACCGAGACGACGCCGCTCGGGCGGCAACTCGCGCTCCTGTCCTCGGGCGACCTCTACCACAACGGCACGGAGACGGTCGACGGCCGGGAGACGGTCCACCTCTCCGGGTCGCCCTCGAAGGAGGCGCTCGACGCCTACCGGGACGGGGCGGGTAGCCGACCGCTGTTCGGGTCGCCGAACGTCGACAGCGTCACCGTCGACCTGTGGCTGGACGCGACGACGAACAGACCGGTCCGGAGCGAGGTGCAAGTCGTCGTCAGCGGCGACGGCGAGACGGCCACGGCGACGCTCACGACGCAGTTTCGCGACTACGGCGAGCGCGTCCGGGTGACGATACCGGCGGAGGCACGGGACGACGCGTTCGAGGGAGGGTGTCCCGGCTAGGGCGTGACGGTTTTAAGACGGAGGCGTGAGCACGTGGCGACATGGATCGACTCTCGTCGTGTTACTTCTGTGGCGCGGCCCTAGACGCCTCGCTCTCCGAGTACCCAGTCGTCCCGAAGCGCCTCCAACCCGAGTCGGCGTCCGACCAGCGGGTGACGCTCTGTCCGACCTGCCGGCGGAAACTCGCGACGGTGCTGAGAGAGGTCGTCGCGGCAGTCGACGACGACCCGGAGGACCAGAGCGGTGTGATGGACGAGTCCGGGCTGGACCCGCACCCGGATCCGATGGCTGTCGGCGACGCCAACGAGACGGGGACGGCCGTCGAAGAAGCGGGGTCCGACGCGGGTCTGCTGGAGGACACGAGCGACGACGAAGCCGAGGGACCGCTCGACAGCGACGAGGCCGAATCGCAGTCGGCCGAACCCGACCGCACGCATCCGATGGCGGCCGCCGACGAGACGGACGACGCCGACGAGTCGAGCGAGACGACCGCGACGGAGCCGGTGTCACCGGGCGCGGTCGAGACGACTGCCGCCGAGAGCGAACCCGAGTCGGCCAACGAGGTCGACGATACCGGGGCCGACGACACGAGTGACGGCCCGTCGCTGACTCGACTGGAGTACAGCAAGGTGATGCGTCTGCTCCAGAACCGCCAGCTACCGGTCGACCGCAGCGAGATTCGTGCGGTCGCCGTCAACGCCTACGACATCGAACCCGAGGAGTTCGATGCCATCATCGACGCCGCCGTCGACCGCGGCCTCATCGGCGAGGAGAACGGGCAGTTCGTCGCGGCGGAGTAAGGCATACCACCCCGGAGGGGCAACACCAGTCCATGCACGCAGGCGACATCGCCGCCCGACTCGACGACGAACTGGACGTGGCCTCCTACGCCGACGTCGACGCTAGCCCCAACGGCCTGCAGGTCGGTCCCACAGAGCAACCGGTCGACCACGCGGCCGTCGCCGTCGACGCCGCCGTCGAGACCATCGACCGCGCCAGCGACGCCGGCGCGGATTTGTTGGTGACCCACCACGGCATCATCTGGGGCGGGGTCGAGCGCGTCACCGACACGACCTACCGCCGTGTCGCACCGCTCGTCGACGACGACCTCGCGCTGTACGTCGCCCACCTCCCGCTGGACGGCCACCAGTCGCTGGGCAACGCCGCCGGCCTCGCGGACGTACTCGACCTCGACAACCGTGCGCCGTTCGGTCAGATGGGGCCGGAGTACATCGGCCAGCGCGGGACGCTGGCCGAGGCGAGGACGCTCTCGGACCTCGCCGAGACGCTCGACGCCGAACTGGACACGGGCGGGCAGTCCGTCCGGACGCTGGACTTCGGCCCGTCGCTCGTCGAGGACGTGGCCATCGTCACCGGCAGCGGCGTCGACTGGGTAGCGGAGGCTGCCGAGGTCGGCGCTGACGTCCTCGTCACCGGCGAGGGCAAACAGCAGGTGTACCACGAGGCCCGCGAGGCCGGCATCAGCGTCGTGCTGGCGGGTCACTACGCCACCGAGACGTTCGGCGTCCGCTCGCTGCAGTCGAAACTGGACGAGTGGGGGCTAGAGACGACGTTCGTCGACTGCCCGACCGGGCTCTGATGGGCCAGCGCGTCGCCTACGAGGACGTGGCATCGGACGCCGACATCGTCGCGTGGTCCCGCGAGTACTGTCGGGACGTACGCCGGGAGTGGGGCGTCGACGTGCGCTTCGACCTCGTCGAGTGGGAGGTGTCTGCCCGCGCAAAGCGGCGCGCGGCGGCCGTCAAGCGCCCGACGCTTCCCGACGCCGCGGTGGGAGAACCCTACGACTGGGAGCGTCTCGAGGGGGCCGACGGCCGGCCACTTCCCTGTACCCTGTCGCTGACTCGCGAGGCGTTCGAGGCCTTCGACCGCACCGAGTGGGAAGCGACCTTGCGCCACGAACTCGTCCACGTCGAGCAGTACCAGCGCGACGGCACGACGGACCACGGCCGGGCGTTCCGCGAACGAGCGGCCGACCTCGACACCGACGTCCACTGCCCCGCCTTTGCCGACCCGAAGTACGTCCTCTCGTGTGTAGCCTGCGGGGACCTCGTGGCACGGCGCTACCGGGACTGCAAACTGGTGCGAGAGCGGGAGCGCTACCGCTCGGACTGCTGTGGTGCCGAACTGGCGCTGGACTGACCGGCGGCAGTGTTAGGTCCCTCACGGTCGAACAGGCGGTATGGACGTGCCGCTCTCCTGTTACGCCTGCGGGACGACGGCGGCGCTCGCGGACGGGGCCCGCTGTGACTGCGGCGAACCGTACTGGGTCCAGACCGACCCCTCGACCTTCGAGTGGCCCGACACTTCCGAGCGGTCGCTGTGGCGCTATCGTGCCCTCCTGCCGGACGTGACACCGGCCGGACTGGCCGCCGGCGCTGGCGGCACGCCGCTGGTGCGCGCGCCGCGACTGGACGACGACGTGGGCGCGACCGTCCACGTGAAGTACGAGGGGGCGAACCCGACCGGGACGTTCAAAGACCGCGGGAGCGCCGTCGGCGTCGCGGCGGGCGCAGCGGCCGGGGACGACGCCGTCGGCACCGTCTCCCACGGCAACATGGCCCGGTCGATGGCCGCCCACGCCGCCAGCGCTGGGCTCGACTGTCTGGTGTTGGTCCCGGCGGACATCCCCGTCGAACGACTGGCGCTCCTCGCTCGCTACGACCCGACGATACTCCGGGTGGAGGGCGACTACGGCCGCCTCTACCGCGAGTCACTTCGAGTCGGCTCCGAGGCCGGCGTCCGGTTCGTCAACTCGGACACGCCGCTCCGCGTGGCCGGTCAGGGGACGACGGCGCTGGAAATCGCCGAGTCGTTCGCGCCCGACGTGCCCGACGCCGTCGTACTCCCCGTCTCCAGCGGCGGTCACGCGAGCGGTGTCTGGAAGGCCTTTCGAGACCTGTCTGCCGCGGACCTCGTCGACCGAGTACCGAGACTCTACTTCGTACAGACGTCGGCCTGCGCGCCCATCGCCGAGGCGTGGGCCCGGCGCGACGACGTCGTCACGCCAGTCGAGGCAGGGGAGACGGTCGCCTACTCGATCGCCAACGCCGACCCGCCGAGCGGCAATCGGGTGCTGGCGGCCGCCAGCGAGACCGACGGAGGGGTTCTCGCCGTGGACGACGACGCCATCCTCGACGCGCGCCGAGCGCTAGCGAGCAGCGCGGGCCTGTTCGTCGAGAGCGCCTGTGCGACGGTGCTGGCGGGCGCTCGCCGGTTGCACGACCGTGGCGACCTCGTGGCAGACGACGACGTCGTACTCGTCGCCACCGGAACGGGATTCACCGAACGCGACCTAGACGCGCCCGGTGTCGACGCGGAGACGGTCCCGCTGTCGGCACTCGACGAGACTGTAGCACGCATCATCTGACCGGAGTCAGTACCAGTACGTGGCGTAGACGACGACGCCGATGCCGAGACACGCGACCGCCGCGAGGGTCGCGAACACCATCGACCACGAGGGTATCGCGAGGAGACCGGTGACGCCGAGCGAGAGCACGACCGCGAACAGAGGCAGGAACGCGTGTTCGGACTCCATCGTCGGGGGTAGACAACGAGGCGACATAGTTCTACGGTCCGTGGGCACACTCGACAATGGCCGTCGTATCACACCATCGCCGCGTCGTCGACGCCCGGATGCTCGCGGATGTACGCGACCAGCGTGTCGACGTACGCCTCGAACAGCGGACACCTGACGCCGGTTCCCGCGAGCGCTCGCCGCGTGTTCTCGTCGGGTGCGAGAGGTACGGGAGCGCTTCGGGTTCGACGCCGAGTCGGTCGGCCAGTCGCGGCAGGCGAGACAGCGCCGCGTACGAGAGTCCGACCGTACCCGGGACGGCCCGGCGGTCGCTGGCCCGTCCGAGCGCGCGTACCAGTCGGCCGACGAGTGGCGATCCCAGAAAGCCCGTGAGAAACCGCATCAGCGTCCGTCCAGTGGCGAGAGTCGTCGGAGTCGCCGGAGCGCCCGGATGCTCAGCGTCGCTCCCGCGGCGGCGACGCGGTTCGGGAGGCCCTCGACGGGTACCAGTGGATGGAGGCGCTGTGTCGTGACCGTCTGTGACTCCGTGTACTTCTGGATGCCGTGGGGGCCGTGACGCCGGCCGATGCCGGAGTCACCGACCCCGCCCATGGGGGCGTCCGTCGAGGCCCACATGCCGAGGTAGGCGTCGTTGACACAGACGGACCCGGCCTCGATACGGCGGGCGAGCGCCTCGCCGCGGTCCGTGTCCTCGGTCCAGACGCTCGCGTGGAGGCCGTAGTCGGTGTCGTTGGCGCGTGCGACCGCCTCGTCGGCGTCCGCGACCGGGGTTATCGAGACGACGGGGCCGAACGTCTCCTCGCAGGCGGCGGTGGCGTCGTCGGGCAGGTCCGTCAACACCGTGGGTTCGTAGAACAGCGGTCCGACCTCCTCGCGTCGGCGCCCGCCCGTCTCGACGGTGGCACCGCGCTCGCGGGCGTCGGCGACGTGGTCCTCGACCGTGTCGAGTTGGTGCTGGCCGATGAGCGACCCCACGTCCGGGCCGAATTTGAGCGACGCACCGAGGTCCAGCGTCTCGGTGGCGTCGACGAACCGGTCGACGAACTGGTCGTAAACGGCTTCGTGGACAAAAATTCTCTCGAAGGAGATACACAGTTGGCCCGCGTTGGCGTAGCTTCCGTGGACCGTCCCCGTGACCGCCTGCGAGAGGTCGGCGTCGTCTAGAACCACGGCGGCGTTTTTCCCGCCCAGTTCCATCGAGGCGTCGACGAGGTGTTCGCCGGCCAGCGACGCCACGGTCCGGCCCGTCTCCGTACTCCCGGTAAAGGTGACGTAGTCGACGCTCGAGATCAGCGGTTCGCCCAGGGTCGTGCCGTGACCGGTGACGACCTGCACGAGGTCCTCGGGGGCGCCGGCGTCGACGAGCAGTTCGACCGCCCGGAGCGCACAGAACGGCGTCGCTTCGGCCGGTTTCAGCACCGCGCCGTTGCCCGCCAGCAACGCCGGCAGCATGTCGGAGATGGCCAGCGTCAGGGGATAGTTCCACGGTTCGATCAGGCCGACGACCCCGACCGGGTCGTGGTGTTCGACGGCCTTCGTCAGCAGGGGGAACCCGCCGTCTCGCCGGGTCGGCGCGACGTGGTTCGGGCCCTCCCGGGCGTAGTAGTCGGCGTTGAGAACGATGTCGAGCAGTTCGACGTGGGCATCGAGTCGGGCCTTTCCGGCCTCCAACTGGACGATGTCGAGCAACTCTTCGCGGTGGTCGAGCACCTCGTCGGCGAACCGCTGGAGGACGGCCGCTCGCTCCTCGATGGGGCGCTCGCTCCAGTCGCTCTGTGCCGCCTGTGCTGTCCGGACGGCCTCTGTGACGTCCGCTGGTTGGCAGGCCGGGACGGTACCCATCTCCTCGCCGGTGAACGGACTCCGGACCGTCAGCGGGTCGCGGTCGGCGACGTGTGTGACCCCACCCTGTAACCGTGTCCGTGTTCGCTCGGGCAGCGAGGACGAAACGTTCGACGCGGGCATCGTTTCTTCGCACGGGCGGGGGGATGAATGGTCTTGTGGCGACCCACTCGTATCTTGTCGCGACGTTCGGGCGTGGGACTCGGTTCCCGTTCGACGGCCGGACCCACACCGAGACACTGGTGTGAACCACGTCGTTCAAGCCCTCGGACCGACCACAGTGGATCAATGAGCGACCACGAGGACCGAGAGACGTTCTGTCACGACCCCATCGGACACGCAGAGGCCCGCGCCGGAATGACGGTCGGCGAGTTGGCCGAGAGCTACGGTGAGGCCGGTATCGGCGCGAACGACCTCCACGAGGCCGTCGACGTCTACGCCGAGATGCTGGACGACGACGTGACCACCTTCTTCGGACTGGCCGGCGCGATGGTGCCGACGGGGATGCGTGCCGTCGTCTCCGAGTTGATTCGGGACGGCCACGTCGACGTCCTGGTGACGACGGGCGCGAACCTGACCCACGACACCATCGAGGCCATCGGCGGGAAGCACCACCACGGCGAGGTGACGCCGCCGGAGCGGACCGAGCGCGAACACGACGAGACCCTGCGCGATGAAGGCGTCGACCGCATCTACAACGTCTACCTCCCGCAGGAACACTTCGCGCTGTTCGAGAACCACCTCCGCGAGGAGGTGTTCTCCGTCCTCGAAGCCGAGGGCGCGGTGTCCATCCAGCGCATGACCGAGGAGCTGGGACGGGCCAACAGCGAGGTCAACGCCCGCGAGGACGTCGCGGAGGACGCGGGGGTGCTCGCGGCGGCCTACGAGAACGACGTCCCGGTGTACTGTCCCGCGTTCCAGGACTCCGTGCTGGGCCTGCAAGCGTGGATGTACTCCCAGACGAGCGAGTTCACGGTGGACGCGCTGGCGGACATGACCGACATCACGGACATCGCCTACGAGGCCGACAGCGCCGGCGCGATGGTCGTCGGCGGCGGCGTCCCGAAGAACTACGTCCTCCAGACGATGCTCGTCTCGCCGGACGCCTACGACTACGCCGTCCAGTTGACGATGGACCCCTCGAACACCGGCGGCCTCTCCGGGGCGACGCTGGACGAGGCCCGGTCGTGGGGCAAACTGGAGAAAGACGCCCGTAACGTGAGCGTCTACGCCGACGCGACCATCACCCTGCCGCTGGTCGTCGCCGCCGCTCGCGAACGCGCCGGGGAGTAGTCCGGCCCCCGCACAGCCCCGCCGCAGGGATAGTTCTATAGTTGTGGGCGTGACACGTTCACATATGTCGTTCCAACTGCGTATCCGACCGGCGGACGAGACCGACATCTCGTCGATTCAGCAGGTCGCTCGCGCCTCGTGGCACGCCGTCTACGACGGCATTCTGGGGCCAGACACCGTCGAGACACTGCTGACGGAGGGGTACGGCGACGACCTCCTAGAGGAGATGGTCGACCTCGACGACATCGGTCTGTTCGTCGCGACGGCGGACGGCGACGTGGTGGGCTACGCCAGTTGCGGGATGACCGACCCGGCCGGCATCGGCGACCTCGACCTCTACGTCCACCCCGACTACTGGGGCGAAGGTATCGGGAGTCGACTTCTCGACCGGGGCAAGACACACCTTCAGAGCCTCTCGGTCCGGAAGATACGCGACGAGGTACTCGTCGACAACGAGGTCGGCAACGGTTTCTACCGGAAACACTTCGACCACGTCGACCAGCGTACCGAGCGGTTCGGTGGCAAAGAACTGCCCGTCAACGTATACGAGCGGTCGTTGTGGGACTAGGGTGGGTCTGAGCGCCAGCGAAGCCCCTCGGAACGCACAGCGGTGACCACGGGGACCCGCAAGCAGTAGCGAGGGCGCGACACGCAGTGACGAGCGCAGCCCTCACACCACTCGACTGCGCCGCACGCTCGCGGCTACCGCCGCTCGCCGGTTTGCGGGCTCCGTCGCCTCGTTCGCTCCGCCGCCGTCGCTCCACGGCACACTCCGTTCCACCCGAGACGGGTCCTGTGCCTGCCACTCACACGCGCTCGCGCTCCGTTTGGCAACGTTTTAGCCGCCGATTGGCCTGCTAGTTCCCAATGAGCTACAAGATCGGACTCGTCGGCAAGCCCTCTGTCGGCAAGTCCACGTTCTTCAATGCGGCGACGATGAACGACGTCCCCGAGGGGGCGTACCCGTTTACGACCATCGACCCCTCGATGGGCGAAGCGTACGCCCGCGTCGAGTGTGCAGCCCCGGAGTTCGACCATAGCTGTACCCCCAACCACGGCTACTGTGCCGACGGCGTCCGGTTCGTCCCGACGAAACTGGTCGACGTCGCCGGCCTCGTCCCCGGTGCCCACGAGGGCAAGGGACTCGGCAACCAGTTCCTCTCGGACCTCAACGAGGCCGACGTGCTCATCCACGTCGTCGACTTCACTGGCGAGACGGACCTCGAAGGCGAACCGACCGAGGACCACGACCCCCGCGAGGACATCGACTTTCTGGAGAACGAACTGGACATGTGGTACCTCGACGTCCTAGAGAAAGGCATCGAGCGCTACCGCTCGGGCTACCACGGCGAGGACAAGGACATAGAGGCCGACCTCGCAGAGCAGATGTCGGCGTTCAAGATCAGCGAGGACGAGATCAAGCAGGTCGTCCTCTCGCTCGATATGGAACTCGACCCCGACACGTGGGACGACGAGGACCGGGAGGCGCTGGCCCGCGAGATCCGCATCCGCACCAAGCCGATGGTCATCGCGGCCAACAAGATGGACACCCCGGCGGCACAGGACAACTGGGAGACGGTCACCTCGGACCCCGAGTACGAGCACCTCACGTTCGTCCCCGTCTCGGCCCACGCCGAGAAGGCCCTGAAGAACGGCGACGAACAGGGCGTCTTGGAGTACCGGCCCGGCGACGACGACTTCGAGGTCACGGCGGACCTCCCCGAGGAGAAGGCTGCCGGCCTCGAACAGATTCGCGAGTTCGTCGACGAGTTCGACGGCACCGGCGTCCAGCAGGCACTGGAGACGGCGCTGTTCGAGGAACTCGACGCCATCGCCGTCTTCCCCGGTGCGCGAAAGCCACAGGACGACGGCACGTTCCTGCAGGACTGTTTCGTCCTGCCCGACGGGTCGACCGCCGAGGACTTCGCGTACTTCCTGCATACGGACATCGGCGAGGGGTTCCTCCACGCCCACGACGTTCGCTCGGGTCGGCAGGTCGGTGCCGACACGGAACTGGACCACCGCGACGTGGTCGAGATCACGACGACGAACTGAACGGTCGGCGGCCCGCGAGCATCAACTGTGATAATCCGGGGCCCTATTTTTTGAGACTACGGGCCGCTACCTTGGAATATGCCCGATTCGACACCTCGCTTGCAGTCGCTGCACGCCGACGCCCGTCGTACGGAGGAGGATAGATGAGTCCCGAAACGGCCGAGAGCCGTCTCGTCGGCCGACTGCTCGTCTCGGTCGGTGCCGTGCCGATGACCGCCGAACCGTACCTCCCGGGCCCGCTTCGTCGAGATTTCGGCGTCCGCCTCTTCTTGCTCGCGCTCATCTCGGTCGTCGTCGGTCCGGCTATCGCGGCGACGCTGTTTTCCGATGCGCTACCCGCTGTTGCCTTCGCCGCCGCCATCGTCCTCTGTACCGGATTCCTGGGGTACTGTGAGCTGTACCGTGCGATAATCGAGATAAACCAGAAAGCCCGAGCGGTCGACGAAGGCGAGTACGACATCGACTTCGGCGTCGACCGCGTCGACGAAATCGGCGAGACGTACGACACGCTCGAACGGACGGCCCACTCGCTGGGCGAGTCCATACGCGAAGCCGAACGCGCACAGGAGCGCGCCGAAGCGGCCCGCGAAGAGGCCGAAGACGCGACAGCGGCCGCCGAGCACGAACGAAACGAGATGGAAGCACTCTCCAGTCACCTCGAACTGAAAGCCACCCAGTACCGCGATACGCTCGCGGCCGCGGCCGACGGCGACCTGACCGCCCGCGTCGACACAGAGAGCATGAGCGACGCGATGGGCGAGGTCGGAACGGCCATCAACGAGACGCTCGACGCGCTCGAACGGGCCATCGCGCAGGGGCAGGCCATCTCGGCGCGTATCGCCGACGAGAGCGGTCTGGTCGCGAGTCAGGGCGAACAGGTCCGTAGCGAAACCGAGTCCGTCACCGCGAGCGTCGACGAAATCGCCGACGGCGCGTCGACCCAGCGAGCGCAACTCTCGGCGGCCGCCGACGAACTCAGCGACCTCTCGGCGACCACCGAAGAGATGGCCTCGTCGGTCACCGAAATCGCCGACCGGAGCGACACCGCCGCGGAACTCGGCCGGGACGCCCAACACTCCTCCTCGGAGGCCCAGAGCGCCGTCGACGCCATCCGCCATCGGTCGATGACCGCCGCGGGCGAAGTCCAGCAACTCGACGAGATAGCCGGCGACGTCGCCGAGATCCTAGACGTCATCGACAGTATCGCCGAGGAGACGAACATGCTGGCGCTGAACGCCTCTATCGAGGCCGCCCGGGCCGGCGAGGCCGGGTCCGGGTTCGCCGTCGTCGCCGACGAGATAAAGCAACTCGCGAGCGAGACGAAAGACGCGACGGCCGACGTCGAGACGCTCATCGAGACGCTCCGCTCGCAGGTCGGCGACTCCGTCGAGGCGATGGAGACGATGGAGTCCGCCGTCGACCGCGGGAGCGACACCATCTCCGAGACCATCACCACGCTCGAAGACGTCGTCGAAGCCACCGTCGACGTCAACGACAGCATTCAGGAGATAGACCGCGCGACGAACCAGCAGGCCAGCACCGCACAGGACGTGGTCGAACGCATCGACGACATCAGCGCTATCGCCGACCAGACCGCGACGGAGGCCGGCGAGGTAGCAACCACCGCCGACCAGCAGGACGCCGTCGTCGGCGAGATGGTCGACAGCGTCGACACGTTCGCGACCGACGCAGAGACCCTGCAGTTCGAACTCCAGCAGTACGACACCGACGCGACGGTCGACGTCGACCACACGAGCGTGGCGAGCGAACAGGCGACGGACGACTGATACTGGTGGCTGTAAGTTCGTAACGATATTCGCCACCCCGGGGTGGCGAAGTACTTCAGTTTGTTACAGCCACCAGTATGAGACCGCCGCTCAGATATCGACCGGGCAACCGTTTATCTCGCCGCCGCGCATCCCGTCGGCGAGCCAGTAGATGGAGAGCGTGAGGACGACGAGCGCACCGACGGCGAACTCTAGTCCGTCAAGCGGGAGAAAGAGGAGCGACGTCGAGACGCCCAACAGCGAGAGCAGTCCCAGCAGGACGGCCGACCCGCAGGCCGCACACCCGGCCCCGAGCGTCCCGAGGAGGACGCCCGCGGCGCCGGCCCCGCCCTGTCGAATCTGCAAACCGTGTTCCCGGAAGTGATAGGTCGCTATCGCTACGTCCACGCCGGTCAGCGCGGCGACGGCCACCAGCAAGACGCCCTGTGCCGGGTGGAAGAACGTGCCGACGAACGGGTACAACTCGACGAGGACCGTCAGCCGACTCGCCAGCGGCAGGGACCCGCCGACAACGAGGTCCAGCACCAGCGGGACGTTCAGCGAGACGACGAACGCCGTCAGCGAGACGACTCCCGCGAGGACGGCGACGGCGGCGTACACCGGGAGCGTCAGCACGAGTCGCGCCGTCCGACCCATCAGCCGCCAGTCGCGGCCCCGAACCGGCAACCGCCGACCGATTCGGGTCGCGCTCATCAGTTCGCCTCCCCGAGCGCTTCGGCGATGACCTCGTATCCGACGCTCCCGTTGACCTTCGTGACGAACTCGCCGTCGCGAAACAGGAGGATGACCGGGGTGGTCTCGCCGAGACCGGCGTTCTCGGCGGCCGCGATATCGGCCTGCACGGCGTCGTCGTAGGCCTCGTCTCGGGCGTCCTGTGCGACGGCGTCGCCGTCCAGCGACGTCTCGGCGTTCAGGAACGACGCCGTCCGCTCGAAGACGTTGTCGACGGTGAACTGCGAGCGCGTCGCGAAGTAGTGCTCGAACAGCGACCAGAACGCCTCGTCGTCACGGGCATAGGTCGCTTCGAGCGCCTGCGTCGCCGGCTTGCCCCACGGAAAGACGACAGGGTAGGTTCGGACGACGTACGCGCCCGTCCCCGAGTCGGCGAGGTTCGACCGGATCTTCGGCACCGTGTTCTCGTGGAACGCTGCACAGCGCTGACAGGACGGGTCCTCGAACGCCAGAACGACGTGGCCGCCCAGTTCCCCAATCCGCGGTTGCTCGCGGTAGTTCGCCGCCGCCGGGTGATCCTCGAGGGACTCCCCCGTCGCGTCGCTCCCCCCACCGCACCCCGCGAGGGCGCCGACGGCCCCCGCCATCGCCAGCAGACGTCGTCGCTTCATGCTCGCCGGAAGGGTTCGACCCGGTTTATCGTTTGTTCTCCTGTGCGCCCGCGAGGGGGAACCGTCATACCGCCGGAGTCGGTATCTCCGATGGCCGATGACGACAGTGCGTTCCGAGTCGGGGTGACTCCCCGACGGTGACGAACCCTATGAGTGCCGAGGCCGCACTATTACCGACTGAGCTTCGATATCAGACGGAGTCAGTGTCGTCGATAGCGGCGGCGATATCGTCCAGAAACGCCGGGTCGTACGCCTCGTCGACGTGGTTCACGTTCCACAGCCCGGACTCACGGATTTTCTCGCTTCGACTGTACTGGCCGAGCCAGTCGTCTGAACGGGCATCGACGGCGTCTCGCTGGTAGTTGCTGAGGAGCGCAATCGTGTTTCGTTCGATGTAAGCCCGCTGGCTATCGGCGCTCGGTTCGTCGTCGACGTTCAGCCAGAGGAACGGAAGCTCACGGAGGTAGTCGCTCACTCGTCGCTCCATTTCGAGTTCATCGAGTCGCAGTTCTCGATTCGCAGTCGAACCACTCCCCCACTGCGGATACTCGTCGTAGAGGCCGTCGCACTCTACGAACGATTCTCCAACTCGTTTTCGAAAGACGGAACCTCGATGATTTCCGCCACCTTCGTAGGTCCCGCGTTTCGCTCCTCGATGCGTTCGAAGTCGGTTCCAGAGCGACGTGCTACTTCCTTCGGAGACCGCATGAGTCCCGATACGAGTTACTCGAAGCTGGTCGCCAGATTCTCGGTATTCGTCCGGCGCGAAGAAGATGTAGACGCCCCGGTCGGGCCAGTCCATGTAACCGGTGCAGTCCTTGAGTTTCTGTTTGCCTCCGACTGTCTGCTCTAACTCGTCAAGGAGTCCATAGAGTCGGTTAATATCCTCACGTCGTTCCATCGTTTTTCCTTAACATATGCTACTCCAGTACGTCCACAAAGAGTTTCGTTCTCTGAATAGTCATTCAGAATAAGAATACACCGATGGGACTGGATGTCCTCATTATTTCACCTTGTTCCGGAACGAAGCGATTTGATGCCGTTATTGGTCCCGACGAGATAGACTCGCGGGAGCGGACAGAGTTACTGAGCGAGTATCCTGATGCAGTCGCTTCGGCGGCTGAGATGTACACGGGACGCGAACACGAGCATATCGAATCAGCTGTACAACAGCTTTCGGAGTTTGCCAATGTTGATTGGCGTATCGTCTCTGCCGGGTTTGGTGTCCTCTCTGCTGGAACAGAGATTCCGTCCTACGAATGTACATTCAGCGAGCTTGAGCAGGTTCGTCAACGGGCAGAAAGGATGAACCTCGACGTAGATACGATGACTAACAACGAGTTGGTAGCGGCTGTTAGCCGGGCGAAAAATATTCCTCAGGACCTCCGGCAAATTCTTGCCGAAGGCTACGACTCGGTCTTCGTCGCATTGGGGACGAAGTATCTGATTGCCGTTCAGGAAGCGTTAGCCTCGGTGCCGGAGGAGACTACTGCATTCGCGTTTGCGTCCAAGGGTAGCAAGAAGTTCATTGGAGATTGTTACTGGATTCCGGCGACTGAGGAAGAGCGGAGTCGCCTTGGAACAACGTGGATTGAACTGCGAGGCAGAGAACTACTTAACTTAGCCCAGAATATCGAAAACCAACAGCAACTCGGACAGATGCGAGAGAATCCTGAAGTTTCTCGACAACTGAACACTCCGAACTAATCGATATCGGGCCAGAACACAATCCCGAGCAACGGTTTTAACTAAGCGGTCTGAGGTCGCACGAACAGGTCATAAGTAGAGGCTCCGTCTACAAGCCACTGAGACCGACTTTTTGATGTTCTTTGGAAAACAATTGCAGGTGGCTAGCCTTTCTCAGTACAGTTGGTCGTGTTAATCCGGTACTCGGCAAGGGTTTGGTTTTCAGGATTGTTAGCCCGTAGTGTGACGCTTCCATTCTCAAGCTGATCGGTGGGTATCGAGATTACGTGGGTTCCCTTCGGCACGGGTTGATTCGTATTCATTGCCTGGCTGCCCACCGTCAACTCCACCGTGTTCACGGTCTGATTGGCCTCGTAGGAAACCTCCAACGCACCATTATTCTCAACGACTTGCGTGATCTCGATGACCGAACTGGACGTGACCTCCTCAAACGAAACGTTACACCGCTCGTCTGTCGGTGTTCCAGTGCCGGCCATACATCCGGCAAGGAGGATCAGGAGGGCCAATATTGGGACAGCTCGCTTCATCAAATTCGAATCCACGTTGGACTACTGTGGTTCTTTTGTTAATTGGTCGTCGAATCCTTCTTGCGGCAGCTGAACAGACATACGTCTACTTGTTCGTTCATACCATCGAACCAGCTATACACCACTTCAGTGGCACGCAATCTTCAGCGACCGAATATTTTACTCGATACTGTATCTGAAGGATGGGATTTCAACAGAGCCTTGGACTCCTGTTCGAGGGTGTCATAGAACGGTTGGCATACCCAACTGACGAATCGTTCGATACAGGACAAGGAGAACAGTGGTCGAATTACAACCAGTCAGCGGGGAGTTCATCTTCGTGGTTATCCAGTAGTTCGAGCAGTGGCCTGATTTCGTCGAATTTCGGCCCCTTGATTACTTCGTGCGTGTCTTGGTTCCACTCAATAAACCCGTAGTCGGCCAACTTCGGCAAGTGAACGTGATGCATCGACACGAGACGGTCGACGGCATCAGATTCGCTTTCAGAGTCAGCGATAACGACTGGCGCGTCATCTTGTGGATTATGCTCTAACAACGCAACCAACAGTTTCCGTCGCTGAAAATCAGCCAACGCATCCATCATATCATCGGATGAGATTGACCCCACTACATTCTTCACACTCCTACAACAGTCGAAACACGGATAATGCCCTCACAATAGCACAGTATCTGAACGTTTGAGTAACTGAGTAACAAGTCCAAACGGCAGTCTCCCCCGCCCCAACTCTGATTCGCGCAACGCGCACAGTCGATTAAACAGCCGATTCGTCGAATTGCGGGCGGAAACAACAGCGACGAAAACGCGTATGTTAGCTAGTGACAAATAGTCTATTTCTTGGAGTCTCTAATGTGACATGCGCCGGACATAGGCCCGGTGAGTAGTATCAGAAGTCCTCCCTTTCTTTCCCG
This sequence comes from Haloarcula pellucida, assembly GCF_014647235.1. Lineage (GTDB taxonomy): Archaea > Halobacteriota > Halobacteria > Halobacteriales > Haloarculaceae > Haloarcula > Haloarcula pellucida. Next base: position 441,327 of record NZ_BMOU01000004.1, read on the forward strand.
TGACCGCTCAGAACTCGCGCAGACTCGCGTTGTAGTCGCTCTCGGGTTCGAATTCGGGAATCAGCGAGTCCAAGTCGTAGTCGTCGAGATCGTCGACGGCTCGCACCTGCACGTTCTCGGACGCGGCCCCGTCGACGCGCTGGCGGACCATCCCGCGGTGGGCCGCCTGCAACTCTCCGGGCGACATGTCCAACTCCAGAAAGTCCAGCAACGCCGCGTCGAGGCCGTCTTGAGCCCCGCGCTCCCCCCGCACCAGCGCCCGTCCGGCCCGAGAAATCCGGTCTCTGATTTCGTCGCTCATCAGGTCGGGGTTCGGCACGGGCACCGAGGCCACCTCGTAGGTGAGTAGTTGGAGCGCCCCGCCGCCTTCGTGGCGACCCCACAGTTCGAGCAGAATCTTGTACACCGTCGAGTTGAGGACGTGGGGCAGGACGTTCTCGTGGTCGGTGACGTCGACACACTGGATGGCGTTCGTCGGCGCGAACCCGCCGGCGTTCTCGACGGTGAACACCCGTTCGTTGTAGAACACCGGGTGGAGTACGTCGGGGACGAGCAGCTCGCCGAGGTTGAACCACGGCGTGTGGGTGGAGACGGTACGTCCGTCAGGGACGCCCTCGTCCTCGCCGTATTCGAGATACCGAAGGGTGGAGTGATAGCCGTCCTCGCGTAACTGGTCTTTGACGGCCGCCGCGAGGTCCGGCGTCGACCGGAGGCCAGTCCAGTCGGCTTCGAACGCCTCGACGTACTCGTGGAAGTCCAGCAGATACTGGCCCGTCTCGTCCAGCCGAGCGGAGTCGATGTCCCGAATCGACCGTATGGCGGGTCGCAGGAACCGCTCGTCGACGCCCCACTGGGCGACGTCGTCCTCGTCCAGCAGGAAGAAGCCGTTGTGGCCCGTCTTGTTGCCGAAGGCGACGTCGGCGAAGGCGTCCAGCCGCCGGGTCTTCTCGCTGTTCACGAGCGGAACGAACGGACTCGGCCCGTAGAGGTAGTAGCCGAGTTTCTGGCCGCCCTGCTCCGCCAAGTGTTGCTGGGGCACGCTGGTGACGCGGTACTCGTCGTGGGTCTCGATGTCGAACAGTCGGTCGTCCGGGACGGAACGGTGGGAGCCAGCGACCGAAGCGAGCGTCTCCGGCGGCAGTCGCTCTTTCACCCGGACGAAGTCCGTCGTCGTCTCCCGACGCGCCCGTTCGTCCGCGCATTTCTCGACGAACAGGAGGACGGTGTCGACGAGCGCCGAGAACGCCCTGTCGGCGAATCCGACGACGGCGTGGACCTTCGTCTGGTCGTAGAGGAACTCCTGAAAGGACTCGCCGTACTTCGTCGTCAGCCACTTCGTCGGGACGACGACGCCGAGTCGGCCCCCCTCCCTGAGGAACCGTAGCGCGTGCGTGACGAAGTAGACGTACGCATCGGACTGCTTCGATAGCTTCCCCGCGCCGCTGTAGTAGGGCGTCGCGTCCTCGGGACCGTACGCCCGTAGGTGTTCACGGAAGTGCTCTTTGTCCGGCGAGAGGTCCTCTTGGCGGATGTACGGCGGGTTTCCCACGACCGCATCGAACGACCCCGGCCGACGCCTCTCGGTCCCGGCGTCGGGAAGCCGTTCGTCGCGCGGTGAGACGTCGAAAAAGGAGTCGGCGAGCGTATGGACCGCCTCGGTCTGCTCGCGAACGGTCCGAGACGAGAGGTTCAGCGCGGTGAGACGGAGGGGGAAGCGATTGACGTCGACGGCGACGAGGTTGTCGAGTGCCTCCTGATGGGTCGCCGTCGACGACCCGTCTCGGATGCGGTGGTACGCTTCGACGGGAAACGTCCCACTGCCCGAGGCCGGGTCGAGCACTCGTGGAACCCGGTCGCCGTCCGACTGGAGGGTCCAGTCGCATATCGCCGCCGCCACGTCGGGGTGCGTGTAGAACTGCCCCTGTGCCTTGCGCTCGCTCGCGGGGACGAGTCGTTCGTACAGTTCCCCCAGCACGTCCTCCTCGACGTCCGAGAGCGCCGTCGCGTCGAGACGGTCCAGTAGCGTCCCGAGCGCGGTCCGCGTGTCCGCGTCGTGCGGAAACGACGCGAACAGCGAGCGACCGCTCTCGACTTCCGGGTCGTGGTCGAGTTCGCACCGGCCTTCGAGGTGGTGTTCGACGCTGTCCACAGCGACCCCGTCGACCAGTGATCCGACCGTCACCCCGGGTTCGGCCGAGTCGGGTGGTTGTTCACAGAGCACGTCGAGAAACAGCGCCTCGGTCGCTAACAGGTAGGCGTACTGTTTCGCAGCGAGTGTGAATCGTGCATCCGCGTCGAGTGGCGCGTAGTCGTTCGCCTCGACCCACGCGTCGAACCCCGCCGTGAACGACGGGTTCGTTTCGTAGGAGTCCCGTGCGAGCGTTCGGAGTCGGGGCCAGACGGCACCGTGAAACGACTGAACGGTGCCGAGTAGCCGTTTTCGCGCCGCCTGTTCCGGGAGGGTGACGTCGGCGGCGAGCGACCGAACCGCGTCGAGGAGCGCCGGAAGGCGGCCGTCGAGCGTCGGGTCCCCGAGGTCGACGGGGCGAAAGTCGAGGTAGTAGTACGCGCCGGCAGCGGCGTCGGCGTCCGCAAAGAGAAAGAGGTCACGGGCGTTGCAGGTGGCGACGTGGTCGACGCCCGCCTCGGCCGCGTACTCACACGCTCGCTCGACGACATCGGCAGCCAGCGGCCCCGCCGTCTCACTCGTGACCACGACGGCCAGTCCCCCAGTCCGCGCGGACTCGACGACGATAGCCGCCCGCTTCTCGCCGACGTCCTCGTCGAGAGAGACGGCGTCGAACGGCGTCGCGGCATCACGGACGTACTCCCGAAATCGGGCGCGAAGGCGGCGACGGAAGTCCGCTGCCGACGGGTCGCTCGACATAGAGAGTCCATCCGACCGCGTCGTCTTCACTGTGTGGGTCGCTAACGAACGCAGGGTTCGACGGGAGCGCCGCACCGCTAGCTACGTCGGAGACGCCCCGCCGCGAGAATTAAGTCCGGACCGTGTGTATTACTGACGTGGTAGAAAGGCTCATCATCGACACGGACACCGCGGGCGACGACACGCAAGCCATTCTCATGGCCGCCCTCGCCGACGCCATCGACGTGGAGGCGCTGACCATCGTCGCCGGTAACGTCGAGTTCGAGTACGAGGTCGAGAACGCGAAGTACACGCTCGATCTGGCGGGCGTCGCCGACGCGGTGCCGGTCTACGAGGGAGCGCGTCGTCCGCTACTCAAGGACTTCGAACACGTCGACCACGTCCACGGCGACGGGGGGTTGGGCGGTGACCTCTATCCCGATACGGGCATCCCCTCGGCGGACGGCCACGCCGTCGACGCCATCGTCGAGACGGTCCGGGCATCGCCCGGCGAGGTGAGTCTGGCCTGTATCGGCCCGCTGACCAACGTCGCGATGGCGATCCGACGCGAACCCGACCTGAACGAGTTGCTGGACGAGGTGTGGGTGATGGGCGGGGCGGTGAACACGCTGGGCAACGACACGCCCGCCGCGGAGTTCAACTTCTGGGTCGACCCCGACGCCGCGAAGATAGTGGTGAACGAACTCGACGTGACGCTCGTAGACTGGGGGCTGACGGTCCGCCACGGGACCATCGACGGGGACGAACTCGACAGGTTCGCCGACGCGGACACGCCCTACGCCGAGTTCTTTACCGCGATCACGAGCCACGCCCGCGAGTTCTCGAAAGAGCGGTTCGGCGTCGACGCCGCCACTCAACCGGACACGCTCGCGATGGCGTGTCTCGTCAACCCCGACCTCGTGACGGAGGCGGGGACGTACTTCGTCGACGTGGACGAACGCGAGGGGATGACCCGGGGGTACAGCCTCGTCGACGAACTCGGCATCACCGACGGCGAACCACGGACTCGCGTCGTCGAATCCGTCGACGGAGACGTGTTCGACCAGATGGTCGCTGACATGCTCTTAGCCGGGGACCCCGAGCAGTCGCTGTGAGTCACGGCCTCGCTCGCGTCGGCGCTGTAGCGCGCCGAGTGCTGCTTGGGTCCGAACAGGACCCGTGACAGAACGACTACCGCTGTGGTCGACGTGTTCCTTGGTGCGAATTAGGCGGCTGATAAGGAAGGGAATCCTGTCGGTGGTTCATACGTTGCATGCATGACGCCCTCCACGTCGTCTGGGCCTCCCCGACGGCGAACCGTGTCGTGACACAGGATGGAACGTGGATACTCGCCGGTACTCGACCGAACAGACTGGCCGAGCAAATCGAGACCGGGGCCGACGTCGACGACATCGTCGAAGGGTTCGACGCGGACGACGCCGTCGCGGTCCGAATCGGGGACGACGGGCGACTCGACGCCTACCGGAGCGTCACGGCGACGCGAAACGTCTACGTCGCGGACGTTCCGGACGGACCGGTCGTCGTCGCCGACTGCTTCCGGAACGCACTCGCGGAACTCCCCGTCGAGGACCGCACGGTATCCCAGCGGGCGGTCGCCGACCACCTGCTCTTTCGGAACCCCATCGAACCGGAGACGTACGTCGAGGCGATTCGGGGGCTAGAACACGGGTGTCACCTCACCTACGACCCGGCGACCGGTGACCGACAGACGCGCCTCGTCGATCGCCTCGACCCCGATGGCGAGACCGCCGTCGACACCGCGCCATCGCGAATCCACGACGTACTGACGACGGTTCTCGACGAGACGCTTCCGGACCGTCGGGTTCGGAACATGCTCTCGGGCGGCGTCGACTCGACGCTGCTTCACACCTACCTCGGTGACGCACCCGCTCTCGTCATGGCGACGGACTCGCCGGAGTTCGCCTCGGAGGTCGACGCCGCGGACAGAGCGGTGGCGATGCTGGACGTGCCGACCGACCGCCACGACGTCGCGGAGTCGGCGTTCCTCTCACATCTCGAAGCGAGCGTCGACGCACTCGGGTTTCCGTCCCACTACAACCAGACGGTACTCACCGACGCCGTGTTCAGGGCCGCCGAGAGCGGGGTCTACGTCAACGGAGAGGGTGCCGACGCGCTGTTTGGCCTGCCCGCGGTGAAGGGTGCACGCGTCGCCGACCGCCTCGCGCCGCTGTTTGCCGCCCCCGGTCTGACCACGCTGTGGCGACGTGGCGTCGCGAGCGTCCTGCCGCGAGCGACGCACCTCCCAGACATCGCGTCGTGGCTGGACCGACCGATCACGGACCCATCGGCGTTCGCCCAGCGGTTGCCGTTCTACACCGACCCCGAAGTAGTAGCGCAGTGTACCGACGAAGCGACCGTCGAGTCGCGGTTCCGACGACAGACCGAGTACGTGCAACGGCGCGTCGAGCGATCCTCGGGCGGGCGGTTCGTCGACCACGCGGAACTCGGTCATCTGCTGAGTGCGTTCCGCCACAACGCCGCCGAACAGTGGCGCCAACTGGGCTACGTCCACGGACACGAACTCGTCGCCCCGTTCAAGACCCGACGACTGACCGCCTGTGCGCTCTCGGTGCCACCGGCGAGACGCTACGTCGGCGGTCGGGGATCGTTCACCCCGAAACACCTCCTCAAGTCGCTCCTGAAGCGACGGCTGCCGGCCTATCCGGTCCGTCAGCCGAAAGGTGCCGGCTCACTCCCCGTCGAGCGCTACTTCGAGGACGGACCGCTGACGAACGTCTTCGAGCGGTACGACCCGCCCGAGTTCGTCCCGGCGGCGATGTACGAGGACCACGTCGAACAGTTCGGTCCGGTGACGTGGAATCTCATCACCTTCGCCATCTGGCGCGACCGCGTGTTGCAAAATCCCGACCTCTCGCGGGTCGAGGGAACGACTGTCGTCGAGGCGTAACGGCGACCGGCAGAGTCCGTACACCGGTTCGTCGCGACTCGCTCGCTACACCCGCCCGCTCTCGGCGAGCTCCGCTGCGGCGGCGACGACCCGCTCTTTCTCCGATTGGGACCCGAGCCAGAAGTCGACGAGGTCCTGCCCGACCGCCCGAAGGTCCTCGTCGTCGACCTCCGCATCCTCGCCGTCGGTCAAGTCGTACAGTTCCCGGTCGTCGGGCGACCAGATGTACTTCCAATCTTTCCCGCGGACGGCGACGTTCGGCATCCGCGTCGAGGAGTAGACGTAGGGCTCTGTGAGTCGCTCGGGGACTGACTCGTCACCGCTGGCGAGGCCGTGCAACAGCGCCGGGAGACGACTGAGCGAGAACGGTTCCTCGACGCGACCGGACGGCCCGTTACAGACCACGAGCGGCACGTTCACGAGGTGTTCGTACAGTTGCCGGCCGTGGCCGTACATCCCGTGTTCACCGAAGGCCTCACCGTGGTCGCCGTGGACGACGAACAGCGGGTCCTCGCCCACCTCGTCAGTGAGGAACGAGAGGAACTCGTCGGTGTACGCAAGCGAGTTCTCGTAGGCCGTGGTCAACACGTCGTGGAGGATGGACTCGAACGGCAAGTCCCGACTCAGGAACAGCCCCATGTTGGCGGGATAGGTCTTGAGTCGGGACTGTGTCCGGTACTCCTTCGGCGGAAGGTAGGGGAGGTGGCTGTCGACCAGAAACACCCAGAGAAAGTACGGGTCGTCGGCCTGTGCCGTCCACTCGGTGATTTCGTCTGCGAGCGCTTCCCACGACATGAACATGTCCTGTCCCTGCCACCAGTTGGCGGCGTTCATCGCCAGCGTCCCGATGGTACTCTCCTGTTCGCCCCCTTCGAGGAGGTCGCTCGACGCGTCGTTCTCCATGAAGTCCTCGAAGCGGTCGAACCCCTCGTCGAACCCGAAGTACCGCGAGGTCCACGGGTTCGCGGTGAACGCGGCCGTCTCGTAGCCGCGTTCGGAGAACTCCTCGGCGACGCTCCGTCGGGCGGCCATGTGTTCGCGGACGTGCGCTTTCATGTCCTCGCGGGTCGCACCGGCGGCGTCCGGCCGTTCGACCGGGTCCGTCCCCGTCAGAAAGGAGGTGGCCGACGCGAACGTCGCGGCACCCGGGGCGACGGCGTTCTCGAACACCAATCCGTCCTCGGCGTGGGCCGCGAGCGTCGGCATCGTGTCGGTATCGCCGGCTGCGACGCCACAGTAGTCGGTACGGAAACTATCGATAGTGACGAGGACCACGCTCTGGTCGTCGGGCATGTGCCATCTGGGAGTCAGAGAGCGTGGGTTATTATTCAGCAGATAAGTCGACTGTTTCAGCCGATAAACACGCAATTTGTGCGGCGGAGCGTCTGAACGGTTGCTGGCGTTTTTACGATAGCCCGCACTCTCATCGTCCATGCCACGCTCCGATGTCCCCGCGGAGAGCGTCACCCGCGTCGAACTCCCGACGGCACTCGTCGACGACGTCGAACAGCGACTCCAGTACACCGACTTCGAGGACGCGAGCGCCTACGTCGAGTTCGTCGTCGAGGAAGTACTGGCGTCCGTCTCGGACGGCGAGGACGCGAGCTACGACGCCGTCGACCGAGAGGAAGTCGAGAGCCGACTCGAATCGCTGGGCTACATGGAGTGACGTCGCCGGAGGACGACACGAGTCAACCACCGGTTCGTCTGTACGTAGCTGGCGATAACGTGGCGTTAACACCGCAATAACGCCGCTCAACGCCGCTATCGCCGCGTTACCTCGCGGTTAGTGCGCTATTGACCGACGATAGGCAGTGCCTCGGTGCCCGTTATCGGAGCCGTCGAACCAGTCGGAGCAACACCGACGCGGCCGTACCGATACCGGGGACGCGCCGCGAGAGGGCGGCGGCACCGAGCAGTACGAGGCCACTCTTGGTTCGGCCGCGGACGAACGCGAACGCGGCGTCGACGAGCGTCGAGAGCACGCTGAGTCTGTTCAGCGGCGAGTCGTGGACAGTAGTCATCGTCTCGCCCGTAGGTACCGCGTCCGGTCGGATATAGCCCCGGCCGGAGTATGCATGCCGTCGGCGACTCGCTCGGACGGGTCACGGCGGTGCCGTCGCGTCGACGGCCCGGTCGAGAAACGCCGGGTCGTAGGCCCCCCTCGACGTGGGTCACGTGCCAGAGGCCCGACGACCGAATGTCGGGGCTCCTGCTGTGATGGCCGAGCCAGTCGTCGGCGCGAGCCATCGTGTACCCGAGCTCGGCCAGCTGTCTCAAGTCTCTTTCCCACCTGCGAGTGCCGCACCAACCGCTTTGAGGGAGGCCGCCGTAGAGTCGCCGTATGTCTCTCATCCAGTACTACGACGAGATAGAGCCCGTGACGATGCTCGTCGTCGGCTTCGTCTTGTTCGTCATCCCCGAACCGGCCACCTCCGCACTCGGCGCTGGCCTCATGTTGCTCGGGAGCGCGTGGTGGTTCTACGAGTGGCAGCGGTGACTACCAGTCGAACGCCTCGTGTATCGCCCGCCCCTCCTCGTGTAAGACCGGACCGACCACCTCGGTGACGCCGGCCAGAATCGCCGCCGACTGGACGGGCGCGCTCTGGTCCGTGAAGTCGCCGATGTCCCGGCCGCCGACGCTGTAGACGACCCGACCGAGACCGGCGTGGCGGATGCCGCCGGCACACATCGGACACGGTTCCGTGCTGGTGTACATGACCGTCTCGGCGCGTTCCTCGGGCGACAACTCGCGACGGGCCCGCATCGCGAGGTCGAGTTCGGGGTGGCGTCGCACGTCCTCCTCGGAGACGACGCGGTTCGACGCCGCCATCACTATCCGGTCGTCCCTGACGAGGACGGACCCGAACGGCCGGTCCCCGCGGTCGGCCGCCTCGCGGGCGAGTTCGAGCGCCCGACGCATGTGCGTCTCGTGGTCGAATTCGTCGAACGAGTCTCTCATACCCGCTGGTCGACCCACAGGCGGGTAAATCGACCGCCTTCGACGGCGAGACCGTCGAGTTGGTCGGTACGTTCGCCGTGCGGGACCGCCGTGTCAGCCGACGGCACATAGACGAGGGAGAAATCGTCGGTCGGTGAACGCGTCTGGTACCGCAAACGCGACGACCGACACCGACGCTGCGGCGCTCACTCCGGCGGTTCGACCGGGGCCTCGACCTGTGCGATGTCGAGGATGAGCGTGTTCTGGGTGTCGTCGATGGCGACGATGGTCCCCGCGACGACGAGGTTGTGCTTCGGCGTCGGCCCGGCCGCGACGGCCTGGCCGACGGAGAACTGGCCGACGGACTGCTGGAGGTGCAGTTGGGCGCGGCACTCCTCGGGGTGGTTGACGGTGGTAAACCGTATCCCATCGACGGTGACGTCGAGTCGCTCGAAGTCACGGGCCACGGTGAGCGACTCCGTCTCGGCGCCGGGGTCCCGACCGAGCGCCGCGTAGGCCTGTTCGGTCGGGACGTAGCCGCCTTCCGGACCGGAGTGGCCTTCGACGAGGCCGAGTTGGGCGAGGCTCTGCATCTGGTTCTGGACGGTGCCCAGACTCCGGTCGACGTCGTCGGCGATGGTCTGGCCTTTCACCGGCCCGTCGGCGGAGCGGTGGTGGTTGACCAGTGCAGTCAGCGTCTGCTCCTGACTGGTGGTCAGGTCGATCTGGACCATACTGGCCCTACCACAACCACGCTCATGTATGTGTGGATACGCGCACGATTGGCGACCGGTCCGCCCGCCGTCCCTCGAATCCACGCGGGCGTGTGGTCATTCGTCCAGCAAGGCGTCGTCGCCGTGGCGCCCACGAAGGTCGGTCAGGTACTCGCGCTGTGCGTCGAGTTCGTCGGTCGACTCGGCGTAGACGTCGGCAAAGAGGTCCGTCGGGTCCGCCGCCACGTCCTCGGCCCGGTCGACGATGTCGGCCAACTCGTCGTCTATCGCCTCGTTCATCGCGTCGAGGCGCTCCTGGTCCAGCAGGCCACGGTCCCAGAGGAACGCGCCGAACCGGGCCAGCGGGTCCCGGTCGCGCCACTCCTCGACTTCCGCCTCGTCGCGGTACACCTCCGGGTCGTCGGCAGTGGTGTGGGCGCCGAAGCGGTACTGGACCGCCTCTATCAGCGTCGGCCGGGGTTCGTCCTCGGCCGGGTCCAGCGCCCGCTCGCGGGCCGCCTTCGTGACGACGTAGGTGGCCAGCGGGTCCATCCCGTCGACCTGCACGCCGTCGAAGCCGTAGGCGTTCGCCTTCTGGGCGATGGTGGCGCTGGCCGTCTGGCGCTCTCTGGGCACCGAGATGGCCCACTGGTTGTTGTTACAGACGAAGACGGTCGGGGTGTCGAACACGCCGGCGAAGTTCATCGCCTCGTGGAAGTCACCCTCCGAGGTGGCGCCGTCACCGAAGTGGACCACGCCGACCTGCTCGTCGCCGTCGCGTTTGGCCGCCCACGACCACCCGACTGCGTGGGGGATGTGGGCCGCGATGGAGATGTTCAGCGGGAAGACGTTCACGTCGGCGAGCGCGGCGTTGCCCCGTTCGTAGCCCATCCAGTACAGCAGATACTCCCACGGGAGGCCGCGGGCGACCAGCGCCCCGTGTTCACGGTACTGATAGAACAGCGTGTCAGTGTCGGCCAGCGCGTACGTCGACCCGACCTGTGCCCCCTCTTGGCCGGCCAGCGAGGAGTACGTCCCCAGTCGGCCCTGCCGCTGGAGGCTTATCATGCGCTCGTCGAACCGACGGGCAAACCGCATGTCCCGGTACATCTCGACGAGTTCCGCGTCGTCGAGGTCCGGGAGGAGGTCCGGCGCGACTACCTCGCCGTCGGGGTCTAGCACCTGCACGCGGTCGTCGGGGGCCCGGTCGAGCACGTCGGCTGACATCCTGTCGGGACAATCGGCGCAGACCGAGAAAAAGGTGTGTCCGAGGGCGCGTCAGCCCACCCACTCTCGAACCTGCCGGAGCGCGTCGGTCTGGTGGTCGGGCATCACTTCGAGGACGACGCGCCCGTCGAAGTGGGCGTCGAGGAGTCGGGCGGTGCGTTCGAGGGGCACCGCCCCGGCACCGACCGGGAGGCCGTCCTCGGTCGGCGTCGCGTCGTTGAAGTGGACCACGCGAACCCGGTCGCCGTCGGCTCGGAGGAGGTCCGTCAGGCCGTCGAGGTAGTCGGGTTGAGACATGAACAGGTGTGCCGTGTCCAGCACGAGGTCGTGGCCCCGGTCTAGCACGAGATTCCGGAGGTGGAACGTGCTCGCGCCGGGGTTGTTCTCGTAGCCGTACGGGGCGTCGAAGTCGTACCCCTCCAGCGTGTCGACGTGCGTGTGCTGGGCGTACTGGCTGTGGACGACGAGGTAGGCGTCGAGGCGGGCGGCCAGCGCGTCGCTCCGGCGGAACGGCTCGGCGTCGTCCGGGCGGGCGTGGAGCGTGTGCACCGTGGCGGCGTCGACGGGCGCGGCCTCGACCGCCGCGGCCGTCGCCGCCACGTCCGCCAAGTCGGCGGGGCGGAGGTGGAGTTCGACGCTGTCGAAGCCACGGTCGGCCGCGGCGTCGAGCGAGTTCGGGTCCGGCGGGCACTTGCCGACGAGGTCCATCGCGTCGAGCTACGCCGCCCGGCACCTAAAACTCGGTCCCGGGTGCCCACCGACCCGAGCGCACGCCGTCCTCCTGTTCGGCTGAGTCCGGCGAGACGGCCCGGCGAACGGTCTGTTCTGCGGACTCACACCGCGTTTCCGGAGAACACGGGGGTTAAGTACCACTGGGTGTGACCACGCCGTAATGGAGAGACGCAGTTTCCTCGCGGCGGCCGGCGCGACGGTCGCGACGTCGCTGGCAGGGTGTAGCGGTATCGGGACCACGGGCGAGACGAGTACCGAGAGCAAGCAGACGCTCGTCGTCGGCACCTACAGCCCGTTCATCGACGCGCCCTCCTCCAGCCCTGGTGCGTGGCTCAAAGAGCAGTTCGAGAGCGAGTTCGACGCCCGACTGGTGTGGCAGACGCCGAGCAACGAACTCAACCACTACATCGAGCGCAAGAAAGCCGGCGTCGACGTCGAGGCCGACCTCTACGTGGGGCTCAACGCCGACGACCTCGTTCGCGTCGACGAGACGCTCGACGAGTCGCTGTTCGCCGACGCCGGCGGCGTGAGCGGACAGGGTGACATAAAAGACGGCCTCACGTTCGACCCGGAGGGTCGCGCGGTTCCGTTCGACACCGGCTACGTCAGCCTCGTCTTCGACGGCACGGCGACGACGGCCCCGGAGAGCTTCGAGGGGCTACTGGCCGAGGACCACGCCGGCGACCTCATCACGCAGAACCCGAGCAGTTCCGACACCGGCCGCGCGTTCATGCTCCACACCGTCAAGCAGTTCGGCGCCGACGGCTACCTCGACTACTGGGCCGACCTCCAGGACAACGACGTCCGCGTGCTGGGGTCGTGGGACGACTCGTACAGCGCGTGGTCGGAGGGCGAGGCCCCCATCGTCACCTCCTACTCCACCGACCGGGTGTACGCCAACCGCTACGACCAGAATCTGAAGAAACACCGTATTCGCTTCCTGAACGACCAGGGATACGCCAACCCCGAGGGGATGGCCGTCTTCGAGAACGCGAACGAACCCGACCTCGCTCGCGAGTTCATGCAGTTCCTCCTGCGTCCCGAGGTACAGGGCGAAATCGCGGTGCGGAACGTTTCGTTCCCGGCGACGACAGACGCCAAGTTGCCCAGCGACTACGCGGAGTTCGCGCTGGAACCGCCGGAACCGGTGACGTTCACCTACGACGAACTGCAGGGCTCGGTCAGCGGGTGGGTAGACGACTGGAGCCAGCAGTTCGCCCAGAACTGACGTGCCCGACGCCGCCGACGGGACGGGGGCGGGCCGCAGGGCCGGAGAGAACCGGGTCCGCGCTCGCCTCGAACGGTACGTGCTCCCGGCGGTAGCCGTCGGGACGGTGGCGCTCTTGCTCGTCGTCTTCTACTACCCGGTGGCGACGGTGTTCGTCGACAGCGTCCTCGTCGAGGGGCAGGCGACACTCTCGGTGTTCGTCAGCATCCTCACCGACCCGTTCTACGTCGGTGACCTCGCGGGGCTGGCGGCGGGCGAGTCGCCGCTGGCCGTGCTCGGAGACCTGCTATCGGCGGACCGGCGACTCGGCGTCGTCGGGTTCACCGCGTATCAGGCGGCGCTCTCCTCGGTGGCGAGCGTCGTCCTCGGACTGCCGGCGGCGTACCTGCTGGCCCGCTACGAGTTCCCCGGCCGGCGGACCCTGCGCTCGCTGACCATCCTGCCGTTCGTCCTCCCCTCCATCATGGTCGCGGTGGGATTCGTCGCCACGTTCGGCCAGAGCGGAACGCTGAACGCCGTGCTGGGCGCACTCGGCCTCGGGGCGGTCGACCTGCTGTTCACGCTGGAGGCCGTGATAATCGCCCACGCGTTCTACAACGCGCCGCTGGTCGCCCGCGTGACGACGGCGGCGTGGGAGTCCGTCGACGCCAGCGCCGTCGAGACGGCCCGGAGTCTGGGGGCGAGTCCGCGCCGGGCGTTTCTGGACGTGGTCGCGCCGCAACTGTACCCCTCGGTGCTGATGGGCGCGGCGCTTACCTTCGTGTTCACGTTCGGCACGTTCCCCATCGTCCTCGCGCTGGGCGGGTTCCAACTCGCGACGGTCGAAGTGTTCGTCTATCAGTTGCTACGGGACTTCGAGTACGCCGAGGCCGCCGCGCTCGCTATCGTCGAACTGGTCATCTCGCTCGGACTGCTGTACGCCTACCTCCGGTACGAGGCGCGCCACAGCGCCCGGTCGCGCGGCATCCGACCGCTCCCGCGGCGGCCGCTTCGTCCGCCGTCACGCTCGCTCGGTGATCTGCTCCCGCGGGCGGGCCTCGCGGCGTACGGCGTCGTCGCCCTGACCGTCTTCGTCGCCCCCATCGCCAGCATGGTGTACGCGAGCGTGAGCGGGCCGGACGGCCTGACGCTGGCCCACTACGAGTTCCTCGTCCGGCGACAGGCGACGGCTGCGGCCTTTCAGGTGACGCCGTGGGACGCCGTTCGCAACTCGCTCGCCTTCGGCGTCGGGTCGCTCATGCTGGCTCTGCCGATGGGCGTCGTCGTCGCCGTCCTCACCACCCGCGAGTACCGCGGGCGGAAACTCGTCGACGCCGTCGGGATGGCGCCGCTCGCGGTGTCGAGCATCGTCGTCGGCATCGGCCTGTTGCGAGGGCTGGTGTTCGGCGTCGAAATCGGTGGCACGCGCCTCGCCGTCGGCGGCGCCGTCGCCATCGTCGCCGCCCACGCCGTCTCCGGGTACCCGTTCGTCGTCCGCACCGTCGCCCCCGGACTGGAGAGCGTAGACCAGTCGCTGGTCGAGTCCGCACGGGCGCTCGGCGCGCCCCGCGCACGGGTGCTCACGGACGTGGAGTTGCCGCTGGTGTGGCCGGCCGTCGTCGCCGGCGCCGCCTTCGCCTTCGCCATCTCGGTGGGCGAGTTCTCCGCCACGGTGGTGCTGGCGACCGGCACCGACCAGTTCACGATGCCCGTCGCCATCGAGCGGTTCATCGGCCGCCGACTCGGCCCCGCGACGGCGATGGGCGTCGTCTTGCTCGTCGTGACGGCCGGCAGTTTCGTCGTCATCGACCGACTGGGAGGTGCCGAGGGTGGCTTCTGAGACGCCGGCGGTCGCGCTCGACGGCGTCACCCGACGCTACGGCGACACCACCGCGCTGAAAGGCGTCTCGCTGTCGGTCCGGGAGGGCGAGTTCTTCACGCTCGTCGGTCCCTCTGGCTGTGGCAAGACGACGACGCTCCGCCTGCTCGCGGGGTTCGAGACGCCGACGCACGGCACCGTCAGGTTCGACGGTGAGAGCGTCGCCGGCGTCCCGCCGGAGGCCCGCGACGTGGGCGTCGTCTTCCAGAACTACGCCCTCTTTCCGCACATGAGCGTCGGCGAGAACGTCGCTTACGGCCTGCGCTTTACCGACCCGCCCGGTGGCGTCTCGCGGGACGAACGGGTGTCGACCCTGCTGGAACTGGTCGACCTCGCCGGGGCCGAAGAGCGCGACCCCGACACGCTCTCGGGCGGGCAACAGCAGCGCGTCGCGATGGCCCGGGCGCTCGCACCCGGGCCGGACCTACTCCTGCTGGACGAACCGATGAGCGCGCTGGACGCGAAACTCCGCGAGCGCCTGCGCGTGCAGGTCCGCGAGATTCAGCGGGAACTCGGCATCACGACGGTGTACGTCACCCACGATCAGGAGGAGGCGCTGGCCGTCTCCGACCGCGTGGCGGTCGTCCGCGACGGGCATATCGAACAGGTGGGGACACCACGGGAGATATACCGCGAGCCGGCTACCCGCTTTGTCGCGTCGTTTATCGGCGACAACAACGTCCTCTCTGGCGAGGTGACCGACGTGGGCGTGGGAGCAGATGGCCCTGCCGCGACCGTCGACGTCGGCGGCGAATCGCTCGGCGTCGGTCTCGACAGTCGTGACGGGGTCGCCGTCGGCGACCGCCTCACCTTCTGTCTTCGGCCCGAGCGCCTCTCGCTCTCCGGCGGCGAGACGACGCTCTCGGCGACGGTGACGAGTACGGAATTCCTCGGCGAGACGACGCGTGCCCACCTCGACTGGGGCGGAGAGACGCTTCGATTACGGACTACCGATCCGCCGGACGGCGACGTCGTCGTCGGGTTCGACCCGGCAGACGCACACGTCGTCGCCGTCGAGCGTTGACTCAGTCTCCCAGCGAGGCGTCGGTCGGGTAGACGCGAACGACCCCCTCGTCGTGGACGGTCACCGGGTGGTCGGCGTACTCGAACTGGACGGCTAGCTCCGTCTCGGCGTCGTCGTAGAGGTCGGTGAGTGCATCGCTCGGGAGTGTCCTGTCGAGTGGTCGAAGCGTGGTCGGGTCGACCCCCTTCGCGTCGGCGACGGCCCGCGTCACGGCGACTGCCAGCGGCTCGTCGAGGTCGTCGACATCGCGACAGATCCGGGCCACGGTGTCGGGGAACATGGCTTCATGTACGCTTTCCAACCTGAAAGAGGCCACGGCTCATAAACTAGGGTCAGTCCCCACGTTCGGGTTCGAACACCGCCTCGAACAGTTTCGACTCCGCCGCCCGGAGGTGGTCGTGAAAGGTCGGAGAGGTGATGTCCAGCGACGCTGCGAGTTCCTCGCCGGTGCGCGCTCTCGGCGTCTCGAAGTAGCCGCCGTAGTACGCCGTTCGCGCCACGGTCGCCTGTCGATCGGTGAGCGAGTCGAGGACCCGGTCCTCGACGGCCTCGACGTGGTCCGGGTCGATGTCGACGGTCCGGCGGCCGACCAGTTCCGTCTTCGCTGGCGGCGTCCCGAGCAACTGTGCGGCGTCGGCGGTGTCGGCCGACCGGGGGTACCAGACCTCGACCGTCGCCGTCCCGTCGCTGACGCGCACGTCGGCGAGTCGGCCCGTCCCCTCGGCGACACTCGTAAAGAAGGGGTTGTCGTCGTACAACACCTGCAGTCCGGGCGCGCCATCGCCGTCTGTGAGCGGGACCACTTCCGCGACGCTTTCGTGTGCCTCGGCGGCGTCCGCGACGGCCTCTGGGTCGCCCTCGGTGACGGTGAAGACGGCGAACGGCGCGTCCTCGGTCGCGTTGGCCGACGACAGTTCGAGCGCCGCGTCGGTGGCCGCCGTCGCGGACGTACAGAACTGCTCGGCGCCGGTGAGTTCGACAGTGAATTCGACGAGCGTGTCCGCGAGGAGCGCTTCTCGCGAGCGGAGGGCGTGGATGGCGTCGCCGAGGCGACGCCCGAGGCCGTCTAGCGCGTCACGCTCGAACGTGCCGAACGCGGCCGCGCTGTCGACACCGACGGTGAGGACGCCGTAGGGCGCGCCGTCGTACCGGACCGGAACGGCGATTCTGGCGGTGCGGTCAGTGTCCGGCGACGCGTCCACGGTGGGGGCGTCGTCGCGCCGGGCCGCCTGCTGGATGGTGCAGTCGCCGTCGGTAACGGCGCCCCGTCCCTCGAAATCGACGCCGCTTGCGACGCGCGGTTCGACGGCGTCGTCAGCGGCCGTCGCGTCGCCGATCCAGGCGTAGCTGAACCGGTCGATTTCGGTCAGTCGCTCACAGACGGCCCGTTCCATCTCCTCGCGAGAGGACGCCCCGACCAGCGCCGTGTCGACGTTCCACAGTTCGGCGGTGACGTCGGTGACCCGTTCGATAGTCCGCTCGCGTCTGCGCTGTCTGACTGCGTACACGCCGACGAGCAAGCCGGCGACACAGCCCCAAAGTGCGGTGTAGGAGACGATGAACGCGGGTTTGACGTTGCCCTGCCAGAGCTGGAACCCGAGCGTCCACAGCACCATCAGGGCGACGCCACCGGTCCCGACCAGCGCCCAGCGGGCGACCGTGAGGCGGTCTTCGAGCGGCCCGTCGTCGGTGTAGACGCGGACGCCAGCGCCCACGACGAGGAGGGAGAGCGAGAAGGGAACCGCGTTTTCAAGCAGGGTGAGGACGACGGGGTCGCCCTGTACGAGGGCGTCTTCGGCGACGTCGTAGGACGCGACGGCCGCCATCACGAGACCGAGCGATACGAGCGTCACGGTACCAGCGAGGGCGCGGCGGTCCGAGTCCGTCTCCATCTAGACCTGTTCGGTAGACGTGACGGCCTGAAATTCTTGTGGGGCCGAGAACGTGCGTGAACCGGCTCCGTCCCGCACGCGAGAGAAACTTGGATAGCTTCGGCACCTACGTTCGACCATGCGAGACCGATTCCAAGCGGGCAGTGCGCCGTCGACGCAGGACCACGACGTCGAGTACGAGGCGGTGTCGGTGCCGGGACTCGTCGTCGGCGCGGACGACACCGGGCCCTCGTTGTGGACCCGCGGCGCCGGGGAATCGAGCGAGGTAGTGCAGCGGGCGTTGGACGCCGGCTACGAACTCGACTATCACCACCTCGAATACGCACGGCGGCCAGTCCCGGGAGCGCATTCAAGGGGCCCCCGCACCTCGTCACTGACGAAATGGCACCGACCCGCCGAGCCGTCCTCGCTGCGTCCCTCGCCGGCCTCGGTGGCTGTCTGGGCAGCGTGGACGAGGTTGCCGTCGAGTGTCCGGCCCCCGTCGACGCCGAGGAGACCGCTCGACTGGGGTTCGTCGGCGACGTGATGTTGGGTCGGAACGTCGACGACCGCTGGCGCGACGACCCGACCGGCGTCTGGGACGGGATGACGACCCGTCTCGACGCGCTCGACGGCCTGTTCCTGAATCTGGAGTGCTGTCTCTCCGCCCGCGGCGACCCGCGACCCGGCCGGACGTTCCACTTCCGAGCGCATCCTTCGTGGGCAATTCCGGCCCTGTCGAGTGCCGGCACGGTGTTCGCGAGTCAGGCGAACAACCACGTTCTCGACTTCGGGCCGCGGGCGCTGACCGACACGCTCGCCCATCTGGACGACGCCGGAGTGCACACGGCCGGGTCAGGGCTGGACAGAGAGTCGGCCTTCGGACCGGCCCACCTCACGGTCGGCGAGGTCGACGTCGCCGTCGTCGCTGCTACCGACCAGTCACCGAGTTACGCTGCCCGTGCGGACACAGCAGGGACCGCCTACGCCCCGCTGAGACCGAGCGACCGGCTCACCCGCAACTGGGTCGGCGGCGCGCTGGCACGGGCCCGCGAGCGCGACCCGGACCTGTTGATCGTCTCGCTGCACTGGGGACCCAACTGGGAGACCGCGCCTTCGGAGACCCAGCAGTCGTTCGCCCGATGGCTCGTCGACCGGGGGGCCGACGTCGTCCACGGCCACAGCGCCCACGTGATACAGGGCGTCGAGACGTATCGGGGCCGCCCCATCGTCTACGACGCCGGCGACTTCGTCGACGACTACCTCGTCAAGGACGGCCTCCACAACGACCGGAGCTTCCTGTTCGAACTGGTCGTCCGCGATGGCACGCTCTCGGCGCTGGAACTGGTCCCGGTCGAGATCTCGAACTCGCGGGTGACGCCCGCCGACGACGCGGCCGCGGAGTGGCTACGCGACCGGATGCGTTCGCTCTCGGCCCCGTTCGGCACCACCGTCGAGCGAGCGGGGACGGGGCTCCGAATTCCGCTCGGCGACTGCTGAGCGCTCAGTCGTCGTCCTCGTCGTCGTCCTTCGGCCCAGCGTGGTCGGGCGGCCCGGCGTGGTCCGGCGGGCCACGTTCCTCGTCGTCGTCCTTCGGACCTGCGTGGTCCGGTGGCCCGGCGTGGTCGGGCGGACCACGTTCCTCGTCGTCCTCTTTGCGCTTCTTGTCCCGTCCCCGGTCGTCGTCATCGTCGTGGTCGTCGTCATCGTCGTGGTCGTCGTCATCGTCGTGGTCGTCGTCATCGTCGTGGTCGTCGTCATCGTCGTGGTCGTCGTCATCGTCGTGGTCGTCGTCATCGTCGTG
>NZ_BMOU01000005.1 GCF_014647235.1 Haloarcula pellucida
ATCTAAGTTCGTGCGACTAGCATGGCTAAATCGGACTCCGATAGCAATGGCCTCCGGCAGGATCAACCGGAATGTGCTGACAAAGTCAGCGGCGGAAGTGGTTGCACTCCGTCGGAAGCGTAACCCACTGACTCCTACGTCAGTGGTGACTACTGTATGGGTCCGTGGGCTCACATCAGATTCCATCTTGACGGCGGACCGCAGGGGTGGAATCCTCATGGGGTCGAAGGGTACTCGCGTCGAGCAGCCTTCTACGAGCGACCGGTCGCCGCGTCGACGACCGGCCGTGTCGACCCGGGCGGCCCGGGGCGACCTTCGCATCATATCCGATGGGAGGGGTACATATAAATGACTCGTCTCGAGCCCGCCCTGTGCTGNGGGTTACACACTCATTTGAGAACCAACTGAGAAACGTCGTGGAATATAAACCCAAAGACAGCAGGGACCGCATCTAGCTGCCGAGTATTTGAGCGGCGGAAATCCGGGACATCGACCCGCCCCAGCCGAGCGTACGGGCGGGTCGGTACGGTCCGACGCGGAGTTTCGAGAACGGACCGCCGGTCGGTGGTTCGAGGCAGTCGTCGGGCTCACGCCACTCTGAGGCGACGATCGCGTCCAATTTCGAGACGATACGGTCCTGCACGCGCGGGTCGAGCGAGTCGAACTGGTCGGCCGCGCGGGTCGTGAACTTCCACGTCCACTCGTCATCGGCACTTGCGTCTCGGTCCATCATCTCGACGACTGCCTCGCGTGACACCAACTCTTCGTCACTCGCAGTTCGTGTTCGCTGGCGGTGACCTACTTTCACCCCTCGTGAGAGAATGCTGGGCGTTTCACCGCATCTCGTGCGGCGCCCCGATGGAACTCACTCCGGGACCCTGTTCGTTCCAAGTCGATCAGTGTCTTCGAGGAATCCCTCGCTGAGATGGAGGTTGATTCGGACCATCTCCGATCCGTCGTCGCCTGCCGCGGTATCCGCGTCGGAGATGGACAGACGCTTTGCAGACGCATCTGCCAAAACCTTGCCGCCGAGCGGACTCGCTATGCAGGTGGTACTCACGAAACCGTGTCCGTCACGGAGCGTAACGAATTCACGACGCCTCGATTGCGGCTGTCGTCCTAATGGACGTAACTGGTGTATGGTAGAAGTGGACTCGCCGGGATTTGAACCCGGGGCCTCTTCCTTGCGAAGGAAGCGATCTGCCACTGATCTACGAGCCCGCGTCGTCTGCCACTCGAACGCGGGGTAGTATAAACCCTGCGCGTGAGGGCGAACTTCGATAGCGATTCACACGGTGTGTGGGGTGTGTCCCGGCGTGCGATTCGGGGCGGGTGCCGTACTCGAGGACGACCGGTCGGGTTAGTCCTCGAGGACGATCTCGATGGAGACGTCGTTGGGCACCTGGATGCGCATCAGCTGGCGCAGCGCCCGTTCGTCGGCATCGATGTCGATGAGCCGCTTGTGGACCCGCATCTCCCAGTGTTCCCACGTGGCCGTCCCCTCACCGTCGGGGGACTTCCGGGTGGGAACCTCGAGCGTCTTCGTCGGGAGCGGAACCGGACCGGACAGTTCGACGCCGGTCTTCTCCGCTATCTCCCGCACGTCGGCGCAGATGTCGTCGAGGTCCTCGGGGCTCGTACCCGCGAGCCGAACGCGTGCCTGTTGGGACATGTGTTATCGCTCGTTGACGCTGAGGACCTTCCCAGCGGCGATGGTCTGACCCATGTCGCGGATAGCGAACGAACCGAGCTCCGGAATCTCGGAAGACGGCTCGATGCTGAGCGGCTTCTGGGGTCGGACCGTGACGACTGCGGCGTCGCCGTTCTGGATGAAGTCCGGGTTCTCCTCGGCGACTTCGCCGGAGGACGGGTCGATCTTCTTGTCGATGGACTCGACGGTACAGGCGACCTGTGCGGTGTGGGCGTGGAAGACCGGCGTGTACCCTTCGGTGATGACCGACGGGTGCTGCATCACGACGATCTGGGCCTGGAAGGTCTCGGCGACCGAAGGCGGGTCCTCGGCGGGACCACAGACGTCACCACGACGGATGTCGTCCTTGCCGACGCCACGGACGTTGAACCCGACGTTGTCACCGGGCTCTGCCTTCGGGACTTCCTCGTGGTGCATCTCGACGGTCTTGACCTCGCCGGCGACGTCAGACGGCTGGAAGCTGACGTTGTCGCCGGTGTTGAGGATACCCGTCTCGACACGGCCGACCGGGACCGTACCGATGCCGGAGATGGTGTAGACGTCCTGGATCGGCAGGCGGAGCGGCGCGTCCGTCGGCGGCTCCGGAGCCGGCAGGTTGTTGAGGGCGGTCAGCAGGATGTCGCCGTCGTACCAGCCCGTGTTGTCGGACTCCTCGGCGATGTTGTCGCCTTCGAAAGCCGAGATCGGGATGAACGAGGCGTTCTCCGTGTCGAAGCGGACCTGGTTGAGGAGGTCCTTGACCTCTTCGACGGTCTGCTTGTAGTCGGACTCGCTGTAGTCGACGAGGTCCATCTTGTTGACGGCGACGATGAGTTCGCCGATGCCCAGCGTACGGGCCAGGAAGACGTGTTCCTGAGTCTGCGGCTGAACGCCGTCGTCAGCGGCGACGACGAGCACGGCGTTGTCGGCCTGGCTCGCGCCCGTGATCATGTTCTTCACGAAGTCGCGGTGGCCCGGACAGTCGACGATGGTGAAGTCGTAGGCGTCCGTGCTGAACTCCTGGTGGGCGATGTCGATGGTGACACCACGCTCTCGCTCTTCGGCGAGGTTGTCCATGACGTAGGCGAACTCGAAGCCGCCCTTGCCCTTCTCCTCGGCCTCTTCCTTGTGCTGTTCGATGACGTGCTCCGGTACCGATCCTGTCTCGTAGAGGAGTCGGCCGACGAGCGTGCTCTTACCGTGGTCGACGTGGCCGATGATGGCCAGGTTCTGGTGTTGTTCGTCGCTCATTGTTGATTCTCACGCGCAGGGGCGCTATATCGGAGTCTTTGGCCGGTGGTTCATAAAACGATTTCGAAAGCAATCGCGGGCGAGAACCGCGCTGTCTGGCGATTTGGGACGCGGTGTCACGCAACGGGGCCTGCACCCGGTCTCACCGACCGCCTGTCGTTTGGGCAGTCAGTGCACGTCCGTGAAGACTGCACAGCCCCTGGTTTCGTATCGTCAGTCGCGTATAAAGTTGAGAGTTGCTGCCGGACAGTGTGTGAAAATGCTGACAGAGTCTGGGTAGGAGTACCGGCGCGCCACGAAACCGCGCTTCCTACAGGTCGGGCAGGCGACCCACGTCCGCGAGGACGGCACTCGCCGTCTCGGGGCCACCGGCACCGCGCCCGGAGATGTTGAGTCGGCCGGCGTGTTCGGTCTCTAGCTGGACGATGTTGCGCGTGCCCGTCGGGGCCAGCGGTGCGTTCTCGGGGACGAGTCGCGGGCCGACCCGGACCTCGCCGTCGGCCACTTCGGCGATGAGCCGCACCGTCCGCCCGTCTTCGGCGGCCAGTTCGAGGGCGCTCCCCTCGATGTCCTCGATGCCCTCGACGTCGGCGTCTTCGAGCGTGTACTCGCTGTCGTCGTCCGAGAGGACGTTGGCGACGATGACGCCCTTGAGTGCGGCGTCGGTGCCGTCGACGTCGAAGGTCGGGTCGGCCTCGGCGACGCCGAGGTCCTGGGCCTCCGCCAGCACGTGTTCGTAGCCCAGTCCCTCGGCGCTCATCCGCGAGAGGATGAAGTTCGCCGTGCCGTTGAGGACGCCTCGGACCGCGTTGATGTGTTCGGGGTCGAAGTCGTCGATAGTCGAGAGGACCGGCATCGCACCGCCGACGGTCGCCTCGAACAGCACCGTCCCCGCGCTCTCACGTTCGAGTGCGCGCACGTCCGCGTAACGCTCGGCGACGGGGCCCTTGTTCGCCAGCACGACGTGGCGGTCGCGTTCGAGCGCGGCCTCGACGTGACCGAAGCCGGGTTGGGCGTCGCCCAGCGTCGTCGGCGTCGCCTCGACGAGCACGTCGTAGGCGCCGTCGAGGGCGTCCTCGGGGGTGGCGTCGCCGACGATGCCGTCGGTCGCTTTCCGGTCGATAGCGCCAGCCACGTCGATGCCGTCCGGGTCGACGGCGGCACTCTGGGAGTCCGCGTAGGCCGTGACCGTGTGGCCGTAGCCGGCCGCCAGTTCGGCGACCGAGGAGCCGACCGCACCGGCACCGAGGACGGCGAGTCTCATAGGTCACCTCCGGCCGCGAGCGGTTCGATGACGCGTAAGTCCTTCTCGGCCGCGAGGGCACGGACCGTCTCCATCACGCCGTCGGCGGCGCCCTGTTCGGTCGCCAGTCGGATGCGTGCGCTGGAGGCGTCCTCGGTCCCCTCGGGGGCAGACAGCGAGAGGTCGGTCACCGTGGCGTTCGTCGATTCCTGGATGCGCGAGAGCGTATCCGAGAGGTCCGTGTTGATGAGATGTCCCGAGAGGACGACCGTCAGCGTCTCGCTGTAGCGTTCGGCACCGGCCTGGATGACGTTGATGCCGGCGTCCCGAACGGCGTCGACGATGCCCTCGAATCGCTCGGGGGTCGCCTCTAGGTCGACCTCCACGGGGATGTGCCCGCGGGGCGTGACGTTGCCCCGCTCGTGGAAGATAGAGAGGAGGTTCCCGCCGTTGTTGGCGATGGGTTCGAGCGCCCGCAGCAGCTCGCCCGGTTCGTCGACCAGTTCGAGCCGCAGTGTGTAGGACCGAACCTCGTCGGTCGAGTCGCTCATCGCCCGCTCACCTCCTGTGGAGTAGTACCGCTCATTGTGGGAGACTCAGCAGGGGCACGTATAAGAAACCGTCCGTTTGGTCGGCGGTGTCAGGGCAAGTACCGGTCGTAGAGGTCGTCGATCCACTCGTTGTACTCCTCGCCGCGCGGAGAGCCCCACGGGTTCCGCGAGAAGTAGTAGATGGCCGCAAACAGCGTCGATATCCAGAGCGCTATCGCCGGCGAGACGACTAGCTGCCAGAGGAACGTCGAGGTCCCGGCGACGAGCGCAGCGACGAGGAGATCGACGGCCTGATGGAGTCGGTTCGGCATACCAGTCGGTTGGCCGTGCAGTGGCCTAAACGTAGGGGCCACCGGTGCGTAGGTCACGAGACGCCACCGTTTTGCCGGTGCGCCGTGGGGGGACCCATATGCTCGCCCTCCAGTCGTCACCACCCGCACTCGGACCGCCGCTCGTCGGTACGGTCGTCCTCGCCGTCGCCGGGGCCGCCCTCGGCGCGATGGGGAGCGCCGTCGTCCGCCGCCTCTCGAACCCGGTCGGAAAGTACCGGTTGTTCTACGGTATCGTACTGTTGCCCTTCGCGGTCGTCTCGTACGTCGTCCTCGGCGCACTCGGACTGGGACCTGCCGTCGTCGCGCCGCTGTTCGGGACACAGTCTGGCCCCCTCGTGACGGCAGCGGCCGCCTTCGTCGAGACCGTCGCTGCGGGCGTCGTCGCCGTCGCCGCCTACGCGCCGACGGTCCGCGGTGTTCGAACGGTCAGGGACATCGGTCTCACGACACGACGAGCGGTCGCACAGATGCTACGGTACGTCGTCGGTGTGAGCGTGCTTCTCACCGTGTTTTTCACCGCGTTCAGGCACGGCGACTCGGTGCTCGTACTCGTCGCCGGCCTCGCTGCGTTCGTCGTCGTCCTCTACTTCGGCGCACCGTGGTACGTCCCGCTGTTGCGTTCGACGCGCCGTCCCGACGACGAGGCGGGCGACCGTCTCGAACGCCTCCGGTCGCGGGCCGGTCTCGACGTCCGCGATACCCGGATACTCGAAACCGGAGACGCGGAGACGGCCAACGCCATCGTCCGCGGACCGCCGGGGTACCGTCGCCTGTTCGTCAGCGACGCGTTCCGCGACGCCTTCGACGACGACACCGCGACAGCCCTGCTCGCGGTACAGGCCGGCCGGGTCGACGCGAACGTCCTCACCCGGTTGCTCGGAACAGTGGTTGCAATGGCGGTATTGCTGCTGTTGAGCCTCGACGGCCCGATGCTTCCGCTGCTGGCTGGCGCTGTCGGGACGCTCCTCTGTGGCCTCTGGTTCACGCGCCGAGGGGTGGACGCCGCCGACGAGTACGCCGCCGAACGGGTCGGTAACGAGACGCTCGCCGTCGCGCTCGAACGCTACGCCTCCTTTCACAGTCTCGAACCGAGTCGACGGCGCATCCCGAACCCGCTGTCGAAGTCACCCACGCTTGGCGACCGAATCGACAGGCTGCGAGAAGACACAGAGGGATAGAAGCGCACCGCGCCGACGGGTTCCGCGGCACTCGATTCGAGATCACCGGGGTCGAACGCCACGCGATCCGGCCGACGTAGTTCGCTCTAGCCGACCGACACCGGTCTCGCGCTCCACGCTTCGTGAGTGTCACTCCCGGGTCCGGATAGTCACTGCCGGAGGCGGGTCTCGAACGTCGCTCGAAGTCGTCCGAGAGAGCGCCGCGTGCCCTCTCAGCGGACAGAAAGAGTGAGTTAGAAGTAGTCGATGGCGGCGGGCAGTTCCGTCTTCATGCCCTTGCGCTCTCGAATCTCGGTGATCTTCTCGGGCTGGAGGTTGTCGGCCATGACCTGGAAGCCGGCGTTCTCCGTGTTCCAGGAGGCACGACCCTCGGTGGCCGAGCGGATGTCAGAGGAGAACCCGATCATCTCGTCGACGGGCGCGACGCCCTCGACGACCATCAGGTCCCCTTCCTGGTACATGTCGTCGACGCGGCCACGGCGACCCTGAATCTCGCCGGAGGCGGCGCCCATGTGTTCGTTGGGCACGTCGATGCGGACCTGCTGAATCGGCTCCAGCAGTTTGATGTCCGCGTCGATGAGGGCGTTGTGGACGGCCTCACGCACGGCCGGAATGACCTGGGCCGGACCGCGGTGGATGGCGTCCTCGTGGAGACGGGCGTCGTGGAGACGCAGGAGGGACCCCTGGACCGGCTCCGCGGCGAGGGGGCCGTCGTCGAGGGCCTCTTCGAGCCCCTCGATGACCAGTTCCATCGTCTCGTTGAGGTGCTGGATACCCTTCGTCTCGTCGAGCAGGATGTTGGTCCCGTGGATGTGCTCGATGTTCTGGGAGTCGTCCTTGTCCATGCCGGCCTCCTGCAGCGCCTCGCGGCGCTCCAGTTCGGGCATGTCCATCGACGCCTCGCCGAGCTTGATGGTCTCGACGATGTCGTCGCTGAGCGGTTCGACGGTGATGTAGAACCGGTTGTGGTTGTTCGGCGAGCGACCCTCGACCTCGCGGGACTCGCTCTGGGGCGCCTCGCGATAGACGACGATCGGTTCCCCGGTGTTGATGGGGATGCCCTGGTTGCGCTCGATGCGCTGCCCGATGACCTCCAGGTGGAGTTCGCCCTGCCCGGAGATGAGGTGTTCGCCGGTGTCCTCGTTGATCTCGATCTGGATGGTCGGGTCCTCCTTCGCGACCTGCTGGAGCGTCTGGATGAGCTTCGGCAGGTCGTCCATGTTCTGTGCCTCGACGGACTTCGTGATGACCGGCTCCGAGATGTGTTCGATGGACTCGAAGGGGGTCATCTCGATGGAGGACACCGTGGAGCCGGCGATGGCGTCCTTCAGACCGGTGACGGCGGCGATGTTGCCGGCGGGTACTCGCTCGACTTCCTCGCGCTCGCCACCCATGTAGATGCCGACGCTCTGGATGCGGTTCTTGCCCGCGGTCCCGGAGACGTACAGCTCCTGGCCTTTCTCCAGCGTGCCGGAGAAGACGCGGCCGGCGGCGATCTCGCCGGCGTGGGGGTCGACGCCGATGTCGGTGACCATCAGGACGACCTCGCCGTCCTCGTCGACTAGTCGCATCTGCTCGGCGAGTTCGGACTCGGCGTCGCCACGCCAGATGCGCGGGATACGCATCGGCTGGGCGTCGACGGGGTTCGGGAAGTGTTCACACACCATGTCGAGGACGACGTCCGACAGCGGCGTGCGGTCGTGGAGTTCCTGACGCTTGTCGTTGCGCTCCAGTTCCATGATCTCACCGAAGTCCATCCCGGTGCGCTGCATCGACGGCATCGAGACGCCCCACTTGTAGAGGGCAGACCCGAAGCCGACGGTCCCCTCCTCGACGGAGACGGTCCAGTCCTCGACGTCGTCCATCTCCTCGGTCATCCCGCGGATGAGCTCGTTGACGTCCTGGATGACCGCGAGAAGACGCTGTTGCATCTCTTCGGGACCTTCCTGCAGTTCGGAGATGAGGCGGTCGACCTTGTTGATGAACAGCGTCGGCTTGACGCCCTCGCGGAGTGCCTGCCGGAGAACCGTCTCCGTCTGGGGCATGGCGCCTTCGACGGCGTCTACCACGACGAGCGCGCCGTCGACGGCACGCATCGCACGGGTCACGTCGCCACCGAAGTCGACGTGGCCGGGGGTGTCGATGAGGTTGATGAGGTGGTTCTGGTCCTCGTACTCGTGGGTCATCGAGACGTTCGCGGCGTCGATGGTGATCCCACGTTCCTGCTCGTCTTCCTCCGTGTCCATGGCCAGTTGCTGGCCAGCCGTATCGTCGGAGATCATGCCCGCACCGGCGAGCAGGTTGTCCGTCAGCGTCGTCTTGCCGTGGTCGACGTGAGCGGCGATGGCGATGTTCCGGATGTGCTCCGGGTCGTCCATCAGTGTCTCACATTCTTGAACGATTTTCTTACGTCGGCCCATTATACAGAAGCGTATCCACAGGAGGGTCAAAAGGATAGTGTTTCCGTGTGAGCGTGCTATTCGCACGCGAACGTAGCACTCGGGAGACGGCAGGGACGTCGGACCGCCGAGCCGAGCACCCGGATAGGGAAAAACGGTGTGCGGATCGCCACAAGAGCCATACGTTCTCGCCGAGTGTGAACAACACACATGGACGTCCACGTACGGAGTGGGCCGGCGGAACCGTTTCTCAGCGCGCGGAACCTCTTCTCGACCGAGTACGACCTCGACCGCCCGGTGACAGTACGGGTGGAAGCGGACCCGGACGAACGGACCCGCGTGAGTCACGACGACGACAGCCATCGACTGACGATCTCACGGAAGGCCGCGACGAGTGCGATGGCCCGCGAACTCGCACTCCACGAGTTCGCACACATGCACCACTACGAACGGGGTCATCCCTCACACACGCAATCGACCGAGGAGGCCATCTACCTCGCACTCGCCGGACGCTCGGTCGAACGGCGGAAGCTGATTCACTGCTATCAGATCGCGAACCACATGAAAGACGTCTACGCCGACGACGTCTGGATGGCGATGGCGCCGGGCGACAAACTCGTCGGCTTCCTCGAGGCGAGTCTGGCGGCCGCAGTCGCCGACCGCCCGGCCGAGATGCGCGGGTGGGGGAGTATGGCCGCCCCACCCCGGCATCGGCGAGCGAGCGATGCAGCGACCCGTCTCACGCCCGCCGCGGACCCGGACATCACGGCGGTCAATGCCGCCTTCGCGCTGGCGCTCTGTGAGCGCCACGGCCTCGTGGCCGACGGCCACCGACTGTACGACCTCGCACACGCGGCCGCACACGACGCCGCCGACGTCGACCTCGTGGAGTTCAAGCGCCATTTCGAGTCGCTCGCGCCGGACCCCGACGAGTCGGAGTTCCGCAAGGCGCTGGTCGACGTGACCAGAGCGTACGCCAGCGACGAGAGCGGTCGCGCCGCCGACTAGAAGCGTGTCAGCACCGGCGAGAGCGCCAGTGCCAGCCCCAGCGCCAGCACCGGGTAGTCGGCCCGAGCGAACGCGAGGGGCGGGAGCGTCGGGTTCCACGCGAAACAGCGCGCCCGAAGCGCGACGCCGAGTCGGTCGGAGCGAGCGAGGGTCCGTTCCAGTGACCGGACGACGAGCAATCGCGCCCGCTCCCACGGCGGGCGACGCTCGCCACCGCGGGCCCGTATCGCGTCGCGAATCTCGCGAACGTCGACGAGGACGACGGGGAACAGGCGAACGACCAGCGCCGTGCCGACGCCGAGCAACTGCCCGGCTTTCCCCGGGACGAGACGCTGGACCGCCGCACGCGTCTCCCGGACCGGCGTACTCCGCAGGTAGGCGGCGCTTACGAACAGGACGGGAACGACCCGAGCGACGAGACGTGCCGAGCGAAGCGCCGGGTCGACCCGAAACCACGGCGGCCCCAGCGTGACGCCGGCGAGCAGCGGCGCGAGTGCCAGCACCACGAGGACGACCCGGTACGACCGGACGACGGCCAGCGGCGAGAGTCTCGCCGTCGCGGCCGCTAGCAGGCCCAGCACCGTCGCGCCGGCGAGCCACGGCACCGTCGGGTGGGCGACGACGGCGACGGCGAGGCCGAACTGGACCAGTAGTTTCGACCGGGGGTCCAGCCGATGGGCGAACGTATCGCCGGGTCGGTAGCTCAGCATCGCGGGTCACGCACGCCGAGGGCCGCGAGGTCGTCGAGCGCCGTCTCGGGGTCGTCGTCGAGGGCGACCCGTCCCGCCCGCATCCCGACGACGCGGTCGGCCCGTTCGTGGAGGTCACGCAGGTCGTGGGTCACGACGAGGAGCGCGGTACCGTCGGCGTAGAGCGAATCGAGATGTGAGAGGACGCGCTCACGGGCCGGCCAGTCCAGCCCCGCCAGCGGTTCGTCCAACACGAGATAGTCGGGATCCATCGCGAGCGCGCCCGCGATGGCCGCACGCGCCTGTTCGCCGCCGGAGAGTTCGTCGAGTCGTTCGTCGGCCCGGCCGTCCAGCCCCACGGCCGCGAGCGCGTCCTCGACGCGCCTGTCTATCTCGGCCCTGTCGAGGCCGAGGTTCTCCGGACCGAAGGCCACGTCGGCGCCGACCGTCGCCGCGACGAACTGGTCGCGAGGATGCTGGAACACCATGCCGACGGTCGTCCGTGCGACTACCGGCGCCTCGCTCACGTCGGTCCCGTCGACTTCGACCGCCCCGCTGTCGGGAGTCAACAGCGCGTTGAGGTGGCGGACGAGCGTCGTCTTCCCGCTCCCGTTGGGGCCGACGAGCAGACAGAACTGGCCCTCGGGAATCGAGAGCGACACGTCGTCGAGGACGATCCGGTCGTCGTACCGGAAGGTGAGGTCCCGAACCGCTATCATCGCCGTACGAGGTAGCCCCCCTCGACGATGGCGACGGCGATACCGAGTTTCAGCAGGTCGAGCGGGACGTACGGCGCCATCACCCCGGCGGCACGCGGGAGCGGGAAACCGGTGACAGCGGAGAGCCACGGGACACCGATGGCGTACACGACGACGAGCGCCGCGAACAGGCCCGTGAGTTGAACGGGAACGGACACCGAAGAGAGGGAACGCGGTTCGACGCCCCGGTGGACGATGGCACCGGCGACGACGGCGCCGACGAGAAAGCCGACGAGGAAGCCGCCGGTTCCCTGTCCGACGAGGACGTACCCCAGTCCGGCATTGCCGTTCGAGAACACCGGCACCCCGGCGATACCGACGAGAATGTACAGCGTCAGCGCGAACCCACCCCAGAGCGGTCCGAGGAGGAGGCCCGCGAAGAACATCCCGAACGGCTGGAGCGAGAACGGTGGCAGCGGCCCCGGAATCGGTATCGACACCTGGGAGAGCGCCGCCGTCAGCGCCGCGACGAGGACAGCCGTCGTGAAGTGCTTGACCGTCTCCTCGCCGACCAGTTCGACCGACTCGTGCTGTTGTGACATGCGCTATCCTCTCTCGTCAACCAGAATATAACCGACGGTTGACGGCCTCGTGCGTGGCGGTCGGGCGCGTCTCGGACCGACTAGCGAACCGACGAGCCAGACGGCGACGCCGCGGCTGAGCGGGCGAGAAAATCGAGAAAGACAGTCGGTCAGATTAGCGAGCGGCGGCCGCGACGCGCTCTTTTTCCTCTTTCTGGTTGACGGCGTACGTCTGGACGTCGTCGTTGGCGGCACCGATGAGCTGCTGGGCGAGTGCCTCGGCAGCGCTGGTGGTCGTCTTGTACGTGCTCCCGTAGACGCCCTCTGCGAGGTACTTCAGGGCCTGATCGACGCGGCGCTGGGGGGCGACGTCGACGGCCTTCGGGACGGAGATGCCACCGTACTTCAGGCGGACGGTCTCCTCTCGGGGGGCGCTGTTCTCGACGGCGCGGACGAGCACCTGCACCGGGTTCTCCTCCGTGCGCTCGTGGACGATGTCGAAGGCGTCCTGCACGATGGAGGTGGCCAGTTGCTTCTTGCCGGTGTTCTCGTCGGTCTGCATCAGGCGGTTGATGAGACGCTCGACGACGCTGATCTCGGACTTCTTGAACTGCTTGTCCGCGTGGCGACCCATCGTGTGGGCGATGGGCGTCACGGTGATGTAGCGCTCGGTCGAGGGGTCGGTGTACTCGATGTCGGTGACCGACCACGTACCGAACAGTTCGGCGCGGGCCGTCTCTTCCTCGTCTGTGCCGGCGGGTGCGTCGGGTTCGGGTTGTTCTTCCTCGCTCATGATTATCGGACCGGTTTCTCGGCGTTGCCGCGGACGAGTTCGATCATGGAGACGCCGTTGACCTTCTCGACCTTGTAGTTGACACCGGAGAGGTCGCCCATCGCACGACCCTTCGCCCCACCGATACCGGCGATGGTGACCTCGTCGTGCTCGTCGATGAAGGAGATAGCGCCGTCACCGGGACAGAACGCAGTGACCTGCTTGCCGTTCTTGATGAGCTGAACACGCACACATTTCCGAATCGCTGAGTTGGGCTGTTTCGCTTCGATGCCCACCTTCTCCAGTACGATGCCTCGACCCTGCGGCGCGCCCTCGAGCGGGTCGGACTTCTTGCCGAGTCCGCGTTCGCGGCGCGCGTAGTCAGAGTCGGACCACCGGTGCTTCTGGCGGTCCTTCTTGAGTTTGCGCGCGGCGTATTTGCCGTTTGCCATAGTAGGCATCGTTATCCTGCCGAGGTACTTAAGACTCCTCTTTTGTCGGCGCCGTACCGCCCGCCTGAGGCGGTCTCCCCCACGTGAACCGGTCACACCGTCAGCCCCGATATTTGTTGTTGATAACCGGGGAGTAGCCTTTACAGTTCCCTTTAGAAAAGTAGGGGCAACGTACACAATCGAATATGGCCGCAAAAGAATCCGACACAGACCCATGAATAGTGCGAAACTCCTCCCTGACGCCGTTCGGCAGAGCTACCTCCGGAAGTTCGCACTCGCCGTCGCCGTCATCGCGGTGGTGGTCACGAGCGCCGGCCTCGTCGCCCAGAGCACCATCGCCGCCGAACTCACCGAGCAACGCGAAGGCGAACTCTCGACGACGACACAACAAGAGGCCCAGTCGATGTCCGACTGGCTCGAACGACAGGAACGGACGACGAGGCTCCTCTCGAATCACTACTACGTCGCCGGCGCGACCGCGACGCGAGCACAGGGGACCTTCGAGAACGAAAAGCAACGTCTCGATGGCTCCGTCCACGCTATCAACTACGTCTCGTCGGCGACCAACCGCATCGAGCGAAGCACGGTCGACGCCTACCGCGACCAGACGCTGAGCGACTTCGGCGTGGCGTGGCGGCGGGGCACCCTCGTCTTCGAGGACGCCGACGACGTCGCCCAGTCGCGCGTGTTCCGTCACGACGGTCACTTCTACATCGCGTTCGCGAGTACCGTCCCGGAGAGCGAGTCTCTCACCGTCGTCTTCTACAACGTGAGCAAGCGGTCACAAGCGTTCAGTAACTCTATCGACGGGAGCGAGACGATGGTCGTCGAGTCCGGTACCGGCCGGAACGAAATCGTCTTCGCCGACAATCAGTCGCGCATCTTCAGTTGGTACGACGGCGAGTACGGCGCGGCCGCCGTCGAGGCGGGTGCCAGCGGGGGCACCGGCGTCATGCAGGCCGGCGACCGAGTACTCAGCTACGCGCCCGTCGAGGGCACCGACTGGGTCGTCGTCAAGAGTGCCCCGAGCGAGAACGTCTACGCCCTCCGTAACCAGGTCGAACGAGATCTGTTCGCGCTTATCGGCCTCGCACTGGTCGGATTCGTCGTCTTCGGAGCGGTCGTCGGCCGCGACATCCGACGCTCGCTGACCCGGGTCGCCGACCGCGCCGAGGCGTTGGCCGCCGGTCGTATCAACGAGGCCAGCGAGACGAGCGACCGACTCGACGAAATCGGGCAGGTCGAGCGGGCGTTTACCGACATCCAGTCCTATCTGGGAACCGTCGCCTCGCAGGCCGACGCACTCTCCAGACAGGAGTTCGACGACCCGGTCCTCGAAGAAGACGTTCCGGGACGCCTCGGCGAGTCCCTGGACGCGATGCGGACCGACCTCCAGCGCTTCATCTCGGAGATAGAAGACGCGAAGGCCGACGCCGAGGATGCACAGCGGGAGGCCGAAGAACTGGCGACCTCGCTGGAACAGCAAGCCGAGGAGTTCTCGGCCGTGATGCGCCGGGCCGCCGACGGCGACCTGAGCCAGCGCCTCGACACCGAGACGGGCACCGATGCGATGGACGAGATAGCGCGGGCGTTCAACGACATGCTCACCGAACTGAGCCAGACCGTCGTCCACATCCGGGAGTTCGCTACCGAGGTCGACGGCTCCGCCGACCAGATAACGGCGAGCGCCACCGAGGTTCGGGACGCGAGCGAGGAAGTCAGCGAGTCCGTCCAGGAGATCGCAGGCGGAGCCGACCGCCAACACGAGAACCTCCAGCAGGCCGCCAACGAGATGTCGAACCTCTCTGCGACCATCGAAGAGGTCGCCGCACAGGCCAACGAGGTGGCCGGCACCACCGAGGAGGCCGCCGACGTCGGTGAGACCGGAAGCGAACGTGCCGGCGAGGCCATGTCGGTCATGAACGATATCGAGCGCCGGGCCGACGAGACGATCGCCCGCGTGGAGGCACTCGACGAGGAGATGGCCCACATCGGCGAGGTGGTCGACCTCATCGACGACATCGCCGAGCAGACGAACATGCTCGCGCTGAACGCCTCTATCGAGGCCGCCCGTGCCGGCGAGGCCGGGTCCGGGTTCGCCGTCGTCGCCGACGAGATAAAGCAACTCGCCGAAGAGACCGGCGAGGCCACCGACGAGGTGTCTGCGGTCATCACCGACGTACAGGACTCGACCGACGAGGCCGTCTCGGACATCCAGGAGATGGGCGACAGCATCACCGAAGGCATCGACACCGTAGACGACGCCATCGAATCGCTGGAGACTATCGTCGACCGGGTCGAGAACGTCAACGACGGCATCCAGTCCATCAACGACGCGACCGACGAACAGGCCAGCGCCACCGAGGAGACGGTCGCGATGGTCGACGAAGTCGGCTCCATCAGCGAAGAGACCGCCAGTCAAGCCGAGGACGTCGCCGCCGCCGCGGAAGAACAGACCGCGACGATCAACGAGGTGACCACGAGCATCGAATCGCTGTCGGCACAGGCGACGGACCTCCGTGAACTCCTCACGCAGTTCGACGTCGAGACCGGGCAACACCACGGGAGCGATACCGACGTGTTCGACCCCGAAGTCGCCGCCAACGGCGAGGGCGAGGACGACGACTAAAAGAACCGGTCGTCGCTCAGGTCAGTTCGATGCCGTCGATCTCGAAATGCCGTTTCGCAAGCATCCGTGCGGCGTCGATGTTGCGACCCTCGCGGCCGATGGCCGCGCCGCGGTCCTCCTGTGCGACCTCGACGTAGGCGACGGTGTCGTCGTTCTCCGAGACGGTGACGTTGTACACCGCCGCCGGAGCCAGCGCGTTCGCGACGAAGTTCTCCGCCGTCTCGGCGTCCTCGACCAGTTTCACGTCGCGACCGAGTTGCGCTTCGACGGCTTCGACCGTCTGTCCGCCGGGGCCGATGGCGTCGGCCATCTGGCCGTGTTTGACGAGGTAGACGATCTGGTCGTGGTCCTCGTCGACGACGCAATCCCGGACGGTGACGTCGGCCTCGTCCTCGAAGAGGGCGACCAGTCGGCGCGCTTCGTCCGAGATTTCGACCCGCATCAGTCCTGACTGGTGCCCATGCGGAGGTCGACGTCGCCGGTGCCCAGTTTGATGGGCTTGCCGACGATGACGTTCTCGGTGACGCCGTCGAGTTCGTCGACCTCGCCGTGGATGGCGGCGTCGAGCAGGTGGTTGACGGTGACCTCGAACGCCGCACGCGCGAGTACGGAGTCTTTCGATCCGGAGATGCCGTGGCGGCCGATGGACTCGATGGTCCCCTCGTTGGTCATGATGTCCGCGACCAGCATCAGGTGCCGGACGTTCACGTCGTCCAGCCCCTGCTCTTCGAGGGTGTTCATCGTCTCGTTGATGAGCGTCTCGCGGGCCGCTTCGACGCCGAGGCTCCGGTAGATCTCGTGGATGTTGTTACACGTGGTGCGGGAGGCGTCGACGCCCTCGATGCCCAGCACCTCGCCGAAGTCCGACCCCTCGGTGTAGAGGACGAACTCCTCGCCGTTGTCGGTCTCCTCCTTGCGGATGACGACGCGGGAGATCTCCTCGATGCCCTTGAAGACGATGTCGCGCAGTTCCTCGACCAGTTGGAGGAGGTCCCGGTAGCTCGGCTCCTCGGGGCCGAACTCGATGACGGTGCCGGCCTGTCGGGTCTGGACGCCGAGATTCGACTCGATGGTCTCGGCGATCTCCTCGGCGATGGCCTCCGTGTCGTTCACGGTCGGCCAGCGTTCCAGCAGCGTGTCCTCGTTCAGGTCGATCTGGACGAGCATGTCCGCGACGTTCGTCGAGATGTCACCCAGCGCGAGGATGCGTGTGGCCTCTATCTTCCAGACGACCTCGTGTGCGCGCTCGCGGTCGTCGGCGTACTCCTCGTCCAAATGGACGGTCATCATCGGCGTGTCCGGCGTCTTCCGGGCGTCCACCAGTTCGATGAGGCGCGGCAGCCCCTGCGTGACGTCGATTTCGGCGACCCCCGCGTAGTGGAACGTGTTCATCGTCATCTGGGTCCCCGGTTCCCCGATGGACTGGGCCGAGACGGTCCCGACCGGGTCGAGCGGGTCGACACGCGTGTCCATGTAGCGGGACTCGACGGCCTTCGCGATGCGGTCGGCGTCCTCGACGCCGACGCCCTTGGCTTCTATCGTGCTGTACACGTCGTCTTTCAGCCGTCGCGGGAGTTCAGTGTCCTCGACGACGGCCTCGATGTCTTCGGATACCATGGTTAGTCATCACCCTCGGCCATCCACCAGTCGTCGGCGTGTTCCGAGAGGTTTGTCCGCTCGGTGCGCTGCCCGAGGAAGCTCTCTTTCTGTTTCTCGCTCTCGAACTCCTCGTTGAGGACGCTGTCGGCGATCTGCTCGACGTCGACGGCGGCCTCGTCCTGACTGGAAGAGACGTCGACCGGCGACGTGCCGTCCTCGCCGAACTCGAACTGGACGATGGTGTCCGAGGTGTCCCGGACGGTGCCGTCGTACTGGGTCTCCAGTTCGGAGAGCGCGTTGATGAGACGGCGCTGGAGGTACCCGGACTTCGAGGTCCGGACTGCCGTGTCGACCAGCCCCTCGCGACCACCCATGGCGTGGAAGAAGAACTCCTTCGGCGAGAGGCCCGAGCGGTAGGAAGCTTCCACGAAGCCGTGGGCGTCCGCCGAGAGGTCACCCTCCTCGAAGTGCGAGAGAGTACGGTTCTCGTAGCCACGGTTGATACGCTCGCCGCGGACTGCCTGCTGACCGACACAGCCGGCCATCTGGGTCAGGTTCAGCATCGACCCACGCGCGCCGGACTCGGCCATCACGACGGCCGGGTTGTCGTCGTCGAAGTGGTCTTCGGCGATGTCACCGGCAGAGTCACGCGCCTTGCCGAGCGTCTGCATGATCTTCATCTCTAGGGTCTCGTCGACGGTCCGGCCCGGCAGGGATTCGAGGTCACCGCGCTCGTAGGTCTCGATGAGTTCCTCGACGCGGTCGTAGGCGTTGTCGATGGCGTCGTTGATCTGCTCTTCGGCCGGTCGCGGAATCGACTCGTCGTCGATACCGATAGAGAACCCGAAGTGCATGATAGAGCGCATCGCCAGCGCCGACACTTCGTTGACGAGGATGCGGGCACGCGTCTTCGAGTAGTCCTTCGCGATGGTGTCGACGACTTCGCCGCCGAACGCGCCGACGGCGTCCTCGTCGATGGTCCCGGAGGTCATCTCGCCGTCCTCGATGGTGACGGTGTCGCCGGCCGAGGACGTAAACTCGAGGTTGAGGTCGTCCGGCAGCAGTTCCGAGAACAGCGTGCGGCCGGTCCAGTACGCCTCGCCGGTGTCGTCGACGCCGTCTGCCTCAGGCAGTTCGTCGATGCGGGTCGCACGCAGGAGGTCCAGCGCCTGCGTCTCGTTGAACTGCGGGTTGGTGTGAGTCAGCAGATAGGTCCCGCTGATGTGGTCCTGAATCGCGCCGATGATGTTCTCACCGAAGCGCGGCGAGAGCATCTGTTCCTGCACGCGCATGAGGACGCGGGCCTCGGCCCGGGCCTCCTCGTTTTGCAGGGCGTGCATGTTCATCTCGTCGCCGTCGAAGTCGGCGTTGTACGGCGGGCAGACGACGGTGTTCAGCCGGAACGTCTTGTACGGCATCACGACCACTTCGTGGGCCATGATGGACATCCGGTGCAGCGACGGCTGCCGGTTGAAGATGATGATGTCACCGTCCACGAGATGCCGGGACACTTCCCAGCCGGGTTCGACCTTCTCGGCCAGTTCCTCGCAGTTCTTCTCGGTCACCTTGAGTCGGCGGCCGTCCGGTCGTCGGACGTAGTTGGCGCCGGGGTGACCCTCGGGGCCGTTGGCGACGTAGCGACGAGCGTTGTCGAGGTTCCGCTCGTTGACGTTCATCGTCTGGGTCATCTCGCGAGCGACGCGTTCTGGGACGCCGACCTCGTTCAGCGAGAGGGTCGGGTCGGGCGAGATGACGGTACGCGCAGAGAAGTTGACGCGCTTCCCGGACAGCGAGCCACGGAAGCGACCTTCCTTGCCCTTCAGCCGCTGGGAGAGGGTCTTCAGGGGCCGACCGGAGCGGTGTCGAGCCGGTGGCGTGCCCGAGATCTCGTTGTCCATGAACGTGGTGACGTGGTACTGCAGGAGTTCCCAGAGGTCCTCGATGATGAGTTGGGGCGCACCCGCCTCGCGGTTCTCCATGAACCGCTGGTTGATACGGATGATGTCGACCAGCTTGTGGGTGAGGTCGTCCTCGGAGCGCTGGCCGTTGTCGAGCGTAATCGAGGGGCGAGCGGTGACCGGCGGCACCGGCAGCACCGTCAGAATCATCCACTCGGGACGGGATCGCTCGGGGTTCATCCCGAGCACTTCGATGTCCTCGTCCGGGATGTCCTCGAACCAGTCCCGGATGTCGCTGGGCATCAGCTTGTTCATGTCCTCCTCGGTCAGGTCGACCGAGAGCGCCTTCTCCAGTGCGCGGCGGTCGTCCTGTCGCGGGCGGAACTCGCCGCTTAGAATCTCTTGTACGCGCCCGCTGTCGATGCCGGTCTCCTCTGCGAGGTCCGTCGGTGCGATGCGTTCGTCGGACTCCTCCATCGCCTCGGCGATGCGGTCGGGGTAGTCCGCGGCCAGAACCTGCTGGACCTCGTAGTAGGTCGTCGGCTTCTCGTGTTTGATGTCGTACTGCTTCTCGCCACAGAACGGACAGCGGTCCTTCTTGCGAGCCTGTCGGATGGCGGCCTTCGTCACGTCGTTGAGGTCACGACCGAGGTCACGCGAGCGCTGGAGTTGGTCGCTGAACTCCTCGCGTTCGCCCTCGTCGAGACAGAGCCGCGAACACTCACGGCAGGTACCGCGCAGGAGCCGTCGAATGAGCTTCGCGAACCCGACGTGGATGACCGGGGCGGCGAGTTCGATGTGGCCGAAGTGGCCGTTACAGGACCCGCTGTGTTTCCCACAGGTCTTACACTCCAGTCCGGGGTCGATGACGCCCAGTCGCGGGTCCATCAGCCCCATGTCGATGGGGAAGCCGTCGTCGTCGTAGGTGTCGGCCGTGATGACCTTCGTGGCCGACATCTCTCGGTACTCCTCGGGGTCCATCAGCCCGAAACTGAGCTGACCGATTTCCTGTGGTGTCTGTTGGGAACTCATGCTAGACTGCGTCCTCCAGTTCGATTCGCGGAGCGATGCCGAGTGCCTTCATCTCGTCGAGCAGAAGCTTGAACGCGTAGGACATCTCCACCTCGTGGATGTCCGTCTCCTCCTCGCAGTTCGGGCAGTAGATGCGCCGTTGTTCGACGTTCTCGACGGCGGTCATGCCACACTCACCGCAGACGTTGATCCACTCGCGGTCGGACTCGTCCAGCAAGCGCTCTTTGAGCGCCATCGCCGCGCCGTGCCCGATGAGCACGTCCCGCTCCATCTCACCCACGCGGAGGCCACCCTCGCGGGCGCGCCCCTCGGTGGGCTGGCGGGTAAGCACCTGCACCGGCCCGCGCGAACGGGCGTGCAGTTTGTTCGAGACCATGTGGTAGAGCTTCTGGTAGAAGATGTCCCCGACGAAGATGTCGGCTTCAATCTTCTCGCCAGTGACCCCGGAGTACATCGTCTCCTTGCCGCTTGAGTCGAAGCCGTGGGCTTCGAGCGACCCGCGGAGTTCGTCCTCGTCCTCGCCGGTGAAGGCGGTGCCGTCGACACGGCGGCCTTCGAGTGCGCCGACCTTCCCGCCGATCATCTCGAGGATGTGGCCGACGGTCATGCGCGAGGGGAGCGCGTGCGGGTTGATGATGAGGTCCGGCACGACGCCCTCCTCGGTGAAGGGCATGTCCTCCTGCGGTGCGATGTGACCGACGACGCCCTTCTGGCCGTGCCGGCTGGCGAACTTGTCCCCGAGTTCGGGGATACGCTCGTCGCGCACGGACACCTTCGAGAGCTTCGAGCCGTCTTCGCCCTCCATGAGCGTGACGGTGTCGACGACGCCGGACTCACCGGAGCGCATCGTGACGCTCGTCTCTCGACGTTTCTGGGGGGAGAGCCCGCCCATGTCGTCCGGTTCTTCGAGGAACCGGGGCGGCGACGTCTTCCCCAGCAAGACGGCGTTCTCGCCGACGTCCGTCTCCGGGTTGACGAGGCCGTCGTCGTCTAAGTGCGTGTACGCTTCCTCGCCGCGAGCGCCGCGGACCTCGTCGTCGGGCATCTCGAAGCGGTCCTCCTGTCCGCCGGGGTAGCGCCGTTCCTCGCCCTCGTAGGTCCGGAAGAAGTGCGACCGGGCGAGCGCGCGGTCGACCGACCCCTTGTTCATCACGAGTGCGTCCTCGATGTTGAACCCCTCGTAGCTCATGACGGCGACGACGAAGTTCTGTGCCGCCGGCCGGTCGTCGTAGCCGATCTGTTCGGTGGTCTGGGTCTTGACCATCGAGAGCTGCGGGTAGTGCAGCAGGTGCTGGCGGGTGTCCGGGCGAATGCGGTAGTTCGCGCTCGGCAGGCCCAGCGACTGCTTGATCATCCCCGACCCCATCGTAATCCGGGGCGAAGCGTTGTGTTCGGGGTACGGAATCATCCCCGCACCGATACCGAACATCAGTTGCGGGTCGACTTCGAGGTGGGTGTGGTTCTCGGTGAGTTCGCTCTCGTCGACGCCGACGAGGATGTCCTCCTCCTCCTCGGCGTCGATGAACTCGACCATGCCGCGCTCGACGAGCTCCTCGAACTCGAGGTCGCCGTTCTTGACCTGCTCGACCTCCTCGTCGGACATCAGCGGTTCGCCGTCTTCGACGACGAGCAGTGGTCGGCGGGCGCGGCCAGCGTCGGCGTTGATGATGACCTCGTCGGTTCGGTCCTTGACCGAGACGTTGACCATCTGGGAGACGTCTCCCCGGCGTCGCGCCTGTCGGACCTGATCTGCGAGCTGTTCGGGGTCGGGATGTGTCCCGACCAAACTACCGTTGACGTATACCTTGGCTTCTCGTCCCTGACTCATGTTAGTCGTCCGCGGGCTGCTGTTGGATGGATTCGATACCGGGGATGCCCTGGACCCCCATATCTGCGAGTTCCTGTTTGAGACCCTGTGCGTCTTCGACGTCCTGTGAGAGCTCCATCGCCTGCGCGAAGTTCTTCACCAGCCCACAGTTCGGTCCCTCCGGCGTCTCGGAGGGACAGATGCGACCCCACTGGGTCGCGTGCAGGTCACGCGCTTCGAAGTGCGGTTGCGAGCGCGAGAGTGGCGAGCGCAACCGTCGGAGGTGTGAGAGAACCCCCATGAAGTCGGTCCGGTCGACCAGTTGGGAGACACCGGAGCGGCCACCGACCCAGTTCCCCGTCGCGATGGGGTGTTCGAGTCGTTCGGTCAGCACGTCCGAGCGGACGACAGTGGAGACAGAGAGCTGTCGGTTCCGCATGTTCGCGCGTTCGAGCTGGTACTTCACGTCCCGGGCGAGCTTGTTCAGCGCCGTCCGGAACAGGTCGGTCATCAGGTCGCCGCTTACCTTCAGCCGCTTGTTGGCGTAGTGGTCCTTGTCGTCGGACTCGCGCCGTTCGAGGGCGAGTTCGAAGCAGGCCTCGGCCATCCGGCAGAGGTAGTACGCCTTGTTGATGCGGACCTCTTCCTCGTCGACGCCCTCCTCGTGGAGGTGTGGCAGGAGGTAGCGGTCGATGACGTAGTTGGCGCGTTTGAGCTGGTAGTTCTTGCCCTGCCCGGAGGCGACGCGCTGACCGAGCGTCTCGATGGCTTCCTCGGTCGTCTGGACCTCGGCTTCCTCGAGGTTTTCGAGCATGAACTTCACGATTTCCGGGTCCTCGGAGACGCGGTGGACGATCTCCTCGTCGGATTCCAGGCCCAGCGCGCGCACGAGCGTCACGAAGTCGATGCTGCCGGAGACAGACGGGAAAGAGACTTCCAGCAGGCCGTCGCGGGTGCGCTCACAGAGAACGAGTGCGCGGTAGCCACGGCGCTGGGAGAACGTCTTAGCGACCTGCACTTCGTCGCCGTACTTGGTGTCGTACTCCGCGAGAATCTTGTTCGGCGCGAGGTCCTCGCTGGTCATCAGGACTCGCTCGGAGCCGTTGACACAGAAGTAGCCGCCGGGGTCGGCGGGGTCCTCGCCGATGTCGATGAGTTCCTCGTCGGAGAAGCCGGCGATGTTACACTTGTTCGATCCGACCATGATGGGCATGCGCCCGATCTTGGTCTCGGTCCGGTCGACGACTTCCTCGGGTTCTTCCTCGCCGCCGCGGACGATGGCCATCTCCATGAACACCGGCGCGGAGTAGGTGATGTTCCGGAGTCGGGCCTCCTGCGGGTAGAGCAGTTCCTCGCTCCCGTCGGCTTCCCGCACTCGGGGGGTGACGACGCGGACGTCGCCGAGTTCGACCCACACCGGTTCCTGTCCCTCCTTGTCGCCGATGTCGGTGTCGATGGTCTCTTTCTCGTCGACGACCTGTTGCATCCCTCGGTCGAGGAAGGCGTTGAACGAGCGGAAGTGATGTTCTGCGAGCCGTTCCTTCGCGAAATACTCGCGCGAAATCGCGCGTCGGTCCTGTGTGTCCATTATTCCACCACCAGTCGATAGACGACTGCCGTATCGGTCGTTCGCGAGTCGCGTTCGATGCGGATGACATCGCCGACCTCCGCGTCGTCCGGGAGTCCCGGGTCGGCGCGTTTGATCTTCGGGAGGTCGGTCTTCTTGATGTCGTACTCGTCGAGCACTGCCTCGAGGTCGTCCTCGTCGACGACGCTGTGGTCGGGGACGAGGTCGTGTTGACTTACATCTACCATGTGTGTGTGCGTGCGTGGGGCCTGCTGCTGGAGAAGGTGGCTGTCACGAGATACTACAGGTCGGTATTGTCGGGACGCATATAACACTTACCAACTTGGCCTGCTGTAGCTATCGAGCCCCACAGCGCCCGCACACAGGCGGCCGTGGGATGGCCTCTCGTACCAGCCAGTTCGGCCAGACCGGATATAGAAGTTTGGGTCCCGTCACGGGTACCCATAACAGGGCGCCTTCCTTTGGAAAGCCTTAATACTACCACCGGGATACGAATGAATGCAGCAAGGCAGCGTGCCCGGATGGTGTAGTGGCCCATCATACGACCCTGTCACGGTCGTGACGCGGGTTCAAATCCCGCTCCGGGCGCTTTCTGACGCGAACTATTCCGACGAGCATCGCGTGTGCTCGTCTCCGTGAGCGTCGAAACGTAGACGAGCTGAGTCGAACCCTGCCAGTCGCGCGCAGCGACCGGAGGGAGAGCACGTCTGGCTCCGGTTCAAATCCCGCTCCGGGCGCTTCTTCGAACTCAAATCGACAAGCGGCGCGTTTCGTCGGCCCGTCCCGAGTTCGCTGTGTGACTGCGAGGGAGTCGACTCACGCGAGACGACAAATGCGGGCCTCAGGACCGATAACGACTGGTAGCGACGGTATAACCATACACGCGGGCCGAGAACTGCGGCGCGTGAGGGGGAGTTCCCCCTCTCCCTGTCATAGGCCCGCCGCGACGGCGGACGTACAGACACTAACAGCAGTCCGGCATAGGCTTTGTCCCACCCGCGGTGGGCGGTGGTAGTGACGAGACGATCACGGAGCAGCGCGGTTCAGACGGTCAGAGCGGCCCACCGAAGCTGGCTGCTCGGACGGGCGTACGGCCGCACTCTCAGCGACCCTCGACGACGGCCCACGCAAAACGCGCAGCGAGTCGCGGGCGCCGAGAGCATCGGGGCGCTCTGACACTGATACCGCTACCTGAACACGACGGTCAGACGCCGACAGACTGTTTAGTGGCGCCGTTCCAACAGGGAGCATGGACGACGTGGACGGCGAGGAGATGCCCGGCGCCATCGTCGAGGCGTTCCTCGAACGCGAGGAGGGCGTGCGGGCGCTACTGGAGGAACTGGAGAAGTTGACCATCGAGGGGCGCCACGAGGAGGTTCGCGAGCGTCTCCGGAACCTCGCCGACAGCGACGAGTCGGTGTTCTACACCGTCGCGTTCAGCCTCACCACCTCCCGGCAGTTCTTCGGCGACGTGGAGGCCCAACTGGACGTGACCGCCGCCGACCGCCTGCGCGACCTCGCAGAGACGTACTCGACGCTCGCCGAACCGTTCAACATCGTGCGCACGGAGCGAGCGGAGGACCGGCTAAACCCGGTGACCGACACCAGCTACACGGTCACTTACCACCACACCGTCGAGTCACCGATGATCACGTACAGTCCGCTCTCTGGCGACCAGCAGTTGTACGAATCACGAGGGACACCGAGCGAGGTGTTGCGGGTGGCGACGGACCTCGCGTCGGCGACGACCGACGGCCTCGACGTCGCCTTAGAAAACGACTACTCCGTCAACACCGAGGAACTGAGTACGCTCATCGACCGGCGAGAGGAGTTAGAGACGGAGTTGTCGAAGCTCAGGGACCAACTGGACGAGTTGCGGCGGACACCCGTAGAGGAGTAGGGTGGGGCGCGAGCGAAGCGAGCGGTCCACCTCGAAAGCGAGCGGTGACCGGAGTGAACCGCGAGCAGTAGCGAGGGTCTGAGCGGAGCGAAGACCCTCGGCGAAACGGGGAACGAAGTGACCCGTGAAGCGATGGCTAGAGCGTGACCGGAGGGAACGGTCTC
Source organism: Haloarcula pellucida (assembly GCF_014647235.1). Classification (GTDB taxonomy): domain Archaea; phylum Halobacteriota; class Halobacteria; order Halobacteriales; family Haloarculaceae; genus Haloarcula; species Haloarcula pellucida. The sequence continues at coordinate 25,462 of NZ_BMOU01000005.1, forward strand.
GGAGTACGAACGGTGAATATAGTGAGCCGTGAGTAGGGTGGGGCGCGAGCGAAGCGAGCGGTCCACCTCGAAAGCGAGGGTCTGAGCCGAGCGAAGACCCTCGGCGGAACGGGGAACGGAGTGACCCGTGAAGCGATGGCGAGAGCGTGACCTTCGGACCCCGAACGGGAAGAACGTGCCACCCGTAGAGACCGACACGGGCAGTGACGCGCCCACAACGGAGGCGTTTATATAGTGTCACACGTAATCGTAGGTACGATTCTCAATGGGCATGGAGCGACTCGCCAATCAGGTGGAAAAGGAGAGCAGGGACCTCGCGATTCTGGAAGTCGTCATCGAACAGGGACCGATCGGTATCGTTCGGCTCTCTGAGGAGACGGACATCCCCGAACACAAGGTACGGTACTCGCTGCGGATGCTGGAAGACGACGAGCTAATCGATCCGACGCCACAGGGGGCGATCCCGGCGGACGACATCGACCAGCGCGTGGCGGCTATCAACGAGGGTATCGACGACCTCGTCGACCGACTCGAAGAACTCGGAGGGCTCATCCCGGCGACCGAAACGGCCGAGTGACACAGACCGGCGAACCGTTTTCACCGGGGCCGTCGAATCCGTTTCTATGGACGTCGCACTCATCAGCGACACGCACATCCCCTCGCGAGCGAGCGCGATTCCCGACGCGTTTCGCGAGCGCATCGAGGCCGTCGACCACGTCGTCCACGCCGGCGACTTCGACAGCGAGGGGGCGCTGTCGAACGTCAGGGCGATGGTCCCTCGCCTCACGGCCGTGGGCGGGAACATGGACCCCAGAATCGGCCTGCCGGACGTGGCGACGGTCGACCTCGGCGGCGTCACGTTCGTCGTCACGCACGGCACCGGGTCGCGCCGCGGCTACGAGGACCGGGTGGCCGGCATCGTTCGGGAGGAGGCGGGACCGGACGCCGTCGGCGTCGCGGGCCACACCCACGAGGTGCTGGACACGACCCACGGCGGCGTGCGCCTCTTGAACCCCGGGAGCGCGACGGGCGCGTCGCCCGCGGACCGAGCGACGATGCTGACCGCGACCGTCGCCGACGGCGACCTCGACGTGACGCTCCACGAACAGTAGCCGCCGGATTTCTCAGGGCCGCGTCGTCGAGTCGCGACCCACCGACGAGACGCCACAGCGCCCAGAAACGGCCGACGATCCCGACGGTGCCGTCCGGGCGGAGCAGGGCGGCCGGGAGCGACGCCAGCACACCGGGCGTCACGGGCGCCCATACCGTCGCTGCGGGCCCGGACCAAACCCCACGGACGCGCTACCGGCAGCGGTTGCCACCGTTGGACGTGCTTGCTACTAACGGCGTCCTTTTTCCCGCGGAACCCGCAGGGGGAGTATGGACGTCTTCGCGGTTGAGGGACTGCCCGAGGTCTGCCCCGGCGACGACGTGGCCGAACTCGTCGCCGAGTGTACGGACCTGCAGGACGGCGACGTGCTCTGCGTGGCCAGCACCATCGTCTCGAAGGCGGCGGGTCGGCAGGCCGACCTCGACGACTTCGAGGCGAGCGATCGCGCCCGCGACATCGCCGACCATATCGCCGCCATCGCCGACGAGGAGAAAGACCCCCGCTTCGCACAGGCGGTCCTCGAAGAGAGCGAGGAGATTATCCTCGACGCGCCCTTCATCCTCGCGGTCACGCACTTCGGCCACATCACGGTCAACGCGGGTATCGACCGCTCGAACGTGCCCGACGCCGACCTGCTCTTGCTCCCCGAGGACCCGACGGACTGCGCCGAACGGATTCGGGCGGGCATCCGAGAGCGAACCGGCGCGGACGTCGCGGTCGTCGTCACGGACACCTCGGGCCGGCCGTTCCGCCTCGGACAGCGAGGCGTCGCGCTCGGTTGGGCCGGCATCCACGCCGCCCGGGACTGGCGCGGCGAACACGACAGGGACGGGCGCGAACTCGGCGTCACGGTGCAGGCCGTCGTCGACGAACTCGCCGCCGCGGGCAACCTCGTCACCGGCGAGGGGGCCGGCGGGACGCCGGTCGCCCGCATCCGCGGCTTCGAGTTCGGCGACCACGGCGGCAGCGACGACCTCTACCGCTCGCCGGAGAAAGACGTCGTCCGGCAGGCGCTCAGGGAATGGTCTCATGTACGGGATTGAACTCACTCCGGAACACCCAGTCGCACAGCTATCCGACTTCGCCGTGCAGGCCGAAGAGGCGGGCTTCGACGCCGTCTTCGCGAGCCACCACTACAACAACCGCGACCAGTTCATGGCGCTGGGCGGGATGGCCAGTCGGACCGACGAGATACTGCTCGGGCCCGGCATCGCCAACCCCTACGAGACCCATCCTGTGACGCTGGCCTCGCGGACGGCGACGCTGGCGGAGATGAGCGACGGCCGCGCCCTCTTCGGCGTCGGCCCCGGCGACAAGTCCACCATCCGCAACCTCGGGTTCGACCACGACGACGCCCTCCGGCGCGTGCTGGAGACGTTCAAGGTCGCCCAGCGCCTCTGGGACGGCGAACGCGTCGACCACGACGGCACCTTCACGGCCGACGACGCGGGCCTGAACTACGAGGTCGGGGAGATTCCGGTCTACGTCGGCGCACAGGGGCCACACATGACGCGGATGGCCGCGAAACACGCCGACGGCGCGCTGTACAACGGCGCGCACCCGACGGACCTCGCGTGGGCCCGCGAACAGGTCGAGGACATGGCCGAGGACCGCGTCGCCGACACCGAGTTCGACCTCGCGGCCTACGCCAGCGTCTCCGTCGCCGAGGACGCAGAACAAGCGAGAGCGGCCGCTCGACCGCCGGTCGCGTTCGTCGCCGCCGGGTCGCCGCCGCCGGTGCTAGACCGCCACGGCATCGACCACGACGTGGCAAGCGACGTCGGCGACGCCATCTCGGCCGGCGAGTTCGAGGAGGCGTTCGGTCTCGTCACGGAGCCGATGCTAGAGGCGTTTTGCATCGCTGGCACGCCAGCGGACGTCGCCGAGCGAACCGAAGCGCTCCGAGAACACGCCGACAGCGTCGTCTTCGCGTCGCCACTGGGTCCCGACGTAGAGCGGGCTATCTCGCTTCTCGGGGCGGCGGTGAACGGCCAGTACTCCCCGGCCGAATGAACAGCGAGAGGGCCGCACCCAGCGTCAGGTAGCCGAAGACGACGGAGGCGGCGCCGACGAACAGCGTCCCGAAGAGGATGAGGATGGCCGACAGCGGGTCGGCGAGTGCGACGTCGGCGAACCGAGCCGGCATTTCGACGATACTCTGGATAAGCTGTGTGAGTAGCCCTTGCATACGCGCCGCTTAGCAGTCGCCCCACTTTGTGCTTCCGTTCGCGGCGACCGAGCCACACAGCTATTTGGCGCTCCCGACCGCACTGCGCGCCATGGGAGAAGACGCCTCGCTAGACCAGTTCGTCGGCGGTGCGGGCGACGAGGGCGACACCAGCGCGAACGACGAGAGCGACGGTGAGACGGCGTCGGCCGCCAAAGAGCGTCCGAACGAGGCCGCCGACGCCAAACCGACGGCCGAGGACGACCCGACGCCGGCGACGACAACCTACGCGTGGACCGGCGAGGGCGCGCAGTGTGCGGCGTGTGGCGAGGTCGTGGAACGTCGCTGGGAACAGGACGGCGTCCTCGTCTGTACAGATTGCAAGGAGTGGGACAGATCCTGACACGGTCGTGTGTCACAGGTGCGCATCCAGCAGAGTTACGTATTCTCGCCCCGAACAACGGGCAACTGGAACTTCGCACAGCGGCGATGGGCACGGGGAGAAGACACTTACTCGGCGTCGTACCAGAGCGGAACACGCCCTGTGGTCTGTCGCCACGGTGCGGACCCTCCACTCATGACAGATACGGACACTACACGCGGCCGACAGTCGGACAGTGCGCTCCGCGACGCGACCCGCGTCGCGACACAGGTAATCGAGAACGTAGAGGAGGTCATCGTCGGCCACCACGAGGAGATCGAGCACATCGTGACGGCGATGCTGGGCCGTGGTCACATCCTGTTAGAGGACGTCCCCGGCGTCGGCAAGACGATGCTCGCCCGGTCCGTCGCCGCCTCGTTCGACGGCGAGTTCAAGCGCGTCCAGTTCACGCCGGATCTGCTACCGACCGACGTCACCGGGGTCAACGTCTTCAACCAGAAGACACAGGAGTTCGAGTTCCGCCGCGGCCCCATCTTCGGCAACGTCGTGCTGGGCGACGAAATCAACCGCGCGCCGCCGAAGACCCAGTCGGCGCTGCTCGAAGCCATGGAGGAGGGACAGGTCTCCGTCGACGGGACGACCCACAGCGTCCCGCAACCGTTCACCGTCATCGCCACGCAGAACACCGTCGAGCAGAACAAGGCCTACGACCTGCCGATGGCCGAACTCGACCGGTTCATGACGAAACTGCATCTGGGCTACCCCGAGGCGGGCGAGGAGACGGCGATGCTCGGCGAGGTGGTCGGCCACCACCCGATAGAGGAGCTGAAGCCGGTCGCGACGCTCGAAGACCTGCAGGCGGCCCGGGACACCGTCGCCGACGTGACCGTCGAGGAGCCGATTCGGTCCTACGCGACGCGACTGGCCCGCTACACCCGTGACCACGCCGAGTTGGGCGTCAGCCCACGCGGCAGCATCTCGCTGTTGCGTGCCGCACAGGCCCGGGCGGTCCTGAACAACCGCGCGTACGTCGTCCCCGACGACGTCCAGCAGGAAGCCCCCGTGGTGCTGCCCCACCGGATTCGGACCGACAGCAGCGAGCAGACGGCCGCAGACCTCGTCACCGCGGCCCTGAAGACGGTCGACGTCGAGTAAGATGCGACCGACACGTCGCGGCGTCGGTGTCTTGTTGGTTGCCGGCGCCGCCGTCGCCATCGGCACGCAGTTCGGCCAGCAGGCACTCGGTGCGGTCGCTGGCCCACTGCTGGTCGCCCTCGGCGTCGCCGCCGGACAGGTGTACTGGGCCGGCACGCCGACGGTCGAGCGCCAGCCACCCCGGCGCGGGTTTCCCGGCGAGCGCCGGACCGTCGAACTGACCGTCGACGGGAGCGGCGTCGCCCGAATCACCGACCGCCTCTCTCGGGGCATTGACGGGGCGGCGACGACCGTTCGCTCCCTGCCGGCGAGCGTCAGTTACGACGTGACCTACGAGCGACGCGGCGAACACCGCGTCGGTCCGGTCGACGTTCGGCTGACGGACTCGCTCGGCCTCGTCGCCGCCTCGACCACCGTCGACGTGACCGACGACGTGCTGGTGTATCCGCCCGTGTATCGACTGGGCGGACCGGAAGCGTTCGTCCGAACGCTCGTCCCCGACGCCGACGACCGACAGGCGTTCGACCGACTACGAGAGTACGTCCCCGGCGACTCCCTGCGAGACGTCCACTGGAAGTCCAGCGCGAAGCGCGACGACTTGCTCGTCAAGGAGTTCGCCGACCGGAACAGCGACCGCGGCCTCGTCGTCGTCGCGGAGGCCGACGACGACTACGCCGACGAGATGGCGGCCGCCGCCGCGACGGTGACGATGGGCGCACTCGAGAGCGGCCTCGCCGTCGAACTGGTGACACCCGGCGGGAGCGTCGACGCTGGCTACGGCGACACCCACCGGGTTCGCCTGCTGGAGACGCTCGCACGCACCGGGGCCGGGACGACGGGACGGAGCGGCGACGCGGACGTGCTGGTGACCGCAGACGACGATGGCGTCACCGTCACCGTCGAGGGGCAACAGCAGGCCTTCGAGGACGTGACGGTGAGTCACGACAACCCGCTCGCCGGGGAGGTGGGGTCGTGAGCGTCGTCGCTCGCGTCCGCAGGCGGGTGCCGTGGGACGAGACGCGACTGCTGGCGCTCCTGTCGGTCGCACTCGCACTCGGCGCGCCGCTCCGGACGATGTATCACCTCATCGACGTGGTCGGGTCGCCGACGGTGTTTCTCGTCGTGACGGCCGTGTCGCTGGCCGCGGCGGCCGTCCTCGCACGAGTGTTGCGTCCGATCCTCGCCATCACTGTGGGTGCGGTCCTGTTCGGCGCCGGTCTCGTGTGGTACGTCACGAACCTCTCGACGGACCCGGCGTTGTCCGCCCTCCTCCGGGACACCGTGGCGCTGTTGACCGGTCGTCGACTGCTCCAGATAGCCAACGTCCGCCTGTGGGTCATCTCCTTTGCGCCCGCGCCGGTGTTTCTCACGACGTACTTCGCGCTCCGGCGGTGGTACGTCACGGCGACGCTCGCGGCCGGGACGGCGCTCGGCTTCTTCGTCCTGACGACGGACGCAGACGTAGTGACGACGTTGCTCGGCGTCGTCGGTGCGTTCGCGACTATCGGGTTCGGCACGCTCGACACCATCGACCATCCCGACGAGCGGCAGTCACCGGGCGCCGGGGGGTCGGTCGCGACGGGTGCGTCGGCCACGGTTGACGATCAGGGCGTCGACTCGGGCCGCCGTAGCGTCCTCGAACAGTTGGCGGCGGTCATCGTCGTGCCGGCGGTCCTCTCACGACTACCGTCGGTCTCCGGCACGTCGCTGTCCTTCGTCGACGAGGAGCAGGCGACCGTCGAGGGGAGTCTCGTCGACGCCGACGAGTCGATGACGATTCAAGGGGATATCTCGCTGACCCCGACGGTCCGATACACCGTAGAGAGCGAGGCAGCGCGGTACTGGCGCGTCGCCGCGTACGACCGTTACACCGGCGACGGGTGGGTCCGGACGGGCAACAGCAGTCCGTACGACGGGACCCGTCTCGCCGAACCGCCAGGCGACAGTCGGACGGTCCGCCAGTCCTTCGAGGCCGAGTCGGACATCGGCACGGTCCCCGCCGTCTGGAAGCCGGTGCGATACGACGGGGACGTAGACGTCAAGCTCACGACGCACGATGGCTTCCAACCCGTCGGCGACCTCACTGCCGGCGACAGTTATCAGATCGTAAGCGAACTCTCGGTCGCGACGCCGCGGCAGTTGCGCGAGGCCGGGACCGAGTATCCCGACAGAGTGACCCGCCGCTATCTGCAACTGCCCGAGAGTACGCCAGGCCGAGTCGGCGAGACGACGGCGACGCTGACCGAGAACGCACAGAACCCCTACGAGACGGCGCTCGTCGTCGAACAGTGGCTCCAGAACAACCGGGAGTACTCGCTCGACGTCGAACGGCCCGAGCGGAACGTCGCCGACCGGTTCCTCCACGCGATGGACCGGGGCTACTGCGTCTACTTCGCGACGACGATGGTGACGATGCTGCGGAGTCAGGACATCCCCGCGCGGATGGCCGTCGGCTACACGCCCGGCGAGCAAGTCGACGAGAACCGCTGGGTGGTCCGCGGCCTCGACTCACACGCGTGGGTCGAGGTCTTCTTCCCCGACCACGGCTGGATCCAGTTCGACCCGACGCCGAGCGAGCCACGTGCGGCGGCCGAACAGGCACGCATCGAGGAGGCCCGCTCCGAGGGAGACGGTGCGGTCGACACGGGTGAGACGGGCAACGACTCCAATTTCACCGAGACTGAGACGCCGACTCCGCCGCCGCTGACCGAGACGAACGAGACGACGGAGACGTCGACGCCAGCCAACACCAGCAACGAGACGGCGACCCCGTTCGTCGAGGGTAGCGAGAACAGCAGTACCGAGGGGCCGGCGGGCCCGACCCTCCCGGACCTGCCGTCCCGCGAGGAGACGGCGCTGGGACTGGTCGCGCTGCTGGGGACGGCCGCCGGCCTCCGTCGGTCGGGCGTCACGAAGCGCGTCTCACGGGCCATCTGGCTCCGATACCAGCGCCGCGAGGACCCCGAGACGGACGTCGAGCAGGCGTTCCAACGGGCGATGTACGTCCTCGACGACGAGTACCGGCCTCGCGAGAGCGGCGAGACGGTCCGGGACTATCTGGACGACGTCGACGCTGGCGAGGACGTCCGTCGCCTCGCAATCCTCCGCGAGCGACTCCGGTACGGTGGGACTGTCTCGGAAGAAGCAGCCGATGAGGCCGTCGAAATCGCCGATAGCATCGTCTCGAACCGGTAAGTTCCGCTTTCCCCCGACAGTGTTTAATACGAAGGTTTCGTACGCCCCGATGTAATGTCGGAAGTCTGCTCGACGTGCGGGCTGCCTGAGGAGCTCTGCGTCTGCGAGGACGTCGCCAAAGAGTCCCAGGAGATTAACATCCGCATCGACGAGCGCCGCTACGGTAAGGAGGTAACGATCATCGAGGGGTTCGACCCGAAAGACGTCGACATGGACTCGCTGTCCTCGGACTTGAAGAGCAAGTTCGCCTGCGGCGGGACCGTCGAAGACGGGCAAATCGAGCTCCAGGGCAACCACACTGGTCGCGTCGAGGACTTCCTCCGCGACAAAGGCTTCAACGTCGCCTGACCTCCTGACCGTCAGAACGGTTCTGTGGTAGCTACGATACGAGTGCCGACAGTCGCGCGGGTGGCCCGACTCCGAGCAACCATCAGAACGACCAGCCGAAACAGTAACGTTCGAACATATCTTTGTACTGGCCATAGATGGGGGGAGACCCGAAGTCGGTACTCGTCGTCGCCGACGACGAGGCAGCCGAACTCGAGTCGGGATTCGACGAGGAGGCCGTTGCAGTCACCGTACTGACCGACCGTCGGAACGTCTTCGACGAACTGACACACGGCGTCTATCAGTGTCTCGTCCTCACGGCGACCGTCGGTGGCCAGTCAGGGACAGACATCGCCTACGGCGTCACGAAACTGTTTCCCGACCTCCCCGTCGTCGTCGTGGGCGTCGACCCGGCGGTAGTGCCGGACGACCTCGACGTCCGCGCCGTCGCGTCGCCGGACCTCGGTTCGCAGGCCGTCGTTGACGCGATAGGAACCAGCCTCGACGGTGACGCGCCGTCCGTCGCCGGGCGGTCGCCCTCGCCCATGGAGACGCTGTTGCTCTCGCTGTTCAACGAGATGCCGGACCACCTGTACGCGAAAGACGACCAGGCGCGACACGTCCTGATGGGACGTGGGTTCAACGAGCCGACCGACCGAGTGGGACTCACAGACCGAGAGGTATCGGAGCTGGCGGACGAACACGGCGAGGCGGCCTACCGCGACGAGATGGACATCCTCGAAGGGGAGGTGGACCGAATCGACGTCGAGGAGTTTCTCGACCTCGCGGCGCCGTACGTGCGAACCCGCAAGGTCCCGTGGTACGACGCCGACGGCGAGATTCAGGGACTCGTCGGGCTCACACAGGACATCACCGCGCGCAAGACCCGCGAACACGACCTGCGCCGCCAACACGAGCGGATGGTGAAAGTGGCGCTCGTATCGGCCCACGAGTTGCGGAACGAACTGCAAATCGCACACGGACGCCTCGAACGACTGGACGACGACACACAGACCGCACCCATCGAGGAGTCGCTGTCGCGCATCTCCTCGCTGGTCGATACGGTCGTGCAACTCTCGACGAGAGAGTCGGATCGACAGGAACAGACGCCGGTGTGGCTCTCGCGACTCAGTCGGGAGGTGTGGGAGACGGTCGCCGACGCGCACGCGGCCCTCGAAATCGACGGCGACGCTCGCTTCCTCGCGGACCAGGAGTCCGCGAGCCTGCTCCTGCAGTTCCTGTTTCAGAACGCGCTGGAACACGGGGCGTCGACCGTCACCGTCGGCACGACGTCCACCGGGTTCTACGTCGCGAACGACGGCCCCGAAATCGAGGTCAGTCCGCCCGAGCGAGTGTTCGACGCCGGGTACACGACGATCGAAGGCAACACCGGGTTCGGCCTCTACATCGCGAAATCGGTCGCGGAGGACCAGGGCTGGACGCTCTCGCTCACCGACGCCACCGCCGGGTCGGTCAGATTCGACGTCGAGAACGTCGACCTCCACGGGTAGGTGTAGCGTCCAGTCGAAGCGTACGGCGCGAGCGACGCGAGCGCCGTTTCACGCGAAGCGCCGCTGGCGCTTCGCGCCTTTTTCATCGACGTTTTTGGCCCGGGGTTGAGCGCTCGCCGTCAGCGAGCGCGATGCCCCGGGTGAAAAAGGTCGTTCAGAAGAACTGGAACAGGTCGTCGCGCTTGGCCTCGTGGAGGTGGTGTCGGACCGCCTCGTTCAGCGCCGAGACGTTGCCCCGTTTCGCCGAGATGGGGGCGATGGTCTCCTGCCACTGCTTCCACGGGGGATAGAGACCGAGGCGGTCACACAGGTCGTTCAGGCGTTCGTCCTCGTCGTCGACCTTGTCCATCTTGTTGACGGCGACGACGGGTTCGACGCCGACCTCCCGGAGGAAGTGGAACATCTCGACGTCGTGAGGGATCTCGTCGGGGCCGGAGTGGCGGTCGATGATGTCGACGACGGACTTCCCGTCGACGACGAGGATGCCGACCAGAATCTTCTCGGCGTTTTCCTCGACGTAGCGGACGACGTCGGTCTTTATCTCCTCGCGGACTTCCTCGGGGACGCCCTTCATGAACCCGAACCCGGGGAGGTCGGTGATCATGAAGTCTGGACCGGTCCAGTCGTAGTGGTTTGGGCTCCGGGTGACACCGGGTCGCTGTCCGGTGTCGAAGGTGTGGCCGGTCACCTCCCGCATCAGCGTCGACTTGCCGACGTTCGACCGGCCGACGAGCACCACTTCGGCGTCGCGGTCCGGGCGTGACTCGAACATATCCCCGATACAGCGCCGACGGGGAAAAGCGCGTCAGTTTCCGGCGGCGGAGCAGGGCGGGTCGCGGGACCGGCCATCACCCGGATTTTTGTTCGCCGCCGTCGCACGGATAGCCGTGCGGTTGGTACATCTCTCGGTCCCGACGGGCAAGCGCGAGGCGGCGCTCGGCGTGCTGGACGACGAGGGCATCGACTACGTCGTCAGCGACGAGACGAGCAACCGCGACATCGCCGCCGTCGTCTCCTTTCCGCTGCCGACGAACGCCTTAGAACCCGTCCTCGAAGCGCTGCGCGAGGTGGGTATCGACGACGACGCATACACCGTCGTCGTGGACGCTAACACGGTCATCTCACGGCAGTTCGAGGCACTCGAAGACCGCTTCGCCGAGGAGGAAGACGAGGACCGCATCGCCCGCGAGGAACTGACCTCGAAGGCCAACGACCTCGCCCCGTCGCTCCCGACGTATGCCATCATGACCGTCATCAGCGCGGTCATCGCCACCGCCGGCCTCCTGCTCGACTCGCCGGCCGTCGTCGTCGGGTCGATGGTCATCGCGCCGCTCATCGGCCCGGCGATGACCGCCAACGTCGGCACCGTCGTCGACGACCAAGAACTGTTCGTCCGCGGGGTCAAGTTGCAGGCGGTCGGGTTGCTACTGGCTATCGTCAGCGCCACCGTCTTCGCCGTGTTCGTCCGGACGGCCAACGTCATCCCGCCGCTCGCAGAGGTGACGTCCGTCGGGCAGATACGCGAGCGAGTCGCGCCCGACTTCCTCTCGCTGGTGGTGGCACTGGGCGCGGGCGCGGCCGGCGTCATCAGCCTCACGTCGGGCGTCTCGACGGCGCTCGTGGGGGTGATGATAGCCGTCGCGCTCATCCCCCCGGCGGCGACGGTGGGTATCGGCATCGCGTGGGGCGAACCGCTGGTCAGCCTCGGGTCGGGCGTCCTCCTCCTCGTGAACGTCCTCTCTATCAACCTCGCCGTCCTCGTCGGCCTCTGGTATCAGGGCTACCGCCCGGAACACTGGTTTCGGGAGGGGAACGCCCGGTCGGCGACGGTCAAGCGAATCGGCGTCCTCGTGGCGTCCATCCTCGTGTTGTCGGCGTTTCTGGGCGGCGTCACGCTGGACTCGTTCCAGCGAGCGACGACCGAGGCGGCGATACAGGACCAGATCGAAGGGGCCGTCGACGCGCCCGCCCGCGTCCTCTCCGTCGAAGTCGAGCGGACGAACACGGTCATCTTCCAGGAACCGCGCCGCGTCGTAATCACGGTGGGCATCCCGCCGGGCACCGACCCGCCCGGACTGGCCGCGGAACTGGACGAGGTCGCCGACGCGGCCGCCGGCCGAGACGTCGAGACGTCGGTCCACTACGTCGTCGTCGAGACGGCCGCCTGACGGTCAAATTCGGGTTTGAGCGTCCGACGGGCTAAATACGTCGGCAGGCGTTCGCGTGGGTATGGTCTCCAAACCACTCGCGATCGCAGGCGTCGTGGCGGTCCTCCTGGCCGGCGGTGCCGGCTTCGCACTCGCAGACAGCGGCGGGACGCCGACGGCAGAGAACGCGACAGTCAGCGTCAGCGCGGACGCGACGGTCGAGCGCGCACCCGACAGGGCGACGGTCACCGTCGCCGCCGTCGGTCGGGGTGAGACGGCCGCGGCCGCCCGGGACAACCTGACCGGTGACGCCGGCGCCGTCCAGCAAGCCCTCGAAGACGAGGGGGCAAACGTCACGTCTTCACGGTTCAGCATCCATCCCGAGTACGAACGCACCGAGACGGGCCGTGAACAGGTCGGCTACGTCGCGGTCCACACCGTCGAAGCCGAGACGAGCGACGTGGACTCGGTCGGGACACTCATCGATACCGCCGTCGACGCGGGCGCGGACCGCGTGGAGGGCATCCGCTACGAACTGAGCGAGGCGACCCGACAGGACGCGCGTGAGGACGCCCTGACGACGGCGATGGAGCGGGCCCGCGCCGACGCCGAGACGGTCGCCGCTGCCGAAGGTCGGAACGTCGACGGCGTCGCCACCATCCAGACGAGCGACAGCGGCCGATACGTCGTTCGGACGGAAGCCGCGTTCGCCGCCGACTCCGGCGGGAGTACGACCATCTCGCCCGGCCCGGTCACCGTCGACGCTGCGGTGCAGGTGACCTACGAACTCGAATAGCGAACGGAGCGCAGTCGTCCCCGGACTGAGTGAGCACGAACTTTCATTTCCCCGCCGCCGGTGATACCACCCACAGTATGGTCAGCGGAGGCCCCCTCGTTCAAGTCGGCGTCGTCGTCCTGTCTGTCCTCGGATTGTGGGTCGGGGCCCGGTTCCTCGTCGACGCCGTCGTGCGACTCGCCCGACGGTTCGGCCTCTCTGACCTCACGATTGGACTGACTATCGTGGCGATGGGAACGTCGACGCCGGAGTTGGCCGTCTCCGTCGACGCCGCGTTGAAGGGCTTGGGCGACATCGCCATCGCGAACGTCCTCGGGTCGAACGTCTACAACCTCGCGTTCATCCTCGGCGTCGTCTCGCTGATTCGAGTGCTCCCGATCACCGAGGCGCTGGTCCACCGAGACGGACTGGCGCTGCTCGCGAGCACGCTCCTCGCCGGCCTCGTCCTACTCGACGGGACGGTGACGCGGACGGAAGGGGCCATCTTGGTCGGGGTGTTCGTCGCCTACACCGCGTACCTGCTCCGCGCGGAACAGTCCACGACCGAGACGGCTCCGGAGTCGCCACCGGAAGGCGCTGTGACGCGAGCAGTCACCGAACGAGTGGCCTTTCGTGGCCGGGACGCTCTGCTGTTGGTCGGTGGCCTGGCGCTCGTCCTCGTGAGCGGGGACTTCATGGTGCTCGCGGCGTCGGCACTGGCCCGAGGCGCAGGCATCTCAGAGTGGGTCGTCGGCGGGACCATCGTCGCCGCCGGCACGTCGACGCCGGAGTTCGCCGTCTCGCTCGTGGCGATTCGCCGCGGGAGCCTCGGCGTCTCCGTCGGCAACGTCGTCGGGAGCAACGTCTACAACGTCACGGGAATCGTGGGCGTCGCGGCGCTCGTCCGGCCGCTCACGGTGGCCGGGGCGGCGATGGAGACGGTACTGTGGCTGGCGGGTATCTCGCTCCTGATGGTCGCGGCGCTGTGGACCGGCCGAGTGTTGTCGCGCGTCGAAGGGGCGCTGTTCGCGGCCTCGGAGATGGTCCGGTGGGCGCTCGGACTGCTCGGCGTCCTCGGCTGAGGTGCCCTACTCGTCGTCGAACGGCAACTCTATCTCGTAGCCGACGGCGTCGATGGCCGCCTGCAACACGGCGTCGACGTTGTCGTTCTCGGTGACGCTCATGTAGTGGTCGGCCTCGACGTCGGTCGAGCGGTCGCTCTTGTTGGCGATGGTCAGCACCGGCGCGTCGAAGCGGGACTCGATGTCGTCTCGCAGTTCGAGTTGCTGGTCGAGGGGGTAGCCACACTCCTCGCTCGGGTCGACGAGGACGAGGACGGCGTCGGCGACGTGTTCCAACGCACTCACCGCTTGTGACTCGATTTCGTTGCGCTCCTCCGGCGGTCGGTCGAGCAGACCCGGCGTGTCGACGAGTTGGTAGCGGATGCGGCCGTCCTCGAAGTGACCGACGCGAATCTGGGTCGTCGTGAAGGGGTAGGAGGCAATCTTGTTGTCGGCCCGAGTGACGCGGTTGACGAACGAGGACTTCCCGACGTTCGGGTAGCCGGCGACGACGACGGTCGGTTCGTCCGGACGGATGTCCGGGATGCCTTTCAACGCGTCACGGGCCTTCGAGACGGCCGCGAGGTCGTCTTCGACCTCCTCGACGACGTCGGCCATGCGGGCGAACGCCTGCTTGCGGAGTTTCCGGGCGGTGTCCTTGTCCCCGCGGACGAGACGGCCCTCGTACTCTTGGCGAATCTCCTTGGCCTTCCGGCCAGCCCACGACACCTCGGAGAGGTGCTGTTTCAGGGCGTCGATGCCCGGGTCGTCGTCGGCGGGGTAGGCGTCGCCGACGATGGCGTCGGCCAGTTCCACGTAGAAAGGGTCCAAATCGTCGATAGTCGGCCACGACTGGGCGACGTTCTGGAGGTTGTCCGAGACGATGTTCGAGGCCGTCATCAGCATCGACTGCTGGGCCTCGATACCGTCCTTGCTGCCGCCGGCCCGCGTCGCACGCGAGAAGGCCTTATCGATGACCTCCTCGCCGGTCGGCGTCGTCGGTAGATTCTCGAAAGGATTGCTCATTACGGCGTCGTAGACGGTCGGCGCGTAAAAGCGCGTCCAATCGGTGACAGCCGTGTGAGACGTATGCGTGGGCGGACCCAAACAACTGCGACCCACGCTTTTCACCGTCGGCCTCGTACCGCCGCTATGGCACACATCGACGCCGGCGAGATTCTGCCCAACGAGCACGTCCAGCAGATGGCCGCCGCGGGCGAGGTGACACAGATGCACCGCGGCCACCAGTACGCCGAGGAGGGCGACACCTTCGACATCGACGGCCGGCGGTTCGAGGTGACGGACGTGACCCACCGGACGCTGGGCGACCTGTCCGACGAGGACGCACAACGCGAGGGGTCCGAAGACCTAGCGGCGTACCGCGAACGACTGAACCGGGTCCACGACGAGTTCGAGTGGGACGACGACAGCGAGGTCGTCCGGCACCGGTTCGAAGTCGTAAGCGAGTAGCGAACGACTTCGAGCCCTCGCAGACGAAGTCTGGTTCTGGTTCGACCCGGTCGAGGAGTCGCAATTCAGAACCCGCCGTACCGGAGGTACACCATGTCCGCGATGAGCAGGAGTTGGACGAGTCCCTGCACGCCGCCGAGCATGGCGTTCTGCTGCCCGATAGCCGAGATGACGCTGGCGTCGGGCGCAGGTGAGGTCATCTCCTTGTAGATGCGGATTTCCCCCGGCATCAGGAAGCCAAAGCCCTGCACCGATAGAACCGTGACGAGAGCGAGGGCGACGACGATAGCCGGTTCGGTCATCTGGAACTGGCCGATGGTCGTCGCGACCCACGCAAGCGACCCGAGGGTGGCGACGGCGAAGGGGAGTTGCCACCGCCAGTCCGACCACGCGTTCAGCCGCCACCCCAGCAGGAGGAACACCGGAATCAGGTTCGCCGCCGTGAACAGCGCGAGCCACGGGCCCGGGTTCGTGAAGAGGTCCAGTCGGAGCGCTAGAGCGAGGCCCGACGCGATGGTGAGAAACGCCATCGACGGCAGGAAAAAGGACGTCTTCGGCGTCAGCTTCTCGAAGACGGCTGCGCTCTGTTCCTCGCCGAGACTCCCGATGACGGGGCCGAGGATGGCGCCGATAAAGATGTCCGTCCCCGTCCAGAGGACCCCCGCCATGACGTGGACGTAGGTGTGGTGCTGGATCGACGCCCCCGTCGTCGCGTAGGCCAGTGCCGCGACTGCGACGACGACCACGCCGGCGGCGAACGCCGGATTTGCCCGTTCCCCCATCCCCGCGACCGTCCCGCGAACTGTCGACGTACTCATACGGCATGTCGGTGCTTTGGGGACGGGATAAATGTCACGCACGTTTCGGGCGTCGAAACGGCCGCTCGGTAGCCGAGGCCGACCGCCTCACGTCTCGGGAGTGTCCACGCCGGTTATCTCGAATCTGGCCCCACCGTCGGTACTCTCGGTGACCCGCACGTCCCAGCCGTGGGCCTCGGCTATCTGTCTGACGATGGCTAGCCCGAACCCGGTGCCGTCGGTCCGCGTCGAGTAGCCGCTCTCGAACACTTTCTCTCGGTCGGTCTCGGGGATGCCGGGGCCGTCGTCGGCGACGTAGAACCCGCCGGGACAGTCGCCGACGGTGACGGTCACACCCTCGCTACCGTCTCCGACGGCGTCGTCGGACTGGACCGGACTAGACGCAGCGCTGTGCTCTACGGCGTTCCGGACGAGGTTCTCCAGTAGCTGTTTGAGCCGCGTCACGTCGGTCAGAATCCGCGTGTCCGTCTCCACCACCAGCGTCGCCGCGCCCGTCTCCACGGTCGCCCAGCACGCCTCGACGACGGCGCCGACGTCGACCGGTTCGAGGTCGGACACCGCCTCGCCCGTTTTCGCGATCAGCAGCAGGTCTTCGATGAGCGCCTCCATCCGGTGAAACATCCGGTCGATAGCGTTGATGTGTTCGCTCTCACACTCCTCACGGACCAATTCGAGGCGCCCGGACGCGACGTTCAGCGGGTTCCGAAGGTCGTGGCACACCGCGCTGGCGAATCGCTCCAGACGGGCGTTCTGGGCCGCCAATTCCCGTTCGTGCTCGCGCAACTCGTTGTCGCGGACCACCGCGTCGAGCGCCGCTTCCATGTTGGCGGCGAGCACCTGTCCGAGCGCCACGTCCTGTTCGTCGAACGCGTCGGCGACGGGGGACGCGGCGATGAGAATGCCGTGCTCACCCAGTGGCAGGTATAGTTCGCTCCGAATCGGCGTGTCGGGGTTGTGAACGTCGGGGTCGTCCCGAACGTCCGAGAGCGCCGCCACCTCGTCGCTCTCGTAGACGCGCCACGCGATGCTGTCGCTCCCGGTGAACGAGGGGAGGTCGCCGACGAGGTCGCACAGTGCGTCGGTCGCGACGACCGGTTCGAGGTGGCCGTCGTCGTCGACCAGATGGACCGAGTTCGCGTCGAGACCGAGTATCTCGGAGGCCGCCGTGACGCCGATGCCGGCCACCGCTTCCCGCTGTTTACAGCCCATGAGGTTCCGCGTCGCCTCGTGGAGGGCTTCGAGACGGCGTTCGCGGGTGTCCGCTTCGGTCGCGTGCTGGAAGATACCGACGACGGCCGCCGCCCCGTCCCACGTGACGGTACAGGCGGTCACCGTCGCGAGGACCGTCGACCCGTCGCCACGCCGGACCGTCGTCTCGACGGTGTGGGCCGTCTGTCCGGTCGCTTGCGCCACCTCGAACACTCCGCTCCCGCCAGCGAGGATGTCGTCGACCGACCGTCCGACGAGGGCGTCACGCCCCCTGACCTCGAAGAAGTCACCTGCGGCGGGGTTGGCGTACACGACCCTCCCGTCGACGGCGGCGAGAATCGCGTCGGGCGCGACGTCTAAGATCGTCTCGGCACTGGCCCTGTCCTCGGCGGCCGTCCGCATCGCTCGGTGTCGTTCGACGATGGTATGCACGCGTCGTGCGAGCAACCGATACTGACCGTCGTCGCCGTCCCGCGGTATGTACTCGGAGACGCCGGCGGCGATGGCGTCGCTCGCAAGCGACCAGTCGCCCTGTGCGGTAAAGAGGACGAACGGGAACTCCGGGTTCTCGGCTCGAACCGCTTGCAGGAAGGCGAGGCCGTCGATGTCGGCCATGGCGGCCTCGCTAACGATACAGTCGAACGCCGCGTGGTCGAACGCGTTCAGTGCGTCCGCCGCTCCCGTCGCCGTCGTGACCGCGACGTCGCCGTCGACGCGTTCCAGCCCCGCGGCGAGGGCGTCGAGCGCCTCCGTGTCGTCGTCGACACAGAGTAGTTCGACGGGGGAGCCGGCGGCGTCCATACGTCGTGTCGATGGGAGATCATGTTAAATAGTTTACCCCACGCAGTCTCGGCGAGGGACTTCGCTACCGCTCACGGGTCACTCCGTTCCTCGTTCGCGCTTCGAGACCTCTCGCTTCGTTCGGGCGCTCGCTATCTCCGCTCTGCCAGTTCAGCCCGCAAGTCATCGACGTCCATGTCCTTCATCGCCAGCAAGACGAGCAGGTGGTAGACGATGTCGGCCGACTCGTGGGCCAACTCCTCGTGGTCGTCGTCTTTCGCGGCCAGAATCAGTTCGGTCGTCTCCTCGCCGAGTTTCTCTAACACGGCGTTTTCGCCTTTCTCGTGGGTGAACAGCGAAGCGGTGTAAGAGCCCTCCGGGAGGGTCTCCTTGCGGTTCTCGATGACCGCAAACAGGTCGTCGATGACGTCGTCGGCGTCGTCCATACGCCGAGAATCGGCTGGGTGTGCCTTCAGGCCGTCGAACCCCTACGACTCCACGCTGTCGAAGAACGCGAGGTCGTGGATGCGGGGGTCCTCGGTCAGTTCGGGGTGGAAGGAGGTCCCGACGACGGGGCCGTCACGCACCGCGACGGGGTGGCCGTCCCACGAGGCCAGCACCTCCGCGCCGTCGCCGACGTAGTCGATGACCGGCGCGCGGATGAACACGGCCGGGAACGGGTCGTCGAGACCCGCGACGTCGAGTGGTGCCTCGAAGCTATCCTTCTGCCGGCCGAAGGCGTTTCGCTCGACGGTGACGTCCAGCACGTTCAGCGTGTCCACCCGGTCGTCGTGGGCGTCGGTGGCAGCGACGATAAGTCCTGCACACGTCGCCAGTACCGGTTTGCCGGCCTCGACGTGGGCCGTGATTTCGCTGTCGATGCCCTCGCGCTGGACGAGTCGGGAGATGGTCGTCGACTCGCCACCCGGCAACAGGAGGACATCACAGTCGGGGATCAGCCCCGCTTCGCGTATCTCGACGACCTCCGCCGTCTCGCCGTGGGCCGCCGCGGCACGCTCGATGGCGTCAGCGTGCTCGGAAACGTCGCCTTGAACGGCGAGGACGCCTGCCCGTAGAGTCATAGCAGACGATAAGCCGGGCACCGTCAAAACACTCTCGTCTCGATGGAGACCTGTCACGGCCAGCGGTCGGGGTCCGACGCCCTACCGCGAGCCAAACCGTTACGTGGCGCGCTGCCGACCGTTCGTGCATGGGAAAGCGACGGCGAGACCCGGTCGCGTCGAACGCCGACCGGTCGACGGACCTCTACGAGATAGCCGACTGGGAGGTCCGCTCACGGTTGGACCGGTTCGCACACTGGCTCTATCACACCGGTCTGTGGGCGCTCCGAGGGCTCGTCATCCTCGCCGCCGTCGGGATTCTGGTGTTACAGGTCGCCTTCGGCAGTCTGGGCGCGCTGGGCGTCCAGCCACTGTTCGCCGGACTCGCCGCGCTCTCGGCCGTGCCGGCGCTGTTGCTCGCGGCCTACATCTGGTACGCCGACGTGACCACCGCCGAACCGCTGACGCTGCTGGTCGGAACGTTCCTGCTCGGCGTGTTGTTTGCCGGGTTCGCTGGGTTGCTGAACGTCGTCCTCGGCGGCCCAGTACAGGCCATCGGCTCCGGGTTCGGCCTGTTTCAGCCGGCCGGGACGTTCTTCTTTTTCTTCCTCGTCGTCGGCCCCGTCGAGGAGAGCGTGAAACTGCTCGCCGTTCGGCTGTACGCCTACCGCGACGACCGGTTCGACGCGGTCATCGACGGTGCGGTGTACGGCGCGGCGGCGGGACTGGGCTTCGCCACTATCGAGAACGCGTTGTACATCGTCCAGAACACCGACGTCGTCACCGGGACGCTGGCGGCGTTCGACGCGGGGAGCGACATCGCGGCGGTGCGGGCGCTGGCCGGCCCCGGCCACGTCATCTACTCCGCGTTCGCGGGCTACTACCTCGGACTGGCGAAGTTCAACCCGGAGGACGCCGGCCCCATCGTTCTGAAGGGGTTACTCATCGCGACGGTCATCCACGCCACCTACAACTCCCTCTCGGGCGTGGCGACCGGCGTCCTCTCGCTGGTGTTCGGCGTCGACCAGTTGGTCGCTTTCTTCGCGTTCGTGCTGGTGTACGACGGCGTCTTCGGCCTGCTCCTCCTGCGGAAACTGGACGCCTATCGGCAGGCCTACCAGACGGCCAACGCGGCGCCGGGCGAAACGACGGACGACCCCGAACGGACCGACTTCGAGCCCTAACAGAGCTGTTCGACGTACTTCGCGACGACGTCGACTTCCAGATGTACGGGGTCGCCGACCGACTTCTCGGAGAGGGTCGTCTCCGCGTACGTCGTCGGGATGATGGCCACGTCGAAGGACTCCGCGCGCCGGTCGGCGACGGTCAGGCTGATGCCGTCGACCGTGATAGAGCCTTTCTCGACGAGGTAGTCTCGCTGGCTCTCCGGAAGCGAGAAGGTGAACGTCCAGTCATCCCCCTCCCGTTCGATGCCGACGATCTCGGCGGTGGCGTCGACGTGACCCTGCACGATGTGGCCGTCGAACCGGCCGTCGGCCGGCATCGCCCGTTCGAGGTTGACCGCGTCACCACCCGATAGGTCGTCGAAGTAGGTCCGAGCCAGCGTCTCGCGGGCGAGGAACACCTCGAACCACTCGCCGTCGGAAACGTTCTCGACAGTGAGGCACGTGCCGCTGACGCTTATCGACTGGCCGTGGTCGAGGCCCTCGAAGGGTGCGCCGATGCGAACCCGCCGCCCCCCTTCGTCGTCTACGACTGCCTGTACCGCACCCGTCGTCTCGACGATACCGGTGAACATACCGAACCGTGGGGCGCTGCCATCGAAAACACTTCGGCTCGGCGGCCCCCGAGGGGCGTCTTCGGCGACCGTCGCCACGACTTACTCGGGATCGAGTTGTATTTTTACACCATTAATCACAAGGAATTTACTACAGAGGGTCGTATCGGTTCGTATGCCTGCGATGGCTCCCCGAAAGCGCGACGACGGCGACTGGACGGCCAGACACGCGCGAACGCGCCCCCGAGAGAAGCGGCCAGTGGCGGTCTACGACCCCAAAGACGGCTGGAAGCGGCGACACGCCGAGACGGACCGCTAGCGCTTGAGCACTTCGACGCCCACCAGTTCTGCACCGGTCAGCGCGCGGATGTAGGCCCCGCCCGCGATAGAGACGTGACCGAACTCGTCCTCTGACATCCCGTACATCTCGATGGCCCGAGAGGTGTCGCCGCCGCCGACGACGGAGAAGCAGTCGGTGTCCGCGATGGCTTCGAGGACGCCGGCGGTGCCGACAGAGAAGCGCTCGTCCTCGAACATCCCGAGCGCACCCTTCACGAAGACGGCCTCGGAGTCGCGGATGACGGGCGAATACTCCATGACCGTCTCGCTGCCCACGTCGAGGTAGGAGACGGTCTTCTCGTCGATGTCGTCGACCGATTGCTCGGCGCGGGACCCGTCGTCCTCGTATGCCAGATCGACCGCGAGGGAAATCTGGTCGCGGTGCGCGTCGAGCATCGACTCTATCTTCTCGCTGTTTTTCTCCCACTGGTGGTCGTAGAGGTCGGCGTCGTCGATGTCGTAGCCGACGGGGTAGCCCGCCGCGCGCAGGAACAGTTCGCCGGCGATACCGCCAAGCAGGAAGTCGTCGACTTTCTCGTCTAAGTGGGTCATCACGTCGATGACGTCGGTGGCCTTGGTGCCGCCGACGACCATCGTGACGTTGCCCTCGAACTCCTTCTCGGCGATGGCGGTGTTGGCCTCGTACTCGGTCTCCATGACGCGACCCGCGTAGGCGTCCATCACCAACGGGAATCCGACGAGCGAAGCGTGCGAGCGGTGTGCCGCCGAGTAGGCGTCGTTGACGTAGGCGTCGAACTCGCCTTTCAGCGTCTGGACGAACTCCGTCTGGGCCTTGACCTCGGGGTCCTCCTCGGGGAGTTCCTCGTCGCACATCCGGGTGTTCTCCAGTACGAGGACGTCGCCGGCCTCCAGCCCCGCTATCTCGTGGATGGCGTCGGGCCCGAACGTGTCGGCGACGAACTCGACGTCGCTGTCGATGTGGTCCGCGAGGATGTCGGCGTGCTGTTCGAGCGAGACGAAGTCGTCCCGGCCGGGGCGGCCCTGATGGGCCATCACCGCGACTTCGAAGTCGCGGTCGACGAGTTCGCGAATCGTCTCGGCGTGGCGGTCGAACCGGCGGTTGTCCTGTACGTCGCCGTCCTCTACGGGCGAGTTGAGGTCGAGTCGGACGAGGACGCGCTGGCCGTCCTCGATGTCGTCGAGCGTCTGGAAAGTCATCACGCGAGACAACGCCGGCCCCGTGTATAGGCGTTTCCGAGTCGAGCGGTCGGCGTCGGCGCTCCGGGCGTCCAGCGGGGTCGAGACGGCCACGAACAGGCGGCGAGACCAGTCGGTCGAGGGACGACGGCGAAAGAAACACCGCGGGCGGAGACCGACGCTTACTGCTCGGTGATGTACTGAGCGACGTCCAGCATCCGGTTCGAGAAGCCGTACTCGTTGTCGTACCACGTCAGAATCTTCGTCATCCCGCTGACGACGTTCGTCGACTGGAGGTCGACCTGCGTGGAGTAGGGGTCGCCGAGGATGTCAGAGGAGACGACGTCCTCGCTCGTGACGCCCAGCACGCCTTCGAGTTCGCCGGCGGCGGCCTCCTCGAAGGCGGCGTTGACGTCGGCTTCGGTGACGTCGTCGTCGAGGTCGACGACGAACTCCGTGATGGAGCCGTTCGGGACCGGGACGCGGATTGCCATCCCGTCGAGTTTGCCTTCGAGTTCGGGCAGGACCTCGGTGGCGGCCTGTGCGGCGCCGGTCGAGGTGGGGATGATGTTCTCGGCGGCGGCGCGGCGACGGCGGGGCTTGCTGTTGGGGCCGTCCATCAGGTTCTGCGAGCCGGTGTAGGCGTGGACGGTCGTCAACTGACCGGCGTTGATGCCGAACTCCTCGTCGAGCACCTTCGCGACGGGGGTGATGGAGTTGGTCGTACAGGAGGCGTTCGAGACGATGTCCTCGCCGTCGTACTCGTCCTCGTTGACGCCGTAGACGATCTGTTTGACCGGTTCGTCACCCTTCGGCGGCGCGGAGATGACGACCTTATCGGCACCCGCTTCGAGGTGCTGGCTGGCGTCCTCTTTGGTGCGGAAGATGCCGGTCGCCTCGAAGGCGACGTCGACGTCTAAGTCGTCCCACGGGAGTTCTGTCGGGTCCGTCTCGTGGAAGACGCCCGCCTCGAAGTCGGTGCCGTCGACGGTCAGCACGCCGTCCTCGACGCCGGCACCCTCGAGGTTGCCCATGACGGTGTCGTACTGGGCGAAGTAGTCGATCTCCTCGTCGTCCATCACGTCGTTGACACCCACGATTTCGACGTCGTCGTTCTCCAGCGAAGCGCGGAACACGTTGCGGCCGATGCGGCCGAAGCCGTTGAGGCCAACACGAACTGGGTCGCTCATACCGCCTAGTAAACCTGCGCTACGGAGTAAAGTGTTTTCGGAGTTGTTTTCGCGGGTGATTGTTTATGAGCATTCCGTACCGAATCTACGACCTGCCGGACACGCCGTCTCGCCTCGGCTCGAACCGACGGCAGTGGAAGCAAAGAGTGAGCCCGTCAGAAGGCTTTTCAGACAGTGCGACGTACCGCCTCGTACTGATGAGACGGGACGACAACGACGACCCTTTCGACGAGTTCTTCCGCGAAATCGAGCGCATGATGGACGAGATGATGGGTTCCGAAGGGGACGTACATATCGACCGCGACGGCCCGAACGGCGGCGGTGACCTCCACGTCGACGTCCACGAGACCGACGACGAGATCCGCGTCGTCGCCGACATCCCCGGCGTCGAGAAGGAGGCTATCGACCTGAAGTGTGACGGCAGCGTCCTCACCATCGACGCCGACAGCCACCAGCGAGAGTACCACGAGCGACTCACCCTCCCCAGCGAGGTCGACGAACACTCCGCGTCGGCCACCTACAACAACGGCATCCTCGAAGTCACCTTCGACCGCGAGGAAGACTCCGCCGACATCGAACTGTAAGGTCGTCCCGTCTCCGTTCTCTCCGCTCTCACGTCGTGTTCGTTCGTGACCGGACAGCGGCGGCTACGCGTCTGCGGTCTCGCGAATCAGTCCCGCTAAATCGTCCCAAAAGCCGTCCTCGTACTTCGTCGCGCTGTCGATAGTCGGACGGGCGTTCGTCTCGTTGACCACCGCGCGGTCCTCGGTCACCAGCAAGTCGACGCCGAGATACTGGACGTCGAGTACCGCGGCCGTCCGCTCTGCGAGAGTGCGTAACTCCTCTGGCAGCTCGACGCCCTCGGCGTCGGCACCGCGGTGGACGTTGTGCTTCCAGCGCCCGCGCTCGCGGGCCGCGGTCGGGAGGCGGCGCTCGACCGCCCCCACGCACTCCCCGTCGACGACCATCGCCCGGTAGTCCCGCGCGTCGGGGAGATACTCCTGTACCAGAAACGACCGGTCGCCAGTCGCACGGTAGTCGTGGACCAGATCGAGGTAGTCCGCGACGCCCAGAAACGAGTCGAGGTCGTGGGCCGTCGTCACGCCGACGCCGCGGGTCGTCGAGTTCGGTTTCACGACGACGGGCGACTGCACCTGCTCGAAGGCCGCAACGAGGGCAGCCTCATCGGCCGGGTTCGACACCATCACCGTCTCGGGCACCGGGACGTCGGCGCGGCCGAGTCGGGCCAGTACGTCGGCTTTGTTACGCGACCGCAGAATCGTCTCGCGGTCGTTGACCCACGGGACGTCGAGCATCGCGTCGGCGACGGCCCCTTCCATGATTCGTGGAGGGTAGACGAACCCCACGTCGTACTCCTCGAACGGGTCCGCAGTCAGCGGTACCGCTCGTTCGCTCGTATCGACGTGGCCGATGGCGATCCCCCGGGCGGCGAGCGGGTCCACCATCCGCTCGAACGTCTCGGACCGCGTAGTGACGGCGAGGTCCAACATCGTCGTCGCTTAGGGGTATCGCTACAAAGATGTGTGTGCTGTCGGGTCGGGCGTGGGGTGGAAGTCCCTACAAAAACCTTCCGCTCGTTTGCAGCGCGTTGCGGGCCATCCGGTCGTATGATGTCCGAGGCGTGTCTCCAGACAGACACAGCGATGAGCGACGACACGACATCACCCTCCGACGAACGGACACGCCGTGGGTTTCTCCGGGCCGGTACCGCGACGCTCGCGGTCGGAGCCACAGCGAGCACCACGGGGTGTCTGTCCAGCCTCCCCCCGCTCGGCAGTTCGCTCTCTTACGGCCGCCTCGACGTTCCACCGGCGGACGAACCGGCGTACCGACGGTGGCTCCCCACCCCCGATGCGTTCGAGACGCGCTACGACGACGGCTACAGTTTCGGGTCCGTCGAACCCGGCCCATACGTCGCCGACGCGCCCCGGAAGTTCCGGGCCCGACGCGCCTTGTTCAAGCTCGAACCGGATTACTTCGGCATCGGGTTCGAGAACTACGACCGCATGGTCACGTCGAACCTCGGCGTCGTCGTCGAAGCGTCGTTCGACCGCGACGCCGTGGCGTCGACACTCATCGGGAGCGGCTACGCTCCCGACGGGACCTACCGGGGGTACGACCTGTTCGCTCGCAGGGACACCGAGCGACGGGTCGCCGTCGGCGACGGCGTCGTCGTCTGGACCAACGCGGTGGAACATCCGGCGGCGAATCTGGAACTCCTGATCGACACCGGTGCCGGCGACCGAACGCGGTATCACGAGGCCAGCGACGCGTTCGCGGCGGTCAGTGCCGCCGTCGGCGCGAGCAGACAGGTCATCGCAGGGCCGTACAGCATGGACCCCCGCGGCGACTCGGAGTTCGGTGCCGACGCGTTTAGACTGGGCGACGACGCGACGTATCAGGTGCTCGCCATGCACTTCGCCGCGGGCCGGACGCCAACGCAGGAGTCACTCGAATCGGCCTTCCGCGAGAGCTACCGACTGACCGAGGAGAGTCAGGGAGCGGAGATCACGGTCGACGGCCGCCTCGCCACCGTCGAGGCGCGGGCGCCGCGCCGGGAAAGCGTCGACCCGACACCGGACGTGGACCCACCGCAGGTCACGTGGGGCGCATCGACCGACGCGGGCGTAGAGGCACTGACGCTCCGACACGAGGCCGGAGACGCCGTCCCGGCCGAGTGGCTCTGGCTCGATTTCGAGGACGGAGCAGGTCCCAACGAGGTGGAGAAGATCTCGCTGTGGCCGGACCGCGAGACGGTCGAACCGGGTGACACCACCACCGTCGACCTTCGCGACCACGGCGACCCCTCGGCGGTCAACGTCGTGCTGTCGAGCGGTGGGACCGATTTCAGGATGCTGTTCACCTACGAACTGGAGTGAGACCGTGACGCTGACCGACACCGGGCTCCCGCCCGTCGGACGAGCGAACGCATCGCGACGGAGTCCAGAGCGACGAACCCATGCGAACGACATTTATCACCCCGGTATGACGGATGAGTCTGTGACCGAGGACGCCGACCTCTCTACGGTCGTCGACCTGTTGGACGACGACCACGCCCGGACGATTCTCGTCGCGACGAGCGCCGAACCGCGGTCGGCCAGCGAACTCAGCGACCGCTGTGGCGTCTCCGTCTCGACCATCTATCGGCGCGTCGATCGGCTGACGGCGGCAGACCTCCTCGAAGAGCAGACCCGACCCAGAGCCGACGGCCACCACGACACCGTCTACGTCTCGACGCTAGAGCGGTTCGAACTCGCCATCCGCGACGGGGACCTGACGTGGCGCATCGAGCGGCGGGGTGAGGACGTGGCCGATCAGTTGAGCCGCCTGTGGGGGAACTTCTGAGATGGCTCCGTTCGCCGCTCCCGTCGGCCTCCTCGCCGGCGTCGCCGCCACCGGGTCGGCCGTCGTCGGCCTCTATATCGGCTATCACGCCTACCGCGGCCTCCGGCGGAACGACGACCCGTCGATGCGGTACCTCTCGGTCGGGATGTTACTGCTGTTCGGCCTCGCGTACGCGCTGGCGGTGGCCGGACAGGGACTCATCGCGTTTCGCGTCGTCTCCATCCAGTACCAACCAGTCATTCGACTGGTCGTCCGGATGGTGCAGCTCGTCGGCCTCCTGAGCATCGCTTACTCGCTTCGTATCGCGACCACCCGCCGGTCGCCGACCGAGTGACGGGACCGACCAGTCCTCACGACCGTGTGCTGACAGCGTCGAAACGCCGAGGGACGACCGCGTTCGGGCTATGCGTCCGCTGTGTCCGCCTCGCTGTGACCGCCACCCCGACCCCGGAGCAACACCCATAGCACGATGACGGCACCCTCGATCCGTGCCACGCTGTACACCCACGGTTTGAGTTCGACGTCGCCGTCTTCGGCCGCGAGGTCCATCCAGAAGTCGACCATCTTCCGAGGCGCGGCCAGTTCGAGCAGTCCGACCGCGAGCAGCAGTAGTCTGAGTACCATACCTCACGGTACGACATGTTGCCTCAATACTATTTCGGCGGTGCCGCCTGCCTCGTGTGACCCTCGGCGAGTCAGTGACAGTCAAACGACGTATCAGTGCAACCGCTAAGCGCAAAGTGCAGTCGTCCGGGTGGACGACCAGCGTGAGAAAGCCGTCGCGGCGTTACGCGATGAGCAGTTCCTCGCCGCGCTCGACCTTGATGCGGCAGGAGGGCGTGATCTTGTTGTAGGCACGGCGGAACGCCTCTTTGACGTGTTCGGCGTCCTCGACGTTGCAGTAGGCCGTAAAGAGCTGTTCGCCGGCCTGTACGCGGGCGGCGGTGCCGACGATCTTCCCGAAGGCCTGTCGCATCCCGTCGGAGACACGGTCGGCCCCGGCACCGGTCGCCTGCTTGTTCTCGCGCAGGACCTGGTGGGGGAACTTCCGCAGCGTCATCCGGTAGTCACCCTCCTCACCGATTTCCTTGATGAGGTGGCGGTTGGCCGACAGGCGCGAGGCTTCGAGCGAGCCGTGACGGAGCTGGACCGACTCCTCGACGATGAGGCTAATCTGGACGGGGTAGTCGTCTTTCTCGGCCGTCTTGCGACCCATCTCGTGCTGTGCGATCTTCGAACCAGGGATGCCCGTGATGTACTCGCGTCGGGTGTACGAGGGCTTGTCGATGTCCCGGTACATCGAGGCAGGTTTGTCCGACATAGGTACTCTTGGCGAATACGTGGCCGAGCGACCTGATAAGGGCTTCGAAGGGCAGGCGGGCAAGTGGGTCAGACCCACACACTACACAGCGGCCCAGAGACGGTCGTCTGGGGTGACACGGATGTTACCTCGCTCGGGTGTTTATCCGGTTCGAGCGCTAACGAAGGATACCATGAACATGCTCGTCGACGGCGAGTGGCGAACAGACGCCTACCAGAGTACGAACGAGGACGGAGAGTTCGACCGGCAAGACACGACGTTTCGGGATCGAATCGAGGACGACCCGGACGCACGCTTCCAGCCGGAAGCGGGCCGCTATCACCTCTACGTCTCGCTCGCGTGCCCGTGGGCCCACCGCACGCTCCTCGTTCGCGCGCTCAAGGGGCTGACGGACGCCATCAGCGTCGACGTCGTGGACCCGTACCGCGGGGACGACGGCTGGCAGTTCACCCCCGA
Organism: Haloarcula pellucida; assembly: GCF_014647235.1. Lineage (GTDB taxonomy): Archaea > Halobacteriota > Halobacteria > Halobacteriales > Haloarculaceae > Haloarcula > Haloarcula pellucida. The sequence goes on from NZ_BMOU01000005.1 coordinate 54,199, forward strand.
GAAGGAGGGCTGTACCGAGGACTCGCTGTACGGCGCCGACTACCTCCGCGAACTGTACGTGAAAGCCGACCCCGACGCCACCTGCCGCGTGACGGTCCCCGTCCTCTGGGACAAACAGGAGGAGACCATCGTCAACAACGAGTCCGAGGAGATACTCCGGATGCTCGACACGGCGTTCGACGGCGTCGCCGCGAGCGACGTGGATCTCTACCCCGACGGGTATCAGGACGAGGTAGACCGCATCATCGACGACATCTACGACCCCATCAACAACGGCGTCTACCGCGCCGGGTTCGCGAACACGCAGGACGCCTACGACGACGCCGTCGAGGAGTTGTTCGACGCGCTCGACCACTGGGACTCGGTGCTGGAAGACCAGCGCTACCTCGCCGGTGACCGCCTGACCGAGGCGGACATCTGCATGTTCACGACGCTGGTGCGTTTCGACGAGGTGTACCACACCCACTTCCAGTGCAACCACCAGTTCATCCGGGAGTACGACAACCTCTGGCCGTACCTTCGCGACCTGTATCAGACGCCCGGTGTGGCCGAGACGGTGGACATGGACCACATCACGGAACACTACTACACCACCCACCCGGACGTCAGCCCGAAGCGCATCATTCCGGTGGGGCCCGACCCCGACTTCGAGGCGGCCCACGACCGGGACGAACTGCCCGGCGGCGTCCCCGAGGACCTGCTCGCGACCGTCTAATCGCGCGCTTGCGGTGGCCGGTATCGAGCGACGGAGCGATGCGAGCCCTTTTTCAGTCGAGTGAGAGAGGGTGTGGGTATGGAACGGGGGAAATCCCGGGGTGTCAGTCCAGTCATCGGCGTAGTCCTCGTGGTCGCCATCGTGGTCGTACTGGCGGCGACGGTCGGGGCCTACCTCGTCGCGTTCAGCGACGAGCAACCCACACGGGCACCCCAGACCGCTGTCGTCGCCGACTACAGCGAGCGGACGACGGGGAACGGACAGTACCTGAACCTGAGCTTCGAGAGCGGAGAGACGCTGACTCGTGACCGACTCTCGCTCGCGTTCTCGGGTGCGAGAGACTCGGACGGCAACGCCGCACCGCTGACCGGTGACCCGCTGGGAACACAGGCGCCGACGACCATCGGGTCGGGCGTCGAGATATCGATTCACGCCGACCACTTCGACGAAGTCGACACCGGGGCTGGGGAACACCTCGACCTGAACGAGGCGGCGGTCCGATTGATCTGGGACCCGAAACCGTCGACAGAGAGCGAGACGTACGTCGTCTACCGGTGGCCGGACCCGAGTCGGCGTTAGGGTTCCGAGAGCGTGACCTCGTCGGCCTCGTAGTCCTCGATGAACGACCCGGGGCCGCCGATGGTCACCGTCTTCTCACCGGTGTCGACGACGAGCGTGTGTTCGATGGGGTAGGCGTTGGTCTGTGGTTCGGCGAGCCCCTGTCGGGTGTCGACGACCGTTCCCTCGATAGTGCCAGGGTCGTCGGCGGCCTGCACCGGGTGGACGGTGGCGGTGACGTACACCGGTTCGTCCGCCCGAAGGCGGAGCGTCGCCTCCAGAACCGGCTGACGGAAGTTCCGATACGTGGCCGGGAGGGCGCGCGGTTCGGCGACGTATATCTCGCTCGACATCGGCCAGTAGTTCCCGAGGAACGACCCCGAGAGCACGGGAACGAGTTGCTCCTGGACGAAGGCGATAGCGCGCTGGTCGGAGTTCGACCGGATGATGATGTCCGCGGGCGCGACCAGTCCGAACTGGCCGTCGACGGTGAGCATGATGGGCATCTCCTGGTCCCACGCCCGTGCGACCGAGGCCATCCCCGCCACGTCGTCGCCGTCGACGTCCGTCGCGCTGCTGACGACGAGAAGAACGAGGACCCCGCGGTCGACGGCCGCCTCCAGTTCGTCGGCTATCTCGGGGAGGTACTGCTGTGGTACCGACAGCATGACCTCGTTCTCGGCGTTGGCGAGGTACTCGGTGAGCCGTTTGACCACCGTGACGCGGGACTTGATGACGTCGAACTGCTGCGTGCGGCGTTCCGTATCGGAGAACCGCTCGTCGAGTGCCGTCTCCATCTCCTCTAGCTGGTCCGAGAGCGCCGCGATGACCTCCGAGGGCGGGCGGGCGCGTATCGTCGTCGGGACGACGTGGTCGTTGACCTCGACGAACCCACGCTTCTCGAGCGATTCGCTGATACTGTAGACGTACCGCTTCGAGACACCAGTGTCGTCGGCGATTTCGCTGGCCTTCGCCTCCCCGTTCTGGAGTATAGAGAGATACGTATCCACCTCCTTCTCCGAGAGCCCCAACTGTGTGAGCCTGTCCGCGAGCGTCGAATCGTCCATGCTAATTTATCATCGCCACTGTGGCAAGTAATTTGGTTCGGTCCCATCTGGGCCGTTGCTGCCCCGAAGATGATAGTTGTAATAATTCATTACAACTTGAGAAACCATTAAGGTACTGGTCGTGCAGGGTCCCGTATGACACAGCGAGAGGTTCCGACTGCCACGGCGGACGCGACGTGGACGGTCGGTGAGAAGTACGGGTTCGGCACCGTCTGTGACCACGACGACGTCGACCCGTCCCGAGTCTGGTATACGTTGACCGAGGGCGCCGTCACCGAAGTTCGGTTCCCCCGCATCGACGTGATGAACGTCCGCGAACTCGACTTCCTGATCACCGACGGCGAGGGGTACGCCGTCCGGACCTTCCGGGAGCGGCGCGACCTGCCAGACACCGTCGAACGGTCGGCGGAAGCGGTCGGTGAGGACGCACTCCTCTTTCGACAGACCGCGCGACCGACCGACGACCACGACTGGACGCTGACCGTCGACCACGCGACACACCCCGGCGAGGACGCCCTCCTCCTCGACGTCGACTTCGAGGGCGAGGGGTACGACCTCCACGTCGTCGTCGACCCGGCGCTGTCCGCACACGCCGATCACGACGTCGCACGTGCCCGCGGGGACGCCCTGTTGGCCGCTCACGACCGACCCGCCGACGCCGACCCCGTCTTCCTGTACGAGAACGGCGATCCGATAGACGTGGGGATGGCGCTTTCGAGCGCCGACGGATTCGACTGGACCACCGCCGACGTCCGCGAGGGCGACGTCGAGACGGCGCTACTGGAGACCGGGTCGACCGACGCACGCCACGCCAAAGCCCGTGGCAACGTCGTCCTCGCCGGGACGCTGTCCAGTCACGACACCACGCTGGCGCTCGGGTTCGCCGAGGACAGCGACGACGAGGCCGCACTGGTGGCCGCCGATGCCGCCCTCGACGACGCGTTCGAAGACGTCCGTGCCGCCTACGCCGACTCGTGGGCGGCCTACCTCGACGAGGTGGCGGTGCCCGACAGCGTCGTCGGTGACGACGACCTGCTGGCTCAGTACAAGACCGCCGTGATGGTGATGAAAGCCGCCGACTCCAAGCAGTTCCCCGGTGCCGGCATCGCCTCCCCCTCGGTCCCGTGGGGCGACGCCGTCGACGCCAACGACCCCATCGACTACGGCTACAACTACGTCTGGCCGCGGGACCTCTATCAGGCGTACACCGCCTTCGACGCGATGGGCGACGTCCAGAGCGCCATCGACGCCACCGAGTACGTCTATGCGTACCAGCAGGACGACGACGGCTTCTTCCCGCAGAACACGTTCCTCGACGGCCGCACCCGCTGGGGCGGCGAGCAGATGGACGAGATAGCCTTCCCGCAGGTGATGGCCCAGCAACTGAAAGCGCGCCACGGCTACGGCCTCGACGAGGCGGGCTACGGCTACGAGAACGTCCGCCGCTCCAGCGACTACGTGGTCGCCACCGGCCCCCACACCCAACAGGAACGCTGGGAGGAGGAACCCGGCTACTCCCCGTCGACGACGGCCGCCGAGATAGCCGGCCTCGTCTGTGCCGCCGACCTCGCTCTCGACGCCGGCGAATCCGCCGACGCCATCGCCTATCTCGGCGTGGCCGACCACTGGGTCGACCGACTGGAGGACTGGCACGCGACGACGACGGGCACCGAGAAACACACGAACACGCCGTACTACGTGCGCATCACCGACGAAGGCAATCCCGACGACGGCGAACTCCGCACCCACAACAACGGCGGCGGAACCCTCGACGAACGCAACATCATGGACGGCGGGTTCCTCGAACTCGTCCGTCTGGGCGTCCTGCCCGCCGACGACGAGACCGTCCGGAACACCGTCACGGAGTACGACGGCGACATCATGGTCGAGACGCCTCACGGCCCCGCGTGGTACCGCTACACCGGCGACGGCTACGGCGAGAAGCGGGTCCAACCCGGCGCGCCGTGGATGCCGGACGAGACCGGCAAAGGTCGCCTCTGGCCGTTCTTCACCGGCGAGCGCGGCGAGTACGAACTCCTGCTGGACGACCCGACCTTCGACCCCGAGGGTCTGCTGGAGACGCTCGGCGCCTTCGCCAACGACGGACGGATGCTCCCCGAACAGGTGTGGGACGAGGCCGGCGAGAACGACTTCGATTGGGCGTTCGGGTCGGGCACGTCGAGTGCGACGCCGCTGTCGTGGACCAACGCCCAGTTCGTCCGCCTCGCGTGGAGTATCGACGCGGGCGAACCCGTCGAGACGCCCGCCGTCGTCCGCGAGCGGTACGGCGGGTCGACCCCTACCGACGGTCCTAACCTCGACGTGACCATCGACCGCGAGGGCGACAGCGCTCGCGTCACCGGCCACACCGACGGCGACGACCTCGTCGTGAAAACACAGACCGAGACGGTACACGTCTCGGGCGGCGACGTCGACGTCACCGCCGCGGCCGAGGCCGACGCGCGCGTCACCGTCGTCGCGGCGAGCGGGAGCCTCCCCGCCGCCGAGACAACTATCGCGTACGAGCGGGTCTGAACGGGCCGACGATCGCCGGTGTAAGTGCGAAAAATAATTACACCATATTTTATGGTGGAGGGCGTGTTGCTTAGTGGCAATGACGCTCCGGACATCGCTAGACGACTTCAAACGCCACCGGGACGCAGACCGGAAGTTTCCCGGAGAACTTCGTTCTACGACAGGCCTCTTCGCCGGGCAGGACGACCGCCTCGTGCACGTCGACGCCGACGGCTCACTGCAGGACTACTCCTATCCGCTCAGTGGTCTCTCGGGCATCGATGCATCTCGCTTCGGGGTAGGAGACACCTGGTTCGACGGCGACGCCGACCAGCGCTACCGCGGTGAGACGGGCGTCGTCGAGACGGTCCACGACGAGGGCGCGTGGCAGGTCGTCCAGCAGGACCTGACGCTCGGCCGCGCGCACGTCACGCGATTCGAACTCGAGGGCGACGCGCCGACGGACCTCGACCTCCGAGCGTACGTCCGGTTCGCCCCGGACGGCCGCGAGGGCCAGACGAGTCTGCTGGTCCACGACGACGCCGTCGAGGCCTACCACCGCCGCGAACACGACTACGTCGGCGTCTCGACCGACCTGTCGGCGGTCCACGGCCAGATTCCCGAACGGTTCGAGGAACTCGTCGACGACGACCCCGTGGAGTTCCCGCGGACGACCGACGAAGAGCGCTACGAGGACGAGGTGATGACGGCCGGTGCGCTCGTCACCGCGCCCTTCGAGGACGGCAGCGTCACCCTCGTCACCGTCCTCGCCGAGCGCGGCGAGACCGACCGCGAGACCGTGCTGTCGAGGCTCGATAGCCTCACGGGCGAGTACGCCGACGGCTCGGCGCTTGCCAGCGCGAACGCGGACCGGCGCGAGTGGGCCGTGCCACAGACGGCCGCTCACCGCGAGACGGTCGTCGACGACCTGCGCGTCGTCTCCATGCTGTCGGCCGAGAACGGCGCCCGCATCGCCGGCCCGGACTTCGACCCGTTCTACGTCACCTCCGGCGGGTACGGCTACACGTGGTTCCGCGACGACGCCGAAATCTCCCGGTTCCTGCTCGACGGAAGCGAGAGCCTCGGCGTCGACCTGACCCACTGGCACCAGCGCTCGGCCGAGTTCTACTGCCGGACCCAACTGGACGACGGGAGTTGGCCACACCGCGTCTGGCCCGGCGACGAGACGCTCGCTCCGGGGTGGGCCAACGCCCGCATCGAGAGCGGCGCGGACACGGACTATCAGGCCGACCAGAGCGGCAGCGTCGCGGGCTTTCTCGCGACGTTCCTGCGAACCGGCGAGCCAGACGACCCCGAACGTATCGAGGCCGCCATCGAACAGGCCGTCGAGAGCTTAGACGACACGCTGGAAGCCGACGGTCTCCCCATCGCCTGCCAGAACGCCTGGGAGAACATGCAGGGTCGGTTCGTCCACACAGCCGCTACCTTCCTCCACGCCTACGCCGCCGTCGCCCGGGCACCGGTGTCGACCGACCTCCGCGACCACGCGCGGGCACAGGCCGACACCGTCCTCGAGGGCCTCGACCGCCTGTGGACCGGCGAGCACTACGCCCTGCGGGAACACGAGGGCGAACTGGACGAGCGCCTCGACTCCGGGTCGTTGGCGCTGCCCGCCGCGATGCGCGAGTACGCCGAAGTCGCGCCGCTCTCCGACGAGACGGTCGACCGCCTCGTGACCCACGTCGAGGCGACGCTCTCCGGCCTCGAACGCGAAACGGACGCCATCCGTGGTCTCGTCCGCTTCGAGGAGGACGACTGGCGACAGCACGGACAGGGCGCCGAGAAGGTGTGGACCGTCTCGACGGCGTGGGGCGCGAACGCGGCCGCCGAACTCGGCAGCCTCCTCTGCGACCGCGACGACGACCGAGCGGCCGACGCCTTCGACCGGTCGCGTGACTTGCTCGGCGAGATTCTGCCCGGCGGGTCGCTCATCCGACAGGGCGGCTACCTCCCCGAGCAACTGTTCGACGACGGGACGCCCGACTCCGCGACGCCGCTGGGGTGGCCCCACGCGCTTCGGCTGGCGACCATCGCCCACCTCGACGAGGCGGACGAACTGCGGGTCGAAACGGCAGAAGTAGCGGAGTGAGCGAGGCCCCGAGCGCGAGAGACCTCGGGGGACGAACGACCCGTAGCGCAGGGACGAGGAGCGCGACTGAACGGCCCGGCCCGCCGTCGCGGCGCGGTGAGCGTAGGGAACCACAGAACAGTAGCGCGATTCGCAGCGAAGTGCGGCGACTACAGGGGTCGCGGTAGCGACGCACTCGAACGACCGAACAGGTCGCGTACGGACGGCAGAGCCGCGAGTCGTTACTGGGTCGGCGTTACCGGTTCGGCGTCGGCCGCCGTGACGGCATCGCCCGTCTCGACGTCGAACAGATGGACGGAGTCCTCGTCGAAGGCGATCTGTATCACGTCGCCGACTTCGGGTTCGATGTCGGCCGGGACGCGGGCGATGAAGTCCGGGGCGTCTTCGGTATCGAACGACCGGGACTCCGTGCCGAGGTCGAGATAGAGGTAGTTGTCGCTGCCGATGGGTTCGACGACGTCGACCGTCGACGGGATGGTGTCGGCCCCGGGAGCGTCGCTGACGGCGACGTGTTCGGGGCGGATGCCCAGTACGTACGAACCACCGGCGATGTCGCCGAAGGCGCTGGCCCGACCCGAGGTCAGGTCGTAGGAGAAGCTCCCGTCGGCCCCCTTGAGGCGGACGCCGCCGTCGAAGGGGTCGGCCTCGACGTCGACGAAGTTCATCGACGGCGAGCCGACGAACCCGGCGACGAACTGATTGGTGGGGTTCTGGTACACGTCCGTGGGTTTGCCAGTCTGCTGGAGTTCCCCGTCGTTGAGGATGACGATGCGGTCGCCCATCGTCATCGCTTCCTCCTGATCGTGGGTGACGTACACCGAGGTGATGTCCAGTTCCTCCTGGAGGCGCTGGATCTCGGTGCGCATCGTCGTCCGGAGTTTCGCGTCGAGGTTCGAGAGCGGTTCGTCGAAGAGGAACACGTCGGGTTCGCGGACGATGGCGCGACCCAGCGCGACGCGCTGTTTCTGCCCGCCGGAGAGTTCGCCGGGCGTGTCGTCCAGTAGGTCTTCGATGCCCATCATCTCGGCGGCGTCGTACACCTTCTCCTCGCGCTCTTGGGCGGACATGTCGGTGCTCATCCGGAGGCCGAAGGCCATGTTCTGCTGGATGGTCTTGTGCGGGTACAGCGCGTAGTTCTGGAACACCATCGCCACGTCACGGTGGCGCGCGTGGACGTCGGTGATGTCCGTGCCGCCGACGTGGATGCGACCGCTCGTGGGTCGTTCCAGTCCGGCTATCATCCGCAACGTCGTCGACTTCCCACACCCGGACGGTCCGACCACCGTCACGAACTCCCCGTCCTCGATTTCGAGGTTCAGGTCGTCGACCGCGACGATAGATCCGCCGTCGAACTCCTTGCGAAGCGATTTCAGTTCGAGACTCGCCATTACTCCCTGTGTACGTGTCCCGCATGATAAATGTTCCCCAAAACTTCGAATTTGTGATGGAAAATTTCGTAGACTTTTTTCCGAGCGTCCGGCGGGAAGCCAGTAGCAGAAGACCGACAGGCAGTGACCGACACCGAAAACCGAGCAGACGACGGCAGAATCCGCGGTCTCGTTACCCCTCGACCCGCGTCACGACGACGTCGGCCACCCGCAGACCGTCGTCGGTCGTGACGTCCGTCGCCGAGAGCAGGTCGTGGCCCGTCACGTCCGCGTCGAGCGCCACCGTCGCGTCCTCGACGGCGAAGTTCAGCACGACGGCCAGCGTCTCGTCACCGTCCGAGCGGGTGTAGGCGACCACCTTCTCGGCGTCGCCCTCTCTGACCGACCATCCGGCCGGGTCGACGCCGGGCGCACGGAGGGCGGCGTGGTCGTTCCGGAGGGCGACGAGGCGGCGGTGAAAGTCGGTCAGGGCGGCGTCGCCGTCGTGCCACCGCATGGTTCCGCGCTGGTCCTCGACGCCGCGTTCCTGCCCGTAGTAGATCATCGGCGCGCCGGGGACGGTAAACGTCGCGCCGACGGCGGCCCGCAGGGGCGTCTCGCCGCACTCGTCCCGGTAGCGGTCCTCGTCGTGGTTCTCGACGTAACGCATGTGGACCGAGCGGTCGGGGTACCCCCGCCGCGGCGACAGTTCGAGGGCGTCGAACAGCGCCGTCGCCGGTGCCTCGCCGTTCCCGATGTCTCTGAGGGTGAAATAAAAGTCCGTGTCGTAGTGGACGTCGAACTCGTTCTCGCGGAAACTCGGGTCCCGGGGGACCGTCTCATCGAGCAGGAGGAAGTCCGAGTTCTCGGCTTTCAACCGTTCGCGAACCTCTTTCCAGAAGCCGTGGGGGACGCCCCACGCCACGTCACAGCGGAAGCCGTCGACTTCGCCGGCCCACTCGTCGACCACGTCGAGCATCCACCGACGGACGTCGAGCGAGTCGTAGTTCACGTTGGGGATTTTCGTCCAGTTGAAGTACAGGCCGGCGGCGTCGTCGCCGGCCCAGTCGACGCCGGTGACGTTCTGCGATTCGGGAATCCGCTCGTAGTGGTCGGCGTACTCGGGGACGCCCGAACGGTGGAACTGGAAGTACGGGTGGTCCCGCGAAGTGTGGTTGATGACCAAATCGAAGACGACGCGGATGCCGGCGTCGTGGAGCGCATCGACCAGCGACGCGAACGCCTCGCGCGTGCCGAGGTCGTTTGCGGTGTCGAACAGGTCCGTGATGTGGTAGCCGTGCCGGGTCGGACTCTGGACGACGGGGGTGAACCACACCACGTCGACGCCGAGCGACTCGATGTAAGGGACCCGTCGCTCTATCTCTTCGAAAGACGTCTCGGCGATGTCGCCGACGAACTCGCGGACGAATATCTCGTAGATCGTAGCGTCGCTCGCCCACTCGGGGGCGTCGGCGGGTCGCTCGAAGGCAACGTCGTCGCCCGCGTGGATGGTCAGCGTATCGGCGATACTGTGCTGTTCGGCGACGGCGACGGCGTGGATTCGTGAGAGGACGGGGAGCGACTCGACCGGGACTCGCAGTTCGTCGCCAGCGATGGTCACGTCCGCGTCGGCGAGTGCGTCCCGGTCGTCGAGGTGGAACTCCACGTCGGGGTCGCTGCCCTCGGGTGCCGCGCGTGCGTCCGCCGAGACGACGACGGTGTCGCCCTCGCGTCGGCCCTGCAGTTCGACGCGGGGCCGGCCCGCGCCGTCGACGGTCACCTCGTCGTCGGCGAACGGATCGAACTCACCGTCGAACGCGAAGATGACGCTGTGAGTCCCCGGCGGCAGGTCCGTCTCGAAGACCCACTCGCCCTCGCGCTCCTCGGTGGCCCAGTGGGACCCCATCGTGAAGTCGTTGAACCGCCCCATGACGACACACTCCTCGGCGTCCGCGACGTCGTCGGGATCACCTTCCACGACGTCGTCGGCGGTGACGCTGAACCGGACCGCCTCGCGTGCGGAGGCCGGAAACGCCCTGACGGTCTGAGTGTGTGTCCCGTCGGGGGCGACGAGTTCGGCGCGGTAGGTTCCGGGCACGTCGGGTTCGAGGTGGACGACCGGACCATCGCCGAGTGAGACAGAACTGTCGTCGGGCGCGTCCGCGAGTCGCCACGTGAACGTGGCGTCGACGTCTGGTCGGCGTGGTGCCAGTTCGACGGATTCGTCGACCGTACAGAAGCGTGGTGGACCGGGGTGGTGCATACGCCATGGCTTGCCACCCCAGTATTTGATTGTTACTCTTGATTTCGACGTCTAGTGAAAGAGTTGGGAAAACGCCTAATCGCCCGCTTATACATTTGGAGAACAATTTCGTAGTATTTTTGTGCATGGAGGATCACGATGGATGTGAGCCGCTGTCACATCGTCGGGCGCGGTGACCGATTCCCGTTCTCTCGGCCTCTCACAGAGCCACAGCAGTCGGCCAGTATGTGATTATCGTTCGTTATCATCCGAATGATTTAAGTTGTGAAAGACTATTTCATCCATTATCCATCCATGACAATGGACCGCAGAACACTCATCAAGCACATCGGCGGCGTCGGTGCCGCGGCGGCACTCGCCGGCTGTAGCGTGCAGGAAGACACTGGTGACGGCAGCGGCTCGTCCGACGGCGAGTCCGGCGGCAGCACCGACAGTCAGGGACCAGCCGGCACGGCGACGGCCTGGTACTCGCTCAGCGAGAGCGAACTGGCTGTCCGCGAAGAGGTCCTTAGCACGTTCAACGAGCAGAGCCAACACACCATCGACGGGGCGGACATCTCAGACCTCAAGAAGAAGACGTCGAGCGCCATCCCGGCCGGCGAGGGACCGCAGATATTCGACTGGGCCCACGACTGGGCCGGCAACTCCTACGAGCAGGGGTTCGTCGTCGACCAGAGTGACGAGGTGTCGGTCAGCCTCGACACGTTCACCGAGACGGCCCAAAGCGCCGTCCAGTACGAGGGGAACCTCGTCGGCCTCCCGTACGGCGCCGAAACCGTGACCCCCATCGCCAACACGGACATCGTCGACTCGGTCCCCGAGTCCGTCGACGAGATGGTCTCGATGATGGAAGAACACCACGACCCGGACAACGGGCAGTACGGGCTTGCTTACCCCTTCGATCCGTACTTCACGAGCGCCTGGCTCCAGGCCTTCGGTGGCTACTACTTCGACCCGAGCGCCGAGGAACCACTCGGCATCAACAGCGAGGAGACCGTCCGTGGGCTGCAGTTCGCGCTTGACAACCTTGCGCCGTACATGCCAAACGACCCCAACTACGAACCGCAGGCCGCCGCCTTCGCCGAGGGCAACGCCGCGTTCACCATCAACGGGCCGTGGTCGCTGTCGGGTCTCAACAGCAACGACATCAGCTACGAGGTCTTCAGCTTCCCCGAGATGAGCGACGGGACCCCCAGCCCGTATACGGGCATCTCGGTCTGGTACTTCGCCAAGCCGATGGCCGACGGCGGCGCCGCCGCGAAGGCCGGTCGACAGTTCACCGAGTGGTTCGTCACCAACGAGGACCACCTCCTCAATCTGGCCAATGAACAGGGCGCGATTCCGGTGCTCTCCAGCCTCGTCGGCAGCAGCGACCTGCCCGCAGAGGTGCAGGCGTACTCCGAGTCCGCCGGGCAGGGCGTCCCGATGCCCAGCGACCCCCGTATGGGCGACGTCTGGGGTCCGGTCGAGAACGCACTCGTCTCGGCGTTCAACGGCGACGCCACTGCACAGAAGGCACTCGACAAAGCCGCAGAGCAGATCCGCAGCAACTGGGAGTAAGACCTGACCAACATGAGTACGGCAACACGCGTCGCGAACCGCGTCGAGAAGGTGCCGTTCCTCAGTCGTGGAGACGCATCGCTACTGCTGGTGCTCCCCGGCCTGTTCATCTTCTCTGCGTTCATGCTGTTTCCTGTCGTCTACCTCGTCGGGATATCCTTCACCAACGCCGAACCGGCGAACCTCTTTGCCGGCGAAGGCGTCGTCTCCATCCTGACGTTCGGTGACGCGACGTTCGTCGGCCTCAAGAACTACGCCAACATCCTAACCGACCCGCAGTTCTGGAACTCCTTCGGTATCACGTGGCTGTTCGTGGCGACGAGCGTGGTGCTGAAGATCCTCACCAGCCTCTCCATCGCGCTGGTGGTCACCAGCGACCTCGTTCGCGGGAAGCGGTTCCTGCGCTCGTTCATCATCTTCCCGATGGGGCTGCCCCCCATCTTCACCATCACGGTGTGGCGGGGCATCTTCAGTTCCGCGGAGTTCGGACTGATGAACCAGTTCCTCACCGGGTTCGGCTTCGAACCGGTCGCGTGGCTCTCGGGTCGCTGGACCGCGTTCATGGCGTACAACATCACGGAAGCGTGGCTCGCGTACCCGTTCATGGTCATCATCACCGTGAGCGCACTGCAGGACGTCTCCGAGGAACTCCACGAGGCCGCCGTCGTCGACGGCGCTGGCTTCGTCTCCCGGTTCCTCCACGTCACGCTCCCCTCTATCAAACGACCGGTACTGTTCGCGACCATCCTGACCTCGGCCGCGTCGTTCCAGCAGTTCCTCATCCCCTTCGTCTTCAACGAGGGAGGGCCCGCTCGGGCGAACGAACTGCTGATCGTCTACGGCTATCGGGAAGCGCTCCAGTTCCAGGAGTACGGTCGCGGGGCCGCCATCAGCATCGTCGCACTCGTCTTCATCGGTGCGTTCATGTGGCTCAACGTCAAGAAAGGACGGCTGGCTGACGGGGTGAACGACTGATGGGACTCCTCGCCAACATCGGGCGAAAGCTCTCGGAGGACGCGAAGAACGTCGCGACGACACCCGTCGACACGCTTCGGAACTGGAAGTACACCGTCGAGGCCGTCCAGCGCGGCGAAGTGCCGGCCTCGGAAGTCGTGAAAGTCGCCGTCTCGACGATACTCGCGACGGTGATGGTGCTCGTGCTCCTCTTTCCCATCTACTGGATCCTGATGGCTGCGCTGTCGGGCAGCGGGGCGTCGCTTTACACCTCAGAGAGTTTCAGGCTAGTTCCGGCCAACCCAACCCTGAAACCGTTCATCTGGGTGATCGGCGACCTCATCGTCCCGGGGTACGCCATCTCGCTCAGCATCCCGCTGACGGACCTCGCCGTCGTGTTCAACACGCCGGAAATCACGATACTCGACGCCGCCAACTACGGCATCGACCGGCCGTCGAGCTTCAAGAAGTTCCTCTGGAACAGCGTCACCGTCGCCATCCCGACGGTGCTCATCGCGATGTCGCTCATCATCCCGGCGGCGTACGCACTCTCCCGGCAGGAGTTCCTCCTGCGCCGGAAGGTGCTGTTCCTCTACGTGCTGATGACGCAGGTCGGTGGCGGCCTCGGCGTCGCCCTGCTCATCGGGATGTACGCCATCTACGTGCAGTTCGGTATCAACGACAGCAAACTGGCACTGGCGGTGTACTACGCCGCGACGGCCGTGCCGTTCAACACGTGGCTGCTGAAGACCTACATGGACGGCATCCCGGTCTCCTACGAGGAGGCCGCCGTCGTCGACGGCGCGCCGCCGTGGCGCGTGGTCACGGAGGTTATCCTCCCGATGTCCGCCGCCGGACTGGCGACGGTGTTCATCTTCATCTTCCTGACCGGGTGGACCGAGTTCGTCGTCGCCCAGACGCTGCTGGGCACGGAGAACTACACCCTGCCGGTCGGCCTGTACTCGCTGGTCGGCGAGTACTCCATCCCGTGGGCGCGCTTCTCCGCCTTCGCGCTCACCTTCGCGACGCCCATCATGCTCGTGTACCTCTTCGCACAGCGGTACATCGAAGGTGGTCTGTCGTTCAGCGGGATGGAAGGGTAACCCGGCCACACCACCCTCACTCTCCGTTCTCGCTCCCCGAGCGACTGCTACGGCAACCGTTCGGTCACTGCCGCGCGGTCCTCGGGGTCGTTGACGTTCCGACACCATCCCTCCAGTTCGACGGTCTCGACGCGGTGACCCGTCCGGACGAGGCGGTCGACGGCGTCGGCCAGTTCGTACTCGCCGCGGGCCGACGGCGCGACCTCGTCGATAGCGGGGCCGATGGCGTCGTCGAAGGCGTAGAACCCCCGCGTGACCAGCGTCGACGGCGGGTCGTCTGGTTTCTCGACGAGGCCGGTGACGCGGCCCTCGGCCCCCGTCTCGACGACGCCGGTCTGCCGGGCCTGCTCTCGCGAGACGGATTCGATCAGCAGCGTCGCGGCCGCGTCGGTCACACGGTGACGCCGGACCACCGCGTCGAGGTTCGCCCGGCAGACGTTGTCGCCGTTCATCACGACCAGTGGCGGATCGGCCACCGACAGCGCCTGTTGCAGCGCGTGAGCGGTGCCCAGTCGCTCGTCCTGCCGGACGTACACGATGGGCGTCCCGCGATAGCTGTCGCCGTAGTGGTCGACCACGTCCTCGCCACGGTAGCCGACGACGACCACCAGTCGATCCACGCCGACCGACACCAGCGCGTCGAAGGCGTACGAGACGAGCGGCTGTCCCGCGACGTCGACGAGTCCCTTCGGCCGGTCAGCCGTGAGCGGGCGCATCCGCGTCCCCTCGCCAGCAGCCAGTACGACGCCGTCCATGGGTGACTGCTCGGGTGCGACGGGAAAAAGCGTCCCGGCGGGTCGCTTTTCACCGGCGACGACCTACTCCGACCGATGACCGACGCACGGTTCGACTGCGACACCTGCGGGCGAACGGTCGCCCGCGCCGAGGCCGACGTGTCGGGGACGTTCGGCGACTTAGACGGGTGGCATACCCTGTGCTGTCCCCACTGCGGGGCGCGTCTGCGGACGGTGTTCGTCGGATCCGAGGAGTGAGCCACCCGACACGAGCGGGTCAGACCTTTGTGCCCCCATCACCGATACCCACCGATGGCTGGGCAACTGCACGTCGGCGTCCACTGGAGCGGCGAGTCATGGCTGGCCGTCGCGTTCGACGCCGACGGCTACGACCACACCGCAGTGTTCGAGGGCATCGGGGACTGCTGGAGCCGCTACGAGGAGACGGCCAGTCAGATACTGGTCGACGTCCCCGTCGGTCTCGTGGAGTCCGGCGACCCCGTCCGGCGCTGTGACGCCCTCGCGCGGTCGGTACTTGGGCCACGGCGAGCCGCCGTCTTCGACCCGCCGGTGCGAGAGGCGACACGGAAGCGGCGGTACTCAACGGCAAATCGCGTCCACGAGCGCAAGAGCGATGCCCCCCTCTCGGAAGCGGCCTTCGAGGCCAGAGAGGGCATCGCGATGTGTGACGAGCTCCTCCGAGAGGTGCCCGAGGCCGCCGCCGTCGTCCGTGAGAGCCATCCCGAGGTCTGCTTCCGCGCGTTCGCCGGCGAGCCACTGGAATACGACCGGGAGACCGCCGGCGGGTACGCCGAACGGATGCGGACGCTGGCCCACTACGACCGCGATGCCCCACCGCTGGTCCAGAACGCCGCCGAGGCGACCGCTGGCCACGACGTGACAGTCGCCGACGTCCTCGACGCCGTGGTGCTTGCCTACACCGTCCGGCCGGGTGAGGGAAAGCTTCGGACCCTGCCGGCGGACCCACCGACGGACACGGCGGGACTGCCGATGGCACTCGTCTATCGGTCGGCAGCGCCGCTCACCGAGTCGTAGCCGGCGACGTTCGACCGCCGGAGCGGCCGCTCACGAACGAGCGTAGTGCTGACTGAAGACAGAACCCGTCTTACAGTCGTTCGAGGTTCGTCGCTCGCGGACCCTTGTCCGCTTGCTCGATGTCGAACTCGACTTCCTGTCCCTCTTCGAGGTCAGGACCGCCGACGTCTTCCATGTGGAAGAAAACGTCCTCGTCTGCGTCGTCCGTCTCGATGAAACCGTACCCGCCCGTGTCGTTGAAGAAATCGACTTTGCCTTTCGCCATCGTTAGAGCCTCGTGACGTTGGTCGCTCGCGGACCCTTGTCCGCTTGCTCGATGTCGAACTCGACTTCCTGTCCTTCTTCGAGGTCAGGACCGCCGACGTCTTCCATGTGGAAGAAAACGTCCTCGTCTGCGTCGTCCGTCTCGATGAAACCGTACCCGCCCGTGTCGTTGAAGAAATCGACTTTGCCTTTCGCCATTGTTAGAGCCGTGTAACGTTGGTCGCTCGCGGACCCTTGTCTGCTTCTTCGATGTCGAATTCGAGTTCCTGTCCTTCTTCGAGGTCCGGACCGCCAACGTCCTCCATGTGGAAGAAAACGTCCTCGTCCGCGTCCTCAGTTTCGATAAAACCGTAACCGCCAGTGTCGTTGAAGAAATCAACCGTTCCTTTCGCCATTGCACTCGAACTGTGACCGGGGCCACGGATAACAGTTCCGGTACGGCCACCGACGGCGCTAAACAGCGGGTCTACCCATCGAGGACGCGGGATTTCGACGCCGAGCGGCGCCGATCGTTCACAACAACTATAGGATTCCTGAGGTTACGTCGGGCATGGACCGGAGGGGGGTATACCAGACTGCGCCGTGGCTACTCGCTGGTCTGGGCGTCGTGCTGTACGGGGTCGCCGCAGTGTGGCATCTCGGCTTCGAGACGAGTTCCCTGAGCGTGTCGAGCGGGCCGGTCGTCTCGTTCGCGCTCGACGGACTCGTTCCGCTGACGCTCGTATACGGCAGTTACCGCCTCGTCCGGGCCGACCTCCCGATGGGGCGAATCTGGACGGTGTTCGTCTGGAGTCTGGCCGGCTGCCTGCTGTTTGCGGTCGTCATCGGCCTGAGCATCCTCATCCGCGAAACCGAGGGGCGAATCGTCGCCGAACCGGTGTTCATCATGTTGCTGGCCGCCGACACGGGCGCTGTCGCGGGCGCCATCGCCGGCTACTTCGCGAGTCAGGCACGTCAAGACGCAGACCGCGCGGCCAGAGCGATACACACCCTGACGTTCGTCAACGACCTCCTGCGTCACGACATCACGAACAGTCTGACCGTCATCGACGGCCGCGCGGGGCTGTTGGCGACCGACGCCGACGACGAATCGACGCGGGCGGCCGCACGCGCCATCCGCGAACAGGTCGCAGAGATAGCCCAACTGGTGGACAACGCCGGCGCGGTCGCGGCGACACTCTCGACCGAATCGGCGTTCGAACACATCGACCTCGTCGGCGTCGTTGCGGACGTCGTCGACGGCGCTCGGGCCACCTACGACGCGACGATTACCGTCGACTCGCCGGACAGCGCGGTCGTCTACGCGAACGAGGCGGTCCGCCCAGTCGTAAAGAACCTCGTAGAGAACGCCATCGAACACAACGGCGGCCACCCCACCGTCGAGGTCACTATCGAGCGGAGCGGCGAGACGGTCCGACTCCACGTCGTCGACGACGGACCCGGCATACCGCCGGCCCAGCGCGAGAACGTTTTCTCCCCCCGCGCGGGCGAGACACCTGGTGGGCTCTACCTCGTCGAGACGCTCGTCGAACGGTTCGACGGCGACATCTGGTTGGCCGACGAGGACGGCGGCGCCCACTTCGTCGTCGAACTCGAGCGGGTCACGTAGGCATACCGTTCTTGTGGGTCGGCCCCGACCCTCGGATATGCTTCGTCGACTTCGGGAGAACGGGCCGGTGGTGCTGGTGCCGCTGGCGTGGACGTTCGCCACCGCGGCCCATCTGGACCTGCTGACACTCCGGACCGTCCTCATCGCACACCTCGTCATGGACGCGATCATCGCCGCGTTCACCGGCCTCTCGTGGCGCGAGATGACCGACGGCATCCTGCTGGCGTGGCGACGGGTCCTGCTGGTCGGCCTCGTCGTCACGCTCGTCGGGACCGCCGGCCTGCTGGCCGACCCGACGCTCGACCCGCTGTTGACGGCGACCGTCGTCGGGTGGATGCTCGTCCCCGCGGCCGGTCTCGCGTACACGGGCCTACACATCGACCGGCACCCGCGCGTCTACACCGTCGGCGCGGCCCTGAGCGCCGGGGGTGCCGTCGCGTACACCGCCGGCGTCCTCGCGCCGCTCTCGGCGTTCGTCCTCGCCGGACTCGCGCTGACGAACGTCGGACAGACGGCCGGTATCGCCGCCGCCGTCTACGACTACTGACCGCCGTCGCGCTCGGCGACCTGCACGAGTTGCTTCCCGATGTTCTCGCCCTCGAACAGGCCGAGGAAGGCGTCCGGGGCGTTCTCCAGTCCCTCGGTGACAGTCTCGCGGTAGGCGACGTCGCCCGCGCCGACCCAGCGCCCGAGCTGTTTGGCCGCCTGCTCGAATCGCGGCTGGAAGTCGCGTACGAGAAAGCCTTCGACGGTGGCTCGCGTCTGGATGAGTTGCCCGAGTTTCCGCGGTCCGGCGGGCGGTTCCTCGTCGTTGTACATCGAGATCTGCCCGCAGACGGCGACGGACGCGTCGACGTTCAGGCGCGTGAACACGGCGTCGGTTATCTCGCCGCCGACGTTGTCGAAGTAGGCGTCGACGCCGCCCGGCGCGGCCTCGTCGAGCGCCGCCCGGTAGTCGTCGGTCGTCTGGTAGTTGATGCAGGCGTCGAAGCCCAGTTCGTCCTCGACGAACGCGATTTTCTCGTCGGAGCCAGCGAAGCCGACGACGCGGGCGCCCTGCAGTTTGGCGAGTTGGCCGGCGACCGACCCGACGGCGCCCGCCGCGCCGGTGACGACGAACGTCTCGCCAGCCGACGGCTGGGCCACCTCGCGCGTGCCGAAGTACGCGGTCAGGCCGGGCATCCCGAGGACACCCAGTCGCGTCGAGAGCGGGGCGACGTCGGGGTCGATCTGCGTCAGTTCCGTCCCCGGAGCGGTGGCGTAGTCGGCCCATTCGAGTTCCCCGGTGACCACGTCGCCGACTTCGAACCCCGCACCGTTCGATTCGACGACTTCGCCGACGACGGCCCCGCGGAGCGCGTCGCCCACGTCCCACGGCTCGGCGTACGACTCGCCTGCGCGCATCCGGTCACGCATATAGGGGTCGACAGAGAGATACAGCGTCCGGACGAGTGCCTCGCCCGGGCCGGGGTCCGGGACGGACTCCTCGGAGCGGTCGAAGGCGTCGTGAGTCGGTGTTCCCTCGGGTCTGTGCGCCAACCGATAGACGCGGTTCGTCGCTGGCATCGCACGCCATACAGGGGGACACTGGAAGGGGGCTTCGAAAGGAGAAACAACCACCGGTTGAAAGTTTATTCGTCGTCAGGCACAGGACATAACCGATGTCGACCCCAAACCCGAGACATGGTCGACGACGACCTCGGTACGGCGACGATAGTGTACGAAACGCCCGAGGACGGCACCGTCGAACGGGTCGTCCAGAACGAACACGTCGCGTACTTTCAGGACCACTGGATACTCAAGACCGACGAGGACGCCGACCGTGACGTCGTCCGGCGGATTCCGCGAGAGCGGGTCCACTACGTCGAGCGGTCGGTCGAGGAGTTCGAACAGGAGGTCGGCACCCTCCGGAATCAGGTGGAATCGTTCGCCGACGACGTGCGAAAGAAACTGCTGGGCAGCGACGACCAGTCCGAACGAGAGGCCCACCACATCGACGTCGAGAGCGACGAAGACGCGTCGTAGCCGCTTTTCGTCACGCCACAGCCACGACCGTCACTCGGTGTGCTGACAGCTGAATCGACGACGCCGTTGCAATGGTGGAGACCAGACTCGGGTGCGTATTACCGACGGCAAGCCCGGTTGCTAGATGGTTGGATTCGATCGTCTATCGGATGGATAAATTCGAGCGAGACGATTAAAACGAAATTAACGGGGACCACAACACCGCCGGACCCGGTGCGCGTGGCCCCCTCGTGCGACAGTAGTCAGGCGACGTCGCGTCGCTCGCTGAACGTCGCCGATCCGCCGTCCCAGTGAACGACTGTCTCGATCCGTATCTTGCCGTCGTTCTGCTTTATCTTCGCCCCACCGACGAACCCGACGTCGATGCGCTTGGTTTTGGTCGACGACTCGTCCGGGCCGAGCGTCCCCACGGACTCCTCGCCCTCCCAGACCGAACTGTCCCCCGTGTAGATGGTCGTCGTGACCGAAATGTTCTCACGCGGGTTTCCGCCGTTGTTCGTTATCTTGACCGTGACGTCCCGGCACGTATTGCCGCACTTCTCGATGTTCCGAACGTCGATGGTGAACGGTCGGACGTGGTTCTCGCTCGGCGTGGCCCCGTTCGGTGTCGCGGTGGGCTGGGTCTGAGTGTCGTCCCCACCACCGAACGGACTGAAGCCGACGGCGACGATACCACCGGTCGCGAGGAGGAGGGCACCGACGACGAGTCCGACTATGACCACCGTCGCACTAGCCCTACGTGACGTCTCCACTCCCAATTTCGAGTCTGCCATGTCGCCCCTTACTCCGTGGTATGGGTTGCTTATTTGCCGACTAATCGGCACCCGACGCGCGTTGTGACCGTATCGAAAACGCCTTCGAGAGCGTATCGAGGGCCCAAAAATAACCGACACGGTCGCGAAAACAGTGTGCTCGCTGTTAGCGAGAGAATCCCATGGAACTGGCCACACCGAGCGGCGACGGGTCGGTCACGCCCGTCTCGGACGCTCCCCCTCGTATGCATCGAACCACCCGTCGACGGTCTGTTTGAGCGCACCGGTGGTGCTCCCGAGGTTCAGTAGCTGGTAGCCGTCGGCCACCTTCTCGTTGACGTCGTCCATCCCGAAGCCGAGACCGCCAACCGGGATCCCCGCGTCGATGGCAGCCGCACGGACCCTCTCGACGGTCTCCTGTACGTCCGGGTGGTCGAGTTCGCCGGGGTGCCCGAGTGACACGGAGAGGTCAAGCGGCCCGACGAAGACGAACCCCAGTTCGGGGACGGCGAGTATCTCCGAGAGGTCGTCGACGGCGGCCTCGGTCTCGACGGTCGTTCCGACGAGCGTCTCCGCGTCTTCGGTGGCGGCGTAGTCATCGGCGAGCCCCCAGCGACGGGCCCGCGGCGCGCCCAGCCCCCGCTTCCCCGGCCCGCCGTCGTATCGGAACCGCGCCGATTCGACGGCTTCGCGGACCTCCGCAGCCGTCTCGACGCGCGGTAAGAAGACGTTCCTGACGCCGAGGTCCAGCACCTTCCGGACCAGCGTCGGGTCCGTATCGGGCAACCGAACGAGGAGTTCGATACCCGTCCGTTCGGCCGCACGGAGCAGGTCCTCCATCGCGGCCGCGTCCCACGGATCCGGCCCGCCGTGTTCTAAGTCGAGCCAGACGAAATCGAGTCCGAGGTCGCCGCAGAACTCCACGAGCGTCGAGCTATACGTGTTGTCCAGCAGACCCAGCGCGGCGTCACCGCTCTCCAGCGTGTCGGCGAGGCCGTTCTGTGGTTGTGACGGAGCCATACACGATAGTGTCACCCAGACTCGATAAAGACCGGGTTCGCTGTGACACGCCCGGCGAGAGGCCGAGACTATCTGGGTCCACACACCGCACGAACTGCTCTCCGCTCGCGGAAACGGGGAGACAGCCCGGTCTTCAGTCGAGTACGGTAGCTTCTCGAATGAGGATCGAAGAAAACGGGTATGCCGCCTCCCAGACTGCGACCGACAGTTCATATCCTCATGCTTAGAAGCCCGTTGTAGACGATGACCAACCCTGTCGAAAGAATCGACGCTCTCCGGGAGCGAATCAGCAGGTCTGAACGACTCTGCGAAGCCGACAAAGAAGCCCTCACGAGATTCTCCAAGGAGATGGAGTTCCTCGATGCGCGATACTCCGATAAACGCCACATCAAGCTTCTCCAGCACTGCATCATCCTCGCTGGAGACTCCCAAAAATACGCCCCTGACGAACTTCCGGACGTGCGTCTCGTCGATACTTTCGACAGTGAAACCGCTGTCAAAGACGTCGGTCGCTGGATCAAGCGGAACTTCGACAACGAGGAGACGAAGCGAGATTACAGAGTCGCAGTTCGGATGTTTGGCGAACACGCTACCGAGGGGGAGGAAATACCCGAGCCGATTCAGCGGCTCTCTGCTGGAACCCCGCGCAACTACAACCCGGTTCCCGACCCGGCAAAGATGCTCTGGTGGGAAGAGCACATCCAACCGATGGTCGAGAACGCTCACCACTTTCGTGACAAGGCGGCCATCACTGTCGCGTGGGACTCCGGTGCACGAAGTGAAGAGTTCTGTAACCTCCGCGTCGGAGACGTTTCCGACCACGAACACGGATTGAAGATATCGGTCGACGGGAAACGGGGGGAGCGGTCGATCCTCCTCATTCCCAGCGTCCCGTACCTCCGTCAGTGGCTCAATGTTCATCCGGCCTCGGACAACCCTGCTGCGCCTCTCTGGTGCAAGCTCAATTCGGCAGAAGAGGTCTCCTACCGGATGAAGCTCAAGATGCTGAAGAAGCCAGCCCGCCGAGCTGGTATCGACCACACGGACATCACGTTCCGACGTATGAGAAAGAGTAGTGCCTCCTATCTCGCTAATCAGAACGTCAACCAGGCCCATCTCGAAGACCATCACGGGTGGAAGCGTGGATCTGATATCGCCTCTCGGTACGTCACGGTCTTCGGAAAAGCAAATGATCGAGAGATTGCGCGTGCTCACGGAGCTGATGTCCAAGAAGAGGAACACGAGCGTCTCGCACCAGTTACCTGCCCGCGTTGCCGCAACGAGACCCCGCGAGAAGATTCGCTCTGTGTCTGGTGTGGTCAGGCAATGGAACAGGGAGCGGTCGAAGAACTGCACGCCGAGCAGCGAGAGACACGAACCGAACTGCTCCGTATCGCCCGCGAAGATCCGACCCTGCTCGACGACATCGAGCGGTTCGAACAGGTGATGGAGTTCGTCGATTCCAATCCCGGAATCGTACGGGAAGCTAGAGCGTTCGTCGACGCAACTACTGACTGACTCAGCGACCATCAAGCGACACCTCCGTCTTCGTCACGAGCTCGTGTCAGGTCATGTTCTAGATCATCAAGACAAGGCTCAGGCCCGTATTTGATGAGTGCTGAGAGAGCCAGCCCTCTGACGAACTTGTCGTCAGAGTGTTTCAGGATGCGAATGAGGGTTTCGTGGTTCTCGCGGACGAATTTTTCCGGATCGCCGTCGTAACCCCGCATCAGGCATCATCCTCCCGTATTGCTTTCGAGACGATGTCTGTGGGATCGTGCTTCTTTGCGATGTGGGCAGACGGGACTTTTTCTCGAAGGTCCTCTCCACAGAAAGGACACTTGACTAGTCGAACCCGGTGGTGCGCGCGATCCTCTATCATCGCAGAACCCCCAGGATTCGATTAGTCGTTTGAGGGTTCGTCTGATTGTACTCAATTCGTCCAACTGGTTTGTGCGATTCTGCACGTTCGATGGCCAGCATTTACTTTTGATCGGAGTGTCGGCAGCGAAGCTGGGCAATCAGAAGGAGCCAAGAGAAACGCTTTATCGGTGTGGTACCTAGCGCTCATCCGGAGCCCCATTCTGGGTTGCTCCAAGCGGTACGATTCGATGTCTTGGGGAGTTGGCTAAGGGAACCTTGTCCCCACGACATCGTTTCATTCAACACATTACATCCTGGACCAGTCTGAACATGTAGCCATCACCTCGCGTGGGTCCGCAGTTAGGGATGTTAGATATATTATGATTACCTAAGAACCAAGGATATGGTTCAGATACTGTCTCGGAGGCACTGCTACAATATATTTCTAACTCTACCGAGGCTCGACTGGCACAATCAGTCAACTGAATTTTGTTTTCAGGAAGGGATCCCGGTCAGGGGGTAGGGAAAGGCCATGTAGCCGGATTAAATTGTGGCTGGTAGATACTTGAACTGTCGGTCATAGTAATGTGGAACACCCCGACCAAAATTGGTCGAGGTGAGCTACATGGACCAAAGCCCCCTAATCGGGACCCTGGCTGGGTGCTTTAATCTGCCACAAGGGCAGGCCCTAACCGCACCCGATACTAACTTACGTATTCTTATATATCAAGTGTCGGTTTTCCTCGTGATAGCAATCCCCCGATTGATACCCACACCAATCGGGACAGTCAGTATGCACCAACGGTCGACCGAGGGTTGATGATGGTGTCTGTTTTAGGACAAGTCACAATGGCAATCCCGAGAGACCTGGAGCTGCGTATCAACGGTCACCTCCAGGAGATCCGCGACGAGAACAACCGGGTGATTGGCAGTCGCCAAGGGTTTCCTCCAGCAATCACCGGATACGAGAACACACTCAAAAGCGTTGCAGAGTGTGCAACAAAGGCTGAGGTGGATCACGTTGCTGAGGAAATCAAAATCACGATTCGAGAAGAAAGCAAACGTCCACCAAACCGTAAGATCCGGCGTATAGCCCGATCGGTGGTTTCCCGTGCTGGCTATCCCGCGGATGACTTTCTCAATACAGCGTAGGTTTCAGGACCTCTCACAGACTAGCGCCACCGGCTTTCGACCGAGGTTCGATATCGGAGACCGACCACCGACGTATTGAATTGCTGTATCGTGGTTGGATCCAGTTCCTGCCGAGCATCGTCAAGGTTCTCGTAGGACTCGATCAGATGTGTTAGGGCAGCGTCGATGACGACAGAGTTCGGTGGGTCGTCGGTTTCGCTGGCTGCAATGATGTCCTTGGCCCGGTCGAGAAGGTGGTGGCGCTCGTCGGTCAGTCGGATGGTCGTCCGCTTGGTCGATCCCATTATAATCTGATGTATGCACCGGGGGGTCTAGAGCGTTATTCTCGGGTAATTGTCCGGGGGATTGGTGATAAAGGAGGGAATCGCAGAGCCGAGTCGCAAGGTCAGACCCGACCAATCACGTCGAGATCTATGTACATCGCCGAATCGTTGGGTGCCGGAATGTGCATAGATCCCGATTGGTGAATACATCCAGCTTGAACCCCGGAGGGTCGTCGCTCATCAGCAATCAGTACCATTTTCCGCTGTAATGTATCCCTCTACAACGGAGTGAGTGATTTTGCTGTACGGCCCCAGCCAGGTCAGTATCGAACCACTTCCCATTTTTTAATGCTTTCTGTACCACGAGAACCGTAGGAAAGCGATATGACACGACCGATCATTCAGTGAAATCAACGACCGTCATTTGACGGAATCCATTGATGTGTCGCAGAATGCTTGCTCCGATAACCTCAGCGAGTTTTGGTGGGACAGCGTTCCCGATCCAGCGGCCGAGTCGCTGGAATCCCACATCATCAATTTCTTCGCCGGGCAGGAACCGGTAGTCATCTGGGAACGTCTGGAGAATTGCGCCTTCACGAATACTTAAGGCCCGGTTCTGATCCGTATCGTAGTGCCCAAACCGGCCGCTCCCGTAGTTGTAGAACTGTGTCGTGATCGTCGGGCCCGGTCGGTCACCTCGAATCCGACTATATGGTGCTTTGTAACTCTTCCCGCTATCTTCTTTGTGACAATCTGCGACAAGATCTTCCCGACCTTTCTCTTTCCAGTCTGTCCAGTCACCTCCCGGCTCCGAGATTTCTATACGCTGTAAGTTCGTGTCGTTGAGGTCTCTCGCGGCGTGTAGCGGGTCATCTTCGTCCTGGCAACCAGCCTTAATGTTCGGTAGGTCGCCGATGAACTTTTCCACTGTAGGATTCGGATCAAGTTCAACGTCAGTTCGAGAAGGCGAGTCCAGTTCGATGGGACCCTCTAAGGAAGCTAAAGTTATCCATCGTTTGCGTTGTTGTGGAATGCCGTAGTCAAGACACGCGACACGGCGGTTCTGAGAGTCGTTCACGTAGTAGCCAGCATCAGTGAAGATTTCGAGTAGTCGCTCATACTCTTCGTCGTTCCGGACCCCGTAGACGTTTTCCATCGCCACGATGTCCGGACGTACTTCCTCAACAATCTCCGCAAACGCAGTTATCAGCCCCGACTTTTCGTGATCTTCTTTCCCGTTGTTCAGGTTCGAGTATGGCTGGCACGGGGGGCCACCAGCGAGTACACGGACATCTGTCGAGTCTGAGTAGAGACTCTCGACCCACTCTGGCTCTTCTTGAGCCACCTTCGCGAGGTCTCGCTCGTAGAACACAGACTCATTATTGGCCTCGTAAGGAACTTCACAGCGAGGTTCGATGTCGGCTCCCGCGACCACATCGACACCGGCTCGCTCCAAGCCGTGAGTGAACCCGCCGACGCCACAGAAGAGATCAACCGCCTGGATCGAGCGCTCCTCGTCAGTCATCAATCCCACCACCTTGACGACCATAGAAGATGGTGACAGGAGCAGGGTTGGACGAATGCGTGGCTTTCACTACTCGATCTTTGAAGATGCGTCGGAAATTCGTCACGGTTGAGAGAGACGACTGGTGCACAATCGCTTCAACAGGTACCTTGTCGCCGTTTCTCTTGACGATTTCGGTCGGTTAGTGCCGAGGTGTGCTAAAAAATATCCTTACTCTGGTCTCAGTCGTCGGCCTTCGCACTCGCAGTTGAAACGGTACCACTCACGTGCTGGACGATGGCCTCGCCGATGTGCTGTCCGAGAAGTGGTGGAACCGCGTTCCCGATCAGTCGTCCGACGTTCTTGACGCCGACGTCGTCAAAGTTGTCGTAGAATTCGTATTCTTCTGGGAAGGTCTGGAGAAGCGCGCCTTCGAGGAGCGACAGTGCACGGTCCTGGGCGGTATCATAGTGACCGAACCGACCGCTCCCATAGTTATAGAACTGTGTCGTAATCGTCGGAGACGGTTCATCCGGTCGCATCCTGCTGTACGGTGCTTTGTACGATCGGCCACTGTCCTTCTTGTGGCAGTCGGCGAGGAGGTGGTCCAAACCCCGCTCTTCCCAGAGGCGCCAGTCGGCACCCGGCTCCATGTGCCTGATTCGCTCCAGATTCGTGTCTGAGAGTGTCCGTGCCCGGTGGAGCCCAAGGTCTGGGTGGATCTCGCCGGCTTCGAGTGGTGGAAGGTGTCCGATCGTCTCGCGGACGGTCGGATACTCCGTTTCGTCAGTGTGGAGTGGGTCTGGAAGCTGTATTGGCCCCTCCTGAGAGGCGAGTAAGACCCAGCGTTTGCGCTTCTGTGGAATCCCGTACTCCGGACCGTAGACCTTCCTGTTCTCCGGGTCGTTGAGCGTGTAGCCCATCTCTTTGAGAGTCTCCTCAAACTGCCGATAGGTGTCGTCGTGCCGGACTTGTAGGACGTTCTCGGTGACGATAACGTCCGGTTCAACGTACTCTACGATCTTCCGGAAGTCGTCTAGAAGTCCCCACTTCTCGTGATCGGTAGTATCGCCTTTCTTTGCGTGACTGAGCGTCGAATACGGCTGGCACGGGGCACAAGCGGCCAATACTTTGACGTCGGCTTTCCAAGGGAACATCTGCTTGATCGGTTCTGGATCCCGTGCCAGTGGCTTAATGTCCACCCGTCTGAACGACGAATTCGTATTCGTTTCGTATGGATACGAGCTGTGACGATCAATGTCGAGTCCACGGTTGACCGAGATCCCTACTTGTTCCAATCCGTAGGTCAACCCACCTGCGCCGCAGAACATGTCGACAGCAGAGATGTCCATACAGACCAATGTGGTGTCGTTCTCTAAAATCTTGTTTAAATATCTAGACGAGAACTGCGAATATCTACCACCGTTCAGGGAATCATTCACGGCTACGATTACCGAGTGGCGCCCGGCGAAATTACATCGGGACCCGCCCACCGGCAACGCTAAGTGAGACGAAAGTGTCCGGCAACAATGTGAGCGGACGTATTGACCATTGAACATCAATACGACAGGATACGTGTGAGAACTACCCGATAGGTGACGTGTGGCTGGACCTCTGAGGGATGTGCAGTACGCACAAGACAGAAACTGAGTTCGGGCCGATAGTGCGTGGTTGCCAGTGAGTCCCTCGAATTGTGAGCCGATGGATGAAAACGTGGACATGACCCAAAGAACAGGACAGCGTACAGACTTGGCCGAGTGGTTCTTTTTCGACGGAGGACCCGGTGCCCCAAGATACGGTGACGACCCGACGAAACACGCCGTCGATCACGACACGGAGACGTTCGTCCGCGAGGTATTACAGAATGCGAACGACCAGTCTTTGGACGACGATGGACCCGTAGAAGTTACCTTCCGATTCGAGACGCTCTCGGGTGAGGAGCGAACCGCGTTCTTAGAGGCACTCGGCTGGGGCAAAGAACTCTCGACGCGATTGCGAGCCGTCACAGAGGCAGAGAGAGGACGTGGGCACAACGACCTCTTCGGACGCCTCGAGGACCCCGAGGGAGAGCTACGGCTGCTCGTCGTCGAAGACGAGCACACGACGGGACTGACTGGGAGTTGGGATGACGATTCCAACTACTCTGCACTCGTCAGAGACGAACTATACAGTAGCAAACAAGACGACCGCGCCGGAGGGTCGTACGGACTCGGAAAATCAGTACTGTGGACGTTCTCCGGTGCGTCGACAGTTGTCTTCAATTCGAATCTCGCACCACATCGGACAGAGCGCGATGAACGGCAGCGACTCATCGCACGGACGAAGCTTCCTACTCATCAGTTAGACGACGGCGTTACCTACCAGGGTGCAGGCTGGCTCTGCCAACCGAAACAGACTGACGACGGTGTGAGACCAGACTCGCTGTGGGGGAACGAAGCCACCGAATTAGCGAATCGCCTCCATGTGGACCGGCCCGAAACCCCAGGCACCAGTGCACTGGTCGTCGACTATCGTGACCCCACGCGAGACAAGCGACCGGAAATAGACGAACTCGCCGACGAATTCGTCGAAGCGGCGGTCAAGTACTTCTGGCCAGCGATGCTTCGTGACGACCTCCGTGTAACTGTTGAGTGGGACGAGGAATCCCGAATTGCAGACGTCCGAGACGTACCCGCTGTCCGCCCGTTCGTCGATTGCTTCGAATCGCGATTCGTCAGCAGTGAGTCGCTGGAGGAGTCTGGAGACGTGGCCGGGGTCGATATCCCAGTCCAACTTCCGCCACGTGCGGACGGAGAACCGACACCCGATGGAGATGTTCGACTTGCGGCGAGGTTAGCCTCACCAGCGGACGACGACTCGTATCTGAACAACGTCGCGATGTTCAGAGGAGCGGGGATGGTGGTCAAGTACTACGACCAGTCACGTGTGGCGTTCAGTGACCGAAACTTCCACGCAGTATTGGCCTGTGGGGAAGCGAAGTCGCCGGAGTCGATTACGGACGGCGACAGGGAAGTAGATCGCTTTCTAAGATACGCCGAGCCACCAGAGCACGACGACTGGCAATCGACTGAGAACCTTCGGGAACACTACCAGCAAGGGTTCAGAACCGCACTTGACGATATGTTCGACACCCTCAGGGATGGTCTCAGACACTTAGTCTCACAGACGGACGGGCGAGGGCAGGTACTCGCCGATAGAGTGAGAAAACGATTCCCCATCCACGGTGGACAGGCACGGACTCGGTCCATGCCGTCACCGTCAACGGTGTTCGATATCGGGAGCAGTTCGGGGTTCGACGAGGATCACTGGACGTTCACAGGGTACATAGAACCACTAGAGGACGACTTCGAGAGTTGGACAGCGACCGTCTCACTGACTGGCGTGGGAGAAGACGGGTCGCGATACGACGATATCTCGATTGCTCGAATCGATGCAGAAGGTTCAGGAATCACAACTCGTTGTGAGGACGGAGTCGGTCACGTGACTGCCGAATCGGGAACTGGCCGGGTGCGGTTCGAGGGTGTGTCCGAGAGAGTCGGCGAAGGCGACGTGCGAAGTGGTCGCGTCGGCGAGACCCAACTCGAGATTCGGGCCGAGTTACGCACGGGAGGTGAAGATTGACGATGAGCCGCCAATCACAACGACACCGGAGTCGAAGCCTGCCGTTCAAATACCGCGAGGACGGTCTCAACTTCGAACTCGAGCAGTACAGAATCGACAAGCGCAAACCGAAAGTCGTCGACCTGGGACCCGGCGAGGGGACGGTCGACATATCACCGTCAGTCACGGCGACGCTGAACGACGATCGCGACGATTGGGATCGTGCGACTCTGTACGGAATCGTCACTATAGAGCGAGAGGTGCTGGACGACATCTTCCCGGACGACGAGCAGGATGCTCCACCCGCGAAGTTGTATGTCGCCGTCCGGTGCCACGACACAATCTACCGTGACAGCGTCACTGCGAAAGAAGCACCGACGACCCCAGGGACCTACGAGGTGGAGATCGAGCTAGACTGGGAGGATTTCAGGGGCATCGTTGAGCTCAGACCGTATCTGGTTCGGACCGAAGCACGCACCGAGACTGGTCCGTACGCGTCGACGCGAAACGTCAAGGTCGCCAGCGGCGACCGCTACGAGATCGTCGTCGACCGCTGGGACGAGGACGCACCACCCGCGATCGACGGCGAAGAAGCGAGCTTTTCGCAGACTCAGCACCTTCCAGACAACGGCGAACTCTACTACCTGGATTTCCGGAACGAGGAACGACCGAAACTGTGGATCAACTCTGATCACCCACGAATCGCCGACGTTCTCAGGAGCGAGGGATCGGTCGGCGCAGAACCACGGATGCGTGACGTCGTCCTCGATCATATCAGTTACGCGGTCTGGTCACAGCTCGTCGTCCGGGCAGCGACGGCGATCGATCGGAACGGAGACGTCGAATACGAGTGGCAGGAGACGGTGTTAGAAGCCTTCGCACCGGACATGTACGATGTCGACGACATCAACGACGCGATGCACCTGCTCAGGGACGACGTGAGAGACCCCAACGGACTCGCTCGGTTGATGCCGAAACTCGACAGAGAACTACAAAAGTTCGTCGACCCACAAGAACAGCTAATCAACCTCATGGAGGAAGGACTCCAGATCTAACGTGACTGCCTCGAACTCGAACCGACTGATGCGGTTGGCCGAAGATGGACAGCGACTCGTCAGCGACCAGTTTCTGAAAGGCGACGTCACACTCACCGAAGCCGACGTGGCACCGTTCGTCGAACCGATGCCGAGTGGCGTGAAAGCCGATTTAGCCTCGTTGAACGCGGCTGTCGAGGTTGTCGTGGAAGAGCACGGCCAGTTCGATACGGCGATGGATGGTGCATTGGCAGCCGACGTTCACCAGTACCTGGACGTGAGCCGGCGAGTCGCGGGTGACCCCGGTCTATGGCACTGGCTCGCCGTGGTTCGGTATCCTCACTTCGTCCGTCAGCGATGGGAGTACACGTCCGAGGAAGCGATGCGTGAGAAGTTTCTCGGCGCTGGCTCGGACCTCTATTCGAACGCGATTCATCGTTTGTGGTGGATCGCCGAACTGACCGAAGACGATGGCGACTACAGTCTCACCCACGAAGTGTTCGGGAATCAGACGATGGTCAATAAGGTGTTCGACCGGTGGTTCGCCCGGTATCAGCCGGCCGTCGTCGCGATCTGTGACGAACTCTCGGACGAACCGTCCTGGGTAATCGACGAGACAACTCGACGATTCAATCACGCCTTGACGAATATTCAACTGGAGGGTCTCACCGAAACAGAGGCGCGAGATCTCATCCGGCGAATCATCTCCGACGTTCACTAACGCGCCTGAACACACGTCACGCATCCAGGTTCTCGCCGTCTGCGACGACCGACTGATAGTACGAACAGTACTCTCGTGCGAAACACTCCGAACACCGCGGTGCCTGTTTCGTGCAGACCATCGCACCGAAGTCCAGGAGTGCCAGGTTGTACGTCCGTGCTATCGCACCATCTTCGGGCAACGATTCCAACGCGAACTCACGGCGATCGGCGTCACCGTCTGGATACTCGTCACCGAAGACACGACTGTAGACGCGGTTCACGTTCCGATCAACCACGGGCAACCGACGGTCAAGTGCGAAGCACAAGGTCGCGTTTGCCACGTACGGACCGACGCGTGGGAGCTGTAGCAGTTCTTCTACGTCGGTCGGGAGCTCATCGTACTCGCTCGCTATTTCGGCGAGGGCGTCCGCCCGCATGTGCTGGAAGCCGATTGGTTCGATCATTTCGGCCAACTCCGCCTGGGACGCCTCCCGGACGTGTTCGAGAGCGGGATATCGGTCTAAGAACTCGGGATAGACATCTGCAGTGTTCTCTGCTGGCGTCTGGGTCAAAAAGAACTCTGCGACGAACATCTCGTACACCGAAATCGAGTCGTCGCGCCATGGGAAGTTCCGGAGGTTCGACTCTGCCCACTCCAGTAAGTCCTTCCGGAACGGTTCGATAGTGGCAGGCACTCCGTTCGGGGTCATCAGATACAGACGTATACCACTGGTGGATATCGTTCAGGGTGACGATCTCACTTGTCCGCCAGTTCGGCCTCAACGTTGGATCGAATGTCTCCCAGTGCGTCCTCAAGGCTCTCTTTGTCACGTCCTTCGTAGGGCATAGCTGCCCCGGATTTACGGAATCGCTGTACCACTTCGTCGATGATGTCGTTCTTGACGAATTCACCGTTGACGACCTCATCACTTTCCTCTTCGTCACCCTTCTCATCAAAGAGGACGTTGATCAGTGCGTACGCTGCCGGCATGTACCGCCCCATCTTGATGTCGAAGACACGGAAGACGAACCGGCGGGTACTGAACGCTCGTCTCGTGTAGAGGTACGGGTCATCTTCGTCGTTCTCTCTACGAGTGATTTCGGCGATCCACCACAGCCGCTCAAACGTGCAGCTCTGGCTATCGAGCGCTACTCCGTGAGTCCAAAACTTCTTGCGCATCGCTGCTTCTCCTTCGTAGCTCCACCGATGCCGGACGAACCAGGGGAACTTCCGGATTGAGAGGTCGTGCCAAATACCGTGGTCACTCGCCTGTGTCCGAGTTATGTCGACGTGTTCTCGCACAGCTACTGCTGCCTCGCTATCCATCTTTCCGTCTCCCTGGTCGTACTCGCTCTCGATACGACGAAGTTCCTCTTCCAACCCGTCCAAATCTGCGTCACCCGGCGTTTCGCTATCGTGTACGAAATCCAGTTCTTTTACGTAATCGGTAGTCTCGTCCTCGTCGAGATATTCGTGGCCACTCTCGCCTTTCATGAAGGACAGATTCTCCCGAAGGAGCTCTTCTGCCCCAGAAGTGAGTCTTTGTAGATTTTCTCCCTTCAT
This sequence comes from Haloarcula pellucida, assembly GCF_014647235.1. GTDB lineage: Archaea > Halobacteriota > Halobacteria > Halobacteriales > Haloarculaceae > Haloarcula > Haloarcula pellucida. The sequence continues at coordinate 87,552 of NZ_BMOU01000005.1, forward strand.
CATTCTCCTCCGATCCGATCCACGTGATCAAGGAATCCCGATGCGGGATCCAAAATTTCTTGCACGGCTGACTCGATTCGCTTGGTTGCAGTGACGTGCCCCCCTTCACGGAGTTCCTCTTGTAAGAACTGAGCTGCCTTCCGCGCGGATGGGTTTAGTTCAGGGAACAGATGTTGGCTCGCTTCGTCCATCACACCCGCGTGCCACTCCGGTGTCCATTCGGAGTCTTCGGCCTCAAACTCTATCGCAGCGATTGTTATCATCCGCGTCCAGACGTCCGTGAGGACGTGATTCCAGACTAGATTCGCGGTGAGGTTGTCGTAGTCGCTCTCGCCTGCCCAGATGAGGTTCACGATCTCCCTGTGGTCCTCGTTGAACCAAAGCACAGGATTCGCGCTGTCTCGTTCGAGATCCAGGTAGTACATTTCGTCTTTCGGAGGGAATCGAGTGTCCTCGTCTTCTTCGTGTTTTTCTTCGAACGAGGTCCTGTCGACCTCGAGGTGATTTTTGCCACCGGCGTCGTCTTCGGTGACTTCAACAGTCCACTCACGCCCATCCGCCAACATGACACCCTCGTCAACTCCATAGTCATCAACGGGAGATACAGTCTCAGCTCGAATGAGGTAAGGACGTAATTCAACGACTCCTCCGACGGCGTCTACTTTGAGCTCAACCTCGTCCGAGTGTGAACCTGGATCAACCGGAGACGACGAGAGAATCGTCCGATCCCGTAGGTACGTCGCTCGACAGTGACCCGCCACCAGAATTCGACCCGGATAGTCCGTATCTTCCGGAAAAACTGCGTCCAAAATGTCTTCGCTCACGTCGACTTTTACCTTCAAACTCGCAGTGTCCCACCCCTCGTAATCTTTGAGATCGACTGTCCCATCGGTTTCGGGCTCAACTGGACTTTCTCCGTCGAGAGAGTACTCAACGACCTCGAAATCTAACTCTCCAGGCCGACAAGCGTGCGGGAACGCTTCGTGTGTCAGTGACCGATTGAGACGAAGTTGTGGAGTCATTCAGATCCCTCCTCGTCGTCCGGAACGGAGACGTACCCATCGACGATCTTGAATTTCGTCTCAGTAGCGTCCCCCAGTCGTGGATCGACAGCAGCGAGCTGCTCCGACTTGACGACGAATTCGACACGGCCGACGTCGTCTGTAGCTGTAAGCTTGACGCGACCGTCGGAGTACGTGTGATCGAGATTACTTTTCTCCTCATATTCGATGTCGTCAATCGGGATTTGTTCGGCTTCTTGATCGTCTTCGAACATCGCTCGCAATTCGATGACGACCTGCCAGTCTGTTACTAGATCACGATTGGGCTCAATTTGGCCGTCGAATCGCCATCGACGATCTTCGATACAGTCCGTGACTCCCCACTCGAACAGAGGAGCACGCGAAGGTCCGGGTGGTTCCGGCCGTTTCGATTTCGTACTCCGAGTCGGTGGCAAGATGTCTCGGTCCGGTGACGCTGGTTTGCTCGTGTCGATATCGTCACTGTAGAATAGCTCTGCGAGGCCGTCGCGAAGGACGCCGGTAGTCAACGAATCCGCTGTCTGTGCACAGCCAGACTCGTACTCTGCCTGGAGTTCGTCGTTACCAGACCCGTACCACTTATTGTGAGCAACCGGTTCAGCCATCGCGAGGAAGTTTTCGACTGCTTCGTCTGCTGGTGAATGATCTTCTCCGTTTGGAGTGCGCGCCTCGCCCGCGACGAGGATTGCATGGTACTTGCCAGAGAAACCTAGATAACGGCCCGGCTTGTAATTGACGACCATTCCAGCCCCGCGGAAGTACGCGATCTCCGATCGGAAGTCCTCCTCATGGGGATACGCCTTCCGGGCGGCCACCGTGACCTGCCCGTCCGTCGGTGTCACCTCTTCTTTCAGACTCTGTATGTTATAGTCGACATCAACACTAGCGACTTCACCAGGGTCCCCGAGCGAGTCAGATGCGTCAAGGCGTTGTTCGTAACACTCGACGAACGGACGGATCGAGTCGTAATCGTCGATATTGTCGGAGGTGACCTGCCGTTCTTCACCAGCCATATCGAATTTAACACGGAGTTCGTCCTTCGAGATAGCTGGCCAGAAGTTCTCGATCGTGGCCGTCTCGAAGGTATCGAGGATCTCCTCGGGACCGGGCTGATCGTCCATCGAGGGATCAGATGGATCTCGGAATCCGAGAATCATCGTCGAGGTACCAGACGAATCTAAGTGAGATCGCGAGAGTAACATGTCGTCGGCCATATCACTCGCGAGATCACCCCAGATTGACTCAGGCCGTTCTAATTGGTCGTTGTCTAATCCAGTCGGTGATCCGAACCATCCCTCAGTATCGTAGCATTCGCCTTCAGAGAGTTCGTGTGTCGGAAGAAAGGAACGGCCAACCAGTCGGGGAGACTCTTGTTCGGGCCCATCGTCGGCGAGACTGGAATTGAAAACTACCGACTGGAGACCAGACGCGACCCACAGTACGACACTTCCGAGCCCGTGACGGCCTGCCGAAGAGCTCTCCTTGTTACTTCGACCGGGGTCACGTACGAGTGCTGCGTAGTCCGTTCTCTTATCTACCTCGTTACCCTGGATACCCGTCGTATTCTCTTCTTCGGCGATCAGGACGCGGAGCGGACCACCATCTTCTAGGTACTCAATATAGTCCTCAATACCTGCACCGTCCTGCTCCCGGCCGGCGCTCTCGGCGTGGGCGAAGAGATCTTCCCAACAGACCGCATCGTCAAACGCGGCTCGGTCCTCTGCGTCTAATTCCAACAAGCGGAAGGTTACTTCGACAGGGTCACCGTTGTCAAGTCCAGCATCGGTGATATTCTGCAGAATCTCGCGGACGAATGTGTCGATACTTCGATCTACGGTCTTCTTTTGAAGCAACCCTGGCTGTCTGGTACGACCACACGGTTGGTCTTCGAACCACCATCCGTCAGGAAGTTCAGAACCACTAGACATGTGAATAAGTGCGACTCAGTTCAAACCCGGTGTTAATAAAATGACTGATTGATTCAGGATAAGAATAGGTAACAAGTTTCTTCGGTTGATGCAGGAGGATCTCTTCTCAACGATGATTGACTCAGACAAGTCAACACTCAGCGTCGGAACAAGCCATCATAACAGATTGGTCGTGGGTCCGCATTAACCACTTTCTCTCTTTTAAACCCTGGGCTTCCAGACAGAGCAGGGTGGCCTAAGAACAGGAAACAACGACACCGCGTGTTAGAAAGAGCGGGTGTGATATAGAGAAGGGCTTATTCGATCTGAGGTAGCAGCAAGTGCCTCCCCTCGTCGGTTACGTCGTAGCCGGTCCCACGGGCACCGACGCGATGCCGAGACAGGAGCCCCAACTCGACCATGCGGCTGACGAGGCCCGAGCGGACCGTCTTGGCTTGTGACTCCGACCAATTGTCGTTCAATTCGGCGATCTTCTCCGTGAGCGACGTCGGCCGATTGACGCCTTCCATGACCGCGTCCGCGAGGAACTGCATCGCCTCGTACTCGTCGGTCACCGCCGATCGGACGTGCTTGACGTAGAACTCCCTCTCTTCCGCCGAGAGGGACTGCTCGGCTTCGAGTCCCTCATCCAACAAGGGATTCCGAATCGACGCGAACTCCAGCCCGGCGTCGGTGAGTCCGAACGTCTTCTCATCCGGGTGGATGTCCACAAACCGGAGATCAGGCGCGGCACCAGTCAGTTCACCACTCGTCTCTAACTGGCCGACAAAATGAGTCTTGAAACGTTCTAGCGACCGATCTTTCTTATCGCTCGTCGGAAGTGCCGAGGCAAGTTTCTCTCCACGGCCACGGTCCTGGAGGTCGTCAATCTCTTCGAGTCGCAGTCCATATTCACGGGCGGTGGTCGCAGTCTCTTCTCTGAAGCGTTTGTACGAAACCCTTCCGTTCTCACCGTCCGCGAGCAGCGTCGCCAGCCGTCGGACGACGAGCTTGACTGGGAACAATCGGTTGTACTGTCCCCACAGCGGCCCGTCGTCAAGTCGGGACTCGTCGGGCGGCGCGACGGTCTGAACCTCGAACGACCGCCACGAGAGATCCTCGAGGTGGTCGGATGTATCCGGGTCGTTCGCCTCTTTGACCTCCGACTCGCTCTCGTGTGCAGCCGTCAGGAGGTTCTGTTGCTCTGGACGCCCGCTGCCGACGGCTTCGCCGAACGACGGCAGCGACGACTGCTCAGACTCTTCCATCTCCAGTTGATTTCGGAGCGCGAGCTCTAAGAACTGCTCTGGGTCGTCGTAGCTTCCGTCAGCTACGGCTGTCCGCACACGGGCGACCAACTCGTCTGGAATGTCGACGACCATCTTCATATCACATGGTCCTCCGTTCCACGCGTTCGTGTATCTCGCCAACGATGTCTTCAATGATGTCCTCTTTGAGGCACTCCTCAGCGGTTACTGACCACTGGTGACTCACCGTCTTGGCCGTCTCTTCCAAGATATCGTCGTCGGCGTCCTCGTCAATCGCGACTTTGCTGAGCGCGCGCCCGGTCGCTGGCCGACGCAGGTCCATCCGGTCGAAGATACGGTTGACGCGGTACTGCTGTTTGAACACTGCCTCAGTGACCGAGTAGTCGTCACCGTCACAAGTGAACTCGGCGATGAACCACATGCGCGAGAACGCGTTGGTGTACAGGTCCTGCGTCGAGCCCAAGAACTTCTCGTTCATCGACGTGACCGTCCGCTGGGAGTCGTCGTAGGGCCATCGGTACCGGACGAACTCCGGCTTCCAGGCGATGGCCAGCCAGTGCCAAAGCGAGGGGTCACCCGCCTCACGGAGCGGGATGTCGATGAACTTCCGGACCGCCGGGGCGACGGCGGCCTCTATCTCCGTCGTCCCCTTCTCGACGGGACTCCGCTCGTCCAGCACCCAGTCGATGACCTGCTCCAGGGCGTCTAAGTTCGCCGTTAGGTCGGTCGCTTCGCGGAACGCTTTGAGGCGGGCGTCGGAGTACTGCACGTCACCGGCTCGGAAGTCCTCGGTGACGAGGGTCGATGCGTCGTCGTTCAGCTTGTAGAGTGTGTTCTCGCTCATGTGTTCAGCTCCAGGAGGCGCTTGATGTTCTCGTGTGGACTCCGGCGGCGTTGGACGGCGCTCTCGATGTCGTTGAGCGTCGCCGAGAGACTGCCCGGCTTCAGCATCTCTTCGATGTCGTCGGGCTCGGGGTCGTCACCGAAGACGTCACCGCAGACCTCGGTGAGCATCCGCTCTTGCCACTCGTACTTGATTTCGCCACTATTGACCGCCAGCTCGGCAGCCTTGACGACGAACTCGACGAGCATCGGGATCCCGATCGTGTCGAGCACGACCGACCGCACCCTGCCTCGGAACGTCTGCGTAGCGTCTTCGTCTATCAGCGGGGCCATGTACGCGTGGTCTTTATTCACGTATAGTTTCGGGCTCTCCGAGTTGGTGATGTCGACGTACCACGTGTTCGCTTCGTTCGCCGGAAAGTCGGGCTCGGAGAACGACTTCGTTCGGATGTCCAGGTCAGTCGACTGCCCCGTCGACGGCTCGTCGACGTCCACGACCCACGCCGGGCCGGACGCCAGCTTGTTCCCGATGCGGTGTGCGTAGTCGTCGCCATCGTCCCGTTTTTTAGTCCGCACGAGGTACGGCGTGAGCGTCACGCGACCGCGCAGGTCCTCGTGCGTCAACTCGACAGTCCCGGTCACGGATCCAGCCGTGAGCGGTGGCTTCGCGAGCACCGAGACGAACCGATGGTGGTTCGTCGGGCAGTAGCCCACGACAACGAGCGCCCCGGCGTTCGGTTCCGTCGCCGGGAACACCTCTTCCAGAGTCTCGTCGTCAACGGCCACCCTGACCGAGAGCTCACCAGTCTCCCAACCAGACTCTTCGGGCAACGAGATGTGTTGTTCCCCGTCGGGCTCACCTGCCTCACCGGTGTCCAAGTCGTACGTTTCGATGGCGAAACTGAGCGTTTCGCCCGCGTGCTGGTACGGGAACTGGTCGATTTGGATGGAGTTGCTCATGAGTCGTCCTCCTCATCGTCCTCGTCGAAGTCGTAGCCGATTTTCAGCCGTGTCTGTCCGCCACCCAGAAGGTCACCACCGTCGCCGACTTCGACCGAGTCCACTTCGAACTCGGCGGTCCGCGTGCCTGCCGGGAACTCCAGTTCTGCGACGCCGTCGACGACCTCGTCCCGCGTCGCGAGCGGTGCGTCCACGTCCGCGACGTCAACCAAGTCCAGCTTTCGGTTGGCGCCGTCCACTTCTTCGATTTCGACCGTCGCCGTCCACTTCCCGGGACTGGCGTCGGCCGTCACGAGCTTCCCGTCGTAGTGGTGGGAACGGCCGTCGAAGTGGCTCTCGCTCGAGACCTCCTCGAACGGTGAAGACCCACCACCGCCACCACCGCCACCGGGTCCACCCGACCCGGACCGACTGTTCGGGAAGAAGGGGAATTCTTTCCCAGCGTTGCGCAATCGGTCCTCGTCGTCGGTTTTGGCGGTCGCGAGAACGTCGTGGAGTTCGTCCTGTACTCGGTTACGGAGCAAGTCCCTGATGAGGTCCAGGCCGTCCCCCTCGTAGCGATTCTCGAGCTTCGAGGTACCATCCGTCCAGTTGTCGTGTTCTTCGGGCTCTGCGTCGCGGAAGAATCGCTCTGCAGCCTGATTCTCGTCCGAGAGCTCCTCTCCGAGATCCTGATTGGCACCCCCGACGAGCAGCAGCCCGACGAAGTCCTGGCCGGCCGTCCGCGCGACGTGGCCGTACTTTCGGTACTTGACGACGTGCCGTGCTCCCCGGAACAGTGCAACCTTGTTTCGGAAGGCGTTGGGGTCGTCTTCGTCGGGCCTGCGGACGACCAGCCGAAGCTGGCTTTCCGGGTGGGTCGTCCCGCCTTTCAGTGGCGGCACCTGAAACGGTATCTCGCTCGTGACGACGGTCCCTTCCTCGTCCAACGAGTCGTCGGCCGACGCTCCCCGCTCGTAGGCCTCGATGTACGGTGCGATTTTCGGGACTGTCTTCGGCTCCACCGGACGTGGTTCCGGGTCCGACGGGCCTTGGACGGACACCTCGATACTGCCGTCGACGAGTGCCGGCCAGTAGTGTTGGGCCGTCGCCTCGTACAGCCGGTTGACGACTTCGTCCGGCGACCGCGTGCTCCGGGTTGGCTCACGGAACCCGACGATGGCGATGGAGGTGCCCGGCTCGTCCGGTCGGGAGATGTTCAGGTCTTCGCCGACGGCTTCGGCGGCTTCGCCCCACGCCGAGACCGGACGGTCGTACTCCGTGCTGTCGACGCCGAGCCACCCGTCCCCACTGTAGGGTTTCCCACGTAGTTCGTGGTCGGGCAGGTCTACACGTCCGACCAGACGTGGCGGTGTCTCCCCGTCCGCGAGGTTCGCCGGGACCGTGTTGAACAGCACTGTCTTGAACCCGCTGAATCCGTAGAAGATGGAGGAGCCGACCCCCTCGCTCCCGGCCTGGTCGCCTTCCTTGGTCGTGATACCGAAGTCCTTGACAAGCGAAGAATAGTTCGTCTTCTTCGAGTCTTCGGCACCGTCGAGGCCTTCGGCGTGTTTGTCCTCAACGACGAGAACGTTCAGCCCACCGTCACGAACCTGCTGGAGGGCCTCCTCAATGCCAATGGAGTCGTCTGTCTCGGCGACTGCCTCCATGTGTTTTCGCAGTTCCTCCCAGTCGATAGCCGTGAGGAACTTCTCTAGGGCATCTCCTTCAAGCGTCTCGAACCGGAACACGAGTTCCGGCGTCTCGCCCTCGAGACCAGCGTCGTCCGTGTTTTGGATAGCCTCGCGGGGAATCGTCATCAGCTTCGAGTTGAGCGCCATGTCTGTGGCAGTCTTCCCGTACATCCGGTTCTCCGACTGCTTAGCGGGGAAGTGTGCCGTTAGCCTCCTCGTGTGAGATTTCGCATCTGTCATCTGTACGTACACCTAATGCCAACAACATACATAAACCCATCGCATTTTCATACTAACTCATGTGGTTGCGCATTTTTCGGAGAAAAACGGACTCTAACAATCTGAAACGATATAATTCGACCATTGACTGACCTCTACACCCCCTGAAAATCCGGGAGAAATACAGCCACCGTGTCATGTCCCGGAATTGGCGAGGATAATGCTTGGGTTGGTTTGGTATTAGGGACAGATACGCCACAATGGGCTCGGTCTTACTTGAGAGCGGTTGAGTTAGTGGAGGTAATCAAGAGTCCGTCCCGGATCGTCTCGGTGCACTCAACCGTGTGTTCTTTGACACTCGACTGCGGAGCGGAAACGGGTATTTTGATTTTGTGCTCTTAGGCACACCCCTAAGAGAGAATCAAACCCCTCGGGTTTGTTTCGAGCGTGAGACTGGTCGCTTGCGATCTCGAAAGCAGTCAATAGCCTGCCAACAAAATCGGAATCAGGGCAGTATCCAGTAGCATTCGCCGGTAAACAAGGGTGCTAGCCAGCGTTGCCACTCACAGGTCGCCCCGCTATCCGGGTTTCAGATAGCGCCAGGCGTCGGCAATACTGCCATCGTTGAAACGAACCCGAGCCATCCGATACCGTTCCGTCGGAAGACCGGCTTCCTCCCAGATTCGGAATCCCTCACGGATGACGCGACTAGCCTGTTGGCCCGGATTTCCGAACCGCATTTCCATCCGCGCGTCGCGCCGACTGAGAGCGTCGTCGATATCGATATCGTGGCGAGCAGCCCAGGCGATAAACACGCCCATCGTCTCCTCCATGCCCTGCTGGGCAGTTCGTACTGCTTTGGCTCCGGTTTCGGCAGCTCGTTTGACAGCGTCCTCGGCTTCTTTGACCGCCTGGTGAACCAGATCGGCGACGTAGCTCGACCGAAGACTCACCTTGGCGTATTCGCGCTCGACGAGATCTTCGATCCCGCGGAGTGCCCGGCGAACGCTTTCGACGTGCCGGCCATGGTCCTCCGCGATATCAGCCGGCGAAACTTCACCACCGTCAGTGACCAGCGTCTCAAGGCTCTCCCATTGGACCGGGCTAAGGCCATCCGCGAGGTGACGAATCACGACGCTCTCCTGCGTCGACCGAATCTCTGTCACGTCCAGAGAAACGATTTCTGGGCTCTCTTCCGTCGTCACTGCGTCGAAGTATGCGTCTGGGACGAAGACACCGCTGCCGTTCGTTGGTGCGATGTCGAGCCCAGCATCAGCAAGCACCGATAGAAGGGTCTGATCGAGTTCTCTCTGGAGTTGCACCAGATCCTCAGACGAGACGCCGAGCGTTTCGTCCCAGCGACTCACCTGATACGACACGCCGATCTTCGGATGTCGGAGCGGAGAATCATCGGGCTGGGCCAACGCCTCCCGGGCGTAGTAGTGCTTGATCTCTTTGGGTAGCGCGTGATCGGGGAAGACCTCGCGAACACGTCGCGGACCGAGTGTGACCGTGTGGTAGTACCCGGGAAGATTCCGCCCGTAGTCGTCATCATCGTTCTGTACGACTTTGCGGTAGCCAGTGCGGTCGCTTTCGAGCAGATGTCCCATCGAGGCGATTGGCCCATCACGAGCGTGGACCGGGCCACTGGCATCTTCCTGGACGCGCACGTACCGCTCGGCGTCCTGGACGTTGCTGTACTCGTGTGGAGTCTCGAAGTAATCACCGCGGATCCGAACCGCTGCGGCTGCCGATTGGAGCAGTGCCTGATAGCGATCGAAATCGATGTTCGACCCCATGATCTTCACATTGACCGCTTCTCGGATCGACTCCGGGATCGAATACTCCGAGACGTTGCCGTACTTGTCCTCGGTTTTCATCCCCTGCCAGCGCGGCGTAAGATGCGCGTTGAAATCCTGCTCTCCCACCGAATCCTCGTCGGGGTGGCGAGCAATTTTCAGCCGGAACTCGCGCATCTCTTGGAGTCGCCAGTCGGTGCCTGTCGGCAATTGGTTCCCCGGATGGACAATATTGCTGTCTTGGAAGTACAGCTTCACGACCCACCGTTCGCCTCGGTCAAGGAACTCCGCGGATTGACTGCCATCACCCGCTTTGACTCGTGAGTCAGCAGCGAAGAACGGGGCGAGACCTCCCTCGTCGAATAGGAAGTTCGCAGCGAACTCGTGCGGGGCCGGCTCGACGTAACCCGTCACGCGCGACACCCCCAAGTGTCGGCTGCGCTTGAAGGCCAATTTGACCGATATGCGCGGCTACAGAAGGAATATGCGGCATTTGAAGAGAATAGTACAAGCCGGTGGAGAGACGCGAGACCCCACTCTACAGTGAATGTCTTACGGGCATGTGAACCGAGAAGGGGATGCCGCCTCCCGGATTTGAACCGGGGACAGCTCGATCTTCAGTCGAGTGCTCTCCCAGTCTGAGCTAAGGCGGCGTGCACTCCATCCGAGGACGAGGGTAGAAAAAAGGATTTCGATACCCCGCCGCCATCCGCCGAATCGCGGGGCGGGTCACCATACCACGTTACGGCAGAAAGAGGTCGGCGCTGTCGAACTCTGCGCCACAGTCGTCACAGGTGTACTCCGTCCCGTTTTCCGTCGAGACGTGCCCGCTACACTTCGGGCACGTCGAGCCGTCTATCATGGTCTGCGGTACCACAGGTCGTGATAAATGGCTTTCGGCAGGTGTCGATTGGGCGACAGGCGTCGACGCACGGCGTGTCGACGGCCACACACGCGGCGCTCGTCGGTGAGCGCCGCGAGCAGTGCAGTGGATCCGTGCGGATTCGAACCACGCCGAGACGTACTCGCTTCGCTGTGCGCGTCTCGTCTACTTCGAATCCACATAGTCCATCCGCTCCTCACCGCCGTTCGTCGCAGGATGGGTCCGGGCGGATTCGAACCGGAGAAAGACTCGCGTCGCTCGTCTTTCAGGGTGCGAATCCGCGTTTCCACACAAACGCCGCTGGCACCTCACTACGTTCGTTGCAGTCGCCGTCAGAAGTGGGTCCGGGCGGATTCGAACCACCGGCCTCGGCCTTGTAAAGGCCACGTCATAACCAACTAGACCACGGACCCGTACTCCCAAATTTTCCACCGGCAGGAATAACACTTTCTCTCTCGGTCGGAACCCTTACCCCCGACCTGTCCGTCAGTATTGAACATGCAACGCGGTCCGCTGGCCGTCGTCCTCGGCCTCGTCGGCCTCCTCGTCGTCGGCGTCCTCGTCCTGCAGAGCGGCCTGTGGGTCAGCGTCCTCGGCGTCGGCGAGTACGACGAGGGGACGGTGACGGTTCGTGAGGGGACGACCGGCACGGCGAGCGGGACGACCACCGAGACGGCCACCCAGTCGGAGAACGCCACCACGGTCGCCGTCCGCGACGACGCCGAGCGGTTGGCGACCGTCGAAGTTCGCATCGCCGATACCGGACCGAAGCGTTATCTCGGACTCAGCAACACGACGTCGCTGGAACCGAACGAGGGGATGCTGTTCGTCCACGACGAGGAAGGCGAGTACGGCTACGTCATGCGTGACATGGACTTCCCGCTGGACATCATCTTCGTCGACGCCAACGGCACCATCACCACCATCCACCACGCGCCGCTCCCGCCCGAGGGGACCAGCGAGTCCGAACTCAAGGAGTACAGCGGTCAGGGGAAGTACGTCCTCGAAGTGAACCGCGGGTGGGCCAACCGGACCGGCGTCACCGTCGGCGACCGGGTGGAACTGCCGGCGGGCGTCGCGTAGCCCGACGGCCTTTTGCGCGTCGGCCCCGTGAGAACGGACCATGGACATCGACGCGGCGTCCGACGAGGACGCCTTCGAGGACGCCCGCGAGCGCGTCGAGCGCCCGATGTGGCGACTGTTCACCGAGTACGGGCGCGGACAGCGAAGCGCCTTCCTCGTCGGCCTCGTCAGTTCCGTCTTCGCGCGGATGTTGGACCTGCTCCCGCCGCTGTTGCTCGCGCTGGCCATCGACGCCGTCATCGAGGGCGAGTCCGGGTACAGCCTGCTGTTCGTCCCACAGGAGTTGATCCCCGACGGGACGACCGGCCAACTGTGGCTGACGGCGGGCCTCATCGCAGCCTCCTTTGCCGGCGGCGCCATCTTTCACTGGAGTCGAAACTGGGGGTGGAACAAGTTCGCCCAGCACGTCCAGCACGCGGTGCGAACCGACACCTACGGGACGATGCAGCGGCTGAACATGGACTTCTTCGCCGACAAGCAGACCGGCGAGATGATGTCGGTGCTCTCGAACGACGTGAACCGGTTGGAGAAGTTCCTCAACGACGGGCTGAACTCCACGTCGCGACTGGTCATCATGGTCGTCGGCATCGCCACCTACCTCTTCTACATGAACTGGCAACTGGCGCTGGTCGCCCTGTTGCCCGTCCCGATAATCGCCGTCTTCACCAAGCGGTTCATCGAGACCATCCAACCGAAGTACGCCGACGTGCGCTCGTCGGTCGGGAGACTCAACTCGCGGCTGGAGAACAACCTGAGTGGCATCCAGATAATCAAGACGGCCAACACCGAGACCTACGAGTCCGACCGCGTCGAGGACAGTTCACAGGAGTACCTCGACGCCAACTGGGACGCCATCGAGACGCGCATCACGTTCTTTCCCGGCCTGCGACTCGTCTCCGGACTGGGCTTCGTCGTCACCTTCGTCGTCGGCGGCCTGATGGTCATCGGGGAGGCCCCGGCGGCGCTGTCGGTGGCGCTCTCGCCCGGCGAGTTCGTCGCGTTCATCATCTACACCCAGCGGTTCGTCTGGCCGATGGCCCAGTTCGGGCAGATCATCAACATGTACCAGCGGGCCTACGCCTCCGCAGAGCGGGTCTTCGGCCTGATGGAGACGCCCGGTCGCCTCGCCGAAGCCGACGACGCACCGCCGCTCTCGGTCACCGGGGGCGCCGTCGAGTACGACGACGTGACCTTCGGCTACGACGGCGACCCCGTCGTCTCCGACATCGACTTCGAAGTGGACGGCGGGGATACCGTCGCGCTGGTCGGTCCGACCGGTGCGGGCAAGTCGACGGTGCTGAAACTCCTCCTCCGGATGTACGACGTGGACGAGGGCGCGGTCCGCATCGACGGCCAGGACCTCCGCGACGTGCAGATCCCCTCCGTCCGGCAGGCCATCGGCTACGTCAGTCAGGAGACGTTCCTCTTCTACGGCACCGTCAGGGAGAACATCGCTTACGGCACCTTCGACGCCACCGACGAGGAGATTCGCGCGGCCGCGGAGGCCGCCGAGGCCCACCAGTTCGTGACGAACCTCCCCGACGGCTACGACACGATGGTCGGCGAACGCGGGGTGAAACTCTCGGGCGGCCAGCGCCAGCGTATCGCCATCGCTCGCGCGATGCTGAAAGACCCCGAGATTCTCGTCTTAGACGAGGCGACCAGCGACGTCGACACGGAGACCGAGATGCTCATCCAGCGCTCGCTGGACGAGTTGACGGCCGACCGGACCACGTTCGCTATCGCCCACCGCCTCTCGACGGTCAAAGACGCCGACACCATCCTCGTCCTCGAAGACGGCCGCATCGTCGAGCGTGGAACGCACGAGGAACTGCTCGCCTCGGAGGGGCTGTACGCCAACCTCTGGGCGGTGCAGGCCGGCGAGATAGACGAACTCCCCGAGGAGTTCGTCCAGCGGGCGATTCAACGTCGGGCCCGAACCGACGCCGACGACTGATACTGGTGGCTGTAACAAACTGAAGTACTTCGCCACCCCGGGGTGGCGAATATCGTTACGAACTTACAGCCACCAGTATGAGGCGGGGGTCGTTGTGCGGGGTCGCCATTAAGCCACTGGAGCGACACCTAGCGGTATGCGCGTCCTCGTCACCGGCGCTACCGGCTTCGTCGGCAGCCACCTCGTGCCCGAACTGTTAGCCCGGGGCCACGACGTGGTTGCACTCACGCGCGACGCCGGCAGCTACGACGCACCGGCAGGCGTCGACGTCGTCGAGGGGGACGTCCTCGACCCGGATCTGACGCTCCCGCCGGTCGACGCCGCCTACTACCTCGTCCACTCGATGCAGGCCGGCGATGACTTCGAGGAACGGGACCGGCGGGCCGCCCGGAACTTCCGCGACGCCGTCGACGCCGCCGGCATCGAGCGAATCGTCTACCTCGGGGGCCTCGGCAACGAGGACGAGGGTCTCTCGGAGCACCTCCGGTCCCGCCGGGAGGTCGAACGTCTCCTCGGGACCGGTGAGGCAGAACTGACGGCGCTCCGGGCAGCCATCGTCATCGGCGGGGGGTCGGCGAGTTTCCAGATTATCCGCCAGCTAGCGGCCCGCCTGCCAGTGATGGTGACACCGTCGTGGGTCCGCACGGAGTGCCAGCCCATCTACGTCGACGACGTGGTCGCGTACCTCGTCGGCGTACTGGAACATCCGGAGACGGCGGGCCAGACGTACGAAGTCGGCGGCCCCGACGTGCTCACGTATCAAGAGATACTGACGACGACGGCGCGTCTCATGCTGGGTCGCCAGCCGCTTATCGTCCCTGTTCCGGTACTCTCACCGGGGTTGTCGGCCCGATGGCTCGGCCTCGTGACCGACGTGCCGGTCAGCGTCGCCGTGCCGCTGGTCGACGGGCTTCGCAACCGCGTCGTCGTCAGCGACGACAGCATCACGTCGGTCGTCGACGTGGAACTGACCCCCTTCGAGGAGAGCGTCCGTCGGGCACTGGGCGAAACGGTGACAGTCGAAGAGCGAGCCGTCGAGGCCTAACCACACAGCAGGCACAGCACGTCGTCGGCCTGTTCGAGCACGTCCGGGTTCGAGGCGTCGCCCTCGATGACCGCGCGGCGTAGGCGTCCGTCAGCGTCCCACGCCGGACCGGATCGCGTTCGACGATGCTGACGTCGTGGCCTCGGTCGTCGGGAATCGAAGCTGTCTGGAAGCCGACGCGTCCGCCGCCGACGGTGTCGAGTGTGCCAGACATCAGTCGTCTCCGCGGGTACTGTAGACTCCTCGACACCGGTGCTCGGTGTCTGTTCTCCACCGGTCGAGTCGGCACAAACAGTTATGGCGGAGTGTCATGTACCGACATACCATGACGACCGCGTTCCTCGCGAGCACGGCGGTCATGGGGCTGTTCGTGGTCGCGGTACTGGGCTGGGTGGCACGGAGTCGCGGTTGGTATCACTACTCGCCGAACGCCGAGCACCTCGCGCTTGCACATACCGGGGACGGAGAGACGCGGCTCGGGACCATGTCCGACGACCCGCGCGTGCTGGCGGTGGCCTTTACACTGCTCGTCGTCGGGTTCGTCGGGGGCGTCACCCTCTTCGTCTCGGGGCCGGTGGAGATGCAGGCCACGGCCGGATTGGCCGTCGCCGCCGCCGGCGGCCTCGTCCTCGTCGGCTATCTCCTGCTCGGCGTCTACCTCTCCGCGACGCGACGGGGGCACCCGCGCTCGCTGGCCGTCGCCGAATCCGCGACGGTGGCCGGCGTCCTCTTTCTGGTCGCCGTGACCGCCCAACTGCTGATGGGATAAGCGCCGGTCGACGGGGCGTCGTCTCTCGGTCCGGCCGAACGTTCAAATACGCGTCCTGTGCATGACTCGTCATGTCGCTACTCGCACTGCCCGAGTGGCTCGTCGCCGTTCTGGAGGAGGTGGCACTCGGTGGCGGCGCCCTACTGCTCGTCTGTGGCGGTCTGATGTGTTACGTCGGCTGGGACCAGCGCCAGACGGCGGCGTTGCTCGCCGACGCCGACCACGTCACCCCGGCCGAGGCGGAACCGGATACGCTCGTCCGACTTCGTGGCACGGTGGCGACGACGGCTGACGGGACGTTCGCCTCGCCAATCGCCGACCGGGAGTGCGTGCTGGCCGGCTACGAGATCGACGAGCAGTACGACACGCCGACCGACAGCACGTGGGAGCAGGCCGCGTGGGGCGTCACGAGCGTCCCGTTCGCCATCGAGGCCGACGGCGACCGCCTGCTGGTCGACGTCGAGGACACCGTGGTCGGCAACGGGACTGACGACGTCTTCACGCCGGAGAGCGTGCTGGTGTCCGACGGCGTCTCCCTGCCGGCGGTCCGCTGTCGGTTCGAGCGGTTCGACACGCACGTCGAGACCGACAGCGGGGAGACGCCGCCCCCACGACTCGCGCGGTTTCTCGATTCGACCGACGGCCTCTCGACGGAGCCTCTGGCGTCGACGCCGACCGTCGACGAGAGCAAGCGCCGCTATCGGGAGGGGTGGCTCCGCCCGGGCGACGAGGTGAGCGTCCTCGGGACCGTCTCCCGACGGGCCGACGCTGGCACCGTCACCGGGCACCCGGACGAACTGGTCCTCACGGACGACGAGGAGACGCCGCTCCGCCTGTCGGCCGACCCGCTGGACGGGGGCGACGGGACCGCCGCCCTACTGACCGGCCTCGGTACCGGGGCCGTCGGCCTCGCATCGCTGGCGGCCGTCGTCGTCTGGTGACTTCGGGCGGAAGGCGGGTCGACCGCTCAGACGATGGAGTACGCCGCGGCGGCGGTCAGTGCGAGTGCGGCCACAGTGCCACCCAGCACGAGGTACGTCACCGCCCGCGGCTCCCAGCGCAGGTGCTGGTAGTAGGCGGCGACGCCGACGGCCTTGACGACGGACAGCACCATGATGATGCCGAAGGCCAGCCAGTAGGCGCTGTCGACGATGCCGACGAACTCGACGACGGCCTGTGCGGTCGCGAAGACGAACAACACGACGTATATGACGGTGTATCCTTTCCAGTCCATAGTATCACCTCAGAGGATGTAGAACAGCGGGAACAGGAACAGCCAGACGATGTCCACGAAGTGCCAGTACAACCCGAAGTACTCGATGGCCCTGTCGTCGCCCTGATAGGCCCCGGTCCACGCCCGGTAGGTCATGTACGCACAGATGAGCAGCCCGATAGTGACGTGAGCGCCGTGGAGTCCGGTCGTGAGGTAAAACGTCGACGAGGCGATGTTCGTCGAGAGGTTCCACCCGTTGGGGAACATCTCCGTGCTGATGTGGAACAGGTGGTTCCACTCGATGCCCTTGTTTATCAGGAATCCGACGCCGAGTGCGAACGTCCCCGCGAGCGCCGCCGTCGTCCCCTTCTTGCTCTCGCGCTCGGCGGCGACCATCGCCAGCACGACGAGGAAACTCGACGTGAGCAGGAGGTAGGTGTTGATCAGGCCCGGCATCGTCACGTGTTCGGCCGGGATGAGGTCGTGGTGCCACTCGGACCACCCGTAGGCGACCCGGACGAAGGCGTACGACCCGATGAACGCGCCGAACAGGACGATGTCGCTGGCGAGGAACGTCCACATCCCGAGTTTCATCTTCTCGACGCTGGCGAAGGGCCACCGCTCGGCGATAGGCATCTCCGGCGCGTGGAACGGTTCGCGGGTCATCCCGAACAGCGACCCGACGGTGACGAGACCACCCACCGCCGCCATCGAGACGTAGACGACACTCCCCGTGCGCACGCCCGAGAGACCGAGGAACGCGACGAACCCGCCGAGGCTGACGAGGAACGGCCAGAAACTGGCGTGGCTCGCGTGTTCCTCGCCGGCCGCCTCGTGGGCGGGCGTCGCCGGCGTCGCGGTGGCCGCCGTCGTCACGGAGGCGGTGCCGCCGTCGGCCGCGGTCCCGCCGTCCGCGGCCACGCCGCTCCCGCCGGGCCCGCTGGTCCGCCGGGCGACTTCCTCGTCGTCCATGAACGAGAGCGATCCGTCGGCGTACGTCGGGACGCCGGGGAAGTTCTCCAGCGGCGGCGGCGAGGAGACGGCCCATTCGGCCGTCGTCGCGTAGGCCCACGGGTTGTCACCGACGTCCTCGCCGCGCCACAGCGAGACGAACAGGTTGTAGAACATGATGAGCATGCTCGCCCCGAGGATGAACCCGCCGACGGTGGCCATCGAGTGCCAAATCTGGAGGTCCTGAGAGTACTCGAACACCCGTCGGGGCGTCTCCCACGCGACGAACATCGGGAAGTACAGCAGGTTGAACCCGACGAAGTACGTGGCGAAGTGAATCTTCCCCAGCGTCTCGTCGTACATCTTCCCGGTTATCTTCGGGTACCAGTAGTAGAGGCCGCCGAACAGGGCCGTCGCCCCGGAGACCATCACGTAGTGAAAGTGCGCGACGACCCAGTAGGTCCCGCGGAACTGGTAGTCGAGGACGATGGCGCCGAGGAAGACGCCGGTGATGCCGCCGACGATGAACAGTATCAGGGCACCCAGCGAGAAGAGGAACGGCGTCGTGAACCGGACCCGCCCTTTCGCCATCGTGTAGATGAGCGAGAAGACCATCAGGTCGAACGGCAGGGAGATGCCGATGGTCGTCGCCATGAAGATGGTCTTGATTGGGAGGTTGATACCGGTGAGGAACATGTGGTGCATCCAGACGGCGAAGCTCTGGATGGCGACCAGCACCATCGAGATGATGAACCACTTGCGACCGACCAGCCGTCGCCCGGTGAACGTCTGGAAGCACTCGGCCATCACGCCCAGCGCCGGGAAGAAGACGATGTACACCTCCGGATGGCCGAAGAACCAGAACAGGTGCGCCCACAGCAGCGACGCCCCCGGATTGTCGGCGTCGGTAGCGAGCGTCGACCCGTCGTTGGCGAACTGGAAGTACGTCGTCCCGAGGATGTGGTCCGAGGTCAGTATCATCAGCGCGGCAAGCAGCGCCGCGAACGCGAACAGCATCATCCAGACCGTGAGGTTGATAGACAGCGAGAAGATGGGGATGTCCCGCATCCGGAGGCCCTCGGCGCGCATCCGGTACATCGTCGTCAGGAAGTTCACCGACCCCAGCGTGACGGCGGCGGTGAACATGATGAGTGCCAGCACCACCGACGTCGCACCGAGTCCCTCGCCGGGGATGTACGCCGGCGTGTTCAGCGGCGCGTACATGGTCCACCCGCCCGCGAACGTCGACCCCTGGAAGAAGGAGACGCCCATCAGGACCCCCGAGAAGAGGTACAGCCAGTACGACAGCGCGTTCAGGCGCGGGAACGCGAGGTCGTCGGCCCCGATCTGCAGGGGGACGACGTAGTTGGCGAAGCCGAAGGCAAAGGGCGAGATGAACCAGAACACCATCAACAGGCCGTGCGTCGAGACGGCCTGATTGTACCCCAGCGACCCCAGCAGGTCCGCGCCGGGCGTGATGAGTTCCAGACGGAAGAGGAGTGCCAGCAAGCCGCCGAAGACGAGGAAGAACAGCGCCGTGACGAGATAGAGGACGCCGATGTCCTTGTGGTTAGTCGTGAGGAACCACCGACTGACCGAGGATTTGGGCGGCAGGCCGTGGTCGTGGGCCTCGCTCATGCCGGGGCACCTCCAACGCTGGCGGCAGTCTGGTTCGACGACCCGTTCTGGGTCCCGTTAGTCCCCGCGTACCACGACTGGTACTCGTCCTGTGGCATCACTTCGACGGGGGCGACCATCACGGAGTGACCGCTCCCACAGAGTTCGTAGCATTTGGCCTGATAGGTCCCCGTCTCGCTCGCGGTGAACCACGCGTCGGTGGTCTGTCCCGGGATGGCGTCGGCCTTGACCCGCAACTCGGGGATGCCGAAGTTGTGGAACACGTCCCGAGAGGTCACCTCTAACCTGACCACCCTGTTCCGTGGCACCTTGAGCGTCGATGCCTCGTGGCCGTTGGGGTAGATGAACGCCCACCCGAAGCGGAACCCCTCGACCTGAACGGTGATGTCCTCCTCGCCCGCTATCTGTGGGCCGTCCTCGACGTACGCGAGCGAACTGTACGTCCACGCGATGAGCGAGACGACGATGATGGCGCTGATGCCGAAAGAGTAGAACACCTTCCGACCGCCGGACCCCCCGGTAGGCATCTCGCCCATCGACGGGCGTTCGACCTTGTCGGCGTAGGGGTCTTCGCCCGCCGTCTCGCGATACTTGATGGCGTGATACAGCGTGTACGTCACCACGAGGACGCCGACGGCCGTCCCGAGGACGAGAAACACCTCGAAGATACTGTTGAACACGTCCGCCGGTGCCCTGACGTCGCCGCCGTGGAGTGGGACGCCGATCGCGGCGTGTGGTACCATGTGACCCATCGTTTCCTCATGGTTTTTTGTACCATCTATTAGGCATTGTGGACAGCTGTCTTACATATGCGGTTGCTGACCCGAACGTGTGCGCGAACTTTTTTATTCATTGGTATGGTACAACACCGCATGGTAGATACGTCATCAGGGGTCGAAGACCCGGTGAACGACGAGACAGTCGCGGAGAGCGAGGAGTTCGACAATCTACGCGGCATCCTCGCCGACGGCGTCGTCGGTGCGGCCGGTGGGTTAGTGGGTACGGCGATGATGAGCGTCGTCTTCCTCATCGCACAGTCGCTGGGCGCGTTCAACCTCTCGGATTTCGCCATCCTGACCGAACTCGTGGGGCTGACCGGCTACGTCCCCGAGGTGCTGTTCGGGTACATCATCTTCCTCGGCGGCGGGATGTTCCCGTGGCCGCTGCTGTTCGCCTCGCTGAAAGAGTACCTGCCGGGCAAGTCAGACCCCGTCTCCGGGGCCTTCTTCGGCGCGGCGATGTGGACCGGGTTCGTCCTCGCGTTCTACACCGGCCAGTCGGGCCTGACGCTGGCGCTGTACGCCGTGTTGACGCTAGCGGCCCACGTCGTCTACGGCATCGGTCTGGGCGCCGTCTTCAACTACTTCGCGACGCGACCGGACTCCATCGTCTGAACCGGGCGTCAGATTCGACACTCAGTACTGGAGCGCTGGCGACGGTGACCGCCGTCGGGCAGGTAGTGTCGACGTCGTCGACGGCCCCTGAAAAACTCGAAAACGAGGTCTGGACGGGACGAGCGAAGCGCTTCTCGGAACGCACCCGCTGGCGCGAACCACCGCGCGTTCAGGCCTCGGCTTCCTCGGCGTCGGCGTCCGCGTCGGCGTCGGCGTCGGCGTCCGCTCCGTCGTCTTCGCTCTCCTCGAACTCCTCGAGGGTACTGCGGAGTTGCGGAATCGTCGCGGTGAGGTCGCCGACCTGTTCGCGGGCGTCCTCGACGTCGCCGATGAGGTCCTCGACAGTCTCGATGTCCTCGGCGAGGTCCTCGGCGTCCTCGAAGGCGTCGGCGCGTTCGCCCATCGTGTACCACTTCTTCGCATCGCGCAGGTGGTCCTCGGCGTCACCGACGTCGAGTGCGGTCTTCAGGGCGTTGAGCACGCCCAGCGTGTTGTCGGCCTCGACGTCCCACACCGCGTCTGCCTCGGGAAGGGCCGTACGGGCCTCGGCGAGTGAGGCCTCGACGTCGCTTCGCATCTCGTTTGCGGCCTCGCCGAACAGTTCGTCGTCGTCCAGACTGGTCTGACTCATGGTTGCCAGTTGACGTGGTGTGGGGTTAAAAGCCCGCCTGAAAGTGAAAGTGAAACCGACAGACGCGAGCGGACGGGAGAACCGAAAACCGAAAGTCCTCATACTGGTGGCTGTAAGTTCGTAACGATATTCGCCACCCCGGGGTGGCGAAGTACTTCAGTTTGTTACAGCCACCAGTATCACTCAGCCTTCGACGTCGGCGCGGACGTCCGGAATCGGGTCCATGTCGGCGTCGATGTCGCCGAGCACCAACATCGCGTAGTAGCGCAGGAAAGAGACGAGCGGTACCTTGACCAACATGGCAACGACGAAAAGCGTCAGTACGAACAGGACGACGACGATGCCAGCGAGGATACCGGCGGCGAGTCCCTCGCCGAGCGCGAACCACAGGGCGACAGCGACGAGGCCGAACGGTATCGCCAGCAACCCGCCGCCGATGAGGAGAGCGAACCCGGAGACGATATTGACGCCGATGCCGAGGACGACCGAGAAAAAGAGGTAGGCGAGGTACTGCTTCGGTTGCTCGCGGAGCGATGAGAAGAGGCGTTGCCACCCGGTGATGATTCCGTGGTCGCCCTGTAGCATCAACGGGACGACGAACACGGTGGTGAAGCCGTTGATAGTCCCGGTGACGAGGGCGAACCCGAGGAACCCGACGATCAAGAGCGTCGACGACGCCGCTAGCAACTGCGGGCCGAGGTCGGCCATCTCGCCACCAGCAGCGACGAGGAAGAACAGCAGGAACAGACCGACCGAGGCGGCGCCAGCGAGGAGACCGAAGACGAACCGAAACGCGAGCAACTGGACGCCGTTGCCGACGTTGTCGCCGAAGTACCGTCGGACGTGGACCTCCTGTTCGGCGAGCGACTGGACGAAGACGAACTCCATGAAGTTGCTCAGTACGCCGACGACCAGTGCGAAGAGGACGATAGCGACGATAGCGACGATGACGAGTACGCCGAGGCCCGCCAGCGCCTCGGCACCGCCCGACGGGAGGTCCGGTCCGGGCTGAGTGACCTGTGAAACCGTCCCACCGACGAGCGACGGGAAGACGTCGAGCGTGCCCGTGAGTGCGAACTCGCTCTCGGTGCCAGACGGGCCAGTCGGCGACGCCCCCTGATCGAAGTTGTTGAAACTGTTCATGCTCCGGACCAGATTCAGGGCACCACCGCCACCGGCGACGAAGAAGGCGACGAACGCGAGTTTGAGCCACGTGCGCAGGTCGAACGGGAACAGGAACGCCTGCGTGGCGTCGATAGCGTCGTCGATGTTGTCTATCGCGTGGAGGGACATCACCGGACCTGCACGACCAGCGTGGGTAAAATTTTCGGAGGGAAAGCGTGACGGCACCGACCGAACGGCAGCGTCACTCGCTGACCGAATCGACCTGCATCAGCGGGTAGCCGTCCTCCATCGCCATGCTCGTCTCGACGACACAGCCCTCGTAGTCGATGACCATCGAGACGTCGAGGAACCGCCCGGTCAGTTCCGTGTAGTCGGCGCCGGCCGCCGCGATGGCTTCGCGAAGCGGAGCCTCGCGGACCTCGACGGTGACCGACTCGCAGTGTGGTTGGTTCTCGATGGCCTCTTCGATCGCCGCCGCCAGCGAATCGGCGCTATCGGGGCTCACGGGCGTGCCGGCGAACTGGTGATACAGCGAGCCGAACTTGATGCCGGCCTCGAAACAGGCGACCTGCGGCGTTGTCGGGTCCATACCCATTGGTCGGTCTACCGGCACATAACGGAACCGCAAGCTACCTATTGTGCGCTGTCTATCCCTCGTATACGAATGGACGACCCGGTTCTACTCACAGGCGCGGGCGGCGCGGTCGGGGAGGCCATCCTCGAAGGCATCGGGGACGCCTACGAGTGGAAACTCATGTTCCACAGTCCGCCGGCCGAGGAGCCATCCCACGAGTTCCTCGTCGGCGACGTCGCCGACGACGAGGACGTCGCGGCCGCCGTCGACGGCGTCGGGGCCATCATCCACCTCGCCGGCGACCCCCGCCCCGAAGCCCCGTGGGATTCGGTCTTAGCGAACAACATCGACGGCACCCAGAAGATGTACGAGGCCGCCGTCGACGAGGGCGTCGAGAAGTTCGTCTACGCCTCCTCGAACCACGCCGTCGGCGCGTTCGAGACCGACCGCCGCACCCCCGAGATGTACCGCGAGGAGGCCGACTTCCTGCTCGACGGGACGGAGTTCCCCCGCCCGGGCAACCTCTACGGCGTCTCGAAGGCCACCGGCGAGATACTCGGCCGCTACTACCACGACGAATACGGCATCGACGTGTGTAACATCCGCATCGGCAACCTGACCCGAGGCCACCCGCCCATCGACTACGAGCGCGGACAGGCGATGTGGCTCTCCTACCCCGACTGCGCCCACATCCACGAGTGCGCGCTCGAAGCGGACTACGACTTCGAAATCGTCTACGGCATCTCCGACAACGACCGGAAGTACTACTCCCTCGAACGCGCCAAAGAGGCGCTGGGCTACACCCCGCGGGACAACTCCGCTCACTTCGAAGGGGACGAGCGGGTCGTCGAACCGGACGTCTGAGCGGCGTTATTGCTGGTTCTGTGATCGACCGGGTCCAGCCGTGTGGCGACGGCAATCGACCTGCTCACCCCGATCGCTCGTCGAACAGTCCCCGCACGTCGTCGTCTTTCTGCCGTTCGCGTTCGACGTGGTCGCGCAGGCGGTGGTACACCACCGGCCGATGCTCGCCCTCTCTGACGAACGAGAACAGGAGGCCGACGAACCGCCCTTCTCCTCTGTCGTCCAGTTCGTCCCGGGCGTAGTCGACGGCGTCGGCGACGACGCCGTCGTCGTACCCCTCGGCCTCGGCCAGCACACCGGCGGCGACGGCCGTCGCCTCGAAGTCCAGCGCCTCGTAGTCCAGCGTCTCGCCGTGGTGGCGAAGCGCGGGCGGGTGGTCCCAGTCGACTGCCTCGATGTCCTCGGCCGCACGCGCGAGGAACGGCCGCACGTCGTCGAGGTTCACGCCGCGGTAGTCCGCGGGCAGGCCTGCGAGGTACTCGCCGGCGCTCTCCGCGAGGCCCTGTGCGCCCGACCAGTTCTCGGTCCGGCCGTGGTGGACGACGGCGGTGAACTGAATGAGGCCGTGGAGGAACCGCTCGTCGCGCCCCGCGTCCAGTTCGAGCCAGTAGTCCTCCCACGCGTCGTGGGCGGCGTGGAACCGACCGGCGTCGTAGACGGCGATGCCGGCCCGGAGATGAGCGTCCATGCGCGGTGATATGCGACGGGTCGGGAAAAACGGCGTGACGACACTGTCGCTCGCCGGTCGTGAACGAAGTGAACGTCCGGACGGAGATTTGAACAGGTGACAGACGGTCGCTCGCTTCACTCGCGCTGTGACTGTCGTGTTCAAATCTCCGCAGTCCGCATAACCGCTCACGGGTGCGAGCGACAGGGCCGTCGCTCGCAGAGTTGGTTCGCGGAAAGGTAACGTCCGGACGGAGATTTGAACTCCGGTCCCTGGCTCCGCAAGCCAAGAGGATAGTCCACTACCCTATCCGGACTCATCTTGACGGAGGGTGGTCGGTATGAAAAGGGTGACGGTTCGACGGCCCCGCGCGACGGGAGAGCACACCACGGTCAAAGCCGGGTTTGAACCACCACAAGGACCTTCCTGTTACCGGGTAGTTGTCCGGGTATGCACCGCAGAGCCCTCCTTCGGCGACTCGGCGCGGCCGGTGCGGTTGCGCTGGCCGGCTGTGCGTCCAGTGGCGACCCCGGAACCGGCGACGGCGGCGGAACAGACAACGGGACCGGAGACGAAGACCCGCGCGTGACCGGGACCGAGTTCACCGTCACCCGACGCGAGTCTGGCACGCAGGTGAGCGAGGCCAGCGTCACCTTCGGGACGGACGCGGTGACCGTCGACGGGACCATCTGGGGCGCCAACGGCTGTAAGACCGCCGCGCTGGCGGGGGCAGACTACGACGCCGCGGCCGACGAACTGACCGTCGCCGTCGAGACGGGTGCCCGCGACGACGCCGGCGACGCGTGTACGCAGGCCATCGTCGAAATCGACTACGAGGCGATGGTGCAGTTCGAGGGCGGCCT
Organism: Haloarcula pellucida; assembly: GCF_014647235.1. GTDB lineage: Archaea > Halobacteriota > Halobacteria > Halobacteriales > Haloarculaceae > Haloarcula > Haloarcula pellucida. The sequence continues at coordinate 112,918 of NZ_BMOU01000005.1, forward strand.
GCCCGGTCGCGTCGTCGTCACCCACGACCACGGCGACGGCCCGACCGAGGTGACGACGGCCGAGCGATGAGAGAGCCCGTGTCGGGCGGAGGTTTATATCGGGTGCCGAAGCCACTCCGGAATATGCCAGCCACGACGACGGAATCGACGGACGCAACCGACGCAGTCGCGTAATCGACCCTCCTATTCAGTGTCGGCCAATTGCTCAAGTACTTCAGCGGCAAGGTCGGGGTTGTCGTCCAACGCTTGTTTCAGGGCGTCAACTGCTTCACTTTCTTCCTCGTCGTCTGCTTCTCGTTGACCCTCATAGAACATGTCTTCCATATTGTCGCTCACCTCTCTTGCATCAGGAGTGAACATAATCCCACATCGGGGACAAGCCTTCGCGGCGTCGGGGAGTGGTTCATCACACGTAGGGCAAAAGTCGGGGGACAACGGACTCTCGTTATCTGGTTCACGGATTCCCGTCGCTTCTTGTGCGGCACGAACGTGGTCGTCGTCTTTGAGATGTGAGTAGACTTCTTCCATAACTCGGGACTCAAGCCGATGACCGATGAGTCCTTTAATCGTTGAGTCGTCCATTCCATACTGTCGCTTAGCAATTGTGACGAAGGAGTGGCGGAAGTTATGGGGATTAGACGGCTTGTCGACACCCGCGTCGTCTGCTATTCTGTCGAGAATCCGACGTATGGATTTCTGTGTCAACGGTTCACTTCCATCCGCATCTGCTCGATAGTCAGGACGCTGTGTGATGAGATAGGCGTCTGATTCGGGGTTTGGATGATCATCAAGCCATTCACGGACTCCCGCTTCTGCACCGAGCAATGGTCTTTTTCCATCTGCACCTTTCAGTCCACCAGCGTCTTTGTTGAGATAGAAAGTGCCGTCGTCCAAATCGACATCCTTGATGCGGAGTGTTTGGACAGCACGTAACCGCTGTCCCGTGTAGACGAGTAGATCGAACAAACAGCGGTCCCGTGGGTGGTCGATACTGTCCCGCATTGCGTCTATCTCGTCACCTGTGTAGACATCCCGTTCATCCACGTTGTTCTTTTCAGGAGCAATGACAGACAGCTCATCGGGTTCTACGGCAAGTTGGTCGTGATACTCGAAGAACACCCTAACTGTCGACTGCTGTCCCGTGACAGTATTAGGAGACAGTCCATCGTCTTTCACATCAGGGTGTTCGCCACTCAGTATGTCGTCCCAAAATTGATCGACGTCGTCTGCAGTCGCGTCGGTGAGGTCGACGTCCATCCGTTCCGCAACTAACCGTAATCGGTTGCACCACGCTTTCAACGTCGTCCCACTCCGATGTGATTCTCCATCGGGAAGTGGTGTAGATGGTCGGTCCTCGTCATATGCGTTGACTATTTGGGCTATGACGCCAAACTCATTTTCAGAAATGCGTCCTTCATCACGAGCAGTCTCAAGACTCGCCCGAGCCTGTCGTAACAGGTTTTGGGGCGAGTCGCGGTCGGGTAGGTCAGTCATGGGTTCGTGTATCGGCCAATCGTATTTAGAATTGACCGACATGGAGTTGTAGCAATGGGTGCGATAGAGGACATTTACGCGGACTTAGAGACGGACGTCTCCGAGGAGGAGTTCCGCGAGGCCGTCAAGGAGAAGGTCGAACAGATGGGCGGCCTCGCGGACGAGGAGACGGCCGCGATGTTGCTGGCCCACGAACTCAACGAAGGCGAAGTCGAGACCATCGCGGACGTCGAACCGGGGATGGACGAGGTGAAGTTCCTCGCGAAGGTGATGGCAGTCGGCGACCTGAAGACGTTCGAACGCGACGGCGAGGACGAGGACGGCCGAGTCATCAACGTCGAAGCCGCAGACGAGACGGCCAGTATCCGCCTCGCCTTCTGGGACGGACAGGCCGTCGACATCGACGAGGGCGCACTCGACGTGGGCGACGTTCTCCGGGTCAAAGGTCGCCCCAAAGAGGGGTACAACGGCCTCGAAGTCTCCGTCGACAAGGCCGAACCCGACGAGGACGCCACCATCGACGTCGAACCCGGTGACGGATCCAGCGTCGAGTCGCTGACGATGGGCCAGTCCGACGTGAGCCTGCGTGGCCTCGTGCTGGACACCGACAGCATCCGCACCTTCGACCGCGACGACGGCAGCGAAGGACGCGTCTCGAACCTCACGCTGGGCGACGAGACCGGCCGCGTCCGCGTGACGATGTGGGACGACCGGGCCGACCGCGCCGAGGAACTGGCCCCCGGCACTGCCGTCGAAGTCGTCGACGGCTACGTCCGTGAACGTGACGGGGCGCTCGAACTGCACGTCGGCGACGAGGGCGCCATCGACGAGATAGACGAGGCGGTCGACTTCGAACCCGACGCCGACCCCATCGAGCGCGTCGAAATCGGCGACACCGTCGACATCGCCGGCGTCGTCCGCTCGACGGACCCGGTCCGCACGTTCGACCGCGACGACGGCAGCGAGGGACAGGTCCGGAACGTCCGGGTTCAAGACGCCACCGGCGACATCCGGGTGGCCCTGTGGGGCGATAAGGCCGACAAGGACATCGCGCCGGGCGACGAGATACTGGTCGCCGACGTAGAGATCCAGGACGGCTGGCAGGACGACAAGGAAGCCTCCGCCAACTGGGCCTCGACGGTCGTGGTCTTAGACGACGGGACGAACGTCGGGAGCGCACCCGCCCAGTCCGGGGACGACGAACACGCCGGCCTCGCTTCGTTCGCCGGCGACGGCGACAGCGGGGGCGCGTCGAGTGGGGCCGGCAGCAGTGCCAGCGGTACCGATGACAGCGGGGGGGTACAGGCCGCCGAACAGGTCGAGTTCACCGGCACCGTCGTCCAGACCGGCGACCCGGTCGTCTTAGACGACGGCGAGGAGACGATGAGCGTCGAGACGAACGAACGCGTCCAACTGGGACAGGAGATCACGGTACGCGGAGTCATGGACGACGGTCGTCTCGACGCCGACGACGTGTTCTGAGCGGGGGAGCGCCGCTACGGAAACCCTTAAGGCCGCAACACTCTCGCTTGTGGGTATGAGCGTCGAGCTACCGTTCGCGCCGGTGGACGCCGTCATCCGACGGAACGCGGACGGGTTGCGGGTCAGTGCCGACGCGGCAGAGGAACTGGCTCGTCGGATTCAGAAACGAGGAGCGTCGCTTGCGGTCGCCGCCGCAGAGGAGGCGACTGCTGACGGCCGGAAGACGCTGATGCCCGCTGACTTCGGGGTGAACCACGTTCCGGACAAGGACAGTCTGGAACTCCCGGTTGCCCCGGTCGACCGCATCGCGCGCCTCGACATCGCCGACGACTACCGCGTCGCGATGGACGCACGCGTCGCCCTCGCGAACATCCTCGAAGCGTTCGCCGACGACGTGGCCGCCGCCGCGGCGACGCTGGCCCGTCACGCAGACCGCCGTACAGTCAAGGCGGCAGACATCGAGACCTACTTCGAACTCGGCCAGTACTACTGAATGAACTTCGGCTACCGCGAGGTCTGTCTAGACCACGACACCGGCCCGCGCCATCCCGAGAGTCCCGACCGACTCCGGGCGGTCAGACGCGCACTCAAGGAACGCCACGGCGTCGAGTACGTCGCCGCCGGCGACGTCGACCTGGAGTTGGTCCACGGCGTCCACGACCCCGACTACATAGCGGAGTTCCGCGAGTTCTGCGACGACGGCGGGGGGAACTGGGACGCCGACACCGTCGCCGTCGAGGCGACGTGGGACGCCGCGGTAGCCTCCGCGGGACTCGCGGTCTGGGCCGCCGAGACGGCGATGGACGGCGTCTCGGCCCGCGACACCCCCTTCGCGCTCGGCCGGCCGCCGGGCCACCACGCCGTCTACGACGACGCGATGGGCTTTTGTTTCATCAACAACGCCGCCGTCGCCGCACAGGCCGCCCTCGAACGCGACGCCGACCGCGTCGCCATCTTCGATTGGGACGTCCACCACGGCAACGGCACGCAGGACATCTTCTACGACCGTGGCGACGTGTTCTACGCCTCCATTCACGAGGACGGCCTCTACCCCGGGACCGGGGCCATCGACGAGACCGGTGAGGACGACGGTGCCGATACCAATCTCAACGTCAAGTACCAGCCCGGCGCGGACACCGCCGACTACCTCGCGGCCATCGACGAGGCCATCGCGCCGGCCATCGCCGACTACGACCACCTGCTCGTCGTCTCCGCCGGCTTCGACGCCCACGAGCACGACCCCATCTCACGGATGCGCGTGACGACGGAGGGGTACGGCGCTATGACACAGCGGATGCGAACGCTCGCCGAGGACTGTAACGCCGGCCTGAGCTTCGTCCTCGAAGGCGGCTACGGCCTCGATACGCTCTCCGACTCGGTGACGACTGTCCACGAGGTGTTCGACGGCTACCGGCCGATGGAACCCGACGACGACGTGAGCGAGGACGCCCGCGACGTCCTCGACGAGGTCGCCGCTCAGGGCTTCGGGTCGAAGTAGTCGGCCAGTTCCACGCCGAAAGCGTCGGCTAGTTCGGTAATCTCCTCGCCGACCAGCACGTCGTAGCCCGCGTCGAGCGCCGACTCGACGTGCGGCCCGAGTCGCACGTCCAACAGCGCGTCGCTGTGGAGGAATTCCGCCGCCGTCGTCACCGCCCGCGGTCGCTCTACCACGTAGCGCTCGCCGTCGACGAATGGGCCGGCCACCTCGGGGTCGTCTTCGTACGCCTCGTAGAACCCCGTCGCGTGCTCGCGGACGTGGACCGGCGGCCCGTCGTGGCGCTCGATAGCCGGGCGTTCGGCGACGGCGAGTTCCGCCAGCAGGACGGCGTCACCGGTCGCGTCCGACGGCATGTCCGTGCTTGCCTCGGCGTCCACACCGTCCGCGGCGAAGGCCGCCGAGCGAAGCACGTCGAACCCCCGCCGGTCGAGTTCGTCCGTGAGGCCGCCGAGTGACTTCCGTAGCTGTGGCCAGAGTTGGTCCTCGACCACGTCGGGCGCGTCGAACCGAAGGGCTACCGGCGTCGTCCCGCGGCGTTCGATGGCTACAGCCACTGTGTCGGCGTCGTACGGGTCGGGCTCGCTGGCCTCGAACAGGCCGATTCGGGGGTTCGCGAGGAGGTCCCGCGCGTAGTGCTGGAACCGCGCCACGTTCGTCGCCGAACAGACCGCGGCGACGTTGCGCTCGGGGTCCGTCGGGTCGACGACGACGAGCGGGTCGTCGAACGAGACGGTGCCGTGGTCCTCCGGATCGAACGTGACCGGCGGGTGCCAGTCCGCGGCCGCCTCGACGAACTCGCGGAAGCCGCCGTACTCCAGCACCAGCAGTTCGGTCAGATAGCCCGAGAATCCACGGGTACGGAGGTCGCTCCCGTAGACGCCGATGCCCTTCAGGAACTGCTTGGTGATCCGTACGTCCCCGGCGAGGGCGTCGTCCAGTCGCGAGTCGAGGTACCGGGTGTGGAACGGCGTCCGGTCGACGGCGGACTGGATGGCCGTGGCGTCCTCGACGGCGTAACACGGGACGAGGTCGACGTCGTAGCCGTCACACTCGCCGACGACGTAGGGGTGTTCGGCGTACTCCTCCCGGCCCTCGGGGAGGACGGCGTGGCCCACTTCCAGTCCGTACTCCTCCAGCGTCTCCCGTGGCAGGTCCGGCGGGAACGCGACGAACACGTCGACGTCGCGGTCCCCGGCGGTCCACGTCCCTCTGGCCGTCGATCCGACCTGTATCACCTCGGCCGAGACGGGGAGGTCGGCGATAGTGTCTCTCGCCCGCTCCATCACCGTCTCGGCGGCCTGCTGTAACCGCTCGCGCTCCTCGGCGTCGGGCGAGACCCGCTCGTGGACCCGCTCGACGACGGCGTCGAACTCGTCGCTCATGCCCACCGGTACTCACAGAGTGCGTGAAAGCGTGTCGATGGCGTTCGGAAACGAAAGCCCTATTTAACAACTCCGTCAATCGATGCATGCGAACAAGCCGCCGTAGCTCAGTTGGTAGAGCACCTGGTTGTTACCCAGGTTGTCCCAGGTTCGAGCCCTGGCGGTGGCGTCCCCTTCTTCAGTGTTACCAGGTGAAACGCGTCGCAAGCCACGCGTGTCGCGCCGACGTCGACGAGCCACGAACCGACCGACACGGACCCGACAGGCTAAAGACGCGGAACCGAGAAACGACCCACGAGGGCCCTTAGCTTAGTCTGGTTAAAGCGATCGGCTCATAACCGATTGAGCGCTGGTTCAAATCCGGCAGGGCCCATCCAGAGTCTGCATGGTTTTGAGCCAATGATTTTTGGACATAGCGGGCCTGGATCGGCTAATTTCCAATATCACTGAGAATCGGTTGGTTATTATCGGCCAGGAACTTAGTGTACCAAAAGATGTCAGATCCCCCCTCACGCCGTAAATTCCTGGGTAGCGTTGGAGCCATTACTACAACTGTAGTCGCTGGTTGCAACAATTTTCAACCGCCTGCGGGGGACCCAAACAGCGAACTGACAGAGGGCCAGAATAAATCTTCAATAGCATCTACCGAAGCATCTTCTCAAACGGAATCCGACACGTCGACGGAGACGGGGACACCGACAGAGACGGAAACACCGGACGGTAACGCACCGACTCATCTCGTTCGGACGAAGGATCTGTCTGACCGCGAGGGGAGTCAATTGACAGGTGTCTTCTCGGATGTCGTCGTGACTGATGGTGGGATTCTGTGTGCCGGCTCTTTAGACGAGGCTCTCTGGCTCGTCGCGTTCGATACCGATCTAGACGTCGAATGGTCTCGAATCTTCTCGGACTGGGTGGCCGGTCGGGGTGGAGTCACCGTGAACGTGGCGTCGGATGGAGGATATCTCTTTGGCGGCATTCCACAGGCCGACACCTCTGATGTCGGCGTCGTCAAAACGGATTCTCGGGGGGAACTCGAATGGAAACGTGGATTCGACGCACCAACGCAAGGTGCCCACAACGTATGGTTTCTGGAGCTTGCCGATGGGAACCACTTGTGCGCGTGGACTATCCAACACCCCGAAGGCGCCGAAACGTACATCAGAGCGTTCGAAGGCTCCGGGGGTCCGGTGCAGTGGAAGAAAGACTACGAATCCCTCTCAACCAAATCTGTCCGACGGACACACGACGGCAGCTGGTTCCTCTACGGGTCCGAAATCAGGGGTGGATACGTAATGCAGCAGTTCGGACCTGACGGAGCGAAGGAATGGCGAGTGAATCCCGAAACGTTCAGCCGTGCTTTACCGACGCCGGCGGGGTACGTGTTGTGGGGTACGCGGAAAAACGAAGTTCGTGTGCGCGCTCTCGACCATAATCGGCAAGAGCAGTGGACGAGGACGTACGAGGAGCCAGGTATAGAACTCGACGTTCTGGAACCAAACGGCAGTAGTGGGTATCTTCTTGCCAGCGAAGGTGACGAAGGAATCTGGATAACTGCTATCGGACCAGATGGTGGGGTACAGTCGAGCACCAAATACGGTATAGCTCCTGACCGCGAAATCGAACCGGTTGGCCTCGCGAGTGAGGACGGCCACTACGTCGCAATCGGTGAGTACGGCGACCGCGACGACGGGTGGGTGATGTCGGTAGTAAACGCGACCTGAGTGTCAGTCGGGCGTCTCGATGGCGTTGTCGTCGGCCTCCATCCGCTCGGGTGCGGCGGCGTCGGGCTCTTCTTCGTCGACCACGTCCTCGTCGCTCTCCTCGTCAGCTTCCAGTTCCTCGGCGGCCTCGGCCATCGCTTCGGCCGTCTCGTCGGGTCGATGACCTCGTCGGTGTGCATCATCATCTCGCCGCGGGCATGGATGGTCCCGCCGACGGTGGTGTTCTCGTGGAGTTCGACGGCGACTCAAGCGACAACTATGTTTCAGCAGGGGACTCCGAGATTCCCTAAACGAACTCTCCAACACATCAACAATACATCTGTTCATGGCAGGGCCAGTCGGCCTCGCGTTCCTGTTCGGCCAACAGACAAATTCGTTACCCATGATCCAAACCCCCGTTCTGGATACGACTGACAGGGCCAAAAACTATCGGCCTGCAATTAAATTGCAGTAGCTAACCCTCTTAGGTGAGTCGAGGTTCCAATTCTGCGGAAACAGATTATTTTCCGTATCCCCCCTTGAATATACTTCCAAAACAACAGTTTACGGTAGGTATTGACGTCGCTGTCGGAGCTTCTCCTTTGCCGACCGCTGATCATAGTGGCGTTCCAGCACGTCCATCCCAACATCCATCCGATCACTTACGACCTTTTCCGGCGTGTCCTGCTGGAGGTGGTACGTTATCGCGCCGCGTCGGAACGGATGAGGACTAAGTGCCGACGGACAAGCGTAGGCCCGCTCGGTCGGCCTAGCCTCGCAAGTCTCTTCGACGCGGTCATGAGGACACTCGTTCGCGTATACGCAGGGGGGGTGTACTGGTACGCGATCGAGCGCGCACGATTCTTGCTAAGTCTGTCACGTCGTGTGGCGAACAGCGGCGATCGCCCGTGATTGTCGATGAGGCCTGGATGGTTCACTGTGAGCCAATCGTCCAGAATACGACAGACTCGCTCAGACAGAGCCACGAAGCGCTCGCTGTTCCCCTTATTCTTCAACGTTGTTCCAGTGTCCGGCCTATGAACCAGGTTCAGACACTGTTCGTCGGGATCATAGTCCTCAACGTCAAGGCCGGTGGCGGCGCCGATCCGCAGGCCGGTGTGCCAGAGGACTGAAAGCAGTGCGTGTTCCAGGGTGGCGTATCGGTACCGGTCTAAGTGTTCGAGGATCTCCTGTGCGCGGTCGGCGCTGACGAGCTCGTCGCGGGCATCCTCCGCCGTCGTCCGCGGAAGGATGATCTTTTCGTCTAGTCCGGGCTCGACGCCGTCTATACTCACGCAAAAGCGAAGGAAGATCCGCAAGGTCGCGAGTTGGCCTTTCATCGTCGCCCTCGCGAGATCATCTTCGTTACGCCGATCGACGCGAAAGCGGTGGATGTCGCGACCAGAGAGTTCGTTTAGGTTCTCGATTCCGTCCAGTTCACACCAGTCGACGAACTGCGTGAGGCGGTAGCCGTGAGACTGTATCGTTGCATCGGCGAGCTCATTCCGCCGATCGTCGAGGTACATCTGCTTGGCCGTTGCCGGGTCGAGTGGGTCAAGATCTGACATGGTCAATTGGCGAAGGCAGAAACGGTCCCGATCAAATCGCCTGCGTTAGCTCTGCACCTTGCTACAAACGGTTGGCTGACAGCCCGGTACATTCTGGATACTCCCCGGCAGGGCCCATCCAGAGTTCGCAGGGTTTTGAGCCGACACAGCTTCTACAAGCGAGGCCAGAACGTCATCGGCCGAATCGATTTGGTGTGTCGTCGTTATCACGAACTCGTTACGGCGTCGCGACTGAAATCACCGCTAAGAGAGTCAAGTCGTTCGCGACGGTCGAAGGCGTCGAAGATTCGGAGTGGGATGTCGTACGACACGACGATTGCAGCGACTATCGAGGGGTATCGGGTGGCAGTCGCCAGCGAGGAGTCGGAGACCGCCGAGCGACGAGAGACGGCAAACGAACCCGGGTGTCGCGTTCGACGAGTACGGCACTGCGTCGGTGTGCGAGCGACGAACTGCCTGTGGCCGGTCGGTGTCAGCGATCTACAATCGCCAGGACCGCGGGACACTGCTGTTCTCGACGTCGAGTCGGTCGTCGGCGGCGGAAATCGAGGGGCCGCAGTTCGATACGACAGAGTGGGCTACACATATCGTGTTGTGCGGCAACGTTTCTCAATATCGGTAGCTCTAAATACTGATGTGCTATACCATAGCATGTATGGCGACCGCACCGAGTGGAGACGACATGTTCGACGAATTCCTCTCCCAGCGAGGCCACGACGTCGAGGAGACGGGCTGGGAGGAAAACTACAACAAGAAGCAGTGTCCGGACTGTGGCGGCCTTCACGAGTCGGCCGCGAGCGAGTGCTCGGTGTGTGGCTGGACACCAGTAAACTGAGGGCGGTTCCGCGGCGGTTCGTTTTTTCGCGTTCGTGACGACAGAGCGGATGCGCTGTCGGTGGTGAGTCAGGCAGCAAGAGAGCGAGAAATGGCCACCGGCCGACGGGGGTCAGTCGTCGACCAGCGGCGTTCGTCGCCCGAGCGTCGAGGACGGCCGACGGGGGTCAGTCGTCAGCCTCGTCGACGCCAAAGAGGGGTAGACGAGAGCGATTACAGCGCGTCCAGCGACGCGTGCAGGAACATCCCGATCAGGAGATGCCTGTACGCCGCGGCCTCGATTTGCGATTCCGCTGCGGCGGTGTCGTTTATCGAGTACTGCTTGGTCTGTACGAGCTCGTGTACCGTGAGCGTGTCATCGGCTTCGAGGTCGTGCAGACGCGGGTACACGGTGCCCGGACTCAACTGCGCGTCGAACAGACGTGACAGTTCCTCCATGAGACCGGTCCCGTGCGTCTCGTCGTCGGACAACGCTATCAGCGCGAGCAGAATCTCGTCCAGGCTCTGGGTCACCATGCCGTCGTCGACGGCGAGGTCTCCATCAGTAACGTCGTCGATGACCGAAGTCAACAGCGACTCCGGGATGGCGTCACGACTGGCGGTGTCGTTCGCTCGTGGGTCACCCGATCCTCCGAGGGGGGTCAGTCGCTCGTCTGGTCGGTCACCCATCGTCTTGCCCGTCGCCACGCGACGGAGGTTGTCTCCGGACATCGTTTTACCTGAACGCGATCCGCATCAGTGCGTAGTGCCTCTGTGGCCATATAAACCCATCAGCGTTTTCCGATTCTGAAACAACCCCCGGTCTCGAAAACGCTTATATGACCGGATGAGAACTCATTCATAGTGGCAGAGGACAAGAGCATCGAGGAGGTTCTGGACACAATCGGTGACCAGCACGCACGACGGGTGTTGGCCGCTATCAGCCGCGAACCGCATTCGGCCAAGGAACTCGCCGAAGAGTGCGACCTCTCGTTGCCGACGGTGTACCGCCGCATCGAACTGTTAGACGAGTACGACCTCGTCACGGACCACACGCTGGTCGCCGAGGACGGGAACCACTACAAGGTGTACGAGTCCAACTTCGAGTCGACGGTCATCTCACTGGAAGACGAAGAGTACAAGGTGCGCATCTACCGCGAGGAGAACCTCCCCGACCGATTCAGCCAGTTGTGGGACGAACTGAACCCCGAGTGACGACATGAACGGACGGAACTGAAACGATGGCCGACGGCGTCGCAATCGCGCGTGGAGCGCTCGTGTTGATGCGGATGGTCGTGTTCGGCCTGACGCTCGGTATCACGCTCATCAGTTTTCAGGCCTACCGGAAGCGACCGTCCGAGCGCCTGCAGTACGCGTTCGTCGGGTTCGCGTTCATCAGCATGGGCGTCGCCATCTCCAGTGTCATCACCCAGTTGAGCGCCGGCGAGGTGGGGGCACTCCTGCGGGTGTTCTTCCAGATGGCCGAGACCATCCCCTTCATCATCGGGTTCGCGATGCTGTACGTCTCGCTGTATCGGTAGTGCTTCGGGTCGACGACTCCCCGTTTCTCTAAAGCACGTCGTTTATTGGTGCGGGGAACTAGTATAGGTGCAATGACCGATTCGACCACCGAGGTTGTCCGCCTGTTCGGTGGGCCCGGTAGCGGGAAGACGACGGCACTGCTGGACCGCGTCGAGGAACTGCTGGAAGACGACGACGTGGACTTTCGTGACGTGCTGGTGGTCTCGTACACCCGGGCCGCGGCCGCAGAGATACGGGAGCGTCTCGCCGAGCGACTCGACCTGACGCCGCGGGCGCTACGCGGAAACGTCTGTACGATGCACGCGAAGGCGTACGAACTGCTGAACCTCTCGCGGGGCGACGTCGTCGGCGAGGACGACAAGGAAGACTTCTGCGAGCAGTTCGGTATCGAGTACGAGGACGAGTACGAGGGGTCGCGGCGGCGCTCGGCCCGGTCGACGACACTCGGCAACAAGATTATCGCCACGAGTCAGTGGCTCCAGCGGACCCGCCGCGACGTGGCCGACTGGTACGACGTCCCCTTCAAGTGGGACGACGAGGAGGTCCGCCTCCCGCCCGAAATCGACGACAACGCCCAGACCGGGAACAAGTACACGCCGACGTGGCCCACCGACGACGACCGGGTGGACGTCCCCAGCGCCATCCGTGGCTGGCGGACGTTCAAGGGCGACAACGACCTCACCGGCTTCGCCGACATGCTCGAACGGGTCGCCCAGCGCTCCCTGCTCCCGAACGTCGACTACCTCATCATCGACGAGTTCCAGGACATCACGACCCTGCAGTACGACGTCTACGAGGAGTGGAAGCCCCACATGAAGCGGGTACTCATCGCCGGCGACGACGACCAGGTCGTCTACGCGTGGCAGGGCGCGGACCCGGACCTCCTGCTCGAAGAGGACGTCACGCAGGACGAGATTCTACCGAACTCCTATCGCCTCCCCTCGCGCATCCTCAACGTCGTCAACCGCGAGGTGCGCCACATCGAGAAGCGCCAGGAGAAGGACCTGAATCCGCGCAAAGAGGGCGGTCGCGTCGAGGCCGTCCAGAACCCATCGATGTACGACCTCGCACGCAACGTCACCGGTACCGTCGATCAGTCCGACGAGACGGTGATGGTACTCTTTCGGGCGCGCTACCAGATGTTCCAGTTCATCGACGAGTTCATCGGCGACGGGATCCCCTTCTCGTGTCTGACCGACCAGCGGATGTGGACCGACCGCCTCAGCCAGTACGTCAGCGCCGTCGAGGCCGTCGAGAACGAGGAGACGCTCTCGGTGCTTGAGGCCCGTCGATTGGCCGACATGCTCGTCGACTCCGCCTTCGGCACCGGGGAGCGCGATGACTTCTTCGACGCCCTCGAAGACATCGAGGAGGACAGCGACTCCGAGGACATCGCCGAGATCGAAATCGACCACACGGTCGTCACCGACCACGTCCCGTTCGTCCCCGACGCCGCCTCGGCGGGCGACATGCTCCGGAAGGTTACGAACTTCCAGGAGCGTACCGTCAACGCCTACTTCAATGGCGAGTACCGCGGGATGGACCCCGACCGCGTGCGTCTGGGCACCATCCACTCCGCGAAGGGTCGTGAGGCCGACCACGTGTTCGTCGCGACGGACCTGACCGAGAAAGTGGTCGAGCAGATGGCCGCGACAGTCGACCAGAAGGGCATCGAAGTGCCCGGCGTCGAGGAGTTCACCAAGCACACGAGTCCGGTGCCGACGCTGACCGACAACGAACGGCGCGTGTTCTACGTCGGGATGTCCCGGGCCCGCGAACGACTGGTCCTGATGGAGAACCTCGTCGACGGCGCACCGACCCTCCCCATCGACGTCCTTCTGGAGAACGAACCGAGCGAGCGCTCCATCGACGAACTGCTGGACGAGGCCGGCGAGGCCATCGTCGCGGACTGACAGAGACAGGAGATTTCCCACAGTACCGGACGCGCCGGACCGTCGCAGTCGGTCATTGTGGTACGCCCGTCGAACGTGTTCGTCCACCGTACCAGAATCCGTTTCCCGTCACTCTCGGTACCGGACGACTGCATGACGAACCCTATGCCCGACCGACGAACCGTCCTCAGAGCGACTGCCGGTCTCGCCGCTGCGACCGCCGGACTCACAGCGGCGACCGGCGGTGCGCTGGCGCACTTCCCACGCGAACTCGACGTCGAGGTGAAACCCGACTCCGAGGAGAGTCCGATCAACCCCGAGAGCAACGGCGTCACCGCTGTCGTCGTCTACCAGACCGAGGAGTTCGACCCGACGATCGAGGACGTTCGCTACCGTTTCGGTGCGCCCGAGGCGGTCGCAGACGGCGACGGTGCGACGCCCGTCCGGTCTCACACCGACGACGTGAACGAGGACGGGTCGATGGACCTCGTGTTACAGTTCCGAACGGCCGAGGCTGGGTTCGACGACGATAGCGAGACGGCAGAACTCCGCTGGGACCGCGACGCGGGCCGCGAACACGGACTTTCTGGACGCGACACGATACGGACCGTCGGCGACTGCCGGCGGTAACGCGCCCGAGTCACTCGTCAATCGTCCCGCCCGAGAGGTAGTACGCCGTCTTGTCGCGGGTCGACCGCGCGACCTTCGTGAACGTGACCACGCGCTCGCCGTCCTCGGTCCGGTCGCGTTCGACGGCCAGTTCCAGTCCCTTATCGCGAAAGTACGACAGCAGCGCCTCGACTACCTCGGGGTCGGCTCTGACGGTGTGGGTCTCCCCGACCGGGTCGTCGGCGTCGACGGCCCGCACCGTCTCGACGGCCGGTAACAGGATTGCTTCGCCGAGTTTCCGGGCCCGCTCGCGGACTCGGTCCGGCGGGTCATCGAACTCGACGGCCTGAAACGCCTCCCGGATCACGCGGGTGAAGATGAAGTCTCGGCCGTAGTCGAACGGGAGCGCGAAGGCGTGTTCGAGGTCGGCGCGGTGGATGGCGCTGGTGGTGTACTTCAGCGCGCGCCGGCCGTCGGTGGACTTGAGGACGACGCCCTCCCGGCCGCGGGCGTCGAGGTCGCGGATGGTTTCTTTCGCCGTCGAGACGGCCGCCGCGGGCGTGAACGTCCCGTAGTGGCGAACCGGGTCGAGGTCGTAGTCGACGCAGCACTCTCGCCGGCGGGCGACGGGCATCGGGTCGCTCGTCTCCCGGTGGCGAATGCCGAAGACGTAGAAGGCCGCCTCGTCGACTTCCGGGTAGTCGTGTTCGGTGTAGGGGTTCTCCGGGCCGACGAGTTCGCCACACAGCATGTACTCCGGGTAGTCCTCGAAGAAGCCGTCGGCGTCGAGCGTCGTCGCTACCTTGCGGGTCGTGTACGGACAGACGAACCCGCTCCGGGTGAACGCCAGCAAGTCCCCGTCGACGCGGGCGACCCGGACGTTGTAACCGTTGAGTTTCTCCTCGACGGCGACCGGTCCGTCGAACACCTCGTGGACGGCCGGTTCGAGGACGAGCGCTCGCGGCATCGAGGGGTACCCCCTGACGACGACGTCGTCGAGGATGGCGGTCCCGCGTTCGACGCCGTGGCGCGCATCAGAGAGGTATCGGTACTCGTTCCCCTGAAACCACGCCCGGTCGAAGTGCTCCAGCAGGTCTTCGTGGTCGGTGTCGCCGAGGTCGAACACCGACGACCAGTCCCGGACCATGCATGGGAGTTGTTCACACAACGACTAAACCTATCGGGCGAGGCGACCCTCGACAGCAGACATTAGTGTACAGGCGCCGTAGCGCCGCTATGGCCGACCGTCCGCTCAAGCAGCGGTTCGTACTGGACACCTCGCTGTTTCTCACCACGGAGATACGGGGACCGGACCAGGACGTCGAGGCGGCGTGTCGGGACCTGCTGGAACTCGTCGCGGCGGCGAAACAGATTCACAACATCTCCTGTTACATGCCGCCCTCCATCAAGGCGGAGTTGACGGGGATGCTGGAGAACCGCGACGTCAGCGGCGACGTACTGACGAAACTCGATACGTGGGTCATCACGAAGTCGCCGGCCCACCACGAAGTGATGATTCCGGCGGACCTCGTCTATAAGTTCATCGACGAGATGTCCGACCGGGTCGACCGTGGCCTGCGCGTCTCCGAGAAAGCCGTCCGGAAAGCCGAAGAGTCCCGCGCCGAGACGGTCGAGGAACACGACCACATGACGGAGGTGGACAAGGTCATCTCCGACCTCCGGGACGAGTACCGCGACACGCTCCGGCAGGGTGTGCTCGACTCCCGCGAGGACTTCGACCTCCTGATGCTTGCGAAAGAACTGGACGCGGGCGTCGTCACGGAGGACCAAGGCATCATCAACTGGGCGGAGGACTTCGGGCTACGATACCTCAAGGGCCGGAGTTTCCCCTCGCTGCTGACCGAATATCTCGCCGCAGACGACCCCGACCGCTGGCGGTCGGAGCGCTAGTCCTCCTCGGTCGGGTCCTCGGTCTTGACGACGGCACCGACCGTCTTCTCGGCGACCATGCCCGGGAGGTCCGTCGGCGTCGTGAGGTACTGCTCTATGACGACCATCCCGACGGCGATGCCGAGGTAGACGACGCCGGCGACCATCTCGCCCCGGACGAGGTGCTCGACGCCGAACAGGCCGACCGGAATCGCCAGCACGACGATGGCCATCAGTCCCAGCGTGTCGAGGATACCCTGTGCCATTGACTGGGGTTCGCTCCTGCGGGACAAAAGCCTCGCGGGACGAGAGGATACGTTCTTGTGGCCGCCCGCAGAACGGCCGGCCATGCAGGTCGGCATCGTCTCCGATACGCACGACAACACCGGACTGGTCGAGGCGGCCGTCGAGACGTTCACCGAAGCGGGCGTCGAGACGGTGATTCACTGCGGCGACTTCGTCGCGCCGTTCTCGGCGACGCCGTTCGACGGCGACTGGACGTTCTACGCCGTCCGCGGGAACAACGACGGCGAGTGGGCACTCGAATCGACCGTCGACGGCTTCGGCACCTACCTCGGGGAGATGGGCGAACTGACGCTCGACGGCGCGGAGTTCGCGGTGTATCACGGCACCAGCGGAGCCATCGTCGACGCCCTCGTCGAGTGTGGGACCTACGACTACGTCTGTCACGGCCACACGCACGAGGCCGGATCAGAGGAGTACGAGGGGACGGTACGAATCAACCCCGGCGGCATCGCCATCCCGCCGGCACCGGAGCCGTTCTCGGTGGCGACGTTGGATACGGCGAGTGGCGACCTGACGTTCCACGAACTGGGCTGACCGGCGACCGGTCGGTCAGTCGTCGGCGGTGCTTCGGGGGGCGTTCCCCTCGTGTTCGACGAGTCCGCGGCCGACGCCGAGTGCGTCGTTGGTCCGGTCGATGCTCTGTCGGGCGCTGGCGGTCCGTTCCGAGAGGGCGCGCACCGCGTCGATGTTCTCCGGGACCACGTCGGCCTCCTGGTGGATAGCCTGGAACAGGTAGAGGTCGTTGTCCTCGACGGTGACCGACTCGGCCCAGATGCAGTTCTCCCAGACGTCGCCGCGCGGGCGGCCGGCGTCGCGAGTGTACTCTTTGAGTTTGCCGGCGCCGTCGATGCCCAGCGTCTCCGGGATGAGAAACAGGCGCGACTCCCGGCCCAGCAGGTCACGGACCGCCTCGGCCGACGGCGTCGACTCCAGCGTGACGTTGACGCTGTGGGTGTGCATCTGTGTGGTCGGCACCTTCATTCCCATCGTATCGATGTCGAGGTCGGGGAACACCGTCTGGACGTCCGGGCCGTGGTGAGAGGGTATCTCGACGGGGTCTGGCAGTGTGTCGTTGATGGGGCCGCGGCTCGTCTGTCCGGGGTCACCACCCCGCCGGACGAGCGTGATTCGTGCCTTCTCGATGCCGTAGGACTCCTCTAGGGGAGCGAAGAGACGTGAGAGTCCCGTGGTGTTACAAGAGACCACGCGGGCGCTGTCGGCGCCGACCGCGTCGTCGTAGTTGGCACGAGCGACGAAACTCACGTCGGCGACGTCGGGGTCCTCCCCGCCCTGGAAGATGGCCGGCGTATCGTGTTCCTCGTAGAGACTGGCGTTCGTCGCGCCGACGCCGCCCGGCGTCGTATCGACGACGACGTCGCTGACCTCGACGAGGTCGTGAACCGTGCCGGCGGTGTCGAGACCGGCGGCGTCGAACGGCACTCTGCCGTCGTCACCGGCGGCATAGAGGTCGTATCCGCGGTCGTGTGCGATAGTTGCCTCGAAGTTCGGGGAGCGTTTGGAGACGCCCGCCACCGTCATGTCCGGCTGGACACGGACCGCGTCAGCGACCCGTTTGCCGATTGTGCCAAAGCCGTTGATGCCCACGTGGAGCATGGACGACCGTTCACGTGGCGAGAGGATATTCTTTGCGGTTAATGATGATAGAAATTAACTCGGATAGTTGTACTATCGCACCCTGTTACCACCACACATGGAGTCGTTTCGACGTTCGTCCACCCCCGGATTTCCACCAAGAGTTAATCCCGGCCGGGCCGAGGCGTCTGTATGGACAACTCCTCCCTTCGCGCCCCGGCGGAGACGGCCGTCAAGCAGTGCATGAACCTCCAGTCCGACGAGTCGTGTGCCGTCGTCACCGACGACGGGTGCAAAGCCATCGGCGAGGCCCTGTATCGGGTCGCCGCCGAGATCACCGACGACACCGTCTTTTTGCGCTACCCACCGGGGAATCAGCACGGCGAGGAACCGCCCGAACCCGTCGCCGGCGCGATGCGGAGTGCCGACGTGGTGTTGGCGCCCACGACCAAGAGCCTGAGCCACACCGAGGCCCGAAGCGAGGCCAACGCCGCCGGCGCCCGCATCGCCACGCTCCCGGGTATCAGCGAGGGCGTGTTCTTGATGGGGTTAGACGCCGACTACGAGGCCATCCGGCAGCACTGCGAGGACGTCCTCGCACAGGTCGCCGACGCCGCCGAGGTTCGGGTCACCTCACCGCAGGGCACGGACATCACCTTCGGCGTCGGCTCTCGTGAGTGGAACCTCGACACGGGCATCGTCCACGAACCCGGCGAGATGTCGAACCTCCCGGCGGGCGAGGTGTTCCTCGCCCCGGAGACGGCCGACGGCACCTTCGTCGTCGACGGGACGATGCGCCCCCACGGCAAACTCGACGGTCGCGAACTCCGCTTCGAGGTCGAGGACGGCTACGTCACGGATATCGACGACCCCGACATCCGTGCGGAGGTCGAGACGGCCGCCGAGGAGGTGGGCCGGGACGCCTACAACCTCGCCGAACTGGGC
Organism: Haloarcula pellucida; assembly: GCF_014647235.1. GTDB lineage: Archaea > Halobacteriota > Halobacteria > Halobacteriales > Haloarculaceae > Haloarcula > Haloarcula pellucida. Next base: position 131,635 of record NZ_BMOU01000005.1, read on the forward strand.
ATCGGCACCAACGTCGCCGTCACGGACCTCGTCGGATCCGTCCTGCTGGACGAGAAGGCAGGGGGAACCGTCCACATCGCCATCGGCGACGACCACGCCATCGGCGGCGACACCCACGCCCCTATCCATCTGGACGGCATCCTGACGGAACCGACCGTGTACGCGGACAGTGAGGTCGTAGACCTCCCACAGTCTGAGCGGTGAAAGCGAGGCGGCGAGCGTAGTGAGTCGCCTCGAATGTGAGCGGCGAGCGTAGCGACCCGTGAACGGAGTGAGCCGCGAGGACGGCGCGGCAGTGAACCTGCCGCGGGGCGAGTGAGCACTCGGGCCGGCGGCCCGTCCGTGCGACGGAGAACCACGACGAGAGCCGTGGCGACGACCATTTAGGCCCGGGCCGTCAAGGCAGGCGTATGACCGAAGCGACACCCGGAGAGCGCGTCGCGCTCCCCTGTCCGGCCTGCTCGCCGGACTTAGAGACCGTCCACGAGGTGCTCAAGCCCGGTGGTCACGTCACCGTCCGCTGTACCGACTGCGACCACGTCCACAAGGAACAGTTGCCCGAGGAGACCACGCTCCAGCGAGACGTCGTCGTCTCCCAAGACGGCGAATCGTTCACCGCACAGGTCGACGTCCCCGAGGACGCCGACCTCGCCGTCGGCGAGGAGTTCTTACTGGAGACCGAGGAAGCCGTCCTGACCGTCCGCATCACGAGTCTGGAAACCGACGAGGGTCGCGAAGAGGAAGCCTCGGTCGAGGCCGTCGAGACCATCTGGTCCCGCGCGGTGGGGAACGTCGCGGTCAACGTCACGATGCACCCGAAAGACGGGCGCCACGACGAGACCGAGAGCTTCAAACTGCAGGTGCCCGGCGACTTCGAGTTCGTCGTCGGCGAGACCGAGACGTTCGGCGACGAGGAGTTCACCGTCGAGGGCATCCACGTCCGCGACGACGCCCACGGCTACGACCACGAGAAGATGGACTTCGACGGCGACAGCGCAGTGGCGAAAGACATCAACCGGTTGTACGTTCGCGACGAGTCCTCGACGGCCTGGTCCGCCTGGTAGGATGCCCGACTGGGAGCGCGCCCGCACCGCGCTGGTCGACCGCCTCCGAGAGGGGCGAATCGACGACGAGCGGGTGCTCTCGGCGATGGAAGCGGTCCCGCGACACCGGTTCGTGCCCGAGGAGTACCGGACCGACGCCTACCGCGACCGGCCACTCCCGATAGGCCGAGACCAGACGATTTCTGCGCCCCACATGGTGGCCATCATGGCGGAACTGCTCGACCTCCAGCGAGGCGACCGCGTCCTCGAAATCGGGACCGGGTGTGGCTACCACGCCGCCGTCACCGCCGAACTCGTCGGTTCGGCCGACGTCTACACCGTCGAGTACCACGACGAACTGGCCGAGCGAGCGCAGGCGACGCTCGGAGCGACGGGGTACGGCGACGTCTCAGTCCGCGCGGGCGACGGGAAACGGGGCTGGCCCGACCACGCGCCCTACGACCGCGCGTACCTGACGTGTGCGGCCTCGGCGTTCCCGAGCGCCGTCGTCGAACAGGTCCGCCCCGGTGGGTTGTTGCTCGCACCGCTCGGTGGCCGGCGCCGACAGACGCTGGTCCGTGTCCGCCGGCGCCCCGACGGGTCGCTGGCCCGCGAGACACACGGTGCCGTGCGGTTCGTCCGGTTGCAGTAAGCCGACGGTACCGCGGCGGACTCGCGGGGCGCGTCATTCATATAGTTCCGGCCGGAATCTCGGATATGGACCCTGCGGTACTGCGCGGCGACATGGTCGACAGCCTGCAACACGACAGCAAGGGTGTCGTCCAGAGCGCGTGGCTGTCGGCAGCGATGCGTGCGGTCCCGCGCGAGGCGTTCGTCGGCGAGCAACAGGCCTACTCCGACCGACCGTTCGAGCGACTCGGGACCCGCGTGCTCTCGCCGAGTACCGTGGCTCGACTGCTCGAAGCACTGGCCCCCGAAGAAGACGACGACGTCCTCGTCGTCGGCGCCGGCATCGGCTACACCGCCGCCGTCCTCGCCGAACGGGTCGGCGCCGCCAACGTACAGGCCATCGACATCACCCGGCGGCTCGTCATCGACGCCCGGCAGAACCTCGCGAAGGCGGGCTACGAGGAGGTCCTCGTCGACCGGCGGGACGGTGCCGACGGCCTCCCCGAGTACGCCCCCTACGACCGGATTCTGCTGGAAGCCGCCGCTATCGAACCGCCGCGTGCCCTGCTGGCACAACTGGCCGACGACGGCCGGATGGTGATGCCACTGGGTGCCAGCCAGCAGACGCTGGCCACCGTCGACGCCGACGGCGAGACGCAGCGTCTCGGCAGCGTCGCGTTCCGGCCGATGCTCGTCGAGGGCGAGCAGGCCGACACCGTCGAGCGCAACCGGACCCGCCGCGAGGACCAGGAACACGCCCGACGGAACGCCCAGTCCCGCACCGGATGGGAACAGGACTGGATAGACTGGGACTAACTGCCGACCACGAGCAGGTCCGTGTTCGACCGACTGTCCTGATAGCTGCTGCTCGCGGGCGGTTTCACGTCGAACACCACGGTTCCCTCCTGCTGGTTCGCCCCCAGCGACGGCGACAGGGAGAGGGTGGCGTTGCCCGCCGCCCCCGTCTCGGCCGTCGCCACGCTATCGAGCGTCGCCGTCCCGCTCTTGGCGACGACGGTGGCCCCGGAGACGGGCGCACCCTCCGGGTCGACGACGGTGACGGTCACCTCGCGCTCTCCGGGCGTCGTCACCTCCGGGTGAGGTTGCACGTCGACTTCCGTGACCTGCAACGTCTCGATGCCCGAGATAGTGCTCATCATCACGCTCAGGCAGGCGACGCCGACGACAAGCGCGATGACCAGTCGAATCGGCAGTCCTTCGATGGCCCGTTCGTCTCGCCACAGAGATTCGCTCATGAGGTGGCGTGGTCCCGGCTCCACACTTGAACCCTCGGACAGAGGTTCAAATGGGAGCGGGCGGCCAGCGACGGCATGGTCGTCATCGGACGCGAGCGAGAACAGGGCCCGACGGCGCGTCTCGGACACTACCGGGCGCGGGACGGGAGTCACGGTGCACCCGTCGACGTGGACCTAGACCGGCCACACGCCGGTCTGATCGTCGGCAAGCGGGGGTCGGGGAAGACGTACACGCTGGGCGTCTTGCTGGAAGAACTGGCCGACACCGACGGCGTCTCGCCAGTCGTCGCGGACCCGATGGGCGCGTTCGCACCGCTCTCCGCGGCCGATATCGATGCGACGGTGGTCGACCCCCGAGTCAGGGCAACCGCGCTGGACCCGTCGCTGTGGTGTGCGCTGCTCGGTCTCGACCCCGAGAGCGGGGCCGGCGCGCTGGTCTGGCAGGCGGCGGCCCGTCGCGACACGTTGACGGAGATGTCGGCGTGGGTCGAAGACAGCGACGCCGATGGGGCCACGCGGCGGGCCGCGAGCAACCACCTCGCGCTCGCCGCCTCGTGGGACGTCTTCGACTCGGCGGGCCTGTCGTCCGAGCGCCTCTGTGGCGGGAGCGTGACGGTACTCGACCTCTCGGGCGTCGACCATGCGCCGGCGAACGCCGTCCTCGCGGCCGTCGCCAGTACGCTGTACGACACCCGAGTCGCGGGAGAGACGCGGCATCTCCCGTGGCTGCTCGTCGACGAGGCCCACGCCTTCACCGACGGCGTCGCGGGCCGGGCGCTCGAACGCCTGCTGACGCGAGGGCGCCACCCCGGCGTCAGTTGCTGGCTGGCGACACAGCGCCCGAGCGCCCTGCCGCCCGTCGCCGTCTCACAGGCCGACCTCCTGCTGGCGCACCGACTGACGAGCGAGGCCGACGTGGCCGCACTGACCGACGCGCGACCGACCTACCTCGACGGCGGTATCGAGCGGCGACTCCCGGCGGAGACGGGGGCGGCGCTGGTCGTCGACGACGTGACCGAGTCGGTCCACCACGTGCAGGTGCGCGAACGGCGGACGTCCCACGGCGGCGAGAGCCCGCGTGTCTCCGAGCGGGTGAGAGCGGGCCACGGAACCACCAGTCCACATCACAACTGACGAGTAGGGCCGTCGCGAGGGGCCGGTAATGACCGGACCCCACGCCCTCTCGCGGGCAGAACCGCTCCTGCTGGTCGCGCTGGGGGGGTTCGTCGGAGCGGTCATGCGCCACGCTATCTCGGTAGCGGCCCCGGGACTGGGGGCCGTCGGCGGTGCCGTCGTCGGCACCCTCCTCGTCAACGTCGTCGGCAGTTTCGCGCTCGGGGTGTTGCTGTACGAGGCCCACCTCGCGGACGCCCTCTCGGCGGAGACGCGTCTGGTCGTCGGCACCGGCTTTCTCTCCTCGTTTACGACCTACAGCACGTTCGCCGTCCAGACGAGCGGACTGCCACCGACGTTGGCCGTCGGGAACGTCGCGGCCAACTACGCGCTGGCCTTCCTCGGCGTCGTCCTCGGCCGTCTCGTCGCGAGGTGGGTGTCGTGAACCCACTGTTACTCGTCGGTCTGGGCGGGATGGCCGGTGCGCTGGGCCGGCACCTCGTCGGGACGCGCCTCGAACGGAACCGGGCGGACACGTTGACCGTCAACGTACTGGGGAGCGTCCTGCTGGGTGCCCTCGTGGCCGCCCCGGTCGGGGAGTCGGTCACACTGGCAGTCGGCACCGGCTTCTGCGGGGCGTTCACGACGTTCTCCTCGTTCGCCTTCGAGACGGTGCGACTGGCCGAACTGGGACACCCGCGCGAGGCGGCGCTGTACGCCGGTGGGACGCTGGCGGTGGCGCTCGTCGGCGTCGCGTTGGGCGGGGCCGTCGCGACGGCGCTTGCCTGAGGGCCCGTCGAGGAGAGGCAAAGCGAGTCAGTCAGCGGTCGAGTCGGTGTCGTCGGCGGATATTCGGTCGACGTCTGCTGCGGTGGTGTCCCCGAGGCGAGTCCGGAGTTTGCCCGCGAGGACGGTGACGACGTATATCGCGACCGCGACGAGGACGATGACGCCGCCGGCCGTCGCTTCGCCGTAGTAGGCGACGCCGATGCCGAGGACGACGGCGAGTTCGGCGAGGACGACGGACGTGAGCAGCGACGAGCGGAAACTGCGGGAGACCTGTGCCGCGCTTGCGACCGGCACGACGAGCATCGCGGCGACGAGGATGACGCCCATTATCTGCATCGCGCCCACGACGACGAGCGCGGTCAGCATCACCATCAGCCGGTTGTACCACCCGACCGAGAGGCCCGAGACGGCGGCGGCCGTCTCGTCGAAGGTGACGTAGAGCAGTTGGTTGCGCGTGACCGCGATAGTGGCGACGACGATACCGAACAGGACGAGCAGTATCGCGGCGTTCTCGGCGGATACCGTCGAGAGGTTGCCGAACAGATACTGGTTGATGCCGACGGCGAGGCCGCCCGCGTTGAGGCTGATGAGGACCGTCCCGAGCGCGAATCCGGTCGAGAGCACGATAGCCATCGAGACGTCGTTGTACGCGTCGGTCGCTTCGGAGATGAGTTCGATGAGCAACGCCGCCAGCATCGCGACGACGACGGCGGTGAGATACGGCGACACGCCGAGGTCGATGACCGCGTTGAGAAACAGGCCGACGGCGACGCCGGCAAAGGCCGTGTGTGCCAGCGCGTCGCCGATGAGCGCGAGTTGCCGGTGGACGAGGAAGGTCCCGATGAGCGGTGCCATCACCCCGATACAGAGACCGACGAGGACGGCGCGGTGCATGAACTGGTACTGGAACAGTTCGAGGCCGGTCACGCTCCCCAGCCACGACATGAACACCGACCAGAGGCTGAGCAGCCAGTACAGCGGCCAGAGGACGGCGTCGGTCGGAGTCGACTGAAAGAGGACCGCGAGGGCGTCCATCAGGCGTCACCCCCGACCGGCATCGCGGTCCCGAAGGCCCGGGCCAGCGCGTCGCTCTCGACGAACTCGTCGGTCGGGCCGTCGAAGTATATCTCGCGGTTGAGACAGACGACGCGGGCGGCGTGTTCCGTGACGGCCCGGAGGTCGTGTTCGATGAGCAGGACGGTGATACCGTCGGCGTGCAGCGATTCGAGGAGGCCGTAGAAGGCGTCGACCGACTCGGCGTCGACGCCGACGGTCGGTTCGTCCAGCACGAGGAGGTCGGCGTCGCTGGCGAGCGCACGGGCGATGAACGCGCGCTGGCGCTGGCCGCCCGACAGTTGCGTGACGCGTCGGTCCGCGAAGTCGTACATGCCGACGGTGTCGAGCGCCTGATCGACGATTCGGTGGTCTGCTGCCGAGAGACGGCCGAATCCGACGTGCGGGTATCGGCCCATCCGCACGACTTCCCGAACAGTGATTGGCATCTCCTTCGAGGCGCTTGCGTGCTGGGCGACGTAACCGATGCGAGCGCCGTCGTCGAACGCGTGGGCCGGTTCACCGAACAGGCGAGCGGTCCCCGAATCGGGGCGCAGGAGGCCGAGCATGAGTTGCATGAGCGTCGACTTCCCGGAGCCGTTGGGACCGACGACGGCGACGTACTCGCCGGGGCCGACACGCAGCGAGATGTCCTCGACGACGCGCGCGCTGGTGTAGCCAAACCCCACGTCCGCGAGTTCGACGACGGGGTCGGCGTCGCTCATTCGAAGTTCCTCCACTCGTCGGCCCAACCGTCGTCGCCAGCCTCCGCGGGCGGCGTGTTCCCGAGGACCACCTCGAAGGTGGGCATGTTGATGTTGTACGCTATCTCCTCGTACCCCCAGTCGTTCTCGACCCACGCCTCGCGGACGCCCGCGTACGGCGTCACCGGGAAGTACGCCTCGACCTGCGTCTCTGCGAGCAACTGTTTCGCGGGCTTTCGGGACTCGAAGACGCCGTTGGCGATGTACCTGATGTCGTTGTCGGCGATGACCTGCTTGGCCTCCGTGATGTCGGACGGTTTCACGTCGCCGCTGGCGGCGAGGTTCGTCACGAGCGGGCGCATTCGGACGCCGTAGGCGACGCCGATGTACTGGAAGGCGTTGTGGGCCGCGAGTTGGACGACGTCGCGGTCGGCCGCCTCGAAGATGGCGCGGTAGTCCGCGTCGATGCGCTGGAGGACCTCGGATTTGTACTGCTCGGCGTTGCTCCGCAACGTCTCGGCGTGGTCGGGAGCCAGTTCGACGAGCCCCGCGGTGATGTTGTCGACCGACTGGGCGGCCCGCTCGGGGTCCAGCCAGAAGTGGGGGTCCTTGCCCCGCTGTGCGCCGACGCCCTCCTCCTCACGGTCGAGCGTCGCCGCGAGGTCGACCAGTTCGATACCCTCGCGGACGTTGATGAGATGCGTATCGGCGTCGTCGTCTTCGAGCGTCTGGATGGCCCGGTCGGCCCACGGCTGGAAGTCTTCGCCGACGTGGATGAACGCGTCCGCGTCGACGATGTCCTTCGTGACGCTCGCGTTCGGTTCCCAGCCGTGGCCGTGGAGCCCCGTCGGAATGAGGTTCTCGACCGTAATCGGGGTGTCCGTCGCGACCGTCCGTGCGAAGTCGTAGAAACTGAAGAAGGAAGCGACTGCGACGGGTCCGTCCCCCGTGTCGGCCTGTCCCGCGCCGCTCTCGGCACCGCCAGACCGACCCGTGCTGTCGCCGATACAGCCGGCGAGCCCCGTCGCGAGGAGGCTACCGCCGGCCGCGAGGGCCTTCCGTCTGGACACTCGTCGACTATGGCTGCGCTGACCGTCGTGGTTCGACATGAAAGAGGAGAGTGGTGGCAAACTAAATAACAGTTTTGTTCTAATCTAATTTTTAGAGTCGTCTAATACTCCGGGGTGTTCCCGGCACAGCGCTCAAGACGCCGGCGTGCTTCCACCGCGTATGGACCCTGCAGCACTTCGTGCATCGATACCCGCGCTGGACCGGTGTACCTACTTCAACACCGGTGCGAGCGGCCCGAGTCCTCGGACCGTCGTCGGGGCGGCGACGGATTTTCTGGAACGCCACGCCTTCGAAGCGCCCGCCGGCGACGGGCCGTACGCCGTCGCGTGGGACGCCATCGCCGCCGCCCGGGAGGTCGCCGCCGGCCATCTGGGCGCGCGTCCCGCGGACGTGGCGTTCACCCGGAGCACCGCCGACGGCGTCAACCTCGTCGCGGGGGCCATCGACTGGCAACCCGGCGACGTGGTGGTCCGCACCGACCTCGAACACCCCGCCGGGACCCTGCCGTGGGACCGACTGGCAGACAGCCACGACATCGAGGTGCGAGTGCTGGAGACCGAACGGGGACGCCTCGATACGGGCGACCTGACGGAGGCCATAGACGACGCCCGACTCGTCGTGCTAAGCTCGCTGACGTGGACTCACGGCACCCGCTTGCCGGTCGGCGAGGTGGTCGACGTCGCCCACGACGCCGGGGCACAGGTGCTCGTCGACGCCGTCCAGTCGGTCGGCCAGCACCCGGTCGACGTGACAGAGTGGGGCGCGGACTTCGTGGTGGCGGCGGGCCACAAGTGGCTGCTGGGAATCTGGGGCGCGGGGATGTTGTACGTCGACCCGGCGGCCCACGACCGACTCCGCCAGACCCGCATCGGCTATCGGAGCGTCGAAGACTCGGCTGCCGAGACGTACACCTACCACGAGGGCGCGCGCCGGTTCGAGGTCGGGACCACCTCGCCGGCCCCCTACGTCGCCCTCGCAGCGGCCATCGAGACGATGGAGTCAGTGGGCATCGATACCGTCCAGCGCCGGGTCGAACGGCTGACCGACCGCCTGAAGGACGGCCTCGGCGACCGACTGCTGAGTCCCGAGGAGTACGAGTCCGGTCTCGTCACGTTCGCCGCCGAGGACCCCGAAGCGACCGCCGAGCGACTCGCTCGGGAGGGAATCGTCGTCCGGCACCTCCCCTACCCCGAGGCGGTCCGAGCGTCGGTCCACGCGTTCAACACCGAGGGCGACGTGGACGAACTGCTCGACGCGCTGTAGTCGGTCAGCGCCGACCGTGTTCGACGGTCAGTCTGCCGAGGTTGCGGACCCGGACCACCGGCGTCACGGCGGTGTGCAGTTCCGCGGTGCCGGTCTCGACGGCCGGGGGAACGTCCGCGAGGGCCGCCGGGTCGCCCGTGTCGGCTGCGAGTCCCGACGCCCCGTCGGCCTCGCGGACGGTCCGACGCTCGACGGTCACCGTGCGTTCCGGGCGTTCGAGCGTCAGCGTCTCCCCCGGCGGGACGCGGTAGCGGTCGGACCCCAGCGTGACGCGGGCCGCCTCGCCGACCCGGGTGACCGACGGGACGCGGACGTCGAGCGGCGCGGCCAGTCGGACCGCGTAGGCGGCCCGGTAGTCGGGTGCCAATCGCCTCGGGAGTCGCCGAACCGTCTCGTCCCGGGCGGTGAGCGTCGTCGCGAGGCGGTCGCCCGACGCAGCCACGCCGACGGCGTCCCGCACGACGAAGGCCGCGTCGTCGAGCAGCGACCGGTCGGCCGCCGTCAGCGGTCCGTACGGGTCGGAGACGAGCAGTCCGTCGTCGGTCGCGACTCGATAGGGCGGCGCGCCGTCGACGTGCAGTGTTCGGAGACGGACGTCTTCGGGCGCGTCGACGGCGAACTCGGCGGCGACTTCGACCACCCGCGTCGTGGTCCCCGCAGACGCCGTCCCGACGACGCCGAGGAGCGAACTCCCGCCGAGGACGCCGCCGGTCCGGACGACGTCGCGCCGCGTCACGCTGACCGGGTCGTCGCTCATCCCTCGCCTCCGAAGACGGCTTCGGCCGTGCGTTTGACAGCCATCTTCGTGCAGTCGGTGTAGTTCGGGTTGTACCCGCGAAAGTGCAGGCGGCCGTTGCCACAGGGCCCGTGGGCGGCGTGGCTGTCGTGGTAGGTCACCGCCATCGGCGACACCTCGCCGGAGGGGTAGACCACGCCCGTGTCGTGTTCGTGCATGTGGCTGCCGTTCTCGACGAGCACGCTCGTCTCCGCGAGGTGGCGGTAGCTGACGAGCGCATGCCCGAGTTCCTGCTTGGTGAACGCCTCGACGCGGGCGGCGTCCTCGGAGGCCGTCCCCACGACCATCCGGCAGTTCGTACTGAAGGCGAGTTCGTCGAGTTCGTCGGCGCTGAACCCGCCGCCACCGTCGAAGCCACCGGCGACGCCGTAGTGCAGGCCGCGAGCGCCACACAGCTCCGGGTGTCGCTCCGTGTACGCCTCGAAGGCGTCGACGAACGCGGCCTTCGTGGCGTCGTCGTACTCGGCCCCGCCGTCGTCGGCGACGAACGGCTCCGATTCCGCCAGCGTGAACGCCGCGTAGCCGCCCAGCGCGCCGTACTCGACGAACTGGTCGAGGCCGTCGACGACCGCCTCGGCCACCGGCCCGTCGTCCACCCACTCGTCGTAGACGGCGTCGTCGGCGGGGTAGAGGAACACGGCGGCGCGGGGGCGGCGACCGAACTCGCCGGCCAGCAGGTCGAAGTTCGGGGTCGTGTCTGCCACGTCGGCACAGACGGACCGCCAAATGATATAGATTCGCCGTCACTTCTGTCGACAGCGAGTCGAAGCCGTCGACCTGTGACGGCCTCCGGTTTGATTGGGACCGGGAGCCAACGGGAACGCATGGACGAACGGGCAGTCGTCACCGCGTTCCTCCGCAACGACGGCGAGGTGTTGCTCCTCCGCCGGAGCGACGCCGTCGGGTCGTATCAGGGTCGCTGGGGCGGCGTCGCCGGACACGTCGCGGACGCGAGCGGTGAGCAGCGCGACCCCGAGACGGCCGCGCGGGCCGAGATAGCCGAGGAGACCGGCCTCGCCGACGCCGTGAGGCTCGTCACCAGCGGCGACCCGTTTCCGGTCGAGGACGCCGACCGCGACACCCGGTGGGTCGTCCACCCGTTCCTGTTCGACTGTGACTCGCGGGCGGTCGAGACGAACGAGGAGACGACCGAGACGGCGTGGGTCCACCCGCCCGAGATACTGCGCCGCGAGACGGTCCCGCGCCTCTGGACCGCTTACGACCGGGTGCGGCCCCGCGTGGCGACGGTTCGGGACGACCGGACCCGCGGGTCGGCGTGGCTCTCGGTGCGCGCCCTCGAAGCCCTGCGGGACGAGGCCGCACTGGCCACAGAGGGCCGAACGGACGAACTCGAATCGGCCGACCGCGACGGGGACGACTGGACGGCACTGGCATCGCTCGCACGAGGACTCCGGGACGCCCGCCCCTCGATGGCCGTCCTCGCGAACCGCGTGAACCGCGTCATGCTGGCCGCGAGCGACGAACGGACGCCCGAGGCCGTCGAGACGGCCACACGCCGGGCGATCGGACAGGCTGTCGACGCCGACCGGGAGGCCGCCGAACTGGCCGCCCGGGCGCTCCCGGACCGGGTGGCGACGCTCTCGCGGTCGGGCACCGTCGAGACGGCGATTCGTATGGCGGACCCCGAGGCCGTACTCGTCGCGGAGTCCCGGCCGGGCGGCGAGGGCGTCGGCGTCGCCGAGTCACTGGCCGATGCGACGGCGGTGACGCTGACGACCGACGCGGCGCTGGCCTTCGAACTCGACGACTGGGACGCCGACGCCGTCCTCGTCGGTGCCGACCGAGTACTCCCCGACGGCCGCGTCGTCAACAAGGCCGGGACCCGCGGGGCGGCGCTGGCGGCGACGGAGGCGGGAGCGGAGTGTCTGATCGTCGCGTCGAGCGACAAAGTCGCGGCGACGGCCGACTACGACCTCGAACATCGCGACGCCGCCGAGGTGTACGACGGCGACGCGGACCTAGCGGTGGTGAACCCGACCTTCGACGTGACGCCGGCGGACGCGGTGACGGCCGTCGTGACCGAACAGGGCCGACTGAACACCGCCGAAGTCGAGGCTGTGGCCGCCGCCCACCGAGAGTGGGCCACGTGGGACGACGCTCAGTCGTAGCGGGCGACCGCTCGGACGGGCGCGCCGTCGCCGCCGGCGAGTTGCAGCGGCATCGCGAGCAGTTCGAACCGGTCGGGGAGGCCCGCGAGGTTCGCGAGGTTCTCCACGACGAGGCAGTCGTTCCCCAGCAGTTCGTGGTGGGCCTGAAACCCCTCGGGTTCGTCGGCGGCCGCCGCGTCGGTGGGCGTCGGGTCGACGTTCAGGGCGTCGATTGCCACGTCGTAGCCGTGTTCGACGCAGTGACGGGCGGCGTCGGGGGTGAGGAACGGATGTTCGAAGTACCGGGGGTCCCCCCAGTGGGCGTCCCACCCCGTCCGGAGGACCACGACGTCGGCCTCGACCGCCGGGAGGTCCGCCGGGCGGATTCGGCCACGGGGGTCGCGGTCGCGCAGGTCCACGAGGACGGCGTCCCACGCAAACCGCGAGACGGCGAAGTCGTCGACGGTCCGGCCGTCGGCTTCCGTGTGACTCGGCGCGTCGACGTGCGTGCCGGTGTGACTGCCGCAGTCCACGCTGGAGACGCGGTAACCGTCGGCCTCGACGGTGGCGTGGGGCGAGACGGACACCGGCGGGTCACCGGGGAACACGGGCATCCCCGATCGAATCGGCTGTGAGAGGTCGGCGTAGGGCATAGCACCGATGCGTGGGCCGGGAAGAAACGTCTGGCGCTGGTTCGGCCGGACCGTTTCGCTTCGAGGACCGCTTCCTTCGCTCGCGGTTCACGTCGGTCACCGCTGCGCTTCTCCGAGGCGCTTCACTTCGTCCAGCCCCTCGCTGTTGCTCTCCGGCTCACTTCGTTCGCCGTTTCGCTTCGAGGTTCTTCGTTTCACTCAGAACCTCGCTACTGTTCGTCTAGGACGACGGGGACGCCGGCCTCGGCCACGTCGGCGGCGAACTCACGGGCGTCGGCTTCGAGGTTCGAGAAGGTGTTGTAGTGGACCGGCATGACGAGACGCGGTTCGATAGTCGCGGCGAGGGCGGCCGCCTCGTGGCGGTCCATCGTCGCTCGCGGGCCGATAGGGGGACAGAACAGCGAGGTGTCGAGCGTGCGGTGGCCCGGCAGGACGTCGCTGTCACCGGGGTAGTAGACGCGCGTGCCGTCGACGCTGACCATGAACCCACAGCCGAACCCTTCGGGGTGGTACGGCGACCCGTCGGGGAGGGTGTGCGGGCCGTCGGGTTCGTTGTGTGCGGGCGTCGTCCATATCGGGACGTCGTCGACGGTCACCTGTGCTTTCGCGTCGACCTGCCGGACCTCGTAGGGTAAGTCGACGATGGGCGGCAGGTCCCGTTCGACGTCTCGGCCGTCGATACCTTCGAAGGCGACGATGGTCGTGTCCTCGCCGGCGACGCGCTCGATGCCGTCCGGGTCGTAGTGGTGGACGTGCGTGACACAGACGATGTCGGCGTCCCCAGGGCGGTAGTCGGTGCTCGGTGGGTGACCGACGCCGTCCTCGTACGGCTCCCACTCCCCGGTCAGAACGCCGTAGCGTCCCGGGTCCGTGTAGACGACGGTGTCGTCGCCAGCGATACGGATAGTGGCGTACCCGAGCCAGTCGACGGTCACCCCCTCGTGGTGTACGGTCATCGGGTGATGTACGCACCGCAACGGGGATAAACCGGCGGTTTCGGTCGACGGACTCACTCCGCCAGTTGCCCTTCGACCGTCGCGTCGCCGACGTGCTCGCTCAGTTCACCGTCGCGGATGGCGGTCCGGAGGGCGAGTTCGGCCACGTTCCCGCCGTGTTCGGCGGTCCGACCGATGCTGTCGAGGACGTGGGTCAGTCGGTACGCGGCGTCCGTCGACTCGAAGAGGCGACGGTCGAGCGCCTCGATGTCCGACCTGAGGGCGTCACGGGCGTGCAGGGCCTCGCGAGCGGCGTCGACGCCCGCGTCGCCGACGATGGCGTGGACCGCGTCCTCGACGATGTCGCGGGCCGTCGCCGCGAGGTCGGTAATCTCCTCGGCCGTCGCGTCGTCTATGCGGCCGTCCAGTTCCTCGGCCGTCCGCGCGATACGCTCGGCGTGGTCGCCGACCCGTTCGAGTTCCCGGGCGGTGACCCAGCAGACGAACAGTTCAGAGCGGGTCAGGCCGAGCGCGTCCATCTCGTCGAAGCGGGCCAGTCCGCGCTCGAAGTAGCGGTCGACCATGGCGTACAGGCGGTCGGCCTGGTCGTCCCTGTCAGCGGGACTGTCCACCGCCGTCGGGCCGGTCAGGGCGGCCGTCGCGTCGCGGTGCATCGACAGCACCACGAACTGGAGTTGGCGGACCGACTGCGTGATGGACACCTCGTCGGCGTCCAGTAGCGTCCGGACCGTCATCGTCGTCGCCGTCGACTCGGTGACGGTGACGCCAGTCAGCGTCCGGGTGACGCGCTCGACGGCGCGCCGTTGCTCGTCACTGAACTCGTCGGGCGCGTCGAACTCGAGTACTTCGACGCCCGCGGCGTAGGCCGCACGGAGGGCGCGTTCGATACACGTGGAGTCGGCGTGCGGGACCGTCAGGGTGAGGCGGCCCGTCGTCTCCCGGTCGCGTTCCTGTGGCTGGATGACGAGGACCCCGTCGATGTGCGTGTGGAGGTCGACGATAGACCCCGTCTCGATGCCGGCCACTTCGGCCCACTCCTTGGGGAGCGAGACGGTGTAGGTGCCGCCGCCGACCTGCTGTATCTTGCGTGTTTCCATCGGTCGCGTGTGTCGTGATAGTCACACCCACGCGACGGGACGACGCCCTGCGTGGGGAACGATACGGTCGTGGTCGGTGCGCCGGACGACGGCGCGCCGGCGCAGTTACCCGAACTTCCCGGTGATGTAGTCCTCGACGCGCTGGCTCTCGGGGTTCTCGAATATCTTGTCCGTGTCGTCGTACTCGACGAGTTCCCCGCCGGTGAGGAAGACGGCCGTCTGGTCGGAGATACGGGCCGCCTGCTGCATGTTGTGCGTGACGATGACGACGGTGTACTCTTCCGAGAGTTCCTCGACGAGGTCCTCTATCTTCGAGGTGGCGATCGGGTCCAGCGCCGAGGCCGGTTCGTCCATCAGGATGACCTCGGGGTCGACGGCGAGACAGCGAGCGATGCAGAGTCGCTGTTGCTGGCCGCCAGACAGACCGAGGGCGTTGTCGTCGAGTCGGTCGTTGACCTCGTCCCACAGCGCCGCCTGTTTCAGCGAGCGCTCGACGAGTTCGTCCTCCTCGGCGGTGTCGTCGCGGCCGAACAGGCGCGCCAGTAGTCCCTTCTCGATGTCGCCGTGCTTGCGCGGGCCATAGGAGATGTTCTCCCGGATGGATTTGGGGAAGGGGTTGGGTGACTGAAACACCATGCCGATGCGCTTGCGCAGTTCGACGAGGTTGGCGTTCGGGTCGTAGATCTCCGTTCCGTCGAGTTCGACCGAGCCGTCGATTCGGGCGGCCTTGATGCGGTCGTTCATCCGATTGAGACACCGCAGGTACGTCGACTTCCCACAGCCAGATGGGCCGATGAGCGCCGTCACGGAGTTCTCCGGGATGGCCATCGAGACGTCCTTCAGTGCGTGGTCGTCGCCGTACCAGACGTTCAGATCTTCGACCGAGAGCTTCGGGTCGCCCGCGAAGTCGTAGTCGGTCCACGCTTCGCGGACCCGCTCTTCGGTCTCGCCGGCCGTCGTGGTCGACGTCGGCTGCGTGTCTGTACCCTCTGTCGTCTGCTTCGTCTCGCTGTCGTTAAGCGCGTTACTCATGGGTTAGTTTCCTCCGGAAGTAGGTCCGCGCCGTGATACCCACGGCGTAGAAGGTCAGTACGACCAGCAACAGGACGAACGCCGACGCCCACCCCATCGACGGGGAGCCGCTGACACCGGCGGCGATGACCGCCCACACCTGCGTCGGCAACGAGGCCGACGCCGAGAGGAGCGCGTCGTTGGCGACGAACGGCGGTTGCGCGGTGAAGCGGAAGCCGTCCAGCACCTGTGCCGACTCCGTGGCGTTCAGCGTGGATCCTAACACGAGGATGAGCGGAGCCGTCTCGCCAGCGATACGGCCGACGCCGAGGATGACGCCGGTGATGACGCCGGGCATCGCGGCCGGCAGGACGACGCTCTTGATCGTCTCCCACTGGGAGACGCCCAGCGCCGCACTCGCGTCCCGATACTCGTCGGGGACCGACTTGACCGCCTCGCGGCTGGTGATCAGCACCAGCGGCAGGAGCATGAACCCGAGGACGAGCATCCCCGCGAGCAGAGACTCGTCGCCGCCCAGTCGGGGGATGAGGAAGGCAGCCCCGAACAGACCGAACACGATGCTCGGGGTCGACCACAGGGCGTTGGTCGCGATCTCGACCAGCGCGGTGAAGCGGCCCTGCTCGGCGTACTCGGTGAGGAAGACGGCCGCACCGACACCCAGCGGCACCGCAAAGAGCGTCGCGCCGGTGACCAACCACACCGTGCCGACGACGGCGGGCAAGATGCCGCCGGGTTCGGTCCCCAGCGGGATGTACGTCTGCATCGTCATCGGCCACGAGAGCGTCCCGGCGTTGGCGACGCTGACACCGAGTACGGTGAAGGACACCTTCGTCACGGCGACGTGAAGCCCCAGCAGGGTCAGAAAGCCGGCGACGCCGGTCAGGCCGAGGGCTATCTCCTCGCCCAGCAAGCGTCGCTGGAGCGTCTCCCCGGACTGGCGTTTCGCGTACGCGACCAGCGCCGTGGCGGCACTCGCAGCCACGGCGCCGGCCAGCGCGACGCCCGGGACGACGTTGACCGGACCGACGCTGGGCGTGACCGTCGCCGTCGCCTGCAGGAAGAGGGCCGACGTCAGCAGGGCGAGGCTGCCGAACACCCCGAGCGTGAACAGCGTCGCGCGATCCTGTGCGCGGTCGGCCAGCGTCCCCTCGCCGGCGAGGACGCCGGCCAGCGGAAGGGCCGCGAGTACGACGGCGGCGACGGCGGCCAGCACGACCACGGCGACGCCGAGCGTCCCACCCAGCGGGAGGCCGAGCGGTCGCGGGCCGACGAGGAGGAACAGACCGGTCAGCGCGACCGTTCCCGCGACGGCCAGCGGGAGGGTCTGTCGAATCGTCTCGGCCCACCCGACGCGACTGCCGACGTTCCGCAGCGAGCCGTACGTCCGGAAGAAGTAGACGGACAGCAACAGCGCCGGGGCGACGAGCAGGAGCGACCCGACCGTCGGTTCCGGCGTCACCGCGATTGCGGTGTCGAGCGACTGTTGGGCCCGGTTGACCTGTACCGAGTAGGTGAACGGGTAGGCCAGTCGGTCGCCGGTGACGAGTACGGACAGGAGGACGGCGGCGACCGAGCCCACGGCGGCGAGCGGCAGGAGTCGGAACAGTTGGCGCGCGCCGGTGTGCCAGTCGTCCGTCCCCGCGGGCGTCCGTGCGGCGTTCACCACGACCACGAGCAGCGGCGCGAGCAGGACGAGCGCCGAGAGCGCCCCGATGGTGAACCCGTGGAGCGCGTAGCCGACGCCTTTCACCGTCACGAACACGACGATGGTCGCCATGACGGCGACCATCAGGAACACGTTCAGATTGATGACGAGGAAGGCACCGAACTCGCGCCCGCGGGCGCCAAAGCCGGCCCGACACTTCGCGGCCGACCACGACGAGAGAATCGCCCCGACGAGGACGAAAATCGGGATGACCGCGCCACCGGTGAACCCGCCGGAGAGCGACTGGGGGTTCCACTGCCAGCCGACGCCGACGACGGCCGTCGCGATAGTGAGGCCGAGCGTCCCGACGACGAGCGCCGCGGGAATCGTCGACCCGACGTCCTCGCGCGGGAGGACCGTCAGGGCCGAGAGGACCAGTCCGGCACCCAGCGCGACGGCGACCCACGCCGGCGAGTCGAAGCCGACGAGCGAACCGCCGATAGCGGCCCCGAGAGTCAGCCCGAGAGCGCCGAAGACGACGCCAGCGAGCAAGCCGGCGCTCGTGTTCGGGCTGGTGTCGACCGTCTCGACGCGCGAGGCCACGCCAGCGACGGCGACGGCGACGGCCTCGACGACGAGCGTGAGGCCCAGCAGCGTCGCCAGCGTCACCGGGACCGCGTAGGCCAGCACCGTCAGACCGAGCGTGCTGACGACCAGTCCGAGCGCGATGCCGCGGACCCGCTGGGACTCGACCGGCGTGACGTTGGCCCACGAGGAGACGCCGACGATGCCGACGCCGCCGACGACGACGGCAAGAATCAGCCCGAGCGACTCGCCCAGCGCCGCGCCGCTGGCGCTCAGCGGGACGGCGTCGACGAGCGTGACCATCCCGAGCGCGAACGTCAGGACGCTGAGGCCGATGGCGGCGTCGAGGCCCCGGTCGTAGACGTTCGACTCCGCGTTGACCAGCGTCGTCTCGGTAGCGTATCCCTCGCTCATGCTTCACCCCGGAGTTTCTCGCGCATCTGGCGCTCGATGTACTGGGAGACGACGCTCATGCCCGCGACGATGACGAACAGCATCACGCCCGCGACGAACAGCACGTCGACCGTACTCTCCGAGGCGCTCCCGTAGTTGACCGCGATGAGACTCGTCAGCGTCGCGCTCGCGTCGAAGACGTCGAACAGCGGGTTCGCGAGGCCGACGCCGGCGGCCATGATGGCCGCGACAGCCATCGTCTCGCCGATGGCCCGGCCCAGTCCGAGGATGACCCCGGCGGAGATACCCGAGAACGCGGCGGGGATGGAGATGCTCTTCATCGTCTGCCAGCGGGTCGCGCCCATCGCGATGGAGCCGTCACCCATCGCGTCGGGGACGCTGGAGAGGGCGTCCTCGCCGACGGAGACGACCGTCGGGAGCGCCATCACGCCGACGACCACGCCCGCGATGAGGAAGCTCGCGCCGTCGTCGAGGAACGACTGCTGGACGAAGCCGTTCAGCACCTGGAAGCCGATGAAGCCGTAGACGATAGAGGGAATCCCGGCCAGCACCTCGACGCCGGGTTTGATTATCTCGCGCAGTCCGTCGCTGGCCACCTCGGCGATGAACAGCGCGCCGAACAGACCCAGCGGTCCGGCGATGGCGCCCGCGATGAGCGTGACCATCACCGTCCCCCAGATGGCGGGAATCAGCGAATAGGCCCCGCCGGCGGGGTTCCAGTAGCTCGTGCTGGTCGGCAGGACGGCGTCGAGCCAGAAGAACCAGCGAACCTCCCCGCCCTGAATCGGGACGAGCAAGAGCCCCAGCCCGTGTTCGACGAACGCCGGGAAGGCGCTGGCAAAGAGGAAGATAGTGATGAAGGTGACAGTCAACACCGTCAGCACGGTGGCGATTAGCGTCAGCAATCGTGCTATCTCGGCTTGGTACGTGACCCACCCCAGTGCGGTCACGAAGATGAACGCGCCGACCATCGGGACGGCGATGGCCGGACGAAAGAGGAACACCAGAATCGTCGCCGCGAGCGTCGCCGCCGACGCGCCGACTGCCAGCAGTGACCCCTCTGTCGCGTCCCCGCCGAGGATCGTCTCTCGTGTGTTCGTACGTACGTCGTCTATCATATCGTTGTATCAAAAACCGGTGCGGTCGGCGTCCTGTCTCCCCGGCAGCCGTGTCCGCGCCGTGGCTGCTTACGCCTGGCTGGGGAGCTTGTTCCGCTGTTCCTTCTGGCGGCGCTTGCCGAGCGCGAAGTAGTTGTTCGGCTTGACGAACAGGTCCTGCCCGAAGTCGGAGAGGACCATGTTGATGACCGCGGCCTCCTTCTTGGAGGTGCCCTCCCACGTGTAGCAGTGTAGGTCACGCGAGAGCGGGTAGGCCTTGGAGTCGAGTCCGTTCTGGTCGTCCTGATAGCTGTAGGTCGTGCCTTCCCATTCGAGTGCGATGGGGGCGAGGCCGTCCGTGTTGATGAACGCCAGCGCGAGGTAGCTGATGGCGTTGTCGGCCTGTGCGATGGCCTGTGCGAGGCGCTGGTTCTGGCCGTAGCGGTTGGCGACCTGCGTGTCCTCTTCGGGGTTGTCGAAGACGTTCGAGACGAAGGAGGTGCGGGTCCCCGAGCCCTTGACGCGGCCCAGTACCTGAATCTCCTTGTTCGGGCCACCGAGTTCGCTCCAGTTGGTGATTTCGCCCTTGTAGAGGTCCTTCAGCTGGTCGCCGGTGATCTTCTCGATGCCGGCGTCGGCGATCTCCTGGGAGACCACGAGCGGCTGGCCGTCGACGCCCACGACGTGGTCGACGAAGCTGTCGTAGGAGTCCCGGTCCGGGAGTTCGTCCTCGACGTTCCCAGAGGAGTTCCCGATGTCGTGCTGGCCGTTCATGACCTTCTCGACGCCGGTCCCGGAGTGGGAGAGACCGACCGTGAACTGGAACGGCGGGCCGTCGTCGCCGCCGGCCTCGAAGCCGTAGAGGCCGCCCCAGTAGTCGGCGAGGTTCTTGTCCGTATCTATGTCGTACTCGCCGTGGGGCCAGTACTCGGAGTCGCTGGCCGGGCGGTTGGCGTTCCAGTAGGACGCCGCGGTGTTCATGATAGGGTACACCGTCGAGGAGCCACCGGACTCCAGTGCGGAGACGTCACCCGACTCGTTCCCGCTGTCGGTGCTCTCGGTGTTCTCCATGCTCTCCGTGGACTCCCCGTCGGAGCTACTACCGTCGGAGCTACCGCCGTCGCCGCTCGAACAACCGGCGATGGCTGCCGCACCCGTTACCCCTGTGGCCGCGATGAACTTACGCCGCGAAACGCGGTCAGACAGCATCTCTGAGTCCTGCGTCATCACCTGAAACAGGCCGAAGGAGTATTAAACCCGTTTATAATAGGGGTATTTTCGGCTACGATGGATCTAGTCGTCTATAAAAGAACAATACCGGTACGGCTAGCTATTGAGCCGAACGTATCGCTCATATCTCGCTCGATATCACCCGCGGACAGATTCTCAGTCAGAATCAGCGGGGACGTCGACGGTAGTGACGGCATGCGGTCCTCACTGAGATCCGGTCTACGACTCACGCAGGGAGCCACCGCTCGTTATACTGGTAGCTGTAAGTTCGTAAAGATATTCGCCACTCCGGGGTGGCGAATTACTTCAGTTTGTTACAGCCACCAGTATTACTCGGTGGCCCCGACGAACGGTAGGTGGCGGGAACGGGCGGACTCGCCGCCGTCGGCGGGCGCGTTCGCCGACCCGCTGGGTGCTCATACGGTGTCAGACGGCTATTCGTGGCGGCCACCGTCGCGCATAACCGTGTTCGTACTCGATTCGGCGGCGACGGCCGCGCCGCCGACTTCGAACCGGTCGAGCAGCGTCTGGAGGCGCTCGGCCTGGTCGGTGAGCGACTCGACGTTCGAACCGACCTGCGTCATCGACGACGCCTGTTCCTCGGCCGCCGCGGAGACGTCTTCGGCCTCGGCGGCCGTCGTCTCGCTGATGCCTGCCACCTCCTCGACCATCACCACCGCTTCTTCGGCGCTTGCGGCTTGGTCGTCGGTCGCGTCGCTTATCTCCTGAACGCCGCTGTCGGTCTTCTCGGTGGTCGCCGCCACCTTCGTGAACGCGTCGACGACGTCTCGAACGGCGTCGACTTCGTCGCGCATCTTCTGTTCGGCCGTCCGCCCCTCCTCGACCGTTCGCTCGGTCTGTTTCTGTACGTCCGCGATGAGCTGTTCGATCTCGTTTGCGGACGTCTGGGTTTCCTGAGCCAGTTCTTTGACTTCGTTTGCGACGACCGCGAATCCGTCGCCGTCCCCGTCACCACCGTTCTGTCCGGCGCGGGCGGCTTCGATGTTGGCGTTGAGCGCCAGCATGTTCGTCTGATCGGCGATGTCGCTGATGAGATCAGCGATCTCACCGATCTGGACCATCTGTTCGTCGAGGGCTTCGATGTTGTCGACGGTCGTGTTGATCGAGTCCTGTACGTCCCGAGCGTCTTCGATCGCCTGCTGGGCGGTCGTCTCCCCGTCGTCCGCGATAGTGGCCATCTCGTGCGATGTCTCGGCGACGGTTTGTGCGGAGGCGGCGACTTCCTCGACTGTCGCCGACAGGTCGTTCATCTCGCCCACCACCTCGTCGAGCATCTCACGCTGTTCGGCCGTTCCGCTCGATATCTCCTGAATCGAGTCGCTCACGTCTTCGCTCGCCTGCTTGACCTCGCGGACCCCGGCGTTTGCTTGCCCGCTCGCGTCGGCGACCTCCTGAGCGAACCCCTGAATCTCCTGTATCGTCGACTCGACGTGCGCCAGCATCTCGTTGAACGCGCTGGCGATCTGAATCATCGCCTCGTTCTCGCTATCGGCGTCTAAGCGGACGCTGAGGTCGCCGTCGGCGGCCCGTGACATGCGTTCGCTGTACGCGTTGGCTTTGGCTTCGAGGTGGTCGACGAGCGCCGCCGATTGCTCGCGCTCCCGTTCGGCTTCCTCGCGTGCTCGTTCGGCCGTGCGTTGTGCTTCTCGGGACTCCTCGATCGTTTCGCCGAGCGACGCCGCCGTGTCGACGAGGGCCGTGTACGTCTCACCGACCTCGTCGATTCGGTCGGTTTCGAACGAGATGTCGAACTCACCGTCGTCGACCCGTCGAATGTTCGCGTTGATGGCTCGTAGCGTGCGGTACATCTCACAGTAGCCCAGAAACCCGGTGATGGCGACGATCAGCGAGATGAATCCGGCCGCCAGCAACACGTCGTCGAACAGTAGCACGGCGAGGGCCGGTCCGATAGCGATCGACATGGCGGCCAGCCAGAAGATCCGAGCACCGAAACTCCGCCGGAGGACGTCCGGAAGCCGCTGTTCGATCCAGATCGGAACCACACCCACGTACACGAGGATACGGCCGAAAATACCTATGTTCGCTGTTTTCGCACCCATACCCCCAACCACTATGACACACAGATATCAAGTTCGCGGGCCAGTATTCAGAACTGATAACATACGGCATCCAGCGGTCACGACGCCGATGTCGTGTTCGATGCGGAGAGTGTGAGCCGCTCGCCGTTCAGGTCGTACAGCAGGTCGTAGAACGCTCCGCGTGAGTCGGGGTCGACGCCGACGGCCGGTTCGTCGAGCGCTACCGGTATCGCGTCGTGATCTTCGTCACGGATGGGGCGAACGACCCGACGTGGAACCGACCCATCCGTCCCGCCTCTTGGCTTGCCACTGCCATCACACCCCGAGCTCCGAGAGAGTAGATTGAGTCCCCCGGTCTGTAGCAGGCTCGGTGACTCAGAACCGTACACACGCTGGACGAGTCCTGGTCGACCTGCTCCACCGGTCGATGAACGAGTTTTTCACCGGTGGCAGGCTATCCCCCGATGGTGGCAATGACGAAATGTTACCCCCGCAGAGCCCTTTGTGAAGATAGCTTCCCCTGAGCCACCAACTCTCCGAGACGCCTAGCGAATCTATGCGTAGACGTCTCGCTGACCCTCTCGTGACGAGGCGTTTCCGACCGAGCCACCGTCCGATACCGTGAGCGGTGCCGCCGGTGGGCGACCCGAGCGTTTATATCCCGTCCCACTGAGCGCCGACGTAGATGGTGGAACTCTGGCGGCTAACGCGGAACCGCTACGGCCGTGCCGTCTACGACCGGTTGGCTGCGGCGGGCGTGACGGCGACGCTGCTGTCGGAGTACGTCGCCGACCCTGCGGCCGTCGACCCGTCCGGAAGCGAGTCAGTGTCCGTCGAGGTGTGTGACCCCGCCCGCGTCTCGGAACTCGGCGCGCCAGTGGGTGAACTGGCCGACGGCGAAGTCGTCCTCGGCGCGTTCGAGGGCGGAACGCCGCTCGGATACCTGTTCTGTTCGCTCGATGCGACCCACGCCATCGCACCGCTCGAACGCCGACGGTCGTTCGAGGGGGCCTACCTCCGTCGCGTCTTCGTGGCACCCGACCACAGGCAGCGCGGTGTCGCCTCGTCACTCGTCGTCGGGGCCTGTGACTGGGCACACGGACGCGGGGCGACACGGGCGAGCGCGCTGGTCGCTCGTGACAACGTTCCCTCGCGGGCGCTGTTCGCCGCCCACGGGTTCGACGTGGTCCGAGACCACCGTTACGTCCGGGTCGGCCCGCTCTCGCACTACAGCGTCCGAGCGACCTGAACCGGAACAGACCGGACCATAGATATATAGATTCCTCCCAAGTAAATAATTCTCGGAGTGGATTTATACGTCGAGCGGGCCGTTTCTCTCACACGCCCATGTCAGGGGAACTGCGTAAAGCGCTCCGAGGAGTCAGAGAGCGGGTCGACGCGGCGGACCGCGTGGTCGGCGAGCGGGGCGACAGAACGGACGTACTGGCACGGCTGACCGGCGCGGACTACATCAGCCTCGGCGCACTGTTCGTCGGCTGGGGAAGCGCGTTGCTCTTCCTGCGAAGCGAGCCGAACTGGGCGCTGCTGGCGATGTTCGGGGCGTTTCTACTCGACAAACTCGACGGCTGGTGGGCGCGGCGGACCGGCGTCTCCTCGCCGTTTGGCCGCCGGGTCGACTCGTTCATCGACATCTTCGCGTACGTCGTGCCGGGAGCGCTGCTGTATCACGTCGCCATCGCGCCCAACGACCTCGCGAGCCTCGTCGTCGGCTTTCTGATACTGGCCTTTGGCGGCCTCAGGCTCATCCGCCACAGCAGCGAGGGCTTCGGGTCGGACGAGGGCGCGAGCTACTACCACGGGACGACGGTGGTCCACACCAACCTCGTGGTCGTCGCGAACTACTTCCTCGCGACGCTCGTGGCCCCGTGGAACGGCTGGCTGGCTGGACTGGTCGTCGCCGCCGTCTGCCCGCTGATGGTCTCGGACTACAAGGCATACAAGACCGACGTGAGCCACGCGCTGGCCGGCCTCGGCGCACTCGTCGCCGCGGGACTCGCGCTGGCGCTGGAGTGGGGCTACCTGTGAGCGAGGCCACCGGCCGGACCGTTCGGATCGATACGCACCTCCACACTACGGCCTCCTACGACGGGGAGACACTCCCCGAAGAGCTCCTCGGACGGGCCGAGGCCGTCGGCCTCGACGGCGTCGTCGTCACAGACCACGACACGGTCGACGGTGCCCATGTGGTCGCCGACCTCGCCGCCGAGTCGTCGGTGACCGCCGTCGTCGGCTGTGAGGTCTCGACGGCCGACGGGCACCTGCTGGCTATCGGCGTCGAGGACGCCCCGCCAGCGGGCGATTCGCTCGCCGAGACGGCCGAACGGGTGCGCAAGGCCGGCGGCGTCGCCGTCGTCCCGCACCCGTTCCAACGGTCCCGACACGGCGCCAACGCGACCACCATCGACGACGTCGACGGCGTCGAAGTGTACAACGCCCACACCCTCGTGAACTTCCGCAACGAACAGGCCGAACGCTACGCCCGACGGCACGGGTATCCCGCGTTCGGCGGGAGCGACGCCCACCGGCCCAGTGGTATCGGGCTGGCGGCGACCGAAGTCCAACTCGAGCCCGGAGCCGCCTGCACGCCCGAGGCAGTCGTCGCGGCGATGCGGGCCGGCCGGACCGCCGCCGTGGGCCGCCGTACCTCCACGTGGCAGTACGTCAGGAAACTCGTGGCGAACGCCCGCTCCAAGACGCCCTCGCTCCGCTGACGATGGTGGACAGTGACGACGCTGACGACGGCCGGGTGTTCGCGTCCGCTGTGGCCCGTCGTGACGCCATCGTCCGGACCCTCGTGCTGGTCGGAGCCCTCGTCGCGGTCACCGTCGCGCTCCGTCTCGCCGTCCCCGGCCTGACCGACCCCGAGTGGGTCAGGGCTCGTATCGCCGCCTTCGGCGTGCTCGCACCGCTCGCCTTCCTCGCGCTCCAGACCGCACAGGTCGTTCTCGCGCCGATTCCCGGGCAGGTGCTCGCCAGCGTCGGCGGCTACCTCTTTGGAACCCTCCGGGGCACCGGCTACAGCATGACCGGCGTCGTTCTCGGGAGCACGCTCGTGTTCGTCGCGGCTCGCCGCTTTGGTAGACCCTACGTCGAGCGAGTCGTCGACCCCGCCGCGCTGGACCGCTGGGACGAGTTCGTCGCTCGGACCGGCGTCTCCGGACTGTTCGTCCTCTTCTTGCTCCCGACGTTCCCCGACGACGTCCTCTGTTTCGTCGCCGGGCTGACCGACATCCGTCTCCGAACCTTCCTCACGCTGGTCGTCGTCGGGCGGACGCCTTCCTTCCTCGCGGTGGCCTACGCCGGCACCCAGGTCGCCGACGGCGCCCTCGGCACCGCTGCACTCGTCCTGACGCTCCTGACCGCGGGGTCGGTCGTCGCCTACGCGGTCCGCCACCGCATCGTCGCTGGCCTCGAACGCGTCACCTGACGTCCGCCCAGCTTATGCCAACGGAGCCGCATATAGCTCTCAATAGGCGTATGATGGCCCTGACCCACGGGGCCGTGAGCGTCGCGCTCGTGGCCCTCGCTACGCCCGCGCTACCCGATACGGTAGCCCTGCCCCTCCTCGTGGTCGCCTTCCTCGGCGGTATCCTGCCCGACCTCGACATCGTCGCCGACCACCGGAAGACCCTCCACTACCCGGTCGGCTACAGCGTGCTCGCGTTCCTCCTGGCCGTGGGCTACGTCGTTGCACCGTCCGGGACGCTCCTCCTCGCGGCGGTCCTCGTCGGGTCGGCGGCCGTCCACACCTGTTCGGACGTGCTTGCCGGGAGCGTCGAGGCCGAACCGTGGAACCCGACCACCGAACGGGCGGTGTACAACCACGCGCTCGGCGCGTGGCACCGCCCGCGACGGTACGTGCGCTACTCCGGCGCACCCGAAGACTGGCTCCTGGCACTCGTCGCCGCCGCCACTGCGATACGCTCGCCAGCGTCCGGGTCGACGGTCGAGGCCGCGCTGTTTTGGCTGGTCGCCGTCGCGGGTGGCTACACGCTCGTTCGCAGGCGGTTCTCGGCCCTCTCTGCGCGCTTCCCGTCCCGCCTCGCAGCGGTGCTACCGGCCGTCACCGTCGAGGAGACGGAAAGCGGTGCGACGACGGTGGCGATCCGGTTCCGGTCCTGACCCGCTCGCTTCGGCTGGAAAACGGCGGGACGGGAACCCGACACCGACCTGTCACACTCCGGACGAAACCGCCCCCAATAGCCTATGGGACACTCCCGAGAGCTCCGGATGCGTTCCGCCGCGGACTGTCACCGCATCGGAAACCGACTGGAGGCCGGCGTCGCCGAGCGAAAGCGCGACGACGAGTGGGCCGACGCCCTAGTATCCCGTTCCAGTCGCTCGAAGACGTTGTTCCGCTGTGTGGGCCTGTCACGAGCGCCGTCTGGATGCCGAGACGGCCTGCCTCAGAACGGGGCGTCCGGGCCTTCGTCGGCCGCCGCTTCGGCCGTCTCCGCCGACGCGGCGTCTTCGAGCGGTCCGTCCCACCCGTCGAGGCCGGGTTCGAAGCTCTCGACCGTCCCGTCGAACCCCTCGTAGGAGGCCAACAGGCGAGCGGCCTGCACGCTCGATTTCCCGTGGGGACACACCGTCACGACGCGGTCCGCACCCTCGAACCGTTCGACCTCGTCGACGAGCGACTGGAACGGGACGTTCTCGCTGCCGGGGATGTGGCCTCGCTGGAAGGCCGCCGGCGGGCGGATGTCTACGACGCGGGCGTCCTCGTCGTCGAGTAGCGACCGGAGTTCATCGCTCCCGATTTCGCCGTCCATGTGCGACTGCTAGCGGTCGAAGCCTAAACGTTCACCGGACGCGGGTGGGCGCTCGCACACAGCGGTCTACAGCAAGCCCTCGGCCTGTGCGAGCAGGATACCCTCGATAGTGGCGTCGTTGGCCGGTTCGCGGCGAGCAACTGCCAGAGCGTCCTCGATGGGAACGGTCGTCACCGAGAGGAACTCGTTGTCGTCTAAGTCTCGGTCGACCGGTTTTAGTCCCTCCGCGAAGACGATACCCCGGCGGTGTCGTAACACGCCCGTCGAACACCAGAAGTCCTCCAGCAACGAGACGCCGGACGGCTCGAACCCCGTCTCCTCGCGGAGTTCGCGGGCACCCGCTGTCGTGTAGGACTCGCCGTCCTCGACGATGCCGGCGGGGAGTTCCAGACACTGCTCGCGGATGGTCGGGCGGAACTGATCGACCATCACGAGTTCCTCGCCCGTGCGCGCGACGACGACGACGGCGTCTGGCAGTTCGGCCCAGTAGTAGTCCTTCTCGGAGCCGTCGGGTTGGCGCACGCGGTCGTAGCCGCCGGTGTACCACCCGGTCTCGTACTCGGCTTCCGATTCGACGACGGGCCAGTCGTAGGTCGGCTCTCGGCTCATGGTTGCTGTGTCACCGCGAGGCGGTAAAGCGTACCGTCGTGTCGGACCAGTACCGTCTCGTCGGCGGCGGCCTCGGGCACTCGCTGGCGGAGGGCGTCGAGTTCGTCGAACGGCGAGTGCGTGAACGCGCCTTTCAGTCCGACGGGGCCGCGCCAGTAGGGGTCGGACTGGCCGGTCCCGTCGCTCCCGTTGGCCGTCGCGTTTTCGAGCGCCGCCGTCGTGAAGGGATACCGCTGGGCCGAGAGGGTGCTGGCGTTCACGGCGCTGGCGTTCCCGTCGAGGGCCGTGGCGTTCCCTTCGGCCGTCGCGGTGAGGTAATACGGGTCGCCGCTCTTGAGGTAACTCGGGAGAGCCCCCAGCGCCAGCAAGAGGACGACGACGACGGCCACGCCCAGAACGAAGTTGCGAGTGACCGTCCGCATCAGACGACCTCGCTGTAGATGCGACCGAAGGCCTGTCGTCGGAGGGTGCCGACGGCGGCCCGGCGCTCGGACTGGAAGGTCGCCGCCACCGCTTCGTCGGCGAACGGCGGCGCGTGCCAGACGACGTTGTCGACGTTCTCGGACCCGACGACGGTCACGTCGTGGTCGGCGTCGGCCCGCCACGACTCGAACTCCTCGGTCGTCCCGACGGTCACGGCGAGCGACTCGGCGAAGAGGACGTCACGCGCCGTCTCGACCACCTCGCCCGTGACTCGCTCGCTGTACTCCTCGGCGTCCAGCCCCATCGCCTTCGCGACCTCCTTGACCACGACCTGTGCGGTCGGGCCGAACGCCTCGTAGCGGTCACGCGCCTCGGCGACTGTCGTCGGCGAGAACTGCCCCTCTGTCTCCATGGACGGGTGTAGGGGACGGCAGGCTTATTCGGTTTCGTCTTCGGACTGGTCGGCGTCCTCGTCGAGCATCTCCCGCGTGAGGTCGCGGGCCTCGGCGAGAACCGACCGGTCGTCCTCGCTCATGGAGCGGGAGCCCCGCTGACTGTCGGCCCCCGGCGGCAGGTCGCTCGTCGGGGTGTGTCCGTGGTCGTGTTCGTGGTCGTGGCCCCCGTCGTCGACGCCGCTCTCCTCGAACACCTGCGGGAACTCCGTCTCCTCGGCGTGGTCGACGACGGCCTCGGCCAGTTCCGATTCCCCCATCTGGCCCCAGTCGTCGACGTGGTCGTCCAACCACGCCTCGTGGTCGTCGCCACCGGTCAGCGCCGTGAAGGCGAGATGGTTCGCGAGGTGGCCGGCGTCGGACTGTGGGTCACCACACACTGGACAGGCGTATCCCATTGTACGTCCACAGAGACGTCCCAGCGGTATATGCCGTCGGGTCTCAGCGCAACCGGACCATCACGAGCGCGTTCTCGCCGTTGCTGTAGTAGTTCGGAATGGTCTTGCGGTGCTCGAACCCGAACTGTCGGTAGAGGCGTCGTGCCCCGTGGTTGTCGGCCCGGACCTCCAGTTTGACCGACCCGGCGCCCGCCACGGCGAGGACGCCCAGCGCCCGTTCCAGCAGCGCGCTGGCGACGCCCTGCCGTCGGTACTCCTCGCGCACCGCGATGTCCTTGATGTGGCCCAGCGGCGTCCCGTGATTCGGGACGGTGTCGGCGACGACGTAGCCCGCCACCGACGGAACGTCCTCGGGACCGTCCGTCTCCGCCACCAGAAACCCCTCTTCCCCCAGATAGCTCTCCAGCGCCGAGAACGGCCACGGCTGCGGGAACACCGACTGCTCGATGCGGTGAATCTCCAGCAAGTCGGCCCGCTCTGCCTGCCGGACCGTCGGACTGTCGGCCCCGTCTGGACCGTCCGGTGCGACGGTTGTCACGTCTCTGGGTATGGTGTGAGTACACAAAGGTGTTGCCGCCGACTCGCCGAGTGATCACTGACCCTGACTATCACGATTGAAATGTATTTATACCGTCGTACCACGGGACGGCTTGGCCGGAAGGTTCTTAATTATCACCGTCGAAGCTACGGCTGCACCCACTTTGGGTGCCACCACCCCCCACCCCCACCCCCTCTTTCCGATCGCTTCCGCTCGGAGTGACTACGCGCGTCCGATAGCCGCGTGTCTGGTCGTCGCGTCTCTAGACACCGGACCGAAGACCGGCGAGTCAGAGCGACCGAAGTGAGCGCCCCTCGCTACTGCTCTACGGCTCTCTCCGATCGCCGTTCCGCCGAGGGCCGTTCACGCCCCTCGCTATTCCCACCGGAACTTGCCGTCTTCTTGCACCACGTCGCCGTCGACTTCCAGCCGTGACCCCGCCCCCATCGTCGTGATGAGGTCCTCGTGGACTGCACTGTCGTTGCCAGCGACACCGTCTGGCAAGCACGCGTCGTAGGCTCGGCCGAGCGCTAGATGGACGGTTCCGCCCATCTTCTCGTCGAAGAGGATGTTGTCGGTGACCCGGTCGACGCCGCGATTCATCCCGATACCGAGTTCTCCCAGTCGGCGGGCGCCGTCGTCGGTCGCCAGCACCTCCTCGATGACCGCCTCGCCCTGCTCGGCGGCGAAGTCCACGACGACGCCGTCCTCGAAGGTCAACTCGACGTCCCGCACCCGCCGGCCCTGAATCGTCATCGGTACGTCGAACGTGACGACGCCCTCGGTACCCTCGGGGGCAGTGAACACCTCGCCCGAAGGGAGGTTGTGCGAGTCGTAGGCGACACTGGCGGCGGAGTTGACCGCCGTGCGGCCCTCGATCGACATCGTGAGGTCGGTGCCGTCGGTGACGATGCGGACGGTGTCGCCGGCGTCCAGTAGCTCCTTCAACTGCGCCTGCTCCTCGGCGAGTGCCTCCCAATCCCGGAGCGTGGCGTCGTAGACGAAGTCCTCGTAGGCCTCGTAGGCCATGCCCGCCTGCTGGGCCATCGCTCGCGTCGGGTGCTGGGTCGACACCCAGTCGGTGTGAAGACGCGCCTCGCGGATGGCTCGTCGGGCTTTCGAGTGAGCCTGCCGCCGTTCGCTGGGCACGTCGGCGGTGCCGGCGGTGTTGGTGGAGCCTTTCAGTATCAACACGCTGTCGGCGCGCTCGTACATCGCGAGTTCGTACTCGGGGTCGGCGTCGAACGCGCCGTCGTGGGCCCGGAGATAGGCGCGCCGCAGTTCGGCGGAACTGTACGTCGAAAGCAGGTTCGCCCCCCGTGTACCGAGGTGCGCTGCGACGGCGACGGCGAGGTCGTGTGCCCCCTCGTCGACCTGTACGACGACGTCGTCACCCGCCTCGATGCGGGCGCTCCAGTCGACCAGCGTCCGTGCGTGCTCGCGTACGCGTTCGTCCATGCGCCGTCGAGGGACGGCGACCGGGAAAACGTACCGCCTCTCCGAGCGAGGTGTCGGCGTCGGGAGTGCCGTCCGGCCGACAGCCACGCAACCGCGTCAGGGCGCGTAGCAGACCCGGCCACGCGGCGGTACGGATATCTGTACGATAGGCCCAGTGCTGGACGAACCCGAAGACTGCCACGAGAACCGCGTTGGACTCCCGAACAAGCCGCTATCGGAGTCACAGCGCAGTCCGCGGACCACCCGAAGTGTAAGCGGGATGGGGAGCGAGCGGGAGAGCGCCCACCAGCGGTTGACCCGTATGCCGACGCCGAACGGCCCCTCGCGTTCGGCGTGGCCCCGTCCTCACCGCTCCGTCTCCAGCAATCCCTCGACGCGCGCCTCGAACTCCCGTTCGTCTATCTCGCCGGTAGCGTACCGTTCGCGGAGTGTCGCCAGTGCGTCGTCGCCGGCGTCGTCAGTGAGCGTCTCCGGTTCGCGTCGCCGTTGTGCCAGCCCCAGCGCTAGCGGGAGGACACCGCCGTATCCCACCGGGAAGGCGACCCACGCCCACGGGACGCCGAGGGCGAGACCGCCGAGACCGACAGCGAGAATACCGAGTGAGAGGGCGCCTGCGAGCGGTGTCGTATCGTGTGTCGCGTGCATCTGTGCGTGATAGCTATGGGCCCCGGCGTGATAAATCTGAGTGAGTACTCACTAAACGTCGGAAGCCGACGCGCCCACCCCGCCGACGCACTGAATCGGAACCCCTACTTGTGCGCTCGGCGAGTCCCCGCGTATGGAACTAGGCGTCATCGGACTCGGACGCATGGGACGTATCGTCGTCGACCGCGTACTCGACGCCGGTCACGACGTCGTCGTCTTCGACATCGACGAGGACGCGGTGGCCGACGCCGCCGACGCGGGTGCGCGGCCGGCCGACTCGATTCCGGCCCTCGCCGACTCGCTGGGCGAGGCGAAACGCATCTGGCTGATGGTCCCGGCGGGCGACCCGGTCGACGCCGCGCTCGACGAACTCGACGGAATAGTCGACGGCGAGGACGTGGTCGTCGACGGCGGGAACTCCTACTTCGAGGACTCGATTCGCCGCGCGGAGTCGACCGACGCCGCGTACCTCGACTGCGGGACCTCCGGCGGTCCCGCCGGCGCGGAACACGGGTTCTCGTTGATGGTCGGCGGTCCCCAGTGGGCCTACGACGAACTGACGCCGGTGTTCGACGCCGTCGCCACCGGGCCGGCGGGCCACGACCGCATGGGCCCGGCCGGGTCGGGCCACTACGTGAAGATGGTCCACAACGGCGTCGAGTACGCCCTGATGCAGACCTACGGCGAGGGGTTCGAACTGCTCGCCAACGGCCGCTACGACCTCGACTTAGAGGCCGTCGCACGAACGTGGAACAACGGCGCAGTCATCCGCTCGTGGCTCTTAGAGCTGTGTGAGGAGGCGTTCCGCGAGGAGGGTAACGACCTCGGCGACGTGGCCGACCGCGTCGAGGGCGGCTCGACGGGAACGTGGACGGTGCAGGAAGCCCTCGAACAGGAGGTGCCGGTCCCGCTCATCTATCAGGCGCTGGCCGAGCGATTCGGGTCGCGGGCCGACGACGGCCGGTTCTCGCGACGCCTCGCGAGTCGCCTCCGCTACGGGTTCGGCCGGCACGACGTGCCGCGGAGATAGCGAGGGGCGCGAACGCAGTGAGCGGCCCTCGAATAGCGAACGGGGAGCGCGAGGCACGAAGCGCCTCGAACGCGAACGGGCCAACCGTGAGCGAAGCGACCCGTGAGCAGCGAGGGGCGCGTTTCTCCCGGCGGGGACGGCGAAACGGGCGAATCCAAAGCTTAGTTAAACCAGTACTCCATAGCCGCGCACATGGTTGAACTCGCAGGGCTCCTCGGCGGGGCCACGCTGACCCTCATCGTGGTGGCGTTCCACTACGCGAAGGGGACCGGCTGGGAGGCGCCGGAAGACATCTCCCAGGAAGTCCTCGAACAGCGCGCCGCGTCGGTCCCGGAGACCGACTTCGCCGAACCGTACAACCGCTCCATCGGCGGTGGCGGTGCGGCCGCCATCCCCGCCGGCGGTGCGGAGGGCGAACTCGCCGAGGGAGACGAAGCCGAGGAGGAAGACGAAGGCTTCGACCCCGACTCTATCGCCGACGACGAGGTCGAGTACTACGAGATCGAGTTCGCGAAGGAAGGCGAGACCATCGAGGTCGCCAACAACGAGACCATCCTCGACGCCGGCGAAGAGGAGGGCTGGGACCTGCCCTACGCCTGCCGGCAGGGCCAGTGTATCTCCTGTGCCGGCCACATTCAGGACGGCCCGGCCGAGGACTACATCCGACACAGCCAGAACGAGTCGCTGTTCGAGGACGACATGGAGGACGGCTACTGTCTGACCTGTGTCGCCTACCCCGTCGACGACTTCACCATCGAGACGAGCGAATCGCCCTGACTCGCGGGTTCACAACGCTTACAAGCGGTTTCGGAGTATCTCGGTACGTGGGCGGCTAGTTCAGCGGACAGAACGCCTGGTTCCGGACCAGATGGTCGGGGGTTCAAATCCCTCGCCGCCCGTGCAGCGAACCCGAGTTCTACGAGCGGTGAGCGAACCGGCAGCGAGGGATTCTGAACCACGCGAGACGAGCGAAGTGAGTCTCGCAGTCGGGTTCAAATCCCTCGCCGCCCGCTCTTCCTGCAAGAACGTGAGTAGTGAGCACGTCTGGCGTCGGTGCAGACCCTCGCGGGCGGGGGCCACGCCCGCGGCTCACGCGGCGCATACTTTTGCCAGCCCGCCACACAGAGTGACGTATGGTCGGCAAACGGGCGAACGTGAGTGAGTCGCTCCGCGCCCTCGGCGTCGCCGTCGGGTTGCTTATCGCGGGCCTGGCGGTCAGCGTCGTCTTCGGTGTCGTGTTCACTGTCCCGCTCGTGCTGTTCGGCCCGGCCGTCGGGAGTCCGGGTGGGTTCCTCGTACTCGCCGCGGCAGGGCAACTCGCCTTCCTAGCCGTCGGCTATCTCTACGTCCGACGCCACGAGGGCGTGCGGGTTCGCTGGCCGACGCGGCGGGACGTCCGGTACATGGTCGGCGGACTCGTCGTCACCCTCGTCGCTGCGCTCGGTCTCAGCGTGCTGTTCGCGTCGCTGGGGCTGGCCCCCGAAGGGAGCGTGTTCGAGGACCCCATCACGGCCGACCCGCGGGTGGCGCTCGGACTGGCGGCGCTCTCGGTCGTCCTCGTCGCGCCCGCGGAGGAACTGCTCTTTCGCGGCGCGATTCAGGGGCGACTCCGGCGGTCGTTCGGCCCCGCCGTCGCAATCGCGCTGTCGAGTCTCGTCTTCGGGAGCATCCACCTGTTGAACTTCACCGGGTCGGTCGTCGGTGCGCTGACCGGTGTCGCCGTCGTCACCGTCGGCGGCGTGGTCTTCGGCACCATCTACGAGCGGACGGGCAATCTGCTGGTTCCCATCGTCACCCACGGCAGTTACAACGCGCTCCTGTTGGTCGCGACCTTCCTCACGGTCTGAACGGGGGAGAAATGCGGGCGGTCAGCAGGCAGTGGCACCCGCCGCGACCGACGTCTCGTTGGTCCGGTCGTCGACGGTCTCGACGACGGCCACCTGCAGCGAGAACGCGACGCCGGCGAACAGCAGGACGAACGCGACGGTGAGGACGGCGGTCACCGCGAGAACGACGAGAGTCAGCAGTCCGGTTGCCAGCGCGGGCGTGGGGTGGCGAGCCAACCAGCCGACACCGTAGCGGAACGCTGCCACCGGGTCGGACCCGCGCGCCAGTTCGACGTACGCGGGAATCAGCGCGAGCGCGACGTACAGCGCGACGTAGGCCGCGACGAGCGCGACGACTTCGCCGGCCAGCGACCCCTCTCGGAGCGCTGTCACGCCGTAGGTGACGGCGACGGCGCCGAAGGCGACGGGAACGCCGCTGAACAGCGCGCTCGCCACGCCGTTCCGGCGCACGACGGCCCACACGTTGGCTCGGTCGATGCGGTTGCGGTCGCTCCGGAGGCCGCGAATCGCGGCGTACGCCGCCAGCGTGGCCGGGCCGATAGTCACCAACGGCAGCGAGGCGACGACCCACGCGAGGCTGACCAGCGCGAGCCGGAGGCCGTTGTGATAGACGAACCCCGGCACCTCGGCGATAGCGCGTCGAAACGCCGCCTGATCGGTTTCTCCGGTCATGACGTCATCCCGTCCCCGCCTGCATCTGGACGCTAGAGATGAGTTTGTCCTGGAACAGCAGGAAGACGATGAACAGCGGGAGCGACGCCAGCGCGAGCGACGTCATGATGACGTTCGGTGCCAGCGCGTTCACGTCCCGCAGGGTCACCACGCCGACGGGCAGCGTGTACAGCGCGTCGTCGTTCAGGACGATGAGCGGCCAGAGGAACTGGTTCCAGCTCCAGATGAACACGAACAGGCCCAGCGCGGTCAGGATGGGCGTCGACAGCGGCAGGATGATGCGTGCGTAGATGCGCAGCGACGAGAAGCCGTCCAGCCGCGCCGCCTCCTCCAGTTCCTCGGGGATGTCCCGGAAGAACTGGACGAGCAGGAACACGCCCAGCGGGCCGGCCGCGAACGGGAGGATGATGGCCCAGTAGGAGTTCATCAGGCCGAGGTCGTTGATGAGCGTGTACAGCGGGATGATGTTCACGTAGCCCGGAATCATGAAGCTCGCCATGATGATACCCAGAATCAGTCCTCGTCCGGGCCACTCCAGCCGAGTGATCGAGAAGGCGATCATCGAGTCGACGAGCAACACGATAGCGGTCGTGATGCTGGCGATGGTGAGCGTGTTGAACGCCCACTGGTAGATGATTGGCTCTTCGATCAGGTAGCGCTGCCACACCGCGAAGGTAATCTCCGGCGGTATCCAGTTGAACCCGCCCTGCGAGAGGACGGCGATAGGCGTCACCGACAACTGGAACATCCGCCAGTAGGGGACGAAAAACACCACCGCCAGCCCGTACATCACGGCGTACAGGCCGATTCGGTAGAGCGTGTCCCGGTCGGTGAGACGCTCGGTCACCGATTGGGTGGCGTCGGCGTTACTCATCGTTCCCTCCGACGAGGACGTAGTTCAGGACCGACACGCCGACCAGTATCAACAGCAGCGTGTAGCCCACGGCGGCCCCGAACCC
The DNA here is from genome assembly GCF_014647235.1 of Haloarcula pellucida. GTDB lineage: Archaea > Halobacteriota > Halobacteria > Halobacteriales > Haloarculaceae > Haloarcula > Haloarcula pellucida. The sequence continues at coordinate 168,054 of NZ_BMOU01000005.1, forward strand.
GAGTTCGCGCGTCTGGAACCCGAGTTCGTAGAGGTAGTACACGAGCGTCTCCGTGTTGCCGACCGGACCGCCCTTCGTCATCAGGTACGGTTGGCCGAACACCTGGAACTGGAAGATGGTCGAGGCGATGACGACGAACAGGAGCGCGTTCTTCATGTGCGGAAGCGTGATGTCCCGGAACATGCGCCACGGACCGGCCCCGTCGAGGCGGGCGGCTTCGTACAGTCGCTCGGGGACGTTCTGTCGGGCCGCGAGCAGGACGGCGAAGTAGAAGCCGGCCTGCCACCACACCGTCGTCACGACGATGACCGGCATGGCCCAGAACTTCGAGTTCAGCGGCGATCCGCTGAACAGCCACCCGAAGTACTGCGTGCCGACGCCGCCCTGTGCGAACATCTGTGCCCAGACGATACCGACGACAGAGACGGTCAGCACGTACGGGCTGAAGTAGACGAACTGCAGGAGGCGACTGCCTTTCAGTTCCTTGTTCAACCCGAGTGCGAGGACGAGACTGACACCGACGATGAGCGGGACAGTCATGCCCACGAACTCGAGCGTGTTCCACAGCGCGTTCCAGAACGCGGGGTCTTCCAGCAGTCTGGCGTAGTTCTCCAAGCCGACGTACGTCGACTTCGACGGTTCGAGGAAGTTCCACTCGTGGAGGCTCATGTACAGCCCCTTCAGCAGGGGGTACAGCAGGAACACCGAGAACAACACGAGGTACGGGGCCGCGAACAGCAACCCCACGAGCAACTCCCGGGTGGACCGGTCGAACAGCTGTTCCCAGCGGCTCGCGGTCCGGTTGTCTGTGGTCGCTTCGACGTTGCTCATGATTGCTTATTGGTCCAGAGCCTGCTGGAGCGCGTTGGCGCTGTTAGTCACACCGGTCTGAACGTCGGTGTTCTGGAGGTACATGTCCATGAACGGCCCCCAGAACCGGTTGCTGTTGATGTGGACGGACGTCTTGGGCTGGTAGCGGACCTGCCCGTCGGAGACCATTTCGTACATGGTCGAGATGGTGCCGTAGTCCTGCCAGAGCGCGGTGTTCTTGACCTCGCTGGAGGTGGCAACGGATTTGGCCGCGGGCAGGTGGCCGCCGGCCGACGCCCACAGCGTGTTGTTCTGTGTGACGTACTCGGCGAACTCGACGGCGGCCTGCTTCTCGGCGTCCGTGTGGTTCGAGTTCGTCGGGAAGTACAGCGAGTTGGACTCACACCACGCCACCTCGTCGCCGTCGCCCGGGAACATGAACGGCTTCTGGAAGCTGAAGTCGAGGCCTTCCGGGAGTTCGCCGCTCTCGTTCTCGAAGTTGTTGACCGACCACGTCCCGGCGATGAACATCCCGAGGTCGCCGGCGAGGAAGTCCTGTACGCGTGCGGAGTCGCTCTGGAACTGCGGGGTGTCCCAGCCGAAGTCGCCCGTGACCTTGCTCATCAGTTCGGCCGTCTGCATCCCGACGTCGTCGTCGTAGGCCACCTCGTAGCTCCCCGGGTCGCCGGTGACGATGTCGCCGCCGGCCTGCGTGAGTGCGATGATGTACGCGCGGAACGCGGCCTGCCCGGAGTTCCAGTTGAGGAACGAGAACGCCCGGGAGTCGGTGTCGCTGACGATGGTGTCACAGGCCTCGGAGAACGCCTGCCAGTCCGAGAAGTCCGGGTCGACGCCGGCCGACTCCAGCACGCTGTCGTTCGTGTACAGCGCCTTCCCGTGGATGTCGATGGGGAGCGCGTAGGTGGACCCGTCGACCTGCAGGTTCTCCCACGCGATGTCGAAGTACTTGTTCGCGGCCCCGTCGGAGAGGTAGTCGTCGATGGAGTGGGTGATAGGTTTCAGGTGGCGGCCGTAGGAGCCGTAGTAACTCGCAACGTGCGGTGCGTTGCCGGAGTTGACCGCGGTGAACAGTTTGTTGAGGAACTCCGAGAACGGGATGCCCTGTGCGTTGACGTGAATACCGTTGTCCTGGGCGTTGAAATCCTCGATGAGAGCCGTCATCTCCTCGCGCTCCTGTGCACCGAAGTACATCCAGTAGTCGATCTCGACGTCGCCGCTGGACCCGCCGTCGCCGCTCCCGTCGCTGCTACTGCCGCCACCGCTACCGCCACCGCCGGTCAGGCCGGCACACCCGGCGATACCGGTGGCGAGTGCGGCCCCACCAGCGCTCAGTGCGCGGCGGCGAGTGAGTTTCGTGCTGTTCGGTTCGTCGGATTCGGTGGTGTTTCGTGACATGAGTTGTCGTATTATTTACTATCGTTGGTAATTCCTATCGCGCTATGCGGTGACCGAGGATCCGTCGACGTCGGCCGTCACGCCCTCGTCGACGACGAGGTTCTCGCCCGTCTCGGCGTCGAAGACGTGCAGGTGTTCCGGCGGGAGCGAGAACTCGACCGTCTCGCCCCACTCGAACCGCGTGTTGCCGTCGACGCGGACCGTCCACTCGGTGTCGCCCTCCGAGAGGTACAGGTAGTTGTCGCTGCCCTCGTGTTCGAGGACGTCCAGCGTCGCCGCCACGGTGTCGGCGCCGTCGGTGTCGACGGTGACGTGTTCCGGTCGGATGCCGAGGACGAGGTCGTCGCTCCGCGCGTTCTGGCGGACGACGTTCGCTAAGTCGCTCGGAATCGCGTACTCGAAGTCGTCGCCGTAGAGGACGCCGTCATCCAGCGAGACGTCGAAGAAGTTCATCGAGGGCGACCCGATGAAGTCCGCGACGAACTTGTTGACCGGGTCGGCGTACACCTCGGCCGGCGTCCCGACCTGCTGAATCGTCCCGTCGTTGAGGATGACGATGCGGTCGGACATCGTCATCGCCTCCGTCTGGTCGTGTGTGACGTAGACGGAGGTGGTCTCCAGTTCCTCCTGAATGCGCTGGAGTTCCGTGCGCATGTGGAGGCGAAGCTTGGCGTCTAAGTTGCTGAGCGGTTCGTCGAACAGGAACACGTCCGGTTGCCGGACGATGGCGCGACCGGTGGCGACCCGCTGTTGTTGCCCGCCGGAGAGGTTGTTAGGCTTCTTGTCCAGCAAGTCGCCGATGCCCATCATCTCCGCCGTGTCCTCGACGCGCCGACGGATCTCGTCGTCACCGAGGTCTGTGGTCAGTTTCAACCCGTAGGACATGTTCTGGCGGACGCTCATGTGCGGGTAGAGCGCGTAGTTCTGGAACACCATAGCGACGCCACGGTTCTGCGGCGCGATGTTGTTGACGACGGTGTCGTCGATACGTATCTCCCCACCAGTGATGTCCTCCAGTCCGGCGATCATCCGGAGGAGCGTCGACTTGCCGGACCCGGAGGGACCGACTATCGTGAGGAACTCCCCGTCTTGGACGTTCAGGCTCACGTCGTCGACGGCCCGAATCGTCCCAGCGTCGGAGTCGTACTCCTTTCGTACATTGTCTATTGTGATACGACCCATCGACAACAACACTCGTGTGCTACTATTTCAAGTTTTCCCAACTAGAGTGATTAATCTTCTGTAGCGGCGAGTTCCCAGACGTCGAGGGACCTGACGGTAACTTCGCAGTCGTCGGCATACAGCCCGACCCCCGTGCTATCCGGGCGTGTCGGGTAGATTCGGGAGGTGAGCGCCTGCGCGTCGTTCGTGAACAGTTCGAGGACCGACCGGTCGAGGAACAGGTGCAACGAGAACGTCCCGTCCTCGTCGAGCGTGAGGGGCATCGAGTCCGAACTGTCGGCCGCCGCGTCGCTGTTGGACGACTGAGAGCGGTCGACGACTACCTCGCGATGGCGAATCTTACAGCGGACGACGGTGCGTTCCTCGCCGTCGGGCGTCTCACGCAGAACGAGGCCGAACTCGCCGACGTTCCGCGCGTCGACGGTCATCTTCACCTCCAGCGTGTCCCCCTCGATATCGGCGAGCGGATTCGTCCCGTCCGGGGAGACGGTGAGGTCACTGAACGAGTGATGGGTCTCGCGGAGGGCTTCGAGTTCTGTCGGGAGCGAGAACTCCGGCGTGCCGTCCGCCGCCAGTGAGACGACGCGCGGGAGCGACATGGCGCCGGACCACCCGGCGTCCCACTGGGCTTCTCTGTCTCGGTCCTCCTTCAGCCACCCGAACATGAGCGTCCGGCCGTCGTCCGCCGCGAACGACTGCGGCGCGTAGAAGACGCCGTGGTCGAGGACGCCGTGGTCCTCGGGTTCGAACCGCTTCGCCGCCTCGTCGTACTCGCCGCTGAAGTACGCGACCTTCGAGTAGTCCGAGACGTGGAGCAGCGACCCCTCGTCGAACCGCAGGAGTTCCGGACACTCCCATATCGGGCCGGTCTTGCGCCAATCGCCGGTCAGAATCGGATGGCAGTACTCCCATTCGAGGAGGTCCTCGGACTCGAACAGGAGGGCTGCACCCCCTTCGCCCTCGATGCCTGACCCGACAATCTGGTACCACGTCTCGCCCGTCCGCCAGACGCAGTGGTCGCGGAACTCCGCGCGCCAGTCGATGCTCTGTAACACGTCCACGTCGGCGGGCATCTCCGTGATGAGCGGGTTCTCGGCCGCCTTGGTCCACGTCCGCAGCGAGTCGTCCTCGGCGCGAGCGAGACACGGCAGTTGGTCCCCGTCGTCGCCGCCGGTGTACATCACGCTCGGCGTGCCCTCGTCGTCGACGAAACACCCGGACCAGACGCCGACGGCGTCCGGACCGTCCGGGTCGGGTGCGAGCGCTATCGGTTCGTCCTCCCAGTGGACGAGGTCGTCGGAGACGGCGTGGCCCCAGTGGATGCTGTCGTGGAACGGCCCCGCCGGGTTGTACTGATAGAAGAGGTGATAGCGGCCGTTCCACTGGACGAGGCCGTTGGGGTCGTTGAGCCAGTTCGCGGGCGGCGTGAAGTGATAGGCGGGGCGGTGGTTCGCGTCGGGGACCGCCTCGCGCATCGCCTCGAACTCCTCGCGTCCCTTCGACCGGCCGACAGTCCGTGGGTCCGACCCCTCGCCCGCGGCGTAGGCGAGGCAGTTGTCGAGGAGCGTCTCCTGTACGTCAGTCTGGAGGGCAGCGAGGCCGTGGCCGACGCCGACGACCCGACCGTCACCGACCTCCCAGCAGAGGAGCGACTTGAGATTTGGCCGGTCGGTGCCGTCGTCGCGTCGGGCCGCGAGAACGTCGGCGTCGTTCGGATGGAGCGAGTCGTAGTGGACCGAGACGGCGTCTGTGGCGGGTGCGCCGTTGGGGCGGAGACCGTCGATGCCGCCGAATATCGGGTGATCCTCGAAGAGGCGGCGGACGAGGAACCCCGTCTCGTCGGCGTCGACGCGTCCGACCGAATCCGGTTCGTGCGCCTCGATACCGAGTTCGGCCGCCGCCTCGACGGCGCCGTGGGTGAGGAGGAGACCACCGCCGTCCGCGACGAACGCTGTCAGTTCCCCACCGACCGCGGCGAGTCGCTGTCTAGCGGCGTCGTCAAGCGCCGACTCGCAGTGCATCCAGAGGACGTCGTACTCGTCGAGCGCCTCGACGGAGAGGTCCGCGAGCGGGTGCGTCTCGTACGGCAAATCGGGCTCAATCGGCGTCTCGGTGACGAGAAGCGTCGTCTGGGGACGAGGGCCCGTCCCGAGAGTGGCGTTCGAGTTATCTATTTTCACAACTATCGTGAGGATTTTCTTTAGGTTTATGTGTGTCGGTCACGTCATTGTCCACCATGGTTCCGGGCACCGGTCGTGTTCAGCAAACGGCTTATTGCGGAAACTCTAGCACACGACAATGACTGCAGAGGACGACGCGAAACTCGCCCTCCTCAGGGAGACACTCGAAGACAACGTCGACCTGACGACCTACGAGACGGAGGTGTATCTCGCACTCGTCCGGGGTGGGACCCAGACGATGACCGACATCGCGGAGACCAGCGATGTCCCGAAACAGCGCGTCTACGACATCGTCGACGGCCTCCGTGAGCGCGGGTTCGTGGAGGTCATCGACGACTACCCGCGGAAGGCCTACGCCGTGGACCCCTCCGAGGCGCTCTCCTCCATCCGCGACCAGATTTCCCGGGCCGAGGAGTATCTGGAGGAACTCCACGACACCGTCGAGACCGTCGAGAGTGGCGTCGCCCTGTTCAAGAGCGAGAGCACCATCAAGCGGTACGTCAGCGACCTCTTGCAGACGGCCGAACACGACATCCTGTTGCTCCTCCCCGTCGACCGACTCTCCGCGGTCGTCGACGACCTCGAACAGTGCGCTGACCAGCAAGTGCGTCTCGTGCTCTCGAACGCGTCACCGGACGAACTGGAGGAGGAGTCCTTGCACGAGTCTATCCCCGGCACGGTCGACGAGGCGCGCGTGGTCTCGACGCGGGAGGACTTCGCTCTGACTACCGACCGTAGCCGGGGGCTCTACTGGGTGCAGGAGGGCCGCGACTACGTCGAAGACGAGGGACAGGGCTACTACGTCACGAACCCGAGTCTGGCGATGGTCCTCGACCGGTTCGTCTCCGAGTCGATATGGCCGCTCGCGCAACCGCTGGAGCGGTCGTCTAAGCGCCCGACGCTGCCGCGACAGTACATGCGCATCCGTGACTGCCTCGCCGACGTCTCCGTCCTGACCGACAGCCAACCGGTCGACGCCTTCGAGATTACCTTCGAGGGATACGACACCGAGACGGGCGAGGAGGTGACCGAGACGGGGACCCTGACCAGTTACTACTACACGGAGTACGACGTCCGCTCGTCCCTGACACTCAGCGTCGACACGGCGACGGAATCGCTCACGTCCCCGAAGATTACCGTCGGCGGCGTCGGAACGCGCAACGTCGATTACACCGCCTACAGCATCGAATTGCGGCAAAACGGGACGAGCCACGCAGCCAAAATCGACGACGAGACGCGACGCCACTTGGAGGCGTGCAAGGCGGAACTGCCTCCCGAGTTCGGCAACGGGTCCGTCGCCCTCTGTTTCGATGCGTTCATCGACCGCATGCGCGAGTTCATCCAGCGTCGGCCCGGCGGCGAGTACGAGCAGATTCGCCAGTTCGACGCCTTCCGGGAGGCGCTCGTCCGCTACGAGGCCAGCGAGACGCCGCCCCGCGTCGAGTGGCGCCAGACCCGCACCGAACCCGGCGGCCTCATCGCCCACGTCGGTGGCGTCTTCGACGAACTCGGGTACGACGTGACGCTCATCGGGCGGATGGGCGACCCGATACGGGCCGAGTTCGCCCGAAAGTTCCGCGACCAGACGCTCGTCAGCCTCGGCCGGACTACCAGCACCGACTACGTCTGGTTCGAGGACCGGAAGTTCCTGCTGACGGAACCGAACCCCGAACCGCTGAACTGGGCGCGCATCGAGGACCGAATCGGGGCCTCGGCGTTCGCCGAGTACATCGACGGACGGTCCGTCGTCAACATGGGGTCGTGGTACTCGACGCCGGAACTGGTGGACATCGTCGACCACCTCAGAGACGACATCTGGCCGCGGCTCAGTTCTCCACCCGAACACGTCCACTTCGTCCCCGGCGAAGTCGACCAGCTATCGGCCGAAGAACTCGAACGCGGCTGTGAGGCGCTCGGTGCGCTCGACGACGTCGTCCCCGTGACGATAACGGCGAACCGAAACCAGACCCGCCGGTTCCGTGACATCCTGTTACAGCGCTCCGACGAGGAGACGGTACCGACCGTCCAGCGCGTCCGCGAGCGGTTCGACGTGACCCGGTACGTGATGCACTCACAGCGGGGCGCGACGCTCGCCTCCCGTGACGACGTGCTTTCGGTGAAAGCTCCGCAGGTCGTGAACCCACATCAACTCCGGAACGTCGACGAGCACTTCCTCAGCGGGATGACGCTCGCACTGGCCGAGGGACTTTCCGACGGTGCCGCCCTCGTACTGGCGAACACCGTCGCCAGTTACTTCATGCGACACAAGAAGTCCCCTGAATCTCGGGAGATTCGGACGTTTATCTCCGAGTACGAGGCGTTCTTCGCGGAGTAGCGGCCCACGGAACTGGTTTTATCACCACGATGGTCGTCACACCGGACGTGACAGTTGCTATCGGAGCCATCGGCCTCGGGCGACTCGGCCGTCAGGAGTGTCGACAGTACACCGCCTTCGACGACGTGACGCTCGTCGGCGGCGTCGACGTCTCGGCCGACGCCCGCGAGACGTTCGAAGACGCGTTCGACCGACCGGCCTACGAGTCGGTCGAGGAACTGCTCGACGGCCACGGCGACGAACTAGACGCGGTCAGTATCTGTACGCCCCACACCCTCCATCACGACCACACGATGGCGGCGCTGGAGGCGGACTGCCACGCCTTCGTCGAGAAGCCGCTGACGACGGAACTGTCGACGGCGCGTGAACTGGTCGAGACGGCGGCCGACCGAGACCGGGTGTTGCAGGTCGGGTTCCAGCGCCACTTCGACCCGCTGTTCGCCGAACTCCGGCGTATCGTCCAGTCGGGCGAGGTCGGCACGCCCCACACCGTCAACGCCTATCTGGGCCAGCGGTGGATAACCGACCACGAGGGGACGTGGCGCACCACGCCGTCGCTCTCCGGCGGCGGACAACTGTTCGACTCCGGGACGCACCTCGTCGACGCGATGCTGTGGGTGCTTGACGCGGACCCGACGGCGGTGACCGGCATCGTCGACGAACGGGGTCACGACGTGGACGTCAACAGCGCCCTCGCGGCGACGCTGGACGCGGACGGCCAGCGGATCACGGCGAGCGTCTGTGTCAGCGGTGCCGGCACCGATATCGCACCCGACGACGGTATCACGGTCTGGGGGACCGAGGGCCACGTCTCGCTCTCGGACGGCGACCTGACCGTCACGACGCCACAGTCGACTCGCGAGGTGAGCGTCGACGGCGACCGGGACTTCGAGACGCTGACCCGCCGGAAACTCCGCAACTTCGTCGACGCCGTCGAGGGCACGGCCGACTCCGTCGTCACCGGGGAGTACGGACTGGCGGTGACAGCGTTCCTCGAAAGCGCCTACGAGGCGGCCCAGCGGGGCGAAACCGTCCACGTCGACGACCTCACGGACGGGTGACGTAGTCGCTCGTCGGCGCGCGGAAAGCGAGACGGGCGTAGATTCAAACCGGTCGGGCCCAGAGGAGACGACATGACCGACAGCGAGTGGATCGGCGAGACGTTCACGAGCGACGTTGGCTGGTCGCATCTGGAGACGCTGGTCGACGTCGGGAACCGGATGGCCGGCAGCGCGGGCGAACGCGAGGCCGCGGAGGCGACGCGTGACGCCCTCGCCGAGTACGCCGAGGACGCCCGCCTCGAACGGTTCGACATTCAGGGCTGGGTCCGCGGCGACAGCAGCATCGCTGCCGACGGGACCACCGTCACCGGGGCCGACCACGAGGTCATCGCACTGCCGCGCTCGCCGGCCAGCGAGGCCACCGGCGACCTCGTGGACGTGGGCTACGGCCTGCCGACGGACTTCGAGGACGCCGACTGCGAGGGAAAGGTGGTACTGGTCCGGTCGGACGTACCCGAGTGGTACGAGCGATACATCCACCGGCGCGAAAAGTACTACCACGCCGTCGAGGCCGGGGCAGTCGCCTTCGTCTACCGGAACCACGTCGAGGGGATGCTCCCGCCGACGGGGAGCGTCGGCACCGAGGACGCCCCGATAGGCGAGATCCCCGCCGTCGGTGTGGCCAGCGAGACGGGGGCGCGACTGGCCCGGCGCTACGCGGGCGACCCGGTGACGGTCGCCGTCGACTGCGGGACGCCCGCCGCGACGAGCCAGAACGTCCACGCCGAACTCGGCCCGGACACGGACGAGCGAGTGCTGGTGACGAGCCACGTCGACGCCCACGACATCGCCGAGGGGGCGAGCGACAACGGCGCCGGCACCGCGACCGTAGTCGAGATAGCGCGCGCACTCGCCGCCCGCGAAGACGAGCTAGCGAGTCGCGTCGAGTTCGTCGCCTTCGGGGCGGAGGAGGTCGGACTCGTCGGCTCCGGTCGACTGGCAGCGGAGCGCGACCTCGATTCGATACGGGCGATACTGAACCTCGACGGCATCGTCCGCGGCCGGACCCTCCAGTGTTTCACCCACGGGTTCGACGCGCTCGGCGAGGCCGCCGAGTCGGTGGCCGACCGGTTCGACCATCCGGTGACGACCAGCCCCGAACAGAGCCCTCACAGCGATCACTGGCCGTTCGTCACGTGGGGCGTGCCCGGCGTCCACGTCACGAGCGAGACGGGCGAGACGGGTCGTGGCTGGGGCCACACGCACGCCGATACGCTGGACAAACTCGAACCACGAACCCTCCGCGAACAGGCCATCCTGTTGACCGACCTCGCCGTCACACTCACCGAGGAGTCGTACGACCGGACGGCCCCCGAAACGATAGCCGCCGCACTCGAAGCAGAGAACCTCGCGGCAGGGATGAAGATTACCGGCGACTGGCCCTACGACGACTGAGCGGGGGGCGACGGGTTCCCGTCCGACGGGACCCACACACCGTCTCGACGCCGGTACTGGTCACCGGTTGCTAGCGAATTTGCGGTCGGAAGGTAACACCTGGGCAACAGCTATTAGTCCATCGACCGTAGTTTTCCGTGTGTGATGCCGTATGACTCCCGTTGAAGACCCGCGAACGGACCTTTCGCTCGACGCTGGCGAACTCGAGGGCGCGGCGGGACCGCCACCCGACGACCTGTTCAAAGCGCTAGCGAGCGAGAAGCGACGGCGACTCCTCGCGATACTCACCGAGCAGGCGACGATTTCGCTGGACGACTTGACGGACGTACTCGTCGGTTGGGAGGCCACCGACAGCGGTCCTGCGGGCCCCGACGAGTGGGCTCGAATGAAGATAGAACTCGTTCACGCACACCTCCCGCTGCTGGCCGATACCGGTCTCGTGGTCCACGACGAGGCCGCCGGGGAGGTCCGCCTCGAGTCGGTTTCGGACCCGATCCGTGACTTGCTCAGGTTCGCCACCGAGTACGAACGCGTCGTCGAGACAGGTCGTTCCCAGCCAACGGACTCGTGACACTCGGTTCGATTCTTTCCGAGGTCGCCGCCGAAGAGAAGACGGTCGTCGTCTACTCGCCCGACGACACCGGCGAGGACTTAGCCGAGCGACTGGCGACGCGAAATCTACACGTCGACCACCGAAAGATACCCTCGATTAGCGCCGACGCGTTCGTCGTCGTCCGAGACGGCAGTCGGTTTCGGGGTGCCCTCTCGCTGTCGGACTTGCTCGTGTTTCTCTCTCCGCCCATCCACCGGCCCGAAGACCTCGACTCGGTCGACGCCGCGTATCGCGCCCTGTTCGAACTGCTCGACCAGACGGTGTTCGTCACACTCGACCGGCGGCAGTTGCTCGCAACCTCTCGCGAGATAGAGGACCGGGCGTGGCGGACCGGCCGCGGACGACTCCACGTCGGCTTTCAGTCGGTGGCGGCCTTCGAAGCACAGGCGGGCCTCTATCGGGACCTCGCAGCAACCACCGACGTCGACGTCCACGTCTACGTCCCCGCGGGCGCACCCAGTGGCTACCTCGACGACGCGCCGCTGACGGCGCATACGGACGTCGACGAGGACCTCGCCCGGTACTGGTTCATCCTGTTCGACGGCCACGGTGAAGCGGGCCTCCCAGACGGCCAGACACTGGCCGACGACGGCACTGAGAGCGCCCAGAGCTGTGCGCTCATCGCCGAAGCGACCGGTCCAGACCGCTACCGTGGCGTCTGGACGTACGACCCCGACCGGGTCGCGCGAGCGTTCGAGGCCGTGACCTGACCGGGTAGCCGAACCCGAAAGACGATGGTTCGATATCTTATATAATGAACGAGACAGTAGTCTAGGTATAGTTTTCCCCGATAGATAGCGTATAGCTCACGTCCACGGCGGTGAAAGAACTTACTCGGTTCGAAAGTAACATATTTCGTAGATTATTTATCTGAGTGGCGACTGTCTACCGATGGCGGGCCATCAGGCCGACCTCGGTGACCGGTCACCCCCCACCCACCGCCCGGTCACCAGACCCCATTCCCACATGGCGTCTACACCATTTCCACGGCCGACCCATGCCTGCCGTCGTCAGTCAGCCCCACGTGGCCGCCCTCGTGTCAGGGGCGGTCCCGTACACCAATCCAATCGCTGGTGCCGCGCCGACCCACCACGGCGTGGCACCGACCTGCCAACCGTTCCTGTAAAGCGTCGCAGTTAGTCGCCGAACGCGCGTTCAGCGTCCGCTTTGGCCTGCGGGATGACGCGCTGTTCGGCCCGACGCATCGCCCGGGCCGCTTCGTCGGTGAACTCCACGCTCAGCGACGGGAGCGCCCGCGCGAGTCCGCCCAGCACCTCACCGGGGTCTATCTCCAACTCGAACGCGAAGGCGTCTCGTTCGTCTCGAAGCGGCGTACTGAACTCGAAGTGGTCCTCGACGACGTCGACGGCCCGGTCGTAGTCGTACGTCGCGACGACGGCCGTCCAGAAGTCGTCGCTGTCGGCGGCCACCAGCGGTGCGATGTCGTCCCCGAAAGCCCGCTGGCGGTCTAGCAGTCGCTGCCGGATGGCGTCGCGTCGCTCGCCGTGGACCGACGGCCGGAGCGCGTTCCAGTACAGGTCCCGGTCCAGAATCTCGTCTTCGTACGCCTCGAACGACGCCCCGCGATCGGCCGCGTAGTCGAGGACGGGATCGAACTGGTGGAGGAGCGTCCGCTGGTACTCCCGCAGTTTCGGCCGGACGACGTGGCGTTCGAGAGGGTCGCTGTTCTTCAGTAGTTTGCTCGCGGCGCGACTCCCGCCGCTGCGTGCCCCACGCAGGACGGCGGCCACGTCGAACGCCGCGTACGTCTCGTCGACGAGGTCCGAGAGGTACGTCTCGAACCCGTCTTCGACCGCTCGTCGTGTCACACACCCTCCTGAGGACTGCACCGACCTATCGTTTGCGGCGAGTACGCGGTCGACACGGGTGCCGGTCGCCGTCCGAACCATTTATTTCCACTACCGATAATCTCGTGGTATGACTGAACGAATATCGTCGGTCGAGGAGCCGGTCGCGGCGGCCGGGGAGCGAGAGCTCGTCGTCGGCGGCGACCGCCCCATCCGTCTCTCGGCGGGCCATCGGCTCATGCACCACGACGGGAAGTGCTCGCGCCCTCACGGCCACAACTACGAGGTGACGGTTCGGGTGACCGGGGAACTCACCGACGAGGGGTGGGTCGTCGATAAGGGCGACGTGACGGGCGTCGTCGAGGAGTGGGACCACCGCTTCCTGCTGGAACGCGGGGATCCGCTCGTCGAGGCGTTCGAGACGAGCGGCGACGGCGACGCCCTCGTCGTGCTGAACCACCCGCCGACGGCCGAGGTGATGGCCGTCGTCCTCGAATCGCGACTGAGCGACCGCCTCCCGGACACCGTCTCCGACGTCTCGGTGTCGGTCCGGGAGACGAGCGAACTCTGCACTCGCTGATGCCCGTCGCTAGCGACACCGACGGCCTCGACGAGGCGGTCGAACGGACGGACGACGCAGGGCCCGGGGGCGACCTGCCCATCAACGAACTGTTCTGCTCGCTCCAAGGCGAGGGTCGACTGGCCGGCGTCCCATCCGTCTTCGTCCGCACGAGCGGCTGTAACCTCCGTTGCTGGTTCTGTGACTCCTATCACACCTCGTGGGAACCGACCGGTGACTGGTACAGCGTCGACGACGTCACGGCCGCCGTCGAGACGTACGACGCCGACCACGTCGTCCTGACCGGCGGCGAACCGCTCGTCCACGAGGCCAGCGTCGACCTGCTGGACGAACTGGGCGACCGTGGGTACCACACCACCGTCGAGACCAACGGGACCATCTACCGGGACGCGGCCATCGACCTCGCGAGCGTCAGCCCCAAACTCGCCTCCAGTACGCCCACCGCCGGCCGGGATCCGAAAGGCGACGGCGAGTGGGCGGACCGCCACGAGGACCGGCGACTCGACGTGCCGACGCTCGCCGAACTGGTCGACACCTACGAGACGCAACTGAAGTTCGTCGTCACCGGTCCCGAGGATATGGACGAGATAGAGCGTCTCGTCTCTCGCGTACGCGAGGCGGCCGACGCCGCCGTCCCCGACGACCGGGTCCTGTTGATGCCGGAAGGCCAGACGCGCGAGCGACTCGAAGTGACTCGGGAGGTCGTCGCCGACCTCGCCATCGAGTACGGCTACCGCTACACGCCGCGCCTGCACGTCGACCTCTGGAACGACGCACCGGGTACGTGACCACCGAACGACGACACCGACCGATGATACACGACGACCGCGCTGTCGTCCTCGCCTCCGGCGGGATGGACAGCGCCACGGCGGCCTACGAAGCACAGTCCCGCGGGTACGACGACCTGTACCTGCTGCACACCAGTTACGGCCAGAACACCGAGCAACGCGAGTTCGAGTGCGCGCGAGCGCTGGCCGACCACGTCGACGCGGCGGACTTCTGTCACGTCGAGACGAGCCACCTCCAGCAGATAGGCGGGTCCTCGCTCACCGACGAGGAGATGGCCGTCGCCGACGCCGACACGGAGAGCGACGAGATTCCGAGTTCCTACGTCCCGTTCCGGAACGCCAACCTGCTGTCGATGGCCGTCTCCTACGCGGAGGCCAACGGTTGCTCGGCGGTGTTCATCGGCGCCCACAGCGAGGACTTCTCGGGGTACCCCGACTGCCGGCCTGCCTTTTTCGAGGCGTTCCAACGAGTCGTCGACGTCGGAACGAAACCCGAGACGGAGATAACGCTCGTCACACCGTTCGTCGAGTGGTCGAAGACGGACATCGCCGAGCGCGGGCTCGAGCTTGGGGTCCCGTACGCCGATACGTGGTCGTGTTACCGCAGCGACGAGCCCGCGTGTGGCACCTGCGACGCCTGTGCGTTCCGCCTCGAAGCGTTCCAGCGACTCGGCGAACGGGATCCGATACCGTACGAAGAGCGGCCGGAGTACGCCGACTGAACGACGTCGGCAGGTCGGTCACTCCATCTCGATGTCGGCGGCGACGCCGTCTAAGACGTACTCGGCAGCGGTCCGTGTGGTCGCGAGCGGCACGTCGTGAACGTCACAGATACGCAAGAGCGCAGAGATGTCCGGTTCGTGTGGCTGTGCCGTCAGCGGGTCGCGGAGGAAGACGATGGCGTCCATCTCGTCTTCGGCTACCAGCGCGCCGATCTGGGTGTCGCCGCCGAGGGGGCCGCTCTGCTTGCGGTCGATAGTGAGGTCCGTCTCCTCCATGATCCGCTTTCCGGTCGTGCCCGTACTGACGAGGTCGAACTCCGAGAGGACACCCTCGTAGGCTTCGACGAGGTCTATCATCTCCGGCTTCTCGTCGTCGTGAGCAATGAGTGCAACGCGTACCATATCGCGGTCAACGTGGGCCGCCGGCAAAGTGGTATCGACGCCTACGCCACGGTGACGTCCCCGGTGGCCGTCACGGTCACTTCGTGGTTCTCCACGTCGAAGGTGATCGACTCGCGGTCACCGTCGCCGACGACCGCACGGAGGTCGGCGGCGTCGACGTACGACTCGATAGCGGCGACGTCGTCGCGGTCGAGATCTGTCGCCGCCGCGACAGCGTCGACGATTACTTCGGCTGCAGGTTCGGGGCTGATCCACTCGTCACTGCCCTCACCAGCGGCACCGCCCCGTATCATGTACACTGTTCCGTCGTCCGATTTCATGCGAGCATCTACTCCGTCAATCGATATAACGGGCTGTGCGTGGTTTCAGAACGTGAAATAACCGGTCCTCTCCGGAGCGGTCGTCGAGACGCACGGGAGTCATTTGTTCGGTAACCCGAGCTGGAGTCGGTCCGGTGCGGCGAGCGTCTGCTCGACGAGCGTCCCAGTGCCGCGTCGCAGTCGTTCGGAGGCCGCCTGGCTGGAGATGTCGAGGACGCCAGCCAGATCCGAGAGCGACGCGTCCCGCGGGACGGTGAAGTACCCCTCTTCGAGTGCGAGCAGGAGGACCTCTCGCTGCGGGTCGGTCACGCCGAACGTCTCCGTCGCTTCGTCGGCGTCGTCCTCCATCATCGAGCGGACGTCCACGTCCAGATTCTCCGCGACGACGTGTTCGCGGAACGTGAGGACGGCGCTCCGGTCGGGGAAGCGCCCGCGGATCGACCAGCCACCCTCGTCACAGGCCCCACGGGCGAACACGCCGTCGGTACGCAATAGCCCGTTGCCGATAGTGGTCAGCGGTCCGTCCGTCGTGTGGACGACGTACCAGTGGCCGCCGGCCTCCGGCCCGACGTGGACCGCTCTGTCGACGCGGTCGTCGCTTACCAGTGTCGCGTCGACGCTACGTTTCTCGTCTGTCCCGACCCAGACCACGGTTCGGCACCCGTCTTCGGTACACTGGAGATGTTGCATCGTGACCCCGTCGGCGGCCGACCCACCGACCTCACGAAGGAACCCTGTCTCTACGTGAAATTCGACAATCATGTCGTCACGTCCGGGCGGTGATGACATAAAACTCAGGCAGACGACCGTCCGACGGGAAAACGGTGTCCGGGGAGCGGGGAACGTGCTGTCAGAGGCATGGCCCGGCGACCCGAGACACCAGATGATATTACCGAGTGATATTACTTAAACATACACGCTACGCGTGACGGTTTACCGTGGCACGGACAGTCCCGTCGGCCGGGGACGTGCGTGCCGGTCCGGCGTCGACGGCTCATACTGGTGGCTGTAACAAACTGAAGTAATTCGCCACTCCGGGGTGGCGAATATCGTTACGAACTTACAGCCACCAGAATCAGTCGAGGTTCTCGCGCTGGTACGACCCCTCGTAGGTCCCCTCGTGGGCCGCCTCCGCGAGAACGAGTTGGGCGATGCGGGCGCCTTCCGCCAGTTCGATGGGATGGTGGACCTCTAGCAGGCCCTCGCCGCGCCCCTCGTAGCCGGCGTCCCAGACGGCCGTATCCAGCATACAGGAGTTGCGTAGCAGCGATGATCGAGGGTACAGAAAGCCGACGTGTCCCTCCGGGATGACCACCCGGTCGGCGTACTCGACGACGTAGCCGCCTCGCTCCAGCGAGTAGACGCCGTCCTCGGCGTCGAGTTCCCTGCGTTCGCCGACCGTCTTGCCGCCCTGTTCGATGCGTCCGGGTTCGATCTGTTCGTACACCGCGCCCAGCGTCAGATCGACGCCGTTCGGTTGCACCTGTGCCTCCCGCACGTCGCCGAGTCTGTCGGCGACGAACGCGCCACTCTTGAACATGGCGGTGGGTCGAACGCCCACGGCGAAAACGCTGCTGTTTGTCCGAGCAAAAAACCGACGGACATCGGTAGCGGTCGATGAAAAATAGGGCGGAATACGCGGGATTTATACGCGCTGGCAATCGACATGGGGACGTTATGGGACAGACGCTCACGGAAAAGATTCTCGACGACCATCTCGTCGAAGGGGAACTCACACCCGGAGAAGAGATCGGTATCGAGATCGATCAGGTGCTCACACAGGACACGACCGGCACGCTCGTCTGGCTACAGTTCGAGGCGCTGGGTCTCGAAGAGGTCCAGACGGAACTGGCCGCCCAGTACTGTGACCACCAGACCTACCAGTTCGACTTCAAGAACACGGACGACCACCGCTTCCTCCGCTCGGCCGCGGGGACGTTCGGTGCGCACTTCTCGCGCCCCGGCAACGGTATCTGTCACAACGTCCACAAGGAGAACTTCGCCGCGCCCGGCAAGACGATGCTCGGCTCGGACTCTCACACCCCGACGCCCGGTGGCCTCGGCGAACTCGCCATCGGTTCGGGTGGGCTGGACGTCGCCGTCGCGATGGGTGGCGGCGCCTACTACATCGACATGCCCGAGGTCGTCAACGTGCGTCTCGAAGGCGAACTGCCCGACTGGGCGACCGCCAAGGACGTCATCTTAGAGCTGCTCCGCCGCCTCTCGGTCAAGGGCGGCGTCGGCAAGGTGCTCGAATACACCGGCCCCGGCGTCGAGACGCTGACCGTCCCCGAGCGGACGACCATCACCAACATGGGTACCGAACTCGGTGCCACCTCCTCGATCTTCCCGACGGACGAGCAGACCGAGGACTACCTCGAACGCCTCGGCCGCGAGGACGAGTTCGTCGAGATCGGTCCCGACGAAGACGCCGAGTACGACGACGAGATCGTCGTCGACCTCTCGGACCTCGAACCGCTCATCGCCGAGCCGTCGATGCCGGACAACGTCGTCCCCGTCAGCGAAGTCGAGGGCGTCGACGTCGAGCAGGTCATCATCGGCTCCTGTACGAACGGCGCCTACGAGGACATCCTGCCCTCGGCGAAGATGCTCGAAGGGCGCAACATCGACAAGAAGACCGAGATGATCGTCGCCCCCGGGTCGAAGCAGGCCTCCGAGATGCTGGCCCGACAGGGCTGGACCGCGGAGATGATGGCCGCCGGCGTCAACTTCTCCGAGGCGACGTGTGGTGCCTGTATCGGCATCGGCCACGTCCCGGCTTCGGATTCGGTCTCGTTGCGGACCTTCAACCGCAACTTCGAGGGTCGCTCCGGCATCGAGGACGACAACGTCTACCTCTGCTCGCCGGAAGTCGCCACCGCGGCGGCGCTCAAGGGCGAAATCGTGGACCCGCGCAACCTCGCCGACGACCTCGGCGACCTCGAGGCGCCCGGCCTGGAGATGCCTGAGGAGTACATCGGCAACTCCGAATCGGACCTCATCGCCCCCGACGAGGCCGTCGACGACGACCTCATCAAGGGCCCGAACATCGGCGACGTCCCGCTGAAGGACCCGCTCGAGGCCGAAGTCGGCGGTGAAGCCCTCCTCAAGATGGCGGACAACATCACGACGGACCACATCATCCCGGCCACGCAGGACATCCTGATGTACCGGTCGAACGTCCCGAAGCTCTCGGAGTTCACGCTCTCCCGTGTCGACGACACGTTCGCAGAGCGCGCGCTGGAGTCCGACGGCGGCGTGCTGGTCGCCGGCGAGAACTACGGGCAGGGCTCCTCGCGTGAGCACGCGGCCCTCTGTCCGATGTATCTGGGCATCGAGTCCGTGCTGGCCCAGAGCTTCGCCCGCATCCACAAGGCGAACCTCTTCAACTTCGGTATCGTCCCCCTCGAAATCGACGAGGAGACCTACGAGAAGATCGAACAGGGCGACGACGTCGAGATCGTCGACGACGTCGCAGAGGCCGTCCGCTCCGGGCAGGAAGCGTTCACCATCCGCGTGAACGACGACTGGGAGGCGACCGCGGCGCTCGACGCCTCCGACCGCGAGCGCGAAATCCTCGCCGCCGGTGGCAAACTGCCACACACGAAGGCACAGCACGAAGAAGGCGGCGCCGCGCCAGCCGACGACTGAGGAGTCTCGAACATCTCGTCTTTCTTTCGCGACCGTCTGTGAGCGTCGCGACTGCTTCGGGGCCGGGAGTGCGCTCCGTCGCACGACCCGGGGGAGGGCAGGCTGACGAGAGAAGCATACCGCTCGCCAGTGGCGAGCGGGTGCCCCGGAAGCGCGCGAAGCCGCGACTTCCGGCCGTTTTTCCCCACGTTTTTGCGAGTCGAGCGGGACCTACAGTCCCGCGGACCATGCGAACGGGCGCTCCGCGCCCGTGAGCAGAGAGCGGTGCCCACAGCGGCGCGTAGCGCCGCGAGGACACCCGACGAAGTAAAAAGTGGTCGCTAGATGGCGAGGAACTGCGTCACCAGCCACTTCGTGAAGGTGCCGGTGATGGCGCCGATCCACGAGAGGACGACGAAGTGCATGTAGGTGTTGGCCTTGTGGCCGCCGTCGACGGTCCGGATCATCAGCGACGACAGCATCGCCGAGAACATGATGATGATGACCAACAGGAACTCGATGAGCGGGATGTTGTAGACGCCGGTGTTGATGAGCGAGTTCACGTCCAGTCGGCTCCCGGCGTTGAGGTTCAGCGACATCTGTGCGAGGATGTTGACGACTTGCAGGCCGATGAAGAACGCGAACGTCGAGGCCGCCGTAATCCCGTACAGCAGACCGACGAGCGTCGTCGTCGCCTGTTTGCGCTTCTGTCGCAGTTGGAGCACCTGATTCATGTTCGAGGCGATGAGTTCGCCCAGTTGCTTCGGTGACCCACCCATCTCTCGCCCGATGAGATACATCTCGGAGAACGTCTGAATGAGGTAGGAACGACAGTCGGCGGTGAAAAATCGCCAGGCCGCCGTCGGTTCGATACGCATGTTGAGCCGTTTGTACAGGTCGTCGATGTTCGCGGTCAGCGGCCCGAAGTCCTTCTTGCGGAGGGTACGAAGCACCATCCCCGTCGTCGACTGCTTGGCGCCTTCGGTGGCCCCCAGCGCGCGGATGAAACTGGGGAACTCGTCGTCGCGGGCCTTCACCTTCTGTTCTTCCTGCCGGAAGACGATGCCGGGGATAATCATCGGCGTGATGGGAACGACGGCGTAGAACGGCAGGGGGACGGTATCGAGGAAGAAGAGCAAGTCACCCAGCGTGATCGGCGAGATGCCGAACATGCCGCCCACGGTGACGAACGCGAGCACCACGGAAAGTCCGACGCCGGCGTACATCGACTTGTCGAGTCGCTCCTCTATCGGCGAGGGGTACTCTTCGGGGTGGAACCAGACCGGGTCGTAGGGGGCCATCGAGCGAATCGCGAGGAAGAAGCCCGACTGGACGAAGATGAACATCACGATGACGGCGCTGACGGTCATCGTCGGGTTCGTCCCGGTGAGCACCGGGAGGACGACGGCGAACACCAGCGCGAACGTCATCGAGAGGATCATCGAGAGGTAGAGGTCCTTCATGACCTCCAGACTGTCCAGCGAACTCCGGTAGACGGTGGTGTAGTGCTGGATAATCTGCTCCTGTTCGGAGAGGAGGTAGTCCTCCAGCGACTGGCCGGCCCCGAGCGTGTAGGCCAAGCGGTCGAGGAAGTCCGAGAAGGCGTCGCTGGGCACTTCCTTGGCGCGGCGACGACAGGCGTCATCGAGGCTCTGGTTCCACGTGTCGACCAACTGGACGATACGATGCATCTCCATCGCGAGTTCGCCGTACTCCTCTTCCTGTGCGAGGGTGCGAAACACCTCCATGCGGTCGATTTTCGTCGTCGCCAGCACGGTCATGTGGGTGATCAAGAGGTGAAAGCGGTTGTTGAGTTCGCGCTTTCGCTGGCTCAGCAGAATCTTCGGGTAGAAGATGGCCGACGTCATCGCGAGAAAGCCCAACAGCGGAATCGGCGCACGGATAGTCATCGGGAGGTCGAGCAACAGCGCCGCAACCGTCGAGACGACGAAAAAGGCCACGGACGGCAACAGGATGAAAAAGAGGTACCGCTCCAGCGGAATCGTCATCTGGCGGTACGACTCGACGAGACTCTGGACGGTCTCGGTGATGGTGAGGTCGATCCCGCTCTCTGCTTCGCTCTGGGCCATCGTTAGTTGGGCCGCGAGATGTTGAACGGAATCCCCTCGACGCCGTCACGCTGGAAGTCGGAGATGAAGTCGTTGACTTCGTGGTATCCCAGAATCCCCTCCTGGATCGCGCGTTCGATCATGTCGGCGCGAAAGCGCAGGTCGTCGTAGATGTCACGGGTGTCCTCGTACCCGAGCAGCGTCGCGATCTGTTCTTCGAGGACGAACGAGTTGTTCATCCCCTGGAAGACGATTTCGTCCTCGACGGGGTCCCAGTTAAACACCTGCCGGGTGACGACACCGTCCATCTCCTTGGAGTAGCCTTCGATCTCCTGTACGCTCGTGACACGGCGCAAGACCTTATCGCCCTGCTTGACGCGGTTCTGGAACAGCGCCACGTCGGCGACGTCCATGAACGTCTCCGGAACGTTGATTGGTTCGCCGGTGAAGCGCTGAATCATCGAGACGATGTCGCTGGCGTGGAAGGTCAGCATCACCGGGTGGCCGGTCTGGGCCGCCTGGAACGCCATCCGACCCTCTTCGCCACGAACCTCCCCCACGATGATGTAGTCGGGGCGCGACCGGAGTGCGGCCGCGACGAGGTCGAACATGTCGATGCTGGTCCCCTCGTCTTCGCCCTCGCGAGTGAGGAGTTGCTGCCACGTGTTGTGTGGCGGCAGCACCTCGGCGGTGTCCTCTGCGGTGTAGATCTTCGCGTCGTCGGGGATGAACGAGGTGATGGCGTTCAGCGTCGTCGTCTTCCCGGAGGCGGTCTCCCCGACGACGAACACCGTCTGTTCGTTCTCTAGACAGAGCCAGAGGTACGCCGCCAGTTCCGGCGAGAGCGTCATCCACTTCGTAATCTGGAAGATGGAGAGGGGAATCTCATCGCCTTGGCGGATGGTGAGCGACGGGCCTTTGAGGCTCACGTCGTCGGAGTAGATGAGGTTCAGACGCGACCCGTCCGGGAGCGTCGAGTCGACGATAGGGTCCGAGTCAGAGACCGGGTCGCCCATCCGTTCGCCCATGTTCCGAAGCCACTGGTCGAACGCCTCCTCGCTCTGCCACTCCACCGTCGTCTCCAGCATCCCGTAGACGCCGTGATCGACGTGGCACTCGCTCCGGCCGATGACGTGGATGTCCTCGTTGGCCGGGTCCCGCATGACCGGTTCGAGCGGCCCGAGACCGACGATGTCGCGGTTGAGTCGGTAGAGGATGTTCTCGTAGGTGGACTGAGTCACCTCGACGCTGCCGACGTCGGTGAGATTCGACAGACGGGTGAGGACGCCGCTGTCGGCGTCTTCGTCGCGGACGCGTGTCGTCTCCTGAAGGAGTTCCTCGATTCGGTCGTCGTACTCCGCCTCGTCTTCCGGGGCGGGTTTGTTGACGCTCTTCTGGAGGAGTCGGTTGCGGACCTTCCCGAAGACGACCTGTTCCTCCTGGTCCAGTTCCGGTTCGATGGCGTAGTACTTCATGTCCTGCCCGATGTCGCCGTAGATGTGACAGAAGATGGGGCCCCCGACGGGGTAGAGGACGTTCGGGCGCTTGGACTCGTACTCGCTGTCGGCCTCGTCGATGAGCATCGGGAACTCCCCGGTAATCTGTTTGAACTTCTTGAGGTGATCCCGGAGATGCGGCCGACGGGCCGCTATCTGTCGAAGTTCGTCCGAGGGTTTCGCACGTCCGTGATCTGTCATATCTTAGAACACCTCTTAGGCGACGCTCCGCGATTCGATGACGATGCCGGTCCCCGACCGCACCGAGAACCCGATAGTGTCACCGACCTGTTCGCCCATGCCGGCAAAGCGGAGGACGTTGATCTGCCGGCGCGTATCGTTGCCGACTTCGATCATCTCCAGTTCGATGAACACGTCGGCGATGGCCCGGAACGGGCCGATGGCCTCCTCGTCCAGCGTCGAGGGGTCGACGGTGAGCATGATGCACTTGCCCTCGGAGATGATGTCCCTGAAAAAGGAGATGATTTCGAGGGCCGCCTGTCGCTCATCGTTCTGACGGACCAGCGCCTCGAACTTCGGATCGTTCCGGAGGATAGCGTCGAACGTGTCGATGACGACGACGTCGGCGTCCCACATCACCTCCGCCTCCATCAGGCGGCGGAGCAGTTCCTTTCGCTCCTGTTCCTCGTCGCCGCCGGAGAACGTATTCGAGTCCCCGATGTCCGCGTGCAAAAAGAGGACGTTCTCGTCGAGGATGTGATCGACCATGTCGTAGGACAGCGAGTGCATCTGGTCTAAGAAACTCCCGACGGTGAGTTCCGTCGAGAGGTAGGTCACGTCGTGGCCTTCCTCACAGAGGCCGTAGGTGAACCGCTGGCTCATCGCGGACTTGCCGGCCCCGTAGTCACCCTCGACGAGGATGATACTGCCCGGCGGGATGCCGCCACCCAGTTCCTTGTTCAGTCGGTCGTGGTCGTCCAGTCCCAGCGAGAACAGGTCGGTACTTGCGAGACTCATGCTCGGAACCTGAACACCTCCTCGTCGCCGTTGACGATTATCTTGACGCGGTGGTCACCCGCCGACAGTCCGGACGTCGCTATCTCGACGCGGACCACCGTCCCGGGTCGCCAGACGCCGTCGGTACCGTCGAGCAGCGTCACCCCGAAGTTCGAGACGAACTGCCCGTCGAGGAACAGGTCCATCTGTCCGGGGTCGGCACCGAGTGGTTCGGACCCGGTGTTCTTGACGTGGAGCGTGACGTTCTCGTTGCCGTCACTGTTGTAGACGGCGCTACTGCCGCTGTCGGAGATGACTTCGACGTCGGTCCGGACGTCGCGACTGACGTCCAGTCCCTGTTCGGAGACGGCGTTGCTCAACTGGCCGATGCTGTCGGTGAACACGCCGGCGACGCTCGCCGCGATCATCATCGACGCGATGAAGATGATGAGGTGAGAGACGGAGACGCTCGCCATCTAGCTCACCACCTTCGTCGTCTCGACGGCCGAGACGCCGGGGCCGGTGACTATCTTCACCCGGCCGGGGTCCGTCGTCAGACCCGTGGCGTTGACGACGAGTTGCTCCTCGGGGAGCCAGATGTCCGTCGTCTCGTCGCCGTCGACGGCGGTTCGGTAGCCGATGAGATAGGCGTTGTTCGCCAGCAGGTCCACGTCGGCGACGGTCAGGTCCGTCGACCCCGTGTTGACGACGGTGACGTTCAGCGAGTCCGCCGTCGTGTTGTAGGTCACGTCGGTCACGTCGATGGCCGTGTTCTGCTGTTCGAGCGTCCGGTCGGCCTGTGCGTCGCGGGCGTCGTTGACGTTCTCGAAGCCGTTGGCCGTCGCCGAGTAGAACATCCCGAAGCCGATGAACATGGCGACGAAGATGAGGGCCGCCGAGCCACTAACGCTGAAGCCCATCGGCACCACCTCCGACGAGTTTCGAGAGCGCGACGGCGTCGGCCCCGCTGTCGTCGTCCAACTGCGAGATGTAGCGGAGGCTCTCGGTGTGGTGGTCGATGGTGAGACCACTGCCGGTATCGTCTACGTCGTCGAACCCACGGAGGTACTCCGAGAGGGTGTCGGCGACGGACGCGTCTATCCAGCCGATGGTCTCGTAGTAGTCTATCGCACGGGACGTCTCGCGGTAGCCCGCCTGACTGACGAGGAACTCCAGCCACTCGACGACGATGAGGTCAGCGGCAAAGCCCTCGGGCATCGTCTGGAGGTACGGTTTGCCGCCGTCGCTGTCGGCGTCTGCGTCCGCCTGAGTCGTCGTTTCGGGTTCCGGCTCCGGTTCCGGGTCGGACGTAACTTCGGGTTCCGGCTCTGGCTCCGGGTCGGACGTAACTTCGGGTTCCGGCTCTGGCTCCGGATTGGGCGTGACCTCGGGTTCCGGTTCCGGCTCCGGATCGGGCGTGACCTCGGGTTCCGGGTCGGGTTCGACCGCGTCGGCGGTCGGTTCGGCCGTTTCGTCGTCGGTGTCGCCCAGCCCGTCGTCCTCGATGACTTCGTCGAACAGGTCGTCGTTTTCGAGGCCGCCGTCGTCGTCTTCCAGCAGGTCGTCGCCGTCGTCGTCTTCCAGTAGCTCTTCGTCCGCATCCATCGACGCCTCGTCGTCGGCCTCGTCGCCGCTGGCCCAGTCGGCGTCGCCCGACTCGTACTCGTCTTTCAGTTCGGCGAAGGACTTCCCGCCCTCGCTGTCGTCGCTACCACCCTCGTCCACGTCGAGTCCATCGTCCATGCTCATGTCGTCTTCCTCCTCGAAATCGTCGAATCCCTCGTCGAACGACCCGCCGTCGTCCTCGAAGTCGTCTCCGCCGAAGTCGTCGTCGCCGAACATATCGTCGCCGTCGTCCATCGACATCCCACCGCCGTCGTCCTCGACGAGGTCCTCGTCGAAGAAGCCCTCGGCGTCCGCGGTGGCGACGTCGTCGTCGATGTCCGCTTCCTCCTCGTCATCGCCGTCGTCGTCGAACAGACCGAACGACCCGCCGCCACCCATGCCGCCGCCCATCCCGGCGTCGACGTCGTCGGCGAAGGGGTTGACCCCGCGGGTGACCATCTCGTAGATGTCGAGTAACTTCCGGACGTTCTCCTGTACTTCGTCGACCGATTCGGAGATAGATTCGTTCTCCGTACGGACCGTGTTGACCGTCGAGGAGAGGCTGCCGACCTCGTTTTCCAGTTCGTCGATTCGGTGTTCCAGTTCGTCGGTGTCCGGCCCGGTCGCATCCTCCATGTCGCCGAACTCGTCGTCACCGAACCCGCCCATGTCGTCGCCGCCGTCGTCGAGTCCGCCGAGGCCGCCGAGGTCGTCGCCGCCACCCTCTTCGGCCATCAACCCACCGCCGTCGGCCATCTCGTCGTCGCCGTCGTCGCTCTCGTCGTCCGACATGATGGAGTCGAACATGTTCTTGATGCTCATACCGACGAGGCCCCCGGAGAGGACGACGAGCAGCGCAGGCACGAGCGTGACCACGTCCGGGGCCAGTGCCTGCAGCGTCGGTAGGAGAGCGAGACTACTCATTGTCTCTGTCAATTGCCGCAAATGCCCTTGAATATTCCGTCTAGCCTATCATAGTTGATAATAAAGGCGATAATTTCCTCGTTTTGGCCGTAAATTTCTCGTCTAACCCCTCACACTCTTTGGCAGAGGTTCGTTTCGAGTGGAGATCCACCGTGAAGGCGTCTGAAGTCCGCGTTTCCGGCAGACAGGCGTCAGACAACGTTCGTGCTACCGTGGCCCCCCACTATCAGGAAGCGAAATCAAAGCGTCGTCGACTCGGTGTTCGCGCTCTTGACCACGAAGTCGCCGGTGTCGGCCTCTAACCTGAGCGACCGGCCGTGGTCTCCACCGACGTCTTCGCCGAGAAGCGGGATGTCGAACGCCGTCAGCGTTTCCCGGACCTGATCGGCGTTTCGAGAGCCGATAGAGGGACCGTTCTCCGAGAAGTCGAGCATGTCGCTCCCACCGGCTATCTTCGCACGCATGCCGTCACGCGAGGCACCCTCGGCTTCGAGCGCCTCGACGAGCGCCGCCACGCCCGTGTCGGCGAACTTCGCCCGGTTACCACCTTCGACGTCCTCTGCCGTCGGCAGCATGACGTGGACGAGGCCGGCGACACCCGACGCCTCGTCGTAGATGCCGACGCCGATACAGGACCCCAGGCCGCTGGTCGTCAGCACGGCCGAGTCGGTGGCCACCCGATACTCGGCGATGCCGACTTTGATACGCTCAGGTTGGCTCTGTTGGGCACTCTCTGTCTGGCTGCCGTCGTACACCTTCATTATTCGAATATCTGTTCGACGTCCGCCTCGGTCTCGTCGGCACGCTCGACGTCTAAGTCTTCGAGCGCTTCTCGCAGTTCCTTCTCGTTCGGTAACGCGTGTATCTCCGCGTTGAACTCGACGTCGTCGGTCCGCATCGTCGAGTTGATGATGAACGCGTGTTCCTGGTGCTGGCCGACCTGTGCCGCGAGCGGGTCGACGATGGACCGGCCCATGTCGTGGACCAGTCGCGGCGGCGTGTGGTCGACCGACGTCTGGAGCACGTTCGCCCACCCGTCGACGAACCCGCTGGTCATGATGTTGCCGAGTTCCTCGATAGCAGCCTTGTGCTGGTCTGTCACGCTGTCGCCGTCCGTCTCGACGGGCATCATCGCCTCGGCGACGTTGACCGCCGACACTTCGTCGAACAGCACCATCAGGTAGCCACTCGGGACGCCGGTGAACTCGACGACGGTCCCGACGTAGGTGTCGGTCCCGATCTGTTTGGGCACGTCCTCTATCGGCGCGAAGCTGATTTCGGTCACTTCGGCGTCCGTCGGGATCCCCGTCATCATCTCGACGTTGCCCGCGGCCTGTTGCGTGCCGTTCGTGGTCATCTCGTTGAACGTCTGGAGTTTGTCGATGGGGATAGCGTCGGCCTCGGGGTCACCGTGTTCCATCATCATCTCCGCGAGCGGCTCGTACTCGGGGAGCATGTAGATGTAGAAGTTGACCGATTCGCCGACCCACTCTATCTCCGACTTGAAGACGAACACCTGCTGGTGCTCGTCGGACTCCGGTGCCTCGGGCAACACGTCCTTGCCCGACTTCTCGATGTACTCGGGCGGGGAGTGGTCGATGGTCGAGTCGAGGTAGTCGGCCCACCCGTCGATGAACCCGCTCATCATGATGTTGCCGATCTCTGTGACGCTGCTTTGGGCCATCGCCGGGTCGTCGCTCGCTCCCGGCATCAGGGAGTCGGCGATGGTGTCTGCCGACTCCGTATCGAAGACGAGTACCGTCTCCCCCTCTAGTGCCCCCTCGAACCCGAACTGGACGCCGACGAACTCCGATCCGGTGAGACCCTCACCGACGTCGGCCCGGTCCAGCAGCGTGATCTTGGTCACGTCGACGACGGCGTCGATACCCGTCATCTGTGCCAGCGACTGCGTGGCCTGCTGGGCCCCCTCGTGGGCGAGTTGGTTGAACGTGCCGAGCGACTGGATGTCGACGTTCATCTATGTCGGGACGACGTCTTCGATGGCCTCGATGACGCTCGGTTTCTGGAACGGCTTCGTGATGTACCCGTCCGCGCCGGCCTTGACCGCCTCTTTCATCTTCTCTTCCTGACCGACGCTCGTACACATGATGACGTTCGCGTCCGGGTTACTGGACTTTATCTCGTCGGTCGCCTCGATACCGTCCCGGATGGGCATCACGATGTCCATCATCACCAGGTCCGGCGTCTCTTCTTTGTACACTTCGACGGCCTCCACGCCGTTCTCGACCTCTCCGACGATAGTGTGGTCCTCTTCGAGAATCTCCCGGAGGAGGTTACGCATAAACTCCGAATCGTCAGCAATCAGTACGTCTGGCATGACCTATCGACACGAAGTACCGTGATGAGCTAAATAAAGGTGTCCCGTAAATTATCGCCTCTGATACCGGTGTACTGCGGGCGGACGGCACGCTCGTCGTCGCCCCGCTCACAGCGTCGGCAACAGGTCAGCGACGACCCGGACGAGGTCGAAGGCGTAGGCTCCGTACTCGAAGTACACCAGTCCCGACAGCACCAGCAACGCCGTCGTGAACCCGGCCGGCAGTGCGAGTCCGACCGCGACAGCACGGGGAGACACCCGCGTGGGCGCGGCCGTCCGACCGACGACTGCGATAGCACAGACGGCCGCCGCCGCGAGGTTCCACAGCGCGTGATACTGCACGGCCTCCCCGAGTGCCAGCCCGAGACCTACGATGCCGCCGAGGACGACGACCACTGCAAACAGGAGACTGAGGGCGTAGGCCCGGATCAGCCACCCGGTCGCGTCGGTTACGGCCGTCCGAACCGCGGGCACCCGGCAGACGCCGTACACCGCGAGCGGGACGACCGGATGGAGGTACCGCACCGTCAACTGACTGTAGAGCGGCAAGCGAGGGAGGTAGATGACGGTCAGGACCACCGCGAGTGCCACGACGAAGAGGTCTGTCTGGCGTCGGGGCGAGAGACGTCGTGGCTGTGACGGGCGGAGCGACCGCCGCTCGGTACCGACCAACCGCCGGCCGACGAGCACCGGCAACGCCAGCAGCGTCCCGAGTATCGGCGTCGCCTCCAGCAACGCGAGTTCTATCACCTCGTACTCGTTGAGCCGGTATTTGACCCCCGGAATGTGGCCGCTCCGGACGAAGACGTTCGAGAGGCGGGCCGGGTCGTCGAGGGTTCTGACCCCGTCGACGACCGCCCCGCCGGCGAACTCGCCTATCGGCCCCGTCGCGTCCAGTACCGTACCGAGCGGCGAGCTATCGGGTCCCCCGCTGGCACCCTCGCCACCGGAGTCGGTACCGTCCGCCGGTCCGCCGCGTTCACCGCCAGCACCCGCGTTTCCGCTCGCTTCGCCGTCTGTGGCCGGCGAGAACTCGACACCGCCACCGCCCTCGACGTTCGGTAGCAGGCGCGGCGGTTCCGCGGGATTGCCGGAGATAGCGGAGTTCGTCGCCAGCATCGGCGTCGCCGCCAGCAGGAGGACGAGGCCGACGACCAGCAGGTCTCGCGGGCGGTTCGACCGCGCCGTCAGGAGGTCCACGACGCCGAGGACCCCCACGACGAAGAACGCCTCGAAGGCGTGGACCCACGTTATCACGCCGGCGAACGCGTACGCCGCCGCTCTGGCTCGGAGCGCCGCCCGCCCCTCGGACCGCCTGCTCACGGCGAAGGCGTACACCGCCGCGAGGACCAACGCAGCCACCAGCGTGTGTCGTTTCGGGATGGTCGCCCAGAAGCCGACGGGTGTCGCGAGACCGAGTGCGGCGCCGGCGGCCAGACCGACTCGTCGCCCGTGCCAGTCGGCGACCAGTCGGTACAGCACGAGTCCGGCCGTCGCCGCCGCGGCTATCGTCGACAACTGGTAGGCCGCCAGCGCGAGTCGGGTCGGGTCGAGATCCGTCGCCGTCAGGACGCTCCCGGCAAAGAGGAGCGCGACGGTCATCGAACCGACGGTGACCGTTCGCTCCCGGTCCACACCGTCGAGTCGGCCGACCT
Organism: Haloarcula pellucida; assembly: GCF_014647235.1. Classification (GTDB taxonomy): domain Archaea; phylum Halobacteriota; class Halobacteria; order Halobacteriales; family Haloarculaceae; genus Haloarcula; species Haloarcula pellucida. Next base: position 198,340 of record NZ_BMOU01000005.1, read on the forward strand.
GCGTGACGAACGCCAGTCCGAAACCGGCCCACAAGCCGGCGAGGAGAAGCCGCGGGTCGACCACCGTGGCGAGCCCTTCAAGCGCCCAGACCAGCGGCACCGCCAGCGCGAGTTGGCCGTAGTTGCGCCCGTACAGCAGTCCGTCGACCCGGTGGAGGCCGGGCTGTGACCCCAGCGTGAGCGAGTAGCGAATCTCCGTGACGTGTAACTGGCCGTCGGCGAGTGCGACCAGCGTGTTCGCCGTGGCGTAGGTGTCCTGGAGGAAGATGCCGACGCGCCACGTCAGCCCGAACCAGCAGAACAGGCCCAGCCACAGGACCAGTCCGTACCGGTCGGCGAACGCCCAGCGCGCGAGGGTGCGGAGACGCCGCCGCACGGCGGCACCGTCGCTCACGTCGCCACCTCCACGGTCACGTTCTCGCGATAGACCGTCCGGTCGGCGGTGAAACTCTGGACGCGGACCGTCAGGGTGCCGTCGTACGTCTCCGCCGCTGCGGTGCCACGCGCCAGCCCCTCGTCTTCAGGGACGAGTCGGTACGTCCCCGGCCCTCCTACGACCGTCGTCTCAACGAGGTCGACGTCGATATCCGGCACCGAGACGAGATAGATCAGCCGTGGCCGGCCGGTGACCGACGCGACGTGGACCGTCGCCGTCGGCGGCCGGAGATACTCGACCGCAGTGCCGAATCGGCCGTCCGTGACACGGATAGCTGCCGTCTCGGCGCGGACCGACGACACCGTCGCGGTCCCCTCACCGAAGTCGGAAACTCGCTCGGCCGTCACGTCGCTGCCCGCGAGCGGGCCCGTCGACAGCGAGACGACGACGACGAAGAGTGCAACACCAGCCACCAGATACCGTCGGACCATCGTCTGCCGGAGAACCGCCCCCACCGGTGTTAAAACTCTCGCCGCTCAGAACTCCGCACCGTCCCGCTCTTCGACCGCTTCGACGAGGTCCGCGATGCTGTCGTCGGGGGAGAGACCGGTCGACCGGACCATCTCCTTGAAGCTCCCCGGCGGATACTTCACGGGCACGTTCGACTCCGAAAGGAGGATGCCCAACACGTCTTCGACGGGCGTCGACCCGTCCATCTGCCGGCCGTACCAGAGCATGAAACTCTCGAAGGCGGTGACGATGTCGTTGGAGACGAGCTGCTGCTGGTCGACGTCGCCGTCGAACTTCGCCGTCACGTCGAAACCGTACCGGCTGTTCGAGTCGGCCATCTGTTCGGCGAGCCACTCGTGGACGTTCGCGTCGGTGAACTCCGGGGTCTCGGGTTCCGGGTCCGGCACAGGCTGTGGGCCCGGGTCGGAATCTGCGGATACCTGATTGCCGTAGGAGTCGTCGGTCCGCACGTCCGGTGAAACGACGTATCGCCCTTCGTCTATCTCCGTGACGTGGTCGTCGTCCGCGATATCCAGTTCCTCCGGGGAGAGTATCTTGCCGTCTTCCGGATTCGGTTCGTCTGACCCCGGGGTCATACGCACTAGTGCGTGAGGGAGTGGTATAATTCCGTCGCTGGTAGGGGCCACTGTCAGGAGACGCGTGGCTGGTGGGGGTTCGCTATCGAGAAAAGAGAAATGGTAGCCGGCTTACAGCGTGACGGCGGAGTTACCGGACAGGGTCTCCGGAACGACCAGGCGGACGGTCGTGGTGCCACCGGACTGCGTGTTCAGTTGGATCGTCGCGGTCGCACCCTCACCGAGGCCGTTCCCCCCGCTGTCGAGTGCGGCCGAGTCGAACTGGAGCGTGGCACGGTCGGACGGATCGTTCAGGACGTTACTGTCCGTGATAGACGTGTCGTCGTCCTGAACGGTCGAGACGTTGAAATTGGTCGAGTTGGCGGTATCGCCCTGCGTCAGATCGTACGACCCAGAGGAGTCGACCCACTGAGCGATCGTGCTTCCGATGTCGATGTTCGCCGCACCGGGCGCTTTCTTCACCGTGATTTCGACGGTCCCGACTTCCTTCGTGCTGGAGTCGATGTTGGTCCCGACCGTACTCACCACTTCGAGACGGTTGGTCACTTGGTCACTGCTCTGTTGACCGGTCTCCTCGGCACTGCTCTGGAGGAATCCGGCCGTGTTGATCAGGACGCCCGCGGCGATCGCGGCGACCAGCACCATCGCGATGAACACGATGAGGGTACCGATACCGACCTGCCCGCGGTCGTCGTCGTTTCGTAATTCCGTGAACATTGATATTTCCGGGCCTGTCTGACCCTACCAACAGTCAATCTTTCACCAGTAATAATACCTCCCCCCAAAATATCCATCCTGATAACAGGGCATTCAGCCCCTGAAAATCCGGTTTACCCGAATTTATCCCCTCGATATCAGACCGAGGCGTGATGTGAATACGTCTGTGAACGAACGGGTAGGCGCCTCTGAATCGCCCCGTCGATAGCGTACGCTCGGTCCAGTATCCGCCCGCCACCATCGGCAGCTCGGTAGAAAACGCGTCATTAATTCCTCGCACATGTGCGCGAGAGTCCTGATTCGAGCGACGGCGAGAAAGGGTCGGTCAACACGACCGGATTGGCGTGTGTCGACAGGGATAGTAGCCATTGAAAATCGATGCACACCTGACCGCACGACGGCGGTGCGGTCGGTGTGTGAATCGTTTCAATTGTTACTCTAGTCACTCGTAGGTGACGAGGCTGTACATCACGAACAGATATCCGAACGTCGTCAACCCGCTGTTGACCAGAAGCAGTGAGCGCACCCCTTCGAAGTCGTTGACGAACGCACTGATCATCGTCGCGGCCGCACCCGCGACGGCCAGCGAGAACCCCAGCGAGAGGTGGAGCATCGCTTCCCGGGACGTCTGGACGTACGCCCGCATCGCCATCCCGACCATAGTGAGGCCGGCAACGACAAACACGAGCGTCGAGATGGCATAGAGGAGTTCTATCATCGGCACTGAGTACGGCTATGCGAAACCCGTTATTAAATCCACCTTCTAAAATATCTGTCCTGATAATCAGGAGAAAACCGACGAGAGACGCTATCCGTCCGAAAGCGTCCGCCACGCTTCGTCGAGTTTGTTGGTCACTTCCGAGCGCTCTTCGACGTTGATCGTCAGATCTTCCTCGAAGTCCACGCTGACCTCGTCGACGTTCCGTCGGTACACCTTGATTCGGCGCCGGTCGTCCGAGAGGATGTTGTCGTGGAGTTCCAACAAGTCGTGTTTGGTGAGTTCGTCGATACGGCGGTAACAGGTGGCGATAGGGATACCGAGTTCGTCGCTCAACTCCTGCGCTGAGACCGGTTCGTCGGTAGCGTCGAGTATCTCGGCGCTGTATTTGTTCCCCAGCGTCTGGAGAAGATCCGCTGAAGCCATCGTTATCAAATCATGAATTTAGATTTTTATAAAACTATCGCCGGTGATACTACGTGAGTTCGGCCGTAATGATCGAGTAACGTGAAAACGGAGAGGAGCCGGCCTACGGGACCTGAGTCGGGCGTTTCACCCAATAATAACGGCTTAAGCGACCCCTATATCGGGGACTCTTCTTCGCTCATCATCGAGAACGCGCTGGCGTTCTGATGGACTTTGATCCCGCCCCAGTCGATCTCCATCGGATAGATGTCGGTCTCGATGTTCTGCTTTCGCATCTTCGCGACCCAGACGTAGCGGTTGACACCAGTGTCGGTCGGCGTCTGGATCAGGTAGATGTTCCCGTCGGTGAGGTAGTTCTCGAGCCCGATCTCCGTATCGGGGAAGACCGCCCCCTGCTCGTTCGTCAGGAGCGACGTCAGTCCGTTCTCGCGGAGGATGTCGGTGAACTTCAGCAGGTAGGTCCGCTTTTCGGTCTCGTCCTCGAAGAACAGTTCGAACATCGCCAGCGAGTCCAACACTAGCCGGTCGTACTCGTCGTCCTCTAGGTCGTCGAGGAGGAGTTCCAGCGACGAGGAGAAGTCGTTCTCGCGGAGCAGTACCTGCTTGTCGTACACCTTGATGTCGCCGTTATCGACGTACTCGGGCCACTTGTCGAACCCGAGCGATTCGGCGGCCTGCCGGAGGTCGGACTCGTTCTCCTCGAAAGAGAGGTAGATCCCCTTCTCGTCGAACTGTTCGACACCGTTGTAGAGGTACTGGAGGCAGAGAATCGACTTCCCGGCACCTGGATTCCCGCTGATGAGGGTCGTCGAGTTTGTCACGATACCACCGTTGAGGATGTCGTCGAGGCCGTCGATGCCCGTTTTAGTTTGCTCTATCATTGTATCTGGGTCGGAAGGAGGTTGTGTAAGCCTGTGTCGCAGATGTTAAAAAGTCTTGTTCACGAACGCCCGGGAATAGCGGTTTTCAGCCCTCGCTGTGGACGATTGCCGGGTCGACCCAGATGACGAAGTCGTCGTCGCGCTTGACCACGCCACGGATAGATCCCGTGTCGTTGGCGGGGGACTGATCGACCTGTTCGGGCGATATCTGGACCACCTGAAACACCTCGTCGACGAGCCATCCCGCCGCCCCCTGATTCTGGACGATGGCCGGGTCGAAGACGATGATTCGCTTCCCGTCGGTGTCGTCGTCGATACCGAAGACGGTCTTCGGGTCGACGATAGAGGTGGTCCGACCGCGGAGGTCCATGACCCCCTCTACGTGCGCCGGCGCGTTGGGGACCTGTGTGAGGTCACCGACGTCGACGATTTCGGTCACGTAATCGATGCTGACGCAGTAGGTCTCCTCGCCAAGTTCGAACTCGAGTACCTGGCCGGTCGTGGCTGACTGTGCTGACATGGGTCCCGGAGTACCAGAACGTGGTCGGTAGGTGTGTATAAAGATGTCTGCTGGACTATCAACTTTGATTACGTGGGCGGAGTCTTTATTTCGGGCCGAACGGGAGTACGGCACAGGAATGCAGATGCTCCGCCCGCAAACGACGCCCACGTCACGGGAGTCCGTGTGACGATGGCCGGTGGTGTGCGCGCAGTCGTCGCAGACGACTCCCACTTCATGCGAAGTGTCATCTCCGACATTTTAGCTGAGGGAGGGATCGACGTCGTCGCACAGGCCCGGAACGGACGGGAGGCCGTCGAGGCAGTCGTACAGCACGAACCCGACGCCGTGACGATGGACGTCGAGATGCCCGAGATGAACGGCATCGAGGCCACAGAGCGAATCATGGCCGAGCGACCGACGCCGGTCCTGATGCTGTCGGCCCACACCGACGAGAACGCCGACGTCACCTTCGAGGCGCTCGATAAGGGCGCGGTCGACTTCTTCACCAAACCCGGCGGCGAGGTGTCGATGGAGATGTCCCGGCTGAAAGACCAACTCGTCGACATCGTCTCCTCCGTAGCCGAAGTCGATGTCGGCGGGAGCGGCCAGTCGGCGACGACGACGGCGCGACAGCGCGACCGGTCTCGGCCCGAGTCGGCGTCGTACACGGCGAACCCGACGCTCGTCGTCGGGTCCTCGACGGGCGGCCCGAAGATGGTCGAACAGGTGCTGTCGGCCCTGCCGCTGTCGGCCGACCTCAGAGTCCTCGTCGTCCAGCACATGCCGGAAGGGTTCACGGGCCGGTTCGCAGAGCGCATCGACGCGCGAAGCGACTACGACGTGACGGAAGCGACGGATGGGGCGCGAATCGGCGGGGGCGAAGCGCTCGTCGCTGCTGGCGACCGCCACATGGAGATCAAGAACTACCGGAACGGACGCCTGCGGGTGAAACTGACGCAGGAGGACCCGGTCAACAGCGTCCGACCGGCCGTCGACGTGACGATGGCGACGGCCGCCGACGTCATCGACGACCCCCTCGTCGGCGTCATCCTCACGGGGATGGGCGAGGACGGTGCGGACGGCATCCGGCGCATCAAAGCGGCGGGCGGCCGGACCATCGCACAGGACGAAGCCACGTCGGCCGTCTACGGGATGCCAAAGCGAGCGGTCGAGACTGGCTGCGTGGACGACGTGCTCCCGATAGACGACATCGCGAACGGTATCTTAGATACGATTACGACAGAGGTGACCTCATAATGGACGACCAGTATCTCGACGCATTCATCCGCGAGAGCGAGGAGGCGATAACGGAACTCAACAACTCTTTGCTCGACCTGGAATCGGACCCCTCCGACGAGGAGGCGATGGACGCTATCTTCCGGACCGCACACACGCTGAAGGGGAACTTCGGCGCGATGGGGTTCGACGACGCGGCGAATCTCGCCCACGCGATGGAGGACCTCCTAGACGCGATGCGGCAAGGCGAGATGGAGGTCACGCCGGACGTGATGGACCTCGTCTTCGCCGGTGTCGACCAGATAGAGGTCATCGTCAAAGAGATAGAGGCCGACGGCGAGTCACAGACCCAGACCGACGAGATGGTGACCGAACTGCGGTCCGTCCTCGAAGAGGGCGCCGAGGCCGCCGGCGAAACGGCGGCCGGGGGCGAGACCACCGAGACGGACGACAGCGGCGACGCCACCGACATCGCGCCGACCGACATCGACCTCGACCCGAGTGCGGCCGACGGGCAAGTCGTCCACGTCTCGGTCAGCGTCGGCGACTCCGACATGCTCGGCGTGGACGCGATGCTGGCACTGGAGGCCATCGAGGACGTCTTCGACATCCTCGCCTCGGACCCCGAGCGACCGAGCGTCGAGGACGGCGAGTTCGAGGAGACGTTCGACCTCTATCTCGACGCCGCCGACGCCTCGACGGTCGATGCGGAACTGGGGACTCTCGGCAAGGTCGACACCTTCACCGCGACCGACGTGACAGACAGGTTCGAACCGGCCGGCGAGGCCACGACCGAGGCAGGTACCGACACCGACCTGAACCCCGCCGCGACGGAGGACGAAGAACACAGTGTCGACGAGATCAAGTCCGTCCGAGTGGACGTCGACCAGTTGGACGACCTGCACGGACTGGTCGAGCAACTGGTGACCAGCCGTATCAAGCTCCGCCGCTCGGTCGAACAGGAAGACGTCGACTCGGCAGGCGAGACGCTGAACGAACTGGACAAGATCACGGCGAACCTCCAGAACACGGTGATGGACATGCGGCTCATTCCGCTGAAGAAAGTGGTCGGGAAGTTCCCGCGACTGGTCCGTGACCTCGCCCGCGAACTCGATAAGGACGTCGAGTTCGAAATAGAGGGCGAGGACATCGAACTCGACCGGACCATCCTCACCGAGATCTCGGACCCGCTGATGCACATCCTGCGAAACTCGGTGGACCACGGCATCGAACCACCGGCAGAGCGTGAGGCGGCAGGCAAGCCCGCCACCGGCCACATCACGCTCCGGGCCACCCGGGAACGGGACCACGTCATCATCGAAGTCGAGGACGACGGTGCGGGCCTCGACGTCGAGGGCATCAAGCAGAAAGCCATCGAGAAGGGCGTCCGCTCACCCGAGGAGATAGAGGCGATGGACGACTCGGCCATCTACGACCTCGTCTTCCACCCCGGGTTCTCGACGGCCGACGAGGTGACCGACACCAGCGGTCGCGGGGTCGGGATGGACGTCGTCCACGACACCGTCACGCAACTCGACGGCTCTGTCAACGTCGAGTCCACCGAGGGCGAAGGGACGACGGTCGCACTCCGCCTCCCCGTGACGATGGCTATCGTGAAGGTGCTGTTCGTCGAAGTGGGCGACGAGGAGTACGGCGTTCCCATCAAGAACGTCGACGAGATCACCGCGACGGACGCGACCAAACGGGTCAATGGCAAGGAAGTCATCAAGCACAACGACGACATCTACCCCGTCATCCATCTCGACGATACGTTCGACGTCCCGGGAGAGACGGCGAACGGTGACGGCATGCTGATTCGCATCCGGGAGTCCGAGCGACAGGTTGCGCTGCACTGTGACTCGGTCAACAGTCAGGAGGAGGTCGTCGTCAAACCCCTCGAGGGGATCCTCTCCGGAACGCCCGGCCTCTCCGGGACGGCCGTGCTGGGCGACGGCAACATCGTCCACATCCTCGACGTGGTGACCCTATGAGCAAAGGCAACGACCGCCAGTTTCACCGCCTGCTTGAGTTCATCGGGTCGGAGATGGACTTCGAGTCGGGATTCTACAACGACGCGTACCTCGACCGACGTATCACCGCGCGGATGCGCCGGACCGACACGGAGACCTACCGGGAGTACAAGCGCCTCCTCGAACGCGACGACGGCGAGCGCGAGCAGTTGCTCGACTCGCTGTCTATCAACGTCACCGGGTTCTTCCGGAACCCGGAGGCGTGGGAGCACCTGCGGCCGGTCCTGCGCGACCTGACCGCCGAGAACCGGCGAGTGCGACTCTGGTCCGCGCCGAGCGCCGACGGTCGTGAACCGTACTCGGCGGCGATGCTGGCGCTCGACGATCCCGAAGTGGACGACAGTCGCATCGAGATAACCGGGACCGACATCAACGCCGACATCCTTCGGGAGGCCAGACGCGGCACCTACGAGACGTCACAGACGACGGACATCGCCGAGGAACTCGCGCCGCTTGATGACTACAGCGAGTACGTCGAGGAGGACGGCAACACGTTCCGGGTCCGTGACAACGTGACGGACATGGTGACGTTCCAGCAACACGACCTCATCCGTGGGGACCCGAAACGGGACTTCGACCTCGTGTTCTGCCGGAACCTGCTCATCTACATCGACACCGAGTACAAGGTCCCCATCTTCGAGACCATCCGCGGGTCGCTACGAGAGGGCGGTTACCTGATGATCGGGATGACCGAGACGCTGCCCACGGAGTGTCGGGACGCGTTCGAACCGGTCGATAAACAACACCGCATCTACCGACGGGTATGAGCCTCTACGAACTCGAACGCGACGGCGAGGTACAGGAACTCATCCGTCTGCTTCGAGAGAGCGACAACGAGCGAGTGACCGTTCGCGCCGCGGAGTTGCTCGGCAACTTCCCGGACCACGACGACCGCAAAGACGTGGTCAGCGCGCTCGTACAGGCCGTACAGACCGACAACGACGCCGTCACGGCGGCGGCTATCGACTCGCTCGACGAACTCGGCGGCGACGCCATCGAGCAACTCATCGGGGGGATGGCCGGCATCGAACTCGACGACGACGCCGCCGACTGGGTGCGGGCGAAGGCGTTCATGCAGGCGCTCGACGCCGAGGTCCCGGAGTTGCGGATGGCCGCCGCCAACGGTCTGGGCCGACTCGACCAGACGGACGCCGTCCCGAAACTCACAGAGCGCTTCGAGGACCCGGACCCGCGCGTACGGGCGCGGGCCGCCCGGTCGGCGGGAAAGATCGGTGACTCGCGGGCGACCGGCCCGCTGGAGTCGCTGCTGACAGACCCGAAAGTCGCGGTACGTCGGGAGGCCGCCGAGGCGCTGGGCAACATCGGGAACAGACAGGCCCTACAGGCCTTGCTCCCGATGTACGAGGACGACAACCAACAGGTCCGGCGCATCGCCGTCGGCGCGTTCGGGAACTTCGAGAACGACCGCCCGGTCGACTATCTGGTCGAGGCGCTGTCGGACGACTCGGCCGGGGTCCGTCGAACGGCCGTCTACTCGCTCGTCGAACTGCTCTCGAACGTTCCGACCGAACAGAGCCACGACATCCGCGAGACGGTGGTCGAAAAGCTCTCGAATACGGACGACCGCAGCGTCGTCGTCCCGCTGGTCGAGATACTCGAAGAAAGTACGCAGGACGCCCAGCGGCGGAACACCGCGTGGTTGCTGGGCCGGGCGACCAGCGAGGCGGAACGGGACCGCGTCATCGACGCCCTCGTGAGCGCACTGGCCGACGACGGGCAGATGCTCCGGCAGTTCGCCGCGACGAGCCTCGCCGAACTCGGCGGCGAGGACAACATGGTCGAACGCCGCCTGCTGAAACTCGTCCAGGACGACAGCGTCGACCCCGAGGTTCGCGGGCAGGCCATCTTCACGCTGGGGAAGGTCGGCGGCGAGCGCTCTCGAAAGGTCCTCGACAAACTCATCGACGAGACGGACCACGACATCGTCCGGAAGAAAGCGTTCTCGGCCATCTCGAAGCTGGGTGGGCGTCGATGAGCGGGCCCCGACCGGCTGGACGGCCGGTCCGATTAAGGCCGAGCGGGTCGTATCACCCGGCCATAGCTGAATAGAGCGATGGCCGACGGAGAACACGCACTGGTCGATACGAAGGGGAAGTTCGTTCAGGTCGTCAAAGACGGGCGCAAGCGCAACGACATCGAGTGGCTACCCGGTCGCATCCTCCTGTCGAACAAGCGCCTCGTGCTCGCGACCAACGACGGCAAGCGGACCATCCCGCTCTCGAAACTCACCAGCGTCACCGCCAGCCAGATGAACCAGTCGCTGGCACAGGTCGACAGCTACGTCAAGCTACAGGCGGGCCGGGACGTCACGCTCGTCTCGGCGACGGCCGAGGAGTTCCAGGAGGAACTGTACCGGGCGCTGTTAGACCAGATCGTCGTCCTCGTCAAACACCCCGCCGTCGAGGGCGGTGTCGTACAGGACACCGGGTGGGAGAAAGCCCGCCTAAAACTCGACGACGAGAACGAGGACACGCTCAACCTCGCCATCGCCAGTGGCACCTTCGTCGAACTGGACATCGACGACGTCGGCACCGTCGAGGCCAAGCAAAAGGAGATTCGCGGCGCCGAACGCCCCCTGCTGGAGGTCGAACACACCATCGACGGCACCAGCGTCGAGACGCACATCTCCGGCGGACGACGGCACGTCTCGCTCATCGAGGGGCTGGTCCGACAGGGCGAGCAGCGAAACGCCGCCGACGACGTCGACCTCGAACCCGAGGAGACGCAGGTGCTGATGGCGCTTTACTCCGGCATCTCGCCGTTCAAGATTCCCGACTTCGTCGGCATGGACGTCGAGGAGGTAGAGGACGTCTACGACCGACTCATCGAGGCCGACATCCTCGAACCGGTCCGAACCCGCCGCGAAATCGAGTTGGAAGCGCGCGGGCGGTCTATCGCCGGGGACGCCATCGCCGACCAGTAGTCAGGGCGGCGGCGAACTGCCCAGCAACCGCGCGTAGTGGACGGTTTCACTGACCGCCCGAGAGAGCGGCAACAGGAACTCGCCGCTGGTCGGGAACAGCGACAGACCCGCCACGAGGAGGTACACCGTCGTCGCGCCGGCGGCGACGCCGAGGGTACACGCGCCGATCCGGAACCCGACGTCCGTCAGCACCGCGGCGACGGTCCACACCGCGAGACCGACGGCGACGGTCAGCGCGACGAGCGCGAACAGTTGGACGGCCTCGGAGAGCACCAATCGACCGACGGCGACGGCGGCGAGGGACGCGGGCGTGCCGAGGATGACGGTGGCGGCGTAGGCGAACGTCAGCGTCCGACGCTCGGTGGCGACGACACGGCGAACCGTCGGCATGCGGACGAGCCAGTAGACGCCGAGGGCATACAGCGGGTGGAGGTACCGAACCGTGAACATGTGGTGTGACGGGAGCGTCTTGAGGTACAGTCCCACGAGCAAGAGCGCGTACAGGACGGTAAACGCGTCGAGGACGCGGGCGGGCGACCACTGTCGGGGTGACGGGAGCGGCCAGTCGGACCGAGCGACTCCGCGCCGTATCGCGAGTACCGGATAGCCGACCAGCACGCCCAGTAGCGGCATCGATGCCAGTACGCTCAGGTTGACCGCGGCGTCCTGCGTAGGCCGGAGGGACGGGACGTAACCGGTTCGGACGAACACCCGGAACAGGTGTTCAGGGTCAAACAGTAGGCGGTAGGAGTCGACGAACTGCGAGGTGATACGCGACAGCGGTGCGGGGAACAGCGACCCGCCCGTCGCGGTCCCGCCGCCACCGCTAGCGCCACTGCCCCCGCCACCGCCCCCGCCGGAACCGCCCGCCGACGTTGGCGCGTCGGCCTCGGACCGCAGCACGTCGCCGGTGTACTCTGAGAGCAATCGCGGCGGTTGCAGTGGGTTGCCGGAGACGACTGCGTTCGTCAGCAGGAACGGGAGCAACGAGAGCGCTAGCGCCGCGCCGACAGACAGGAGGGAACGGACCCCGTTCCACCGGGCTGTCGGCAGGTCGACGACGCCGACGGCGACGAGCAAGACGAACCCCTCCGGCGCGTGGACCCACGCCGTCGCGCCCGCCCAGACGTACGTCAGCGCCCGGAATCGAGTCGCCGCCCGACGAGTGTCGGCTTCGCGGCTCCGGTACAGCGTGTACATCGCACAGACGACCAGCAGCGCCGTCACGCTGTGGCGTTTCGGAATCGTCGCCCAGAACCCGACGGGCGTCGCGGCGATCGTCGCGACGGCCGCGGCCACGCCCAGACGGCGGTCGTACAGCCGAGTCACGAGACGATAGCAGACGACGGTCAGGAGGACCGCAGCCAGCGCCGTCGTCAGTTGCAGGGCCAGTAGCGGGAGCCACAACGTCGACAGCGGCGTCGTGAGGGCCAGCGACGCGACGAACAGCCCCGCGGCGGCGACGACGCCGCCGAGGCGGCCCGCGTCGGGGCGGCCGACCACCCGGCCGACGCCCACGCCTACACTGGCGACGGCGAGCGACCACAGGCCGACCAGCAACACGCGAACGTCGGCGACGAGCGAGAGCGCGCGCAGGACGACGTACCACACCGCCGAAACGAGGACGACGCCGTAGTTCCGACCGTAGACGCGACCGTCGACCAGATAGGTCCCCGGTGTCGCACCGGACGCGGGGCCGTAGACGGCCTCGGTGACGTGCAGGTGGCCGTCGGCGACGGCCAACAGCGCGTTTGCGAAGGTGTACTGGTCGTTCGAGAAGAACCCAAGGTGCCACGTCAGGCAGACCCAGACGAGCGACCCCATCGCCAGCGTCGCGCCGACTCGGTCGCCCAGCACGGCCCGCCAGAGCGCGTCCCGCAGTTCCGATACGTCGACCGTCTCGCCGGCCAGCAGGCGGTCGGCGACGCTCACGAGACGACCTCCAGCGTGACTCGCCGCTGGAGGACGGCGCGGTCACGCTCGCCGGACTGGACCCAGACGGCGACGATGGCGTCGTACTGTCGCCGGTCGACCCGGTCCGGACTGACGGTGACGGGACTCGGGCGCAACTGGAGACGGCCCTCACGGCCGGCGATCTCGTATCTGCTCGTCGCGGTCAGCCACACGCCGGGGACGTCGATAGTGTACCGGAGCACCGGCGTGCCGGTGACGCCGGAGACGGAGACGACGGCGGGCGGCGCGTCGATGTGGTAGCGCCCGCTCCCGAATCGCCCGCGTTCGAGCGTGAGACTGCCGTCGGGTATCGACTCGACGGTCACACTCGCGTCGTCGGTGGTCGAGCGGGTCGACTCGCCCGCGACGCCGAGCGGTCCGACGGCGACGGCGGCGACCACGACGACCAGCGAAAACCCGACGAGCAGGCGCCGCTCCATGGATACCGGCGGTTGGCGAGCGCGGTATATGACTGTGGTGGGGCAGTTATCAGATCGGAGAAAACCGACTGGTCAGTCGGCGGACTCGGCCCCGCCGTCGGTCATCGACGCCCTGCCGGTGTCGGCGAGGCGGTCGAAGTCGAACGTCGCGCCGGAGACGCGAGCAGCCACGAGAGCGGCGGCCGTCGAGACGAGGAAGGCGCCGGCGAACGAGGTGAGATACAGCGGGTCCGCCGCCGGAAGGAGGCCCCCGACGACGGGAATCGCCGTCGTCACGCCGCGCAGGTCCGGGAAGTACGCTAGACCGACGGCGAGGCCGGCGAGACTGCTGACGAGCGCACCGGGACCGGTCAGCCCCCGGGAGTAGAGCCCATAGACGAGGGGGAAGGCGACGGCGGCCCCCAGCAGGTCCGCGAAGAAGAACAGGCGGAGGACGCTCCGAGCGCGCAGGCTGACGTAGATGGCGGCGACGGCGACGACGACGGTGAGCGCCCGAGCGCCGAGTCGGAGGGTGCGGTCGTCCGGGTCCGCGAGCAGTCGCGGGAGGTCAGCGGTGACGAGACTCGCAAGCGCCGAGAACAGCGAGTCGACGGAACTCACGACCAGTAAGAGCGCCAGCAGGACGACGGCCAGCAAGAGCCACTCGCCGAACGCGCTCTCGACGAGGACGAAGAAGGCCACGTCGGCGTTGTACGCCGAACTGGAGATGTCGGTGACGACGTCCGAATGCCCGGCGGCGACGACGCCGAGCAGTGCCGCGACGAAGACGGTAGCGCCGTTGAGGACGGTGGCGTTACGGAAGCCGCGAGCGACCGTCTCGCTGTCGCGCCCGGCGTAGATGCGCTGCCACCACGTCTGGTTGATGAGTTCCGCGCCGAGGATGGCGAAGGCGAGGCCGAGTCCGAACTGGAGGCCGGGGAGGAAGCCGACGTCTACGAGCGCGGGGTTCGTCGCGGCGACGCCGGAGTACACCGCACTGGGGCCGCCCAGCGAGAGGACGACGCCACCGGCGACGAGTGCGAGAAGCGGCAGAACGAGGACGGCCTGTACCGTGTCCGTGACGATGGTCGCCCGGAGACCGCCATACCCCGTATAGAGGAGAACGAACCCACCGACGAGGACGGCCGTCTGCCACTGCGGGACGCCAGCGACCAGCGAGAGCGCCCCGGCGATGCCGGTGAGTTCCGCGGCGACGAAGACGAACATGTACAGCGCGCTGATGAGGACGACGAAGCCGTACATCGCCGACCCGTAGCGGGCGTGGGCGTACTCGGTGAGCGAGTGGCCCTCGGGGAGGAGTTCGCGGATTCGGGGGCCGAGTTTCGAGTACGCCAGCATCGGGAGGGCCTCACCGATAGCGTACCCGACGACGGCGGCGACGCCGAAGCCAGCACCGGCCTCGGGCGCGGCGAGCAGAATCCAGACGCCCATCACCGACGCGACGAGCGTCGCCGTCGTCCGTCCCTCGCCGACGGAGTTGCGGGCGGTGAGGAAGTCGTCGGCCGAGCGGTCCTGCCCGCGGGTGAACCAGACGCCCAACCCGGCGAAGGCGGCCAGTGTGACGACGGTCAGTCCCAGCGCGACGGCGGTGGTCACCACGAGCGGTCACCTCCGTCGGTCGCCGTGCCAGCATCGTCGCCCTCGTAGGCCGCGTCGAAGAACGCGACTTCGAGGTCGACGGTCCGGCAGAACAGGTCGGCGAGGCGGGCCTGACGGCGCTCGCTCGCGGCCGCACCGGCACGGTCCAGTTCCGTCCGAAGCCACTCGACGAACGACTCGAAGGCCGGGACGGCGTGGAGGTCGACCCACTCGGCGAGGTAGAACCGCTCCGGTCGGTCGGCGTCGCCCTCGGCGGTCGCCCACGCGAGGTACACCCACTCCGCGGGGACGAGGACGGCCAGCGTCTCGGCGTACCCGCCCTCGCGCGAGGCCCGAAGGAGCAGGTCCCGGAACGCCGCCGTCGTCTCGGTCAGTGCCGGGTCCTCGTAGGTCGACTCGGGTACGCCGAGGGCGTCGAACGACCGCTCGAAGTAGTCGTTCTCGTCGTCCGTGAGCGTCCCGAGGAAATCGACCAGTCGGGACTTGGCGGCCATCGACGGCGCGTCGCCGACCGAATGCCCGAACGTCCCGACGAGCGTCTCCAGAAAGGCGTAGTCCTGCACCAGATACCGCCGGAAGACGGCGTCGTCGAGCGTGTCGGCGTGGAGTTCGCGGGTGAACCGGTGGTCGGTGGCGGCGTCCCACGACGGCCCCGCCTGTGCGCGAAGCCACTCGGTGAACCGGGGGTCCTCGCGGCCCTCGGCGTAGGCGGCGTAGGTGTCCGGCACCGCCGACGAGTCGCCCGTCACACCGACCACGTCTCCTCTCGCCACGCGGCGTCCCAGAAGCGGTACTCGTACCGCGCCGACGTCTCGAATAACTCGCGATAGCGCTCGCGTTCGGCCGCGGTGGCGTCGGCGGCCACGTCGTCCATCAGGTCCTTGCACCACTCGGCGAGGTCGGTGAACTCCTCGCCGGCGTACATCTCGATCCACGCGGCGTACTGCTCGTGGTCTGGTCGGCCCCGTTCGTCCAGTCGCCGGGCCGTCTCGTTGAACCCCCACATACAGGGCAGCAGCGCGGCCACGAGGTCGCCGAACGTCCCGGTGGCGGCGATTCGCACGAGAAAGTCAGTGTATGCCCGCGTCGTCGGTGACGGGTCGGTGGCTTCGAGGGCGGCCTCGCTGATGCCGAACTCGGCGGCGTACTCCCGGTGGAGGTCCATCTCCGTGTTGATGGTCGTATCGAGAAGCGTAGCGAACGTACCCATCCGGGCGAGGTCCGGGGCGTTGGCGGCTCCCAGCGCGAACACCCGCGCGTACTCCACGAGGTAGACGTAGTCCTGTCGCACCCAGTAGCGAAACGGGGCCTCGTCTAAGGTCCCCTCCCCCAGCTGTTCGACCATCGGGTGGTCGACGACGGCGTCCCAAATCGGATCGCCCACGTCGGCCAGCTCGTCGGTGAAGCTCATAGACGTGCATCGTCGACCCACGGTGATATAACTTCCCGATACAATCCAGTTATAGGCCGCAGCGCCGTCGATGTCGAACTGTTAAGCCGTGGGTCGTCCAACCCCGTGGTATGTCGCTCCGGTTGCCGAGCGAAATCGTCGTCGAGGACGTGTTGCCGACGCTCCGGGTACTGCTCGCCCGCGAACTCGCAGACCACGGGCTGACCCAGCAGGAGATAGCGGCACACCTCGGCGTGACGCAGGCGGCCGTCTCGACGTACGTAAGCGGCGACCCGAGCGTCGAGGCACGGATCGCCGACCACCCGCGAACCGCGGCGACCGTCGAGCGAGTCGCCGACGGACTGGCAAACGACGAGATGGACGCCTACGACGCGCTCGCGGCCGTCTTGGAACTCGTCCGTGCGTTCGAGGACCGCGGCCCCATCTGTGAACTCCACGAGGAAGCGATGCCGGGCCTCGAAGGACTGGGGTGTGACCTCTGTGTCCGCGGCGTCAACCCGGAACTCCGGACCGAGCGCGCAGTACTCGACAGCGTCCGGGAGGCCAGTCGCGTCCTCGCGACGACGCCGGGCCTCGCCGCGTTCGTCCCGAACGTCGGCACGAACGTCGGCACGGCGCTCCCGGACGCCGAGAGTCGGTCGGACGTGGCCGCGGTGCCCGGCCGCATCTACGTGATGGACAACAGCATCGAAGTCCCCGCGAACCCGGAGTTCGGCGCCTCCGCTCACGTCGCGACGACGATTCTCGCGGCGATGACCGTCGACCCCGACCGCCGCGGCGCGCTGAACCTCGCTACCGACGACGCCTTCCTCGCGGCCGCCCGGGACCGCGGCCTCGACACCATGGAGTTCGACGCCGGCTACGAGAACCGCGGCGACCGCCTCAGCGAACAGTTCGAGGAACGCGGGAGCGTCCCCGACATCGTCTTCCACCGCGGCGCGTTCGGTATCGAACCGATCACGTACGTCCTCTCGGAGACGGGTGCCGATGCGGCGCGACTGGTCGCAGAGTTGGTCGCGGCGACGGAGTCCTAGGCGTCGTCGAGAGTGGGCACGGTGCGGTGGCCGGGAGCGCGTTCTGTCGCGCGACCCGGGGACAGGCAGGCCTGCCTGTGAAGCAGACCGCGCCTCCGGCGCGGTTTCACCGGACGCGAACAGCGTGAGTGGCCGGCGGTTTTCCCAAGTTTTTGCAACGGGTGGTTCCCGCAGCGCCTCCGGCGCGAGGACACCCCTCGCAGTAAAAAGTGGGAGCTTAGACGTTGACGTCCTCTAAGAACCGGCTCGCCACGACCTGTCCCTTCGGGGTGAGCGTCGGGCCGTCCGACCCGTCCTGAATGAGGCCGTCGGCTTCGAGGTCCTGTAGGAGCATCGACACCGCCGCCGAGTCCTTCCCGAGGATGCCCGCCAGCGGCATCCCCTCCATGTCGCCGGTCGAGTACATCGCGACCAGTACCTCCTTTTTGTCCTTCGTGAGGTCGACGTTCTGTAGCTCCTCCATGAGGCCGGAGTACTCCCGGCGGAGGTATCGACCGAGGATGGACATCTTTCGGGAGGAGGCCAGCGCCGCGAGCGTCGTCACCGCGGTGCCGTTCTGCATGTGTCTGACGACCAGCACTGGCCGGGTCCCGCCGGCTATCTCCCGGCTCGTACGGTCGAAGTCGGAGACGGTCTCGAGGTCGATGGCGAAGGTGTCGTCGCCGCGACGGAACTCGACGGACCCGGGCGTGAGAAAGAGGCGGGCCGACTGGAACTCGTCGTCGGTGACGCGACCACCGACGCGGGCGCGCTCTTTGACCGTCGTCTCGGTGCCGTTGATGATGGCCTTAAACAGGAGCGTCCCGAACTTCTCGATCTTCTCGTCGTCGGCCTCGATGGCGGCGACGAGTCGACGACCGCCCTTCTCGAAGGCGATGGTCACCGTCGAGTCGAAGAAGTCCCCGAGGTCGGGCGGCACCTGCCCGATGGCGATGTCGAAGATGGCATCGAGGGGAATCGTCAGTTTGTCGTCCTCGCTGGCGGCGAGAACGAGGCGTTTCTGCGAGAGGACCACGCGGCCCTTGACAGGATCACCACGGCTGGCCACCTCCGAGTTGAACTGGCCGACGAAATCCGCGATGACTGATTCCGACATGTCGCTCGTGGTACCGGTTACAGCCGCCGGTCTATTGAGCGTTTCGCGCCAGTATCAGTCGGGAAAACCGGGGCCGACGCGGTCATCCGTCGAGGTCCCGTGCGATGTCGGACAGCGAGGAGTCCGGGGAGTCGGTCGCAGTGTAGACGACGCGAGTCCCCGGCGTTCGGAGGCCGTACTGGTGACCGGCAGTGACGACGTCTAAGTGAGCCGACCCGCCCAGCGAGACGCTACCGTCGGCGATCCACTCGGCGAGGCGGTTCTCGCCCTCGTGGTCGCGTGCGACGCGCCGGTTGTCGGCGACGTGCGTGACGACGACGTCGCCCTCGATGCTCGTCTCGATAGCCGCGTGGTAGGTGTCGCCGTCCAGCGCCATCCCGACGACGTCGCCCTCCTGCAGGTCGACGGCGTCCGGGAGTACGACTCGCGGGCGGTCGGTGCGCCCGATGGACTCGACGGGGACGCGGTGTGTCTCGACGGCGTCGTGGTCGCTCGGAACGCGCTCGCTCACTCGTCGTCGGCACCGAGCAGATCGTCGACCGGTTCGCTGCCGCGGCCGACGATTGTGGCGTTGATCTGGCGCGTCTCGTCGCTGACTTCGCGTCCGCGGATGGTGATGCGCTTTCGCTCGCCGTCGGTGGTCGGTTCGAAGCCGATACCGCCGTCGGACATGATAGACTTCGTCTGGGTGCCGCGGACGTCGGGTCGCATCGGTCGGCCGGCGGTGTCGGAGCCACCGGTGAGTTCGAGCGTGTAGCCGTCGAGGCCGACGGCACCGGCGTCGACCTCGTCGCCGAGTTCGCGGCCGATGAAGCGGTTTGCGTCCTGTCCGTCGACGTCGATCTGGTACGTGTGGCCGCTCTCCGGGTCGGAGACAGCGACAGTGAATTCAGCCATACCTATTTCGTATCTATCGCGCTTCAAAAGCGCATCGAAGCGTCCCGGCCAGCACCTCGTGACGGTCCACCACGGTCTGTCGGAGGCCGACAGCGACGGCGAGACGCTAACTGGTTAGGTACTACTGGCTCCACCACCCGGTGTGTCGGTAGGAGTATGAGCAAGACGACGAGGGCGGCGGAGCGGGTCGGTGACGGCGAGTCGGTACGGGACCTCGGCGACGCCATGGGGACGCTGAGCGGGTCGATGGGCGACTTCAGCGACGAACTGACGTCGCTCCAGCGGGCCGTGACGGACCTGCAGGACTCGACCCGGCGAGCGAGCGAGCACCAACGGGCAGTGTCGGCGTCGCTACACCGCGCCGCCGACAGTTTGGCGGGCGAACCGTCGGCGGACGAACAACGTGCCAGTCGAGTGAGCGATAAGTCGACGGCCGCGAAGACGTCGATGGTCGCCGACGACTAGCGTTTCTCGGCGTCGACGATGGTACTGACGCGGGCGTTCGCCTTGAGGCGGAGTCCGGCACCGCCGACCGACAGCGGAATCCTTGGCAGTTCGTCGACGTGGAGCGTCGGGTGGGTCGCGCCGCGTTCGAGGAGTTCGGTCCGTGGCTGGACGGTCACCGTCGCCTCACCGGTCAGGGACTCGTTGAACTCGACGAGGTACTGCCCGGCCCGGAGCGTCCACCAGTCGTAGTCGTCCTCGGGGTCGCGCTTCGCGCTGGCGTGGGGCGCGGTCCCGGCCGGTTCGAGTTCGCCGCCGCCGAAGTCGATGCGACCGGGGTCGACCACCTCGTACACCTCGGCGACGGTCAAGTCGAAGCCGGGACTGTCCGTCTGTGTCTGTTCGTGGACGGCGTCGGTGACGTACTCGCTGAGGTCGGCCATACGTGGACGTGTCGGCCCGGCGGCGCAAAACTATGGGGGCGGACCGACACCGAACAGTCAGGTGATATCGATACGCCGGCCCTCCCGTTCCCGGTCGTCGAGAGGGAGCGTGACTTCCAACACACCGTCCTCGATGGTCGCCGTGATATCGGCCTCGCGAATCGACCGCGGGAGACCAATCGACCGGTGGAACACCCGCGAGCGCTCGCCCGGGTCGTGGCGTTCGGCCTCGACGTGGAGGTGCCGGTCGTGCCACCGCAGGTCGACGTCCTCGCGGTCGAACCCCGACAGTTCGACGAGGACGACGAACGCATCGTCCTCGCGGTACAGTTCGACGCCTTTGGCGGGATGGTGCGTCACCATACGTGTTACTTCGGCAACTAGATGGAAAAAGGGCACAGGCGGTTCCCAGCAGGGGAGACGGCTTCGGGCGGCCCGAGCGCTGGCTGGGAGAACGCCGTGCTTTTGCGTTCCGAACGACTCGGAGCCAGTATGAGCAAGCACACGGAGTTTCTGGCGGGCGAGCGGCCCGACGACGTCCTCTTTTTCCTCCACGAGGACGCCGTCTCGAACCCCGGCGCGCTGGCGGAGTACGCCGACGCCGTCGACGACGGCCACGTCCTCGTCCTCCCCGGCGACGACGGGCGTAGCGCCTTCCAGTCGGCCACCGGCATCGATCCGATGGGGCTCGCACAGGAGGCGATGGGCACCGACGGGACGGTTCGGGACGACCTGACCGGCGCGGTCTGTCCGGTCGAGGAGGAGGAACCCGAGGAGAACCACACCACGCGGTTCGTCTTCGCCTTCGCGGAGGCCCAGAACGAGGAGGTCGGTGGCCTCTACGCCGACGGCGACGTGATTCACGCCTACGCCGTCTGTGCCTGCGGCGAGCGGTACAGCGACAAGTGGGTCGTCGACGAGTAGCGGTGTCGCACATCGGGTCGAGACACTGCGCATGGACGTCCGCCACGAGTCCACCGACGCCACGCCATTCGTTCTGAGCGCCTCGTCGGTCCCGCCGCCGGACGGCCGATTACAGGCGGAACGGTTCGGCGACGCGCGCGACCAGCGCCCGCAGTAGCCCCGTGAGTACGCCGCCGTCGTGGACGTACGGCGACCCGACCTCCTCGCGGGTGACGCCGTGGCGGAGGTGTTGGACGCCGTCGACGAGAAACCACCCACCGAGGAGCGCACCCGCCGCGGGCGTCCACCACGGGGCCGAGAGCGTCGTCACGTAGCCCGCCCCAACGAGGACGAGACCGCCGAATAAGACGTGGTCGGCGTAGTCGCCGACGATGGCTTCGACACCGTCGGTCACGAGTTGCAACAGAACGAACAGCGCGGCTACCGCCACGGCGAACGACGGCGTCTCACCGAGGACGAACAGCGTGCCGCCGACGGCGACGCCTCTGAGAAGTTCCCCGGCCAGCGTCGCGCGGTCGGGCCACCACGTAGGGAGGGCGGAGGGCATCGCGCTGGTCGGAGCATCCGCCGGCGGCCACATCAGCGTTCCGGCGCTCGCGTTCGAGCGCGCCCGTCGGCGTCTACTCGGCTGCCGCTACCGCTCGGTGTCGACGCCTTCGTCCTCCTCTTCGGGCAACCGCTTGAACGCGTCCACGATCGCCTGTT
This sequence comes from Haloarcula pellucida, assembly GCF_014647235.1. Classification (GTDB taxonomy): domain Archaea; phylum Halobacteriota; class Halobacteria; order Halobacteriales; family Haloarculaceae; genus Haloarcula; species Haloarcula pellucida. The sequence continues at coordinate 220,222 of NZ_BMOU01000005.1, forward strand.
TCGCCACCGCGCCGTGGGTCGTCCGAGTCCACCTTTTTCTTCGTCGGGTGGTCTCGCTCCGCTCGACCACCGCTCCTCGAAAAACGTGGGCGAAAAAGACGCTCGCTCCGCTCGCGTCCGGTCTACCGCTCGGTGTCGACGCCTTCGTCCTCCTCTTCGGGCAACCGCTTGAACGCGTCCACGATCGCCTGTTTCGCCACCGCGTCGTGGGTCGTCCGAGTCCACCTTTTTCTTCGTCGGGTGGTCTCGCTCCGCTCGACCACCACTCCTCGAAAAACGTGGGCGAAAAAGACCTCGCTCCGCTCGCGTCCGGTCTACCGCTCGGTGTCGACGCCTTCGTCCTCCTCTTCGGGCAACCGCTTGAACGCGTCCACGATCGCCTGTTTCGCCACCGCGCCGTGGGTCGTCCAGTGGTGGGCGTAGTCCATCATGTCGTCGTAGATGTCCGGCTTACACCCCGCCGCCTTCGGGTGGCCACCGCCGTTGACCTGTCGAGCCACCTCGTGGGCGCGCTCGAAGTTGTCGGTACCGCGGATGGACGCGGACCCGGCGGGTTTGACGATGACTGCGGCGTCGGCGCCCTGTTCGCGCAGGGCCTCTGCGACCTCGTTCTGCGAACAGCGACCGTAGGTGACGCCGACGGTCCACTCGCCGACCTCGCGCAGTTCCGCGCGGTCGACGGCCTTCTCGATGAGGGCCTCCTTCTCGACGCGCTTCTCGGCGAGGAACTCCTGAACCTCCGGGGAGAGATCGGGACCGTGTTCGGCGACGGCCTCGATGTACTCCTCGGGGTCCGACCAGTACGAGAAGTCCGCGAGGTCGTCGCTGCGCTCGTCGTCGCGAATCCAGAGGTCGTGGTCCCGCGTGACCGCCGCGAGGTCGGCCCAGCGCTCCTCGAAGTCGTAGTCCAGTTGTTCGAGCGCGACGTCGGCGGTACACACCTCGTCGCTCTCCCCGACGGTTCGCTCGACCCCCGCGTCGTCGACGATACCGCCGAGTTCGGCGTCCCACTGGTGGTGGTCGAACCACGCGACGCGTTCGACGCGGGCGACGAGGTTCGAGAGCGCGCCGAGGTCCGACTCGCTGTCGGGACAGAGGTCACAGACGAAGACGGTCGCCTCGGGTTCGGCGTACTCGGCGGTCCACGCCAGCGCCTCCTGCAGTTCGTGCGGGCCGGCGGGCAGCAGTGCGCCCTCGCCGTGGGCTTCGCGAATCAACGCGGTGCAAGCCAGTCCGTCGGCGTCGGGGTCGGCGATGACCACCACGCCGGCGTCGGAAAGCGTCTCGGCGGCCTCGGCCTCGGCCTGCTCCTCTTCGTAGGAGTCCGGGATGAAAAAGCCCTCGCCGGGGAGGACAGACTTACGCTCGATAGAGAGACGGTCGTCGTCGATGAGCCAATCGTCCATGCCCGTTCATGCCGACCGTCAGCAATGAACCCCGCGGTCCGTCTCAGACCTGTTCGCGTTCGGGGTTGACCGCACCCTCTAACTGGCGGACCGACAGCACCGGCATCGGGGCCTGTCGGACGATCTCCTCGGCGACGCTGCCGAGCAGGAAGCCGTGTTCGCCGTGCCGGCCCCGGGTTCCAGTGGCGACGACGTCGGCGTCGTGGTCGAGTGCGTACTGGCAGATTTCGTCGGCGGGGTCGCCCTGCCGGACAGCGGTGACGATGTCGTCGCTGTCTGCCTCGGCGATGGCGGCCTCCCGGACGAACGAGAGCGCGCGCCCGCCGGTGGTCGCCAGCGCACGTTCCAGTTCGGTACGCACTTCCTCGGGCGTCGACTCGACTTCGCCGGAGTCGACGACGTACAGCGCGTGGACGGTCGCATCGAAGTGTGCGGCGAGGTCGAGGGCGGCTTCGACGGCCCGTTCTGCGCTGCCGGACCCGTCTGTCGCGATGACCACCGTGTCGAACATACCCCGGCCTACCGCGGGCACGACCAAAAAGCCGCCCCATCAGATCACAGTGCCCACTGCGGGATGAGGTGGCTTTTTGTCCGGGCCGGTCACAGAGACAGGTGATGGACATCGACCTCGTGCTCGTCCCAGTCGACGGCAGCGACCGGTCCGAGCGGGCGGCCGAGTACGCTATCGCCATCGCCGAGCGATACGACGCCGACCTCCACCTCCTGTTCGTTCTCGACGAGCGACTCCGACGGGACATCGACGATGGCCACGTCGACGCCGAGACCATCGCGGAGGAACACCGCGCGTTCACCGATCGGGTGCGCGAGCAGTTCCGAGGCACCGGCCACGACGGCACCCTCGATACGTCGACGGCGACGGCGTTCTCGGAACACCGCCTGATGCAGACGCCGGGCAGCGTCGTCTTAGACGTCGCCGAGGACGTCGCGGCGGACTTCATCGTCATCCCGCGAGAGGGCGACAGCGAAGAGCCCGTCGGCCGCGCGGCGCTGTACGTCTTAGAGTACGCGAGCCAGCCAGTCCTCTCGGTTTAGAGCCGTATCGCCATCTCTATCTCGAAGCTCTCGGCGTTGCTCGTCTCGAACCCGACCTTCCGGTAGAGGCTGGCGGCGGCGTCGTTCCACCGTTCGACCGTGAGCCACACCTTCTCGATGCCCGCCCGCTGGCCCTGTCCCAGTAGCGTCTCGACGAGGGCAGTGCCGATGCCGGCCCCCTGAAACGACTGGAGGACGAAGATAGCGAGTTCGTGTTCGCCGTGTCGGTCCGGCACGAGCGTCGCGTGACCGACGACGTCGCCGTCGTACCGGGCGACGACGTTGACACAGTCGCCGTCCAGAATCGTGTCCAACCAGTTGCGGATGCCCTCCTCCTTGGCAGGCGGGATACCCTGTGCCCGGTCGGCCGGGTCGAAGTCGACGTACATCGCGACGATGGCCTCGCGGTCGGCCTCGTCGGCGGGGACTAATTCGACTTCGCGACCCTCCTTGTCGGTGACCGTCCGGGGCGGCGCGGGGAACTCGCTGGCCGGTTCGTCGGGGTAGGTCCGGCTCATCGGATGAGCGTGACCGGCGTCTGTGCGTTCAACAGGACGAACTCGACGACGGAGCCGAGTTGAATCTTCCCCAGCGTGGAGCGCTCACCGCCGCCCAGTACGATGCGGTCGAACCCTTCGCTCTCGGCGATGTCGACCAGTTCGCTCCCGGGCGACTCGCCGCCGATGGTTCGTATCGACGCCTCGAAGTTGGTCTCCGAGAGCGTCGACTCGACGCGTTCTCTGACCGCCTCCGCGTCTGTATCTGCCTCCTCGTTGTCGAAGATGGCGATAGTGAGGTCGTCGTCCGTCTCCTGTGCGCGTGCTATCGTCTCGTCCAGTGCGTGGTAGGACAACTGGCTGCCCCCGACGCCGAGCAGGATGTGCATACGCGGTCACTCGGTCGGCATCGCTCAAAAATCCACCTGACGAGCGAGACGGAGCGGTCGGGGGCGATACGCTTTTTCGGCGCGGGCACACACAGACGGCCATGACACCGCCGGACAGCGACGAGGAGCCGACACGGGTGGTCACGCCACACGAACCAGACGATGTGCCCGACGACGACAGCGAGGAGTCGGTCGCCGAGGACGCCGCAGACGGCGGCGTCACGCCGGCCAGCGACGTGCCCGAGGACGTCCGGAAGTACGAGCGCTTTACGAAGATAGAGGGTGGCACCTACGACCGGGCCAACGAGTTCCTGCGCGAGCGGACGTACGTCACTGCCCGCGAGTGGGCTATCGCTCGCCTGTGTGCGGACTTCCGGACCGAGACCGGCGTCGAGATGACGAAGATAGGGGAGAACCTCCCCGAACTCGTCCCGTTCATGACCGATACGTACACGCCACAGGCAGTCAATCAGGCCCGAGCGTCCTTCGAGGAGAAGGTCCGCAAGGCCGGCGCGACGTTCCTCTACGGTGCGATGTCTGACTTCTTCACCGCCGAGGAACTAGACGACGTGATGTACGAGTCCACCGAGGTGGCGAAGTTCCTGCTGGAAGTCGAGGGCGTCGACCTCGCCGTCGAGGAGGAGATGGAAGCAGAGGACCGCATCTCCTCGGTCATGCGCGAGGTGCGCGAGCACTCGGCGGCGCTCCGACACGACGAGGTCTGCTGTCCGGAGTGCGGCCACGAGTTCGACGTCGACGAGTGAGTCGGCGGCGGTCCCCGGCACCGTTTTCTGTCGGTCGCCCGAACGCTGCGGCGATGGACCCTCGCAGGAAAGTCCTCCTCACCGACGGGGCCCTCGCCGTTCTGGCGCTCGCGCAGGTATGGCTCACCCTCGGCGAAGGCGTCTCGCCGCCGCTCGCGGCGCTGTTCACGGCGACGACCGTCCTCGCCTACTACGTCGACGAACACGGCGTGCTGGACCGGCTACCGGGAACGCGACTGCACCAGACCGTCGCGCTCGTCGCGGTGGCCGGGACCGGCATCGTTGCGCTCGGTCTCGGTCTCGGACCCGACGCTGTGGAGACGGTGCTGTTGGCGTCGCTGACCGGTCTCGGCGGCGGCATCCTCCTGTATCGGTGTTACTTCGGTCTCGTCCGCCCGGTCCCGGAGACGAGGCTGCGACGGGCGAGCGAGCGGCAAGTCTAGCTCACACCGAGGACCTTCCCGCACTTCTTACACCGGTAGACGTCGCGGATGTCGACGCCGATCTGGATGCGTGGCGGCCCCTCGTCTTCGTCTACGAGCGTCACTTCGTCGACCGCTTCGTGTTCGAGGTCGTCGGCGGTTTCGAGTTCCGCGCCGCAGTTCTCACAGCGTGGCATACGTCTCTATCACCGGACTGACCTAAGACCACAACGCGATTATGTGTTGTGTTCACACACCCTGAATGAGCGGCGGGATCACTCCAGCACTTCGCCGTCGGCGTCGCGGACGTTCTCGCCTTGATGGCCGTAGAAGACGTCCTCATCGGAGTCCCGCTCGTACACCATCGTCCCACGGACCATCGTCCACTCGGGGAAGACGGCCTCGAACCCCTCGAACGGCGTCCAGCCACAGTCGGTGTGGAGGTCCCCGGCACGAATTTCGGTCGTCTCGGTGGTGTCGACCAGCACGAGGTCGGCGTCCTTGCCGGGTTCGATACGCCCCTTCTGGGGCACGTCGAACACGTCGGCGGGGTTCGCGGCGGTGAGGTCACGGACGCGCTCGTAGGTCAGGCCGGTGTCGGGGTCCCGGGCCTCCGCTAGCAGGAGCGGCAGGACCGTCTCGACACCCGGCACGCCGGAGGGGGCGTCCCAGATACTCGCGTCTTTCTCCTCGCGGGTGTGGGGCGCGTGGTCGGTCGCGATCATGTCGACGGTGCCGTCGACGACGCGGTCGTACACCTCGCGACGGCGCTTCTCGCGGCGAAGCGGGGGGTTCATCCGGCCGAACGTGCCCAACTCGCCGAGGTCCTTCCGCGAGAGCAGGAGGTGGTGTGGCGTCACCTCCGTCGTCATCCCGGCGTCGGCGGCGATGTCGATGCCCTCCGGCGTCGAGGTGTGAGCGATGTGGATGCGGGCGCCCATCCGCTCGGCGGCCTCGCAGGCCCGCGTTACGGCCGCTGCCTCGGCCTCGGCGGTGCGGTAGGCGCTCCACGCGTCGGCGTCGTCGCGGGCGCGGGCGTCGTCGTTGAAGCGGTCGGCGTCCTCGGCGTGAACCGTGACGGTGACGCCCTCCTCGGTCGCCAGTTCCAGCGCCGCTTCGAAGAGAGCCGTCTCGATACCCATATCGCCCGTCGAGTCCGCGAGGAACACCTCACCCAGCGCGAACAGGCGCCGGCGCAGGAGGACGTTCGGAATCCAGTCGGCCGTGACACCGCCGTTGATTCCCCAGTCGATTATCGAGTCGGCGGCGAACTCGGCTTTCTGGTCGAACGCTTCGCCGTCGATGGTCGGCGGGTCGGTGTTGGGCTGGTCGACGACGGTGGTGACCCCGCCTGCGGCGGCGGCGCGCGACCCACTCTCCCACGTCTCCTTGTGTGGGTAGCCGGGCTGGCGGAAGTGGACGTGGACGTCCATCATACCGGGAAACAGTCGCTTGCCCGTCGCCTCGATAGTTCCCTCGTCGTCGGGTTCGAGGTCGCGGCCGACCTCGGCGATGGTCTCACCACGCACCCGGACGTCCCGTTGCCGGCCGTCCGCGAGCGTCGCGTTGCGGATGAGCATACCGTCTGTCGTCCGGGCGCACCCCTAAGTGTCTCGGATGTGGTTCCGGGGGGCGACCCCCCGTCTCACTGGACAGTCCGCCGCTCGGAGACCGAACGCTCCCCGACGAGGGCGCGTTCGAGCGCGTCCACGACCTCTGCCGGGTCGCCGCGGCCGCCGGCACGCGACACGCTCCCCACCGAGTCGGGGTCGAACGGGACGCCGAGCGCGTCGTACACCGGGTCGAGCACTGCCGCGATGGCTTCGTGGTCGCTGACGACGACGATGCCGGCGGTGAGTGCGACGTGCTGTCGAACACGCTGGGCGAGGCCCGCCACTTTGCCGTCGGCCTGCAACGAGTGAGTTCCCGGACAGAAGGAGTCGGGTGGTTCGCCCTCGACGGCGTCGACGCCGACGGTCGCGAGGCCGCGCCGGACCGCCGCCGAGACGCGGTCGTAGCGCCCGCCGATATCTCCCCGGGAATCGGCGACCGGTTCCGCGAGGGCGAAGGCGACGGTGGACCCGGTGTAGGCGACGGCCCGCCCGCCGACGGCCCGTTCGAGGACGGGGTAGCCCCGGGATTCGGCGGCCTCTTGAGCGCGGTCGTACCCCTCGACGCGGCGGTCACGGCGGCCAAAGGCCACCTGTCGGTGTGGCGTCCAGACGCGAAGCGCAGGCGTGCCGTCGTCGGCGACGCCGGAGACCATCGCTCGCGTGCGCTCGTAGTCGCGTTCGTGGTCGCTCGCTCGACCGCGGAGGAGTCGCATGGCGGTCGTAGGACAGCGACGGATTAAACGCTCTCGCAACCGGTGGCGAACAGGCGACACACGGCGGTCACGACGGGACGTGTCGCACACCCGCGGCCCCCGTCGCGGTGTCGGTCAGCGCACTCCCGATCGTGGCCCCGCCTTCGGACGTAAACCCTCGGACGATAGGCACATACCTCGGCGTGCCCAACTTCTCGCCGATGGCCGTCACCGTCCCGCGGGACGTACTCCACCGCTACTACCGATTCTCGCTGTACAACTCGCCGTTCGACGCCCACGACGACGGGTGTGCCATAGACCTCTACCCCGAGGGTGAGCGCGCACCGTCGCCCGTGGCCGGCGAGGTGCTCGATACGAAGGCGGTCCGTGCCCCGCCGAAGCCCTACGCCGCAGAACACGACCACCTGATTCTGATCGACACCGGAGAGTTCGTCGCCCGCCTCCTCCACGTCGACCCGAGCGTCGAACCGGGCGAGACGGTTGCCGTCGGGGACGACATCGGCGAACTGGTTCGGGCCGGGTTCTTCGCGCCGTGGGTCCCGAATCACGTCCATCTGGGCTTTCGGGACCACGACGCCGACCCCTATCGAGCGTCGGGGTCACTGCCCGTGGACGTGGGCGTCGACGTCGAACCGCTGGCGTGGGACGGCACCGGCACCGTCGTCGAGACGGGTGAGACGTGGGCGCGACTCGACAGCCCCGAACACCCCGCCCCCGGCGAACGCTTCGCGGGCGTGGCGAACGACCGGGGCGGCGTCCTCGACGGCGGCCTCCCGCACTACGAGTGGGGCGGGCTACTGGGTGACGACGGCCCGACGCGAGCGAGCGTCGCCGGCCAGCAGGTCGGCACCGCCGACGGTAGAACGGTGGCGTGGGATAGCGTGACCGTCTCCGCGAACGGCGACCCCGTGACGGGGCTGGCACTGTTCTGCTCGCGGGACGACGCCGGCGTGAAACTCGTCGGGGAGGGGGTCGATCTCTCGGTCGGCGACCGGGTCGACGTCACCGTCGAGCGACGCTAACTCAGGCGAACTCGACGGCGTCGCGCTCGGTGACCTCGCCGAACAGCCAGTCGGCGTGCTCTAAGGCGTACTCGCGGTGGTCTTCCTCGATGAAGCCGACGGCGTCCTCGGCGAGCACCGGGCGGTAGTCGCGCAGGCCCGCGCTGGCGGCCGTATGGAGGACACAGACGTTCGCCAGCGTCCCGCAGACGACGAGGTCTTTGACGCCGTGGGCGTCGAGCCACCCCTCCAGTTGCGTCCGGTAGAAGGCGTCGTAGGTGTGTTTCTCCACGACGAGGTCGTCCGCTCGCAGGTCGAGTTCCTCGACGAGTTCGGCCTCCCAGGTCCCCTCGACGACGTGTTCGCCCCACCGCTCGAACTCGTCGTAGTAGTGGGTCTCCTCGAACTGTCCGGGCGGGTGCACGTCGCGGGTGAAGACGACGCTCGCGCCGGCGTCGCGGGCCCGGTCGACGAGTTCGTTCACGGGGTCGATGGCCGCCGCGCTGTCCGGTGCGTAGAGGCTGCCGTCGGGGTGGCAAAAGCCGTTTTGCATGTCCACCACGACGACGGCCGTCTGGGTCGGGTCCAGTTGCATAGTCGACGGTTCGGCCGCGAGGCCTACGAACCTTACTCTGAGCGTGTGACTTTTCACCGCGCTCCCCCTCGATACGGTAGATGCGCCGCCAGTCTGTCGCCCTTCTGTGTGCCGTGACGCTCCTCCTCGCCGGGTGTCACGGGTTCGAGAGCAGCCTCGGCGCTCCCGAACAGCCGGCGACAGCGACGCCGACAGCGGACACGGTGTTCACGCTGGAACTCGTATCGAGCGGGAGCGGCGACAACGCCCACGCGAGCGAGACGGCCCGACCGGACCCCGAGACGGACGTCCGTGGCTGGGAGAACGGGGTCTGGCACAACGAGACGCTGGCGGTGACCAGCGAGGACGGCCTCAACGAGAGCGAACGCGCCGCCGTCGTCGCCCGGTCGATGGCCCGCGTCGAGTTCGTCCGCGAACTGGAGTTCGAGCGGACGGTGGCCGTCGAGGTCATCTCCCGTGAGGCGTACCGCAATCGGACCGGCGGGAGCGACCCCGGCGAGTCGCTCCGCCGGTTCGACAACGCGAAGTTCGAGGCGCTGTTCCTCGTCGGCGAGGGCCGGGACTCTATCGCGGTCCAGCGGAGCGAACTCGGCGAGAGCGTGCTGGGGTACTACAGTCCCAGTCGCGAGGCCATCGTCCTCGTCTCCGACGCGGAGACGCCGACCGTCTCGGAGTCGACGCTTGCACACGAACTCGTCCACGCCCTGCAGGATCAGCAGTTCGGTCTCGACAGCGACGCCCGGACTCGCGATGCCGTACAGGGGTACAACGGCCTCGTCGAGGGCGACGCGGTGGCGACGACCGATAGCTACACCGCTCGCTGTGGCGTCCAGTGGGAGTGTCTGTCGAGCGAACCCGGTGCAAGCGGCGGCGGCGACCGGCACTTCGGACTTGGCTTTCTCCTGTATTTCCCGTACAGCGACGGCACTGGGCTGGTCGACGACCGCCGGGAGCGCGGTGGCTGGGCGGCGGTGAACGACGCGTACGACGAGGCGCCCGACGGCGCTCGCGAGGTCATGGCCCCCGGCGAGTACCCCGACTGGGAGCCACGCGACGTGCAACTGGCCGACCGGTCGACCGACGAGTGGGAGCGAGTCAGGCCTTCGGGCCGCCCGGACTACGCCGTCGTCGGCCCCTCGGCCATCGCCGCGACGATGGCCTACACGCTCGCCGACGACTACAACGAGTCGGCCGTCGTCGCCCCCGACGAGGTGTTCAACTACGACGGGCGGTCACTCGACAGTGCCGACCCGTACGACTACGCCCTCCCCGCGACGACCGGATGGTCGGGCGGCCGGATGCACGTCTACACGAACGGCACGGAGACGGCCTACACCTGGCGTACTGTCTGGTCGACCGAGCGCGACGCCGAGGCGTTCGCCCGGGCGTGGGCAGCCGTCCTCAGCCACTGGGGCGGGACACGGACTGCCGACGGAACGTGGGTGCTGGCCGAGTCGAGTCCGTTCGCCGACGCCGTCGCCGTCCACGTCTCCGGCGACACGGTCACCGTCGTCAACGCGCCGACCGAGCGCGAACTGAACGAGGTCTACGATGCGTAAGGAACTACTACTCGCACTGACTGTCGTCCTCGCTGGCTGTACCGTCCCCGCCTTCGGCGGCAACGACCACCCCGACGCCCCGAACGGCGAGGACAGCATCGGTTGGGAGAACGGGTACTGGTACGACGACCCCGTCGACGTGACGACCGACGACGGCCTCAACGAGAGCGAACGCGAGGCCGTCACCGCCCGGACGATGGCCCGCGTAGAGCGGATTCGGGACCGCGAGTTCACCGAGACGGTCCCCGTCGAGGTCGTCTCGCGGGCCGAGTACCGCAACCGTTCGCGGGGCAACGGCAGCGGTGCCGGCCCGCCCGAGGACCCGTGGAACGATCAAGTGTGGGAGTCGCTGTTGCTCATCGGCGAGGACTCGGGGAGCAGCGAGACCATCGACGACACGCTCTCGACCTCCGTGCAGGGCTTCTACTCGCCGAGTCGTGACGAGATAGTCATCGTCAGCCCCACCGAGACGCCCCACATCGACCGGCGGACGCTGGCACACGAACTCGTCCACGCCCTGCAGGACCAGCAGTTCGGACTGAACGGGTCCGCCGAGACCCAAGACCAGCAGCTAGCCCGCGACGGCCTCATCGAGGGCGAGGCGAACTACGTCCAGGCACTGTATCAGCGACAGTGTGAGGGCGACTGGAACTGTATCACCCGCCCCGACCGGAACAGTGGCGGTGGCGGTGGCGGCCCGCAGAACCCCGGGTTGTTCACGGTCATCTACCAGCCCTACGCGACGGGACCGTTCTTCATCGACGCCATCTACGACGACGGCGGGTGGGACGCCGTCGACGCCATCTACGACGAGTACCCGGAGAGCACCGAACAGGTCATCCACCCGAAGAAGTACCCCGACGAGGAGCCCGAGAACGTCACCGTCCCGGACCGCTCGAACGGCGAGTGGAACCGGTTCGACCACGACCCGGTGGCCGACACCGTCGGCGAGGCCTCTATCTTCGCGACGATGTACCACAACAACCAGACCGACGCCAACCGCTACCGCTACCAGAGCGAACCGTCGGCGGGGTGGGCCGGTGACAGCGTCGTCCCCTACCACAACGGGTCGGGTGCCGGCGGCTACGTCTGGGTGAGCACGTGGGACTCCGAAAAGGACGCCCGCCAGTTCGCACAGGCCTATCGGGCCGCGCTGGTCGAGGAACACGGCGCGACCCAGCCACGGGCGAACGTCTACGTCGTCCCCGACCCAAGTCCCTTCGCGGACGCCTTCCGAATCAGCCGGTCTGGCGATACCGTCCGCATCGTCAACGGGCCGACCGTCGACGACCTCGCGGACATCCATCGGCCGCGCGGATGAGCGGACGACGAATCCCGCGACGACGAGTATCGCGAAGGTCGGCGACCCACGCTGCCTGTCCCGCTCGGCCCGTCAGCGGGGCTGTGGCGTCCGGGCCGTAGTAGACAGTGACCGAGTCGCCAGCGTGGTATCTGGTCCAGCGTGCACGCAGCGCGACGGCGTCACCGATGCTATCAGTTAGCTGATTGCACAGATTCATATAGATCGAATTACATCTATAGTGTAGATGCAACCGACGATGTCCGCATCAGCGACGGACCGAGACGAAGCGTCGTACGCCTGCCCCCTCTGTGACCACTCCGGGGAGACGGCAACGGACGTCTACGTCCACCTGCAGGTCTCACACCGCAAGAGCGAGATAAGCGAGGCGCTCATCGAGGCGATTACCGACGACCGTACTCGGTCCGAACTCGCCGAACAGTAGTCGAACGGCGCTGCGACCGCTATCGAACCAGTGTGACCGTGACGACCCGTGGACCGGGGTCCTTTTTGAACTACCTGCCGAAAGCGAGGTATGAGCGAGGAGTTCGACGTCGTGCCGCCCGAGGCCATCCGAGAGGGGCGGGCGACCGACGCCTACTTCGACCGGACGATGGAGGCACTGGACCACGCCGGCAAGAACCCCGACGTGGTCGCAGAGGTGACGGCCAACCAGTTCGCTACCGGGACGTGGAAGCTACTGGCGGGGCTGAAAGACGCCGCCGGACTGCTGGCGGGGCGCGCGATAGACGTCGACGCCCTCCCCGAGGGCCAACTGTTCGACGGCGGCCCAGTCATGCGAATTGAGGGCCCCTATCAGGAGTTCTGTCGGCTCGAGACGGCGCTGCTTGGCTTTCTCTCGCACCCGACCGGCGTAGCGACTCGGGCACTGGAAACCCGGCACGCAGCGCCCGACTCGACGGTGCTGTCGTTCGGTTCGCGGCACGTCCACCCGTCGCTGGGCGCGATGATCGAGCGCTCGGCCCTGCTGGGCGGACTGGACGGCTTCTCGAACGTCGCCGCCGGCGACGTCCTCGGTCGCGAGGCCGGCGGAACGATGCCCCACGCGCTGGTCATCTGCTTCGGTCGAGGCCACCAAGAGGCCGCGTGGCGGGCCTTCGACGAAGCCGTCCCCGAAGAGACGCCCCGCATCGCGCTGACCGACACCTACTCTGACGAGGTGGACGAGGCCCTGCGGGCCGCGGCGGCGGTCGAGGACCTAGACGGCGTGCGCCTCGACACGACCGGCTCTCGGCGCGGCGACTTCCGCTACATCGCCCGAGAGGTCCGCTGGACGCTGGACGCCCACGGCCACGAAGACGTGGACGTCTTCCTCTCGGGCGGCCTCGGCCCCGAACAGCTCCGGAATCTGCGGGACGTGGCCGACGGCTTCGGCGTCGGAAGCTACGTCTCGAACGCCGACCCGCTGGACTTCTCGCTCGACATCGTCGAAGTCGACGACGAACCGGCCGCAAAGCGCGGGAAGTTGACGGGGAAGAAGTCGGTGTACCGGACCGCAGACGGCGGCCACCACGTCGGTCTCGCCGGCCGCGAGGGACCGGCAGACGCCGAGTCGCTCATGGAACCCCTGCTCCGGGACGGCGAACTAGTCCGCGAGTTCGACCTCGACGCGGCCATCGAGCGCGCCGCCGCCGACGCCGAGGCGGTCGGGTTTGCGAGCGAGAACCGCGAAGCGGAGTAACCCACCACTCGTCGCCGGCGGGATGACCGACGGTTTCTGACGACGACGCAACCGACTGTTGCTGCCAGTGACACAGCCGCCCAGTTTCTGCTGACGACGCAACCGACTGTTTCTGCCAGTGACACAGCCGCCCAGTTTCTGCTGACGACGCAACCGACTGTTTCCGCCGGTGACGCAAACCGACTGGGTGGACTGAAAGGGGCCGGGCGGTCGCGTCGGAGAGAAGTCGCCTGCTCGACCACTATCCGAGCGAGGCACGAGCGAGGATATGTCGGGCAGCGACCGCGACCGGTCGGGGGCTTTCGACATCACGGTTACGGAAACGCTCTCAGCGGACCGGTCGGGGGCTTTCGACAGCACGGTCACGGAAACGCTCTCAGCGGACCGTCCGGGGGCTTTCTACGCCGCTGGAGCGGTATCGCTGTCACACCGGACGAGCGGTTGTCCACGTTCGCAACCGAACCGAGTGACCGGGGTTAAGTTCACAGCGACGCTACGAGCGGACATGGCAGACCGCATCATGAAAGTCAACGCGTACACCACCTTCGACCTGCTAGACGGCACGGTGGAGGGCCACGGCTTCGACGAGGAGGCGCTGGCGGTGCTGAACGTCACCGCACCCCGGAAGAACCCCGACCACGTCGAACTGCAACTGGAGATGGACAACACACAACTGGACGCGGTGAAGCCCCACGCCGACACGGTCACGCTCTCGGCGGCACAGGCCCGCGAACTCGCCGCCGAACTCGAAGAGTACGCGGAGAAAGTCGAGACCGCACAGTCCGAGTAGGGGCGTCGGGAAGGGGTTCTACCGTGCGCAGGCGAGTTACCGTGTTGCTGTGACGCTTCGGGCAATCTTGTCGAGTCCCGCAAGTGCCGTGAGGAGCACACCGGCGACAAAGTAGTTCGCTCCTTGCACTTCCACGCCCCACAACCAGATGAGTGTCTGAACGAGAACGATAAACACGACGCCAGCGTACGCGAGGTACTTCTTAGACAATTTATAGTACAGCGAATAGAGTGCATAGATGCCGACCGCGTAGAAGACTCCAAAAAAGATGCCAGTCTGAAATGCAACGCTATCGAATCCGACATTGTAATGGATCAACAATCCACTCCCAATAGTTTCAGCTATTGGGCCGATAAGTATACACAGCACCCACGGTGGATACTCCGAATCAGGCATGAAATTCAAGTTTCAGGTGTTGTTTTAGATACTGTTATGGATTAGGTATAAATATATGGCTGTCAGGCTTGACAGCGGTCGGAATCATTCCATCTGCATCTCGGTCGTTCCAGTATCCGGAGTACTGGTATCGTATCGCGGGAGCATAAGCCCCATATCCACCGATGTCCTGATCAACAGCAGCAATAGTTGCCGTTTCAGTGTCATATCCCATCGAGATGAGGCCGCCAACGGCACCCCCAATAAACCCACCAAAGGCCGCACCAGCTGTACTCCCTTCTGGACCAACAATGCTTCCAACGAGAGTACCGAAAGCACCACCAACCGCCGCTCCGCCGACCACTGATAGTGGTTTGGTAGCATCAATTGTCCCACCAGCAAAGTAGTGCTCTGGATATCCACTAATCGATTGGCATTCTTGACCAATGGGGAAGTCGTAGGCATCCCACCGGTCAATCCAATCCGGAGCAGAGGGTAACCGGCCGATATCTTGCGTTGTGACTCCGTCTTGGCGCATAGCTGCCTGGGTTGACTCGTCTACTCTGTCGAGTTTCAACTGACCGTTCTCTACTGCTCCAACGAATCGGGTAGTAGTGTCTTCCTTTCTATCGTGTGCTGTTACGAGTACGGACTCTACTGTTGTCTGGCTAGTTGCGTTAACCCCATTATCTACCTGTGGTTCCACTTCAAACACCCAGCGGGACTTAGTTTGCCGAGGAGTGTGGGAGCGACGACCACGCTCAGTGCGGTTAGACGGAGCGCGTTCTCCGTTGGAGGCAGATACAGTACCTGAAACGGTAGTAATCCCGGCAGCGGCACCGACTTTTCGAAGGAAGCTTCGTCTGGTATTAGCCATCGTAGGCATATTACATTAACTTCGGTACTGTCAAAAAAAAAGAGTTTACCAGTGAAACATTCATATTCAGTTACTTTTATCAGCTATGAGAAAAGGAGGTCTGTGACCATGAAATGGTATTCAAAGCGAGCTTTTGAAGCTGCATTTAATTATTAGTATTTGCTGAAGTGAGAAATAGTGATTTCTTCGGCGCAGACCTGCGAACTCGAAGAGTACGCGGAGAAAGTCGAAGCCGCACAGTCCGAGTAGAGCGCTTTCTTGCGGTTTGTCGGCGTGTGAACGACCCGGTGGTTCTTTGATGTGTCGCCACTTACCACGGGCCATGTCGACCGACGCGCCCGGGAACCCCGCGGCACGGGAACTGGGGTACTGCCCGTGCTGTGGCTACCGGACACTACCGAAAGGACGGCCGGGGTCCTACGAGGTCTGCCCGGTGTGTCACTGGCTCGACGACCCGACCCAGTTCGGCGACGTCGACTGCGTCAGCGACACCAACCACGTCTCACTGGCGGCGGCGCGAGAGAACTTCCGCGAACACGGGGCCTGTGACCCCGACGAAGTCGAGTCCTGCGTCTCGCCCGACGGGTTCGACCGGGACCCCAACTGGCCGTACGACAGGTAAATCACTATTACCGACCGGTGGCAACGCGCCGGGTATGGGCGAACAGCGACGGGCGGACATCTCGCCGGAGGAAGCGTTCGCGCTGGTGGGCCACGAACTCCGCATCAGCATCCTTCGAGCGCTGGGCGAGGCCGACGGCCAGCGGCTCTCGTTTTCGACACTGCGTGAGCGTATCGGTGAGCGTGACAGCGGGAAGTTCAACTACCACCTCTCGAAGTTGGAGGGGCGGTTCGTCGCGAAGACCGACCGAGGAGTGTACGCGCTGACCTACCCCGGTCACCGAGTCGTCGATGCCATCCACAACGGCGCGTTCCACCGACAGGACGGCGTCGACGCCGAGCCAGTGTCGGGGTCGTGTCTCGACTGCGGGGGTGGGCTGGCATTTACCTACGACACGCTCGAAGGCGGTCGGGTCGCCTGCGTCGAGTGTGGGCGGCGGCATCTGCGTCACCCCTTCGACCCCGGCGGACTGGTCGACCGGAGCGGCGACGAGATCGGGCGCGTCTTCGACCGGGTGGCACGCAACACGTGGGCACAGGCACAGACAGACATCTGTCCGGTCTGTGCCGGACACGTCAGGCGGTGGCTCAGAACGGACGCACCACCGAAGGCCGTCGCCGTGCCGGGGCATCCCGTCACCGTCGGCTTCGACTGCCGGCAGTGTAGCTACCACGGGAACGTCCCCACCGGGGTACTCCTGTTGTCACACCCGGCGGTACGGGGCTTCTGTTACGAGAACGGGGTCGACCTCCGGAGCGAACCGCTGTGGGAACTGCCGTTCGTCGTCGACCCGGACGCCGTCACGGTGCGCGACGACGACCCGTGGGAGGTGGCGGTGACCGTCGCCGTCGGGGACGAGGAGCGTGTGGCCGTCGTCGACGAGACGCCGACGGTCACGGCGTTCGATTAGTCGTCAGCGGGGGCGCCGGGGCACTGCTCGGCGGGATGGCTGGGGTCGATACCGGCGTAGGCGACGGCCCGTTCGCCCAGTTCGGTCAGTCGTTCGCGGTCCGCGTCGGGGAGTGCCCCGTCGATAGCGTGCGAGTCGGTGATGGCGGCCTGATGGGGGAGCACCCACGCCTCGAACGCCCGACAGACGCTTCTGAGATGTTCGAGGGCGGGGAGGGGGAAACTGCCACCGGAGACGGCCAGCAGACCGACCGTGGTGTCGTCGAACTCGTCGAAGCCACAGTAGTCGAGCGCCGTCTTCAGCGGCGACGAGTATGACCCGTGGTACATCGGCGTTCCCAGCAGTACCGCGTCGGCGGCCTCGATACGGTCCGTGAGCGCCTCGACGTCGGCGGGCGGGGTCGCGTTCGGGTCGAACGCGGGCAGGTCGTACTCACGCAGGTCCAGCAATTCGGTTCTGGCACCGCGTTGACGGGCGGCCGCGAGGGCACACTCGGTCGCTTTGCGGGTGACACTTCCGTCGTTCAGGCTCCCGGCGACGCCGACGACCAACGGCCGGGACGGGGTCGATGACATAGGAGAGTCGAGGGGCGACCCCTCCCTTAATGTTTCCAGACCTACAGTTCTGTAGCCGCGTTTACTGAAACTCAGTTCAGGCGGCCAGCGAGACGTCCAGATACAACATGACGATAGCGCCGCCCATCAGCCCCAGCGTCGCGATGCGCTCGTGACCGTTCCGGTGGGTCTCGGGGATTATCTCGTCGGAGATGACGAACAGCATCGCACCCGCTGCAAAGCCCATCGCGTAGGGGAGCAGCGGTTCGACGAGGGTGACGGCGACGGCGCCCAGAACCGCCAGCGGGATCTCGACCACGCCCGCTCGGATGCCCGCGACGACGGCGTACAGGCGCCTGTCGAGGCCGGCGTTGATGGCCGCCACCGACACCGCCAGCCCTTCCGGGATGTTCTGGATGCCGATGGCGAGCATCAACGCGAGCGCGCCGCCGAGTTGCGACGGGTCGCTGGCCGCCGCGCCGAACCCGACGCCGACAGCGAGCCCCTCGGGCATGTTGTGGAGCGTGATGGCGAGGATGAACAGGACGACGCCGGCCAGTCGCTGGTCGTCGACTGGCAGCGTCTCGCTCTGGCCGGCGGCATCGGTCCGCTTACTCCCGGTCAGGAGGTAGTGGGCGTGGGGCAGGAAGCGGTCGGCCTGGTCCAGAAAGAGCGCGCCGAGGCCAACGCCGACCAGCGTCGGAATCGGGTTCCCGCCGGAGTACTCCTCGATGCCGGGGATGATGAGACTCGTGAACGCCGCCGCCAGCATGACGCCGGCGGCAAACCCCAGCGCGGTGTCGAGTGCCTCCTGCGAGGGGTCTCGCCACACCAACACGAGCGACGCCCCGAAGAGGTTCAACGTCGCGATGACGAGGCCGCCGACCAGTCCCAACACGAGCGGGTCGGTGCCAAAGAGCGACGAGAACGTCTCGGCGAATCCTGACTGCATGGTCGTTGCCTGCGGGACGCCGACCTTTGTAGCTACCGTCCGAGGACCCCGGAAGGCTTTTTTCTGCCGTCGGCGGAGACGGGGGTGATGGAACGTGCCACGCGCGGTGTCGCTCTCGTCGGCCTCAGCCTCCTCCTCCTCGTCGGAACGCTCGCGGTCGGCGCGGCGACGGCACCGGACCGCGGTATCGGCGGCGACGGCAGCGAGGGCGCGACGCTCGTCGGGTCACAGGGCGGCGGCCCCGGATGGCACGAGAAGGGGAGCGTCTACCTCGTCGAAGACGGCTCTATCGCGTGGCGCGAGGGCAGCGCCGACAGCTACTTCGACGTGACGATGCTGCCGGACGGCACCGTGATGGCCGGGTTCATGCACTCGGGCTACGAGTCCGGGTGTGGCCCCTACGACGACCCCTGTACGAAGACCGGGTTCCGTATCATCGACCCCGACGCCGAGGGCGGGCCGAGCGTCGTCTCCGAGTACGCCTTCCCGGTCCGCACCGCGAAGAACAGCGAGACCCACGACGTCGAACGGCTGGATTCGGGCGAGTACCTGCTCTCGGACATGGAACACGAGCGGATATTCACCGTCCGGAACGAGACGGTGACGTGGCAGTGGAACGCCTCGTCGTTCTACGACGCGCCGCCGGACGTGACCGAGCGCGATTGGCTCCACATCAACGACGTCGACGCCGTCAACCAGACCCACTACCTCGTCTCGGTTCGCAACGCCAACCAGATTCTCCTGATAGAACGCGGCGAGGGCGTCGTCGAAGTGATAAACGAGGACCGGGGCGGCGACGACAGTTCCTGTCTGGGCAACGGGCAACTCTCGGACTTCGACGGCGACGGCGACGTGCGCTGTGGCAACCCCGAGCTACTCGACCACCAACACAATCCCCAGTGGCTGGGCGAGGGCGCGGTTCTGGTCGCGGACTCGGACAACGACCGCGTGGTCGAACTCCACCGCGAGGACGGCCGCTGGGAACCGGCGTGGACGCTCGAACGGGCGGGCGGCATCGACGTCCACTGGCCCCGTGACGCCGACAGACTGGACAACGGCAACACGCTGGTCACGGACACCCTGAACAAGCGCGTCTTCGAGGTGACGCCGAACGGCACCGTCGTCTGGAGTACGGGGACCCCAAGCGACTCGCCGATTCCCTACGAGGCCGAGCGACTGCCGGAAGGCGAGCGTGCCGGGGCACAACAGTACGGGACGGCAGACGGCGAGAGCGGGGCCGGGACCGCCACCGAAGCGGCGACCGGCACCGGGACGGCCACCGACGGCGGGCGGATTCCGGGCCTCTCGCTGGCGCTGGTCGGCGTCCGAGCGGTGGCCCCGTGGATACCGTTCTGGTTCGGCGAGGCCCACCTCGCCCTCTCGTTCGTCGCGATAGTCGGCGTCGCCGCCGGGAGCGTCGACTGGTATCGCCAGCGGGACTGACTCAGAACGGGCCCGACGTCCCGACCAGCCGTCGCATCTCCATCGCCGACGCGAAGTCCGCCCGGGTGACGACGTGAACGCCGTCGGGGCCCTCGATGAGGGCCGCGCTGGCCCGGGCCGTATCGAGTTCCACAAGCGCGTCGAACGCGGGACTGTCGGCGGCCATCCGGGGCAGGTCCGTCTCCATCAGGTCGGCGACGGTGTCGGCCTCGCGCTCGGCCTTCGAGAGGGCGCGGAAGTCCTCGATGGTGACGACTCCGATCACCTCGCCGTTCTCTGTGACGGTGAACTCCGAGGAGCGGTCGGCGAACATCCGGTCGACCAAGTCCTCGATGCTGGCGTCGGCCTCGACGGTCAGAGCCACGGGTCGGGCGACGTCGCCGACTGTGAGGCCGTCGAGCAGGTCAGACAGGGCGACAGTCCGGGACTCGCCGGTGGCGGCGGCGTAGATGAACAGTGCCAGTAGAATCAACAGCGGACTAAAAGTCAGCGCTCCGAAGACGGCAAAGAGCACGGCGAAGGCCGTCCCGATACGGGCGGCGATGCGGGTCGCGGAGGCGTAGGGACGGTTCCGCGCGAGCAGCGCCCGCAGGACCCGCCCCCCGTCCATCGGGAACGCCGGGACCATGTTGAACACCGCAAGCAGGACGTTCGTCACGGCCAGCCACCCGACGACGAACAGCGTGACGGTCGCACTGGCCGGGAGCGCGAGCACTCCGGCGTAACAGACCGCGCCGACGGCGACGCTGGTTATCGGGCCGGCGACGGCGATCCAGAACTCCCGGTTCCACTCTCTGGGCATCTGCTTGAAACTCGCCAGCCCACCGAGAATCCACAGCGTGATCGACTCGACTTCGAGGTCGTAGCGCATCGCCGCCCACGCGTGGCCGAGTTCGTGGAGGGTGACGCTGACGAACAGGCCGACGGCGGCGAGCGTGCCGACGAGCCACGGGGTCGTTCCGGCCTGCAGGCGGACGAGGTCGAGTTCGGTCCCGGCGAGACCACCGACGATGCCGGCGTAGAACTCTATCTGTGCACCGCTCCCGATGAGCCACGCGAGTACCGGCAGAAAAACCAGTAGGGAGATGTTGACACGAATAGGAATCCCCCACACTGTCGTGATGTGGTAGTTTCGCACGCTCGAACGGATGGGTGGGAAACGGTAATATCTTCGGCTCAGATCCCGGGGACTCGGGCCCCGAGGGCGGCGGTGGTGGCCGCGAGGTGTCTCACAGTGCGCCGACGAGCAGGCCGACCACGAGCGAGAGCAGCGAGGACCACGCGACACCGTTCGGCGACCAACGAACAGCGTCTTTGCCGGGCCGAGAGCACAAGAGTGAGAACGATGCCGGGCCGAGCCGTCCATATGGTCGACTGGGACGTGTATCTGGTGACGGGCGAGTCGCTGTCGGCGGGCCGGACCACCCGCGAGATAGTCCAGCGGGCAATCGAAGGCGGCGTCGGCGTCGTCCAGTTGCGCGAGAAGGGCCGAACCGTCCGCGAGCGCTACGAGATGGGCCGCGAGATCCGGGCCCTCACCCGCGAGGCCGGCGTTCCCTTCGTCGTCAACGACAGAATCGACCTCGCACAGGCACTGGACGCCGACGGCGTCCATCTGGGCGACGACGACCTGCCGGTCTCGGTCGCCCGCGAGATACTGGGCGAGGACGCCATCATCGGCCGCTCGGTGTCGTTCGTCGCGGACGCCGAAGCCGCCGAAGCGGCCGGCGCGGACTATCTGGGCGTGGGGACGGTGTACCGAACCGGGTCGAAAGACGACATCCCCGACGAGGAACACGGCGTCGGCCCGGAGCGAGTCGCAGACATCGCCGCCGCTGTCGACATCCCCATCGTCGGCATCGGCGGCATCACGGCCGAGAACGCCGCCGAGGTGAGCGCGGCAGGGGCCGACGGTGTCGCGGTCATCACCGCCATCACGCGGGCCGAGGACCCCGAAGCGGCGACGGCGGCGCTCCGCGAGGCCGTCGAACGAGGGAGAGTCGAGCGGTGACTACGCGGTCAGTTTCCGTCTGAGTCGCCGCTCGTCGACGCGGTACTTGAACGCCGGGGACCCGTCGAGCAGGACGTACGGGACCCGTTCGCCGTACTCCTCGCGCAGTTCCTCGTCGGTGTCGACGTCGACCAGCGAGAGGTCGAGCGCGACGCCCTCGTCGTCGGCGACTCGTTCGATAGTGTCGATAGCCTCCTCGCAGAGGTGACAGTCCTCGCGCGTGTACACCGTGACCGACACGTCGCTCATCACCCGGCCGTACCCGCTCGACGGGCAAATGCCCATCTGTTTCGCCGAGGGGTTTCTGTGTGTTCGTCCCCAACGACGGGCTATGGCAGGGTGGACCGCCGACGATATGCCGACGATGGAGGACAGGACCGTGGTCGTGACCGGGGCCAACAGCGGCCTCGGCTACGAGGGAACGAAAGCGTTCGCCCAGAAGGGCGCGACCGTCGTGATGGCGTGTCGGAGCGTCGACCGGGGCGAACGGGCGGCCTCGGAGATTCGCCACGTCGACGGCAACGCCGACCTCGACGTCCGGGAGTGTGACCTCGCCGACCTCGACAGCGTCGCGGCGTTCGCCGAGGGCGTTCGCGAGGACTACGAGGCCGTCGACGTCCTCTGTAACAACGCCGGCGTGATGGCCATCCCCCGACAGGAGACGGCCGACGGCTTCGAGATGCAACTGGGGGTGAACCACCTCGGCCACTTCGCGCTGACGGGCCGCCTGTTCCCAGCCTTGCGGGCGAGCGACGGCGAGGCCCGCGTCGTCACGCAGTCCTCGGGCGCCCACGAGATGGGCGAGATGGACTTCTCGGACCTCCAGTCCGAACGGGACTACGGGAAGTGGGCGGCCTACGGCCAGAGCAAACTGGCGAACCTCCTCTTTGCCTACGAACTCGACCGGCGACTCGACGACCACGGCATCGACGACGTCCGCAGCGTGGCCTGTCACCCGGGCTACGCCGACACGGACCTCCAGTTCCGCGGCCCGCGCGAGATGGGGTCGTCGCTCCGGATGGCCGGGATGAAAGTCGCCAACGCGCTGTTCGGCCAGTCGGCCGCACAGGGGGCGCTCCCGATGCTGTACGCCGCGACGGCCGACGACGTCCTCGGCGGCGAGTACGTCGGCCCAGACGGCCTGTTGGAGATGCGCGGCCATCCGGAGTTCCAGCAGTCCAACGAGGCGTCCAGAGACGAGGGCGACGCCGACCGTCTCTGGGCGGTCTCAGCGGAGTTGACCGGCGTCGCGTACGACTTCGAGACGGCGACGATACAACACTAGCTTTTTCCACGGACGCGGCTGAACTGCCGGGCGATGCAACCCGTCGAGATAGCGGTCAGACTGCTGGCCGGGGTCGGGCTCATCCTCACCAACGGCTTCTTCGTCGCCATCGAGTTCGCCCTGACGCGGGCTCGGCAGTTCACCGAAGACGAGTTCGTCAGCGACGGCAACGCCGCCTTGGAGCGCGCGTGGGAGATGACGAACGACCTCGAGATATATCTCACCACCTGTCAGGTCGGCATCACCGCCTCCTCCATCGCGGTGGGTATCGTCGCCGAACCCGCGCTCGCCGTACTGTTCGAACCGGTGTTCACCGAGTCGCGACTCGCCGGTATCGGTCTCGGAGCCGCCATCGCCTTCCTCATCATCAACCTCGTCCACCTGACCCACGGCGAGCAGACGCCGACGTATCTGGGGGTCGAGCGGTCGCGGTTCGTCTGTCGCTACGGCGCGACGCCGCTGTACTGGTTCAACTGGCTCATCTCGCCGCTCATCACGCTCGGGGACGCCGTCGCGAAGTGGACGCTGCGACTGTTCGGCATCGAGATGACCGGCGCGTGGCTCGAAACCGAGGAGGACGTCATCGAGTCCCGGGCCGACCTCCGGAACAAACTCGGGTCGGTACTGAACGAGGGCGGCCTCTCGGAAGAACGCCGCGAGGAGGTGCTTGCGGCGCTCCACGCCGGCGACCAACAAGTCCGGGACGTGATGGTCCCCGCCGAAGACATGGTCGTCCTGTCGACGAGTCTCGACGAGACCGAGAACGCCCGCCGAGTCGCCGAGACGCCCCACACGCGGTACCCGCTGGTCGGCGAGGACCTCGATGACTTTCTGGGCATCGTCTACGTGCCCGAACTCGTCCGCGAACACGGCGAGGAACCGATCGACGGCACCGTACTCGGCGGTATCGACCTCGAATCGATCGCGGCCCCGCCGATGGCGATGACCGCAGAAACAAGCGTCAGCGACGCCATCGACCGGTTTCAGGCAGAGAGTCAGGAACTCGCGCTCGTCCTCGAAGACGGCGAAGTACTCGGGATGCTCACCGTCACCGACGCGCTAGAGGCCGTCGTCGGCGACATCCGTGACCCGATGGACGAACAGGCCGGCGTCGCCTAGCGCGTCGACGCGGTCGTTCTCCGGGCCGCCGACGCCGCGCCCGACGTGGCCCAGCGCGCGGGAGTCACTGATCGGTACCGCCGCTCCCGTGACCACGGGACCCGGATGTTTCATGTAGAAATAACGTATACTATATACATAGATTGTTTCGAAATCGCCGTACGTGATGGGTCATATGTTATTAAATATGATTGATAGATCCGAACGATTCATAACGGACTTCCAACTATGTGGAAGATGTACATCATGTCAACAGCAGACATCCGGAGCGTCCTGCGCGGAGGCGGAGACCGGTTCATCTACCTCACGTCCGCGCTGGCCGCACTGAACGGTCTCCTGTTCGGGTTCGACACAGGCATCATCTCGGGGGCGTTCCTCTACATCAACGACACATTCACGATGTCGCCGCTGGTCGAGGGCATCGTGATGAGCGGCGCGATGGCCGGCGCCGCACTGGGCGCCGCCGTCGGTGGAAAACTGGCAGACAGACTGGGGCGTCGCAGACTGATACTCCTCGGGGCTGGCGTGTTCTTCGTCGGGTCGCTGACGATGGCCATCGCCCCGTCCGTCCCGGTGCTCGTCGCCGGCCGACTGATAGACGGCGTGGCCATCGGCTTCGCCTCTATCGTCGGCCCGCTGTACATCTCCGAAATCGCGCCGCCGCGCATCCGCGGGGCGCTCACCTCGCTGAACCAACTGATGGTCACCGTCGGGATTCTGGCGTCGTACTTCGTCAACTACGCCTTCGCCGACGCCGGCGCGTGGCGCTGGATGCTCGGCACCGGGATGATTCCGGCCGTCATCCTCGCGGTGGGGATGCTCAAGATGCCCGAGAGCCCCCGCTGGCTGTTCGAACACGGACGGAAGGACGAGGCCGAGGCCGTCCTCCAGCGGACCCGACAGGGTGACGTAGACGAGGAACTCGAAGAGATAGCCGAGACCGTCTCGAAGCAGTCCGGCACGGGCGTCCGGGAACTCCTCAAACCGTGGCTCCGCCCGGCGCTGATCGTCGGTCTGGGACTGGCCGTCTTCCAGCAGATCACCGGCATCAACGCGGTCATCTACTACGCGCCGACCATCCTCGAATCGACCGGGTTCGGGAGCACCACCTCTATCCTCGCGACGGTGGGCATCGGCGTCATCAACGTCGTCATGACCGTCGTCGCCATCGCGCTCATCGACCGCGTCGGCCGCCGCCTCCTGTTGCAGGTCGGCATCGGCGGGATGGTCGTCACGCTCGGCGTCCTCGGGACGGTGTTCTACCTCCCCGGGTTCGGCGGCGCACTCGGCTGGATCGCCACGGCGAGCCTGATGCTGTTCGTCGCGTTCTTCGCCATCGGCCTCGGGCCGGTGTTCTGGCTCCTCATCTCGGAGATCTACCCGCTCGCGGTCCGCGGGAGCGCGATGGGGACCGTCACCGTCGCCAACTGGGGGGCGAACCTGCTCGTCTCGCTGACTTTCCCGATGCTGACCGCGGGCGTCGGCAAGCCCTCGACGTTCTGGCTGTTTGGCGCCTGCAGTCTGGTCGCACTGCTGTTCACCTACCGACTCGTCCCCGAGACGAAGGGGCGCTCGCTGGAGGCCATCGAGGCGGACCTCCGCGAGAACATCGGCACACCCACAGAAGCCGCGGACTGAAGCGCGGTCACCCCTGTCCTCGACCGGCAGACGGGCCGTGTCACACGAACGCAGGACACCCGTCTGACGAGAGTATTTACCCACCCGTACCCTGTTTCGAATCCGATGAACGAGACGTTCCTCGACCTCGAAGAGGTCGAACTCGAACTGGACGAGGCGTTGCTCGAAGCGGTCGACGAGAAGGCGTTCGCGGACCACCGCGACAACCGCGACGCCGCGATACGGGACCTGCTCGACGAGTGGCTGAAGCGTCGCGACGAGGAGTGAGGGCTGTCGTCGACGGTCAGAGCCCGACGGCCTCGCCGAGTGCGGGCGCGCTGGCCGTGAAGCCGTCGGCACGCAACTCCTCTGCGAAGGCCGCCGTCCGGTCGCCGTGGTTGATGAGGACCGGCGTCTCCCGGTAGCTATCGAGGAATTCGAGCAGGCCGTCGCGGTCGGCGTGGGCCGAGAACTGGTGGAGTTCCACCTGCGCACTGACCGGCATCACGCGCCCGTCGAGTTCGGCGCTGCCCGTCTCTAGCAGTTCCCGACCGGGCGTCCCCTCGACCTGATACCCCGTCAGCGCCACCTTGTTCGTCGGGTGCTGTCGGATGGCTGGGACGTAGGTCATCGCCGGGCCGCCCGAGAGCATCCCGCTCGTCGTGATGATGACGGTGTTTTGCTTCGCGATGCGTTTTCGCTGGCCGTCACGACCGTCGACGAAGCGCGCAGACGACGTCGCGCCGGCCAGCGCGTCGGCGTCACGCAGGAACTCGGGGTGACGCTTCAGTTGCGTCGTGACTCGCTGGCCCATCCCGTCGACGTAGCAGTCCACGTCGTGGGCGGCACAGACGAGCATCGCCTCCTGCGTGCGGCCGATGGCGAAGGCGGGGACGACGACGGTACCGCCCTGCCAGACGGTCTGCTGGATGCTCTCGGCGAACCGTCGCTCGACGGCGTCACGGGCCTCGTGGGTCACGTCGGAGTAGGTCGACTCACAGATTACGGCGTCGGCCTCGGGACGCGCGGTGGAGGGAGCGACGAGTCGCTGGTCGCCGGTGTGGAAGTCGCCGGTGTACAGGAGACGGGTGTCCCCATCGTCGACGAGGACGTGTGCGCTCCCGGGGATGTGTCCGGCGTTGTAAAGCGTCACCTCGTAGCCGGCCGCCTCGAAGGACTCGCCGTAGCCGTGAGTCACGGAGGCCTGTGTGAGTCGGCGCACGTCGGTGTCGGTAAAGGGACAGCGCGGGGTCGAGCCGTGAAGTTTCAGCGTGTCTTCGGCGAGCGTCGTCGCGAGGTCACGGGTCGGCGGCGTCCAGTGGACCGGCGGCAGGTCGCCACTCGACATCAGTGCGGGGACGGCCCCGACGTGGTCGAGGTGGCCGTGGCTCACGACGACGGCGTCGGGGTCCACGTCGCCGACGGGGTACTGCGGCGGTGACTCGCTTGCCATTCCGTAGTCCAGCAGGAGACTGTCGTCGACGAGCACGGCGCTCCGGCCGATCTCGTCGGCACCACCGAGGAACTGGACCTCCATCGGCGTCGAGTACGGCCCTCGTCGGTTAGTGTTCGTCGGTCCAGTTGCCACCGTCGGCGACGTCGACCTCGACTTCGTTTCGCCGCATGAACGGCGGCGTCCACGGGTCGTTGTACTGGAGGACGACGGGGTCGCCGCGGGTTTCGATACCTCGGTCGGCGAGCGTCTCCAGTAGCGCCTCGCGTTCGCCGGCGACGCGGTCGGCGGTGGCGTACCACCCGAACGCGCGGACCGCGGCCGTCCGCGGCGGGTCGACGACGAGGCGGACGGTGGAGTCCGTCGGTGCCGGTGCCGTCGCCGGGGTGTACTCCGCGGGGAGGTAGAACGCCATCGTGACCGGGCCGTCGTCCGCGTCGTCCGTGCGGACCGGCGCCGTCATCTCGACGGTCGCGCCGTCCGTCGCGACGGGTGCCGTCATATCGACATCCTCGCCCGCCTCGTTCTCGCCGGAGATGTACCGGAACAGGCGGCGGAACGCCGCGCCGGCGGTGGGCGCCGTCGTCTCGACGAGGACCGTGCGGGGATAGCGGCGTATCTCGACGCCGTCGAACTCGTCGAGCGTCTCGTAGGGGACGCGTTCTGTCGTTCTAGTTATATACAGACCCCAGCCGACCCAGAGCATGACGGCGGCGGTGAGCGTCGCGAAGAGTTTGCGGGTTCGTGCGGCCATACGAGGAGAGACGCACCCCGGTCACAAAGAATGTAGGCGAGCTAATGGTTCAGGAGCGTAGCGTCGCAGTCTCGCGGTATGTGTTCCTTGTTAGCACCCGGATTGAGGCGCGGTACCAATAGCACATAAACAATTATTATGATTGGGCGATAAGGTGAACCTGTCATGGCGACACGCCAGCAGACACCGACGACGTACCACACGTGCAGCTGCGGTGAGGACTTCGACACGACCGAGGACCTCCTCGAACACGCACGAGAGGCGCACGGACTGAGCGTATTCTGACTGGCGTCGCGGTCCCCGTTTTTTTTACACCTCGGAGCGACGGCTACGACCGCGTATCGACGTCCGGTCTGACGCTGAACCGGGCGTAGCCGCCGTGAGAGAGGTCGAGCGCCCCCAGCCACCAGTTCCACCGCTCGACGAGCGTGTAGTCGCCGGGGGCGTCCTGTAAGTTCCGGACGACGGTGTCGACGGTCAGTTCGCCGTCGAAGTCGGCGTCGAACTGCCCGGCCTCGGCCAAGTCGCGGGCCTGTCGCGCGACGACGGCGACCGGTTCGTCGTCCGCGTCGAACGTCTCGCACAGCACCGCTTCGAGTTCCTGTCGGTCCACACGGTGTGCTTGGCGGCCGTGCTCTTCAATCCACGGCTAGGATACGTCAGCGTGTGTGCTGAACGGAACGAGCGTGTCGGTGTCGTGACTGCTGTTAGTCGAAACTCACCGACCTGCGCGCAAAGAAAGCAGTGACGTTAGAACCCTTAGCTGCCCTTCTCGATGGGGGCGCCGACGAGGTTGCCCCACTCCGTCCAGGAGCCGTCGTAGTTGATGGTGTCCTCGTAGCCCAGCAGTTCGTGGAGCGCGAACCAGGCGACGGAGGAGCGCTCGCGGATGAGGGTTCGGCGTCCTCTGTGACATTGACGTGCGGGCGACGCTACAAGTGAAGCTCCGCGATGATTTCCGCGACGACAGAATTCTCGGCGCGTGCAATCCATCGCTCGTTCACGAGGCACTGGAGGCGGAGCTCGAACTCGGCGCGTTGCTCCCGTGTAACGTGACCGTCTACGACGAGGGCGGCGACGGCGTCGGTGACAGCGCCGTCGATCCGGCGGCCCGAACCGGAGCTGTCTCGCTCAAAGCAACGACTCCTGGTTCACCGGCTACCGATCCCTCGTCGAGCCGATGTCACGTCGTCAGACCGCGATGATCCATCAACCACAGAGAATTTTACTGAGACGCACACCGCAAAAAACATGCGCTCCGCTGGATTGGTCGGACTCGCTGCTCTCCTCGTGCTTTCCGCCGGGTGTCTCGGGTGGGCTAATCCGCCAGAACCCACGATAGAGATACCGCCTACGACCGCCGCACAGGGAAGTACCGTGACGGTCGAGGTGACGGCCCATCACGTATCTAACGTTGGAGTGTGGAGACCTCCATATTTAATAGATGGACGAAACAGCGAACCAGAGGTGGCATTAGACGTAACCAACGCAACCATTAAACCGCATACCTCAGTGATTACGGAGAGTGCAAATACAACGAATGACGCGTATTGGAGGTGGGACGAAAGGCAGCAGAACGTCACACTACAGCTTCCGATTGTCGTCCCAAGGGACGCCCACCCCGGGCTGTACAAGTACAGACTCGTAGCAGACGCAGGGGAACCCGGGTGGTCCGAGTCCGAAGTCGTCAACGGAACTGTCAGAGTGTCGAATGCTTCTCGAAGATGAGCAAAGCAACTACTATCTATTTACCAGCGCTCAACTGGTTGATCCGACAGTCACGTCGTTGTACCGCGATGACCCGTCAACCACAAAAATTTTGCTGAAACACACACCGCAAAAATATGCGCTCCGCTGGATTGGTCGGACTCGCCGCCCTCCTCATGCTCACCGCGGGGTGTCTCGGGTGGGCTAGTTCGCCAGAACCCTCGATAGAGATACCGCCAACGACCGCCGCACAGGGAAGTACCGTGACGGTCGAGGTGACGGCCCACCACGTATCTAACGTTGGAGTGTGGAGCCCACCCCGTTTAATGGACGGACCAAACCATGGACCCGAAATCACGTTAGATGTCGCCAACGCGACCGTCGACCCCCACGCACCAGTGACTACAGAGAACCCAAATATTTCGAGTGAATTATACTGGAATTGGGGCAAAACGCAACAGAACGTCACGCTACACATCCCGATCGTCGTCCCAGAAGATGCTTACCCTGGGCATTATAAATATAAACTTGTGACAGACGAAGGGGAACCGGGATGGTCCCCAGCGTTACTGGCGAACGGAACTGTCAGAGTGACGAGCGCATCCCAGCAGTAGAGGAAATAGTTCTAGCTGATATCGAAGTAATACGAATGGGTTGTGCAGTTGCCTCTTCCGTCAAAATATTTGAAGCAATAGCTCTGTTGTTACCGTCCACTCTAGCTTCGAAGCCGATTGAACATCCCCTTGATATACAACGTGGCCGCCTGCAATCTGTTCTCGGTGATTTGCTCTAGATTGTAGTCGTGCCTCCAGTTATCAGTGTTGTAGATCGTCCAGTAGACCGTCTCGGCCTTGTGAGACGCGTCTGCGAGGTCCTTGGTAGCGGAGTCGAGATTGAGGACGTCGAAGTGAGATCCGTTCTCGAAGTCGGATTTCACGTCCCCCCAGACATCGTTCATGGCCCACTTCGCATACGCGTGGTGAATCGGCGTGCCACCCGTCGACTCCTGTGCCGCGTAGTTGCCGGCTTGCTGGTACTCCATCCCGGTGTGGAGCGGTTGCGCACAGTCGGCCACGTAGTGGCTCGCGTACGCGGTCTTGTTGTACGCGTCCTCCCAATCGTCGTAGTTAGGGTGGGAGACGTCGAGTTCCGACTCGGCGGCTTGCATGTTCTGCTTGGCCATCTTCGGGGCCCGGCCGAGACCCATATCTGGGTTGTAATAGTGCTTCTCCGAGTGGATCGTCTTCTTGAAGTAGTTCCTCCCGATGAACCCACTCGTCCAATCGGGTGCCGAGTAGTCATCTATGTCCGGTTGCCGGGCGTTCTCCTTGATCCCATCCCTATACGTACTACTGACCCCAACAGCACTTGCAGATAGCCATGTGATACCGTCGTGATGGCCCCTTTTCCATTGAACGTCGACAGATCTCTCACCGCGCGAGCGAGCGAGACCGTCGTTGACGACTGTTGCTACCTCTGCGATGTCGGTTTCGCCACCATCAGCTGAAACGATCGCAGTGGACCGGTCAGTAGAACCGGTCCGTCCGCCGTGACTGCGACGACCTCCGCGAGAGGATTCCGAGGCTAGGTTCAGGTACGTGTCTCCGTTCTTCGTTCGTTGTGTGACGGGGTACTTCCGTCGAAGTTCCTTCAGGGCGTCGCTGGCCTCGTCCGCTCGTCGATCCGAATAGCCAGTTTCCGCCAGGTGCCCGAAAACGACGTCGTCCGAGGCGGCGAGCAGCGGCCAGTGACGAGTGAGAGACTTCAGTTCCTGACCGACGTGAACTTCCGAAACGTCAGGGTGAAGCGGTTCGTAGGTTTCCGGATCGAGTGGCTCAGCGTCGACAGGGGATTTGGAGCCCCCGTCCCCGTCCGGCGAACCTGCGACCGTCCCGGCACTCGCGAGGCCGGTTGCTACGATTCCAAGTGATTTCAACGCGTGCCGTCTGGAGCAGGATCTCTTGTCCATTTTATCTCCATTTCATCTATCATGTCTGTCCAGTATGATTTTTCCATATATTTTTCCGTATATTTTTGTTAGGTTGTGGCGAAATTGTCTGTTAGTAATTGTCTCGTCTTCGACGCAACGAATTGCTATGGCGGACTGGAGACGAACGGCGCACTATCTTCAATTCCCCGCCACGAAAGAAAATCGAGCGCGATCGAGCGACCCAGTTACTCGGCGCCGAAGGCGCCCTACAGACACCCAGCCGTACTTCAAGGACCGGTCGTCAACCACTAGTTCCACCTTCACCACGGGTCGCCCTGCGGGCACCCCGTTCCGATTCGGGTTACTTCGCTAGCTCAGTTGCCCTTCTCGATGGGAGCGCCGACGAGGTTGCCCCACTCCGTCCAGGAGCCGTCGTAGTTGATGGTGTCCTCGTAGCCCAGCAGTTCGTGGAGCGCGAACCAGGCGACGGAGGAGCGCTCGCCGATACGGCAGTAAGCGACGGTCGTCGAGTCGCCGTCGATGCCGTACTCGCCGTAGAGGTCTTCGAGTTCGTCGTAGCTCTTGAACGTGCCGTCGTCGTTGGTCACGGCCGCCCACGAGATGTTCTCCGCACCGGGGATGTGGCCGCCGCGCTGGGCCGTCTCCTGCAGTCCGGGGGGTGCGAGGATCTCGCCGGAGTACTCCTCGGGCGAGCGAACGTCGACGAGCGGAACGTTGCGCTCGATGGCGTTGTCGACGTCTTCTCGGTAGGCGCGGATGGACTCGCGCGGGCCGGAGGCCTCGTAGTCGACGGCGGAGAACTCGGGCACTTCGTCGGTGAGTTCGTAGTCGTTCTCGACCCAGTACTCGCGGCCGCCGTCCAGCAGTTTGACGTCGTCGTGGCCGTAGTATTTGAACTGCCAGTAGGTGTAGGCGGCGAACCAGTTGGAGTTGTCACCGTACAGGACGACGGTGGAGTCCTCGCTGATGCCGTGGGAACCCAGCAGGTCCTCGAAGTCCTCCTTCGAGAGGATGTCGCGGGTGGTCTGGTCCTGCAGGTCCGTCTCCCAGTTGAACCCGATGGCGCCGGGAATGTGGCTCTCGTCGTACAGTTCTGTGTCCACGTCCACCTCTACGAGGCGGTGGGCGGGGTCGTCGCTCTGGAACTCGTCCAGGTGCTCGCTGACCCAGTCGGCCGAGACGAGCACGTCGTTGGCGTAATCAGTCATTGTGCGATCAACCATTCGACTACCACACATATATTACCACGAGTGGCGGCATGTACGGCCACTCCTCCCCCGTGACGGCATATGTTGCCCCTATCACGCGAACGCATATTGTGAACGGCACGCATCCGTAGAGAGCGGACCGGAAGATGCGGCCCCGACCTGTCCAGTCCACAGAGCCAGCGCGGCATACATCCGGCAACAGTTGCCACCACCTTCGACCAGCCCCGATGAGAGTCTTCAAGCGGCCCGAGTGGGTACGGACGGCCAATGACAGACATCGTCTCCGCGGACTGGGTCGCCGACCACCGCGAGGACTGTCGCATCGTCGACGTGCGCGACGCGTGGGAGTACGACGCCCTCGGCCACCTGCCGGGCGCCGTGAACGTCCCGTTCGACCGGTTCCGCACCGGCGAGGGCGAGGCGGGGATGCTCCCGAGCGAGGACGACTGGGCGTCGCTGCTTTCGGAGATCGGAGTCACCGGCGACGGCGACGTCGTCGCCTACGACGACCACCACGGCGTCTTCGCCGCGCGCTTTCTCGTCACGGCGGAACTGCTCGGCCACGACCCAGAGAAGCTACACCTCCTCGACGGGGACTTTTCGAGTTGGCAACTCGAACGCGAGACGACGAGCGACGCCCCCGAGGTAGCGGCCACGGAATACGTCGTCTCCCCGCCCGAATCGTCGCCGCTGGTCGGCCCCGACGAGGTGTCCGCCGCGGCCGACGACCCCGAGGCAGTCCTCGTCGACACCCGCGAGGACGAGGAGTACGCCGAGGGCCACATCCCCGGGGCCGTCCTGCTCGACTGGCGCGAACTCGTCGACGACGAGACGCGCGGCCTCCTCGCCCGCGAGGACGCACTGGCCGTCCTCGAATCGGTGGGCATCGTCCCGGAGAAACGCGTCGTCCTCTACTGTAATACCGCCCGTCGCATCAGTCACACCTACGTCGTGCTCCGGCACCTCGGCTTCGAGGACGTCGACTTCTACGAGGGGAGTCTGACCGAGTGGGAAGCCGAGGACCGACCGTTAGAGACGGGCACGGACGAGTAAGACGCGTCCTCGCATCGAAGCGTCCTCGCTTATCCCAGCGCCTGCTGTTCTGGTCCCCGTTCCGCCGCGAGCAGATTCGCCGTCTCGGCCAGTAGCGCGACGACCACTGGACCCGCGATGAACCCCACCAGCCCCAGCGACAGCACCCCACCGGTGAACCCGACGAAGTAGAGGCTGGCGGGCATCCCCGTCGTGTAGCGGGCGAGGCGGGGACGGATGACCGCGTCCGGCAGGAAACCGACGAGGGCCAGTCCCAGCACCGTCACCAGCAGTGCGCCGACGACGTCGCCGGTCACGACGTCCGCGGCGGCGATGGCGACGACCACCACACTCGGCCCGACGACGGGGACGAACTGGAGGATGCCAGCGACGACGGCGAGCGAGAACGCGCTGTTGTACCCCAGCATCCCGAACACCGCCCACGCCATCAGGAAGGTTCCGAAGGCCGTCGCGGCCTGCAAGACGTAGATGGCGTACAGCGTCCCGCGCAGGCGCTCGTGAAAGCGCGTGACGAGGTCGTGATACGGTCGTGGAATCGTCCGATACAGCACCTCGCCGGGCGCGCTGGGTCGCCAGAGCATCGCGTAGACGAGTATCGTAAAGAGGACGATCTTCAGCGCGATGATCGGCGTCTCGCTGGCGAGTGCAACAGCGACGGCCCGCAGACTTTCGCTGAGGCCGGCCAGCGTCCTCTCGATGTTTATCGGGTACCGGAATCCGCCGACGACGATCGTGACACTGTCCGGGAGTTGTTGGAAGAACGCGAACAGGTCGCGGCGGCGACGGTACAGTACGGCGGCCGGCGGGACGAGGACGAGCGACCCCCCGACGAAGGCGATGACCGTCGTGACTGCGGCGGCGAGTCGCTTCGAGAGGCCGTGGCGTACGAACCACTCCGAGAGCGGAAAGAGGACGTAAGCGACGGTGATCGCGAAGAAGACGGTCGCCAGCACGCTCGACAGCAACACAGTCGTCAGGAGCGACAGCGCAACGAGCAAGCCCGCGAGTACGTACGTCCGCTGGCGAGTAACCACGACCTATCTTTCGTATCGCCCGTCAAAAACGTTCCCGCAGTTGACAGCCAAGCGAAACGAGACTCAGGGGGCGACGCCGACGGTCACGAGCGTCCCGAACTCTCGGTAGCGCTCGACCATCGCCTCGCGCGTGTCCCACTCCTCGGTCGGGAACTCGCTTTCGGGCGGAATCTCGATGTCGCGGTCCGGAACGTTGTCCTGTACGGCGACGGCGAGTCCCGCCTCGCGGAACGCGTTACGGTACTCGGCGGCGCTCCAGCGAGTCATCGGGACGTCGACCAGTTCGTCCCACGCGTGAGAGTGGACGTTCTCTTCGTAGTAGTTCACGGCACAGTGGAACGTGCCGTCGGGACCGAGGACGCGGGCCACCTCCTCGAGGACGGCGTCGGGGTCGCTCGCGTAGTAGAACGCCTCCATCGAGACGCAGTGGTCGACGCTGTCAGTCTCGAACGGCAGGTGCTCGAAGTCCCCGACGAGGTAGCCCACGTCCGGGTCGTCGGTGTACGATCGTGCGTTCTCGGCCATCGCCGGCGAGGCGTCGATGCCGTAGGCCCGGCCCGCGTCCTTCGTCTCTTTGAGGGCGCGGCCGGCGTAGCCGCTCCCACAGCCCAAATCGAGGACGGTGTCGCCCGCTTCGACGGGCATCCGGGCCAGTACGTGCTTGGCGGTGTGCCAGTGGCGGTCCTCCATCCCGCGGTCTTTTCCACGGGCCGCCCAGTCGTCGAACTCGTCGCTGACGCTCATACGCGTACTGTGTGTGGCCGGGCAAAACGCCCTTCGACTCCGTCCGGCGACCGCTCCGGGAACGTTATCACACCGGGCCGTCCACGAACGGGTATGCGCCGCCGTCGCCCCCGGTACCGTATCGCCGAC
The DNA here is from genome assembly GCF_014647235.1 of Haloarcula pellucida. GTDB lineage: Archaea > Halobacteriota > Halobacteria > Halobacteriales > Haloarculaceae > Haloarcula > Haloarcula pellucida. The sequence goes on from NZ_BMOU01000005.1 coordinate 255,824, forward strand.
ACCGCACAGCAGGTCGTGGGCGGGTTCCTGCTGGCCGGTCCGTTCGTCGTCACCGAGGAGGTGTGGGTGCTGGCTGCGAACATGACGACGCTCCACGCCGGACTGGTCGCCGGCATCGTCTTCGCCATCGGCTACGGCGCACTCTACAAGGCCGACGCGGACCGCGACCTCGACCGCGAGGCCGAAGTCGCCGGCGTCCCGATACGGTTCGTCTCGCTGATGGTCGTCGCCTTCGGGTCCGTCGCCGTCCTCGCGATGGTGTTTACCGCCCCCGATACGTTTCTCGTCGACGGCGGGATTCTCCCGGACCCGACGCCGATGGCCGTCACGGTGACGACGCTGAAAGCCATCTCCGTCGGCGCTATCTTCAGCGTCGTCGGCGCAGCCACCGCCGACAGCGTGTTCTGAGCGATACCCGCAGACTTAATGACTGTCGCCCCGCGTTTCGGGTACATGGAGTATACGCTGGCCATCGACAACACGCCGGACACCGTCGAGGGCGGGACCGGTATCCTTCTCCTGCACCCCAGCACCGGCGAGACGGACCGACTCGACACTGACTTCCTGTCGACGGACACCGACGCGATGCTGGTCATCTCGACGCGGACCACTGCTCGCGAAGTCAAACAGAAACTGGAGTACTACGAAGTCGACGAGGACACGGCCACCATCCTCGATACCCTCTCCGTCGAGCGCGGGTACACCCGCCGCCAGTCCGAGAGCGTCCGTTATGCCTCTGCTCCGGACGACCTGGAGGGAATCGTCGCCGAGACGGAGACGTTCTTACAGGACCACGACGGCAAACTGCGCGTGAGTTTCGACTCGCTGACCGAACTCATCTACTACGCCGACGAGGACCAGGCCATGGAGGCCGTCGAGGACATCCTCGAACTGCTGGAGGAGTACGACGCCGTCGGGATGTTCCACCTCGCGGAGGGCGTCCACGACGAGGCGACCGTCGACGAGTTTCGGGCCCTGTTCGACGGCGTCGTCGAACTCGTCGAGGACGGCACCGTCACCAGCGAGTTCTGAGGCCACGGCGCCGACCCCCAATCGTCGGGTGTGTCATCAATTACCAAAGTGCCAACAATTAAGGCGCTATAGACCGTCGTTCGTACCTGTATGCCGGAATGCCAGAACTGCGGCAATTTTGTAACGGCCGACTACGCGCGTGTCTTCACGCCGAATGGGGTCGAGAAACCGCGGGTCTGCCCGCAGTGTGAAGACAAGATTCGCGACGGGGCCGACGTCCGCGAGGCCAGGTCCACGCGACGCGGGTAATCGAACTGGGGCCGAACGGTCGGTTCTCTCGCCCGGACTGTCTCTTTTCGGGTGTACTCACTGGCGGTGAATGCCGACAGCGTCAGGTCCGCGCGTCGGACAGCAGGTCCCGCGCCGTCGCCAACGCGTCGTCGGCGCGGTCGGCGTCGCGGGCCTCTGCGGTGATCCGAACGAGCGGTTGGGTCCCGCTGGCCCGGAGGAGGAACCACGCGTCCCCGAGGTCGACGCGCACGCCGTCAAGCGTGGTCACGTCGTCGAACTCGTCGAGGACCCGCTCTCGAACCCGGTCCATCACCGCACCCTTCGCGTCGACGCCGACGTTGTCCCGGCGGATGGGGTAACTCGGGACCTCCGCGGCCCGGTCGGCAAGCGGTCGGTCGGCGTCCAGCGTCACCGCGGTACAGGCCGCAAGCGGCCCGTCGGGACAGAGGGTGTGGTCGGGCCATATCCACGCGCCGCTTGGTTCGCCGCCGAAGGCGACGCCCTCGGCGCTTGCGGCCTCCGCGACGTAGACGTCGCCGACGGGCGTGTACTCCACGTCGACGTCGATTTCGGCGAGGTGGTCGCCGACGGCGAGACTCGTGTCCACCGGGACGGCGACCCGGTCACCGGGGCTGGCGGCGGCCCGTGCAAAGAGCGCCAGCAGGACGTCACCGGAGAGGTAGGTGCCGTCGCCGGCCACCGCACGCATCCGGTCGGCGTCGCCGTCGTGGGCGATACCCACGTCGGCGTCGGACTCGGCGACCAGCGTCGCGAGCGACTGGCAGTTCTCCGGGGTCGGTTCGCTCGGTCGGCCGGGGAACGCGCCGTCGGGTTGGCCGTTCAGCGTCTCGACGTGACAGCCCATCGCCTGCAAGACGTCGGCGGTGACGCCGCCAGCGCCGTTACCCACGTCGACGAGGACGTGGCTGGAAAGCGAGTCGCGGTCCAGTTCCGAGCGAATCGTCTCGGCGTGGCGGGTGCGAGCGCCCGTCGCCCAAGATTCGAGGGTCCCGCACTCGTCCCAGTCGGCTGGGTCGAACGCGCCGTCTTCGAGACGCTCCTCGATGGTCTCGCGTCGCTCGGCGTCGAACGCCTGTCCGGACGGTTGCCAGAGTTTGATGCCGTTGTCCTCGGCCGGGTTGTGACTCGCCGTGATGGAGACGCCGGCGTCGGCCGCTTGCCACCCGACCGCCCGACCGACCGTCGGCGTCGAGGCGAGGCCGACGTCTACGACGTCTGTCCCGCTCTCGCGCAGGCCCGCGACGAGCGCCGACTGGAGGAACTCGCCGCTCTCGCGCGGGTCCCGCCCGACGACCACGCGGTCGCTGTCGACACCCAGTGCGCGGCCGACGGAGAGCGCGAGGTCAGCAGTCACCGTCTCGCCGACCGGTCCGCGAATGCCACTCGTCCCGAATAGTGTCATACTCGGGTCCCCGAGTGGCGGCGGAAAAAGGATACCGGGACGGGACGAGTCACTCCGGCGACCACTCGCAGGCCGCACCGGTCGTCAGGTCCTCGGCATCGACGTGGGCCGACAGGCAGCCGTAGTTGCAGAACTGCGCCGTCGGTGTGCCACCCGCCTCGGCCGAGAGATACAGCGGATCGTGGTCCTCGACCGGGCGCCCGCAGTACGTACACTCCATATCTGGGCCGAGCGGTCCGAGCAACAAACGTTTTGTCCGCGTCCGCGGCATCTCCGCACATGAAACAGGGCGGCTCCGACGCGGCGAAGCGCGCGGCCGGCGAGGCGGCGGCCGAGACAGCCGAAGACGGGATGGTAATCGGGTTGGGGACCGGTAGCACCGCGGCCCACGCGATTCGGGCCATCGGCCGGCAGGTCGACGCCGGACTGGACGTGGTCGGCGTCCCGACCTCCTTCCAGTCCCGCGAACTCGCCCGTACCGCGGGCATCCCGCTGGCTGACCTAGACGAGGTGACAGTCGACCTCGCCATCGACGGCGCTGACGAGGTGGCCGGCGGCGACCTCGTGAAAGGCGGCGGCGCGGCCCACGCCCGCGAGAAGATCGTGGACGCGAGCGCCGACCGCTTCCTCGTCGTCGCAGATCCCACGAAGATGGCCGAGACGCTATCGTACCCGGTTCCACTGGAAGTGCTCCCCGCGGCACGGACCACCGTCGCCGAGTCGGTCCGGGAACTGGGCGGGGACCCGGACCTTCGACGGGCCGAACGGAAAGACGGGCCCGTCGTCACCGACAACGGCAACCTCGTGCTGGACTGTGCGTTCGGCGAGATAGCCGACCCAGCGGCGCTGGCGGCAGACCTCGCGACACTGCCGGGCGTCGTCGAACACGGCCTGTTCGTCGACGTGGCCGACGCCGTCTACGTGGGCAGCGAAGACGGCGTGACGGTCAGAGAGCTGTAGCTGTCCGGCTGACGTCGAAAGAAAGACTGCTCGGAGACGACCTTACAGGTCGCGCGGCTGGACCGTCTTGCGGTCGTTCTCCTCGGCTCGTCGAGCGGCGTCGGCGAGCAGCTCCTCGACCTCAGCGTCGAGAGCATCGTAGAAGTCCGAGGCCACGTTCATGTTGTCGAGCTCTTCCTTGACGGCGGCTTTGACGATTAGGTCTGCCATACAACCCTGTGTAGCGTAGGGGTCACTTATATACTTTCCCCAATGCGATGGCTCTCGCCGGTATTCACGGGGGTCTGAGACGTTTTTGGCCGTCGGCCCCTATATAAATAGCCCCTGAGTCGGATATATCAGGGTCGATAGCCCTCCACGGGCGGGAATCGAAACGAGATACGCCGAGTATCGGCGTCTGGAGTGCTCGCGCGCGCCCGGCCCGGACCGACGGATAGGAGTAGCCGGCCCCCCGAAGAGGGGACATGCGCGACCTACTCGATGCAGTCGCGGCGGGCGAGGTCACCCCCGCCGAGGCCGAAGCGGAACTCGCCGGTTACGCCACCAGCGGTGCTGGCCGGTTCGACGCGGCCCGGGAGACCCGTTCAGGCGTCCCCGAGGCGGTGCTCGGCGACGGCAAGACGCCCGGGGAGATCGCCGACCTCGCGTCGACGGCCGTCGAGACGACCGGCAGAGCGATCGTAACGAGAATCGACCCGCCAGCGGCCGCCGCCGTCCGACGCGAACTGGCGACCGACGCACCCGAGGCGACGGTCCGCTGGTCCGAGCGGTCGAACTGGCTGGTCGCGACCGCCCCGGAGTTCGAGCGTCCGGACCTGGACGCGACGGTCGGCGTCGTCACCGCCGGCACCTCCGACGCCGTCCCGGCCGGCGAAGCGGCGATGCTGGCCGCCGAGATGGGCGCGGCGGTCACCCGTATCTCGGACGTCGGCGTCGCCAGCATCGCCCGGACGATAGACGCCGTGGACCGCCTTCGCGATCAGGACGTCCTCGTCGTCGCCGCGGGCCGCGAGGGGGCGCTTCCCACCGTCGTCGCCGGCCTCGTCGACACCCCCGTCATCGGCCTGCCCGTCTCGACTGGCTACGGGCACGACGGCGCGGGCGAGGCCGCGTTCTCGGGGATGATCCAGTCCTGTACGACGCTCTCTGTCGTCAACATCGACGCGGGCTTCACCGCGGGCGCACAGGCGGGCCTCATCGCACGACAGGTCGCCGATGCACGGGGTGACGATGTGTAAGAGCAGACCCGTTTCTGGGAGAGAATACCCACACATTTGGGTAAACGAATATCCCTCTGGCAACCCTTCTCACGTACGTCGGCGGTGGTGTCGCCGACGAACACGATGCCTGAATGTGACCATTGCGGCGCGCACGTCTCAGACCAGTTCGCCCGTGTGTTCGCTGACGAGCGCGGACACATCCGGGCCTGCCCGAACTGCTCGGCCAACGCTGGCATCGCCGAGGTATCGAGAGAGCGCGCCCACCAAGTGTGAGGCCCACTGGGCCGCCCGCATCGTGCGATGACCACCACGCGGAGCCCTGTTCACTACGCCTACGTGCTGCGGTGTAGTGACGGAAGCTTTTACGCCGGCTACACGACGGACGTCGAGCGCCGAGTGCGTGAACACGACGCCGGCGACGGGGCGAAGTACACCCGCGGCCGGACGCCGGTCGAACTCGTCCACGTCGAACGCTTCCAGTCGAAGTCCGCGGCGATGCGCCGCGAGTACGAGATCAAACAGCTCTCGCGCACGCAGAAGGAACGGCTGGTCGAGTCCTCGGACGCCGAAGCGGACTTCGACACGTGAGCCGACGGGTGATTTTTTCACCGCCCACCGAGAGGTATCGGGTATGGACGACGACGACGCCGCGGCGATCACGTTCGGCACCGACGGCTGGCGAGCGACCTTAGACGAGTTCACCGCGCCGCGCGTGCGGATGGTCGGACAGGGCGTCGCGACGGCGCTGCGGGAACACGGCCAGAGCGGGACGGTGGCCGTCGGCTACGACGCCCGCGAGACGTCGCGCGGGTTCGCCGAGGAACTGTCTCGCGTGCTGTGTGCCAATGGATTCGACGTACTCGTCCCGGACCGGGACACGCCGACGCCCGTCGTCGCGTGGACGGTCACAGAGCGCGACCTCGCCGGGGCGCTCCAGATAACGGCCAGTCACAACCCGCCGGCGTACAACGGCGTGAAGTTCGTCCCCGCGTCCGGCGCTCCCGCACTCCCAGCGATGACCGAGGACATCGTGGCGAACCTCGGCGACCCCGACCCGCTGCCCGAGAGCGAGTGGGGCACGGTCACCGAGACGGACCTCGTCGGCGACTACGCCGACCACGCCATCGACTACGTCGACGCCGACCTCTCGGGCCTCTCGGTGGCCTACGACGCCATGCACGGGAGCGGTCGGGGCGTCACCGACACCCTCCTCGAACGTGCCGGCGCGGACGTGACCGCCCTGCGCGACGAGCGAGACCCCGAGTTCGGCGGCGGGTCCCCGGAGCCAGCGGCCGAGAACGTCGAGGAGTTGATCGCCCGCGTACGCGAGGGCGAGGCCGCCCTCGGCGTCGTCAACGACGGCGACGCCGACCGCATCGGCGTCGTCACGCCCGAGCGCGGCTATCTCGACGCGAACCTCTTCTTCGCGGCGCTGTACGACTACCTGCTGGAGTCGCGGTCCGGCGACGTGGTCCGGACCGTCTCCACCTCCAGCATCGTCGACCGGGTCGCGGAGGCCCACGGCCAGTCTGCCCACGAGGTGGCGGTCGGGTTCAAGTGGGTCGCCGAGGCGATGGCCGACCACGATGCCCTCATGGGCGGCGAGGAGTCGGGCGGGTTCGGCCTCACCGACCACCTCCGCAACAAGGACGGCGTGTTGCTGGCGCTGGTGGCGGCCGCCGCCGAGTCCGAGGAGTCGCTTGACGCCCGCGTCGACCGCTTGCTCGACGACCACGGCGAGATTCATCAGGGACGGGTCAGCGTCGACTGTCCGGACGACCGGAAAGAGCCGGTGCTTGACGCACTGGAGGACGAACTGCCCGACTCGGTGGCCGGCGAGAGCGTCGCCGATGTCAACACCGTCGACGGGTTCAAGATACGGCTCGCGGACGATACGTGGGTGCTGGTCCGGCCATCGGGGACGGAGCCGAAACTCCGCGTCTACGCCGAGGCGGGCAGCGATACGCGGGTCACGGAACTGCTGTCGGCGGGCCGCGGACTGGTCGCCCCGCTGGTTTAACCCGACAGCGCGCGTTGGTCGGGCATGGACCCCGACGTCGAGTTCGCGTACACCGAGGGACTGACCGAGGCCGAGGTGGAGACGCGCCTGCGCGACGCCACGGACGGCGTCCTCGCGCTGGCCGACGACGGCGACGCCTACGCGATTCCGGTGTTTCACCACTACGAGGACGGGTCGCTGTACGTCCGACTGGGCGAGACGCCCGACAGCCGGAAGGCCGCCTACGTCGAGACGACCGACACCGCGACGTACGTCGTCTACGAAGCCGAGACGACGAGCGACGACGCCGAACAACACGGCTGGAGCGTCGTCGCCCGCGGGCCGATACGGGCAGTCCCGCCGGACGACCCCGCCTACGACGCCGTCACCATCAACGACCGATTCGCACCCATTCGGGTGTTCGACGAGGCGCTTGACGAAGTCGAACTGACGCTCTACGAGTTGCGCATCGAGGAACTGGCCGGTCGGTCGAACTGACAGCTCTTCCGGTGAGACGCCGTCAGGCCGTCGATTCGACCACGAGCGTGTTGGCGATTCGGTCACCGAGTCGCTGGGCGTCGTCGTCGGTGAACAGCAAGAGCGCTTCGACGGTCAGCCACCCACCCATCAGCAAGAGTGCGAGGACGAACCCAACGAAGGGGATGAAGACGCTGGCGAGCGCCATCAGCGGGAGGGGCGCGAGCAACACGGCGGTCCGCTGTATCGTCTGGTCTCGCGTGACCGGGCCACCGTCCTCGCCGACGAGGACGACGCCGGCGACGCGCATCCCCAACGTCTGGCCGCCGTCGGTGAGGAAGTAGACGAAGTACCCGCCGACGACGAGGCCGATGACGGCCCACTGAAGTAAGGAGAGGGCGAAACCGAGGGCGACCATCCCCAGCATCGTCCCGGGACTGTCGACGGTGGGCGCACCCATCGCCCCGCCGGTAGTAACGAGCATCCTGACGCCGGTGAACACCACCCAGACGACGACCGTCGCGACGGTGAGGAGGGTGAAATCGAGGAGGAAGCCGAGGACCCGGTCGTCACGCACCGACGCCGGGTCGGGGTTCTGTGAGGACATGGCTCGATAATTTCGTCTCGTCCGAGTGTGGAAAGACTATCGCAATCAGCCGTCGGTCGAGCGCGTCCCCCGCCAGCGACCGGCCTCGTCGACTGCCTCGACCGTGAACCCGAGGCCCTCGTAGAACGGTTTCACGTCGGCGTCGAACGCCGCCGTCAGCCGTCCTCGGCGCTCGACTGCGGCCTCGACCAGCGCTGTCCCGATGCCCTGCCCGCGGCGACGGCGGCGAACTGCGACGGCCGCGACGTGTTCGTCGTCGAGGACGAGTGCGCCCAGCACTCGCTCGCCGTCCGCCGGGGCCCGCGGGCCGCTGGCCCGCTCGTCAGACCGAGTGCGCTCCCCGCCCTCGCACGCGACGAGCGCCCCGTCCTCGGCGATACTGGCCCGGACCGTCTCGACGTCGATAGAGAGCGCCGCGCCGTCGAGGACGTTCATCACGTCCGGCAGGTCGGCCACTGTGGCGTCACGAACGAACATGGGTCAGCGAGTCCGAGCCTCGTCGGCGGCATCGAACAAGTCGTCGACGCTGGGCCGGTCGAACGTCGGTTTGCTCCGGTAGGACCACGCTACCGCGGGGCCGTCCCGAAGGTCGACGAGGACGGCCTCGGGCATCCGGCCGAGGAAGTCGCTCCAGTCGCCCGGAAAGCCGAAGCGAACCGGCTGGTCGTACGCGTTGCCGGCCGTCGCCTCCGGATCGGCCACGATGGGATACGGCGGGTCGTAGCTGTCCTGCCACTCCCGAACGCGCTCGTGGGGTTCCGACACGATGGAGACGGCTTCGGTGTCCCGGTCGGCGAACTCGTTGTCGGCGGCGAGCGCCGACGGCGGGTCCGGTCCGGGGCCGACGTTGGGCACGGAGAAGTCGGTCGCCTCGATGGACATAGCGTAGCGTAGGGCTCGACGGGCAAAAACGGGGGGTCGTGAGTGGCTCGCCGCCCGCTCAGCCACCCTTGATGAGTCTGACCACGCGTACGTGGTCGGCCTCGACTGGCTGGTTCGTCGGGACCGTCTTGTCGTCGACGAGCACCGACACCGCGTGTGGCGAGAGCTCTAGGGGGGCCAGCAAGTCGGCGTAGGTGGCGTCGTCGTCGACCGTGAGGTCGTGGGTCTCCTCGCCGGCCACCTCCACGGTGACGTCCATGGCCGTGTGTATCGGGATGGACGGCTTGAGTGTGTCGGCTAGCAGTAGGCGACGAGTGGACGGGGTCGAGAGGGAGCGAGATCGTAAACAGCCAGAGAGCCCGGAGGCTTTCAGTCCAACCCGATTGAACGGTCCATGGGGTTGGACTGAAAGGGGCGGTCGGCTACGCGAACCCCGGCGACGCAAGGACCGCAGGAACGAACGCAGTGAGTGACGAGGAGCGCAGCGAGCCGCGGGAGCGTAGCCGTCCGGGGCTTTCTGGCGGGTCACGGAGTGCTCACGAACGCTGCATCCGAACACTGCTAGCGGGGCGTTTAAGGCTAGCCCGCGCCTCCCACCGAGCATGAGTGAGGCCGAGTCCGAGTCGCGGGCGGGACGCGAAGAGGTGTGGATAGAGAAGTACCGCCCGGAGTCGTTAGACGACGTGATGGGCCACGAGGACATCGTCGGCCGCCTGCAGAGCTACGTCCGGCGCAACGACCTCTCGCACATGCTGTTCTCGGGGCCGGCGGGCACCGGCAAGACCACCTGCGCGACGGCCATCGCCCGCGAACTGTACGGCGAGGACTGGCGCGAGCACTTCCTCGAACTGAACGCCTCCGACGAGCGGGGTATCGACGTGGTCCGGGACCGCATCAAGAACTTCGCACGGACGAGTTTCGGCGGCGTCGAGTACCGCATCATCTTCTTAGACGAGGCCGACGCGCTGACGAGCGACGCCCAGTCCGCACTCCGCCGGACGATGGAGCAGTTCTCGAACAACGTCCGCTTCATCCTCTCGTGTAACTACTCTAGCCAGATCATCGATCCCATCCAGTCTCGGTGTGCCGTCTTCCGGTTCTCGCCGCTGTCGGACGACGCCGTCGAGTCCGAGATACGCCACATCGCCGCCGAGGAGGACATCGAACTCACCGACGACGGCGTCGACGCGCTGGTCTACGCCGCCGCCGGCGACATGCGCAAGGCCATCAACGGCCTGCAGGCCGCCTCGGTCAGCGGCGACGTGGTCGACGAGTCGGCGGTGTACGCCATCACCTCGACGGCCCGCCCCGAGGAGATTCACGACATGGTCCAGTCCGCGCTCGACGGCGACTTCACGGCCGCCCGCGCGACGCTGGACAGACTGCTCACCGAGGAGGGCATCGCTGGCGGCGACATCATCGACCAGTTGCACCGGTCGGTCTGGGAGTTCGACGTCGACGACGAGGCGGCGGTGCGCATCCTCGAACGCGTCGGCGAGACGGACTACCGCATCACGCAGGGCGCCAACGAGACGGTGCAGTTGGAGGCGATGCTGGCGAGTCTCGCGAAAGGGCAGTAGCGGCTTCGCCCCGAAAGCGTCGTTTTCACCCGCGATAATTGCTCACGCAAGTTTATACGAGAGTAGTCGGTTAGTTATCACCAACGGAAATGCACAGTTCGAGCAATCGACGCCGGGGCGAGCGCGGGCAGGTGGGTATCGGGACCCTCGTCGTGTTCATCGCGATGGTGCTGGTCGCGGCCATCGCCGCGGGCGTCCTCATCAACACGTCCGGCTATCTGCAGAACTCGGCGGAAGCGACGGGACAGGGTGCGAGCGACTCGACGACGAACCGGGTACAGGTGGTGAGTGCCACCGGGAGTCACTTCGAGAACAACGCGGTCGGCGTGGTGAACATCACGGTGAAGAAATCCCCCGGAGCGGGCAACGTCGACCTCGGACAGGCGACGGTGCAGTGGGTCGGGCCGAGCGGGTCGTACTACCAACTCGCAGAGAACGGCGCCTCGGGGAACCCCGACGGCCGGTTCGGGGTCGCCGTCGTGCAGGACGACGACTCGCCCGCGTCGTCGCCGGTGCTGGACTCGACAGAAGACCGTTTCACCATCGCGCTGGACCTCGGGAACCCCGACCTACCCGGCGCGACGGAGTTCGGCAAGAACTTAGCGGAAGGTGAGACGGCGACAGTCCGCATCACGACCACCTCCGGCGCGACGACGGTGAAGCGAATCGTCGTCCCGGAGACGCTCTCCGGCGGGTCGGCCGTCGCGGTGTAGCCCCCCTTCGGAACTGTTTTACCCGCTGCTGGGCCAACACTACGCCAATGAGTGACCTCGACGAGGCCTACCAACTCGACTACTTCGACGAGGCCGGATTCCATCGACAGGAGTGTCTGGAATGTGGCGACATGTTCTGGTCGCGCGCGGACCGCGACACCTGCGGCGAACCGCCCTGTGCGGAGTACGGCTTCATCGACAACCCCGGGTTCGACGAGGAGTTCTCCCTCTCGGAGATGCGCGAGGCGTTCCTCTCTTTCTTCGAAGCGCGTGATCACACCCGCATCGACCCGTACCCGGTCGCCGCCAACCGCTGGCGCGACGACGTCCTGTTGACCCAAGCCTCGATCTACGACTTCCAGCCACTCGTTACCTCGGGGACGACGCCGCCGCCGGCGAACCCGCTGTGTATCTCGCAACCGTGTATCCGGATGCAAGACATCGACAACGTCGGCAAGACGGGCCGGCACACGATGGCCTTCGAGATGATGGCCCACCACGCGTTCAACGCCAAGGAGGACATCGAGGACCCCGAGGAGTACGCCTATCAGGGCGAAGTGTACTGGAAAGAGGAGACGGTCGCGTACTGCGTCGAACTGTTCGAGGAACTGGGCGCCGACGTCGACGAACTCACCCTCATCGAGGACCCGTGGGTCGGCGGCGGCAACGCCGGGCCGGCCTTCGAAGTCATCTACGAGGGCGCGGAGCTGGCGACGCTCGTCTTCATGTCCCTAGAGCAGGACCCCGACGGCGAGTACGAGATGAAAGACGGCAACCGCTACTCGGAGATGGACACCTACGTCGTCGACACCGGCTACGGGCTAGAGCGGTGGACGTGGGTCTCGCAGGGCACCCCCACCGTCTACGAGGCCGTCTACCCCGACATGATACAGTTCCTCAAGGACAACGCCGGCGTCGAACTGTCCGAGGAGGAGGAGGCCATCGTCCACAACGCCGCGAAACTCGCGGGACGGATGGACATCGACGAGGCCGAGGACATCGAGGCCGAACGCGACACCATCGCCGAGGCTGTCGGCGTCAGCGTCGAGGAACTGCGCGACCTGATGGGGCCACTGGAGGACATCTACGCCATCGCCGACCACTGCCGGACGCTGGCGTACATGCTCGGCGACGGCATCGTCCCCTCGAACGTCGGGACGGGCTATCTCGCCCGGATGGTGCTGCGCCGCACGAAGCGACTGGTCGACAGCGTGGGCGTCGACGCCCCGCTTGACGAGCTGGTCGACATGCAGGCCGAGCGCCTGAACTACGAGAACCGCGACACCGTCCGCGACATCGTCCGCACGGAGGTCGAGAAGTACCGCGAGACGCTCGATAGGGGCGGCCGCCGCGTGCGCCAACTCGCCGAGGAGTACGCCGAGACGGGCGAACCGATTCCGACCGAGGAACTGGTCGAACTGTACGACTCCCACGGCATCCAACCGGACATGGTCGAAGAGATAGCCGCCGAACGCGGCGTCGACGTGGACGTGCCCGACGACTTCTACTCCGTCGTCGCCTCCCGCCACGGCGGCGGGGACGACACCGCAACGGCCGAGGGCGTCCCGTACGCCGACCGCCTCGCAGAGCTTCCGAACACCGACCGACTCTACTACGAGGACCAACAGCGTACCGAGTTCGAGGCCGTCGTACTGGAAGTGTTCGACCGCGACGACGGCCGATTCGACGTGGTGCTGGACCAGACGATGTTCTACCCCGAGGGCGGTGGACAACCGCCGGACCACGGGACGCTGGCCACCGACGACGTGACCGCCGAAGTCGAGGACGTCCAGCGCTACGACGACGTCATCCTCCACACTGCCGACGAGGACCCCGGTAAGGGCGAGTTCGTCCGCGGGCAGGTCGACGCCACCCGCCGGAAACGCCTGATGCAACACCACACGGCGACCCACATCGTCGTCCACAGCGCCCGACAGGTGCTGGGCGAGCACGTCCGGCAGGCCGGCGCCCAGAAGGGCGTCGACTCCTCGCGCATCGACGTGCGCCACTACGAGTCGGTGACCCGCGAGCAAGTCAAGGAGATAGAGCGGTACGCCAACGACCTCGTCCAGGACAACGTCCCGGTCACCCAGCAGTGGCCCGACCGCAACGAGGCCGAGGAGAAACACGGCTTCGACCTGTATCAGGGTGGCATCCCGGCTGGCGAGCAGATTCGGCTCATTCAGGTCGCAGACGACATCCAGGCGTGTGGTGGGACCCACGTCGCCCGGACCGGCGACATCGGCGCCATCAAACTGCTGGGCACCGAGCGGATCCAGGACGGCGTCATCCGGCTTACCTTCGCGGCCGGCGACGCGGCCATCGAGGCGACCCAGCGCACCGAGGATGCCCTCTATGCGGCCGCCGACGTCCTCGACGTCGCGCCCGAGGAAGTACCCGACACCGCCGCGCGGTTCTTCGACGAGTGGAAGGCCCGCGGGAAGGAGATAGAGGACCTCAAGGAGCAACTCGCCGAGGCGCGAGCGTCCGGCGGCGCCGACACCGAGGAGGTGGACGTCGACGGGACGACGGCCGTCGTCCAGCGCATCGACGCCGACATGGACGAGTTGCGCGCACAGGCCAACGCCCTCGTAGAGAAGGGGCAGATAGCCGTCCTCGGGTCCGGCCGCGACGGCGCGCAGTTCGTCGTCGCCGTTCCCGACGGCGTCGACGTGGACGCCGGCGAAGTCGTCGGCGAACTGGCCGGCCGCGTCGGCGGCGGCGGCGGCGGCCCCGCGGACTTCGCACAGGGCGGCGGCCCCGACGGCGACGCACTCGACGACGCACTCGACGACGCCGCGGAGATTCTCCAGTCCGTCGCGAACGTCTGAAAGCGACGCGAGTCGCCGCCGTTCGAGTTCGTACCGCGACCTCTCGCGGGGAAAGAACGATACGCCTGCCCCCAGATACTAGCACCATATGCCGTACTGTACGGCCTGCGGGGCCGCCGTCAGGACCACCGACGCCTTCTGTCCGGAGTGTGGCACGAAGCGCCACGAGCCGGACGGAGAGGTGTCGATGCCGTCGACCGACGAGCGAGCGGACCAGCGCGCCGCGGAGCCGGGTGGTTCGGCGGCCGACGAGCGACCCGGCGAGACGGCCGAACCGGCCGAGGAGGCGAGTCCGTTCGAGCGCGATAGCTTCTCGTTCGGGCTCTCGTATCCAGTCAGTGACGGGTACGAACCGTTTCTCCTGGGGAGCATCTTCGCACTCGTCGGGTCGATGATACCGTTCGTGGGCCTGTTCACCAACGGCTACGCCTTCCAGTTGGCGGGCGCGGCCGCGAGCGGACGGCCCGACCCGCCCGGGTTCGACGCCTTCGTCGACCTGTTCGTCGACGGCCTCAGAGCCACCGTCGCCCTCCTCGTCCTCTGGGGTGGGACCGCCATCGTCGGAGCCGCCGTCGCGGCGGTGGCCGAACAGGTCGGCCTCGCCGGGGGCGTCCGTGACCTCGCCGTGGCGCTCGTCGCGTTCGCCGGCCTCTATCTGACGCCGGCCGTGCTGACCGCCTACGCGGCGACCGGGCGGTTCCCCCGCGCGTTCTCCGGCCGCTACACCGGGGCCTTTGCCACCTCGAAGGAGTATCTGGAGGCGTTCGCCGCGTGGGTCCTCCTCCTCGTGATGGCGACGGTGCTGTGGCTGGCGTCGATACTGACGCTCGTCGGGCCGGCGTTCGTCGCGACGTACGCGAGCTACGCCTTCGCGGCGTTCTGGGGCTATCACTACCGGGAAGCAGCCAACGCGGGCGTCGTCCCGCCACTCGCGGCCGACGACGAACGGGAGCAAGCGGCCATCGGCCCGACGAATCAGTCGCCCTGACAGTACTCCCGGGCCTCTCGGAGCGCGTCGTTCGTCTCACAGATGAGCGTGAGGTGGTCGCCGGTCGAGAGCGTGAACGCGCCGTCCGGGACGCGGTCCTCGCCGTCTCGACTCACCATCGCCACCAGACAGCCCGAGGGCAGGTCGTCGGTCACCGCCTCGACGGGCTGGCCGGCGAGGGCGTCGTTCCGGAGTTCGACTTCGAGGACGTCGCCGGTCCGGCCGGCGTCGGCCAGCCAGTGGCTCAGGGCCGGCCGTTCGATGGCGTCGTCGATGGCGTCGGCCACCGCGAACCCGGCGGAGATGGGTTCGACGTCGAGGTCCTCGAAGGCCGCGAGGTTGTCCGGCTGGTTCGCCCGCGCGACCACGGTGTCGACGTCGAATCGGGTCGCCGCGAGTTGGGCGACCAGCATGTTCACGTCGTCGTCTGCGGTGGCCGCGACGACTACGCTGGCCCGCTTGGCGTCGGCGGCGTCGAGGGTCGACGCGTCGGTCGCGTCGCCGTGGACCGCACGGTGGCCGGCGGCGCGCACTCGCTCGACGGCCGAGGCGTCCCTGTCGACCATGACGACCTCCTCGCCGCGGGCTTCGAATCTGTCTGCGAGTTCTGTTCCGACACGACCGGCACCGACGATGAGCGTGTGTGTTGGCACGATATCCAGCGCCTGTGCGAGATGACGGGCCAATCCCCCTTGAAAGATGACGGTGGCGAAGATGACCGAGAAGACGGTCCCGACGAGCACCGTTGCGGCCGTCGGGTTCGTCGGCCGCAACTCGATGGCGAACAGCGTCGCGACGCTCGCGGGGACGATCCCCCGAGGACCGAGTAGGCCGATGAACAGGCGCTCGTTGGTGGCCAGCGACCCGCCGACCGTCGCGAGGAGCGCGCCGAGCAGGCGGGCGAAGACGACGACGACCACGACGACACCCAGTCCGGCGACGCCGAGCGCACGGAGGTCGTCGAGTGACAGGAGCGCCGCGAGGACGATGAAGACGAACGAGAGGACGAACAGCGTCACCCCGCCTTTGAATTCCGCGATGAGTTCCCGGTGGGGGATGTCGCTGTTCCCGAGGACGAGACCGGCCGTCGCCGCCGCGGCGATACCGGCCTCCGAGAGCAGCGACCCGGCGATGGCGAACGCGGCGAGCGCCGCGGTCAGGACGACCAGCCGAGCGCTCTGGGTCGCGGTGTCGGCGGCAAGTCGGAGGCGGTCGAGCAACGTCGCGACACACCAGCCGACGGCGGCCCCGACGGCCACGCCGACGAACAGTCGGAGGAGGAACGCCTCGACGACGACCAGCGGCGTCGGGCTGTCGGCGACGACGAACTCGAAGGTAGCCACCGCGAGGATGGCCGCGACCACGTCGTTGATGATGCCCTCGGTCTCCAGTGCGGCGGCGACCCGGTCACGGACCGGGACGACCTGCAGGATGGGCGTGATGACGGTCGGCCCAGTCGCGACGAGTAACGATCCGACGAGGACGGCGACGGCCCAGTCGACGCCGAACACCACTCGGACGGCGGTCGTCGTGCCGACGAGCGACAGCAGCGCCCCCACGGTGACGAGTCCAAGCGCCTCGCGGGATGCCTCGCGAACCCGGTCGACGGTGAGGTGAAACGCGCCCTCGAAGACGATGATACCGACGCTGAGGCCCACGATGGCCTGTAGCCCGGCTTCGCCGAACAGTTCCGGGCGCACCACGCCGAACCCTTGCGGGCCGACGAGAACCCCCGCGACCAGCAGGAATCCGACGCTGGGGACCTGTAGCCGGTCGGCGACGAGTTGTGCGGTGACCCCCAGTCCGGCGACGAGCACGACAGCACCGACGAGTGACGTAGCAGTGGACACGACTCGGGAGGGGGTTGGTGGTGATACGTGTTAAGCGGTAGCGATCGAAAGAGCCACCGGCGGGCCGGACGAACCGCCGGGTGATGCCGACTGCAACGAACCGCGGCGTGTCGCTGCACTACGAGACCGACGGCGACGGACCGACCGTCGTCTTCGTCGGCGACGTGGGGTACGGCGCGTGGCTCTGGGGGTGGCACTACGACGCACTGGCCGGCCCCTACGAGACGGTCGTCTGGGACCTGCGCGGCACGGGCGACTCCGACGCCCCCGCCGGCCCGTACGACGTGCCGACGCTGGCGGCCGACCTCGAAGCCGTCCTCGCCGACCACGGCGTCGGCAGTGCCCACCTCGTCGGCGCCGGCCTCGGCGGCATGATAGCGCTCCGCTATGCCCACGAGTACAACCGGGCGCGGACGCTGACGCTGTACTGTACGGCGGCGTCGGGCGACGCCGTCGACGCCGACGCGCTCCGGTCGCTCTCGCTGGACGCCGGCGACACGGCGTCCCTCGACGGCGCGTTCTCCCCGGCGTTGCGCGAGGCCGACCCGGCCCTCGTCGAGCGCGTCACCGAGTGGCGGCGGGCCGACGACGCGACGGGCGAGGCGTTCGCGGCACAGGCCGCGGCGGCGACCGGGTTCGAGGCCCCGCCGCTGTACGAGGTGACCCAGCCGACGGAGGTGTACTACGGCGTCGAGGACCCCGTCGTGCCCGTCGAGGCAGCCGCGTCACTCGCGGACGACCTGCCCCGTGGGACCGGCGAGGCCGTCGAGGGACGGCACTGCTGTTACGTCGAACACGCGACGGTGCTGACCGACCGCCTGACGGCGTTCCTCGACGAGCACACCGACCACGAGGTTTAACCCGTGCGCCGTCGATTGCGGTAGATATGTCCCCTGCCGACGACGCCTCCTCCGACGACGAGGACCCGGCGGACGAGACGCCGGACGAGGGAGCGACCGACCCAGACCCCGAGGAGCGCGAGACGGCCGACGAGACGCCGGACACCGACTCGATGGCAGAGTACGACCCCGAGACCGGGGAGCGACTCGACGAATCGACGGGCGGCGCGACCGGGGCGTCCTCGCCGGGCGACGGCTCGAAGTACTGCCACGCCTGCGGGACCGAAATCGCCGCGAGCGCGGCGTACTGCCCGGACTGTGGCGCCCGACAGAGCGACGTCGACGCGGGTGAGTCGGGCGACGGCCGCGACGTGGACCGCGTCACGGCGGGCATCTTCGCCATTCTGCTGGGTGGCCTCGGCATCCACCACTTCTACCTCGGGAACGTCGGGTTGGGGGTCCTCTACCTCTGTTTCTCGTGGACCTTCATCCCGGCGCTCGTCGGCGTCATCGAGGGTATCATCTACCTCACGAAGACCGACGACGAGTTTCAGCGCCAGTACGGCGGTGAGTGAGGCGGCGAGCGTGGACCGCCGTCGCGAACTCCGTCGCGGATTGGCCGCGACGCTCCCGTACCTCCTCTCGCATCACATCCCCGCGGAGCGGCATCGCTGTCACCGACTCGCCGTCGGTGGGCGGACGCTCCACCTCTGTGCCCGCTGTTCGGGCATCTATCCCGGTATCGCGCTCGGGGTCGGCGTCTTTCTGCTCGGCGTCGGCCGCGGAGCGTGGCTCCCGGTCGTCGCGTTCGGACCGCTCCCCGCGCTCGTCGACTGGGCAGTGACGACGGTCACCGAGCGACGCGGGACGAACGCCGTCAGGACGGTGACGGGCGGACTGCTCGGCGTGGCGTACGGCCTCGCGCTCCCGTGGGTCCTGACCACGTGGCGACCGGTCCTGCTGGCGATTGCCGTCGGATACGGCGCGCTGGTGGCGGCCGGCCTGTGGCTGACGTCCGAGTGAACGGCAGTTCCTGCCGTGGATGCAGGCATTTTTGGTTGTCCACCCGTTTTCTAGAGTCGATGAGTCTGCGCATCGCCCTGCTGAACGCGGCCCACGACGGCGAGGACAACCGCCGGAACTTCCGGCGGGAACTCGACGCCGACCTCGTGGAGTACGACGTGACCGAACGCGAACTACCCGACACCTTCGCGTTCGACGGCTGTCTGCTCACTGGCTCGCGGGCCTCCGTCTACTGGGACGAGCCGTGGATTGCCGACCTCGAAGCGTGGGTCGGCGAGGCCGTCGACCGAGGGCTGCCGTTCCTGGGCGTCTGTTTCGGCCACCAGTTGCTCGCCCACGCGCTGGGCGGCCGCGTCGAGGCGATGCCGGAGTACGAGATCGGCTACCGGACCGTCGAACACGACGGGGAGAACCCGCTGCTCTCGGGCGTCGACGACGAGTTCACCGTGTTCACGACCCACTCGGACCACGTCGCCGAGATTCCGCCGGGCGCTCAACTGTTCGCCGAGAACGACTACGGGGTCCACGGCTTCCGGAAGGGCGACGTGTTCGCGGTGCAGTTCCACCCAGAGTACGACCCGGTGACGGCGGAGACAGTGACGAAGGGGAAAGACCTCCCCGACGAGCGCATCCAGCGGGTGTTAGACGGTATCACCGAGGAGAACTACCGGGCGGCCTGTGAGGCCAAGCAGGTGTTCGACAACTTCACGGACTACGTCCGAACCCGGCGGACGGCGGAGGGCGACGCGGCCCGCGTCGCCAGCGACGACTAGCCCAGTCGGGTCAGCAGTGCCTGTTCTGTGACCAGTACGGCGACGGCGACGACGATGATACCGGCCTGTAGCGGCGAGGAGAGGATGCCGAGACCGACGATGAGCGTCGTCGCACAGGCCGGCGCGTGGCCGGTGTCGGTGAGGAGCATCCCCGCCGTGGTCAGCGCGACGGCGACGACGCCGCTTGCCGCCAGACGGAGCGTGCCGAGCGTCGCGGCTCCCATCGACGCGGTGATGACGACGCCGCCGGCGACGACGTGGTACGCGAGGAGACCGGCGAGGACGCCGACGGTATGGCCGCCCAGCACGCGACGAGCCGACGACTCCGGGGCGGCCGGCCGCGTCGCGAAGAGATACGCCGTCGGGCCGAGACTGGGAAAGAGGAACGGGAGGCCGCTGAGCCAGACGACGGCGCCCAGCGCCGACAGCAGCGCTCCGACCCGGATGCCCTGTCGGATCCACGCGCGGCGGGTGTACGGTTCGACCACGGTGGCCGTACGTCCCCGTGGCCGGACAAAACGGTGACGTTCCGCTACGGGCCGCTCGTTCGGCCGAGCGGCCCATCACGGCGGTGTCGCCGTACCGACGCTACCGCCGGAGAATCGCGATAGCCAGCGGGACGGCGACGAACAGCGTGACGAGCGCGAACACCGGTGAGAACACGGCGACGACGGTGACGAGCAACACGAGGGTAATCAGGGCGACGAGTTTCTGGCCGATGGAGAGCATCGGCCACAGCGTCGGCGGCCCGATACGTAAGTCTAGGTGAACCGGCCGGTCTGGGCGTCACACACTGTACAGAACGTCAGGAGCGCGTCGCGGTCGTCGCTCAGTGCGACGCGCTGTGTGGTCCGCTCACCGCAGTCCTCGCAGTGGCGGACCATCTCCGTCTCGCTCGCGTCTTTGGGCGCACCCATCGCCAGCGCGACGACGCGGTCCTCACCGTCGTTGCGTCCGAGTTGCCACTCGCCGGGCGCAAAGCGGATCGCCTCGCCGGCGTCGACGGTGACGTCACCGTCTTCTGTCTCGAAGGTGGCGGTTCCCGACTGGACGTAGAACACCTCCTCCTGCTCGGGGTGGCGGTGATACCCGAGTCCGAACGTCTCACCGGGCGCTAGCTCGTAGTAGTTCAGCGCGAGTTCCGTGGTCGAGAGCGCCGTCGAGAGGGCGCGCTTGACCGTCGCGGGCCCCATCCGGTCGTCGAGGGCGTCGAGACTGACCCGTTCCATGGTCGGGTCTGTGCGGGGAGGGATAAAACGTTGGTCCGGGCTGACCGTCCCCTCAAGGGGTCGACGCCGCCGGATCCGTACTGCGAGGGCGACTGCTTACTCCCGACGGTCGATGTCGAGTTCCTCGTCGAGTTCGTCGAGCCAGTCGGCGTTCTCGAGTTCGGCCATCTGCTCGCGGAAGTGCGTCTTGCAGACCCCGACTTTGACGCCGTCGCTCTCGACAGCGATGTCCGCGTCGCGGTCGCAGTAGTGACACTGCATACGACAGACTTGGGACTGTACCGCATTGAACCCTCGGTTTCCGTCTGCCAGCCGTCAGACGATTTCGGCCCGGACGCGCTCCCACGCCGCCGCGTCGAGGCCGGCCCGCCCCAGCGTCTCGTCGTGGGCGTCGCTCCCCCCGGTCGGGACGAGGTCGTACCGTGCGATGGCGTTCTCGACGAGTTCGGTGTCGACGGCCCGGTCGTAGGGGTACCACCGCTCGACGGCGTCGAGGCGAGCACAGCGGGCTAACGCGCCCTCGGTGTCCGGATACCGGAACGGGTGGGCGAGGCCCACGAGCCCACAGGCCGCCGCGAGCAGCCGCCGTCCGCGTTCGAACGAGGGGACCTCGCGGGCGACGTAACACGGACAGTCGTCGCCGATGAGTTCCTCGAAGGCCTCCTGATAGCCGTACTCGGAGACGTCGGCGATGGCCCGTGCGATGTGCGGGCGACCCAGCCCCGCACGGGGTTCGACCGGGAGCGAGACGTCGAGGCGGTCCTCGACGCACTCGACGATACGCATACCGCGTTCGCGGCGGTTCTGCTGGATGCGGTCACACTCCTCGCGGAGTTCCGCGGTCGGATCGAGACCGTATCCCAGCAGGTCCAGTCGCTGGTCGTCGGCCTCGACGCGGAGTTCGATGCCGTGGACGACGGTGAGGGCGTCCCGGGTCGTCAGTGGGCCATCGAGGGACGGATGGACCCGGTCGTGGTCGGTGACGGCGACGACGTCGACGCCGGCGCGGTCGGCGGCGTCGGGGAGCGTCGAGAGAGTGAGCGACCCGTCGGAACGTGTCGTGTGGACGTGGAGATCCGCGACGACCATACGGCCCGGTCCGGCGCCAGCGACAAGCCACTTCCTACCGAGTCGTGAGTCGTGTGAGCGTTTCTCGCGTGTACCTTAAACGCACTAAGGTGTATTAACATTATCAATAGTGAAGGTTTATTATCTACCATGCACTTTTCCGTCGTATGCGAATGATGTCCAACGCGGCAGAGGCGTTCGAAGCGTACGACTACCCCATGACCACCGAAGAACTCATCGAGGCCGAAGGCGACATGACACTGGAGTTGCCAAACGGCACCGAGACGCTGCGCGACGCGCTCAGTCGTTCGGCGCCGGAGACGTTCGAGACGGCCGAAGACGCGCGACTGACGGCGTACGCGGGCGTCTCCAGTAAGGCCATCGGCCGGAAAGGCTACTCGGACCGCGACCCCGTCTGCATGGGCGAAGACGGCCCCGAAGAAGTCTCGTTCTGAAGGCACACCGCCCAGTCAACCCCAGCTCAACCGTTTTCGCGCGATCACCGCCGAGCGACAGCGGCGTTCAGAAGCCGAACTCGTCGTCGTCCCGCAAGGCGGGGTCCTGCTGTTCGGCCGCCGTCTGGCCGAACATGTCGTCGTCCATCTCCGTCTCGGACTCCTCGGTCGTCGTGTTGTACGCCGAGATGCCTCGGGAGAGGAGGTCTTCGACGGCCTGATCGCGGTTGAGGAACTCGCCCTGTTCGACGAGACGCTGGATATCGGAGTCGACCTGATCCGGTAACTCGACTTTGATTTTGCTCATACGCGGCGGCTTGTCCGGTCTGGCTTATAACCTTGTTGGGGACGTGCGCTACCGCTCCAGAAAGTCCGGCCGGTCGACGGCCTCGGTGCTGTCGACGGACTGCCGGTCGAGCAGTTCCGTCGGTTCCAGCGCCTTCGGGAGGCCGTCGCGGCCGCCCGTCGGCACGTCGTCGGGTTCGACGAACGTCGTCTCGCCTTCGACCAGTTCGGCCCAGACGGCGTCGGCGCTGTCGGTGCCGCTCTCGGCGGCCGCCTTGGCCTCGTTGCGGCCCTCGTCGTACGCGAGTTCGACCATGCTCCGGTGGTACGCCGACCCCATCTCGGCGTAGATGGCCTCCAGTTCCTCTCGGTTGTACTCACCGAGACGTTCGGCGACGCCGATGGCGTAGGCCCTATCGGTGGCCTCGTCCTTGCCGAGCGTGTCCCAGTCGGCGTCGAACTCGCGCTCGTAACGGCTCATGTCTCGACCTTCGTGTCGGCGTGGACCTGCAACCCGCGGTCGCTGAACGATATCTCGCGGATGTCACAGTCGATGGCCGTCCCGCGCATCTTGATGACCTGCACGCCGCGAGTCATGCTCCCGCCTTCGAGGAAGTTGTGGAAGAAGACGACCCCGTGGGCGAGGTAGTGTTCGTCGCTGTAGGAAGACGGGTCGGTCATCTCGGAGATGAGCAGCGTCGTCGCCTCGGTCTGTTTCAGCGCCGAGAGGAAGCCGGTAATCTCGCTGTCGACGTCGTTCATGAAGTGCTGGAGGAGCATCGTCGAGTCGATGACCACCCGCTGGATGTCGTTCTGCTCGATGTAGGCGACCAGTCGGTTGGTCAGGCCGCCGTCGGTGCCGAACTGCGTGATGGTCCGTTTACCGCTCTCGGTGACGAGGTTGAGAAACTGAACGGCGTCGGACTGCATGGCCCGGTCGAAGCCGAAGTCGTAGCCGGACATGTCCTGCATCAGTTCCGTTTTCGTCTCGTGCATCGTCACGTAGAGACAGCTTTCGCCCTCTTTGGCCCCCTGTGTGATGAACTGCGAGCAGAAGGTCGTCTTGCCGCTGCCCGGCGGCCCGCTGACGACGTACAGGCGGTCGGTGAGCAACCCCCCCTGTACGAGTTCGTCGAAGCCGGGCACACCGCTAGAGATACGCATACCACCAGCATGCGCGCGTCTGGACATATGTCTTGGTACTCCGTTTTCACCGGTGATAACTCCCTCGCCGCACTCACCGCTCGACAGCGCCCGGGTCGCGGTCGGCGAGGTCCAGCAACGTCTCCGTCCCCGACTCGTCGAACCGCATCGGCCGGCGCCACCACGGCCCCTTCCCCGAGTCGGAGGAGCGCTCGGTCACCAGCCAGTTGGCGTCCGTCCCGCCGGTCGATTCCGACAGCGGCACCACCGTCTCGTAGAGCCGAGATTCGTCGGGGTCCCCGAGGACGAGGACGCGGGCGTCGAACTCGGCGCGTTTCACGTGGGCGTTCGAGGCGAAGACGGCCCGGTCGTCGTCGGCCATCGAGCGGTACTGCTCGCCGGTGACGGCGTCCCGGGCGAGTCGGAAGTGCCCGACGACGAAGGCACCCCACGACGGCGGCGCCCAGTCAGGTACCTCGTCGGTGGTCGACAGCGTGGCGTAGAAAAAGAGGTAGTCGCCGGCCGAGAGCTCCGAGAGCGGCCCGGCCTTCACGCCGTGTTCGTCGCCGTAGGTGTAGCGCTCGCCGCCGGCCTCGGGAAACTCGGGGTCGAAGTGGACCGGCCAGTCGGCGACGCCGCTGACGTCGGTCGCCAAATCGAGGTCGGCGTAGGTCGGCACCGGGTCGGCGGTCGGTTTCGACTCCGGAATCGGGACGTACTCGAACCCGCCGTCGGGATAGCACGGGCCGCGAAAGCCGGGTTCGTTGGTGTTGGCCGCGACGTTGATGGCGACGCTCCGCATAGCCGGACGTCGCTGTGGGCGGACAAAGGGCTACCGGAGCGACTCGGTACAGGACCGGCAGTACCGGACCATCCGGTGGGCCTCGTTGACCGTCCCGCAGTGGTCACAGGGGACGACGCCCTGTACGTCGGTGCCCGGCGACCCGTGACCGCCGTGGCGGTCAACGCGTCCCTCGGTGGTCTCGGGCGAGGGGTCGCTCCGCCGGAAGTACCGGTAGAGCAGGACCTGTAGCAGTCCGAATCCGACGACGTACGCGGTGAGCCACACCCAAGTGTCCATGGGCGTTCTCTGTCGAACTGCTACTTCGGTGTTCGGGCCACAGTTTCAGGTGTGATACTGTCAGCGACGCCCGTCCGCCGAAGAAGGCGGGAGCTCAGCGGTCCGGCGGCGTGAGGTCGCGCTGGAACTCGTCGAACGGGTCGATGTCGTCGGGGAGGTCGTAGTCGAGTCGTCGCTCGTCGCGGCGGTCGTCGTTCGCGTCTTCGAGCGGGTCGGCCACCGACTCCCACCCGTCCTTGATGGCGATGGACTTCGCGGGGGTGCCGGCGGCGATGTGGTGTGCGGGGATGTCGCTGCCAGCGATGGATTTGGCGGCGAGGATGGCGTTCTCGCCGACGCGGACGCCGGCCCGGACCATCGAGTCGTAGGTCAGGCGCACGTCGTCCTCGATGACGGTGTGGAAGTTGTCGACGTGCGTCTGGTCGACGACGTCGTGGTCGTGGCTGTAGATGTGGGTGTCGTCGGAGATGGAGACCCGGTCGCCGATGGTGAGTTTCCCGCGGTCGTCTAAGTGGACGTCGTCGTGGACGACGACGTTGTCGCCGACCTCGATGTTGTGGCCGTAGGTAAACGAGATGCCCTTGAAAAATCGGCAGTTCTCTCCGCAGGACTCGAAGAGGTGGTCGGCCAGCATCCGGCGAAAACGAAGCGCGAACTCGACGTTGTCGGCCATCGGCGTCGCGTCGAACTGGCGCCAGAGCCACTGGAGGTGTTTCGAGCGTTTGAACCGCTCTTCGTCTTTCTCGGCGTAATACTCGCTCTCCAGCGTGGTGTTACACGGGTCGTACCCCTGCAGACGGACCCGTTCTGCAGGTGAGACGTCCTCGCCGGACTGCCAGCGTTCGTAGGCGTCCCGGTCCCCGTGAAGGTCGATAAGGACGTCAGTGACCACGTCGCAGGTGTCCTCCTCGCCCGAGAGTCGTTCGTCGACTTCGTCGATGAACGCTCTGAGTCCCTCCTCGGCGAGCGGTGGTAACGACACGTGGCGCTTGGTCATACGGCGTCGAACGGCGTGGCCGGCAATAGGGGTTTCCTTACCGGTCGGTGACGGGGAGACACCGACGTCAGCAGCGGCCGACCGGGCCGCCAGTGTCGCCGTGGGCCACCGTTCGATGGCCGTCGCGTGAGGGTCGCGCCGTCGTCCGGTCGGGAGCCAACAGTATAAACCGCCGCCGGCCGACGCCCCGACATGGTCAGGTCGGACTTCATCATGGAAGTACGCGGGTACCTCATCAATCCCGCGGAGCGACGGTTGCGCACGCCGTGGCGGCTCATCGTCTGGGTGTTTCTCGCGGGCTTTGTCGGCATCGTCC
This sequence comes from Haloarcula pellucida, assembly GCF_014647235.1. GTDB lineage: Archaea > Halobacteriota > Halobacteria > Halobacteriales > Haloarculaceae > Haloarcula > Haloarcula pellucida. Next base: position 281,826 of record NZ_BMOU01000005.1, read on the forward strand.
TCGGCGCCCTCTTCGGAGTCGTTCCCGCTCCGGAGCGCGCGACCGGACTCACACCGGCCCTCTACGCCATCGCCGAGCAGACGTGGGGCTTTCTCGCGCTCTCGGTCGGTGGTCTCGGCATCGGCTACCTGCTGGACCGCCGGACGCTGGCCGACTACGGTCTCGACCCGGACCGCCAGTGGTGGCGCGACGCCGGGTTCGGCCTCGCGCTCGGGTTCGGCCTCCCGACGCTCGCACTGGCCGGACAGGTCGCCGTCGGATTCACCACCGTTACGGGCGTCCTGTCGACGAGCCCCACCGATAGCTTCGTGTTCGGGACCACTGGCGCGCTGGTTCGACTCGCACTGCTCGTCCCCTTCTTCGTCGTGCAAGCCTCCACAGAGGAGATCATCGTGCGGGGCTACCTCCTGACGAACCTCGCCGAAGGGCTGGCGGGCACGCTCGGGAAGTGGCGTGCGGTCGTCGCCGCCACCGCCGCGACGGGCGCGCTGTTTGGCCTCCTCCACTTTGCCAACCCCAGCGCCTCACTTCTCAGCACGGTGAACATCACGCTCTACGGAATCCTGCTGGGCGCGTGCTACGTCCTCACCGGCCGTCTCGCAATCGCCTGTGGCTTTCACGTCGCGTGGAACTACACCCTCTCGCTGTGGGACTTCCCAGTCAGCGGCCTCGACACCGGCGCCGCGCTTTTGAGTACCGAATCGACCGGCCCGGCCGTCGTGACCGGTGGTCGGTTCGGTATCGAAGGCGGTCTCGTTGCCCTCCCACTGCTCGTCGTCGGGACGGCGGCGCTGGCGTGGTGGGTCCACAGAGAGTACGGCGAAGTCGAGATACTGGAGGCCATCGCCACGCCGGACCTCCGGATTCGGACGCGCTCGATAGACTCGTAGTGTACGCGAGCGTCGACTTCGCTGTCGGTGGTGAACCACGACGGATAAGTGCGGAGCCCCCCAACACGTCACTATGAAGTACGATACCCTCGGGAATTCGGGCGTCGAAGTCTCGGAAGTCGGCTTCGGTGCCTGGGTCGTCGGCACGGACTGGTGGGGCGACCGGACGCGCGAGGACGCCATCGAGATGGTCCAACACGCCGTCGACCGGGGCGTCACGTTCGTGGACACGGGCGACGTCTACGGCCACGGCGACAGCGAGGAACTCGTCGGCGAGGCGCTTTCTGAGGTGCGCGAGGAAGTGACCGTCTCTACGAAGGTCGGCTACGACTTCTACAACAACCCGCAGGCGGGCCACGGCGAACTGCCGAAGAAGGTCACGCCGGAGTGGATTCGCACGGCCCTCGACCGCTCGCTCGACCGCCTCGACATGGACCACGTCGAGGTGCTGATGCTCCACAACGCCAACGTCGACGAGGTGGACGAAGACGTCCTGGAGACGCTCGACGAACTCCGCGAGGAGGGGAAAGTCGACGCCATCGGGTGGGCGCTGGGCCCCTCCATCGGCTGGCTGGCCGAGGGCGACGCGGCCGTCGCCGAGGAGTTCGACGTCCTCCAGACCGTGTTCAACCTCTTCGAGCAGACGCCGGGTCGGCACTTCGTGGACACCATCCGCGAACAGGACGCAGACACCTCCATCGTCGCGCGCGTCCCGCACTCCTCGGGCCTGCTGAACGAGCAGGTCACCCCCGAGACGGAACTGGGCGAGGGCGACCACCGCGCGCACCGACCGACCGAGTGGTACGAGACCGGGTGGGAGAAGGTCGAGTCCATCCGTTTCCTCGAACGGGACGGCGAGCGAACGATGGGACAGGCCGCCATCCAGTGGCTTCTCGCCCACGACGAGGTCGCCTCCGTGACGCCGACGTTCCGCACCACCGACGACATCGACGAGTGGGCCGCCGCCCCCGACACACCGCCGCTCAGCGACGCGGAGTTCGAGCGGGTACAGGACCTGTACGCCGACAACTTCGGCATCGACCGCGACGACGGGATGGACGCCCTGCGCTCCTCGGTGGGCGGCGAGGACCTGAAAGACACCGGCATGAAATCGGCCGGCGACTGACGGCGGTATCGACGACGGGACGACCGACGACCACCTTTTGCCGGCGCTGGCGACAGACGGCGACGCGCGAACGTCCCAGAATCTGCAGATGATAGCCTAACCCCCGATGACGTGTGGAATCGCGCCGTCGTCGTGTGGTTTTCTCTCACAACCCCTCGGTTTCGACAGGAGATGTGTCGCCCTCTGGTGGTTCTCCGTTCCTCAGTTCACTTTCACTCCGGTGCGTCTGACGCCCGACAGACGCCGGACGTGAGCGGGTTCGAGGTGAAACGAAGGGGTCGCGGGGACACGCCACATAGTTCGGACGAGCGACACGTCGCCGTCCCGGCGCAACCACTAGACGGTGAGAAATAGGAGAGACAGCGTGGGAAAGACGGAGCCGCGTTACTCGTTCATCAGGCCGCCTTCCTCGACGCGCATGACGCCCTCGCCGTCGGGCAGGTTCGGCGCGTCGACGAGTTTGACGATGCGCTTATCGCCCTTCGACTTCCGGAGGTAGATCCGGAAGGTGGAGGTGTGGCCGAGGATGTTGCCGCCGATGGGCTGGGTCGGGTCACCGAAGAAGGAGTCCGGGTTCGAGGCGACCTGATTCGTGACGACGACGGCGGTGTTGTTCAGGTCGCCGACGCGCATCAAGTCGTGGAGGTGTTTGTTGAGTTTCTGCTGGCGTTCTGCGAGTTCGCCGCGGCCGACGTACTCGGCGCGGAAGTGCGCGGTGAGCGAGTCGACGGCGAGCAGGCGGACCGGGAACTCTTCCTCTTGGGTCTCGCTGGCTATCTCCTGGGCCTTCTCCGCGAGCAGAATCTGGTGGTTAGAGTTGAACGCCTTCGCGACGTGAATCTTGTCGAGGACCGACTCGACGAGAGCGTCGAACATCGCCTCGTCGGTGGCGTCGGCCTCGCCCTCCTCGGCGACGCCGTGGAGTTCCATCGTGTCCTCGAGTACCTCGTCGTCCTGCCCTTCGACCATCTGCTCGATACGCTCGGGGCGGAACGTGTCCTCGGAGTCGATGAAGATGGCGCTTCCCTCCAGCCCGCCGTGTTCGGCGGGCAGTTGGACGTTGACGGCTAGCTGGTGGGTCACCTGCGACTTGCCGGCCCCGAACTCACCGTACACCTCGGTGATGGACTGGGTCTCGACGCCGCCGCCTAAGAGGTCGTCGACCTCGTCGACGCCCCACGTGAGCTTCCCGATCTGTTCGCGCCGTTCGAGGACCGTCGCACCGGTCTCGAACCCACCGATGTCGGCGGCGTCACGGGCGGCGTTGATGATGTCGGCGGCCGAGGACTCACCGATGTCGGCCGTGTTCGACAGTTCCCCGGGAGAGGCGACGGCGATCCCCTGATAGGAGTCGAAACCGTTCTCTTTGAGTTTCTCTGCTGTGGCCGGACCGACGCCCGGCAGGTCTTCGAGGTCCTCGCTTGCGGACATGGATACGAGTTTTGCCCGGTGGCATATAAACCCCCGTTAACACCGGAGTGAAAGTGAAACTGTGGGAGGGCGGCAGGACAGGGAAGAGCGGTATCGGGACGTTTAGAAGGGAAGGGGGCAACCGGCCGGTAGTGACGCGGCGGCGACGGTGTCAGAGACGCCCGCTCCCGATGTAGACCAACGCGAGACCACCGACGACGATGAGTGCGCCGGCCTGTAGCCCGGACAGCGAGAGCGCGCCCCGTCCGAACTCGCCGGCGAGCAAGAGTGCGAGGGCGGCCGTCGACAGGAGCGGGCGTTCCGCGAGCGTCTGGACGAAGGCCCGCGTCGACCAGTAGAGGCCGTCGAGCGACGAGCGGACAACGGTCGTCGGGGAGCGGTTCCCGTCCGGGTTCTCGGTCGCCTCGAACCCCGAGAGGTCGGCGGTCGGGACGGTGACCACCTCGCCCGTGTGCCGCCGGCGGCCGCCGGCGTCCGCCACGCGCAGGAGCGTTACGCCGTCGTCGTCGGTGCCGACGACGCGGTAGACGCCGTCGGGGTAGTCGGCCCCGCTCGGTCGGTAGTGGTCGTAGACGGCGGGGGTGTCAGCCACGCGCTACTCCCACGGGTGGTCCCCGGCGCGGTCGGGCCAGAGCGGGTACCAGAACTCCTTGTCCCCTTCGACGGTGAGTTCGCCGTCTAAGTTGCTCTCTAACTTGAACTCCGCCGTCGTGTTGCGCTCGTGGTCGTGGTCGGGGTCCGGCGCGAACGGGTAGTACGCCCCCCGGCGGAAGGAGTACACCCAGTAGACGGGGTCGCCGGTGCGCTCGTCTTCGAAGCCAAAGAGGGCGGCCAGCAGCCGAGACCCGTAGCGTCGTTCGATGAGCGTGTCGGCGGCGAAGTGGATGGAGGTCACGAGATCCTCGAAGTCGTCGTCGTGGAGGACCACCCACTGGTAGCCGTGGGCGTCCTCCGTGAACTCCGCGACGGTGCCCGTCTCGGCCTCCCCGGCTTCGAGGATGGTCTCGACCTCGTCTTTGGCGTCCTGAAAGTCCGTGCTGTCCACGTCACCGAAACAGAGGGCGGCGTCGCCGGTGGGCGTATAGCCGAGGTCGGCCTCCATCGTGATGAACGCCGTCGACATCCCGAAGAGGTCCTCGGGGTCGGCGTCGCGAGTGGCGTCGGCCTCGGCCTTCACGCCGAGGACGCTCTTGAGTCCGTCCAGCAATCCCATACCCGTACGTGGTCGGCGGGGGATAAGGCGGTTTTCGTGCTAGCAGCGTTGTGAGTCGAGGATGGCATCGGGAACGAGGAGTCTCTGAACGGCCAGAAAGCCCCGGTACGTGGAACGTCCGTCGAGGTGGGACTGGAAGAGGCCGAGCGTTCCGGCTGTAACTAGCGGTAACAGCGCTATAGAAAGCGCCAGTACGTATTTCTAGCGACCCTCTAGTTCGCGTTCCATGTCCCGGAGGCGGTCGATGCGCTTCTCGGTCGGGGGGTGGGTGCTAAAGAGGCGACCGATCCAGCCGATGCGGATGGGGACGATGAAGAACGCGTTCATCTCCGACTGGCCGCGCAGGTCGTCTTTTGGCACCTTCTCCATGCCGCTGTCTATCTTCATCAGCGCCGTCGCCAGCGCCGAGGGCTTGCCGGTGATAGACGCCCCGCCGCGGTCGGCGGCGAACTCGCGGTACCGGGAGAGCGCCCGAATCAGGAGGAACGACACTATCCACACCACCAGCGAGGCGAGGATGGCGACGAACACCGGGGCCTGTTGCTGGCCGCCGCGGTCGCGGCCGCCGGTAAACAGCCACCCCCAGCGGACGATGAGGAAGGCGATGGTCGAGAGGAACGACGCGATGGTCATCACCATCACGTCCCGGTTCTTGACGTGGGCGAGTTCGTGGGCGACGACGCCCTCCAGTTCCTCGTCGTCGAGCATGCGCATCAGCCCGGTCGTCACGCAGACGGCCGCGCTCTTCTTCGAGCGGCCGGTCGCGAAGGCGTTGGGGGTGCGCGAGTCCGCGACGGCCACCTTCGGTTTGGGAAGGTCGGCCTGCTGGGAGAGGCGGTCGACCATCCGGTGGAGTTCGGGGTACTCGTCGGGGTCGACCTCGCGAGCCCCCATCGAGTACAGCGCGAGCTTGTCACTGAAGAAGAACTGAGCGCCGAGGAACAGCGCCATCACGAGGACGATGGGGAGCAGTCGGTCCCCGAAGTACAGCGTGAGGAGGCCCAAGAAGACGATGTAGAGCCCGAACAGCAGGAACATCGTCAGGGCCATCCGCCCTCGGAGTCCCCAGTCGGTTTGCCACTGCATGTCCGGGGGTATGCGACGAACGGTCTAAAACCCCGCCATCGTGCGTTCATCTGTCATGGGGCGTCGGGGAGCGGCGTTTGCAGGCGCCCGTGTACCTATGTGTCGTCACCGACAACGGAAGCCATGACCGAGACAGTCGTCGTCACCGGCGGGCGCGGCCGCTCCGGACGCTGGATTTGCGACCACCTCGCGGGCGAGTACCACGTCGTCTGCGTCGATTTGGACCACCCGGGCTGGGAAGTCACCGAGCGAGAGCACGTCGAGTTCAAAGCCGTCGACGTGACCGACGGCGCGGAGGTCCGTGACCTCCTCTCGGAGTACGACCCCGCAGCCGTCGTCCACTGGGCTGCGATTCCGGCCCCCGAGCGCCACGCCGGGACCCGCGTCTTCGATACGAACGTCTCTGGGGCGTACAACGTCCTCGACGCGGCGGGCCGGGCCGGTGCCGATATCGTCTGGGCATCCTCGGAAAGCGCGTACGGCCTCGCGTTCGCCGAGGAGACGCCGCTGCCCGCCTATCTGCCGATAGACGAGGACCACCCGATGGCCCCCGAGGACCCTTACGGCACCTCGAAGGTGGCCGGCGAGGAGATAGCGAAGATGGTCGTCCGGCGCGACGGCGTCGACGTGGCTTCGGTACGACCCTCGTGGATTCAGTACCCCGGCGAGTATTCGTGTCGGGACGTGGCCGAGGGCGACCTCGCCGGCGGGATGGGCAACTGCTGGTCCTACGTCGACGTGCGGGACGTAGCCTCGCTGGTCGCAGCAGCGCTAGACGCCGACCTCGGGGGCCACGAGGCGTTTCACGCGGCCGCCGCCGACAACTACGTCGGCCGACCGACCGCCGACCTCGTCGAGGAACACTGGGGCGACGTCCCCGAGCGGTGCGAACTGGACGGCGAGCAGTCGGCGCTCTCGACGGCGAAGGCACGGGGACTGCTAGAGTGGGAACCGGCCCACACGTGGCGCGAGGCGGCCGACGCCGACGTGCCGGAACCGAGTCTGGTAGGCGAGTAACTCAGAGCGGCACGGGCGAGATGTCAAAGGCGAGTTCGATTTCGCTGTTGCGGTCGTTCCAGCGCTCTCTGAACTTCCCCTTCTCTCGGCCCGCGCGGTCCGGGTCGCTCGGGGCCTCGTTGAGGAACCACTTGACGGCCTTCTTGTTGCCGAACTCGTCGCCGGAGGTGGGGTCGCGTTCGTGCGGAACCGCGGTCACTTGGATATAGGTCCGCGAGTTGTCGAGGTCGTGGGCGTCGTCGAACTCGATGGTGGCGTCGACGCCGAGGTCCTTGCGACTGCCCTGCGTGACGTTGATGTTCGAGGACTTCGAGCGGTGCCAGACGCGGCCGTCGCTGCGACCGCCCTTCGGTTCGATGCGGTCGTCGATGCCCACGACTTGGCTCCCCTTCGGGACGGGCCAGGCGACGACGTACACGTCGCCGTACAGTTCCTCCTCGTTGCCGGGGTCGTTCTCCTCGATGACGCCCAGCGACATGTTGTGGACCCGGTAGCCCCGCGTCGTCGGCCGACAGTTGCGCTCGGTGTAGGAGGTCGTGAGATAGGTGTTCGCCGTGTCGAGATTACTGAGGTACTTCGTCTGGTAGGCGATGGGGACCCCCGGAGAGGTCTTCGGGTCGTAGGTCGCGCCCGCTTGGATGAAGTTCCGGATGGCCTCGAACGCGCCTTCGCCCGGTTTGCTCACCGTCTGTGCGCCCTGTTGGGCGGCCCCGCCGAGCACTTGGACGTTGATTTGCGTGTCGCGCAGGACCTGCTTGTGTTTGATGTCGAGCGACGCCGTCGCGCGCCCCGACCCGGCGTTCAGCGCGACGTTGAGGGCGTTCTCGATGTCGGTTCGCTCGTACTTCGATTCGGCCGAGAAAAGCAGGAGGCGGCCGTAGGAGACGTTCTTGACGACCACGTCGTTCGGCTTGAGGTACGTCGCTTGGTCGGAGACGACGCCGTTGGCGATGGGGTTGGGCAGCGAGACGTCGACGCTGTAGTACTGCTGGTAGAACTGCGCGAATATCTTGTTCGTCTCGGACTCCGTCGAGAAGTCGAACTCGTTGTCGACCTGCAGTTTCAGGCTGTCGTAGTGCGCCCCCAGCGTCACGTCCAGTTGCTTCGAGGAGTGAATCTGGTGGATGCTGAAGTTCATCTTCGCGGGGGTGTTCGCGTTCCGGTCGTACTGCCCGAGGATGTCGTCGAGCGCGGTCCGGAACGACCCCAGCGAAGGGGTCTGGAGTTGTCGGGTGTTCTGCCCGTCGATGTTGCGAAGCGAGATGGAGAGTTCGAGCGGGTTCCGTATCTGACTGGCCGGAACACCGTTGCGCCGCGTCGAGGAGAGCGCGGGCGAGAACTGCCCGCGGGCGATGCTCTCGGCTTCGAGTATCGCGCCCGGCCAGATGGTCCCGATTTGCGGGTCCAGCAGGAAGTTCGTCCCGCTCCCCGAGGTGACCTGTCGGCGCTGCGTCGTACAGATCATGTCGCCGTTGCGCTCGGTGTTCGTCCCGCCGAGCGCGGTGTTCTCGGCCTTGTTCGTCTCCGGGGTCACGGTCACGGAGAGGTCACCGCCCTCCTCGACGCTCGATGGCTCGCCGAGCGTCGAATCGGTCGTGTTGACGAGCGTCGGGTCGAGGACGATGTCGGGCGAGAGAATGGGGTCGTCCGGGATGAAGATGGGGTCGTCCGAAATCGTCACCGTCTCCACCGGTTCGGGCGTACTGACACACGACCCCGTCATCACGCACGGGTCGGGCGTCAGCGGTTGGAGGTCGGTCTGGTTCGTGGTCGGCGTCGCCGTCGGCACCGCAGTCGGTGTACTGGTCGGCACCGCAGTCGGCGAGGCCGTGGGCGTCGGCGTCGTCGTCCGCGTACTGGGCTGTCTGGTCGTCGTCACCGGCGTCGGCGAGGGCGTCGCGGCCCCGCTGCTATCGCTACCACCGCTGTCGCCATCGGTCGACGCCCCGAAGTCGCCGAAGGGGGTCGAGATGGTACAGCCCGCGAGGCCGCCCGCAGAAACCGCGGCCGCAGTCGCCAAGAGTCGTCGTCTGCTCATCGTTGGCTCGTCGTCTGTCATATCTCGATACCCACATGGTGAACTGCTGGCTACTACGTTGGCACTACGTATGTAGGGAGTGGCGATAGAGCGGCACAAAACCGACAGAGACAGCCGTAAACGCCCTATTTCGAGATCAGTCGTCTGCGCGTCGGTCGCCGTCGAAGAGGTCCGTGAGCAGTCTGGCTTCGGCCTTGCGGAGGTGGCCGTGGAGCGTCGGCGCGGAGATGTCCAGCGTCGACGCGACTTCCTCGGCCGTCGACCCGCGGGGCCAGTCGAAGTACCCGGCGCGGTAGGCCGTCTCCAGCACCTCCTGTTGGCGGTCGGTGAGTTCGCCGACGGTTCCCCGGGAGATGCCGTCGGGCCGACCGACGGGCCGGTCGCGGGTTCGCTTCGAGACGAGGCGCGTCTCGGGGAACGCCGCTTTGACCTCCTCGACGAGACTCCGAACGTCGGCGTCGGGGGCCACCTCGGCGACGGCCGTCGTGACCCTGTCCTCGACGGTCACGGAGACGACCTGCGCGCCGCTGTCGACGAGCGTCCCGACCAGCGTCCCGTCGGGGACCGCCCACTCGACGAGTCCCCCCTCGTCTTCGCGAATCGTCCGAATCCGGTCGGAGTGGGTCGCCGTCAGCGCGTCCTCGTCGGGGACCTCCCCTGACGCCACCCGGAGGTACGCGAGGTGGCCGTCGACGGCGTTCGGGACGATACCGGTCAGTTCGAGGGAACACTCCGTCTCCGCGGCCAGTTCGAGGAGCGTCCCGTCGGTGTCGCGGCTGGCGAACTCCAGTTCGACGACCGATTCCGCGCTGAGGAGGCGGCGCGTCTCGACGGCGTTGCTGGCGTGGCCGATGAGTTCGCCGAGTTCCGCGAGCACCTCGCGCTCCCGGTCGGGGATTGCCGTCGAATCGCCGTCGCTCGATTCCGCCGAGCGGAGGGCGAGGACGCCGTACACCGTCGGGCCGTACACCAGCGGAACCACCGTCCACGTCCCCCGCTGGTCGTCCGGGTCGACGACGACCGGAGTCGCCGCTGCCCGAGACTCGGCCGGGACGGCGCTCGCGATGTCCGCCGGAAGCGCCGACGGGTCGGCGTCGGCCCCGGCGATAGTCCATCCCGCTCCCTCCCCCTGTAACGTCGATAGGTCGGCCGCACACGCCGTCCGGTAGATGCCGTCTTCGGTGAGACGTTCGCACACCGCCCGGCGAATCTCCGACCGACTGGTGGCGGTGACGAGCGCCCGGTGGACGCCCCGAATCGCCGCGTTGAGGCTGTCGAGTCGTTCGAGTTCCTCGCGCTGGGTTTCGAGGCGGCGCTCCCGGTTTTTCCGGGTCGTGATGTCTTGGATGACGAGCGTGTGGCCGGTCAGTCGCCCGTGTCGGTCGTGAATCGGCGACGTGCGTATCTCGTAGACGTTGCCGTCGAGTCCCAGTTCCGCGAGGGCGTCCTCGGTGTCGAAGTCGATGGCCGACTCGTCGACGAGCGAGCGGACCGGTTGGCCGAGCGCCGCCGACGAGGAACAGTCGAACAAGTCGGCCGCCGTCGGGTTGAGGTACAGCACTCGCCGGGTGGTGTCGACGATGACGACGCCGTCTTCGAGGTGGTGGATGACCGCGCTCCGACCGAGTTGTCTGGTCGCCGGGACCAAGTCGAACAGTCGGTGGCGAAACAGCGCGTGGCCGAAGGCGAACCCGGAGACGACGAAGGAGTAGGGCGTGAGGTCGAGGAGGGGCCGTCCGATCTGTACCACCGGGAGCACCGACAGCGCGCTGGCGAGAATCGGGACGGTGACACCGACGACGAGCAGGATGGCCTGGTCGGCGTAGAGGTGGTCCGAGAACCACACCAGACGGAGGAGCAGGAAGCCGCCCGTGGTGATAAGGACGTAGGTAAAGACCGTGAACACCCAGAACCACGGGCCGAACGACTGGTCGAAGATAGCGAGGCCGCTGACGACGACGAGCGTGTTGTCCGTCCACATGAGGTGGTGCCACGGGTTCGTCCACGCCAGCGCGGCGGTGACGACCGGAACCACCGAGAGCGCGGCCACGGTCCGTCGGTCAATCAGTTCGTCGTGGCCCGTGTACTCGAGGGCGAACAGCATCCAGAGTACCGGAATCGCGGCCGTGCCGGTCCACTGGACGTACTCCCAGAGCAGTCGCGCGCCGAGGTCGGCGGTCAGCAGGCCGACGAGGTGTGCGCCCGCATACAGCGTAAACGCTGCCACCAGCCCCGAGAACGCGCGGGCACCGTGTTCGGCCCGGTTCCGCCACGCGTAGCCGGTCAGCGCCGTCGTCGTCAGGACCGACAGGGCGAGCAACAGCACGTGCGCGACGGTGGCGAGCGTCACGACTCGGCGCACCCTCGTAGCCGATACCGGACCCGACCCCGATATCCCATTGACAGCACGTTCTACGGCCCGGTTCTTAACCTACCCGCTCACAGTCAGGTCGACTCCGAGAACACACGGTTTAAACACGACAGCGGCCTAGCGGCGCACAATGAGCCGGTCTGGAGCCTTCTGCCCGCGCTGCGGGGACGAGATGGCGGCACACCCCGAGGACCGCCCGGACCTTCCGGGCGCACAGCGGGACTCCGAGCGCGTGCTGTGTGACGCCTGCTACTTCGAGGAGTTCGACCTCGTGGACGCCCCCGAGAAGATACAGGTCCGCGTCTGCTCGCAGTGTGGCGCGGTCCACAAGGGGAACCGCTGGGTGGACGTCGGCGCCGAGGACTACACGGATATCGCCGTCGAACAGGTCAGTGAGGCGCTGGGCATCCACGTCGACGCCCAGTCCATCGCGTGGCAGGTCGCCCCCGAACAGGTCGACAAGAACAACATCCGGATGCACGCCGAGTTCTCCGGCGTCGTCCGCGAGACGCCCGTCACCGAGGAGGTCGTCGTCCCCGTCAGCATCTCTCGACAGACCTGCGAGCGCTGTGGGAAGATAGCCGGGGGTTCCTTCGCCAGCGTCGTACAGGTGCGGGCCGACGAACGCGACCCGACCGAGGAGGAGATCGAGCGGGCGAAGACCACCGCCGAGGAGTACGTCGCCGACCGCGAGGAGACCGGCGACCGCAACGCGTTCATCACCGAGACGAAGGAGGTCCCGGAGGGACTGAACATGAAGATATCGACGAACCAGATGGGACTGGGCATCGCCAAGCGCATCACCGCCCAGTTGGGCGGGACGTACTCGGACTCGAAACGCCTCATCACCGAGGACGAGGACGGCCAGAAGCTCTACCGGATGACCTACGCCGTCCGCCTGCCCCGCTACCAGCAGGGCGAGATTATCGACCCCGAGGACGGCGGCGGCCCAGTCCTCGTCCGCTCCATACAGGGGAACCTGAAGGGCGTCCGACTGGCGACCGGCGACCACTACGAGGCCAGTTTCGAGGCGGGCGAGGCCCCCGACGGCGAGCGGTTGGGCTTCCGCGAGGACGGCCAGACGACGACGCTCGTCGCCGTCGAGGACGAGAACGCCGTACAGGTACTCGACCCGGACACCTTCCAGAGCGTGACGATTCCGCGACCGGACTATCTGGACACCGGCGCCGACGAACTGACCGTGTTCAAGAGCGCCGCCGGCCTGCACGTCCTGCCCGAGAACGGGACCGGCGACGATGCCTGAAGACGACGCCGACCGCGACCAGCGTCTCGCCGTCGTCGTGGCGAAACCGCGCGCCCAGACCGTCATCGACGCGCTGACCGACGAGGGCGTCTACGACGCCGACCGGAGCGTCCGCTCGTGGGACGACGACGGCGTCGCCGTCCCCGTGACCGCTCCGCCGCAAACGGTCGACGTTCGCGAAATCGTCCAGCAGGTCGGCGAGCCACGCCTGCGGACCCTCGAAGACCACCTCCGGCAGCGGGGGTGGACCGACGACGAACTCGACGCCGCCCCGTCCTCGTGGGCCGTCGTCGGGTCGGTCGTCCTCGTCGACGTGGGCGACGCCCCACGTCCCGAAGAGGTCGGACAGGCGTTGCTCGCCCTCCACGGCGAGGCCGACACGGTGCTCGACCGGGGCGGCATCTCCGGGGACCACCGCGAACCGAACGTCACCGTCGTCGCCGGGGAGGGCGACACCGAGACGGTCCACACCGAACACGGCACCCAGTACGGACTGGACCTCGCCGAGGTCATGTTCTCGCCGGGGAACAAGACCGAGCGAGCGCGGATGGGCGACGCAGTCGAAGCGGGCGAGCGCGTCCTCGATATGTTCGCCGGCATCGGCTACTTCACGCTCCCGATGGCCCGCGCTGGCGCGAGCGTCACGGCCGTCGAGCGCAACCCGACGGCGTTCCGGTATCTGGTCGAGAACGTGATGCAAAACGGCGTCGACCGGAACGTCCAGCCGTATCGAGCGGACTGTCGCGACGTGGTGCCGGAGTTCGCGAGGGAGGCCCGCGCCGACCGCGTGCTGATGGGCTACTACGAGGCCCACGAGTACCTCGACAGCGCGCTCGACGCGCTGGCCTCCGGCGGCGTTCTCCACATGCACGAGGCGACGCCCGAAGCGCTCGTCTTCGAGCGCCCTATCGAGCGCCTGGAGGCCGCCGCGGACGACGCCGGCCGGTCGGTCGAGGTGCTCGACACCCGACGCGTGAAGGGGTACAGCGAGGGGGTCGCCCACGTCGTCGTCGACGCCCGGATCGAGTAACCGACCACAAACTATTCACCAACCGTCCGACAGGTCCCCGTATGCGACGCCGCCAGTTCCTCGCCGCCGTCGCCGTCGGCGCGACCCTCCCCCTCGCTGGCTGTTCGGACCCCCGTGGGTCCATCCGCCTGACCGACGTGAGCGACGACGCCGCACTCGCCGACCGGTGGGCGATTCCCACCGGCGACCTCGCCGACTCGTACCGTGACCTCACTGTCGGCGCCATCGAGGACGACGCCGAGCGAGCGACGGTGACCGACACGCACCCGCCGTTCGACCCGACGTGGCCCATCGCGTACGAGGGGTCGTACTACGCCGTCGACTCCGAGGCGACGAACGAGCGGACCCGGACGCAGTACGGCGTCGAGTCGACGTTCGACCCGGACCCGCCACCCGAGCGGACGGTCGCATACGCCGACCTCCCCGCCGTCGACCGGGAGAAACTCGACCGCATCTTCGACTCCGACACGGCGCGGGACCCGGGCGAGACGCTCGGCGTCGGCGTGCGCTACACGGACGCCGAGGCCGCCGAGTCGGTCGTCGTCCCCGAACCCGAGTACGACGGCGTCACCCGGGACGGGGCGACGTTCGGGGTCGCCGTCCGCGACAGCCGAGAGGTGACTGTCGCCGACTACCGCTACCGCGCCGAGTTGCTGGCCCGAGACGCGACCGGGTTGGCCGCCATCGCCCGCGAGCGGTTCCGGTTCTCGTTCGACGGCCTCTCGGCGGACCAGCGAGCCATCCTCGACGACGCCAAGAACGGCGAGGCCGAGTCCGAGGACCCGCCGTCGGAAGCGTTCACGGCGCTCGTCGAGCGGTTCCGCGCCCACGACGACGTGGCCGTCGAAGTGTCCGAGTACAGCGGGACGTGGCTCCTCGCCTACGACGGCGCGGACTGGTGGGCCGAGGTCCGGTATCCGGAGGAGATGCGGGGTTAGAAGAGCGGTTCGAGGTCGCCATCGGTGACCGACAGCAGGTCCGCGAGCTTCGTCTCCGAGCGATCGCTCAACTCGCGCATCGACTGCTGGGTCTCGATGGCGATGCCCTGCAGTTCCTTGACGCGCGGGACGTCGCTGACCCCCGAGAGGACCACCGCGGCGGCCACCTCGTCGGCGTCCGGGACCGGGAAGTCCCCACCCCGGACCTCCATCGTCCCCGTCGCCTCCTCCAGCCAGTTGCGGGCCTTCTCGACGCCCTGCCGGCTCAGTAGCTCCGGCGGCCCGGCGACGACGACGAGTGCGCGCTCGGCGCTCGTTATCTCGCAGGGCAGCGAGAGGCGCCCCAGCGTGGCCTGCCGGACCGTCGAGAGGATGCGTGGCGTCGCGTCGGAGGCGTCGGCGGCCTTCTTGCCGCCGAAGAACCCGCGCTTGCGCTCGACGGGCGAGGCCGCGTAACCGAACGAAGAGACACCGCCACAGGCGAGTGTGTTGATTATCTCGCTGGCGTCGACCACCTGCTCGGGGACCGCGCGGCCGTCGGTCTCGCCGGCGGCGAGGAGGACGCCGAAGCGGCGAGCGAGTTGCTCGTTGGCCCGCGCGAACCCGCTGGCGAGACTGTCCCCGGCGCCGCTCATCGTCTCGTTGTCGTAGACGACGAGGTTGTCCACCTCGCGGACGAAGGTCGTGAACGACCGGGCGGCGTTGAGCACGTAGATGCCGCCCTCGTCCTTCGCGGGGAGCAGTCCCAGCCCGTAGACCGGTTCCTCGTACCGCCGGCCGAGTTCCTTCGCGAGGTACGGCGCGACGCCGGACCCGGTGCCGCCGCCGAGGCCGGCGACGAGCATGAACGCGTCCACCTCGTGGGTCGGGATGTCGGCGACGGCGTCCAGCACCTCCTCGCTGTCGGCTTGGGCGATTTCGGCCCCCAGTTCGTTGTCGGCGCCGACGCCGTGGCCCTTCACGCGGTCGGTGCCGATGAGCAAGCGGTTGCCGACGGGGACCCGTTGGAGGCCCAGCAGGTCCGCTTTGGCGGTGTTGACCGCCAGCGCGTCGACGACGACGTCGCTGTCCGTCCGGTCGGCGTACTCCAGAAAGGCGTCCGTGACCTTGCCACCAGCCTGACCGACCCCGATGAGTGCGAGACGCATGCCTGATTGTACGGTAGGGTCGCCTTAACAGTATGCCCGCGCCCGTGGCCCGTCGTAACGCCTAATTAGCCGTCAGCCGAACGGCGTGTATGGACAGACAACAGGTGATGGCGGTCTTTCTGGCCTTCCTGATGGTCGGGTCGGCCGTCGTCTACGGACTCGCGTTCGCGTTCTTCTAGTCCCACACGTCCGAGAGGGGGTGACTGCCGCCGCCCGACCGCGAGCGAGAGCGGTCGTGCCGGCGTTTCGCGCTCGCACTGACGCCCGAAAGCGCCCGGTCCGGCGCGAAGTCGGGCAACTCCGGTTCGGACATCCGCACCACCTGTTCGTCGAACCAGTCGGGCATGTCGTGACGGGCGCGTTCGAACAGGTCCAGGAGCGACGTGTCGGCGAGGTAGGTCGCGCCGTAGTCGTCAGGCGCCCGCACGACGCGCCCGCAGGCCTGAATCACCGTTCTGAGTGCCGTCCGGTAGTACCACCCCCACTGGCCGTCCTCCAGTCGCCGGGCGACCCGCGAGTCCCGCGTGTTCGGGTAGGGGGCCTTACAGAGGACCTGCCAGCGACACAACTCGCCCTCCAGATCCAGCGCCTCCTCCATCTTCACCGAGAGGAACACGTCGGGGTTGTCGCTCCGTTTCCACGCCGACAGCGCGCCGTCCCGGTCTGCCTTGTCGTGGCTTCGGACTCGGGGGCCGACGCCGAACTCGGTCAGCAGGTCGTCCAACTGCTCCTGTATCGCGTAGGAGTGGCAGTGAATCAGGCCCTTCTCGTCGGGGTGCTGGGCCATGATGCGGACGATTTTCCGGGCCACCTTCGGCAGGGTGTCGTCGCGGTGGTCGTAGGTCATCTTCCCCTGCGTGACGTCGTACAGCGGGCGGTTCTCGACGGGGAAGGTGTGGCCCACCTCGACGAGGGCGACGTCGTCGGGGTCCAACCCGACGTTGGCACAGAAGGCGTCCTTGTTCAGAATCGTCGCCGAGAGGAGGGCGAACTTGTTGCCCCGGTCCCAGACGGTGTGTTTCAGGTACCGCTCGGGGTTCATCGGCTTGATGGTGACCGGTGCGCCCTCGCCGTCGGCTTGATCGACCACCCACGTCGTCGCGCTCTCGGGGTCGCGGTAGTCCTCCTGGAACCACGAGAGGTCGCTCCGGAGCTTGTTCAGCGAGTCGCGTTCTGCCACCTCGTCGGGGGTGAGTTCGGCGTTGCCCCGCAGTTCCTTCACGCGGCGCTCGGTGAGGTGTTCGAGACGTTCGGCGAAGGCGACGGCCTCGTCCAGTCCGTCGAGGGTCGGCACGTCTAGGTCCGACCACATCGGGATGGTCTCCGGCGAGAGGTCGATGGTGGCGTACATCTCCGCCCACTCGCCCAGGCCGTGGGCCTCGTCGACGACGACCACGTCCCGTTTCCCGAACACGTCGCTGCCGGCCGTCTGCATGAAGTACGCGAGCGTCATCGCGGCGATGCGGCGGTTCGAGGCGATAGCGCGGTCCGAGAAGTACGGACAGCGGTGCTTGACCTGACAGTCGAACTCGCGTTCGCGCACGCAGGGGGCCTGATTGACCGGCGTGTCCGTCTCCCCGGGGAGGATGCAGTCGTAGTTGTTCTTCCCGCGGATGACACAGAGGTCCTCTAACAGGTCGTCCTCGGCCACGTCGTCGAGTTGGGACACCTGCGGCGTCGTGTAGTAGGCGTCGACCACCTGTTCGGCGCTCGCCTCCCCCGCGGTGCGGGCACACCCGGCGATGGCCCGGGCGAGCAGGGACTTGCCGCTCCCCGTCGGCGCGCGTACGAGGACGACGTCCTTCCCGCTCTCGAAGGCCGTGCGAATGTCCGAGAGGGCCTGCTTCTGGTTACCGCGGTAGCTCGGAGCGGGGAACTCGTCGTGGATCCGCGCCGGGTACACGCGAGAAGGCAACGCACCGGTGGGGGTAAACCTTTCTTGTCAGGCGCCGGCGGCGACGGGCGGCGGGTCCCGCCCCATCGACGGAGTGGTGCGTGTTCACACCCACACGGTCGTGGTAGTGGTACCCTCGGAAGTCTTATACATATACCCCCTGTATGTTTGTTTGCAATGGCAAACGGTAAGGTTGATTTCTTCAACGACACAGGCGGTTACGGTTTCATCTCGACTGAGGACGCGGACGAGGACGTTTTCTTCCACATGGAAGACGTTGGCGGCCCGGACCTCGAAGAAGGCGAGGAGATCGAATTCGACATCGAACAGGCCGACAAGGGCCCCCGCGCGACGAACGTCGTCCGCAACTAACGCAGATTTCCGGTCGCGTTAGCGACCACGTCTGACGCGTTTTATCGAACACTCCATCCAGAGCGGCAGCGTCGCGCCGCCGACGACAACGACCGACAGCGAGCGACGGCGACTTACGACTCCTCTGTGAGCGCCGCCACGTCCTCGGCAGTCACCTCGGCGTCGTCCGGAAGCCGGTCGATACAGTCGTAACAGAGGAAGTGTTCGGTGCCGTCGCCGAGTTCGAGGACGATACCCTCGGTCGGTCTGCTCTCCTGTGTCCAGATGTTGGCGATACCGCCACCTATCGAGACGCGGTCGCCACAGCCGTCACAGGGCTGTGATGCCATAGGTTCGCTACCGAGGACGGCGGTAAGGACCTTTTCTTTTTGCTGCGCGGTATCGAACACCACGGTATGGAGGTCGACTGCGAAGGCTGCGCCGGGTGTTGCATCGACTGGCGCCCGCTCACCGGCCGCGACATCGACCACGAGCGCCGCGGGCCGTTCGAACCGCTGGACGACACCTACAACCTCGTCCCCCTCTCCCGCGAAGAGGTCCGCGGATTCGTCGACGCGGGGTACGGCGACGCCCTCCGACCGCGCCTGTGGCGGGCCGAGGACGACGACCGGAGCGTCACGCTCGACGGCGTCGACGTGGCCGCCATCGACGACCGGCCCGTCTTCTTCGTGGGCCTGCGCAAGCCGCCGAAACCCGTCGCGCCGTTCGACCGGCCGTCGACGTGGCTCCGGGCCTGCGTGTTTCTGGACCCGACGACGCTGCAGTGTCGCATCCACGACGGCGACCACTACCCCCACGCGTGCAGTACCTACCCCGGCGAGAATCTGCTCTTAGAGACCGAAACGGAGTGTGAACGCGTCGAGTCCGTCCACGGCGGTCGCCGCTTGCTCGACGACGACCCGCCGGACGTGACGCCGCTGTTCGGGCCGGGTGCCGTCGGTGAGCGCGTGTTCGCCCACCCCGAGCCAGAGCGCGTCGCGGGTACTGTCAGGCGATTCCGCGACGACGACCTCACCGCCGAAGACCGGGCCGAGTTCGTCGCCGTCGCCACCGCGTCCAGTCCGGGGACGCTCGTCGTCAACGACGAGCGATACGAACAGGCGCTCGAGGCGGTCTCGAACGCCGATTCGTGGGCCGGCCGAGCCATCGAGCGGTGGACCGAAAGGGCCGGTGGATTCGGTGCGAGTGCGCCCGATCCCGACGTCGCCCGCCGAGTCGAAGACGACGACGGCGCACCGCCGACGCCCGGGTGGTGAGCGGGCGGCCGGGTGAGAGCCCGCCGGGTGAACTGGCCACACGACAGGGGAGCCTTTTAACCTCGTGCCGCGCTGTGAGTGGAGCATGCACGTGCTGGTGACCGGCGCGACGGGGTTCGTGGGGAGCCACCTCGTCCCCGCACTCCGCGCCGCCGGCCACGACGTCCGCGCGCTCGTCAGGGACCCGTCGGCGTACGATCCACCGGACGGCGTCGACGTGGCGACGGGCGACCTGTTGGAGACGGGCAGCTTCGAGGACGCACTGGACGGCGTCGACGTCGCTTACTACCTCGTCCACTCGATGCGGGCCGGGGCCGACTACGCCGAGCGTGACCGTCGGGCCGCGAGGAACTTCCGGGCCGCCGCCGACGCCGCCGGGGTGGACCGCGTCGTCTATCTGGGCGGCCTCGGCGAGGATGACGAGATGCGCTCGAAACACCTCCGCTCGCGTCGCGAGGTGGAGTACCTCCTCGCCGACGGCGCGTACGACCTGACGGCGCTCCGGGCCGCCATCGTCATCGGTACCGGGAGCGCCAGTTTCCGCCTCATCCGGGAACTGAACGCGCGACTCCCGGTGATGCTGACCCCGCGCTGGGTCCGCACGGACTGTCATCCTATCGCCATCGAGGACGTCGTCGAGTACCTCGTCGGCGTCCTCGAAACGCCGTCGACGGCCGGCGAGACGTACGAGGTCGGTGGCCCAGAGGTGATGACCTACGCGGAGATACTCCGCCGGACCGGACAGGTGATGCACGACGAAGAGCCACGCATCGTCCCGATCCCGATACTGAGTCCGCGGCTGTCGGCACTCTCCATCGGACTCGTGACCGACGTACCCTCGACGGTCGCCAGACCGCTCATCCGCGGGCTGAAGACCCCCGTGGTGGCGAGCGACGACAGCATCCAGCAGTCAGTTCCGGTGACGCTGACGCCGTTCGACGAGGCCGTCGACCGGGCACTGCAGGGCACCCGAGAGAGTGCCCGCATCCCCGCCGTCGCCGACGGTGGTGCGTCGAGCGAAGCGAGGCGAACCTCCTCAGAGCCCCGGCCCGACGGCTGCGAGCACGCGAAGCGCGTCCGAGCGCCCACAGACCAGCAGCCCGACGGTGGTGAGTCGAATGAGCAGTGAGAGTCCCCATCCCGACTACGGCGAGACGTGGGTGTACGAGAGCATCGTCGGCGCGCTTCCCGGTATCCACCTCCCGACGTGGGCCGCACTGGCCATCCAACTTGTCGTCTTCGAGGTGGCCGTCGTCGCGATGGCGTGGTACTACGACGTCTGGAACGCCGCCATCGCAGCGACGGCCGTCGTCTTCGTCGCTACCATCGGGAGCATCGAGATGCTGCGCATCAGCACGCTCATCCGCCGCATCGACGTCCCGCCGACCTATCGAGCGCTGCTGTTCTCCTCGAACATGGAGGTGGTGCTGTCGGTGCTCGCGTACATCGCGATGCTGACCCACCTGTTCGTCTTCGACCCACAGACCAGAGAAGTCCCGCTCGTCACGACGCTGTTCGGCGAGGAGCCGCCGGTACTGGTGGTGTACCTGACGCTGCTCATCCTCTGGGACGTGAGCTACCGCATCGGCACGGGATGGTGGGCCAGCGTCACCGGCCTCTGGCGGTCGTTGCGCTTCCGGTTCGACCCGGAGACGGCACGGGTCTTCCAGCGGGCCGACTTGGAGACGTGGGGGTTCGGCGTACTCCAGTTGGTACTGGTGCCGTTCGTGCTGAACCAGCCAGTCCTGCTCGCGGCGCTGATAGCTCACGTCGTGGCGGTGACAGTGGTCACGGCCGTGTCGGTGACGTTGCTACAGGTCCGGTCGAGAAAGGCCGGCGTTACTCGGAGTTGATCTGCTTGAACTGGTCCAGCAGCTCCTCGGTGGACTCCCCACTGTCGTAGTCGACAGTCCCGTGATACGCTGTGCGGTCGTCGTCCTCCGACAGGTCGACTTCGTTGTTCTTGCGTTCACGGCGTTCGTGTTCGTCGTCGTCATACGCTCCCATAGACATGCGTTACCACACTCGAACTTGCGTGTTAGTACCTATCAATGTAACGGTCGGAGCGATTTTCGACGTTCGAACCCTATCTCTGCCGTTCTCAGCCATTTCGTCCCGTGTGATGCCCCGGATGCGGAACGCACAAGACCACCGACCGACTACTGACGGGTGTGGCTGGCCCACTTCGATTTCGCTACTCGACCGAGCGCTGGAGCGAGGACCGCGTCCGGCGTGACCTCCTCTCTCCCCTGCAGAGCACCTTCGGCGCCGAACTGAACGGCCCGTGGTTCGCCCCACCCGAAGGGTGGACGGCCCGCCGGCTGGAGATGGACAACGGCGACCTCGCGCTCTTTTGCTGGAACGGCAACGAAGCCTACTGGCTCGGTAACACACAGACGCCGGAGACCCTCTGGCGGACGAACAAGCGCACGTTCGAGGAGTCCCCCGACCCCATCTCCGAGTGGGCCCAGCGCGAACTGCTGGCCCAGTTGGAGGTCGAGGACCCGTGGCTCACCGAGTACGAAACCGTCTCGCACTTCTTTCTCCCCGTCTTCCTCTCGAAGGACGGCCGGGAGTCCACCCGCGAGTTCTTCCGCGACCACGCCGGGGGGTTCCCCGACGCCAGTCAGGCCGAGGGCCTTCGGTTCTACGACGACTTCCTCGCGACCGGTGTGTTAGACGAGTACCGCTACACCATGGCCAGCAAACTCGGGACCAGCGAGGGGTTCGACCTCTCGCGAATGCAGGCGACGATGGGGGAGTTCAACACCGCCAAACTGCTCGTCGACTCGGGCAACGACATCGAACCCGAGGTGGAACTCGGGTCGGGCCACTCCGTCGACTTCCGCGTCGAGGACACTCTCGTGGAGGTGACGCGTCCCCGCCCGCCGACTCGCCGGCAGGTCGACACCGCCATCGGCGCGCTGAAGGCCTCCGGCGACGCGAAGACCCGCGACCAACTGGCCGCCCATCCGGGGGCCGTACTGGTCGTCGACTGCACCTCCTTCCGCGACGACGAGTGGCACCGCGTCCACGCCGAGAAACCCGGCGTGGGCTACGAACCGCTCGTGGTGTTTCGCTACCGCCCCGACGGCCGCGTCGAGGGGTACTCCCGCGGGTCGGTACCGTTCCCGCTCCCGTTCTGACGTGCGCTCCCGTTTGTTTCATCGCTGTCCCGGTAAATGACGCCGCCCGACGGGAGAAAGGTTTCAACCCCCCGCGTCGAATCGGTGGCCGTGGCCGAGCAATCGGCCGAGATACCATGGACGTCGATACATTCATCAACGCGAACCGACCGGACGAGGGCGGCGACACCTTCCAGCTAGAGAGCAGCAAGCTCCTCGACATCGCCGTCGACGGGACTGTACTGACGAAAGCCGGCGCGATGGTCGCCCACGACGGGGACCTCACCTTCACGGGGAAGTCCAACGCCGAGGGCGGCCTGACTGGCTTCATCAAGTCGAAGGCGACCAGCGAAGGCACCCCCGTGATGGAGGTCGAAGGCACCGGCCACCTCTACGTCGCCGATCAGGGGAAAGAGATACAGATAATGGACCTAAACGAGGACGAGTCCATCTCCGTCAACGGCAACGACGTACTCGCCTTCGAGTCGAGCATCGACTACAGCATCTCCACCATCGGCAGCCTCGCCGGGTCCGCCACCGGCGGCCTGACGAACGTCTTTCTCGAAGGCCCTGGCAGCGTCGCCATCACGACCCACGGCGACCCGCTGGTGCTCACCCCGCCGGTCAAGACCGACCCGGCGGCGACCGTCGCCTGGAGCGCCGACAACTCCCCCTCTAGCAGCGTCAACCGGAGCCTCTCGGACATGATCGGCCAGTCCTCCGGCGAGCAGTACCAACTGGAGTTTTCGAACCCCGACGGGTTCGTCATCGTCCAGCCCTTCGAAGAAGTCGGCCCGCAGCAGTAAGTCGGTGGGCCGCTTTTAGTCCCGGCCGTCGTACCTCGGGCCATGCCCCACATCGCGGACACGCACATCGTCAATCGCGAGCGAGTTCAGCCGACCCACGCCAACAACTACGAGAGCGCCCACGGAGGCATCGTCATGAAGTGGATGGACGAAATCGGCGCGATGTCCGCGATGCGGGCCGCTGAAGAGACCTGTGTCACCGCGCAGATGTCCCGCGTCGACTTCGAGCGCCCCATCCCCATCGGCGACACCGCCCTCGTCGAGTCGTGGGCCTACGCCACCGGCCGGACGAGCGTCCGTGTTCGCATCGAAGTGTCGCGCGAGAACCCCCGAACCGGCGAGACCGAGGAGACCACGAGCGCCTACGCCACCTTCGTCGCCGTCGAGGACGGGACGCCGGTCCCGGTGCCCGAACTGACCGTGCACGGCGAGAAGTGCAAGGAGTTGCGGGACCGAGCGCTCGCCGAGGAACCCGAGCGGGAGTGAGCGGCGATTGACAGGGAGTCACATCCCGCGTACAGCTTTCGCTCCTCACGTCCGTTCGTCGCAGAAAGCCTCGGCCGGAATTTGAATCCGGGGTCTCGTCTGTACTAAGGACGAAATTCCATCCGTGTTCTGACAACACGGGATTTCCGATGTGCAGCTACACAGGTCCGTGTCTCTGGGTCAGGATTCAGCTGCCATCTCGTGCTATCGAACTGTCTCACTACTCCTGAGACAACCGCAAACGACACAGAGACGGGCCAGAACTATTCCCGCTTGTGTGCGTGACGAGGAGAGAACTCCTGTAAGATCATGCTATTCAGTCCGTGATGTATCAGCTATTCTCTGCTGTGGTCGTCATTGGCTGAAATCGGAAGACGGTCAACGAGCGTGTTCACAACCGGGAAAAACACCGCTGCTGACGGCCATGCGACGACAAACGCGACCGTGGCCGTCTGCAGCCATTCGCCAACGAACCCTGGCCCGATGCCATCGAACAGTGCTCGCAGGGCCAGTGCGATGGTGAGGCTCATGAACATCGCCATCAAACCAGCTGTGGCCACGTTCCGAGCGAGTTGCGAGCGTGCTACCATACTCTGCCCTCCTGTCTAGCCACTCCGGAAGGGCCGTCCCGAGTTGCGATCGTATTCCAGTCGCGATTGGTATCTCCGCTTGGATGAGCTTCGAACATGACGTTACTACAAACGGGATGGGTATCTAATGCGATTTTCACTAGAAATACAAGGTTCTCAAGCCGAGGTTCTAGATATTCAAGGCACTCGGCCGAGCTATTCAGGCGCTAATAAACCGGTCTAAGCCGGCTCTCTTCACCTTGTTCCTCTATGAATCACCAACGGCGATCTAAAGAACAGACGGGAATATCTCGCGTGACACGTGAGCAAGGGTTTTGTCGTCGGTGTTTGCCGTAGTGCGATATTTGGATCTTGAATTCCTATCTGAAGGTTGTCTTAGACCTCGAATTTATAGTGGAAATCGCAATCAGACAGTACGACGTACCTGTTCTTGTGAGGAATCCGATGATTGCAAAGTCGAGACCGCACGTCGTCCGTGACCGTACTTGGAAGCCAGATCGCCGTGACGAAATGCTCCGCGTCGCGCTGGGTGAGCAGAGATGAAGGTCACGGTGCTGGCCGACAACACGGTTGCAACGGGGATCCCGAAAGGCCTCCGTGGCGAGTGGGGGTTCGCGGCCGCAATAGACGATGTGCTGTTCGATACCGGTCAATCCACTGCCGCACTCGACAATGCACGGTTGCTCGACGTCGATACGAAATTCGACGACATCGTGTTGAGCCATGCCCACTACGATCACACCAAAGGTCTCGAAGCGTTTCTCGACCCGTTCGACAGTCCGACCGTCTACTGCCATCCCGACATCTGGAACGAGCGGTTCATCCGGGAACCCGCGGACGGCAGGACACTGGCCGATCCGATCCACATCGGTATCCCCTATTCGCGGGCCGAAGTCGAAACGGGCGCCGACATCGTCGAACACCGTGACCCAGTAGCGGTGAGCGATGGCGTGTTCGCACTCGGAGAGATTCCCCGGACTCACGCCGACAACCCCGCCCATCTTCGCGAGGAGAACGGTGAGCTAGTCGAGGATTCGGTGCCCGATGATCAATCGGTCGCTGTCAAAACTACCGACGGTACGGCTCTCGTCCTCGGATGCTGTCACGCGGGCCTTCGCAATACCATCGAGCACGCCGAGACTGTCACCGGTCAGGAAGTTCGCTACGTTATCGGCGGCACCCACCTTGTCGCCTGTGATGCGGACGAAATCCACGACCTGGCGGACTGGGTAGAGGGCAAACTCGACGTGTTCGCCGGAACCCACTGCACTGGCTTCCAAGCCGAGAAAATCCTCTCGGAGCGTCTCCCTGGTGCGTTCCGCTCCGTCGGCGTCGGGAGTTCGATCGAGCTTCCGCAGAGAGTCTGACGCGGCACTCATGTTCAACCCCGTCGTTTGGTGGTTCCGGTGGCTCGCGCGTCGACTAGCCGGCGTGGGTATCATCGATGGCCAGCGCGGACAGCGGATCGCGGACCTCGCGTCGCCACGGATCCTGACGATGATTGCTAGATTCTCGCTCCGTGCGTCTGACATTGCGATGGTCGGGCTGGCCGTCGGCTCCGCAGGAATCGTGGGCATCTCGTTCGCAGTCGTCTACTGGCAATTCGCGTTCGCCTTCGGAATTGGTATCGCTGGTGGCACGATCGGATTGGTCGCACAGCGCTACAGTGCCGACCGGAATACAGACGCGAGTCTCGTGGTCAAACAGAGCGTACTCCTCGGTGTCGGGCTCGGCATCCCCTTCGTCGTCGCGTATTGGTTCGGTGCTGAGGAGTTGATCGGTGTGTTCACCGAGGACAGTCGAACGCTCCGATACGGCTCGACGTATTTGCGGCTGAGTGCGATCGCCCTCCTGTTCGTCACGTTCACTGTCATCGTGAGCCGCGCGCTCGCCGGAGCCGATAACACGTGGATCCCGATGTCGATTCGGGCGACGGGTGCGGTCGGAAACATCGGCCTCAACGCGATATTCATCTTCGGCCTTGACCTGGGTGTGTTCGGAGCCGCACTCGCGTCAGTGACTGCGGAAGGGCTGGTGGCGGCGAGTTTCGCGTATGGATTGGTCCACGGCGAGTTCCCCGGAATCGGCTCGTTCCCACTCTCTGTTTCGGTAACAGGCCCACATCTCGACGTTCGTACACTCCGACAGTTGATCGAGACGTCGGCGCCGTTGATCGGCTACCGGCTCGGGAACGTCATCGTTCGATTCCCACTGCTGGCACTGCTCGCGATGGTCGGGCCGACCGTCGTCGCTTCGTTCGAGGTCGCTCGCCGAGTGCGGAACCTGTTGAACGCATTTGGGGCAGGGTTTTCGATGTCCGCGAGCAGTCTCGTCGGCCAGGCACTGGGACGATCGGACGAACAGCTGGCCGTCGACTTCGGTCACGACGCGGTTGTTTTCTCGACGGTCGTGTACGTGCTCTCGGGCGTGCTCGTCTTCGCGCTCGCTCCAGTCGTCGCTCGGTTCTTCAGCACGAATCCGGAGACGATCGCTCGAACGACCCCGTTCGTTCGGGTTGCTAGCATCAGCTTCGTCGGACTCGGCGTCTTCCGGACGTACGAGGGCATTCTGAAAGGATCGGGAAACAACCGGTGGACGATGTACGGACGGCTGTTCGGGCTGTATCTCCTGCTCCTGCCGTTGACATATGTCGGGGCAGTGACTTCGTTGGGGTTCGCTGCTGTGTATGCAGCGCTGATCGCTGAAACGTGGGGTGCCGCCCTCGTGACTGGCTATCGGGTTCGCTCCGAGACGTGGACGGGTCGGTCCCATCGTCCGTCAGTTGCAGACTGACGGAAGCAGTGGTGGCCGATTTTTCACCCCCGCGATAGCAAATCAAGCGTCGTAGTGCCCCGTATCCGGAGTTTCGAACCGCTCAGACACCGTCTTTGAGCTGATTCAACTGGGCTTTGAACTCGTTCTGGCAGGTGGAACAGCAGAAATGATACATCCGGTCGTCGAGCCACTCAGATTCGCCCTCGCTGTCGACGGTGTTCCCGCATTCTGCACAGGTGAGCGCAAAGTCCGTCCCGTCGAGTGACGGTTGCCATTCGATCTCGTCGATGAGAGTCACGCTGTACTCCGCGTTTTCAGCTGGCTCCAGAAGAGCGCTGAGCCACGAGTGAACGTTGTGGACATCCGCTCGTGCGTTGAACCAGAGCTCCCCGTCGGCAGTGACCATCACGTGCTCGACTGCGTCGGATCCGTCGAGGCGGGACCGAAGCTGGTCGAACGAATTTCCCGGGTCGAGTTGGACGAAAATCTGCACGCCAGCGCCGAGCTGTGTCCGGTCGATCTCGACCGTGAACCGGTTGATGATCCCTGCGTCCTGCAGCCGGTCGATGCGGTCGGTGACGGCAGGGCCGGACATGTCTACCTCTTCGGCGATGTCGGTAATCGTCCGACGAGCATCGTGACTGAGGAGTCGCAAAATGTCGATGTCAGTTTCATCGAGAGATGCCATACCCAACATAGAAAGTGAGGTGAGAAATAAACGCTGGTTAGAATATGCAGATTTTCACACCAGACCCCTATATTTTCTAGTGAAACCGCATTGGGTCATTGAACCGTTTGTACTAGCGTGATGTCGACGGATTCGACGACGACTCCAGCGGCACAGATGACAGAGAATAGCTCGACGGAGACAGTCATCGAGGCAAGTGGGCTCTCGAAATCCGACGACTCGCTGAACCCCTTCGGTCGCTCGATCGAGGTCCTGACGGACGCCGCACTCCGTTCGGCGCTGGGACTGACAGGGAGTCAAATCCCGCTGCCGGCATCTCTGACCACAGCGGTCGCTCGGCGGCGGATCACCTCGTAGAAGTGTGGTCAGAAGAAGCCTAGGCCGGAATTTGAACCACGCGAAGACGGTCGCTCACGGTGTTCGCGCTGCGTCTTCTCTCGATTCACATCCCGCGTACAGATTTCGCTCCTCACGTCCGTTCGTCGCAGAAAGCCTAGGCCGGAATTTGAATCCGGGGTCTCGTCCTTACCAAGGACGCGCTTTACCGCTAAGCTACCCAGGCGCGTTTCGATGTACCCGGCAATTGTCTTTAGGCGTTTCGATTCGGTGCCGGCGTGGCGATTGTTCTCAGTGGTCGGCGGCGGCCTCGGTGCCGTCACTCGGAGGGTGGTCGGTCCGGGTGTGGGCCGTCAGCGCGTCCGCTATCTCGTCGCCGACGAGACGGCCGTTCTCGGGTAGCCCGTCGCTCCCGAGGTCGGTAGCGAACTCCCGCAGCGTCGGCGTGGGGTGGACGCCGCCGGCGGTGACGCCGGCGACGACGGCGAGTTCGCAGATGTCGACCTCGAGAGTGCCGTCGAGGCGCTCGTCGCCGGTGGTCCGCTGGACCGTCTGGTCGTGGCCGAACGAGCGGACGACCTGCACGGCGGCGTCGGCGGCCTCCGTGCGAGCCAGTAGGTAGAACCCCCGCGAGACGAGGATGTCGGCGATGAGGATGTCGAGGTCGGCGGCGTCGCGGTCGCCGCCCGCCCACGGGTCCTCGTGGGCGAGTTGGCGAGTGAGCCGGAGTCCCTCGTAGATGAGTTGTACGCCGGCGGCGCGGTCGGCGTCGCCGTCGGCGGGGTCGGTGGGATGCTCTCTGGCGGCGCTGGCGCTGACCAGCGTCAGCACGCCGGGCGAGAGCGAGGCGTCGTCGAGGCGTGCCGTGATGCGTTCGCGGAGACGTTCGGGCTCGACGTCGTCGACCGCCGCCAGCGCGGCTTGGCGGACCGCCGCCACTTCCTCCATTGGTGTGACCTAGCGGCGGCAAGGGCAAAGACCTTTGGAAACAGCGGAGTCAGACAGCGCATGGTCCGAACGACGGCCGAGGGTGACGTTCGGGTGCTGACACTCGACCGACCAGACCGACGCAACGCCCTCGACCACGAGGCGCTCGGCGAGTTGGAGACGGCAGTCGCCGAAGCGACAGAACCGGTCGTCTACCTCCAGGGCGCTGGCGAGGCGTTCTGTGCCGGCGCGGACTTAGACGTAGTCGAGACGCTGGACGCCGAGGGTGCCGGCGAGTTCGCGGCGCTGGGACAGCGTGTCGCGACCACCATCGAGCAGTACGACGGCGCGGTCGTGGCCGGCGTCGACGGGGCGGCCCGCGGCGGCGGCGTCGAACTGGCGCTGGCCTGTGACCTCCGGGTGGCGACGCCGGATGCGACGTTCGCGGAGACGGGCGTCAAACTCGGTCTGTTCGGCGCGTGGGGCGGCACGGGACGGCTCCCCAGAATCGTCGGCGAGGGCGAGGCGCTGGACCTCGCGCTGTCGGGTCGCACCGTCGACGCCGAGACGGCTCTGCGGATGGGACTGGTCTCGCGGGTCGTCTCCGACCCACGAGCGGTCGCCGACGAGGTGGCCGCCGTCGACCGCGGGGCACTGAGAGAACTGAAGGCGCGGATGCGCGACGCGTCGGACCAGCAGACGTTAGAGGACCGCGAGCAGGCGGCGTTCGCGCGACTGGTCGAGACCGCCGACTTCGGAAGCGCCGCTGCCCACGACGGCGAGTAGCGCGTCGGCGGTCGGGACCCGCCCGCCGGAACGAGATTTATAGTCACGCATCACCTAGCGGGGTGCGTGAACCGCACGGCAGCGCTCGACGCCGTCGTCTTCGGGGTAGACATCCAGAGCGGCGACGTGCGCGGTGACGCCCCCTCCTACGCGTTGGTGGTGTTCGACGGCGAAGAGATAGCGCGGGACGTGGTGTCGCGGCGGAAGCTCCGGCGCCTCGTCGACGACGAGGAGCCGGACATCCTCGCGACGGACAACATGTACGAACTGGCGGCCGACAAGGACCAGTTGGTCCACTTGCTGGGCAGCCTCCCCGACGAGACGAAACTCGTACAGGTGACCGGCGACGAGCGCCCGGAACCGCTCTCGCGGGTCGCCAAGCGCCACGGCGTGCCCTACGGAAAGAAGCCCATGAAGGAAGCGGAGGCCGCGGCCCGACTCGCCGCCGCGAACGTCGGACAGGAGGTGTCGGCCTTTACCGACACGACCGAAGTGAAAGTCTCGCGCGGCCGCTCGACCGGAAAGGGTGGCTGGTCCGAGGACCGGTACACCCGCCGCATCCACGGCGCCGTCAAGAAGCAGGCCCGCGAGGTCGAGTCCGAACTCGACGGCGCAGGACTGGCGTACGAACGCGACGTGACAGAGAAGTACGGCGGCTTCTCCAGCGCCGTCTTCCGCGTCCAGGCCCGGCCACAGGACATCCCCGTCTCGACACACCGCTCGGGCGACACGCGCGTCGAGATAGAGCGGGTCCGCCGGGACGGCATCGAGTTCCGGCCGCTGGCGAAGCGCCGGGACCACGTCGTCGTCGGCGTCGACCCCGGCACCACCACCGCGGTCGCCATCGTCGGGTTAGACGGCGAGGTGCTGGACGTCTACTCCTCCCGGACGAACGACCGGGCCGACGTCATCGAGTGGATAATCGAACGCGGGCGGCCGGTCGTCGTCGCCGCCGACGTGACGCCGATGCCCGAGACAGTCGAGAAGTTCCGCCGGTCGTTCGACGCCGCCGGGTGGGAACCCGAACGCGACCTGCCCGTCGACGAGAAGAAACACCGGACCCGCGAGGAGGCCTACGACAACGACCACGAACGGGACGCGATGGCGGCGGCGCTGTACGCCTTCGACCACCACGAGAGCCAGTTCGACCGCGTGGCCGGGAAGGTCCCCCCGCAGCACGAGGTCGGCCCGGTCGTCGCCCGCGTCGTCGCCGGCGACGAGTCCGTCGAGTCGGTGCTTCGCGACATCGAGGGCGACGACGAGAGCGAAGCGGAGTCGA
Source organism: Haloarcula pellucida (assembly GCF_014647235.1). GTDB lineage: Archaea > Halobacteriota > Halobacteria > Halobacteriales > Haloarculaceae > Haloarcula > Haloarcula pellucida. Next base: position 312,698 of record NZ_BMOU01000005.1, read on the forward strand.
CTAGCCACCAGCCACGCGAGTTGAGCGACGAGGAGAAGGAGATCAAACGGCTGGAGGCCCGCATCGACCGCCTCGAATCCCACGTCGACGACCTGAAAGACACGATCCAGCAGAAAGACGAGCAGTTACGCGAGAAGGACAAGCAACTGGAGAAGGCCAGACAGGAGGGCCGCCGGGAGGTCCGCAAGGACCGCGAGGTCACCAGACTCGAACGGCGTAACGAGGCCCTCGAACGGAAAGTCGAGGACGAACAGGCGAAACGCGAGGAACTGGCGGGGAAACTCGACCGCTTGAAGTCGCTGTGGAAACTCGACCACTCGAACTTCGCCGACGTCGCCGACGAACGGGACGGACTGGTGCCCGTCAAGGTCGTCGAGCAGTTCACCCGCGACGCCATCGAGGCCGCCGACGAGCAGTTCGGCCTCGTGGCCGGCGACGTCGTCATGCTCCGGGACGCCTCCGGCGCGGGGCGGTCGACGGCGAAGCGCCTCGCCGAGGCCGACCCCCGCGTCGTCCTGCGCGACGGCAACCTCTCGGACGCCGCCGACGAGGTGCTGTTCGACCACGACGTCCCGGTCGCGCCCGTCGAGATGGTCACCGTACAGGAGATAGACGAACTCGCCATCGCTCGCGAGGCAGAGGTCGAGGCCGCCATCGCCGACTGGGAGGACCGGGCGGAAGACCGGGAGCAAGCACAGAAGGCGGAGATGGTCGACCAGATAATCAGCGAACACCGGGCCGACAGGCCGGTGGAGGACTAGGGAGTGACTGAGCGAACGCGACGGGATGGTGCCGACGGACGTCGTCGAGGAATCCGACGACCGGCCGTCGAGACGGACGGCGGGGCGTGCTTCGCGTTCGGTTTGCGGGCCGCTTAGGGCATCCCGCCGCCCATCCCCATCCCGAAGGAGGCCAGCAGACTCGTGACGAGGCCGTAGACGACGAGGCCGAGGCCGCCGACGACGAGTGCGATACCGGCCGCTACGATCGGTTGCTTCCATGCGACGAGGCCGATACCACCGAACAGGACGACGACGCCCGCGATACCGGCGGCACCGAGTTTGTCGAGCATACCCGAGTTCGCCCGGCGGGCGGACAAAAGCCCGTCGGTCAGTACTCGAACTCGGTGTCGACGCCCTGTGCTGCGCCGACCATCTCCGCGACGGCGTCCTGTCGGCGCAGGAGCGTCATCGTATTGCCGGTCACGTCGAAGGTGCCGTTCATCACGGACTCGGAGACGTCGAGGTCACCCTGTAACATCGCCACCCAGGCCTCGTAGGGCCCGCGGAGCGCGAACTCGTAGTCGGCGTCGCCGTCGACGAGGTGAGCGTCCGTACAGACGCCGTCGCCGATAGTGACCAGGAACCGTATCGGGTCACCGTCGTAGACGTCGTCGGCCTGAATCTCGAAGCAGAACGTCGCGTCGAAGTCGGCAGCGGCCTCGGCGAAGGCGTCGCGGTCGTTGATCCGGTCGCGCCACGCCTGCGCCCAGTCGTCGGCCTCGGCGGGCAGCCTGAGAGTCATGCGCGGCGCTTACGGTGGCCAGACCTTGTGCCTTACCACTCGGGCGTCTCGCTTGGCGACGGGCAATCGTACAAAACTTAACCCTCCCGGGGCCGAACACTCAGCTATGAGCGACAACGAGGGCCGGAAAGACCTGCGGATGCCGGACGACGACGAGGTGTTCGCCGTCGTCACGAACATGCTCGGCGCGAATCGCGTGAAAGTACGCTGTATGGACGGCGTCGAACGCACAGCCCGGATTCCCGGCAAGATGCAAAAGCGTATCTGGATCCGCGAGGACGACGTCGTCCTCGTCGAACCGTGGGACTGGCAAGACGAGAAAGCAGACATCACGTGGCGCTACGAGAAGCAAGACGCTGACCAGCTCCGCGAGGAGGGCCACATCAAGGAGTAGCGCCGTAATGCACCGCGCCACAGCCTCGACGGAGGCCCAGACGTGAGCGACAGCGAGGCGGAGTTCGGGCTGCTCGAAACCGACGAGGCCGAGGGCGTCGGCGACGAGTGGGAGGAGATCGACGTCTCCGACACCGAGGCCGACCGCATCGCCAGAAAGCGGGACCGCGAGTTCAGCGAGTTCCGGAAACGCATCAAGGACGCCGACCAGTTCAAGGTCGAGGCCAGCGTCTTCGACGACGCCACCTACGGCGCGCTGTACAAACTGGTGCAGGACGGCCACATCGACGCCTTCGGCGGCCCCATCTCGACGGGGAAAGAAGCAAACGTCTACACCGCGCTCTCGGGCGACGAGGAGGTAGCGGTGAAGGTGTACCGCATCAACGCCTCCGATTTCAAGGACATGCGGGGGTATCTGGACGGCGACCCCCGGTTCGAGGGCATCGGCTCGGACAAGAAGAAAGTCGTCACCGCGTGGGTCCGCAAGGAGTCCTCGAACCTCAAGCGCGCCCGCCGCGCGGGCGTTCGCACGCCCGAACCCATCGCCGTCGAGCGCAACGTCCTCGTGATGGAGTATCTGGGCACCGAGGAGGGCCGGGCCAAACGGCTGAACGAAGTCCACATCGAGAACCCCGAGACGGCCTACGAGGTCGTCAAGGAGTACGTCCGCCGTCTCTACGACGCCGGCCTCGTCCACGGGGACCTCTCGGAGTACAACGTCGTCTTCCACGAGGGGCAACTGTACATCATCGATTTGGGGCAGGCGGTCACCATCCACCACCCCAACGCCGACGAGTTCCTCGAACGGGACTGCCGGAACGTCGCGAACTTCTTCGCCCGGCAGGGCGTCGACGCCACGCCCGACGAGCTGCTCGCCTACGTCAAGGAGTACGCGACGCCGAAAGACGACGACGACACCGCACCCGGCAGCGACGACGACGCCGTTCCGCAGGGGACGCCCGAGGACCGACGCGAGGACTAACCGAGACGTTCTCCAGCGACCGCATGACGGCCCGGAGACGAGATACGGGTGGGACTGAAAGGGGCCGGACGCTCGTCGCCGCCCCGAGGAAGCAAGCACGCGAGCGAAGCGAGCGCGCACAGCGACTCGCGGCGGTACGAGCGTCCGGGGGCTTTCTGGTGGTTTGCAGTCGGCTGTTCGTCCGGAGACACCGCCGAGACTAGACGCCGAAGTCTTAAACAGGCAGAACCCCGTACTCCGAAGCATATTATGAAACACGTGAAGATTCCGCAGGACCGAATCGGCGTGCTGATCGGCGAAGGTGGTGAGACCATGCGCGAAATCGAAGAGCGGGCGGAAGTCCGTCTGGACATCGACTCCGAGGACGGGACCGTCAAGGTCGAGTCCGTCGGCGACCCCGTGACCGCGCTGAAGGGGCCGGACATCGTGAAGGCCATCGGCCGCGGGTTCGCGCCCGAGGACGCGCTGGCGCTGCTCGAAGACGACATGATGATGTTCGAGATGATCGACATCGAGGCCGCCGCCCGCAACAAGAACGACCTCCGTCGCCAGAAGGGCCGACTCATCGGCGAGGGCGGGCGGACCCGGGAACTCATGCAGGAACTGACCGGCGCCGCCGTCGTCATCTACGGGTCGACGCTGGGTATCATCGGCGGCCCCGAACAGGTCGACGCGGTCCGCGAGGCCGCCGAGATGCTGCTCGACGGCGCACCCCACGGCTCCGTCTACTCGTTCCTCGAACGCAAACACAACGAGATGAAACACAAGGGACTGGAGTACCACCAGTTCACCGGGTGAGCGGGCGACGCGGCTTTTTCCTCCCGTTCGGGCGTAACATATAACGCCGCGGGCCGTCAACGATAGCGGAGAACGACCGTGTCAGACGACAGCGACGGCGCCGGCGGGACCGACACCGGCCAGAGCGTCGGCGACGTGATGGACCGGCTGGAACGGCTTCGGGCCGAGGACGAAGAGCGCTCGGAGACGGTCTCGGAGGGCGTCCTGCTGGACCAGTTGCGCGAGGTCGAACAGCGTCTGCTGGCCTTCGGGGAGGCGCTCGGCGGCGACCCCGAGGACGTGACGGACCTCCCCTTTACCGAGGAGGCCGGCCTCGATCACATGCCCGAACCGCTGTACGTCCGCCACGACACGGCGATGCTGAATCAGGTCACCTCGTGGCTGTTACAAGACCAGCACATCGGCCTCGTGAGCCCCTACGGGACCGGGAAGTCGGCGTTCCGCGAAATCGTCCTGCGGGACCTCTCGAAGCACGACGACTTCGTCGTGACGCATCTGGACAATCCCCGAGAGACGACGGCGCGGGCGCTGTACCAGACGGTGCTCGAAGCGGCCTACGCCGCCGGCTTCTCGGTCGACTTCGGACACTACTCGCAGGTGCGCAACGGCATCCCGTGGGCGACGGCGGAGGCGAAGACGGCGGTCCGTGAAATCGTCGAGCGGGTGCGCGAACACGGGAAGACGCTCCTGTTGGTCGTCGACGAGATAGAGGTGCTGGAGGCTGACCTGCTCTCGCCGTTGCAGGTGGCCGGCGACGCCGGCGTCCGTCTGTTCCTGACCGGGACCCCCGAGGGGAAACGCCGGGTCGCAGAGATTCGCGGGACGCTCGACTCCCGACTGCGCTACTACGAGGGCATCGAACCGTTCTCCCCGGACGACGTCGCGGAGTACGTCGCTCGCTCGCTGGCGTACTTCCGCGGAGAACCGTACGACGGCGAGACCCCGGACCAGTTCACTCGGGCCGCGATAGCGGACATCCACGAGCGAACCGAGGGGGTCCCCCGAGAGGTGCGCATCGAGTGCCGCGAGTTGTTCACGCGGGCGGCGTTCGTCTGGTACCGCACCGGACAGGACGTCGACCGGATACAGGTGACGCCGGAACTGCGCCACCGGCGGTTCGGGATGGGGCACTGAGAAGCGCCGACGCCACGTCAGCCTGATCAGACGCGGGTGATGAACGTCACCGCCTCGACTTCGAACGCCGTGTCACAGCGGGACGTACCGACCGACTTCGATGCGAACAGGTCGGTGATGCTGTCGAGGACGCCCACGTGCCCTCCGTGCGTTCGTTCGGACGAACGCGTGAGGAATCCTCTCGACAGTTCACGCTTACCCGCCCAGACGTCCGAGAGAGACTATTTAAACACACCACGACAGACAGTGCCACACCGCCGAGAGCGATAGACAGTACGGTGATACATCGTCCGGCAGCAAAAGCATTATATAGAAGCACATTCAATCATCGTCTGACTATGGCTCAACAGCAGATGGGCAACCAGCCCATGATCGTACTTTCCGAGGAGTCCCAGCGCACCTCAGGGAAGGACGCCCAGTCGATGAACATCACGGCCGGCACGGCCGTGGCAGAGGCCGTTCGGACGACACTCGGCCCGAAGGGCATGGACAAGATGCTCGTCGACAACTCCGGGTCGGTCGTCGTCACGAACGACGGCGTGACCATCCTCGACGAGATGGACATCGAGCACCCGGCGGCCAACATGATCGTCGAAGTCGCCCAGACCCAGGAGGACGAGGTCGGGGACGGCACGACGACGGCCGTCGTCATCGCCGGTGAACTGCTGTCGAAGGCCGAGGAACTCCTCGATCAGGACATCCACGCCACCATCCTGGCGCAGGGGTACCGTCAGGCCGCCGAGAAGGCCAAGGAGATTCTCGAAGAGAACGCCATCGAGGTCGACGCCGACGACACCGAGACCCTAGAGAAGGTCGCCGGCACGGCCATGACCGGCAAGGGCGCCGAATCCTCGAAGGACGTCCTCGCCGACCTCGTCGTCCGCGCCGTCCAGTCCGTCGCCGAGGACGACGGCACGGTCGACACCGACAACATCCAGCTCGAGACCGTCGTCGGCGGCGCCACGGACGAGTCCGAACTCGTCGAGGGCGTCATCGTCGACAAGGAGCGCGTCCACGACAACATGCCGTTCGCCGTCGAGGACGCCGACGTCGCGCTGCTGGATACGGCCATCGAGGTCCCCGAGACGGAACTGGACACCGAGGTCAACGTCACCGACCCCGACCAGCTCCAGCAGTTCCTCGATCAGGAAGAGGCCCAGCTCAAGGAGATGGTCGACAAGCTCGTCGAGGCCGGCACGGACGTCGTCTTCTGCCAGAAGGGCATCGACGACATGGCCCAGCACTACCTCGCACAGGAGGGCATCCTCGCGGTCCGCCGCGCGAAGAAGTCCGACATCGAGGCCCTCTCGCGCTCGACGGGCGCCCGCATCGTCTCGAACATCGACGACGTCACCAGCGACGACCTCGGCTTTGCCGGCTCCGTCGCCCAGAAGGACATCGCCGGCGACGAGCGCATCTTCGTCGAGGACGTCGAAGACGCAAAGGCCGTGACGATGATCCTCCGCGGCGGCACCGAACACGTCGTCGACGAGGTCGAGCGCGCCATCGAGGACTCGCTCGGCGTCGTCGCCGCCACGCTGGAGGACGGCAAGGTCCTCCCCGGCGGCGGTGCCCCCGAGACCCAGCTCGCGCTGGGCCTGCGTGACTACGCCGACTCCGTCGGTGGGCGCGAACAGCTCGCCGTCGAGGCCTTCGCCGACGCCATCGACGTCATCCCGCGCACCCTCGCCGAGAACGCGGGTCACGACCCCATCGACTCGCTGGTCGACCTCCGCAGCAAGCACGACGGCGGCAACGTCACCTTCGGGCTGGACGCCTACTCCGGCGAAGTCGTCGACATGGAGGAAGACGGCGTCGTCGAGCCGCTCCGCGTCAAGACCCAGGCCATCGAGTCCGCCACCGAGGCGGCCGTCATGATCCTGCGCATCGACGACGTCATCGCCGCTGGCGACCTCAAGGGTGGCCAGGGCGACGACGACGACGAGGAAGGCGGCCCCGGCGGCCCCGGCGGCGCGCCCGGCGGTATGGGCGGCGGCATGGGCGGCATGGGCGGCGGCATGGGCGGCATGATGTAAGAGAGGCGAGCGTACGCGAGTCTCTTCGAACGGGCGAACGGGCCGTCGTCTCGTGAGCCGAGTGCGGGTCCGGGGCTCCAGACCCCTCGGGCGCGCACACGGTCAGTAGCCCGCGAGCCCCATCGAGCCATCCCCCGACCGCCTGCCGCTGTATCGCTTCCGAACGATTTTCTCTCCGTCCCTCGCGTCCGTAGCCGGTGGCCCGTCCAGTGACGAGGCCCCAGTCCCCTCCCGGACTCGACCGACGACGTCTCGACGCGCCGTCCGGGCCGAGTCACACTGCCGGTCGGTTGGAACGACAGCACGGACACTGGTGTGTGACTGGGCACCATGCCAGAGACATCTACGCACTGTCAGTATCGATATGATAGGTATCCGGTGAGTAATCGACGATACGACGAAATCAGCTGGGATAGAGATCGCCATCGGCGAGGAGCGATACTGCGATAGCTGGCACGCAAAAGTGTGTACCCGGTACATACAGTTTTTTCTCCGGGCTGGCTGCCTCCGCTATGGTCGGGTCAACAGTCGGCGGGGAACGGAGCGAGACACGATGTCGGTGGTGAAGTGGGTCACGCGAGTGTTACACGGGGCACAGTCCTGCATCCTCTATGAGTGTCGCATCTGCGGGTCGACGATGGACCAGCGACTGGACGCCTGCCGTGAGTGCGGGTCGCGAGAGATCGCACGGTACAAGCTCTGCTGACCATCGGCGGCCGACGGTAGCGAGCGAAGTCGAAAGGGTTCTTGCCGTCGCTACGAGAGTGTGCGCGTGTCACTGCTGAGTATCTTCGCGTCGGCCATCCTTCCCGTCGTCGGCGTCGCGGCCATCGGCTTCCTGCTGGGTCGCCACGAGGGCATAGAGGCAGACGGCCTCACCACCGTCACCGTGTACGTCCTCGCGCCGGCGCTCGTGGTCCACAGTCTGACCACCTCGGAACTGGCCGGCGGGACCATCGTACAGGTGGTGCTTGCCGTCTTCGGGTTCACCGCGGCGATGCTGTTCGTCGCCGAACTCGTCGGCCGCCTCTCGGGCCACTCGGAGCCGCTGTTGGGGGCGTTCGTCCTCGTCACCGTCTTCCCGAACACGGGCAACTACGGCATCCCGCTCGCCGACTTCGCGTTCGGGGAGACAGGGCGGAGCGTGGCGGTGCTGGTGACAGCGTTACAGGGCGTCCTCCTGTACACCCTCGGCATCTACGTCGCGGCCCGCGGGGGCGACAGCAACCCGCTGTCGGACATGCGCCGGGTGTTCGGCGTGCCGCTGGTGTACGCCGTCGTCGTCGCGCTGGCGGCCCGATGGCTCGGCGTCGTTCCGCCCGAGTCCTCGACACTGATGACGACGCTGGAACTGCTCGGCAACGCCTCCATCCCCGTGATGTTGCTCATCCTCGGCATCCAACTCTCGACTGTCGACGGGACGGACACGCTCCGCCCGGTCGGCACGGCGAGCGGGCTTCGCCTCCTGCTCGCGCCCGTCGTCGCCACCGGTGTCGTCCTGCTGGCCGGCTTCGCGAACCCCACCGTCGCCCGCGTCGTCGTCCTCCTGCTCGCGACGCCCACCGGCGTCACGACGCTCATCCTCGTCGGCGCGTTCAGCCGCGAGACGGACGGTGTCGCCCCCGGCGAGTTCACCAGCGCGACGGTGCTGGTGACGACGGTGGCGAGCGTGCTGACCGTGACGCTACTGGTCGCAGCGTTGCAGTCCGGGCAGGTGGTGTGAGATACGACAGTTATCGTTATGTCAACTCGTACCAAACAAATCCGGTATGGAGCGTGGCACCGACAGGGAACGGGCAGCGGTTCGGGACCGCTGGGAGGCCATGGAGCGCCAGCGGACGCTGACGACCGACCTGCTGGCCGGGCTCTCGCTCGTCGCGGCCGGCGCCATCGTGCTGGGTCTGGCTGCCGCTCGCAGCGTCTGTGAGACGAGCCTCAGGGGGCACGTCCTCGGGTGTACGCCCCTCGCCGGCAGCGAGTCGGCGCTCCTGTTGGTCGCCGTGGGTGTCGCTGCGCTGGTCGCCGGGCTGTGCCGTTTCTGGCGGGTCACCCGGACGTGACCGCCCCCTCGCTCGTCGCGGTTACAGCGACTGCACGAGTCGCCAACAGTCACGCCGCACTGCGGCGGCCGTCTCGTAGCGCCGGAGTTTGTCCTTGGCCGTCGCCTTCGTGACGATTTCGTCGACGGCCGCCGGGAGTCGCGGGTCCACCGACGTCGGGGCCGGCGGTCGCTCCTGAAGGACGCCGCGGCGAACCGCATCGTACTCGCCGGAAAACGGCGGGCGGCCGGTCAGCAGGCGGTAACACACCGTCCCCAGCGCGTACACGTCCGTCGCGGCGTCGATACCCCCGTACTCCCGCGAGAAGTACTCCGGAGCGGCGTAGCGGGGGTCTAAGTACGCCGACGGTTCGAAGTGTGCGCGCACGGTGTCCATCAGGCCGACGTTGTCGAGCCGTGGGGCCGGCACCCCCTCCAGCGACGACACGGGGTAGACGACAGTCTCGGGGTCGATACCGCCGTGGACGAGGCCGTTTCGGTGGCAGTTCGCGAGCGCGCCCGCGAGGTGAGCCACCTCGCGGAGGGCGCGTTCGGTGCTGGGCCGGCCCCGGTCGGCCAGCGAGCCGTCGAGGTACGGCGTCGCCACCCACGGCCGCGGATGGTCGCCCCAGTCGTGGACAGTCACCAACCCGTCGTGGTCGGCGACGCCGGCCCAGCGAGCCAGCGACTCGGCGACGCCGGCGGCGAACTCGGTGCGGGCGTCGGCCTCGTCGGGCAGGTCGAACAGGCGCAGGGCGACGCCGCGTTCCTCGCCGTCGAGGGTCGCACGTGTACGCAGGACAGACCCGTATCGAATCGCCTGCTCGGGTTCGACGACGGCGAGGTCGTCGAACTCGCCGAACAGTTTGATGGCCCGGAAGGCGCGGGACTGCTCGGCACGGGCCAGTCGGTCGCGTCTGTCGACGGCCGCCGGGTCGCCGCGGTGTGCCCGTTCGGCCGCGCGGTCCGCATCGGCGGCCGGCCCGTCGTCGGTACTCGCTCGTTGTGCCACGCCCGGACCGGGGTCGCGCGTGTCGTGCGTCTCGACGACCTGCCGAACCGCGTCGGTGACGCTGCCGCCGTCGGCCCGTTCGGCGAACGACCAGCCGTCGGCCTCGTCGATAGCGGTCCGGACCCGGCGGGGCGCGTCGCAGTCGGCCAGCGCCGTCCGGACCGACTCCCGGTGGTCCGTGGCGAGGGTCGCCAGCGTCCGAACGAACGGGCGGCGGTCGTCGGCCGCCGAGAGGTGGTCGAGGAGTCGCGTCGCGAGCGAGCGCGAGAGCGACTCGTCGGCGTCGGCGAGCAGACAGAGTGCGCGGGCGGCCTCGCGCGGGGCGTCGCCGTCGAGCGCCGCGAGCAGGGGCCGCCCGAACACCGCGAGCAGTCGCTCACCGTCCCGGTCCCCCGACTGTGCGCCGCTACTCATGCGTCGATGATTACGGGCGTTCCCCCATGAACGTACGTCAGACGGCCGTCACACGACGTGGCGCGGCAGACCGACCGTCGTCGGTATCTGCTCACGGGGTCGGCGAATACCGGGAAACGGCCACAGCAGTCCCCGTCAGTCGTCGGCGATAGCGACACCCTCGGCACGGGGGTCGGCCTCGCGCCACGTCCCGCGGAGGAACCACGCGGCGGCGATACCGGCCGCGAGGACGTTCGAGACGCTGAATGCCAGCCAGATGCCCTGTTCGGCCAGAGAGAAGGCGAAGGCGTCGACGACGGTCGGGCCGAGCCACGCCGGGACCACCACCGACCGAGAGGCGACCCACGCGACGGGCAAGCGAATGACGCCGAGCATCGTCACCGCGAGCGCCGCCGCGGTGAGCGTCTTGCCCGACCCGCGGAACCCGCCTGAGTACGAGCGGACGATGCCGATGAACCCGAAGGTGGGCGCGACCCACTGGAGGAACTCGGCGCCGATTTCGACGACCGCGGGGTCGTCGCTGAACACGCTGACGACGGTCGGCGCGGCGAAGATGGTGACGGCGCCGAGCGCGGTCAGGATGACGAAGGAGAACTTCGCGGCGAAGTGGTTGGCCTTCGCGGCGCGGTCGGGTCGGTCCGCGCCGAGGTTCTGGCCGGTCATCGTCTCGACGCCGCGGTCCATCGCGATGGCGGGCATAAACACCAGCGAGAACACGCGGATGCCGACGCCGAACGCGGCGACGACGGTCACGGAGAACGTCCCGACGATGAACAGCATCGCGTTGACCGACAGCGCTCGCCCGGTCCCCTCGACGGAGGCCGGGATGCCCAGTTCGAGCAGTTTCCGGAAGTACGTAAAGTCAGGCACCATGTCTCTCGGGTTGACGCGGATGCCACGGTTCCCGCGGAGCATGAGTGCCACGCCCACGGCGAACGCGAGCCCACGGGAGAAGACGGTGGCGACGGCCGCGCCGACGACGCCGAGTTCGGGGAGCGGCCCCCACCCGAAGATGAGGAACGGGTCGAGGGCGATGTTGAGGACGACGGTGCCGAACATCACGAGCATCGGCGTGACGGTGTCGCCGGCCCCGCGCATCAGCGAGATGAACACGAAGAAGCCGAACATCGTCGACAGGCCAAGCGAGACGACCTGCAGGTAGCCCGTCGCACCCGGCAGGACCTGCTGTGAGGCCCCGAGCAACGCGAGGAAGTCCTCGACGAAGAAGTAACCGACGGCGCCGAGGACGACCGAGGCCCCGACGGCGAAGGTGAGCGTCTGGGAGGCGGCGTACTCCGCCTCCTCGGGTTCGTCGGCCCCGGTGTGCTGGGCAACGAGGACGCTCCCGGCCACCGAGAGGCCCATCCCCAGCGAGATGAGCAGGAATATCATCGGGAACGCGAAGGAGATGGCCGCCAGCGCCGTCGTGGAGTACTGCCCCAGCCAGAAGGTGTCCGCGAGGTTGTACGCGACCTGCAGGAGGTTGGTGATGACGATGGGAAAGGAGAGATACAGCAGGGGCTTGCCGATGGGGCCGCTGGTGAGTTCGAGGTCCTCTTGGCCTTTGAACAGACCGCCCAGTCGCTCGCCGAGGGCGGCCATCCGGTCGCGGACGGTCACGCCTCGACCTCCCGTTCGGTCGCCAGCACGTGGGTCTCGACGTACTCGGCGAGCATCCGCCGCGTGCACTCGACGGAGCGGCCGGACGTGACGCGTTCGGTGGCCGCACCGGTCAGCACCGTGACGACGAACTGCGCGGTGTCCTCGGGATCCATCTCCGGATCGAAGGTCCCGTCTTCGACGCCGGCTTCGAGGACGGTCGTGAGTTCGTCCGCGAGGTACTCGTCGAACCGCGTCAGCCGTTCGCGGAAGCGGGGTTCGTAGGGTGCCTGTGCCCGGATTTCGAGGATCGCCGTCCCGAACTGCTCGCTGTCGTCGTCGGGCTTGTCCAGCACCGCGTCGACGAGTTCGAGGAGGGTCTCGTGGTGGTCCTCCCCTCCGACGTCGGACGTTCGCTCGACGAACCCGTCGTAGAGGTAGTCGAGGAAGGCACACAGCAGGTCGTGCTTGCTGTCGTAGTGGTAGTGCAGCGCCGCCTTGCTCTTCTCGGACTCGTCGGCGATGTCCTGCATCGTCAGGTCGGCGTACCCGTGGGCACACAGCGCGCGGTAGGTCGCGCCCATGATCTCTTCGGAGGTGTCGCCGTCGCTCATTATCAGTAACTAACTGACCAGTCAGTCAAGAACCCATCGGTCTCACGGGTCCCCGGGCAGACGAACGGCAGAAAGGGTTACTCCTGAAGGTCCAGTTCGAACTGCTCGTGTTCGGTCGCCGTATTGAGGACGACCGACGTGTTGGACTCGTTTATCTCGGGGTCGGTGAGCAGTTCTTTGATCTGGGCGTTCATCCCATCGGTGTCCATGAACTTCCCGACGGCGATGATGTCGTAGTCACCGGTGACCTCGTACACCGATATCATCTGCTTGTGCTGTTTGAGACTCTCGGTCACGTCGGGGAGCGAGGACCCCTCTACCTTGAGTTGGATGATAGCCGTGACGTCGTACCCCAGCGCGTCGTAGTCGACCTTCGGTGTGTAGCCGTTGATGATGCCGTCCTCTTCGAGCGCGGAGAGGTGGTTCGAGACGGTCGTGACGGAGACGTCGAGGTCCTCACCGAGACTTCGGAGACTCGCCCGTCCGTCCCCCAGAAGCGCATTTACCAACTTGCGGTCGAGATTTTCGTACGTCATTACACCCACACACGTTCTCGGGGGATTAGAATTTTACGAATGTCCAACTGCTGGGCACAGCCTCGGAATCCTTGCGTAAAACGGCAGTATTTTAGTGGTAGCAATGTTCCTACCCGGTGTCCAAAGATGACAAGCGAACTCTCACCGGAAGCACAGGAGGTACTCGACGAGATCGAAGAAGAGAACGTCGACTTCCTGCGACTGCAGTTTACAGACATCCTCGGCACCGTCAAGAACGTCTCCATCACGGCCGATCAGGCCGAGAAGGCCTTCACCGAGGGCATCTACTTCGACGGGTCGTCCATCGACGGCTTCGTCCGCATTCAGGAGTCCGACATGCGACTCGACCCGGACCCGACGACGTTCGCGGTCCTGCCGTGGCGCGAGAGCGTCGAGGGCGGCTCCAGCGCTCGCCTCATCTGTGACGTCATCAACACGTCGACCGGCGAGCCGTTCTCGGGCGACCCGCGCGGGGTCCTGAAAGACGCCATCCAGCGCGCCAACGACCTCGGCTACGAAGTCAACGCCGCCCCCGAGCCGGAGTTCTTCCTCTTCGAGGAGGACGAGGACGGGCGCGCGACGACGAAGACCAACGACGCCGGTGGCTACTTCGACCTCGCGCCGAAGGACCTCGCCTCCGACGTCCGCCGTGACATCATCTACGGCCTCGAGGAGATGGGCTTCAACATCGAAGCGTCCCACCACGAGGTCGCACAGGGCCAGCACGAGATCAACTTCACGTACGACGACGCCCTGACCACGGCCGACAACGTCGCCACCTTCCGATCCGTCGTTCGCGCCATCGCGGCCGAACACGACCTGCACGCGACGTTCATGCCAAAGCCCATCCCGCGCATCAACGGCTCCGGGATGCACACCCACATCTCGCTGTTCACCGAGGACGGCGAGAACGCGTTCCACGACGAGGACGACGAGTTCAACCTCAGCGAGGAGGCCAAGCAGTTCACCGCCGGCATCTTAGAGCACGCCCCCGCGCTCGCCGCGGTCACGAACCCGACCGTGAACTCCTACAAGCGACTCGTCCCCGGCTACGAGGCACCCGTCTACGTCGCGTGGTCCGACCGCAACCGCTCGGCGCTCATCCGCAAGCCGGCCGCCCGCACGCCGGCCGCCTCGCGTATCGAGGCTCGCTTCCCCGACCCGTCGTGTAACCCGTACCTCGCCCTCGCCGCGCTCATCCACGCGGGTCTCGACGGCATCGAGAAGGAGCTCGAGTGCGACGACCCGGTCCGCGAGAACATCTACGAGTTCGACGAGCAGAAGCGCGAGGAGTACGGCATCACCACGCTGCCGGAGAACCTCGGCGAGGCCGTCGACGCCCTCGAAGCGGACGAAGTCGTACAGGACGCACTGGGCGAACACGTCTTCGAGAACTTCGTCGAAGCCAAGCGCCAGGAGCACAAGGAGTACCTCGTCGACGTCTCCCAGTGGGAACTCGACCAGTACCTCGAGAAGTTCTAAGCGGGATCCGTCTTCACGTTTTTTTCGCGACGCGCTCGCCGACGAGCGGCAGCGCCAGCGACAGCGCCATCCCGGTACCTGCCAAGAGCGCGACCAGCGGCGGGACGGACTCGGCGGCGGCGATGCCGACCGCGAGCACCGCTATCGAGAGTGCGCCAAGCACGACCGTCACCACCGCACCCCGCCGGGTCGGTTCGGGGACGCTCGGCAGGAACGGCCACGCGAGCGCGCCGCCCGCCGCGAGCCCCAGTCCGGCGGCCATGTCGCGGGTCAGTCCGCCGGCCGCGACGCCGACGAGCGCCAGCGCCGCGGCGAACGCGAACACTCGGTCTGGCCGTCGCAGGTACGTCAGGACCACCCAGAGCGCCGTCCCCGCGATGGCCACGCCGGCCAGAACGTCGACCAGATAGTGGACGCCGATTACGAGTCGGGACAGAGAGACGAGCACGACGGCGACCCCGGCCACGGCGTAGCGGGCGCGGCGGGTGCCGGCTCGGAGCGTCGCGGCGAACCCGCCCCACACCAGCACGGCCGTCGTCGCGTGGCCGCTCGGGAAGCCGTAGCCGTCGCCGGTGGCCATCGACTCGTAGACGCCTCTGAGGACGGCTGGAACGAGGTGAGCGTTCGACGCCGTCCCCGCACCCGGCGGTCGTGGGAGGACGAACACCGCTTTCAGTCCGACGGCGAGCGCGACGGCACAGGAAAGCAGACCGAGGAGTCGCGCCGCTCGGTCGCGTGTCAAGCCCCGACCGAGCCATGGCGTCTGCGTGCCGACCCAGTAGGCGAGCAGACAGGCCGACGCGGCGAACCAGAAGTCGCCGAGTTGCGTGACCAGCGCGAAGCCCACGACGGCCACATCCGGAAGCTCCGAGAGGAGGTCCGTGACGCCGACGGTTCGGCTCATCTACGCCAGTCGCGGACCTTGTCGATGGCGATGCCGGGGAGCCCGGTCACGCGGAAGGTGACGCCGACGAGCAACATGACGACGTACAGACCGAGCGTCGAGAGCCAGATGACGAGCATCGCCAGTACGGCCCAGAGCCCCTGATCTTGCAGGTAGTAGAACGCCCCGAGGGTCATAATCGTGCCATAGAGGAGGACGACGTAGGGACCCCAGCCACGGGCGTGTCCCCGGCGCATCCGCCGACGGACGTACTGCTTCAGGTCGTCTTTGACGTCGTCCTGGTGGAGCGTGCGGTCCTCGATGTCGTCGCGGAACGACTCGAACTCCTCGCGTAACTGTTCGAGTTCCTCGTCGGTCAGGTCGTCGCCGGCACCGGTAGCGTCCGGCGGTGGCGTCTCGCCCGACGGCCTGTCGGCGTCCTCGCTCATCGCTTTGCTGGACCGTCGAAGCGGTTCCTGTTGTAGTTGCCGGTCCATATCGCCCAGGAGGACCTTGTTGAACGCCGCCCCGACGAGCAGAATCTGGCCGGCGAAGTAAAACCACGTCACCAGCAAGAGCGCGCCGCCGATGACGCCGTACAACTGGAAGCTCCCGGCCTGCGAGGCGTAGATGCTGAAGGCGGTCCCGAACACCGTCCAGGCGACGGCGGCGAGCAACGCCCCGGGCAGGGCCTCGCGGAGCGAGAGGTCCGCGTCCGGAAAGAGGTAGTACAGCGGCAGGAAGGCGACGGTGAGGACGGGGATCAGCGCCAGTCCGCCGAGAGCGACGGTGACGCCGAAGAACGCGCCGAGCGACCCGACGACGAACAGACCCGCGAGCGCCAGTCCGATACCCGCCAGTGCCGACGCGGCGTCGACCACCGTGCCGACGAAGGAGTCGTCCCCCGACGTACCGTAGATTTGCGAGAACGCGAGGTCGAGTCCGCGAAACACCTTCAGCGCGCCCCAGACGGTCACGGCCAACCCGAACACCGTCGCACCGCCCCGTCCGACGGCGCTCGTCAGGGCGTCTTCGAGGAGGTCGGCGGCGGCGGGCGACAGCGCCGACCCGACGGCGCCGACGACGCTCTCGGCGAACGCCTCGCCGCCGACTATCGACCCGACGACCAGCGAGAGCAACAGGAGCGGGAAGACGGAGACGAACATGTAGTAGGCGATGCTGGCCGCCAGAAACGAGATCTGGTCCTCGCGAACCGTCTGGACGAGTTCGCTGACGACGGCGACGGCGCGTTTGCGGTCCACGTCGGTGTCTCGGGCGGCCGATACAAATATGTCGGCGCTACGCCACGGCGTCGCCGGTGAGGCTCGCTAGTCGTCCAGCGCGGCGTCGGGCCGATAGGCCCGACTGACCACCCGCCACGTCCCGGAGTCGAACCGGTAGTAGGTGATAGCGGCGGGGACGGCCGTCTCCACGAGCAGGGAGGCGTACAGCGCGAACAGGCCGATTCGCGGGACGAGCACACCCACGTAGGCGACTGGGAGCGCAAAGAGGTACATCCCGGCGAGTTGGGAGTACAGCGGCCACCGGGTGTCGCCGCTGGCCCGGAGCGGTCCCGTCGCGCCGCCGTCGACGCCGCGGAAGACGACGCTGGCGCAGGCGACGGCGACGAACACCGTCACCAGTCCGATCACGGCCGGGTCGTCGACGAACAGACGGCTAATCTGGCGGGAGAAGGGCGTGAGCGCGGCGGCGACGAGGACGTAGACGCCGATGCCGAGACGGAGGACGGTCCGCGCCCACTCGGTCGCCTCGCGCTCGTCGTCCTCGCCCAGCGCCTGCCCGACGAGGCTACTGGAGGCCAAACTCAGCCCCCAGTTCGGCGTGTCGAGCAGCATTCGGACCCGCAGAGCGACGACGTACGCCGAGACGACGGTCGGGCCGAACAGGCCGACGATGAACAGGCGCGGAAACTGCGCGCCCGTCCGGGCGAGGTTCGTTCCGACGAGCGGCGTCCCCATCGACGCGAGGTCACGGGCCAGCGACGCATCGAGGAACGGTCGCGAGAGCGGAATCTGTACGGGGAACTCGACGCCGGGCAGACCGCCGCGGGCGAGGCCGACGGCGAAGGCGGCGGTGACGAGGACGTTCGCGACGACGGTGCCGACGGCGGCCCCGACCACGCCCATCCCCAACCCGAAGATGAGCGTGGCGTTGAACACGACGTTGACGACGGCGCCACCCCCGCGAACGAGCATGGGCGCGTAGGCGTCGTCGGCCCCGACGAGGGTGCGACTGCCGACGAGGTTCAGCGCGGCGAACGGGACGCCGATGGAGACGACTTTGAGATAGCGTTCGCCGTAGCCGACGGCGGCGTCTCCGGAGCCGACGAGTTCGACCAGAAACCCGGGGTAGAGCCAGTACGCCGCCGTCACCGGGAGCGTGATGGCGAGGACGACGGCGGCGCTCGTCGTCACCGTCAACCCCAGTTCCTCGCGGGCGTCGGCGCCGAACCGTTGGGACACCATCCCGATGGTCCCGCCAGCGACGCCGCCGCCGAGCGCGAACGCCAGCCCCCAGAACGGCGAGGCGAACCCGACACCGGCGATGGCCGTCGGCCCGATAGCCAGCCCCACCATCGCCACGTCCGCCGTCGACTTCGACATCCGGGCGAGTCCCGTGACGATGCGGGGCCACGAGAGGTCCGTCGCCCGTGCGATTCGCTCGCGTTCGGCGAGGCCGGCGCGAGCGAGGAGGCCGCCGACGAACAGCAGGAGGGCACGGACGGGGTTGTAGCGGGACGACACGAACACCACCTTGTCGGTCGACCCTCAAATGGGTTAAGACCCGACCCGGCCACACAGGGTTTATACTCGGGCCGAGCGAGCACCGAGACATGGAGACGGAGATGGCCATCCGGTCGGCGACGATGCAGGTGACGATACTGTTGCTCGTCGCGGCCGGCCTGTTGCTCGCACTCGGCGTCGCCGGCGTACCGGCGTCGCTCCCGCTGGTCGTCCTGTTGCTCGCGCTGGCCGGCGGCTTGTATCTCACCCGTCCCGACGAGGGCGGGGTCGGCTTCGTCGTCGGCATCGACGTCGACAGCCTGCTGGACTCGCTGTGGCTGGCGCCGGCTATCGCGGCCGCCCCGCTCGTCCTCGAACTGGGCGCGACGCCCGAAGAGGTACAGGCGCTCGGCGGGTTGCTCGGGTTGGCCGGGATGGCGAACTACTTCCTTCGACCGGTGTACCTGCTGGCCTACGGCCTCGTCCGATCGCTGACGGGCGATAGCGGCCGGCAGGTCAACGGGCGATAACCCGGCTACTCCGCCGTCGCGTCCCGAATCTCCGTCACGTCGGCGTCCGTCTTGAACGTCGTCCCGCCGTAGTGCGAGCGGGAGGCGTCGTAGCCCGCGTCTCGGAGTTTCTCGATGAAGGTGTCCATCGCCTCGGCACCGCGACCCCACCGCTTGCAGAGGCGGTGCTGGTCGTAGTGGGTCGGCGTGTCGAGTTCGGCTCCGAGCGTCGCCAGCAGTTCCGCGGCCTTCTCGGCCGTTCCCATGTCCTCGGTGAGGTGGTCGCTGACCGACGCCGCGAAGTCGGGGTCGCAGGTCCGACCTAACCAGATGGGGCCGGCGGTCTGAAGGTGTTCGTCACAGACCGGGCAGGCGTCGGGCGCGTCGGCGATGAGGCCGTAGTCGTGGTCGCGCCACAGGCAGTGCTGGCAGTGGTGGACGTAGCCCAGTTCGTCGATGCAGTCGTTGGCGACCCGCGCGCCGTGTTCGAAGTCGAGGTACGTGCGAGCGTAGTGTTTCGTGGCGTGGCTGAGAATCGGCCGGGCCGCGATGTCGTAGCGGGCGGCGGTCCGCACCATCGCCGAGAGCAGGACGCGCATCCCCATCTCGGCGTGGAACTCGGTGTTTCGCGGGACGGCACCGTAACTCCGGACGCCGCTCTCGAAGTGAGCGCCACACAGCGGCGCGGTGTCGGTGGCCGTGACACAGAGCAGGTGTTTCGTCCCCTGCACGGCGGCGTCGGCGAATGGAATCGGCGTCCCGAACGGGTCGACGTCGACCACGTCGAACGCCTCCGAGTGCATGAGGACGTTGGCGTTCTGGTGGCGAACCTCGGCCGCGAGGTCGTTGCGAGCGAGGTTGTCCTCACAGAGCGCGACGGCGTCGTCGTCGACGTCACACAGCGTCGTCTCCCACCCGTCGGCGGCCGCTCGCACCCCGCGGATGCCGCTGGCGGCGGTGGCGTCCAGATAGCGCTCGACGCGGTCGTCGCGCTCCCGGTAGGCCCGCAGCGCCGCCACGGTGAGGTCACGGTTCAGTTCCTGTACGGGGTTGAAGAACACGTCCGCTCCCTTGCCGGCATCCGGTTGTTCGGGAACCGAGACGGTGACCTGCCCCTCGCTGACGCGCATACCCGTCTCTCCGTGCGGGCGCCGTTAAGTCGTTCGAAGGTGGGTCAGGCCGCGGCGGGATCGCTGACGACGGCGCGTTCGCGCGGGAGTCGGACCGTCGCCGTCGTCCCGTCGCTCGTGTCGAAGGCGAGGTCGCCTTCGAGCGTCTGGACCGCCCAGTGAACCAGCCACAGACCGATGCCGCTTCCGTGGTCCAAATCCGTCTCCCGCCCCCGTTCGATCACCGACAGTTCGTGTTCGGGAACGCCGGGGCCGTTGTCGGCGACGGTGAGGACCACGTCGTCACCCTCGATGCGAGTACTCACTTCGACGGTCGCCTCGGGGACGTGCTGCAGCG
The DNA here is from genome assembly GCF_014647235.1 of Haloarcula pellucida. Lineage (GTDB taxonomy): Archaea > Halobacteriota > Halobacteria > Halobacteriales > Haloarculaceae > Haloarcula > Haloarcula pellucida. Next base: position 332,863 of record NZ_BMOU01000005.1, read on the forward strand.
CGTTCTCGACGAGGTTGGTGACGACGACGCCAAGTAACACTGGCTGGGTCCGGAGCGTGAGGCCGTCGGGTACCTCGACGTCGACGGTCCCCCCGTACTCCTCGGCGAGCGGTCTCACGGTGTCCTCGATGCGTTCACGGAGGGCGACCGGTTCGATATCCTCGGCGTCGACGCCGGCCGTCGAGAGCGTGCGGGCCTTATCGCCGGATTCGACGAGGCGGTCGACGGCCCGTTCGATGGTCGCGGCGTGGTCGGCCGGTTCGCCCTCCAGTTCCGCCGCCAGCAACTCGGCGCGGGCCTGAATGACGACGCTCTCGTTGCGGACGTTGTGGCGGAGAAAGCGGTTCAGCACCGCCAGTCTGCGCTCGCGCTGTATCTCGTCGGTGATGTCCTGAAAGACGGCGGTGTACCCCAGATGGGTGTCGCCCGCGTCGCGTAACTCCGTCTGCTGGACCTTGTAGACGTCCCGCCGGCCGCCGTTCTCGACGGCGAACCGGTCGTAGGCCTCGCCGACGGTAAACGTATCACCGACGAGCAGTCCGTCCAGCGGGTCGGTCAGCGCCGACCGCTTCTCGACGCCCAGCATCGACTCGGCGGCCGGATTGAGGTTGACGATGCGGCCGTCGACGTCGACGATGGCCACCGGCGTCGCGATGTCGTCGATGGCCGCCCGCTCGCCCGCCCGACGAGTCGCCGGGTGGAACTCGAACATACCGCTCCGAATGAAGGCATACGAGTCCAACGCGATGTGTGGGAGGAACGCGAGCGTCGTCAGGTTCGCCGTCGGGCCGATGCCCAGCGCCCACACCAGCACCGCGAGGCCGGGCGGGACCGGACTCAGTCCGACGGCGATGGCCTCGCGACGGTACAGCGGGCCGTAGCTGATGACGGTGTCGAACACCAGCACCGTCCCGAACACGACGAACAGCATGGCGACGAAGACGACGACGTACCCCAACGGCTGGAAGGTGTACTGGACGAGCGAGGCCCCATCGACCGCCAGCGGACGAAAGTCGTCCCACAGGAGCGTATGGAACGGATTCGTCAGCGCCAGTAGGGAGCCAGCGGCCGGGACGGCGGCCAAACCGGTGAACAGCCGACTCTCGAGAATCGTCGTCCGGCCGGTGTACCCCAGCGCGAACGCGAGGAAGAAGAACCCGATCCACACCAGACACACCCACGTCACCGCCTCCAGTCCCCGGCGGACGAGCGGCGTCGAGGCGAGGACGGCGACGCCGTAGGTGCCACACCAGACCGTGATGGTCGCGATGGTCGCGACGAACCACTTCGCACCCGGCTTGTCCCAGTGGTCGCGGAGTTGAGCCAGCAGATACAGCGACCCCACCCCCGACGCGAACGATCCCAGTGCGAGCCAAGGGACAGCGCCGACCATGACACATCGTGGGTTCGCTCCCTGTTTATGGTTCCGGGGCCCTCGCGGACCGAGGGAGACGACGCTGTTTTGTCACACCTCTGCCTAGCCAGCGTGTGACCGCCGTCGACGACTGGGTTGCGCTGCTGGAATCCGAGGGGACACTCTCCCCGGAGGCAGTGACAGCTATCGTCGACGCCCACGGCGACCGCGGACAGCGCGCCATCGAGGCCGTCGGCGAGAGTCGCGTCAAAGGCTATCGCGATTTCACCGTCGTCGTCGGCTACGAGGACGAGTACATCGTCGAGAACGGCGGCTGTCCGTGTGCCGACGCCGAGTACAACCTCGACAGCGAGGACCCCGACGACCTGTGCTGGCACGCCATCGCCGTCCGCATCGCCGAGGCCATCGACGCCGTCGACGACCACGACATGTGGTACTCGGACGTGCGGGACTTCCTATAGTACCTTTTTCCGGCTCGGGTGTCCTCGGCCGCCTCCGGCGGCCTGTGGGCACCACTCGCCGCAAAAATCTACGCTAAAAAGGCCGGAATCGCCGGCGGCGATTCCGGTGTCCTGCGTGAACAGCGTGAACGCAGGGCTCGTCAGAGCTTGCTCTGACGGTGAAACCGCACCGCCGGCGCGGTATGCTCGCCACTGACGAACGGCATCCCGGATACCGACAGCAGGCGTGTAGACCGAGGGAGCGTCGGCCACGGGGACGGTACGGTCCGGTACTTGACGACACTACTTTATTCGCACCTCGTGTGTTGGAAATATGCCCGGACTGCCACTCCTGTTCGGTCCGATGCCGAGCGAGTCGGATTTCCTCGTCACCGGACTGCTGACGATCGTGCCGGCAGTGACGCTAGCGTTGTTCGTCCGTGTGAGCGCGACCGAGAACGACGTTCCCCATTCGCTCGCCTGGCCGGTCGCAACGCTGTTTGCCGGCCTCAGCGACGCGCTCGCGTTCGGGAGTTGGGTCGTCCTCTTTCTCTATCTGACCGTCAGTGAGCGGGACTCCGAGCGGGAAGGGCCGATCAGTCGGTGGCTGATCCACCGAGGGCGAAACTGAGTCGGCCGTCCACTCCCGCTCGACCGTGTGGTTACCGCTGGTCGACGCAGTAGTCGACGTAGTTCCGCAGGATACGCAGACCCGTCTCGCCCGACTTCTCGGGGTGGAACTGGGTGCCGAAGACGTTGCCGGCCTCGTTGGCGACGACGGAGGCGAAGTCGACGCCGTAGTCGGTGGTGGCGACGACGCTCTCCTCGTCGTCGGGGACGGCGTAGTACGAGTGGACGAAGTAGGCGTACTGGCCGTCGACGGAACCACGGGTTCCGTCTGCCCGTGGGGTCGAAGACCCCACGCTGTCGACGCCCTCGACGAGGGGGTGGTCGCGCTGGACGTGCAGTTCGTTCCAGCCCATGTGGGGCACCGTCTGGTCGCGCGAAAAGCGGACGTTCTTCCCGGGGACGAGGTCCAGTCCCTCGGCGTCGCCCTGACCGGCGTGGTCGGCCTCCTCGCTGGTGGTCAGGAGCATCTGCATCCCGAGACAGATGCCGAACAGGGGTTTGCCGGCCTCGGCCTGTTCGACGAGTGCGTCGCGGAACGGCCCGGCGTTGTCCATGCCCTCGGAGAAGGCCCCGACGCCGGGGAGGACGATGCCGTCGGCGGCGTCGAAGTCGGCCGGGTCCTCCGAGAGCGTGACGCTCGCGCCGGCGCGTTCGAGGCCGCGCGTGACGCTCCGGAGGTTCCCCAGTCCGTAGTCGACGACGACCACCTCGGCGGCGGTCTGTCTGGTGTTCATGTGCGCGAGTAGGCCGAGGCGGGCTAAGTGCGTTCCCCTTCGGTCAGGTTTCGCGAGCGGTATGTGGTGGCCAGGCGCGCGCTCCGTCGCGCGCCGGCGGGGAAGGGCAGGCCCGAAGTGTGAGCATCCCGCGCCGGCGGCACGGTTTCACGGGACCGAGCGAAGCGAGGTCCCGCCTTTTTCCCCAGGTTTTTGCAAGGAGTGGTGCCCGCAGCGCGCTCGGAAAGCGCTCGGAGAGCGCGCGAGGACACCCGACGCAGCAAAAAGTGGTCTAGTAGTCCCCCAGCCGTCGCTGGCCGCTCTCGCCGTCCGTGAAGTCGGCCGCCTTCGCCAGCGTCGACGCGAACGTCTCCTTCTGACCCGGGTCGTACAGCGTCGCCGCCGGGTGGACACAGACCATCACGCGCCGCGGTTCGCCCTCGACGGTCACGTCGACCACGTCGCCGGCCTCGCCGGTGACCGCCACGTCCCGGCCCAGCAGGTGTTCGGCGGGCACCTTCCCGAGCGTGATTACGAGTTCCGGGTCGACGCGGTCGATTTCGGCCTCCAGATACTCGCGGCAGTTGGCGAGTTCCCCCTTCCTCGGGTCGCGGTTGTCCGGCGGGCGACAGCGCACGCAGTTCGTGATGCGGACGTCGCCGCGGTCGAGTCCCACCTCGCGCAGGCCGTCGTCCAGCACGTCGCCGCTGCGGCCGACGAACGGTTCGCCCTGTTCGTCCTCGTTGGCGCCCGGCGCCTCGCCGACGAACAGGAGGTCCGCGTCGGCCGGGCCGACGCCGTTGACGATTCGGGACCGCGACGCACAGAGTTCCTCGCAGCGCTCGCAGGCGACCACGTCCAACCCGTCCATCTGCTCCATACTCGTCGTTCGGCCCGGGTCGTATCAAGACCGGCGGTTGTCGGTCACTCGGCGTCGACAAGCCCACGGGCGGCCAGTCTGGCGACACGCAGTGGTTCGGGCCGGCCGCCCTCCGGGGTGAACCCGCGGACGACGTCGGCGGCCGCGTCGTCGTCGATACCGACCGCGCGGACGTACACCGTCTCGCCGTTGACCGTGACCGGGCGGCGGTCTGGCTGGGCGCGGTACGTGTCGAGGCGGGCCGCGACGGCGTCGGGGTCGTCGAACGCCTCGCGGATGGCCCTCTCCAGTCCCGGCGAGGACTCGAACGTGACCGAGATGGTCGGCAGGTCGGTCCGGCCCTGAATCGCGTGCAAATCGAGGACGTTGAACCACGCCGGCGCGATGCCGGCGACCAAGAGATAGCGGACGTCCTCACGGTCCAGTCGGTCGACCATCGCACAAATAGTCTCGGTCGCGTCGCGCCCGCCGACGGTGCAGGTGTCGAAGACGAACCCGTCGACGACGCGGCTGGCGCGGACGACGGTGCCCGCGAGGTGGCTGGTCGACTCGCGATACGATTCGGCGACGCCGAGCGCACGGACGCCGGCTTTCACGTGTTCGTGTTCTCGTCCTCCTTGATGTCTTTCAGCCGGTCGAGTAGTTCGTCGTTCGACGCGGTAAATTCGTATTCGACGGCGCCCTCGTGGGCGTTCTCCTCGGCGTCAAGCCCATCCTCGTCGTCGAACTCTGTGTCGTACTCCTGATTGTCTTGTTCCGACTCGTCGTAGCTCCCGAACCCCATGGTACGTGTACAACTATGTAGTTCACCGTGAAAAATCACTCGCCGTTTCGAACGGGGAATCGTGTATCTCACGCATGGGCGCGAGAGAGGGAAATATCGACCAGAAGCGGCGGACGGGCTACAGCGACTCGCGCGGGTCGACGTTGCGGTTGCCGGCGTGGGCGTCGGCCCCCTCGTTCGGCGTGGCCCACCGGACGGCGTTGTCCAACACCTGCTGGACGTCCTCGCGGTGGTAGATGGGATACGTCTCGTGGCCCGGCCGGAAGTAGAAGATGTTCCCGCGGCCCCGCCGGTAGCAACACCCGCTCCGGAACACCTCGCCGCCCTCGAACCACGAGGTGAACACGAGCCTGTCGGGTTCCGGGACGCCGAACGGCTCGCCGTACATCTCGGCCTCCTCGATGACCAGCGAGTCGTCGAGGCCGTCGGTGATGGGGTGTCCGGGGTCGACGACCCAGCAGCGTTCGCGCTCGCCGACCTCGCGCCACGTCAGGTCACAGGGCGTCCCCAGCAGTCGCTTGAACGGCTTAGAGGCGTGTGCCGAGTGGAGGACGAGCAGACCCATCCCGTCGTAGACGCGTTCGGCGACCCGCTCGACGACGTCGTCGTCGACCTCGTCGTGGGCGACGTGGCCCCACCACACCAACACGTCCGTCTCGTCGAGTACCGACTCGGTGAGGCCGTGCTCCGGGTCGTCGAGCGTCGCCGTGCGGGTGTCGTGACCCCGTTGGTCGAGCGCCTCGGCGATGGTCGCGTGGATGCCGTCGGGGTACACCTCGGCGGCGTCCCCGCCTTCGCGTTCGTGGACGAACTCGTTCCAGACCGTGACGGATGCCATGTGGTGACCCTCCGCCTCTCGACGTATAGCTTCGGCGACTGGCACGGCCCGACGGCGACGCCACCGCGCCGCCACAAACACTCAAGCGACTCCCGCCACACGGCACGGACATGGAGGTCCACAACGTCACCGCCGACGCCGAGACGTTCACCTGTAACGCCTACCTCGCCATCGGCGAGCGCACCACACTCGTCGACGCGGGCGCGATGGAGGGCGTGGTCGACGCGATTCGAGACCACACCGACTCGCTGGACGCCGTCGTCCTGACCCACCAGCACGGCGACCACGTCGAGCGACTGGACGCGGTGCTCGACGCGTTCGACGCGCCGCTGTACGCCTACGGCGACCACGCGCGCCGGGACAACGCACTCGTCGACGGCGACGAACTGCTCGTCGGCGACGAGGCCTGCGACGTGGTGTACACGCCCGGCCACGCCGACGACCACGTCTCGCTGGTCTCGGCGAACTCGCTGTTCTCGGGCGACGTGGTGGTCCACGACGACGGCGCGTTCGACGACGGGTCGTTCGGCCGCACGGACTACCCCGGCCAGTCCCGCGAGCGACTCATCGAGAGCATCCGAGAACTGTTAGACCGGATGCCCGACGGCGTCGAGCACATGTACTCGGGTCACGGGAGCGTCTTCCACGGTGACGTGCGTGAAGTGGTCGAACGGGCCTTAGATCGGGCCGAGCGCCGCGAGCCGAAGTACCCCGACGAGTGAGAGTCGGTAGAGAGCGCCGTCGCTGGTCGACTCGCGGCGAGTGAGAAGTGAGACTGTCTCAGGCGCTGCGCGTCTCCTTCGCCTTCGGGCGAAGGTTCCCGTAGCCGCACTTCCGGCACTGCTGTGCGCGCTGGGGGTTCCGGGCGTTACAGCGCATGCAAATCTGTTTGTTCAGGATTCGATCTGATGCTTCCTCGAAGCTAGCCATGCGAGTCGGTTGCCAGCGTGGCCGTTTAAGCTTTGAGTTTCCGACCGGCGCGGTTTTCAGGCGGGCGGCCCTCCTGCCTCCATGTACGACCGAGTCGCGGACCTCCCGCTACACGTCGAGGACTGTGCGTTCGAGTTGCGCGAGCGAGCCACCTCCAGCGGCTTCGATAGAGCGACGACCACCGTCGTACTCTCCGGCGGCGGCGAGACCGGCCGGGGCGAGGACGTCACCTACACGAACGAGGCCCACTACGCGCTGGCCGACCACGCGGTCGACCTGTCGGGCGAGTACACGCTCGATTCGTTCTCGGCGGTACTCGACGACGCCGACCTCTGGCCGGAGCCCCCGGACGAAGAGCGGTTCTACCACTACCGCCGGTGGGCGTTCGAGAGCGCCGCGCTCGATTTGGCGCTGAAGCAGGCCGACACCAGCCTCGGGGCCGCGCTCGGCCGCGAGTACGACCCCGTCTCGTTCGTCGTCTCGACGCGCCTCGCCGAGTCCGAGGACGACGACCCGCCGACGACCGACCGACTGGACGCACTGCTCGACGTCCACGACGAGTTGGCGTTCAAACTCGACCCGACGCCGGACTGGAGCGACGACCTGTTGACCGCACTCGCAGCGTACGACGTCCGCGTCCTCGACCTGAAAGGGTTGTACGAGACGGAGGGCGTCGAAGTGACCGTCGACGCCGACTTCTACCGCCGCGTGGTCGACGCCCTGCCCGACGCACTAATCGAGGACCCGAACCTGACCGACGAGACGCGGCCAGTGTTCGACGGGCGAGAGGACCGGGTGACGTGGGACGTGCCCATCACCGGCGTCGAGAGCGTCGAGGCGCTGCCGTTCGAACCCGAGTGGCTCAACATGAAACCGTCGCGGTGTGGCACCGTCGAGTCGGTGCTGGAGACGGTCGCACACTGTGAGACGCGGGGCATTCGACTCTACGGCGGCGGTCAGTTCGAACTGGGCGTCGGCCGCGAACACATCCAGGCGCTGGCGTCGCTGTGCTACGCCGACGCGCCCAACGACGTGGCACCGGGCGGGTATAACGACCCGGACCCGTCGCCGGACGTGCCGGCCAGTCCACTCGCCCCGCCGTCGGACCCGTCGGGTATCGGCGTCGGGTTCGGCGACCCTGATAAATGATGGGGAATCTACAAGACCGTCGGCGTGGTAGCCCATCGCATGCGCTGTCCGAACTGCCGCGAACGAATCGACGACGTCATCGAGGCAGAGACCCGCAAAGCGTGCCCGCACTGCGACGCGTCGCTTCGTGACCCGGTAATCAGTTGACTCACTCCTCGGCCAGATAGTCGTCCTGCACGGCGACGACGGCCGAGGAGTCCGCACAGTCGGCGTAGCGGGCGAGGGGTTCCTCGTTGAGTTCGAGGAAGGTGTGGCCCCACGAGAACTTCGAGAGAATCTCCTCGGCGTGGTCGCGTTCGCCGAGGATACACAGCGCCCCGGCGAAGGCCTCGACGGTGTTCAACTGGAACGCCGTCCCGTAGTTGACGGGGTTGCCGGCGACGAGGAACGGAAGGGAGCGGTGGACGCCCTGTAAGTCGAACGCCTCGCGTTCGGCCGTCTCCCACGAGCAGTCGAGTGCCACCAGTCTGCTGTGGCGGGCGCCGTCGCCGGCCGTCGGTGCGTCCGCCGGCGAGAGGGCTTGCTCGGCGAAGGGGTTGAGGACGATACCCGGTGGTGTCGAGCGGGTCGCCCGGTGCAGTTCGGCGAGGTCGAAGCGTGCGAGTTTCCGGGCGCTACACTTATCAGGGTCGTCGTCACCCTCGTAGCGAACGTGCAGTTCCACACCGTCAGTTCCACCTCAGCGGGCAAAAGCGGCTCGTTCGCCGGGTCGATGTCAACCACCCTTAAGTATCGGTAGGTATAGATGCAACTGTGATTGGGGAGGGGACGGTAGCGCCGACGTTCGAGTTACCGGCGCTCGTCGACGGTGAGCGCCGACGGGTCGCCTTAGAGGAGTACCTGGGCGACGACGTCGTCATCCTCGCGTTCTACCCGGCCGACTTCAATCAGGCCTGTGACGAGACGTCGTGTGACCTCGACGAACTCGACCTCTTTACGATGCAAAAGGACGTCACCATCCTCGGCATCAGTCCCGACTCGGTGTACAGCCACCGGGCGTTCGCCGACCACTACGACCTCAAGGTACCGTTGCTGGCCGACACCGCCGGCGACGTCGCAGCGCAGTACGATCTGACGATGGTCGACGACATCGGTCAGCGACTGGTCGAACGGGCCGTCGCCGTCGTCGACCACGACGGCGTCGTCCGGTACGCGTGGCACACCGACGACCCGACGGCACTCCCTCGGGTCGAGGAACTCAAAGACGCCATCGCCGACACCGGCGGCGACGACACCGCCTTCGCCCGCTACCGCATCGGCTACGCCCACTACACCGAGGGACGGCGGGCGTTCACCGCGGCGATGCACGAGTTCGGCGACTCCGAGTGGATGCTGGCCCAGTCGGACTTCCAGCGCGCCCGCGAGGCGTTCGAGGAGGCCGAGTCCCAGTTCGACACCGCGGTTCGGTTCGTCGACGACGAGTCGCTGGAACCCATCTACGACGGGGCCCGGACGAAAGCCAGTTCGCTGTGGCAGGCCGCCGACTGGCTGACACAGGCCGCGAGCGCCTACTCCAGCGGGAGCGGTGCCGAGGGACAGCAACTCCGCGACGACGCCGAGCGACCGCTCGAAACCGCCCGCGGGTACGAGGAACCGCCGGACCCGGACGGCGAGTGGCCGCCGGCAGTCGACGACGTAGAGAAGGCCGAGGCGGAGCTATCGACCATCCTCCCGACCGCTCCGGAGACGGCGGACGTGGCACTCGACGTGGACATCGACGACGAGGTGGCCGAGACGAGCGACGCCGCGGACGAGAGCACAACCGTCACCGACGACCCGGGACCGACGACGGGCGACTCCGAGACAGCGGCGTCTGATACGTCTGAAACGGCGGCGTCTGCGGACAGCGAGGGCGACGGCGAAATCGACGACGACGAACTGGCCGAGATACAGGCCGAACTAGCGGCGAGTACCCCCGAGTCCGAACCATCGACGGAGGCGGGGGCCGAAGAGCCAGCGACGATGGTCGAGACACTGCCGGGGGCCGCCGAGGACGACGGCCCCGATAGTGACGACGAGGCGACCGACGACACCGACGAGAGCGACGGTGCGGCGACCGTCGACGACGAGACGGCCGTCGACGGTGAACTGGACCTGACCGACCCCGCGTCCGACGAGCGCGAGGGCGACGGAGGCGCCGATGACTGACGGCGACGAGACGCCGGCCGACCCCGCTCGCGCCTACTACCGGGCGCTGGACGAGGGCGACTACGACCTGCTGAGCCGACTGCTCGCGCCGGAGTTCGTCCACGACCGGCCGGACCGGACCATCGAAGGCCGCGAGCGGTTCGTCCAGTTCATGCGCGAGGAGCGACCCCAGACGGACACCAGCCACCCGATCGACGGAGTCTTCCGACAGGCGGACGGCAGCGGCGTCGCGGTGCGCGGGCGGTTGCTCGACGCCGACCGCGACCCGATCGCCCGCTTCGTCGACGTGTTCCAGTTCGCCGAGGGACACATCGAGCGAATCGAGACGTACACGAAGTGAAGCGCCGGTTTCACCGACAGGGAGAACGTGTCACGGCGGCCGAGTCAGTACCGACGGACCGGTATCGGGTCAGCAACGGTAACGCATAATACGGGGCTAGACGGGGTACGGCCGTCATACTATTCCATCGCGGCGCCGAGTCCTGCCGTCGCCCGGTGAGCATTAGGAAGCGTTTATTTATACGTTCCAGACGGGTCTGAGTAGTGCATGGCGAGACGGCCGAGTCCCCATAGCGAACCGGCGTCCGAGCGCCGCCACGGGTCATTCCGCCTCAGAGACGGTGCGAAAGGGCTGGTGACGTCGGCATCGAAGGTGCTGCTGGTCAGAGAGCGCCACGCCGACGGGACGCCGTTCTGGACGCTCCCCGGCGGCGGCGTCCATCGACACGAGGACGCGGCCGAGGGACTCCGGCGCGAACTCGGCGAGGAACTCAACTGCCGGGCCCGAGTCGGCAGACCGGTGACAGAGTTCTGGTACGCCCACGACAGCCTCGACGACACCGTCTCGGTGTACACGGTGTTTGACTGCTCGGTCCTCTCGGAACCGGACGCCGACCAGCGAGAAGGCATCTTCGAGTGTCGGTGGGTCGACCCCGACGCGCTCCCGGCGTCGACGCTTCCGCAAGTGCGACACGTCTGTCAGCAGGTGGCCGACCTGTCGGCTTCGACCGCGGGTGACGACTGACCGTTACTCTTTCTCGCCGGCGCCGACGGCGCTCTCGCCGACCGGTTCGGAGCCCTCGATGACCTCCTGACCGCCCATGTACGGCCGAAGCGGCTCTGGCACGGTCACGGTGCCGTCCTCGTTCTGGTAGTACTCGAGGATGGCGACCATCACGCGAGGTACCGCGAGGCCGGACCCGTTGAGCGTGTGGAGGTACTCCGCGGACTCGTGGCGCTCGGGTCGATAGCGCAGTCCGGCGCGCCGGGCCTGAAAGTCCTCGAAGTTCGAGACGGAGGAGACTTCCAGCCAGCGGCCGCCGATATCGGGGCCGTCCGCCATGTCGTCGCCGGGCGACCAGACCTCGATGTCGTACTTCTTGGCCTGCGTAAAGCCCATGTCGCCGGTGCACATGTCCAGCACGCGGTAGGGCAGTTCGAGGCGGTCGAGCACCTCTGCGGCCTCCTCCAGCAGCGATTCGAGGCGGTCGTAGCTGTCTTCCGGGCGAACGAAGTTGACGAGTTCGACCTTGTGAAACTGGTGGACGCGGACGTACCCGCGTGTCTCGGTGCCGTGTTCGCCGGCCTCGCGCCGGAAGTTCGGCGAGAACGCCTGATGTTTCACCGGCAGGTCGTCGTCCAGCAGGATCTCGTCGCGGTACATGTTGGTGACGGGGACTTCGGCCGTCGGCAGGAGCCACAGGTCGTCCTCGTCGTAGTCGTCGTCCTGTCGCGCGCCGACCCGATAGGCGTCGTCGTCGAACTTCGGCAACTGGCCGGTCCCCTCCATCGACGCGGAGTTGACGGGAATCGGCGGGAGGATGTCGGAGTATCCCTGTTCGCGGTGGACATCCAGCATGAACTGGATGAGCGCGTGCTCTAAGCGTGCGCCTTCGCCCTTGACGAACTGGTAGCCGCCGCCGGTGACCTTCGCACCCCGCTCGAAGTCAAGAATATCCAGTTCCTCGCCGAGGTCGTAGTGCGGGATGACCGCCTCGGGGAGATCACGCAGGTCGTCGAACCCCTCGCGGTAGGCCTCGACGTTGTCTGCCTCGCCCTCGCCGGTCGGCACGGACTCGTGGGGGACGTTCGGCAGTTCCAGCAGCGCCGCCTCCAGTTGGGACTCCAGTTCGTCGGCGCGGTCCTCGACCGCCTGCAGTTCGTCTTTGAGTTCCTGCGAGCGGTCGATGGCCTCCTGGGCCTGCTCCTCCTCGCCCGCCTGCTTGTACTCCCCTATCTTGCTCGAAATCTCGTTGCGCTCCTGTCGCAGGCCGTCGCCTTTCGCCTTCAGTTCGCGCCACTCCTCGTCGATAGCCAGCACCTCGTCGAGGTCGACGCCCGTGACGCCTTTGCGTTCGATGGCGTCACGGACCGTCTCGGGGTTCTCCCGGACGAACTGTCTCGATAACATGGCCGACGGTTCTCGACGGGCGAAATTAGGCGTGTCGGTCCTAGCATTCACGGCAGGCCGGACCCGGAGAGGGGAAGTGAACAGCCAGAAAGCCCCCACTCGCTGTTCGGCGTCGTCCCGTCGGGACGACGACGACCGACGGCCGTTCCCGGCGAACACAACCGTTTTCTGCACCCCAATCACCACCCTACCTATGGCAATCGGTGACGTGTACGAGGCCGAGGCGTGCGAGGACGTCTACTACGTCGACACCGGGATGTACGACGTGCCGGAGTACGGATCGGTGTACATCGTCGACGCCGAGCGACCGGCGCTGGTCGACACCGGTCTGGGCACCAACTACGAGCGCATCCTCGATGCGATGGCCGAAGTGGGTCTCGCACCCGAGGAGTTGGAGGTCATCGCGCTCACGCACATCCACCTCGACCACGCCGGCGGGGCCGGGTTTCTGGCCGAGGCGTGTCCGAACGCGACGGTGTACGTCCACGAACTCGGCGCCCGGCACCTCGTCGATCCCGAACGAATCTGGGAGGGGACGAAAGGTGCCGTCGGGGACCAGATAGAACACTACGTCGAACCGGAAGCGGTTCCCGAGGACCGTCTCGTCGAGGTCAGCGGCGGCGACGAAATCGACCTCGGCGATCACACCTTCGAGGTAGTCCACGCGCCCGGCCACGCCCCGCATCAGGTCGTCTTCCACGACCCGACGATAGACGGCGTGTTCACCGCCGATGCCGCGGGGATCTACACGCCCTCGACCGACGAGATGCACGTCACGAGTCCGCCGGTGAACTTCGACCTCGAACAGGCACTCGCCGACGTCGAGACCATCGCCGAACTGGACCCGGAGACGCTGCTGTTTGGCCACTTCGGCCCGGCGCCGACCGGCGACAAACTCGACGTCTACGCGGAGATGCTCGCCGACTGGGTGGCCGCCGTCGAGTCGAAACGGGCGGAACTGGGCGACGACGACGCGGTCGTCGACCACTTCGTCGAGACGGTCGAGACGCCGGACATCTGGGGCGAGAGCAAGGCCAGCGCGGAGGTGGCGATGAACGTTCGGGGCATCATCGTCGCGCTCGACCGAGACGACTGAGAGTCGAAGCGGGCGACAACGGTACGTTCGGCCGGAGTGAGTGCGTTTATACAGGGGGGTACCCTTGTCCGGGCTAGATGGAGGACAGCAGTGGCTGGTAGCTCGACACTCCTGATTCCGTTGGTTGCCGGCATCATCGGGCTGGGCGTCCTCGCACAGGTGCTCGCCGCCCGACTGCAGGTTCCGAGTATCATCTTCTACCTGCTGGTCGGCGTCGTCATCGGCCAACCGGGACTGGGACTCGTCGGGAGTGAGACGTTCGGCGGTGCGCTGTCGGCTATCGTCGGGCTAGCCGTCGCCATCATCGTCTTCGAAGGCGCGTATCACCTCCGGTTCGAGCGCATCCGCGAGGCGCCGACGGCGACGTTCCGACTGGTGACGCTGGGGGCCGCCATCGCGCTGGTCGGGACGGCCGTCGCGGTGAAGTTCGCCTTCGCCGAGGAGGCCGTTTCGTGGAACCTCGCGTTCCTCGTCGGCGCGCTACTGGTCGCGACGGGACCGACGGTCATCACGCCCATCCTGAACGTCGTCCCGGTCCGTGACCGGGTCGCGACGGCCTTAGAGACGGAGGGCATCGTCAACGACGTGACGGCGGCCATCATCGCCGTCGTCGTCTTCGAGACGGTCAACCCCGGGGCGAGCAGCGAGGGCCTGTTGCAGGCGTTCGCGCTCCGACTCGGGACCGGCCTGCTCGTCGGTCTCATCGTCGCGGGCCTGCTGTACTACCTGTTGCAGTACATCGACCTCTCGCCGGGCGACGCCCCGCGGAACTCCCGCCTCCTGGTCTTGGCCGGCGCGCTCGTCGCCTACGCGGCCGCAAACACCATCGCGACGGAGGCCGGCGTCGCCGCCGTCGCCACGGCCGGGATAGCGCTGGGGAACGTCGACCACCCCTACGAGGAGGACATCGAGGCGTTCAAAGGCGACATCACGCTGCTGGTGCTCTCGTTCGTCTTCATCGCGCTGGCGGCCCAGTTGAGTCTGGACGCCCTCATCGACGTGGGACTGGCCGGCATCGCCGTCGTCCTCGCCGTCGCGCTGATCATCCGGCCCGTACTCGTCTTCATCTCCACCGTCGGCGACCGCTTTACCCGAGCCGAGAAGCTGTTCGTGAGTTTCGTCGGGCCGCGCGGCATCATCCCGGCGTCCGTCGCGACGCTCTTTGCGGTGGAACTGAACAGCGTCGCGGGGGAACTTCGGAACGAGGCGGCCGAAGCGAGCGGGCAGGAGGCGACCGAACTGCTGGCGCAGGCGGACCTGCTGACCAGTCAGGCCGAGATTCTGCTCGGAACGGTGTTTCTGGTCATCTTCGCGACCGCCCTGCTGGAAGGCGGGCTGGCGCGATACATCGCGGAAAAACTGGACGTGATACCAATGCGAGTCATCATCGTCGGCGGCGGAAAGGTGGGCCGGGCGCTCGCCGAACGCCTCGAAGACCGAGGCGAGAACGTCGTCATCATCGAGGAGGACGAAGAGATAGTCGAACGAGGGCGCAACGAGGGGTACACCGTCGAAATCGGTGACGGTACCGATACGGACGTGTTGCGCTCTGCAGGCGCCGAAAACGCCAAGACGATTGTGGCCGCCACGGGCAACGACGACGCGAACTTGCTGGTCTCACAGCTAGCGAGTTCGAAGTTCGGCATCGACCACGTCATCGCCCGGGCGAACAACCCGGACAACGTCGAGGCGTTCGAAGACCTCGGGGTCCGCACAATCTCCTCGGCGATGGCGACGGCGTGGGCCATCGACAACCAGATAGAACGGCCCGCCATCGCCCACTGGATGACGGACGTGGGACGGACCGGCGACGTACAGGAAGTCGAGGTCCGCAACGAGGCACTCATCGGCGAGGCCGTGCGTGACATCGGGCCGATGCTCCCGGAAGCCTGTCTCATCGCGCTCGTCAGCGGCGAGGACCACACGGAAGCGCAGGTGCCGACCGCCGACTACGTCCTGCAGAAGGGCGATATGGTGACGCTACTGGGTCGCCGAGAGTCGGTGCGCGACGGTATGCGGATGGTCGGTGGCGACTAGTCGGAGAGTTTTTCGACCGACTCCGCGTCGACGCCCTCGGTCCACGGGGACTGCCCACCATCGCCGTCGGTCTTGTACGTCCCGCGAGCACTGGCGACGTGGTGGTCGTCAGCGTCGTACACTTCTACGTCGACGACGGCGACGCTCCCGCCGTTTCTGACGACCTCGGCCGTCGCTCGCAGGTCGTCCGTCGCGGGCGCGAGATAGTCGATACGCATGTCTACCGTCGGGGAGATACGCTCCGAGAGCGAGACGACGGCGGCCCCGCCGACGGTGTCGACCAGCGAGTACGTAACGCCGCCGTGGGCGATGCGAGCGTTGGGATTCGAGGAGTGGGCGTCGCGTAACGGGAGGCGTGCCTCGGCGTGTCCGTCACCGACGTCGGTTAGCTCTATCCCGAGTTCCTCGACGAACGGGATGTCGTTGAACAGGGCCTGCAGACTCATACCGAGCAGTGTACCGCCGTCCGTATAAGTCACAGCGAACGCGAAACAACCGAAGAGACGTGGTCGATGGTGTGTCCACCGACAGGTGCCATGCCTCGTCGTCCGCCGTCGTCAGACGACGACGAACGCTGACAGCCCCCGGCACCGGCAGTATGGAACGCATTACGTGTAAGTATTTCTATTATTTCTCTCATCAGATATACAACGACATCGCAAAGGCGGCAAAGGGGTACCTCTTTGCCGACTGGATTGCAGGACCCACTAGAGGCATGGGGCCACTCATCGACCAACTCGAACAGTTCGGCTTCTCGCAGACGGAAGCAGAAACCTACCGAGCGGTGCTGGAACTCGGTCAGGGGACAGTCGGTGAGGTCGCGACCGCGGCGGACCTCTCGAAGGGGTACGCCTACGAGGTCATCGGTGACCTGCAGGAACGAGGCGTCGTCACCGTCGACGACCACCTCACACCGACACAGGTCAGAGCCCAACAGCCAGAAGAGACGGTACGGGACCTGGCGGCCGGCCTCGACCGACTGGAGTCGTCCCTGCGAACCCACTACTCACACACCGACCCGGACCACCCCGAGGTAGAGGTCGTCAAGTCACGTCAGCCGGCCGGCAGACGGCTTCGGCGGGCAATCGATGCCGCCGAGACCGAACTGTACCTCTCGGTGCCGTACCCGGCGCTGGAACGGGTCGTCGACGCGCTCGAAGCGGCCGTCGGCCGCGGCGTGTTCGTCCTGCTGTTGCTGAGCGACTGTGGCCCGGCGTCCGTCACCGACGGCGTCGAGGGCCGGGTCACCGCGGCCCGGCGTTGTCCGTGCGACATCCCGTTCGTGACGATGACTGACGGCGGCACGGCGATGGTCGGTGACGCCGGCGTGCTGTACGGCGAACACGACCGGTCGGAGTTCGCGCTCCTCGTCCGCAACAGCCCGAAACTGTCGGGCGCGATCGGCGCGTTGTTCACGAACTTCTGGATGAGCACCAGCGATGCCTACGTCGCCCCGCCCGACGACCTGCCGGCGACGTACGACAGTTTCAGCGAGGCCGTCTTCCAGACGACGTTGCACCTGCGGGGGGGAAGCGACCTGTACGCGACGGCCGAGTTGCTGTCCGGGGCGACTATCGAGGGCCACGTCGTCGACGTCGAGCAGAGCCTGTTAGGCCCGATGACCGCACAGTTCCCGCTGCAGAACACGATCGTGCTGTCGACGGCGGACGGGACGGTGAGCGTGGGCGGCCCCGGCGCGTTCGTCGAGGAGTACAGCGCCGGTGTGGTGCGGTTGCGGCGAGCGGACGACAACTGAGTTACCAGTCCCCGCTCCAGCAAAATCGGAGGTGATCTGCGGCGTCTTCGACGGCGTCGGGCACCGTATCCAGCGACCGTGAGAGGTCCCGGACGAGCAGTGCGTCCGCGACAGCGAGGTCGTCGAACGCCCGCGAGGTGACCGCGTGGCGGCGGTCGTCACACTGTGATTCGATACCCGCGATGCGGTCGACGGTCCCCGAGACGTGGGGCGACGGACCGGCGGTCGTCAGTGACTGGACGTAGCCTCGCGTCGTCGAGACGAGGAGCCGAGTCGCTCTGGCCGCCAACGCGGCGACGTCGGTAAACGTCGCGAGCGTCTGCGGGTCGAGTTCGGGCGAGACGGCATCGAGGTCACGGACGAACGTCTCGGCCGCGTTCGGTATCTCGTCGATACAGGCGTACAGTTCCACCAGCGCGTCGGCCCGGAGGTAGACGTCCGTGAAGTTCGGTGTCGCTCTGGCGATGTCGGTCCGGAGCGACCGGAGATGGTCGTCACAGTCCGACTCGCGGTCGGCGAGTCGCGTCGTCAGTGCCTCGCGCCGCGCCGGGTCGTCGTCGTACGCGGCGAGTATCTGTGGCAGCAACAGGACGCAGTCGGCGACTGCATCGAGATAGGTCGCCGTCCGCGTCGTGACGGTGTCCGCGTACTCCGCTGTCGGTATTGCCATCACCGACCTGTTTCGAAATCCCAGTTGAAAACGCTACTATGACCGATATATAGCCGTACAGCGACCGGCCGAGAGCTATCCGAGCGTCGTCGTCATCGACCCGCCGGTCGGTCGCTGGTGCGACAGCGACAGCGGTTCGATCCTGACCGTCCCGCTGGACGTCGCGGTAAATGGCACGAGCGTCGGTCGGAACGAGTCTGGAACCGTCAGCGACGGCGCGATGCGGTGCCACGTCGTCCCGTCCGTGCTGTACCGGCCGACACACCGGCGGCCGGTCAGTGTCAGTTCGAGCGTGACCGGGAGCGAGACGTCGAGCGTGGTCGTCGGGTCCGGCGGCCGCGAGGGCGACGCTCCTCGGCCGATGGCGACCCCGTGGGCCGGTGACGCCCACACTGCGACGATACTCGGATCGTCGGCGGCGCTCTCACCGTCTCTGAGTGCGATGCCACCACATCCCCACGGGTCTTCCGCCGCGGCGCGAACGACCCTGACGACCCCGACGACGTTTGGTTCGGTATCGTCCATCCGACCACCTCCCCCCAATTGCCCACACATACCACACCGGTCACAAGGCGTGATGAAAAATGTTTTCATAAATATTATTGGAGAATTCCGCCAGAGATGCAATCAGCGAGGGCTACCGGAGAAACCGCGTGAACGGTGCAATAAAGAGGGTCGCTGTCCTCGGATGGCGTAAATGGATTCGACAGTCGACCGCCTGACGCAGTTCGGTCTCTCCGATACGGAGGCAGAGACCTATCTCGCGGTCCTCGAACGGGGATCTGCGACGGTCGCAGAGATAGGGTCTGCGACGGACATCTCGACGGGGTACGTCTACGACCTCGTCGAGAGCCTCGCCGAGCGCGGATTCGTCGTCGTCGACGACCACCGGACGCCGACGCAGGTACGTGCCGTCGACCCGGAGTCGGCCATCGAGTCGATGACCGAGGAACTGACCGACCTCGAATCGAACCTCTCCGAACGCTTTACCGACACGAAACGTGACTACCCGGCTATCGAACTCGTTCGGGCGAGACAGACGCTCTATCAGCGACTGGAGACGCTCATCGACGGGGCCGACGAGGAGATATTCATGATGGTGCCGGCCCCCGTCGCCGACCGCCTCACCGAACCGCTCGGACGGGCCCGCGACCGTGGGGTGTTCATCGCCCTCTTGCTTGGCGGGGAGGACCACGAGACCGTCGACCGGACGGCCGAGGTCGCAGACGTCGTCCGGACGTGGGAACCGCCGGTCGAGAGCATCGTCATGATAGACAACGAAGTCTCGGTCACCAGCGACTCCTCGCTGTTGCGGGGCGAACACCGCGACGGCGACTACGGCCTCGTCCTCGAACAGAGTCCGAAGGCGTCCGGGGCCATCGGGTCGCAGTGGTTCAACTTCTGGGCCGCCGGCGACGAGGTCGCCAGCGCGGACCCGCTTTCACTGCCGGCCGAAGACCTCTCGTTCCGACACGGGGTCTTCGTCGCGACCAAACACGCGGCGGAGAAAGACATCGAGGTGACGGTCGACCTCTTTCCGGGGCAGGACTACGGGACGCTCACCGGCACCGTCGCCGACATCAAACAGGGACTGCTCGAACCGGCCACCTACGACTTCCCCGTCCAGAACACGCTCGTTCTAGACGTCGACGGCGAACAGGTCAGCGTCGGCGGTCCCGGGGCGTTCGTCGAGGACTACTCCGCGAAGACGGTGACAGTTCGGGAACAGACGGACTGAGCGGCGACGCCACTCGCGTTCACGGGCGCTTTGGGTCCTTGTGACGGCCGGTGGTGCTCGTTGGCTACGCGCGTCACCGTGTTCATCGCCGGGTGCGTTCGCGTCGCTCGCACACCGCTCGGTCGTGGTAGCGGCATCAGTGTCAGCGAGGCAGAACGTCCCACCGTCGCCGTGCGGTCGTCGCCTACAACGCTCGTCGCAACGAGATCGTGACAGTGTTGCCGCTCTCGTCGGCGGTGTGGTCGATGCTCCCGCCAGCCAGGTCGACGATCCAGTAGACGAGCCAGAGGCCACAGCCGCGGCTGTGGTTGACAGCCGTCATCTCGTGATCGCCGAGCAAGACTCGCCGGTCGTACTCCGGGATAGGCGGAGCCTCGTCGGTGACCGACAGTTCGACGTCGTCAGCCGTCGTTCGGACGCTGACGGTGACGGTCGGGCGGTCCGAGCGGGCGTGACGGATACCGTTCTCGACGAGTTCGGCGACCGCGATCGACAGTTCCCCGGGCCCCTCGACGATGACAGACTCCGAAGCCGCGGTGTCGATGGTCGCGTCGGGGTACTGGTCGCGGAGGGGTGCGACCGCGTCTCTGACCGTGGCAGCGACATCCGTCGTCGTGGACTGTGGCATCGTCGTGAGGACGTTGACGATGTCGCGTTGCTTCTCGGCCGTCTCCAGAAGCGTCTCGCCCGCCCGCCGAATCATCGCAGTGCGGTCCTCGCGTTCGCCGTCGAGGTCGGCTTCTAGAGCCGCCGCGTTGCCGATGACGACGTTCAACTGATTGCGGACGTTGTGCCGGAGGAAGTTGTCGATGACGAGCAGTTGGCGTTCCCGACGGCGCCGGTCGGTGACGTCTCGGCTGAACCCGGCGATACGAACCACCTCGCCGTCCCGAACTATCGGTTCGCCTTGCACCCAGAGCCAGCGGTTGTAGTCAGTCGACGGGTTGACTCGCATCACCAGGTCGGTCTGAACCCCGTTCGAGAGGCGCTCCATCGCTTCTTCGGCGACCTGCCGGTCCGGCGGGTACACGGCCTCGAGGAAGCTCTGTGGGTCGCTCTCCAGTTCTTCGATGGGGCGACCGAAGACGTCCTCGTAAGCCGGGTTACAAAACAGGAGTTCCGACCAGTCGCCGTCGAACATCCACAGCACGTCGTCGGTCGTATCGGCGAGTTCCTGCAACCGCTCCCGCGTCTCGCGGCGGTCGCGCTCGGCCTCGACGCGGTCGGTGACGACCCGCGAACTGACGACGTACCCGCTTAGCTCCGAGTCGGTCAGGTTCGACATCCGACTCTCGAGCCAGACCCACGACCCGTCGCTGGCCCGGTGGCGGTAGGTCGCAGTGTCGGCAAGGAACGCCTCGTCAGTCCTGACGATCGACTCGAACTGCGCCTGTACCTCGGCGCAGTCTTCAGGGTGGATGTACTCGAAGACGTTCTGCCCGACGAGGGTGTCGGGGTCGAACCCGAGGATACGCTCGGCGGCGGCGTTTACGTACGTGTACGCCCCCGATTCGTCGAGCACCGCGATCTTGTCCTGCGTGTACTCCAGCAGGATCGCCGAGGGGGCCGTATCGTTCATTCTACTCACGTACTCGTAGCGAAGACCCAAAGTACCGGCGGCGAGCACAGTGCTCGCGGGGACTCGGCGACACCGACCGGTACAATCATTCCACAGGCGAGCGAACGGCGAGCCATGGACCTCGCACACGTCGCCGTCTGCGTCTCGGACCTCGACCGCGCGATGGCGTTCTACGAGGCGCTCGGCTTCGAAGAGACCCACCGGTTTACGCTCGACGGCGTCGAGAACGTGTACCTCGGTCAGGACGGTGATCCGTCCCTCCAGTTGCGCTACGACGCCGACCGAACGACGCCCATCGCGCCGACCCGGGCCGACGTCGACCACATCGCCTTCACCGTCGACGACGTCGAGGCGCAGTTCGAAGCGGCCGTCGACGCCGGCGGCGCTCCGGTCCTCGAACCGACGGAAATCGAGGCCGCAGACGCCTACGCCGCTTTCATCGAGGATCCCGAAGGATACACGCTGGAGTTCTACCGCACCCAGTAGCCCCGATGGGGCTACCCGTCTTCGGCCCGTAACGCCGCCATGGTCACGCCCGGAGAGATGTACGTCCTCGTCGTGACCGGGTTGGCGTTTATCGCCCTCGCCGTGGCGATTCCGGTCTTGCTCCGTATCGTCGTCGACGGCCGCGAGCGGTGGCGCGAGGGGCCGCCAACCCACGCAGACGAGGGGGAGACCCCCGGCGAGGGCGGCCAGTCAGCCGACCCGGATCGCCCGCGATGCCCCCACTGTGGCACCGAGAACGACGCCGACTTCGTCTACTGTCGGGTGTGTCTAGAACAGTTGTGAGCGACGCGAGCACGCCCGACGACGAAAAAGGTGGGACGCCAGGACTGGGATTTGAACAGATGGTAGACGTTCCGGGCGTGCGGCCTCACTGGCTCACGGCGTTGCCGTTCGCCTATTCGAGACCCCTCGCTCCGCTCGCGTCTCGTATCGCTCGGCCGTTCCGGGGCTGCGACTACCGTGCGCAAATCCCAGTCGCCACCGTTTCAGGACTGCTGGCTCGTTCGTCGCTGCCGCTCCTCACTCGCAGTCAGTGGCAGAAAGCGCCAGGACTGGGATTTGAACCCAGAATCCCGAAAGGGAACACGCTTTCCAGGCGTGCGCCTTGCCGTTCGGCCATCCTGGCACGCAACCGAGTGTGCGTGGTCGGTCGGTTAAGGGCTTTCGTTTCCGGGCAGACGGCCGTCGACCGCGTAGGTGAGAACAGTGGCCGCCACAGCGACGAGGAGGGTAACGCCGACCTTGGCCCCGACCGAGACGGGCGTCGCCGCGAGTAGTTCGTACCCCTGCAGGAGGACGAGGAAGGCGAGACCGGCGACCACGCCCCACAGGAGGCTGGATTTCGTCTGTGCGTCCATCACTTCGTGGCGACGGCCTCGATCTCGACGGCGGCACCCTTCGGCAGGGCGTCGACGGCGACGGCCGACCGGGCGGGCGGGTCGGTCGCGAAGAACGTCTCGTAGGTGGCGTTCATCTCGTCGAAGTCCTCGATATCGGCCAGATAGACGGTCACCTTCAGCACGTCGTCCACGCTCGTTCCCGCCTCGGTGAGGACGGCACGGAGGTTCGAGAGGGCCTGTTCGGTCTGCTCGGCGACCGACGCCTCGTCGCGCATCTCGCCGTCGGGTGTGAGCGCTATCTGGCCCGAGGTGAACACGAGGTCGTCGGTGGTCGTCGCCTGACTGTACGCGCCGACGGCAGCGGGCGCGTCGTCGGTGTGGACGGTCCGTTTCATACTGGCAGGGGTCGCGCCAGCCGTATAAAACGACCGTCAGACCAGCACTTCGACCTCGTAGCCGTTCTCCCGCAGGGCTGCAAGCAGTTGGTCGACGTGGTCGGGGCCGCGGGTTTCGAGGTCCAGTTCCACCTCGGCGTCGTTCATCGCCACGTCGCGGTTGGTGCGGTCGTGTTCGATGCCGTAGATGTTTATCTGTTGGGCCGAGAGAATCTGGACGAGTTCCTCTAAGGCACCGGGTCGGTCCTTGAGGACGGTCCGTATCTTCAGGTACCGACCCGTCTCGACGAGGCCGCGCATGATGACGTTCGTCAGCGTATTGAGGTCGATGTTCCCGCCACACAGCGCCGGGACGATGGTCTCGTCGTCGGCGTAGTCGAACGTCTCCTCGGTGACGGCGGCCAGCGCGACGGCGCCGGCCCCCTCCGCGAGCGTCTTCGAGCGCTCCAACAGCGTCGTCAGCGCCACCGCGATCTCGGAGTCCGAGACCGTGACCACCTCGTCGACCCGTTCCGTGATGACCTCGAAGGTTCGTTCGCCGACGGTGCGGGTGGCGATGCCGTCGGCGATGGTCTCGACGCCGTCGCGTTCGATGCGGTGGCCCTTCTCTAGGGACTCGGCCACGCTCGAC
This sequence comes from Haloarcula pellucida, assembly GCF_014647235.1. Classification (GTDB taxonomy): domain Archaea; phylum Halobacteriota; class Halobacteria; order Halobacteriales; family Haloarculaceae; genus Haloarcula; species Haloarcula pellucida. Next base: position 356,408 of record NZ_BMOU01000005.1, read on the forward strand.
GCGCCTTCGGCCTGTACACCGACCACACGGATGTCCTCGTCTTTGCCCTTGAGTGCGGTAGCGATGCCGCTGATGAGGCCGCCGCCGCCGATGGGGACGACCACCGTCTCGACGCTCGGAAGGTCCTCGTAGATTTCGAGGCCGATAGTCCCCTGCCCGGCCATCACGTAGTCGTCGTCGAAGGCGTGGACGTAGGTTCGACCCTCCTCGCGCTCGATTTCGTGGGCCTTCTCGGCGGCCTCGTCGTAGTCCTCGCCGTGGAGGACCACCTCGCCGCCGTAGCTTCTGGTCGCCTTCACCTTCGAGATGGGGGCGTGTTTCGGCATCACGATGGTCGAGTCGACGCCGATGCGGGTCGCAGCGAGGGCGACGCCCTGTGCGTGATTGCCGGCGCTGGCCGTGACGACGCCGTTCTCGCGTTGCTCTTCCGAGAGCGTGGCGATGCGGTTCGTCGCGCCCCGAATCTTGAACGAGCCGGTGCGCTGGAACAGTTCCAGTTTCAGGTGGATATCGGCGCCGGTCATCGCGGAGAACGTGTGCGAGTAGTCAAGTGGCGTGTGCCGGGCCGTCTCGGCGACCCGGTCCTGAGCGGCCAGTACGTCCTCGAAGGTCAGCATGGCCCCGCCTACTCGCTGGTGCGTGTTATACTGTCGGGCCACAGCGCTCACGGCGACGGCGTCGGCGGAAAACGGGTGGGGAGCGTGTGACTGCGGTCGAATCGAGCGTGCGAGAACACTTAAACTCCGTCGTAGCGGAGCGAAAGTGTAACCGCACGACAGAGCCGCCGTCGATCGCCCGTCAGCCCGGTGTCAGACGGCCGTCGGACCGATACCGGCCACACGGGCGAATCAAGCCGTCGTCGCGGCTGTCAGAACTGTTTTACACCGCCTCGGCAACTATGTGGTAGATGGATACCTGGCAGCGACGGACGCTGTTGTACGTCGTCGGACTGGCCGGGATCATGCTCGGCTACGCCGTCGCCTACGACTACGGGATGAGCGCCTTCGAGAACGACCCCCGGAGCTTTCTGGAGTCGGTGGCGTTCGTCGTCGAGACGTTCACCACCACGGGGTACGGCTCCGATGCGTCTTGGGAGAGTACTGGTATGCGGCTGTTGGTTATCGTGATGCAGATAACCGGCGTCGTCTCGATCTTCCTCGCCCTGCCGGTCCTCCTCTTTCCGCTGTTCGAGGAGGCGATGGAGACGGAAGCCCCGAGCCACGTCGAGCAATCTCTCTCGGACCATATCGTCATCTGCCACTTCACGCCGCGCGGGGAGACGCTGGTGACCGAACTGGAGACGTGGGACGTCGACTACGTAATCGTCGAACCGGACCGGGACCGGGCCGACGACCTCTACGACGAGGGGTACCACGTCATCAACGCTGACCCCCAGTCCGTCGAGGGACTGAAACAGGCCCACCTCGAAAGTGCGCGAGCGCTGGTCGCCGACGCCTCCGACCAGGTCAACACCAGTATCGTCCTCACCGCCCGCGAGGTGGACGAGGCGGTCCGGACCGTCAGCGTCGTCGAGGAACCAAACCGAGCGAAGTACCACGACTTAGCGGGCGCCGACGCCGTCGTCTCGCCGCGACAACTGCTCGGCGAGAGTCTGGCGAGCAAAGTCACGACCGGCGTCTCGACGACGCTCGGCGAAGACTTCGAAATCGGCGTCGACTTCGACATCGCCGAACTCCCCATCCACCGCGGGAGCGACCTCGTCGGGACGACGCTGGCCGAGAGCGGCATCCGCGAGGAGACGGGCGTCAACGTCATCGGGGCGTGGTTCCGCGGCCAGTTCGTCAGTCCGCCCGGCCCCGACGCCGAACTCGACGGCAGTACGGTCCTCCTCGTCTCCGGGACGGCCGCCCAGTTAGAGCGGCTGAAGTCGAAGACCCTCTCCAGCGTCCGGGGGTTCCGGCGCGGCCAGACGGTGGTCGTCGGCTACGGCGAGGTGGGCCAGACTATCGCCGAAGAACTCGCCGTCGCGGGGGTCCCCTACACGGTCCTCGACCGGACCGAGAAGGCCGGCGTCGACGTGGTCGGGGACGCCACCGAACCCGACGACCTGCGGGCCGCCGGCGTCGAGGACGCCCGCACGGTCATCCTCGCGCTCTCGTCGGACACCGACACGGAGTTCGCCACGCTCGTCATCCGCGATTTGAACCCCGAAGTGGAGGTCATCGCCCGCGCCGAGGAGACGGAGAACGTCAAGAAGATGTACCGGGCCGGCGCCGACTACGTCCTCTCGCTGGCGACGGTCAGCGGCCGGATGCTCGCCTCGACGATTCTGGAGGACGAGAACGTCATCTCGATGGACCAGCAGGTCGAAATCGTCCGGACCGACGCCGGGCACCTCGCCGGCGATACGCTGGGCGAGGCCGACGTGCGCTCGCGAACCGGCTGTACCGTTCTCGCCGTCGAACGCAACGGGGCCGTCCTCACGGACCTCGGCCCGGACGTCGAAGTCGAGTACGGCGACAAACTCGTCATCGCTGGCACCGACGACGGCGTCAACCTGTTCACCGACATCTACAACTGACACGCCCTCGGGACGGCGGCGAGCGTCGCTGACGGCCGCGGAAAGCCCCCACTATCCTGTCAATTCTGTGTATACTATTGAGGGTCGCCGCCGTCCCCCGGGTATGGACCCCGTCAGGAGCAGTCTCGTCGCCGGCGTCGCGGCCACCGCCGTCCTGACCGCGTTCTTGCTTCTCGCCGGCGTCGTCTTCGACGGGACGACCCTATTGGTACTCGCCACGTTCACGAGTCTGTGCGCCGTCGGCGGCCCCCCGTACTGCGAACTCGGGTCGCCGACGGCGACGGCCCTGACAGCCGTCTGGTTCCTCGCGCTGTTCGCCCTCGCGTGGCCCCTGCTGTTCGCCGGGTTCACGTGGGGCCTGCCCGGCGAATCCGGTCCAACCCACGGTGTCGTCTTCGGCCTCGTCCTGTCGACCGGATACCTCGCCGCCGCCCTCGTCGGACTCGGGCCGGCCAGTCAGGTCGCTCGGCCGGACGTCGGCCTCCTCCTCGTCACGGTACTCGCGTACGTCCTCTACGGAGTCGTCCTCGGCGGCGCGTACGATTATCTGGCCGAACACCGGACGCTCCTCGTCGTCGAGGCGGGTCCATAACGTCGCGACTGGCCGGCCGGGAAAACGGGATCGTGAACTGTCGCCGTTACCGCTCGTCCAGCGGCACGAACGTCGTCTCGTCGGGATCCGGACCGGTGTACCGGGCACGCGGCCGAATCAGGCGGTTGTCCTCCACCTTTTTCGTCGTCGGGTGTACTCGCGTCGCTCGGACACCGCTCCTCGAAAAACGTGGGCGAAAAAGGCGCGAATCGCAGAGCGATTCGCGTGGGCTGTGCTACCGCTCGTCCAGCGGCACGAACGTCGTCTCGTCGGGATCCGGACCGGTGTACCGGGCACGCGGCCGAATCAGGCGGTTGTCCTCGGTGTACTCGATGACGTGGGCGACCCAGCCACCGACGCGAGACATCGCGAAGATGGGAGTGTAGATGTCGATGGGGATACCCATCTGGTAGTACGTCGACGCGGAGTAGAAGTCGACGTTGGGGGCGAGGCCCTTCTCCTCGGCCATGTACTCCTCGATAGTGGTGGACATCTCGTACCACTTCAGGGAGCCTGCGGCCTCACCGAGTTCCTTCGAGCGCTCGCCGAGAATCTTCGCACGGGGGTCCTTGACGTTGTAGACGCGGTGGCCGAACCCGGAGACGCGGCGGCCCTCTGCCAGTGCGTCTTTCACCCAGTCCAGCGGGTCCTGGTCGGCGTCGTCGACCTCCTTGAGCATCTCCATGACGTCCTGATTGGCGCCGCCGTGGAGCGGGCCGGCGAGCGTCCCGATAGCCGAGGTCACCGAACTGTAGACGTCAGACAGCGTCGAGGCGGTGACCATCGCAGCGAACGTCGAGGCGTTCAGGCCGTGGTCGGCGTGCAACACCAGCGCCTGATCGAAGACGTCGGCCAGCACGTCGTCCGGTTCCTCGCCGTTGAGCATGTACAGGAAGTTCTCGGCGTGGTCTAAGTCTTCACGCGGTTCGACGGGGTCCTCGCCGTCGCGGATACGCGTGAACGCGGCGACGATAGTCGGAATCTTCGCGGTGATGCGCCGACCCATCGCGAGGTTGACCGTCTCGTCTGTCGGGTCGGCCTCGGCCGGAGCGGGGTCGTACGCCGAGAGCATCGACACCGCGGTCCGGAGCGCGGCCATCGGTTCCTCGTCGGCCTCTGCGAGTTCGCGGACGGTCGCCATGACGCCGTCGTCGACCTCCCGTTCGGCTGCCATCTCGGATTCGAACTCCGCAAGTTCCCCGGCGTTGGGGAGGTGGCCGTGCCAGAGCAGATACAGTACCTCCTCGTAGCTGGCACCGTTCGCCAGGTCCTCTATCGTGTACCCCCGGTAGACGAGCTTACCCACGTCACCGTCGATGACACTGAGGTCAGACTCGGCGACGAGGACTCCCTCCAGCCCTTTCTTGAGGTCGTCGGACATACGACAATGGTTCCCGACCTGCCGGGAAAAGCATTTTCTTTCCGGGCGTCTGTGTCACACGGTCGGCGGGAGTGAAACTGGACATTCCACCACTGCTGTAGGTATTTGCGTGAATAGATGGTAGATATCCGCCACCTAACACTCGTTCTGTGGTACCGCGTGCCGACTTGTCGCTCGTGACCGGCTGTCACGGGACGGCGAACGCTTTTGAGACGTGCTGTCAAAGCAGCGTACATGGAGCTGACGGGAACCGTCGAGTACGAACCGGTGAGCGTGAAGGCGGTGCTGGCAGAGATGAAAGACACCGCGGAGCTGCTCATCGACCTCTCGTACTCGGCGGTGCTGTTGCGAAGCGACGACGTGGCCGCCGAGGTGTTGGAGTTAGAGGCGAAGATGGACGTCCTGCAGATGCGAGCGCGGATGAGCCTGCTAATGGCCTGCCGGTCGACCGACGACGCCGAGACGCTGGCCCCGGTACTCGGGATGGTCGGCGCCGCCGAGAAGATCAGCGACGCCGCCGGCGACATCGCGAAGATCGTCCTCGAAGACATCGGCCTGCCGGATACGCTGCGGGCGGCTCTGCCGGAGGCCGTCGAGACGCTCGTCAGGGCGACTCTCGCCGCCGACTCGCCGCTGGCCGGCCAGACGCTCGGCGAGTTGAACCTAGAGACCGAGACGGGCGTCCGTGCGCTGGCGATTCGCCGACAGGGCAACTGGCTTCTCAACCCCGACCGGGAGACGCGACTCGAAGCCGACGACGTGGTCCTCTTCCGGGGCCCCGAGGCCGGCGTCAGCGAGGTGTACGCCGACGCCACCGGAGCGGCCTACGAACCGCCGGCACCGCCCGAGGGCGAGGACAAGGACCTCGAACGCGCCATCGACTCGATAATCCTGATGAAGGACATGGGCGAACTCGCGGTCGATCTGGCCTACGGCGCGGTGCTGTTCGACAGCAAAGCCGTCGCCGAGGAGGTCGTCGAACTCGAAGCGGAGGTCGACGCCCTCCAGTCCCGGTTCGAGGCGTGGACCTTGCGGGCGGCCGCGGACGTGGCGGACCCCGTCTCTCTGCGGGGGCTGGTTCATCTGGCCCGGTCGACGGAGGTCATCTCCGACGCCGCCCTCGAGATCAGCGAGGGCGTCCTGCGCGGCCTCTCGACGCACCCGGTCGTCGCCGAGGCCGTACAGGAGTCCGACGAGATAATCGTCCGCACCACCGTCGACGCGGCGAGCGACCTCGCGGGCCAGACCATCGGCGAAGCGGCGATCAAAACCGCGACCGGGATGCGCATCATCGCCGTCCGGCGGGCCGCAAGCGAGAGCGAACGGACCGGCCGCGAAGGCGCCGATTGGGTCGTCTCGCCCGGCCCCGAGACGCCGCTGCAGGCGGGCGACGTGCTCATCGCGAAGGGGACTCGAACCGGTGCCGAGCGGTTCACCGAACTCGCCGAGGGCTAACTCCGGGCGAGTCGGACCGCCGAGACGATGGTGAAGACGGTCGTCAGTAAGCCGCCGAGCGAGACGACCAGTACGAACGCCAGCGCGACGTACAGTACCGAGGGACGCGCGGTACCGGGCAGGACGAACACGGCGACGATGGCGGCGGTCACGAGCACCGCCAGACCGAAGCCGAGTTTGGCGTTCCGCGGGACGTTCAGCGCCGCTATCATCGCGGCGGGGCCGCTCTGTTGCTCGGACTCTGACACGGACGCACGTACGGTCTGCCCGCAAAAATCCCCGTCGGTCCGCGCTCGCCGCCCGCGAAACACCCGCCGGACGCCGGGGACCGTCCGCCGTCGGGCCTCCAGCACGGGAAATCCGAACCAGTAAAGGCGGACAAGCCGAACGTGCCGGTAATGGTAACTCTCGGCACAGCGAGTGCCGCTCCCGGTGAGATGGATACGGGGCGGTTGGAGGTCGGCGAAACCCGCGACGGTAGCCCGGTTGGACTCCCGGTAGCCGTCGTCAACGGCGCCGCCGACGGGAAGACGCTCTACATGCAGGCGGCGAGCGACGGCGACGAACTGAACGGCGTCGGGGTCATCCAGCGGGTCCTCCCGCAACTGGACCCGGCCGAACTCTCGGGGACGATTCTGGTGTGTGGCATCGTCAACTACCACGCCTTCCAGGTCGCCGAACACCGCAACCCCGTCGACGACACGAAGATGAATCGGGCCTATCCCGGCGACGCGAACGGGACCTCTAGCGAGCGTATCGCCGCCGCAACGTACGACGCGGCGGTCGGCGCCGACCTCGTCCTGGACCTCCATCAGGGCTCGACCTCGCGGATGATAGACGAAGTCCGGGTGCGCTGTGGCACCCGCCACCGTCTCCACAGCGAGTGTCTCGAACTCGCGAAGGTCTTTGGCTGTGGCTACATCCTCGACCAGAAGGGGCCCGACGGCCAACTGGCCCGAGCGGCCCCCGACGAGGGCGTTCCGACCGTCGACCCCGAACTCGGCGGCTGTGTCGGCTGGGACGAGACGTCCATCGAGAAGGGCGTCGACGGCGTGTTCAACGTCCTCACCTACTACGGCTTCCTCGATGGCCGGTACAGCCCCCGCGCCCAGACCCGCGCCACCGGGTTCGAGCAGTACGGCTCGCCCGCCGGTGGCCTCGTCGACTTCCACGTCGACCTCGGCGACCGCGTCTCCCGCGGCGAGACGCTGTTCGAAATCACCGACGTGTTCGGCCAGTCCAAAGCCGAGATTACCGCCGACTCGAACGGCGTCTTCTGGCGCTCGCGCCGCCTCCCGCAGGTCGCCACCGGCGAGTACGTCTGCTCGGTCGGGACGAATCTGGACACCTACTAGACACCCGTTGTTTCCTGCAGGGGGTGTCCTCGGACCGATGGCCCTTCGGGTACCCCCGTCAGTCACTGACGCTCGGACGTTTCGTCGGAACCCACATGTGTCCGAGGGCGTGACGTAGTCGCCGTCGCGCTCACTGGCCGGAACGCCTAGCGCCACACGCGCAGAGAAACCGGGATGTCGGCGTCGACCGAGATCCACTGCGTCTCGACGTCGGACGGGTCCACGTCGGCGGCATAGCAGATGTACCGCTCGGTCCCGTCGGAGCGACTCCGCACGACGGCGGGGAGGACCCCCTCGTCTGGAGCGGGCGAGGGGGTCCCGCCAGTCGGGGACCAGTGGTCCGTTCCCATGCCGAGAGGCGTCGCTGAGGGACGGTATTGTTACAAGTCGGTTATACGATGGAAGGGACTACCGAACGCTGTCGAGTTCGACGAGGGCGTCGGCGGGAGCCGCCAGCCAGCGGGTCGCCACCTCGTGGCCGGGCCTGTCTTTCGGGTAGAGAAGCACGCGCTGTCCGCCGTCGGCCGCAGGTTCCAGTTCGGCCACCAGTGTCGTCTCGGCGAAATCGTCCTGTGGTAGCGGTAGTCCGTCCTTCTCGGCCAGCCGCCGCTCGATACTCATACCCGTCACTAACGGGGGTGTAATCCTTGTTATAACACGCATAACCCGAGTTTCGACCGTCCCGACCGGCGATATGCCGAGCCAACCGCCGCCCAAACGGTCGCGCACGCCCTCGCGCTGGGTCGCCCGCCGACGCTCACCGCTCCGGGTGTGTCGGCCCGTCGAACCCGCCGCGAACCAGCGGCTTCGCGATGTGGCGACGCGCCACCGGCGGCACCTCGTACCACCCCGGTTCGAGGACTCGGTCGACCGGCCGTTCGACCTTGCCGTCCGCGCTGGTGTCACAGTCCCGACAGCGGTACCCCTGATTCCGACCGGCCGAGGACATCGACCCCCCGCAGTCGGGACACGTCGGCGTCACGCGTTCGGTGGTCACCAACTCGCGGGCGGCGAACTTCTCCAGTTTCAGCGTCCCGTCGGACACCTCGCCACAGGCCGTCACGCGGTCGCCCTCCCGGAGGGCGCGCACGCGGTCACGGAAACGCTTCGTCGGTTCGAAGGCCGCACACTGGAGGCGTGCGTCGCCGTCGGCGAGCGTCAGGAAGACGTGGCCACCCCGTCGCGTCTCGGGCGGGGCGACCACCGTCCCGGTGACGCGGAAGGCGCTGTCTTCCCTGACCTCGCCGAGGGGAGCGTCCTGTAGGTGGACGTCGGTGCCCTGATTCGTGAGGAACGTCGCGTTGTCGGCGACGGGTTCGCTCTCGATGGCGTCGGCGACGGCCCGGCAGGCGTCGGCGTCGTCACCGCGGATGCCATAGAGGATGGGACACGGCGTTCGGGGGACACACACCGGATAGCCAGACTCGTGGTCGACGGTGTCCCACACCGCCGGGTAGTGCGCGTCGGCGGCGGCCCGCACGCTCTCTGCGTCTACGTCCCGCTCGGTACCCCAGCGCGACTGCTCGCGGTAGGCGATGTGTTCGTACGTCCAATCGGAGAGGGCGGCCCACGCCCCGACGGCCGCCAGCGCACCGACGAGGCCCCGGCCGTTACCGCGTTCGACGCGGGCAAACCCCGCGAAGTCGGCGAGGGTCGTCGCCGTCACGTGGTCCTGTATCTCGCGGATGGCGTCGAGTGTGAACTCGGCCACCTGCGGCGGGACGGCGTCGGGGGCGCAGTCGGCGACGATTGCACCCGGGTTCGTCTTCGGGTCGTCGGTCCGTGCGAGGGAGAGCGTCTCACGGACGAGCGCGGTCGCTCGGTCGGCGTCGAGGTCCGTGTGGACCGCCAGTGCGGCGTTGCCGCGGGTCTTGTGCTCGACGGCGGGGTTCAAGCGGACCAACAGCACACGGTCGACGGTGCCACCAGCGTCGCGTACGGCGTCGGCTAACTGGGCCGCTGCGTAGGTCGTACACATCCCCGTCTCGCGCGAGTCCGTATCGTCTATCCCGACGACAGTCACGACCGGACGTATCCGACTGTCAGGCAAGTCTGTTTCGCAGTGTCGTGTCGGCCGAGAGACACCGCGCTGGCGGCACAACGCATATATCCGGTGACTGGCTTACCATCAATAGAGGTACCGAGTACTATGTCACGGTCGGCACTGGTCGGCAACGTCACCGCCATGCTCGAGGACGCCGGATTCCTCGTGAGCGACCGGTGTGCGATTCGACCCAAGAGTTTCGACGTCGCGGCCCGCCGCGGCGAGGACGTGTTGCTCGTGAAGATACTCGGCAACATCGACGCCTTCGACGCCCGCACCGGCGGCGAGATGCGCCGTCTGGGCACCTACCTGAACGCGACGCCCATCGTCGTCGGCCTCCGAACCCGGGACGAGGAACTGAAACCGGGCGTCGTCTACTTCCGCCACGGCGTCCCCGTCCTCTCGCCCGATACGGCGCTCGACCTGTTCGTCGAGGAGGTCCCGCCACTCATCTACGCCGCGCCGGGCGGCCTGTACGTCAACATCGACTCCGAAGTACTGGCGGACGCCCGCGAGGAGAGAGAGTGGTCGCTGGGCCGTCTGGCGAAGGAACTGGGCGTCTCCCGCCGCACCGTCTCGAAGTACGAGGACGGCATGGACGCCTCCGTCGACGTCGCCGCGGAACTGGAGGACCTCTTCGACGCGCCGCTGACCTCGCCGGTCAGCGTCCTCGAGGGGACCGAGGACATCCGCGACGACGAACCCACGCCCGAGGACCCGGACGTGGCCCCCGAGGACGAACCCATCGCCACCGTCTTTACCCGCATCGGCTTCGAGGTCCACCCCACGGACCGCGCGCCGTTCAAGACGGTCAACGAGAACGCTCGCCGGCGCGAGCAGGTGCTGACTGGCCACTCGACCTTCACCGAGGCCGCCGAGAAACGGGCGCGCATCATGTCTTCCGTCGGCGAGGTCACTCGCACGCGCTCCGTGTACGTCGTCGACGAACTCACCCGCGAGTCCGTCGAGGGGACGGCGCTCATCGAGGAAGAAGAGATGGAGGAGATAGAGGACGCCGACGACCTGCGGGACCTCATCATGGAACGCGGCGAGGACCCCGAAGAAGTGGCCTGACCCGCCGCCTGCGTTTTTCCGATAACACGCAGATAGCCGGTGGTACGACGCCCGGTCGCCGATGGCGGTCGCTCACCGACCGGCTACAATGAAATGAAAAGTTCGTCCGGACTTACGCCGCGCCGCCGCCGTACGTCTCTTCTAAGTACTCCACGATGTCGTCGGACTCGGGCATCCCCTCGATGCCGTTGTCGTTGTCGACGAGGACCGGGACGCCTGTCTGGCCGGAGACGTCCTTCACTTCCGTGCGTTCGCTGTGCGAGCGCGGAACCATGTGAGACTCGTAGTCGAGTCCGAGTTCGTCGAGTTTCGTAACGACCTTCGCACAGTAGGGACAGCCTTCCAGTTCGTAGAGTTCGAGGTTTGCCATCTCGGAGGTGCATAGACGGTCGACCGGAAAAAGGGCGTCGGTGGTGTGTGTCGGTCGAACAGCGCCGTCAGAGCGCGCTGGAGAGGACGCCACCGGTTCGGACGACGAAGTAGAGGACGAACGCGGCGGCCAGTATCCACTGGCCGACGAGGACGTCGTCGAACTCACCCTGTGCGGTCTTGACGATAGGGTAAGAGATGATTCCGGCGGCGATACCGTACGCGATGGAGTAGGTAAATGGCATCACCATGATGGTCAGGCCGGCCGGCACGGCGTGGGCGAAGTCGTCCCACTGGATGTCGACGACGTTGCGCAGCATGAGGACGGCGACGACGACGAGCGCGATGTGAGAGGCGTACAGCGGAATCGCGCTCGCCAGCGGCACGACGGCGAGCGACGCGAGGAACAGGACAGCGACGACGAGGGCCGTCAGCCCGGTCCGGCCGCCCTCCTCGACGCCGGTCGCGGACTCGATGAACGTCGTCACCGTCGAGGTGCCGAGCATCCCGCCGACGGTGGTGCCGACGGCGTCGGCCATCAGCGGCTTGTCGATGTCGGGGAAGTCGCCGTTCTCGTCGAGGAAGCCGCCGGCCTGCCCGACGCCGACGAGCGTCCCCGCGGTGTCGAAAAAGTCCACGAAGAAGAACGTGAACACGATGAGCGCGAAGGAGAACGCCTCGACGTTGCCGAACCCGGTGAGGAACGCGCCGGCCAGCGGCGTGATGTCGTACTGTGCGGAGGCGAGGCGGGAGGCGTCGAAGCCGCCGTTCCGGACGGCGTCGGTCGCCAGCACGCCGGGTTCGACGAGGCCGAGGAACGTCGCGAGTGCGCCGACGAGCGTCGTCAGGAGGATGCCGACGATGATAGAGCCGCGCAGGCCCGCCGCGTACAGGACGAACGTGAGAAAGAGGCCGACCACCGAGAGGATGGCCACGGGGTCGCTGGCGATTTGCCCGGTACCGACGAGCGTCGCCGGGTCGTCGACGACGATGCCCATCGCCTGCAGGCCGATGATGGCGAGAAAGAGGCCGATACCCGCGCCGACGGCGAACTTCACGGGTTCGGGGAACAGTTTGATGATGTACTCACGGGCACCGACGGCCGTGAGGACGATGAAGATGATGCCCTCGACGACGATGGCCGCGAGTGCCGTCTGCCACGGCACGCCGAGGACGCCGACGACGGTGATGGCGAAGAAGGCGTTGAGGCCGAGGCCGGGCGCGAGGCCGAACGGCCGGTTGGCGTAGAACGCCATCACGAACATCGCCACCGCCGACGAGAGGATGGTCACGACGGCGAGCATCTGGAATATCTCGCCGGGGCCGTAGCCGGAGATAGCGATGCCACCCGGCGTGTTGTCGTCGGGGAACGCCGTGAGAATCGCCGGGTTCAGGACGACGATGTAGCTCATCGTCAGGAACGTCGTTATCCCGGCCAGAATCTCGGTTCGTACGTCGGTGCCGTGGTCTTCGAGACCAAACAACTCTTCGAGTGTTCCCGCCATTTATCCCACTCTCTGTACAGACCGGCTTAAGCGTGGCGAGAGTGGCTAATAATGGTCGGCTGGACGACGAGTCGACGGACGCCGGGCGTGTCCTGTCGTTTGCTCGCGGTTAGACGTCGACGTCCTCGGGCGCGTCGGCCAGCAGGTCCGACGCCGTGACCAGCGCCTCCAGTTCGAGGCCGTGGTCGGCGAGGTTCTCGCGGGCTCCCTCCTCGCGGTCGACGACGACGAGGACGCGATTGACCACCGCACCCGCGTCTCGCAACGCCTTCGCGGCGTCGATGGCGCTCTGGCCCGTCGTCGCGATGTCCTCGACGACGACGACCTCCTCCCCGTCTTCGAGGTTCCCCTCGACGAGGTTGCCGGTGCCGTACTCCTTCTGTTGTTTGCGGGCGATGACGTACGGCAGTCCCGTCTCGACGCTGGTGACCGCCACCAGCGGCACGCCGCCGAGCGCGACGCCGGCGAGTTTCGTGTCCGCGACGCGCTCTGCGAACGCCTCGGCGATGAGTTCCAGACACCGAGGGTTCGTCTCGAAGACGTACTTGTCGACGTAGTAGTTCGAGGTCCCGCCGTGGGAGAGTTCGAACTCCCCGTACTTGACCGCGTCAGCGTCACGGAGCGCCGCGATGAGTTCGTCGTTGGCCATACTCTCTGGTTCGGGGCCGGTGGCTAATGGCTGTTGGAATCGCTCTCGCCACGGCTGTGGTCTCGGCGCGAACGAAGACGAGGGTCAGAACAGTCAGAAAGCCCCGTGGAACACCCGACGGGTGACTTTCTGGCTGTCGGAAGCGGGCCGATCGCCGACGACGAACGAACCATCGCCACGAGCTAGCGGCGACATTCATAAGCCGGTCGGCGACGCAGTCCTGCGTGAATGCACGTGTTCGGGTCGAGCGGTGTCAGGGGCGTCGCGGGCGAAGAGTTGACGCCGCGGTACGTCCTGCGGGTCGCACAGGCGGCCGGGAGCGTCTGGACCGAGGAGTACGACCGCATCGCCGTCGCGCGGGACACGCGGACGACCGGTCGGACGTACGTCAACGCCGCCACCGGCGGCCTCACCGGCATCGGGTTCGACGTCGACCGACTCGGCATCGTCCCGACGCCGGGGTTACAGGCCTACTGCGAACGCGAGGCGATTCCCGGCGTGATGATTACGGCCAGTCACAACCCGCCGGCGTACAACGGCGTGAAACTCGTCGGTTCCGACGGCGTCGAGTTGACCCGAGAGACGCTGGACCGCGTCGAATCGGCGCTGTCCGGCAACATCGAACAGGCCACGTGGGACCGCGTGGGCGAGGACCGCCCCATCGAGAACGCGCGGCGGTCCTACCGCGAGGCGGTTGTGTCGGCGGTCGACCGCGAGCGCATCGCCGACGCCGACCTCACCGTCGTCGTCGACCCCGGCCACGGCGCGGGGTCGCTGATCAGTCCCGACCTGTTCCGGGAACTGGGCTGTACGGTCCACACCGTCAACGCCCAACCGGACGGCCACTTCCCCGGACGGAACCCCGAACCGGTCGCAGCGAACCTCGGGGACCTGCGGGCCTACGTCGAGGCGACGGAGGCGGACCTCGGCATCGCCCACGACGGGGACGCCGACCGGGCGATGTTCGTCGCCGGGACCGGCGAACACATCGAGGGTGACGCCGCGCTGGCGGCGCTGGCGGCCGCGGAACTCGACCCCGGCGACGGCGTCGTCTCGGCGGTCAACGCCTCCCAGCGGCTCGTCGACGTGGTGAACGCCGCCGACGCCACCCTCTCGTTGACACCGATCGGGTCGACGCACATCGTCAGCCGCATCCGCGAACTGGAATCGACGGGTACGCGCGTCAGCATCGCCGGCGAGGGCAACGGCGGCATCCTCTTCCCGGAGTACCGCATCGCCCGCGACGGGGCCTACACCGCGGCGCGCTTTTGTGAACTCGTCGCGGAGACGCCCGCCAACGAACTGATCGCCCCCTACGACGAGTACTACAACGTCCGCCGGAACCTCACCGTCGACGACGAGGACCAGCGCGAGGCGATGCTCGACGGCATCGAGGCCCGCGCCGACGACTCGGGCGCCGACCTCGATACTACCGACGGCTGGCGACTCGACTACGGCGACGGCTGGGTGTTGGCTCGCCCGTCGGGGACGGAACCGGTCGTCCGCGTCTACGCCGAGGCCCGCTCGCCCGAACGGGCCGAGGAACTCGCCGCGCAGATGGTCGACGCCGCCACGAACCAGACGGCGACGAACGACGCCTGAGCCACGTTACAGCGGGCCGTACTCGTCTAGCGCCGACTCGATAGCGTCCCGCTCCGCTCGGAGCGAGTCGAGTTCCCGGTCGACGGCGCCGTCTTCGAGTCGCTCGCGCTCGTCTGTGGACAGTTCCTCGCGAGCGAGCGCGCTCTCTCGCAGGGTCTCGTAGTCCTCGCGGTCGGCGAGCGCTCGCACGTCACGCAGGCACGCGATCACCGAGTCGTCGGCGAAGCCAGCGAGTACGGAGCGGTACTCGCGGACGAGCCACGGCAAGTGGTCGCCGGGCGGCGGCGGCCACCCGACCGTCAGCGGTTCGGCGTCGAGATTCCGGAGGTAGGTCCGGCGCGTGGCGACGGTCCGCCGGAGGGCCGCCGTATCGTCGACGTAGTGGTCCAGTTTCGACGCCGAGTAGTCGGCGTACTCCAGCAGTTTCGGAATCGGTTCGGTGCCCGCCTCGTGGTCGCGGACGTAAGCCAGCAACTCCTCGGGCGGGGACTGAAAGTCGACCAGCGGGAACGCCTCCGCTCGCTCGACCGCGGACAGCACCTCGCGAGCGGGTGCTTCGTCCCGGAACTCGCTGAAGGCCTCGCGGGCCGACGCGTCGTAGGCGTCGATCGGCGCTCGGAGGTCGTCGACCGGGGCGTCTAAATCCGCGTCGCCGAGACGCTGGAGGCGGTCCAGCTCGTCGATTCGCGCGTCGATCTCATCCAGTCG
This sequence comes from Haloarcula pellucida, assembly GCF_014647235.1. GTDB lineage: Archaea > Halobacteriota > Halobacteria > Halobacteriales > Haloarculaceae > Haloarcula > Haloarcula pellucida. The sequence goes on from NZ_BMOU01000005.1 coordinate 371,684, forward strand.
CTTCCGGGCGGCCCGCCGGGCGTCGGCGTAGTCCTCGCGGGCCTGTGCCCACTCGTCGAGACGGCCGACGAGGTCGGCGACCGGGTCGAGTCGCGACCGCGCGGACTCGAAGTCGCTCTCGGTGAGCCGGCGCTTCTGGAGGGACTCGTCGATGGCCTCGAACGTCTCGCGCTCGGGCAGGTCCTCGTCCAGTCCGTCGGTCAGCGTCGCGACGGCGCCCTGAAACTCCGTGAACGCCTTGAAGTCGCCGCTGCCCGTCGCCGTGTCCTCGTAGCGGTCAAGTAAGTCCCGTAGCTCCCGGTAGGCGCGCTGACAGGCCCGCAAGCGCTCCTCGCCGACCGCCTCGACGCGCTCTCTGGCCCGGTCGCGTTCCTCGGCAGCCGTCCGGAGGGCCGCGGCAGCATCGGTCATCAGTACACGTCGTCGGGGTCGAACACCTGTTCACCGACTTCCTCGCCGTCGACGGTGCGGTAGAAACAGGACTCGTAGCCGGTGTGACAGGCTCCGCCCGATTGCTCGACCAGATAGAGGAGCGCGTCGCCGTCGCAGTCGACCCGGACCTCCTCGATTGCCTGCGTGTGGCCGCTGGTGGCGCCCTTCTTCCAAAGTTCGTCGCGGCTCCGGGAGTAGTAGTGGGCGTAGCCCGTCTCGCGGGTCCGTTCGAGCGCTTCCTCGGTGACGTAGGCGAGCATCAGCACCTCGCCGGAGTCGGCGTCCTGTGCGACCGCCGGGATGTACTCCTGCTCGTCGAACGCGAGGGCGACGTCGGTCATACCCGAGAGGTCGCCTGTCCCGAAGATAGGTCTTTTGTCGTGGCCAGCGCGTTCGGTCCGGAGACGCCGCCGTCGTGATGGTCCGGGTCGCGTCCCGAGCGGACTCACGCCACGCCGACGAGTCCGAGCAGGGCGTACAGCACGTCGCCGTACACCAGCGAGACGACCAGACCGGCGAACATCGGGACGAGGAACGGGATGCCCGGCGATATCCACACGTCGTCCTCGCTGACGAGCACCTCCAGCCCCTCGCGTAACTGCTCGGGCGAGGTGCCGTAGGCCGATCCTTCGATGTCGTCTAGGAAGCGCTCGGCCCCCCACGGGTCGGCGGTAGCGGCGGTCCCGAACTCGGTGGCGGTGTCGGGCGAGACGCCGCCGTCGGAACGGGATTCCGACGAGGGTCGCCTCGCGTCGCTCGGCTCCCCGCCGTCGGTGACGATAGCCCCGTCGCCGGGGTCGTTGGGAACCCGCGGGAGCGAGTCGGGGTCCCGGTGCCGGTCCGGGTCGGCCTGCACTTCGGCGAGTGTTGCCCCGCGCCACTGGAGGTACATCCGGAGGGCGTCGATATCGAGACCGCTCCGGGTGAACCCGTCGGTGGTCTCAAGCAGGCGGCCGTACTCCTCGGGGACGGCGTCGACGGCGACGGGTTTGCCGATGAACATCGCCAGCGAGAAGCGGCCGCGGGCGAGGTTGCTCACGGCGATGCCGAGCGGATAGACCACCCCCGCGAGGACGGTGTTCGAGAGGATGGTCAGCGAGAACACGCCCAGTGCCGACGGCTCCAGCGGGAGCGCCGCCGTCGGGAGGTAGTAGACGGGGTAGACGGGAAAGAGGACGGCGACGAGCATGAACGCCTTCGCGTCGGCGCCGCCGAACCCGCCGACGAGCCAGAACCCGTAGGCCAGCGGTGCGACGAAGCCCAGACTGATCGCCACCCGGAGCAGGAACGCCCGGCCGGCCGTCGGCCCGGTGAGGACCGTATAGCTGTCCCACAGGAGCAAGACGACCGCGAGCGCCGCCAGCGGCACCCACGCCCGGTTCGGGACCCGGCGGGTCTTCACGTCGCGGTACGCCGCCCACCCGAACACGGGGACCGCGAGCAGTCGCAACAGGTCCGGTATCGACCCCAGCACGCCTTGTGGTCTCACGGCGACGGCCCTAATGGTTCCGGGTCGGGGAAACGCGCCACGGTACAGCAGCGGCTCCCCGGGAAGAAAGCGGAAAGAACCGCAGAACAGCGTTATATGACGCGGTTCTGCAGGTAGTCGAGGTGCTTGGCGTTGTAGACGATCTTGACCTCGTCGGCGTCGGGGCTGCCGATGCAGGTCAGGCGAACGTTCTTGTCTTCGACTTCCTCGTCGCTGAGGATCTGCTGCATGTCCATGTCGATGTCGCCTTCGATGACGATGGCAGCGCAGTTCGCACAGGCGCCAGCGCGACACGAGAAGGGCCAGTCGTAGCCCTGAGCCTCGGCGGCTTCGAGGATGTATTCGCCTTCGTTGACTTCGAGGGAACCGTAGTCCTCGTCGTCGAGGTCCATGTCGGCAGCCTCGCCGAAGACGTCGTCGTCGTACATGTCCCAGCCGTTGTCGTCCACTACTTCGTAATTAAGGTACTCTACCGTGGGCATCACCTGCGTGGTTCGGAGGCCGACTTGTTAGACTTTGCCCTTCAGGACGATCGCATGAACGATTGTGAGGGACGGCGAGGGGGTCAGGCGACAGGTGAGAACCGAAACACGAGGTACGCCGCGACGGTGGCAATCGACGGGACGACGTTCTGGAGGAAGATGACCCGTGCGGTCGTCCCGGGTTCGAACAGGTCCGACGCCGTCGGGACGTCCTCTCGGGATTCCTCGCCGATGGGTGCGGGGTCGTCGGCCGGCGGGTCCTCCGTCTGGTCGCCGACGGTCGGTGCGGCGTCCGAAGTCAACGACCCGACGGAGGCCGCCGGCACCTCGCCTTTCATCGTCTCCGAGAGCGTCGTCGTCCGGGTCGCACGGCCCCACCCGAGGCCGACGATGCTCATGGTCGCGATGATGACGAAACTCGCGGGGATGCCAAGCGCCGAGAGGAACGTGACGATGGTCGAGGCGACGGTGGCGACGACGATGGCCGCGACGAGGGGCAGTTCGGTGAGGTCGTTGCCGACGGTGTCCATCGTCCGGCGGGCGATGGTGAACGCGCCGAGGCCGATGGCGCCGCCGCCAAGCAGGATGGCCGGGTAGAGGTCGAGCGACCCGTTGCCGACGAGCGGTGCGACGGCGTTGGCGACGTTCGACGCCCCCGCAGAGAACCCCATGTAACAGCCGATGCCGATGACGACGACGGTCCCGACGAACTCCCGTGGCGTCGTGTTCTCACCGAGTTCCGGGCGCGGGAGACTCCCCGAGCGGTCTACCGTGAGCAATGACCCCTCGCTCTGGGAGACGGCGAACCACTCGACGAGCGTCGGGTAGAAGTACCGGCCGATGACGCCGCTGACCCAGAAGGCGATAATCGGCGAGACGAGCCACCACGAGACGATTTCGAGCATCAGCCCCTCGTTGAGCGTCTGCTCTGCCAGTCCGAGGCCGGCGATGGCGCCGACCGCCGTCATCGACGTCGAGGCGGGCACGCCCGCGACGTTCGAGAGGAACAGCGCCGTCCCGATGAAAAAGAGGACGACGATGCTGACGAGCGGCGAGAACTGCGACGTCACGAGGTCACTCCCGAGACTCTTGACCACCGCGGGGCCGACGAGCAGGCCCCCCGCGAGCGCGAAGACGGTCATCAACGCCGCCGCAGAGAGCTTGGTGATAGTGTTCGACCCGACAGCCGGGCCGAAGGCGACGCCCGTCGAGGAACCCCCGATGTTGAAACCGACGAAAACGGCGACCACGAGTCCGAGCGCGAAGAGAACCTCGACCATACGGGATGCAAGCCCGGCGGCCGGTAAAGCCTACCGTCTCGCTACCGCGTCCCGTTCGCGTGCGATACTCTTCCCGTCGGTCAGGCTCTCGCTACAACACGTACTGGAAGACGAGGTAGGACGCCAGCGCGGAGATAGACGGCGTCAGTATCCACAGCATCACGACCCGACCGGTGGCCGAGGGGTCGAACAGGTCGGCGGCGGTCGTCACCGACTCGGGGTCCTCTTCGCCGATTTTGGCGACCGGTCTCGCTTCACCGGACCCCGATGACGTGGGGTTCTCTTCGGTGTCGACGTTGAGCGCACTGACCGAGACACCTTTCCCGCCGCTCCCGCCGGCAGCGGCACCAGTGACTGCGGCCCCCGCCGCCTCGGCCAGCCGCGTCGTCCGCGTCGCCCGACCCCACCCGAGGCCGACGACGCACATCGTCGCCGAGACGGCGAGGCTCGCCGGGATACCGGCCAGCGACAGCAGGCTGATGATGGTCGCACTCACCGTCTCGACGATGAGCGCCGCGAGAATCGGCAGTTCGGTGAGGTCGTTGCCGACGGTGTCAAGCGTCCGGCGGGCGATGGTGAACGCGCCGACACCGATGGCCGCGCCAGCGAGTGCGACGCCCGGATACAGTGCGAGTTCTCCGCTCCCGACCAGCGGTGCGACGGCGTTGGCGACGTTCGACGCCCCCGCGGAGAAGGCCATGTAACAGCCGATAGCGACCACGAGGAACTGTCCCACGCGCTCCCGCCGGGACGTCCCCGGCGTGTCGCTCTCGAAGACGATGCGGGCCGCCAGATGCGGGTAGAGGTAGCGACCGACGACCGCCGACAGCCAGAAGGCGACGATCGGGGCGACCAGCCACCACGAGACGATGCGGCCCATGACGTTCCAGTCGATGGTTCCACTGGCCACGCCGAGACCGGCGATGGCGCCGACCGCCGTCATCGACGTCGAGGCGGGCACACCAAACAGGTTGGAGACGAGCAAGGCGAGGCCGACGAAAAACAGGACCGTGACGCTCGCAAGCAGCGTGAACTCGCTGCTCGGGACGATGCGGCCCCCCATCGTCTCGATGACCTCCGTACCGACGGTGGCGCCGCCGAGCAGTGCGAAAACCGTCATCAGGCCGGCCGCCATGGTCTTCGATATCGTGTCGCTCCCGACAGCGGGGCCGAAGGCGACCCCCGTCGAGGAACCTCCGATGTTGAAGCCGACGAAGACGGCAACAGCTAATCCGAGAACAAAGAGAGCCTCGACCATACAAGACGCCAGACCGGGCGGCGGTTAAAGACTACCGACCACAGTCGCGACCGCACGGCCGGTCCGTGCAGATCACTCCGTGTCGTCCTCGCTGTCGGCGTTCGCCAACCGTTCGCGCTTCTCCGCCGCCGTCTCCTCGACGTCGCTCGCGGTCTCTTTGGCGGCCTCGACCTCTTCGGTGACCGATTCGGCGGTCTCCTTGGCGTCGCTGGTCTTGTCTTTTGCTTCCGTCGTCTTGTCTTTGGCCTCGGTCGCCTTCTCCGCGGCGTCCTCGTCGCCGGTCGCTGTCGCGGTCTGTTCGACCTCGTCAGCAGTCTGTTCGACGTCCTCGGCCGCCTCGTCGACGGTCGTTGCGGCGTCCTCGACCGAACCAGCAGTCGTCTCCAGTTCCTCTGCGGTCTGTTCTAGTTGCTCTGCGGCCTGTTCGAGTTCGGCCGCTTTGGTGGCGACGTCCTCGTTGGTCCGTTCGAGGACGTTCGCCATGACGAGAAACTGGAGGAGGCCGACGACGACGAACGCCGAGATAGCGATGCTCGCGGCGGTCGCGAGCATCAACGTCGTACCGTCCGAAAGCGGCACGAGACCGAACGCGGCCAGCCCCCACGCGAGCGACAGACCGACAGCGACGACCAGTACCGCCTGTGCGAACACCCGATACTGATCCTCGTACTGCCCGAACATGATGGCTTCGAGACGACGCGCTATCGGAGAGAGGACCGGAATCGAAGTGGCCATAGTTATCTATTCACATGGCATCGTATAAAAGTAATCCGGCGACAGACCAGCACCGCCGCCGACCCGCCACGGGGCGGACCGACACGCTTTCGCCCGCCGACGCCCGAGCCTCGGCCATGTTTCCCGAGTTCGAGGTCGTTCCGGCCGTCGACATGCAGGACGGGCAGGTCGTACAACTGGTGGGCGGCGAGCGTGGCACCGAGAAGACGTACGGCGACCCCGTCGAGGCGGCCGAGCGCTGGGTCGAGGCCGGCGCCCGAACGCTCCACCTCGTGGACCTAGACGGCGCGTTCGAGGGCGAACGCGAGAACGCCGACGCCATCGACGCGGTCCTCTCGGCCGTCGGCGACGACGTCGACGTGCAACTGGGTGGGGGCATCCGCACGGCCGAAGACGCCGTCTCGTTGCTGGACCGCGGCGTCGATCGGGTCATCCTCGGCACCGCCGCCGTCGAGAACCCGGACATCGTCGCCGAAATCAGCGAGTCCCATCCCGAAAGCGTCCTCGTCAGCCTCGACGCGAAAGACGGCGAAGTCGTCGTCTCGGGGTGGACGGAGGGGACCGGACTGGACCCCGCCGAGGCCGCACAGCGGTACGAAGAACTGGGTGCCGGCGGCGTCCTCTTCACCGACGTCGACGTCGAGGGCCAACTGGAGGGCGTACGCACGGACCCCGTCCGCCGCATCGTCGAGGCCGTCGAGATGCCCGTCGTCGCGAGCGGCGGCGTCGCCACCGTCGAGGACGTAGTGGCCCTCGAAGCGGCCGGGGCGGCCGCCGTCGTCGTCGGCAGCGCGCTCTACGAGGGCGCGTTCACCCTCGAAGCGGCGATGGACGCCGTCGCCGAGCGAGCCTAACGCCGCGCTTTTCCGAGGGCCGCTCCCGTCGGTCCCATCCGCACAGCCCACACCACCCCCGCCTGCTCGCGGTTCCTACCAGTCACCGCTGCGCTTCTCCGAGGGCCGCGACCGTCGGTCCCATCCGCACAGCCCACACCACCCCGCCTGCTCGCGGTTCCTGCCAGTCACCGCTGCGCTTCT
>NZ_BMOU01000006.1 GCF_014647235.1 Haloarcula pellucida
TAAGAGCTGAACGCATCTAAGCTCGAAACCCACCTGGAAAAGAGACACCGCAGAGAGCCCCTGTAGAAGACAGGGTAGATAGACTCGGGGTGTACGCACTGAGGTAACGAAGTGTTGAGCCCACGAGTACTAAGCGCTCGAAGCCATCATTCATACGCACTGTGACTCGCAGTTCAGCCATCGAGCTGACTGAACGAGTCCAGGCGCAAACTGGATCGCACGTACACAAGGTTGTTCGACCGAGACTGGTAGTTTCGCGGTTCGATTCCGCGACTCGGCGTTAGGCGGCCATAGCGGCGGGGTTGCCTCCCGTACCCATCCCGAACACGGAAGATAAGCCCGCCAGCGTTCCAGGGAGTACTGGAGTGCGCGAGCCTCTGGGAAATCTGGTTCGCCGCCACCATTCATACTTTCATCGAGCCTCGCAGAGAGTCATCTCTCTGCGGGGCTTTTTGCATGTATAGAGAGCGGCAGCGCTGTCGGCGGCGATGTGCGTCACTGAGTCGTCGCAGAGCGTCGTGCCCGCGACACAGCGACAGCTCGTCGGACGGACTGCGGCAGAATCAGTAGCGGGCGGCGCTATCGTCGGTCTGATTCGGGGTTGTGCTTGCGGCGGTAGGTACCGACCATTTTCCAGAGGGTGTCGTCGATTGTTTCGCCGTCGGCTTCGTCCTCGAGTTGCCGGTACAGGTTCTCCGAGACTTCGATGCGAGGCATCGGGTGTGTATAGCGACCGGGAGTAAATAAATTCTCGCTGACACGGAACCGAGTAAAAGCTTCACGTCTTGTGGTTTCCCGTGATGGCTGAGTGTCACTCGCCGTAGAGCCAGCGCGCGCCGAAGGCGACGAACCACGCCATCCAGATACAGAAGACGAGGAGCCACGCACCGTACTGGACCGTCGCGTCGGGGACGAGTACGTACGCGACGACGAGGAGAGCGGCGACGCTCGCGGCGGCCGCGGCGTCCCAGCGACCGGGCGCGGGAGGCGTCACCATCGACTCGGGTTACTGTGAGATGCCGTAGGTGTCGCCCGACCAGTCGCGGGCGGGGAAGTCATACACTGGCTGGTGGTGGTCGATGTCGTCGATGCGCTGGTGGTCCTCTGTGGCGAGGTCCCAGTCGAACAGGTCGCGGTTCGCCCGGACGTGGTCGGGTGAGGAGGACTTCGGAAGCGGGACGACATCGTTCTCGACGGCCCACTTCAGGATAACCTGTGCCGGCGAGCGGTCGTAGGACTCGGCGATGGCCCGAATCGTCTCGTCGGCGAACACTTCTGTTCGGCCCAGCGGTGCGGCCGCCTCAACGACGGTGTTAGTCTCACGGCAGTACTGTACGACGTCGTCCTGGGTGTTCCACGGGTGGTACTCGATCTGGTTGACGGCGATAGGGATGTCGCTGACGTGGTGGGCGGCGCTGAGCTGGTAGGCGCTGAAGTTAGAGACGCCGACGTTTCGTATCTTTCCCTGGTCGTGGAGCGTAGCCATCGCGTTCAGCGTCTCCCGGAGGGAAATGGTCGGGTTAGGCCAGTGAATCAGGTACAGGTCGAGGTAGTCCGTTCCGAGGCGCTCTAGCGACGCCTCGCAGGACGCGACGACGGACTCGTAGTCGAGGTGTTTCGGCAGGACCTTCGAAGTGAGGAAGACGTCCTCGCGGTCGTAGTCGGCGAGTGCCTCGCCGATAGCGGCCTCGTTGTGGTATCCCTCGGCGGTGTCGACGTGCGCGTAGCCGGCATCTAAACCCGCTCGTACGGAGTCGCCGACGGTGTCGTCGTCGAGGTTCCACGTACCGACGCCGACCGTCGGGAGTTCGTCGCCACTGGGGAGTGTCGTCGTTGGGATGGACATGGTCGGTCGGAGGCCCGCCGACGCTAAAACCGTTTGGACCACGTTCAGTTCCACCCCGCACCCGCGGCTCGAGTTCGGGCTCGCTCGAAACGGTGGTGCCGTGGTATGCAGAACGCCACCGCTCGAACCGAACTCGTCTGCCCCGCCCGACCAGCGGACGGTGGGGCTGTCGCCCACCTCGTCGGTCAGCCGCCGAAGTGGTGTCCCCGCTCGGGGGGTCGCGGGCGACCGAGAAGTCCGACTGGGCGGATGCCGTTCTGGGTTCGGGACGAGAGAATCGCTCGGGTCGTGGCCGCCCGTCAGTAGGGTTGGCTGTGTTCGACCGACTGTCGCTGTGGCGCACCGCTGGAGAGGTCGGCGACGCACTCCCGACAGAACTGGTACCCACGCTCGTTGGTGGCCCCGCAGTGGGCACAGTCGATGGTCTCGACCGCGTCGTCACTGGGGGCCGGCGGCGTCGTTTCGGGGTCGGACTGCGTGGCGCCGGAAGCGGGGTCGCTCTGCCGTCGGTAGGCGTACAGCATCGTCAGTACGTGCAGGCCGACGAGCAGGGCGATGGCGCCGTACAGCCATTCGCTCCCCATCATACGTGATTATACGGTGACGTTATACTTGAGGGTTGTGCATAGTTCACATGCCTCGTCGTCTCTGGGTGCCGTGTGGTGAATGCGGGCCGGGGCGGAGCGCGAGCGTTGAAGTAGGGTGAGGGACCCACCCGCCGTATGTCCACGCTGGAGACCGGTGATCGCTGATGGGTCGTCGGACCCTCGTCCTCGTCGTCCGTGAGGACGGCCGCTTTGACTGCCGGGTCGCACACTGGGGCGTCGACGCCGACCCGTTCGCACAGTCGCGTCCGCTCGGCAGTGCGTGGTCGGCGGCTACCGTCCGAGAGCTGCTCGATGCGACGTTCGAGCAGGTGCTCGTCTGTGACGGCTCGGTCCGCCGGTACTGCGTCTGCTGGCTGGACCCGAGGCTCGCGGACCCCGGGGACGTCGCCCTCGCACGCACCGACGACCCGGCGGCCCTGCGAGCGTGGTGGGTCGAGGAGAAATCTCGGGCCTGTGAGGCCGTCCGCAGCGGCGCCGCCGAGACGGTCCGGGCCGAACTGCTGGCCGCCCTTCGCGAGCGGACCGACGCAGTTCACCTGCCCGACGACGCGCCCTTTTTACGGGGCGCCCGCTAACCGGCAGCCGTGACCGCCGACAGCGCCGTCGAGACACTCAGCTATCCGGCCCCCGACACCGTCTGTGACCTCGTCGAGCGGGCGATAGAGCGGGGGGCGATGGTGACGTTGTTCGGCCCCTGCACTGTCGAGTACGAAGGGCGAGCGGCCAGTTCGCTCGGCCCCGGCGACCGCCACGTGACGCTGAAGCCAGACGGGGCCGCACTGGTCCACACCGACGAGGGCCAGCAACCGGTCAACTGGCAACCGCCGGGGTGTGACCACAGCGTCGCCGTCGCCGACGGCGCACTCGTGGTCCGGTCCGAACGGACGACGCCGGAGGAGGAACTCGAAATCGTCTTCGAGACGGTCGCGCACGCGGCGGCCTTCGACGTGAGCGACCCGGAGGAACTGGCCGTTACCGGCACCGAGGCCGACCTGAAAGAGCGGATTCTCGACGCACCGGACCTCGTCGAGTCCGGGTTCACGCCGCTCGCGACCGAACGGGAGACGCCCGCCGGCGCCGTCGACGTCTACGGCGAGGACGCGGCCGGCCGGACGGTCGTCGTAGAACTGAAGCGGCGTCGCGTCGGCCCCGACGCCGTCGGCCAACTCGACCGGTACGTCGAAGCGCTGTGCCGGGACCTACACGCGGACACCGAGGTCAGGGGTATCCTCGTCGCGCCGTCAGTGACCGACCGCGCACGGCAGTTACTGGCCGAGAAGGGGTTGGAGTTCGTCTCGCTGGAACCGCCCTAGTAGACGGCGATGTCGTCGGACGACGAGACGACGACGGTGTGACCGTAGTAGGTAAAGGAGACGTGGCCGACCGTCTCGCTCCCGAACAGCGCGGCTAGTGCGTCCGGGTCTACGGCCGTCGTCAGCGGGGGCAACGCCTCGATAGGGTCGTCTTCGACCGCCGCGACCGCTCGAACGACGGTTTCGGCGACCGAATCCGTCTTCTCGAGCGTCGTCGAGAGGTCCGGCGTGGTCGACGAGGCGTCTGGTGCTGTGTGCATACGTGTCACTAACTGCCAAAGAATAAAACGTGCCTACCTAACTAGTTAGTGGAATGTATTTTCTAACCAACTGTCATCCTCGCTCGACGCTGTGCTTGAGGTCTGCAAGCACGTTCAGCGCCTCGACGGGCGTCATCGTCGCGACGTCGACCTCGCGGAGGGCCCGTTCGAGGCCGTCAGCCGACTTCGTCCGAACCACCTCGGCCGTCTCCGCGCCTTCGTCTGTCGTCCCGTGGCCGTTCGTCGACGGGCGGGTCGCTGTCGGCGTCGAGTCCGGGTTTGCCGGTTCGTCGTCCGGTTCGTCGTCCGCGATGACGGACCGGGATCGCTCGACGACGCTCTCGGGGACGCCGGCCATCTCGGCGACTTCGACGCCGTAGGAGGCCGCCGCCGGGCCGGGTGCGAGTTCGTGGTCGAACACCACGTCGCCGTCCTCCCGACTCGTCTCGAAGTGGCGGTTCGCGACGCCGGCGAGGTCGCTGGCCGCCTCGGTCAGGTCGTGATGGTGGGTCGCAAAGAGGGTGTACGCACCCACTTCGTCGTGAAGGTACTCGGTGACGGCGCGGGCGATGGCCAGTCCGTCGGCCGTCGACGTCCCCCGACCCACCTCGTCAAGCAGGACCAGCGAGTCCGCCGTCGCCTCCCGGAGGATGGTGGCGAGTTCGGTCATCTCTATCATGAACGTCGAGCGCCCGCCCGCGATGTCGTCGCTGGCGCCGACGCGGGTGAACACGCGGTCCAGCACCGGGAGGTCGGCCGACGACGCGGGGACGAAACTGCCCGCCTGTGCCAGCAGACAGACGAGCGCGACCTGTCGCATGTAGGTGGACTTCCCGCTCATGTTGGGGCCGGTGAGGACGGCGAAGAAGGGGTCGAGTTCGTCTGTGTCGGCGTCCCCGAGGGGACCGCTCCCGAGGTGGGTGTCGTTTGGGACGAACGCGTCCTCCGTCCGTTCGACGACGGGGTGGCGACCCCGTTCGATGTCGATGCCGTCGCCGCCGACGGTCGGCCGACAGTAGTCGTGACGGGCGGCCACCTCGGCGAAGGAGACGAGGACGTCCAGTCGAGCGAGGCGGTCGGCCAGTGCCTGTACGCGTTCGGCCTCGTCGGCGACGGCGTCCCGGACCCGACAGAACAGGTCGTACTCTAAGTCGTCGGCCTCGCTCTCGGCGCGCAGAATCTCCTCTTCGCGCTCTTTGAGTTCCGGGGTGTAGAACCGCTCGCTATTTTTCAGCGTCTGCCGGCGCTGGTAGTCCTCGGGCACCGACTCGAGGTTGGCGTTGGTCACCTCGATGTAGTAGCCGTGGACCGAGTTGTGGCCGACCTTCAGCGAGTCGATGCCGGTGCGCTCGCGTTCGTCGGCTTCGAGGCTGTCTATCCAATCCTTGCCCGAGCGCTCCGTCGAGCGAAGGGCGTCGAGTTCGTCGTCGTACCCCTCGCGGACGACCCCGCCTTCGGTGACCTCCTGTGGCGGGTCCGGGCGAATCGCGGCCTCTATCTCCTCGCGCGTGTCGGTAAGCGGGTCCAGCGTCGCGTGGAGGTCAGCCAGCAGGCGGGCGTCGGCCTCGGCGATGGCGTCGCGCACGTCGGGGACCACCGACAGCGTCGACGCCAGCGACCGCAGGTCCCGGGCGTTCGCCCGACCACGAGAGACACGCGAGATGAGCCGTTCGAGGTCGTAGACGTCGGCCAGCAGGTCGTGGAGTCGCTCGCGGGTCGCGGGGTCACGCTGGAGTTCCGCAACCGATTCGTGACGGCCATCGATGCGGTCTGTGTCGAGTAGCGGTCGGCGAAGCCAGTCGGTCAACTCGCGCCGACCAAGTGCGCACGCCGTCTCGTCCAGCGTGTCCACGAGCGTGAGGTTCTCGTGGCCCCGCACGGAGCGGCGCTCGAACAGTTCGAGGCTCTCGACGGCCACCGCGTCCAGCAGCATGTACTCGCGGGGGTCGTACCGCGTGAGGTGGTTGAGGTAATCGAGGGTTCGTTTGGGGTCCACGTCGGGGTCGACGGGTTCCCCGTCCGGCCCGACCGCACCCGAACTCCCGCGGGTGTACTCGGCGTACGACAGCAGGGCGCCACAGGCGCGTCGCTCGGCGTCGCCGGCCAGCAACCGCTCGGGCGGCCCGAAGTACCGCTCGATGCGCTCCTCGGCCCGCTCACGCTCGAAGGCGGCGGCGTCGTACTCGGTGACGAGACAGGCCGGGCCGAACACCTCGTCGTCGGCCACGTCGACGTTCGGGCCGACGATGGCCTCGGCGGGGCCGAACCGACTCAGTTCGTCGGCGACGGCCGTCTCGCTGGCGACGCTCGTGGCGTAACAGTCGCCCGTCGAGACGTCGACGAGCGCGAGGCCGTAACCGTTGCCGGCGGCCAGCGCCGCGACGTAGTTGTTGTCGGCCCCGCCGAGCAGTTCCGACTCGGTGAGCGTCCCCGGCGTGACGATGCGGGTGACCGCTCGCTGGACGACGCCGCTGACCTCGTCGGGGTCCTCCACTTGGTCGGCGACGGCGACCCGGTAGCCGGCGTCCAACAGCGTCTCGATGTACGACTCGGCGTTGTCGATGGGGATGCCCGCCATCGGGTACTTCCCGGTGGAGTCGGTGCGCTGGGTGAGCGTTATCTCACAGAGCCGTGCGACTCGCTCGGCGGCGGCACAGAAGGCCTCGTAGAAGTCGCCGACCTGAAAGAGCACGAGTGCGTCGTCGTACTGCTCGCAGAGCTCGTAGTACTGTGCCATCATCGGCGTCAGGTCGTCGTCTAGCTCGGCCATCTGCTCTGGCGGGCCAAGCGCAGCGTCCATGCTCTCAAGGCGGGCCGGGCCGTAGAAATACCCCGCGGTCCGGCCACGCCGCTGTAACGCTTACCTGAATCCACTGCCTACACTCGGGCATGACCACATCCGACCCCGACCGGCCGGTGACGATCCGGACCCGCGCGGAACTGGACGAGTACCTGACCGAGAGCGACCGCGTGCTGGTGATGGTCCGGACCGAGGGCTGTGCCATCTGCCAGTCGATGGAACCGATTCTCGACAACGTGGTGCGAGCGACAGACGCCACCGTCCTCGTGTTCAACCCTCGCGAGGACTTAGACGCCGTCGCGGCGTTCGACGTCCGTAGCACCCCGACGTTCCTGCTGTTCGTCGACGGTGAGTTGGTCGACCGGCGGGCCGACGGGTTCGTCCCGACGGCGGCCCTCGTCGAGTTCGTCGAGGACGGATGACGGTACGCTTTTAATTTCGCCGGCAGAGTCGGGTACTGATGTCCCTCCGCATCGGTGTCGCGCTCAGTGACGCGGCGGCACACCTCGTTAGTCGAACCGGCGCAGTACTTCTCGCGGTGTCTCTCGTCGTCCAGATAGTCACTACGACGATCGTGTACTCGGCGCTCGCGTGGTGGTACGCCAGTCTCGGGCTGGCCGACGCGGCGCGGATGCTCCCGCTGACGGTGGACGTGGCGGCCCCGGTCCTCGGCGCTGGCTACCTCGTGGTGCTCGTCGTCTCGCTGTACAGTTCGGTCGTCGCCGTCCGGACGTTTGTCGCCGGAGCCGGAGCGACGTTCCCGGACGGTGCGTTCACCCGGAACGTCCCGCTGGCGATGGTGAACCTCCTCGTCGGCGGCCTCACGTACAGTCTCGTCGTCGCTGTCGGGTCGCTACTCGTCGTCCCCGGCCTCGTCGCCTACGTCGCCTTCCTGTTTATGCTCCCCATCGTCGCCGTCGAGGACCGCAATTTCGTCGACGCGCTCCGGGAGAGTTACCGCCGTACGAAGGGCCACTGGGTGCGCCTGTTCGCCCTGATGGTCGTCGTCGTGGCGCTGTCCGGTTTCCTCGGCGGCGTCATCGGCCTCGTCACCTCCCTGTTGCTCCCGTACGAGTTCGCGCTGCTGGCGATAGTGCTCGTACAGACCCCCGTCTCGCTGTATACCGTCGCCGTCATCGCGTCGGCCTACCGGCAGCTACAGGGCGGGACCACTCACTCGTTGGGTGGTCCGAGGGCCGGCGCCGGGCCGGCTTAGTCCTCGGCTGTGAGCCTGACCGTGACGACGGGCACCGGCGAGCGCCGGACTACCTTCTCGGCGACGCTGCCGATGAGGTAGTGGTCTAGCCCGGTTCGACCGTGCGTACCCATCACGACGAGGTCCGACCTCTCGTCCTCGACGTACGCCAGAATCTCCGAGCGCGGGACGCCCTCGACGACGGCCGTCTCGACGGGCACGCTCTCGGGCAGCGCCGAGACGGTGTCGTCGACGGCCTGCTCGGCCCGTTCGCGTTCGGCTTCCGTCCACGCCTCGGCGGAGAGGCCGGCGGTAGGACTCTCGAAGCGGTTGCGCGTGTCGACCACCGAGAGGACGTGGACCGTCGCGTCGAAGCGGTGGGCGAAGTTCCCGGCGTGTTCGGCGGCCGCGGCGATGCCGTCGCTCCCGTCGGTCGGAAGCAGGATGTCGTCGTACATACTCGAAGGGAGAACGTGCCGCGGTTAGAAGGCACCGGCTGCCATCAGGAACAGTGCGACGGCGATGATCGCGAACAGGGCGCCGACGCCCTTCTTGATGAGGCTGGTGTCGAGCGCCGCCGAGACGTAGGGCGCTATCTGGCCGCCGGTGACCGTCGCTGGGACCGTCCAGACGACCATGTTCCACGGCGTCGAGGCGAGATCCATCGTGTGGCCGCCCACGAGGCCGCCGCCGAAGACGTGGACGAGCGAGGCCAGCACTGCGGTCAGCGCGACGACGATGTGGTTCGTCCCGATGGCGACCCGGACCGGGACGTTCGTCCGGAGCATCGAGATGATACCCAGTTCGCCGATACCGAACCCGGCGAGGCCCTGGAAGACCCCACCGATGCTGTAGTTGGCGAAGCGTTCGAGGTAGCCGCCGTGTGAGTAGGTGTAGTCGTTCCCGTCCTTGTCGACGCGCGTGACGGTGCCGTTCTCGTCTTTCTCGACGCCGGCGGGACCGAGTTTGTCGGCGTCGTTCGGAAGGTTGGCGCCGGTGCCGCCGTCCGCGGAGACGCCGGCCTCTTCGTCGCCGGCGGCGCCGGGTTCCTCGTGCCCGAGGTCGGCCTTGAACAACAGGAACGATGCGGCGATGAGCGCGATACCCAGCAGCGCGTGGAACACCGGCGCGGGGATGACGAACGAGAGGAGCGCGCCCGCGACGACGAACGGGATGCCGCCGAGGACGAGGCTGAGCGCCAGTCGGCGGTCGACGAGGCCGTACTGGATGAACGCCAGCGCCGAACTGGAGAGGCCGAACGACTCGCTGATGAGACCGACTTTCACGAGCGTCTCCGGCGTGAGCGTCTCGCCGGCGACGACCGGGAAGACGAAAATGAGGAACGGCACGAACAGCGCCGACCCGCTTATCCCGACCGTGTTGACGATGGTAGCGCCGGTGATGAACGCGAGGAACAGCCACCAGTATTCGAGCCAGTAGCCGGTCCCCGAGCCACTGGTGGGTGCGAAGAAGTACACCCCGAGTACGAACGCCAGTGGTGCGAGGAACACGAAGACGTGCTGGTATTTGAGGAAAGTCTTCTGGATGTGTCCGGACGATGACGACGTGGTCATTGAATCGTGAAACCAGCGTAGAGAATCGGGACTTAAGAGCGTTGTCGTATAGTTCGACGTCTCGGGCGATGATTCGTGACAATTCGACGGTCTGAGGGGACAATAACCATCGTCTCGCTTGCGCTCGCGTGCGCGGTGATAAATCCCTAATGTTTATTGTACCGGGCCGTGTCACTGTGTGACGTAATGAGTTTTCCAGAGGGGCCCACGGAGGCAGAGCAGTCGTACGACGACAGTCACGACGCAGTCGATCGCGCCCCGACGGACGGACTCGTCGCGACGGTACTGCGGGCCATTCGAACCCACGTCGAGACGTGGTCGGACCGCTACGTCGAGATGCGCGTCGAAGCCCGTACCGACCGTCGCTAGCGGCGTCGGTCGACCGTTCTTGCCGACGCTACGCCCGTAGCATCGGGTGTGCCCGCCGCGACGACGGCGACACGACGGCTTTCAGGAACCGCGTAGCCGCTACCGTGACTGTCACCGACACGGTCGGCGGCCGAGATGTCGTCGTCTTCGAAGCCGACGGGTCGCTGTACGCCGACGAGAACGGCGGCTACGCGCTCGAACGAGTTCGCGAAGGGGAAACGAGGTTCGGAGCGGACGAGGCGGTTTGGAGCCCGCTCACGGGCGAGAGCGAGGACGCGCGCTCGCTGCCCCGGCTTCCAGCCCGGACGCTGTTGGCGTGGCAGGACGACCACGGCCCGGACGCGTTCTACGAACCATAACCGCCGTTCTTGGGTCGCTCGACGGCTGTTTCGAAGTCGGAGAGCGACTCTCCGGAGACGACGCTCGCTGGGCGCGAAACCACTAACACGATACTCCCCGAGAAGCCGGTATGGACATCGAGCGCATCGCGGTCCACGAGTCGGCCGGACAGGCGTTCCCCATCCCGGCGTTGGTCGAGTCGCTGTCGTCGCTGTCGGTACCTGTCGAACGGACCACGGACGGCGAGACGTACGGCCCCGGCGACTGCGTCGTCACCTTCTCGCCCCGCGAGGCGTTCCTCGATGCGGCGTGGATCCACGGGGTGCGGGCGGGATACGACGAGTTCGACACGGCGGCCTACGAGGCCAGCGGCACCGCCCTCACCAACAGCACGGGCATCCACGGCGACACGGTGCCGGAGACGGTGGTCGGCTACCTCACCATGTTCGCCCGCCGCCTCCACGTCTACCGGGACCAGCAACGCGAGCGCGTCTGGGACCACGAGGCCTACGAGGTCCCGTTCACCCTGACCGGCGAGCGCGTCTGCGTCGTCGGCCTCGGGACCATCGGACAGGGAGTCGCGCGGCGGGCCGACGCGCTGGGGATGGACGTGGTCGGCGTTCGGCGCTCGGGCGACCCCGTCGACGGCGTCGAGCGGGTGTACACGCCCGACGAACTGGGCGCGGCCGTCGATGACGCCCGGTTCGTCGTCCTCGCCGTCCCGCTGACCGACGCCACCGAGGGACTGGTCGACGCCGCCGTCCTCGACGCGATGCCCGCGGACGCCTACCTCGTCAACGTCGCTCGCGGTGACGTCGTCGTCGAGGAGGCCCTGCTGTCGGCGCTGGCCGACGAATCTATCGCCGGCGCCGCTATCGACGCCTACTGGGAGGAACCGCTCCCCGAGGACCACCCGCTGTGGGGCTACGAGAACGTCGTCATGTCACCACACTGTGCGGCCTTTACGAACCACTACCACGAGGACATCGCCGGACTCGTCCGCGAGAACGTCGAGCGGGCGATGCGCGGCGAGTCACTCCGGAACCGCGTCGCCTAGGTCCCTTCGACCAGCCGTTCGAGCTGTTCCGGCGGTACCGCCCCGCGAGCGGCGTAGCCGTCGTAGGCGAACGTCGGGACGCCCGTGACGCCCTGTCGCTGTGCGGCGGTGAACTGCTCGCGGACCGTCGCCCGGAGACTGTCGTCGTCGAGCGCCGAGCGCACCTCGTCGGCGTCGACGCCGGCCTCCTCGGCGAGTTCGACCAGCACGTCCTCGTCGCCGATGTCGCGGCCCTCCTGCCAGAGCGCCTCGAAGACGGCCACGTCGAAGTCGAGCCACGTCTCGTAGTCGTAGTGCTCCTCGACGTAGTAGGAGACGACCTGCGCCGGCAGGGAGTCGACGTCGGTGGCGATGTCGAGGTCCATCTCCACGTCGTACTTCTCTTGGAGACGGCGGACGCCCTGCTTGGCCTGCTCGTAGTACTCGTCGTCTTTCCCGTCGTCGACGGAGTGATCGATGGTGCCGTCGGGATTGCGCTTCTGGCTCCGCAGGTCGAACGGGTGCCAGTCTATCTCCAGTTCGGACTCCCGCGTCGACTGGTACTGCCGCAGGGACTCGCGCCCGAGGTAACAGAACGGGCAGACGTAGTCCGAGTACACCGTGATACGCTCGCTTCCCTGTGTCTCGCTCATACCGACGAGGTACCCCCTCGCTCGGTAAGAGCGGGACCCGGTCGTGTCCGAACATCGCACAACCGTGGTGTCGCCCGTCGATCAGTCCCTGAGGTGTGCGGCGACGGCGTCTACGTGGCCCTGTCCGACGACGGCGACCACGTCCCCACGCGCCCGGAGCGTCGTCAGTCGGTCGGCCATGTGACGCTCGCGGGCCGTCGTGCGGACGTCGGCCGCAGGCGGCGGGTCGAACGCCGAGCGCATCGCCTCGGCCGTCTCCATCAGCGCTCGCTCGTCGGCGGCCTGTCGCTCGGCGTCGTCGCTCCACCCGGCGTCGTACACCGTCGGGACGTCGACGGTCATCTGCAACGCCGTCAGCGCGGTGAACGCGGCAGCCACCCGGCGGGTGAGTGCCGTCTTCGTGAGTGAGAGGACCGATCGGGCCGTGCTTCTGATCGTCGCCAGCGATGCGCGCTCCCGGTGGAGGGCGGCCACGACGCGGCCCAGAAACGCCAGTGACGGGCCGTCGACACCGACGACTTCCGCGCCGTCGGCCGCCTGTATCGCGGCGCTCATCTCCCCGCCGAAGGTGGGCGGTGTCATCGTGTCGGTCGCGTGGTGTTCGAACAACGGCACCGCAAGCGGCGGGAGTTCGAGCGCCAGTACCGCCGGAGACTCGCGGTCGACCACCGATTGCACGCGGTGTGCGCTGGCCGGGTGGTCGTGGAGCGTCCCGACGAGGACGACGTCCCCGTCGGCGTCGCTACCGGGGACACGGTCGAGACACTCCTCACGGAGGCGGGGGTCGCTCATCGAGTCGTCGCTTGACTGCACTGCGGTAATACTGTAGTATCAGGCCGAACAGAGACATTAACGTTCCGCCACTGTCGTGCGTACTGATAGCAATCCGACCGTGTCTCGGTGGGCAGACGCATCACCGGTCGGTACGGAACGTGAACGTCGATTGTACCGACCCTGCCTTGTATATGCGTCCCGCTCGAAGCCGCCTGCATGGCAGACGACCGCGTCATCGAACTCCTCCGGCAGGCGTACAGCGACGAGATAGAGACGGTGATGAACTACCAGACGAACGCCATCGTCCTCGATGGCGTCCGCGCCGAAGAGATAAAGGAGAGCCTCAAGCAGGACATACAGGAGGAACTGGGCCACGCCGAGCGACTCGGCCAGCGACTCAAGCAACTCGACGCGCAACCGCCCGGCTCCGGCGAGTTCGTCGCGCGGCAGGACTCCCTCCAGCCACCGGCCGACTCGACGGACGTGCTGTCGGTCATCGAGGGCGTCCTCGACGCCGAGAACGACGCTATCGACACCTATCACGACCTCATCGACGCCGCCGAGGCGGCGAACGACCCCGTGACGGAGGACCTCGCGGTCACCCTGCTTGCCGACGAGGAGGCCCACCGGACGGAGTTCCGCGGGTTCCGCAAAGAGTACCGCAACGACTGAGCTAACGCCGCCTTAGGACACGGTAAGGGCGGGTGGTTCGTCTCGCCCGCGCAGTTCTCTCAGTATAACAATACCCGCTGTCTCGGCACAGGGTAGTGCAATGGCACGAAGCAACCTGACCGAACGAGACGAGGGGAAACGAGTCGTCAACGCGGAAGGCGAGGCCGTAGGCATGATATCTGGATTCCGCGGTGGCGATGCCTTCGTCGACCCCGACCCGGGGATCACAGACAAGATCATGTCGCGACTCGGCTGGGAGGACATCGACGAGGACGACTACAAACTCGACCCCTCGAAAGTCGACACCATCACCGACGACGAGGTCCGACTCAAGCCTAACCTGTAGTGGTTCTCACGGACGCCCCGAGGGGGGCGTGGTCCTTCGACCGTTTCTCACGCTCTTACGACCTCGATTATGCCTCCACGGCGTCCAGTAGCGTCTCGACTCGCTCTACTACCGTCTCGCTGTCGACCGCGAGCAGGGTGACGCTCCCGGCGACGCCGACCTCGCCCCGGTCGACGACGGCGACGGGCGAGTCCGCGCTCGCTTCGAACGCCTGCCCGACGCCCCACGCCGTCGCTGGCGTGGCGGCGACGTCGCTCGGTCGGTCGCTCGGGTCGTACCCCGAGACGGAGCCATCGAGGGCGTCGAGGGCCGCTTCCACGGCGTCGGTCAGGCGGCAGTTCACGGCGTATCGCAGGGCGGGGTCGTGTTCGCGAGCGGCAAGCAGGACCTGTGCGACGGTACTCCCTGCGCCGAAACGCACGCCCCGATTCGGCCGGACGCCGTCCATCGTCCGGGTGATGCGGCCCTCGACGGCGGCCACCTCGTCCGGCGTCTCGGCGTAGGGCGTCGCGCCGGCGACGGTCATCCCCACCTCGGGGACCAGCGGCGAGACGTCGCGGTCGACGAGCGCGGAGACGGCCCGCTCGACGGCCTCGCTGGTGTCGTTGCGGGCGGCCTCGTTACGCGTCTCGACCATGTGGTGGACCGCGCCGGGGCCCTCGCCCACGTCGAGGTTGTACCGCACCGCCCGAGCGAGCAGGTCGATGCCGGCCGCGACGGCGTCGCCGAGGTCGTCGCCGTGGGCCAGTCTGGTGGCGATGGCCGAGGAGAGCGTACACCCCGACCCGTGAGTGGCCTCGGTGTCGACCCGGTCGTGGCGGAACGTCGTCACCGAGTCGTCGGTCACCAACACGTCGACCACCTCGTCGCCGGGGACGTGTCCGCCCTTGACGAGGGCGGCGTCGGCCCCCAGTTCGACGATGTCCCGGCCGGCCGCCTCGGCGTCGCCGGGGTCGTCGATGGTCCGGTCGGTCAGCACCTCGGCCTCGTCGGCGTTGGGCGTGACCAGCGCCGCCTCCGCGATGAGGTCCTCGTAGGCCGCCTCGGCCTCGGGTTCCAGCAGGCGGTCGCCCGACGTGGCGACCATCACCGGGTCGACGACGAGGTTCGGCAGGGGCGTCTCCTCGACCACGAGGTCGATTACGTCGCTCACCGCGAGCATCCCCGTCTTGACGGCGGCCACGTCGAAGTCCTCCCGGACCGCCCGAATCTGGGCCTCGATGTCGTCGGTCGGCAGGAGGTGGCTCCCCCGTACGCCGGTCGTGTTCTGTGCGGTGACGCTCGTGATGGCGCTGGTGCCGAAGGCCCCGCCGGCCTCGATGGTCTTCAGGTCCGCCTGGATGCCGGCGCCGCCGCCCGAGTCGCTCCCCGCGATGGTGAGTACGACCGGCGGCGTGACCGGTGCGTCCGCGCGTGTCATGTTCGAGGGCTGGACCGGCGGCCCCAAAGCGGTGCTGGTCTGGCAGGTCCGCGCGTGACAGCGAGCTGGCGAAACCACCACCCCGTACGCCGTCCTAGTATGCTAATAATACTTCATATCACACCCGAGAAACGCTTATGTATGAGAACCTCCCACACCCGGTGTACGACAATGGAACCGGCTCCGAACGACTCCGGCGAAAACGACGAGCAGTACGGCAGTTTCACGACCGGCGGCGGCGACGTCGTCGTCTACGACACCGACAACCCTGAAGCGTGGCTTCAGTCCAGCTATGCCGTCGAAGTAGGTACCTCGTCGGAGCGAACAAGCGCTTGACATCCTCCCCGCGCTAAAGCGCGAGGATTCCTCTGTTGGGGTTCGGCTATCGACCCACGGAGGCAACTTGCGGGTTTGTGCGCACTTCTTTGGGACTTTCATGAGGGCATGGTTTCCCCGACCAGTCGTGGTCGTCCCACTCGAATCGCACGGGCCGTGCCATCGGCCTGACTTCGCAATCGCTGTTTTCTCGAAGGAACGTCTCTGACGCTGTGAGGTCGGCGTGTCCCTCGAAGCCACACGGACACGTCAGCGTCTCCCCGTGGCGAACTGTCTCCTCGTGGTCGCCACACTCCGGACACGTCTGACTCGTCCACGCTTCCGACTCGACTTCGAGAGAGATTCCGTACTCCTCACAGACGCACGCGAGACGGTGGATGAACTTCTTGAACGCCCAGAAGTTGTGCGTCTTCTCGTTCACCCTGACCGACCAGTGCGTTTCCAGCACGTCGGTCAAGTCGCCCACGTACACCGTCGCCACGCCCTCATCGTACAGTCGTTCAACGAGGTCGCGCACCAGCGCATTCTGTGCGTGGTCACGGCGTTTCGTCCGCTGTCGGTACAGCCGTCGAATCCGCTTGGAACTGTAGCGTCCCTCTCGGAGTCGTCCGGAAGACTTCGTCTTCCGTGATTCCGAGAGACTTCGTCTCTCGGGCAATTTCGACTGTAGACGGGCGATTTCGTCTGTCGTTTCGCGGAACCGTCCGAACAACTCCCGGCCGTCGTAGACGTACTGGTTCCCAGTGGTCGTGGAACAGGCGACGAGATTGTTCGCGCCAACGTCGAGGGCGGCTTCGTGAGAAGCCAGTGGTGAATTCCGAAAACGCGAAGCGTTTTCGACTTCAGGAAAATCTTCGATTTTCCGTGAATCCAGTCGAGAATCAGGTACGGTGACTGGTTGGAAAGCCCTGAACGTGTCGCTCACCTCGTCGTACTCAAGTTCCAGACGACCCTGTTTGCCATCCCACTTCGGGTTGCCTCGGACTTCGAGGCGGAGTCGTTCGTGGTAGCCGAGTCCGTATTCGTCTTTCAGTTCTTGCCCGACAGGAATTTCGAGTCGGCTTCGCTTGCCCCACTGAATCGTGTACTGGTTGTTTCGGATGTAGGTACGGAGTTCTCGTCCGTCCCCCTCGTTGCCCCAGTACGACGGCGGGTTGGCGTCTTTGCTTTTCTCCTTGAGGGCGAAGAACGACCGCCACGCTTCGCTGTTCTTGCGCGTGACCTGTTGAACAGTCGCGCTTCCGACGACGCCGTTGTACTGTCCACGGTACTCAGAGGTGTCCCACACGTCGCCGTCACCGAAGTAGTTCTGACGGCGTTCGTAGGTCAGTTCGTTCCACAGAGAGGCGGAGGCGTCGAGTAGCCGGAGGAGGCACTCTTTGTCGTTCTCGGTCTGTGGAACCACCTCGAAGGTGTTGGCGCGCTTCATGCGTCGTCACCCTCCTGTTCAGCGATGTACTGTTCGACAGCGCCCTTCGAGGCACTTCCCGCTGTTCCGACGTAGTAGGAACGAGTCCACTTCACGCGGTCGTCGTACCGCTGATTATACTTCCGCGCTGAGATGCCCTTCACCCAGTTGACGATGAGAGACGGGGCGTTCTTCGGCGGGCTGCCGATGAACAGGTGTACGTGGTCGGGCATGATTTCGCACTCGGCCAGTTCGAGGTCTTTGTCCTCACAGATTTCCGCGAAGATGGTTTCGAGACGTTCCTTCGTCTTCCCCGTCAGGTGCGAACGCCGATACTGAGCGGAACCCTGTTCCGCGAGGTCAGCGGGACCTTCGGTCCCGCCCGATTTCGGCACGAACACTATGTGGTAGTAGAGTTCGTATTTCGCGTGACGGGTACTCTTCACCATCTATGCATACTGTCACAGTCGGACGGCTTAAAGATCGCGTTGGAACCCCGTCTGTGCTGTCGTCGGCGGTTGCATACTGTTGGTCGGCTTCATCCCCGTCCTCGAAAAGCAGAGCTTTTCGGTTGCAGCGAGAGCTTCGCTCTCGCCATGCCCCTGAAGGACGAGGCTTTCGCCTCGAATTTTCCGTAATTACGCCTGCAGTTTCCCCATGTACTCCTCGAAGGTCCCCCAGAAGGGGTCGACCCCGGGGTGGTCCGTGGGTTCACCGTCGACCACTAACCCGCTTCCCGCAGTGACGACGCCGGCGTCGGCCGCCGGGATGCCCTCCGCGTCGAGTGCGTCCAGCACGTCGTCGACGCCGTCGGGGTCGACGGCCGCCAGCAGGGTCCCCTCGCTGATGGAAATCCACGGGTCGATGCCGAAGAAGCCGCAGGCTTCGCGCACGCCCGGTTGGACCGGCACGCGGTCGGTCTCCAGTTCGACGCCGACGCCCGCGGCGCGGGCCATCTCGTAGAGGCCGCCGTAGATACCACACTCGGTGGCGTCGTGCATCGCGTTCACCGGGCCGGCCGCCGCAGCGGTCAGCGCGTCTTTCACCGGGCTCATGTCGTAGAAGCGGTCGGTGGCGTCCGCGATGTCGTCGGCGTCCATCTCGGCCTCCATCAGCGACTCGAACTGGATGGAGAGCAGGCCCGTCGCCTCGATAGCCGGCCCCTTCGTGACGACGATGCGGTCGCCGACTTCCGCGCCGTCCGGGCGGACCAACTGGTCGAACTCGCCGACCGAAACCGAGGTGGCGCCGCCGACCATCGGGTAGTTACACCCCGCGTAGCGACCGGTGTGGCCGGTGACGACAGAGACGCCCAACTCGCGGGCCTCCGCGTCGAACGTCTCCCAGACCGTCTGGAACTCCTCGTTGGTGATCTCCGGCGGGAGGTTGAAGTCGACGGAGAGGTGCGTCGGCGGCAGGCCGGAGACGGCGACGTCACTCATCAGGATGTGGAAGGCGAACCACGCCGCGCGCTCGAACCCGAGCGAGGGCATCACGAACACGGGGTCGGTCGCCATCGCGACGGCTTTCTCGCCCACGTCGACGACGCCGAAGTCGACGCCGTGTTGCGGGCCGAGCGTCACGTCCTCGCGGTCCGCACCGAGGTTCGGGTAGATGTACTCGCCGAAAAAGTCGCGGTCGACTTTACCTAGCTCTGGCATGACGCTGGCTACTACGCGGTGGTACTAAGGGGTGGCTATCGACTGAATCCCGACTGTACGGTCGCTACAGACGGCGACTGACGGCGGCCGCGAGTACCAGCAGGAACGCCACCAGCGACCCCACGACGGTAAAGCCGGGGCCGGACTCGCCGGTCGTGGTAGTGGTCGGCGTCTCCGTCGCCGTCGTGGTCGCGGCCGGCGCGGTCGATTCGTTGGCCGGCGTGACCGTCACCGCGACTGGCGGGGCCCCGTTCGCGGAGAGGAACACGTCGCCCGGCACCGGGAGGGAGACGCCGTTTGCCACACGGGTCGTGTTCTCCGGCGGGAGCGACACCTCGCGGGTCGCCACCGTCTCGTCGTCACGCGTGAACACCACCGTCCCGTCGGCGGGCACCCGCGCATCGTTGACCACCGTCGCAGTGACGACGACGGACCCTCCCTGTGTGGCCGTGCGGGAACTGACTTCGACGCCGGTGACGCGGGCCTCGGCCGGCCGTTCGACGACGACCGTGACGTTGTCGCCGTCGACGCTCATCACGTACTGGCCGGGCGTGGTGAACGTGTGCGAGAGCGGCACGACCGTCTCGTTGCCGGGGCCGATGCGCCCGTCCTCGCTCGCCACGGTCGTCCCGTTGCGGTCGAGCGTCGCGTTGTAGGTGCCCTCGGTGCCGCCGGCGTTGCGCACTATCGCGTCGACGGTCAGCGTCTCGCCGGTCGCGAGCCGTATCGGCGTGGTGTTCGTGAGAGACGTGGTCCGGTAGGGGCCGCTGACGTGGTACCCGCTGTCGGCGGTCGCGTTGGGGAGGGCGTAGCCGATTCTGGCGGGCAACTGCCCGAACACGCGGGCGTGGACCGTCTGGTTCCACATCGTCACGCTACCCGTCGTCTCCGTGTAGTCGGCTGTCTCCGCCCGCGCACGGTCGCCGCCGGCCCGTTCGACCGCGCTCAGGAGCGTCTCCTGTGTCACCGGCCGGTTCAGTCCGTTCAGCCGCCTGAACGTCGCCTGAAACGTCGACTCCTTGTCGGTCTGGCGGCGTACCTCCTCGTCGACGCGACCGGCCACCAGCGGGCCCTTGACGTAGTTGGCGTTGCGGTCCCACGTCGAGGGGTCGGAAAGCACCACGTCGGCGTAGACGGCACGCTGGCCGTCGTCCATGGCGTCGCGGAACGCCGCGAAGTCGATGCGGTCCTGTTCGAGCGTCAGGAGCGCCGCGTAGTACACTGCCGTCCCCTCGGTCAGCCAGCGCGTCTCGCGGGTCGTCGTGAACGCCTGCCGACTGTGGACGTACTCGTGAAGCCAGACGTTGTCCGGGGTGTCCAGTGACTCGGTGTCGCGCACCCAGAAGTCCGAGCCACCGGTCTCTAGTCCCCGGACGCCCCAGTCGACGCCGTCTGTCGGGGCGGCGACGACGAACACGTCCTCGTCGCGGTCGCCGACCTGCAGGGCGTCCGAGGCGTTCACGAGCGAGTCGAGTATCTCGGTCGGCGATGTCATCAGTTGGGCTCGCTCGGGCACCGCGAGGCGGAACGTCTGCCCGTTGTCGGTTCGCTCGAAGGTGGCGACCGGGCCGAGATACACCAGTTGCTCGCCGGCGGCGCCCGCCCCGGCCGTCGTCACGTTCTGTCGGAAGACGACGGGGTCGGTCCCGGTGTACCGCCACCGCGTCGGGGTCTGGGACCGGCTGATGAGCGCCCACTCGCCGGCGTCGACCGCGATGTACTGGCCGTCGGCGCCTTCGGGTCCGCTCTGCTCGATGGTCCGGTTGGGTTCGATGCGGTAGTCGATGGTCGCCGCGTCTGTCGTGCCGTCCCACTCGAAGGTGGTCTCGTTGACCCGCTCGAAGCCGTCGGCGTCGACGCCCGTCGCGTTGGCCGGGATCTGAGTCTCCAGGGAGACCACGCGGTCGGGTATCTCGTAGGTCAGTTCGACCGCCACCTCGCCGGGGGTGTCCGGGGTCAGCGCGTAGGTCTGGGTCTGGCGGATGGCGTCCTCGTCGGCGACCTGCGTCATGGTGGCCGCCGCTCCCGCGGTCGGTGGCGAGACGCTCGCGGGACGCCGCTCCGGGTACTCGACGGCGGCGCTGTCCGGCGGACGCATCTGCTGGGACGCCTCGCCGGTCCCGGCCGCTGGCGCGACCGACGTGAGAACGAGTAGGAGTGCGACGGCGACGGCCACCCCGCCACGCTGCGCCACGCGCATTGTCTCTCTGTACCGTCTCCCCGTTGATATAGCTGACCGCTCAGGCGGTCTCTAACCGGGCTTCGATGTCGTCGAACACGTCGGCGACCCGTGTCTGGATATCGTCACGAATCGCCCGGACGGCCTCGGCGTCCTGCCCGTCGGGGTCGTCCAGCGCCCAGTCGCGGACCTCGACGTCGGCGTCCAGCGAGAGGGTCGAACACCCCATCGTAACGACGAGGTCGCAGGCCTCCAACTCCTCGGTCGAGACTTCGCGCGGGGTCCGCTCGGCGAGGTCGATGTCGAGTTCCCGCATGCTTTCGACGACCTCCGGGTGGACGTGGTCCGCGGGATGCGTGCCGCCGGTGACGACTTCGACGTGGTCGTCGAGGCCGCGCTTCTCGACTTCTCGCTCGGCGAAGGCCGTCGACATCTGGGAACGGCCGGCGTTCTGTACGCAGACGAAGGCGACCCGATAGGTCATCGGTCGCCTCCCGTGGCGACCCGCATCGAGGGTCGCATTCGGGTGCCGGTTCGAGCGAGACGAGACAGGGCTCGTCGCGCCGGCGGCGCGACGGCGTTCTGTACGCAGACGACGGCGACGCGGAACGTGTCGGTCATGATGGTGCCGCGGATTCTCTCCGCGATAGCCGAGGGTTGTTCGACTCGACATATGGCGATTTCGGTGCGCTCCGGTCTCTATACCGCTATCGAGAGCTATATTGTCTGTCCGCGGGTGTCGTCGGACTCGCTCACCCGAACGCCGTCTCCCCGTCCGTTCCCGCAATCCTTACGCCGGGGACGGACAGAGCATTGGCCATGACAGAGGCGACGGGTATCGTCGGGGAGTTCCTCTCGCTCAAGGAGGAGACCGACGCCGACATTCTGACGATGCAGTGCGGCGACTTCTACGAGTTCTTCGCCGAGGACGCCGAACTGGTCGCCGAGGAACTGGACCTGAAGGTGAGCCAGAAGTCCTCCCACGGCTCGTCGTACCCGATGGCCGGCGTCCCGGTCGACGATCTGACGCCGTACGTCTCCGCGCTGGTCGAACGGGGGTACCGCGTCGCCGTCGCCGACCAGCACGAGACGGCCGACGGCCACGCCCGCGAGATAACGCGCGTGGTGACGCCGGGCACGCACCTCGAAACCGGCGACGCCGCCGCCCAGTACCTCGCCGCCGTGGTCCGCCAGTCCGGCCGCGACGGCGACAGCTACGGACTGGCCTTCGCCGACGTGACGACCGGGCAGTTTCAGGTGACCCAACTCGACGACGCCGACCCCGGCGCCGTCCTCACCGAACTGTACACGTTCGCCCCGGCGGAGGTCCTGCCCGGCCCCGACCTGCGGAACGACGACGACTTTCTGGACGCCCTCTCGGAGCGCTCGGACGCCGCCGTCTCGCTGCACGCCTCGGAGTCGTTCGCGCCCGGCCGCGCCCGCCACCGGGTGCGCGAGCAGTTCGGCGCCGAGACGCTGTCGAGCGTGGGCATCGCCGACGACGACGCGGCCATCGCCGCCGCCGGCGCCGTCCTCTCGTACGTCGAGGAGACCGGCGTCGGGACGCTCGCGGCCGTCACCCGGTTGCAGGCCTACGGCGCCCGCGAACACGTCGCGCTGGACGCGACTACCCAGCGGAACCTCGAACTCACCGAGACGATGCAGGGCGGGAAATCGGGGTCGCTGTTCGACACCGTCGACCACACGACGACGGCCGCCGGCGGGCGACTCCTCCGGCGGTGGCTCCAGCGCCCCCGTCGGGACCGCGGCGAACTCCACCGCCGCCAGTCCTCGGTGGCGGCGCTGACCCGCGAGGCGATGGCCCGCGAGACGATTCGGGAGACCCTGTCGGACGCCTACGACCTCGAACGACTGGCCTCCCGTGCCACCTCCGGCAGCGCCGACGCCCGTGACCTCCGGGCCGCCCAGGAGACGCTGGCACTCCTTCCGCAGGTGGCCGACGCCGTCGAACAGACCGAGCGACTGGCCGAGTCGCCGCTGGCCGACGCGCTCTCGGGCGCTGACCGCGAGGCCGCCGCCGACCTCGCCGCCGAACTGGACGCGGCCCTCGTGGAGGACCCGCCGGGCACGGTCACGCAGGGCGGCCTGTTCCGCCGGGGCTACGACGACAGTCTGGACGAGATTATCGACGACCACGAGGGCGCGCTGGAGTGGCTGGAGACGCTCCCCCAGCGAGAGAAAGAGCGCACCGGCATCACCCACCTCTCGGTCGACCGTAACAAGACCGACGGCTACTACATCCAGGTGGGGAAGTCCGAGACGGACAGCGTCCCCGAGGCGTACGAGGAGATAAAGACGCTGAAGAACTCCAAGCGCTACACCATCCCCGAACTCGACGAGAAGGAGCGGGCGGTCCTGCGACTGGAGGAGCGCCGTCACGAGATGGAGTACGACCTGTTCGAGGAGTTGCGTGAGCGGGTCGCCGAGCGCGCGACACTCATGCAGGACGTGGGTCGGACGCTCGCCGAAATCGACGCGCTGGCCTCGCTGGCGGTCCACGCCGTCGAGAACGACTGGACGCGGCCGGACGTCACCGACGGCGAGGAACTGTCCATCGAGGCGGGTCGCCACCCCGTCGTCGAACAGACCACCGAGTTCGTCCCCAACGACCTCTTCTTGGACCGCGACCGACAGTTCCTCGTCGTCACCGGCCCCAACATGAGCGGGAAGTCCACCTACATGCGACAGGCGGCGCTCATCACCCTGCTCGCGCAGGCGGGGAGTTTCGTCCCCGCGCGGGACGCGACGGTGGGGCTGGTCGACGGCATCTACACCCGCGTCGGCGCACTCGACGAACTCGCGCAGGGCCGCTCGACGTTCATGGTCGAGATGCAGGAACTGTCGAACATCCTCCACTCCGCGACCGAGGACTCGCTGGTGATTCTGGACGAAGTCGGCCGGGGGACGGCGACGTTCGACGGCATCAGCATCGCGTGGGCGGCGACGGAGTACCTCCACAACGAGGTGCGCGCGAAGACGCTCTTTGCCACGCACTACCACGAACTGACGACGCTCGCGGACCACTTAGAACGCGTCGAGAACGTCCACGTCGCCGTCGCCGGCGAACCGGAGTCGGCGGGCGAGGACGGCGTGACGTTCCTCCGGACCGTCAGGGACGGCCCGACCGATCGGAGCTACGGGATTCACGTCGCCGACATGGCCGGCGTCCCCGGGCCGGTGGTCGACCGCTCGCAGGAGGTGCTGGACCGCCTGCGCGAGGAGAAGGCCATCGAAGCGCGCGGGAGCGGCGGCGGTGCCGGGACGAAACAGGCCGTCTTCGACCTCTCCTCGGGGACGTTCGGCGGGGCTGGCGGCGAACCGACGAGCGCCGACGGCGGCGCGGCCGAGACAGTCGACGAGGACACGCTCACGGACCGCTTCGGCGAGGACGCCGAGGACGTACTCTCGGCGCTGTCGGGCCTCGACGTCAACGAGACGCCGCCGGTCGAACTGATGGCGACCGTCCAGCAGTGGCAGGACGAGCTAGACGAGGCGTGAGATAGTCTCCGACGGCCCCTCTCGACGAGCATTCTTCGGACGCTCCGCGTGTCGCCGTCGGCCGCTACGACCCCAGTTCACGCCGAAGCAGGAGGACGCCGCCACCGGTCAACAGTGCCCCCATACTGCCGTACCAGAACCACTGGGCCAGTCCGATGGGAGCAGTTTGGAGCGACTGGCGGCGCTGCTGTCGGTACTCCTCGTCGGTCGTGTTCTCACACCGCCTGACGTGCGTCTCGTTCAGCGTTATCTCGCGTATCCCGAGGCCGCCATCGACGAGGCGGGTCTCGCCGGCGAGGTCAGCACACCCCGCGCGGTAGTCCTCGTAGGCCACTCTCGTGACCGTCGTCGTCACCTCTGCGTACACGAGGCCGGCGAGGGCCCCGACGCCGAGCAGCGTAACGGCCACGGCGATCGCCAGCGACGCGCGGGGGGAGTGTCCGGCCCCGTCTCGCTCGCCGTCGCCGGTCCGGGGGTACATGTGCGACTGTTACCGTGGCACACGAGTCACTCTTGCGGTGACTTGCCCTCACGTCCCGCCGTTGCACTCGGGGTGCTCTACGGTGTCTCGTCGCTCCCGTCGTCGAACGTCTCGGTCTCGGCCTGCAAGAGGTCCCCGATGTCGGCCGTCAGGTGCCGTTCGAGAACGGCCTCGACGCGGTTTCGCGGAGGATCCGTTGCCCAGTCGACCGTGTCCGCCTCCTGCCGATAGTCGACGACGTCAGCCTCGACCAGTGGCGGGAGATGGTCGTGATAGAGGGACATGTAGATTCGGAGTCGTCCGTCCGGTCGGTCGTCGGGAGGGTCGCCCGTCTCCCAGACCGTTAGCTGGTCGGCGACGCCGGCCAGCGGCAGTGGTGTCGAAGACAGACAGAGACAGTAGAGCAGGTGTCGTCGTCGCTGGTACTCTACTATCTCCGGTATATCGTCGTTCCCGTTGTCTCCGCCCATTGTAACGACCGATTGCCTCACTGGTAATTATAATCTACGAATATAACTGAGTGATGGACGTATCCGGTTTTCGAGTGAGGGGTATCCTGCGACAGCAGTCGTTTCCGTGGCAGTCGAGTCGTCGTCGCTCCGCCGGATGTCTGAGCGACCCGCGAATGCGGGCGGTCACCTCACAGCGCCAGTCCGTCGTCGACCCGAACGACCTCGCCGTTGACGTAGGCCGCTGCCTCGCTGGCGAGGAACGCGACGACGGCCGCGACCTCCTCGGGCGTGGCGAGACGGCCGCTCGCGGTGTCCTCGGCGACCGACTCCGCGTACCCGCTCGTCTTCTCCAGCAGGTCAGTGTCGGTGTAGCCCGGCGCGACGGCGTTGACGCGGACGCCCTTCCCGCCGAGTTCGCGGGCCGCCGCGCGGGTGAACCCGAGGACGCCGGCCTTGCTCGCCGCGTAGTTGGCCTGTCCCGCCCACCCTCGCTGGGCCGCGACGCTGGCGACGTTGACGACGCGGCCGCCGCCGCCCTCGCGCAACATCCCGCTGGCCGCTTCTCGGGTGCAGTAGAACGTCCCGGAGAGGTTCACGTCGAGGACGCGGCGCCACTGCTCGGGGTCCATCCGGACGAGCAGTCCGTTGGCGGCCGTCCCGGCGTTGTTGACGAGTATCGTCGGCGTGCCGTACCGCTCCGTGACCGTCTCGAAGGCCGCGGCCACCGCGTCGTGGTCCGCGACGTCGAACCGCTCGACGGCCGTTTCGGCGTCGTAGTCCGCTAGGGAGCGTTCGGTCGCCTCGGCGTCGGCGTCGTCCGCGTGGTAGGTCGCGACGACCGTCGCACCGCCCGCGGCCAGTCGCTCGGCCACCGCGCGGCCGATGCCGCGCGTGCCGCCGGTGACGACCGCAACCTCTCCCTCGAAGTCCATCACGCGAACGCCTCCCGGGCGTCGGCGGGCGTCTCCAGCGCGACGCAGTCGGCCTCGGGCGCGATGCGGTCGACGAGCGAGGCGAGGACCCCGGCCGGCGGGAACTCGACGAACCGCTCGATACCCCGGTCACGGAGCGTCTCCACGACGGTGACCCAGTCGACCGGCGACGTCACCTGTGTCGTCAGGTCCCGGCGTGCGACGGCCGGGTCGGTGTACGTCTCGCCGGAGACGTCCGAGACGACCGGAATCTCGGCCTCTGTCAGCGTCACCGCCGCCATCGCGTCCTCGACGCAGTCGACCGCCGACGCCATCACCGGCGAGTGAAACGCCGCGCCGACGTCGAGTTCGCGGAACCGGGCGCGCGTCCGCCCGTCGAGCGTCTCCCGAACCGCCGCGACGGCCTCGCGGGTACCGCTGACGACGGTCTGTCGGGGTGCGTTGTACAGCGCGACTCCCACGTCCTCGCGCGTCGCACAGATGTCGGTGACCTCGTCCGGGTCGGCCAGCAGGACCGCCACCATCGTCCCCGGGCCGTCGGCGTCGGCCGCCGCTTCCATGCACCGGCCGCGCTCGCGGGTGAGCGCAACTGTGGCTTCGGGGGCTATCGCACCCGCCGCCGCCAGCGCGGTGAAGTGTCCGAGACTGTGGCCGGCGACGGCCGCCGGTTCGACGCCGAATCGCGCCGTGATTCCCTCGTAGGTCGCGATACCGGTCGCGAGCAACAGCGGTTGCGTGACGCTCGGCTGGCGAATCGTCTCGGCGGTGCCGTCGAAACACAGGTCCCGGAGGTCGGCGTCGACCGCCGCGTCGACTTCGTCGAACGTCGACCGCATCGCCGGCCACGCGTCGTCGAATGCCCGGCCCATCCCGGGTCGCTGACTGCCCTGCCCGGGGAAGACGAACGCGGTCCGGTCGAGCGTCGTCGGTGACTCGTCGCTGTCCATCGTATCGGAGCGAGTCGAAGCGGCCGCTTAGTCGTGTCGGCTCGCTGTCGCCACGACGGTCACAGACCCGACGGCGTAGCCCGCCGACTGGTCGTGACTGAGGCTGACGGCGATATCCGCCGATTCGAACGAACAGTCCCGCTCCGCCAACGTCGCGTCGAGTGCCGCCTGCGCGACGGGGGCAAGCGAGAGGTGTGGCCCGTCGTCGCGCCGTTTCACCTCGACGGCGGCCGTCGGGACGCCCGGCGAGGGGTCCGCGAGCGTCTTCGTGAACGCCTCTTTGGCCGCCCAGCGCGCCGCGTAGTGCTGTGGCGGGTCGGCCCGTGCCTCGCAGTAGGCCCGCTCTGCGTCGGTGAACGCCCGCCCGCGAACGGAGTCACCGAACTCCGAGAGCAGGTCGGCGACGCGGGCGATGGACACCACGTCGACGCCGTGGAGGACGGTGGGTCCGGCCGCGTCGTGCTGTCCGGGAACGTCCCCGTCTCTCATCTCAGACACGCTCGAACACGAGCGCACCGTTGGTCCCGCCGAACCCCGCCGACGTGCTCACGGCGACGTCTGTCACCGTCTCGCGCGGGTCCGTGACGACGGGGAGAGCACACTCGGGGTCCCGCGTCTCGTAGTTCAGCGTCGGGGGAATCGTCCCCTCGGCGACGCTTCGCGCGACGACGGCCGCTTCGATGGCGCCTGCGGCGCCCAGCGCGTGCCCAAGGTGGCCCTTCACGCTCGTCACCGGCGGCGGGTCGTCGAACACCGACCGGAGCGCGGCGGCCTCCCGGGCGTCGCCGACGGGTGTGCTCGTGGCGTGGGCGTTCACGTGGTCGACGCTCGCCGGGTCCCGTCCCGCGTCCGACAGCGTCCGCTCGATACAGCGGCGGAGTCCCGTCCCGTCTTCGGCCGGGCGCGTGACGTGGTGGGCGTCGCCGGTCCGACCGACGCCCGTGACTGCGGCGTAGGGCGTCGCGTCGCGCTCTCGGGCGTGGTCGCGGGCTTCGAGGACGACGACGCCGCTCCCCTCGCCGAGGACCAGTCCGTCCCGGTCGGCGTCGAAGGGGCGACTCGCCGCCGCGGGGTCGCCGTCGCGCCCGCTGAGCGCCCGCATCGAGTCGAAACTGCCGACCCCGAGCGGCGATATCGCGGCGTCGGTCCCGCCGGCCACGACCACGTCGGCCCGCCCGTGTCGGACGTCCTCGACTGCGGCGGCGATGGCGTGGGTCCCCGCCGAGCACGCGGTCCCCGGTGCCCGGTTCGGGCCGCGCGCGTCGACGCACATGCTGACGTGCCCGGCCGCGAGGTTCGTCAGCGCGCTCACGAGAAAGGAGGGCGAGGGCCGCTCCCCGGCGGCAGACTCGATCTCGGCGAGGCCCGCCAGCCCCGACCCGATGCTGGTTCCGACACGTTCCGGGGTCCAGTCCGGGTCGGCGGGGTCGTAGCCGGCGTCGGCGACCGCCTCAGCGGCCGCGGCGACGGCGAACTGTGCGTACCGCCCCATCACGCGGTCGTCGACCCGGTCGTCCGGCGGGACGGTCGCGGGGTCGACCGGCACTTCGCAGGCCACGTTCGAGCGGATGCCAGCGGCTTCCGGGTCGAACCGGGTTATCGGCCCCGCACCGCTGGTCCCGTCGCGGAGGCCCTGCCACGTCGCCTCGACCGTCTCCCCGAGCGCCGTCACCAGTCCCAGTCCCGTGACGACGACGTCCCGGCCCATCTCAGGCGCGGTCGGCGACGTAATCGGTCAGGTCGCCCACGGTCGAGACGGTTTCGAGGGCCTCGTCGGGGACGTGGACGCCCACGTCTGCCTCGATGGCCTCGGCTATCTCGACCATGTCAAGGGACTCGGCGTCGAGCGTCTCGCCGCCGAACGGCGTCTCGGGGTCGACTGCGTCGGGGTCCGCTCGCAGTCGGTCGGCGACGATTCGCTGTACGCGCCCGCGTATCTCTTGGGTGTCAGACATATGTGGCCATTCCTGACCCCTCCTCAAAACCGTCTCGGTTCCGGCGACAGGTGGTGTTTCGCTACACGTTCGGAGCTGTGAACAGCCGGAAAGCCACCCACAGTCGGCGTCTCAACCGGGCTGGGTTGGACTGAACGGGGCGGCTGGCTGCGCAACGGCGGGCACGGACCGCAACACGCCCCGAGTCCAGCAGTCGGGGCTCGCTGTCTCTCGCCAAGACACAGCCAGACGACGTATCGTCGGCGCCGTCGTCAGGGTTCGAGGACGACCTTCCCGACCGTCTCGCGGTTCGCCAGCGCCTCGTGTGCCGTCGCGGCCCGTTCCAGCGGCACGCGCTCGTCGACGACGACCTCGACCCGTCCCGTCGAGAGGTGGTCGAGCAGCGAGGGGACCGCCCCGAGGACGCGGTCGGGGACGTGTTCGAGCGCGTGGTCGAGGTGGTAGCCGACGACCGACTGGTTCTCGAAGAACAGGCGCGGCGTCGCCACCGTGGGGACGGACCCGCTCGCCATCCCGAACGAGACGACCCGACCCGCCGGTGCCAGTGCCTCGACGGACGCGGAGAAGGCCTCGCCACCGACGCCGTCGACGACGAGGTCCACGCCCCGACCGTCGGTCTCGGCCAGTACCGCGTCGGCGACGTCCGTCGTCGTGTAGTCGATAGTGACGCCGGCCCCGAGCGTCGACGCGAGGTCCCGCTTGGCGGCGGTGCTGGCGGTCGCAAACACCGTCGCGCCCGCCGCGTCGGCCAGTTGGACGGCCAGCGATCCGACGCCGCCGGCCCCGGCGTGGACCAACACTCGCTCGCCGGCCGAGAGGTCGCCCCACTCGTGGAGAACGTTGTGCGCGGTCAGTCCCTGTACGGGGAGGGCCGTCGCCGCCGGCATCGAGAGCGAGTCGGGAACCGGGAACGTCGTCTCGACCGGGGCCGTCGCGAACGCCGCGTAGCCACCGCTCGACGTGAGCGCCGCGACGCGGTCGCCGACCGAGAGGTCGGTGTCGCCCGCCCGTTCGACCGACGTGACGGTGCCGGCCACTTCGAGGCCGGGGACGAAGGGGGGCGTCGGTCCCTCGGGGTAGTTCCCCCGCCGTTGCTCGACGTCCGCGAAGTTGACGCCCGCGGCCTCGACCGCGATGCCGACTTCGCCGGGCGCGGGTTCGGGCTCCGGTCGCTCCCTCGGCGTCAGCACGCCGCTGTCGCCGTACTCGGTGACTTCGACCGCTCGGACGGTCATGGAGAGGACCCCGCGTCCCCGGCGTCCGCCGTCGCCTCCTCGTCCAGCAACTGGTCGAGGCGGTTCTCCCGCTGTTCGGCCACGAACGCGGTGAGGTCGTCGGCGTCGGGGCCGGGGAGGTGTTTCCATCCCATCTCCGCGACGACGGCGTCGACGGGGTCCGCGAGACTCGCGACCGTCTCCCGGACGAGCGAGGGGTCGACCGCGCCGCGCTCAAGAAGGTCACCGAGTCGCGTTACACCGTAGCCGACGTGCCGTCCCTCGTCCCGTCGTACGGACGCGAACCCGGAGACGAGACCCGGAAGCGACGGGCCGTCGGTGTCCGGGCCGAAGGTCGCTTCGACCGCGTGGAACCCGGTCTGGCCGAAGACCCCCTCGACGGTCAGGTGGTAGTGACAGTACGCCCGGGCGCGGCTTTCGGGCGTGTCGTCGGTCTGCAGGCGTTCCATCGCCACCGTCGTCCGGTCGAACACCGTTTCGTAGGCCGGCGTGAACCACCGGTCGGCGGTCGGGTCCGTCGGGTCGAGTCCCCGCGCCTCCTCGGCCGGTCGGACCACGTCGGTCCAGTAGCGGTCGAAGAAGGCGGCGTGTTTTGCTTCTTCGTAGATGTGGCTGGCGACGAACCGCTGGTCCGCGCTCCCGTCGACGGTCCCCGCCAACGGGAGGAGGTCCTCGGTGACTCGCTCCTCGCCAGCGCCGAACATCGCGACGGTCGCACGCAACTGGGTGAACGCGCGCCGTCCGAGGCCGTCGAGTGTCGCCCGGTCGGCCGAGCAGTCGATGTCGTAGGGACTCCAGTGGTGTTCGACCGCGTGTCGGAAGTACCGCTCCGGGGTCGACTGTTCCGCTGTTGTCATGGGCCGGGGTTCGACCGACGGGCGAAAAAACGTGCCCGTTCCCGTCGCCGGCGGTGTGGGCGTCGGCCCGCCGAACCGCGCCGCCGGTCGTCGCCGCTACGGACTGTCGCCCGACTGCTCCCGGTCGTCGTAGTCGAACGTCTCCTCGGGCGCATCGTCATCGAAGAAGCCGAACGTCTCGTCGTCCCGCAGGAGGTAGTCGTTCTCCAGCATCTCCGAGACGACGCGGCCGAGCGCGTCCAGCTCCGACTCTATCTCGTCCACGTCCTCGGCGTCGAGTTCCCCGCGGGCCTCGTCGGAGAGGGCCGGCGCCCGGTACCCCACCTCGTCGGTGGCGGGGTCCCAGTAGAAGTCGAACGCCTCTACGAGGTCGTGTTCGACGACGACCTCGAAGTCGGCCGCTGTCAGGCCGGTCTGTGTCGTCCACTCCTCGAAGGCGTCGTGCCACGCGCCGTCGGCGAGAATGCGTTCGACCTCCTCGCGTCGGTAATCGTCCTCGACTTCCTCCTCCGGGTCGTCGATGGCTTGGTACTCACCGCGTGGCTGTGGTCCGTGGAGTGACGGCGGGTCCGGAACCGAGACGTCGAGGGCCATACTGTCGTGTAGGGCGTTCGACTAGAAATACGCACCGCTGGTTCGGGGCGTCACGGCCGGCGGGGACGACGCCCGATTCAGGCCTTCGCACCGGGGACGACGCCCGATTCAGGCCTTCGCACCGGCGACGCCGCTGCCGATGGCGGCGCCACACTCGGTGCAGGCGACGAGGTAGAACCGTTTGGAGGCGGCGAAGAAACCGGTGGTGGCGTCCATCTCGACGAACTCCACGTCGTCTTTCGCTTCGAGGGTCGCGTCGCATTCAGGGCAGTGGACCATGGGCGCCCACTCGCAGGGGGGCGATAAATGTCTTCTTCCTAGACGGCCCCGCCACCGCCTTTCGCGCCGGCGACGCCGCTGCCGAGCGTGTTGCCGCACTCGGCGCAGTTGGCGACGTAGAACCGCTTGGAGGCCGCGAGGAAGCCGGTGGTGGCGTCCATCTCGACGAACTCCACGTCGCTCTCGTCGGCGAGGGCCGTCTCGCAGTCGGGGCAGTGGACCATGGCCGTCGCATCGAACGCCTCGGGTAAATGCCTTGTCCGGACTCGACCCCCGCGAGCGCCGTCAGGTCCCGAGTCGAGCGAACGCGAAATCCGTCGACGTGCCCAGCGGGTCGTCGGCCGTCTCGGTCCACACCTCGTCGAACCCCGCCTCGCGCAACTGGTCCAGTGTCGCCTGCCGGCCGGGGGCGGAGAAGAACATCGACCCGCCCATCCAGCCCCGGCGAACGGTCTCGAACCGGCCGCTGGGGAGTGTCATCAGGACGAGACCGCCCGGACGGAGGACGCGGGCGAACTCCCGATACACCTCGGGGTGGCGCTCGCGCGGCACGTGGAAGACGGCGTGGTAGGCGGTGATACCGTCGACGCTGTCGTCGGCAACCGGGAGCGCGGTCATGTCGCCCTGTACCAGTCGCGCCGCCGGGACCGTCTCGGCCGCCAACTCCAACCCTCGGCGGGAGAAGTCGAGGCCGACGCTCCCCTGCGGGAGGTTCGCCAGCGTGCGCGCGCCGTCGCCACAGCCGACGTCCAGTACGGTCGGGTTCGGCGGCAGTTCGGCCAGCAGGTCGTCGACGAGCGCGGCGTCGGACCCGCCCGGGTCCCGCCGCTGTGCGTACGTCTCGGCGACGCCGTCCCACGCCCGCCGTATCTCCTCGGGGTCCATACCGCCGCTTGGGACGCAAGCGGTATCAGCGCCCCGGGGACTGCCGACGACGGACCGCTCTTCGTGTCTCGCCCGACCGTCGAGCGCTAGCTCTCCAGTACGGACTTCGGGCGCTTGAGATAGAACTCCTGTTCGCTCACGCGCTCGTAGACGTCGTACAGCGTTTGGACGGCGTCCGCGTCGGGGTCAAACCGGAGGTGCGGTGCGACGTGGTAGGCCTTGCAACTGGTCAGGAAGAAATACAGCGTCCGGTGGTGGGCCGGCGTGGCGTCGACGACGCCCATGGACTGCCCGCCGAGGTCGTCCGAGAAGTCGTTGAGCATCGCGGCGATGTCGTCGTGTAACTGTTCGTCTGGCCGTTTGAGCGTCGTCCCGAACGTCTGTTCGAGGAAGCTACTCGTCGCCCGGAGGAACGGGTTCGACTCGACGCCGCTGGGGTCTACGGCAGCGAACTGCTCGTACAGCGAGAGCAACACCGACAGTTCCTCGTCGGTAACCGCCACCGGCCGTACCGGGTCGCCCTGACTGAGCGTGTACTCCGGAAACGAGTGAGACGTCGGGTCCGGAACCTGCCCGAACACCTGTTCGAGGCTCATGGTCGGGCTACGGCGGCGAGCCGTCTAACTGTTCTGTGGTAGCGTGTGTCACGGTAGGTTCGGGGTGTGTTCGGTTTCCCGGCCTTACCGCGGACCTATCAGCCTCATAACGAAACTCGCCGATAGCGTCGGCCCAGCCGGTGTGGATACAATGGCAGACAGTACGCTACTGCGCATCGGGCACTGCTGTCCGGACGCGCCGAACGTCGACGTCAGCGTCGACGGCACGACACGGTTCGAGGAGGTCGAGTACGCGACACTGAGCGACTACGCGACCGTCGACTCCGGCGATCACGAGGTTGCCATCGCGCCCGCGGGGAGTGTCGCTACCGTCGTCGAGACGACCGTCACGCTGTCGCCGGACGCCGCGTACACGGTGCTGGCGACGGGGCTGATAACCGACATCGAAGCCACCGCGTTGCGTGACGACAGCAGCGAGATCCCCCCGAACGTGGCACACGTCCGACTCGTCCACACGTCGCCGGACGCGCCGAGTATCTCGCTCGACGTCGGCGAGACGTCGTCGGTGGCCGAGGCCGTCGACTTCCGCGAGGCCAGCGAGTACCGCCCGGTCGAGGCGGGCACCTACGACCTCTCGTTCCGGCCGACGGACCGCGGCCGGGTCGACTTCGAACTCGACGGCATCACCTTCGACGGCGGGACCGCGTACTCGGCCATCGCCCTCGGGCAGTTAGAAGCCGGGACGTTCGCCGCCGTCGTCGAGGCGGACGCGGTCGAACTGGTCGCGCCCGAGGAGTGAGCGGGTTCAGGACCGTCGTTCGTTCAGCCGTGCGATGAGGTCCAGTCCGTAGACGATGTTGAGTACCGAACTCGCCTCGCCGGCCTCGTAGACGAGGTCGTCGTGGGCCCGGACGTGGTCTAAGACCGCTTTCGAGGCGTGGTCCGGGGCGGCGGCGATACCCGCGTCGTTCTCGGCGATCCACTCCATCACCCGCAGGTCGCTCTTGCTGTCGCCCATCACCAGCGCGAACGGGTCGTCGATGCCCAGCACCTCGAAGGCCTGTTCGACGCCGGCGGACTTATCGAGTTCCAGACTGACGAGTTCGGCGGCGTCGCCCTCGTAGTAGCCGAGGTCGACGCGTTCGAAGAGGTCGAGCAGTGCCGACGGCGCGTCGTCGAGGTCGGCGTCGGTCGAGAGCCCCGCCGTCTCGAAGACCGCCTGAATCTCCGGGTCCCGCGAGAAGTACGTGCGAGCGAGCGCGGCGGGGTCGGCGACGTCGACGCCGACGGCTTCGGCGACGCACTCACCGACCAGTCCACAGAGGTAACAGAGCGCCTCGTCGATGATTTCCACGGCGGCGTCGCTGCCCACCTCGGCGTTTGGCTTGAGCGTGACGTTGAACTCGTTGCCCTGCAGGTGCGTCCCGTGGCTCACGTCGTCCGGGGCTTCCGAGAGGACGCGTCCGCGGACGGCGTCGAAGACGTCGACCACCTCGTCGTCGAGTCGTTCGTACAGCAACTGCTTGGTCTGTGCGCCGTGTTTCGGCGTGAAGACGCCGTTGCCCGACTCGTAGACGATAGACAGCGACCCCGAGGAGACCACTTCGTTACCGAGTCCCTGAATCATGAACCCCTTGACGTTCTCTAAGGTCTGGCCCGTACAGACGACGATGGGGATGCCGCGCTCCTGAAACTCGGTGAGGAGGTACAAGGTGTCGCGTGGAATCTCGTTGTCCGTGTCGCCGGCCGACCGGAGCGTCTCGTCGACGTCTAAGACGAGGACGTTCACCGACCGGTCGTACTTCGAGAAGAGGTCGAGCGCGGTAAAGGCCTCCTCGCGGGTCAGCCGGGCGGCCAAGTCGGCGTACGTCTCCCCGGTGGCGGGGAACTCTTCGGCGATGTTCCTCTTCCGTTCGTCCAGTTCGTCGCGAGCGTCGTCCCACTGGTCCAGTGCAACGGGGGAGCTGAGCGGTGGCAAGAGGTCCACGAACTCCTGATAGGCCCGCAGCGTCTCGGTGTCTGCAGTCTCGTACAGGCGATAGAGCTGGTCGTACTGTTCCATCTGTCTCTGTCGACCGGCCTGTCGCTGCCCGTCCACTTGACTGTACGGTTCGCCGTCTTCGAAAAACGGTGTGTGCTATGGCTCTTCGTCGCCGCCGTCGGTCAGCACCTCGACGTCTGTCTCCTCGTCGTTGAGGAACGACGGTATCTCCGCTTCTTCCGACGGCTCCTCGTCCGGGCCGGTCCTCTCGTCAGCGCGGTCACGGCTCCAATCCGGGCTGTATCCTCTGTGGTGGCACATTGGGGCTCACCGGACGAGGATGGGGGCTGTGGAGTGTTAACTATTTCCATATGCTAGCCGACACTCGCTGGAGACAGTCTCAAGTCGCCCCGTCCGTTACCGCAGGGCAACGACAATGCGGGGGACGCCATGACCGACATTCAGCAACTCGACGAGCGCACCGTCGAACGCATCGCGGCCGGCGAGGTGGTCGAACGACCCGCCTCCGTGGTCAAGGAACTCGTCGAGAACGCCGTCGACGCCGACGCGAACCGCGTCACGGTGGCCGTCGAAGGGGGCGGCACCGAGGGCATCCGCGTGACCGACGACGGCGTCGGGATGGACCGCGAGAGCGTCCAGCGCGCCGTCGAACAACACACCACCTCGAAGATTCGGGACATCGCCGACTTGGAGGGCGGGGTCGGGACGCTGGGCTTCCGCGGCGAGGCCCTCCACGCCATCGGGGCCGTCTCGCGCCTGACGATTACGACCCGGCCACGCGGGGGCGACGTCGGCACCGAACTCGTCGTCGAGGGCGGTGAGGTGACCGCGGTGAATCCCGCCGGATGCCCCGAGGGGACGACCATCGCGGTCGACGACCTGTTCTACAACGTCCCCGCCCGCCGGAAGTACCTCAAGCAGGCCTCGACGGAGTTCGCCCACGTCAACACCATCGCGACGAGTTACGCGCTGGCGAACCCGGACGTGGCCGTCACCCTCGAACACGACGGCCGCGAGACGTTCGCCACGACGGGGCAGGGCGACCTGCGCGAGACGGTGCTGTCCGTCTACGGGCGGGAGGTGGCACAAGCCATGATAGCGGTCCGCGCGGGCGCCAGCCCCGGGAACCGGCGAAGCGGGGAGCAAAGCGACCCGCAGAGCGGCGGCGACGACCTGCCGGACGGGCCACTCGACGGCGTCTCCGGCCTCGTCTCCCACCCCGAGACCAACCGCGCCGGCCGGGAGTACCTCTCGACGTACGTCAACGGCCGCTACGTGCGCGCGAAGACGGCCCACGACGCCGTCGTCGACGCCTACGGCACCCAGATAGCGCCGGACCGCTACCCCTTCGCCGTCCTCTTTCTGGACGTGCCGGCGGGCGACGTGGACGTCAACGTCCACCCCCGGAAGATGGAGGTCCGGTTCGCCGACGACGAGGGGGTCCGCGAGCAGGTCCGGACCGCCGTCGAGGACGCCCTGCTCCGGGAGGGACTGCTTCGCTCGTCGGCCCCGCGGGGTCGCTCACAGCCCGAGCAGACGGAGATATCGCCGTCGCGGTCGAGCAGTGCCGACGACGGGTCGTCCTCGGCGGGACAGTCTCGCGGTGGACCGGACGACCGGTCGGACGGAGCGACGGCGGCGGGCGACGCGGCCAGTACGCCCGCCGACGCGGGGGCGACGGAGCGTGACGGCACCACCTCGACGGCCGGCGACACCACCGCTTCGGGTCGAACGGCCGGGGACGACGGCTCGACCGCCGACGAGCGTGCCGAGACGAGCAGCGGCGAGACGGGTACGGCGACGCCGCCGTCCGACGACCGATCCCGTTCGACAGGTGAGACGGCCGGCGGGTCCGGTACGCCCGGCGGTTCGCCGACCGAAGACGTACCGCCCGCCCGGAAGTTCTCCGGGGGCCACGAGCAGGCCCGACTCGGCGAGAAACCCGAGACGAACCACGATACGCTCCCGTCGATGCGGGTGCTGGGCCAGTTACACGAGACGTACGTCGTCGCCGAGACCGACGACGGCCTCGTCCTGATAGACCAGCACGCGGCCGACGAGCGCGTGAACTACGAGCGCCTGCAGGCCGAGTTCGCCGGCGAGACGACGACGCAGGCGCTGGCGGACCCGGTCGACCTCGAACTCACCGCCCGCGAGGCCGCCGTGTTCGAGGAGCGAAGCGACGCGCTGGCGAGTCTGGGTTTCCACACCGCCCGGACCGGTGAGCGAACCGTCGAGGTCCGCACGCTGCCGGGTGTCATCGCCGACGCCGCCGGGCCGGACATCGTCCGGGACGTGCTGGGCGCGTTCGTCGGCGGCGAGAGCGAGGCGGCGACGACGGTGGAGGAAGCGGCCGA
Organism: Haloarcula pellucida; assembly: GCF_014647235.1. Classification (GTDB taxonomy): domain Archaea; phylum Halobacteriota; class Halobacteria; order Halobacteriales; family Haloarculaceae; genus Haloarcula; species Haloarcula pellucida. The sequence goes on from NZ_BMOU01000006.1 coordinate 37,842, forward strand.
CGAACTCCTCGGTGACCTCGCGTGTTACCCGTCGGTTACCGGCAACACGTCGCTCACCGAGGGGTCGGTTCGGGACCTGCTGGCGGCGCTGGACGACTGCGACAACCCCTACGCGTGCCCGCACGGCCGGCCGACGGTCATCGAACTCGACCGGAGCGAACTCGAAGACCGATTCGAGCGGGACTACCCCGGCCACGGCGGCCGGCGCGAGTGACGACGCGGGGGTGTGAATCCCTCTCACTCACCCAGCGCCCGCCGATACACGTCTTCTAGCCGCACTGCCATCTGGTCGACGCCCAACGACTGAGCGGCCGACCGGCCGTTCGACCGTTCCTCACGGTCGAGGACGCGCCTGAGCGCCGTGGTGAGGGCGGATTCGTCGGCACAGACCGCCGACGGCGTCACTCCGTCCAACCGGTCCCGCACGTCGCCGACGTCGGTTGCGACCACCGGGAGGTTACACGCGAGCGCCTCCTTGACGGTGTTCGGCGACCCCTCCCGACGCGAGGTCAACAGCAACGCGTCGGCCGCGTTCATGTAGGTCGGGACGGCCGCCTGTTCCACCTCGTAGACGGCGTGGAGGCGGACCTCACGGTCGAGGCGTGAACGAACGCCGTCGACGACGCGCTCGGCCAGCGGGTAGTTCTTGACCGCCCGGTCGGGCGTGTACGGGAACAGGACGTGTGCGGCGTCGGGGTCCCACCCCACCTCGCGGCGGGCTCTCGCCGGGTCCATCGGCCGGAACAGGTCGAGGTCCACTCCGTGCGGGACGACGGTCGCGTCGCCGTCGAGGCTGGTCGCCATCTCGTCGCTCATGACGACCGTCTCGTCGACCAGTCGGGCACAGCGCTCGCTGACCCACCCGAACTCCCCCATGAGGTCCGACCCCCAGAGGGTGAGGACGACGGGGCGACGTGGCTGGGCCAGCGCGAACGGTGCCGTGAGGCCGTAGTGAGCGTGGACGAGGTCGTAGTCGTCCCGGGCCGCAGAGAGCACCCGGCCGTAGAACCGGAGATAGTGGTGGACGGAGCGACGCGCCGCCTTGCGCTCGGCCCGGTCGTCGCTGTCACGGCCCGGAACGGGCACGACGTCGCAGGCGTGTCCTCGCTCGCGGAGACGCTCGATGCGCCGGTCGAAGAAGGGCGAACGGTGCGTCACGAGGTGGAGGACCCGCATCGGTGGCGTCCTTCCGTCGGCGGCGCAAAGTAATGGTGTCCCGATTGTCGGCCGTGTCGTGGTAGTAGTGCCCTTATTGGGCAGGTTCACCACCGTCGGCGTGCGAACCGGTGCGGTGTCCGGTCCGATTCGGCCGGTCGACGCGCCAGTCGCGTCCGCAGAGCGGTCTGAAACCGGTTACCCGACGTAAGTTTGTAATTACAATCACGCTACTGTGAGAGGCATAGTCGTATGGACGTGTTGGTTACCGACGGCTTCGAGAAGAAGTCGCTGACGGTGGTCAGGGCCGTCCAGTCCGTCGCCGACGAAGTCGGGGTGGTCGCACAGTTTCCGTTCTCGCTGACGGCCGCCTCCCGGTTCACCGCTCGGGACCACCGCATCGAGGCCGACGACGCCGCCGACTACGCGGCCCAACTCGCCGGCGTCGTCGAGGAGTACGGCTACGACTACGTCCTGCCGGTCAGCGGACGCACGACGGAAATCGTCTCGGAACACCGCGAGACGATTCCCGCCCCGCTCGACCCGATTCTCCCGCCGAAACCGTCGTTTCGTCGGGCCATCGACAAGCACGACCTGCACTCGCTGGCCGGCGAGTTCGACATCCCGACGCCCACGTCGGTCCGTATCCGGTCGTCGTCGGACGTCACACGCGCTGTCGAGACTGTCGGCCCGTCGGGCGTGTTCAAGACGGGGAGCGAGACGGAGCCACGTTTCCTCCGGTACGTCGGGTCCCCGGCGGAACTCCGGTCCACGTACCGGACCTACACGGAGACCCACGACTCCGACCCCGTCTATCAGGCCTACCTGAACGGCCGGGGCCGGGGCTTCTTCGGTCTCTACGTCGACGGGGAGTGCCGCGGCCACTACGCCCACCGGCGTATCCGCGAGTCGCCGCCGTCGGGTGGCAAGAGCGTCTGTGCCGAGTCCCTCTCGGACCCGGAACTGTACGCGTACGCCGACCCCCTGCTGTCGGCACTCGACTGGAGCGGCGTCGTGATGCTGGAGTTCAAGAACGACGCCGACGGAACCCCTCGACTGCTCGAGTGCAACCCGAAGTTCTGGGGGTCGATGGGGCTGGGGGTCGCCTCGGGGATGAACTTCCCGTGCGCGCTGCTGGAGTACCTCTCCGAGGGGACGGTGCCGGCGTTCGAATTCACGCCGGCCCGGTACCACTGGCCGCTCTCCGGCGACCTCCTGCACGCCGTGAAACGTCCGCGGAGCGCTCCGGCGGTCGCCACCGATCTGCTCTCGCGGTCGACCCAGTCGAACCTCCAACTCACGGACCCGCTCCCTCACGTCGTCGAGGGCGCTCGCGCGATGGCGTCGGCCGTCGTCAGCGTCGACGGCCCGGTCAACTGACTGTCGGTGGCCCGGTACGGCCCGAACCGTACGCCGAGTCGGCCGGTTGAACTAAGCCCCAGTCTCTCGATACGCTGGGTATGTCACTGGTTACTTTCGGCGAGACGGCGCTCCGCTTCGCCCCGCCGGACGGACAGCGCTTCGAGACGGCCCGCGAGGTACGGATGCGGGCCGACGGCACGGCGAGTACCGTCGCGGCGACGGCGAGCAGACTCGGCGGCGACGCCGTCTGGCTCTCGAAACTGCCGGACACGCCGCTGGGCCGTCGCGTCGTCGCCGAACTCCACGAGCACGGACTGGAGACGGACGTGGTGTGGGCCGACGCCGACGACGGACGGCAGGGCCTGACCTTCTACGAGGACGCCGCAGCGCCCCGGGCGGACCGCCTCCTGCAGGACCGCGGCGACACCGCGATGGCGACGCTCACGCCCGGCGAGATACCGATGGGGCGGATTCAGAACGCCGACGTCGTGTTCACTGCCGGGTCGATGGCCGCCCTCTCGGCGACGGCGGCGGAGACGGCCGGAGCGCTCCTCCGCGCCGCGCCGGGGATGCGGGCGTTAGACCTCGATTACCACCCGGGGCTCTGGAGCGCCGAGGCCGCCCACGACACGCTCTCGGATCTGTTCGACGCGGTGGACTTGCTGTTCGCGAGCGAGGATCAGGCGAAGGCCGTCTTCGACAAGACGGGGCGGCCCCGCGAACTCGTCCATACCCTCGCGGCCGAGTACGACTTCTCTCGGGTCATCCTCACGCGCAGCGAACACGGCGTCGTCGCCTACCACGACACCGTCGTCCACGAACAGGACGCCTTCGAGACGGCCGCCGTCGATAGCTCCGGGCAACACGCCGCGCTGGTCGGGGCCGTCCTCCAGCGACTCGCCGACGGCGCGCCGACCGACGACGCACTCGCGTACGGGAGTGCCGCGGCGGCGCTGACCCGGACGATGCCCGGGCCGCTCACACCGCTCGAACAGGCCGAAGTCGAACGCCTCGTCGAGTCACAGTCCGACCGCGGTCGGTGATCGGAGACTGGCTGGAAACTCCTCTCTGACCGGAATAAGTCGACTATACTGTTAACGCGGGCTCCCTTACCACCGCGTATGTCCTCGTTTCGCTCGGCGCTCGTCCTCGCCGTCGTCCTCGCCGTGGTCGCTCCCGTCGGCGTCGGTGCCGCGCAGGGTGACCGGGTGACGCTTACGGTCACCGTCGTCGACCAGAACGGCGACCCACTGAGCGACGTCGACGTCTACGCCACGTGGAACGACGGAGCGGGCGGCCCGGTCAACGAGACGACGCGGGCCAACGGACAGGCGCTCCTCGACGTTCCCGAGGGTGCCGACGTGCGGATTCACGTAGACGACGACAGGTACATCCGCAACTCGCCGTACCTCGTCGCCGACGCGACCGCCCGGTCGGTCGAGGTGCCGGTCTCGAAGAGCGCCAGTGCGACGCTGACGGTGCGTGACACCGAGGGGTCCCCGGTCGAGAACGCACGGGTCCAACTCTATCGGTCGGGCCAGTTCGTCACGGACCAGCGCACGGACGCCGACGGCGTGGTCGAGACGCCCACAGTCGAGGCGGGCGAGTACCGCGTCCTCACGTCGAAAGACGGCTACTTCCGGAACTCCACGCGACTGGCGGTCACCGGTGAGACTGCGGCGACGCTGACGCTCGAAGAGGGGTCGGTGCTTGTCACCGTCACCGTCACCGACGACCACTTCCGGAGTCCCCGACCGCTTCGAAACGCCTCCGTCGCCGTCCCGTCGGTCGGCACCGTCCAGACGCTCTCGGACGGCGAGGCGACCATCAGCGTCCCGGTCAACGGCCAGTACACGCTCGAAGTGACCAAGGAGGGCTACGAAACCAGTCGACGGCAGGTTCGGGTCCGCGAGTCGCCCACGTCGGTCGACGTGGCCATCCGGCGGACGCCCCGGATCGAACTCGCGCCCGCCAACGAACGGGTCGTCGTCGGCGAGACGGTCCGTCTCGAAGCGACCGACGAGTACGGCGACCCCGTGGTGAACGCGACCGTCACGCGGAACGGGGAGACTGTCGGCACGACCGACGACGCAGGCGTCGCGACGGTCCCGGTCGACGCCGCGGGGAACGTGACCTTCACCGCGACGGCGGGCGACCTCTCGGCGACGGCCAGCGTCGAGGGTATCGACCCGGACGCGACGGACACGTCGACCGAGACGGCTACCGAGACGACGACGCCGACGGACACCGAGACGCCGACCGACGGCGGCGGACTGGTCGGCGAGAGCGGGCCCGGATTCACGCCGGTGACGGTCGTCGTCGCACTCGCCTTGCTCGTGGTGCTGGCGCTCCGGCGGCGGTAGCGGGACCCTTTTGGGCGCGAGGCACCCATCCGTGAGCAATGACTGTCCTCGAGGAAGTACACGCTGCCCACGAGGCGACGTTCCGTGAGGTCGGCGGCCGCCGCGTCGTCGACACCTACGGCCGTCCCGAGCGAACCCACCGCGCGGTTCGGAACGTCGTCGGGGTCTGTGAGTTCGGCTACGGCGTCCTCGTCGTCACCGGCGCGGACCGGGTCGAGTACGTCGACAACGCCGTCTCGAACCGCGTCCCCGACGCAGACGGGCAGGGCTGTTACGCGCTCTTACTCGACCCGCAGGGCCGCGTCGAGACGGACATGTACGTCTACAACGCTGGCGAGCGCTTGCTCGTCTTTACCCCGCCACAGGAAGCTACAGCGCTGGCCGAAGAGTGGCAAGAAAAGACGTTCATCCAGGACGTCGACGTCCGGGTCGCGACCGACGACTTCGCCACCTTCGGCGTTCACGGCCCGAAGGCCACCGAGAAGATTGCGAGCGTCCTCCATCAGGCCGCCTCGCCCGAGGCACCCCTCTCGTTCAACCGGGGCGAACTCGGCGACGTGGGCGTCTCGGTCATCCGCACCGACAACCTCGCCGGCGAGGAGAGCTACGACGTGGTGTGTGCGGCCGAGGACGCCGAACCGGTGTTCGATACGCTCGTCAACCGCGGACTGAACGCCGTCCCCTTTGGCTACCGGACGTGGGAGACGCTCACCATGGAGGCCGGGTCGCCGCTGTTCGACACCGAAATCGAGGGGCACGTCCCGAACGAACTCGGTCTGCGCAACGCCTTAGACTTCGATAAAGGGTGTTACGTCGGGCAGGAAGTCGTCTCCCGCATCGAGAACCGTGGCCATCCTCCGTCCCGGCTGGTCGGCCTCGCCGTCGACGAACTGCCCGACGCCGGTGCCGCCGTCTTCGCCGGGGACGAACACGTCGGCGAGGTCACCCGCGCCACCAACAGTCCGATGCGCGAGGCACCCATCGCGATGGCGGCGGTCGACTGGGACCTGCCAGACGCGGCCCTGACGGTCCGCGTCGACGGCGAGGGCGTCGAGGCGACGCGGACCGACCTGCCGTTCGTCGAGGGCTCCGCGGTGTCGGCGCGACTCCCCAGTTACGAGTAGCCCACGTCGTCTTCCGCGAACGCCGGTTCGCTCGGATAGTACTCGACGGTCACCAGCGCCGTGTACGTCGAGAGCGCGGCGAGACACGTCCCGCCGACCTGCGTCACCGCCGTCGGCGGGACTCCGACGGTCTGGAACTGGTGCGGTGCGAGGCTGTGCCAGAGCCCGAGGACCGTCCCCGCGACTGCCGCCGCGAATCGCGGGCGGCCACGCTGGCGACGGTAGCTACGTTGGACCGAGTCGCCGCTTCACTCGATGAGCGGGAGGACGATGCCGAACACGAGCGGCGAGAGCAGGCCCAGCAGGATGCCGAGCGCCACCATGTCGGTCAACAGTACGTTACTCCACGCCGGGAACGGGCCGAGGAGCGTGTGGCCGAGAAGTTCGCCGAGCGCGCCGAACGCGAAGAGGCCGACACCGAGGAAGAAGCCCCGTTTCGCCAACAGTCCGTGGTCCATATCGCGGTACTGTGTCATACTCGCCGGGTCGCTGTGGACCCACTAACCGCTTGCGCTTTGCGGGGAAAGGGTTATAATTCACATCGGCATACGCATCGCTGATGAACGGACTCGCCTCTGAATCGCTGGCTGAACTGCTCGGCCTCCTGCTCTCTGCGCTGGTCGCCGGCCTACTGACCGTCGTCGGCGCCCTCACGGAGAGCGCCGGGCTCTCGAACCTGCTCGCCGGCCAGTCGGTGTTCGGCCTCTGGGAACTGTGGATGGGCGCCGTCTTGCTGTATGCCGGCCTCTACATGCTCGGCTACAAGCGGGTGTGGCTGGGACTTCGGCAGACGGTGGCGGCGAACTGATCACGACCGAGACAGCAGCGCCTTCAGTTGCTCGCGGGAGAACAGCGTCGTCGGCCGGTCCATGTGGACGCCGATTTCGCCTTCGAACGCCTTCAGGCCCGCCTTCTGAACCACTTTCGGTACCGAGTAGCCCGCCCGAACGGCGTGGCCAAGTCGTATCTCCTGTCGCAGGTCGTCGCGCCACGCGCGTTCGTAATCGCCCAGCGTCGCCGGGTCCTCGGGGTCGATTTCGCGGGCCGCGTGGTCCGCGGCGGTCATGCCGTAGAGGATGCCGCCGCCGGTGAACGGTTTCGTCTGGGCGGCGGCGTCGCCGATAAGGAACGACCGCCTGCCCGTGACGCGTTTCGGCGGGCCGATGGGGATGAGGCCCGAACAGCGCCGTGTCACGTTTGCGTCGTAACCGTCCGTAAACGTCTCGAAGCGCTCCCGGGCGTCGTCGCCCGGCGGCACCGCCAGTCCGTACTCGACGCCCGCCTCGCCGCGGGGGATGCGCCACGCGAAGAACTTCGGGACGGTGAGGTGGACGTCGACGAAGTCACCGTGGTCGGCCGTCTCGTCGAACCCGAGGACCCCGTGGAGCAGTTCGTCGGGTTCGGGGAGGCCCAGTTCCCGCCGGACGCGGCTCTTGGGGCCGTCACACCCGGCGACCATCCTCGCGCGGTGGGTCTCGATACCGTCCGGGCCTTTCACCTCGACGGTGACGTGGTCCGCTCGCGGGTCGTGTTCCTCCCCGCTCGCGTTTCCGAGGGTCTCGCGACCCTCGCTAACCCCGACGACGGTGTGTTCCTCGCGGACGTCGGCCCCGGCCTCGCGAGCGAGTTCGGCGAGGTGGCGGTCCAGTCCGACGCGGTCGATGACGTTCGAGATGACCTCGTCCTTGTAGAAGGGGTGGGCGTCGCTGCCCGGCCCGTCGGTGTGGAAACGCGCGCCGGACACCTCGTTCTGGAGCAGTTCGTCGCGGGCGTCGTCGGTGTAGGCCCAGACGTCGGTACTGACGTGGCCCGAACAGGCCAACGGTTCCCCCACCGTCCCCTGTTCGAAGGCGAGGACGTCGTATCCCTGCTCGGCGGCCCGCCGGGCGTAGCGGGCGCCAGCGGGGCCGACACCGACGACGACGACATCGTGCATACGTGTCGCGTCGGCGCCGCGAGACAAGTACTTTCTCGATTCGTGTCGGAAACGGCCGGGACGCTCTCGTCTCGAACAGGCAAACGGCGTGCTGGCTCGTCTCAGTTACCGATCGCGGGCGGCCGTGCGTGGCTGTTTCGTTCCGCGAGCCAGCCGCCGAGTCGCCCGCCCGCCCAGCCCAACAGCACGGAGAGCCCGACGACCAGTCCGAGTATCGCCACCAGAAAGCCGGCCGTCAAGACGCTCGCCGCCGCGATGAACGGCAGCGAACCGCCCAGTGCGGTGGCGGCGCCGAGGACCTCCGCCAGTAGCAAGGCGACCGGCAGAGCGCCGACGAGTCCGGTCCGGACGCCGACGGGGCTACTCTCGAGGCCGTGTCGCTTCGCGAGGTAGCCGGTGGCCACTGCGGCGACGAACACCGACGAGAACGCCATCGATTCGCCGCTGCTCCAGTAACTGGCCACGGTGAACGGAATCGTCGCTAGACCGCCGAGGATGGCGTACGTCCAGCTCACACTCAGTTCGGGGTGGAGGGAACCAATCCGGGTCACAACCAATTATTCTCGACCGACCTACATAAATTCAACCTAGGCGCCACGACTGAGGGCCGGTGGTCGGGTCCTGACGATATTTGTCGCTTCAGCCCGTCTCGATCGGTATGGCAGCGTATCAGCCAGGGGTGTGTAACATCGGCTCGACACAGCGGCGCGCCCGGCGACAGGCCGGTATCGGGTCGTTCGGCGTCGCCGCGGCTATCGTCCTCGCGGTCGTCCTCTCGGTACTCCCGACCAGCACGCTTTGGGCCACCGCGCCGTTCCTCTTTGGCGGGTGGCTCGGCGTCTTACAGGACTACTTCCAATTTTGCGTCGCCTTCGGGGCGCTGGCCCGGTACGACCTCTCGGGGTCCGGCGGGGCCGCCGGGTCGGTCGCCGAACGCGAGGCCGTCGCCGCCGACCGGAAGCGGGCCGCGACAATTCTCGGCATCGCGGCCGTCCTGACCGTCGTCTCGACGGCGCTCGTCGTCGCGTTGGGCTCGTTCCTCTAGACGACGGCGAGGCCGCGTGGCACCTGCTCGTACGCCGCCTCCCACGACCCGACCCGGTCCCACTCCGCACCCTCGACCGACCGGAACAGGCCGTGGTTCGTCACCGCGCATATCGCCCCGTCGGGGTCCGGGGCCAGCACGGCCCGCGCGAGGCCGTCCGGGCCCGGCAGGCCGTCCATCGCCGCCGTCCACCCGTCGCCGGTCCAGCGGTAGACGTAGCTCTCGCCGGTCGTCACGTGGGCCGACCGGGGACCGCGGGCGGCCGAGACGACCACGCAGTCGGGGTCGTCGGGGTGGACCGCCAGCCCCCACACGTAGCGGTGGTCGAGGCCGTCTTGCGGGTACTGCCACGTCTCGCCGCGGTCTTCTGACTGGGCGTAGCCGTCGCCGGCGGCCGTGTACACTCTCGCCGGAGCGTCCGGATGGACCGCCAGCGTGTGATTGTCGCGTCGCCCGCCAGCGGGGTGGTCGACCCACGTCTCGCCGCCGTCTTCGGTCCGGACGAACGCCCCGGCCTCGATGGCGACGTACACCCGGTCGGGGTCGTCCGGGGCGACGGCCAGCCACCGGACGTGGTGGGTGTGGGGCCGCGGCGGGAACGACCACCGTGAGGCGGAACCGAGGTCCGTGAGCCCCCCGCACTCTGTCCACGTCTCGCCGCCGTCCGTCGACCGATAGACGGCGCTCGGTTCGGTGCCGGCCCACACTCCGTCAGGGTCGCGTGGACTGACGGTGACGCTCGTGACGCGGTCCCCCGCGTCCAGCACGCGCTCCCACGTCTCCCCGCCGTCCGTCGTCCGCTGGAGTCCGGCGCCGACCGTCCCGACGAAGGCCCGGTCGGGCGCTCGCTCGTCGGCGGCGACGCATTCGAGCGTGTGGTCGCGCAGGCGCTCGGTCCACTCGCCCGACCCGACGAGCAACCGGTCAGAGAGAGCGGCGTAGCAGGTGTCCATACCACGCCTACGTCGGCGAGGGGCAGAAAGATTGCGCGCTCACCGGCTGACCGACCGGGTCAGCGCGACCACGTACAGCGCGATGAAGCAGGCCCCGAGGAACTGCTTCGACCGGCGGCGCGCTGTCCGGTCGCCGTCCGCACCCGACCAGACCATCAGTACTCGAACCCGTCGGCAGGGACCGTAATACGTGCTGTCCGCTCAGTCGTCGGCGGCGACGGCCTCGGTGCCGATGCGCCGGTCGAGGAAGTCGTCGAGCAGTTCGAACAGCCGAATCTTCTGGTCGATGTCCGAGGAGGCGTGACCCTCCTCGCCGAGTTCCTCGTACTCGTAGTCGCCGCCGACGGCGCTGCCGTCTCCTCGCGGGCTCTCCGGCCCCTCTGTATAGCCGACATCGTCTAAGGCGTCGCGGAACAGGCGGGCCTGCGAGACGGGGACGCGGCGGTCGTTGACGCCGTGGAGCACGAACAGCGGCGCCGAGAGGTTCTCGACGTACTCGACGGGCGAGCGCTCCCGGTAGAGGTCCGGATTGTCCTCGGGTGTCCCGATGTTCTTCTCCATCAGTTCCGTGCGGTAGTGGGGCATCGTGTTCTCGTACTGGTCTTCGAGGTCGGTCAGGCCTATCCACGCCACGCCGGCGTCGTAGAGGTCGGGATACTGGACCAGCTGCCAGTACGCCGAGTAGCCGCCGTAGGACCCGCCGAAGACGGCCACGCGCTCGTCGTCGACCCACTCGCGCGTGTCGAGGACGTGTTCGGCGGCCGTCGCCACGTCGCCCTGTTCGGCCCCGCCCCAGTCGTCGTACAGTCGCTGGACGAACTCGCGGCCGCGGCCGGTCGACCCCCGGTAGTTCACCTGCAACACCGAGAACCCCCGCTGGACGAGGAACTGGGTGTAGAGACCGAAGGACTTCGTGTCCATCGCCCGCGGGCCGCCGTGGGGGTTGACGACGAGCGGCGACGGTCGCTCGCCGGAGTCGTACAGGAGCGCGCCGACGTCGAGCGTCTCGTAGGGGTCGTGTTCGACGGCGGCCTGTCGGGTCTCGGGGACGCCGTCGGACGCGACGGTGAAGAACTCGGCCTCGGCGAAGTCCTCGGGCGAGAACGGACCGTACTCGGCCTCGTGGAGCGTCTCGTACTCGTCGGCCGCGAGGTCGTAGGCCAGCAGATCCGGTCGGTGTGTCGGCGTCGTGTGGATCAGCAGGACTCGGCCGTCGGCGAGCGTCGAGTCGCCGGCGAACGTGGCGACGCCCTCGGGGAGGTCGAGTTCACGACTCTCGCCCGAGTCGACGTCGTAGACGACGGGCATCCTCGCGGCCTCGCGGGTCCGGGTGGCGAGGAACCGTTCCCCGTCGGGCGTGAAGCCGTGTGGCTCCTCCTCGAACTCGCCGCCGAACCACGCAACCTCGTCGGTTTCGAGGTCGTAGACGCCGGCCCGCGTCAGGTCGGCGCTGTTGTCCGAGACCACCAGGCGGTCGCCGTCCGGGCCCCAGTCGACGGGGGCCGCCTCCGCGCCCGTCTCGCCGACGCCGAGGGTCCGGGGGTTCGAGCCGTCGGCGTCGGCCAGATACACGTCCATGTTCTCGAAGTCGTCGGCCTCGTTGGTCGTGTAGGCGACTCGGTCCCCGTCGGGCGAGAGCAGGCCGGTCCAGACCGCCCGCTCGTAGTCGGTCAGCTTCGCCGTCTCGCCGCTCGATAGGTCGTGAGCGTAGAGATTCATCTGCCCGTCGCGTGTCGACCCGACTAACAGCGTCTCGCCGTCCGCGCCGACGTCCTGTACGACGACCTGCCCGTCCATCTCGACGACCGGTTCGACGGTCCCGTCGCGGTCGATGGCGTACACGTCGTTCTGTTCGTCGCCGGCGTCGTCCAGGTGGAAGAACACGCGCTCGCCGTCGGCGCTCCACTCGACGTGCCAGCGGGCGTTCCGGGGCACCTCGCCGTCGCTCCACTGTTCGGACTCGCCGCTGTCTGGGTCGAGGACGTGCAGTTCGTTGCGGCCGGTGCCGTCGTAGTAGAGGGCGACGGACTCGCCGTCGGGGGACGCAGTCGGATGTGCCAGTGTGGGCAGACTGGCCAGTGCTTCGAGTGTCTCCGAACTGTCAGGGTCAGACATTCAGCCCGACACAGGACCGGTCCGCATGTAGAAGTTCTGCCCGGATACGGCAGGACCGGTCCGGGCCCTGTCGTCAGTCGTCGTCGGCCTTCGCCGCGGCGTCGTCGCCCTCGACGGGGTCGCGGTCGGCGCGCGGCCCTTCCAGTTCGACGTCGGGGAGGAGGTCACGCAGGTACTGGCCGGTGAACGACGCTTCGGTCCGCGCGACTGCCTCGGGGGTGCCCTCGGCGACGAGTTCGCCGCCGTTCTCCCCGCCTTCGGGGCCGAGGTCGACGATGTGGTCGGCGTTCTTCACGAGGTCCAGTTCGTGCTCGATGACGACCACGGTGTTGCCGTCGTCGGTCAGGCGGTGGAGGACGTCGATGAGCTTCCGTTCGTCCTCGGGGTGGAGCCCAGTCGTGGGTTCGTCCAGCAGGTACAGCGTCTCGCCGGAGTCTTTCTTGCCCAGTTCCTCGGCGAGTTTGACCCGTTGGGCCTCCCCGCCCGAGAGCGTGGTCGAGGGTTGTCCCAGCGTCATGTAGTCCAGTCCCACGTCCTTCAGGAGCTGGAGGCGACGGCGGATGCCGGGGTGGCTCTCGAAGAAGTCGTAGGCCTCCTCGACGCTCATCTCCAGTACGTCGGCGATGGTCGCGTCCTTGTAGGTCACGTCCAGCGTCTCGTCGTTGTAGCGGGCGCCGCCGCACTCCTCGCAGGGCACCTCCACGTCCGAGAGGAAGTTCATGTCGATGGTGACGGTCCCCTGCCCGCCACAGGCCTCACACCGACCGCCCTTGACGTTGAACGAGAACCGCCCCTTCTCGTAGCCGCGCTGTTTGGCGAGGTTGGTCTCGGCGAACAGTTCGCGGATGTGGTCGAAGACGTTCGTGTAGGTCGCGGGGTTCGACCGCGGCGTGCGGCCGATGGGCGACTGGTCGATGAGCCGCACCGTCTCGATGGCGTCGATGCCTTCGATGGCGTCGTGTTCGCCGGGGTTGACGTCGGTGTCGTTCATCCGGCGGACCAGCCCCTTATACAGCACGTCGTGCATCAGCGTCGACTTGCCGGACCCGGAGACGCCGGTGATGGCTGTGAACGTCCCCAGCGGGAACTGTACGTCGAGGTCCGCGAGGTTGTGCTGGCGCGCGCCCGTCACGGTGAGGTGGCCGTCGCCCTCGCGGCGTTCGTCGGGCACCGGAATCACCCGGTCGCCGGCCAGATAATCGCCGGTGACGGACGCCTCGGTGGTCATCAGTTCCTCCTGCGGGCCGTTGACGACGACCTCGCCGCCGCGCTTGCCCGGCCCCGGCCCCATGTCGATTATCTGGTCGGCCCGGCGCATCGTCTCGGTGTCGTGTTCGACGACGAGCAGGGTGTTGCCCAGATCGCGCAGCTCTTCCAGCGTGTTCAGCAGGCGGTCGTTGTCCCGCTGGTGGAGGCCGATAGAGGGTTCGTCCAAGACGTACAGCACACCCACCAGACCGGAGCCGATCTGCGTGGCGAGGCGGATGCGCTGACTCTCGCCGCCCGAAAGAGTGGACGCCTCGCGGTCCAGCGTCAGATATTCGAGGCCGACCTCCTGCATGAAGCCCAGACGGGCGCGGATCTCCTTGAGAATCTCCTCGGCGATTTTCGTGTCCCGGGCCGAGAGGTTCGCCTCCAGTCCCTCGAAGTGCGCTAAGGCGTCCCCGATGGACATCCTGTTTACCTCGGTGATGGCGGTGCCGTCCACGAGGACGGCCCGCGATTCGGCCTTCAGGCGGGTCCCCTCACAGGCGGGACACGTCGTCGTCGCCATGAACTCCTCGATGTGCTCGCGGGCGCGGTCGGAGTCCGTCTCGACGTGGCGGCGTTCGAGGTTGGGGATGACACCCTCGAAGCGTTCGGTCTTCTCCCGCGTGCCGTTCTTCGTGCGCCACTGGAAGTGGACGACGTCGTCGGTCCCGTAGAGGAACTGCCGCCGAATCGCCTCGTCGAGCTCCTCGAACGGGGTGTCCAGCGAGACGCCGAAGTGGTCGGCGACGTTGTCGAGTTGCCGGGAGTAGTACGTGCGGTCGTAGCTCCACGGCTCGAAGACGTGCTTGAGCGGCTTCGAGGCGTCCCGAATCACGAGGTCTTCGCTGACCTCCTTCGTCTCGCCCAGCCCCTCACACTCGGGACAGGCGCCGTGGGGCGAGTTGAAGGAGAACGAGCGGGTCTCGACCTCCGAGATGTCGATGCCACAGTGCGTGCAGGCGAGATCTTCCGAGAGTTCGACGACGAGGCGGTCCTCGGTTGCTTCCTCGTCCGCTTCGGCGTCGGCAAGGTCACCGGTCGCGCGAGCGGTCGACCCGCCCAGTGCGTCGGCCGCGCCCTCGGGCGGGTCCGGGAGGACGACCTTCAGCGTCCCGTCGGCTTCGGTCAGGGCCGTCTCGACGGAGTCGTTGATGCGCGAGCGAGCGTCCGCGGAGACCTTCACGCGGTCGACCACCACGTCGACGGTGTGGTCGTAGTTCTCGTCGAGTTCGGGCCGGTCGAGGGTGAGGTCGTACTCCTCGCCGTCGACTTCGACCCGCGAGTAGCCGTCACTCACGAGGTCGTCGAACAGGTCCTCGAAGGCCCCCTTCTGGTCGCGGACGACCGGGGCACACAGTTTCGCACGGGTCCCCTCGGGGAGTTCGAGGATGCGCGAGACCATGTTCTGGGCGGACTGCTCGCCCACCTCGCGGCCACACTCCGGGCAGTGTGGCACGCCGACGCGGGCGTACAGCAGCCGGAGATAGTCGTGGAGTTCCGTGACCGTCCCCACCGTCGACCGGGGGTTGTTGGCGGCGTTCTTCTGGTCGATGGAGATGGCCGGTGAGAGGCCTTCGACGTTCTCGACCTGTGGCTTGTCCATCTGCCCGAGGAAGTTGCGGGCGTAGGCCGACAGCGACTCGATGTAGCGCCGCTGGCCCTCGGCGTACACCGTCTCGAAGGCGAGCGACGACTTCCCCGACCCCGATAGCCCCGTGACGACGGTGAGTTCCTCGCGGGGAATCTCCACGTCGACGTCCTTGAGGTTGTGTTCCTCTGCACCCCTGACCTCGATGACGTCCTTGCTCATCTATGGGTTCCCCAGGGACGGGACTCGTGAAACCCTGTCGGTTGCTCGCGAACCCCCTGTCCGTCTGAGAGGAACCACCACGAAAAGTTTCAAGTTGTGGCTGTATAATTCAAGCACATGAGTACGACCGGCAAGTACGACATACAGGGAATCGCACTCACAGACGACACGTACACCGTCGAGCAGAGCCTCGTCCGGAACAAGTACAAGGCGATGGACGCCGCCGGCAACGTCGTCCTGCGGGGCAAGCAGCAGATGTTCAAACTCAAAGAGAAGTTCCCGTTCGTGGACGCCGACGACAACGAGGTGTTCGAGGTCAACGCCGGCGGCATCATCGACGTGGCCGGCAACTACGTCCTGACCGACTCCCAGACGGGCGAGGACGTCGTCGTCCTCGACAACGACTACTCCATCCTGCAGGACACGTGGAAGGTTCGCGACGCCCAGACCGAGGAGAAACTCGCCGAGATAAACTCCCGTGGCGCGATGGTGACGCTGGCCCGGAACGTCCTTCCCTTCGGTCACTGGATCCCCCACAAGTACGAGATCACCGACCAGAACGGCGACCACGTCGGCAACATCGACGGGCAGTTCTCGCTGAAGGACCGCTACGAGATAACCATCGACGACGCCAGTTCCGTCCCGAAAGAACCCATCATCGCCGCGGCGATGGTCATCGACGCGATTCAGGGCAACTGAGTCGGTTCGAATCCCGTTTCTGGGCCTCTCGTATGTGTGTGACGAGGTGTTGTTTTCATCTTCTGGTAGCGGGAATACGATGCTCAGTAGGTGTGCTTACGTATCGTTTCGGATGGCCGCTACTATCCTGCCACCGACGAGACCGTAGACAAGTCCGAAGAGACCGAGGTAGAATCCTATATACAAGGCCCACAACTCACCCATCATATCCGTGCTCAATATCGTGAATCCTCCATAAAGTACGAGAACGATTGCGAATAGCTCAAGCAGGAGGGCTTTTTGCACCGACATTCGATTCGGTTTGTCCGTTCGACACCAATAAACTCACGAAATTTGGTTTAACTGTACTGACCAGTGTGGTTTGAACAACTACCGTCGGGCGCTCAGCCTACAACCGCTCTGGCACCAGTCCGCCGTCGACTTCGACGTTCTCCCCGGAGATGTAGTCCGAGTCCTCGTCGAGGAAGAACAGCAACGCTTGCTGCATGTCCTCGAAGGAGGCCGGTCGCCCGCGCGGCAGGTCCTCGGGGAACTCCTCGGAGTTCTCGACGGTGTAGGGGGAGACGGCGTTGACCGTGATGCCGTCGTCTTGGGTCTCGGCGGCGAGCATCCGCGTGAACATGATGACGCCGGCCTTCGCGACGTAGTACGGGAAGTTCACCGGGTCGACGTACGTTCGCTCGGCGGTGGCGTAGCCGACGTTGACGATGCGGCCCCACGACCCCTCGCGCATCGCCGGGAGGGCACGCTTCGAACAGAGACAGGTGGCGTCGAAGTTCGTCGTCATTACCGTCCGCCACGTCTCGTAGTCGATGTCCTCCCAGTACGAGGGGGCGAACGCCCCGACGTTGTTGACCAGCACGTCGACGTGCCCGAGGTCGGCCGCCACGCGCTCGAAGATGGCGTCGACGGCGTCGGGGTCGGTCACGTCGCCCTGTACCGTCGTCGCCGTCGCGCCCCGTTCGCGGGCCGCCTCGGCCACCTCGGCGGCGGCGTCGGCGCTCGTGTTGTAGTGGACGGCCACGTCAGCGCCGTGGTCGGCGATAGCGAGCAGGAGTTCGCGGCCGACGCCCTTCGCGCTCCCGGTCACGAGTGCGGTGCGGCCGTCGAGGTCCGGTGTGAGCATACCATCGCTACGGTGCGCCCGGATGAAAACCCCCACCGGAAGGCTTCTTGCCGTTCCACCCCGAGGCCGGGTATGTATCGGCGGACGTTCCTCCGGCGCGTCGGCGCCGCCAGCGTCGGGGCCGCCGCGGTCACTGGCGCTGCCAGCGGCCATCCCACGCCGACGGCCGACGGCACCGCCCGAACGCCCGCGGGGACGCCGACCGGCCGCGACACACTCGGGACGCTCGACCTGCCGGGTGCCCACGAACTGGTCACCAGTCCGGACGGCCACACCGCCTACGTCGCCACCGGGACGGGGGTCGCCGTCGTCGATGTCACCACTCCCACGAACCCGCGCCGTATCACTCACCGGACGGACCTACTGGCCGACAGCGCCGAGGGACCGATGGAGGAAGTGCAGGACCTCGCGCTCCGCGGGGATCGACTCCTCGTCGCCGGCCCGGCCCACCCCGCAGAGGGCGCTCACGGCCTCGTCGTCTTCGACGTGACCGACCGCCAGTCGCTCGACCGGGTCGTCGGCTACGAGGTCGACACCGTCGTCCACAACTGCGACTTCGACGGCCGGTACGCTTACCTCACGGCCAACAGTCGCGCGGGGAACCCCCTGCTGGTCGTCGACACCGAGACGGAACGGGAGGCCGGGACGTGGTCGCTGTTCGACGCCGACGAGGCGTGGCGGGACGTGCCCGGAAGCCTCCGCCCCCTGCACGACGTGTGGGTCCACGGTGACCGGGCCTATCTCGCGTACTGGGACGCCGGGACGTGGATTCTGGACGTCTCGGACCCGACCGCCCCAGCGCTCGTCTCACGGGTCCGCGGGCGCGACCCGGCGGCACTGGCCGACGTCGAATCACCGTCCGTCGAGCGGAGCGAGCCGCCGGGCAACGACCACTTCGTCACGGTGAACGAGGACGCGACGCTGCTGGGCGTCGGGAGCGAGTCGTGGGACCTCGACGACGACGGCTCTGGCGGCCCGAGCGGCATCGAACTGTTCGACGTTACCGACGAGACGGCCCCCGAGTCCGTCGCCACTATCGGCCCGCCGCCGACGAGCGACCCGACGCCCGGCGGCGTGTTGACGACGGCGCACAACTTCGAACTCACCGACGGCCGCTGCTACGCGGCGTGGTACAACGGCGGCGTCACCGTCCACGACGTGCGCGACCCCGCCTCTCCGCGCGAGGTGTTCGCGTGGCGGGACTCCGAGACCACGTCGTTTTGGACGGCCCAGCGCGGTGCCGGGTGCTTCCTCGCGGCCAACACGAACGCCAACGCCGGGTCGGCGGTCACCCCCAGCGTCTACGCCTTCCCGGACCCGCGTCTCGGGGCACCCACCGACGAGACTGATTCGGCCACGGGCGGCGGGGTTCCCATCGTCGGGGCCGCCGGCGACGGGTTCGGCGTGGCCGCGGCGCTCGCGGCCGTCGGTCTCGCGGCGTGGCGACTTCGGCGCTGAGGCGTCTGGCCCGGCAAAGCGTCGCTCAGGCGAGCGCGCTCGCAACCGCGGCGGCGACGCTGCGGGCGCGTTCGGCCAGTTCCTCGGGGACGGTCCCGGCCTCGACGGCCGCGTCGAGTTCGTCGTCGTCGACGCGTTCGACGGTGCCGTCGGCGTGCTTGACGACGTCGACGTGCAGGTCCACGTACCGGGCGGTGTCCGGGAATATCTCGACTGGCGTACAGACGTTGACGTAGGTCCCCTTCGTCTCGCCGTCGCCGTCCCGGTAGGTCGTCGGGTACCACCACCGGCCCTCCTTCAGTTTCGTCTCCGCGACGTCGCCGGCCTCTTTCGGGGTGCCGAGGGCGTCGTACTCGCCGCCGGCACGCATCTCTCGCTCGACGGTGACCGTCCCGTCGGCGTCGACCGACTGCACGTCGGCCCGGCCCAGTGTGATGAGTCGGCCGTCCGGTTTGCCGTGGCCGAGCGTGAGCGACCCGCCGGCCTGCGGGCCGAACTGCCGTGCGGTCACGGCGAAGGGGAAGTCCGTCCCGCCGCCGCTTCCGGGGTCCGAACACAGCGCCTCCACGTAGTCGACGGCGGCGCTGGCGGCGCTGGACCCGGCTTTCACGCGATGGTGGCCCTGCATCGTCGTCGTCACTTCGCGTCGCTGCTCGTCCAGCGCGAAGCGGCTTTCCCGGCCGAACCACACCCACGTCGTCGCGCCGCCGTCGTGGTAGCGGTGGGGCGCGACCTCGGCGGCCGGGTCGGTGCCGTCGAGGGCAGTATCGACGGCTTCGGCCCGGTCGTTGGCCGCCGAGAGCGCGTCGGCTAGCGCGTCGAACGACGCGTCGTCGCTCTCGCGCTCCCACGAGACGCCCCATCCCTCACGGGGGTCGGCCGCGACGACGTCCAGCATGGCCGGGCCGCCCGCCGTCGTCGAGTTCGACCCGCCGCGTTCCAGCGTGAGGACGTCGCCGCGGATAGCGATCGTCCCGTCGAGGACCGGTCGCCCGTCGGTCCACGGGGCGCTCCCCTCGACGACCTGCACGCGCAGGCGGTCGCCGGTCTCGACCCGGCCCTCGGCGTTCGAGTACGGGAGGAAGCCCTCGCCGTCGCCGCAGTCCACGACCGCGCCGCTTCCGAGCGTCTCCGTCACTTCGCCGGCGTACACCGCGCCCTCGGGGAGCGGGTCGGCCCACCAGAGCGCGTCCCGACCGAGGTCGGCGAGCAGGTCGACGACCCGGTCGACCGTCTCGGCGTCCCCGCTGACGCCGACGCCCTGCCGGTCGTCGGTCGTCTCGACGGTCGCCGCCGCTCGCTCGGCCGCGAACTCGGCGTCGAAGCGGTCCTCGATGGGGCCCGACGCCTGTACGACGTCGAGGCCCGCATCGTCGAGCAGGTGGGTCAGCGCCGTCGTGTAGATGCCCCTGATGCGGACGCTCATAGCGCGTCTCGCTCGGTCGCGAAGCGGACCCGACCGTCCACGGTCGGGCCCAGCGTCAGTTCGACCACGTCCTCGTTCAGCACCCGCCCGCCCTCGACCGGGACGCCCCACGAGTCGAAGCGGACGTAACCGCGGATGTCGTCGGCGTGCGTGTAGAGGTCGACGTACTCGACGGTGTGTGTCTGGACGTCCGCGGAGCTATGGGCGATGTCCATGTCCGAGTGGACCGTCTCCAGATCGGCGAAGAACGCTTCGAGGTCCTCGGCGGCCGCGTCGGTGGCGGCGACGACGGCCTCGGAGGCGGCTTCGATGGTCGCCTGTTCGACGCCGGCCTGCCGGAGCGCGCGCTGTTCGCGCTGTGTGAAGTGCATACCCGCTCTTGTCGGCGGGGGATAGAAAACGTCGCGGACTCAGGCCATCGCGTTCAGCACCAGGATGAGGGCGCCAAACAGGATGCCGAAGGCCACGATGGTTCGCGGGTCGATACGGATGGTGTTCTGGTCCTCGGCGTCGAAGTACCGGACCAGTCCGGCACTCGACATCAGCCCGCCGCTGTCGCTGCTCATACCACAGACTGTCCACTCCCCGGGAGTAAGCCTTTCGGGTTCGCCCCCGCCGCACCCACATGGACAATCCTTATCTGGCACCACAGGTTACATCGAAGAGAACCATGACGGTCACGCTCAAGGACTTCTACGCCGATTGGTGCGGCCCCTGCAAGACTCAAGACCCTATCCTCGAAGATCTAGAGGAGGAGTGGACTGACGTCGAGTTCGAGAAGATCAACGTCGACGAAGAACAGGACGTCGCCAACGAGTATCAGGTACGCTCCCTGCCGACGCTCATCGTCGAGAACGACGACGGTATCGTCGAGCGCTTCGTCGGCGTCACGCAGGCCGAGGACCTCGAAGACGCGCTCTCGCAGGCCGGCGCGTAAGCACAGCGCCGCCACTTTTCACGGTCCAACCGACGCCCCAGCGATCGCTCAGTCCGTCGAGGACGACGCCTGCTCGAACCGACTCGCCGGGAGCAACAGGTCGTGGACCTCGGGCAGGTGCTTGACGTTGTAGACGATTTTCGCGTCCGACTCGGGCGCGACGATACAGGAGAGGCGAATCCCCCTGTCGTGGAGTTCTTGGGGCAGGATGTGACTCGCCGGTGAGGGCATCTCGCCCTCGACGACGGCGACGGCACAGTTCGTACAGGCGCCACCGCGGCAGGCGAAGGGCCACGCGTACCCCTCGTTTTCGGCGGCTTCGAGCAAAGACTCGTTCTCCGCGACGTGGAACCGGCCGTAGTCCGCCGGGTCGAACCCGCCGTCGGCGGCCTTCTCGAAGAGGTCGTCGTCGTCGAGGTTCCACCCCTCGTCCGCGACGACTTCGTAGTTTAGGTACTCGACCTCGATGCCCTCGGGTTCAGGGGGGTCGGGCTCCGGTTCGGGGTCCGCCTCGGTGGGGCCGGGCGCTGGCCCGGTCGGCGGATACCGTGGCTCGTCGCCTGGTTCGTAGCCGTTCTCGATGCGCTCGTAGGCGTCCTGGACGGCCTGAAACGCCTCGGCCGACCCGCCCTGGTCGGGGTGGGTCTCCTTGACTCGCTCCCGGTACGCGTCGACGATGTCGGCCTCGTCTGCGTCCGGGTCGACACCGAGTATCTCGAATGGGGAGGCCACACCGGGGAGTAGGACTGCGGGGTGAAAAGTCTCTCTTCGACGGTCGCTACTGGAACCGGACGCCGAGGTCGTGCATACCGTCGTTGTGGCGGGCGACGTTGATGAGCAGCGGCGTCACCGCCTCGACTTCGGCGGCGTTCGAGAGGGGGCCGCCGTCTAGGGCGCGCAGGCCGACGATGCCCTCCGCGAGTTCACAAACCGTGTCTTTCGCGTCCGTGTCGTCGCCGACGACGACCGTGTCCCAGTCGAGGTCGGCGTCTAAGTTCGCCAGCCGACCGGCGGCGAGGTTGTGGAACGCGCCGACGACGGGCGTCTCCTCGGGGGCGGCCTTCGCGGCCAGTTGCGTGACGCTGCCGACGCCGGGACGGTTGTAGTGGAAGCCGTCTTCGTCCCGCTTCATCCCGACGGCCGGCGCGACGAGGGTGGCGTCACCGAGTTCGTCGGCGATGCTCTCGACGGTGTCCGTGAGGTGGTAGGCCGGGACGGCCGTGACGACCACGTCCGCGCGAGCGGTCGCGTCCTCGTTTGCCAGTCCCTCGATGGTGACGTCCTGTCCGCGGCTGTCGAGTTCGGTCTCGTACTCCTCGGCTTTCGTCTCGGCCCTCTCGGCCTCACGTGACCCGACGATGACGGTATGGTTCGTGTCGTACGCCCAGCGAAGGGCGAGTCCCTCGCCGATGTCACCGGTCCCGCCGAGTAGCGCGATATCCATATCTACGCGGTAGGCCGACCTCCGAATAAGCGTTGTGCGACCGGTGGGACTTGCCTACGTGTACTCGTTCCAGAGATAGTCGACGCCGCCGCCGTAGGCCGCATACAGCGCCGCCGCGAGACCGACCACGTAGGCCACCAACTGGGCGACGATACCGAGGGGGCTGGTGTTGCCAAGCAGGAACACGAACACCGTCGCCAGCGCTACCGTGACGACGAAGATGACGAGGATGAACACGGCGACTCGGCCGGGCCGGTGCGCGGTCCGGAAAATCTGCTGGTGGGTCGAAATCGTCCAGTACGCCGCCGGGAACGCGACCAGCGCGAAGCCGATGGCGTACAACTGGACGTACTGGAGCCCCGGCTCGAACACCGCGGCGCCGCCGACGAGGCCGGCCCAGATACTCACTAACAGCGACCAACCGATTCGCCCCCGTCGTCCCATACCCGTCAGTTCCGACCCATCGTTGAAATCCCTGCCGTTCGCCGGAGCCCGTTACTCCAGCAGGTCCGGGAGATCGTTGATGGTCTCTACGACCGCGCTCGCGCCCGCGTTGGCGTACTTCCGGCGACCGGTCTCGCCGGTCAGGCCGCCGGTCAGGACGCCGACGCCGTAGTACACGCGGTCGCCGTCGGCGTCGTCGGCGTTGACCGCCGTCTTCACGTCGTCGAGCGTGTCGCCAGCGAACGCCACGCGCTCGGCACCGAAGCGCTCGGCCAGCGTCGTCAGTGCGCGTGGGTGTGGCTTGCCCTCCTCCCAGTCGTCCATCGTGAACCGATGCTCGTCGGGAATGTCCAGTCCGACGCGCGCCATCGCGATGTCGGCCTCCGCCGCGGGTCGGCCGGTGACGACGCCGACGGCGTAGCGCTCTCGCAGGGTCGCGAGCGTCTCGGGGTCGACCAGCACGGGTTCGTCGTTGATGTACCCCGGCGCGTCGAAGGGCGGGTCCCCGCCCTCTAACTCGCGGTACAGGTCGCTCCCGAGATACAGCGTCTGAAACACGTCCCGGAGTTCGTCGGGGTCCCACGCCGAGATGACTCGCTCGGCGGCCGCCTCGTCCAGCAGGTCACCGACGACGGCTTCGGCCGCCTCGATGCCACCGCCGCGTTCGGCGATAGCGTCGGTAAAGGCCGCGAGGTCCGCGACGTCGGCCTCGCGGGCCGAGAGGACGAACAGCGCCGCCGCGTCGGTCACTTCCCAGTCGTTGTTGAATCCGCCCGCATCCTTGAACTGTTGGATGGCTGCCTTCTCGATGGTGTCGCCGTACACGCGCTCGACGGACTCGACGACCGCGCGTCGGTAGGAGTCGGCCACGTCCACGAGGACGCCGTCGATGTCGAGGACCACCGCGTCGACTTGCATATCGGGTGGGTCGCGGCCCTCGTTCAAGCCGCTTGCTATCCCGGCCCCTCGCTGACGCGATACAGCGTCTCCCCGTCCGGCAGTTGCTCGCGTTCGACGGGGACCGTCGGCTGATCGCCGCCCAGCGTCGTGAACCAGCAGGCGGCGTCGACCCGGCGAGCCACGTCCCGGAGCGGGCGATGGAGTTCCGGCGGGACGTTCCGGGCGAAGACGACGTCCGCCCCCTCGTACACCGAGAGCGTCGGCTCGGTCACGTCGTCGACGACGAACGTCACGCCCTCGGGAACCCGCCGCGGTCGAACGTCGGTCGCCGTCACGGTCACGCCGCGCTCGACCAGTCCAGCAGCCACGGCCGGGTGGTTGCCGACGCCGACTTCGACGACCGTCTCGGCGGCGGCCAACCGGTCGACGAGGGCACGGTCGGAGTCGCTCATGGCGGGATGTTTAAGCGGTGCCGTCCCATATGGATTCGCATGCACGTCGACATCGTACCGGTGGGCGAAGTCTCCGCCCAGGTGAAGCGGGAGGCCTCCGACGGCCTCCGTGCCACCTACGACTGCGAGGTCTCCATGCACGAGCCACAGTCGGTGCCCGCCGGTGCGTACGATGGCGACCGCGACCAGTACCGCGCCGAGGAGTTCATCGACCTCGCTCGACGGGTCGGTTCCGGGAGCAAGAACATCGCAATCACGCCGAAAGACCTCTTCTATCGCCGCCGCAACTACGTGTTCGGACTCGCCTACCTCGGCGGCTCCGGAAGCGTCATCTCCACGTATCGCCTGCAGACGTCCTCGGACGGCGGGTTCTCGAACCGCTCGGCCGGCGAGATTTTCTCCGCACGCGTCCGCAAAGAGGTCGTCCACGAGATCGGCCACACCCTCGGACTGGAACACTGTGACAACAAGCGCTGTGTGATGAACTTCTCACCGACGGTCCGACAGGTCGACGTCAAGGAGGCGTCGCTGTGTGGCTCCTGCCAGCGGAACGTCCTCTGACCGCGGTAACCGCCGGACTGCGACGGTCCTAACGAGTTAGGTAGACCGCCTAATTCCCTCTGGCTCTTCCTCCCGAACGCGAATGAGCAAGAGTCAGTCCAGCGACCGAGTGGCGGAGCTAGGTGACATCTTCGTCTCGGTCACCGGCGATGAATCGGTCACCGAACAACAGGCCGGGGACTCCACCGACCGCGAACTCCGGCCGGACGAGGAGTTCGACCCCGAGGAAGTCGCGGACGGACTCGACGACGCCGTCGCCGGGTCCGAAACCGGCGACACCTCAGACCCCGCGACGTAGCCCGACCACCGCACACCGGCGCGGCCCCACGTGTTCTCCGCCCCTCCTCGAAACGCCCCCGAATGGCTACGTCAGGTTTTCCCGTCGCAGACACGCCTCCGGCAGCGGATAGACGACGCCGAACAGCAGGCGGTTCGCGGCCGTCCCGATGCCCAGTCCGAACAGCAGCGGCGGGAGCACTGCGAGCGGTGTTCCGGGGCCGAGCCACCACAGCACCGCGGCAAATGCGACGATACTCCCCGACAGTCCGACTGTGAGTCCCCAGGTCCCGGCGGCACTCCGGTCGACCGCCGCGAAGAGGACACTGCCGAACGCGACAGCGACGGCACCGAGCGGCCACGCCGTCGGCCCGTCGAGCGAATACGCTATCAGTGTCGCGGTCACGACGTTCGACGCACCGACGAACAGGTCTCGGGCGACGACCGCGCGTTCGCTACGTGCCATGCTGTCGGGATGTCGGGGCCGGCTCTAAAATAAGTAGCCGTTCAGGTGTCGTCGGGCGAGTAGTAGTACTCGCCCGCGTTCTTCTGCTTGCGGTCGAGTTGGGACCCGGGCTTGTTGATGCGCGGCCGGGAGGTCCGCTCGTCGCGGCGGAACGTGATGTCGAGGTTCGAGAGGAACTCGTTCATCCCCTCGCGCATCCCCTGTGGCGGTGCGGCGCGCCCGTTCTTCGCGGGTTCGCCCTCGAAGACGAGCAAGCGGTCCGCGAGCAGGTCGATCATGTAGATGTCGTGGTCGATGACCATCGCCGTCGCGTCGTGGTTCTCGGCGTAGCGCCGAATCGCGGAGGTGGCCAGCACCCGCTGTTCGACGTCGAGGTGGGCCGACGGTTCGTCCAGCAGGTAGAGGTCGGCGTCCTTCGAGAGACACGCCGCGATGGCGACGCGCTGGCGCTCACCGCCCGAGAGATCAGTCAACTGCTGCTCCATCACCGCGTCCAGTTGGAGGGGCTGGGCGATTTCGGTGTTCCAGTAGGAGGTGCCGAAGTCGTCCGTGATCGAGGCGAGGAACGCGTCGACGCGCATCGGCTGGTCGATCTCGATGTACTGGGGTTTGTAGGCGATGTCGAGGCTCGTGTCGACCGACCCCGTGCTTGGTTCGAGGCGCCCGGCGAGCATCTTCGCGAACGTCGACTTCCCGATGCCGTTCGGGCCGACGACGCCCAGTACTTCGCTCTCGCGGATGGTGCCGGCGTCGACCGACAGCGAGAACTCGCCCTCGCCGTAGCTCTTCTGGAGGTCCGGGTACTCGATGACCACGTCGCCGGTCGAGGCGGTCCGCGGAGCGTGTTCCTCGAACTCGATTTCGGTCTGCCGGATGCGCATGTTCTCGTTCTCCAGATACCCGGAGAGGTACTCGTTGATGCCGTTCTTCGTGGATTTCGGCGAGGTGATGATACCGAACGCGCCGGGCGACCCGTAGGCGACGTTGATGTTGTCTGCCAGCAGGTCGAGGATGGCGAGGTCGTGTTCGACGACGAGCATCGAGCGGTCGCCCTCCTCGGCGAGTTCCCGGATGAGGCGCGCGGCGGTCATCCGCTGGCCGATGTCCAGATACGGCGTAATCTCGTCGAGGAAGTAGAAGTCCGCATCGCGGGCGAGCGTCGCCACCAGCGCCACTCGCTGGAGTTCACCGCCCGAGAGGTCGCCGATGTGGTTGTCGACGACGGGGCCGATGCCTGTGCGCTCGACGAGGTAGTCCAGTTCGCCGCGCTCGTCGGTCTGTTCGAGCAGTTCGCGGGCCTTCCCGTCGAACTGGTCGGGGATGCGGTCGACGTACTGTGGCTTGCGAGCCACGTCGACGTCGCCGTCGCGCATGTCTTCGAGGTAGTCCTGCAGGGCCGTCCCGCGGTACTCGTCGAGAATCTCGTCCCAGCCGGGCTCTTGGCCGTACTGCCCGAGGTTGGGTGCCATCTCGTCGGCGAGGATGCGAACGGCGGTGGTCTTCCCGATGCCGTTCGGGCCGAGAATCCCGGTGACCTGCCCCTCCTGTGGCGTGGGCAGGCCGTACAGGGCGAAGGCGTTCTCGCCGTAGCGGTGGACCGGGTCGTCGGTCAGTTCCTGCGGGAGGTTGATGATCTCGATGGCGTCGAACGGGCACTTGTTGACGCAGATACCGCAGGACTCACCGAGACAGATCTCCTCGGAGATGCGGACCTGGTCGGGTTTCCCCTCGAACTCCTCGTCTTCCTCGTAGGCCTCGCCACGCTTGACGATGCACTCTTTCCCGCTCCGGTTGGGCGGGCAGTAGTTCATACACTCGTAGTTACAGCGGTCGGGCTGACACCTATCTAAGTCGACGACCGCGATGCTGTCCTCCGCCATCGTTACACTCCGGCGGTCAGCAGAATACCCCACGAGACGAACCAGAGCGCGAAGGTCATGAACGCGACGTAGAGGACGTCCTTCGTCGAGAGGTCGTCCGGTCCGATACCGATCACCCGGAGTACCGGGAACTGTGCGAGGACGGCGGCCGCCACGACGAGGACGCCGGTGACGTCCGTCGCGCTTGCCGCGACAGCGTTCGAGACGAACGCCGCCGCGATGCCCGCAACGGCCGTGATGGTTGTGACGGTGAGTCCCCGCATGTGGGAACTCATGCCGTCCGCCGTATCCGTAGCCATACCCAGTACTGGACTACGCTTCACCAAAAGGGGCGCGGTTCCAGTACCGCTCGGTCCCGATGGAGCCACGCCGACCGAGTCGACAGTTCCGCCGTGAGCGCCGGTCTGGCGAACGGACTCCTCAATCTTTATGCATCCGGCGCCACTCGGTGCAGGTAATGACGGAATCCGATGGGGAGGCCATCGCAGACCTTCCACCGAGCGCGAAGCTCGTCTACAAGGTGCTGGAATACGACGGGCCGCTCACCCAGAAGGGCATCGTGGAGGAGTCGATGCTCTCCGCGCGTACGGTCCGCTACGCTCTCGAACGGCTCGACGAAGTCGGTGTCATCGAAGAGGACGTCTACTTCGCCGACGCCCGACAGAATCTCTACGAAATAACCGACCAACCGGCCGAACAGGCCGACGCCGCGGTCTCGGACTGACTCACCGACTGGCTTCTCTCACCCCGTATCCACAGGCCGGGCAGTTCTGACGCTCGTCGTCGAAGGTGAGGCCACACAGCCCACACTCGTAGGTCGCCCGCCGCCGAAATCGTGATTGTAGCCGCTGTCGGATGCTCATCGTGGCTTCACGCGAGTTCACCGCAGGTCCGACAGCGGGGCCGACCCGCGGCCGGGTCGAACGCCAGCGCTATCTCCCGACAGTACCGGCAGTATCTGTCCTCGATGCCGAACTGCGCGTCGTCAGTCGTCTCGTGACGGGTCGTCGCTGTCTGTCCGTTGCTCAGTTCCATGTCAACACGAAGCACGAACGTCTACTAAAGCTCTATGGGCATACGTCCCGTAATATCCTTATATTCTACCACACCTTCTTCTATCTGGCATTTGGGGTGGGCCAATAACCTTGAAAATGAGGGAATAATTAGCTGTATGTGGTATTTGCATATCGTCTTCTACACCGGCCGTCGACGCACCACGCCCGGCGCGACCGCTCGACAGTCAGATACGGGACGGGTACCGACCCCGTATCCACGCGGAGGTTTTTGGTCGCCAGCGGCATAGCGACGGACATGAGCGACGAGGCCCGGCGGACGGAGGGATTCAAACAGCGCACACGAGTCGAGTCGGCCCGGGAGACGCTACTGGACGCCGTGACACCGCACGACAGGACCGAGCGCGTCCCGCTCAGGGACGCCGACGAACGTGTCATCGCGACAGACGTGGGGGCCGCACGCCCAGTCCCGCACTACCAGCGGGCGGCGATGGACGGCTACGCGGTCCGGGCCGCGGACACGTTCGGCGCCAGCGACCGCTCGCCCGAGCAGTTGCGCGTCGCCGAGGACGTGGGGCCGGGCACCGCCAGTCGGGTCCACACCGGGAGCGAACTGCCGGCCGGTGCCGACGCCGTCGTGATGGTCGAGGACACCGACCGGCAGGGCGAGTCGCTGACCGTCTTCGACGCCGTTGCGGGCGGCGAGAACGTCGCGCCCGTCGGCGAGGACGTCGAGGCGGACCAGACGCTGTACGAGGCCGGCCACCGTCTCAGGCCCTCGGACCTCGGCCTGCTGAAGTCCGTCGGACTGGACGCCGTCGAGGTGTACGAGCGACCGCGGGTCAGCGTGATTCCGACCGGCGAAGAACTCGTACAGGACGACCCCGACCCCGGCGAAGTCGTCGAGACGAACGGCCAGACGGTCACCCAGTACGTCGAGCGCTGGGGCGGCGAGGCCACCTATCGCGACGTGGTCTCTGACGACGAAGACGCCCTCAGAGCGGCCGTCGAGGGCGACCTCGACCACGACGTGGTGGTGACCACCGGCGGGTCCTCGGTGGGCGAACGCGACCTCATCCCCGAGGTGGTCGACGAGTTGGGCGAGGTGCTGGTCCACGGCGTCGCGCTGAAGCCCGGTCACCCGGTCGCGCTGGGCCGCGTCGCGGACACGCCGGTCCTCATGCTCCCGGGGTATCCCGTCGCGTGCATCGTCAACGCCGTCCAGTTCCTCCGGCCGACGCTCGAACGCGCGGGCCACCTCCCGACGAGGGGCCCGCCGACGACCGACGCGCGGTTGACGCGCAAGGTGGTCAGCGGCCCGGGCACCCGGACGTACGTGCGCGTCCAGTTGGGCGAGGACGACGAGGGCGTCACGGCGACGCCGACACGTGCCAGTGGCTCCGGCGTCCTCTCCAGCGTCGCCCTCGCAGACGGCTGGGTCGTCGTCCCCGAGCGCCGGGAGGGGTACGACGCCGGTGAGACGGTCCCCGTCGAGAACTGGGAGGCCTCGCGATGAGCGACCGACGGGAGTTCCGCGACCTCGCGCCGCCCGAGGAGGCCCACGAGACGCTGGCGGGTCTCGACCTCACGCCCGACCCGGAGCGCGTGCCGCTCGCCGAGGCCCGCGACCGCGTCCTCGCGGAGCGCGTCGACGCCGAACTGGACGTGCCGGGGTTCGACCGCGCGAGCATGGACGGCTACGCGGTCCGGGCGGCCGACACCTTCGGCGCGGACGAGGCCGACCCGGTGACGATGCCTCTCGTCGGCGCGGTCCACGCCGGTGAGGAACCCGAGGTGACCGTCGAGGAGGGGACCGTCGTCGAGATCTCTACCGGCGCGGTGATGCCCGAGGGCGCCGACGCCGTGGTGATGGTCGAACGCACCACCGAAGTCGAGGACGGCGTCGAGATTCGGACCGCCGTCGCGCCCGGCGACAACGTGATGTTGGCGGGCGCGGACATCGCCGCCGGCGCGCGGGCGCTCGGCCCCGGCACCAGAATCACGCCCCGAGAGATCGGCCTGCTGTCGGCGCTGGGCGTCGACGAGGTACCGGTCCGCGGGACGCCCACCGTCGGCATCGTCTCGACGGGCGACGAACTGGTCCGGCCGGGCGAGTCGCTGGACAGCGCGGCCGGCGAGATATACGACGTCAACAGCTACACGCTCGCCGCGGCCGTCGAGGAGGCCGGCGGCGACCCGGTGCTGTACCCCCACGCCGGCGACGACTACGAGGAGATGGAGCGGTTGCTCCACGAGGCCGCCGACGAGTGTGACCTCGTCCTCTCCTCCGGGTCGACGAGCGCCAGTGCCGTCGACGTCATCTACCGCGTCATCGAGGACCGCGGCGAACTCCTCTTACACGGCGTGGCGGTCAAGCCCGGCAAGCCGATGCTCGTCGGCACCGTCGGCGAGTCGGCCTACGTCGGTCTTCCGGGATATCCCATCTCGGCGCTGACCATCTTCCGGGTGTTCGTCGCGCCGGTGATTCGCGAGGCGGCCGGGCGCGAGGCACCCGCGACGGCGACGGTCACGGGCGAGATGGCCGTCACCGAACGGTACAGCGAGGGTCGCCACCGCCTCATGCCCGTCGGCCTCGTCGCGGACGGCGACGGGAACCTGCTCGTCTACCCGGTCGACAAGGGGAGCGGCGCGACCACCAGCCTCGTGGACGCCGACGGCACCGTCACCGTCCCCGCGGACACCGACTACCTCGGCGAGGGCGAGACGGTCGAAGTGGACCTCTTCTCCCCGGACGTGCGCCCGCCGACCCTGCTCGGCGTCGGCGAAGACGACCCCACCCTCGCCCGACTACTGGACGACGTGGACCGCCCGCGCTACCTCCCGGTCGGGACGACGGAGGGACTGCGCCGTCTCGGGGACGGCACGCCGGACATCGCTGTCGCGGCCGGCCCGGCCGAACCGCCGAAGGCAGCCGTCAACGTCGGCGACTGGGAGCGCGACTGGGGCCTCGTCGTCGCCCCCGACGCCGACGTGGACTCGCTCGCGACCCTCGTCGACGGCGAGTGGCGGTTCGTCAACCGCGATACGGCGTCGGGTCTGCGGCGGAGTTTCGACGACGCGCTGGCCGCCCTCGCCGAGGAGCGCGACACGGACCGCGCGACGGTCGCCGAGGCTATCGACGGCTACGAACTGACGACGAAGGCCCACGAGAGCCCCGCCCGGAAGGTCGCCGCCGGGCAGGCGGACGCGGGGCTGGGACTCCGGTCGACCGCGGAGAAACTCGGGCTGGAGTACGTCTCACTGGGGACCCAGCAGGTCCGGGTCCTCGCCAACGCCGACCGGACGGAGAAAGAGGGCGTCCTCGCGCTCGGGCGCGCCATCGAGGGCCTGTAGCTCAGTCCTCGTCGGCGTACTCGTAGGGTGCGCGGTCCCCCTCGCTGTCCATGTAGGCCTCGTTGAACTCCCAGTCGCCGTCCTCGCCCTCTATCATGTACTCGCCGTAGTAGGGGACCCGCTCGGCGACGGTCTTGCGGAAGGCCTCGCGCATCGATTCTCTGGTCTCGCCGATGGCGACGAGGTCGTCGTTCCGGTTCAGACAGCCCTTGAGGTAGCCGTCGTGGGTGAGCCGGACCCGGTGGCAGTTCGCACAGAACTCGGCGTTGCCGACGGGGTCGACGATTTCGACCATCCCGAGGCCGCTGCCGTCGGTGGCCGCGCGTGCGGCGCCGGTCTCTTCGACCGTCGCGTCCTCGTCTGCCTCGCTGCTGACGAAGTAGCGCCGGCGGTCGTGCATTTCGCGCGTCTCGACGTGGTCGGCCCGGTCTTCGAGCCAGTCGTGGACGCGTTGGATGTCGATGGCCCACTCGGGGTGGCCCGCCAGTTCCGGCATGTACTCGATGAGTTGCAGTTGGAGGCCGTCGTTCTCGGCGACGTGGTCGACCATCCCCGGGACGTATCCCGCGGTCGGTTCGAACACGACCATGTTGAGTTTTACCGGGGCGAGACCGGCGTCCAGCGCCGCCTCGACCCCCTCTAAGACCCGCTCGTAGGCTCCGCTCTGGGTCAGTTCGGCGAACGCGTCCCTGTCCAGCGCGTCCTGTGAGACGTTGACCCGTTCGAGGCCCGCTTCGACGAGCCCCTCGGCACGACCCGGGAGGAAGGTGCCGTTGGTCGTCATCGATACCTCCATCTCGTCTGGCGCGCGCCGGACTATCTCCTCTAGGTCGTCCCGGAGCATCGGCTCTCCGCCGGTGAGCTTCACGGCCTCGACGTCGAACTCCCTGGCGACTTCGAGGAACTGCACGACGTGGTCCGTCGACAGTTCGTCGTCCTGCGGGTCCATCGGACCGCGGGTGTCGCCGAGTCCCTCGTTGTGACAGTAGACGCAGTCGAAGTTACACCGGTCGGTCAGCGAGACGCGGACCCCCGAGACCTCGCGACCGAACTCGTCTTCGAGCATTTGCTTGTCGAGTGTTCACACTCCGCGGATTTAAAGGGTCGTTTTGTAGGCCGAACCTAGCGACGGCGACGGGGGAAGCGTTTTCAGCCACGACCTCGCCTGCTAGGGCATGGACATCGTCGGCGCGCTCGGTGCCCACGAGGGAACGACTTGTTTCGTCGGCGCGGGCGGGAAGAAGACGACGATGGCGACGCTCGCCGCCCGACTGGACCGCGCCGTCGTCACGGCCACAGTCCGCATCCCCATCTTCGACGACTGGGTCGCCCGCGTCGCGGTGACCGACGACCCCGCCGCGGCCGTCGCGGCGACCGACGACTGGCCGCTGGGCGTCGTCCCGGAACGGGAACGCGAGGACCGGTATCTGGGCTACGACCGCGAGACGGTGGCTGTGCTTTCCGACTGCGGCGTCCCGGTCCTCGTGAAAGCCGACGGCGCGCGGATGCGCCGGTTCAAGGCCCCGAGCGACCGCGAACCACAGGTTCCGTCGAGTGCCGACACCGTCGTTCCCATCGCCAGCGCGCACGTGGTCGGGCAGCCACTCACCGACGAGCGCGTCCACCGGGTCGACCGGGTTGCCGACCTGACGGGCCTCGACCCGGGCGACACCATCCGCGCGGCGGACGTGGCGACGGTGCTCGCGAGCGACCGGGGCGGCCGGAAGGGCGTGCCCGACGGCGCGACGGTGATTCCGCTCGTGAACATGGTCGACGACGACGAACTGACGGCTACCGCGCGCGCGATCGCACGGGCGATCCACGACCGGACGGACGTGCCGCGGGTGGTTCTCGCGGAGATGCGCGCACCCGACCCGCTGGTCGAGGTCGTCTAGGCGGGGGTTACCGGCGTCGTCGCCGCCTCCGGTGACCGACGGTGCCCGATGGGCCGGAACCACCGGCGGGCACCGGAACAACGCTTTTGTCGCCCGCCAGCCGTATGATATATCATGACACTCGACACGCCCGGGCGTCTCCTTCGGGTCGACCTCTCGGCCGGGGCCGCCGAGAGCGTCCGGGTGCCCGACGAGTGGCGGCGGAAGTACGTCGGGGGGAAGGGACTGGGGGCTAGATACCTCTACGACGAACTGACCGCCGGGACGGACCCGCTCGGGCCGGGAAACGCCCTGTTGTTCATGCTCGGCCCGCTCTCGGGGTACCTGCCCGGCGAGTCCCGCTACGCGGCGGTCACGAAGTCGCCGCTGACCGGCGGGTTCCTCGACTCCTACGCCGGCGGCGAGTTCCCCGACGCCCTCGTCGGGGCGCTGGGCGAGAACGTCGGTCTGCTGGTCACCGGGCGGGCCAACGCCCCGGTCCGAATCGTCGTCGAGGGCGGCTCCGCGACGGTCGAACCCGCCCGGACGTGGGGCGACGACACCGTCGAGACGGCGGCGGCGTTCCCGGACGCGGCGGTGGCCTGCATCGGCCCGGCGGGCGAACAGCGGGTCGCCTTCGCCTCCATCGCCTCGGACGCCGGCGACCACCACGCGGGCCGGGGCGGTGCCGGCGCGGTGATGGGGTCGAAGCGGTTGAAAGCCGTCGTCGCGCGCGGCGACCCGCCCGAAGGACTGGACGCCCTGCGGGAGTCCTACGCGGAGGCGTACCGCGAGACGGCGACGGGCCGCTGGCTCGAATCCAGCGGCACCGTCGAGAGCGTCGACTTCGCCAACGAGGTCGGGGCGCTCTCGACACGTGGCTGGACCGACGGCCAGTTCGAGGGGGCCGACGCGGTGGGCATCAGCGCCGTCGAGGCGCTGGCGGCGGGCCGGGAGTACGACGACGACGAGAACCCCGGCGGGTTTCGGGTCGAGACCGACGAGGGCGACCACGTCCCCCGCGGCGCGTCGGCGATGAGTCTGGGGGCCGCGCTCGGCATCGACGAGTTCGACGCCGTCGCGGCGCTGGGCCAGACCTGCGACCGCCTCGGGATGGACCTCATCAGCGCCGGGAGCGCCGTCGCGTGGGCCATCAAGGCCGCCGACGCCGGCCACGTCGACCGGGACCTCGCCTTCGGCGACCCCGACGGCGCCCGCACGCTCCTCCGAGAGATCGCCGCCCGTGAGACCGACCTCGGGGACGCACTCGCGGGCGGGGTCGACGCGGCCGCCGAGCGTTACGGCGGGGCCGGCCTCGTCCCGACGGTCAAGGCGATGGAATTGCCGGCCTACGACCCGCGGGGCGCACAGAGCATGGCGCTGGCCTACGCGACGAGCGACCGGGGGGCCTGCCACCGGCGCGCCCGGACCGTCGAGCGCGAGGCGTTCGACGAGGACTGGTCGCCCGAGCGAGCGGCCGCCGCCGTCGTCCGCGAACAGGACCAGCGCTCCGTGCTGTGGTGTCTCGTCGTGGACGACTTCGTCGGCGACGTGTTCGACGATTTGGGCGCCGAGTGGGTCGAGGCCGTCGGTCTCGACGTCGACGGCGACCTGCGGACCGTCGGCGAACGGGTGTGGAACCTCACGCGCCTGTTCAACGTCCGCGAGGGCGTCTCCCGGGCCGACGACGAACTGCCCGCCGTCCTGCGCGACCCGCTCGAATCGGGACCGAACGCCGGGGCGGCCGTCGAGCAGGACCGCTTCGAGGCGATGCTCGACGCCTACTACCGCCGTCGGGGCTGGGGGGCCGACGGCCGGCCCGCCCGTGCGACGGTCGCCCGCCTCGGACTGGACGAGGCCGTCGACGACGAGACGCCACTCGCCGAGGCACCGCTCTCAGAGCCATGACAGACGAAATCGACCTCGACGAACTGGACGTGGAATCGGACGACGAGGACGGCCCGAACCGCGGCGACTGGTTCTGGCGCGGCGAGGGCGACCCGAGCGAGGAACCCGACGCCGGAGCGGTCGAGACGCCCTCGACCGTGACGCCGGACGCCGGCGAGAGCGCGGTGGACGGGGCCGGAGCGACGGACGTCGACGGGCCGGACGACCCAGACGCCGCGGACGCGAGCGCCGGCCCCGTCCCGCACGTCCCGCGGGAGAACAAGGACAAGCCGGCGGGTATCCCGGTCGAGAGCGGCGGCGCGGGCGGCGGGGCCGCCGCCGACGCCGGCACGCCGGCGGACGCCCCCGAACACCCGGACGCAGCCGACGAACAGGCCGCGAGCGGTCCGCACGGCGGCGGTATCGACGACATGACGATGGCGCTGACCTACGCGGCGGCCCAGCGACTCGCGGACCCGCAACTGGCCATCCGGGACGCGAAGACGTGGACCGACTGGCTCGGCATCGTCGGCGACGTCGAGACGTTCGTCATCAGCAAGTTCCAGCGCGACCACGGCGTCGACGTGGACTTCTTCAGCGGGTCGGGCCAGTCGCCCGGCGAGCGACTCGCGGACATCGACGAACACTCCATGTTCTTCGCCGAGCGGATGGTCGTCGTCGGCCTCCCCGAGGAAGCATCGATAGCCGAGCAAGCAGACTGGGAGTTCGTGCCGCTTTCGACGGCGGCCCAGAAGGCCGACTGGGGCCTCACCGAGGACCCCGAGTGACGGGTGACCTTTTTGGTAACGCACCGCATGGTAATACCTAGAGGCCGACACATGACCCTCAGAACTGCACTGCAACAGTCGAAGATACTCACGTTCGTCGTCATGGGGGCCTTCGTGTGGCTCCTGTTGTCGCTGCTGAACGTGATGGGGACGTTCGATTGGGCCGCGATCAACACGGGCGACTTCGTGGGACAGACCGCCGTCGGCGGCATCGCCGGCGTCGTCGTACTGGCCGTCCTTCTGGGCGTGCTGGTGGTGCTGTACTCCGAGGTGTCCGAGACGAGTCCGGGGCCGGAAGCGTGGCCGCCGTCCGAGCGATGACGTACTACAGTTGCGAGGAGTGTGGCCAACTCATCGATCTCTCGACGCTCGACGAACAGCCCCGTCGCGAGCACTGTCCGGTGTGTGAGGAGACGACGCGCTGGACGCCCGAGTTCACCGCGGACGAGGGGGTGTCGTTCTGATGTACACCTTCGAGGTCAGCGACCGCCTCTACGAGGCCGCCGAACGCTGGGGCGAGAAGATGATGCAGGACATCGACGAGGCGCTCGAGACGAAAGTCGAGCAGTCGTTACTGGAGATAGAACATCTCGTCTCACAGTCACACGAGGTCGAGTTCGACCTCGAGGGCCGGGCCGTGACGTACGACCCGACCGACGAACTGGCCGCGTTCCTCGAACGGCAAGCCGACGGGCGGGACGTCGACGAGAGCGACGTGCTGAAGATGCACGTCGACCTCTACGCCAACGCCTTCCTCGAAGAGGCGGCGTCCGAGGAACGCCCGCCGAACGCACCGCCGACCGAGTGACGCGGGGAAACGTTAACTCACTGGACGCACAATGGTGTGATATACCATGGCTCACGAAGACAATGACTGGCGCCCGAAAGGAGCCACAGACACGTTCAAGGGGTACGAAGTCTGGGACCACGGCGTCTGGCCCATCGACGTCAACGAGGGCGAAGTCGACGGCGAGATATCGCTGACCGACGAGGAGTAATCAGGCGTCGGGGAACGCCCGCCGGTCACGCGGCGGGACGTAGAAGTTCGCCCGCGACAGCACCTCGATGAACTCCAGGATGCCGTTGTGCTGTTCGTCCTGGATGTCGGGGTGTTCGTCCTGTAACCACCACCCGTTCATAGCGTCGCGTGTCTCCTCGAAGTGGGCCAGTTTCCGCTGGAGCGAGAGGAACTGCACCGCGGCGTGGCCGCCGTCGACGCTGTTGAAGTCTCGACGTAACAGGAGCGGTTCGCCGTCCTTGCGCGCCCGTGCCACCTTCTCCCAGTGGCCGACCCGCCCCGTCTCGCTCGCGTGTTCGGTGACAGCGTCGGCGAAGTCGAGCGGTCCGTGCCCGGCTACGTCCTCGGGCGAGAACTCGCTAGAGAACATCTGCGTGACGCGGTCGGCTTCCGCCATCGCCCACCAGCTATCCAGCGACTCCCGCAGGTGCGAGAGGTGCATCGTGGTCCCGCCGGCGTAGCGACCGTCCGAGATGGTGACGCGCTCTTCGGAGGCCTGCGTGCCAGCACGCCCGGAGAAGAAGCCCGTGAAGTTCGGGACGTCGCTGGGGATGTCGTTCGGGACGCCCTCCGCGTTGGCGTGCTGGGCCGGGAGCCCCTCGCCGAAAAAGCCCGTCCGCCGTTCGCCGACGGTGAACACGTCACCCAGTCGCTCCGCGACCGTGACGCCGCCGAGGGTGGAGCGCGTGCCGAACGCCGCCGCCTCTGTGGCCGCCAGTTGCGAGGGGACGTCGCTCGCGAGGACGAGGATGGCGTCGTACGAGAGGAGTTCGGGGTCGTCGGTCCGGGAGACGACCGTCGGGTGGCGAATCGGCGAGTCGCCGAGTCGCCCGAGGCGCTCGAAGTACGCCGTCCCCCACCCGAGCATGTGGAGGAGCCCGTCGCTTCGGAACTCGTAGGCCTCTTCGAGGGTCCGCATCGCCAGTTCGACGGTGCGGGCGGCCTCCTCCGTCGGGTCGGCGTCGAGGTCCAACAGGAACAGTCGGAAGTGTTCGGGCAACAGCGGGTTGTCCTCGCTGTCGGTCCTGAGGCGGTCGTTCCACGTGTGCTGGCTCTGTGGGAGGGACCCGGCCCGCGGATTCGGCGGGAGGTCGGCGGTCGGGGACGCCGCACGGCGGGCGAGGAAGTTCGAGCAGCCGCTGAGGCCGGCCGCGCCGGTGATCGTCGCGAGGCGATAGAGCAGGTCCCGACGGGATGGCATGTCACCCCGAGGAAGGGGCCTGCCGAAGAAAAACCTTACCGACCCAATACGTTCGCAACCGTTTTGCCGCTCGTGCCGTACTTGGTGTGTATGGGGCTCACACCCATACACTCTCGGACGGGGATAGACCTCCCGCTATCCCCGGATACCGGTGCCGTGTTCCTCGCGATAGGGGTCGTCGTCGTCGCCGTCATCACCTACGATATATATAGACAACACTACCGTTCGGAGGTGGACCGTGGCGACTGAGCAGTCCGGGGAGCGGTTCGACGCCGCCACGCTCCTCGGCTACGTCCGTATCACCGTGTACGTGCTGGCGGCCCTGTTGGCGCTGTCGTTGCTCGTCGTCGGGACTGTCGGCCTCCTCGCCGAGATAAAGGGCACGTGGCACTGGGCCATCCACCTCGAGTCGACCATCAGTTTCGTCGGCCTGTTCGTCAGCCGGTTGCTGGTCGTACTGATACCACTGTTCGTCGTCCTCGTCGTCGGTCGGCGGGTGATTCCCGATGCGTGAGCGCTTGCAGGGCAACCTGCTCGGCCTGACCGCGGCCGCTTCGGTGACCCTGCTCTGTATCCTCGTCGCCGGCGCGGGCGCTATTGCTATCTACGCCGAGGCGGTCGGGACCTGGCGCTCGCTTTTTCTCATGGAACAGACGCTCGCCTTGCTCGTCCCGACGGTGAAGGCCCTGCTTGCGGTCGCTTTCGTCTCCGGCGTCGGCCTCGTCGCCGGGGCTCGGTAGCTACCCTATCTGGCCGACGATGTCGTTCTCGAACTCGACCAGCCCCTGACAGACCAGCGCCGCCGCGAGGAACAGGCCGTCGTCGGCCTCCCCGCGCATCTCCGCGACGAAGTCGTCTGTCCACGCGTTCAGGTGTTCGTTCAGGAACACCCGCTCGAAGCCGACCGTCTCCTCCCGGCCCGCCCGTTGTGCGTCGACGAGGTAGCGGAGGAACGCCATCTCGACGGCGATGAAGTCGTCCTCCTCGGGGTACTCCTCCGGCGAGGACCACCCGGCGGCGCCGTAACTGGCTTCGACCTCCGCCAGCCCTTCGCCGATGAACTCGGTGTCGTCCCGGTAGTGGGTCTCGTGGGGCAACACCGGCGGGCGCGGTCCCACGAGGAGGTCGGTGTACTCTCGCTCCAGTTCCGTCTGGACGACCGACGGGTCCCGCCCCGCCTGTTCGTCCAACCACGTCTGTAGCATCTCGAATCCCTCGTCCATCGGGTCGTTGATCGACTCCTCGGGCAACGCCACTTCGTCGCCGAGCAATTTCTCGACGAACGCCTCGCTGGGCGTGTCCCAGAACACTTCGATGACGAAGTCTATCAGTTCGAGGCGCGCCTCGTAGACGGCCGCGTCGTTCATCGTCGACCCCCCTGATCGAACAGCAGGTGGCTCCGACAGTCGCCACAGTACTCGAAGACGCTGTGTTCGGACTCGGGTGCCAGTCCCGCGACCACCTCGCCGACTTCCTCCGCTATCTTCTCCGCGGAGGCGACGCTCGTGAACGCTTTGCCACAGCGGACACACTCCATCATCTCGTCCTCGTGGACGGTCTGCCACGACTCGCCGTCGCGGTTCTCCGGGAGGAGACCGAGGTTCAGCCCCGTCTCCATCGTGATGGCCGTCTCCGGACACCCCTCCTCACAGAGGCCGCAGTTGACACACCGCTCGTGGTTGAACTGTAACTCGCCCTCGCCGGTCCGCCGGATGGCGTCGGTCGGACAGAGGTTCGTACACGTCGGCGTGAGCGTACACGCGTCGTTCACCTCCATCAGGCCGAAGTCTTTCAGACCGCGAATCACCTCCCGGTCGGGGTCGACGTGGTCGAGGATGGTCCGCACACTTTCGAGGGTCCAGCCGTGACTGTCGAAGGATGGGTTGGCCCGCTCTGTCCCCCAGTCGGCGTCGATGCGCCCGGTCGCCTCGTAGTCGCCGGCGGGCACCGGCGTCTCGTCTAATCCGAACTCGACGAACCCGGAGATGGCCTCGACGAACGATTCGGGGGTACCGGCTTCGGGGGCGAAGAAGCCGACCCGCTCACCGAGGCCGAGGTCCTGTGTCGCTCGGTTGAGTCGGTCCACGAGGTCCCGTTTCGGGTCCGGCCCGGAGTGGAGACACGAGCCACCACATCCGACGATGGCGACGCCGTCGGCCCCCGCCGCCAGCGCGTGCATGACGTGGGCCTCGCCGACGGTGTCGGTGCAGTTGACTCGGACCGGGAGGATGGGCGGGTAGTCGAGGTCGTCGTCGCTGCGGGCGGCACGGCGTCCGTGCGCGCGGAGGCGTTCGGCCGCGTACTCCGAACAGACGAACGCGACGACCTGCGTGTCGATGGCCGGTGCCGTGCCCCGGGAGAGCAGGCCGCCGTCGGCCTCGTCGCCCTCCAGTAGCGCCTCCACCTCGCGCGCGATGCGCTCGTTGGAGGGCTCTCGGAGCATCGTCGCGCCGGTGGGACAGGCACTCGTACAGGCCCCGCAGTCCTGACAGGCCGTCTGGTCGAACTCGACCGAGTCGATGGTGGGCCGGTCTACCGCGCCGTGCGGGCAGGCGTCGACACAGGCCGTACACCCCTCCTGACTCGACGCGCCGGCCGCACAGACGTCCATCTCCAAATCGAGGAACTGCGGTTTCTCGATGCCGCCGAGTTGGGACTCGACGGCGGCGATAGTCCCTGCGTCCACTGGGCCGGTGTAGTAGCCGAGTCGCCCGCCCCGCGCGTCGTCGCGGCCGCCGGGATAGAGTATCTGGTCGAACTCGACAGTGCGTGTCACCCCGTCGAGGTCGATGGCGTCGGTCGGACAGCAGTCGGGCCACTCGCCCTCCGGGGCGTCGGGGTGGATGTCGACGGGGTACTCGGTGACCATCCCGTCGGGGCCCTCGTGGACGCACGCCATGCAGTCGATGCAGTCGTCGGTGACTCGGGCTTCGAGCGTGAGTTCGAACTCGCCGAACGAGCCGTCGACGCCGACGACGCGGCCGCGTTCGACGGTCACGTCGCCGAGTCCTTCGACCTCGGCGAACTCGCGCCCGTCGGCGATGAGTGTCACGTCGGCCGCCTCGGTGAGCGATGTCGCGGCGTCGGCGTCACCGACGACGGCCACGCGGTTGCCCGCGTCTTTCGAGACGCTCCGGGTGATGGCC
Organism: Haloarcula pellucida; assembly: GCF_014647235.1. Classification (GTDB taxonomy): domain Archaea; phylum Halobacteriota; class Halobacteria; order Halobacteriales; family Haloarculaceae; genus Haloarcula; species Haloarcula pellucida. The sequence continues at coordinate 79,306 of NZ_BMOU01000006.1, forward strand.
TCGTGCTGGAGGCCCGCCTGCTTGGCGTTGATGAGTCGGGCCGTCTTCTCCGTCGCTTCGGCCTCGCCGTGGACCCACGCGTTGGTCTCTCTGTGGTCGACGAACTGTGTCGCGTCCGGGTGGAGTCCGTGGTCGTCGGCCAGCGACCGGATTCGGTCCTGGCACGACGGTTCGGGCGTCGTCACGATGAGTTGGTCCAGGTCGTAGCCGTCGATGACTTTCGACATCGCGTCGCGCCCGTCCTGACAGAGCAACTCGGAACTCGCGACTACGTCGACCCCTGAGACGCCCTCGCGGACCGTCTCCAGGTCGATGTCGCACGAGCCCCCACACGAACACACGAAGGCACCTGTGTTCATTATACATGAAAAAACATGGCAAAGTGATATCGTTTGCGGGTGATTTCACCGCCTAACTGCCTGTAAGGGCCGGGTTACCGTCTTCTGGTTTAGGTTTGCCAAAAAATGCCGCCAGAGCGACATGAAATGTTCACGATGTTTTATTATAGATTGCTGGTAACTATTGACAAGGTAGGAGTTGACAATGTATATAGTCCCGATGGCGTCGTACCGCGGTGAAAGAAAAGCGGGGGAGAACATACCATGAGTACACAGCAAGAACCAGTTTCGTTAGACCTCGACAGACGGTCGTTCATGAAGGCGAGCGCACTCGCAGGTGCGGTCGCACTCGGGGTCAGTGGCGCCGGACAGGCGCTTCAGAGTACAGGTGACGAGCCGGAGGGTGCGGATACGGGCACGGAGCTTTCGAAGACCATCTGCAACTACTGTTCGGTCGGGTGCGGGTTCCACGGCGAACGTGAGGGCGACTCGTTCGTCGGCATGGAACCGTGGAAGGAACACCCGGTAAACGCCGGGTCGCTCTGTTCGAAGGGCGCCGGCATCTACGAGACCGAACACTCAGAGAAGCGCCTGAAACACCCGATGATTCAGGAGAACGGCGAGTGGCGCAAGATCGGGTGGAACGAGGCCTACGACCGCCTCGCCACCGACATTCGGGCGCTCTGGCCGGATTCGGACGTCTCGCCGAGCGACGCCGTAGACGTAGACGAAGAACACAGCAGAGAGAGCGTGATGTTGCTCGGCAGCGCCCACCACTCCAACGAGGAGTCCTACGCCATCAGGAAACTGGCGGCGTTCATGGGCACGAACAACGTCGACCATCAGGCGCGTATCTGCCACTCGACGACGGTGGCCGGCCTCGCGAACACGTGGGGCTACGGGGCGATGACCAACACGGTCAACGACTACCGGAACTACGACCTCGACATCATCGTCGGGCAGAACCCGGCCGAAGCCCACCCCATCGCGATGCAACACATCCTCGAAGGCCAGAAGCGGGGCGGGAAGATTCTCGTCCTCGACCCGCGGTTCACCAAGACCGCGGCCCACGCCGACGAGTTCGTCCGGTTCCGCCCGGGCACGGACGTGGCGTTGATGATGGGGGTCATCAAGGACCTCCGTGACCGCCACGGCCTCGCGATGGACCCGGACGCCGACGACACCGGGCAGAACATGCTCACAGACCGGGTACAGGGCTGGGAAGACGTCGCGGCAGAACTCGACCAGTACGACTTAGAGACGGTCTCGGAAATCACGTGGGTCGACGTCGAGGACATCCAGCGCATCAGTGACATGATACACGAGGCCCGCCCGCACGTCCAGATAGAGTGGGCGATGGGCGGGACCCAGCACAACAACGGGACCCAGAACATCCGCTCGTACGCCGAACTGAGTCTGGCCTCCGGGTCGGCGGCCCGGAGCGGCGGCGGTCTGCAGGTGATGCGTGGCCACGCCAACGTGCAGGGAGCGACCGACCTCGCCGTCGCGAGCCACATCCTGCCGGGGTACTACGGCCTGAGCCCCGGTGGCTGGTCGTGGTGGGCCGACGTGTGGGACAAGAGCCCCTACACGAGCGGGTCCACCTCGTTCCGCGAGCTGTACGACAAGTTCGAGTTGATGCCGGAGGACCTCTACGTCCGGCAGAGCGCCGTCGCGGAGGGCAACGAGGACATCGACGCCTCGTTCCCGGCGGACAACTCGATGATGTTCCAGAACGGGCTGACGGTCGCCCGGTGGTTCGAGGCCGCACTGCCGCAGGACATTCGGTATCAGGAGACGCCTATCTACCAGCCAGACCAGGTGAAGATAGCGTTCTTCTGGGGTCACTCCGCGAACTCCATCAGCGAGATGGAGCAGATGAAAGAGGGGATGGAGAACCTCGACTTGCTGGTCGTCTGCGACGTGTTCCCCTCGGTGGCGAGCGTCCTCCCGAGTTTCGAGGAGGGCCCGCCAATCCTCCTGTTGCCGGCCTCCAGTCAGTACGAACACTACCGCTCGCTGACCAACACGCACCGGGCGACCCAGTGGTCACAACCGGTGCGCCCGCCGGCCCACAACTCCAAGCCGGACCTGCAGATAATGCAGGAACTGGCCGCCGCGCTGGGCTTCGGCGAGCACTTCGACTGGGGCGAGGGCGAGGAGATCCACAACGGAAAGGCGAGTTACGAGGCCGTCGTCCGGGAGTTCAACCTCGGCACGATGACTATCGGCTACCGGCAGGACCCCGAACGCCTCCAGCAGCATCTGGAGTACGACTACGCGTTCTCCAGTGAGACCCTGCGTGGCGCGAAAGGGACGCCCGTCGAGGGCGAGTACTGGATGCTCCCGTGGCCCTGCTGGGGCGAGGGCCATCCGGGCACGCCCATCATCTGGAACGACGACCTGAACCCCAACAACGGGGGACAGGACTTCCGGACCAGATGGGGCGTGCAGGCGCCGACGCCCGAGGAGTGGGACGCGATGCCCACGGAGGACCCGTATCCGTTCGAGGCGACGCTGGACGCGGTCGGGGACCGCTACGAGAGTCAGGAAGCGGCGCTCGACCTGACCCGTGCGCCGTACGATCCCGAGTGGGCGGGCCCGCGTGACTCCGCCGAGGACGGCATGCTCCACGGCGTGCCGGAGTACCCCGGATGGAAGACGACCTTCCCCGAGAGCCTGCTGGATCCCGGCAAACAGACCCGGGCCGACCAACTCACCATTCCACAGCAACACGCGCTGTCGAAGAACGGGTCGGTGTACACCGCCGCGTTGCATCTGAACGACCCGCTGGGATACGGAAGCGGCCAGAACGAACCGGCCCTCGAAATCGACAACCCCGAGTTCGAGTGGACCGGGACGACCAGCGAGGAGTTCACCCAGTACGTTCAGGAGACCCAGGACATCGACGCGTCCTTCTACGAGCAGTACGACTTCCGGCAGGTCGACGCGCCGACCGGTCGTGGCCGCGCGCGCGGCGTCGTCTGGAACTTCCTCGACAAGGTGCCGGTCCACCGCGAACCCATCGAGAGCCCGTTCCCCGAACTGGTCGAGGAGTGGCCCGCGAACGGCCAGCAGCGGAACTTCTACCGCTTAGACCAGAACAACGCCGAGGAACAGCAGCGCGCGATGGACATCATCCACAACCAGAGCGACGGGCCGGACTTAGACACCATCATGACCACCGGCCGGCAGGTCGAACATCAGGGTGGTGGCTCGGAGACGCGGTCGAACATCCACACGGCCGACCTCCAGCCCCACATGTACGCCGAGATAACGCCGAACATGGCCGAGGAACTCGGCGTCGACGGCGGCGACCTCGTCGTCATCTCCTCGACGGACCGTGGCTCGGTGCTCGTCAAGGCCCGGGTCACGAACCGGCCCAACGACCGGGAGGTGTTCCTCCCGTTCCACTGGGCCGGCGTCTTCAAGGGCAACAGTCTGGAGGACAAGTACCCCGACGGAACCGTCCCCTACGCTATCGGGGACTCGGCAAACGCCATCACGTCGCGTGGCTACGACGTCGAGACCCAGATGCAGGAGACGAAAGTGGCGATGGTCGCCGTCAGACCGGCCACACAGAGCCTGCTGAACGACCTCAACATGGACGTCGACCTACAGTTCCCGCAGGACCGCAACGACATCGGCACGCAGAAAGACTTCGACGTCCGCGACAACTCGACGGTGCAATGAGGTGATATGACATGTCAACAGGAAACGAAGTGATGCGCGACGGCGTCATGAGTACGGGCGAGGACGCCCGTATCTTCCCGGACGTCGAAGCGTGTATCGACTGTGGCGGCTGTGTCGTCACGTGTAAGCGGACGTGGGATGTCCCCCGCGACGAGCAACGTATCAGCATCGCCACGATGCTCGAAGGACAGGAGGGCGCCCCCGGGTTCAACGCCAGTAGCGGCCGGGCGATGGAGCAGGGCGAGAACCCCGGCGAGACGGCCATCCCGATGCAGTGTTACCACTGCGAGAACGCGCCGTGTGTCTCGGTCTGTCCGACCGACTCCCTCATCAAGAAGGACAACGGCTTCGTCCGCGTCCGGGACGATCTCTGTATCGGCTGTCAGTACTGCCTCTCGGCGTGCCCGTTCGGCGCCCCGCAGTTCCCCGACCAGGGGACCGGTGCCGCGAACCTCGTCGGCGGCGGCAACACGATGGACAAGTGTACCATGTGCGAGGAACGGCAGGACGTCGGCAAGGGGCCGGCCTGCGCCGAGGAGTGTTCGACCGACGCCATCCTCGTCGGGACGCCGAGCGAGATCGCCGACGAACTGGAACACCGTGACAGCGGGGTGTTCTTCAACGACCAGGCGATGAACATCATCTTCGGCGAAGAGTCGGGTGAGTTCCAATGAGCGGGCGACAGGAGACGCCGGAGGTGTCTGGCTACGCCCGGTCACACGTGGCCATCAGTGCCGTCGTCGGCCTCCTCGTCGCGGGGCTGTCGGTCTGGTGGGCACAGGGGTTCGACGTCTTCTACGAGTCGCTGTACCGGGTCAACCCGAGCGTCGAGGGCGGCGGCATCGGATCGGACTGGGTGTTCGGCAACACCATCCCGGCGCTCGACTTCCTCATCGCGCTCGTCCACGCCGCCGACGTGCTGATGGGGGCGTTCATCCTCGTGATGGTGTTCCTCCACTGGGCGGCGTTCCGTCGGCTGGCCGACCGGATGCGCCAGCCGGGCGAGGAGCGCGGCGAGGCCGTCGCCGCCGACGGGGGTGAGCAAGGATGAGCAATCTCGACCACGGGAAGTTCACGCGGGTGACGACGCTGTTCCACTCGCTACTCGGGCTAGACGTGTTCCTGCTGTTTTTCACCGGCTACGCCATCATGTTCAACGACGAACTGTGGTGGCTGCTCGCGGCGATGGGCGGCGCCAGCGGCGTCACGGCTATCCACCGTCTCACCGGTATCGCCCTCATCGCGCTCATCGTGTTCTGGGTCGTCCTGCAGATAATCTCGCCGACCGGGCGGGGGAACTTCAGCCAGATACTCCCGAACAAGGACGACGTCGACGCGTTCGTACAGGACGTCCAGTTCATGCTGGGCCGGGCCGACGAACGTCACCCCAACGCCCGGCAGTTCGCCGGCTACAAGGCCGACGAGGTGCCGCTCCTGTCCTACATCGGGAAGGGCGTCGTGTTCATCTTCTCTATCGAACTGACGCTGCTTGCCATCTCCGGCCTGCTCATCTGGAGCAAGACGGGGCTGGCGGCGATGTTCCAGACGAAGGCCGCCGCGATGGCGTTCGTCACGTTCCACGGTCTGCTCGGGGTCATCATGCTGATGGGGGTCATGTTCCACGTCTTCGAACACGGGTTCCATCCCGCGTTCTACCCCGTCGAGACGAAGGCGTTCATCCCCCGGAGTATGGTGCCCGAGTACCACGCCGACGAGGACGAGGAACCGGAGACGACCGGTATCGAGCGCCTGTCGCTCTCGCCCTCGTGGCGGACGATGTCCTCGATATTCGGTGCGCTGACCGTCATCGGTATCGTCTCGGTGCTCGTCGGGAGCATCTTCGACGAGGGCTATCCGGTGCCCCGTGAACTCGCCATCGGCGGCGGGCCGACGAGCGTCCTGCTGACCATCGGTATCAACGTCGGCATCCTCGTGCTCGGCGTCGGGCTCGTCCTCTCGATGTACGGCAACGTCCTGCGCATCCGCTGGGAGCGCCAGATGGAGGAAGAACGCGAAGGACCCGCCGCCACCGACGGCGGACGCGAGGACCCATCGGACGACTGAGGCCGCGCGTCTCTTCAGGAGACGATAGCTTTCCCTTCCGGCGAGAGGTCGACGCCGACGTCCTGCCGTGTCTGTTCCTGTATCTGGTCTAGGTTCCGTGTCAGCACCTGCAGGATGTCCTTCGGTTCGGGGTAGACGAGCATGTTCCCGTCGCCGTCTTCCATCACGAGTTGTGTATCGGACAGCGCCACTTGGTCGCCCTCGATGCTGGCGACGATGACGTTCAGGGCCTCGGCGCCGCCGGGGTCGCCCTCCTCGACCATCGTGACGTAGACGCCGTCGAGGCCGACGAGGTCCTTGTACTCCCGGACCTGCCGGGCGCAGGCGACCATGTCCTGTGTGACGGCCGTCTTCTGCTCGTTGCCGTGGTCTCCCTCGAAACAGTGCTTACAGACCCGCAGTTCCAGCCGCATGTCGAGACCGTACGGTGTACTGCGGTATGACTGTTGTGCAGGCTGATAGCACACTTCGCACCAGCCACCGACCCGCTGAAGTCGGTCCGTGGGTGCTGACGGCCGGCCGGAGCTGTCGGGCGGGGGAAAATTTGTTACCGATGCTACGTGTACTGTCAACACATGGCGGGAATACTCGACGCGATATACCTCGTCCTCGCCGTCGGCGTCGCCGTCGTCGGGCTGGGGGCGCTCGCGAAGGTGGTATCGGACACGGAAGAGACCGGGTCGCGGTGGCTCCAAGTGTCGGCGATGCTCGTCGCACTGGTGTTCTTGCTCGCACTGGGCGTGGAGTTCCTCGCGTAGCGGGCGTCACCGCTCGCCGAGCGCGTGGTAGCCGACGATACCGACGACGAAGGCGACGCCGAGGTTGGTCAGGACGCCGAGGACGCCGATAGCGACGACTGGGAGCGTCGAATCCGCCTCGCCGAGGCCCGTCCGACCGAGTTGCACCGCGACGAGCGCCAGAATGACGCCGAGGACGCTAGTCGGGTACGCGGCGACCAGTCCCACCGTGAGCACCGCGACGAGCGCGTAGCCGACGCCGAGGACGACGTTCGCACCCGGCGTCCGCGCGCCGAAAGCGTACTTTCCGGCGACGCCGCCGCTCCCGTGACACATCGGAAACCCGCCCAGCGGTACCGCAAGCAGGTTCATCGCGCCCATGCTCGTCGATAGCTGGTCGGCCGAGACGTCGCCGTCGAAGTAGTCCCCGAGCAACACCGACGTCGCCAGCGCCGCGTTCCCGACGGTCATCGCCAGTTGCGCCAGCGTGGCCTCGACGCTTCTGACCGTCAGGTCCGCCGCCGGGAGCGTGAGCATCGCGTCGGGCAACGGGAGCGCCGGTGTGGGCATCCCACTCGACAGGAGGGCGACGACCCCGCCGACGGCAAACACGGCGAGGGCGCTCACCGAGCGGTAGCCGCCGACGGTCAACGCGACGGCGACCCCGACCGCGAGTGCCGCCAGTCGCAGGTCCCCGCCCGCCAGTCCGAGGCCCGTCTCGAACAGGACGAGCGCGACGCCGAACTGGACGCCCCGGACGACGACAGTCCCCACGTATCGCTCGACGGTTTCGAGGGTCCGGGTCCACCCGAGGCCGAGCAGGACGACGCCGAGCAACAGGCCGGCGACGACCAGTTCCCCGGTCGAGACGGCCCCGGCGACGACGAGCGCCGCGAGTGCCTTCATCGGTTCGACGGAGACGGGCATCCCGTAGTACAGCCCCCAGACCACCTGCATGGCACCGAACCACAGCAACATCACCGGCAGCGAGAGGTCGGTCAGCATCGCGACGGCGACGACCACCGGCAGGACCGTCGCGGAGTCGCCGACGGCGCCGGTGACCTCGTGCCACGCCACGTCGAACCGAGTGTCCTCGCGGTAGTCGATAGAGAAGGCCATCGACTCAGTCGGCCGCTATCGCACGGGTGGCGGTCGCTTTGAACGAGGCCACGACGCGACTCCCCGGGCGGAGGTCGAGTCGGTCGAGGCTCTCGTGCGTGAGCAGTGCCGACAGCGAGTCGGGCGTCCGGATATCGATGGTCGCACAGACGATAGTCTCGCCCGCGTCGACGCCGACGACGGTCCCTTCGAATCGGTTTCGCGCGCTCGTACCCCCGGCGGCAGGCGCGTCCGTTGGCGCGTGCAGCGTCACCGCGTCCGACCGGACGCTGACCTGTACCGGCGAGTCCACCTCAGGCACGTCGCCGCCGTCCCGCGCTACCAGTCGGGCCCGCAGGTCGCCGGCATCGGTAGCGACGACGCCGAGTTCGCCGTCCCGTTCGGTCACCCGACCCGGAATCACGCACTCCTCGACGCTGGCTGTCCCCGCGAGCGTCGCTTGCAGGCGGGCCAACCGCGAGAGGAGCGACGCGGCCGTCTCGGTCAGGTCGCTCCCGCCGCCGGTCGCACCGCCGCGTCGTCGCTCGACGAGCGGGCCGTAGGCCTCCTCCAGCGTTTCGATGCGGTCCAGTGCCCGCGCTCTAGAGCGACCGAGGGCCTCGCTCGCTCCGGCGACCGACCCGGCGTCTCGGATGGCCCGGAGCAACTCGGCGTCGGCCGCGGTGAAGGCGACGCCGTCAGACTGTAACTGTGCGTCGACGCTGGCGTCCATACAACCAATTGTCACGCCGTCCGGGAAAACCATTATGAACGATTGGTAACAATACCGATGTATCCATGTCGAAACAGCGACGCAGTAGACGCACCTTCCTCGGGAGCGTCGGGGCGACAGTTGCCCTCGGCCTCGCAGGGTGTAGCGGCGACGGCGGGAGCGGTGACACCGACGGCGAGAGCGATGGCGGGGAAGGCGGCACGACATCCACCACGTCCGGCGGCGGGATGGCCGACTCGATGACTATCTTCCACGCCGGGTCGCTCGCGCCGCCGTTCAGCGAGGCCGAACCTGGGTTCGAGGAGGAGTTCGGCGTCGACGTGAACCGCGAACCGAAGGGATCGGTCGCTTCGACGCAGAAGATAACCCAGCAGGGCCGGACGGCGGACGTGCTGGGGGTCTCTGACTTCCGACTCATCCGTAACCGCATCCTGCCGGACTACGGCAGTTGGTACGCCATCTTCACGACGAACTCGATGTCGATACAGTACCGCGAGGACTCGCCCGGGGCGGACGAGATCTCGGCGGACAATTGGTGGGAGATTCTCACCCGGGACGACGTGACAGTCGGCCATGCGGACCCGGCAGTCGATCCCGGCGGCTACCGCGCGGTGATGACCCAGCAACTCGGGAAGGAGACGCTGGACGGCGAACGACTGTACGACGAGGCAACCTTCGAGAAGATGCGAGAGAACTCGACGGTGCCGACTGGGACCGAGACCAAACTCAAGGGCCAGCTCCAGAGCGGCGCGCTCGACTACGCCTTCTACTACCAGTCCATCTCCAGCACCGCCGACATGCCCTACGTCGACCTCCAACCCGAGGTCGACCTCTCGAAGGCGACGAGCAAGTACGCCGAACACTACGCGAAGGCCGAGGTCGAGACCGACTCGGGGACCTTCACTGGCGCGCCCATCGCGTACGGGCTCACGGTACCCGACGTCGCCGAGGCCCCGGGCCGCGGCGCACAGTGGATAGAGTACTTCGCCACCGAATCCGGCCGGGAGATTCTCCAGAACAAGGGGCTGGTCCCCGTCGACCCCATCGTCGTGCCCGAGAGCGGGCAGGACGCAGTACCCGATTCCGTGATGGACGTCGCCAGCGCCAAGTCCACTCTCGGCCCCTTGGAGCTGTAGATCCCGGCGACGACTCATGAACGAGCTACCCAGCACGACCCACGATGGCAACTGAGACAGAACGACGCTTCGACGGCAAGCGGCTCGGTCGGACACCGCAGGTACTGGCGTTCATCCTCGTTCAGGCGGTGGCGTTCGCTGCCACCTACACCGCGGGCCATCCGACGTGGTACGCCTACTTCATGATCGGGAGCACGGCGGTGACTGCGTACCTGCTGGATGGCTCGTCGTTCGCGGTCGCCTCGGCCACCATCAGTAGCGTGCTACTGGTCGCGCTCGGGCTGCCGCTGTTCCTCTTCGTCGCCCGCCAGCAGCCGTCGATAATCGCCGAGAAGGCGGTCAGCCCGGACGTCCACCGGATGCTGTATCTCGGCGTGTACGGCCCGCTGCTGGCGGCGATCGTGAGTCTCCTGCTCGGCATCCCGCTGGCACACCTGCTGGCCGAGGGCTTTGCCGGCCAACCGCTGGTCGAGAGCCTCGTCGACCTCCCGCTGGTGGTGCCCCACTCCGTCGCCGGGATCCTCATCCTCTTCGGGTTCGGTAAGGGCGGAGCCTTCCCGCAGCTATCGATACTCGGTACGATGGTCGGCGTCGTGCTGGCGATGGTGTTCGTCTCGGCCCCTTACGCGGTCAACGCCACCCGCGAGGCGTTCGAGGCCATCGACGACCGGCTCTCATACGCCTCCCGAATCCACGGGGCCAACCGCTGGGAGACGTTCCGCCGGGTCACCGGCCCGCTGGCGGTCCGTGGCATGGTCACCGGCGGCGTGCTGGCGTGGGCCCGTGCTGTCTCCGAGTTCGGGGCCGTCGCCGTCGTCGCCTACAGCGTGGAGTTCTTCTACCTCCCCGCCGGGGAGAAGGTGACCACCCAGCACGCGCCCGTGTTCGTCTACAGCACCTACCTACAGGGCGGCTTAGCCGAGAGCGGCGCGGTCGCGTTCATCCTGTTGGGCGTGTCCGCGCTCATCTTCCTCGTCGTCAGGTACCTGACCAACGACACCTCGGGGGGAATCGCGTGAGTCTCTTGCAGGCCGACGTCGCGTCGACGTTCACCGCCGACGGGGCCGAGGCGTTCACCGTCGACGCGAGCCTCGAAGTCGACAGCGGCGAGACGCTCGTCGTGTTGGGGCCCAGCGGCAGCGGCAAGACGCTTCTCTTGGAGACTATCGCGGGCTTCCACGACCACGAGGGGGTCGTCACCCGCGACGGCGACCCGCTGCACGACCGGCCGCCGGAACAGCGAGGATTCGGCTTCGTGTTCCAGGACTACGCGCTCTTTCCGCACATGACCGTCCGCGAGAACGTCGAGTACGGGGCTCGCTACCACGAGGGGACGCCCGACGCGGCGGCCCTCCTGACCGACCTCGGCGTCGGCGACCTGCTCGACCGGTACCCGCCGACGTTGTCGGGCGGCGAGCGACAACGGGTCGCGCTTGCCCGCTCGCTGGCCGTCGAACCCGACGTGATGCTGCTGGACGAGCCACTGGCCGCGCTTGACGTGCCGACTCGACAGTCGCTGCGCGACGACCTCGCCGACATTCTGGCCGACGTGACGGCGCTCTACGTCACCCACAACCGAACGACTGCTCGGGCCATCGCGGACCGCATCGCCGTGATGCGTGACGGACGGGTCGTCCAGCGAGGGTCCCCCGAGGAGATATTCGAACGGCCCGAGTCGCCGACCGTGGCGAACTTCACGGGCTCGAACGTCGTCGACCTGTCGGCCGCCCCGTCGCTGGCCGCGCTGCTGAACGGTGACGGCTCGCTGGACAGTCACGTCGCTGTCCGCCCAGAGGCGGTCCGACTCAACGGCGGCAGCGGCGACCTGGAAGCGACCGTCGAACGGGTCGTCCGCGAGGACGCGACCAGCCGCGTGACGCTCGCTTTCGACGGCGTGACCGTCGAGGCGTTCGCCGACGAACCGCCTGACGAGGGAGCGACGGTCGGCGTCTCGTTCCCCCGCGACCGACTCCACGTCTGCTGAGAGCCGCCCGCCAGCGTCCGGCGGGCATCGAATAGCCACGGCTGTAGCCAAACTAGTGTAAACCGTTAAGTGTAGTCGGCGCCCGATTTAACATAGATATTCATGACTGACCTCGGCGGCTTTCAGGACCACGTGGCGCGAATCGACCTCGGCGAGGGTGATGTCGCCTACGAAGGCATAGACGAGGAGGACGCGAAGAAGTACATCGGCGCGCGCGGCTTGGGTGTAAAGTACGTCTTCGACCAAGGGCCGGACGTCGACCCCCTCGGTCCGGACAACTTGCTGGCGTTCGTGAACGGGCCGCTGACGGGGACACAGGTGACGATGAGCGGCCGTATCGCCATCTGCACGAAGTCGCCGTTGACGGGCACCGTCACCGACTCACACCACGGCGGCTGGTCGGGCGCGCGCCTGAAGTGGGCCGGGTTCGACGGCCTCCTGTTCGAGGGGCAGGCCGACCATCCGGTGTACGCCGTCGTCGAGGACGGCGAAGTCGAACTCCGCGACGCCTCACACATGTGGGGCTGGGGCATCCACGACACCATCGAGGAGATCGAAGACGAGGTGGAGGGGGCCTACGGCAAGAACCTCTCGACGATGGCCATCGGGCCGGCCGGCGAGAACGAGGTGAAGTACGCCTGTATCATCAACGAGGACGACCGGGCCTCCGGACGGGGCGGCACTGGCTGTGTGATGGGCAACAAGAACCTCAAAGCCGTCGTCGTCAAGTCCCCGACGAAGATGCCCAAACCGAAGGACAAGGAGACGTTCCAGGAGGGCCACAAGCAGGCGATGCAGGTCATCCAGGAGTCCGACATCACCGGCCCGAACGAGGGGGGCCTCTCGCTGTACGGCACCAACGTCCTGATGAACCTCACCGAGGAGATAGACGGGCTCCCGACGAAGAACGCGAAGTACTCCTCGACCCGGTCGATGTCCGAGACGGAGGGCAACGGCGAGCGCATCATCGACTCCGAGGACGTCTCCGGTGAGAACGTCCGGGAGAACATCCTCGTCGACGAGCCGACCTGTCACTCCTGTCCGGTCGCCTGCAAGAAGGAAGTCGAGGTGCAGGCGATGCACAAGGGTGAGGAGATGAACGTCCGCACCGAGTCCTACGAGTACGAGTCGGCGTGGGCGCTCGGCCCGAACTCCGGACACGTCGAGCGCGATAAGATCGCCGTGATGCTCGAACGGTGTAACGACGTCGGCGTCGACACCATCGACGTGGGCAACACCATGGCGATGACCATGGAGATGACCGAGCAGGGCAAACTCGACGGCCTCGGGGACGGCTTGGATTGGGGCGACGCCGACACCATGATAGACATGATCGACGCCATCGGCCACCGCGACGGCGAACTCGCGGACCACCTCGCCGAGGGCCCCAGCCACCTCGCCGAGGAGTTCGACGCCAGCGAGAACTCCTTGGCGGTGAAGGGCCAGACGATGGCCGCCTACGACCCCCGCTGTATGAAGGGGATGGCCATCGGCTACGCCACCTCGAACCGCGGGGCCTGCCACCTCCGGGGCTACACCCCGGCTGCCGAGATTCTCGGCGTCCCCGAGAAGGTCGACCCGCGCGAGTGGGAGGGGAAGGGCGAACTGTGTGCCACCTTCCAGGACCTCCACGCCATCAGCGACTCGTTCGACATCTGCAAGTTCAACGCCTTCGCGGAGGGCATCGAGGAGTACGTCCTCCAGTACAACGGCATGACCGGACTGGACGTCGGCGAGGAGGACCTGATGGAGGCCGGCGAGCGCATCTACAACCTCGAACGCTACTACAACAACCTCGTGGGCTTCGACGGGAGCGACGACGACCTGCCGGACCGCTTCGTCGAGGGCAACGAGAACGCCATCCCCGCACAGGGCGGTTCCGAGGGCGAACTCGCCGAACTGGACAAACTGAAAGCCGAGTACTACGAGGTCCGGGACTGGGAGGACGGCGTCGTTCCCGACGAGAAACTCGACGACCTCGGCATCGACGTCGGCCCCGGCACCGGCGTCAGTTCCGGCGGCGCGGCCGCACCGAGCGACGACTAGCGAGGGAGTGACCGTCGGGGAACTCCCTCGGACCGACGCGGTGAACGGAGTGAACCGCAGACGTGGTGAGTACTGATGCACAAAGACGAGTTCGACGACTTCGAGTTCCAGGTCGAGTCCCGACTGACGAGCCACGGCGTCTACGTACAGGAGTTCGAAGAGCGCGCCGACGAGAACACCTACGCGGTCACCTACGAGTCCATCGCGGCCGAACCGGGGTCGGTCCCCCACTCGGAGATCGGCCGCGTCATCAACGTCCTGCGTGACCTCCACGCCGACGACTGGTCGGGGGCGGACGTCGAGGCCACCGTCCACGACTTAGAGGGCGAGGTGCGGGGCTACTGGTACGTCGACGCCGAGTGGTTCGACGGCCTCCACAACGGCGACCTCTCACAGACCGACTTCTCCCAGAAGGTGTTGGAGACGCTCAGCGTGTAGCGTCGACGGCCACGACTTCGCGGAGTTCGAGCGTCGACTCGAACTCCGCTTCTCTGTCGAGTCGCCGGCCGTCCCGCTCGAACTGCGCTTCGTGCGCGCGCCGCACCGCCTCCCACTCCCGTCTGTTGAATCCCAACTCCTCGCCGACCGACTCCCAGTACCCCGTCTCGGCGCAGTAGTAGTCGGCGTCTCTGGCTCCCTCGATACGCTCGTAGCGCCGCTCGTACTCGGTGCGATGGTCCGAGACGTAGCGCTGGGCCCCCTCCAGTAGGCTGGGGAGACGGTCCAGCGGGACGCTCGCGTGGGTGCCCGCGAGGAGGACCAGTTGCGCCTCGATAGGGTGGTCGCTCATCGCTACCCGCCGGCCCGCATCGCCTTCTGGGCGAACTCCTCGACGAGCGGGTCCAGCGTCTCCTCGTCGCCCTCGAAGACGACGGTCACCTCGGTCAGTTCGATGGTCGGCCCGATACCGACCTTTTCGGCCGACAGCTCGGCGGTCCAGTCGTCGGCGACGACGGTGGTCTCGTCGCGCTCCTCCCCGCCGAGGCCCTCCAGATAGTGCCGGGCGAGTCGCATCGAGATACCGCGGAAGCTCCGTTCTCGTCGCATCGCGAGTCGTTAGGCACCGCCGCGACTAAACGCCTCGGGGCGCGTGTGCCGGGTCATCCGGGCCGGATGCCGTCGTCGACGATGCGGGCGTTGCGCTCGCGGTCGATGCGGTCTGCGAGGTCGGCGTGGTCGTATATCTGCTGGATGATCGACGCGGTGAGGTCCCGCCACACCATCGCGTAGATGGGCGACTGGCCCCACGCCCGCAACTCGACGACGTACTCGTCGTAGGCCTCCCAGCGGTCCTCGAAGTATTCGACGAGGTCGACGACGGCGCTCGCCGGGTCCTCGCTGTCGAGCGCCGCGTTGATGTCGCCTTCCCACCCGGCGATGGCCCGCTGGACGTCCTGTTTGGCGTCCTCGCCGTCGGCCGGCAAGGAGTCGACGATGCCCGCCGGAATCCCCAGTTCGATGTCCTCCATACCCGTTGCTGGAGCCGCGGGCAATTAAACCCGGCCCCGCCCGAACGTGTTCGCACCCACCGTTTTAGCCGCGCTGGCCCTAGCCGCCTCCATGAACGGGACGGCACACGAGGGGACACAGCGGGCCCGGACGACCGTCGAGGTCCGATGTACGGGTCACGTCAGAGACGCCGTCGGCGAGCCACACATGGAATATACCTTCGAGGGCACGACGCTCCGGGCGTTCCTCGAAGCGTTCTGTGAGCGCTACGACGTGGCCGACCTCCTCATCGCCGAGACGGAGTCCGACGCCGCCACCGAGGGATGGGCCCCGGAACTGGAGTCACTGCCCGGGACGTGGAAGAAGAACCCGGAGGGCGACCAGACGCGGTGTTACGCCCGCGTCACCGTCGACGGCCAGTTCAACGAGCATCTGGACGGACTGGACACCGAACTCGACGGCGGCGAGCGGATCGGCCTCCTCTATCCGTTCATCTTCTGCTGTTAGCCGCCGGCGACGGGCGGGAAGACGCTGAGTTCGTCGCCGTCTTCGAGCGTGGTGTCGAGGCCCTCTATGTGTTCGATGTCCCGTCCGTTCCGGAGAATCGTCAGGTACTGCCGGAGGGTGTCGTCGGACTCGAACAGTTCCATCTCGGGGTACTCCTCGCCGAGTGCCCGGAGGACGTCACCGGCGTCTGCGCCGTCGTCGAACTCCCGGCGGAGTATCTTCTGGCCGACGGTCGCCCGGAAGTTCGCGAAGAAGCGCAACTCGATTTCCATGTGCGGGTGCTAGGGACACGGCCGTATAAATGTAGAGCGGCGATGCGGTCGGTCGACGCTACGACGGGACGACCGTGATGGTCTTGCCGCGGTCGATGGCTCGCTCTAACTCCTCGGCGATGCCCGACCCGCGCGAGACCTGAATCTCGCCGCCACGAGAGACGGTGGCGGTGAAGAGGTACTCGCCGTCGGCCTGCACCTCGACGGTGTCGCCGGCGTGGCCGTCCAGCGGGACCCTGACGTGGCGGGAGGTGACCTCCGGTTGGACGATTTCGCCCTGCTTCCCGCCGCTGTCGGTCTGGGGGCCGCCGGAGGGGCCGGTGGGCTTCTCGTCTAAGGTCCGCACGTCGATGTCGATGCCCAGTCGGTTCTCCACGTCGGTGATGCGGCCGCCGCCCTTGCCGATGACCTGCGGGATGTCGTCGTCTTCGACCCAGACGACGGCGTTGTTCGGGCCGCGGAGTTCCACGTCGACGTGGCCGCGGGCGATGGAGCGAATCTCGCGTTCGACCTCCTGTTTGGCGAGGCGGTCGATGCCCGAGTCCTGTTCGTCGTCGTCCTCGTTCAGCGGGACGGTGACGACCTGCCGGTTGAACGTGTATATCTCGTACTCTGGCTGGCCGGTCTCGAAGTCCCGGACGACGATGACCGGGCGCGCGAGGTCCTCTTCCATCAGGCCCTGCGGGACCTTCACCTCGGTCGTCACGTCGTAGACGGTGTGGACCTGGCCCGCCTCGATGTAGACGACGGTGTCGACGATCTGCGGGATGAGGCCGAGTTCGACGCGGCCGATGAGTCGCTGGAGGGCGTCGACGGCCCGCGTTGCGTGGACGACGCCGACCATCCCGACCCCCGCGAGGCGCATGTCCGCGAACACCTCGAAGTCGTCGGTCTTGCGGACCTCGTCGTAGATGGTGTAGTCCGGGCGGACCATCAGCAGGGAGTCGGCCGTCTTCTCCATCGACCCGCCCAGCGCGGTGTACTGGGTGATGTTCGGGCCGACCTGCAGGTCCCGCGGCTTCTCCATCGTCTTGACGGAGTAGTCCGCGTCGACGAGGAACTCGCCGACCGCCTGCGCGAACGTCGACTTCCCGGCGCCGGGCGACCCCGCGATGAGGACGCCGCGCTGGTGTTCGGTGAAGCGGTCGCGGAGTTCGTCGGCGTGTTCGTAGTCGTCCAGGTCGGTCTTGACGATGGGTCGGACCGCCGTAATCTCCATGGCGTCCGAGAACGGCGGGCGCGCGATGGCGATGCGCAGGTCACGGAACTGGACGATGCTCATCCCGGGTTCGTCGAGTTCCAGAAAGCCCTCGGGGGAGGCGCGAGCGGCGTCCTCGATGTCGTCGGCGTACTCGCGCAACTCCGCCTCGGTCGCGAGGTCGTCGCGAATCGGCTGGTAGTGCATGTCGCCGATGGAGCCCTTCTTCGCGAACGGCTGGACGCCGACCTTGAGGTGGACGCTCATCGTCCCCTCGTCGAAGAAGTTCTCTATCTGGAGACGGTCGACGCTACGCCCGCGCGGCTCGATGTACTCCACGTCCAGCCCTTTGGCGCTGGCCACCTCGGCCTGTACGTCGTCGCTGGTCACCAGCGTCGCGCCACGGTTCTGTGCCACGTCGCGGATGAGCGCGTCTATCTCGCCCTCGCCGGCGTCTCGCTTCTCGATGGCGTCGGGACGGCGGCCGACGTACTCCACGTCGATGGTGCCCTCGTCGGCGAGGTCGACGAGACGCTGGAGTTCCTCTAACCCCTCCCAGCCGGTGTCCCGGCCGTCGTTGGCCTGTGCTTCGAGTTCGCCGACGACGGCTTCGGGGACGACGACCGTCGCGCCGGCAAAGCCCATGCCGTCCACGTCACCGTCGGGAGCGGCGTCGGCTTCTATCTGGTCGGACACGCGGCCGTCGATGACCACGCTCGTGTCCGGTACGATTTCCATATGCGGAGTAGGTGCCTGTCGCGTGATAAGGGTCCTGATGCCCGCGCTAGCGAGTGGCGTGCTAGCCGTGAGTTGCGTCGCCTATCTACTGAATCGCTCGGGCCACGCTGTGAACAGGCAGAAAGCCCCCGACCGCTCGGCTACTGCGACTCGCTGCGCGCTCACTCCGTTCGCGTGCTTGCGTCGTGGTTCGAGAGAGCAAAGCTCTCTCGTCATCACGAAAGGTGCATTGGGCCTTTCGAACGATCTCGAACGCCGAGCGGTCGGCCCCTTTCAGTCCCACCCGCCTGGCTGGCCAATCAGCGACAGTATGGCGTTTTCTGGTTCCGAGAACCGAGAGGGGCCCGCGTTCGTGTCGATACGGTCGGTAGTCAATCGACGCGGGAGCAAAGTGGGTCGACGCGGTTGGGCAAGAGAGCGGAAGTGCCGCGCCGGACCCGTCTCAAAACGGGGGCGGCTCAGTCGTCGGCGGGCGTCTCGGCCGTCTCCGTCGGGCCGAGGGGTTCCTCAGGCTTGATGGGGTCACCGGACTCCAGCCCCTTCTCTGCGAGAGCCATGCTCCCCATCACTTCGATGATGAGGCGGTTGGCGAACCCGCTGGTGATACCGCCGTTGTACGAGGAGGTGTCGCTCACGTCGTACTGGGGCGCGACTTCGACCACGTCGAACCCGAAGTCCTCGGGGTCCAGCGCCTTGACGACTTCCCGGACCATGTAGATGGCCTCGCGGGGGATGAGGCCGCCGGGTTCGGGTTCGCCGGTGCCCGGACAGTAGGCCGGCTCCATCACGTCGACGTCGAAGGAGACCCAGACGGCGTCGGTCCCGTCGGTCGCTCGCTGGACGGCGTCGGCGACGATGTCGTCCAGGTCCATCCCGCCGACTTCCATCGCGGTGTACCACTTCATGCCGGCGTCGCGCATGTCCTCGTAGGTGTCGGGGCCGGGCCAGAACCCGCGCGGCCCGATGAGCGTGTAGTTCTCGCCGGCCATGATGCCCTCGTCGTAGACGCGCTTGACCCACGCGCCGTGGTCGTACTCGAACCCGGTGAGGCCGTCCTCGCCGGTGTCGGCGTGACAGTCGAAGTGGATGAGGCCGATGTCCTCGTAGCCGTTGGCCTCCGCCCAGCCCTTGATGTCCGGGTAGGAGATGGAGTGGTCGCCGCCGATGACGATGGGGGTGGCCTGCTCGCTGATCTCGTAGACGGCGTCCTCGATGTTCAACTGGCTCTGGCGGGTGTCGCCCGGCGACACGGTGGCGTCGCCGGTGTCGGCCACGCTGAACGTGTCGAACGGGTCCACGCCCGTCTCGATGTTGAAGTGCTCGTACGGTGGGGAGGGCACCGTCGAGGCGGCCCGCACGGCGCGGGGCCCGTAGCGGGTCCCCGGGCGGATGGTCGTCGCCGTGTCCAGCGGCGCGCCGAGGATGCCGACGTCGACGTCCTCCTCGTCGAGTTCGTCCCGGTCGGCCTGCGGGAGTTTGAGGAACGTCGGGATGCCGCTGAAGATGGGTTCGTTCGCCTCTTTGTGCTTGTCGCCGTAGATGTCTTCGCCGTTGCGTTCTTCGGACATGGTAATCGTAGTGTTTCGGCCGCGTTTTCGGCACACTTCGGCCGATGATTGCGACACTACTGGATGGACGTATCGTACTGAAAAGCGTTCCTTCGGATGTGTAATACTCCCTCCGGTGACCATGCGTAGGCATGTACCGTTCGACTCTCATCTAGGTGTTCTAGGACCGTGCGCGGCTGACGGCTGGGTGGCGGCGCCGCTGGTCGGTCGAGCGGCGGAGAAACGGGGGGCGCGTCACTCGCTCGTGACGAGGTCCGGGTCCTCGCGGAACGCGAGGTGCGTCGCGACCGAGAGGCTGTCGCGAGCGTGTCTGGCACTCCGTTCGAGGAGCGTGACCGCTCGCTGGAGGACGAGCAGTGGCTCCGGGCGCTCGGCGGCGAGGTGGTCGTTCGCCGCGGCGACGCACTCGTCGACCCGGTCGAACGCCTCGCGGGCCGTCTCGGTCCCCTCGTAGTCCGGCGTCGTGACGGCCGCTCTGGTCGCACTGGCGGCCTCGTCCAGCGCCTCGGCGAGGTCGGTCACGACCTCGGCCGTGGTCGCGTCGGGAACCGTGCCGTCGCCCTCGGCCGCGAGCGTCGCTATCTCGACGGCCACGTCAGCCATCAATACGACGTCCTGTGCGACCGACCGGTAGCCGATGAGGGGGAATCCAGTCTCCAACCCGACCGCCTGATTGAGTCGCGGATTCCGGTAGGTCGCGAACACCAGTCGCAAGAACAGGTAGAACAGCTTCTCGACCTGTCCCTTTCGGGCGCTGACTTGCTCGGCGGCCTCAGGGTCCCCGTCCAGTAGCGCGGTCACGGCGTCGCTCCGTATCGCCGCCTCGGTTCGGCTGAGTCGGCCGAGTAACGTCGGCAGGTCGAAGTCGCCGGGCGCGACCGAACAGCGGACGGTGACGGTCGTCTCGGCCTGTTCGACGATGCCAAGCCCCATCAGCCGTCGTTCGGCACCGAGGACGGCGTTGCGGTGTTCGAGGCCGAGCGGCGTCGTCGCCTCGATACGGATGAGCTGGCGGCCGAGGACGTACTGGGTGACGATAGCCCGTTCGAGTGCGTCACTGGTCAGCGCGTCCGCGTCGACGGTCGCTTCCACGTCCGCTATCGACGGCTGTTCGGGGACCAGCAGCAGCGACCCGCCGTTCTCGTCGCGTTGGACGATTATCTCGTCACCTTTCTCGATGTCGTGGTGCCGGGCCCACTCTGCGGGGACGGTCACAGCCAACGTCGAGGAGCCGAGTTGCTGGACCTTCCGCTTCATCCGGACGGCGTCGGGAGTCACAGCCCGGCACACCCGCCGAGAACACGTGGTTCGACTTCGTTCACTTTCATCTGTATACACTGTCGAAACTGCAACTTATTCCGACTTATGGTAGGCACAATACGTGGTAAATTCCGAACTGGCGGACGAACGTTCGCTACCCTATCGCGAGAACGACGGCGAGGGTCACACCGAGGAGGACGACGAGGAGGCCCAGGCCGAACAGGAAGAACCGGTCGGCGGGTGAGTAGTCAGTCATCCTCTTCGCCACCGGCGACGATGGCCCGCTGTTGCCGTCCCGTGACGCTGTGGGTCGGGTAGTCGTCTTTCGTCAGGAACGCGACGGTGAGGAAGACGGTCAGGCCGACCAGCGGCGCGATGAACGTCACCAGTCCGTCCCACCCGGCCGGCACGAGACTGTTCTCGACGTACAGCAGGTTGTTCGGGATAGCGTACGTCGTCGGGATGGTGACGAAGAAGAACAGCCGAGTGAGCGACCCCGAGAGCATCCCCGCCAGCGCGGCGGGTGCCGTCGCCACGTCGGGCTTGTAGATGCCGAACACGAGTGGGACCAGCAGCCCGGCGAAGGCCACGTCGAACGCCAACACTAGCAACATCCCGGTCGCGCTCACCTGGATGGCGAAGAACGCCCCGAGGATCGTGATGGGGACGGCCATCACCCGCGTCGCCGCGAGCAGTTTGTCCGACCCCTTGCTGAGGAAGCCGGAGCCGTCGGCCTCGACGCCCTCGCCGGGCGAGTCCTCGTCGCGGATGCCCAGCACGTTCCGGGCCAGTGCGGCCGACGTGCCGAGGATAGCCCCGTCACCGGTCGACAGCGACGCGGCGACGATTCCGGCCAGTACGAGGACGGCCAGCCACGACGGAACTGCCTCCTGCAGGAGGACGTAGAGGACGGCCTGATTGCCGGCCTCGACGCCGATGGACGAGAGGATGCTGTTGGCCGACAGCGCCACGATGGAGAACGGGATGCCGATGACGAGCGTCCCCGCGGAGCCGGCGAAACAGGCTTTCTGTGCCGTCTCCGGGCTCTCGGCGGCGAACACACGCTCCATGAAGTCGATGGCGACGATGTCACCCAGCGCCAGCGCGAAGATGGTCGCGAGGTTTATCCACGACCCGGCGGAGTTGTCGAAGGGATTTATCTGGACGATTGCCGTCGGCCCCATCCCCTCCGGGATGGTGATGCCGTACGTCGTCGCGACGTAGACGATGAGGGCGATAGAGCCCGCGAGCGCGACGACGGCCTGAATCACGTCGGTGTAGGCCACGGCGAACAGGCCACCCGCGATAGTGTAGAGGAACACCACCGCGGAGATGATGAGCACGCCCTGCACGAACGTGGTGCCCATGAACGTCTGGAAGAGGAACCCGCCGGCGACGAGGTTCCCACCCAGCAGGAGGGAGAACGACAGCACCATGATGAGCGACGCGATGACTTCGGTCACCCGGCCGTACTTCCGGCGGTAGAAGTCCGGGAGCGTCATCAGGTCCATCCGGTTCATCGGTTTCGCGAAGAACAGCCCGGTGAGGAACAGACACCCGGCGAGGCCGATGGGGAGTGCCGCACCGGCCCAGAACCCGAAACTGGCGGTGAGGTCCGTATTCCCCAGCGTCGCGTTCGCGTCCAGCGACTGTGCCATCAGCGTCGCCGCCGCCAGTGGCAGTACCAGTCCCCGACCGGCGACGATGTAGTTGACGCTGTCGCCCTCTATCTTCTTGGCGACGTAGAGGCCGACGCCCATCGTCACCAGAATCATCGCGACCAGTCCGTAGAGGATGACGCTCACCGACCGACACCCCCATTACAGAACGTCCAGTTGTGTCGGCAGTCAGTGCCCGATTCGGCTATTCCGAGACGGATTCCGTCGGCGTTCGTACGCATAGTTGGGACAGAAGTTGAGAACCGACCACCACAAAAAGGGCTTACCCTGACATTGTTTACCGTCTGGGATTGACGACCAACGTACACCCACTGTTCGAACTAATAGATGGATGTACGAACAGTCTGAGGGGGGTACTTCTCTCCCTAGCGTCTTTAGAGAATATAAGGATTTGAGCGTCCGGTGACACCACTCAGACGAGTCGTGGAAGGCGTTCGCGCCCGACGGCCGCCGACTCCTCGGCCGTCTCGACGGGGACCTCCTGCCAGTTGAACAGCGCTCGACGGAACAGTCGATAACTGTACGGGTCGCCGTGGGGTGCGAACACCACGAGTGCCAGCGAATCGGGAATGTTGCGCCGGTCGACGCCCGTCAGTCCGGAGGGCGTCGACGCGGACGTGTGGGAGTGATAGAACACGCGCGGCGACGGGGGGACGGCGTCGGTGGCCGTCGAGACGAACCGTCGCCGTGGCGTTTCGGCCTCGTTGTCGAGTGCGACGTGCGACGTGGCGTACAGGCGGCCGTCGCGACGCTCACAGCCCAGAAAGCCGCCGGCCTCGTGCGGGTGGGCCGTCCGCACGTCGTCGGCTATCGCCGCTCGCACCGCTTGGGGAACGACGAGCGCGCTGGGCCGACGGACCGCGTACACAGTGGATAACCGCTACGGCAGGAAGACATAGGTACGTTTCGAACGGCGGTGAAGTAACGAGCCCTCAGACGGCCAGATACTCGGCGATGGCGTCCTCGTCGGCCAGCGTCGTCGGGCCGACTTCGTCGACGATTTCGCCGCGCTCCATCGCGTAACAGCGGTCGGCCATCTCCCGGATGACCCCGAGGTTCTGCTCGACGAACAGAATCGTCGTCCCGAGGTCGTCGTTGATGGCCTGCATGTCGCGGCTGATCTGGTCGACGATGGAGGGCTGGATGCCCTCGCTCGGTTCGTCGAGCAAGAGAAGGTCCGGGTTCGACACGAGCGCCCGCGCGATGGCGAGCATCTGTTGCTGGCCGCCCGAGAGCGTGCCGGCCTGCTGGTCGGCGCGTTCCGCCAAGACCGGGAAGTAGTCGTAAATCTGGTCGTACAGCGTCTGCTCGCTGTCGGCGTTGACCGTCTCGCCCATCCGGACGTTCTGCTCGACGGTCAGTTTCGGAAACACGTCCCGGCCCTGCGGGATGTAGCCCATCCCGGCGCGAGCGCGCTCGTCGGCGGGCGCGTCGGTCACGTCTGCGCCGGCGTAGCGAATCGTCCCGCTCGACGGTTCGAGCAGGCCGATGATGGTCTTCATCAGCGTCGTCTTGCCGACGCCGTTTTTCCCCATCACGCCGACGATCTCGCCCTCCTCGACCGAGAGGTCCACGTCCCGGAGGATTGGCGTCGAGTCGTAGGCCGCGGTGACGCCGTCCAGTTCCAGCATCAGTGCTCACCTCCGAGGTAGATGCGCTGGACCTCGGGGTCTGACTCGATGGCCTCGATGGGGCCCTCGCGGAATATCTCGCCGTTGTGGAGCACGGTCACCTCGTCGGCGATGTTCGCGACGAACTCCGTGTCGTGTTCGATGACGACGAAGGCGATGCCCTCCGCCTCGTTGAGGCGGGTGACGCGCTCGGCGATGGCCTCGCGTTCGGCCACGTCGAGTCCCGCGACCGGTTCGTCCAGCAGGAGGAGGTCCGGTTCGAGCGCGGCGGCCATCCCGATTTCGAGTTGCTGTTGCTGGCCGTGGGAGAGTTGGCTCGCGTCGACGTGTTCGTAGCCCGCGAGGCCGGCGGCCTCGATGGCGTCGTCGACCCGCCGACGCCGCTCGTCGCCGTCGGCGAACCGCTGAATGGGGAGGCGAGCGTTCTCACGCACCGTCAGGTCGCCGTACACCGACGGCACCTGAAACTTCATGCTGATACCTTTACGGACCCGCTGGTGGGGGTCGAGGTCGGTGACGTCGTGACCGTCGTAGTAGATACTCCCGCCCGAGGCGTCGTAGGTGCCGGTGACGAGGTTCAGCAGCGTCGACTTCCCGGCGCCGTTGGGGCCGATGAGACACCGCAACTCGCCCTCGGCGACCGAGAAGTCCACCTCGTCGGTGGCGGTAAAGCCGCCGAACTCCTTGCGGAGGTCCTCGGTCTGTAACAGCGTGTCCGTTCGGTCGCCCGTCGCCAGTTCCGCGGCCGTCTGGCGGACGTTCGGTCCGCCGGATGCGTCTTGGTTCGTACTCATCAGTCGCTCACCTCTGCCGACGCCTCAGGCGGTTCCGGAGTAGCGCCGTCGCTTCGCATCTCGACGTAGGTCCGGTGGACCCACGGGACGATACCGCCGGGGAGACCGAGGATGAACACCAGCAAGAGGACGCCGACGATGACGAACGCCAGTTCGCCGCCCAGCGAGTTCCGCAGGAACTCGATGCCGACGGTGGCCGTCACCGCGCCCAGCAGGGTCTTGCGGCCGCCGACGCTCACCCAGATGACCGGCAGGGAGGCGAACGTCAACTCGAACACGCCCGGACTCATGTAGTTGCCCCACGCGGCGTACAGCACGCCCGAGAGGCCCGCCAGCGCGCCGCCCAGCGTGAACACGGCGAGTTTCACGCGCTCGACGTCGTAGCCGAACATCCGGGTGCGGTCCTCGTCCTCTCGGACCGCGACCATCACGCGGCCGTAGTCCGAGTTGACGAGCGCCCGCAGACCCAGATACGTCGCCACGAGCAGCCCCAACACGAGGTAGTAGAAGGTCATGCTGCTGAACGTAATCGACGCGCCGCCGACGCCAAAGGCGAGGTTCGGGATGGTCGGCATCCCGTTGAACCCGCCCAGCGCCGCCTCGCCGATGGTCCACTCGTCGCCGGCCGTCTGGGCCATGAACGTGTGCAAGACGAGCGTCGAGACGAGGGTGATGATGGTGACGTAGACGTTACGCACGCCCCCGTAGATCATGAAATAGCCCAGCACGAACGCCATCAGCGCGCCGCCGAAGACGCCGACGAGGAACGCGCCGGTGATGCCCGCCGGCGTGGCGAAGTTCACCGAGACGACGCCGAACGTGTAGCCGGCGACGCCGAAAAAGACCACCTGTCCGAAGGAGAGGACGCCCGCGTAGCCCCACACGACCGACAGCGAGAGGCCGAGGAAGGCGTACACCAGAAACAGCGAGAACCGCGAGGCCTGATACGACCCGACGACGAACGGGTACGCCGCCAGCGCGAGGACGGCCACGAGGAAGCCGACCCAGAACCCGCGGGAGTTCCCGACGGTGTTGGGGCCCTCGAAGCGACTTCGGAGGCCGGCGAGGGCGCCGCTGTCGCCGGCGTCTGCCGGACCAGCGCCGCTCGTTTCCGTCGCCATCTACGCGCCCTCCTGTCTGCGTTCCCGAAGCGTCTCGACGAAGCCAGTGATGCCGTCCGGCAGGAACCGGATCATCACGATGGCGGTCACGAGCAGCGCGATGCGCCCGAAGAACGTCCCGAGGACGTTCGAGACGGTCGCGTTGATAGCGCCCAGCAGGCCGCCGGCCAGCGTCGTCCCCAGCACCACGCTGGGGCCGCCGACGACGACGGCGACGAACGCCTCGACGAGGAACGAACTGCCCAGCCCGGGGACCATCGTGATGGTCGGGGCGTACAGCGCGCCCGTCAGGCCGGCCAGTCCGGACCCGATAGCGAACGTCGTCATGTAGGTGCGTTCGGTGTCGACGCCCAGCGCTCGGGCGGTGTCCTCGTCCTGAATCGTCGCGCGGGCGCGCATCCCGTACTCGGTGCGGGTGAACACGTAGTAGGTCAGTGCCAGCACGCCCAGTGCGACGGCGGCGAGCATGACGCGATACGTCGAGTACGAGAAGCCGCTGTAGGCGATGTTGCCAAGCGGCGTCCCGATCTGGTCCAGCGAGTTGCCCAGCGTGATACGGACGCCCTGGACCATGATGAGCGAGAGCCCCCACGTCGCGACCATCGAGTCGGCGAGTCGGTCGTACAGCGGTTCGATGACTTTGCGGCCGAGGAACCGCTGACTGAGAGCGTTCGGGACGGTGCCCGAGATGACGACTCGTTCGACGACGAGGCCGAAGCCGGCCGTCACGAGGACGCCGACCAGCATCGCGGCGGGAAGCGGGAGGCCCGCGCGGATGTTCGCCAGCGTCGTCGCGTACGCGCCGACCATGATGAACTCGCCGTGGGCGAGGTTGATGACGCCCATGATGCCGAAGATGATGGCCAACCCCGCCGCCGCCAGCACGATAAAGGCGAAGCTATCGAGGAACTGGAACAGGAGGTTGAGCCCGTTGACCATGCTATCCGGCCTCCTCGTAGAAGTCCTGCGGGGTGTACTGCGTCTCCTCGTCCTCTTGGGTGAGGTCACAGCCGACCGTCTCCGAGAGGAACGTCTCCGGGATGACCCGGTCGTCGACGGCCTCGACGTTGTGCTGGTCGTCGGCGCGCATGACCCACATGTGGTGGTCGACGTGGTGGGTCGCGCCGTCGAGTTTGATGGACTCGCCGTCCGGGGCTTCGGGGGCCTCGTAGGTGATACCCGATTCGAGGGCTTCCCTCACTTCCGGCTGTTCGGTCGTCCCGGCCTGCTCGACGGCCTTCTTGTACATGTAGATGGAGAAGTAGTTGTTCTCCGCCTCCTCGTTGAGGTAGGGGGCGTCCGGGAACTTCTCGTAGTAGCGGTCGACGAAGCCGCCGTCGCTCGTGTTGCGGTTCGTCGGAATCTCCTCCATGTAGTTGACCCCGGCGTAGATGTTGGCCATCGCGGGCGGGTCCAGCCGGCGGTGTTCGTACCCCTGTGCCATCGCCGTCGAGGTGCCGATGGGGACGTCGAGGCCGGCGGAGGCCTTCTGCTCGTAGAAGGAGGTGTGGTTCGCGCCGACGAGCATCGACATCACGAAGTCGGGTTCGGCCGACTGGATGCGGTTGATTGTCGACCCGAACTGGGAGTTCGACAGCGGGATGAACTCCTCGCCGATGACCTCGGCGTCGTTCTCGTCGGCCAGTACCTTGACCCAGTCGGCCGATAGCTGACCGAAGTTGTAGTCCGCGGCGATAGTGTAGATTTTGGGCCCGTACTCCTCGACGAGGTACGGGAGGACGCTCCCCAACTGCTGGCGGGCCGTCGGCCCGACGGCGAAGACGTTCTTGTCACAGACGCCGCCCTCGTACTGGGTCGTGTAGAAGTACAACTGGTCCTCGCGGTCGATGATGGGGCGGATGGCCTCACGGGTCGCAGAGGAGTAGCCGGCCCACAGCGCGTCGACGTTTTTCTGGTTGATGGCCCGGCGGGTGAGTTCCTGATACCGCTGGTTGTCGGATTGGGGGTCCGGGTCGAACACCTCTATCTGCTTGCCGTCGATGCCGCCGTCGTTGTTTATCTCCTCGATGGCCAGCATCGACGCCTTGTGTTTCGGGTCGCCGACCAGCGCGAAGTTGCCCGACCGGTCTTCGAGTACACCGAGCGTGAGCGTGTCGTCACCCGAGGCCGACCCGCCGGAACACCCGGCCAGTGCGGTGCCGGCCAGCGCCGCCGACGAGGCGAGGAAGCCACGCCGATTCGTGAGGCCGTCGGTCATACGTTTGCCTCCGAAGATGGGGCAGAATCGTTCACCTTAATGACGGCTTTAGTGTACGTACCAACACGTTTCTCGCTGATACTCGGACGTTCGTCCATGATTTCGTTCACGTCCTTCCCCTTCAGCAGTACGTAAATAAGGTTTACTCATCCAATCTTATACTCTCCTTCATATCGTGTGGGGAGTATAAGGATGTGTTAGGACAGGGAAGAAAACGAGATGTACGAACGATTCGGGGCGATAATCTTGCAAATCTACAAACTTTCCGGATGGCGGGCGCGGAGGCGGAAAATGGTGCCGCGAACTGTCCTACTCGTCGACGACGACGACTTTCACCTGCTGGACGCCGCTGAGTGCGCGGAGTCGGTTGGCGAGTTCCGTGATCTCGCTGGCCGCCCCCTCGACGACGAGCGTCTCCATGCAGGTGTCGTGTGAGAGGTGGATGTGCTGGACGGAGGTGATGGCTTCGGCCATCTCGTGTTGGATGGTCTGGAGGTCGTCGGCGATACCGGAGACGTGGTGGTCGTGGACGACCACGATGGTCCCGTGGTGGCGCTCGCCGCCGCTGGTCTCCCACTCGTAGTCTGCGAAGAAGTCCCGTAGCGAGTCCCGAATCGCCTCGGACCGACTGGCGTACTCCCAGTCGTCGACGATGCCGTCGAGTCGGTCGACCATCGACGCCGGGAGCGTGAGGCTGATGCGGTCGATGTCGTCGGTCATACTCCGGCGTACGACGGTGGGGCTAATATGGCTGGCCACCCCGCCGCCGACAGTAATACTGCGCGATACAGAAGTATTATTTGTCGCGCTGAGGACCCAACGATATGCACATCCCCGACGGATACGTGGACCTGTCTATCGCCGTGTTCTGTGCCGTACTCTCCGTCGCGGTCCTCTCTGTCGCCGCCCGACGCGTCGGTGGCGAGGTGTCCGACGCACGCGCGCCGCTGCTCGGCGTCGTGGCCGCTGGCGTCTTCGCCGCACAGATGCTCAACTGGCCCATCCCGGGCGGGACGAGCGCGCACTTCGTCGGCGGCGCGTTCGCCGCAATCCTGCTCGGCCCACATCTGGGCGCGCTCTGTCTCGCCACCGTCGTCACGATTCAGGCGCTCGTCTTCGGCGACGGCGGCCTCGTCGTCCTCGGCGCGAACGTGTTCAACATGGCTATCGTGGAGGTGTACGTCGGCTACGCCGTCTATCGTCTCCTCGCCCCCTACGGCGAGTTCCGCGCGGCCTTCGCCGCCGGATGGCTGGGTATCACCGCCGGGGCGCTCACCGCCGCCGTCCAACTGGGCCTCTCCTCGGCGTTCGAGTACCAACTGCTGACGACGGTGGCTATCATGGGCGTCGGCCACCTCGTCCTCGGCCTCGTCGAGGGTGCTATCACCGCCGTCGTCTACCGCTACCTCGCCCGCGCCCGCCCGGACCTCCGACCGGACGCCGTCTCGGAGGTGGCTGCCGATGCGTGAGTGGCTGCCGAAGGCGCTCGCGCTCTTGCTCGCCCTGACGCTGCTCGCACCGGTGTTCGGGTGGGCGGCCGGACAGGTCGGCTACGCCGAACCGCTGGAGAACGCCGCCGAGGCCACGGGTGCGACGGACGACGCCGAGTCCACCGTGAGCGCACCGCTCCCGGACTACGCCGTGCCGGGCCTCGGCAGTGCGATGGGGACGTTCGTCTCGGCCGTCGTCGGGACGGCGCTGACGCTGCTGGCCGCGCTTGTACTCGGCCGACTGCTGGGGGCCGACGCGGATGCGGACTGACCTGCTGGACCGCACCGTCGCGGGTATCGCGACCCGAGCGCGGTGGTTCCTGCTGGCCGAGGACGTCCCCGACCGACGCGGGTTCCTGCAAGCCGTCGCGCCGAGCGTCAAGCTACTGGGCGTCCTCGCCCTCGTCACGGTCACGGTCGTCCAGCGCGACCTCTCGACTGTCGCCGCGCTGGCGGGCGTGGCTGTCGCGCTCGCCGTCCTCTCCCGGGTGCCGGCCCGGACCTTCTTCGGGCGGGTGACCGGCCCGCCGACGTTCGCGCTGGTCGTCGTCGCGCCACAGGCGGTCCTGATGGGCGGGCCGACGCTCGACTGGGTACCGCTGTCGGTCGCCGGGGTCGACTACGTCGCGACGTTCACGGTGCGCGTGGCCGCCTGCGTCGGCTTCCTCTCCGTGCTCCTGTTGACGACGCGCTTTGCCGACCTGCTGGCCGCGCTCCGTCGTCTCCGCGCGCCGACCGTCGCCGTCTCGCTGCTGGCCATCACCTACCGGTACCTCCTGCTGTTCTTCGCGGAACTGGAGCGGATGGTCCGCGCCCGTCGCGGTCGCACGCTCGCAGACCCGAACCTGCGACGGACGTGGCGCGACTCGGGCAACTTCGTCGGAACCTTCCTCCTCCGGAGCCTCGAACGCGGCGAGCGCGTCCAGCGGGCCGCCCGCGCCCGCGGTGGCACGGGAACGACGCCGGCCCGGTCGCGTGACTCGCTGGGTGCCGCCGACGCCGCCTTCGGTCTGGTCGTCCTCGCCACCGTGGCCGGGGTGGGGTTCGCGTGACCGCTATCGAGGCGACCGGCCTGCGCTACGCCTACCCGGACGGAACCCTCGCCGTCGACGGCGTCGACGTGACCGTCGAGGCGGGCGAACGGGTCGCCCTCCTCGGGCCCAACGGCGCCGGTAAGAGCACGCTCCTCCAGTTGCTCGGCGGCCTCGTCGACCCCGACGCCGGGACGGTCCGGTACTTCGGCGAGACGACCGACGCCGACGCGGTCCGGGACCGTCTGAGCGTCCTCACGCAGAACCCCGCGGACTACCTGTTCAACCCCACCGTCAGGGAGGACCTCGCCTACGGCCCGAGCCAGCAGGACCTCTCGGCCGTGGAGGTCGACCGGCGCGTCGAGCGCGTGGCCGACCAGTTAGACCTCGGGGACCTCCTGTCGAAGCCGCCGTTCCGCCTCAGCGGCGGCGAACAGCGACGGGCCGCACTGGCGAGTGCGCTGACCGTCGAACCCGCCGTCCTGTTGCTGGACGAACCGGTGAGCAACGTCGACGCGGCCAACCGCGCCGAGATACTGTCCCTGCTGTCGGCCCTCTCGGCGGACGGCGTCACCCTCGTCACGTCCACGCCCGATACGGAACTGGTCCCGCACGTCGCAGACCGCGTGGTGCTGCTCGACGCCGCTGGCGAGGTGGCCGCGACGGGACCGACCCGCGAGATACTGACCGACACCGACCTGTTGACCGATTGTGACCTCCGCCCGCCGCAGGTCGTTCGCCTCTTCGACGGCCGCGAGGACGTGCCGTTGACGGTTGCCGAGGCGCGGGCCCGACTCGGCGACTGATTGTGGACGAACGTCCAGACGAGTACGGGTGAGAACGACAAGCTGGTGAAAGTAAAGAACTGAGTGGCGCTATTTGCGCCGAGAGGAAGTTGCTTATCACGGCTGTCCAAACGAGGACGCATATGTTGGACAAACAGTCGGAAATGACCACGGGACGGGGGTCGTCGTGACCGAGGGCCTCGTTCCCGGCGAAGTCGTCGCCGGCGAGGGGACCGTGACGCTGAACGAGGGTCGCGAGACGGTCGAGGTGACCGTCGGTAACACCGGCGACCGCCCGGTTCAGGTCGGGTCGCACTTCCACTTCTTCGAGGCCAACGCCGCGCTGGCGTTCGACCGCCGCGCGGCCTTCGGGATGCGACTGAACATCCCCGCGGGCACGGCCGTCCGGTTCGAACCCGGCGACGAGCAGACCGTCGAACTCGTCGCCATCGGCGGCAAGCGCGTCGCCCACGGGATGAACGGGATGGTCAACGGGAGTGTGAGCGAGGCGCGCTCGGAGAGCGAGCCTCGGGACAGCGAGCGGGAAGCGAACGCGACCCGCGAGACGAGGCTGAGCGAGGCGCTGGAGCGATTGCGCGCGGCCGGGTTCCGTGACACGGGGGCCGAAGACGACGACGCGGAGGCCGAGGAATGACCCGCGACATCGACCGCGAGGCCTACGCCGAACTGTACGGTCCGACGGAGGGCGATAAGGTACGACTCGGTGACACCGAACTGTTCGCCGAAGTCGAGGAGGACCTGCGCACACACGGCGACGAGGCCGTCTTCGGCGGCGGGAAGACCCTACGGGACGGACTCGGACAGGCCCCCGGCGTCACACAGGAGGAGGGCGCCATGGACTGGGTGCTGACCAACGCGACGATCATCGACCCCGTCCTCGGGATTATCGCCGCCGACATCGGCATCAGAAACGGCGAGATAGCGGGCATCGGGAAGGCCGGCAACCCGGACACGATGGACGGCGTCGACATGGTCGTCGGCCCGTCGACGGACGTCTACCCCTGCGAGGGGAAGATTGCGACCGCCGGGGCGCTGGACATCCACGTCCACTGGAACTCCGCGCAACTCCACGAACACGCCCTCTCGGGCGGCATCACGACGATGCTCGGCGGCGGCTACGGCGGCGGCGCGACCACCTGTACGACCGGTCCCGAGAACGTCAAACGACACCTGCAAGCCGCCGAGGCGTGGCCGGTCAACGTCGGGTTCTACGGCAAGGGCAACGCCTCGGACCCGGAACCGCTACGCGAGCAGATCGAGGCCGGGGCCTGCACCCTGAAACTCCACGAGGACTGGGGGTCGATGCCAGAGGCCATCGACACGTGTCTGGACGTCGCCGAGGAGGAGGACGTGCAGGTCTGCATGCACACGGACACGCTGAACGAGGCCGGGTTCGTCGAGAACACCTTCGACGCCGTCGACGGCCGGACGATGCACCTGTTCCACATCGAGGGCGCCGGCGGGGGCCACGCCCCCGACATCATGGAGATGGTCGGCCAACCGAACATGCTACCCTCGTCGACGAACCCCTCGATGCCGTACACCGACAACACGTTCGACGAACACCTGGACATGGTGATGGTGTGTCACCATCTGAACCCCGACGTGCCCGAAGACGTGGCCTTCGCCGAGTCCCGCGTGCGCGCGGAGACCATCGCCGCCGAGGACGTCCTCCACGACATGGGCGCCATCTCGATGATGACCACCGACTCACAGGCGATGGGCCGGATGGCCGAACTCGTCCCGCGGACGTGGCAGACGGCCTCGAAGATGAAGTCCCAGCGCGGCCCCCTCCCCGAGGACGAGGGGACCGGCGCCGACAACTTCCGCATCAAACGCTATATCGCGAAGTACACCGTCAACCCCGCCATCTCGGCCGGCATCGAACCGTACGTCGGGACGCTCGAACCCGGCAAGATGGCCGACGTGGTGCTGTGGGACCCCGCGTTCTTCGGTATCAAGCCCGCGATGACGTTCAAAGGTGGGTTCCCCGTCCACTCGGAGATGGGCGAGGCCAACGGGTCGCTGATGACCTGTGAACCCATCGTCCAGCGAGAACGCGCCGGGGCCGTCGGCAAGGCCAAACACGCGCTCTCGCTCTCGTTCGTCTCGCCGGCCGCCGCCGAACGCGGCGTTGGCGAAGAGTACGGCCTCGACACCCCCGTCGTCCCCGTGGAGGGCACCCGCACGCCCGGCAAGGACGACATGGTGTACAACGACTACTGTCCCGACGACATCGAGGTCGACCCCGAGACGTTCGAGGTACAGGTCGACGGCGAACACGTCACCTGCGAACCGTCCTCCGAACTGCCACTCGCACAGCGGTACATGCTATGAAACTCACAGCTAAAGAGCAGGAACGACTCACCGTCTTCACCGCCGCAGAGATCGCGCGACGCCGCAAGGAGCGCGGCGTCCCGCTGAATCACCCCGAGGCCGTCGCCTACATCAGCGACTGGTGTATCGAACGGGGCCGTGACGGCCAGTCGGTCGCCGAGATTCGCTCCGGCGCCTCTCAACTGCTGGGCCGCGAGGACGTGATGGAGGGCGTCCCGGAGATGATCGACATGATTCAGGTCGAACCGGTGTTCCCCGACGGGACGAAACTCGTCACGGTCCACGACCCCATCCGCTCGGATAGCGTGGGAACGGCCGAGGCCGAGAGCGAGGAGACGGCCGCGGACGGCGGCGAGGGTGACCAATCATGAGTCTGACCCACCGCGACGTCGCGACGGTCGGTATCGGCGGCCCGGTCGGGTCCGGAAAGACCTCGCTGCTCACGGAACTCGTCCCGCGCCTCCGCGAGGAGGGACTGGACGTGGGCGTCATCGCCAACGACATCCTCACACAGGAGGACGCCGACCGCCTGCGCGAGCGCTTTGCCGGCGTCGTCCCCGAGGACCTTGTCGCTGGCGTCGAGACGGGCGCCTGCCCGCACACCGGCATCCGCGAGGACCCGTCGATGAACCTCCAGCAGATAGACGCGTTCCTCGCCGACCACCCGGACCTCGACTTGGTCCTCGTCGAGAGTGGCGGGGACAACCTCGCTGCGACGTTCAACCCCGAACTCGCGGACTACTCGCTGTACGTCATCTCGGTCGCGGAGGGCGACGACATCCCCCGAAAGCGCGGTCCCGGCGTCGTCGACTGCGACTTGCTGGTGGTGAACAAGACCGACCTCGCACCCCACGTCGGCGCCGACCTCGACCTGATGGAACGGGACGCCCGCGAGGTCCGGGAGGGGCCGTTCGTCTTCACCAACTGCAAGGCCGAGGAGGGCGTCGACGAGGTGCTCGAACACGTCCGCGAGGGGGTGTTGTTCGCCTGATGGCGACGGACGCGCCGGAGGCGCGAGCGGAGCGAGACGGCGAGGACGAACCACAGGCACGGGCGGAGCGAGACGCCGAGGACCCGGCAGACGACGCGACCGACACCGATGCTCCACACCCGTCTTTCGAGGCCTACGCCGCCGAGTCGCCGCCGCAGGCCGCCGTCGGCGCGCCGGGCAAGGACGGCGTCCTCGAACTCCGCTTCGCGCCGACCAGCGACGGGACGAAACTCGTCCACGACTACGCGACGGTGCCGTTCCACGTCTCGGGGACGCTGGGCCACGACCCCCATCCCGCGGCCGAGACGGTGTTCCTCCAGTCGCCCACGGGGGGTATCGCACAGGGGGACCGCCACGACGTGACCATCGCCGTCGAGGACGACGCCGTCGCCCACGTCTCCACCCAGAGTTCCACGAAGGTGCAGTCGATGAACGCCAACTACGCCGCCGCCGACACGACGCTCTCGGTCGGTCCCGGCGGCCACCTCGACTACGTGCCGGAACCGACCATCCTGCACGCCGACTCGCGGTACTATCAGGACCTGACGCTGGACCTCGACGCCGGAGCGACGGCAGTCCTCGCCGACGTCGTCGTGCCCGGACGCCTCGCCCGCGGCGAGCGATTCGAGTTCGAGCGGTACCTCTCACGGGTCCGCGCCGAGGGACCGGATGGCCTCCTCTTCGAGGACGCGACCCATCTCACGCCCGCCGACGGAGATCCGACGGCACCGGGCGTCCTCGGTGAGTTCACCGTCTACGGGACCTTGTTCGTCGTCGCGCCCGACAGCGACGCCGCGGCGCTCTCGGACGCCCTGCACGAGACGGTCACCGACGCGGACGCACGGGCCGGCGCGACCGCACTCCCGAACGGGGCCGGCGTCGCCGTGCGCGCACTGGCCGACCGGGCCGAGACGGTCCAGTCGACGCTCCACGCCGCGTGGGACGACGCTCGTCGGGACCTGCTCGACGCACCCGCGCCCTCGGGGAGGAAGTACTGATGCTGGTCGCGGAGACGTATCTGGGCCACGGCGAGGACGCCGACCTCGCGGCCCGACTGGCCGACGCCGACCCCGTCCGCGTGGTCCTCTCGGACACCGAGCGACAGCGCTCTCGGGTTCGCACCGAGTCGACCGAGGGCGAGGACGTCGGCATCGTCGTCGCCCGTGACCTCGCCGACGGCGACGTCCTCGAAACCGACGACGGCACCCTCCTCGTGGTCGAACTCGCCGCTATCGAGGCGCTGGTGCTCTCGTTCGCCGACGGCGACGTCTCGCCGACGGCGGCGCTGGAACTGGGCCACGCGCTGGGCAACCGCCACTGGGACCTCGCGATGCGCGACGGCGAGGCGCTGTTCCCGGTGCCGGACACCCGCGAGCGGATGCTGGCCGCCGTCGGTGACGACCTGCCCGAGGGTGTCGAGACGCGCTTCGAGTCCGTGCCGCCGACGACGTTCGACGACGCCGACCCCGACCACAGTCACGGGAGCGACGGCCACTCGCACAGCCACGGTGACGACTCCCACAGCCACGACGAGGGCGCGCACTCGCACACCCACGACCACGGCGTCCGGACTATCGACGGAGCGGACCGATGAGCGACGACGCGACTCTCGAGGCGTTCCGACTGGCCGACTCCTTCCTCCCGGTCGGCACCTACACCGTCTCCTACGGACTCGAACAGTTCGTCGCCGACGACCGAGTGACCGACGCCGACGACCTCGAAGCGCTCCTCGAAACGTACCTCCGGCGGCAAGTCGGCCCGGCCGAACTGGTGGCGCTCCGTGCGGCCCACGCCGCCGCCAGCGAGGACGATATCGACGCCATCTGCGCGGCCGACCGGCGCCTCGCCGCGGTGACGCTGGCCGCGGAGTTCCGCGAGAGTGCCCAGCAGTCCGGCGACCGCCTGCTGTCGCTCCAACGGGAGTTGCGTGACGACGACCTGCTGGAGCGGTACGCCGAGAGCGTCGCCGCCGACGACGCGCCGGGCAACTACGCCGTCGTCCTCGGCGTCGCTACCGGACTGGCCGGCATCGACGTTCGGCAGGCCTGCCTGCTGTGCTGTCACGGCTTCGTCACCGGATTACTCGGCGCGGCCCAGCGCCTCCTCTCGCTGGGCCACACCGACGCCCAGCGGATTCTGGACGACCTGCGACCGGTGATGGCCGAGGCCGCCGACGACAGCGCGGGACGCTCGATAGACGACATGACGCCCTTCGCGCCGCTGGTCGACGTCCTCGCCGCCGACCACGAACGGGCCGAGCGGCGGCTGTTCGCGAGCTGAACGGTCTCAGTATCCGAAATTGATATCTCTGATGGGGCGCGCGTGTGCCTATCGTCACCACACAGAAACGGCCGACTGCCCGCCGGTCTCCCTTGTCAACTTTCCGGGGCTGTGTACGTCGGGCACGCTCTCAAGTCGACTATTTGCGATATCCGCGAGCACCCGGAGACGCAATGGCAACACAGACTGCGACCGACACCGGACTCGTGCTAGACGACTGGCAGGCCGGTGTCGCCGGTGGTATCGGCGGTGCGACAGTGATGGCGGTACTCATCTCCGTGATGAACGCGGCGGTCCTGAAAGGTGCGATTCCCGGCCTCTACGGTCTCTCGGGAGGTGTCGCGGGGTGGACGGTTCATCTCGCCCACGGCGCCGTCCTCGGCGTCGTCTTCGCGGCGCTCGTCGAATCTGATCTGGTCGGCCGGTCGACGGGCGCGACGGTCGGACTGGGCGTCCTCTGGGGCGTCGTCACGTGGGTCGCACTCGCCGCCCTCGTGATGCCCGTCTGGCTGAGCGCCGTCGGGTTCCCGATGGCGCCGCCGTTCCCGAACTTCGCGGTGCCGAGTCTGCTGTGGCACGCCGTCTACGGCGGCGTGTTGGGCGTGGCCTACGCGGTGCTTCGCTGAGACAACCGGTGGCTGTCGGCAGGACGATTCTGCGACGCCGTTCTCCGTTTCCAGCAAGACCCAAACCTCTAGCGGGTGACGACTGCGTATGCACGTCGCCGACCTCACGGAGGAACTGGTCGCCATCCCGAGCCACGAGGACGAGTCGGCCGCCGGCGAGTTCGTCGCCTCGTGGCTCCGGGACCACACCGACGCCGCCGTCGAACACGACGACCACGGCAACGTTATCGCTCAGAAGGGACCGGGGAGCGGCGAATCGCTCGCCCTCGTCGGCCACCACGACGTCGTCCCGCCGGACGAGTCACAGGTGGACGCCGACGGGTCGTACGTCGTCGAAAGACGCGAGGGCCGCATCCACGGTCGGGGCAGTGCCGACATGAAGGGGAGCGTCGCGGCGGCGATGCTGGCGTTCGCGGCGGCCGACGCGCCCGCCGAGGACGAACTCGTCTTCGCCTCCTTCGCCGGCGAGGAACAGGGCGGCGTCGGCTGTCGGGCCGCCATCGAGGACGGCTTTCGGGTGGACTACGCCGTCGTCGGCGAGGGGTCGACGGGCTACTCCGCGCCGGGGGTCACCGACGTGGCCGTCGCCCACAAAGGCCGTCGCGGGTCGACCATCGTCGCCGAGGGAACTGCGGCCCACGCCAGCGAACCCGACGCCGGCGAGAACGCCATCTACCGCGCGACGGACGCCGTCGACGTGGTACGAGGCCTCGACTTCCCGTCGACCGAGGTGCTTGGCCACGAACTGTCCGGAAGCGTCGCCGTCACCGAAATCGACGGTGGGTCGGCGTGGAACGTCGTTCCCGAGCGCTGCGAGGCGACGGTCGACGAGCGGACCGTCCCGGGCGAGCGCGCGCCGCTGGACCGCGTCGAGGACATCGAGGGCGTCTCATGGCGCGTGGACCAGGACCTGCCACCGATGGCCTGCGGCGACGCCGACTTCGCCGACGCCGTCTGCGACGCCGCCGCCGACGCCCAGGACGGCGCCCCCGAACAGGTCGTCAAACCCCACGCGACCGATGCGGGGTGGCTGGCCGACGTCGGAACGGACTGCGTCGTCGTCGGCGCGGCCGAACCCGGCGAGGCCCACACCGCCGACGAGAGCGTCTCGGTCGACGTGCTAGAGCGGTGCCAGCGCATCTACGAGAGCGTCGTCGAGTCGTGGCTGGCGTAGCCGGCGACAGATTTCCGCCTACGCTGTCCCTTTAGGAGCGCCGACCCAACGGGGGGATATGGCAACAGCTAGCGAGACAGAGTCGACCTACGAGCAGTTCCTCGACCACGTCAAGCGCCTCCACTACGTCTCCGACGCCGGCGGGGTCCTCCAGTGGGACCAGCAGGTGATGATGCCCAGCGGCGGCACACCCGCCCGCGCCAAGCAGTCTTCTGCCCTCTCGACGCTCCACCACGACCTGCTGACCGACGACCAGTTGGGGGAGTGGCTGGACGAACTGGAGGACGCCGATCTGGACCCCGAACAGGAAGCCGTCGTTCGCGAGGTCCGCCGGGACCACGAGCGAGCGGTGAAGGTCCCCGCCGACCTCGTCGAGCGCATCTCGGAGGCCTCTTCGAACGCCCTCCCCGTCTGGGAGGAGGCCAAGGCCGAGGACGACTTCGAGATGTACGCCGATACGCTCGAAGAGATGGTCGAACTCCGGCGGGAGTACGCCGAGGCA
Source organism: Haloarcula pellucida (assembly GCF_014647235.1). Classification (GTDB taxonomy): domain Archaea; phylum Halobacteriota; class Halobacteria; order Halobacteriales; family Haloarculaceae; genus Haloarcula; species Haloarcula pellucida. The sequence continues at coordinate 118,807 of NZ_BMOU01000006.1, forward strand.
ATCGACCCCGACCGGGACCCCTACGAAGTCCTCTTCGAGGAGTACGAACCGTATCTCGGCATCGACACGGCCGAAGACGTGCTGACCCAGTTGCGCGACGAACTGGTCCCGCTCGTCGACGACGTCGCCGACAGCGACGTGACGCTCGCAGACCCCTTCGAGGGGACTTACGACGAGGACGACCAGCACGCCCTCGTCGAGGAAGCGCTGGACACGCTCGGGTACGACTGGGACCACGGCCGCCTCGACACCGCCCCGCACCCGTTCTCGACGGGGACGCAGTTCGACGCCCGCGTGACGACGCGGTTCAAGCCCGACGACCCGATGGACGCCATCGGCTCGACCATCCACGAGTTCGGCCACGCCACCTACACGCTCGGGCTGCCCCAAGAGGCCTACGGGACGCCGCTGGGCGACAACCGCGACCTCTCTGTCCACGAGTCCCAGTCGCGCTTCTGGGAGAACCATATCGGCCGCTCACAGCCGTTCTGGGACCTCTTTACCGACACTGCCAACGAGCATCTGGGTATCGACGCGACGCCGCGGGAGTTCTACGAGGCCGCCAACGAAGTGTACGAGGACAACCTCATCCGGGTCGAGGCAGACGAGTTGACCTACCACATGCACATCGTCCTCCGGTTCGAGATAGAGCGCGACCTGATCCGCGGTGACCTCGCCGTCGAGGACGTCCCCGAAGTCTGGAACGACAAGATGGAGGAGTACCTCGGGGTCCGCCCGGACACCGACGCCGAGGGCTGTCTGCAGGACATCCACTGGACCAACGGCGCGCTGGGGTACTTCCCCACCTACACGCTCGGGTCGGTGCTGGCTGCCCAGTTGGACCACCACCTCCGAGAAGACGTGGGCGACGTGGACTCGCTCGTCCGCGAGGGGGACTTCGATCCGATTCACGACTGGTTGACCGAGAACGTCCACCGCCACGGTGCCCGCTACGAGACGGACGACCTCGTGCAGGAAGCGACGGGCGAGTCGTTCACCGCCGACTACTTCCTCGACTACGCCGACGCGAAGTACCGCGACCTCTACGACTGCTGAGCACCCCGCTCCTCGAACGCTCGCGTTTTCGTTTTTGATTCTATTGGGTATCGTCTTTTTCAGTGCGTATTCGAATTACAATTCACAGATGGGCGACAGTAGCCACGGAGACACGGGAGTTGCAACGGAGACGGGCGTCGACGGGGACATCGACGACGACATCGACGCCGATATCGCCGAGAACATCGACAGACGGGCCGGTTACGACCACGACACCGCGAGCGAGATACAGACACTCATCGCCGAACTGGAGGACTCCTCGGTCGAAATCGCGACCGAGTCGGCCGACATCCGAGAGCGGACGGCCGAGCAGTACGAGGGGATGTCCGAAATCGCCAACGAGGTGTCGAACCTCTCGGCCTCTGTCGAGGAGATCGCGTCCTCCTCCGAGGAGGTGTCGGCGGCGACTCGTGAGGCCACGGAACTCGCCGAACGTGGACAGGGCAACGCAGAAGACGTCCACGAGGCGATGGAACGGATCCAGCGGGCCGCCGACAGCGTCGCCGAGGACGTCCGGACCATCCAGCAGGGCGTTCAGGAGATAGACGAGATCGTCGAAGTCATCAACGACATCGCCGACCAGACGAACATGCTGGCGCTGAACGCCTCTATCGAGGCCGCACGTGCCGGTGAGGCCGGGGAGGGGTTCGCCGTCGTCGCCGACGAGGTCAAGAGCCTCGCCGAGGAGTCCCAGGACCAGGCGACCACCATCGAGGAGATGATCGACGGGATTCAAGACGACACGGAGAACGCCGTCGAGAGTCTCGAAGCGAGCAACGAGGAGATAGACGACGGCATCGAGACGGTCGAGGAGTCGACGGAGATTCTCTCGGACATCGACGACGCCGTCCGCGAGGTCAACCACGGTATCGAGGAGGTGGCGACGGCGACTGACGAGCAAGCGGCGTCGACCGAAGAGGTCGCCAGCATGATCGATCAGGCGACCGACGCCGCCGAGGAGATAGCGAACTCGACGGCGGACATAGCCGATGAGGCAGCGGAGCAGACCGACCAGATTGCCAGCATCAACGGGAAGATGGACGACCTCGTCGCCGACCTCCAGCGGAACAACTGATCGCCCTCGTTACACGGCGTTCCCATCCCGTCGTTTATCCTCCCTCGGGGTCAACCCTCCACTATGCGACCGGACTTAGACCCCGAGCAACTCGACCGCTACTCCCGTCACATCATCATGGACGACGTGGGGCCGGAGGGGCAGGCGGCACTGCTTGACTCGTCGGTGCTCGTCGTCGGTGCTGGCGGCCTCGGTTCGCCGGTCCTGCAGTACCTCGCGGCGGCCGGCATCGGACGACTGGGCGTCGTCGACGACGACGTCGTCGAGCGCTCGAACCTCCAGCGACAGGTCATTCATCGCGACGACGACATCGGCCGGCCGAAAGTCGACAGCGCCCGCGAGTTCGTCACCGGTCTGAACCCCGACGTGACCGTCGACACCCACGAGGTTCGCCTCTCGAAAGAGAACGTCAGGGACCTCGTGACCGACTACGACATCGTCGTCGACGCCTCGGACAACTTCGAGACGCGCTTTCTCGTCAACGACGCCTGCACCCTCTCGGGCATCCCCTTCTCCCACGGCGCTATCTTCCGGTTCGAGGGGCAAGTGACGACGTTCACGGGCGACGGCGAGGGGCCGTGTTACCGCTGTCTGTTCCCAGAGGCACCGCCAGCGGGCACCGTCCCCGACTGCGCGACGGCGGGCGTCCTCGGCGTCCTCCCCGGCACCATCGGCTGTATCCAGGCGACGGAAGTCGTCAAACTCGCGATGGACTACGGCGAACCGCTCGACGGGCGGCTACTGGCCTACGACGCCGCCGAGATGACCGTCGACGAGGTGCCCGTCGCCCCGAACCCGGACTGCCCGGTGTGTGGCGACGACCCGGCTATCGGGAGTATCGACGAGGCAACCTACGAGGGTCGCTGTTCGCTGCCAGCGGAGTAGACTGGTTCCGTCGCGACCCTCTCAGGCACGGAGCGACGGCAGTTCCTGCACCGCGTCTCGCGGCGGCGCGTCGAACAGGTCCGGGTGACAGAGCGCCGCGAGGAACTCCAGCGTGTCCACCAGTCGCGGCCCCGAGCGGTTGACGTAGTGGTGGCCGTCCACGACGTAGGCCCGACCCTCCCGAACGGCTGTGAGTTCGTCGAACCCCGGCCGTTCGGTCAGGTCCGCGAGGTTCTCCCGGGTCTGATTGACGTCGAAGCCACACGGCGCCGCCACCAGTACGTCGGGGTCGTACTCTCGCACTTCCTCCCACTCGCGCGGCCGGGAGTGGGCACCGCGCTCGGCCATCCCGTAGACGCCGCCCGCTTTCTCGACCATCTCGGGAACCCAGTGGCCGGCCACCATCACCGGATCCAGCCAGTCGAGGACGGCCACGCTGGGCGTCTCGCTCGCTCGTGCGGCCGTCGTCTCGACGGCGGCGACTCGCTGGCGGAGGGTCGCCACGAGGTCGGTCGCCGCCTCGTCACGACCGATGGCCGCGCCGACGCGGTGGATGGAGCCGAAGAGGTCGTCGAGGCTGTGGACGTCCAGCGTCAGCACCTCGGCGTCGAGTCCGAGGTCCTCGACCGCCTCCGCCACCAGCACGTGGTCGACGGCACAGACGTCACAGACGCCCTGCGTGACGATTACGTCGGGGTCGACGGCGGCCAGCGTCTCGCGGTCGATGGCGTAGACGCCGTCGCCGGACTCGGCGTCTGCGACCTGTTCGTTAATCTCGCTGCTGGAGGCCTCCGGGTCGACACGGGAGCGGTTGACCGACGGTCGCTCGCGGGCCGCCGGCGGGTAGTCACACTCGTGTGAGACGCCGACCGGTTCGACGCCGAGGGCGTAGACGATCTCCGTCGCGGACGGCAGTAGCGTGACGACGCGCATACGCCCGCTACGGCCCGCCGGGTCTAAAGGCTCCCCTCGCGGCCGTCCCGGTCACACTAATCCTTCGTTACGCTTACCGTCCGTGACCCCGCAGACGCTCGTATGAACGTCAAATCGCGGCACCACCTCCGCTCGGACGAGGTCGATGCCATCGCGACGGCGCTTTCTGACAACCTCGGCGTCGAACTCGACGCCGACACCTTCGAGAAGGTCGAGTTCGAGGACAGCGACTGGGACGTCGTCCTCGTCGACGGCGACCCCCTCGTGCTGTATATCGACAGCGAACCGTTCCTCACCGTCGAGGGCGCGAACGCTCACCCACCCCAGAAACACGTCGTCACCGTCGACACCGGCGCCATCTCCTTCGTCTCGGACGGCGCAGACATCATGCGGCCCGGCATCACCGAGGCCGACGACGACATCAGTTCGGGCGACCTCGTCGCCATCAACGAGGAGTCCCACGGGAAGTTCCTCGCTATCGGGCGTGCGAAGACCGACGGCGACGACATGGTCGGCGACTCGGGCAAGGTCGTCGAGTCTATCCACCACGTCGGCGACGACCTGTTCGAGTTCTCGGTGTGAGATCCGCGACGAAATCCCGTCTGACGAAAAGTTGAAACGGGTAGCGCCCGCCGTGGGGCACATGGGACTCATGAGCAAGATTCTCGGCGAGTCGGGCAACTCCCGGAAGACCGAGGATTACGTCGAACTGAACGCGGACGACTTCGATGCGTCGGGTGCCGAGACCGAGCGACAGGTCCGCATCGCCCGCATCAGCGACAAGCAGGACGTCATCGAGATCAAAGACGCCGTCTACGATGGCGACGTGGTCATCGCCGACATCACGCGCCACTCGACGCAGGACCGGACGATGGAACACATCAGCGACGAACTCAAACAGGTCGCCAACGAGGTCGGCGGCGACATCGTCCAGAAGGACGACGACCAACTCATCATCACCCCCGCCGGCGTCGGTATCGCCCGCGAACGCCTCGGTCGGTAGGTGCCGTCTCTCTTCTGACCCGCCGCGTTCAACGTCCTTTTCGGTGTCCGCCGGGTAGGGTCAGTAATGACAGAACCGGCGATACGCGCCCGAAACTTACGAAAAAACTACGGTGACGTACAGGCCCTCGACGGATTGGACCTGACCGTCGACCGCGGCGAGTTCTTCGGTCTCCTCGGGCCCAACGGCGCGGGCAAGACGACGTTCATCAACACGCTGGTCGGCCTCGTCCACAAAGACGGCGGGGACGCCGAAGTGTTCGGTTTCGACGTCGAGGACGACTACCGAGCGGCCCGCGACCGAATCGGACTGGCACCACAGGAGTTCAACGTCGACCGCTTTTTCCCCATTATCGAAGTTCTCGAACACAAGGCCGGCTACCACGGCATCGGAAGCAAAGAGGCCCACCGACGCGCCGAAGAGGCGCTGAAGACCGTCGGCATCTGGGACAAGCGGGACACCCGATTCGACTGGCTCTCCGGCGGGATGAAACGGCGGTTCGTCCTCGCCCGCGCCCTCGTCTCGAACCCGGACCTGCTGATTCTGGACGAACCCACGGCCGGCGTCGACGTCCAGTTGCGCCACGACCTCTGGGACATCATCAACCGGATGAACGACGCCGGCACGACCATCCTGCTGACGACGCACTACATCGAGGAGGCCGAACGCCTCTGTGACCGGGTCGCTATCGTGGACTCGGGGAGCAAGGTAGAGGTGGCCTCGCCCGACGAGCTGATGTCGAGAGGCACCGACACCATCGACCTCGGTCTGGCCGACCCACCACGGTCCGCACCGAGACTCGCCGTCGACGGCGTCACCGACGTTGCGGTGACTGACGACGGCCTCAGCGTCACGGCGGCGGGTGGGAGCCAGACTGCGCCCGAACTGGTTCGAGTACTCGAACGGCAGGGGTACCACGTCACGTCGCTCGACATCCGGCGAGCCTCGCTCGAAGAGGTGTTCGTCGACCTGACGCGCGACGACCGCGAGTACGCGGAGGTGTCCGCATGAGCCACGACACCGACGTGGGGACGAACGGTGCGGGCCCGGCGACCGACGACGCCCGCGACGGTGCACCGACGGGACTGCGTGCGCGACTCGTCGGCCTCTGGACGCTTCTGCACCGCGAGATTCTTCGCTACGTTCGACGCCCGCGCAACACGTTCCTCCCGCCGATGATTACGAACGTACTGTACTTCACCGTCTTCGGCGTCGTCCTCGGCGAGCGAATCAGCGGCAACGACCCGAACGCCTTCGGCGGCGCCGGCTACATTCTCTTCATCCTGCCCGGACTGGTGGTGCTGGGGATGATCTCCAACGCCTTCGAGAACGCGTCGTTCTCCATCTTCCACGGCCGCTGGAACGAGTACATCCACGAAGTGCTGACCTCGCCGTTGTCTCACACCGAGATGGTGCTTGCCTACGTCGCCGCCTCATCGCTCCGCGGTATCGTCGTCGGCGCCATCATCTGGGGCGTCGGCCTCGTCTTCACGCCGGTGACCGTCGCGAACCCGTTCTACCTCGCGGCGTTCACGCTCGTCATCCCGACGCTGTTCGCCGCGTTCGGCGTCATCGGCGGCCTCTGGGCGCGTGACTTCGACTACCTGACGGTGATGAACCAGTTCATCATCCGCCCGCTGGTGTTCTTCGGCGCGGTGTTCTACCCCCTCTCTGCGCTCTCGGGCATCTGGCGACAGGTCACGCTGCTGAACCCGATGGTGTACATGGTCAACGGCGTCCGCTACGGCGTCATCCCCGAGGCAGTGGCCGTCCCGCCGAACCGCTCCCTGTTCGTGCTGACGGGCCTCACCGTCGCCGTCATCTTCGTCGACATCGAACTGGTCAAGCGTGGCTACGGACTGGTCGACTGAAGACGAGACGGACGTGCCCGGCATGCCGGATTGGGTCCGCCTCCGGCGGGGCGGACAAACTATGACAGGGTGCCCGGCTTCGTGCCGGACCACGCGGCGGTGCCGCGGCCCGGATATTTTGTGCGCCTCCGGTGGGGCGTATGTGAACATATGACACGAGAGTATTTAGGGGTGACGGCGATCTGATGTTTCCGGAAAAACAGCACTGCTCGCTCAGACGTTGTCCGGCGCGTCGGCGTCGTCCTCGACGGACCGCTTCAGGGAGTCACGGCGGGCCTTTGCGTCTCGACCCGTCGCCTCTTCGAGGAAATCGTTCTTGACCGAGACGGCGTCCTCGGCGGCGTCGACGTGGCCCTCGGAGATGACCTGCTCGGCTGGCTTCTCGTCGATGTGCAGGGCCAGTTTGTCCTTCTTGCTCCCGTAGTCGACGGTGCCGGCGACGACCCGTTCGAACACGGGGTTGTCGGGGTCGTCGACGACGAGGAGGTCACTGCCGTTGTGTTCTTCGGTGTCCGTGACCGGACCGAAGTACTCCTCGACGAACGCTTCCATGTCCGGGACGCGGTCTTCGAGATGCTCGCCCCGTCGCATCTTGTACTCTCGCATGGCCGTCGTTTTGCGAGGCGCCGTCTTACTCTTTGCGTTCACTCGGTGTCGGTGACCAGCGACCCCTTGTGGCACTCCGGACAGAAGTCGCCCGCGCGCAGAGAACTCGCCTCTACGTCCGTGGTGAACCCACACTCGGGACACTGGAACTGTCCCTCGGGGACGGTCACAGCGGTGCTATCGGCCGACTCGACGGCTGCCGAGTCGTGAGTGTCGTCGTCCCCACCCAGTACCGTCTCCGGCGTCCAGTCGTCGCCGTCGTCGCCCGGTTCGTCGGGCCACTGGCCGGGTTCGCGGTCGTCGGACCGAGATTCCTCGTCCTCGCCGTCGATGATGAGGGCGTCGTCCGTTTCGGGATCCTCCGCCCCGGCGTCGGTGACTGGGTCCTCGGCCTCTGCGTCGGGGACGTGGACGTCCGTCGTCGGATTCTCCAGTTCACTGTCGCCGCCTCGGTCCGCCTCTTCGTCGCTGTCGTCCAGAATCTCCGCGTCGTCGGCGTCGGAGTCGACGATGTCGGTGGCCGAATCGCCCACGTTCATCGGCTCTGCCGGCTCGTTGGCCGGTCCGCCGTCCACCTCGTCCGTCGATTCGTCTGCCGTCCCGTCGGTCGCTCCGTCGTCCGGTACCCCGACTGTCCCTTCCTCGACACCGTCGGCATCCGCCGTCGACGTCTCGTCTTCGTCGTCGACCATGTCGCCAGCGATGTCCGACGGCGTCTCGATGGCTGTTACCTCTTTGTTCTCGGAGACGATGCGCGTCTTCCCACACCGTTCGCAGGTCTCCCGTTCCTGGATGGTGATGACGACTTCGCTCCCTTGTTCTTCGCGCTCGCGCTCGACGGTGGCCTCACCGTACGTGTGCCCGAGGACGGAACATTTGAGACCCATTGTCAGTTCTTGCCGCCGTGTCCTACTTAAACCCTACCCGTCAGGCTCGCGACGAACTCCCAGTGATACGTTTCGGGCAATGCCTTCATTATTTGTATAGTATAGATAAGTAATTTTATACCATTTGGCGAGCCCAACGTCGAGCGATGCGCCTGCTCAGTCTGGTCGTGGCCGCCCTCCTCACAGCGACGCTCCTCTCGGGCACCGCGGCCGCCACAGGAAACGCGCCGCCGCTCGCCGACGCCGGTCTCGACCAGACCGTTCCAGCCAATGCGACGGTGTATCTCGATGCCAACGGCACACGCGACCCCGACGGCACTATCGCACGTGTCGAGTGGTCAATCGAGACGCCGTCGGGCGCTACTACTTCGCCCGACTGCCGAGCGTGTCGGCAGACCCACTTCCGTCCGACTGCGGTCGGCCAGTACAACGTCACCGTGACCGTGACCGACGACGACGGCGCGACGCGGTCCGATACCCTTCACGTCGCTGTCTCACCGTCGTCGGGACCGTCGGTGTCTCTCACCGGACCGGGGACAGTCACACGTGACGACGCTGTCACGTTCACTGCCGACGCCGAGGGCACCGACAGGACCCTCTCGACCCTCGCGTGGGTCGTCGACGGGAACGTCACCGACCGAACGTCCCTCTCCGGCGAGAACGCGAGCGTGAGTACCACGCACGCGTTCGGCGACGCTGGTACGCGATCGGTTCGCGCCGTCGTCTACGACGCGGTCGGTCGGCGCGGGACCGCTACTAAGCGCGTCGTGGTGGTCACAGACGGGTCCGTCGGCGGGACGCTCTCCGATGGTGGCTCGTCGTCTGATGACTGTCACTTCTGGAACAACGATTGCCTGAATGATGTTGTCCTTACCAATCCTATGACCGGCGAACAAACAATCGTTGAGGGCAACGGCGACGACGGTATCCAGATGCGGGTTGATGGCGATAGAGTCACCGCTTCAGACTACGTGGATGTGGACGAGTTCAAGGTAAATGATGTGACAGGAGGCTACGACTACAAGGCGCTGGAGCAGAAAGTCCATACGGAGAAGGCCCTCCGAGATTTGGAGATGGACCCTCAGGACGGCAGTTCCGACGGGTCCAGTAACTCCGGCGGGTCCAGTAACTCCGGTGGGTCTAGCGGGGCTGGAAGCGTCACATCCGGCTCGTCTGGTGACCCCTACTACGGGTCGATAGGCGGCAACGACGACACCGGATCGAGTGGCGGTAACGACGACTCCGATAGTACCTTCAATGGAGGGTCGCCCAGCGACCACTACGGGTCGATAGGCGGCAACGACGACTCCAGCGACTTTGGTAGTGGTGGCACGGGTAGCGGCCTGTTCGCTGGCGGCACCGGGGGCGGGTCTGGCCACGAACCGATAGACGACTCCGGTAGCTCCAGTAGCTCCGGTAGCTTCAGCGGCGGGTCGCCCAGCGACCACTACGGGTCGAGTGGCGGTGGCGGCGACTCTGGCGGCTCTGACGACTCCGGTGGGTCCAGCAACGACGACTCCGGTGGGTCCAGCAATGACGACTCCGGCGGTGGCGGCGGTTGCAGTACGGTCAAAATCGGCGGCGTCTGCATCGGTGCGTAACCACTCAGCCCACAATCAATTTCCGTCTGGCCGTTTTTGTCACCCCCTCGTTTGGACGGTCGCCTTTCTGACTCTCTCGGCGAGCTTCTGATGGCTTGATTTTTCTCCATATTTATATACTCTAAAGCAGAAACATTAGTTACAACAAGACAGAGGACTACAGAAATGCTACGAATCACACTCTCTACGTCTCGAAATGCTCTGCTTACGGTTTTAGTTGCGGCTCTCCTGATTACGGCGGGCTGTAACGGCCTCGGCGTCGGCGAAACCGACACTGGCCCCGATGGGACAACCAGCACGCCGGAGTCGACGGCGACCCCGACGCCGACGCCGACGCCGACTGTCCCCCAGAACGGGACGGACCTGCGTAGCATCTCGCTCGAACAGGACGCAGGCCACATTATCAATAGCGACCTCGATGGGGGCGACCCCAAGCGCGACGGCAAATACTACGAGCCGGTTCAGTTTGCCGCGGAAGCCGGCACGGTAGTCAACATCTCGATGCGGTCGCCTACTGGCGACCCGCTGGTGAAGCTACGCGGCCCGAACGGGACGGTCATCGACCTCGACGATGATGGCGGGATGGGCGATGCCGCCGACCTGACGATGGTGACGCTCCCCGAGACGGGGCAGTACACCATCATCGCCACGTCAAGCGAGCCAAACACCGCGTTCACGTACTACCTCACCGTCGAGCAGTTCATCCCACCCGAACAGCGAGATGTACTGTTCGCTGGGAATATGTCGTCGTGGAACCGTACCGAACAACTCGGTGAATTTGCCTATGACTACACCACCGTATTCAACGAACACACTTGGACGAACATCACCGGCTACTCGGTGAACGCCGACGAAGAATATATCGCCGTGACGTACGTCATCGAGCCAGAAAACCGGACTTTTGAGAAGATGGCTGAATTGGATGGGGTTATGCTATACGGGTACACTGGTGTAGATAAAAGTTACCAGAATGCGGACGGTGTAGTCAATCCTAGCTGGGCACCCGAGCGAATCTACTTCCGAACGGTGACGCCAGATGGGGAACTGTACCGTATCTCCTACCTCACGTCGGAACAGGCGCAGACGTACCGTGAGACTCAGAACTTCGACCGATACTACGCCAATATCTGGAGAACGCGACACTACGGCCCAGCACACTTCAAGTACGTCGAAGGGGCAGACAACGCTACCTCTACGGGCGAGATAGGCAACCGGGACAAGAGCGAGGAGTTCAAGATTCGGTAGACACGTCCTGTCTGCCGGTACTGTTCTCTCGATTTCTTTTCTTCGCGTTGCTGTTGTTTTGTGGACGGCTTTGTTTTCGAGCATCGGCTGTTCTCGTTGTGAATCTCTCTCTGCGTTCGATAGCGGCCGAGGCGTGCGACTTCGATTGTCCTTTATATGTCTAGAAGGATACCGTAAAACTCACGAATGGCTGATAAAGGTTGACCGCCGTGTCCGAGCGTCGGCGACGACGGCCGCGATTGGTACGACGGTTTCCGCGGACCTGCCATCCGTAGCAGCTATGATTCCCGTGTTTCCGATAGCGGGGTCGAGTATCGATCGAACGCATTTCGGAGCCACAGCATCAGAACGAGGGACAAAGCCAAGAGCCGGGCGGGTATAGAGGCCAGTATGAGAGCGAAGCCGGAGTATCGCGACCGGGACGAGACGGAGGTTGCGGTACTCGACGCGCTCGCGGACCGCCACAACGAGGGGATGACTGTGTTCGAGATTCGCTCCCAGGCGGACGTGAACATCGACCAGATAGAGGGCGCACTGGCGGCGCTGAAAGAGGACGACCTCATCGAGGTCGACGACGACGGCGAGCGGACCGTCATCCTCCCTGACGAGGACGTCGTCGGCCCGGACGCGACAGACGACGAGCCGTCGCTGTTCGAACAACTTCGGCGCCGGCTCCCGTTCTAGGCGGCGTCCATCGGCGCCGCGGCGCAGTTGTTCGGGCCGAGTTCGAGTTCGAAGGCGGTGTCGTCGTCGGCGTCGTCGGTGCCGAGGTTGACGGCGATGATGCGTTCGACGTTGGCGGGTCGTGGGGGAACGTCCGCACAGATGCGCTCGACGAACGTCTCCCGGTCCATATCGAACGCGGAGAGTCGCTCGCGGAGCGTCCCGAGCGGCGCGGTGTAGGTGCCGTCGTCGGCACGGTCTACCGATTCGGAGTAGTGGCCCGGCGCGACGAGGGTCTCGTCAGGAAGCGGTGCGAGGCGCTCGGTCAGCGTCTCGTGGAGTGAGCGGGCGAGGTCCGGGGCGCCGGCGTCGCCCTCCTCTAGATCAGGCCGAGCGACGCTCTCGAGGAAGAGGCTGTCACCGGCGAGGAGGACGCCGCCGACACGGAACCCGGTCATGCCGGTGGTGTGGCCGGGGAGCGGAATCGGGTCGAGCGTCGTCGACCCCACAGCGAGCGTCTCGTCGTCGCCGAGTTCGGTCACGTCGAAGGTGACGCCGCGGTCGGCCGCGCGGGCGGGCAGCACCGGTTCGACGCCGTGGTCGTCGACGAGTCGTCGCAGGCCGCTGACGTGGTCGGCGTGGACGTGCGTATCGAGGGCGTACCGGAGTGTCGAATTGTGGTCGGCCGCGTCGTCGGCGTAGCGGTCGGCGAACGCCCGAAGCGGGTCTACGACGGCCGCCTCGCCGTCACTGACCACGAGGTAGGAGAGACAGCCGGACGACGGACGCTGGTACTGCACGACGGTCGCCGCGTCGCAAGGGACCTCGTGGCTCTCGTAGAGGCGTGCCCACCCGCGCATCCCGTCGGCGAGGTTGCGCGCGTCGACGCCGTGGTCGATCAGGAGGCCGGCGACGAAACCGCTGGATTCGCCGCGGCCACAGACGACGGTAATCGGGCCGTCGCCGTCTACGTCGGCCACGAGGTCGTCGACGCCGTCGGTCACCTTCGCCTGCAGGAACTTCGCGAACGGGAGTTGTGTCGCCGTGACCGACGGGCCGTCGATGTGCCACTGCTCGAACTCGTTCCGGTCGCGGACGTCGAGCAGGCGGACCGACTCGCCGGTGTCGAGGCGTCGTTTCAGGTCGGCCGCCGACAGCGAGGGATGCGCGGCCGGCGGGTCGGGGTACTCTTCGGCCATGCATCAGCTAGGTTCCGACAGCCGATAAATCGGGCGGGGGTTCTAAGCGTCGAGCGTCCCTCCACGGTGGTATGGACGCCGCCGAGACACTCGATGCCGTCCGCGAGGAGGCGGGAACTGAACTGGACCGACTCGGCTCGGACAAACTGCTCATCGCGGCCACCGGTGCCGACCTGACGCCGGCGGCCGTCCGCGAGGCAGCGGTAACTCGCGAAGTCGGCGTCGCGGACGGACTCTCAGGCTGGGCCGACGATGCCGGGGCCGCCAGTGAGGCGTTCGCGACTGCCGCCGGGGCCGCCCGTGACCGCGCCGACCGTATCGACGCCGACCCCGGCGACCCCGACGCACTCGCCGACCATCTCCAGACGGTGGCGTCGACGGACGCTCGCGTCGGAGCGGGGCTCGTCGCCGTCCCGCTGATAGCCGACCGGTTCTACCTGCAGGTGGTGAACTTCTTCGTCAACGAGGCCGACGAGGCCGGGGCCGACACGTTCCGCGACCTGCGGGCCGACGCGAGCGACCTCGACCCCGCGCGTGACGCACTATCGACGCTCGACGACGAGGGGCGCGACGTGGCCCGTGACGCCGCGGTTGGAGCTATCGAGGCCGCGTACGCGGACTACGCCGAGACGTTGGAGGGGATGGGACTGGACCCAAAGCCTATCTGTTGATTCAGGGGAGCCGGTAGGTGGCGACGCGGTTGGCCGCGTACAGGAACCCCGCTACGGTGGCGAGGCCGCCGAGGACGGCCGTCGCGGCCAGCCCCCCAGCGAGGAGCGCCGGCGTCTCGACGGGGACGGGAAACGGCAGGCCGATGGAGAGCAGGACGGCGGCGCTCGCCGGCGCTACGACCGCTCCGAAGACGAGGAAGTAGCCCCCGAAGGCGAAGCTACTCGGGACGGTCACGTCTCGGCCGTGGACGGACGACGGCTCGAACTTCGGGAAGACGACGCCACAACCAGCGGCGATAGCGGGTGCGGCCACCGTCGCGACGAGAGCGGTCGCGAGTGCCGCAAGCAGCGGGAGCGATGGCGTCTCGACCGCGGCACCGAGACCGACGACGACGAGGGGCGCGACGACGAGACCGGGGAGGACGCCGGCCAGCACGAGGCCGGCGACGAACGCTCGACCGGAGACGGCAGTCGTCAGCGTCAGCGGCAGGACGCCCTCCTCGCCGCCGAGGGGGTTGAGCGTGAACGCCGCGCCAAACGCCGCTGCGGTGGCTACGCCGACGGTCAGTGGTAGCGTCGTCGGCGCACCACGTCCTCGCAGGAGGAACTGCCCTTGCGAGACGAGGAGCAAGAACACCGGGACGACGGCGAACTGGACAGTGAACGGCGCGCGTCTCGCCCGGAGCCACGACTTCTGGGCGACGACCCGTGTGGCGCTCGGGACGCGCCCGGCAAGCAGGCGGTCCGAGAGCGTCCGCTCGTCCGGGTCGAACTCGTGGTCCGGTTGGACCGGGTCGACGTACCAGACGCGTTCGGCCAGCCACCGACAGCCGACGGCGGTGACGGGGAGGCTGCCGACCAGTGCCACACCGCCGACGACGACCGCCAGCGGGTCCGCCGTCGTCCCGGGAACCGCAACGAGGACCACGTCGGCGAGCCACAGGAGCGGCGAGTCCGTGAGCGCGCGGAGTATCGCCAGTTGACCGGACTGAGCAGACCACACCGCGAGCCACCCGACCGTCAGGAGGAGCGACGCGGCGGACCCGATGCTGGCACGGTGACGGGCGACGAACGCGGACCGGGCGGCGACGAGTTTCACCGTCAGCCCACCCGCGTAGCCCAGTAGCAATCCGAGCGTGACGACGAGGAGCGTCGTCACCAGCACTACCGGGCCGACGAGGACGAACCCGGTTCCGGCCGACAGACCGACGGCGAGTGCGAGCACTGGTGCCCCGAGGACGGCGAGGGCCCGGGCGAGTTCGGCACCGACGACGCCGGCGAGGACGTCGGTGTACGGGAGTGTCGTCAGCAACCCGTCGAGGCCGTCCGGTTCGCCGATCTGTTTGGCCGACCGCTGCACCTCGACGAACGTCACGAGCGTAAGCAGCCCCAGAAGGACGGCCACGACGGCCGTTCGCACGTCCGCTGTGGGTAACTCCGTCAACGCCCCGCCGCCGAAGAACGCAATCGCACCGATGCCGAGGCTGTACGCCGGGACGAAGAGGCCGACGCCGGCGAGGACGAGGATACCGCGAGCGCTGTCGAGAAGACTTCGCAACGTCCGCCGGAGTTCGATGCGGGTCACGAGGTGGGCCCGCCGCCAGTTCGGGCCGATCATCGCTGTGTCGCTTGCTCGCTCGTCACGTCGAGGAACACGTCTTCGAGCGTACTCCCGGCCTCGACGTCGTCGGTCAACTCGCTCGGCGCACCCTCGGCCACGAGGTCGCCGTCGTACAGGACGCCGACGGTGTCGGCGAGTTCCTCGACGACCGGCAGGATGTGCGTCGAGAGGAAGACGGTCGTCTCGGCGGCCGCCACCTCGCTGATGGTGTCACACACCGTCCGGGCCGCGCGCGGGTCCAGTCCGCTGGTCGGTTCGTCCAGAAAGAGGACGCTTGGCTCGTGTAACAACGCCTGTACGAGACCGAGCTTCTGCTTCATCCCCTTCGAGTACGTAGCGACCCGGCGGTTCGCGTCGTCTGCGAGGTCGAACCGTTCGAGGAGCGATTCGACCCGGTCCCAGTCGTCGTGACCGCGCAGGCCGGCGACGTACTCCAGTTGCTCGCGGCCGGTGAGTTCGTCGTACAGCGCTGGCGTCTCCGGGAGGACGCCGATGTGTTCGACGACGCTCGCCCGGTCGCTCACCGGGTGGCCGGCCACGCGGGCGGTTCCGGCCGTCGGTTCGGTCAGCGTCGTCAGGATGCGGATAGTCGAGGTCTTCCCGGCGCCGTTTGGCCCGAGGAACCCGAAGACGTTCCCGGGGTCGACAGTGAGGTCGAGGTCGGCTATCGCGACGGCGTCGCCGTAGCGTTTCGTCAGTCCGTCGGCGACTATCGCCGGTGCTGGAGGGCACATAGTTTCACTGCCACCCTGGGGTTCAATAGGTTTTGTCCACCGGACGGTTGCCAGTATCTATATTATCCACCCGTCTGAACGCGGAGGCAGTATGACCGATGGGGATGCGTCCTGCGGGCAGACCAGTGACAGTCGGCAACTCCGCCGCGCCACGGCGATTCTCGGCAGGAAGTGGCATCCGGTATTGTTGCACACGCTCATCGTAGACGGCCCGCTCGGGTTCAACGACATGAAGGCCCGCGTCGACGGCATCTCCGATAAGGTGCTCTCGGAAGCGCTCGACGACCTGCAGGAGTCGGGACTGGTCGCCCGTGACGTCATCGACGACAAACCGGTCCGCGTCGAGTACTCGCTGACGACGGCCGGAGCGGACCTCGGCCCGATTATCGACGCGCTCCAGTCCTGGAGTCGCGATCACCTCACCGAGGGACAGCCCCCGACGTAGCTCAGTCCTCGGACTCGATGACTTCCAGACCGCGGTTGTTCACGGCCGCCGCGTCCAGACCGATCTCTTCGAGGAACTTCTTGTACTCGCGTTCGCACTGCTCGGCGTCTTTCTGCCGGTCGCTGGCGCGGTCACACAGTGCTACGAGGTCCTCGGGTACGTCGTTGGTGTAGACGATCCAGTGGTTGATGAGGTCCGAGAGGCGGCGGATCGGCGAGGTGAAGTGGCCGTAAATCTCGAAGTTCAGGGCGTGGTGACCGCCGAAGGGGTCGTTCATGTACTTCGCGCGCGGCATCACCTTCATCACGGCCCACTGAATCTTATCGAGTTGGCGGCCGGGGGCCTGTTCGAGGGTAGCGTTGACGGCCTTCCGGGGGTCGTCCCACGTCGACCCGGGGATGGAGACGCCGTCGAGATCTTGGATCTCGACGAGCGCTTCGTCCCACTCCTCGGGGCTCGGTTGCGGGTGGACGCGGTACATCGCCTCGACGCCGCGGTCCCACATCAGTTCGTGCGTGACGGCCTTGTTGGCCTTCAGCATGCACTCCTCGATGATGGTGTGGGCGCGGTCTCTCGCGGGGTTGAGGACGAGCGAGCCGTCCTCCTTGCGCTGTTCGTGCATCCGGTCGGCCAGTTCCCAGATGAGTTCGGTCTTCTCTGCGAGGTCGACGCTCGTGTCTTCGAGCAGGTCGTCGGCCGTCTCGGGGTCGTCGAGCAGGTTCTCGGCCTCCGTGTAGGTGAGGCGGGCGTCGCTCTCGATGACGGACTTGTATATCTCGATGGTCTCGTAGGAGAGGTTCTCCTTGTCCAGATGCATCTCGACGGTGTGGGCCAGTCGGTCCTCGTTGGGGACGAGCGAACACACCGTCTCGGCGAGGACGGGCGGGAGCATGTGGATGGTGTAACCCGGGAGGTAGACGGTGTTGCCTCGTTCGACGGCTTCGGCCCACATCGCGGTGTCGGGGTTGACGTAGTGGGTCACGTCGGCGATGTGGACCCACAGCACGTACTCGTCGTCTCGCTCTTCGACCGAGATGGCGTCGTCGAAGTCCTGGGCGTCGATGGGGTCGGTCGTCCACGTCGTCATCTCGCGGAGGTCACGGCGCTCGTCGACCTCGTCGGCGATCTCCTGCTGGACGTCCTGCGTGCGCTCTTTCGCCTCTTCGAGCACTTCCGGCGGGAACTCGTCGCGGATACCGAACTTCTCGAACAACTCCTCGCGCTTGTTCTCCATGTGGCGGGCCATCTCCTCGTCGATTTCGACGGGGCCCTGCCCCTCGGCGGTGCCGGCCGCCGACTGGGCGTCTTCGGTGGTCATGCCCCCGGCTACGCCCACGGTGTAGTTAGGACTGTCGGGGTCAGAATCAGCACTCGCAACCGACCGTCTCGTCGCTCACTCGCGTTCGACGCTGTTCTCCTCGGCGAGTTCTCGGTACCGACGGAGGAACGTCTCTCGGTCGGTCTCGCCGGCCCCGGCGTCGTCGAGCGTCGCTTCGAGATCGCCCCGTGGCTGGTGGGACGTATCCGCGAAACACCCCTTACAGAGGTACTCGAACGCCTTGTCCCGGCGCTCCCATCGGTCCCCGTGCTTGTCGTACTCGCGGGCATCAGACCGGGCGAGGCGGTCACCGCAGGCGATACAGGTCACCGTCTCCCGGTCGCTCCGGGACCCGAACATACTCACCGGTAGCGGCTGGCATACTATAGTGTTTTCCGCACGGGCAAGCCCCAGTGTGGGCACACCGATACCCATTCAGTTAGGGATTCCGGCCACACGTTTATCCACGAGCCACCTCTACGAGTGGTAACGGCACGTCGTAGCCGAGGCACTTGCGAATGAAGCCACCACAGACACTCGCGCACTCGACGCTCGATACGCTCCCCATCAACATCGCTGTCCTCGACGACGAGGGGACCATCCTCTTTACCAACCGCGCCTGGCAGGAGTTCGCCAGCGCCGACGACGGCGAGATGCAAGGGGTGAACTACTTCGGGACGACCGACGTCGACGCCGACGAGTACGCCGCGGAAGCCGTCGACGGCATCGAGTCCGTTATCTCGGGCGACCGGGACCTGTTCACGCTGGAGTACCCCTGCCACTCGCCGGACGAGAAGCAGTGGTTCCTGATGCGGGTCGCGCCGCTCCCCGAGGACGAGGCCGGCAGTGCCGTCGTGGCCCACATCGACATCACCCAGCGGAAACTCGCGGAACTGGCGGCCGAACGCCGCAGCGAGCAGTTGCGCGCCGAACGCTCGAACCTCGAACACCTCGTCGACAGACTGGACGGCCTCGTCACGGGGGTGATGAACGACGTGATGACCGCCGGGTCGCGGTCTGACATCCAGCAGGTCGTAGTCGACCGGCTAGCGGCCGTCGACTCCTACCAGTTCGCGTGGATAGCGGCGTTCGATTTGCGCGACGAGGCGCTCCGGCCGGCGGCGCTGTCGACGGACCGGGACGCCGACCTCGCCGTCTCGCTGTCCGATGACGACCCCGTCGCTCTCGCGGCCCGAACCGAGGAGATTCAGGTCGCGACCGACGATATCGGCGAGCACCACCGCGAACTGGCCGGCGGCAACGTCGCGTCCGTCGCGGCCGTGCCGCTCGTCGCCGGTGAGTCGCTGTACGGCGTGCTCACGGTGTACGCCGACGAGGCCAGCGTATTCGACCCGCGCGAGCGGGCGGTACTCGGAGCGGTCGGACAGGCCATCTCGACGGCCATCGACGCCACCGAGACCAGCAAGCTACTGACGACGGACAACGTCACGGAACTGGAACTGCAGATACGCGACGACGACATCTTCTTCGTCGCGCTGGCCCGGGAACTGGGCTGTCGGATGGAGTACGGCGGGAGCGTCGCCGACGACGAGGAGACGGTGATGTTCTTCCTCGTGGAGACCGAGGACCCCTCGGCGGTGTGTGCGGCCGCCGCCGACCACCCACAGGTCACCGCCGTGACGCACGTCTCGACGTCGGAGTCGGCGTCGCTGTTCGAGTTTTCGGTCGGCGACCCGCCGGTCGTCTCGCTGCTTGCCGACCGCGGCGCGGAGACCCGCGACATCACTGTGACGCCTGACCACGCCGTGTTTTCGGTGACGCTCCCGGCGACCACCGAGACGCGAAGCGTCGTCGAACACGTCCGCGACCGCTACCCCGGCACGGACCTCGTGGCCGTCCGCGAACGCGACGAGCCACCGGTCTCCCGGCAGGCGTTCCTCGCCACGCTGGAGGATCGTCTGACGAACCGACAGTTGACGGCCCTCAGGAAGGGGTATCTCGGCGGCTTCTTCGACTGGCCGCGGGACGTCTCCGGCGAGGAACTGGCCGATTCGATGGACATCTGCCCGTCGACGTTCCATCAGCACCTCCGAGCGGGCGAGCGGAAGCTACTGGAAGAGATATTCGAGACGTGGTGAGACTGCCGGACAAACCGAGGGAAGCGACCGGCGTCCCGGGTGGTCCAAAGCAGTTGGGTACACAGTTTAAAGTTGTTCTCCGCCTATTTGTTTGTAGACGATGTGTCACTCCGACCCGGGTCGTATCACGCAACCTACGCGAACGGTCGCGGCCGAGCCGACGCCTCAGACGGGTGAAACGGCTCGACAGCGGACCCGGTGTCGGTGCCTGTCGCGGCACCGACGTATCATTCGATGACCGACCTGTCGCCAGCACTCAATGCAATCTGACAACATCCGAACGAGCAAATCGATCCAACAGCAGACCGGCCGGACGTTCCACCTCGCGACCCGGGTTCTCCCGGAGCGGATTCGCTACCCGACCTACGTGATGTACGCCTTCTTCCGCGTCGCCGACGAGGTGGTCGACCAGCCGGAGGGCCCGCCACCGAACGTCCAACACGAACGGTTGGAGACGATACGAGAGGCGGCACTGGGCAACCGCGACCCCGAGGACACCGACGACGGGGCCGTGCTGGCGGCGTTTCAGGACCTCCGCGAGGAACACGACATCCCCGACGAGGAGATAAACGTCTTCATCGACGCCATGGAGATGGACATCGCACAGGCTCGCTACGAGACGTTCGAGGACCTGCGAGGGTACATGCGCGGGTCGGCCGTCGCCGTCGGGAACATGATGACGATGGTGATGGACCCGCCACAGAAAGAGGTGGCACTCCCCCACGCCGAAGCGCTCGCGGAGGCGTTCCAGTTGTCGAACTTCCTCCGGGACGTCCGCGAGGACATCCACGACTACGGGCGCGTGTACCTCCCGCAAGAGACGCTCGAACGGCACGGCGTCACCGAGGAGCAACTCGCGAACGCGGAGGTCGACGACGCCTTCCGCGCCGTGATGCAGGAGGAACTGGCCCGCACCGACGAACTGTACCGCGAGGGGGTCAAAGGAATCAGCTATCTCCCCGAGGACTGTCAGTTCGGCGTCCTGCTGTCGGCGGTGCTGTATGCCGAACACCACCGGCTCATCCGGAACCGCGGCTACGACGTGCTGACGGAGACGCCGGAACTCACCCGCCGCCGCCGGCTCTGGCTGCTCGCCCGGACGTGGTGGCACTGGCGGCGCAACGGCGACCCCGAAGCCACCTTCTACGCCGTCAGTGCCGTCTCCGAGCGCGGCCCGGACACCGTTCCGACCGACGTCCACAGTCACGGCCGACCGACCTGGCGTGGATGAGCCGGCCGTTCCCGCTCGCCCCCTCGTCACACCGATGACCCCGAGTCTCACCTACCTGCAGTTCCACGCGGTGCTGGTCCTGCCCGTGCTGGCCGGACTAGCACTCACTGCGCGCTATCGGCTGGCCAGCCGTCGGGTCGTCCTCTCGGGGACGGCCCTGTTGGCGGCGCTGGCGCTCGTCTACACGACGCCGTGGGACAACTACCTCGTCGCCCGCGGCGTCTGGTGGTACGGAGCGGGAACCGTTCTGACCCGGCTGTGGGCCGCGCCGCTGGGCGAGTATCTCTTCTTCGTCTTCCAGCCAGTCGGCGTCGGCCTGTGGGTCGCTCGCTACGGCGTCGATACGACGCGACCGCTCGCCATACCGGTGCCGACGCGGGCGCTCGGACTACTGGCTGCCGGCCTGGTCGCGGCCGTCGGCGTCGCGTTACTCGACAGTCCCGACGGCCTCTATCTCGGATCGTTGCTGGTCTGGAGCGTCCCCATCCTCGCTATCCAGTGGGCCTTCGGGTGGCCGTTTCTCGTCGCGGAGTGGCGCACCGTCGCCCTCGGGACGCTGGTCCCGACGCTGTACCTCTGGGTCGCCGACCGCATCGCGCTGGCACTGGGCGTGTGGACGCTGTCGGACCAGTACACGACCGGACTGGCGATACCCCTCCTCGGCCTCCCCGTCGAGGAGGCCGTCTTCTTCCTGCTGACGTCGCTGTTCGTCGTACAGGGACTGGTCCTCTTCGCGTGGCTCTGTGACAGATGGGGGTGACCGACCGCCTCGCGGCCCCGGCCCGCGAGACGATTCGCCGGACCGTCTTCCTACCTTCGTGGGTCGCTAGCGCCGCCCTCGCCGTCCCGTTTCTCGCCGGCCTGTCGGTCCCCCCGACACTCCAGTACGTCCCGTTGGTCGCCAGCGTCCTCGTCCTCGGCCTGCCCCACGGCGCGGTCGACCACCTCGCCGTCGCTCGCTCCCGGGGCGAGCGCCCGGACTGGCGGGCCATCGCCCGGGTGTTCGCGCTCTACGGACTCGTCGGCGGGGCCTACGCCGTCGGCTGGTTCCTCACACCGGCGGCGGCCTTCGTTCTCTTCATCGCCGTCACGTGGTTCCACTGGGGGCAGGGTGACCTCTACGCGTTGCGGGCGCTCGCCGACGCCGACCACCTCCGTTCGGTCCCCCAGCGGGCGGCCACCGTCATCGTTCGCGGGGGCCTCCCGATGCTCGTCCCCCTGCTCGCGTTCCCGGGGTGGTACCGTCGGGTCGCCGTGGACCTCGTCGCCCTGTTCGCGCCGGGCGCCGTCGCCGCCATCGAGTGGGCGTTCCGCGCGGACGTCCGGGCGGCGCTGGCGGTCGCCTACGGGGCGCTCGTGGTCGGCACGCTCGCCGTCGGCTACGCTCGCGCCGAGAATCCGGCCCCGTGGCGTCTCGACGCCGCCGAGACGCTGGGCCTCACTGCGTACTTCGCTGTCGTCCCGCCGGTACTCGCCATCGGCGTCTACTTCTGCCTGTGGCACTCGCTGCGCCACGTCGCCCGCCTGCTACTGGTCGACGACGACGCAGTCGCGGCGCTCCGCGGGCGGGACCCGACGGCGGCGTTCACGCAGTTCGCCCGCGACGCCCTCCCGCTGACCGTCGCGTCGCTGGGCTTGCTCGCGGGCCTGTACGTCCTCGTCCCGAACCCGCCCGCGACGGTGCCCGAGTGGGTCGCGCTCTACCTCGTGTTCATCGCCGTCGTCACGCTCCCACACGTGGTGGTGGTGACAGTGATGGACCGGACGCAACGCGTCTGGGCGTATTAGGACAGGCCGCACAGGAGCAACGCGTCTGGGCGTAGTCAGGACAGGCCGCACAGGAGCAACGCGTCTGGATGTAGCGTCACACCGGTGGCTGGTGAGGATGGAAACGGAGAGAAATACCGCGTTACTTGCCCTTGCCGCGGTTGCTGCGCAGCGACGGGCGGGTCTTCTCGGAGCCGGTGCCCTTGCCGCTCAGACCGCGGTTGCGGCGGCCGGCACCGGTCAGCCCGCGGAAGACGCGGTCGGTCTGGTCGTCCTCACAGATCCACGAGAGGTCGTCGTCGTTCTGGATGGCCGGGTGCTCGGGGTCGACGAGGATGACCTCGTGCCACTTCTGTCGGCCGTCCTGCCCGACGGAGTAACTGTTGAGGACGCGCAGGTTCGGGAACACCCGGGCGGCGCGCTCTTCGGAGACGCGCTGGATGTCCTTTCGGCGGGTGATGCGGGTGACGCCCTGTCGCTTCGAGCGCCGACCGGCTTTGTGACGTCGCTTGCGCGCGCTGCCTTTCCGGACGGACACGCGAGCGACGACGACGCCCTGCTTGGCCTTGTAGCCCTGCGAGCGGGCTTTGTCGAGGCGGGTCGGGCGCTCGATGCGCTCGACGGCGCCTTCGTCACGCCACTCCTGCTGGCGCTGCCACTGCAGTTCTGCGAGTTTGCCTTCCTTGGGGCTCTGCCACGCGTCTCGGATGTACGAGTATGCACTTCGTGCCATTGTGTTCACCACGGGCGTTTCGTGGTTCAAGTCGCGTCGGCGACTCACATCCCGACCTGCACACGCAGGTGCCCGCTGGCGCCCGTCGTCCAGCGAGTTACCACGGAGTTTTCGGTTAGCGCCCTTAAGCGATTCGGACCGTCCTCGTGCCTGTGGGTCGGTCACACCGACGGTCTGCTGTCGGTACGCGAGGTGGCGACGTGCACTGTGTCGCCGTCGGTCGCTATCGATCACTCTGATACCGACGCTCGCGACTGACTGCGACAGTGTGGGGGTGGAGTAGTAACTTCGGGAGTAACGTTGGCCGATAGATGCCATATCTGTGGGAAAGTTCTCCAAACCTATCGAAATACACCGCAATCCGGCGATAACTCCCCTCTCTCACTCCAAAAAGCGCTAGAACGAGATTATAATGGCGATATTGAGAATCAATAGGTGGAGAATACCTCCAAATATCCCATAATGGCTGTCTATAGCTGTGGAGTTGTGATACCGATGCGATTTGTCGCGCTATCGGGTGTGAGTCACTGCCACCTGCACGCCCGTTATCCCGAAACTAGGTCGCGGTACGATGGGCGACTCGACGGCCCGACGCCGCCGTCACGCGGCCCGTGCAATAACACATATACACGCGTTATTCTGTGTCGGATATTTGTCACTGGCCCGTGAGGTCGACCTGTATCGACTTCGCAGTGCTGAGGACCTGTCCCGTGATGTCCTCCTCCAGATACCGGCCACTCAGACGGTCTACCGGGCCACAGACGCCGAGTGCGGCGACGGTGTCGGCGTCGTCGTTCGTCACCGGTGTGGCGACGCCGACGATGCCCTCGTACTGTTCTCCTCTGCAGAATGCGACGGCGTCGTCGCGCACGCCCCGCAGCGCGGTCTTGAGTTCGTCCGGTTCCGTTATCGTGGCGCTGGTCGGAGCGACGAGGTCCGTCTCGTCCAAGACGTCGTCGACGCGGTCCTCGGAGAGCGAGGCCAGAATCGCCTTCCCCGGCGCGTTCACGTGAAGCGGGAGTCGCTCGCCTTCGTGGAACTGGGGCGACCACCCTTCGCTGGCTTCCGCGATGTACACCGGCACCCCCGACTGCGCTTCGAGTACGAACAGGACCGTCGTCTCGTCGGCGGCCGCGGCGAGGTTGTCCAGGTGGTGGCGTGCGGCCTGATACACCGG
The DNA here is from genome assembly GCF_014647235.1 of Haloarcula pellucida. Taxonomy (GTDB): domain Archaea; phylum Halobacteriota; class Halobacteria; order Halobacteriales; family Haloarculaceae; genus Haloarcula; species Haloarcula pellucida. The sequence goes on from NZ_BMOU01000006.1 coordinate 143,627, forward strand.
CAACGTCGCCCGGGTGCGAGAGCCGATGTCAAGCGGCCGCAGTGAGGGTTCGTACCGGCTGTCGCGTTTTACGACGTACCCGCGCGCACGGAGCGTCGAGAGGTGGTTGTGGACCACGCTCTTCGAGACGTCTAGCCGGTCGGCGAGCGCCGTTACCCCCATCGGGGCTGCCGATTCGACGAGCGTTTCGAGTAAGTCAAGCGACGTCTCCGTCGCGTCGATCGTGTAGTTCGGTGTGTCGGTCACGATGTCCGTGTGTACTGCTGCCACACGTAAAACTCTGTTCGTTACAGAAGAACGGCTGGCCGGGTGTGAACTATTGACATACATATATCCATCACGAAAGACCAGACACTATCGATTAGTACGAGCGATGCTGTGCGGAATCTGTGCGTTCTGTAGACAAGAACGGGCTGCCAGAGCGGTCGGTGGTCGAGAAATCCCGGCCGTAGTGGCCGTGCCCCTGGTATCTCGTCGACGACACCACAGGCTGTCAGCCTGTCGCTCGTGAGCGTTCTCACCACGACTTCCTAGCGCGAAAACCGTCTCACTCAGCCGTCGGTGTCGGGGACGACGACTTTCTTCAGTCCCTCGGCGTTCTCCATGCGCTCGAACGCCGTCGGGAGGTCGTCGAGACCGATTCGCTCCGTGATGAGTGCGTCGGCGTCGATGCGGCCGTACCGGAGCATCGTCACCGCTCGCTCGAAGTCCTCGGTGGTCAGCGAGAACGACCCGCGGTAGCCGACCTCGTCGAAGAAGATGTCGAAGGGACTGACCTCCATCGTCGCCTCCTGATCGGGGACGCCGAAGACGAGCGTCGAGCCGCCTTTGGCGGTCACCGCGTTGGCCTGCTTGATCGTCGGGACGAGGCCGATGGCCTCCGCGCCGACGTCGACTTTCCCACCGGCCGCTTCGGGGATGGCGACTTCGGGGTCTACTTCGTCGGGGTCGACGACGACGTCGGCACCGAGTTCGCTCGCGAGTTCACGCCGCTCATCGTCGAGTTCGGAGACGACGATGGGGCTGGCGCCGGCGTTCCGGAACGACTGCAAGAGCAAGAGACCGATGGGGCCGGCCCCGACGATGGCGACGCTGTCGCCCGGCGTGAGGTCGACCTGCTCGACGCCGTGGATACAGCAGGCAAGCGGTTCGGCGAGCGCGGCCCGCTCGAAGGACATTTCGCCGATGTCCTCGACGTTGATGGCCGGCACGCGGACGTACTCGGCGAAGGCGCCGTCGAGAATCGTCTCGCCGGCACCGCCGATACTCGTGTTGTTCTCACAGAGGTGCGTCTCCCCGCGCTTGCAGTACGAACAGGCGTTACAGGGGACGGTCGGGTTGATCGCGACGCGGTCACCGACTGCGACGGTGTCGACGTCGGCGCCGACTTCGGCGACGGTCCCCGAACTCTCGTGGCCGAGCACCAGCGGGGTCGGCGCGGTGAACGTCCCGTGGTACATGTGGTAGTCGGTCATACAGACGCTGCACGCGCCGACTTCGACGAGTACCTCGTCGTCTTTCGGCTCCGGACGTTCCCGCTCCTGTACCTCGATTTCGCCGACGCCCGTGAGTGTGGTCGCTCGCATCAGTGGTCCTCCGCGGTGACGTCGGTGGCTGTGGCGGTTCGGTGCTGCTCTGTCGTGCGGTTGTCTCTGGTCATGGTGAGTGCTGGCCGGTCAGGCCGTCGTTGGCGGTCGTCTGCGAGTCGCCCGTCGGTGAGCGTGTGCTCCGGCCGACCGGGCGAGCGCCACGGAACGTGTGGCTGACTACTGTCGTCGTCGCGCGGCCTCGGGACGAACGTTGATGGACGCCCTATTAAAACCTTTCCACGGTTCGGCCGAGAGCCACTGGGAAACGCCCGCTGTGTGGCGATTCCCGTGACCGACGGTGGCTATCCTTCCGGGAGGAGATAGTTTTATTATCCATGAACTATGTTGCTAGTCCGAGGCAAGCACATATGCCAAGCGAACGCAACAGACGGAACTTCCTGAAAGCGACAGGTGTCGGACTACTCGGCGGCCTCGCTGGCTGTACGCGAGGTGGCTCGGGTAGTGAGGGTGGCGACGGTTCGAGCGGTGACGGCTCGACCGGCACCGGAACCGGTTCGGACGGGGAACTCGCCATCTCCCTCGATAAGTACACCGGGGCCGACATCGACTGGAAACAGTTCGAGGGGACGAAGATAAACATCGGTGCGGTCCAGCACCCGTGGGTTTCGGCAATCAAGCCCGCAGTGCCGGTCTTCGAGGAGCTGACCGGCATCGACGTCGTCTGGAACATCCTCCCGGAACAGCAGTTCCGGACCAAACGACAGACCGACGTCAGTACCGGTGCCGGGCAGTTCGACGTCTTCTACATGGATCAGGTCGTCAACCAGTTCCGCGAGGAAGGGTGGATACAGCCCCTCGACCCGTACTTCGAGGACAGCAGTCTGTACGACGAGGCGTGGTACCAGCCGGACGACCTCTTCGAAGCGTCGAAGTGGCAGGCCCACGGTGGCGGCTACAGCGACACGTGGACCGGCATCCCCATCACCGTCGAGGTCCAGACCCAGTTCTACCGCAAAGACCTCTACGAGAAGCACGGCCTCGAAGTCGCAGAGACGTTAGAGCAGTTCCGTCAGAACGCGAAGACGATCCACGAAAACGAGTCCGACGTCGTCGGCACGGTGGGTCGCGGCCAGAAGGGCTACGGGATGAACATCTACATCCTGAACACGTTCCTCCGTGAGCACGGCGCCAAACTGTGGGACAGTTTCCCGGACGACTCCGGTCTCGACTCGCAGGGAGTCATCGACGCGGCGGAGTGGTACACCAAACTGCTGCAGGACTACGGTCCCGAAGGCGCGTCGACCCAGACGTGGTCCGACGTGCTCACCACGATGCAGGAGGGCCGCGCGGGCCACATCGTCGCCGACGCCAACCTGTTCTGGCCCGGTCTGACCGGCGAAGACTCGAAGGTTGCCGAGAACATCGGCATCGCGAAGGCGCCGAAACCGGCCGACGGGACGTTCTCACCGAACGCGTTCAACTGGCAGATATCCACGTCGAAGAACGCCTCGAACTCCGAGCAGGCGTTCCTGTTCATGCTGTGGGCGTCCTCGGAACCGACCAACACCTGGCTGCACCTGAACAGCAGCGCTGCGTTCTCGGTGCGCCAGTCCGTCTGGGAGAACGACGAGTTCCGCTCGCGCGTGGGTGACAACTTCGCACAGGTCACGCTCGACTCCCTGCAGGAAGCGGCGCCAGACCCGTTCGACCGGAAGTACCCCGAATGGGGCCAGCGCTACTCCGAGGAACTGCAGCGCGCCATCGCCGGCCAGAAGTCCGCCGAGGCGGCGATGACGCAGGCAGCGAAAATCGCCGAGGACATCTACAGCGGGTAACATGCGACCTCACACCAGCATCACGAGACCACCCCTCGACCCATGAGCACACCAACCCAAACAGAAACGGCAAGCAAGACGCCCCTCACCAGAGTCCGGGATCTGTGGAACGACTACCTCCCGTACTGGTTCATGGCACCGATGGTGCTGGTGATGGTGATGATCACCTTCTTCCCCGGCGCCTACGACCTCTACCTCAGCCTGATAGCCGAACCCACGTTCAACGTCTTCGAAGCCGAGTTCGTCGGGCTGAGCAACTTCGAGACGGCGTTCACCCGAGGTGGTGCGTTCCACTCGTTCGTCATCACGATCACCGTCGTCGTCAGCGCGTTGCTCCTAGAGAGTGCTCTGGGGTTCGTCCTCGCCGCACTCGTCGCCGGCGTCGAATCGGGGCGAGCGAAGTCGTTCTACCGGGTGTTGTTCATCGTCCCGATGGCCGTCGCGCCCGTCTCGCTGGCGACCATCGGTCGAATCATGCTGAACAGCGAAATCGGCATCATCCCGTACGTGATAGAGACGGGGACGCCGTTTGCGGCCCCGAACTTCCTCTCGGAGGTCCCGCTGCTGACGGTGATTCTCCTCGATACGTGGAACTGGACGCCGTTCATGTTCATCATCTTCTACGCCGGCCTCTCGTCGGTGCCCGACACGCTCGTCGAGGCCTCACGGGTCGACGGCGCGCCGCTGTGGCGTCGCTACGTCCACGTCATCATCCCGTACATGAAGACGGTCGTGTTCGTCGCCGTCCTCATCCGGCTCATCGACCTGTTCCGGACGTTCGGCGTCGTCTACGGGCTGACGAACGGCGGGCCGGGGACGGCCACCCAGCTCGTGAGCATCAACATCTACGAGCAGATGTTCATCAACAACCAGCTGGGCGTGGCCGCCGCCATCGCCATCGTCTACCTCGTCCTCGTCGTCGCGCTGTGTAACGTCATCATCGCGAAGGTCGGCTTCGAGGGGGTGTGGGACTGATGGCGACCCAGGACGCCCAGTCCGCGACCTCGTCGCAGCGCCTCGACAAGGAGACGCGGGAGAAACTCGTCACGGTGGTTCGACACACCGTCCTGCTGGGATGGTCGTTCGTCGTGCTGTTCCCGCTGTACTGGCTCGTCTCGATGTCGCTGAAGCCGCCGGGACAGGCGAACTCGCTGCCGCCCGACTGGATATTCCTGCCGACGGTGTACAACTACATCCAGCTCGCCCAGCAGTCGGACTTCCTCGCGGCGTTCGCCAACAGCGTCGTGATGGTTGCCGCGTCGGTCGTGCTCGTCCTGCTCATCGGCGTCCCCGCCGCGTACGTCCTCTCGCGGTACGACATCCCGATGCAACGGGACGTGCTCGTGTGGATCCTCTCCTCGCGGATGCTCCCGCCTATCGCCGTCGTCATCCCGTTTTTCGTCATCTTCCGGGCGCTCAACCTGTTCGATACCCGCATCGGGATGGTGCTGATGTACGTCAGCATCAACCTCTCGCTTGTCGTCTGGGTGATGAAGGCGTTCTTCGACGGCATCCCGGAGACGCTAGAGGAAGCGGCACGCGTCGACGGCGCGACCCAGTTTCAGGGGTTCCGCAAGGTCGTCCTCCCGGCGGCCAAACCCGGCATCTTCTCGGTCGCCATCATCAGCTTCATCTTCGCGTGGATAGAGCTGCTGTTCGGACTCGTGCTGACGAGCTTCGAAGCGGTGCCGGTGACGCTGTTCGTCTACTCGTTCATCGGCTCCCGGTCCATCGAATGGTCGATGCTCGCGGCCGCCTCGACGGCGATGATAATCCCCGTCGTCGTCTTCCTCGTCGCGGTCAACAAGTATCTCGCGGCCGGACTGAGCTTCGGTGTGGTGATCAAGGAATGAGCACGACTTCCCCCCGACGAGACGTACTGCTCGCGAACGACGCCCGTGCGGCGGCGAGACGGAGTCGCACAACGGAGGCTACATAATGGCTAGTATCACGATAGACGACGTAACGAAACGGTTCGGCGACGGAGACGAGTCGGTCGTCGCGGTCGACGACGTGTCTCTGGACATCGAAGACGGCGAGTTCGTCGTCTTCGTCGGCCCCTCGGGCAGCGGGAAATCGACGCTCATGCGAATCGTCGCGGGGCTCGAAACGCAGAGCGAGGGCGACGTCGAAATCGGCGACGCCATCGTCAACCAACTCGGGCCGCGTGCGCGAGACATCGCGATGGTGTTCCAGAACTACGCGCTGTATCCGAACATGACCGTCGAGGAGAACATGTCCTTCGGGCTGAAGATGTCGACGGACATGTCGGCCGACGCCATCGAGCAGACCGTCACGTCCACCGCCGAGATGATGGACATCGGGGAACTGCTTGACAACACGCCCGGCGAACTCTCCGGCGGCCAGCAACAGCGCGTGGCGCTGGGCCGCGCTATCGTCCGCGACCCGAACGTCTTCCTGATGGACGAACCGCTCAGCAACCTCGACGCGAAGCTTCGGGCGGAGATGCGGACCGAAATCAACCGCCTCCAGAACGACCTCGACGTCACCACGCTGTACGTCACCCACGACCAGACGGAGGCGATGACGATGGGCGACCGACTGGTCGTCCTCAACTACGGCGAACTCCAGCAGGTCGGCACGCCCTTGGAGTGTTTCTACCGGCCGGCCAACCAGTTCGTCGCCGGCTTCCTCGGGTCGCCCTCGATGAACTTCTTCGAGGGGCACGTCGAGGGCGGCACCCTCCGGGCCGACGGCTTCGACTTCGACCTGACCGAGCGGATGCAGTCCTCGGTCGAGGGCCGGAGCAACCTCGTGCTGGGCGCACGGCCCGAGGACATCACGCTCCACGACGAACCCACCAGCGGCCACGAGTTCGAAGCCGTCGTCGACGTCGTCGAACCGATGGGGAGCATCTCCTACGTCTACCTGCGCGCGGCCCAGCAGGACGACGACAAGACGTTTATCGTCGAGACGGACGGTCAGCGCCTCATCAGCGAAGGGGCGGAGGTCTACGTCGAGATTCCCGACGAGGACGTCCACCTCTTCGACGCCGCCACCGGCGAGACCATCCACCAGCGGAGACTCGACGCTGACGCCGAAATCGCTCTCGAAGAGGGGGTCCAGACCGCCAGTAGCTCCGCGAAGTAACGCCGGACTGGCCGCTCCGGACGTACCGCTCACCGATTGTCCGATCCACCATCCACCACATGTCATCACAGAACCTTTCGTATCACGAGACGCGTAGCGCTATCTGCGAACACGGCCGAAGCCTGCTCGCAGACGACCTGACGACCGGTACCGGCGGGAACCTCAGTGCCCGCCTCGACGAGGACCACGTCGCCATCAGTCCCTCGGGGATACCGTACGAGGATATCGAACCGTCGGACGTACCGGTCGTTCGCACGGACGGGACCGTAGTCGAGGGCGACGTCACTCCCTCCACGGAACTCCCGATGCACCTCGAAGTGTACGAACAGCGCCCCGACGTCGGCGGCGTCGTCCACACGCACTCGCCCTATGCGACCACGTTCGCCTCGCTCGGCGAGGCGATTCCGGCCTCGCACTACCTGCTGGCGTTCACCGGGTCCGAGGTGCCAGTCGCCGAGTACGAGACCCACGCGACCCAAGCCCTCGGGGACGCGGCCGTCGAGGCCCTCGGCGAGGACTACAACGCGACGCTCCTGCGGAACCACGGCGTCCTGACCGCCGACGGGTCGCTGGCGGAGGCCTACACGGTGGCGCTGATGGTCGAGTACTGCGCCCGCATCCACTATCAGGCCCGCGCTATCGGCGACCCCGAGATCCTCCCAGACGACGAAATCGACCGCCTGCAGGGCAAACTCGACAGCTACGGGCAGTGACTCCCCGCCGATGAACCACGTCGCCATCGACATCGGCGCGAGCGGCGGCACGGTGTATCTCGGCACCGTGACGCCCACCGACTTCGACGTTCGCGAGGTCCACCGGTTCGAGAACCGGCCGGTCGAGCGGGACGGCCGCTACGTCTGGGACCTCTCGGCGCTCCGCGAGCGGATGGTCGACGGCCTCGAAGCCGCGGGCGAACGGGCCGACGACGTCGACACGGTCGGCATCGACACGTGGGGTCTCGACTTCGGCCTGCTCGCCGACGGCGAGGTACTGCGGGACCCGGTCTCCTACCGGGACCCGGACGCGACGGCCTCGCGCGAGTCGCTGTTCGAGACGGTCGACAGACGCCGGGTGTTCGAGGCCACCGGCATCACCAACTGGAACACGCCGAACACGCTCTGGCAACTCCACACGCTCGCCCGCGACGAACCGACCCTCCTCGAACGGGCCGACAGCCTGCTCATGATGCCCCAGTTGCTGACGACACTGCTGGGCGGCCGACCCTGTGGCGAGGTGACCGTCGCTTCGACCACGCAGATGGTCGACCCGAGCGAGCGCGCGTGGGCCACCGACCTGCTGGAGGAGGTGTCCCTGCCGACCGACTTCCTGCCGCCGCTCGACGAACCCGGCCAGCGACTGGGGCCCGTCGCCGACGACGTGGCCGAATCACTCCCCTCGACGCCCGACCTCGTCACGCCGGCGAGCCACGACACGGCGGCGGCCGTCGCCGGCCTCCCGCTTGCCGAGGACGCCGCCTTCCTCAACACCGGGTCGTGGTTCATCCTCGGCGTCGAGCGCGAGGACCCGGTCCGCACCGACCCGGCCTTCGAGCAGGCCGTCTCGAACGAACTCGGCGTCGACGGGACCGTCCGCCTCTTGAAGAACGTCAACGGCTTCTTCCTGCTCGAAGAGTGCCGCGAGGCGTGGCGCGAGACCGGCGACCCGGTCGACTACGACCACCTGCTGTCGGCCGCCCGGAAGGCCGCGGCGCGGGCCGCGCTCGTCGACCCGGACGCGGAAGCGTTCGGCATCGACGCACCGATGCCCGAACAGATCCGCGCGTACTGCCGGCGGACCGACCAGCCGGTACCGACCGGACAGGGCGGCGTCGTCCGCTGTCTGCTCGACAGTCTCGTGACGAAGACGGCGCTGGAACTGGACGCCCTCGCGTCGGTCGTCGAGGACCCCCCGTCTAGCATCAACCTCGGCGGCGGCGGCGTCCGCAACGAGTTGTTCTGTCAGTTGCTCGCGGACGCGACCGACATGCCCGTCGTCGCCGGGCCGGTCGAGGCGACCGCGGTCGGGAACCTCCTGACGCAAGCGCTCGCCGTCGACACCCTGCCGGACCTCGCGGCCGGCCGCCGACTCGTCGAGTCGACGTTCCAGACGACGAGATACGCCCCCACTCACACCGAGGGGTGGGGTCGAGCGAAAGAACGGATGGCCGACCTCGCGGCGGACTGACGCCGACGCGGTCTCGCTGTCTTTGTAGAAGGACGGTTCGTTACCGGGACGTGTACCCGCCGTCGATGACCACCGTGGACCCGGTCACGTACGAGGAGGCGTCCGACGCGAGGTAGACGACGAGTTCTTTGAGTTCCTCCGGGCGGCCGAGCCGTCCCATCGGCGTGTTCTCCAGCCACGTCTCCTCCATCTCCGGGTTCTCGGCCAGCACCTCGTCGACGAGGTCCGTGCGCATGTACCCCGGCGCGATAGCGTTGACCCGGACGCCGCGGTCACCCCACTCGACGGCCAGCGACTGTGTCAGCATCCGCACCCCGGCTTTCGTGGTGTTGTAGCTGGCCTGCTTCTGGGGGACGTTGACGTCGAACCCGGACATCGAGGAGATGTTGACGATGCGTCCCTCGCCGCGTTCGAGCATCTGCCGGCCGACGTGTTTGGCACAGAGGAAGACGCCGTCTAAGTTGACGGCGACCACGCGCCGCCACGAGTCGATGCCCGTCTCCTCGGCCGGTGAGTTCTCGACGATGCCCGCGTTGTTGACGAGGACGTCTATCGGTCCGAGTCGGTCCGTCACGTCCTCGACCATCGCCTCGACCGACGCCTCGTCTGTGACGTCGACTTCCGTGGCGACGACCTCGGTCTCGCCGTCGAGTTCGGCCGCCGTCGCGTCGGCCTTCTCGCGGTTCACGTCGGCGATGGCGACGTCGGCGCCCATCTCCGCGAGGCCGCTCGCCATTTGCTTTCCGAGTCCCTGTGCTGCGCCGGTGACGATAGCCGTCTCTCCGTCGAGGGAGAAACTGTCGACTACACTCATGCGAACGGTCGTGCTAGTGATTTCCACGGTGATAAAACTATACATTCACTGACGTACTCGGCCCGGTCGAACGCCGTCGCCGTGGCGACCTGTCGTTTGAAGTGGGCACCTCGCCATGTCCTACGTATGCAAATCACCGATTACGAACTGTTCGCCGTTCCGCCCCGGTGGTTACTGCTCAAGCTTGAGACCGACGAGGGGCTGATCGGCTGGGGCGAGCCGATCATTCAGGGGCGACTGGAGACGGTGCGGGCGGCCGTCGGCGAACTCATCGAGGGGTACCTCCTCGGGACGGACCCGCTTCGGACGGAGTACCACTGGCGAAAGCTCTACCAGAGCGGCTACTTCCGCGGTGGGCCGGTGCTGATGAGCGCCCTCGCCGGCATCGATCAGGCGCTGTGGGACGTCAAGGGTCGCCACTACGGCGCTCCGGTCCACGAGTTGCTAGGGGGGCACGTCCGGGACCGGCTGCTCGTCCACCAGTGGATCGGCGGGGCCGGTCCCGAGGACATCGCCAAGTCCGCAGCGCAGGACTACGCTCGCGGCTACCGCGCGTTCAAACTCAACAATCCGCGAGAGTTCCGCCCGTTAGAGACGACCGCGGCCATCGACCGCGCCGTCGAACGGGTGGCGGCACTCAGAGACACCGTCGGGGACGACGCGCTCGTCGGCGTGGACTTCCACGGCCGCGTCTCGAAGCCGATGGCCCTCGAACTCCTCCGTCGGCTGGAACCGTACAACCTGATGTTCGCCGACCAACCGCTGACACCCGAACACGGCGAGGCCTTCGCCGCCCTCAACGACCGGACGAGCGTCCCCGTCTCGACTGGCGAACGCCTCTACTCCCGATACGACTTCAAGCCCCTGCTGGTCGACGACGCCGTCTCGGTCATCCAACCGGACGTCACGCACGTCGGCGGCATCAGCGAGATGCGCAAGGTGGCGTCCATGGCGGAGGCCTTCGACGTGGCCGTCGTCCCGCACTGTCCGCTCGGCCCCGTCGCATTCGCCGCCAGCCTGCAGGTGGGCTTTGCGTCCCAGAACGTCGTCGTACAGGAACAGGACCTCGAACTCCACGACCCGGAATCGAGTCAGCGTCTCGCCCTGCTCGAAGACCCCGAGACGTTCCAGTTCGAGGACGGCTACGTCGAGCGACCGACCGGACCGGGACTCGGCATCGAAGTCGACGAGGCGTACGTCCGGCAAAAGGCACAGACAGAAGTCAACTGGTACAATCCGGTGTGGCACCACGAGGACGGAAGCATCGCCGAGTGGTGACTGCGCACCCCCTGTCTTTTAGTATCTATGCGGCGTGTTGTCGGTCATGCGAACCGCAGTGTTAGTCGAACCTACCGAGTTCGAACTCCAAGACCGTTCCGAACCGTCCCCCGGCCCCGACGACGTCCTCGTCGCCATCAGAGACGTCGGCATCTGCGGGTCGGACGTCCACTACTACGAACACGGCCGCATCGGCGACTACGTCGTCGAGGATCCACTCGTTCTCGGCCACGAGAGTGCCGGCGAAGTGGTCGCGGTCGGCGAGAACGTCACCGGACTGGAAGCGGGCGACCGGGTCGCCCTCGAACCGGGCGTCCCCTGTCGCCGCTGTGCCCACTGCAAGCGCGGCGACTATCACCTCTGTGAAGACGTTACGTTCATGGCGACACCGCCACACGACGGCGCGTTCGCCGAGTACGTCTCGTGGCCGGCGGACTTCGCCTACGAACTGCCCGATTCCGTCTCCACCGCCGAGGGAGCGCTCTGTGAGCCTCTCTCGGTCGGTATCCACGCCTGCCGCCGCGGGGACGTCGGGACGGGCGATACTGTGCTGGTCACCGGTGCCGGCCCCATCGGCTTACTAGTGATGGAGGCCGCACGCGCCGCGGGCGCGACGGACGTCATCGTCACCGACGTGGTCGCCGAGAAACTGTCGCTCGCAGCCGAGCGCGGGGCGGACGTAACCGTCGACGTCACCGAGACGGACCTCGAATCGGCCGTCGAGGAGTACACCGACGGCGTCGGTGCGGACGTCGTCGTCGAAGCGTCGGGGGCCGAACCCTCCATCAGGTCGACGCTCGACGCCGTCCGGCGGGGCGGCACCGTCGTCCTCGTCGGACTGGCAGACGAGGCCACCGTTCCGTTCGACGTGCTCGAAGTCATCGACAACGAGATAGACGTCCACGGGTCGTTTCGTTATAAGAACACCTACGACGCGGCCGTGGATTTGCTCGCCGACGGCGTCGTCGACGTGGCGGGCATCATCGACTTCGAGTCCTCGCTCGACGCCATCGACGACGCCTTCCAACGGGCGATGGAGCCAGCCGTCGTCAAGGGCATGATCACGTTCGAGTCCTGAAAGCGCCGAGATAGACGCATAAAGGGGGCAAGCAATCACAAAAAGACATTTTCAGAACCAGAATCATGGGAAGAGGGCCTACAGAAGTCGAATGACTCGAATTATGGGTCCACAACTCCGGAGTTTGTTGTCATACGTGGGCAAAAATTCGCGGACCTCTCGTGACGTATCGCCTCGATCTGTGCCCGTGACGGCCGAGGCGCTTCCGGGATATCTGCGATGGTGCTCGGATGGCGTGTGGCGACGTTTCGCCCGTCGGCTGCTGTCAGTCGCTCCCGAACCGACGTCTGCGACTCCGCGGGCGAGTCTCTGTCGGAACGATCCGTCGACCGGACAGGCCGCATCGCTGTCGTCGGATTCCTGTCCGCTGGGAACGTCGCCGGCCCGTTATATATGGGGCGTTCGTCCGTCCAGATATGCCACGAGTGGTCGCCAGCGACGATCCGATGATAGACACCGCGTTGCTCCGCGAGAAACTGGACGCCGAGGTAGTCGCCGCCGAGACGGACGACGAGGCCGCACTGGCCGCGGCGGCCGAAGGGGCCGACGCGCTCGTCGTCGACGTGAACACGCCCGTGACGGCGGCGGTTCTCGACGAACTCGACGACCTGCGAATCGTCGCCCGCGCGGGGGTCGGCATCGACAACGTCGACGTGGGCGCGGCAGCCGAGAACGGCGTGCAGGTCACCAACGTCCCCGAGTACTGCACCGACGAGGTGGCGACCCACACGGTGACGCTCCTGCTCGACTGTATCCGCACCGTCGCCGCCTACGACCGGGACGTCCGGAACGGCAACTGGGGTTGGGAACGCACCCGTCCCGTCCACCGGGTGCGCGGCCGGACGCTCGGACTGGTCTCTTTCGGCCCCATCGCCCGCCGCGTCCGCGAGCAGGTCCGTGGATTCGACCTCGACGTGGTCGCCTACGACCCCTACGTCGACGAGACTGACATGGCCGAGGCCGGCGTCGAGAAGGTCACGCTTGACGACCTATACGAGCGCGCGGACTACGTCTCCCTGCACGCACCGCTGACCGACGACACCCGCGGGATGGTCGACGCCGGGGCGCTCGAGGCGATGCAGGACCACGCCGTCCTCGTCAACACCGGCCGTGGCGGCCTGATCGACGAGGAAGCCCTGCTCGACGCCCTTCGGAACGAGGCCATCGCGGCCGCCGGACTGGACGTCCTCTGTCAGGAACCGCCGGAACCCGACCACCCACTGACCGGACTGGACAACTGTATCGTCACGCCGCACGCGGCGTGGTACTCCGAGGAGGCCCGCGAGGAACTGAACGCCACCGTCGCCGCCAACGTCCGGGCGGCACTGGCCGGCGAGACGCCGCCGGACTACATCGACCCGGACACCGACTGGCTCTGAGCCTCGGTCAGCACGAGTCGAACGCCCGGCGCTCGCTCCCCAGCGAGTCGCCGCGGGTGAGCGTCGTCCGGACGTCGTATGCGAGGTTACGGAGGTAGGCCTCGACGCCGGGGTCGCAGGTTCCGGCGCGTCTGGCCTGTCGGTAGTCACAGCACAGCGCGACGGGCAGGGTAGGGAGGACGAACACGCCGGCGACGGCGACGCCGAGTGCTAACGGATGCCCTGCGGGAACGACCAGCGCCGCCCCGAGAAGGAGCGCCCACAGGATGGCGCCGTGGACGACGGTGGGGCGCCAATTGTGGGCCGGCAACCGGCCCCGGGACGCGTCACTCGCCGTCGATTCGCGCTCCCGTCGGGGCGGTTTCGATGGTTCGCACGACATACGCTATCGGACGGGATCCATCGGTATGACTGCCCGTTCGGCACACGCCGAAATCGTCCGTGGATATAAGCCGCTCCGCGGAGTAGGAGCGCCAATGCGCGAGTTCATCTTCACCATCGACTACGAACGCGGGGTCGACCCCCTGATGGACGTGTTCATCGACTACCCGGAGACCCACTCCCGGACGATCGCCTGTAACGTCACGAACGACGGGATGTGGCGGCTGGAACGGGTCGCCGGCACGGAGGCGGCGCTCGACAGACTCGACGAGGTCTTCGACGGCCCCGTCCAGTGCACGGAGTGCATCGGCACCCGGGACTGTGATACCGAGTGGCACTACAAGGTCATCGCCTCGGAGAAGGGGCGCCGCACCGTCTACAGCTATCGCTCGGAGGCCGGCGACTGTCACTCTATCCCGCGACTGGCTATCGAACACGTCGGCAACGGCGTCCTCTGTGAGACGGAACGCCGCGGCAGCCGCTGTGAGTGGCGCCTGCTGCTGTGTAGCGACGAGGGCGTCGACGACCTGTTCGGCGCGCTGGAGACGGAACTTCGCCCCGGTCTGACCGTCGAGTTCCGGCAGTTGGGCGAGCCGTCCTACTGGACCGACGAGTCGGTGACGCTGGCCGAACTCCCGCCGGAACAGCAGGCCGCCGTCGAAGCGGCGGTCGAATACGGCTACTACCGCACCCCGAGGGACGTCTCGCTGACCGACCTCGCCGAGAAACTCGACGTCTCCCGGTCGACCCTGCAGTACCGCCTCCAGCGGGCCGAGGCGTGGATCGTCCGCTCGTTCGTCACGCGGTCGATGGGACCGGTCGACGCCGACGAATCGGTCGCGGAGGGGACCCGTCTGCGGGTCGGCCGCTCGGGTGTGTGAACGACTACCAACAGCCTTTGGCATACGCCGAACTAGTGCTGATACTGGTAGCACGTTTCTACTGTGGTACGCACGCGGGTGGTGGCGTCACCGCTCGCCCTTCACCTATCATGACCACACTCAGCACACACGACGCCGAGGAACGGGAAAGCACCGCCGACGAGGAGACAACGGCGGGTGAGGACCACGTCTGTCCCGACTGCGGCGGCCATCTCACCCACGACGCGTCTCGCGGCGAGACCGTCTGTGCGGACTGTGGGCTGGTCGTCGACGAGAACGCCATCGACCGCGGCCCCGAGTGGCGCGCGTTCGACTCCGCCGAGCGCGACGAGAAGTCCCGCGTCGGCGCGCCGACGACGAAACTGATGCACGACGAGGGCCTCTCGACGAACATCGGCTGGCAGAACAAGGACGCCAACGGGAACTCGCTGTCGTCCAGTCAGCGCGAGAAGATGCAGCGGCTTCGGACGTGGAACGAACGGTTCCGAACCCGGGACCACAGCGAGCGCAACCTCAAGCAGGCGCTGGGCGAGATAGACCGGATGGGGAGCGCACTTGGCGTCCCCAAGAGCGCCCGCGAGACGGCCGGCGTCGTCTACCGTCGGGCGCTCGATGAAGGCCTGCTTCCGGGCCGCTCCATCGAGGGCGTTGCCACGGCGTCGCTGTACGCCGCCGTCCGGCAGACGAACCTCCCGCAGACCATCGACGACATGGTGGTCGTCAGCCGTGTCGACGAACAGGAGTTCACCCGCGCCTACCGCTACATCAACCGCGAACTCTCGCTGGAGATCGGCCCGCCGGACCCGGCCGACTACCTCTCGAAGTTCGTCTCCGAACTCGACGCCAGCGACGAACTGGCGATGCGGGCCCACGACCTCATCGAGAACGGCAAAGCCGCGAACGTCCACAGCGGTAAGAGCCCCGTCGGACTCGCGGCCGCAGCCATCTACGCGGCGGGCCTGCTCGTCAACGAGGAACTCACGCAGGAGACCATCAGCGACGCCACCGACGTCAGCACGGTCACTATTCGGGACCGCTACCGCGAACTCCTCGAAGCCGAGGCCGACCGCGATCCCGTCGAGGCGAGCGCTGCGGGCGGGTCGAACGCGAGTGCATAGCGAGAGCCCGAACGGAGTGGTGTCTCGGAGCGAAGCAGCGAGCGGACGGTGACCGGAGCGGCCCGAGAGCGGGCCAGTAGGACGACCGTACCGAAGCCCGCGCCCTTTTAGTCCCGTCACGCGGATACACCGGTATGTCTCGTTCGGGGTCGGACCACAGCGTCCCGGCCGACCTGCTACTCGTCGTCGCGAGCGTGGTATTCGCGGCCGTCGTCGCGTTCTCCCCCGCCGGTGCGTGGACGCCACTCGCCATCGTCGTCGGGATCCCCTTCGTCGTGCTCGTACCCGGCTACGCCCTCGTTTCGGCGGTGTTCCCGCGGGCCGGCGAGGCGGCACCGGGGGCGACGACGCGGACCTCGTGGCTGGCCCGCCTCGGCCTGAGCGTCGGCGGGAGCGTCGTCGCCGTCGCCGTCGTCGGCGGTGTCCTCGACTTCACTATCTGGGGGTTTCAACGGACGGCCGTCGTCGGCGGTCTGTGTCTTTTGACGCTTCTGGCGACGGCCGTGGCGTGGAGTCGCCGCAGGCGCGTGCCGGCCGACGTGCGGGCGGGGACCGACTTCGGGAGCGTCCGCGACCGGACCGTCGCTGTCGTCACCGACGAGGGTACTCTCGGCATCGCGCTGACCGTCCTCGTCCTCGTCGCCGGGGTCGGTGCTGTCGGCGTCGTCGCACAGGAGGCTACCGACGCCGCGGGCGTCACCGAGTTCTACCTCCTCGGTGAGAACGACGCCGGCGAACTCAGGGCTGGCGACCACCCGACCGAACTCACCGTCGGCGACCCGACGACCGTCGGTGTCGGCGTCGGTGCCCGCGGCCCCGACGGGTTCGACGGCACCGTCGTCGGTCGACTCGAACGCGTTACGGTCGAGAACGACACCGTCACCGTCACCGACTCCGAGGAACTGGTTCGGTTCCCGGTGTCGGTCGCCGCCGGCGAGTCGGCGGTCACCAGACACACGATTCGGCCGACGACGGCGGGGGACGCCCTTCGACTGACCTACCGCCTGTACCGCTCCGACGCCCAGTCACCGGTCAGACAGGTGCACGTCTGGGTGCGCGTCTCCGACGGGCCGTAACTGTCGGCATCTATATGTAGGCAATCGGCGTATATCTGGATAGTACACTACTGGGGAGTGGTGGACCGGAGGATTCACGGTGGAACACGACTCGGCACACACACAGCTAGACGACGTTTCAGTGACCAAGACGGTGGCCGACGTCGACGGCGGGCGACGGTTCGTCTCGCTCGCCGTCGAGACGCACGGCCCGGACGCCGTCGCCGTCAGTATCTCGGACCCGGTTCCGGCGACGGAGACGCTCACCGGGCGCGACCGGAGGGCGGGTGACGGGACGTTCAGTGGCGGCCGTCTCGCCATCGAGGGTGCCGTCGAACCCGGCGAGTCGGCCACCGTCGGCTACCTCGTCGAGGGTCCCGGCGAGTCCGTCGTGTCCAACCCGACCGTCGACGAGGTAGTGCCGCTCTCGGGCGACGACGAGTCGCTGGCGACACCGACGGTCAGGTGGGTCTCCGCCGACGGCGACACGACGGTACTGGACGTGACGACGGCGTCGGTGCCCGGTCGCACCGAGGCCTCCCTCCCGCTCGTGTCGATTCCCGACGACACGACGGCCGACGCGACGGACGCGGCACGGGACGTCGCTATCGGCCTCGTCCTCTCCCCGACCAACGGGGACGCCGCCATCCGGACTGTCCTCCGGGCGAGTCGTCGGGGGCACCCCGTTCTCGTGACCTACTCCGGACTGGACGAGGGTGCCGAGCCACTCGATACGCTCGCGTCGCTGGGTGCCATCGTCCTCTCACCGCCGTCGAGACGGTCGTCACAGGCGGAACTCAACCGACTCCTCTCACGGACCGCCAGAGAGCGTGGTTCGCCGGGCATCATCTTGCAGACCCGCGACTGCCCGCGCATCGACTACGACCGCACGAGCGCCGCCTTCGAGCGCGCCGATTACGAGGTGGTCGCTATCCCCGAGCAGTGGAGCGTCGCGCGAGACACGCCCACCGTCGTCGTCGGGATTCCGGCGTACAACGCCGCCGACAGCATCGCCGACGTGGTCGACCGTGCCGCGGCGTTCGCCGACGAGGTCGTCGTCGTCGACGACGGGAGCCGCGACGCGACGGCCGACCGGGCCCGCGAGGCTGGTGCGACCGTCGTCGCCCACGACTGGAATCAGGGCTACGGCGGGGCGCTGAAGACGCTGTTCCGGGAGGCCGCCGACCGCGACGCCGCCCACCTCGTCGTCGTCGACGCCGACGGGCAACACGACCCGGCCGACATCCCGATACTCGTCGAGACGCAGGACCGCGCCGACGCCGACATCGTCATCGGGAGTCGCTACGTCGGTGACCGCCAGTCGAAGATACCGTTCGTCCGGTCGCTCGGACTGGCGGTCATCAACGACCTCACCAACCTCAGTCTCGGCAAACTCCGCCCGAGCGGGTGGGTCCGCGATACACAGAGCGGCTACCGGGCCTACAACAGACGAGCGCTGCGTTCGCTGGCCGGCGACCAGACTCTCGGGAACAACATGGGCGCGAGTACGGACATCCTGTACCACGCCCACCGTAACCGCCTGAGCGTCGCCGAGGTGGGGACGACCATCTCCTACGACGTCGAGAACTCGAGTACGCAGGGGTCGCTCTCGCACGGACTCGACCTCGTCCGGAACATCGTCTGGACCGTCGAGTACGGCCGTCCGCTCCTCATCGTCGGGATTCCCGGCACTATCACGACCCTGCTGGGCGTGAGCGTCGTGCTCCTGTTGCTCGTCCAGTACGTCGAGACGGGAGCGCTCTACCCCGTCCAACTCGGCACCGCCATCATGTTCGCCATCGGCGGGACGCTGCTGTGTGTCACGGCGCTGATGATGCACGTTCTGAACGGCCACCCGACGATGAAACGACTGGGACAGTGAGGGGAACAGCTAAACCGGCAGCGAGACTGGACAGCAGTATGACCGTGGGGACGAACCGCGTGGCGGTGGACGCCCGTGGATAACGCCACGCACGCGTCGGCGGGTGGCCGGCTTCGAGAACGGTTCGGGGACCGGAACCCGGCACCGGTGTTCGCCCTCGTCGGCGTCGGCCTCGTCGCTGCCGGGGTCGGAGTGCCGACCCGCCAGACCCTCCTGTTCGCGTGGGGCGGCACCGCCCTCTTCGCGGCCCTGTTGCTCCAGTTCGTCACGGCGGAGCGGACGCTCCCGGCGCGGGTCGCGACGGACCTCGCCGCGACGGCCGGGACCAACGCGCGCCGACTCGCCGGCGACGGCCCGCTACTGTACGTCCCCGACGGCGACTCGGTCGCGCTGACCGTCGAGGAGAGCGACGCGCACCTCGACCCCGTCGGCGTGCGACTGCTGACGACGCTCGATCGACCGGCGGTCGACGAGGACCCGGCCGACCGACTCCCGGTGCTCGTCGACTACCTCGTCGAGGACCTCGAACTCGCGGACCGAGCGACGGCGCAGACGACCGATGGCGGTGCCGAAGTGACTGTCACCGGGACTACCGTCGGGACAGCGGAACTGTTCGACCACCCCGTCGCCTCCGTCGTCGGCGTCGGTCTCGCACGAGCAGTCGGGCGTCCGGTTCGCGTCGAACCGACCGACGATGACGGGCGCCTCGTCGTCACCTGTCGCTGGGACTAGAGCGACCCGACGAACTTCTCCAGCGTGCGGAGGCCGACGAGGACGAGGAAGGCGACCGCGCCAGCCAGCAGGGGCCAGCGGAGCCGCGAGCGCCAGCGCGGGGTGACGTGGACCGGCGCGGTCAGCGCGGTCAGCACGACGAACCCGAGAAAGGAGACGACGAAGACGTGTTCGAGCGTGAGCGCCCCGACAGTCGCCAGTATCGCGGTGGCGACCAGCGTCAGGCCGACCTGCGCGTACAGGAACCGGCGTTGCCGGGGCGTCGTCATCACACCTCGCTACGCCGTCGAGCGGCATAACCCTCTGGGGTTCGGTACGTCCCGCCTAGCGCGGGGTTCAAGCCGTCGGGGACCGTCCCTTCGGTACGCGAATGTATCCATGGACCCACGCCGCCTTCGGCTACCTCCTCGTCGTCGGTCTGGCGCTGGTGTTCCGCCGCCGGGTCTCACGGGCGGAACTGGCCGCGGTGCTGGTGGCGACGCAACTCCCGGACCTCGTCGACAAGCCGCTGGCGTGGTGGGTCGGGGCCATCCCCTCGGGCCGGTCGCTGGCCCACTCGCTCGTCCTCGCCGTCCCGCTCTCGGCGCTGGTCCTCGCGGTGGCGTGGCACCGCGCCCACCCCGAGGTCGGCGTGGCGTTCTGGCTGGGGTACGCCAGCCACCTCCTCGGTGATACGTACGTGGCGCTGTACTACTGGCGCGTCGAGGAGTTCACCTTCCTCCTGTGGCCCTTCCTGCCGGCGTATCCGTACGACTCCGCCATCGGCCTCGGTGAACTACTCCGCGCCGTCGAGGGGTCGCCGAACGCGTTCGGCCATCTGGCGCTCGCCGCCGTCGGCGGTCTCGTCTTCCTCGCGCACTTCTGGCGAGCGCTCCCGTGGCGGCCGCCGCGTCCCGACTGACGCCGCACCCGCGGCTATTTGGTCACACCTCGCGCACGGTAAGCCATGACTGCGACTGTCGCCGGGCAGACGGCGCTCGTGACGGGTGGAGCAGGGTTCATCGGGAGTCATCTCGTGGACGCACTCCGACCGGCCAACGACGTGCGGGTTCTCGATAGCTTCGTCACCGGGAAGCGCTCCAGAGTGCCCGACGACGTGACGCTCGTCGAGGGCGACGTGCGCGACGAGGCGGCACTCGGCCGAGCGATGGACGGCGTCGACCTCGTCTTCCACGAGGCGGCCGTCGTCAGCGTCGCCCAGTCCGTCGCGGACCCGACGACGAGTCACTCGGTCAACGTCGACGGGACGCTCTCGGTACTGGAAGCGGCCCGCCGGCAGGACGCCCGGGTCGTCTTCGCCTCCAGTGCGGCCATCTACGGCGCACCCGAGTCGATGCCGGTCACCGAGACGGCACCGAAACAGCCCTCCTCACCCTACGGGCTGGAGAAGCTCTCGGGCGACCACTACTGTCGGCTGTACGCCGACCTCTACGACCTGCCGACGGTCGCGCTCCGGTACTTCAACGTCTACGGACCGCGCCAATCCGGCGGGGACTACGCCGGTGCCATCACCGCGTTCACCGAACAGGCCCGCAGTGGCGGCCCCCTCACCGTGCAGGGCGACGGCCGGCAGACGCGGGACTTCGTCGACGTCGCGGACGTGGTGCAGGCGAACCTGCTCGCGGCGACCACCGACGCGACGGGGGAGGCGTTCAACGTCGGCACCGGGACGGGCACGACCATCCGGACCGTCGCCGAGACGATTCGGGACCGGGTCGCGCCCGACGCCGAGATAACGAGCGTCGAGCCACGACGGGGCGACATCCGCGAGAGCGTCGCCGACATCGCGAAGGCCCGCGAGCGACTGGGGTACGACCCGACCGTCTCGCTGGAGGCGGGCCTCGCCGACTATCTGGGGTGAGACGGCGCCGGACAGGAACGGCTTTCAATCGTCGCTCGCTACCGTGTGTCGATGCCTCCCGAGGCCGTGACCGACGCCGTAATCGGCGTCGCTCTCGCCGGGTTCTTCCTCTTCACCGGGACGGCTTCGTGGTACTTTCCGACGGTCTTTCTCCGCCTGTTCGACGGCGACGACGTCTCGCCGTGGCCCCAACTCCTCTTTACGCCGGCCGCGTACGTCGGGGCTTACGTCCTCTCCCTGACCATCGGGCTGGGGCTGTATGCCGTCCACGGCGTGGTCGCGCTCTGTATCGGCGCGGCCGTCGTCTGCCGCCACCGGCGGTCGACTGCGAATCCCGACTCGCTGTGGCCGCCCCGTTGGACAGGGCAGGCCCTCGTCGCTCTCGGTGCGGGACTCGCCCTCTTCTCCGTGGTCCGCACGCTCGGCGCGGCGTAACTCACTCCACGACGACGGTGCCGCGCATCCCGGACTCGTGGGGGATACAGAAGTAGGGGTACTCGCCGGCCACCTCGAACGTGTGGCGGTACGTCTCGCCCGACCCCACGCTGCCGTCGGGGTAGGCCTGCCGGGCGGCCGACTCGCTCTCGAAGTCGCCGGAGGCGAAGTACGCTCCGCCGTCGGGGAGGTCGGCCTCGTAGGCGGTAGCACTGTGGGCCACCGACCCCGTCGTCTCCCAGACCACCGTGTCGCCGGCAGCGACCGTCACCTCCTTCGGGTCGAACACGAGGTCGTCGGTCATCGCGACGCGCGTCTCGCTCGGCCCGTCGTCGCCCGACCCGCCACAGCCGGCCAGCGTGCCGACCAGTCCCGCCCCACCCAACCGCAGTAGCGTCCGTCTGTCCATACGCCCCGGACGCTCGCCAGTAGGTTAAGCTTAGTCGGCGACTGCAACACTTTTGCCGCCGCCAGCGAAACAGGGGGCAACGATATCTCCTCGATGGTCTCCGCACCGCACCGCCGCCGCGCCGAGTACGTCCCGATCGCCGTCTGCCTACTGACGGCCGTCGGACTGTCGGCGGTTTCCCTCCTCGGCCTCTTGGCACGGCCGACGCTCCTCCGGGCGGGGTTCACGCTCGTCGGTGCCGTCGTCGCGCTGGTACTCTTCGTCGCCTCTCGCGGCGAGTTCCCCGACGCAGACGGTCGCGTCCCGGCCAGCGTGGTGACGAAAGTCGTCCTCGCGCTCGCCGGCGGAGCCGTCGTCGCCACGTCGCTGCTCGGGTCTCGCCTGCTCCCGTTCGCCGTCGTCCTCCCGCTGGGTATCGCACTGGCCGCCCTGCAGATACGCGCCGATCCCTCGGTTCCCGCGGTGCTGACACAGCTATCGGCGCTCTTTCTCGCGGGCCGACTCGGGAAGTATCTCACGACCGGGTTCTACTTCGGCGGCACCGACACGTTCGCTCACGTCGCCGCCGTCGAGACGCTCGTCGAGGCCCGCTACACGACGGCCATCGCCCACGGCTACGACCTCTACCCCGTCTTTCACTTCTTCGTCGGCACCGTCACGCACCTCACCCGCCTCGGCGCCTACGACGCGCTGGTCCTGACCGGCATCCTGCTGTTCACGCTGGTCGTCCCGCTGGCGTACCTCCTCGGGGCGTCGGTGTTCGGGTCGACCCGACTGGGCTTGACGACTGCCCTGTCGGTCCTCCTCCTGGAGTTTTTCAGCTACCACGCGCTGTACTTCTACCCGCAGGCGCTGGCCTCCCTCCTCCTGCTCGTCGGCATCTACGTCAACAGTCGACTGCTCGACGCCAGCGACGAACGGACCTACCGCCGCCTCTCCGTGTTCGCCCTCCTCCTCGTCGGGACGATGGTCGTCACCCACCATTTGACGTATCTCCTGTTCGCCGGCGTCGCGGCGGCGGCCGTCCCGGTCGCACTCGCGCGGCCGTCCCTCCTCCCGACTGCCTCGGGTGGCCGCTGGCCGACGCTCCGATACCGGTGGCTGTTCCCCGGCGTCGTCGGCGGAGCGCTCCTCCTCGCGTACTGGTCGTACTCGCCCAGCCTCATCGTCGTCGGCATCGTCGAACTGTCGCTGGGCGTGCTGTTCGACGTGGCGACGGTCCCCCCCGCACGACTGTACACCTACGGTGTCACGCTGCCGGGCGACAGCGTCGGTCGGGCGGTCCAGTGGTTGTCGACACCGACGGGCGTCTACGCCGCCGGCCTCGGGTCGCTCCTGTTGCTCGCGGCGTACGAACTGCTCGACCACCTCGGACGGTACCGGCGCGGCTTCACGCTGGCCGTCACGGGCCTCGGCCTCTCCGCTCTGCTCCTCCCGTTCCCGATTCCGATTCCCCAGATAGAGCGGCTGAAGTTCGTCGTCACGCTCGTCGCAGTGTTCCCCCTCGCCGTCGGCCTCCGACGGGCGCTCGCCGTCGACGGGCGATACGTCGCCGTCACGTTGCTGGTGGTCGCCTCGCTCGGCGGCGCGACGGCGTTCACCGTCCTCGCCGCCGACGACGTGGAGGGCGTCTACACCGACGAGCGCCGCGAGCAGGTGTCGATGACCGACGCGGAGTTCCGGGCTATCGGGACCACCGCCGCGTTCGTCGAGACGTACGCGTCCGACGACGTGGCCACTGACCGCGTGACCAACCGCGCCTTCGAGACGGCGGACTACAACGCCACGCGGGTCCTCCGCGCACGGCCGAGCGGACTACGCACCGGCGCCGACTTCGTCGTGGTGCGCGAGCGCTGGACGGACCACCTCGTCGCACTGGGCCTGAGCCTCCGGAGTAGCGAGCAGAACGTCTTCACCCTCTCCGAGGAGCGGTTCGCCGCCACCGAGGCGCGGTCGAACGTCGTGTACGCCACCGACGCTGTCCGAGTCTACCACAGTCCGGACGGTTTCCGCGGTCTCTACGGCGAGAACGGGACGGCGGCGACGAACGCCACCGGACAGTAACACTTCCGGTCGACGGCTCACTTGCCGAACTGCCGGACGTTCGCCAGCAGTTTCGCTCGGAGCGACGGCGAGGCGAGGACGACGGCGCTGTAGACGACCCCGCCCAGCAGTATCTGCGCGACGAGGCCGGGGAACGTCGCGGGCGCGACGGTGCCAGCGACGACCAACGCGCCGCCCATCACCGCGGCCGCGCCGACACACCACACGACCACGCCCGTCGGGAACGACAGCGGGATGACTCGCCGGAGGTACCCGCCGAGGACGAGCGTGTTGACCGTCATCGCGGTCCCGGTGGCGGCCGCGGCGCCGACGAGGCCGAACCGGGGCACCAGCATGACGTTCAGGACCACGTTTAACGTCAGCGACGCCACCGTCGCGTAGGCCCCGACGTCGGGTCGGTCGAGCGCCCGGATCGTCGCGTCGAAGACGTTGTTGACGGCGGTGACCAACTTCTCGCCCATCAGCACGACGAACGCCGCGGTGGCGAGGAGGAACTCCGGCCCGAAGACGAGGCCGAGTATCTGCTCGGAGAGCAGCGCGACGCCGACGAAGGCGGGAATCACGAGGACGAGCGACGCCGCCAGTCCGTCCCGCACCGTCGGCGCGATGCGGTCGCGCTCTCCGGTGGCGTCCCACGCGCTCATCTGTGCGAAGACGGTGTTCGAGACGACGACGCCGACGATGCCAGTCATGACCGTCACTCGCCACGCGAGTTCGTAACTGGCGACGTGCGCTCCCGAGAGGAACAGGCCGACGACGAGGACGTCCATGCTGTTGTAGACGTGCCCGCCCAACCCCCAGACGCCGTTGAACTTCGCGTAGTCGACGAGCGTCCGCAGGTGCCGGGTCGAGGGTCGGGCCAGCCCAGTCTCCATCCGGACGACGCCGGCAGCCAGCAACACGACGTAGCCCGCGACGAGGCCGTAGACGAGCGCCATCGCACCCGCGCCGAACTGGACGAGGACGACGGCGACGACGACGTAGGTGGCGAGGCGGAGAAACTGGAGGACGGCCGTCTCGTCGGCCCGCATCTCCGCGCGGAGGACGTGGAGCGTGAGCATCGACGACTGGTACAGCACGGCGGCGACCAGCAACGGGACGACGACGGACGCCCCGACGTAGTCGTTCACCACGCCCCGGAACGGGACGACGAGCGCCGCCAGCCCGAGCAACAGCGTTCCTTTGAGGAGAAGCGCCGCCGCGAGAATCGCGTCCGGATCGGTCCCCTCACTGATGCGTTTCTCGACGGCCCCGTTGATGCCGAAGTCGGCGAACGTCCCGAGCGTACTCAACACGGCCTCGAACAGGAAGAACACGCCCAGCGCCGCCGCGCCGAGCGCACCCGCGAAGTACACAGTCGAGCCGAACCCGACGACGACGCCGACGATTTCCAGCGCCAGCAAAAGCCCGCCCGCCTTCGCGAAGTTCAATCGCCGGGGCATCGTCGGTCGCCCGACCGACGCTGTGTCTCGGCCACGGTCCCCGGTCATGGTCGGGCGGTTCGACGGGGGACTGCGCGTGCGGTGCGTTCGGCCAGCATCACGGCATCACCCGTGCGAGCAACGCCCGTCCCAGCGCGAGGGCTGTCGACGGGTGTGGGGCGATGCGGAGCGCTCGCGCGAAGTACGCGACAGCGCGGTCGAACTCCCCCTCTCGGTGGTACGCCCGTCCGACGGTCGTGAACAACTGGACGTAGTAGATGTCGGTGTACGGGTGGGCGGCGGGCACTCGCTGGTCGACCAGATAGCCGAAGCGTTTGGCCTGTTCGAGGTACTCGTCGACGGGCATCCCCGACGCCATCATACTCTGGTCGTGGTGCCGACGGGTGAACAGATCCGGGCAGAGGCAGACGCCCGCCTCCGTCGCGGCTTCGAGGACGTAGAGCGTGTCCTCGCCGCGGCGCAACTCGGACTCGAAGCGGACGCCGACCCGGTCGGTGTCGACGAGGATGGCCGACGTGACCTCGTCTAAGTCGCCGACGAACGCCTCGTAGACGAACTCGTCTATCGACATCGGATCGCCCGCCAGACAGAGGCCCGCGCCCGTCTCGGCCATCCGTTCCAGTTGGCGTTCGAGTTTGTCCGGTTCCCAGAGGTCGTCGGCGTCGAGGAAAGCGACGTATCGGTGCTGTGCGCGGTCGAGGCCGGCGTTGCGTGCGTCCGCGGGACCGGTATCGACGTCGTCGACGACGATCAGTTCCGTCGGCACGGACTGTGCGGCGACGGTCGCCTTCGCCTCTTCGAGCATCTCAGCGGGCGTGTATCTCTGACTGTACGGGACGACGACCGAGACGGGCCCGTCCGCGCCGTCGGTCACCATTCGGCCATCACCGTCCGGTGAATCTCGTTCAGGCGCTCGGCGTGGTGGCGCCACGTCCACTGCTGGTCGAGCAGTCGCTGGTGACCCGCTCGCCCCATCGCCCGTAACCGCTCGGGGTCGTCTAGCAGGCGGTCGAGCGTCTCGGCCAGCGTCGTCGGGTCGTGCGGGGGGACGAGGACGCCCGTCTCGCCGTCGACGACCATCTCCGGGATACCACCGACCGACGAGGCGACGACCGGCGTCTTCGCGGCCATCGCCTCGTAGATGACCGTCGGCCGCCCCTCTCGCCAACTGGGATGGACCAGCACGTCGGCGGCTATCTGCCAGCGACGGAGCGCCACGGGGTCGAGTTGCCAGAACGACCGGGCGGGGTGGCGGAGTTTGCCGAGGCGGTCCAACAGCCACCACCGGAGGTCGCCCTCGTGGCCGACGGTCACGAGCATCACGTCCGCCCGGTCTAAGGCGTCGACGGCCGCGACGAGTTCTTTCAATCCCTTCTCCTCGGCGTAGGCACCGACCGAAAGCAGCACCGTCGTCTCCGGGCCGATGCCCAGTTCGTCGCGAATCTGCTCGCGTCGGTCGGTCGGGAACCGCGACGGGTCCTCGCCGATGGGGACGGTCCGGATTTTCGACTCGGGGACGAACCGGGCGGCGCGGGTCGCGAGCTCGTCGCTGACGACGACGATTCGGGCGGCGTACGCCAGCGTCTCGCGGATGCGGGCCTGTGCCTGCTCGTTGAACGACTCGTAGTTGTGGAGGTCGACGGCGTGGCTGTTGACCACCAGCGGCAGGTCGTGCCGACGGCAGTACCGCAACATCCCGTAGCCGTCGAGGTAGATGTCCGAGGTGTGGACCACGTCGTGGGGCGTCTCGAAGGTGCGTTCGACGTACCTCGTGACGCGCTTCTGGAGCGAGTCGCCGGAGACGTGGTAGCAGTACTGCTTCGGCACCGCGTAGAGGAACCGGGGGTAGTGTGCCACGTAGGTGCCCCAGCGCTCCGTCCGGGGTACCCGCGAGTACTCCGAGTACGGACCGACCGGTGGGGCGAAGGGCGTCGGCACCACCACGTCCAACTCGGCGGCGGTCCGGTTCAGCGCGTCGAACGAGCGGTGGTTGAACGGCGACCGGACCGGGAGCGCGTGGCTCTGGTGGTGGATAGAGCAGGCCAGCACCCGGTAGGGGTCGCCGTCGTTACCGGGCTGGACGGTCATCCGTCACCACCCGTCACCAGCGACCGGAGGCCGAGTACCGACCAGAACGCCAGTCGAGCGAGGTCCTTCGGTCGGGTGAACGCACACGCGTCGAGGTACGACGCAGCCTCACCGAACCGCCCCGCGGCGAGGAAGTGTCCGACGATTCCCATTCGGTGGACCCGTCGGACCGGGACGCCCTCACGCTCCAGTTCCGCCACGAGGTCGGCGTTCCGGGCGAGATAGCGCCGGTCGTTCTCGGCGTACGTCTCGGCGGGCGCGTCCCCGGTGAAATGTGTCACCGCGAGCGGTTCGTCCACGTACGCGAGGTTCCCGGCCGCGAGAACCCGCAGGACGAGGTCCCAGTCTTCGTAAATAGACAGGCTCTCGTCGAACCCGCCCGCCGCTTCGAGAACCGCCCGCTCGACCACGAGCGTCGATCCCGGCCCCATGAACACCTGCATGGCGAGCAGCGACGTCGCCAGTTCCCGACCGCCCTCTCTCGGGGCCGACGAGCGAAAGAGGCGGTCGGAGACGACGGCGGCGAGGCGGCCCAGCGGGGAGAGGCCGGCCGTCCGAAGGTCACAGTAGGCGCCGACCCACCCCTCGCCGCGTGACTCGACGGCGGCGAGTTGCCGCTCCAGTTTCCGGGGGAGCCACTCGTCGTCCGAGTCGAGAAAGGCGACGTACTGGCCGCGGGCGGCCTCGACGCCGGTGTTGCGGGCGGCGCTGACCCCGTGGTTCGTCTCGTGGGCCAGATAGCGGACGCGGTCGTCGTACCCCTCGACCACTGCTCGCGTGTCGTCTGTCGACCCGTCGTCGACGACGACCACTTCGAGGTCCTCGACGGTCTGTGCCAGCGCGCTGTCTATCGCGCGGCCGACGAGGTGCCCCCGCTCGTAGGCCGGAATCACGACGCTGACGCGGGGGCTACGCACGCACGACCTCCCGATGAACCTCGTTCAGGCGCTCGGCGTGGCGCTTCCACGTCCACTGCTGGTCGAGGAGTCGCTGGAGACCCGCCCGGCCCATCTCGCGCAGTCGCTCGGGGTCGTCGAGCAGGTAGTCCAGCGTCTCGGCCAGCGCCGCCGGGTCGTGTGGCGGGACGAGGACGCCCGTCTCGCCGTCGACGACCATCTCCGGGATGCCGCCGACGTTCGACGCCAGCACGGGCGTCTCGGCGGCCATCGCCTCGTAGATGACCGTCGGGCGGGCCTCGAAGTGACTCGGGTGGACCAGCAGGTCCGCGGCGACGTGGAGACGCCGGACCGCGATGGGGTCGAGTTGCCAGTAGGCGTGGGCCGGATGACGTAGTTCGCCCAGTCGGTCGAGGAACCACCAGCGGAGCGCCCCGCCGTGGCCCACGGCGGCGACGGCCACGTCGTCGCGGTCCAGCGATTCCAGCGCGGCGACGAGGTCACGGACGCCCTTCTCCTTCTCGAACCGGCCGACGAACAGGAGCAGTTTCGTCTCCGGGGCGACGCCTAGCTCCCGGCGGATGGCGTCCCGACGCTCGGTCGGATAGTTCTCCGGGTCCTCGCCGATGGGGAGCGTCGTGACCTTGCTCGCGGGCGCGAAGCGACGGGCGACGGCGCTGAGTTCGTCGCTGACCGTGAGGACCGCCGAGCAGTAGTCGATGGTCTCGCGGATATGCGACTGGACGGTTTCGTTGAACCGGTCGAAGTTCTTCAGGTCGCCAGCGTGCGAGAGGGCCACGAGAGGGATGTCGTGGCGCTTGCAGTACTCCAGCGTGGCGTAGCCGTCGAGGTAGAACCCGCAGGCCTGCACCACGTCGTGGGGCGTCTCGAAGGTGCGCTCGACGTACTTCGTGACGCGCTTTTGGACGGAGTTACCCGAGACGTGGTAGAAGTAGCGCTTCGGGAGCATGTACAGGTAGCGCGGGTAGTGGACTCGATAGGACCCCCACTGCTCGGTCTTCGGGACGTGGCGGTACTCCGAGTACGGGCCGACGGGCGGGGCGACGGGCGTCGGGGACACCACGTCTAGATCGACGCCGGTGGCGTTCAGCGCGTCGAACGAGCGGTGGTTGAACGGCGTCCGGACCTGAAAGACGTGGTTCGGGTGCTCGGTCGCACAGCCGAGGACGCGGTAGGACGCGTCGGGGTCGCTTCGAGATATCGGTTCGTCAGACATGAGGGTACTGTTGGACGTCTCCCACACCACTCCGTGTGGCTGGGAGGCGGTACGTACGTCCTACTGTATCGCCGAGTGAGGTGTTATGCTTTCCGGGGCGAGACACCGAAACCACGTCGACTTCGTCGGTCCGACCCCCCGCACCGATAGGGTTATCCTCCGAGGTATCCACTCCTTACCCGTGTCAGCGAAGGGTGTGGACGGTGGACGGCCGGTGGTGTCCGTCGTCGTCGTGACGTACAACTCCGAGAGGACGGTAGGCGAGACGCTCGCCTCGCTCACCGAGCAGACGTATCCGGACGACCGGTACGACGTGTTCGTCGTCGACGGCGGGTCGACGGACGGGACCGCCCGCATCGCCGCCGACCACGGCGTCTCGTTCCTCGTCGCCGAGGGCGCGACCATCGGTGAGTGCCGCAACCGCGGCGCCGACGCGGCTAACGGCGACTACGTCGCTTTTACCGACTCCGACTGCGCCGTGCCGGCGACGTGGCTCGGCGATCTCGTTGAGCGAATCGAGGCCCACGCCGCCGACGAGTCGGTCGTCGGCGTCGGCGGGCCGAACCGCCCGTTCCCGGGCGATCCGGCGTTCGCGAAACTGGTCGGGAGTCTGCAGGGCACTGTCTTCGGGTCCGGCGGGTCCCCACAGTCCCACGCCATCGACGAGGTTCGACTGGTGCGGTCGGTCGCGGCCTGTAACGTCCTGTACGACGCCGACGTGTTCGAGGAGTTCCGCTACGACGACGCGGTCAACGTGGGCGAGGACGCGGAGTTCCACTTCCGCCTGAGCGAGGCCGGTTACCGGTTCGTCTTCGACCCGACTATCGCCGTCTCGCACCATCTCTCGCCGACCTTCGGCGACTTCTGTACGAAGAACCGTTCGTACGGGTACGCGATGGCCCGTATCCAGCGCCGCCACCGGAAAGTCATCCGGTGGTACTCCGCCCTGCCGTCGCTGGCGCTCGGCGGCGGAACGCTCGCTGCACTGGCCGACCTCCGCGCCCGGAAGGCCCGCTACGTCCCGCTCTTGCTCCTCGCGTTTCTCGTCGTGAGCGGCTACGCCACGGCGCGGGTGTACCGCGACCGGCGGAGTCCGCTGGCGTTGCTTGTCCCGGCGATGCTCGCCGCGCAGTACTGCCTCTACGGCGTCGGCTTCCTCGAAGGGCTGACAGCGCCCGACCCGGAGCCCCAAGACCTGCCGTAGCGGGCTCAGGCCCGGTAGATACCGATGGCCCAGTGGTGTTCGCCGAGTACCTGATAGCCGAGTCCGAGGTTGCCGTCGACCGCGCAGTGCCAGCCCTCGCCGTCGAACCACGGGTCGACCTGATGCATCGCTCCGGAGTTCCACCCGAGTCTGCCGGTCCCCTCCACGGCGGGCGAGTCGTCGCGTTCCTCGTCGTCGTAGCTCGTCGGGGTGAGGTCGGTAATCTCGTACAGGCGTACGGCTTCGCCGTAGCGGTCGGCGCAGTCCTGATAGAACGCGAGAATCCGGTCCTCGAAGACGATGGGCCGACCGCCGGGTCGGGCCGCGCGGGCCCGGCCTTCGACGACGGGGTTCTCGTCGTGTGGCGTCCAGTCGGGCGCTTCGAGGGTGTCGCTGTAGTACGCGTAGAGGTCCACGCCGTCGCCGAGTAGCCCCCACCAGCGCCCCGCCCAGCGGAAGACGCTGAAGTCGTGTAGCGGGGTGGCTGGCTGGACGAGATCAGCGACGGGGGCCCACTCGTGAGGAAACGACTCGGCGCGGTAGAGGGTCACGCCGGCGGGCCCTCGCTCTTTGGCCCAGCGGTCGGGAATCATGTAGTGCTCGCCCTCCCAGCGGAAGACGTAGGGGTACGACAGGTGTTCGTCGGTCTCGAGCACCACGCGGTCGTAGGTCCAGTCGTAGCCGTCCGCGCTCTCTGCGTGGGCGATAGCCGCCGACGGCTCCCGGTTGTGGGTGTACACCTCGAAGAACATGTGCCACTCGCCGGTCTCGGTGACGAACAGAAACGGGTCGGCCACGCAGTCGGTCCGGCCGAAGTCGGTGACGTCCGCGCCGGTCAACACGGGATTGAGGTCACCTGCCGGCTGGAACAGCGAGGGGGACCGGTCGGCGTCGGTGGGGTAGGACGGTACTGTCGGGCCGTCGTAGCGGCCGGTGACGTCGACCGGGTCCGGCACTCGTCGACCGGTCGGCGGTCGCACGTGTAGGCGTTCGCCGGTGTGCCACGCGGCCCGTTCGAGGAGCGTCGACTGCGCGAGGAAACGACGAGCACTGTGGAGGACAGGGTCGACCCGGGAACGCGCGTGTGCGAGCAACCGGGGCCGGGAGGAGTCGCTAGCCATAATCGGTGCCTACCACTCCACCGCGGGACTACTTAATCACACACGACGGCGAGAGCGGCTAGAACCCGGTTCCAGCGGTGCCGAGCGCCCGAAGGCAGCCCGTGTTTCCGTCGCTGTGGGTAACGCTCACGTCCTCGGGTGCGCCGTGGTACAGCGACGGCGCACTGGGGTCGCCCGCGGCCGAGAGGTTGACGACGTTCGACGTGACGTCGGCCGCTGCGCCCAGTTCGATGTACGGCCCGAGTACCTTCCGGGCCGGCCCGCGGCCGTTGTAGCTGTCGTACCCCAGTTCGTACACGTAGCCAGCCGTTCCGGTGACGTGTTTGACCGTGTCGACGACGGCCGTCCCGTGGCCGAGCAGTCGCACGATAGCGGGCGGACTTGTCGGATTGGTGGTCGGTTCCCAGTGAACGTTGCCGAACTCCAGCATGCTGTCCCACGTCTGGTGGACGGCGACGCCGGCCGACCCGCCCATGGTGAGGTAGTCGACGGTCTGTGTCCCGCCCCGGGAGAAGAACACCGTCGTGTTCTGCCCGCTGACGGTGGCGCTGGGGTAGGCGGCGATGGTGCCGAACCAGTTGGCCGGGCCGTACCACGAGCGGAACTCGAAGAGGCCGTCCTGGTCGCCGGCGTCACACTCGTAGATGGTGAGTTGGTCGTGGCGACACTGGAACGGCCCGACGCCCTCGTCGACGCGGTAGACGGCGTTGTTCCAGCCCCAGAACAGCAGGCGGCCGACCTGCAGGTCCTGCGTGTCCCTGTTCGCGTGGCGGATGGCGACGCCGGTCGGTTGGGTTCCGGCGGGACCGTTCAACGCGAACCCGTCGAGTTTGACGCGGTCCACGCCTGCGTCCCGGTCGAACAGGATGCCGTCGGCGGTCCGGTCGGTGATGGCGACTTTCGATATCTCGACGCCGAGACCGAGTATCTGCGTCTCCTCGTAGGGCCGGATGGGGCCCGTCTCCTCGACCACGCCAGCCGGGAGACGCACCTCGCCGCCGCCGTTGGCCGCGACGAGATCCAGTGCGTCCTGAATCGGCGTGTCGGTCCCCGCGGGGTCGATGGTCTGCGGGGCGGCGAGGCTCCGACCGATAGCGACGACGAAGCCGTCGAGGAGCAGCGACTCGACGCCCGCCCCCTCTACCGTCGTGGTGTCGCCCGTCCCGTCGGCCCCGATGGTCCCGAGTTGGCTCCACGACCCGCCGTCGCCGATGTAGACGTCTCCGGTGTCCGTCGCGAGGAACTTCGCGCCGGCCTTCGCGACGTAGTTCGACCGGTTGGCGTCGACGTCGCGTATCTCGACGTCCGTGTCTATGCGTTCGAAGTTGCGGTTCAGTGGTTCGTCCCAGTCCAGCGTGCCGGCGGCCGGCGTCTCGTATTGGTGGTTGTCGGTCATGGTCAGTTGTCGACGATGCCGCCGTAGCCGTGGCTCCCGTAGCCGGACTCGCCGAACTCGTCGTTTGGAATCGGTGTCAGTGTCGCAGTCGCCGTCTCGGTGGCAGTCGCCGTCGCTGTCGGCGTGGGCGACGGGGCCATCCCTTCGTACAGCGACGTGACCGCGCTGGCGGTCAACGCGGTGTCGTAGACCCGCACGTCGTCGACGGTGCCGACCATCCCGTAGTAGGAGGTGTAGCCGTTGTCGCCGCGGCCGACGTACAGCGACCGGGTGCTGTGGACGACCGAACCGGACTGCGACGCGTCTCGGTCGACCTCTCCGCCGTCGAGATACAGCACGAGGGCGTCGCCGTCCCACGTCAGCAGGAGGTGGTGCCACTCGCCGTCGTGGGTGGCGACGCCGAACGGGTTGACCGAGGCCTGCCCGCTCTCGACGGCGACGTGGCCGCGGACGCTGTTGTCAGTCTGGACGTCGACGGCGTAGCCTTCGTCGCCGAAGCGCGCGTCGGCCTTCTGGACCACGGTCTGACTGTTCGCGCCGCTGGTCGTCCGGTACCACCCGCCGAAGGAGAGTTCGGCAGTCGGCGTCAGCGAGGCGGCGTCCGCGACTTCGACGTAGTCGTCGCTACTCGACCCGAACGTGACGCCGGAGGTGCCGAACACGCCGGTCGTGTCGAGCGTCGGCGACCCGCGGAGGAACCCGTCTGCGGACCCGACGCTGTCGGCCGCGACGGTCCCGCTCGTCTCCTCGAACCGCCAGCGAGCGACCGGCGCCGGGCCGGTACTCTCGGTGGGCGTCGGGGTTGGCGTCGGGGTTGGGGTGGGTGTCTCGGTAGGTGTCGGTGTCGCCGTTTCCGTCGGCGTCGGCGTGGATGTCGGTGTCTCCGTCTCGGTAGGCGTCGGGGTCGAGGTTGGTGTCGCTGTCGCCGTCTCGGTGGGTGTCGGCGTCGCAGTCGTCTCTGACACCCCCTCGTAGAGGTCCGTCACCTCGCTCGCCGACAGCGCGCGGTCGTAGACCCGCACGTCGTCGACGGCCCCGTCCATCCCGTAGTAGGAGGTGTAGCCGTTGTCGCCGCGGCCGACGAACAGCGACCGGTCGCTGTGGACGACAGCGCCCGATTGGGAGGCGTCTCGGTCCACCTCGGTCCCGTCGAAGTACAGGACGAGGGCGTCGCCGTCCCACGTCAGCAAGAGGTGGTGCCACTCGCCGTCGTGGGTGGCGACACCCCAGGGGTTCACCGAGGCTTGTCCGCTCTCGACGGCGACGTGGCCGCGGACGCTGTTGTCCGTCTGGACGTCGACGGCGTAGCCCTCGTCGCCGAAGCGCGCGTCGGCCTTCTGGACCACGGTCTGGCTGTTCGACTCGCTGTCTGTCCGGTACCACCCACCGAAGGAGAGTGCGGCGGGACGGAGGGCGCCCGCGTCGGCTACCTCGACGTAGTTGCCAGACCCCGACAGGAAGTCGTAGGCCGTCGAGTCGTGGACGCCCGGGACCCCCTGTGTCGGCGCGCCGCGGATAGCGCCGTCGTTGCCGCCGACGGCGTCCGCCGCGGTCGACCCGGTCCCGTCGAGCGTCCAGTGGGCGACGAGGCCGTCGCTCGGTCCCGACAGCGACAGGGCGCGCGGTGCGAACACCGCCGACTGAACGTCGCCAGTGACGACCCACGGGACGCCACCGTATCCGAGACGACGCGTTCCGTCCGGATCCTGACCCAGACATCCAGCCACGGACGCGGTGCCGAGCGCTCCCCCCGTCAACTTGAGCAGCGAGCGTCTGGAGAGGTCGTGACTGTCGGCGTCGTCCGTCGGCGGTGGGTCCGGTACCATCTTGCCATCAGATGGTTACCAGCAAATATATCCTTTACTACTACTGTTGTCGAACTTTCAGGATGGGTGTGGGGGTGAAAACCACGAGGCAAACTCCGACTGCGGCAAAACAGTCGAGAGGCTCGCTTACTCGACGGTGACGCTCTTCGCGAGATTACGCGGTCTGTCGATGGGGCGGGCCTTGCTGTCGGCGACGTAGTAGGCGAACAACTGGAGGTAGACGTTCGCGGCCAGCGGTTCCAGCAGGCCGAGGTCGGGCACGCCGAATCCCACCTCGTAGTCGCCTTCGTGGCCAGACTCGGAGGCGATGGCGATGACCGGCGCGCCGCGGGACTGGACCTCCTTGACGTTGTTCCGGGTCTCCTCGGGCCGGGCGCCGTCGGTGAGGACCGCCAACACGGGCGTCGCCTCGGTGACCAGCGCCAGCGGCCCGTGTTTCAGTTCGCCCGCGGGGAACCCCTCGGCGTGGTCGTAGGATATCTCCTTCAGTTTGAGCGCGCCCTCCAACGCGACCGGGTTGGCGAACCGCCGACCGATGAAGAAGAACGCCTCGCCGCCCGCGTAGGCCTCCGCCACCTCGCGGACCTCCTCGTCGCGGTCGAGGGCCTGCTGGACGGCACCCGGGAGGTCCTGCAGGTTCGAGAGCAGTTCCCGGCCCGCCACGGGGTCGAGGTCGCCGCGCACGTCGGCCACGTCTATCGCAAACATGGCGAGGCTCACCACCTGCGAGGCGAACGTCTTGGTCGCGGCGACGCCGATCTCCGGCCCCGCCTGGATGTACAGGGCGTCGTCGCACTCGCGGGCGACGGTGCTCCCGACGGTGTTGGTGACGCCGAGCGTCCGGATGCCGGTCCGTTTCGCCATCCGCAACGCGCGGAGGGTGTCGGCCGTCTCACCGCTCTGGCTGACGCCGACGACGAGGGTCCGACTCGGGTCCCGGCCGCTCCCGACGGTGTACTCGCTGGCGTACTCGACGGTCGCGCGCACGTCCGCCAGCGTCTCCAGCAGTTGCTTCCCGTACAGACAGGCGTGGTAGGAGGTGCCACAGGCGACGAGCTGGATCTCGTCGAGGTCGTCGAGGAAGGACCGAGACAGCGAGAGGTCGAGGTCGACCCGCTCCTCGATGGGGTCGATGCGGCCGGCGACGGCCTGCCGCAGCGCCTGTGGTTGCTCGTGAATCTCCTTGAGCATGTAGTGTTCGTAGCCGCCCTTCTCGGCGGCCTCGGCGTCCCACTGGATGGTGTGGACCGCGCGGTCGACCGGGGTGCCGTCGTGCCAGACCGAGATGCCGTCCCGCGTCAGGTGGGCGACGTCGCCGTCCTCCAGATACGACACCTCGCGGGTGTGTTCCAACAGTGGCGTCACGTCGCTCGCGATGAAGTTGCCGTCCGCCCCGTGGCCGACGACGAGAGGGCTGTTCCGACGGGCCGCGACGATGCCGTCGTACCCCGCCGCCACGACGCCCAGCGCGTAGCTCCCCTCGATGCGGTCGACGACGGCGGCGACCGCCTCCCGCAGGTCCGGGGTACGTTCGAGTTCGTCCTCGACGAGGTGGGCGACGACCTCCGTGTCCGTCTCGCTGCGGAACGTGTGCTCGGGCAGTTCGGCCCGCAGGTCGTCGTAGTTGCCGACGATGCCGTTGTGGACGACGGCGACCCGACCCGAACAGTCGGTGTGGGGGTGGGCGTTGGCGTCCGTCGGTTTCCCGTGCGTGCTCCAGCGGGTGTGGCCGATGCCACAGGTCTGGAGGGCGTCCTCGGGGAGGTCGAGGTCGGCCACGAGGCCGACCTGTTTGGTCACCGAGAGCGCGTCGTCGACCAGTGCGACGCCCGCGGAGTCGTAGCCGCGGTACTCCAGTTTCTGTAACCCCGCCACCAGTCGTGGCTGGGCCGGTTCCGCGCCGACGTAGCCGATGATTCCACACATGATTACCCCCTCCGTATCGTGTCGCCGCTGTCGATCCGTCCCCGCAGGACGGTCCCGCAGTCGGCCAGCACCTCGCGGCCGACGACGGTGCCCGGTGCGACGGTGACGCCGCCGCGCAGGGTCGTCCGGTCGGCCAGCACCGCGCCCAGACCCACGTCGTCGTGGACCGTCTCGCCGACGACGACCCGCGCCGGGCCGCCCTCGGCGGTGGCGTTCGGGCCGACCGACACCGACTCGCCCACGATGCAATCGTTGAGGACGGCGCCGTCACCGATGCGAGCGCCCGCCATCACGATGCAGTTCGAGAGCGTCGCGTTCGCGCCCACGCGGACGTTCCGACCGAGGGCCGTGCCCGGCAGGAGCGTCGCGTTCGGCCCCACGGTGACGCCCTCGTCCAGCGCCACGTCGTCCGCGACGGCGGCGCTGTCGTGGACGGCGGCGCCGTCGACGTCGTCGTCCCGTCGGCGGAGCAACGCGGCGTTCGTCGTCAGCAGGTCCCACGGGTAGGTGAGGTCCTGCCACGTGCCGCGGTGGAGCACCGCCGACAGCGACCCGTCGTCGGCCAACCGCTGGAGCGTGGTCGCCATCCCGTAGTCCTGCCCCTCCGCCGGGTCGATGTCCCGGACCACGTCGAAGACGCTCGAATCGAAGACGTACGCCCCGGCGTTGACGAGGAACGGTGGGTCGTCGGTCGGGTCCTTCGAGACGGCCACGACCGACTCGCCGTCGACCGCGACCGCGCCGTACTCCGTCGGTCGGTCGGACTGCACGGCGGCGATGGTCGCCCGCTCGGTCCGCTCCCACCGCTCCAGCAGGTCGGCCAGCAGGTCGGCGTCGACCAACTGGTCGCCGTGGAGGACGAGGAACGGCCCGTCGACGACGGACTCGGTCTGTGCCAGCGCGTGGGCCGCGCCGAGCTGGTGGTTCTGTACGACGTACCGTATCGGGACGCCCCACTCGTCGCCGTCGCCGAAGTGGCTCTGGATGCGTTCGCGTGCGTGGCCCACGACGAGCACGATCTCGTCGGCGCCGGCTTCGACTGCGGCCTCCAGTACGGATTCGAGAATGGGCTGGTTACCGACTGGGACCATCGGTTTCGGCCGGCCCTCGGTCAACGGGCCGAGCCGTTGGCCTTCGCCGGCCGCGAGTATCACCGCTTGCATGGGTCTCCCGTCCAGCTAAGCATAGCTTACCGGTGGTCGCCGACCGGGATATAGGTTGCTCCGCGTCCGGTATGCGCTGACAAACCGTTAACTGCGTGCGGCCCGTCCTCCGTGCATGAATCGACGGAATGTGGGGGTCGCGGGGTCGTCGCGACGAGTCTTCTTGCGGACGCTCGGTGCGGTCGGGGCCGCCAGTGCACTCGCCGGGTGTTCGTTCGGCGCGCGCGACGACGCTAGCGGTGGCGACGGCGACGGTGGCGACGCCGCCGATGGCGGCGACGGGAGCGACAGCGGCGGGTCGACCGGCAACTTCTTCGAGCAGGGGCCGACGATCGGCGTCGAAGCGGTGGCGACCGGACTCGTCTCGCCGACGGCCCTCGTGACGGCAGACGACGGCACCGACAGGCGGTTCGTCGTCGACCAGACGGGCGTGGTGTACGTCCACGGCCCCGACGGCCTCCGCGAGGAGCCGTTTCTGGACCTCTCGGACCGACTGGTCGCACTCGGACAGGACCTCCCGAACTGGGTAGCCTTCGACGAGCGCGGACTGCTCGGGCTGGCGTTCCACCCCGAGTTCGCGGACAACGGCCTGTTCTACGTCCGGTACAGCACGCCCGCGGCCGACGAGGAACTCGACCACCGGGAACGGCTCTCGGAGTTCCGGGCGACGGCCGACGGGACGCGGGGCGACCTCGGGACCGAGCGAGTGCTACTGGACCTGCCCTGGGAACGGCCCATCCACCAGGCGGGGACGATAGAGTTCGGCCCCGATGGCTACCTCTACGCGGCGCTGGGCGACGGCCTGAACCCGTTCAACGGACAGGACCTGACGGGCAATCTGAAGGGCTCCGTCCTCCGCCTCGACGTCGACGGCCGCACCGGCGACCTGCCCTACGGCATCCCCGCGGACAACCCGCTGGTCGGGCGGGAGGGCCGCGACGAGCAGTACGCGTGGGGCCTGCGGAACCCGTGGAAGATGGCCTTCAGCGGCGACCAGCTCATCCTGGGCGACGTCGGGCAGGCGACCTACGAGGAGGTCGACGTCGTCGAGAAGGGCGGAAACTACGGGTGGCCCCTGAAGGAGGGGTTCCACTGTCACGACCCGCAACTGGGGACGAGCGAGGACGGTGAATGCGTCGTCGAGTCCGACCGCGGCGAACCGCTCGTCGACCCGGTGCTGGAGTTCCCGCACTTCGACGAGGAGGGGTATCCCGTCGGCTTCGCGGTCATCGGCGGCCACGTCCACACCGGGACCGTCGACGCGCTCCGCGACGAGTACGTCTTCGGTGCGTTCACGAGTTCGTTCACCGAGGCCGCCGGCCGCATCGTCGCCGCGACGCCGCGGGACTCCGGTCGGTGGCCGATGCGTGAGGTGCAGGTGGAGGGTGGCCTCGATATACAGGTGCTGTCGTTCGGGCAGGACGGCGACGACAGCTACGTCCTCGGGACGCGGGCGGCACTGGCCGAGAACCCCCTCTCGAAGCGTGAGGGTGTGGTCTATCGGCTCACCAGTTAGAGGACGCCCACTGACTCGTACCAGTCGATGGTCTCGGTCAGCGCCGACTGCCACGAGCGCTGGCGGACCGGGGCCTGTTCGGTCAGGTCCTCACGGACCGTGCCGAAGTCGCCCCGTTCGAGGAACCCGTCGCCGGGCACCGGCGAGACGCCGACCCGGTGGAGCAGGTCCAGCGTCGGCTTGACGACCCAGCGAGTCACGCCGTAGGGGACGCCGACGACGCGGCAGTTCCCCGGCGCGTGTCGCGCGATGGTCCCCAGCACCTGCCGGTTCGAGAGGTTCGGGCCGGTAATCAGGTGCCGGCCGGTCGCTCTCTCGTCGAGACAGTGCTCGATACTCGCGGTCACGTCGTCGACGTGGACGACGTTGTACTCGTCGTAGGTGTACAGCGGCGGCACCAGCACCCGGTTGGCCGCGATGGGCCGGACGTGTTCGTAGCGGGTCAGCCGGTAGTCCCGCGGGCCGCAGATGTAGGTGGGGTACAGCGCCGCCACGTCGAAGGGGTGGGCCTGCCCGAACAGCAGGTCCTCCACGGCGACCTTCGAGCGCTGGTACGGCGAGTCCGTATCCGCCGGCACCTCGGGGTGGGCCCCGACGGTGCTGAGGAAGACGAACGTCTCCACGTCGGCGTTGGCCGCCGCGTCGACCAACCGCTGGGTACCGCCGGCGTTCGTCCGTTGCATCTCCGACTGTGCGTACACCGCGGCCGCGAGATGGACGACCGAGTCGACGCCGTCCATCGCCGCCGCGAGCGAACCGG
Source organism: Haloarcula pellucida (assembly GCF_014647235.1). GTDB lineage: Archaea > Halobacteriota > Halobacteria > Halobacteriales > Haloarculaceae > Haloarcula > Haloarcula pellucida. The sequence goes on from NZ_BMOU01000006.1 coordinate 184,249, forward strand.
GGTCCGAGAGGTCGGCCTCGACGGTGTCGACGCCGTCGGGAAGCCGCGCCGTCGACGCGCCCGGTCGGACCATCGCCACCGTCTCGCGGTCGGCCATCGCGTGCAGGAGGTTCAGGCCGATGAACCCCGTCGCACCCGTGACGAGGACGGTCACTGCTCGGCCCTCCACGCGGCCCCGGTCCGCTCGTACACCGCATCGATTACCTCGGCGACGGCGACGCCCCGTGACGCGGGCGCGGCCGTCTCGGTGTCGCCCGCGGCGGCGTGGTCGGCGAAGTCGTGGATGCGGGCGGTGTGGGCGTCCTCGTCGCCCGCCGGGAACAGCGTCGCCACGCCGACGTCGACCAGTGGCAGGTCGCCGTGCTGGAACTCGATTGGGCGGCCGTGGACCTCGCCCCGTAACGTCTCGGCGTCGAGTTCCAGCCACCCCTCCGTTCCGACGACGAGGACCCGCGTCACGCCGTCGGTCTGGGTCCACGTCGCCGAGAGGTCCACGGGAACCTCGTCGATTTCGAGCGAGACGCGGGCGGTGTCCTCGACGGCGTGCCCCCGCAGGTGTCGCACGTCGGCGGCCGTCACCGTCGCGTCCTCGCCGAACGTCTCGAAGAGCACGTCCAGCGAGTGCGGGAACAGGTCGCGGGCGACGCCGCCGCCCGCGAGGTCGGGATCGTAGTACCACCCCTGCTGTGGCGGCGCCGAGTGGTGGGCGACGGTCACCTCGACGACGTCGCCGAGCAGGTGGTTCGATAGCATCTCCAGCGCGCGCTCGTAGTTCCGGTAGTACCGGTGGAGGTAGCCCACCTGCGTCACGACGCCGGCCGCGTCGGCGGCCTCGGCCATCCGGCGGGCACTCTCGGCAGTCAGGGCCAGCGGTTTCTCACAGAGGACGTGACAGCCCGCGTCGACGGCGTCCAGAAAGATTCCTTCGTGCGTACTCGGCGGCGTGCAGATACTGACGACGTCGAGGCCGTGGGCCGCGAGCATCGCTTCGGCGTCCGCGTAGCCCGGTACCGAGAGGTCCCTCTCGACGGCCGACCGCCGGGCGTCGTCGCGTTCGGCGACGGCCACGACGCGCGTGTCGGGGTGACTGGTGAATGCCGGCACGTGGTAGTCGGTGGCCATCCAGCCAGCCCCGACGACCCCGACGGCCAGTTCGGTCATGGACTACCTCTCGCCCGTGGCGGAGATAAACCCATCCCTAGGCGCGGCTTACTGCGGGACGTGGCGCTCCCCGACCGAACCATACAGTTAGGGCGAGGCCGCGCGAACGCATATCGGATGACCGACCTCACGACCTCGGTCCACCGCTCTATCACCGAGGTCAAACAGGGGGAGTGGAACGCTATCGTCGCCCAGCAGTCCCGCACTGGGAGCGTCTTCGAGCGCTACGAGTGGCTGAAGGCCTACGAAGACGCGACCGGCGCGTCCGCTCGGCACGTGCAGGTCCGCAAGAACGGGACGCTCGTCGGCGTCCACCCGGCGTTCGTCCGCCCGATTCCGGGGACGCCGTTCCGCTTTCTCGGCCCGGCGAAACCGGGGTCCAACGGGGCGATGATAGCCACCGACGAGGCCGCCGTCTTCGACGCCATCGCGGACGAGATGGCCGCGCTGACGGGTGGCCGGACTATCGGCCATCTCCTCAGACCCGCCGGGGGTGACTCGCTCCGATACGCCACCCGACTGCGCGACCGGGGCTACTTCCCGTCGGTGCGAGACTGCCAGTTCGTCCTCGACACCGACCGCCCGTGGGATGCCGTCGCCGCCGACCTCTCCCAGAAGAAACGGCGGAACCTCCGGAAGGCCGACGAGGCCGGCGTCTCCGGGACGGACGTGGCGGTCACGGCCGACAGTATCGACGCCTTCGCGGCACGTCACGCCGAGCACGTGCGCCGTCTCGACGGCGACGGGGCCTCGCCGGAGTTCTTGCGGGCGCTACTGGCGGCCCTCGGTGACCGACTGCAACTGTTCCGGGCGACCGACGCCGCGGGCGACCCTGCCGGCGAACTGCTCGCGGTCCGCGACGACGAACGGGACTGTCTCGACTTGTTGTTTCCGGCCTACGACCCGGCGAACTTCCGGCAGTTTCCCTCCGAAGTGCTGTACCGGGCGGCTATCCAGTGGGGTATCGACGCCGGTTACGGGACCTGCAACTTCGGCGAGACGACGCCGGACTTCGCGGACGGCACGTTCTCGTTCAAGACGGCGTTCGGTGGGCGTTCGGTCCCGACGGTGCGGTGGGAACGCGTCGACTCGCTGGTCGGTCGGGTCCTCTATCTCCTCGGGAGCGACCGCGTCGTCGCGCGCTTGTTCGGGTCGGCGCTCGGCCGGCGACCCGGCGGCTAGTCGACGCGCTCCGCGGGCGTCGCCCCACCCCGGGCGAGTGCTCGACTCGTCGCCGTCGTCTGCGGGTCGCTCAGTCGTTCGCAGGCGTCAGCCTCCGGGAGCCACTCGAACTCGGTGTGTTCGTGACTCAGCACGACGTCCGCACGCCCGGTCGTGCAGTGGTAGTACACCGCGAGTCGACCGTTGCCGGCCTCGTTGTGCCAGGTGACCGTGTGGACCGGGCCGTGGACCGCGACCGATAGCCCGGTCTCCTCTTCGACTTCGCGACGGAGACAGTCCGTCACGGCCTCGCCGTCCCGAATCCGTCCGCCCGGCAGTTCCCACCCGCCGTCGCTCGCCCGGCGGAGGGTGAGAACCCGGCCGTCTGGTCGACAGACGACGCCGCGGACGCTCACCGTCGCTTCGAGGAACTGTTCGTCCATACGTCTCGATTGCGAGACGGTAGTGTCAGTCTACCGGTTGCCACGGCCAGCGTTCATTACGCTGGGGGGTGAACTACCGACGAATGTACTCCCGGGACCACGCGATTCTCTCCGTCCTCGCTGGCCTCGTCCTCGTCGCCGTCACGACGCCGCCCGTCCATCCGGTCGCGGTCGTCGTCGTCGCCGTCGCCCTCGGCGTCGGCATCGACTTCGACCACTTCCTCGTCGCCTATCTCAACACCGGGTCAGCCGAGAGCACGCGGCGAGTCCTCCGAGACCCCCGAGTCGTCGTCACCGGACAGGACGACATCTTCGAGGAGGCCGACCTCTCGAAGTCCCAGCGACTGCTCAGCCACGTCCTCATCGCCGGTGCCCTCGTCACCGCCCTGTGGCTGGCGTCGGCCCCCTACTGGGCGCTCGTCGTCGGCGTCACGCTGTACGTCCACGTCGTGGCCGACCTCTACGCAGATGCCCGGGAGATGGCCGGGGGCTGACCCGCCGGCCGTCGAAACGTTCCTCGGTAGCCGGACGACAGACGGGCGGCTTGGATTCCGTACCCGTCCGACGCCGGATGCTGCGTCCCGCTCTGGACGTCTCCCCTCGCGATTGACGACCCGCGCTGTCGGCCGTCCTTTGGAACCCCAACCGCAACGGCATAGAGTCGTCCGTCCCAAGCGACGACGTCGACTTCTGGACGGCCATGCGCGACGCGCTGTACAGCGAGACCCCCTCTATCACTGTCATGGAGGCCGTCGCAATCGGCGCGGACCTCCCCGTCGCCTCCGAGGCCCATATCACCGACGTGCCGTCTGGCTCGCGCTGGTGTTCTCGTTGTCGCTGGGAATCCTCGCCGCGTTCCCCGTCAACCTCGCGCTGGTCCGCGTCGGCGTCAAAGAGGGGATGCAGAACCCCGCGGAGATGGGCCAGCAACCGCCGGGTAGCGCGATTCTATATCGCGCTCAGCCGTTTACGACCCGCAGTCGGGCGCGGTTCTCTGTCGACCGTATCGACGGTGTGAGGCGGCCTATAGTCCGCTCGGCCGGTTTCGACGGATTTCCGACGGTGCGATAACAGACGCGCTCGGGGTATCGCCCATGCCGTAACAAATATGGAAAAGGTAACGAATTTGTGTGCCCACTCGGTGGTTCCGAGCGTCATGTACACTGGCGTCGTGGAGACGACGGGCACCGTTCGACGTATCGACCGACTCGACAGCGGGTGTCGCATCGAGGTAGCCACCGACACTGACGGACTGGAACCCGAGGACAGCATCGGAATCAGCGGCGTCTGTCTCACGGTCGAAGCCGTCGGCGACGGCTGGTTCCGGACGTTTCTGTCCGCCGAGACGGTCGACCGAACCTATCTCGCCGCCCTCGACTCCGGGACTGCTGTCAACGTAGAGCGGCCGATGGCCGCCGCCGACCGGTTCGACGGGCACTTGGTGAAAGGTACCGTGGACGCGACGACCGAAGTCGTCGCCGTCACCGACCTCGGCGAGGACTGGCGGTTCACCGTCGATATTCCCGACGGGTACGAGCAGTACCTCGTGGAGAAGGGGGCCGTCGCACTGGACGGTGCGAGTCTGACCGTCTGTGAGCTATCGACGGAGACGTTCTCCGTCGCCGTCGTCCCGACGACCTACGACGTGACGACGCTGTCGGAAAAGACGGTCGGTGACCCCCTTCACTTCGAGGCCGACCTGTTGGCGAAGTACGCCGAGCGCCAGTCGGTCCTGACCCACGGCGAGGTCTGAACCGGTCAGGGCAGCGGACAGAGACTCGCGGTCAACACCGCTCGCTCGTCGCTCTCGTTGTGCGCGCCGTGGACCTGTCCCCGTTCGTTGAGGACGACACCGGGTGCGGTCACCGTCTCGGACTCGTCGTCTCGTTGGACCGTCACCGTCCCCTCGACGACGTGGAAGACGTTGGTCGCGCCGTCGTGTTCGTGCGGTTCGATACGCCCGTCCGGGCCGAGGGCGAACGCCTTGACGAGTACGTCGTCGGTCACCGCCAGTTCGCCGTCGACGACCTCTCCTGCCGCTGGCTCGGCGTCGAAGTCGCCGAGCAGTTCGAGCGCCATGGCTCGACTGTCGGTCCACGCCAACTTAGCCGTTGGCTCTCTCCAGCCTCTCCACCGAGAGCCGGTGCGAGGGAGATACCCCAGACGTTTCCCGAGCGGACGGCCGAGAGCGCCGTGAACGTCCGCGGGTCTACAAGCACCGCAGCAACGAAACGCGCAGTAGGGTGGGCCGCCTACTGCTGTTCGACTTCTCGACCGTTACTGTCCGTTGCCGTCACCGCGACCGTTGAAAAAGAGCTTCACTTTGCGCTCTTCGTCGGCGGGAATGTGGGCGAGCACCACGTCCTCGTCCTCGCTGTAGGCGAACGAGTTCGGCGTCGCTTCGACCGCGTCGGCATCGACCTCTTCGTACTTGGTCGGGCCGGCCTGGACTTTCCTCGGCGCTTCCGAGCGGTCGAGTCGCAACAGGTACGACGAGAGCTGTGAGTCGTCGTAGTTCTGGACCGTTATCTCGGAGTCGAAGGTGACTACGCCGCCCTCCGTCTCCGTGATGGTGAAGTCCGTCACGTTGTACTCGCCGTCCTCGAAGTCGTTGGTCGCGCCATCGTCCTCGTAGAACGAGTACGAGGCTTCGTCGTCGAGGTAGGTGGTCAGCTGAAGCGTCGTGAGTGGCTTTTCGCCCGTGTACTGCTGTACCTCGCGCATCGGGATGATCGAGTCTTTGCGCACGTACATCGGCAGGTGGTCGACCGGAGCGTCGACGGTCATCCACTGCCCGCCGTCGTAGACGTCGTGCGTCCAGAAGTCGACCCAGACCTCGCCCTCCGGCAGGTAGACGTCGCGTTCCGTCGCACCTTCTTCGACGACTGGTGCGACGAGTACGTCGTCGCCAAAGAGGAACTGGTCGGCGATGTTGGTGACTTCGTCGTCGTCCTGGAACTGGTAGACCAGTGGCTGGAAGATCGGCTTCCCGTTCTCGGAGGACTCCTGGAATTCGTTGTAGAGGTACGGGAGCAGTTTGTAGCGGAGTTCAGTGTACTTCCTCGTGATATCCACGGCCTCCTCATCGTACGTCCATGGGTGCTGATTGCGCGGGAGGTCGGGGTCTTGTTTCCTGTGCGTGTCGGTGTGGTTCCGGAAGTAAGGAATGAACGCCCCCATCTCTATCCAACGCTTGAATAGCTCGGGAGAGGGCCGTCCGACGAATCCGCCGACGTCGTGACCACAGAACGCGAGCCCGGAGAGCCCCATGTTCATCATCATCGGAATCTGCAACCGAAGGTGGGACCAGTTGCTCAGGCAGTCGCCGGTCCAGATTGCCGCGTACCGCTGACCGCCGGCATAGAGGTTCCGGTTCAACAGGAAGGGCCGTTCCTCGGGCTTGTAGATGTCGTAGGACTCACGAGATGCCCGGGCGTAGTCGAACCCGTACATGTTGTGATACTCCTCGTGCAACATCGTGTCGTCACCCGTCCCGTGGACGTTGTCCACCGGCATCGTCCAGTCGTAGCTTGCGTTTTCCTGGAACACCGCCGGTTCACCCATGTCGTTTTTGATCCCGTCGAAGCCGGCATCGAACAACACGTCGTGTTGTTCGGCCCACCAACTGCGGACCTCCGAGCGCGAGAAGTCGGGCCACACCGCGACGTCGGGCCAAACCCTCGCTTTGAACGTATCACCGTTCGCATCCTTGGTCCAGTAATCGTTGGCAGTTCCTTCGAGGTAGGGTTCGTACGGTTCGATGTCCCCGTCGCCGTCGACGTCTATTTCCTCGTCTACCGCGACACCCGGGTCGTTGACGGCGACCGTCTTGAGTTCTGGCATCCTCTCGTTCAGCGTTTGGAGAGCCTTCCGGTGTTCGTCTTTGATGCTGAAGACGCGATAGTTGTTCATGTAGCCGATGTCGAAGTGCATCGCGTCTATCGGAATCTCTTCTTCGCGGTACTGGTGGGGTACCTCGACGAGTTCCGTGGGGCTGTACTCCCACTTGCTCTGGTGGAACCCGATCGCCCACTTCGGTGGCAGGTTGATCGTCCCGGTCAGGTCCGTATAGCTCTCGAGGACGTCGTCGATTTCCGGGCCGTACGAGAAGTAGTACGTCAACTGGCCACCATCGCCGACGAAGTAGTAGTAGTCCTCACCCGCGTCGGTGTCGTAGGTTTCTTCGACGCCTTCGGGATTTGCCACCTCGGGCGTGTGGAACACGGTGTGGTGGGGATTGTCGAAGAAGATCCCGTACGCACCGGCGTCCTTCAGGCCGACGAAGAACGGAACCGAGGTGTAGACGTAGTCATTCTGGTACATGTACGCGTACTGGTCCGTGTTCCAGTTCTCGAGTTTCTTCCCGCGTTGGTCGAGAGTGAGTTCGGGCTGTTCGCCGAAGCCATAGAAGGCTTCGTCTTCGTCAGCCTTCTTGTAGACGTACGGTAACGGCTCGTTGGGCGTCGGATCGGTCATCCCGACGTCTTCCTTCGTAGGCGAGCCGTACCCTGATGAGTCAGTCTCCGAATCGCTCTCGTCGTTTGTAGGCCCGTAGGAGCACGACTCCGGTGGCGCTGATTCGCTCTCTTCACCGCCTCTCTCGGGAGATTGGACGTACCCTGACGACCCCTTCTCCAGGTAATCCTCGTTGATGACCGTCCCGTCCTCGTCGAGGAACCGGACACCGAAGAGTTCCGTGTTGATTTCGACAGTAATCGTATCGGTCTCGATGGCGATCTTCTCGGGACTCGAATCGACGCTGAAATTCGGCTCATCCCACTCGTTGAGCCCGTTCTGGATACCACGAGATTCGTATTCTTTTTCGCCCGGTTCCACGACGGCAACGCGCGCCATGGTGTCGCTGAACAGCCGAATGTACCCTTCGTGGGTACCGAGGTCGAGTTTCACTCCGTCGTCGAGGACTTCGTGACCCTCGACAGACAACTCCATGAGGTCGTTTTCGTTCACCTGCGGTTCGTAGTGGATCTTCGAACCGTAGTGGTCTGCCGATGCGGGGGTCGAGGCGAAGGCACCTCCCGCCAGAAGGGCGGCTGTGGATTTCAATAGCGTGCGCCGTCCGACCTGAAGGAAGTCGGAGTCGCGTGAATTCTTATCAGACATTGGGATTGTTGATGATGAGTAGTGGACGTTCACAAGGCGATTCGACGAACCGGGATTCGGAACGACCCGTGGTACAGGCCCCATGACCCTGTTGGGGGGCTCTGTACGCTCGATTCGTCGAGGGGCTAACTGCAGTCGTCATCCATTATTTTGGAAGAACGTTTTCATCATACGATGCAATTGCGAACATTCGGCCATTAGATAATAATCTTATGGCCATTATTATATCAATAAAATCAATTATGCCACATATATAAAATTATCAATATCTATCATTGATGTTGGTGGGCACACGTCCGACAGGTGTTACTCGAGGGTCTTCGTGAGCGGCAAGTACGCAACGACGGCGTCGCGCAGTATCGATCAGCGCGTTCTTCTCGGCACGGCCCAACTCGGTCGTCGAGCGTCGCTATGACCGATCAGCGGGACGTGCCGGCGGAGGAAAAGCGGATACGTCGCTCATGGAACTGACGACTGCTGTTCGTCGCAAATCGCTGTGACATAGATCGGGCTGTTGCGTTACTTCTCACTACGAAACGCTCCTGATTCATTCTATGAGTGCGTTCGGAACTCACCGGACGAGAGCCTACTCAGCCCGACTCGAAGTGACACGAAGGCAGGCACCACGACCCGAACCGGTGGTGTTGTGCACAACCTCGGAGGATAGAATTTCATACATGGCTTTTGTTTCCGCCTCCTGGTCGCGGCTCCGATATCGGGGACGTGCGCTGGCAATGATGCCGAAATCGCATCGTGTGCTACGCCACCCGTTTGTTGGGCCAGTGATCTCTGACGTCGATTGAACGCCAATTTCGACGGTCACCATAGGAAAGTTCCGTCGTAATCGATCCGTCGAGTGGCCGGAGAAGGGGTACAACATCACCTGCGAGGACGCCCGGTCGGCCGGTGGGAATCCTGCCCGGCGGGGAAGCGACGACCAGCGCGACCTTCGAGACTGGCGAGTAGCCGGCCTTGTGGTTCGGGAGGCTCTGTTGAAACCCCCAGCTGCTACCACGATTGAGCGACGATCTGGTAAACCAAGAATCCGCGAGATCTCGTTTCCGGTGAGTACCGGCATGCCGTCAGCCCGAGCCGTCGTCTGCCAGCGCAACGACAGTTCCCTGTTGGCCACCGACGTAGAGCCGATCGCTCGTCATCATGAGGTCTTGGGGAGCGATCGAGAGGGTGGAACGCCACTGGACGCGACCCGCCGCACGCGAGAGCGCAACTACCTCGCCATGGCCCGTCCCCTGCTCAGGATTGGTCCCGTATCCGACGACGAGCGTTCCACCGGTAACCGCAGGCTGGCAGAGCCTGAATTCACCACCAGCACCGACCGACACGTTTCGGTCCGCGAATGACTCACGATGGAGCCACTCCAGTTTCCCGGTTGCCGCCTGCAACGCGAACACGACCAACTGCTCCTGCTGTTCATGGCTCGCAGCAACGAACACGCGATCGCCGTCAGTCGCCAACGGCGAGTAGGCTGCCGCGCCCTCGCCCGCATGCCCGGGGAACTGCCATTCCACGTCCTCGCCAGCCACACCGACGGCCAACGTCTCTGGGGGGCTCGTCCCCCACACAATATCGTGTGTGAGGACCGCTTCTCGGTCACCCGTGACCACCGGACGCGACGGCAATTCGAGCGGCAGACGCGTCCGCTCAATTTCGAGGCTGCCGTCAGACAGCCGGACCGTGAACAGCGCCTGAACGTGTCCACCATAACTCGCCCACACCCGTCGGGCAGTCACCGCCAGGCCGTAGGGATCCTCGAGGGCCGCTTGGTCAATTCGATCGCCCAGATACAACCGCCACCGTTCGCTTCCATCTCCGGGTTCGAGCCCGTGCAACCCGTAACTACTCTGAATATACACAGTCTCCGGCGTCGCTACTGGGATGGGTGAAAAGTCCACCGCAGAGTTAGACGGGGACAAGAACTTCTCGGGCACGGCGTCGGCGACCCGGTCGTAGAGGTTCCGTCGCCACCGAATCGTGCCGTCAGCTACATTCACGGCGATAACATCAGTGCCGCCGTCAGTCATGTAGAGCGAGCCATCGACGAGGCCGCCGAATCGCGGTATTCGACGCCCCGGCTGATGCTGGATACGACGGTTCCATCGGTGCTTGCCATCGATGGCACTGTAGGCACGCAAATGAAGTTCGCTGTCGAACCGACCCGCAGTAATCACCTGGCCTGGGGTCGCAGCGACGAGTTCGCCAGAGATCAGGGAGGCCGAGGGGGGATCAGTAATGCGGTCCTGCCACTTGATGGTCGGTGGCGTCTGAATCTCATGGGGACTCCGTGCTGTGTTCTGCAAATCAGCGTACTTGAAGCACCAGGCATCCGTCGAGGGCGACCAGGACGTTTCTAGTGAATCTGGTGGGCGTTCGTTCGGCCCATTTCCGAGATCAACCGAACTGCAACCGGCGACGCTAGCTACACCGGCGAGACCGATTGTCCGGAGGGCATCACGACGAGACAGGGAGGGCATTCACAGTTGGCTTTACACCTATTGACAAAAGACCTGATGAAGGCCGTACGGATGAGTAGTATCCCAGTTAGTGCGCAGTTCTACCTAGCGCTGTTTCAGTAGGAAGGGTGTCGAACTAATAGGATCTCAACAGAGCCGTCCGCCTCACTTCTCACGCTTAACTAAACACGACGGTTCGTAGTAACGACTGAGAGATTTTCATCGAGGGTAACGGTGAGTGTGTCGTCGCTTTCGATGATCGACACCTCGATTCTCCAGGGATCAGTCGTCTCTATGGTGGTACATTTGTCACTTACACACCAGTTCAGTCGCCAGTAGGGGGTCGTCCGGAGATCAATACCGTGCTCACGGTAGAATGAGACGACCGGTGACTGGTTGATCAGGGCTAGACCAATCGTCGAGCAGAGGCTATGGTGACATTGGTGGCATATGTACTCGACACGAAGGTCAGCATCGAGACAACAGTCCTCACCCCGAACAATTTCCGTCTGCATCTGGCCACTGCACTCCGGACAGACGCCCTCCTTAGCGAGACTGTGGAGATGCCGGACTCGTTGGTTGAATGCTGAGAGCGTTTCCTCCTCATCACGACCGATTAACCCACCCGGTGGAAACGAGTACTGGCCGTGTGTACGGCCACACGCGGGGCACCCAATGGCGAGCTTTTCGTCGCTGTACGTCGCAACCAGCGGATCGCCACATTGCGTACAGTCGTCGCCAGTTTTGATCGGGTCGAGATCAGGGTGGGCATTGAACGAACCTTCGACGGCTGCCCGAATAACGCTCTCTCCGGCCGTCCGGAGTTCGTACCCGTCGTTCGTTTTGCGAACGAAGTGGCCGGTCAATTGACCCAGATGGTAATTAAACTGAGCACTGTTGTCCGCCTCTGCTTTCTCGTAGAGCGTCGTAAAATCGACTGGCTGCTCGTCGGCGTGCCAAAGGGCCTCGAGAATTTCTACGCGAATCTCGTTGCTAATCAACGAAAACGCCTTGGCTGGCCTGAGACAGTGTTCCGATTCTTTGGCGAGTTCCATCGCCTCCAGCCTGTTCATATCTTATGCTTGTTACCAGACGTGCTAAAATCCTCTCTTAATTTCATTTTTGAAATAGGTATGATAGGTGAATCCGGTATTCCGCTCTCCTCCCCAAAACTAATTTTTGCAAGCACCGTTACAAAATATCAATTTGGCGAGATTTTTTGTAGTGTCTAAACGTGCGCACGAGTAATGTCAACCCGAATTGAACCAGGGGTGGTCGCAATCTGTGGAAGTTTGCGTGACAGTAGTCGGACACGGATCGCGCTGAAGGAGGCGCTCGCAGCGTCTGAAGAAGCCGGTGCAACGACCGAACTTGTTGACCTTCGGAACTATGAGTTGCCGAGTCTGTACGCTGTGGATACAGACGTGCCGGACGCCAAGAAGCTACGGGAGACCGTCGACCAGGCCGATAGCGTCCTACTCGGCAGCCCAAATTACCACGGGTCCTATTCGGGAGCATTGAAGAACGCACTCGATTACTGCAGTCGAGATGAGTTCGAGGGAACAACTGTCGGCCTCCTAGAGGTCGCTGCTGGGGAGTTTCCCGGGTCAGCCCTCGTTCACCTCCGGACAGTCAGCCGGACATTACGCGCGTGGGTGCTACCAAACGAGGTCGCAATTCCCGATTCATCCTCGATTGTAGACGAGAATCGAATCAAAGATTCGGGCATCTCCGAGCGGACACACCGACTCGGTCGCGAACTCGCATTGTACGCTGGTGTAGCGGAATATCCGGAGCAGATTCCACGGACTGCCGTAGCAACTGACAGTACAACCAACCACTGATCCAGAACATATGAAAGCGATTCACCTCCAAGAAACCGATGGTATCGAGGCACTGGCCTACGACGATGTCCCCCGTCCCGAACCAGAACGGGACGAACTACTCATTCGGACACACGCGGCCGGAATCAATCCCATCGACTGGCTCGTATGCCGCGGGCTGCTCCCACACTTGCTCGACAGCGAGGTACCGTGGACTCCCGGCTGGGACGTGTCGGGCGTTGTCGAATCGGTTGGGGACAACGTAACCGAGTTTGCTCCTGGCGATGTCGTCTGCGGAATGGCACGCCTTCCCGGTTCCGGGGGTGCGTTCGCCGAGTACATCACGATGACAAGTGACGAAATCACGGCCAAGCCTGAGTCGCTCTCCCATCTCGAAGCTGCGGGCGTCCCCATGGCAGGACAGACTGCCTTCCACGCACTCTATGAGGAAGGGAACCTTGATTCCGGGCAGCACGTTCTCATCCACGCAGCGGCTGGTGGCGTCGGTCATATGGCCGTCCAGTTCGCGGCGAATACGGGGGCTCACGTAATCGGAACCGCCTCCGGCCACAACGAGGAGTTCCTCCACGAACTTGGGGTCGACGAATTCATAAACTACCAAGAAGAACGATTCGAAGACGTACTGGACGACGTTGACCTCGTCCTCGATGCTGTTGGCGGTGCTGTCCTCGAACGGTCGGTCGAGGTCGTCCAGTCTGGGGGCGTCGTCGTTACGCTCCCGGAACCGCCCTCGGAGAAGGCAGTCGAACGATACCACGACGAGTACAACGTTGACGTCCGCTTTTTCGACGTCATTATCGATTCGGATCCAGTGACGCTCCGGCAGGTCGCCGCCCACGCCGAATCCGGAGTCGTTGCACCCCGGGTCGGTGACACGTATCCACTATTCGAGGTACAGGATGCGCTAGACAGGAACGCAGACGGTCACGTTCGTGGCAAACTCGTGGTTGATCTCACGGAGGGAACCGATGACTGACGATGGATTCCTGGTTGGTAGTATCGATCACGTCGAACTGTCGGTACCCGACCGCTATGAGGCGGCAGACTGGTACAACGAGGCGCTGGGATTCGAGATCGTCGAGGAGTTCGAACACTGGGCAGACCTGCGTGCGTATCCGCTGATGACATCCAGCGACGACGGCAACACGATGCTTGCCCTGTTCAAAAGACCACCAATCGAATATCGGTCATGGCACGGCACTCGTAAAAATGGTCTCAAACCCAAGCTAACGTCTATCAGCTGACCGAATTACTGAGACCGTGGGTCCTCGAAATCGCCTAAAATCTCCAGCTCAGAATCCGCGCCTGTTCTTCCCCTCACGATAAATCAGTCTCCCGGTCATCTGCTCGACCTCTTTGTTGTGGCGCATCCTTGGAAGTTGAGACTACAGTGGGTTTAGCGGGCCTGTGATGCGCGAATTTGACCGATTCGGTCAGCGGAAACTACTCCAGATCACTCTCCAAGCGGCCATTCCTGTCAAACCTTCAACCATATGGGCAGATTTTTCAGACATCCAATAGTGTAGCCACTCAGACGGCGCGCTAACCCAGACAGAGTGTCTCTCTACCCGATTCCAGTTTCCTTCTTCAGCAGCGTCAGCGTGTTGTCCGCTGTAATCACCGGTGAGTGCTCATACTCGCCAGTCAATTCGGCTTGGACGAGGAGATCGACAGCTCGCCAGATCGAGTACAGCAGACACGCAAACGCGAAGTAGAAGAATCGCAGCCCAAAGTTCTTCGACGTTGTCGCCGCCATGAACCGTTTGATCGACCTGTACCCACTCTCGATCTCCCACCTGTAGCCGTACTCCGTAAGGTGTCCGCTCCCCCGATTCGTCATGAACACCGAATACTGCCGGTGATCGTCGTGCTCGGAGTCCTCTTTCCGTCGGTAGATCAGCGTCGTCTCGTGCCACTCGTTCTTGCCGAGGTGGAGCTTCCGGTCAGTTTCATATCGGCCTTGATCGCGCTGGAGCAATCGCTTGGCCTGGGCTTTCTCGCTGGTCTGCATCCGCTTCGGAACGACGTAGGAGTGCCCGCGCTGACTAATCATCTCCAGGACGTGCTGGCTATCGAACTCCCGGTCCATCAGTACGTTATCGACGTGAACGAGCTCTTCAGCCGAATCCAGCAAGTCCTCGACGATTTCTAGTCGTGACTCGCCTTTCCGTACCGGGCGGGCATCGAGGACGAGTGGGACAGCGTTCCCGACCAGCTGGACGGTCGCCCACTGATAGGCGTACTCGTCGGTCTGTTCTTTCGTCCCGATGATCTCGTCCTCGTGGCCGGTCCGGTCGCCGGTGAAGGGAGCAGCCTCGGTGATGTCGATAGCGACGATCCCTGCCCGGAAGAACTTCTCCGTCTCTGCGACCTCATCAATGAGTCGTCGAATCGCCTGCCGGTACATCGCTCGAATCTGCTCGATAGAGAGATCACGAATGTGGTCGCGGTGGGCGTGTCCGAGTGGTGTCCGCTCCCGCGTTGACTCGTGGACGAAACTGCGAGCACCCTCGTTTGCAGCCAGCCGCTCGCGCAGTCCGAGATACGTCTGTAGGTCCCAAAAAGCGTGCTCGTGGACCTCACAGCCCTCGCCACGATTGAGCGAGAACGCAGGGAACACGACACGGCTGACGTGCTCGGTGACTCTATCGGCGTTGTCCAGAATGGCTCGGTCGTCTGGAACCGATTCGTCCACGTCATCGCAACGAGCCGGGAGGATCTGCTCTGGTTCGCGGGGGACGGTGACGTCGGCGTTCTGCGCTTTGATGAGAATCGTTCGAGCCGCTTTCTGGACCGTCTCGCGAAGCTCATCGTTGAAGCGCGTGTGCCAACTGCGCCAGAGTGTCGATTGGTCGGGAACGGCACCCAGCCCAAGACATTCACAGAGTTCGAGATGGCTTTCGAGGTACTCGCAGAGTGCGGTCTCGTGCTCCCACCCGTGGAGTTCCTTCAGAACGAATAACCGAAATAGTGTGTCAATCTCGTAGCGAGTTGGTCCCACGTAGCGGTCGTGTACGTTGAACTGAAAATACGCTAGCGGAAGTGAGCAAACGAACTTCTCAACTGACTCGTGGTGGACGTGATCGAACCAAGCTCCTGCGACGGCGCGAATATCCGACTCTAATCCGGCAAGTGAAGCGCGGTCATACAGCGGGTTTGAAGTATAGACTGGCCACTTGATAGTCGGTTGGCGAGCAATTCGACGGAAGACAGTCCGGCGTGACTCACGCGTCACACCCACATCAGGAGATAGCTGGAGAGGCTAAAGAGTCCGTCTAATCGGTGAACGAAATCAGTCTATGAAAGCCACCTCAGACCTCTGAAAAATTGATTCGAACTCAGGTCTGGCTCTGATAGAGGAGAACTAGGATGGCAAGTCCGATGAAGAAGTCCGGGAGAAACACGAAGGCGCCGATATTTGGGCGAGGGCGGAAGCCGAAGACGTTGTGTACTACTGGATTTGACGTACCCGCGTATAGGAGCAGCGCGAGGCTTAGCACAAGCAGGCTTGCTGTGTACTTGTTCGGAAGGTCGCGATAAAGCTGCACGTAGATGACTGCGAGTGCCACCAGTAACACGAGGTTCAGGGTTGTAAAGAAAACCTCCATCCGAATGAGCAGTTCAACCTGGGAGGACAGCGCCCTCGACGGAGGGCCATGGGACGGAACTGATGTGAATAGTGCGACTAAGAGTGCGATACCACTCGCGGCGGTCGCACTCGCTACTGTCGTTCCAAGTGGACTCTTGATCCAGTTACGAATCATCATCAACTCCGGCCTGTTCCGCCACGTCTTCCATAATGTCGAGGTTGTTCATCATTCTGTCTGAGAGGAAGTACATCTGCCCGTAATTGTCACCCTCCGTGGTCACGATATTGCTCTCCTCGAGGACTTCGAGATGGTGCTGCACTGTTTTGTAGTTCAAATCTAGGTCATTCGACAATTGATTGGTGTTTCGTGGCTGGTCGTTGAGTGCGCGGAGGATACGAAGTCGATTTCGGCCTCCACGAGACCCACCAATGAGCCACCAGAGCAACTGCCGCATCTATCGAGTATTCATTTGGTCGGGGCAAATACATTCTGTCTCGGTCCGAACGATACTATACCCCCGAATTAGTCACTAATCCAAGAGACAATTCGATCAGCGATTTCACCGTTATTGTTGTCTTGCATCATGAGATGTGTATTTCCGGATATCCCTTCATCCGGAAGGCTAAGTAGCGTCGATGCGGGACTTGTCTCTCCTGCGAGTTCTGCAGTTGTCTGGGTCGCTTCCTTGCGACCAGTCTGTCCGCGCTCGTCGACATAATCGCCATACACACCCATAAACGGTGCATCACCACCCATCTCCGCTACAGTTTGCGGGTCAGTCGGCGCACCGACCGGCTCAACTGCGATGATCCGTTCAACGAGGTCTGGCACAGCTTGTGCAACCGTGAATCCGGAACTACCGCCCGCTGAGTGAACGAGCAGTACTACCGGACCAACACGATTGAGAAGCGCCTCTAGAGCGGCAGTCTCTTGGGGTGATGCGAACTGACTCCCACCGCCACCTCCGGTAGTCGACCCAGTCTGGGTTCCAGCTGCTGTCTCAGTGGAATCCGCAGGTGTGGAGTTCTGGTCGCCGCCACGTCCACCCGTCTGGCCCCCACTTTGTCTACCGCCACCTCCGCCACCAGTGCTAACGTATGCGGGGAATGACGCAACGAGTTGGTCGACCGACTCAACCGGGTATCGAACGTCCTCGTATGGGTCACCGACTTCAGGTCCGAACCCCCACGTCGGCCATGCTCGATCGATAGACCACCGAGAGAGTGACGCAGAGTCAGAGCTCTGGAGGGCAGCAGTGTCTAAGCCACCTGAATCGACGTTTCGAGGCGGGTTGAATACATACACTGGGTGGCCAGCTTCGGCAAAGTACTCCACCCAGCCGCGTCGACCGTCAGGTGTCGTCCGGTAAATGTACGGTGACAACCCAAGGCCAGGCACCATTACGACGGGTGACTTGTCGGTGGCCGTATCGGGCCGTGTATATACGACTTCAGCACGTCCGTCGATGACCGTACTACTGCTTGTGTCTGCGTTGCCGACGTAGAAGTTACCGAACGTCGGAGAGTCGTCATTCTGTTGTTCGGATTGCGGAGAAGTCTCAGGAGAGGTCTGTGTATTGGTGTTCGGTCCGCTGTTGTCTGTTGTGCTGTTGCACCCTGCGATAGTCGCAGCAAGTGCGACTCCAGTTGCGCGAAGAAACGCTTTCCGAGAGATGCCCGATGACATACAGATCGTACTGACCGGGGAACTGACTTAGTCGATTGCCGAAATCGGCCACAGGTTAGGCACAAATTCATTCCAGTTCATGCAGAACGCCCGATATTGACAAATGATGTTAGATTGGGATAATACTGTATCGCCCAGAGCGTATGCATTGAGAGCGCCAGTCTCAACTACTCGCGCATCCTGATTTGATATAGCGGCATTCACTTTATCCGGCGGCCGGAGGGCGTCGCTCAGATCATCGACTCACCGCTTTAGGGCCCTCGGAACGCGAAAATCGGAGTCAGTCGGTGTGGTCGGCCAGCGCGTCGAAGGTCGCCGACGTGAGCGCCTCGACGACGCTGTCGACGTCCACGTCGCCGACGTGGGCGGGGTACTTCCGCTGGAAGTAGCTCACGATGTTGTCGACGTCACGCGTCAACAGTTCACGTGCGTTCTCGTGGTCGGTCGGCACCGCCTGGGGCCAGTCGAAGACGACGACCCCTTGCGTCGTGACGAAGACGTTGTACTCGCTCATGTCCGCGTGGACGAATCCCTCCCCGTAGGCCGTCTGCATCTCGTCTAGAATCAGTTCTAGCACGGGGACGACCTGTTCGGGTTCGAGGCCGGTCCGGGAGAGTTCGACGCCGTCGACTTTCTCCATCACGATGGCGTGCCGGTTCGTATCGATGGGCTGGGGAACCGAGACATCTGGATACAGCGTCTCCAGCGCCTCGTACTCTCGTTCGGCGGCCTTCCGGGCAGTGTAGAGCCACGAGACGTGGTCTCGGTCGGACGTGTAGTCCCGTTCCCGCATCACTTCCCGGAAGTTGGTGTACCCCTCGCGGTGGTACTTCAGGGCCATCGGCTTGTAGGACTGCACTTCGTAGACGTCGCTTTCCTTGCCGACGCCCAGCGGCGCGCCGAACCCCTCGATGGTGTCGCGCTCGACGAAGGTGTGCAACGCGAGCGCGTCGTACCCCTCGAAGGTGAGTTTGAACCCCTCGTACTGGATGGTCTTGCGCTCTACGAGCTCCCGGTCCTCACAGCGGTCCAGCCGGTAGTCGACGTTCTCGGCGGACAGGCGGGAGAACTCCGTGAGTTTCTCGCGGTTGACGTACTCGGAGAACCGCATCCCCTGTTCGACGCCGGAGAGCAAGTGGAAGTCCTCCGGCTCCAGCTCCGGCATCACAGAGGCGACGTTCTGGACCATTAGCTGCCCATAATCGTCCGACTCGTAAAAACTCGGCGCGTCGAGCGTCTCGCGGTAGTAAATCAGATACCGCTATATCGAATCGTCCCACGTCGCCACGGCGAACGCCGAGAGCCGAAGTACCTTTGTCGACGACGCGGGACGAATCTGTATGGGCGACGACATAGACGAAGTGGACCAAGAAATCCTCCACGCGCTTCAGGAGGACGCTCGAAACACGTCGTCGGGCGACATCGCTGACCGGACCGGCACGTCCGACAGTACGGTTCGAAAGCGAATCCAGCGCCTCGAATCCGACGGAATCATCAAGGGATACAGCGCCGAGGTCGACTACCAGCAGTCGGGGTATCCCCTCCGGATGCTACTGTTCTGTACCGCCTCGATACCCGAACGTGGCAATCTCATCCCCGAGATTCTCGACATAGACGGCGTCATCTCCGTACAGGAACTGGTCACGGGCGAACAGAACTTGCTCGTCACCGTCGTCGGCGAGACGGACAGCGACATCACGCCCGTCGCACAGAAACTGCTCGACATGGGGCTGACCGTCGCCGACGAAGTGCTCGTCCGCAGCCACGAGACGACGCCGTTCGGCGAGTTCACGGAGTAGTCCGCGGCGTCCGCTTCGTCTCGACCACGGCCGGCAATTCACGGACTGGTCGAAACTCGGCACTAACTCGACCGAATTGTTCGACACACGCTCGGTCCGCCCCGCTCGCTCGTGAGAGCCATCCCGGCGTCGGTGGCCCACCCGAGCACCTCGAAACTGACACTGCCGGATGTTGCCTCGGACTGCCGCTACTCGCCGGCTACGTCCGCATCTCGGCGTCGCCCCGACATCTTTCCTCCCCGTCTCCACCGTTGTCAGACTCCAGCCGACGTCGTCCCTTGGCCAATAACCATAATGTTCTATAATATGCAATATCTGGAACGTTTTGGTAGAATAGAAGACTTTAACAAACAGTTTGTTCGTATAGGTGGATGAATGCGACCGGTAACCGTCACTGGCCCGAGACTCCCGCGGTGGCGGTGACCGGTCGACACGGAACAAACGATGACAGAACAACAGCAGACGACGGCGGTCGGACAGCTTCCGAACACGGGGACGAAGTCGACGTCGCTGGCGCCCCGAGTGTTCACATGCGTCGTGTGGGCGCTGTGTGTCGCCAGCCTCGGCGTTCTCGTCGCCCGATTCGTCGTCGACGGCGCGTGGACGCTCCCCGGCGTGGCCGCCGTAGACGGACTCACCGCCGTCATGTGGGTTGTCGTCACCTTCTTCAGCGGTATCGTCCACAGCTACTCGCGCCGCTACATGGCCGGGAGCCGGACTATAGACCGCTTCTTCGGCGGCGTGTTCGCGTTCACGCTGGCCGTGATGGTGCTGGTCGCGGCCGACCACGTCGCGCTCTTTGCCGCCGCGTGGGTGGCGATGGGGATCGTGATGGCCGACTTGATAGGCCACGTCCGTGGCTGGCCACAGGCACAGGCCGCGGCCACACTCGCTCGCCGCTACTTCCTCGCGAGCGGCGCCCTGCTGACCGTCGCGCTCGTGACGCTGTGGCTGTCGACGGGGGCGACGACCGTCTCCGGTATCGTCGCCGCCGCCGACACCGTCCCACAGACGGCGTGGCTGGTCGCGGCGGGGGCGCTCCTGCTGGCGGCGATGATACAGTCCGCGCTGGTGCCGTTCCACACGTGGCTGCTCTCCTCGATGACCGCCCCAACGCCGGCGTCGGCGCTCATGCACGCCGGCTTCGTCAACGCGGGCGGCGTCCTGCTGGTCCGCTTCGCTCCGGTGGTCACCGCCGACGCGCAGTTCATGCTCCTGTTGCTGGCCGTCGGCGCGACGAGCGCCCTGCTGGGGAAACTCCTCAAGACCGTCCAGTCCGACGTGAAGCGCCAACTGGGCTGCTCGACGGTCGGCCAGATGGGCTTCATGATCATGCAGGCCGGCCTCGGCTTCTTCGGCGCGGCGCTCACGCACCTCGTCCTGCACGGGTTCTACAAGGCCTACCAGTTCCTCTCGGCAGGGGAACAGGTCGAACAGACGGCGCCGGGCAAGGCCGATTCGCAGTCGGCCGGCGTCCTCGGTGCCGGCGTCGCCCTCCTGTCCGCGCTCGCAGGTGGTGCCGTCTTCGCCGCCCTCACCGGCAAGGGGACCCACTTCGACAGCGGCCTCCTGCTGGCGGGACTGGTGGTGCTGACGACGCTCCACGCGACCCGCACGGCCGTCGCGCAGACGGACCTGCCCGCCGCGGTCCGGTTCGGGGCCGTGCCGGTCGTCTTCCTGCCGGCGATAGCCGTCTACGCCCTCGCCTACAACCTCGTCCACGCCCTGCTGGTGGACGTGCCGGTCGTCACGGCACCCGCCGACCTGACGCTCGTCCACGGCGTCGTCGCGGCCGCCTTCCTCGCCGTCTACGTCGCCATCGAGCGTGGCGCGTACGAGCACAGCCAGCGCCTGTACGTGGCGCTCCTGAACCTGAGCCAACCACCCTCTGACACCGTTCTGACTGCCAAGGAGGACTACAATGAGTACTGAGACCCAGATTCGTGACAGCATCGAACAGGCCGCGACCGCGGTCGGAGACGTCTGGCCGCTCCACTCGTTCGTGACGGCCAACCCGCTCTCGGGCTTCGAAGACCAGCCGTTCCACGAGGCCGTCTCGGAGGCCGGGGAACTGTTCGACGCCGACGGCTACCCGAGCGTCGAGGTGTTCCGCCGGGCCTGGGAGGCAGGCCAGATAGCCCCCGACGTCCTCCGTGCCGAACTGGCCGACCACGGGTACGACACGGACCCGGAGACATCGCTGGAGCGTATGACCGCGGCGCCGACCGACACGGACGACGAACAGGCCGTCGAGGACGAGGTGGACCGCCTCCTGACGAAGTGGCTGTCGTCGTTCCTCGACCAGGGGCAGGCCGAGTGGCCGATGCCGAACCGCGAGCAGGGGTTCTACGCCGCGTTCCACGCCGTGGCCCGTCACGACGGCGAGATTCCCGATTCCGGGGCTATCGCCGACCTGCCCGACGACCCGGTCGACGCGCTCGAACACCTCCTCGCGGACTCGCCGGCCGACCGCCTGCCGGACGTCTTCGAACACCACCTGACGGCCCTGCCGGGCTGGACGGGCTACGTCAAACAACGTGCGGCCGACGGCGGCGACTGGCAGTCCGCCTACCCCGTCACGCTCGCGGGGTATCTGGCGGCCCGCCTGACGCTCGCGGACCTGCTCGGCGCGCCCATCGACCCCCTCGACGCCCCGGGCACCACCCGCACCGTCGACCCGGTCGGCGAGACCGAAGACGTCCCGTTGCGCGAGTGCTGGCTGACCGCGTGGGAGGCCAGCTATCGCGAGGAACTGGTCGACGCCGTCAGCGACGCCAGCGAGTCCCGCGCCGAGGCCGACGAGGGCGGCCGTCCGGACGCCCAACTCGTCTTCTGTATCGACACCCGCTCGGAGATACTCCGCCGCCACCTCGAAGCCACGGGCGACTACGACACGCACGGCTACGCCGGTTTCTTCGGCGTCCCGATGCGCTACGAGGGGTACGACGCCGACGTGGCCGTCGACGCCTGCCCGCCAATCGTCGACGCCCAGCACCACGTCGCCGACCGTCCGACGAAGGGCGCCGACGACGCGCAGGCCGACTACGACCGCTGGTCGGCGACGCTCGACGCCGGCGGCAAACTCCTCGCGGCGCTCAAGAAGAACGCCGCGACGGCGTTCAGTTTCGTCGAGACGACCGGGAGCGGCTACGGCGCCGCGCTGGCGGCCCGCACGCTCGCGCCGGCCCGCGCCGCCGGCCTCCTCGACGCCGCCGACGACCGCACCCCCGACGACCACGAGTTCTGCGCGCCCGGCGTGGACTACAACCCGGACGGCGTCCACGAACTCCGCGAAGGGCTCACCCTCGAGGAGAAGGTCGAGTACGCCGCGACGGCCTTCGACCTGATGGGCTGGGAGACGTTCGCCCGCCTCGTCGTGTTCACCGGCCACGCCAGCGAGACGGCGAACAACCCGTTCGATTCGAGTCTGGACTGCGGCGCCTGTGCCGGCAACCCCGGCGGACCGAGCGCGCGCGTCCTCGCTGCCATCTGTAACGACGAGGCGGTCGTCGAGGAACTCCGCGAGCGCGGGTTCGACGTCCCCGAGGACACCGTCTTCCTCGCCGGCGAGCACAACACGACGACCGACGCGGTGACCCTCTACGCCGACCACGTTCCAGAGAGCCACCACGACGACCTCGAACAACTCCGCACGGACCTCGGTACGGCCCGTGAGGGGGCGGCCGCCGAGCGCGCCGCCTCGATGGATGCCGAGGGCGCGGGCGTCCGCGAGACGGAGCGCCGCGCCGCCGACTGGGCGGAGACCCGTCCCGAGTGGGGCCTCGCCGGTAACGCCGGGTTCGTCGTCGGCCCCCGCGACTTGACGGAGGGCACCGACCTCGACGGGCGCGCGTTCCTCCACTCCTACGACTGGACGACCGACCCCGACGGCGACGCGCTGGCGGCCATCATGGCCGGCCCGATGGTCGTCACCCAGTGGATAAACAGCCAGTACTACTTCGCCACCGTCGACACCGCCGTCTTCGGGAGCGGGTCGAAGGTCACCCACAACCCGGTCGGTAACGTCGGCGTCTATCAGGGCAACGGCGGCGACCTGATGACCGGCCTCCCACTCCAGTCCGTGATGGCCGCCGACGACGACCCACACCACCAGCCCCTGCGCCTCTCGACGGTGATTCACGCGCCCGTCGACCGCGTCACCGACGTGCTGGCCGACCACGAGGAACTCACCGACCTGCTCGACAACGGCTGGCTCTCGCTGACCGTCGTCGACCCCACGCAGGACCACTGCGCGTTCCACTACGAGGACGAGTTGGCGTGGACGCCGGTGTCCGAGGGGCCCGCCGTCGACGCGGCGGAGCAGACTGCGCCGACGGTCGCAGACGACTGAGCCGACACGAACCCGGCCCGGACGAACGCCGTCTGACTGTCTCGGAACGGACCATCGGGGCTGGCGGGACGCTCTCACCGACGGCACGGCCGTCTATCCTTGCACTTGCAACGCGAGCCGATTCGGCGGCCCGCGGCGTACGACGGGTGTCGCATGACTAACCCACCGTCGACCAGTTCCGACCCTGTCCCGAACCGTCTCGCCAGACAGCGACCCGACGCGAGGTGGTGGTGACGTGGCGATACTCGAACTCGCCGTCGGGTTCTTCGTCCTCGCCGTCGCCGCGGGTCTCGTCGGCGCTCGCGGTGTCGCCGGCATGTCGATGACTATCGCGAAGTGGCTCGTCCTCGCCTTCCTCGTACTGGCTGTGGTGTCGCTCCTGTTGTAGGTCGGTGTGGAGACGGGGCCGGTGGTCGCGTGCGGGGCGGGCGCTACGGCGCGCCGGCCTCGGCCACCGACTCGTTCAGCCACGGGTCGAAGCGGACGTTGGACTCGCCCGCCGTCGTCGGTGACTCGGACACGGCACCACCCTGCCCGTCAGCGAGCGTCCCGGTCTCCGGGTCGGCGAACGGGGCGTCCGTGTCGTTCGCACTCGACGGCCCACTAGCGGCACCCCAGTAGTTCGCCGTCGCGTTCAGCGTCGCCGAGCGCTCGTTGTTGACGGCCCAGAGCGTGCTGTTCACGATGGCGTTCCGACTGACGTCGATTCGCTCTGTCCCGACGATTCCGGGCGCACAGACGCGGCTCTCCGGGAGGTAGAGTCCGAGGTCGTTTCCGGCAACGTCGTTGTGCCGAATCACGAGCGGGACGTGCGTCGCTGTCGTCTCGAGGCCGACAGCGTTCTCCCGAAGCGTGTTGTTTGCGACGAGGGTCTGCCGGTCGGTGTCGTCGGTACCGGTCGGCCCGGTCGTCGCGACCAGAACGCCCTGTTTGGTGTGCGTGATTCGGTTCTGCCGAATCTCCGTGTCGGACGAATCTCCATCGACCACGACGCCGTCGGTGTGGTACGAGACGCTGTTGTTCACGACCGCCGTCCCGGTGGCACGGGCTATCTCTACCCCCGTTCCGGCGTCCTGTAACGATGCGTTCCACTCGAACTCGAAGGACTCGTCGCACTCGACACAGCCACGGATGCTGTTGTTCGCGACCGTCGTGTTCCGTGCCCCGTCGTCGACGTTGAGCGCGGTCCCACGAGTGAACCTGCCGAACCTGTTGTCGGTGACCACCGCGTCGGTGGTGTTCGCGAGGGTGACCCCGTAGCTAGACGGCGTCGTCGTCGCCCCGAAGCCACCGGCGCCGTAGAACCCGCTCGACTCGATGCGGACGCTCGTCGAGTCGGTCACTGAGATGCCGACTTGGTTGTCCGACAGTGTGACGTTCCTGACGGTGACGCCGTCGACGCCGTCGACCGTGATGGCCGACGTCTCGTAGTAGCTGTCGGCGCTGAGGTTACGAACGGTCACGTTCGAGAGCCGCCGGTCCTCGGCCCCGACGCTGACAGGGGTCGCCAAACGGGGAACCTCGATGGTGTGCCCCTGGCCGTCGAGGACGACGTCGCTCGCCCGCACGCGGAGACACGGTTCGTCTGTGAGTTCCTCTCTGGAGAGGTTCCGCGTGAGGACGTAGCGACCGGGGTCGGTGATGATCCGACACTCGGTGATCGCGGTCGGCCCGGATGCCTGTGTCTGTGCGTCCACCACCGGCGTCGCGGCCACCGGGGCGAGGACGAGAATAGCGAGCAGTACTGGTGTGCGTAGTTTCATGCCCTTTGTGACGACTACTCGCGGGCCTGTAACTATCTATCATATAATGTGATTAAAACGAGACTAAGCGGAGGAACGGGCCGCAGATGTCGACGGAGGTCGTGATGGCGATAGCCTCGCTGGGCGCGGCCATCAGCGTCGCGGGGGCTATGACCCGTCGGCGACGGGCGCGACGAGGGCGTCGACGACCACTATCTCGTCGCCACACCCGACGAAGACAGGCGTCCACGCGAGCGACCTCGATTCGGCGGCGTCGGCGAGAGGGTCCGGCCCGCGTCGGCGCCGTAGAGATGGTGGGTGAACTCGTCCTCGAAGTTGACCGTCCGCACCAGCGGCCGGAGCCCCGACCCCGCGACGTCGAACGCCGCGTTGCGCTGTGGGTCGCCGCCGATGGCCGAGACGTGGTGGACGCCCGGCGTGTCCGAGCGCATCAGAGGCCTTCGAACTGGGTGATGGCCTCGCGCCAGTCGTCGGGAATCTCCTGTGGCGCCTCGGCCTCGCGGTCGTAGGTGACGACGGTCGTCTCGCCCGTGGCCGCGACGGCGTCGCCGTCGCGAACCTCGTACTCGAACGGGAAGCTCTTGGTGCCGAGACGGGGGACCCGGACGCCGACGGTGACCGCCTCGGCCGACTGAACGGGGCGCTCGTAGTCGAGTTCGAGGTTCGCGATGACGATGCCGGTCCCCTCGCCCTCCGCCGAGAGGTACGACCGGTCGCCGCGGGCGACGACCTCTGCGAGGTAGTCGATGCGGGCCTCTTCGAGGTAGGTCCCGTAGCGGACGTTGTTGACGTGGCCGTAGGTGTCCAAATCGTCGTAGCGGACGTCCACCGTCGTCGTGAACTCGAAGCTCATGCCAGCAACTCCGCGTGCTTCTGTTTCAGTTTCTCTATCTTCGGCGGGATGGTCATCTGACAGTAGCCCTGATTCGGGTTCTTCTCGAAGTAGTCCTGGTGGTACTCCTCGGCGGGGTAGAACGTCTCCAGCGGTTCGACTTCGGTGACGATGTCGTCGTCGTAGCCGGGTCGTATCTCCTCGATGAACGCCTCGACGGTCTCCCGCTGGGCGTCGTCGTGGTAGAACACTGCCGAGCGGTACTGGGTGCCCACGTCGTTGCCCTGTCGGTTCAGCGTCGTCGGATTGTGGGTCGTGAAGAACACCGCGAGGAGGTCCTCGTAGCTCACGACGTCGGGGTCGAACGTCAGCTGGACGCACTCGGCGTGGCCCGTCTCCTCGCGACAGACCGCCTCGTAGGAGGGGTTCTCGACGTGGCCGCCGGCGTATCCCGACACCACGTCTTCGACCCCGTTCACCTGTTTGAACACCGACTCTGTACACCAGAAACAGCCGCCGGCGAAGGTCGCTTGTTCGGTCATCGTCCCGCTGTAGGCGCGGCACGCACAAAAGCAGACGGACGGTTGCGAGGCCGCTCAGTCGGCGTCGGCGGCCACTGCGTCGGTCGGTCCGACGTCCGGTCCCACCGCCCGCTCGCCTCCGAGCGACCGGGCGGAGTTCCCGACGACGAGCAGACTGCTCGCGGTCATCGCCAGCGCGGCGAACAGCGGGTTCAGCAGGCCCAGCAGTGCCAGCGGGAGCGCGACGGCGTTGTAGCAGAACGCCCACGCGAGGTTCTCTCGGATGCGTCGGCGGGTCGCCGCGGTCAGGTCGAACACGCGGGGCACCGCCCGGAGGTCGTCGGTCGTCACGACGGCGTCGGCCGCGTCGGCGGCGAGTTTCGTGCCCGAGGCCAGCGAGATACCGAGGTCGGCCGACCCCAGCGCCGGGGCGTCGTTGGTGCCGTCGCCGACCATCGCCACCGTCCCCCGCGACTGCAACCGCTCGACGACTTCGGCTTTCGCCTCGGGCGGGACGCCCGCAAACACCTCGTCGACGGCCTCGTGGTCGCGGAACGGTTCGGCGGCCTCGGGGCTGTCGCCCGTGACGACGACGACTTCGTGGTCGGCCGAGAGCCGGGTCACGACCGATTCCCACGAGTCGCGGGGGCGGTCCCCGCCGACGACGACGCCGCGGGCGCACCCGCCCCACCCGACGAGCGCGGGGACGTGCCCGTTCGCTCGTGCCTCGGCACAGCGTGCCCGGAGGTCGTCGGACACCGAGAGGCCGCAGTCGCCGAGGAGTGCGGGCGTCCCGACCACGACCCGTTCCCCGTTGACACTGGCGCTGACCCCGCGGCCGGGGTGGCGCTCGAACGCGTCGACGGCGGCGTCCGGCGGCGGCGCGGCCTCGGTCACGGCCGCCGCCAGCGGGTGGTCCGCGAACTGTTCGACGGCCGCGGCGCGACGCAGGGTCTCGTCGTCGGGTCGAGAGACGAGCGTCACCTCGCCGGTCGTCAGCGTCCCGGTCTTGTCGAGGGCGACCACGTCGACGTCGGTGGCCGTCTCGAACACCGCGCCGTCGGTGACGACGATGCCCTCTTCGAGGGCCGTCTTGACACCTGCCGCCGTCGCGAGCGGCGTCGCGAGGCCGAGTGCGCAGGGACAGGAGACCACGAGGACTGCGAGGCCGGTCAGCAGCGCGTCGGTCGCGCCCGCGCCCGCGAGGAGGTGTCCGACAGCAGCCAGGCCGGCCAGCGCGACCACCAGCGGGACGAAGACGGCGGCGACGCGGTCGACGAGTCGCTGGACGCCGTCGCGGTCGCTCTGGACGGTCCACAGCAGTTCGGTGAGGCGGTCGACCGTGCTCCGGGCGTCGGGGCCGACGCCGACGACGAGTGCGCCCTCGGTGACCATCCCGCCGCCGACGACGTCGTCGCCCTCGGTCTTGCGGACCGGGAGGGACTCCCCGGTGACCAGCGACTCGTCGACGGCACCGGTCCCCTCGACGACGGCGCCGTCGACGGGCACCCGTTCGCCGGACTTGACGACCACCTCGTCGCCGGGGTCCAGCGCCGCGAGGTCGACCGTCTCGGTGCCCGCGTCGGTCCGGCGGCGGGCCGAGTCCGCTCGCTGGGCCGTGAGGTCGGTCAGCCGCCCGGCCGCCGCCCGTCGGACCCGGTCCCGATAGTAGTCGCCGACCGACACCGCGAGGACGATGACCGTCGCCACGTCGAAGTACACCTCCGTCTCCCCGAGGCCGACGGCGACGACGCTGTAGACGAAGGCCGTGGTCGCGGCCATCGCCACCAGTAAGTCCATGTTCGGCCGGCCGGCCCGCAGGCTGACGTACGCGCCCCGTAGGAGCGGCCACCCCGTGTACCCGACGACGACGGCGGTCATCACCGCCATGTTCCACAAGAGATAGTCGCCGGCCGGCCCGGTCGGGTCGAGCAACAGCAGTCCCGGGTCGACGCCGAGGTAGGCCGGGTAGAGGAAGAGGACGTACCACAGCATCGTCATCATGCCGAAGAAGCCGCCGACGACGAGGCGACCCGCCAGTTCGTGGTCGTCCTCGCGGTCGGTGGTCTGGAACCCCGCCTCGTAGCCGGTGCCGGCCACCACTTCCGGCAGGTCGTCCTCGGCGATTGCCGCGGGGTCGTAGGTGAGTTTCATCGTCCCGGTGGCGTAACTGGCTGCCGCTGCCGTGACGCCCGCTGATTCGGTGGCCCGGGCTTCGAGGAACGTCTCGCAGGTCGCACAGTGCATCCCGTCGACGGCGAGGAAGGCCGTCTCGCCGTCGACCGTCTCGGGGTCCGGGCCGGTGTCGACGTCCTCGGCCGTCTCTCGCTCGGGGTCGTCGAGCGTCCGGGCGACCTCCAGACACCCGCGACAACAGAACGCGCCGTCGACGCCGCTGTCGGTGACGGGCGCGTCGGCGGGCAGGCCACAGAGCGTGCAGTCGGTCATATCAGGTCCACGGCATCGGCAGCGGTGGTTTCGGGACGGCGACGCCGAACGCCGCCAGTCCGTTGGCGAGCGGTACCAGCGCGAGGACGAGGAAGACGGCCCCGAGTGCGCGGTGCAGCGACGACCGGCGGCCCGGCGACAGCGACCCGAACGCGGTGCCGTAGGCGAACACCAGCGGGATGGTGCCGACGCCCAGCGCCGAAAGCGAGAGCGCGCCGGTCACGGCCGACCCCGTCGCGAAGGCATAGAGGAACGCCGGATACAGCAGCGGGCAGGGCAACAGGCCGTGCAGCGCACCCAGCGCGACCATCCCGGGGCCGTCTACGAGGTCGTCGAGTCGCGCGACCAGCGTCGCCGAGACGCGCTGGAACAGGCCGCCGACCACCGGGAGCGACGCGGCGACGTCGGTGGCCTGCCCCCGCGTCAGATAGCCGACGCCGACGGCGAGGACGAACAGGCCGACGAGGACGCCGACGACGCCGCGGACTGTGGTCGCCAGTCGTGCGAGGCCGGCGGCGTCGTACAGCAGGCCCCCGGCGGCGCCGAACGCCGCCCCCAACAGCGTGTAACTCACGGCGCGGCCGACGTTGAACAGCGCCTGCTGGCGAATCTCGTGGCCCGAGACGGGGCCACCCGAGTCGAGGCGCTCGGCGTAGGTCGTCACGAGGGGGCCACACATCCCCAGACAGTGGACGCTTCCGAGGAGACCGAGGCCGACGAACGCAGCCAGTCCGGCCGTCTCGCCAGCGGTCAGGCCGGCCGTCGCGGGACCCATCTCAGGCCGTCTGTCCCTCGTGCGGGCCGGTCATCAGCAGGAGGCTCCCGGCGATGAGGACGACGCTGACAAGCGAGAGCGCCACGATTGTCCGGCCGGTTCCGAGCAAGTAGTAGGCCACGGGCGCGAGCCCGAGGAGGGCGAGCACCGTGACCAGTCGCGGGCTGGACGTGGACATGGTCGACCGTACGATAGAGGGTGCATAAAAACCGTCGCCAGTTCTTACCCGCTGAAAAGCCGGTACGTGCTTTTTACCCTGTTCTACTGTCGCCACGAACATGGGTAGTGGAACTGATACCGGACGGACGCCGTCGGTCACGCCCGGGGAGGGTCACCGATGGCGCTGAGACGCCGCGAGTTCGTCCAGACGGCGGTCGCGGGGGCCGCGCTGGGCGCGGCCGGAACGGTGACAGCACAGGAAGAACCCGACTACGGCGGGTGGTTCGACGACGTCTCGAACTACGA
Organism: Haloarcula pellucida; assembly: GCF_014647235.1. GTDB lineage: Archaea > Halobacteriota > Halobacteria > Halobacteriales > Haloarculaceae > Haloarcula > Haloarcula pellucida. The sequence goes on from NZ_BMOU01000006.1 coordinate 214,680, forward strand.
CGGCACCGTCGACAAGCGCGGACAGGACACTGTCGAGATCGCCGTCGGGGCACAGGGGAACAACGGCGCGTTCGCCTTCGCTCCGCCGGCAGTGATGGTCAGTCCCGGCACGGAAGTCGTCTGGACGTGGACGGGCGAGGGCGGCGGCCACAACGTCGTCTCGGACGGTGACGGGCCGCTGGACTCCGGCGAACTCGTCTCCGAACAGGGTGCGACGTACAGCTACACCTTCGAGAGCGAAGGGATGTTCAAGTACGTCTGTGAGCCACACGTGGGCCTCGGAATGAAAGGCGCCGTCGTCGTCAGGCCCGGCGGCGGCAGTAGCGGCGGCGGCACCGCCCAACAGGGGCCGCCGGCGAACCCCGACTACGGTGGGTGGTTCGACGACGTCTCGAACTACGACGGCGAGACGCTCGACCGGACCGGACAGGACAGCGTCGAGATAGCCGTCGGCGCGCAGGGCAACAACGGCGCGTTCGCCTTCGACCCGCCGGCGGTGCGCGTCTCGCCGGGCACGGAGGTCGTCTTCACCTGGACGGGCGAGGGCGGCGGCCACAACGTCGTCTCCGACGGCGACGGCCCCCTCGATTCGGGTGACCCGGTCGCCGAGGCCGGGACGACCTACAGCTACACCTTCGAGGAGACGGGTATCTACAAGTACGTCTGTGAACCGCACCTCTCGCTCGGGATGAAAGGTGCCGTCGTCGTCGGCGGGCCGCCCGGCGGAAGCGGCGGCGGTGGCGGCGGGACACAGCGCCTGCCCGTCTCCGGCCCGCGGTGGCTACTCACCGGGTCCGTCCTCTTCGCGTTCTTCACGCCGTTGCTGTACGCGGCGGCGATGCGTCACCGTGAGTCGACGCGGCCACCGCAGGACCTCGTCGGTGAGGACGGCACGGTGCCCGTCGAGGAAGCCACAGCGGCGGACCCGGCAGTCGAACTCGGCCACGAGGAGTTCGACCCGACGGGGACTGCGGCGTTGGTCGCGTTCTACTTCGTGCTCATCGCCCTGCTGTGGGTGTTCATGTACTTCGTCGAGTTCCTCGGCCGCGTCTCGGTCATCGGGTGATTCACCATGCAGGTTCACAACTTCGAAAAAGTCTGGCTCGGTGCAGCGTTGCTCCTCATCGTCGGGTTCATCGCGACGATATCGTACGGCACAGTCGGTGCTGGTATCGCGATGGTCGACGACTCGGGGGGACAGATAGACCCGCAAGCGGTCCAGAGCGGCGAAACCGGGACCACCTTCGACGACCCCGGCGTCGTCAAGCAAAACGACAGCCACTACGTCGTCTACGTGGTGGCCCAGCAGTTCCAGTTCGTCCCGGGCAGCGGTGACAACCCCATCCAGGTCCCGGCGAACACGCTGGTCACGTTCAAGGTGACCAGCGCCGACGTGATGCACGGCTTCGCCATCACGGGGACGAACATCAACACGATGGTCATCCCGGGACAGGTCGCCGAGGTCACGGCCCGCTTCGACGAGACGGGGACCTACGGGCTGGTCTGTCACGAGTACTGTGGCGCGGGCCACCACACGATGGGTGGCTCGGTCGAAGTCGTCCCGCAATCTCAGTACAACGCAACGGAGGTGACCAACTGATGGTGTTCGTCGACGAGTACCCGAAGACGTCGAAACTCGTCCGCAGCGAGTTCATCGTCGCGTTCGTCGCGCTGGGTATCGGCGCCCTCTTTGGCATCGTGCAGGCGCTCCACCGAACCGGCATGTTCCGCGGGTTCGTCAGTTCCGCGGACTACTACACGCTCCTGACGGGTCACGGCGTCCTGCTGGCGCTGGTCTTTACCACGTTCTTCATCGCCGGCCTGTTCGCGTGGGGGGTCACGAACAGCCTCGAACGCGAACTGCCACAGCGAATCGCGTGGTCGGCGTTCTGGCTGATGCTGACCGGGACGGTGCTGGCGGCCGTCGCCATCCTCGGCGGCGTCTTCGGCGCGCCGTCCGTCTTCGGTCACGACCTCGAAGCCGACGTGCTGTTCACGTTCTACGCGCCGATGAAGGCCCACCCGGCGTTCTACGTGGGCGCGGCGCTCATCATCGTCGGGTCGTGGATCGCGGGACTGGCCTACTTCAAGGCGCTGTGGGCGTGGCGGGCCGAGAACCCCGGCGAGCGCATCCCGCTGAAGACGTTCATGATCGTGACGACGATGCTGATGTGGTACATCTCCACCATCGGCGTCGCCGTCGAGGTCGTCGTCTTCCTCATCCCGTGGTCGCTGGGGCTCATCAGTCAGGTCGACCCGCTCCTGACCCGGACGCTGTTCTGGTACTTCGGCCACCCGGTCGTCTACTTCTGGCTGATGCCCGCGTACCTCGTCTGGTACACCATCCTACCGAAACTGGCCGGCGGGCGATTGTTCAGCGACCCGCTGGCCCGCATCGTGTTCGTCCTGTTCCTCCTGCTGTCGACGCCGGTCGGCTTCCACCACCAGTACGTCGACCCCGGAATCCCGGAGGGATTCAAGTTCATCGCGATGACGAACACGATGTTCCTCCTGTTGCCGTCGCTGCTGACCGCGTTCACCGTCGTCGCCAGCGTCGAACACGGGGCGCGCCAGCGCGGCGGTGAGGGGTACTTCAACTGGCTGCGGAGCCTCCCGTGGGGCGAACCGGCCTTCGCCGGGTGTATGCTCGCCGGCCTGATGTTCGCCGCCGGCGGCTTCTCGGGGATGATAAACGCCGGGATGAACATCAACTACCTCATCCACAACACGCTGTGGGTGCCCGGCCACTTCCACCTCACCGTCGGCACGGCGTTCGCGCTGACGGCGATGGCGATCAGCTACTGGCTGGTGCCCCAGATTACGGGCAAGAAGCTCCAGCGCCGGTCGGTCGCCATCGCACAGCCGTACGTCTGGTTCGTCGGCATGGCGCTGATGTCCAACGCGATGCACCGGGCCGGCCTCGCGGGCATCCCGCGACGGACCGCAGAGCCGACCTACGACGAATTTGCCTTCGAAGGACTCGTCGGTACCGTCGCCGAGATGCGCCTCCAGATAGCTATCGGTGGCCTCCTGCTGTTCCTCGGCGCCGTGATGTTCCTCGCCGTGATGGCCGAGACGTGGCTGGCCCACCGCGGCGGTCGGCTGTCGGTCAACAGCGACTTCCCGGCGCCGCTCTCCGGACCGGAACACAGTCCGCGCATCCTCGACAACTACAAGCTCTGGACGGCCATCGCGCTGGTACTCATCGTCATCGCGTACGGGCCGCCGCTGGCGAGCATGCTCGCCGACGGTGTCACGATGCCCGGGAGTCCGCCGATACCGGTCTGAGGTCGACTTCCCTATTCCACTATGTTAGACGACGTCGAAGGGCCTGAGCAGACGAGTTGGGTACGGATACTCATCATCCTCGCTATCGGTATCCCGATACTCATCGAGGTGGTGACCTTCGGCGGCCTGCTGGGTCACTACGTCGCCGGCGGCGGTGGCGACGGCGGTGCGGCGGCGACGCCGACGCCCGACGTCGAGGGCGCGACGGCCGGCGACGAGATACTCGCGGAGACGGCCGCCGTCGAACGCGTCGACAGCGCCTCGGTCGTCACCGGTAACGACGGCTGGCGGTTCACCCTCGCGGTGGCGGTCGACAACACCGGGAACAGCACCTACGAACTCCGACTCGGCACGGCGACGACGCGGGCGGGCCGGACCGTCGAGGGCAGCGACGCCACGACGGGAGAACTCCCACCCGGCGAAACGGGGTCCGTCACCGGGTCGTGGATGCTCCCGAAGGGCCAGCGACCGGCCAGCGTCGTCGTCACCGTCGTGACCACCCCAGACGACGGCACCGCCTCGGCCCAGCAGTACACCGTCGCCATCGGGGACGTCCCGGTCTCCTCCTGAGGCCCGTCGCCGGCCTACCGGTCGACGTCGCCCATGATCGGGTCTAAGCTCCCGATGGTCGCCACGAGGTCCGGGATGTACTCGCCCTCGGCCATCACCGGGAGCGTCTGGACGTGTGAGAAGGAGGGGCCGCGAATCTTGAAGCGGGCCGGCGTGTCGGTGCCGTCAGAACGCATGTAGATGCCGAGTTCGCCCTTCGCGGCCTCGACGGCACGGTATATCTCCGTGTCGGGGTCGGGCCGAATCGTGCGCGGGACGTTGGCCTGAATCTCCCGGTCGTCCTCGGGCCACCCTTCCAGTAGGTCCACGCACTGCTCGATTATCTTCGCGGACTCCTCGACTTCGCGCATCCGGACCAGCAGGCGCGAGAAGTTGTCGCCGCCGTCCTCGGTGGCGACCGACCAGTCGAGTTCGTCGTAGTAGCCGTACGGGTCGTCCCGCCGGAGGTCGTAGTCGACGCCGGAGCCACGGGCGACCGGGCCGGTACAGCCGTAGGCCTTGGCCGTCTCGGGTGAGAGATATCCGGTATCGACGGTCCGCATCTGGATGATCTCGTTGCTCGTCAGCATGTCGTGGTACTCTTCGAGTTTCTCGGGGAGGCCGTCGAGGAACTCCCTGATGTTCTCGAAGAAGGCCGCACGGGGTTCGGGCAGGTCCCACGCGACGCCGCCCAGTCGGAAGTAGTTGAACATCAGGCGCTGGCCGGTCAGGTCTTCGAGGATGTCCTGTACGATCTCGCGGTCCCGGATGCCCCACTGGAAGACGGCGGTGAACTCGCTGACCACGTCCAGCGCGTAGGTGGCGACGGCCAGCATGTGACCGAGGATGCGGGAGAACTCGCCACACATCGTCCGAATGACCTGCGCGTACTCGGGCACCTCGATGTCGACGAAGTCCTCGGCCGCGCGGGCGTAGGCCCACTCGTTCAGGAGGCCGGCGCCGCTCCAGTCCCACCGGTCGGGGTAGGGCATTATCTGGTGGCGGTAGGTCTTGGACTGACACATCTGCTCCTCACAGCGGTGGATGAAGCCGATGTCCGGGTCGACGGCGGCGACTTCCTCGCCGTCGAGTTCGACGTTGAGGTGGAGGACGCCGTGGGTCGAGGGGTGGTGTGGCCCCATGTTGAGGTGCATCCGGTCGGGGCCGGTGCGCTCGTCTTCGAGGAGGCGCTGGTGTTCGCGGTAGGTGACGATTTGGGGCTGGCTCTGGTCGTAGTCCCGCGAGAGCGGGTGGCCTTGCCACGTCTCGGGCAGGAGGATGCGCCGCAGGTTCGGGTGGTCCTCGTAGTGGATGCCGACGAGGTCGTAGGCCTCCCGTTCGTGCCACGCGGCCGTCGGGTACACCGGCGCCGCGGACTCGCTGGTCGGGTCGTCGCTCGTCGTCGGCACCACGACGGAGAGTTCCCGCGTCGGGTCGTCGTAGCTTCGCAGGTGGTAGATGGTCTCGTAGCGGTCGGCGTACTCCTGTGCGGTGACGCAGGCGCAGTGGTCCAAATCGGCCTCTGCCTTCAGCGTCGAGAGCACGGTCTGCACCTCGTCGGCACGGACCACGACGGCCGGCGCGTTCAGGTGCCGTTCCTCGTCGACGACGTATTCGCGTATCGGCGCGAGGAGGTCGGTGTGGGTCTCCTGGGTGGCACCCGCGACTGTCTGGGACATGGCCGTCTCGTCGGTGCCCACCTCCCTCGTCGTACTGCCTCGACGGCGAGGCACATTTATATTCGGCGGAGGAACGGCCGGTGTGAAATACGTCAGGCTCTCGCTCTCGATGGCTCCGGCCAAGCGCCACCCGATGCACCAGTTCGTCGTCGAGACCGACGGCTACGACGCCAGCTACCTCCTGCGCGGCAACGAGGTCGGCGCAGACGTCCAGACGCTCCTCTTCCACGTCGACGGCTGGCCGCCCGACCCCTACCGGGCGGCCCTGGAGGCGACGGACGAGGTCGCGGAGTACGCGATCTCGACGTGTCCCGACGAGACGTTCTACCTCTACGTCCGGGACCGGCCCTCTGACGTGGGGGCCGGCCTCGTCGACGCCATGCGGCGCTCGCGGCTCTGTCCGGCCTCGCCGGTGGGCTACCACGCCGACGGCACCGTCCGCCTGACGCTGGTCGGCCCCGGCGAGGCCGTCCAGGCGGCCACGGAGTCGGTTCCGACGGGCATCTCGGTCGACGTGTTGTCGGTCGGCGAGTACGACAGCCGGCGGCTGGACACCGCCGCCGCCCTGACCGACCGCCAGTTCGCGGCCGTCGCCGCCGCCGTCGACTGCGGCTATTACGACGACCCGCGGGCGGGGACCACCGCGGACGTGGCCGACCGACTGGACTGCTCGCCGGGAACCGCCGCCGAACACCTCCGCAAGGCAGAGGCCCGCGTGATGGCGCGACTGGTCGACGAGTACTCAGGGCCGGGGTCGGCCCGCAACCCATAACGCCGCCCCCGACCTACGGCCGACGATGACACTCGCGGACTTAGAGTGGCGCGTCGTCGGCGAGGAGTCCCACGACGGGCCGCTGACGATGGCGCTCGAAGAGATCGCCGCCGAGACGGCGGCCGAGGGCGGCCCCGCGACGGTTCGGGTGTACACGTGGCCCGACACGCTCTCGCTGGGATACCGTCAGGACCCCGACAGTGTCGACTGGGCGTTCTGTGAGCGCGAGGGTATCGGCGTTACCCGCCGGCCCACCGGCGGCGGCGCCATCTACCACGACCACTACGCGGACCTCTCCTACGGCATCGTCGCGCCCGCCGACGCCGTCCCCGGCGACCTGATGGCGTGCTACGAACTGTTCTGCGAGCCGATACTCGAGGCCTTCGAGAGAATAGGGGTCGACGCCGACTTCGTCGAGGCCGACCGCGACGCGATACATCAACCGGCCTGTTACCTCCGGGCGCTCCACCCCGCCCACGACGTCGTCGGCCCCGACGGCCGCAAACTCGCCGGCAACGCCCAGTACCGCCAGAAGGACGCGGTCATCCAGCACGGGTCGCTGTCGGTGTCGACCCGTCCGGAGCGTCACTGTGACTGTTTCGCCGGCAAGCCCGACTCCGAGGCCTTCCGGGAGCGTGTCGGGGCTATCGACGAGTACGTCGACGTCGACCGCGAGACGGTCGTCGAGACGCTTCGCGCAACGCTGGCGGAGTGGGTCGACGCCGAGGCGGGCGGGTGGACTGACGACGAACTCTCTCGCGCACGCGAGCGCGCGAACTCGAAGTACGCGAGCGACGAGTGGGTCCGCCGGTCGCCCTGACCCGCCCTCACCACGACCGTTTATTTCAGTCCGGAGTGAACGACCACTATGGTCCCCTCCCCATCCGATGCCGACGACAGCGCCGCCGAGAGCGCGCCCGCTCAGCGCTCGGACGCCGAACTGTACCGCATCGTTCGTCTCGCGACCGAGGACGCGATTCTGGGCGCCATCGGCACGGTCCTGCTATCGGGCGTCGGCGTCGTCCTGTTTCTGGTCGGCGTCAGCGCCTTCTTCGGCGCCGACGGATTCGGTGCGATGGGTCTGTCGGTCGCCATCGCTCTCGGCGGCCTCTACCTTACGGCCGCCACGCTGGGCGTGATTCCGCCCGCTCGCGACTGGCTCTGACCCCGCTGTGCCCACTCCGAAACCGCTTTGCCGACCCGAACCCGACCCGGTGACATGGTTAGAGTCGGTGCACACACCTCTATCGCCGGCGGCGCGTACAACGCCGTCGACGAACAGGTCGAGTACGGCGGCAACTGCGGCCAGATTTTCTCTCACTCCCCACAGGTCTGGCAGGACCCGAACATAGAGGACGAGGAGGCAGAACAGTTCCGCACGCTGAGCGAAGCAAACGGGGTCGGCCCGTGGGTCATCCACTCGTCGTACCTCGTCAACCTCTGTACGCCGAAGGAGGACCTCCGCGAGAAGTCCCGGGACTCCATGCAGAAGGAGGTCGACGCCGCCGCCAAGTTGGACATCGAGTACGTCAACGTCCATCTGGGCGCCCACACCGGCGCCGGCGTCGACGGCGGCCTCGACAACGCCGCGAGCGTGCTGGACGACCTCGATATCCCGGACGGGGTGACGGTCCTCGTCGAGTCCGACGCCGGAAGCGGGACCAAGTTGGGCGGCCAGTTCGAGCATCTGGCGACGGTCCGTGAGCGAACCGAGCAGGACATCGAGTTCTGTCTGGACACCGCTCACATGTTCGCCGCGGGCTACGACCTCTCGACGGCGGCGGGCGTCGACGAGACGTTCGCCGAGTTCGACGACGTGGTCGGCCTGGACGACCTCGCGTGTGTCCACCTCAACGACTCCAAACACGCCTGCGGGACGAACAAGGACGAACACGCCCACATCGGCGAGGGCGAGATCGGCGAGGAAGGGATGCGCGCGTTCGTCAATCACGACGCCGTCGAAGACGTCCCGCTCGTGTTGGAGACACCCACCGAGAACGGCAAGAGCTTCGAGTGGAACATCCAGCGGGTCCGGGAACTGCGCGAGGAGTAACGTCCTCGACGACGACCGACCGCGAACTTTTTGCCGCCGAATCGACTGTACCCGATAGTGCGCAGGTTCTCCGCCGACTACCTCGATACCACCCGCACCGGGATGTGGGCCGACTCCCGCGAGGCGCTCGCAGACCTCGACCTGCCGGACTGTGACCGGGTGCTGGACGTCGGGTGTGGTACCGGCGAACTCACGCGCGTCCTCCGCGAGGAGTCAGGCGGGACCGTCGTCGGACTGGACGCCGACGCGGTCCTCCTCGAATCCGTGCCGGGACCGGTCGTGCAGGGCGACGCCACCAGACTCCCCTTCGCCGAGGACGCCTTCGACCTCGTGGTGTGTCAGGCGCTCCTCATCAACCTGCCCGACCCCGAGGCGGCGGTGCGGGAGTTCGCCCGCGTCGCCAGCGGCCGGGTCGCCGCCGTCGAACCCGACAACGGCGCGGTCACCGTCGAGTCCACCGTCGACAGTGAACCCCGTCTCGCTCGACGTGCCAGACGCTACTTCTTAGACGGGGTACGGACCGACGTGACGCTCGGTGCCGGGGCCGCAGACGTATTCGACGCCGCCGGGTTGGACGTGGTGTCGACGCGCCGCTACGACCAGCACCGGACCGTCGAGCCACCGTACGACGAGGCGGCGGTCCGGGCCGCTCGGCGGAAGGCTACGGGCGAGGGACTCGCGACCGACCGGGCGACCATCCTCGACGGCGAGACGACGCCCGAAGAGTACGACGCGCTCCGCCAGCGCTGGCGGGAGATGGGGCGGACCGTCGTCGCACAGATGCAAGACGAGGCCTACGAGCGCCGCGAGACGGTTCCCTTCTTCGTCACGGTCGGTCGGGTGTAGCCGACGCCGAGTCCTCGCGGCGGGTCGGCGGGTCCGGGAGCGCGGCGCTCGAAATCTTGTAGAGCGCCACGTCGACAGCGCCCAGCAAGAGACCGACCAGACTCCCGACCACCGCGGCGACGGCGCCGCCGATGAGCGCGATGAGGAACGCCGACAGCGGTTCGATGCGGCCGGCGACGACGCCCGGCCCCGCCGCGACGAGGAGAACGCCGAGGAGGAAGACGACGCCGGCGGCGCTCCCGGCGGCGACGCCGCGCGGAACCAGCGACCGCAGTGGGTCGGACAGCACCGCGTCCGACAACACCCAGCGCACCGCGAGGACGAACAGCGCCCACAGGTAACAGAATACCGCGACGCCAAGCAGGGTGTTCAGCCCCGAGAGCAGGTCCGCGAGCGCACCGGCGGCGTGAATCGGGAGGAGGGCGGCGAGGACGAACAGGGCGACGTCGAACGTCGCGAGCGCCCACGTGGTGAGCGAGAGCGCGGGGTCGCCGGGGTCGGCCTCAGCCATGGGCCAGCACCTCCGCGAGGACGACGAGGGTGAGCAATACTCCCGTCGTCGCGCCGTAGTATTTGCCGAGCGCTCGCCGCACCTGGGTAATACCTTCGTGGGAATAACGGTTGTCGTCGGCTCTGGCGACCACGAGCGTCCGGACGGCCGACCCCACGACGAGGGCGAGGACGAGGGCAAGTTTCGCGAGCAGGGTCCGCCCCCAGTCGGTTGCCGGTCCGGGCGGCCCGAGTGCGCCGAGGTTGCCGACGCCGGTGAGGACGACGACGCCGAGGGCACCCCAGAACAGCCACTCGTACCGCCGAGCGGCGGCGATGCCCTTTGTCACACCGGTGCGGTAGCCGTACCAGAGGGCGGCGGTACTGCCGACGACGACCGTTATCGCGAGGACGTGGAGGGTCCGTATCGCGAGGGAGACCAGCTGGGCCATCGGTTGCTCTACGGCGGCCGACACAAAATAGCTGGGTCGACTCAGACGACGTCGCCGCGCACCGTCGCCCCTTCCTGACGCTCCCGGTAGGCCCGCACCGCGTCGGCCGCCTCGTCGGCCGCCTCGGCGTCCATCCCCAGCATCTCCAGTGCGCCCGACAGCGTCGGCAGGACGAACTCGCCGTCGCGCAACTTCTGGAAAGCGTCCTCGGACCGCTGGCCGCCGTCTGCCGTGTCCGACGAGGATCGTCCGCTCGACTCACCGTCGACCCACAGACACGCCCCGCGCGGGTCCAGAATCTGCTCGTAGTCGTCGCGTGCCATCGCGCCCTTCAGACGCTGGGTGACGTTGTCGTCGAAGGAGGCGTTACACACTTCGAGGTGGATGGGTTCGTCCTCGTCGTCCGGCAGGAGGTGGGCGGCGAGGCACTTCTCCGGGGCTGCGTGGCCGTTCGTGTTGGCCCGGAGGTACTCTGGGTACTCCTCGGCCCACGCCGCTCGGACCGTCTTCCCGACGCCGTCGACGCCGTGGCTCCGCTGGAACTCTTCGGCACGCTCCGGGGCGTCCTTGAACAGGATGTCCTTGGTGACGTAGACGTCCAGTCGCTCGACGGGGTCAAGTCCCAGCGCCACGTCGCCGTACACCCACACCTCGCGGACCGGAACCGGCATCGTCTCGTCCTCGACGGTCGCGACGATGTCCTCGACCCGTTCGACGGCCGCCGCGCGGTCCATACTCATCGTCGCTGGCTAGTGGACGGGCGGGCAAATCGCTGACGCTCTGGGCCGGGGAATCTTTCGGTCCGGTCGCCACGGACGAAACGCTGATACAGCGGGCACTGGATGCACGCGTATGACCGACACTGCCGAGACGTTCCGGTCGTTCGTCGAGTGGGCCGAGGGATCGGACCCGCTCTATGCCCATCTCGCCCACCGCATCGCCGCTGACGCCGATCCGGACCTGCTGGCCGTGGCCGAGGCGGCCCCCGAGGACCGAGCGACGGCGAACCTGCTTTTCGCCGCGGTCCACTTCCTCCTAGAGCGGTCTCCGGACCATCCCCTTGCCGCCTACTATCCGACCCTCACCGACGACGCGCGGAGTCCCGACGACGACTGCTATCCGGCGTTCCGTGACTTTTGTCTCGACCACGCCGACGAAGTCCGCTCGCTCCTTCGGCGACGCCGCACGCAGACGAACTCGGTCCGACGGACCGCCGTCCTGTATCCGGCTATCGCACACGTGGCCTCGCGCGTCGACGGTCCCCTCGCGCTGGTCGAACTCGGCCCGAGTGCCGGGTTGAACCTCCTGTTCGACCGCTATCGCTACGACTACGGCGACCGTGTGGTCGGGGCCTCGGAGTCACCTGTCACTATCGAGAGCGAGGTCCGCGGCGGCGACCCGCCGCTCCCGACCGACCCGCCCACCCTCCACTCGCGCGTCGGGGTCGACCTGAACCCGCTGGACGTGACCGACGACGCCGACGCGGACTGGCTCCGGGCGCTCGTCTGGCCCGCCCACGAGGACCGGCGGGCCGTCCTCGACGCCGCGCTCACCGTCGCCCGCACGGACCCGCCACGGCTGGTCGCGGGCGACTTGCTGGAGGACCTGCCCGGTGTCCTCGACGAGATACCCGAGGACGTACCGGTCTGTGTCGTCAACACGCTTGTCCTGTACCAGGTCCCCCAGGCGGTCTGTGCGGAACTGGAGACGTATCTCACCGGGCAGATGGCCCGTCGGCCGCTCCACTGGCTCACCGGCGAGACGGAGCTGTCGGGCGGTGACTCGGTGCGACTCGACTGGGTCCGGGCCGAAGGGAACGGCGTCGAGCGGACGCGTCTCGCCGACTACGACCCCCACGGCGCGTGGGTCGACTGGCGGGCGTAGGAAACTCGGTGGCCTGTGTCGGGCGTTCACGTGCGCTTTTGTCGTCCGCGGCTGAACGGTGAGCTATGCAGGTCCGGGTCTACGACGACGGCGCCGAACGGGACTGTCTGTTCGTCCTCGGGTGGGGGAACCGCTGTCGCCACGAGAACGTCCAGTGGCTCGTCGACCGCGTCGCCGAGCGGTACCGGGTCCACGCCGTCGAACTCCCGACGCACATCACAGACGTTCGACAGGAGTGGGTCACACCGGTCCGAGAGTACGCCGAAGACCTCGACGAGTTCGCGCTGCTGGCCCACAGCGCCGGCGGGTTGACGACGGCACACGCCGACTTCGACGGGGTGACGAACCGCGTGTATCTGAGCCCGTGGTGGGGGAGCGACTTTCCCCTGCCCGACCCGGTGGTCGACGCCATCGCGAGTCTGCCTGTGAGCAAGCCCTTCATCCCGACCGGGGGCCTCGAAGCCGAAGCCATCGGTAACCTCGCGACGGCGGCCCAGTTGGCGGACGGTCCCGACGCCGCCTCGCCGGCGTTCCTGCGGACGACTCGCCGGGCACACGCCACGCTGCCGCCCGCCCGCGAGAACGCCGTCGCGTTCTGTACGCTCACCGACGAGGTCGTTGACCCGCGGGCCATCGGCGCGCGACTGTCCGCCGACCGCATCCGTCTCTACGACGGGGGACACGAACTGTTCAGTTCCAGTTCTCGGGACCGCCACGTCGACACCGTCCTCGACGCCCTCACAGACGGGCCGGCGGCGCTCTGAGTCGGGCGTCTGTGCCGAGACGAAACTCTCACCACCGCCCGCACGAATATCCCAGACAATGGAGTGTGACAAGTGCGGGGACGACGCGGTGCTGCACGCGGCCTACTCTGGACTCTACCTCTGTGAGGACCACCTCTGTCGGGCCGTCGAGAAGCGCGTCCGACGGCGCATCCGGGAGGACGGTCTGGTTCCGGACGACGCAACGCCCGAGGACCCCGAGACGTGGGTAATCGGCCTCTCGGGCGGGAAAGACAGCGTCGTCCTCACGGAGATTCTCCACGACGTGTTCGAGCAGGACCCCCGAATCGAACTCGTGGCCCTGTCTATCCACGAGGGCATCGAGGGGTACCGCGATAAGAGCCTGGAGGCCTGCGAGGAACTGACCGACGACCTCGGTATCCGCCACGAGGTGGTCGCCTACGCCGACGAGTTCGACGTGCAGATGGACGACGTCGTCGAGAAGGACCCCGAAGGGATGGCCGCCTGTGCGTACTGCGGGGTGTTCCGCCGCGACGTCCTCTCGCGGTACGCCGAGAAACTGGGTGCGGACAAACTGCTGACCGGCCACAATCTCGACGACGAGGCCGAGACGGCGCTGATGAACTTCCTCGAAGGCGACGTCGACCAGATAGCCAAACACTTCGACGCCTCGCTGGGGCCGTTCGCGGACCACGACGGGGCGCCGACCGAGCGGACTCGTGAGGAGCAAGACCACCACGTCCCGCGCGCGAAACCGCTCCGGGACGTCCCCGAGAAGGAAATCGCGCTGTACGCCCGGTTCCGCGACCTTCCGGCCCACATCACCGAGTGCCCACACGCCGAGGAGGCCTATCGCGGCGAGATTCAGGAGTTGATGCTCGGTCTGGAGGAAAACCATCCCGGGACCCGCCACTCCATCATGGCCGGCTACGAGAAACTCGCGGCGCTCGCGGCCGAGGCGTACGGCGGCGAGGACAGCGAGAAAGACTTCGGCGAGTGCGAGCAGTGCGGGGCGCCCACGGCCCGGGACCTGTGTCGGAAGTGCAATCTGCTGGACGCGCTCGAAGCGGTCTGAACCCCGGACGATCTGACTCTCGGATGCGTCACCCTTTGTCCGTCCCCTGCCACGCTTGCACCCCGACGACAGTGCCGACGGCCTCGGTGAGTGCGACCGCGACCGCACTGGCCTGGAAGGGTAACCGCCAGTCGCCGGCCGGAATCGCGTGGACGTGGTCGGGGTTGTCGAGGACGAAGTGCAGATACCCTCCGACTGCCAGTGCCCCGACCAGTGACATCGCGAACAGCGGCGCGCCCAGCCGATGGCCGCGCCGGGCGAGGAGCACGCCAGCGATGGGGCCGACGAACGTCGTGCCGACGACGATGACGTTCTGCCAGGCCGGCAGCGACACCGCCACGAGTCCGTGGGTCACACCGTGGCCGGCCGCGACGAGCAGGTGGACGGCGAGCGCCGCCGAGAGACCGACCTGTCGATTCATCGTACGCTCGCCTCCAGTTCCCGGATCGTCCCGGTTTCACGCCACTGATCGACGACCTGATCGAGGCCGTCTTCGACAGTCGGATATCGGGGCGACCAGTCGAACGCCGCACGGAAGCGCTCGTTCGTCGTCGGCATCGGATTGGTGAGCAGGCGAACGAGTTGGTCGTCGACGGCGAATCGGGCGAGCCAGGCGGGCACGCGCCGGGGCCGGGGAGCGTTCAGTCGCTCGGCAAGCGTCCGGAGAAACTGCCCGTAGGTCGTCGGTTCGTCGTCGACGACGTGGAAGGTCCCCGTCGCCTCGCCCTCGATGGCGTCGGCGAACGCGCGGCCGGCGTCGTCGACGTGCACGAACGAGAAGGGCGTGTCCCGTCGACCCAGGAGTCCGCGGCCGACGATGGGGAGTTGCCGACCGAGCAGTCGCTCGCCGAACAGCCGCGTGTGTGCGGCATCGGGTGCGTAGAAGTAGCCGCCACGGAGGACGACCGGGTCGAAGCCGTGCGTCGTGGCTCCGTCGTCGACGATTCGCTCGGCGTCGAGCGCCGACTGCGTCGAGCGGTCGGGGTTCGGCGCGGACTCCTCGTCGAAGTGGCCCCCGTCTGGCTGGCGCGCTAGCCAGACGACGCTCTGTAGGAGGACACGCTCGGCGTCGGCCGAGGCCGCCGCCGCGACGAGGTTCGTCGCTCCGACTCGACGGATTCGGTTGTTTCGCTCCCAGTCTTCGTCGTCGGGGTCGGTATCGGTGGGTATCTTCGTCGCGGCGTGGACGACCGCGTCGGCATCGGCGGCCCCTTCGATCAGCGACGCTCGGTCGAGGACGTCGCCACGGTGGGGGACCCCACCGCGGTCGCGAACGATCTGATCCCCGCGCTCGTCACGCGTCAATCCGACAACGTCGTGCCCTCGTGCCGTACACGTCTCGACGATTCGCCGACCGAGGACACCCGTCGATCCGGCTACGAATACTTTCATACGCGCTGATTACCCGCGGATCAGCAAACGGTCACTGCCCACGCTGGTCGGGCCATTTAAGAGGATACTCGTCGCACTTTCACGGCGACCGTGCGCTATCTCCACCTCCGACTGGCCGGCGAGGAGGCGACGTTACACCCACTGGTCGCGACGCTCACCGACCCGGACCTCTTTAGGGACGCGAAGATGGTCGACTGGATGCCGTCGTTCGATCCGAAACGAGCGACCGTCCTCCTCTATCTCGACGGCGACCTCGACCGGTTCGAGTCCGTCCTCGCCGACACCGACCTCGTCCTCGAATACGACGTGACGCCGTTCGGCGACGGTCGGGGCTACGCCTACGTCCACTCCGTTCCCCATCCCACGGAGTGGCAACTGTTCGAAGTCGGCATGATCGAAGGGTTGCTCCCGGTCTTTCCAGTCCAGTATCACCACGACGGATCGTTGACGATGCGAATCGTCGGCCCCCACCAGCGCCTGCAAGCGGCCGTCGACGCGACGCCCTCGGGAGTCGATACAGTCATCCAACAGGTCGGCGAGTACGATTTGGGCCGACCACCGATTCCGCCCGCGCTCCCGCCACGACAGCGGGACGCCCTCGCCGTCGCACTCGACGCCGGCTACTACGACGTACCCCGAACCGCGAACCGGGACGACGTCGCCGCCAGACTCGACTGTGCGCCCAGTACCGCTTCCGAACACCTCCAGAAGGCCGAGGCGCATCTCGTCCGGACGTTTCTCGATCACTGAGCGGTCGGTCGGCAGCCCCGCCTGACGGCCGCATCGCTCGCCATATTGCCGCTGAAAAAGAACGTCCCGTCGACCGAAAGAGCCGATTACTCGTTGGTCCGGATGACGTCGAGGCCGTTGTTCTTCTCGCGTTGGTCGCGGCCGCCGTCGGTCTCGCCGTAGCCGGTGTGACCGCCGGAACTGCTGCCGCCGGCACTGGCGCCGTCGAAACTCTCGACGTTGTCGCTCGCGTCGAAGGAGGTGTCGTCGCCGACCTCCTGAATGGCCTCGCGGGACTTGTTGGCCTGCTTCTGGGTGGTCGGACCGAGCACCTGTGCGGACTGGACGCCGGTCATGATGGCCATGACGCGGACCTTGCCTTTGTACTCTTCCTGAATCCGGGCGCCCCAGATGACGTTCGCCGAGGCCTCTAAGCGCTCGGTGATGTTCTGGGCGATGCCCTCCGCCTCCTTCAGGGTGAGGTCCGGACCGCCGGTGATGTGGACCAGCCCACCGCTGGCACCGCGGTAGTCCACGTCCAGCAGCGGGTGGTTCATCGCGTCCTTGACGACCTCTTCTGTCTTGTTCTTGTCTTGGGTCTCACCCACGAGCATCACCGCGACCCCGCCCTGATTCATGATGGAGGTCATGTCGGCGTAGTCGAGGTTGATGAGGCTCGGTTGGGTGATGGTCTCGGAGATGCCCTTGACGGTCTCGGCGATGATCTGGTCCATCACCGAGAACGCCTTGCCGATGGGCAGGTTCGGGACGTAATCGAGCAGGCGGTTGTTGTCCAGCACGATGATGGAGTCCGCTTCGTTGCGAAGCTTCTCCAGCCCTTCTTCGGCCTTGACCGTGCGGGCACGCTCGACGTTGAACGGCGTCGACACCATGCCGACGACGATTGCGCCCTGTTCTTTCGCGATCTTCGAGACGACGGGGGCGGCACCGGTTCCGGTCCCGCCACCCATCCCGGCGGTGACGAACACGAGGTCGGCGTCGCCGAGTACCTCCTTGATGGTCCCCTGTGCCATCTCGGTGGCGCGTTCACCCATCGAGGGGTCGCCACCGGCACCGAGGCCGTTGGTGAGGGACTTGCCGACCAGAATCTTCGTGTCGGCTTCGATCATCTTCAGGTGCTGCTTGTCCGTGTTGATGGCCACGGTATCGGCACCCTCGACGCCGATGTTGTAGAGCCGATTGACGGTGTTGTTCCCGGCACCACCACAGCCGACGATGACGATGCGCGGGTCGCCGAATCCGTCGACGTCCTCGTCGGACAGTTGCTTCTGTTCCTGCTCGTCGCGTTCGAGGGCCTCGTTGACGATATCCTGCATCGTTACGCCCTCGCCCAGGTTCGCTTGCGCTTGCCTTTCTCGGAGGCACGTTCGGAACCGTCCTGTTCTGCGAGCATCTCACGGACGGCCGACCGGATCGCTTCGCTCCGGTTGGGGTACTCCCCCGTCTCGACCATCTGTTCGACCTCTTCGATCTGCTGCTTCGGAATCCGTAGTGTCACACGCTCCATGGTTAGTTGTCCCCTTTGGGTAAGACGGTCCGAACGGGGCGTGTTTACGACCCGCACGACCGTTTACACAGCGAAATCGCCGGACGGTGACGGGGATGCCACCCCGACGCCCGCTGTGTAAGACGACCGTCTTACGCACAAGGTACCACAGACTGGGGGATATTAAAACTACCGCCGAGTGTATGACAAAATCGCGTTTACGAGTTTAGAACGCCCGCTACCGTTCGTTTGCACCACTTCGCGTCTGATCGAGGACGTCGGCGGCTGGCGTCCGTCGACCACAGCTCGGGCAGAAACCCCAATCAGACCGGAGTTCGTCCCCGCAATCGCAGAACACGCGCCGGGACGCCTTCTCTCCACAGTTCGGGCAGTAAACGTGGTCTGGAGACAGGTTCTCGCCACATTGGGCGCACGGTTGGGGCTCCACTTCCGGCGCGTTTTCACGTCCGGCGGCCGCTGTCTTACGACCGTCGCGGTCGTGTGATACGTCTTCCGACACGCCGTTAGACACGCGGTCTGACGCGGTGGCAGTCTCACCTTGACCGGACGATACAGCGCCTGTATCGCCGTCGAGGCTGATGTTTACGTTGACGTCTTGTGGTCGGCGGTCCGGGACCGCCTCCGCCAGTCGGTCGGCGATGATGGTGTCGACACGCTCCGCGATGAGTTCGTCGATGCTCTCGGTGTCTGTCACCGGGTCTGCATCGGTCGAGCGGGTGTCTGACGACTCTGCGTCGTCGTTCAGGTACGCTCGGAGCGCCTCCCGCATGACCTCGCTCTTCGAGGCGTCGAACGCCTCGAGTCGCTCGATGAGGTCGTCGTCAGCGCGGAACGTGATCTTGCTCATCCGACTCGTCATACACGTTGTCACCCGGGTATTTCAATCTTCCCGCTGTGTCTGACGGGCGTCTGCCGATGCTGACGAAACAGTTACTCACGGGGGTCGAACCCGGCGCTCCAAGCGTCGCCGCAGTTCGGACAGTCGATGCGATAGGTGTTCGACCGCAGGAAGTGTGTTTCTTCCTCGACAGCGAACTCACCCGCGTCACGAGCACACGGGACGTGGAACCCCTCGCCGCAGTGGTCACACGTCACCGACTGTTGCTCGTTGGTCAGCGGGTCACCACAGTATGGGCAGTCGGTGAGCACGTGTACATCCAGTTACAACGAGCGGTGGTTTACGTGTTGTGTGGGCCGACCGTGTGACTGCCCCGCGAACCACTGTCGAATAACAATCCTTAAGTCTGGACGGCGGGGTAATTTCGGGTACAGCCCGCCCTTAGCTCAGACTGGTAGAGCAGTCGACTGTAGATCGACTTGTCCCCCGTTCAAATCGGGGAGGGCGGACTACATTTTCAGCCGAACTATGGCTGATAGCGTACGCCACGTTTACACGTCTTTGTAGTCCTCTACTTCCGATATTACATTCGCGCGAAGTACCAGAAAATCCTGATTGGAGCTTGTCTCCAGTGGGGGGTCTTCGTTGTCTGTCGAGTTCCATAGCTGACCGGAGGTGGTGCGCGTGAGCCGGAGCGCGTCGACGGCGCGCGAGGTCGACGCCGACACACCGATGGTGCCGACCAAACCGTAGCTGAGAGTGCGTTTCATCGGTGGTCGCCCGAGGTAGCTGATGACGTAGTAGCCGGCGGCCTCGACGGCGACGACGACCAGGCCGAAGGCGGCGGTCCCGGCGACGGCGTCACCGATACCGAGGATGTTCAGCCCGGTCAGCAGGACGATGAGAAGCGTCCCCCCGGCGAGGTACGTTTCGACCGTGGCCGAGCCACGGACGATCTCGTAGAGGTCCGTTTCCACTTCGTAGGTCTTGTTCTTGCTCTCGTTGACGCGGTTGGTCGCGTACGCCGCGACGAGCGCGGCGAGCGAGAGGAGGAACGCGAACGGATGTCCGTGTTCTGGACGGTGACGACGGCGGCGCTCAGGTCGTACCCGAGCATACTGATAGAAGCGATTCCGTTGGTGACGAACGCGCTGGCCGTGAAGATGACCCCTGCCAGTGCGTCTTCGATGTCGATTTTCCCGAACATAGTGCGAGTGGCCGCGAGTGCGGCCATGCCCGCCGCTCTCGGGTAGTCCGGTAAAAGTCAGGTAGCTCCTTGTAATATAGACGAAACTTAGATCCCAGGACAGCCTATGCTACCAATTCCAGTATTTCCACGCACCGTATATCGTTCCGATAGCAAATCCGGCAGAGTGCGCCACATTAGCGCTTGATGTCATACCCGGAACTGAACTGATATATCCCGCAATCGATAGCGGTATTGCGAGAGAGACGGCGATCGCTCCCATGAACAATCCAAATTCGAGGCTATTATTTTCATATATCTGGCTGCGGAACGCAAGAAATGCGTAGGCTGGCGGGAATGAATATACAGCCCCGCTGAACCCGAGTGTCCCCGCTTGCCCTGTGATTATGGCAGAATAAAGCACTTGGAGGTATATTGATAAGTAGGCTGTTAGGGCTGTGTAAACTATGTATTCTCGTGATTTTAGCTGGTCTTCAGTCAACCAGCCCCATATCACAAAAAGTGCCATGTTTGGGAGCAAATGGAAGAGAAATGAGCTGTGAGAAAGTGGTGCGATTAATAATCCCGGCGTCAGACTTGGTTGTGCGACAAACCAGAACTTGAATAGTGATTCAGAGACTCTAGAAACGTATATCTCTACCTGTAGGATACCAATCATTCCGAGTATGAGTATTGGTGTTAAATGATTCCGGTACAGAAATGCTCGAACGCGGGATATCATGGCTTAATTCAATTCTCCCAACCATAATAGGATGGCGGAGGGTGCGCTCTTGATGTATTCCACAACACGAGCTTTATGAAACGAAGGAGGGCAACCAGTTTTTATGAGATCCCATGGGGTCGCAACTCGAAGATCGGCGTCGACGCGATATGCACACGAGCCCGAAATGGCCGTGTGCATATTCGGGTGGGTATCGGGCTGAGTGGAAGACGTCGACGAGCGATGGGCATGGGCCGCGCCGGTCTTTATCAGTAATCGGGCTTCGAGTTGGTCGAGAATACCTCGCTTTTGCCCTCGTGTTCACGAGCGGTGGGTATGCGAATCCGCGAAGACGGCAAGCACGCGCACCGCACGGACACCATCGAGCAGGCCGCCGAGTTCTTGGACTGCAACAAGACGACTGCATTGATGAAGTCCGCCGAGTTCTCGTGGCGGATCGACGAGCGAATTCGAGAAGTGCTGTCGCGAGATGACTTGACGCTTCAGCAGAAGCGAGAAACCGCTGAAACGCTACGAGTTCCCGGTACCTACGAGATCGAGATAGAACAAGCAGTCTGTATCGACTTCTAAGACTCCGGTTGCCTCCACTCGCTCGTCAGAGTATCTTGCACAGTACCGTCCATAATCACCTGAACCTTCGCGCGTAGTTTCTGGTCGTCCGGCGGAAGTAGATTGAGTGTGGTACTGTACTCGCCTTGAGGTTCGAGTTGGACCTTCTGACTCTGGGCAGATGCGACGAGATTCTCATCCGCATTCTGGAACACGACCTTTGCCTGAGCAGTTCCTACCCCGTCACCCACGTTCCGCATACTCATCTCAACGGCTGCGCCGCCGGAGGCTGGTGTATCGACAGCGTACGAGAAGACCAGTACGCCGCTATCATTTATCGGCCTGAACTCTGGAGTGCCGCCCTCCATGTCGGGTGGTAGTTGACCGATCTCCCACCCCGGCGCAGTCGTCTCAACGTAGTAGTAACGCTGTCCGTCTTTTTTGTAGTACGTACCGGGGACGTCTTCACCACCAGCGATACCGAGGGCCATGTGTTGCTTGTCACGGAAGACGAGGAGTGTTGAACCGTACCCGAACTGCTCAAGCATCGAGGCCAGAAGGATACAACTGTCTTCGCAGTCTCCTTCTCGATCAACCAACGTCTCGATTGGGTACTTTGGGTACTCGTTGTAGCCAGCAGAGACCGTATCGCTGGTGTACTCCAGATTCTGTACGAAGCTCGTCATGAGGTTGATGACGCCGACATCGTTCAACCCTTGTTCCTCACCAAACCGCTCGAATTCGTCCACTATGCTCTTGATATACTGGTCATCGTACGTATCGGACACGTACGCGCCGTATTCACGAGTCCGGTCTCTGCTCTTGTAGTATTGATAGAGAACTTCCGGGACGCTAATCGAGAGCGCTGTCGGGCCGCTGTCGGTCTGCTGTTCGAACGTTCTGGAGAGTGTCCCGCTCGTTTCGAGATTCGGATCTGTGCTGCCGTGGAGACCCCGTAGATGGAGGGGAAACGTCGGCTGTTGCTGACTACCAACTGCGTGATTCCCGACCACGTCGCTCGTATTCAGCCCTTCAAGCTCCGAATCGGTCGGTCTTACGAGAAAGAGTGTCCGGCCCATCTCAATCGGCCCGTTGCTCGTGTTCGGACCAACGATGGTGTGATTGCCGTTGGAGGTAATCGTCGCAACGGTCTCTCCCGACGTGGTTCCCCGTTTGACGAGGACCTTTTCCGCACCGTCGAGTTGGACAGTAGCGGTCACTCGGTATTTGGTTCCACTCACCCAATCTTCTGACCAGGAGACCTTCGGCTGTGGCTTCGGAGTGGAGGTTGGTGTAGCAGTAGACTCCGAAACGGGAGTCGTATCTTCACTAGAGAGAGTTCCAGGGCAACCCGCCAGAACAGAAACCGCACTGGCAGAAAAAGTTGCAAGCAAGTCTCGTCGTTGCATTAACAGGCCCGGGTATAGAGGGATAGGACTTGAAACTACCTTCTAGCTCGTGAATTGAGCCTCGCTTCTCTCGAAACATTGCTGTGGATTTCACTTTCACTTCCACTCTGCACCCATGGCTCACCCCCTTTAGCATCCGCTCCACAGAGCCACGTATGGGAGCGACCTACGACGACAGCGAAGTCCACGAAACCGCTGAACTGCACACGCACGGGGACTACTGGACGACCATCGTC
This sequence comes from Haloarcula pellucida, assembly GCF_014647235.1. GTDB lineage: Archaea > Halobacteriota > Halobacteria > Halobacteriales > Haloarculaceae > Haloarcula > Haloarcula pellucida. The sequence continues at coordinate 237,119 of NZ_BMOU01000006.1, forward strand.
CTCGAAGAGCGGGACGACGGCCAGTGGCTGGCGACGCAGGGCGGCGTCGCCGTCGAGGGCGTCGCGTCGACGGCGGCAGAGGCGGCCGCCGAGTACTGCCGGAAGATCTCGGAGACGGGCGATGAGTGAGTCTGTCAGCGAGAAACTCGACGACGAGTGGCGGATGATGTGCCCACAGCATCACCACCAGTTGAAAGACCAGCAGGGGCCGACCGTGTACTGCGAACGGTGCAACCACGCCTATCGATACGAGGAGTTGATCGATAAGGTGGAGACGAATTCGTACTCGGTCGTGGGCAAGCGATAGAGACAGTCAGCTCTGTCGAGATTTTCCGTCGTTGATAGTTCGTCGACGCCGTGCTGAATACACAGCGCATGTCGGTCACTAGTTAGACACGTGAATGACAGGTTCGAGCGGTTTCTACTACCGAAGTCCACCGAGAATCGATGCAATACCGAACACGACGAGGACTCCGCCGACTAACAGTTTGATGTTGAACGATAGCGTATCCATCGTGAACAGATATCCCGCACCTACCCACGCGACGAGCGCGGCACCAATCGGGCCGAGTTCCCCACCTGCATTCATACTCATCGTTAGAACCCGAGGAGGTCTCCCAGTCCACCGCCACCGCCGAAGTCGTGTGGATCGCCGAAGTTGTCTCGGTCCTTAATGATGAACGCAAACTCGGTCTGGTCCATTCCCATCCCCATCCCGCCCCTGTTGGAGAATTTGTTCTCCAGTTCGCGCCAGCCGTCCATATCGTCAATGCCGCAGGCGAGGGCAATCACGTAGGGGTAGTTATCAGCGTAATCTTCCAACTGTCCCCGGAGTTTCTTCTTCTGGTCGTTGGAGAAGTGGCGCTTCATTTCGATACCGACCGTGTCATCAATAACCACATCGCCCCGAGAGTTCCCGCGTTCACGACTAACGACGTATCCTCCGCTTCCACCGCCACCCATCAATTCACCCATCCCGCTGTCGTTCTGTTTGTTCAGTTCCTCGTCAAGGAAGTCGGAGAGGTCGTTCTGGAACTTGCTCTCGTGCCCGTAGTTCTTTGCAGGCCGCCACGCTTCAACCAGTTCAATGACGGTTTGATACGTTTGGTTTCCGTTTCCAATCATAGCTACGTGTGTAGTTTGAGAGACAATAAACATAGGGTGCGAGGCCGCAAATAACAGTTTCAAGCACGTAGAGCACGATCACGAACAACTAAATCACATCACGAAGCCTGGGCAATTATTATCTCACCGAATCGGATACATCACTGAATATACCCTCTGTATTCAGCACGCCCTTCGTGCCACAGACCGTTCACCAGACCAGACAGCCTGTAGTTTCTACGCCGGCTCGTTCAACGTCGCCACCTGCTCGGAGATCGCCCGCGCCACTTCGGCTTCACCCTGCGGGAACGACCACGTCCGGTCAGAAAGATCGCCAGCACGCCGGACCGTCGCCGAGACCTCGCCGCTGGTCTGTGCCTGCGAGACGTAGATGACGGCGACCGACTATGCAAAATTGGTGCCTCAGTGCGAGGGCGTCACAGCGCGTCGCTGGTCGCGGCCAGCCCGGCCTCGACGTCGACGCCGGCGCCCTGTTCGGTGAGCGCGTCGCCGAGTGCGGTCATGAGGTAGCTGACGTTCTTCGCGCGGGCGGAGTGGCCCATGCAGCCGATACGCCAGATGTCGCCCGCCAGCGCACCGAGGCCGCTCGCGATTTCGAGGTCGTACTCCTCCAGCAGGTACTCGATGACCGCGCCGTCGTCGACGCCGTCGGGGACGCGGACGGTGTTGAGGCTCGGGAGCCAGTACTCCTCGGGGGCGTTCATCTCCAGTCCCATCGATTCGACGCCGGCCTTGAGCGCGCTCGCGATCGAGCGGTGACGCGCCCACCGTTCCTCGATACCCTCCTCGGCGACGAGTCGGAGCGCCTCGCGCAGGGCGTAGACGTTGGTAATGGGCGCGGTGTGGTGGTAGGCACGCTCCTCGCCCCAGTAGCCTTCGAGCAGGGAGAGGTCGAGGTACCACGAGCGAGGCTGGGTCTCGCGAGAGAGTACCTTGTCCATCGCGGCGTCGTTGAGCGTCAGCGGACTCGCGCCGGGCGGACACGAGAGACACTTCTGCGGGCCGGAGTAGGCCACGTCGACGTCCCACTCGTCGGCGCGGAACTCCACGCCGCCCAGCGAGGTGACCGTATCCGCAACCACGAGCGCGTCGTTCTCGTGGGCGATGCTCGTCAGTTCCGGGACCGACGGCTGGAGGACGCCGGTGCTCGTCTCCGCGTGGACGAAGCCGAACACGTCGGGACTGTACTCGTCGAAGGCCGTCTCGACGGCGACGGGGTCCAGCGGTTCGCCCCACGGGGCGTCGACGGTGACGACCTCGCCGCCGGCGCGTTCGGCCATGCTGGCCATCCGGTCGCCGAAGTAGCCGTTCGTCGGGACGAGCATCGTATCGCCGGGTTCGACGAGGTTGCCGACGGCGGCCTCCATCGACGCCGACCCGGTGCCCGAAACGGGAATCGTCCACTGGTTGTCGGTGCGGAAGGTGTACCGCAGTAGTTCCTGCACCTCGTTCATGATGTCGATGAACGAGGGGTCCAGATGGCCGACGAGCGGCGTACTCATCGCCCGCAACACGCGCGGGTGGACGTCGCTCGGCCCGGGGCCCATCAGCGTGCGGTTCGGCGGTGCCAACTCTCCGACGTCTGGTTTCTCCACCATACTCGTCGAATGCGGCCCAATTTTTATGAAGAATGTGGTTCGGGACCAACTCATCGCTGCCGGAAACATCATAGTACGCACCATACGGACTGTCGTATCAGAACAGTGGGGTATCCGTCCAGAGAGCGGTGTGGGAGTGGTGTCTATACTCCTACGTATTCGGGTGGGTAGCGAGACAGCGCACGCTCCCAAATCCGGACCATCTCGAATCCGAGAACCACCAGACTGCGACCGGACGAGTGGCGTAAACTATCCTCGCTCTTTTTGACAGTGTGGATCTAAGCGTGGGTGTGGTCGTCGATGGGAGTCTTTGACAAAGCACGCACCGTTTCCCAACTCGGGGAGCGAACGAGGCGTCCGTACATATGTATCGTATGTGAGGCGTCACTGGAAGTCCAGCACCACTCCTGTCCCGTCTGTGGTGGATACGACATCCGCCGGGCCAAGTGGGTCGAATAGCCCTCGGCGTCCACGCTGGCACGTCCCTGCCAACGCTATCGGGCTTCACTGCCCTTTTCGGTCGTGTACGACGGTTAGCGTGCCGCTTGCCACAGCCACAAGTGTCCGGAAATCGTACCGTCGGGTATGCACCGACGCCAACTCGGGACGACAGGCTACGACGTGACAGACGTCGGCTTTGGCACCTGGAACATCGGCGGCGACTGGGGCGACGTCGACGAAGAGGACGGCCGTGCGGCGGTTCGGGCCGCCCTCGATGCGGGTATCGACTTCATCGACACCGCAGACGTCTACGGCGACGGCTTCAGCGAACAGCGCATCGGCGAGGTGCTCGACGAACGCGGCGTTCGCGACGAGGTGACCGTCGCGACGAAGGCCGGACGGCGGCTGGATCCGCATACCGCCGACCGGTACAACTACGAGAACCTCTCACAGTTCGTCGACCGCTCGCGAGAGTACCTCGGCGTCGACTCGCTGGAACTCGTCCAGCTCCACTGCCCGCCGACGGAGGCGTACTACCAGCCAGAGACGTTCGAGGCGCTGGACCGCCTCAAAGACGAGGGGAGGATCGACCACTACGGCGTCAGCGTCGAGAAGGTCGAACAGGCGCTGAAGGCAATCGAGTACCCCGGCGTCGAGACGGTCCAGATAATCTTCAACATGTTCCGCCAGCGTCCCGCGGAACTGTTCTTCGAGGAGGCAGCGCGACGGGACGTCGGCGTCATCGTTCGCGTCCCGCTCGCGTCGGGCCTGCTGACCGGGGAGCTCTCTCGGGACACGGAGTTCCCGGAGAACGACCACCGCAACTTCAACATCGAGGGCGAGGCGTTCGACCGGGGCGAGACGTTCGCGGGCCTGCCGGTCGACGATGGGTTCGACGCCGTCGACGAACTGCGTAGCCACGTCCCCGAGCGGATGTCGATGGCCCAGATGGCGCTGCGCTGGATTCTCGACCACGACGCGGTGTCGACGGTCATCCCCGGATCGACGACGCCCGAGCACATCGAGGCCAACGCGGCCGTCAGCGAAATGGACCCACTCCCTCACCAGACCCACGGGGCGATACGCGACGTCTACGAGGAGTACGTCTTCGACGCCGTCCACCACCGCTGGTAGCGAACTCGAACCAGTTTACGTACCATTCTGTGACCGGAAATTCACACGGCCCAGAAACCACTGTTTCGTCTAGATGGCTGCCAACGGGGACTGCCCCTGTCCAGCGATTCATTTACGTATTCTGACTGTATGCGACAGACCATATATACGAAATCAGACAATTTCCTCATCTAACTGTATACTAATTCAGACACTTTTCGGGCGCCGGTCGAGTCCTGCTCCCCGCGACAGTGGTGGCTGTGCTCACAGTCGCCGTCGGATTCGTTGCCGTCTCGGTCGGCGACGAGTGCGGCGCGGCCCGCGTCGGTTCGGCGGCCGACACAGTCCCGTTCTGTCGGGCGCTCCCTGTGCTTGCCAGCGCCTGCCGTCCGCACTTTCCTCTACGGATCCACGTCGACCTATGCACGCCGTCTGGCCGTCGTATGGCGACGATATCCGGTCTCCGGACACAACCCGTTCTCGACGATGAGTGTCTTCGAGACCGGGCGCGACGTCGTCGGGACGGTCCGCGAGGAGAACGTCCCGTTCATGGCGGCGAGTATCGCCTATTACGGCCTCGCCTCCATCGTCCCGTTGCTCGTCGTCTCGCTGGCCCTCCTCTCGGTGGTCGGCGGGACGCAGACCCTGCTGGACCTGCTCCGGTCGGCGCTCACGGAGCACTGGCAGGCCGTGTTCGAGCAGGTACTGGCGAACACCCGCGGTCACAGCACCGCCGGGCTGCTCGGACTGGCGGCCGCCGTCTGGAGCGGGAGCAAGGTGTTTCGTGGCCTCACCATCGCCTTCACGGAGGTGTACGGCAGCGTCTCGAACGTCTCGCTCCCCGCCCGACTGGCTCGGAGCCTGTTGGTTATGGGCTTGCTGCTCGCTGCGGTCGCGCTCCTGTCGGCGACTAGCGTCGTCCTCACCTACGCCGACCTCCGGATACCCCATCCGCTGTTCGTCGGTGCGGTCGCGGCACTGGTGGTCCTCGTCGTCGCGTTCGTCCCCATCTACTACGTCCTCCCGCCGGTCGACACGACCCTCCGGCACGTGCTCCCCGGGACCGTCGTCGCCGCCCTTGGCTGGGTCGCTATTCCGGTCGCGTTCCGCTACTACGCCGGGGCCGTCGGCCAGTACGCGGCCTACGGGTACATCGGCGCGATTCTCCTGTTCGTCACCGCGCTCTATCTCGCCGCCATCGTGTTCCTCCTCGGCGTCGTGGTCAACGCGGCGGTCGACTGGTAACGTTCGCCGGGCGTCTGAGCGTGAGACCGGACAGCGCAGCGCTCGCGACGGTCACGAGAGGAGACGGGGACGCCGTTCACTGGACCCCACCGGTGACTTGCGCTGGCAAGCAGTACGCACCTCCTCGCGGCACCCGTCTCCTCGATCGTCAGATGAGCGATTCAGCGTCACTGCAGCGCGGACCGCGGGCCCGCGTACAGACGAGCGTCGAACAGCTGCTCAAACAACCGGTCAAAGAGGCCGTCCGCGAGGTGCTCGCCGAGGGCGCACAGTCGGACGCCGCCGACGCCGCCGAGACGGACTCGGAGCCCCCGAGTGAACCGGCTCAGTCCGAGTCGACGGCAGACGACGGCGACCAGATACAGACGAGTTCGGGCCGTCGACTGCCGTCCCGGCGAGTGCTCTCTGTCGCTGTCCTCGCACTCTTCGTCTACCTCCGGCGTCGGCGCCGGTCGGGCACGACCGAGGGGTGACCTATCGGCCGTCTCGTCGTCTCGGAGCGCTCACTCCAGTTCGGCCATCCCGACGAACAGCGTATCTTCGACGAGCGCGTCCGTCGCCCGCCTGAGACGCTCGGACGCCGCCTGATGTGAGATGTCGAGGTCGTCGGCGAGTTCCGAGAGGCTCACCTCCCGCGGGACTTTGAAGTATCCCTGTCGCGACGCCTCCGAGAGCACTTCGTACTGTGCGCTGGTCAACCCGTAGCGACCTGCCGGGCCTTCGTCCAGTTCGCGGATGGACGACACCTCGAACTCCACGCCGTGTTCCGTACAGAAGTCGTGCGTCTTCGAGAACAGCGACCGGCGAGGGTAGAGGACCCGAACCTTCCAGCGATCGCCCTGTCCGACGGCGTCGAGAACAGTCGCCTCGGAGTTCGTGAGCATCTGCATGATGAGGTCGATGCGGCTGACCCACTCCATCCTGAACAGACACTCGTCGTCGAAGTCGCCGAGGAGTGTGACCTCGTCGACCGTCGGGTCTTCCTCCAGCGTCGCCTCGATTTCCGCCCGTGAACTCCCCCGAACCCACAGCATCGGCATGAGTGCGTCGTCGCCGCTGGTCACGATTCGCTCGACTTCGAACAGCAACTCCGGTAACGCCTCCAGCGAGTGGTTGAGCGCCAGATCACTGGCCGGCACCGTCCCGGATACGATGGTGGGCATCAGTGGCCGATATGCGACTGGCGGGCGTTTACAACTTTCCGTTGGCTGGGTCACCGCTGGTGGAGTTGCGTGTGCAAGCACTACTGTGGTGTACGGCGCACTCCTCCGGTCGAGTGCAATGTCGACAGTCCAACTCACGAACGACGACATCGGGAAGCAGGTCGTCGCCGCCGACGGCACCGCGGTCGGCCTCGTCAGCGGCTACAGATACGGGACGGCCTACGTCGACCCCGACCCGGGAATAACGACCAAGCTCAAGACGGCGCTCGGTTGGGAGAACGTCGACGAGGAGGAGGGCTATCCGCTTCAGGAAGCGTCGATAGCCACCGTCACAGACGACGAGGTGCGACTGCGGTCGGACCTGTAACGCCGTCTGCAGTGCACTCCGTTTTCGACGCGCTTCGACCCCACTAGCACAGCGGTTCGCTCGTCGACTCCTCCACGCCACCGCACAGTTCAAGTGTGATTGCAGTAACCACACGGACGTGGCACTCTCCGTCGACCTGTTCGGGACGCTCGTGGACGCCGACCGGCCCGACGCGCCGTGGGACGCCGTGGCCGACAGCCTCGCTGCGCGGGACGTCCGCGTCCCCGACGACTGGGAAGCCGCCTACCGGCGTTCCCACCGCGAGTACGAGCGCGGTCGGGAGGCCCCGCTGGACGAACACGTCCGTCTCGCGCTGGCGAGCCGCGGCGTCGACGTCTCGCCCGACACTGCACGCGAGGCCGTGCTGGCGGCGTTCGACGCGCCGGTCACCGTCAGGGACGGCGCTCGCGACGTTCTCAGGGCCGCCCACGACCGCGGTGGAGTCGCCGTCTGCTCGAACTGCAGCGTCCCCGGACTGGTCGAGCGAACGCTCGCTCGGGCCGACCTCGGCCCCGAGACGGACCTCGGGCCGGATAGCGTCGTCACGAGCGTCGACTGTGGCTGGCGCAAACCCCACGAGCGAATCTTTCAGGCGGCGGCCGACGCGCTCGGCGTCCCGCTGTCGGAACTGGTCCACGTCGGCGACGACGCCCGCACGGACGGCGGGGCCGGCCGGGTCGGGGCGACGTCGGTCCTCCTCGACGACGCGTCGCTGGCGACAGTCGCCGACCGACTCCGGGAGGGGTCGCTGTGCTGACCGTGGCCGCCGCCGTCGTCGTCGCGGCGGTGCTGGAAGCGGCTATCGGCGAGCCACCGACGCGGCTCCACCCCGTCGCGTGGTTCGGGTCGCTGGTCGCGCCGCTGGACCGCGAGTGGTCGCGCCCGCTCGCAGTGGGTTCGCTCGCGGCGCTGGCGCTCCCCCTGTTCGCGGCGCTCGTTGCCGTCGCGACCGTCGCGACGGGCAGTACGGTCCAGCCGACACTTGGCGTTCTCCTCGCCGGCGTCGTCCTCTTCCTGACGACCAGCCTCCGGCGCCTGCTGGACGCCGCCCGGTCGGTCGTCGACGACACCGAGACGGACCTCGCGGCCGCCCGAGAGGGACTGCTCGCGCTGGCCGGCCGGGACGCCGGCGACCTCTCGCCCGCCCTCTTGCGGAGTGCGGCCGTCGAGAGCGCCGCCGAGAACCTCGCCGACGGACTGGTCGCCTCGCTCGGGGCGTTCGTCCTCGCGGCCGTTCTCGCGCCGCTCGTCGGGATCTCGGCGCTCGCACTGGCCGCCGCGGCGGCCGCGTGGGTCAAGGCGGTCAACACGATGGACTCGATGCTGGGCTACCGCTCGAAACGCGTCGGGACCCCGGCCGCACGACTCGACGACGCCGTGATGTGGCTTCCGGCCCGCGTGAGTGCGCTCTTGCTCGCCGTCGCGTTCGGGGACCTGCGCTCACTTACGCGCGCTCACTCGTGGCTGGACCGCGTCCCCTCGCCGAACTCCGGGTGGCCGATGGGCGTCGCGGCGGCCGCCCTCGACAATCGACTGGAGAAGCCCGGCGTCTACGTCCTGAACGCCGACGCGCCGCTCCCGACCGTCGCGAGCGCCCGACGCGGCGTTCGACGGGTCGGCCTCGCCGGCCTCCTCTCCTACGCGCTGGCAGGGGTGGTGACGTGGCTCTGAGCGCGCTCCGCGGCGCGCTGGGATTCCTCTCGCGACTCCCCGTCGGCCACAGCGAGACGGCGTGGGACGCCTTCACCGCGACGCCTGCCGCCTTCCCGCTTGCAGGGTACGTCGTCGGCGCGCTGGTCGCGATTCCGTTCCTCGCCGCCGGAGTGCTGCCGGCGCCAGTCGTCGCGGGGGCGTACCTCGCAGCTGTCGTCGTCGTCACCGGCGTCAACCACGCCGACGGCCTCGCCGACCTCGGGGACGCCGCCGTCGTCCACGGCGACCCCGCCGAACGCCGCGAGGTGATGCGTGATACCACCGTCGGCGTCGGCGCGGTACTCACACTCGGAACGGTCCTGCTCGGACTGGGACTGGGTGCGCTGGCGGTGGCGCGACTCCCGCTGCTGACCGCCGTCGCCGTCGTCCTCGCCGCCGAGGTGGGCGCGAAACTCGCGATGGCGACGCTGGCCTGTCTGGGGACACCGAGTCACGAGGGATTCGGGTCGACGATGCTCGATGGCAACGAGGCGACGGACCTCGTCGTTCCGCTTCTCGCGGCGGGTCCGTCGGCCCTCCTCGCGTTCCCCGCGACGGCCGTCGCGAGCGTCGCGAGCGTCGCTGTGGCCGTTTCGCTGAACCGGTGGGCAGACCGTCGACTCGGCGGCGTCGGCGGCGACGTGTTCGGCGCGGCCAACGAACTCGCTCGCGTCGTTGCACTCCACGCCGCTGTCGCGACGTGGGCGCTGACCGACTGGGGGGTGCTCGCGTGGACGCCCTAGTGCTGTGTGGCGGGCGGGGCACCCGACTCGACACAGCGGTGGAGAAGCCCCTGTTTCGGGTCGGCGGCGTCCCGATGGTCGACCGGGTGGTCGCTGCACTCGCCGAGAGCGGCGTCGAAGAGGTGTACGCAGCCACGTCACCGAACGCACCGGCGACCAGCGCCCACCTCGACGTCCCGGCTATCGAGACGCCCGGCGACGGCTACGTCGCGGACCTCGACGCGGCGCTTTCGGACGACCGCCTCTCGACGCCGGCGCTGACCGTCGCCGCGGACCTCCCCTTGCTCGACGGCGAGATACTCGACCGGGTGCTCGCTGCTCACGATGGCGGGTCGATGTCCGTGCTGACACCTGCCGCCCGCAAGCGCGACCTCGGCGTGAGCGACGACACGACCTTCGAGCGTGACGGTCGTGAAGTGGCGCCCACGGGGGTCAACGTCGTCGACGAGACGGGCGAGGACGCGTGGCTCACCGACGACGTTCGGGTGGCGGTCAACGTCAACACCCTCGCGGACGCCCGCGTCGCCGAGCAGTTTCTGTAGCGCGCGAAACTTTCTCGTCGGTCCTTCCCTTTGAGGACGGCATGGACCCGGACACAGTCGAGCAGTTGCGCGCCGCTGGCGAGTCGGACTCACACGTCGACGCCGATGGGCGTGTCCCGCACGGCAGCAGCGACGACCCGAACCTGCTCGACTTCAGCGCGAACACGAACCCCGAGGTACCGTCGGGTGCCGCCCGAGTGTTCAGCGCGGCCTTCGCGGCGTCACGGTCGTACCCGGCCGACGACTACGTGCAGTTTCGGACGGCCGCCGCCGAGTTCGTCGGCTGTGACCCGCTGCAAGTCATCCCGACCGCGGGCGGCCTCGAAGCGATTCGACTCGCGATACAGACGACGGTTCGGCGCGGCGAGAGCGTCCTCGTTCCGACGCCCAGTTTCGGCGAGTACGTCCGCGAGGTGCGGTTACAGGGCGGTGAACCCGCGCTCGTCGGTCACGACGAGATGCTCGACAGTGACCCCGCGCCACACGCGATGGCGATCGTCTGCAACCCGAACAACCCAACCGGCGACTGCTACGACGCCGAGGCTCTGCGAGCGTTCGCCGACCGCTGTCGGGCGGCAGACACCACGCTGCTCGTCGACGAAGCGTTCCTCGGGTTCACTGACGACCCCTCGCTGGCCGGCCGGACGGGCGTCGTCGTCGCTCGCTCGCTGACGAAACTGTTCGGCCTGCCGGGCGTCCGGATGGGCTACGCCGTCGCCAGTGAGGCGGCCCGGGACCGACTGGCGACCGCCCGGCGCGCGTGGTCGATGAGCGAACCAGCGGCGGCGGTGGGCGAGCACTGCTACCGGGACGAGGCCTTCGTCGAACGGACCCGAGAGCGGGTCGGTGACGAGCGCGAACGGATGTACGAGCGCCTGTCCTCGCGCTTTGGCGTGTATCCGTCCGACGCGCCCTTCCTCCTGTTCGAGGTGACGGATACGACCGTAGACGACCTGTTGCTGACCGCCCGGGAACGGGGTATCGCGCTCCGGGACGCCCGCACCTTCCGGGGACTCGACAGCCACGTCAGGGTCGCGGTTCGCACCCCCGAACAGAACGACCGACTGCTGGAGGCGCTGGGTGTTTGAGACGACCCGTCGGGACGGCATCGTACAGGCCCGACGAGAGGGAGCGCGCTGGCTCTCGACGGCGTGGGACGGGGGCTACCGCGACGCCGACGCCGTCTACAACGTCACGGTGCCGACCGGGTTCGAACGCACCGACCTCGACGCTTACCGCGCGGAGCGACTGGCCGACGCCGGGTTCTCTGTCGGGCCGACGCTGCTCACCGGTGTCCACATGGACCATGCCCGCCGTGCGGACAGCGGGCCGGTGACAGTGCTGGCGACAGCGGGCCTCTCGAATCCAGCGGCGTTGCCGATGGCCGACGAGGCGGAAGCCGGCACCGAGAGCGGCGACGCCGCCGACTGGCGACCCGGCACCGTCAACCTCGTCGTCGGCGCCGACCGGGCGCTTTCCGAGGGTGCGCTCGCCACCCTCCTCGCGACGGCCGTCGAGGCGAAGGCGGCGACGTTGCTGGACGTGGCCGGCGTCCCGGGGACCACGTCGGACGCCGTCCTCGTCGGATCGGTACCCGACGCCGACCGGGTCGCGTTCACCGGGAGCGCCACGGCGGTTGGGGCCGCGGCCCGGGCCTGTGTGAGAGACGCCGTGGTAGCGAGTCTCGATGCCCGCTACGACGAGGGCCCGCCCGGCGTCGACGAGGCCGAGTACGGCGTGATCACTGACCGTCAGACCGATGTTCGCGCCCCCTGAACTCCGGGTATGAGCGACAACACCGCCGGTCCGACCGCCGAATCCATCACGCCGAGCGCGCCCGAGGAGTTCGGCCTCGTGCAAGTGTGGTGGGGCGACGGCAAGGGCAAGACCACGGCGGCGCTGGGGATGGCGACCCGCGCCGTCGGCCACGGCTACCGCGTCCACCTCCTCCAGTTCATGAAGGGCGGCACCGGCACCGTCGAGGACGTTCGCGGCGAGTACAACGCTATCGCCGCCCTGCCGGGGTTCTCCTACGAGAACGCCGGCCACTACGGTTGGCACGGCTTCATGGACGGCAGCGACGACGGCGAACACGAGGCTCGCGCACAGGGCGCACTCGCTCGCGCCCGGGAGATCCTCGACGCCAGCGGCGAGGCCGACCTCTCCGAACCGCTCGACCCCGAGGGACCGCCCGAAGATGGCGTCAATATGCTCGTCGTAGACGAGATTCTGTACGCCGCCAATCGCGGCCTCGTCGACCCGGCGGACGTCGTCTCGCTCGTCGAGGCCAAACCAGACGACGTGGAACTCGTCCTCACCGGGGGCCACGAGCGCCCCGAGTACGTCTTCGAACGCGCCGACCTCGTCACCGAAGTCGGGAAAGTGAAACACCCGCTTGAGGCCGGCCACCCGGCGCGGAAAGGCACCGAGTACTGACGGTCGGCCGGCTACGACTCCGAGCGCAACTCCTCGAGGTGGACCCGTGCCGCCGCGATGTGGTCGTCGGCTATCTCGTCGCCGGTCCCGGCGACGTTGTCTAGCAACTCGGCAATCGTCTCTAGTCGTCGCCGCCGGACCGCCGGGTCGAGATCCCCCTCCGCCACGTCGCGCGCGACGGCCTCCGCCTCGCCGAGCCACCGACTTGCGGTCCGCTCGACGGGGCGCTCGCCGGTCGCGGCGAGGTGGTCGTAGACGGCACGCACTCGGTCGTCGGTCACGCCGTCGGCTTCGACCGGCGACCGGAAAAGCCCGCCGACGAACCACTCATTGTCGTGGGGGACCGAGAACCGGTCGATGGCCGATACCGTCCTCGTCGCCGGCACTGCTTCACACGTGGGAAAGAGTACGGTTGCGGCCGGTCTCTGTCGCCTGTTGGCCGATCGCGGTGTCTCCGTCGCGCCGTTCAAGGCCCAGAACATGAGCACGAACGCGCGAGCGACGCCCGGCGGGGAAGTCGGCGTCTCGCAGTACGTGCAGGCCCGCGCCGCCCGCGTCCCGGCGACGACGGACCACAACCCCGTCCTACTCAAACCCCGCGGCGACGGCGAGTCCCAACTCGTCGTCGACGGCGAGGCTGTCGCCGACGTCGCCGCGGGCGAGTACTACGAGAGTCACTGGGAGATGGCCCTTGACGCCGCCCGCGAGGCCCACGCGCGACTCGCCGCCGACCACGACGTCGTCGTCGCCGAGGGGGCCGGCTCTATCGCCGAAATCAACCTCCACGACCGCGACCTCGCGAACGTGGAGACGGCCCGCTTCGCCGACGCGGACATTCTGCTGGTGGCCGACATCGAACGCGGCGGCGTGTTCGCCTCGCTCGTCGGGACGCTCGAACTCGTCCCTGAGGACGTACGCGAGCGAGTCGTCGGCGCCGTCGTTACGAAGTTCCGGGGCGACCGCTCGCTGCTCGACCCCGGCCTCGACGCGTTCGAGGACCGCACCGGCGTCCCGGTCCTCGGTGTCCTCCCCTACGACGACCCGGGCCTGCCCGAGGAGGACAGCGTCGCCCTGCCATCCGTCGGCAAGCGGTCGGTCCGGGGTGCCGACGACGGCGTCCCCGACGACCGGAGCGTCACCGTCGCGGTGCCGCGACTCCCGCACATCTCGAACTTCACGGATCTCCAGCCCCTCGCCGCCGAACCCGGCGTCCGGGTCGCCTACGTCCCGCTTTCTGATTCGCTTGCCGACGCCGACGCGGTGGTCCTGCCGGGGAGCAAGAACACCGTCGACGACCTGCTGGCGCTTCGAGCGGCCGGCTTCGGCGACGCGCTCGCGGCCTTCGACGGACCGGTCGTGGGCCTCTGTGGTGGGTACCAGATGCTCGGCGAGGTGATTCTGAACGCGGCTATCGAAGGCTCCGGGGGGCAGGAGCGCGTCGACGGGTTCGGCGTCCTCCCGGTCCGGACCACCTTCTCGGCGGAGAAGACGGTCGAACACGTCACGCGGGAACTGGACGGCGCTGGCCCGCTGGACGGCGCAGCGGGGACCGTCGAGGGCTACGAGATCCACATGGGGGACTCCGAACCGACGGCCGACGTGGCCCGTCCGTTCGGCGGGGGCGGCGCGGCCACGACCACCGCCGTCGGGACGTACCTCCACGACCTCTTCGTGAACGACTGCGCACGCGATGCCTTCGTGAGAAACGCGTTCGAAACGGTCGGAAACGACTCTCCAGACGGCTCCGAGGTAGCCCGGCCCGACCCGTACGACCGAGCGGCGACGCTCGTCGAGTCCCACGTCGACCACGGGCCGCTGCCGGTCGAGTGGTAGTTTTTTCACCACGCGCTTCCACGAACTTTATATGCGAGCGAGCGGGCAGTAGGGAGCATGGTCGAAGTGTTCGCGGTCGCCAGTGGCAAGGGGGGGACTGGTAAGACCACGAGTACGGTCGCACTGGGGATGGCGCTCGCCGAGCGCTACGACGTGACCGTCGTCGACGCCGACACCGGGATGGCGAACCTGCTCTTTCACGCCGGTCTCTCTGAGGCGGAGACGACACTCCACGACGTACTGGCCGACGACGCCGCCGTCGCCGACGCGGCCTACGAGCGCTTCGGGATGACCGTCATCCCCTGCGGGACGAGTCTCGACGGGTTCCGTGACGCCGACCCGACGCGCCTGCGGGACGTGGTCGCGACGCTCGCGGCCGATACGGACGTCATCCTGCTGGACTCCCCGCCGGCGCTCGATAGCCGGGCGGCCGTCCTGCCGGTGGTGATGGCCGACCGCATCGTGGTGGTCCTCCAGCCGACGATTCCCGCCATCTCGGACGGCCTGAAAGTACAGGAGTACGCCACGTCCTACGGCACTGGCATCGCTGGCCTCCTGTTCAACAAGGTCCGGGAGGACGAACGCATCGACGACGTCACAGCGAAGACCGAACGCTACTTCGACGGCCCGACGCTCGCCGCCGTCCCGGAGACTGAACGGGCCCGCGAGGCCCGCCGGGCCGGCAGACCGCTCCTCGCTCACGCACCCGACTGTGCGGCCGCGACAGCGTACCACCGCGCGGCCGACGCGCTCTCGGTCGATCACGGAGAGTCCGGCGACGTCGCCGACCGGTTCCGCAGCGCGGTCATCCCGGAGACGCCATGAAGCTACCCCGCGGAACGCTCCGGAAGTCCCGCGTGGTGAGCGATCCACGCGAGACGCTCGCGGACGTCCTCGACCGGACGGTGACCGGCTACGCCGTCTTCGAGTCACAGGAGACGCTCTTGCTCGATGCCGACGGGCGCGGCGTCGTCACCTTCGAGGACGGTGTCCCGGTGCTGGCCTACCACACTGGCACCGACCGCGGCGGGCCGAGGGCGCTGGCCGACCTCGCCGTCCCCGGCCCGTACCACGTCTCCGTGTTCGAACTCGATACGGCGGACCTCGCCACCGCCCACGAGGCGGCGGAACTTCGGGTCCCCCCGGGGATGCCCGCCGAACGACTCGCAGGCGACCCGGCACTGGCAGACAGTACGCGGCGTGCGGCCCCGGACGACCGGACGCCGACGACGGCCCAGACGGCAGACGACCACAGTGCTGTCGAGGCGTTCCTGGAGAACGAGGAGAAGATAGCGGCGATTCGAGAACAGGCCCGCGAGGAGGCGCGCGCCCGAGCGGACGAGTGGGACTTCTGACCTGCGGCGTCAGTCAGTCCGGACCGGAATCCACCAGACGCGCGAGCGGCCGCCGACCTTTTTGCTCGTGATGTCCGTGTCCGATTCGAGACTGTGGAGTTTGTTCAACGCGGTGCGGCGGGAACAGCCGAGCCGGTCGGCGACTTCCGACGCAGTCAGGGGTTCGGCGTAGTCGCCCCGGTCTTTGAACACTTCGATGACGTCCGATTCGGTGTACTGGACCTCACGTCCGGGCGGTGACATAGACGAGAGAACGGCTGCCGGGTACTTAATTGTCGCCCGGGACAGTCACGCCATACTCCGCGTGGGAGCGTCGTCGGCGTAGAACTGGCCGTGGAATCCGTAGGGCACGCGATGCGGGAGCGGCGCACGGGCCAGTTCTGACATGGTCGCCGCGTCCAGTACGAGGAGGAACGACCGGTCACGCCTGCCGTCTAACACCAGACTCAGCACGACGCCGTCGTCCTCACTCCGGGCGTCGGGCCGCCGGACGAACATCGGTTCGCCCGGATACGTCTCCGGTTCGGACCACGCGACCGCTTTGCCGTCGGGAACCGACACCTTCGCCACCCGAGTGGGGAGGCTGGCCCCGCTCTTCGAACTCGTCTCGGCGACGTAGACGTAGTCGTAGGGCCGGCCGAGACGGCGAGGGTAGTCGACGACGGGGAACTCCAGTTGGCCCTCGCGAACGGTCTCGAACGTGGCCCGGCCACCGTTCAGTGGGAGTCGGTAGCGCCGGAGGTCCCCCTGTGGTACCGAGGGTGACTCGCTCCGGAGGTTCGCCAGTACGAGGTCGGTCACCGCCCGCTCGTCGGGATAGGCCACGAGGTCCACGACCAAGTCGTCGCCGTCGCGGAACGCGTTGGCGTGGTGGTAGACGAACATCGGGTCCGCCTCGACCCGCGCGACCACTGCCCCGGTCTCGCGGTCCACGACGACGAACTCGCCGACCCGGTCGAACCGCTCGAACGCGTCGAGAAGCGTCTGTCGCGTCGCGGTCCCGACGAGCAACGCGGTGCGGTCCAGTCCGAACGGCATCGACGGGATCACGGCGAACCGCTCGGTCAGGGCGAACGAGTGGACGTACGGGGCGTCGTCGAACGTGAGGCTCGCCGTCGTCTCGACGGTGGTGTCGTCCCGTCGGAACAGCGTGTAGGTCGTCTCGAGTCCGTAACTGACGCCGAGGTTCACCAGCGTCTCGCGTGCCGGGTCGTAGTGTGGGTGGCCCAGCGTCAGGTCGGCGTCGACACCGTCGGTCAGGTCGATTCGACCC
Source organism: Haloarcula pellucida (assembly GCF_014647235.1). GTDB lineage: Archaea > Halobacteriota > Halobacteria > Halobacteriales > Haloarculaceae > Haloarcula > Haloarcula pellucida. The sequence continues at coordinate 254,045 of NZ_BMOU01000006.1, forward strand.
GTCGTCGCGAGCGTCTCGGGGTCGACGGTCAGCGCAACGGCCGACTCGGTGACCGCCGCCAGTTCGTCGCCGAATCTGGCGACGCCGATGACCGGGTTGTCCGGGAACTCACTGGAGAGGGCCTGCCAAACGCGGGTCCAGACGGGACGGTCTGGCGGCGTGCCGGGGAACGGCGTTCTGACCCGGCCGCGGTCCCGCGCGAACTCGAAGTCCCGACTCCGGACGAAGCGGTTGGTGTAGACGACCCCGTCGTCGATGCGGAACCCGCGCAGCATCGCCAGCGGGTCGAACCAGTGTCGAAGCGCCGTCTCACCGACTTCGAACTGCCCCGGGCCGTTCTGGACGTACCGGCCGGTGAGCCACGCCGGCAGGTCGCCTTCCACGGGGAGACGCTCGCCGAGGACTTCCTCGCGCTGTGTCTCGAAGCCAATGCTATGCGTGGGACCCACACACACTTTACGGACGCGTCGGTCAAGAACGTGCGGACGACGCCTGCAAAGCCGGTGATTTCTGCGCGGTGTTACAGGGGCTGTAACATATATCAGCGGATAAGTATAGAACGTATCCCCCCGGAAAACTCGATGGGGAGAACCCCTCCACCTCATGTGGGCGCTCACGCTGGTGTCCGTGGTGCGCTCACGTTTGCGATTCCGCTTCGGCCTTCCCCCCGCTGACGTCAGTTAGGGTTGCACTCCATCAACTGGCGTCTTTTCAAGAGTAAACCGCCGAGAGCGGTTTTGCTCGGTCTCGATGTCGTTCGAACACCCCAGTTGCCCAGTCGACGACTTCCGCACCGCCCGTCTCCAGCAACGCCCTGATGTTGTTGTGTTCGTCGTAGGCCGCCAGACAACAGCGACTCGCCCCGTCGACGACGAGGCCGAACATGAGCGGGTCCTCGTGGATGTATATCGAAATCCGGTCGTGATCCAGCCCGTGTTCGAGCGCCTCTCCGTACTCCTGTTCGGACCGTTCGAGGACCGTCTGGTCGATGACGAACTCGATAGACGTACCCGAGGCCAGCAACTCCGCACCGACTTCGTTGAACGGCTGTGCGACGATCGGCGAGACCGCGCGGACGTCGCCGTCGACCGCCCGGAACCACTCGGTGAACCGATTGACCGCGGCCAGCGGGTTTCCGTCCGACCCGACGGTCAGTCGCCCGCTCTCTAGGGCCTCGGTCGGTAGGTCGTCGTCGATGGTGTCGAGGTGGGTCGCCAGCGGCCCGAAATCACGTGCCCGCTCAATCTCGGAGAGGAGCGACTGGTACTGCTCGCAGACGCGCCGGCCAGTCACCGTCGGCCGATACTCGCCGTCGCGTTTCACCACCCACTGCCGCTCTCGGAACCCCGCTAAGATGCGCTGAATCGTCGTCCGCGTGGCGTCGACCTCGTCACAGAGTTCACAGGGACGGGCGGACGATTCACACAGCGAGGACAGCACGCCGTAGCGTTGTGGCGAGCCGGTGAGGAACTGGACGTCCTCGAAATCTTCAGTACCTGGTTGCATACCCGTTGTTCGTTCATTGTTGGCCTGCATTGTTAGTGAATCGGTCGGCTCACTGGTCAGTGACCCATCGAATCGACCACCACGGTGATAGTCGTTTCTCCTCGCTCCGTGGTCGTGGTCACGTCGACGGCGACGCCGAGGACGTGCGTGCGGTCGGTCCGGTTCTGGACGACGACGCCGCGGTCGGCGACGCAGTCCCCGAACTGACGGTCCGGTCCGCTCGGACAACTGGCGTCGGCCCACGCGGTCGCGACGCTCGCGTTGTACGCTATCGCAGTGACGGTTCCGCGTTCGATGCGGTCGGTTCGGAGACGCGCCAGCGTCGGTCGCAACTCGTCGCGGACGGACGTGACTGCGACGGTGCGACGGGCCCACGAGTAGTCGCCGGGAACGTCACTGCTCGTCGTCGCGACGGCCCGGTCGAGCACTCGGAGCGTCTCCGCCGTCGGGTCGCCGTACTCGGCCGTCGCGCGCACGTCGTCGTGATACCCCAGTTGCAGGTACGCGAGGACGACGGGCGCGAGAGCCACGGCGACCAGCGCCGCGGCGACGAGCACCAGTTGGCCGCGCCGTCTCACGCGTACCACACCTCGATTCGGACGGTCCCGGACCCGGTCGAGACTGTCGCCGTCCCCGTCGTCACCTGTCCGGGAACCGGCGTTCCGACCGACCCGTGTGGCGTCTCGACGTGGAACAGGACGTTCTCGGGGAGGATACGCGCGACGCGTCGGTCGAGTGCGTGCCGCTCACGCTCGAAGGCGCGTTCGCTGACGACGACCTCCTGTAGCCGAGTCGTCCTGTCGTGGCGCGGCGGTTCGGTCGCCAGTATCGTCGCGGTGTCCTCGGCGTAAACCTCCAGTTGCGGGACCCGAGTGTCCGGCGCGGGCGTCCCGAGCGCGAACCCGAGTGCGACGCCCAGAATCAGGACGGCACCGAGCGCTACCTCGACGAGCGACAGCGGCAGTTGCGCCCTACGCATCGACGGTCACCGCCAGCGTGGCCTTGGTCGTCCGCGGGGCGTCGTAGGTGATCCGGACGCTCCCGTCCGGTAACTGCCCCGCCGTCTGGAACTGCAGTTGCGTCGTCTCGTAGGTCGGCAGGTCGACGGCGAAGGTCCCTCGAAGCCCACTCCCGTTGTGCAGCAGGACTCTGTCGTTCGCCCTGACGGTCCAGACGCTCGTTCCGGGCGGTGGGGTGATGGTTACCGTCGCGTTCTCGGCCCGGCGTGGGAGCGTGACGCTCGTCCCGTTCGGTTCGACCGTCGCTCGCGTCCGTCGCTCGACGAGGACGAGTCGGCGGATGGTGGTCCCATCTACCGTGTCACCGGTGGCCGCCAGTCGGGTACCGTCGAGTTCGACGGCGACGGCGTACTCACTGGCCGGCGGTGCTGTTCGGCGCAGCGCCGCCGCGTCGAACGACGCGACCCGGGACTGACTCAGGACGTTCGCGCGATCGGTCAGGGGTCCGTCGGCGTCGACTAACAGGTCGGCCGTCGCCGCCGCGACCCGGCGCTCGTCCGGTGTCCGGTCCGCGCTGGTGATGGCCGAATCGGCCATCGCGAGTCCCAGCGCGGTGACGACGGTCAGGAGCACGAGGGCGATGCCGACCGCTGGGAGGGTCGTCTGTGCGCGTCGCGGCGACGGCTTCGATTCGCGTCCCGATGCCGTTTTGACGCTGGCGAGTCCTTTCGCGGCCGTGCAGACCCTCGATCCCATGGACCTCCTGTTCGTCGGCGGGTTCGTGGCGGTGCTCTGTCTGGGTATCGCCGGTCTCGTCACTGTCGCCGCACCGGCGGGACTACCGGCGTTCGTATCGGCCCTCCGGGGGGCGTTCGTGCTGTTTGGCGCGGCGTTCCTCGCGCTGGGTGTCCTCGGGGCCGTCGCCGTGGCCCTCGTCGGCGACTGACTCATGCTTCCTCCAACCGGACCGTAACGGTCCCGTTCCCGCCACCGACGGTCACAACCGTCTCCTCGCCACTGTGCCACGTCCCGGAGAGTGCGGTCACGCGGTCGGATAGGACCGGTCGAGTCCGGCCACCGACGCCCTCCTCCGGGTGAACGAGGACTAACGCACCGCCGTCGGTCCGTATCTCGTAGGCCACCCCTTCGATAGTCGCCGGCAGGTCGACGCGATACGTCGCGGTCACCGACCGACCCGATGGCGGGACGGCCTGTTCGATACGTGCGGTTGCCTCCGCGAGGGTTCGCTCGCCGAGTTCCGCACCGACCGCGCTCCGATAGGCCGGTACGGCCCCGCCGTACAGCGTCGTGGTCAGGAGCGCGACGTACAGCAAGACGATGCCGATCGAGAGCACCTTCTCGACGACGGTGCTCAGGCCGCGGTTATCCACTTGCTACCTCCGTGTGCATCTCGTGGACGACCAGATGGAGCGTCTGCTGGCCGTCGACGTTCGCGACGACGCTCGGGACGCCGTCGCCGTCGATGTCCCTGACGCTGGTTCGCGCGCCGACCCGCCGGAAGTACCGCACCAACGGGCCGGGAGTCGCCGTTTCGACTGCGATGCCGTAGTCGGCGCTAGCGAGTCGTTCGTGGTCGTGGGTCACGTTCGTCCGGAGGAGTGCGGTCACACCGCCGGTTCCGCTCACCGTCGCCCCGCTCTCGTTCAGCGTCGGGACGCCGAGGACGAGCGTGCTGTTGTCCCGCGTGACCGTTAGTGATGGCTCCCGTACCTGCCACGCGTTGCCGGGGTTCCCCCGAACGACGCTGCCGCCCACGAAGGCAACCCGGCTCGGGCCAGAGGTGTACACCACTCCACCGACCTCGATGTGCCGCTGAACGCCGCTGGGCGTTAGTATCCGGAGGTCACGGGAGACAGTCGTCAACCGTCCGTCACTGAACCGAACGCGGACTCGGTTCGGACCCGTTCCTTCGACCGGTCGCAGTCCCTCCGCCAGCGCGCTCGCGACGCGGGCCTCGTCGGCCGTCGCCGTCTGGCCGTCGACGACACTACCGACGACGGCAGTGAGGCTGCCGAGTGCGACGGCAGTGATCCCGAGCAAGAGGACGACGCCGACGACGTGTGACTGCGCGCGGGTGGTCGCTCCCTGCTCGCGGCCGTCTCGACTCACAGGAGTCCCACCCCCGCGAACACGACGTAGGCGGCGAGTACCAGTGCGCTTGAGTGCAACAGCGCCTCGTAGAACCCGCGGCTGGCGGTACCGGCGAACCAGCCACAGGCGAGCATCGTCGCCTGCGTGACGACGTAAAAGCGGTAGCGCTCTCGCTCGGGGTCGATGACCGACGGGTCGAAGGCGACCGTCTGTCCGCTGGCGACCGACGATAGCTGCGCGAACTCCGAGAGGACGTAGACGTTGACGGCGACGGTGATACCGACGACGAGCAGCGCCGTCGTCCAGCCGACGGCGACGTACACGATGAGTGCGGCCCGGAGCGACTTGCGCTGGTGGTACAGTTTACCGATTTCGGTCTGGAGCGTCTCGAAGACGTCCTCGGCGTCACTCCCGGCGTCGAGGGCGCCGACGACCAGCCCGATCGTCTGCTCGGCCATCGGCGTGCCGACCCGGTCGACGAACTGGTCTAGGGCCGCTGCTCGCCGGTCGTCGGCCGCCTCCGTCGGACTGTCGCCCAGCGAGAGCGTAAACGCCAGCGACTCCACGTCTTCGGCGAGCGCGCCGAGTTGCACGTCGTCGGCGACGCGACGGACGGATTCGGGGAACGGCCGACCGAGCGCGACGTGACCGGCGACGGCGTGGACGAAGTCCTGTATCTCGCGGTCCTTCGCGTCGTCCCGTCGCGCCCGGCGGACGGCGACGGCGCCGACCGGGAGGCCGACGCCGACGTACGAGAGAAGCAGGACGTTGACGGGTCGGTAGCCGAGCAGCCAGCACCCGACGGCGAGGACGCCGCCCGCAGGCAGGCAGACTGTGAGGGTACTGGCGGGATTCGACGGTATCGTTCGAAGCGTCGCGAGTACTCCGCTCGGTCGCTCGTAACTCGGTGCGGCAGTGTTCCGTGGCCGGAGGGTCGTGACGACGAACGACGCGAGCAGCCCCGTCGCGAGGACGAACGCCGCACTCCCGTAGACGATGCCGCTGCGGACCGACACCGAACCGACGGGCGTCGCGACCGGTCGGGACAGGCCCGGTGCGAGCACGCCCATCACCGTCACGATGAGGACGACGAGCGCCGGGACGACCAGCAGGACGACGAACAGTTCCGCGAGCAGTTCGAGGTAGCCGGTCGCTCGCTCGTGCCGACGGCTCTGCTCGTGTGAGAGCAATCGGCCCTCCATCTCCAGATACCCCTCCAGCGCGTCGGCGCTCTGGTTCGCGTGTTCGCGGAACTTCAGGAGAAACGGCGCGAGCAGGTCGCGGGAGGGCGTCTCACTCGCCACTCGTTCGAGGCCGGCGTCCAAGCTCCCGGTCAGCGTACCGTGGTTGAGCGCCCGGCGGAAGGCGACGGCCGTCTCGCCGTACGCGTTCTGCTGAGCGACGGCCCGCAGCATCGCCCGTCGGTCGTGAGTCCCCGACGCGAGTACGCGGAGGTACCGCACTGCACCGGGCAGCGTCGCCGCGATGTCGGCCCGGCGCGCCGCCGCGACCCACGCGAGATAGCGGTTCCCGGCCACGAATACGAGCGACCGGAGGCCGACGCCGGCGAGGAGAGCCACCGACAGCGCCACGGCGACCCGCGGGGCCGTCGGGAGCGTGAGTCTGTCGAGGACTGGGAGGCTTCGAGCGAGCAGTGACACCGCTCGATCGAAGGTTCCGGCCGGCAGTGCCAGCGCCACCGTCCCGGTCACGAACGTGCCGGTGACGAGCGCGAACCACGCGAGGCCGTACACGCGGGCGACGTAGAGGTCGAACCCGGTGTCGGGATTGGCAGCCCGATAGCGCTCTCTGGTGGTCGCGTGTCCCTCGTCGTTGGCGTGATGAGCAAAGAGCGCGTACAGCCCTCTGTCGAGCAGTCCGAGCGTCGGGCCGTCAGTCGCCATCTTCACCGACCTCTATGTGCAACGGGTCCGCCGTCGCTTCCGTTCGGCGGAGGCGTTCGACCGTCGCGGCCTCGTTCGTCTCTAAGTCCGCGAGGACGCCGAACAACTCGGTGAAGTCCGTGACACCCTCTCGGACGAGATACTGGACGTAGCGGTGGCGGCGGTGGAACGTCTCTTCGACGGCTTCGACCGGTTCGTCGCGAAGCGTAGCGAGGCGGTCGAAGACGTCGGTCCCGACCCGTCGATGGTCGTCGCCCAACTGTGGGTGGTCGTAGGCCAGTTCGAACGTGCCGTCACGGCCACGACGGCAGAGCGTGTTGTAGTGAATCGTCTCGCCGTCTTTCTCGATGGTCTCACAGCGGTCGTGGATTGGATCGTCGACGAACTCGACCACCTCGCCGACGTAGCGGTCCCCGCCGACGTGGCGCGGGAAGACGACGAGGTCTATCTCCTCCAGCAGATACGTCGGGACGCCCTTCTCGATGACGCGGTTCACGAGTGTCTCGATGTCCGCGGCGTGGGTCGTCCCGAGGACGCCGTGGCCGGTGTTGAGCGTCTCCGCGAACGTCTCGAAGGAGGCCGGCGTGTTTATCTCGGCGATGACCTCCACGTCGGGGTTCAGGTAGTTACACTGTGTCATGAGGTCCGCCATCGTCACGCGGCGGTGGTCTCGCTCGTGGTCGCGGGTCGTCAGTGACACCCCCGTCTCGTGTGGGATCCGCACCTCGCGCGACCCCTCGTCGATGCTGATGGGACGGTCCCGATACGGGATGAACGGCATGTGGGCGTTCAGGAGCGTCGTCTTGCCCGCGCCGGTTGGTCCCGAGAAGAGGACGACGCCGTGGGACTCGTACAGCAGCCACAGGAGTGCGACCAGTTCCGTCGGCAGCGAGTCTCGTTCGACGAGGTCGACCGGCGTCATCGCGTCGGCGGACTGCTTCCGAATCGAGATGTGTGGCCCGTCCTCGCTGATGGTGGGAAGTGCCACTGCACACCGGATGGTCTCCTCGCTGTCGTGGACGCCGCCCTCGGGGTCGATGTTCACCTTCGCGCTCGGGTTCGAAGCGTTGAGTTCGGTACCGTCGTCGGCGGCCAGTTGCGTGACGACGTTGACGAACGCGCTCTCCGAGTCGAACGAGAGGTTCGTCGGAACCCGGCCGTCGTGGCCGAGGTCCGTTCGCGGGAGGACCTTCACCCGTTCGCCGACGCGGTTGGCCTCGATATCTTCGAGCGTGTGGTCTCGGATGGGGATGGTGAGTTTCCCGTGACCGACGAGATCGCGGAGGACGTAGTAAAGCAGGTCGTCCAGTCTGTCGTCGGCGAAGCGGCGGTCGACGGGCGGCACCGCGAGGTCCAGTTCGGAGAGCGCTGCTCGGACCCGATAGCGTGCGGCATCTAGCCACTCGGTCGTGTTGCGCACTGTCAACTGGCGGGCCAACAGCGAACTGGCGCGGTCGCGAACGAACGCGACGCTGTCCTCGACGAGACCGTCGACGCTCGTCTCCCAGACGCGCTCTTTGCACGCCTCGATGAGTTCCTCGTCGCCGGGCAGCAGGTCCGGTTCCCGGACGGCGTACTTCGTCGTGAACGGGTCGCTCCCGAGCAGGTGTTCGCGGTAGACGACCACCGGCACCTCGAACTCGTGGAACCGAACGGTGTGTCGGCCGACGCGTTCGCTGGCGAAGCGGTCGATGTAGTCCGGGTCCGCTCCGAGATCGGTCTCGACGGGTGCGTAGTCCTCGGTGTGGACCACGACGCCGTCGTCGGTCACGTCGGCGACGTCGATGCGGTCGTCGAGTGCGTACGGCGTCAACTCGCCGAGACACGCCAGCGAACACAGCGCGTGATAGGCGATGCGGCGCCGGGTCGCCGGCGAGCAATCGACCAGTCGGTCGATGACGCGGCGGTGTTTCGGGTCGAAGCCGCTGTCCATCCGTTCGATAGCACCTTCGCGCGTGCGCGGTCGCTCGATGTTCGCGCCGTCGAAGTACGACTCGACGGTCGTCAGCATCTCGGTCGCGTCTGGTCCGAGGACCGGTTCGCGGACTTCGTACTGGAACCTGTCGTCTCGCCGGACGGTGACGACGACGCCCGGGTAAATCTCGTCCTGCTCGCGGACGCCCGGCGCGTACCACGCGTCGGCGTCGTCCGGTGGTACCGGTGCGGGCACTGCTGCCGTTCCACCCTGTCTCCCCACTCCACTCATTACCACTGTCTGGATTCTCTCTATAACTTAAATTATGGGTTCGAGATGCGATATGAATCGGGGCCGGCACGAGCTAACGTTCTGTCCGGCCACCGAACGCCCGGAGACGAGGCGATGACACAAAGCGTTTATCGCTCCGCTAACTGCTGTCTGCCATGCCCTGGTCCCGTAGACGCATCCTCACTGCCCTCTCCAGCGGTGTCGCTGCCGGCCTCGCAGGCTGCGAGACCGGTGACAGTCCCGCACCCCCGCCTACCGACGAAGACGACGACCGACTCGTCGATGAGTACGACTCGGTCCACGTCCGGAACACGGACGGCGCGGTCCTGTACACCACGCGAGACACGATTCCGACCGATACCGAAGACGCGCAACGCCTGCTCCGCGGGAGTGACCACCTCGTCACCCGAGCGTCGTTCGAGGAGGCGACCTTCGGGTCCGTCCCCGAAGCCCGCGAGTTACGTTCGTTCGTGGCCGAGACGGATTTCGAGACCCATTCCATCTACCTGTTCACGACCGCGGTCGACGCCTGCCACGAGATTCACATCACGTCGATGGAGCGTGACTCGGACGGCGACCCGCACGGCAACTTCTGTCAGGCACGCAGGCCCGCCGACGTCACCTGTTCGACCGACGACACGGACTCGGTGGCTATCGCCGTCAGACTGCCGTTCAGCGCCGAGCGGTCGTCCGGGCTTGGCACGGGGATGGCCAGTTACTGCCGACGGCCCGACGACCCGGTCGCGTTCAGGGCCGAGGTCACCCCCCGGAACGGGAGTGATGGCTCGTGAGACGGCGCGACCTGCTTGCGGCCTGTGGCGTCGGGCTGACTGGGTTGGCCGGGTGTTCGTCGATGCCGTGGACGAACGAGGACGAGGGTCCGGACGTGGACACGGCGGCGCTGGCCGCGGACCTCGACCCGGTGGCGTTCCCGGCGACGCCGTTCCCCAGCGACACCCTCGAAGCCTGCGTGACGCGACACCGCGAGCGCGCCGAGACGTTGCTCGACCGGGTGCCGTCGGACCCCTCGATACCGAACGAGGCGGTCCGACAGGAACTCGACCACGTCCGGCCCGACCCCGAGGAGCGGCCGCCGGAGTCCCTGCCGGACGGCGAGTGGGCGCTGGACTGGCTCGACGACTGGCAGGACTACCGGGCCGACGCGGCGACGGCCGAGGCCGCCTATCGGGCGGCGACGGGCACCGACGACGCGGGGGCGCTCGCGACCCGCCGACGCGAGATTCGCGGTACCATCGGCGACCTGTGGGCGACCCAGGCCTACCGCGCCCCGGACCCGCTCACGGCTGCCGTCGTCCACGCGCCGCTGGAAGATATGGTCGACACCGCGCGTCGACTCGTCCAGCCGCGAGAGACGTATCCGTCGGATCCGGTCGCAGCGCCGTTCAGAGCCGGTGAGGTCGTCCACTCCGTCGAGCGAGCCGATGCGGTCGTGGCGGACGCGCGACGGATTCGCGATGCGATAGTCGACGGCGATACGTCGCCCCACGCTGGGGCTCTCGGTACCGCCACGCAACGACTTCGGTGGTCGCTCTCGGAGACGGCCAACGGACTCCACCCGTACGTCGAAGAGGGAGAGGAGGCGTTCGGCCGCGAACTGAGCGGCGCCGACCGAGCACTGGTCACGGAGTCGACCCGGCCGTTTCGGTATCTCTGGGAGGAGGTCCGCGAGTTACACGACGACGACCAGTACGCGCTGGCCGTCGTCGAGACGGGCCGCGCGCTCGTAGCGGCCGAAGTCCTTCGGGCCATCGTCACGGGTGTCAGGAACCGCGAGTACCCCGAGGAGGTGACCGCATCGCTCGTTCGGCAGGCCGCGGCAGACGCACGGACGGCGGTTCGCGGCGTACTGGACCAGTCACAGTCGCCACTGACCGTCGCACTCCTGCACCCGGCGCTGGACAGACAGCGCGGGACGGTTCGAGAGATGGCAGAGGGATACCACGACGGTGCCGACGCCTACGCGGCGTTCACGCGCATCGCGATGTACGCACGCGGCGTCCCCGAAGCGACGACGTTCGTCGCCGCCCGTCTCGACGAGGCCAGCGAGGATGGGGACGGGTGAGGCGGCCCAGCGACGGGGTGCGGCGGTTCTCGAAGCCCCGGTCCGCCCCGCCTCAGTCGTCGGTCGCCGACGGTGAACACGAAGTAGTCGTCGAGGAACGCCCCCTCGTCCGCCAGCACGTCTTCGACCGCTGCGACCAGTTCGGCCGTTGGCCGCCAGTGGCCGGCGTTGCTCCCGACGTCAGCTTTGATGACGGATACTGTTCGCATAGTCCCTCGCCAGAAGCCACGGCGGTGACGCACAAAAGCATAATTAGAGTAACATTAACTACGGGCCCAGTTGCATCTTGTTCGATGCCGCCCCGTCGTGTCGAGGCCGCCGCCAGAGCAAAGTGTGTTGCGTGCTAACAATGATGTGCAGCATGTTTCCTCGCACCGCCCGGACAGACAGGTCGGCGTTCGAGCGCGTCCGTGACGCGATTCTCAATCGCGGCGACCCGGACGAGGACGAGTCACCGACGGGACCCGGCGCTCCAACGCCGGGGTAGCCGCAGTCGGCCGTCGGTTTTTCGGGCCACTGGTTCGTCCGGTCACCCCTCGGATTCGTCTATAGTAACAATTGAAACGATTCACATACCGACCGCACCGCCGTCGTGCGGTCGGGTGTGCATTGATTTTCAATGGCTACTATAGTTCGCGCGTATAGACGGCCTCCTCGCGCCGTTCGCCACCGATGGTGACGGTCCTCGTCGCCGTCTGCTCGAAGCCGAGTTTCCCGAAGAACACCCGGCTGGCGTCGTTGTCGGCCAGGTCCAGCGCGCGGACGCGCTCGACGCCCTGCTCGGTGAATATCTCCCTGAGTCGCTCGTAGAGCCGCGTCCCGACCCGTTTGCGGTGTCGGGTCGGGTCGACGTACAACCGGAGGATGGTCCCGACCGGCCCGTAGACGACACCCTGTGCGAAGCCGACGACCTGTTCGTCGTCGCGTGCGACCAGCATCGTCGCCTCGACGTCGAGGTCGCTGGCGGGAATGTCGTCGGCCCAGCCGTGGAGCGCGCTCCCGACCGGCCCCGCGTACCACTCTTCGATAGTCTCGTCGATGACGTCGGGGTCGAGGCTGTCGTAGGCGTCGTGCCACGCACGACGGGCGACACGGCGGATTCCGTCGGCGTCGGAGTCGAGGGCGTGTCGTATCTGAATCATCGTCGTCGGTGGTCTGTCGGGGCCATCGCGACCACGCCTCGCTGTACTCGGCACACTGTTGGCCGCAACTGAGGGACGCCCCGAACCTAAGCCCACCTCTTTTGACGCCGTACTAACTATCATGGTCTTTCATTAACTTTATCGTGCTGGCGCGTTTTGGTGAGCGTACATGACGACAGTCATCCTCGGTGTCATCGGGTCCGACGCGCACGTCGTCGGTATCACCATCCTCGAACGGGCCTTCGCCGCGGCCGGGTTCGAGGTCGTCAACCTCGGCGTCCAGACCTCCCAGACGGAGTTCGTGGCGGCGGCCGACGCGCGGGACGCCGAGGCCATCCTCGTCTCCTCGCTGTACGGTCACGCAAAACAGGACTGCAAGGGGTTCCACGAGCAGGTCGACGCCGCAGGGCTGGACGTCACGACGTACATCGGCGGCAACCTCGCCGTCGGACAGAACGACTTCGATGAGACGCGAGCGACGTTCGAGGCGATGGGGTTTGACCGCGTCTTCGACTCCGAGACCGACCCCGAGGAGGCCATCGAGGCGCTACGGGCCGACCTCGGCCACCGGATGCCCGAGTCCGAACGCGCCCGTGTCGACGCCTGAACCCCCGGCCTGTCCTCGCTGTCGTCTGCGTGGCGACCCGGGAGCGCGTCTCGAGCGACGACGCCACTGCAGTCGGGGACAGGCCGTCGTGGCCGCCGACCGGTTTCGACGTCGTGACCCGATCCAGTCTATCGATTACAGTTGTGTGTAACATGGCTGAACCGCCGGTAGCGCGGTGTTTGCAGTCAACTGCACTCCGCCCAACCGGTACACACAACTGTATCGAACGGGGGATTCGCACCCGAATATTACACTAAAAAGTTCGAGAAACATTCTATCAAAATCGGTTTCGGCACCTTTAGCACTCACTGAGTCCGTTTGATAGACACTCGAACCCGCTGAACGGTAGTTGGTTATAAATAGTGCACAACGGGATGGCTCGGCTATGCCAGTTCCACCGGCATACCCACACGCACAGACGTACCGTCACGGGCGGAGACACGGCCCGGTATCCCACCGTCGGGGAGGTGACGACTGAGGATGGCGACACCGACACAGATCGGCTTGGCAGTCCTGCCGCTCGCGACCATCGCGTTCCTGATGATCGGGCGCTACTGGTCGGCCACGCGTGCGATGCCGGTCGCGTGGGTGGTCGCCCTCGCCGTCGGCTTCTTCGGCTGGGGGATGTCGCCCCGCTGGATCGCCGCCGCGTCGATAAACGGCGCGATAACCGCCTCGAACATCCTGTACATCGTCTTCGGGGCGATACTGGTGTTGTACACGCTCAAGCAGACGGGCGCGTTCGACGTCATCAATCGGGGGTTCACCTCCATCAGCGACGACCGACGCGTACAGGTCGTCCTGCTCGTGTTCCTGATGGGGTCGTTCATCGAAGCCGCGGCCGGGTTCGGGACGCCGGCGGCCGTCGTCGGTCCGCTGCTGGTCGGCCTCGGCTTCCCGCCGCTGGCGGCCGTCGTCGTCGCGCTGACGGGCAACCTGATGGCCATCACGTTCGGTGCCGTCGGGACGCCGCTCATCATCGGCCTGGAGGACATCTTCAGTTCGACCGAGTCCATCCAGTCGACCGTCGCGGCACAGGGGATGACCATCCCCGAGTGGGTCGCACAGATAGCCGTCTGGGCGGCCACCTACCACGTCATCGTCGGCGCGCTGCTGCCCTTTATCGGCGTCGCGATGATGACCCGGTTCTTCGGCGAGGAGCGCTCGATCAAACCGGCGCTGGAGGTCCTGCCGCTGACGCTGTTCGCGTGGGCCTCCTTCTCCGTGCCGTACTGGCTGACCGCGTACTTCCTCGGCCCGACCTTCCCGGGCCTGTTCGGTGCGATGGGCGGGATGCTCATCACCGTCGGCGCTCTCAAGGCGGGCTACTTCCACCCCGACGAGGAGTGGGACTTCGCCCCCGAGGAGCAGTGGCCCGAACACTGGGTCGGCGACATCGCCCCCGGCGAGTCCGCGACCGGGCGTAGCGGTACCGTCGCCGCCGACGGCGGACAGGTCGCCACGGCCACCGACTCGATGTCGCTCGCCCGTGCGTGGACGCCGTACGCGGTGCTGGCCGGCCTGCTGGTCGTCACCCGCGTCATCGACCCCGTGACGAACTTCGTCACGTCGACGCTGGTGCTGGAGTGGGGGTCCATCCTCGGCACGTCGATGGGCAATAGCTTCGCCGTGTTGTACCTCCCCGGGGCGGTCTTTATCGCCGTCCACCTGCTGACCATCCCCCTGCACGGGATGGACCGCGAGGAGGTCACGGCCGCGTGGCTGGAGACCATCGAGAAGGTCACGCCCGCGGTGCTGGCGCTGGTCTTCGCCGTCGCGACCGTCCAGATAATGATCCAGTCCGGGGAGACGGCCGGCGTCGACAGCATGCTGGTCGTCCTCTCGGAGGCGACGGCCAACACCGCCGGCGTCGTCTATCCGTTCTTCGCCGCGCTGGTGGGCGCCTTCGGGGCGTTCCTGGCCGGATCGAACACGGTCAGCGACATCCTCTTTGGCACCTTCCAGTACAACGTCGCCGCCGACCTCGGGGTCTCCCGGACCGTCCTCGTCGGCGCGCAGGCGGTCGGCGGGGCCATCGGTAACCTCATCGCGGTCCACAACGTCGTGGCCGCGCTGGCGGTCGTCGGCCTCGTCGGCGAGGAGGGGCGCGTCATCAGACTCGAACTCATCCCGCTGGCCTACTATGCGGTGATGACGGGCATCCTCTCGCTCCTGTTCGTCTACGTCGTCGCACCGGGAACGTTCTGACCCGTCATGTCGAGACACGACTCACCCGACGAATCCGACGCGAGGCCCGCCGCGGACCCGCGGGCCGACTACGACCACGTCGCAAGCGGTGGGTCCGACGCCGAACTCGCCGCGGCGCTGGCCGACCGAGTCGACGGCGACGTCCGGTTCGACGAGTACTCGCGGGAACTGTACGCCACCGACGCGAGCATCTACGAGGTGCCGCCCATCGGTGTCGTCTTCCCGCAGTCGACGGCCGACGTGGCGGCCGTCGTCGAGTACTGCGCCGACGAGGACGTGCCGGTCCTGCCCCGCGGCGGGGGGACGAGTCTGGCCGGCCAGACGGTCAACGAGGCCGTCGTCCTCGACTTCACGCGCCACATGGACGCGCTCGGACCCGTCGCCCCGGACACGAAACGGGCCACCGCACAGGTCGGGACGACCCTCGGCGACCTCAACGCCGCACTCGCGCCCCACGACCTGAAGTTCGCGCCCGACCCCGCGTGGGGCGAGAAGTCCGCGCTGGGCGGCGCTATCGGCAACAACACCACCGGCGCGCACTCGCTCCAGTACGGCAAGACCGACCACTACGTCGAGGAGTGTGAGGTCGTCCTCGCGGACGGCACCGTGACGACCTTCGGCGAGGTGGCGGTCGACGACTTGCGGGACCGGGCCACCGACGCCGACGGCCTGGAGAGCGGCATCTACGCGGCGGTCGCGGACGTCCTCGACGACCACCGCGACGAGATAGCGGCGGCTTACCCCGACCTCAAGCGCAACGTCTCGGGGTACAACCTCGACCGACTCGTCGCCGAAGCCGAAGGGGAGTACGGTGACCCGGGGACCGTCAACCTCGCCAGCCTGCTGGCCGGGAGCGAGGGGACGCTGGCTATCGTCACCGAGGCGACCGTCGCGCTCGAACCCGTCCCCGAGACGAAGGCGATGGCGCTGCTGTGTTACGACGACCTCGTCGCCGCGATGGCCGACGTCGCGCCCATCCTCGAACACGACCCCGCGGCCGTCGAGGTGTTGGACGACACGATGCTGGACCTCGCACGCGACACCGCGGAGTTCGCCGACGTGGCGGCCATGTTGCCCGACGGGACGCGCGCCACGCTCGTCGTCGAGTTCTACGCGGCGGACGACGACGCGGGCCACCGGGCGGTCGACCGGTTGTTGGCCGACCGGCTCGACGGGTCCAAAGCGGTGGCCGACGCGCCGCGCACCGCCGTCGACGCGCTCGAAGCCCACGACGACGCCGAGCGCGAGCGGTTCTGGAAGCTCCGGAAGTCGGGGCTCCCCATCCTGCTCAGCCGCACGAGCGACGCGAAACACGTCGCGTTCATCGAGGACACGGCGGTCCCGCCCGAGAACCTGCCCGAGTACGTCGCGGCGTTCCAGCAGGTGCTCGCGGACCACGACACGTTCGCGTCGTTCTACGCCCACGCCGGGCCGGGCGTGCTCCACATCCGCCCGCTCGTGAACACCAAGTCCGTCGACGGCGTCGAGCAGATGGTGTCTATCGCCGACGCCGTCACCGACCTCGTCGTCGAGTACGGGGGGTCGGTCTCCGGCGAACACGGCGACGGCCGCGCCCGGACCTGCTGGAACGAGAAGCTCTACGGCACGGACGTCTGGGACGTGTTCCGCGACCTGAAGACGGCGTTCGACCCCGACTGGCTCCTCAATCCGGGACAGGTCGTCGGCGTCGACGCGGCGGCCGTCGAGAGGGGCGAGGCCCCGCCACGGGCCGAGACCGTCGACATGGCGGCGCGGCTCCGGTTCGACCCCGACTACGAGTTCGACCAGTCGCTGACGCCGACGCTGGACTGGACCAACGAGAACGGGATGCAGGGGATGGTCGAACTCTGTCACGGCTGTGGTGGCTGTCGCGGCCCGCAGGAGACCACCGGCGGCGTGATGTGTCCGACCTATCGCGCGGCCGACGAGGAGATCACCGCGACCCGCGGCCGGGCGAACATGCTCCGGCAGGCGATGAGCGGTGACCTGCCCGACGACCCGACCGACGAGGCGTTCGTCTCGGAGGTCATGGACCTCTGTATCGGCTGTAAGGGGTGTGCCCACGACTGCCCGAGTGGGGTGGACATGGCGAAGCTCAAGGCCGAGGTAACCCACGCTTACCACCAGGAACACGGCGTGAGCCTCCGGGACCGGCTGTTCGCCAACGTCGACACGCTGTTCGCGCTCGGGAGCCGCGTCGCGCCGGTCGCGAACGCGCTCTCGTCGCTCCCCGGCGCCGACCGGCTACTCGAAGCTACCGTCGGCATCGCCCGCGAACGGGACACGCCGACGCTCCACCGGGAGACGTTCGTCGACTGGTTCGAGGGTCGTGAGCCGACCGTCTCGGCGGCCGACGCCGCACGCTCGGTCGTCCTGTTCCCGGACGCGTACACGAACTACGCCCACCCCGACGTCGGGAAGGCGGCCGTTCGCGTCCTGGAAGCGGCCGACGTCCACGTGACGGTCCTCGCGGACCACACCGACAGCGGCCGCCCCGCATATTCGAAGGGGATGCTCGACCACGCGCGGGGAACGGCCGAGACGAACGTCGACGCCCTCGTCGACCACGTCCGGGCCGGCCGGGACGTGGTGTTCGTCGAACCGTCCGACGCCGTCATGGTCCAGTACGACTACCCGGACCTGCTGGGCCACGACGACGAGCAGGTTGCGACGGTGGCGACGAACACCTACGGCTTCTGTGAGTATCTGGACCGCCACGACCTCGACCGCCGAATCGACTGGGCTGACGTGGACCGGGCGCTGACCTACCACGGTCACTGTCACCAGAAGGCGACGAAGAAGGACCACCACGCCGTCGGCGTCCTCCGGCGGGTGGGCTACGCCGTCGACCCGCTGGATTCGGGGTGTTGCGGGATGGCCGGCAGTTTCGGCTACGAGGCCGAACACTACTCGATGAGTCAGGCCATCGGCGACATCCTCTTCGAGCAGGTCGACGACAGCGACGGGGAGCAGGTGGTCGCGCCGGGGACCTCCTGCCGGACGCAGTTAGGCGACCGGGGCGAGGACCCGGAACCGCCCCACCCGGCCGAGACGCTCGCCGCAGCACTGCCAGCCGACCGACCGTGATTCAGACTACCAACCCGTGACTACCGACCACACGACGCTCGACCGCTTCACCGAGCGACTCGACGACTTCGACGTATCGCACACGCTGACCACGCCGGACGGCGTCCCCGACGCCATCGAGGCGGTGTCGGACTCGCCGGCGGTCGGCGTCGAACTGCCCGATTCGCTGGGACGGCTCCCCGACGTGGTCCGGACCGACCCCTCGCCGAGCGACCTGCGAGCGGCCGTGACGGGCGTCACGCACGCGACGCTCGGCATCGCCGACTACGGCAGCCTCGTCCTGCCGTCGACGCCCGACGGCGCCGAACCCGTGAGCCTCTATCCGGACCGGCACGTCGCCGTCCTCGCCGAGGACGACGTCGTTCCCGGCATGAGCGAGGCGCTGGCCCACCTCGGAGACCGGTTCCGGGCCGACGGCGGGGACGCCATCGTCGCCACCGGCCCCAGCGCGACGGCCGACATGGGCGCACTGGTGAAGGGCGCACACGGCCCGAAAGCCGTCCACGCCGTCGTGGTCCAGTCATGACCGCGAGCGACCGCCGGTCGAAGGCCGACCACATCCGGCACATCCTCGAGACGGAGGGCGACGCCGTCGCGGCGAACACGCAGGGGTTCAACGCGGGCCGGTACGAGTCGGTGGCCGACCTCGAAGCCTACGAGGACCTCAAGAGCGAGGCCCGCGCTATCAAGGAGGACGCCATCGAGCGGTTGCCGGACCTCCTCTCGGACCTCCGGACGGCCGTCGAGGCCAACGGCGGGACGGTGTACCTCGCCGACGATGCGGCCGACGCGAACCAGTATATCCGCGACGTGGTCGAGGACGCCGACGGGGACCGCGTCGTCAAGAGCAAGTCGATGACCAGCGAGGAGATAGAGTTGAACGAGGCGCTGGCCGACGACTGCGACGTGGTCGAGACGGACCTCGGCGAGTGGGTCCTGCAGCTGGCCGACGAGGCGCCGTCCCACATCGTCGCGCCGGCTATCCACAAGTCCCGCGAGGGCATCGCCGAGCTGTTCACCGAGCGGTTCGACCCCGAGGACCCGCCCGAGACGGCCGAGGAACTGACCATGTTCGCCCGCGAGAAACTGGGCGAGCAGCTAGCCGACGCCGACGTCGGCGTCACGGGCGCGAACTTCCTCACCGCCGATTCGGGGACGATGGCGTTGGTGACCAGCGAGGGCAACGCCCGGAAGACGGTGGCGGCGACGGACACCCACGTCGCCGTCGCCGGCGTCGAGAAGGTGATTCCGAGCGTCGAAGACCTCCGCCCCTTTATCGAACTCATCGGCCGGTCGGGCACCGGACAGGACATCACCTCCTACGTCTCGCTGTTGACGCCGCCGGTCGACTCGCCGACGCTGGACTTCCAGCGCGACGAGACCGGGTCGGCCGAAGACCGCGAGTTCCACCTCGTGCTCGTCGACAACGGTCGGCTGGCGATGCGCGAGGACGACGACCTGCGGGAGACGCTGTACTGCATCCGGTGTTCGGCCTGTTCGAACTCCTGTGCGAACTTCCAGCAGGTGGGCGGCCACGCCTTCGGCGGCGAGACGTACTCGGGCGGTATCGCAACCGGGTGGGAGGCCGGCATCGAGGGGTTGGACACGGCGGCCGAGTTCAACGACCTCTGTACGGGGTGTTCGCGGTGTGTCAACGCCTGCCCGGTCGAAATCGACATCCCGTGGATAAACACGGTCGTCCGGGACCGCATCAACCGCGGCGCGGACGCGGAACTCGACTGGCTGGTCGACGGGTTGGTACCCGACGAGGAACCCTCGGGACTCGACCCGCAGAAACGGCTGTTCGGCAACTTCGCGACGCTCGCGAGACTCGGGAGCGCGACGGCCCCCGTCTCGAACTGGTTGGCCGACACCGGTGTCTCCCGGCGACTCATGGAGCGGTTCGTCGGTATCGACCGGCGGCGTGACCTCCCGACCTTTGCCGCGGAGACGTTCCGCGAGTGGGCCGACGGCCGGTCGACCGTGGCGAATCCGGAGCGCGAGGTGGTCCTGTTCCCCGACCTCTACACGAACCACGTGCAGGTCGAGCGCGGGAAGGCGGCGGTCCGGGCGCTGGAGGCGCTGGACGTCGCCGTCCACGTCCCGGACGTGCCCGCGAGCGGCCGCGCCCCGCTCTCCCAGGGGATGATAGCGACCGCACGCGACCACGCCGAGACGGTCGCCGACGAACTCCTCGACCACGTCGAGGCCGGCCGGGACGTCGTCGTCATCGAGCCGAGCGACCACGCGCTGTTCCAGCGGGAGTACGAGCAGTTGCTCGACGCCGACCGGTACCGGGCGCTGGCCGACGGCAGCTACGAGCTGTTCGAGTACGTCTACGGCCTGCTCGCCAACGGTGCGAGCGCCGACGCACTCGCCAGCGGCGACGGTCGGCGTCTCGCCTACCACAGTCACTGCCAGCAACGGACCCTCGGCGTCGAGCGCTACACCGAGGCGGTGTTGGACGACCTCGGCTTCGACGTGGTCACGTCCGACGTCGAGTGTTGCGGGATGGCCGGGAGCTTCGGGTACAAACAGGAGTACTACGACGTCAGCGTCGCCGTCGGCGACGAACTCGCGGCCCAGTTCACCGCCGACGGCGTCGACGACCGGACGGTCGTCGCCAGCGGCACTTCCTGTCTCGACCAACTCGACGACCTGCTGGAGCGCCCCTCGAAACACCCCATCGAACTGGTCGCTCCGACCGCCCGCACCGAGCGGGTCAGCGGCGACTGAGGACCGGGAGCGCGTCCCGAAGCCCGAGCCCCGATTCTCGCTCGACCGTCGCGTCGTACGGCGCGAGCACGGTCCGTACTGCACCGGCGAACGACTCGACGTCGACCTCGCCGTGGACTCTGACCGTCAGCGACGAGCCCGTCGCTCGGTCGAGGACGACCTTCACCCGCCCGAGGCTGCCGCCGTCGTAGATTCTGACGCTGTCGAGCGTCTCGTAGGGGAGTTCCCGACATCGCTCGGCGGTGTCGATGGCGGCCGCCACGCCCTCCTCGGTGACCGTCGCCGCGAACGCCTCCGCGCGTCGTCGGGCGCCGCCGGTCGCGATGTCGAACCCCGTCAGGTAGTCGTACTCGACGGCGAGGACACGGTCGCCGTAGAACAACAGGTCGAGCAACCGGAGCGGGTAACGGCCCGTCATCGTATGGTGGAGGTGGACGCGCACCCGGTCGGCGTCGCTCACGAGAACAGGCCCCGGCCGGCGTCGGCGCCGTCGACGGTGCCCGCCTGCTCGAACTTCGCTCGCGTGGTACGGTAGATGACGTAGGCCTGTACGGCGCCGTAGCCCGCCCAGAGGACCATCCCACCGAGGCCGCTCCCGAGAATACTCATCTGGACCGAGAACACGGCGAGTCCCAGTTGCGAGCCGAGGACGGTCCCGACCAGCAGGACGCTGAAGTAGCCGAAGAAGGCGGCGGCGACCCACATCGCGACCGTCCGGCCCCAGCCGGGCATCGTGTGTTCCGGGAGCCTGACCGCGTTGACGAGCTGTATCACGACGATGTAGGGCCACATGATGAGCCCGGACATCGCCGCGCCGACGACCAGCAGGTTGAACGGGTTCTCCACCTCGAACGGGAGCAACAGGATGAGGATGCCCCAGCCACAGAAGACGGTCAACAACCCCCAGAACAGCCGCGGGAGCTGCCATCCGGCGTCGCGACCGTACAGTTCGTAGATGACGTCGGAGCTGTTGCGGACGAACGACTCGATGATGGCGTACTCGGTGGTGAACAGCGCCAGAAACAGCGTCGCGTAGATGGTGGCGCCCGCGAGCGGACTGACCGACGGCGCGATGCCGACCAGCCACATGTCGACGGCGGTCCGCGTCGTCCCCGGGGCGTACGTCCCGGCGATGACGACGAGGATGGTGGTGACGACGATGAGGCCGACGGCGAAAGTCAGCAGATGTTCGAGCTGTGCCACCCGCCACCAGCCGCGCCACCGCTCTGTGTTCGGCGACTCCGGCCTGAACGAGAACCCGTCCTCGTGGACCGTCTCGGGGTCGTCGCCGGCGAAGGGGTTCTTGATGCGGCCCTGATAGCGTCCCATCCCGTACCCCTTCTCGCGGACCCAGAGGCTCTGTGAGAGGTTGAGGTAGCCGCCCGCGCCGGCGTAGGCGATGCCGCCCAGCAGTATCGCGACGGTCGCGGCGGGGGGTTGGTCGCCGACGAGTGCCGGCCCGCTCGGGAGTGCCGGGAGCGACGTGGGTGCGCCGACCAGCACGAACAGCACCAGCGCGAACGTCAGCGACAGCACCACGAGGAACAGTTGCAGTCGCTCGACGACGTTGTACATCAGCGGCGTCAACTGGTAGGTGAGCCAGATGAACACCATCAGGCCGATACCGAGCAGCCGCCAGCCGACGAGTTCGACGCCCGCGAGTTGGTAGGTCCCGAGGGACAGCCCCGCGGCGCCGACCTTCGCGGCGCTCGCCGCCCACCCGGGCCAGCCGAGGCTGACGAACCCGCCCAGCATGAACGCGAACGGGACGAGCGGGTGGACTCGCTCCATCCCCCGGAAGACGCTCTCGCCGGTGGCGAGCGTCCACCGCTGTATCTCCGTGTTCACGACGAACTGGAGCAACACCCCGGCGACGAATATCCAGTACAGCGCCCAGCCGTACTGTGCGACGAGTTGCGGCCAGAACAGCGTCTCGCCACTCCCCAGCGACGCACCGAGCATGATGGCGCTGGGCCCGACGACGTGTTTGAGCCGCGGGACCTTCGGGAGGTCGAGCAGTCTGAACGACCCGCCGCGTCCCGCGTCGGGGTGGTCGTCGTCGTCGGCCGATGCGGTGTCGAGGTTGTCGTAGGCCACCGGGGTGTAGGTCGACGTCGGATAGCCGAGTTCCTCGGGAGTGGCGTACACCACGGAGTCACCGTCGTCATCGCCGCCGCTCTCAGAGGGGGCGTCTGTCTCGTCGGTTTCTGTAGGCATCGTGTTCCAGTGTGCGCTCGTCGTACTGTCTGCACCGGCCGCGAGGGCCGGGGGTTGAACTATTCACTCAGCCACCGATGTAGTGCCAGACGTGGTCCGGGTCGGTCTCGACGTCGACGTCCGGCAGTTCCTTGAGTGCCGGTTTGATGACGTCCCACCACTTGTCGGCCGTGTCGTAGCCGGCCGGATGGTCCGGGAACACCTCGGTGATGACCTCCGTCTCGGAGGCGTCCGGGTTCTCGTTGAGGTAGTCGTAGGCCGCGCGGAGCGCGTCCCGCCGCTCCGCCAGTCGGTCGCCCGACCCGGGCAGGTCGACGCTGGCGATTTCGCGCCGTACCGGCGGGGCCTGTTCGTGCTGTGCGGTCGGGTCACCGGTGTGTGGCGTCTCCATGGGGACCCACCAGACGCGGCCGCGAGCCCCGACTTTCCGCGTCGCGAGTCGGCCCTGTTCGACGAGTTCGTTGAGTTTGTTGTGGGCCGTCCGCCGCGAACAGTCCACCGCCTCCATCACGTCGTTGGCTGTCAGCGGCCGAGCGGGGTCCGACCGGTCGTCGAACACCGCGAGAACAGTGTCGAGGGTGAACTGTCCCGTCGACGAACCGCCCTCGGTGCCGGTCGTCGCGTCGCCCATACCGGAGAGTTACACTCGTATGTAATGTATCTTGGTGTACGAACCTCGCCCGCCTGCCGTTCCGGGACGAGATTTATCTCGTGGCCGCCTGAAGACGGAACGATGGGAACGATTAGCACGGACCAGCGCGCGTTCGCCGAGCGCGCCGAATCGGTCGCCGCCGAGTTCGCCGACGACGCCTACACGTGGGGCGGCGACCCCCCGTGGGCGAACCTCCGGCGACTGGCCGAGGAAGGACTCTACTGCCCGTCTATCGACGAGGCGTACGGCGGACAGGGCCGGTCAGACGTGGCGGCGTTGCTCCTGACGGAAGCGGTCGGTCGCGAGTGTCCAGACACCGGGTGGTTCACCTACATGCAGAGCGTCGTCGGCCCGCGAGCCATCGACCGCTTCGGGTCCGAGGCCGTCAAGGAGGCCTACCTTCCCGACGTTACGGCGGGCGAGAGCTTCGTCTCCATCGCCATCTCTGAACCGGCGGCCGGGTCCGACGTGGCGTCGATGACGACGGAAGTCACAGAGGAGGGCGGCCAGTTGGTCTGCAACGGCGAGAAGACGTGGGTCGGCGGCGTCCCGTTCGGCGACGCCGCGGTGACGTGGGTCCGGTTCCCCGAGGGACTGGGCTCGGTGGTCATCCCGTACGACGACCCCGGCGTCGAAATCGAGGAGGTGTACACGAACATGGCCGGCTACGCCCAGACGCACTTCACCATCGACGACGTGGTCGTCCCGGAGAGCCACGTCCTCACCCGCGGAGAGGACGCGTTCAAAGAACAGCTGGTCGCGCTCAACTGGGAGCGACTGGGCAGTTCGGCCCTGACGGTGGCGTGGGCCGAGGCAGCGTTGGAACGGGCGCTGGCGTACGCGAGCGAGCGCGAGCAGTTCGGCCACCCCATCGGCGACTTTCAGGGCATCGAGTGGAAACTCGCGGAGATGTATCGGCAGGTCGAGACGGCCGCCGCGCTAGTGTATCAGGCCGCCGCGGGTGCCGCGGGCCACGGCCAACCCCCGTCCCGCCTCCAGACGTCGACGGCGAAACTCCACTGCTCGCGGATGGTCGAGGCCGTCGTCAGCGAAGCCGTCCAGATAGTCGGCGCCCGCGCCTACCAGCAGGGCCATCCGCTGGAGTACCTCTATCGGCTGGCCCGGGGCCGGCGCATCGCCGCCGGCACCGACGAGATGCAGTTGAACACCGTCGCCAGAGCGCTGAAAGACGACGGCCTCCCGGCCGTCTCGAAGCGGTAGTCCCTGCCGTCTCAGTCGTCGTACGCGCGGTCGAAGTCGGGTTCTCGCCCCTCGTTGAACGCCGCGACCGCTTCCCTGTGTTCGTCGTCGATCACGCAGTCCCACTGGTACTCCGTCGCTTGCCGACAGTACTCGTCGAAGCTCTGCTGTGGGTCGACCAGGCGGTTCGTGTGCTGGACCGCCGTCGCGGGTTTGTCCCGGATCTCGGCAGCGAGGTCGTCCGCGGCCGTCAGCGCGTCGTCGGCACGCTCGACGGCCAGCCCGATGTCCACGGCGTCCTCGGGTGTGATGTCACGGCCTGTCAGGAGGTACTCGCGGGCTTTGGACTCGCCGACGAGACGAGGCAGGAGCCACGCGCCGCCGTCGCCGGGCACCAGTCCGACGTCGACGAATCCCTCGCGCATGACGCCCTCCTCGCCGACGACGCGCAGGTCACAGGCCAACGCGAAGTCACAGCCGGCCCCGATAGCGGGGCCGTTCACGGCCGCGATGGTGGGTGTCGCCATCGTCCGGAGACGCCAGACGAACTGCTGGATGAGCCAGAGGTAGGCGCCGTACTCCTCGGGTGACTGCTGGTCCCAGTCGGGCATCTCTGTCGTGTCCGCGCCCGAGCAGAAGCCGTCGCCGGCGCCGGTCAGGACCGCCGCGTAGACGCCCTCGTCGGCCTCGGCGGTGCGGGCGGCGTCGTTGAGTTCGAGGACGGTGGTCCGGGTGAACGCGTTGTACACGTCGGGGCGCTCGATGGTGATCGTCGCGATGCCGTCGGCCACGGCGTAGCTGACGTCGTCGTACCCGCTCATGTCTCCCGTCTCGCGTCGTCGCCACAAATAGCTGGGCCAGCGGGTGACTGCCGACCCTACGACTCCCTGAAAGCGGCCGTCCCGTCCTCGAACGTCAGCGATTCCCGGTCGACGACCGTCGCGGCGTCGGGCAGGTCCGGGACGACGGCTTCGGAGACGGACAACTCCGAGAGGTCTTCGGTGTTCTGTATCCAGAGGATACGGACAGTATCGGGGTCGTACCCGCCGAGTGCCGAGAGGGCCGTCCGGATGGCGAACTCGTCGTCCGGTGTGACGACCGGGAGTTTCGCCTTCGCGAGCGATCCGCTGGTGAAGGCGTTCGCGTAGGTCTTCTGCAGGTCGAGTTGGTCGACGGCCGCCTCACGGGTCAGGTCGGCGAGGCCGATGCCGTTGCCGTTGCCCTTCGTCGCCTCGGTGAGGCCGCGGGCGTAGATGAGTTTGATAGACGGGTCCTCGGGGTCCGGGGCGTTGAGGACGCGGTAGCGGCCGATGACGTTGGTGTCCATCCCGGCGCCGGACACTTCCTTGCCGAGTTCGTCCACGACCAGCAGATCAATCTCGTCGACGGGCAGGGTCGGCATCTCCTCGTTCGCCAGTTCCAGCAGTTCGGGTTCGCGGTCGACGAACGATTCGGCGGGGACGGCCTCGACGGCGGCTATCTCCTCCTCGAAGTTCTCGACGACGGCGACGCCGCCCAGCAGCGGTGCGGCCTCCGTGATGACCGAGAGCGCGGGTTCCAGCGTCTCGACGTATCCCTCCTCGATGGCCGTCGAGTGAAACGCCTTCGCCCCCCGTTGCTTGCCCAGTCCGACGACGGTCATCTTCGTCAGGCCGCTCTCTATCGGCCCGGTGAAGTTCGTGTGGGCTTTGACGCGGTTGACGACGAGGACGGCGTCGGCCGCCAGCGCCGCGGCCGAGACGTGGACCGGCATCTCCGTGTCGCCGACGGTCACGGTCCCCACCTGTTCGACGTCCATCCGGGCGTCTATCGGCGCGCCCATTCGTTCTTCGGTGATGTCCAGTGATTTCAGCACCTCCCGCTGTCCGTCGGCCGTCGCACCGCCGTGGCTCCCCATCGCAGGGACGAGGACGGGGTCGAACCCGCGCTCGGCGAGCGAGGCGACGACGGCTTCTGTGATGTCGTCGATGGCGTGGATGCCGCGACTGCCGACGCCGACGGCGACGGTGGCGCCGTCGCGTAAGTCGTCGAGTGCGAGCGTAGCGACTTCGTCCCGCGTCGCTCTGGCGGGGTCCGAGACCGTCTCGGTCGCCGGTTCGTACCGGACCCGCGCGAACGGCGGGAGTGACTGGGCGTCGATGAGGTGGTCGACGTCGTCGCGATCGGGAAAGTCCATACCGGTGGGTGTCGACCGCCGACTAAAAAGAGACGGGTACGCACCGCTGTGGCGGGCGATACGGTGCGCTCGATCTATCGAGGCCGTCGACCCCCGGGCGTGTCGGTGCCCGATTCTCGGTGACAGCCGCCCAGTGCCAGCGGCGGAGATGCCACCGATTCTACGACCGCTTCGAGCGATTCGGCGACTTATCCGGTCGCTCTGTCGGTAAATGAATCCACTCCTCGCCAGATACGCGAGATACGACAACGTATTTCTGATAGCCCGCACACTACACAGGTAATGGCAGACGAACCCGACACCGACGGCGAAACCGACACCGACGACGAGACCGTCTCCGTCTCGATGGAGATTACCGGGAGCTACGAAGAGGTCATATCGAAACTCGAAACCGATACCTCCGGCGGCGTCTCCCTGACGCCGGTGTTGGCCGACTTCGAGACGCTGCTGGAGACGGTCGTTCGAATCGACGGCGGCACTCGCAGCGCTATCGCCGAGCAGTTGCCCGCCGACATGAACGCGGCCTTCGACGCGGAGGCCGTCGTCGACGCCATGCAGGTCCTCGAACGCTACGACCTCGTCGTCCTCGAAGGGAACACCTGGAAACCCGGGCCGCAACTCGACCGCTAGGCGTCGCTGGCGATTCGGGCCGTCCGGGACGGTGTGGTATTAAATATCGTGGGGTGCTGTGGGCGTACATGCCTCCGTCGTCCTCCACAGCGTCGCTCGCAGACGATGAGACCGACGACTCGGACCTGGTCGCCGGTACACGGCTCGCGAGGCTCGGTAGCCGATATCGTGGCCCCTTCTATCGGCTGTGCTTCCGCGCTGCGCTCGGTGCGTCACTCCTCGTGACGCTGTTCCCGATATACTGGCTGCTCGTCACCGCGTTGACGCCGCATTACCTCGTCTGGGGCCACGTCGGCGTCGTGCCGCCGGCGGTGTCCTCCGAGGGGTTCGCGATGGCGTTCCGTCGCGTCGACTGGGTACTGGCCTTCGCGAACAGTCTGGGCATCGCCCTGTTGACGACGGGACTGGTACTCTGTGTCGCGGTGCCCGCCGCCTACGCGTTCGGCCGACTCGAGTTCCCCGGCCGCCGGCCGCTGTTTGCCGCCGTCCTCTTTCTCGCTGTGTTCCCGCCTCAGTCGATAGCGATACCGCTGTACGAACTCTTCGTAACCCCGATACCGGGGCTCTCGGAGAGCGCACCGACGGTGTACCAGACGCCGGCGGCCGTCGTCTTGCCCATCAGCGCGTTCGCGATGCCGCTCTCTCTTGGCCTCCTCACGGTGTTCTTTGCCGGAATACCCGACGACCTCGAGGACGCCGCACGGATAGCCGGTGCGACGCGGGTGCAGGCACTGTGGCGGGTCGTCGTCCCACTGGCACGGCCCGGCATCGTCAGCGTCGCCACCCTCGTCTTCGTGGCCGCCTACACCGAGCAGTTCTTTACGCTTTTCATGACCGTCGGCGACGGCGCCGTCGAGACGACCGTTCAACTCGAAATCTACAACATCTACAACCCGTTCTGGGCGCTGGCGTACCCGAACCTGCTGGCGGCGGCCGGTCTCATCGGGCTCATCCCGTCGTTTCTGGTGTTGCTGTTCGTGAGCGGCAACCTCGACGGGTGGCTCTCTGCGTGGGGTGCCGCGACGAACTGACCGGTGTCTCGCTGCTCCGTGGCCGTCACACGATCTATCGGCCGTCACGCACCGATCTCAGTAGCTTCGACTCAGCTCTCTAGAGGTGTTCGGCGGCGGTACTCGGGGCACAGCCGATTGCCTCTGCTCTATCACGTCGTCGACGGGGAACGGGTGGCCGGCGTCGACGACTTCGAGCGCTTCGCGGACCGCCTCGATGCACCGTCGCCCGGTCGTGTCCCGGCGGTTCGTGTGGTTCTCCGTGGGCAAACCGGCCGCAACCGTCCTCTCGCAACTGATGCCTACGACGGCAGCGCAGTTCCGACGCGACGTCGACTGCGGACCGACGTATCCGACGTACCGTGACGGCTCGCGAGAGGCCGTGCAGACGTGGGTCAACGACGGGACGGGGAGGCGGGGAAGGGACGAGTGGGGCGGGGAGTAGCGGTCGACCGGCGCCGCTGTATCCGTAGTATTACTGTGTAGACACAGCGCCGTATCCAGCGGTCGTGTAGCGAATCCAACGCGCACAGTCCCGGATGCGACGGCGCTCCCGGATCGTCGTCCTCGCCGTCATCGTGAGTCCTCTCTTCGTCTGGTTCGGTGGCTGCGTTGTCGTCCCTATCCCGCCGGACCTCGACACCGCCCTCGGCATCTCGCCGTTCTTCGCCGTCGGTATCTACACCGACGACCTGTCATCGACGCCAGAGGTCTCGGAGGGCTGACTACGGCAACCGACGGGACTTTTGTGCGGTCGGTCGGAGACGTGGCTGTGCCACCGGCCGACGGGTCACCCACCAGTCCTTCGCTCTTGCTGTACTTCGACGCGAGCGTGCTGTACGGGTCCGACGACGGTACGCCCACGTCTGCGGCGGTCGGGTTCCTCGTCGAGGACGGGACGACGACGGTCATCGAGCGGTCGCTGGCCGTCGACGCGTTCGTCTCCAGTGCGCATCTCGAGTACCGGGCGTTGCTGGAGGCCGTGCGGGCCGTCGAAGCGTACCCGACGACGGTCACGTCGCTGCACGTCCACGGCGACGCCGACGCGGTGCTCCGGGCGGTGGACCCGACGGCGGCGGCGACCCCGAGTGACCGCGTCGTTCGCCGCCGCGTGGACGCCATCCACGAGTGTGTCGCCGACGTGCCGGTCGTCACCTACCGGGCAGTCGAGCGCGGGGAGAACGAGCGTGCCCATCGACTGGCGCGGGCGGGCCACGAGCGATAGCGGGACGGTCGCGACCGTTCGCGCTCGCTCCCGCGGGCACACCAGCCGTTCGGATCCTCACGGCCGGCCCAGAATCGGCAGTAGCTTTTAGCGAGATGCGCTGTCAGTACGTCACATGTCCACACCCGGAGCGTTCGAGGAGTTCGGTGGCCGACACGTCCCGGAACCGCTGGAAGAACCGCTCGCGGAACTGGCGGCGGCGTTCGAGGAGGTGCGCGACGACGAGTCGTTCCGCGAGGAACTGGACTCTCTGTTGGAGCACTTCGGCGGCCGGCCGACGCCGGTGTTCCACGCCGAGACGTTGAGCGAGCGCTACGACGCGAACATCTACTTCAAGCACGAGGACCTGCTCCACGGCGGCGCGCACAAACTCAACAACACGCTCGGACAGGCGTTGCTGGCGAAAAAGGCCGGGAAGGAGCGCCTCATCGCGGAGACGGGGGCCGGCCAGCACGGTACCGCGACGGCGATGGTCGGCGCGTTGCTGGACCTCGATACGACTGTGTACATGGGCCGGCGCGACATGCAGCGACAGGAGATGAACGTCTTCCGCATGCGCCTGATGGGGGCCGACGTCGAGGAAGTCACGCGGGGCAACGAGGGCCTCGCGGAGGCCGTCGACGCCGCGATGGAGGACTTAGTCGCACACACCGAGGAGACGCACTATCTCGTCGGGAGCGCCGTCGGTCCCGACCCGTTTCCGCGGATGGTCCGGGAGTTCCAGTCGGTCATCGGACGCGAGGCCCGCGAGCAGATACAGGAGCTACACGGCGACCTGCCCGACGCCTGCGTCGCCTGCGTCGGCGGCGGGTCGAACGCTATTGGCCTGTTCCACGCGTTCAAACAGGACGACGTGGCGCTGTACGGCGCGGAACCGGCGGGCAAGGGACTCGACTCCGGCCAGCACTCCGCGCCGCTGTCGGCGACGAAGCACGACGACCCCCAGATTTTTCAGGGGATGAAGACCCACGTCATCGACGAGGACACCGAGAACCACTCCGTCAGTGCCGGCCTCGACTACCCGGCCGTCGGCCCGGAACACGCCGCCCTCCAGTCGCTCGGCCGGGCGGAGTACCACGGTATCACGGACGAGGAAGCGCTCGCCGCGTTCCGTGAGCTGAGCGAGGCCGAGGGCATCGTCCCGGCGCTCGAACCCAGCCACGCCATCGCACTCGCGATAAAACTCGCCGAGGAGGACCGCCACGACACCATCCTCGTCAACCTCTGTGGCCGCGGGGACAAGGACATGCAGACCGCCGCCGAGAAGTTCGACCTGTCCTGATGGTCGGCCGAACGCTTTCGGGACACTGTGTGCTACTGCGTGCAGTGGCCCGCCTGCCGCGGCGCGTCGAGCGGTCGCGGTTCCAAGACCGACGGATTCCGGCCGACGAACTCGTCGGCGTGATCAACCTCGGTCGGTAGCAGGCCGCCGACCGCGACAACGCCCCCTCGTGAGATCAGGGTGAGCGGCCGGAGTCGGAGGTCGCTCATCTCTGTTCTTCAGTTGGTACGGACGGGGTGTCGGCTGTGCCTTCGGTCTCGGATTGGCCGAGAACCAGATACCTAAGTGCGATAGGCCTCTGTGTCCGGGTATGCAAGTCGGGTCCCGACGGTGTATCGTCAACCCCGTCAGCGGTGACGGGGAACACGCGGACTACGTCGAACGGTTGATGCGGGCCCGCGGGTTCGCCGTCGAGGAGACGCAGGGTGCCGGCGACGCCGTCGAGTTCGGCCGGACAGCAGGCGCAGACGGCGTCTCCGAAGTCGCTGTCTGCGGCGGCGACGGCACAATCAACGAGGTGCTTCGGGGTCTCCACGACGCCGACCACCTCGACGAGGTGACGCTGAGCGTCGTCCCCGCCGGGACGGCGAACCTGCTCG
Source organism: Haloarcula pellucida (assembly GCF_014647235.1). Taxonomy (GTDB): domain Archaea; phylum Halobacteriota; class Halobacteria; order Halobacteriales; family Haloarculaceae; genus Haloarcula; species Haloarcula pellucida. Next base: position 285,586 of record NZ_BMOU01000006.1, read on the forward strand.
CGGGGACCATCGGCGTCACGGACCTCCAGCACGGCGTCGAGGTCGCCGACACCGGCGAGACCCGCTCGGTCGATGTCGGCGTCGCCGACGGCGAACCGTTCCTCGTCTCCTGTATCGCCGGCCTCCCGGCCGACGCCAGCGTCGCCACCTCCGGCGACCTGAAGGGTCGGTTCGGGACGCTCGCGTTCCTCATCACCGGCACGCAGGAGGCTCTTGAGTTCGACGGGTTGGACCTCTCTATCGAGGCCGTCGGCGAGGAGGGGCCGTTCACGTGGTCCGGCGAGGCGACCTGTCTCCTCGTCGGCAACGCCCGGAAGTTCGTCGAACGCGGCGGGCAGGCCGACATGGAGGATGGCCTGCTGGACGTCGCCATCGTCGAGCGGATGCCGGCCGGCAACCTCGTCGCCGAAGCCATCGGCCACCGACTGCTCGCTCGGGACACCGAGGGCGTCACGCACGTCCGCGCACGGGACGTTTCCATCGACGGCCACGGCGACCCAGTGACGTTCAGCCGCGACGGCGAACTCGCCGAACACGAGACCCTCGACGTCTCGGTGGCCGAGCGAACGCTGGACCTCCGCGTGGGGCCGTCCTACGAGCCGAATCCGACCTGAGCGGTCGCCGCCGTCGCCCTCGCCGAACCGTCGACGGACCACGGCATCCTCGCGGCGCTCCGCCGCCTCCGTTCGCGGGCCTTCGCCACCCATCCCCCGACGGGCGCTCGGCTACGGCGGTTGCGCGACCTCGCCGACGCGGCCGCTACTCGGTGACGTTCGTGTAGAGCGCGCAGTCGTAGTACTCGCCGTCGTAGGCGAGATACTCCGTCTCGTACATCCTCGGACGGCAGTTCTCCGGTGTACAGTCGAGCGCGTCGCGCATCCGAAGTGTCTCGACCAGCGACTCGAAGGTGTCCGAGAGCGGCATCGTCTCGCTGTACCGTTCCAGTCCCCGGACGCGCTCGAACAGGTCCCGCACGTCGGGGCCGAGGTCGTCGGGCGCGAGACGGCGTTCCACGGTGGCGGCGTCGGCGACGTCGTCGAACGCTGCGGCGCTGTCGGCCACCTCCGTCGCGAACCCCGTGTGTTCGGGTTCGACGAGTGTCTCCTGTGCCACCGTGACTTTCAGCACCGTCCCGTGGACGGCGACGTACTCGTGTTCGGGGTCGGGTGCCAGTTCGCTCTCGACCTCGTCGAGGTGGCGATAGACGAACCCACCCTGTTCGATGAAGTCCCACGGGGCGCCGCCGCCGTGTTCTTCGGCTCTGGCCGCGAAGAACGCCGGCATCACCGCGTTCTGGTCGTACTCCGGCAGGGCCTCTCGCGGCGTCCCCTCGGGCGTCTCTTCGGAGTCGACGCGGCCGACCCACGACAGACGCAGCACCGACCGCTCGATGCGTTCGCTGCCGGTAATCACGTCGTGCAGGAGGTAGTAGCGGCCATCGTGCTCGACGTACTCGCCGTCGGGGACGACGCCGTACCCGTAGGTGCTGACCCGCTCGCCGTCGACGGCGGCAGCCACCGCTCGACGTCGGGTCCGCTGGACAGGGTGGTCGGCGGCGCGCTCGGGCGGGGTCCAGAGCAACGTCGCTGCCAGCGGGCGGTCGAGGCGGTCGACGTGGAGCGTCAACTCGACGGTCGGGTCGTTCTCCCCGAGCGAGTCACAGCCAGCGAGGCCGGTGAGGCCCGTGGCTGCCGCTCCGAGGAACGCGCGGCGGGTTGTGGAGGGCATCGTCGTGGCACTTCGAGCGGGGCTGCCTAAAGCTATCGGCCGCGACACGACACTACAAATCTGCTTTGAGTCTGCCGTGGACATTAGGTACCGGGGGCCGAACCCCCGTCGATGGCGTTGCTTCGGGTGGTGATCGTCGGTCTGCTCGTCGTCTCCGCCGGCTGTGTCGGCTTCGGCGTCGGTGCCTCTGACACGGGGAGCGTCGCGACGGCCGGACAGGCCCCACCGGGCGTCGACGGCGGCATCGTCAACGCGACGGCGCTCGTCCGCGCCCACGAACGGTCGCTCGACGGCGTCGGCGTCGACCTCGCGACGACGTGGACCCATCGGAGTAGCGTGCCGGGCGAGTCGAACCGAACCGTTCGAACGCGGACGCTGACCGACGGGAACGGCACGCTCTGGCGGCGCGCCGTCACGGCCGGTGACGGAGACGAACGGCGCGTCGAGCGATGGATTGTCGGGGGACGCGGGTTCCGGCACGTCGTCGGCGGCCGGACCGGCCGCACCGACGGGATGGGGCCGACAGCCCGGTACCGCACGGCCCGCCTCGAACGCTGGCTCGCGACCGGGCGGTACCACGTCGCCGCTATCGAATCCGGCACGCCCGAGCGGTACGTCCTCACGACGACCACCTACGCCACCCCGGGCGGCGACCCGCGAGAGGCAGATACGGTCCGGTACGAAGCACAGGCCGTCGTGACCGGCGAGGGCCGGGTGACGGCCTTCTCGGCGACGCTGGTCACCATCGAGCGGAACAAGTGGGGCCGCCAGACTCGGATTCGCTCGTACAGTTACCGGCTGGCACGAACTGGGGGCGTCAGGGTGTCACGTCCCGGTTGGGTTCCCGATATACGGGCCGACGTGGAGGTGGCCGATGGCTGACCGGCGGGTTGCACTCGCCGTGGCCATACTCGCGGTGGTCGCGCTCACGGGCGCACTGGGAGTGCTCGCGACGACGACGCCGGCCAGTCCGACGCCGCCCCCGTCCGAGCGGCCCGCCGCGACTGCGCCGACCGAGGCCGGCGAGCAGCCCGACGGTGGCCGGGGGTTCGTCAGTCTCCACGACCGCGGGCTGACCGGCGAGAACGTCACCGTCGGCGTCGTCGACGTCACCGGGTTCGACACGGACCGACCGCCGCTGACTCGCTCCGTGCGGGCGGCCCGCGCGTTCGGGACCGGGTCCGTCGACGGCGGCCAGACCGGCCACGGCACGGCGGCGGCGACGGTGGTCGCCCGGACGGCGCCGGACGCGACGCTCTATCTCGCCCGCGTCGACGGCATCGACAGCTATCGGCGGGCCGTACGGTGGCTCAGACGGGCGGGCGTCGACGTCGTCGTCGCGCCGGTGTCGTTCTACGGCCACCCCGGTGACGGCACGGGCGAGGCCGCGCGCGTCGCCCAACGAGCGACTGATGCGGGGACGGTGTTCGTCGCGCCGGCGGGCAACCTCGCGGCCTCGCACTGGCGGGGTACCTACGACGCCGCGGGTACCGCGAACGGCACGGTGTTGTTCGGCGGCGACGACGGCGAGTCGCCCGTTCGACGTACCGCCATCGGCGGCGGGACGGACGTGACCGTCTGGCTCTCGTGGGACCGCGCCCACGCCGACGAGGACTACACGGCCGAACTGTACTGGACGAACGGGACGGCGACTCGACTGGTCGCCCGATCACAGCCGTATCCCGGTGACGACGTTCCCAACGAACGCATCGTCGCCGACGTCTCGCCGGGTCGGTACTTCCTCGTCGTCCGAGGCCCCGCCGACCCGACCGGCGCCCGTCTCCGCCTCGTCTCGCCGACTCACGAGTTCTCGCAGGCGCGGCCCTCCGGGAGCGTCGTCGCTCCGGGCACCGCACGTGGCGTGGTCACCGTCGGCGCCTACGATACGCGGGTCGAGCGCGTCGAACCGTTCAGTTCCCGGGGGCCGACGCTGGACGGGCGGCCCGGCGTCGACGTGGTGGCGCCGGACCGTCGCTTTGCCGGCCTGACCGAAAACGGGTTCGTCGGGTCCTCCGCGGCGGCCCCCTACGTCGGCGCGGTGGCGGCGCTCATGCTCGATGCGGACGGATCGCTGTCGCCGCGCCACGTCGAACTCCTGCTGGAACTGACTGCTCGGGACGTCGGCCCGCCGGGGGTCGACTACGCCTCGGGACACGGCCTCGCCGACCCGCGGGGCGCTGTCGGGGCCGCCGAGAACGAGACGGCCGGCGGTTAAACGCGATTTTAAGCCAGCCGAACGGCTATAGTGGTGGCTCCGTCACACCGTAGTAGAGACATGTCGGGACTCATCGACCGGATACAGGAGCGGACGGGGTCGCCCGACGAGCGACCGCGCGTGTTGGACGTCGACGAGGCAGACACCGACGAGGTGTTGGACGCCCTCTCCTCGGACACGGCCCGTGCGCTGTTTCGGACCCTGTTCGACCAGCCAGGCACGGCGTCCGAGATAGCGCGCCGCTGTGATACGTCCGTCCAGAACGTCCACTACCACATCTCGAATCTCGAAGCGGCAGGGCTCGTCGAATCTATCGACACCGTCTACTCCGAGAAGGGCAACGAGATGACCGTCTACGGCCCCGCCAGCGACCCCATCGTACTGGTGGGGAACCGCGACTTGCGGCCCCGCCTCCAGCAGTCGCTGACCGACGTGGTCGCCGGCCTCGGTTTGCTGGGCCTCGCGAGTCTGTTCGTCCAGTGGGGGGCCGAACGACTCGCCAACCCTGCCGGCGGGAACGGCGTCCTCGGTCCGGCCAGCCCGAACGCTCCCCAGACCGACCCGGCGGGGTCGCTTGCGTGGTTCGTCTTCGAAGTTGCCGAACCGGGATTGCTCTTCTTCTGTGGCTGTCTCGTCGTTTTGGCCGTCGTCGCGCTCGTGTTGCGTCGGGAGGACGCGGCCGCGTACTGACCGTACCGGCCGTCGAAGTCGAGGAGTGCGTTCTCGGCGGGTAACGGAGCAAAAACTGTCGACAGTGCTGGGTCGGCCCGGCTACAGCAGGGGCCGGAGGATGATGCCGAGGCCGACGATGGCGACGAGGCCGCCGGCACCGAGTGCGAGACTCCCCGGTTCGAGCGGTATCCCGGAGCCGGACTCCGTGTCGTCCCCGTTCGTGGGGCCGTCGGCGACGGTGGCCGTCGAACCGCGGTCGTTCGTCGTCCCGTTGCTCGCCTGCACCGAGAGGGTACCGATGTCCGCCGCGTCGTCGGTGGCACCGTCTCCCCGGTACAACGTGAGGTCGTACTCGGTCGCGTCGAGTCGCGTGTCCAGCGTTACCTCCGACCCGGATTCGACCGTCACCGAGTCGGTCTCGGCGGCCGCCGTAAGCGTCGTCCCGTCCCGACCGGCGGCCGCCGTGTCGAACAGGAGCGTCACGGTGCCGTCGCCGTCGCCGTCGCGGACGGTCGCGTTTATCTCGTACCCGCTCTCGCGGCCGCCGATGGACACCGTCCCCGCCTCGGCGTCGGCGAGGACGACGGTCAGCCGGGCCGTCCCGCCCTGTCGCGTCGTGTAGACGCTTCGCTCGAAGCCGAACTCGGGGCCGTCGTCGACGGCGAACTGCTCCTCGGCGGTATCGTTCGCTTCGACGAGGAGCGTGCCTACGTCGTCCGCACGGCCGTCCGTACCGTCGCCGTAGAAGACGCGGTACTCGTAGGATGCGGGGTCGAGCGTCGACGGGAGTTCCGTCTCCTCGCGGGTGACCATCAGCGAGTCGCTGGCGTCGGCCACCGACAGCGTCTCGCCGTCGGTCCCGGCGTTTGCGGTGTCGAATCGGACCGTCACAGTCCCGTCGCCGTCGCCGTCGATCAGCGACGCGTTGACGAGGTAGTTGACATCGTCGCCACCGAGCGAGAACACCGCCGTCTCCGTGCCGTCAATCGCGACCGGAATCTCGGCGACCTCACCTTGGGTCACCTGAACGACCCCGTCGTTCGGGGCCGGCGTCGGCGTCGGGGTCTCGGGAACCGTGTCGGTGCAGTCGCCGTCACAGGCGACTAGCGTCTCGGTGCGTTCCGCGAGCGTCTGCCCGTCGTAGTGAATCGTCAGTTCGTAGGACGTGTTGGGCGCCACGTTGCTCAGGTCGAAGACGGCGGCGAAACTGCCGTCGTCGGCGACGCGGGCGGTCTGCTGGTGGAGGAACGGTGCCGCGGCGTCGTTCGACCGGAGACGGACGGTCAGTTCGGTACCCGGCGCGATACTCGTCTCACCGGTGACGACCTGTTGCTCGGCCGAGGCCAGCGGGAGGCTACCGTCGTCGACGGTGGCGCTCTGGTCGGCCAGCGCGGGGCCGATACCGACCACTGTAGCCGAAAGCAGGAGGCAGACGAGTGCGAGCGACCGGGTCGTCATCGGTGCACCTCCCGCCTGCTGGTTGTATCGCGGTTCGACGGGCCGACACCGTCCGGCGGTCGGACGGCGTCTGGAGGGCAGTTCGCTGTCATGCACTCGATTCGTTGGTACGGCCGTACTAAAGCCCCGCTGGAAGGTTAAATCCGGATTGAAACACGGAGCGATGAGACGCGGCCGGCCCACGAAACCCGGTGAGCGGTCGTGAGAACCTTCTTTCCGTCGTCGGTGGCGACACAGCAACCAGAACCTTCAGTATCGCGTACCGAGTTGCTAACGTATGCACGATTCGCGACGGTGCGGTCGCGACACCGGCCCTGACTCGGCCTTGTCAACGGACGCGGCGCGGACAGCCATGGGAGTGGTGTAGGTGCCGGCCGAGGTTGAAAACGTCGTTCTCGTCACTGTCGACTCGCTTCGGGCCGACGCGGTGGGCGGCGACGACAGCGTCTCTCCGGTACTGGACGGACTCGCCGACGACGGCGTCGTCTTCGAGAACGCGATGGCACACGGCAACTGGACGCCCTTCTCGTTCCCCAGCGTTCACGGATCTCGCCCGGTCTTCGACGAGGGAGCGGACATCGGCGTGGCATCGACGCCGACGCTCGCCGAACAGTTATCCGAGGCCGGCGTCGAGACCGGCGGGTTCAACGCCGCCAACGGCTTCCTCACGGACCACTGGGGGTACGACCGCGGCTTCGACGAGTTCGAACCGTTCGTCGAAAGCGGCGGGTACAGCAAGTACCTCGCGGCGCACCCGACGGTGCAGGCGTGGGTCCAACTCGGCACGTCTCCCTTCCGGCGGGCCGCCGCCGCCCTCCGTGGTGAGTCCGACGCCCGCCCGTTCGCAGACGTCTCGCGTATGGGCGACTTAGAACAGCACGCTACGGACTTCCTCGAAGGCGCCGCCGACGACGGGTTCTTTCTCTGGGTACACTACATGGACACACACACGCCCTACGTCCCGGCGCCGCGACACCTCCGAGAGGTATCTGACACCCACTTCGGCCTGTTCCGAATGCTCGGTTCCCACCTGCGGACCGGCCTCGGGTGGGACGTCGACCAGCGAACGCTGGGCACCCTCCGGACGCTGTACGACGGGACGGTGAGGCAGGTCGACGCGAGCGTCGGCCGTCTGCTCGACACGCTGGACGCCGAGGGACTGGCCGAGGAGACGGCCGTCGTCGTCGCCGGCGACCACGGCGAGGAGTTCCTAGACCACGGCCACCTCGCGCACTACCCGAAACTGTACGGCGAACTCGTCGAGGTACCCTACGTCGTGACCCATCCCGACGGGGGGAGCGGGACGGTCCACCAGCCAGTCGGCCTCGACACCATCGCGCCGACGGTGTGTGACCTGCTCGGCGTCGACCCCGCGCCCGCGTGGGAGGGCGAGTCGGTCGCCCCGGCACTGGACGGCGAGACCATCGAGTCCCAGAGTCCGGTGGTGTCCGTCGCGGTGCGGGGCGAGAGCGTGACGAGCCAACCGATTCCACGCCGTCTCGACGACGGCGAGTTGCTCGTGAGCGCCCGCGACGCCCGCTGGACGTACGTCGAACACACCGAGTCGGGCCACCGGGAACTGTACGACCGACGTGAGGACCCGGATGAACGGCGAAACCTGTGTGCGACAGCCACCGCGGACACCGCGCCGCCGCCAGTCCTCGACCGACTTTCGGCGGCCGTCGCCGACCACGTCGACCGACTCGAAACCGCCGCAGACGCCGACGAGACCGGCGATGACGGACAGACGTCTGACGAAATAGCGGCACGCTTAAAGGCACTCGGTTATAAATAGGGCTCCATGTCGTTCGCCGTCGCCACCTCGCCGCGACGACAGCGACTCGTTCGGTTCTTCCTCGTCGGCCTGACAGCGGCGACTATCCAGACGGCCTTGCTCTGGGTGTTCGTCGACATCGGGCGCATCAACTACCTGTTGAGCGCGTTCGTGGCCATCGAGGTGACCATCCTGTTCCAGTACGTCCTCAACAACGCGTGGACGTTCCATCGCTCGCGTCACACGTCGATGCGGGAGTATCTCGTGGGGATGGGCAAGACGAACCTCGTCCGCGGGACGGCCATCCCGCTCCAACTGGGCGCGCTGTACGCGCTGGTGACGTGGGGCGGCATCGAGTATCTGGTCGCCAACGCCATCGCCATCGCTGCGACGGGGCTCTACCGCTACGCGCTGGACTCGAACTGGACCTGGAACTAGGCGACGTTTTTGCACCCGGCGTCCGGAGACGACGTATGGACGATTCGGTCAGGTTGGGCGTCGACGTCGGGGGGACCTTCACCGACGTCGTCCTCGTCGCCGAAGACGGGATGACGACGACGAAAGTACCGACGACGAGCCCACAGCACGAGGGCGTGCTCTCGGGTGTCGCCGCGGCCTGTGAGACGGGCGGCGTCGACCCGGACGAGGTCGATCAGTTCCGCCACGCGATGACCGTGGCGACGAACGCGCTGCTGGAAGCAGACGGCGCGGAGACGGCGCTCGTGACCACCGAGGGCTTTGGCGACGTACTGGCTATCGGGCGACAGGACCGCCCGGAGTTGTACGACCAGTCCGTCGCCCGCCCCGACCCGTTCGTTCCCGCCGAACGTCGGTACGAACTCGCCGAACGGGCGACCACCGACGGTATCGAGACGGCCGTCGACGAGCGTGCGGTCCGGGACCTCGCCGCCGATATCGACGCCGACGCGGTTGCGGTGTCGTTCCTCCACGCTTACGCACACCCGGAGAACGAGCGCCGCGTCGCCGAGGGACTCCGCGAGGAACTCGACGTGCCGGTGTCGGCCAGTCACGAGGTACTGGCCGCGTTCCGAGAGTACGAACGCACCGCGACCACGGTGGCCGACGCGTTCGTCACGCCGGTCATCGACGACTACCTCGGTCGACTGGTCGACGGCGCGACCGACCGAGGCCTTCCCGAACCGCGGGTGATGCAGTCGAACGGCGGCATCGCCGACGCCGACACAGTCCGCCGACATGCGGTGACGACGGCGCTCTCGGGTCCGGCGGCCGGCGTCGTCGGCGCGAGCGCCTTCGAACCGGACGACGCCGACGGCCTCGTGACCTTCGACATGGGTGGGACCTCCAGCGACGTCTCGCTCGTTCGCGAGGGCGAGGTGGAGCGGACCACGCAGGCGGACGTGGGCGGCCGTCCCGTCCGGGTCCCGATGGTCGACGTCGAGACGGTCGGTGCCGGCGGCGGCTCACTCGCGTGGGTCGACGCTGGCGGCGCGCTCCGCGTGGGCCCCCAGTCGGCGGGGGCCGACCCCGGCCCGGCCTGCTACGGGAAGGGCGGTACCGACCCGACGGTCACCGACGCGGCGCTCCTGTTGGGGTATCTCGGTGCCGACACGACGCTCGGAGCGGCGCTCGAACTCGACGTCGACGCGGCGCGGGACGCGCTCGCCGACCTCGCGACCGAGGCGGGCCTCGACGATCCGCTGGCGGCCGCTCGCGGCGTCTACCGCGTCGCCAACGCGACGATGACCCGAACCATCCGGAGCGTCACGGCCGAACGCGGTCACGACCCCCGCGAGTTCGCGATGGCGGCGTTCGGCGGCGCCGGCCCGATGCACGCGGCGGCGCTCGCCGACCGGCTTGGCGTCTCCACGGTGGTCGTCCCCCGAGCCAGCGGCGTCCTCTCGGCGCTGGGCTTGCTGGCGGCCGACGAGCAACACGACGCCGTCCGGACCTATCGGGCGCATCTCGACGAGGTCGACCCAGCGGCCGTCGCGTCGGTTCTCGACGACCTCGAAGCCGAGGTGCTGGCCGAGACGAGCGACCCCGAGGCGGCGACGGTCACCGTCGAGGCCGACTGTCGCTACGCCGGCCAGAGCCACGAACTCGGCGTCGAAATCGAGGACTTCGACCGGGCGACCCTCCGCGAGCGCTTCCACGCGACCCACGAACGGGCCCACGGCTACCGTCTGCCCGACGCCGTCGTCGAACTGGTCACCCTGCGAGCGACGGCCACCGTCGGCCACGAGATGCCGCCGATAGCCCACTCGGCGAGCGACGGACCCGCACAGACCGGTACCCGCGACGTATCGTTCGGTGAGCGGTGGCACGAGACGCCGGTCCTCGACTGGGGGGCGCTCGGTCCCGGAACGACGCGTGACGGCCCCGCCATCGTCGAGGGCGGCGAGAGCACCGTCGTCGTGCCGCCGAACTGGACGCTCCGTGCCGACGACCGCGGGACGCTTCGACTGGAGGGTGACGAATGACTGCCGACGAGACAGCGGACCACGACCTCGACGCGGTGGAACTCGAAATCCTGCGCAACCAGCTAGAGAGCGTCGCCGAGGAGATGGGACAGGTGCTGATTCGGGGCGCGTTCTCCCCGAACATCACCGAGCGCCGGGACTGCTCGACGGCGCTGTTCGACGCCGACGGCGAACTCGTGGCACAGGCCGAACACATCCCGGTCCACCTCGGCGCGATGCCCGAGGCCGTCGACGCCGTCCTCGACCGGGACCCGGAACCCGGTGACGTGTTCGTCCTGAACGACCCCTTTGCCGGCGGAACGCACCTCCCGGACGTGACCCTCGTCTCACCGATCGTCCCCGACGACGACGTCGTCGGTTACGCCGTCTCCTGGGCCCACCACGCCGACGTGGGCGGGATGGCACCCGGGAGTATGCCCGCGGGCGCGCGTGACATCCAGCAGGAGGGCCTGCGCATCCCGCCGACGAGACTCGTCGCCGGCGGCGAGCGACGAGATGGCGTCTGGACCCTCCTCGAAGCGAACGTCCGCAACCCGGCCGAACGACGGGCCGACCTCCGGGCGCAACTCGGCGCGAACGAACGCGGGGCCGAGCGCGTCACGGAGTTGCTGGCCGACCACGGCGACCGCCTGTTGTCGGCGTTCGACGCCGTTCGGGACTACTCCCGACAGCGCGTCGAGGCCGAACTCCGCGAGTTCCCGGACGGCACCTACACCGCCAGCGACGTACTGGAGGGCGACGGCGTCACCGACGCCGACGTGCATATCGAGGCGACGGTGACCGTCGACGGGGCGACGCTGGACGTGGACTTCGCCGGCACCGACCCGCAGGTCGAGGGCAACGTCAACGCCCCGCTGTCGGTCGCAAAGAGTGCGGTGTACTTCGTCGTCCGGTCGGTCACCGACCCCGACGTGCCGCCCAACGGCGGGTGTTACGACCCCGTGCGCGTCCACGCCCCGCCGGGGTCGCTGTTGAACCCCCAGCCACCGGCCGCGGTGGTCGGCGGCAACGTCGAGACGAGTCAGCGCGTCACCGACGTAGTGTTTCGGGCGCTGGCCGAGGCGGTGCCCGACCGCGTGCCCGCGGCGGGACAGGGGACGATGAACAACGTCGTCGTCGGCGGGCCGGGGTTCAGTTACTACGAGACGGTCGGCGGCGGGATGGGCGCGAGCGTCGACGCCGACGGCCCCTCTGGCGTGCAGGTCGGGATGACGAACACGCTGAACACGCCGGTCGAGGCGCTCGAAGCAGCCTATCCGCTACGCGTCGAGGAGTACAGTCTGCGTGCGGGCAGCGGCGGCGCGGGCAGACATCACGGGGGCGACGGCCTCGTCCGCGAACTCACCGTCGAGGCGGCCGCGACCGTCTCGCTGTTGACCGAGCGCCGCCGAACGGCCCCGTGGGGGCTGGCCGGCGGTGCGGATGGGGCGTGCGGACGCAACGAAATCGACGGCGAAACGGTGCCCGCGAAGGTGACAAGGGAGGTCCCGCCCGGAACGACCGTCCGGGTCGAGACGCCCGGCGGTGGCGGCTACGGCGACCCGGACGAGACACCCGGTGCGGAGTGACCGGGCGCGCCGCTCCCTAGACCGTCGGGACGGGAACCTCGCCCAGTACGTCCGCCAGCACGTCGCGTTTCTCGACTTGCTCGACGCGCGCGTCCGGCGTGAGGACGAGCCGGTGGGCCAACACCGGCTGGGCGACCCGTTTGACGTCGTCCGGGGCGACGAACTCGCGGCCCTCGATGGTCGCCATCGCGCGGGCCGCCTCGAAGAGGCGCTGGGTCCCGCGCGGGGAGACGCCCACCTCGACGCGGTAGTCCTCGCGGGTCGAGCGAGCGATGCCGGCCATATACGCCAGCAGGTCGTCGTCGACGGTGACCGTCTCGGGGACGGCGCGCAGCGCTTCCACCCGGTCGCTGTCCAGCACTGCTTCGACGCTGGGGCTCTGCTCGGTCCGGCCGGCCCGCCGGCGGAGGAGTTCGACTTCGCCCTCGTCGTCGGGATAGCCGATTGAACTCTTCGCGAGGAACCGGTCGACCTGTGCCTCGGGGAGTTCGAAGGTCCCCTCCATGTCGACGGGGTTCTGCGTCGCGATGACGAAAAACGGCTCCGGGAGGGCGTACGTGTCGCCGTCGACGGTGACCTGCCCCTCCTCCATCGCCTCCAGCAGCGCCGACTGGGTCTTCGGCGGCGCGCGGTTTATCTCGTCGGCCAGCACCACGTTGGCGAAGATGGGGCCGCGGTTGAACTCGAACTCGCGGGTCTGCTCGTCGAACACGTGCGTGCCGGTGATGTCCGCCGGCAGGAGGTCGGGTGTGAACTGGACCCGGGAGAACGAGAGGCCGAGCGCCGTCGCCACGCTCCGGGCGGTGAGCGTCTTGCCGGTGCCGGGCACGTCCTCGAGCAGGACGTGGCCCTTACCGACGACGCCGAGCAACACCGTCTCGAAGAACTCCTGTTCGGCGACGACTGCACGGCCGACTTCGTCGAGGACCTGACTCGTCACGTCGCGTGCTGCAGTGACGTCCATACGCGTGCATGTCATGCATCCGGTATATGTGTGTCGAGAACACAGTCCCCCAGAATCGAAACGCCTAAAGAGCAAACTGCGGTACAAAGAGGTGAGCCGAGGTAGCCTAGCCTGGCCAAGGCGGTTGCTTCGAGAGCAACTGTCCTCACGGACTCAGGAGTTCAAATCTCCTCCTCGGCGTTCCTACCGACACTACCCGACGAGCGTCGCGAGTCGGCGGCGTCGGACGAGGGTTCTACAGCGCGTCGTGCCGCCGAGCGACGCCGCTGTCGGTCCCGACCGTGTACGTGGGCAGGCACACCGCCGTCGCCTTCACACCCCGGCGACGAGGAAGATGAGGACGCTGATAGCCATGACGACGATGATGAACGCCGCCGCCAGCGCCCCGCCGAGCGACACCATCGCGTTGGCCGTCGACGCCAGCGTCTCGGTGCGGTCGTTGCCGAACACCGTCACCTCGGCCGTGTCGCTGGCCATTCCGGCCTCGACGGGTTCGAGGTCGGCGACGGCGCGGCCCACGAGGTCCGCGACCAGCGCGACGACTTCTTTCTCGGGGATGGCCTGTCCGACCTGATTCTCGGCCTCGACGGTGTTGACGATGTGCGTGTCGCTGGTCATCACTTCGAGGGTGTCGACCCCGTCGACGGCGTCTACGATGCGGTCCCGGAGGCCGGGTTCCATGTTGTTGCCGTCGATGAGGGCGTACGCAGTGCGGTCGCCGTTCACCTCGAAGACGCAGACGCGGATACCCAGCGGGCCGATGCCCTCCTGGGGTTCCCACGGCGTCTCGTCCCACGCGACGCCACAGCGCACCGGCCCCGTCTCGGCCTCGGTGAGGTGGCGGGCGAGTTTCCCGGTCCCGTGTATCATGTCGAAGGAGCGCTGGCTCCCGGGGACGACGTGGCCGAGGTCGTCGCCCTCCAGTCCGTCGTTGGAGTTGTGTGCGTCGACCAACAGGACGTCCTCGATGTCGCCCGACCGGGCCTCGGACATGGCCGAGAGGCCGACGGAGTAGTCCACGTCGTCGGCACACCCGGGCGCGTACGTGGTGACGACGAAGGCGTCGCCGCCGAAGGCCTGCCCGGTCAGCGTCGCCTCTCCTTCGGTGATGCGGTGACCGACGGTCGCCTCCGAGTGGTACTCGATGTCATCGAAGGCGCGGTCTGCGGTGTCCAGAATCGTGTCGACCTCCCGTTCGGTGACGAGGTTGAAGTCGTGGCCGGCGGTGGCGTGGGGCGGGAAGGCGAGGCCGTCGGCGGACTCGGCGACCCGCTTCGGGAGGTTCCCCCCGCCGATCTCGCCCATCGGGCCAGGGTGTATCATCGGGAGGACGAACCGGGCTTTCTCTTCGCCGTTTGGCCGCCGGACCGAGAGGACGGTCACCGGGACGATGGCCTCCTCGCCGATGTCCTCGAAGAACGCTTCCAGTTCGTCCGAGCCCTCGGCGATGTGGCCGATGAAGCCACGGAGGAAGTCAAGCGCCGAGACGCCCAGCGAGGAGCGCCACGGCCGGTCGATGACGACGAGGAAGAGCCACACTGCAAGCGCGTAGATGGCACAGATGATCCCAAGCAAGACGAAGTCCGCGGGGATGAACCCCTGAATCTCCGGCGGGGCCTGTTCGGCCCGGGCTAACATCTCCTGTAGCACCGGGTCGTCTAACATGAACGCCGTGGCACCGCTGTAGACGGCCAGTAACCCGGCGGCTGCGACGGTCTGGATGCTCGCGGGAATGGCCGCCTTCAGCAGGGAGTGCCGGGAGACGGCCATCAGGATGAGCAGTCGGAATGCGAAGATGGAGGCCAGCGCCACCAGCAGGACGTCGAAGACGAAGTTCTGACCGAACCTCGGGCTGACGAGGGCTATCACGCCCGCAGTGGTCAGGAACGCGATGGTAACCAGTTCGCAGATGAGCGCCAGCAGGGAGGCACGATTGGGGGTGAGTTGGCCGTCGAGTCGCTGGTCGACCCACGGCGTGACGGCACCTGCGATAGCCGTCGGAAAGCCGATAAAGAAGACGCCCTGCCACGCGTCGTCCAGCACGAACCGCGAGTCGAACGCGGCCACGCCGGTCAGCGCGGCGATGAACAGGGCGAACGCGAGACTCGCGTACCAGTTCGGCGCCCGGAAGATGAACCGGGAGAGACTGGCGAGGTTCCCCTGCGTCGCAGTCATTTATTACTCACTCCCCGCGTCGGCACATAAAACAGTCGCTTGCTGTCGGTTACTGCTTGGGTGCGGATTGCCGGTCACAGACCGCGAGGAAGTTCTCGAAGACGGCCTCGCCTTCCTCGGTGTGGGCGACCTCCGGGTGCCACTGGACGCCGAAGAGGTTGCGGTCGGTGTCGCTCATCGCCTCGACGCCACAGACGTCAGACGTCGCGGTGCGCTCGAAGCCCTCGGGCACCTCCTTCACCTCGTCGGCGTGGCTGGCCCAGACGCGCGTCTCCGGGGCCAACGAGCCGATTAGTGGGTCGTCCTCGTCCAGGATCTCGACGGTCACGTCGGCGTAGCCGCCGTACTCGCCGCTGCCGACGCGGCCGCCGAGTTCCTTCGCGATGAGTTGCATCCCGAGACAGATGCCCAGCACCGGAACGTCGAGGTCGAGGTACTCGGGGCAGTTGCCGATGTCGTCCATGTCCGGGCCACCGGAGAGGACGATGCCGTCCGCGTCGATGTCCTCGGGCGGCGTGTCGTTGTCCAGCAGTTCGACGTCGACGCCCATGTCCCGGAGCGCACGCTGCTCCAGATGCGTAAACTGTCCGTGATTGTCGATGACGACGATGTGGGTCATTGGATAGTGTCACGCCACCGGCGCGTATATATCCCCTGAAACGGGGCTAGCGATGACCGGGGCTGCCCTCTAAACCACTGGCACAGCGACCGAGAACAGTCAGAAAGTCCCTCTCAGTCCCGACGGACGCGTCGCGCCGTTCACCCTTCTCATACTGGTGGCTGTAAGTTCGTAACGATATTCGCCACCCCGGGGTGGCGAAGTACTTCAGTTTGTTACAGCCACCAGTATCAGTCCCACCCGTCTTCGGTCGACCCGCCGTCACTCGTCGTCGTACCGTTCGGCCGCCGACTGAAAGCCCATCTCCGACTGCTCTTTCGAGCGGCGACCCTCCTTCTCGGCGATGGCCTCGGGGTCGGGATTCACGTCGTCGTCGACCCGCGCCCACGAGTTGTGGACCTTCGAGTGACACCACCGGCAGAGGTACACCGTGATTTCGTGGGCGAGGTCCTCGCCCTCTCGCGTCTCGTCGTACGAGAGGTGATGTTCTTCCAGTAACGGCCGCTCCTCGGAGTGGGCCAGCCGTCGTTCTTCGAGCCCGCACCGGATGCACTCTCTGTCGCGGTTCCGACAGCGAAAGTGCGGGCAATCGCCCCAGTCCCACTCCGCCCCTTCAGTCTCTCCATCGGGACCGACTGCCGCCGGACACCGGAACGCCTCGGCGCTCCGGGCGTCGGCAAAGTCGGGGTCGTGGTGGCCGTGTTCGCGCGCCCACCGGCACTTCCCCTCGTCGGTGACGAAGTCACAGCGGTCGACGTGGTCGTAGGGGTCGTCGACGCCGACGCTCGTCCCGCCCGGTGCCTTCTCCATGTCCGCTGGTGGGGCCCGGAGGAACCTGAATCTGACTCCCAGTCGATCGACGGAACGCTTTTGCCCGGCGGCCGTCTCGGCCGGCGTATGCGCATCGTCCACGACCCGGAGGGCACCCCTCGAACGCTCGCTCACGAGGTCGAACGGGCCGAGTCCCTGTTCGCACAGGCCCGGGGGCTGATGTTCCGCCGGTCGATTCCCGACGACTACGCGCTCGTCTTTCCGTTCGACGACGCCGAGACCCGCTCTATCCACATGCTGTTCGTCCCGTTCCCGCTGGACGTGCTGTGGCTGGCCGACGACGAGGTACAGGCGGTCAAGACGGTCCCGCCGTGGTACGGCGTCGGGTGGGCCAGAGCCGACACGCTGCTGGAGTTGCCCGCGGGGGCGGCTGCGGGGGTCAGCGAGGGCGATACGGTCGTCGTAGCGGACTGACTGGCGTGTGGACCGCCCCCGCGGTCCTTCCGGCAGATTTTAAAGGATGAACGTGTGAGTAGCTAACACCATGTCGGAACACCCGACGGAGGATAGAGGAAGTCGCCGCGAGGCGGCTGGGTGTGAAATTCGCCCCCAAGAGTGACGGAAGTGAATCTTCTGTGAGCCAGCATACATTGTTCGGGGACCATCCAGCGACGCGTCCCCTCGACGAGGTCGGTGAGGTACAGTTTCTCGATACGACGCTGCGCGACGGCGAACAGGCCCCCGGTGTCTCGCTGACGCCGGACGACAAGGCCGACATCGCGCGCAAACTCGACGCCGCGCGTATCGACGTCATCGAGGCCGGCAGCGCCTGTACCGGGCCGGGCGAGCGCGAGACCATCTCGCGCGTCACGGAACTCGATCTGGACGCGACGGTGACGAGTTTCTGCCGCGGCATCCGGAACGACATCGACCTCGCTCTGGAGTGTGGGGTCGACGGCGTCAACCTCGTCGTCCCGGCCAGCGACCGCCACATCGAGGACAAGGTCGGCACTTCGAAGGCGGACAACGTCCAGTCGACGGTCGAACTCGTCGAGTACGCCAAAGCGAACGACCTCTGGGTCGAGGTCATCGGCGAGGACGGGTCGCGCGCGGACCTCGACTACCTCGAAGAACTGCTCGGGGCCGCGCTCGATGCGGGCGCCGACCGCATCTGCTGGGCCGACACCGTCGGCCACGCGACGCCGGATCGCGCGCTCGAATGCGTCGCACGGCTCTCCGAGTTGGGCCCGGTCAGCACCCACACGCACGACGACCTCGGACTGGCCGTGACGAACGCGCTGGTCTCCATCGCCGCGGGTGCGGATCTCGTCCACGGGACGATCAACGGCATCGGCGAACGGGCCGGCAACGTCGCCTTAGAGGAGGTCGCCATCGCGCTGGACCACGGCTACGGCGTCGAGACGATGGAGTTGACCGAGGTGTACGACCTCGCCGACCTCATCGCCAACCGAACCGGGATCCCGCTGGCTCCGAACAAGGCCGTCGTCGGGCAGAACGCGTTCACCCACGAGTCGGGCATCCACACCGACGGCACGCTGAAAGACGACGCGATGTACGAGCCGTACCCGCCCGAGAAGGTGGGCCGCGAGCGCCGTCTCGCACTCGGCAAGCACGCCGGCCGCGCCGGTGTGCAGGCCGCACTCGACGAACACGACGTCTCAGTCACCGACGAGCAACTCTCCGAAATCGTCGGCCGTGTCAAGGAGATCGGTGACCGTGGCAAGCGCGTCACCGACGCCGACCTGCTGACCATCGCCGACGAGGTGACCGGACAGGAGCAGGACCGCCGCGTCGAACTGCTCGGGCTGACGGCCGTCTCCGGGTCCGATACGCCGACGGCGAGCGTGCGTCTCTCGGTCGACGGCGAGGAACGCAAGGAGGCCGCCGTCGGCTCTGGTCCCGTCGACGCCGCGATGAACGCCGCCGAGGCGGCGCTCTCTCACACCGCCGACGCGACGCTCGAAGATTACCACGTCGACGCCATCACCGGCGGGACCGACGCGATGGTCACCGTCGAGATAGAGATGTCTCGTGGCGACGACCACGTCGCCGTCTCCGCGAGCGACTCGGACATCACCCGGGCCTCCGTGCGGGCGATGGTCGACGCGATGGATCGCCTCGTGACCGACGAGGACGAGACGCTGGTCGCCGACGACTGAGAGGGTCGCCGCTCGGCGACGTGGAATCGTACAGAAAGGTCGACGGGTTAGGCGGTAACCCCGACTCGTGTCTGCTCGTCCTGCCGTTCGGTTACGAGTACTTTCTGTCCGCGTTCGACTTCGACGCGACACCCCGACATCGAGAACGAGAAGGTGCCGACGAGACTGCCGTCCGAGGAGTCGAACAACTCATCGAGCGCTTCTGGGTCGATACAGTCGTAGAGACACTCGTCTAAGTCCATCGGGTCGATACCCTTCGTGTCGGCGATGCCGTAGACGATCGTCTGACTCAGTGGTTCGGACGGCGACGTAGTGTACACGTGTTGGGTTCCTGTCATCGGTTGCACTCCGCTATCGGCCAATCATCCCGTTGTAAAAAACGCGTTCTGGCTATACAGATTGCCCCCGTCGACGAGACGCACCATACAGATAGCGACCCGATCAGCCGTCGCCGAGCACCAGTTCGAGCAGTTTCCGCTCGCTGACACGTAGGTGGCGATTCACCGTCGGTTGGGTGATGTCGAGCATCGACGCGACTTCCTCGCCGGTCGTCTCACGGGGCCAGTCGAAGAAGCCGCTGAGATACGCCGTTTGCAGCACCTCCAGTTGGCGGTCGGTGAGTTTCTCTTCGAGGGCGGCGCGGATACTGCCGTGGTTCGGCCGGCGCGTCGTCTTCTCGCGTCTGGCGTTCAACGTGACGTCGGCGTACCGACTCTCCAGTTGCTCGACGAACGTCCGCACGTCCACCTCGGAGGCGAGGTGGACGACGACGTCGACGCGGTCGGACCGGGCTTCGAGGCCACCGAGTCGTGCCCCCTGGTCGGTGACCGCTCGAACGACCGTATCGCCCTCGACGACCACCTCGTACAGGCCCTCGGAGACCGACGACACCGAGTTGACTCGCCGTATCTCGGCTATCGTCTCCGCGACCGTGGTTTGCTCGACGTCGGGGACGCTGACGAACAGTCGCGTGGTGTCGGCCTCGCCGGGGACCACGCCTTCGCACGTGATCGGTTGGTCGAGTCGCCGAGCCAACTGCGTGGTGAACGGTTTCGGAGCGGGGACCGAGAGGGCGAGTTCGACGACGTCGTCGCCGAGGTGTCGCTGGCGGGACGCTATCTCTCGCATCGCGTTCGCGATACTCTCGCCGAGTTCGACGAACACTGACTCCAGCATCTCGCCGAAGTGTTCGGTCCGGTCGGCGTAGACGGTCAACACGCCATAGAGGAAATCGTCGTACGCGAGCGGGACGCTGATTGCCGAGCGGAAGTCACGGGAGATAGCTTCGGTCCGCCAGTGTTCCCGTCGCAGGTCGTCGGTGATACACGGGACGAGCGTCGGCGTCCCCGTCCGTGCGGTCTGGACGGCGGGCGGTCCGCCGTCGCTGGCGGCCGACTGCGTGACGGCATCGAGATAGCTGGACGACCGACCGGCCCACGCGCGTGGCTCGACGCCCGCCTCGGTCGACCGGCCGACCCACGCGAACGAGAACCACTGTGACGACGCGAGTTCGTCACAGACGGCCTGCTCGATGGCCTCGCAGGTGTCGGCCTCGACGAGGGCGCGGTCGACCCGACGGATGATGGCGTTGACCTCCTTCAACTGTCTGAGCTCTTCGTTCTGTTGACGGCGCTCTTCCTCACGCTCTCGCAGTGCCATCTCGCGGTCGACGCGGGCGAGTGCGGCCTCGGCGCTGCTCGCGAGCAAGTCCACGAGTTCACGCGTCCGTTCGTCGAGTCCGTCGCTGGGCGTCTGCGCGTAGAACACGCCGTGGTCAGTGAGCGAACGGTAGATAGCGCCCGTCCCCAGCGTCACCCCCTCGTCGTCGACGAAGACGTCCCATACGAGGCCGCCGTCCGGACCGATAGGGGACAGGTCGGTTTCGTCGACAGTCGCGTCCGGGCCGACGGCGGTCGGCCGGAGGTGGTTCTCGCTCCGGTCGAACAGGTAGACGGTCGCCCCCGAGAGGTCCAGTACGTCCGCTGCCGTCTCCGTGATGACCGTCGCCACGTCGTCTTTCGTCTCGGCTCGGAGGAGTTGCCGCGTGGTGTCGTGAAGCGCCGCGAGCATACGAGCGAACTGCTGGCGGTCGGAGACGTCTCTGACGACGCCCACCTGTCGGTAGTGGTCGTCGTCGATGCTGTACGCCGAGAACCGCGTCTCGACGGGGACGGTCCCAGTATCGGCCGTCTGGAGTTCCGTCGTCATGGTCGCTACGTCCCGGTCGCCGTCTCTGAGCTGTCGACTCAGCGTCGCCGCCCGGTCGATGGCCGATTCGTCGGCGAGCAACGACGCGTCCGATCCGACCATCGTCTCCCGGTCGTAGCCGGTAATCGACGACATCGCGTCGTTGACGGTCCGGATAGTGGCGGTATCGTCGAGTGTGTAGACCCCGTCCTCGATGGTCTCGACGATGCGTTCGTACGCTTCGAGCGTTCGCTCGCGGTCCTGTCGCTCGGTCACGTCGTGGCCGATACCGAGATACACCGTCTCGCCCTCTGACTCGTGGCGCTCGAACGCGAGGTCGACCCAGCGGTCGTCTTCGACTGTCTGACAGCAGGTCGTGACGTACTCGCCGGTCTGGGCGCAGTTGGCCTCGATGCGGCCGCGGGTCGCCGCCGGGAACAGGTCCGGGAGCGAGCGACTGAGGACAGTCTCGGCCGGGGTTTCGACGAGCGTATAGAGGTGGTCGTTCGCAGCGAGCACGCGCAGCTCCGTATCGACGACGACGGCTGGTTCGGGGAGCCGAGTGACGAGCGAATCGAGAAACGCGCGCGGTGTCTGTGACGTCTGGGCCGCGGTGGCCCTGTCTCCCGATGAATCGCTGACCGACTTTTCCATGCACGGCCGTCCGTGCCTGTCGTTGGAAAGTGTGATTTCGGGCTCTACGTCAGCTACACCACGATGGTCCTCAGGTAGTTACCAACCCTGACTCTCCCGGCACTCACTCCGCGATGCTCACGACGTCGTCTAACCCCCACACCTCGTAGTCGGGCGTCACCGAGAGGTCGGTGTCCACGCGGTGCGGGCGGCGGATGAACGCCGAGTCGATGCCCGCGGCGTGGGCGGCCCGCACGTCGGACTCGTTGTCACCGACGAACAGCGCCTCCGAGACGCCGAGGTCGGCGAGTGCCCGTTCGACGTAGTACGGACGTGGCTTCTTGCGTTCGAGGCTCTGTACCGTCGGGTCGCGTGCGTGGACCGTCTCGAAGTGCGGGGCCAGTCCGAAGTGGTCGAAGGCGAACTCCACCGTCGCCGTCTGGTTCGAGGAGACGACGCCCAGCGGCGTGTCGAAGGCGTCGAGTGCGTCGATGTCGTCGTACGGGCGCTTCTCGCCGGCGGTCATCTCGGCACGCTGGGCCTCGGAGATGGCGCCGTCGCGTGCCGCCCAGAACGCCTCGGGGTCGAGGTCGTACTCCGCACAGACCGCTTCCAGTCGGTCCACCGTCACGCCGATGCTCATCGCCTCGACGTGGTCCGGGTGCGGGTTGGTGACCCCGACGCGCGCGAACGCCTCGCGCGTCCCGTCGCGGTGAGCGTCCATGCTGGTCAGCGTCAGCAGGACGCCGTCGTTGTCGAAGATGACTGCCTCGTAGCCCATACCCGAGCGAAAGCGCTCGCTCGCCGAGTACCTTTCCACTCAGCGACCGAACTCGTCCCCGGTGTCGAACTCCTCGGGTGAGCGACCGGCGGCGTCGACCACCTCGTCGGAGACGACCAGCGGACAGTCCACGCGCAACGAGATTGCGATGCCGTCGGAGGGTCGCGCGTCGAACACCATCTCTTTGCGGCGGTCGTCGAGGTACTGCTCGGTGTCTATCTTCGCGTAGAAGGTGCCGTCGGTAAGGTCGTCGATACGGACACGGTCGATGGCGCTGCCGAACTCCGCGACCATCTCGACCAGCAAGTCGTGGGTGAGCGGTCGCTCGAACGGTTCCCCGTCGATGGCCAGTTGCATCGACTGGGCCTGATCGGAACTGACGAAAATCGGGACGATCTCCCCGCGGGCGCGGAGCAACACGACCGGCGTTCCCGCCCCCTCTTCGCTGACGCCGACACCGACCCCTTCGACCGTGGCCTCGTGTTCCATACGGTACAGTTTGGCGGGTAGGTATGAAAAGCTAGCCCGCGGTCGGTTTTACGGGGGGCGGGCCCCAACGACGTCCGTGGCCGAGGACACCTACCGTGTCGTCGTGAAGCCGTCCGCACGTCGGGTGAGCGCCCGCGCCGGTCGCTGGGTCAACCGTGAGGGACCAGTCCGGACCTTCGACTCGAAGCCGCTGGCCCGCGAGTGGGCACGGGCCTGTCGGGGCGCGACGGCCGCCGTGTGGCTACAGGACGCCCCGCCGTGGGCGGCCGACGACGCCGACGGCTACCTCGTCGGCCGGACCCGCACCGTCGCGCGCGCCGACACGCCGGGCCGCCAGCACACGCTACCGGAGACAGAGGAGTGACGCCACCCGCTAATCCCGTTTAATCCGGATTAAAACGGGACGTAGAACGGCTAAAACGGACTAAATCGAGTTTATCCGGGTTCTCTGCTTTCCCCCTTCAAGTACAGTCGGTCCACAGGGTCGGGTGGAGTCAACGAACGATGAAACTCACAACGATTGCCGGCGCGCTGCTGGCCGTCCTCGTCGTCACGGGGTCGGCGGCGGCGCTGCCCGCGGCGGCAGGCGCACAGGCTTCGGACAACGCGGACGGCGCACAGGCAGACGAGTACGCGAACGAGAACGCCACGGACGCCGACGACCACGCTGCCGACAGCGAGGCGATGGCCGAGTCGAACGAGTCCGACTCTGACGCCGAGGCAGCGAACGCCAGCGCCGAGCGTCAGGGCCCGCCCGCTGACGTCGGCCCGGACGGCGAACGCGGCCCGCCCGCGGACCTCCCCGAACAGGTCCCCGACTTCGTCAGCGAGATTCACTCGCTGGTCCAGCAGCACATCGCTGGCGACCTCGACGGTGACCTCGGTTCGCAGGTCAGCGACGTGACCCCCGACGACGGGGACGACAGCGACGAGGAGACGACCGAGACCGAGACGAGCACCGACAGCGAGCAGTAACCCGGCTGATTCTTCGCCCGTTCCGCTCACGCGACCCACGTAGCGACCAAGCGCGGTGTTTTTGCTCGTCCGTCACTCAGTGCCGGTATGGACGACTCCGTCCACGCGGAGACGGCCGAACGGACCACAGAGGACCTGCTATCGGCCGACGATGACGACAAAAGCGGGGGTTCAGAGACGGGCGGCGTCGACCGCTGGCAGGCCACGAAGTACGTCGCCCCGTTCGTGGCTATCGGTCTGTTCGACCTCGTGTTGTTGCTCGGATGGGGACTGGACCCGCTGTGGGGCTTTATGATTCTGCCCCCCATCCTGTTCGTCAGCGTCCTCGGGTGGATCGCGTTCCGGACCGGGTTCGCGAGCGACCGGACCTGACGGACGAGCGCACGCTGTGGCATCTTGTTCTCATCGCCCCGGTTACGTTCTCGGTACTGGTCGCTATCGTGAGTCGATGAGACGTGTCAGTGTCGCCACTGACCGAGTGAGTGTCGCCACACACCGAATCGGTGTGTGGGAGACGACCTGTCAGTTCTCGTCGTCGGCGAACAGGTCGTCGACGGCCGATCGAGCGGCCAGCGCGGCGTCGTCGGCGACCCGTTTCTCGTCGGCGCGACTCTCCGGTGCGTTGACGTAGACGTCGACTTCGAGTACGTCGTCCTCGAAGGTGACGGTCACGTCGACGTCCTCGACATCGCTCGCGTCGAACCGCGAAAAGACGACGTTTTCGGCCGCGTCAGCGGCCACCTCGACGACCTCGTCGTCGGTCGGCATGACTTACGCGCCAGCGCCGGGGCCGCCGGCCGGCCCGCCGCCGAGCATCTGCTGGAGTTCGCCCTGCAGGTCCTCGAACTGCTCTTGGACGCGCTCTTCCTGCTTTTCGAGGGTCTCGACGCGGACTTCGAGGCTGGAGACCTTCTCTTCGAGGTCGTCCTGTGCTTCGTCGAAGCCTGTCTTCACGAGAAGTTCGCCGACTTCGCGGTACATCGTCGTGTCCTCGTCGACGTCTTCGAGTTCGTCCAGCGCGGTGCGGGACTCCTGAAGGTTCGTCTCGGCTTGCTGTTTCTGGGCAGCGACCTGCTGTGCGGTCTCCTGCAGATCCTGCAGTTCCTCGAGCTTCTCCTGTGCTTCAGGCGGAAGATTACCCTGCATACTCCGAGGGTCGGGGCCCGGAGTGTTAAACCCACGCATCTTGCCTCGATTCTGAGGCACAAGCGAACCGCGAGAATCGCCAGACGAGACCGGATCGGGCCCTGTCATGCGACAATACACCCCATATCGCTGTATCGTTTGCGGTTACAAGGGGGTGTTCGGCGTGAGCCACCGCGCGTACGAGGGCGATCCACTCGACGGGACCTACCAGCACATCTCCGAGAGCCCTGTCTGGGGGCCCGACGGCGAGACCGTCGACGCGACACCCGACCCCGACGGTGAGGAAACCGTCGAGAACGTCCCAGTCCCCGAAGCCGACGTCGAGCGGCCAGACGCCGACGGGCAGACAACACTCGACGACTGGGGGTGGTCGGCGTGACGGACCTCTCACTACAGGAGCGTGTCGAACGCTATCGTGAAGGCCATCCCGACGCCGGGGTACCGGCGATTGCCGGCGCGCTAGGGGAGTCCCCGGCGGCCGTCGCGGACGCCCTCAACGACCCCACTCCAGATGATTCGTGTGACGAGACTCGGCCTTCATCACAGCCGCAGCGAGACCCCAAATGGGGGCGGTGGGCTGGTGCCGACTGGACCGATCCCGACATCGACGTCTACCCACCAGGGTTGCTTGACCGCGAGCAGTGGATGGGTCACCAGGAGAAGAAGCCGTTCGCGCCGTGGGCCGACCGTGACCACTCCGAGGCCGACGCCGACGAGGACGCCCGCTACAAGTGGGGACTCGCCGAGAACTATCTCGACGGCGAGGGCATCGCAATGGCCGAGGTCGACCCACGTCTCGACGGCCGGGCGTTCCTGCAGCAGCCCGATGACCCCTTCGCCTACGTCGACGGCGACGACGTCCGCGATCCCGAGACCGGCGACGTCCACCCGGCGTTCGTCGCCATCCTCGAACACCTCGGACTGACTTACGCCGATGTCTCCCAGTCTGGAACCGGCGCACACGCCATCTACCGCGGTGACCTGCCCGGGGGCGTGAAACAAGCCTCGTGGCAACTCGACGAGGACCCGTGGGGGAGCAACGACGATCTCCCTAGCATCGAAATCTACCCCGGCAAGCGCGTGTGCGTGATGACTGGCGACCATGTCCAGGGCACGCCGACCGATGTCCGGGAGTGGGACGACGACGTCCTCGATGTCCTCCTAGAAGCCAACGACGAGGTCGCGTCCAGCCAGCGCGACCGTGTCGAGGACGTCGACGCTGCTCGCGAAGAGTTCGACAGTTCGGACTACGAGCCCGAGGCGACGTCGGCCGACGAAACCACGACCGATATCCGGGACATCTTCGCCGCGCTGGACCACCTCGACGCCCAGCGCGTCGCCGAGCGCACTATCGTCCACCGCTGGAACGACAGCGCCTCGACGAGCGATGGGTACCGAGCGTTCGCCCCGACGTGGGGGCCATCGTCGAACGGGACGGCGAACATCGTCAACGACCGTATCTGGCAGGATACCGGCGACCGTGGCGGGTACGGTGGCCCAGTCGTTATGGCGCTCATCGACGCCGGCGAGCTTCGTCCCGAGCAGGCCGCCGGTGGCGTCACCGGTGCCGACTGGTGGACTGGCGTCGAGCACCTTCGCGACCTCGGCTTCAGTATTCCCGAACTGGAGGACGTCGACGACGAGGACCAGACCGACAGCGCCGACCACCCGCTCCTCGAGGACGCGTTCGACCAGGACGCGGGCGTCGACGGCGAGCCGACGAGTACCCTTCCACTCGGGCAGCTTGAAGCCCTGCCCCAGCAGGACCGGAAACGCGTCGCGAAGAAACGGGGACTGGACTGGCCGTCGACGGGTGAAGCTCGCGACGAACTCCTCGCGACGATCAAACAGGCGATGCGTCACGAGGACGAGACCGTCGTCGACGCGCCGACGTCGCTCGGGAAGTCCTACACCGTCGCGACGACGCGATGGGACGCCTTCGACGACGTCACCGGCGGGCAGCCGGTCGTCCACCTATCGGCCACCCGTGACGCTCGCGACGAGGCGGCCGCCGCTGCGGCCGACGCTGGCGGCGAGCACTTCGTCCTGCAGAGTCGGCACGAGGCCTGTCCCGTCGCTGCGGGTGACCACGATCCTCGCGAAGCCCGCGAGGCCGATGCTGACCGACAGGTCATCACTATCGATGGCGAGCCCGCCAGCCAGTGGCTCGACCGACAGTGCGAGGGGAAGGGGCTCCCATTCTCGGCAGCCCACCAGTATCTCGCCGAGCACAACGACCAGTCGACCACACTGCCGTGTTGTCGTGGGTCGAAAACCACCTACGACGAGGAGGAGGGCGACTTCGACGAGGGCGACTCGCCGCAGTGCCCGGCCATCGAGCAGTGGGAGACGCTTCGGGAGGGTGAGTGGCCGCTCGTCATCGCGACCCACAACTTCGCGCACGTCCCCGGACTCCGACAGTCGGCGAACATCGTCGTCGACGAAGAACCGGACTTCACGCAGGACCTCTCGAAGGAGCGCATCGAGCGCGCCATCACCGCGTACCTACAGGCCGCTGACGCGCCGGTATCGACGTGGGAGTCGTTCATCTCGCTGGTCGAGCACGACGGCTGGGGCGGCGATGCTGGCAAGGAGCGCGACCAACTGCAGGGCTGTCTCGACTACGAACCCGACCGCGAGTGGTACATCAGCAATCCCGATGCCCACACGTTGGCGCCAGCGCTCGCGAGGGCCATCTTCCACGCCGAGGACCGCGGCAACGGACGTCGGGTGGGGAAGACCCCACACCAGCCACCACGGCTCGACGCCAACGCCGGCGACGACGACGGCTGGAACCGTGTCTGGGTGACCGTCGCGATGGACGAGGACAACGACGTCCGAACAGTCCGGACGGCGCCGGACCTCTCACAGGCCCGCAGCGTGATCGGGCTGGACGCCCACCCTGCCCAGCCGGTGTGGGCCGTCAACACCGTCCCCCACATCGACACCACCAGCGTCCTCGATCCCGAGGAACGCCGACTGTGGCGTCGGTACGAGCGCGGCCTCCGCGTCGTCCAGGTGGGCGACGCCACCCGTCCGCTCGCCAGTGGGGAGTACTTCCAGCGCGACCAGGCCGAGACGCTCGTCGAACATCTCCGCGCGGAGTACGGCGACGCGTTCCGGACTGCCATCACGACGTCGTCGGTCGAGTCCCAACTGCAGGACATCCTTGACGACGCTGGCGTCGACGACGTCGACGACCGGACCATGCACTACGGCGAGGAGAAATCACGGAACGACTTCGCCGACGAAGGTGTCGGCCTCGTCGAGGGCTGCATCGACCCCGGCGACGAGTTCGTCCTGGACCTGCTCGCCGAGCTCGATCTGGATGCAGCGCCGGAGACCGTCGACGTCGACGGCGAGCAGGAACGGGCCCACGGTCGCGGGTTCGAGGGCGCGGATGCCGACACGGCTCGGGAGATCCTTGCGAGCGTTCGCGAGAACCACACCGCCCAGGCCGCCGGTCGCTACGCCCGGAACCCCGACGATCCCGAGAGTCACGCCACGGTGTTCGTCCGAACCGACGCGATGCCTGCTGACTTCGCCGACGTTCAGGTGTCGGGTATCGAGTGGACGTTCACCGACGTCCAGCGCGATATCGTCGAGACACTGCGCTCGTCGACGACGTCCATGACCGCTCGGGAGGTCGCCGCCGACGTCGGCGTCACGAAAGAGCACGTCCGGCAGACGCTCGATCGCCTCGAGGGCATGGACTCGGTGCAGGCCTTCGAGGGAGGCGGCGCGCACGGTGCGACGCTGTACGCCGACGACGGACTGCCGAACGCCGGCGTCGTGGATCTGGGCAACACCGCCAACGATGCCGTATTGGATACCTATACGTGGTCGTTGGCGATTCGGGACCCCGCCCCGTCCGTCGACGCACTCACCACAGGGTCGAGTACCGATGACCAGCCAGCAACCTCGGTCTGGGACTGGCGGAACACCTCAGACTGACGATCAGACAGCCGAGTTCGGGCCGTTCTCACCGGCGGTCCGGCAGCTACCGCTCTATCTATGACCGGCATCAACATTTCCGACCCCGACGTTGCACCGCTTCGACCGAGCGCGAAGCTCGTCTATCTGGTCCTCGACGCGCACGGCCCGTGTGATCTCACGGAGATACGCTCCCGAACTCAACTCCCAGACACCACCGCGCGCGAGGCACTCGACGACCTCGTCGACTGCGACCTCGTCGACGAGCGTCCCGTTCTCAACGATGTCCGGTGTCGGCAGTACGACACATGACGCTATCCGGTCCGGATACCGGTCCGGATACCGGCGCTATCTCTGCGTTTATACCGCCGCACTCACATCTGTCAGCCGACGCACCCTCAGCCGCTCTGACCCAGCGGTGACCTCCCCAGCTATGTCTATCGAGTTCCAACCTACGGCGAGCATCGCGACCGACGACGTCGGCGTCCCCGACGACCCGGCGGACGTCTTCGAACAGCTCGTCGCCGACGCCTCGCTGTGCTGCCAACAGTGCTACCGTCGCATCCGTGCCCGCCACAACTTCTCGCATCAGTGGGGCCGGGATGTCGGCGATATCCTGAGTTTCGTCGACTACGAACTCCCCGAGGGCGAACCTGAGTGGAACACCACTGACCGGGAATACCACGAAGAGGAACTACTCAGCGAGCGCACGGTTCAGGCCAACCCACCGGGCGACGATCTCGACTCGGGGTCGGCCTGCGCGAACTGCGGCGCCGTCGACGCGCACCGATCACCGTCCACGCGGTCTCGCGAGGAGGCCCTGCAGGCGGCGGTCGGTATCATCGCGACACTCACCGAATTCGGCGTCGCCCACGACCCGCTGGCACTGATCGTCGAAGTGGGTGAGCTGAAGCAGAACCCCGACTACGCCGGCGATGACTTCGCGACGTTCGCGACGGCCGTCGCGAGGGCCGTCCGATCAGGCCGGCGGCCCCGATGACCCGCTGACTGCCACGTGGCAGGAGGCGAGGGTCTGCATCGTTCGTCAACCGGTCGGTTCCCAGCTCGCTTGTCCATCGCCGACCGCCCCGTCCGGACCCAGTACGCTCCTCAGAGCGCGGGGTGCAACTCCCCGACCGGACCTTCGATGAGTCGCAGTTGCACAGGAGGAACGTGATGGCGACGCCTTCGCTCTCGTTCCTCGTCGAGAACGCGATGACTGCAGTGATCGTCGTCGTGTACCTCTTCTACGAGATTCACTACGGGCGCCTCGAACGCGTCGCGAAGAAAGTCGACGAGGTCATCATCGCCGTCATCGCTCTCGCCCAGGAGAACGAAAGCATCGACGAACAGAAAGTCGCCGACCGACTGAACGGCTCGTCGCCGGACGACCTCCGCCTCGATCACGAACACGACCATGAGTAAGACCAAACGCCGGGCCCGCGATGCCATCGTCGGGCTTCTCGTCGCGCTGGCACCGTTCGCCTACAAACAGCTCGTGCTGGGGAACCGAACTACTGCTGCCGTCACGGCCGTCGCGATGGCCGGCCTCGTCCTAGTCTACCGCTACGCCGACGCCCGGACCATCGAAGCCGCCGCCGGCGCTGATGCCGAGGACCTCAAACCGGTCCTGCGACGGGTCGGTCGGACTATCCGCCGCCGGCTCCCTTCAGGGGAGGACAACTCGTAATGCTGACACTCATCGCGACGGCCGACGTCGCGAGAGCCGGTCCACTGCTGGCCCTATTTAAACTATAAGACCCGTCTCGACACAGCGCGACAGATTTCTACCATGAGCACACGAGACCGCCGCGTACAGCTCGCCCTGAAGTGGCACCATCTCGACAATCTCGACGTCGAGGAGATTCGAGACCGTTTCGAGGCCGAGGGCATGGGCTCATACGCCCGGTCGACAGTCCGGGACTACCTCAACGAAAAGCCGAAGGAAGAGGTCATCGAGGCCATCGAGCAGCGCCACGCCGACGTCCGCCTACAGATCGCCGAGCGCGAGGAGCAACTGTACCAGCGGGCCCGCCAGGCCGAGGCCGACGCTGTCAAAGACGAGCCGATCATCCGCGTCGTCCCGAAGACCGACCGCGTCGACGACGACCGCGAGACGCCGATGCAGTGGCCCGAGTGGGAGATCGTCGAGCCCGGCGACGAGGACTATCCCGAGTGGGCGACCGAGCGGGACATCATCATCCGGTTCACCGGCCGGACGACGTCGGTCCGCCCGGGCGAGGAGTACCCGCTCCGGGCCGTCGACGGCTCGCCACGGTACACCAAAGAGTTCGACGGCCTCCAGCGCGATCAGGACGATCTCAAGGGACAGGCGATGGCCCGCAACGAGCAGTCGGCCCATCTCGAAGCGAAGGGCGAGGCGCTGGGCGTCTACTCGACGGACATCAACATGAACGTCGACGGCGAGCTTTCGACGTCGATCGAACTGCCCGAAGACACTGCTGCAGCTATCCGGGAGGCGACACTCGACGATGAGTAGCACGACCGACGACGCCGGCACGACCACGATGGACGTCTCCCGGGCGGAGATCCGGGCGGCGTACAACCCCTTTGAGCACGGGTGCTGGCTGGACTTCACCAACAAACTCACGCAGGGGTACATGGACGCGGAGTACGACGACTGGGCCCCGCTCGGCGGCCACCACTCACAGTGGCTCCGTCACCTCGCCGGCGAGGCCGACGTCGACGGCGACCTCGCACTTCTCTGCCATCGGGATGGCCTGAAGACGACGATCATCACGGCGTTCGCCATCGCCTGCATGGAGTACCTCGACGGGTACCGCGTTATCTGGACGATGAACACGCAGGAGCAGGCCTACGAGAAGGCCGACCGCGAGCTCAACAAGTTCATCGAGCGCAACCCGTGGCTGATCAACCTCAACAAGCCCCGCGAGACGGACAGCAAGAAGACGAAGGAGTTCGCCAACGGCTCGTCGCTGACCACCGGCTGGCTGAAGGGCTCTATCGAGGGCGCCCGCGCCCACCTGCTCATCCTCGACGACATCATCTCCGAGCAGGGTGACGGCCCGACCGAGGGCGTCCTCAACTGGGTCGACGGCGTCGCCCAGCCGATGGTCAAGGACGACGGCCGCACGGTGATCGTCGGGACGCGCAAACGGCCGGACGACATCTACAGCCACTACCGCGACTACGAGGGCTACTCGCTGCGAGAGTTCCCGGCCATCCTCGACATCTGGGACCAGGAGTTCCGGGAGGACGACGACTGGCAGGCCCGCCGGCCCGACGAGGAGCTCTACACCGAGGTCGACAACCCCTGGGGCAGCGGCACCCTCCAACTCCTGTGGCCCGAGGCCAGGGGCCCGGACTGGCTCGCGAACAAGCGCTCGAAGATGGCGGACTACCTCTTCTGGCGCGAGTACACCCTGACCATCCGCGGGGCGTCGGGCAACCTCATCGAGGAGGCCGACGTCAACAAACTCGTCGACGACGGCGGCTGCTCGATCCGTGGGCAGGAGCCGCCCCGCCAACTCACACCCGGCGCCGGCGAGGCGACCGTCGTCGCCCACGACCCGGCCCAGTCCGACACGGGCGACAACGCGGCCTTCGTCGCGTTCCGCGTCGGTCGCGATGGCCGACGTCGTCTCCTCGACGCCCACGCCGAGACGGGGATGCAACCCTCCGAGGTCAAGGCGAAGCTCGCCGACATGGACGAGCGCTACGACCCCGCGGTGGTCGTGATCGAGTCCAACGGCATGCAGCAGTACGTCGCCAACGACGCCCTGGAGTTCTCGGCCTCGCTGCGGGCGAAGGTGACGGGCATCCCGACGACGGGCAAGAAACACTCGTGGGAGAACGGCATCCCGCGACTGCGTCGGCTCGTCGAGAACGGCGGCATCCAGTTCTACCGTGGGCACGGCCCGACCGAGGACTTCGTCCAGGCGGCGATGTCGCTGAAGCTCGCCGACGGGAAACTGCAGGGCCACACGCCGGACCTCATCGCGGCGTGGTACATGGCCGAGCAGGGCATCCGTCGCCTCGAGGGCATGGGCGCGCTCGAAGACGACGGTGACGATGACGACTCCGGAGTGAGCTACCTATGACATCTGACGACGCCACGAAAGTCCACGTCGAAGGCATCGGCGGCGAGCAGACGCTCTCGAAGGCAACCAACAGCCAGCAGCTCTCCGATCGGCGGATCCACTCGGTCGGCCACGGCGTCAAGCCGCCGTACCACCCCGACCGGCTGGCGTCGTTCCTCGAGCTCAACGAGACCCACGCCACCGCGGTCCGGAAGAAGGCGCGCTACGAGGTGGGCTTCGGGTTCGAGCTCGCCACGCACGCCGATGTCGACGTCGACGAAGCCGACGACCAGGAGCGCGCTGTGGCCCGGCAGTTCTGGCGTGGTCCCGACTCGCGCTGGGAAACCGGCCCGCACCAGTCTGCCGAACCCACCACGCCAGAGGAGGTCAAGGAGCTCGCCCGCCAGGACTACCACTCCGTCGGCTGGTGCGCGCTGGAGATCCTGACCGACATGGAGGGCCGCCCGGTCGGGCTGGCCCACGTCCCCGCGAACACCATCCGCGTCCGGAAGCCCCAGTCACGCTTCGACCAGCCGCGACACCCAGAGACGGGTAACTTCGTCGACGGCGACCTCGGCGAGTACGCCTCCCGTGGCTACGTCCAGGAGCGCGACGGCCGCCGGCGCTACTTCGGCGAGGCCGGCGACCGCCACCGAGGCCAGGAAGTGGTCATCACTGGCGGCGACGAGCCACGTGTCACCTACACCCCCGACGACAGCGACAAGGAACCCATCTTCGTCGACCGGGAGACGGGCGACGTCGCAATCGGTGACGCCGGCGCGCTTGAGAACGGGCCCGCGAACGAACTCATCTTCGTCCGCAACCCCAGCCCCATCGAGCAGGACTACGGCGTCCCCGACTGGGTCAGCGCCATCCGGACCATCGGCGCCGACGAGGCGGCGAAGGACTACAACCGCGAGTTCTTCGACAACGACACCATCCCGCGGTTCGTGATCAAGGTGACCGGCGGCGAGCTCTCCGAGGAGAGCAAGAACGACCTCCGACAGATGCTCCACGGACTTCGCGAGGAGTCCCACCGGGCGGTCATCCTCGAGGTCGAGAAGTTCTTCGACGGCATGGACGACGACGTCGAGATCGAACTGGAGCCACTGGGGCAGGGCATCAGCGAGGAGATGGACTTCCGCGAGTTCCGCAAAAAGAACGAACACGAGATCGCGAAGGTCCACGAGGTCCCGCCCATCCTCATCGGCGTCACCGAGACGTCGAACCGGTCGAACTCTCAGGAGCAGATCGCCGACTTCGCCAACAACGTCATCGCGCCGGAGCAGCACAAGTTCAGCCAGCGACTCTACAAGCTCATCCACCAGCAGTACCTCGGCGTCACCGACTGGACCATCGAGTACGAACTCCGGGGCGCCGACCGACCGAAAGAAGATGCCGACGTCGCCCGGCGAAAGATCCAGGCCGTGCGGGGCGCCATCCCGGTCAACCGTGCCCTGGAGATGATCGGCGAGGAGCCGCTCCCCGACGACCATCCCGTCGACGGCGAGACGCTGCTCGCGAACGTCGGTCAGGACGAGGCGCCCCAGCCCGTCGGCGACGCCGTCCAGCAGAGCCGGCCGGACGACGCCCCGCCGCCGGACAACAAGCTCTACGAGCGTGACTGGAGCGAGGCCGAGGCCGCCCTCGCGACGAAGGACCCTATCGAGCAGACGCAGTTCGACAGCTCGAACCTCGACGAAGGCCTGTACGACTTCGGCGAGCAGGAGCTGTACCTCTCGTTCATCCGCGAGGACGGGACCAACTCGCTGTACGCGTACGTCGACGTGCCAGCGTCGGAGTGGTCGTCGCTCGTGGCGGCGTCAAGCCACGGCTCGTACCACTACGACAACATCCGGCTGGAGTATCCCTACGTGGAGATCACCAACTTCCACGACCGGCTTCCGGAGGGCCCCGAGCCGGACCCCGAGGACGTCCCCGACGACGTCCCGACGTAGCGATCGCGACCGATGACCCAGGGAGCGCCCGACTCCCCTGTGCGAGGTTCGACCGGGACACAACGGATTCTCGACATGACTGATAAGAACGCAGAGCGCGGCGAGAAGCGCGGCGTCCTCTCGACCGGTCGAGCCAAAAACCTCGACAAGACGAAGGACGCCGACGCTGACGCCGACGAAGACGACGATGGCGAGGGCTGACCCGTGCCACCTGTGACGAAGGCCGGCGGGGACGCCTTCCGCAAAGAGGTAGAGTTCGTCGAGAAAGACGACGCCGAGCAGCGGGCGGTCGGCATCGTGATGGTCCCCGACAAGGCGGACCTGCAGCACGACTTCGCTCGCGAGGAGACCATCCGGGCGTTCGCCGACGAGTTCGGCGCGCTGATGGACTCCGGCAGCGCCGACGGCGGTATCATGCACGCCGCGTGGCCGTCGGAGTGGATGTCCCTCGAGCGCAACGAGGTCCTCGACGAAGCCGAAGACATCGGCGGCCAGACCGCCCCCGAGGGTGCGTGGGTGCAGGAGTGGCAGTTCGACGACGCCGGCACCTGGGACCTCGTCGAGGACGGCGTCTACAGCGGCTATTCCATCGGCGCGAAAGCCGTCGAGTGGGACGGGCCGTACCTCATCGGTGAGGACGACGCCGTCGACGACGTTGACGTCCCCGACCAGCTCCCCGACGACGCGATGGTCTGGGAGCTGACCGACGGCGTCATCCGCGAGGTCAGCGCCGTCGACATCCCGGCTGTCCCCGACGCGGAGATCCTCGAGACGAAGCGGCTGGGCGACCACCTCGGCGACCGTGACGCCTTCATCGAGGAGGCCGTCGAGCGCGGCCACTCCGAAGACGACGCCGAGCGGATGTGGGACAACCTGACTCGTGCGCTCGAGGAGGAGGGCGCCGGTGACCCCGGCAAGGAATCGTTCCTCGAGCGCGTCGGGAAGGCGGCCATGTCGGTTCTCTCCGCCCCAGATGCGACCGGCCCGAGCCCAGACCCGACGTTCCCGACCAACCGGGACAAAGAGGGACGGACGCTCTCGAAGGGCAATCGCGAGTCGATCATGGCCTCCATCGACGCCGGGCTGGATGTCCTCGAGGACGCCGGCGTCGACCACGGCATGACGCGGTTCACCGATCAGGACAGCGTCGACTTCGACCTCTCTGAGCACGACGCCCGTGCGTGGTCGTTCGAGGACGACGAAGGCGGCGATGAAGACGAAGACGACCAGGACGACAAGCACGCCGCCGGCGGCGACACGCCGGCCGACGATGGCAGCACGACCGCTGCCGACGACATGTCCGACGATTCTGACACGAACACTGGTGAGGACAAGTCCCTCGCCGAGCAGAACGCAGAACAGATCAACGAACTGACCGACGCCGTCAAGAGCCTCACCGAGGCCGTCGACGGCGACAGCGGAAGCGACGCGGATGCCGACAAGACCGCCGAGGTAGAGCTCCCCGACGGCTCCGTGGCCGAAGTCTCGAAGAGCGAGGTCGACTCGTGGTTCGAGGACGACGGCGACGCCAACAAGGACGCCGACGGCGCCGCAGCGACGAAGGCCGACATCGAGGCGCTCCACGCCCGACTCGACGCGATCTCTCGCGAGGCCAGTGGCAGTCAGCAGCTCGCGCAGGGCTCCGGCGAGGGTGAGGACGGCGACCGACTCAGCGACCTGGGAAAGGCCCTCTCCTGAGGTGACTACAGATGAGCACTAACACCATCGACGCAGTCCGTACGCAGAACCAGGTCGCCGGCGGCGTCAGCAAGGACGTCGACCTCGCGACGCTCGACAACTTCCAGCTCCCGCGCGACGTCACCGAGGAGTTCCTCGATCGGGCCCAGAAAGAAGTCCAGGTGCTGGAGATGGCCGACACCATGGTCCTCGAGCGCCTGGAGATGGACGTCCCGATGTTCGGCGTCCCGCAGCTGTCGGGGTCGACCCGTGCCGAAGAGGGCACGCGAACGTCCAACTCCGCCAACTCGGACGGGGACGTCGCGTTCAACGCGACCGACCAGCAGTACTACATCCTCGTCGAGCCGACCCGCGACGCGCTCAAGAACACCCACTACGGACCCGACCAGTTCGGCGACTACATCGTCGACCAGTTCATCCAGCGCTGGTTCAACGACGTCGGCCTCATCGGGATCCGTGCGAACGCCGACTCGGGTAACCTGCAGTCTATCGGCGGCGCCGCTGCGCTGGACTCGACGTGGAACGGCTGGATCGCCATCGCCGAGGGCGAGGACACGGCGTCGGATCGGATGGGTCTCGAAACGACGGCAGGCGGCGAGGTCGACACCATGCCGACCGTCGACATGGCGTCGTCGTCGGTCGACACGAAGATGTTCAATGACGCGATCCAGACGCTGGACTCGCGCTACCGCGATCCCGACAACTTCGTGTTCCTGACGTCGCCGGACGTCGTCCAGGAGTACGTCTTCAGCCTGACCGAGCGCGAGGACCCGCTGGGCTCGGCGGTCATCTTCGGCGACAACGACATCACGCCGTTCAGCTACGACGTCGTCGGCGTCAACGGCTGGCCCGACAGCTACGCGATGCTGACCGACCCCGACAACCTCGCGTTCGGGGTCTTCGAGGAGATGGAGCTCGACCAGACCACGGACACGGACAAGGTCCACGAGAACCGCCTCCACTCCCGGAACTGGCTGGAAGGGCAGTTCGACTTCCAGATCAAGCAGATGCAGGCCGGCGTCCTCGTCGAGAACATCGCCTGAGGTGAGTAAGCGATGACGCTCTACCTCGACGACGAAACCGGCCACATCATCGAGAACCACCCTGACGAGTACATCTACACCGACGATGAGGGACGGCTCCACATCGACCCCGACGCCGTCGGCCGCGAGGAGAAGCTCAAGACACTGGCGAAGTGTGCGACCGAGTTGGTCGAGAACTGCGACGAGTACGACGTCGTCCAGGAGCCCGAGTTCGAGTGGGCAGGTGGTGAGTGATGTCTGGACCGACCACCAACGCCGAGATTCGGGAGCGCTACGAAAACGGCGACCCGCTCAACGACGGTGCGCCCGGGAAGGTCGCGACCGACGCGCCGGCGAACGGCGCTTCGACGACAGTGCCGGCAGACGCCGACGTCCATGCGGTCACAGCCGACGGGACCAACGCAGTCGACCTCGACACTGCAGCCGAAGAGGGCCGCGTGGTCACAGTCGTCCACAACGGCGGGGCCAACACGCCGACGCTGTCGTTCGCCGACGCCGACTTCGTCGGGACCGGGCCAGCGAACCTCAGCAGCGCCGGCGCGACCGCAACGGTTCGCAACATCGACGGCACGACCAGCGGCTGGGTCGTCGCTGGCACCGGGAGTGCCTGACCATGCCGGTCGTTGAGAAGACGTCCGGCGCCCGGGTCACCATCCGTGACATCGGGGAGTTCACCCACGGTGATCGTGCCGACGTCGGCGCTGCCGACGCCGCGTACCTCTGTGACGAGCGCGGTGACTTCGAGCGCGTCGACGACGCTGTCGCTGCTGAGGACGGGCCAGCCGACGAAGACGTCCACGAGGAGGACGGGCCGCCCGATGGGGCTGGCCCGATTCCTGACCCGAGCGACCACTCGGTCGCAGACCTTCGCGACAAACTGAGCGACATCGACGACGTCGACGTGTTGGCCGCGGTCTACGACGCCGAGGAGGCTGGAAAGGACCGGGATACTGCTATCGAAGCGATTCAGGGTCGCATCAACGCCGTCCGGGAGGACTAACCGATGCCGAAGTGGTACGACAGTACGGTCCTCGCCGACTCCCAGAGCCTCACCGCCGGCAACGCGGTCACTGGCGACATCAGCCAGTACCACACGCCGGCGATCTGCGTGGCGCTGGAGGACCTCGAGGGCAACGCCGACGACACCATCACCGTCGAGGTGGTCGGCGCCGCCGGCACCTACGAGGTCGACGAACGGACGCTCTCGGCGGTGGGCTCGTACATCGTCGAGGCGCCGCAGGCTGACACGGTCAAGGTGACCAGCAGCAACGGCGTCACGTACAGCATCGAAGCTCGGAACAACCCGAGGTAACACGACATGGCGACTGGCTACTGTACGACCGAGGATCTCCGCCGAGCGCTGCGGAAAGCCAGCCTCCCCGGCGATGTCACCCAGGACACGCGGATCGCCGCCGACGCCATCGTCTCCCGGACCGAGTGGCTGGAGAAGACCTACGACCGCCACTGGTACGCCCCGACCGGCGCCGCCATCCTCGACGAGGCGTCGAACGTCGACATCCCGACGTCGACGAACACGCGCGACGACGAGGAGGACATCCCAACCCACGGCGGGATGGTCCACGGCGCCAGCGAGAACGAGCGCTACCGGTATCGACAGAACAGCGACGCACTCCTCGAATCGGGGCCGCGGTACGAGCGCCGGCGCAAGCACTACCAGGATCCGAAAGAGGAGATCCGCATCGCGTTCGGCCGCCCCGAGTCACTGGAGCCGCCGGTCGACGACACCGTCCCGGCGTACACGCGGATCACGCTCGCTCGGAAGGACGCCAAGGCAGTCAACTCGCTGTCGGTCGTCAACGCAGAGGGCGCCTTCGACGACTGGGTCGCCAGCAACGACTACGACGGCGGCGTCGGAAACACCCACCGCGGCGAGGACTACTGGGTCCGCGTCAACAACGGCGGCGTCTCAGAGCTGTATCTGGACGTCCACGCGATGGACGACGACATCCCGTCGTTCTCCGATGCCGTGTACGTCGACTTCGACTATGGCCACGAGGGCATCCCGCGGACCGTCCGGCGGGCCGTCGCGAACTGGGCGGCGGCGGACCTCGTCGAGGAGGCCGTCATCGAGATCCCCCAGAACGCCACGGTCTACAACGTCGAGACGAAAGCCGACGAACTGGAGCGCAAAGCCGAGGAACTGATGGAGGTCTACGAGTGACGTGGCCGTCGCCCAGATTCCGGTCACCGTCGACGTCTCGCTGGCGTTCCAGACCGACCCCATCGGCGCCGTCCTGGACATCGCCGTTCCCAACGCGCCGGCGGAGAGTGCCCGGCAGGCCCTGCTGGACGATATCGAACACAAACTGGTCGGCGAGCGCAACAACCTCGTCTTCCGGAGTGTCCGGCAGGCCCACGAGCAACTCGAGAGCTACGCGTCGACGAACGACTACCACGTCGACCCGCTCATCGAGAGCTTCGCCGGCGTCGACGTCGCCCGAGACCGGACGTCTATCCACGCCGAGTGGTCGTGGAGCCACGAGGCCATGCCGTTCTGGGAGTTCGGGACCAGCGACCACACGGTCGACGGCGACCCGCTGCTGGTGTTCGAGTTCGACAAGAGCGAGTACCCGGGTCTGGCGGAGATGTTCCCCGGCGGGACGGCGTTCCTGCCGCAGACGGAACCGACGGGGCTGCCCGAGAGCCGGGCCGTCCGGGACTCGCTCAACTGGCTCCGCCGGGAGGTCAGCCAGTGAGTAGCACCGAGGTCGACTGGGTGCTGGACCAACTCGCCAGCGTGGTGAGTAGCGTCGCTACGGACTACACGCTGGAGAACGGCGACGACGTCGTGATCAAGCGCGTCGACCGCGACGACAGCCGCATCTACGAGGGGTCGCAGGCGGTCGACATGACGACGCCGATCCGCTCACGCTCCGGCGAACTGCAGTCGGGAGTCTTCGTCAGCGCCGGGTCCGCCGACGTCTCGCAGTCTCCCATCGGCACCGAGTTCGACCTCGACGTCGAGCGTGTCGTCTCGCTGCGTGCCGAAGGTCTGCATCACAGCGAGTGGGGCCACGTCGATCCCGACGGCACCAACGGCGTGCCGTTCGGTGAGCTGCAAGACCGCATCCGGTCGGCGCTGTACGGCGCGCGGACGTACCCCGATGCCGGTCGGACCGGAACGTCGTACACGCATCTGTTGCTGACCAACGAGGCCGATCTGTCGAGCGAGTACGCCGACTTCTACGACTGGCGCGTCGACGTCGCCTTCGACGGGTTCGAAGAGTTGCCGTGACTCCGCCGCTTTTTCAGTACACGCAAGACTGATGACCCGTCGGTCGCCGCGGCCGGCGTCGAGGACACCACGCGGCAGGTTTTCAGGAGTTACTCATGATCATGAGACACGCGTATAGCGGAGGTACAGCATGACGGGCGCGGGGACCGGCACCCTCGTGGCCTGTGGCGAGCAGTCGTTCATGGGCTCGCTCGTCGACGCCGACAGCGACGGGACGCCCGATCTCTTCCACCTCGGGCGTAACCCCACACTGAGCGAGGGCCCATCGCTGGAGAACCAACTGCAAGAGCTGCGCGAAGCGGATGCGGCCTGGAGCGTCGAGTCGGTCAAGCAAAACTTCGAGGGCGCGATCACCATCGAGGCGATCGTCAGCGCCGACGTCCACACGAAGATCGAGGATAACCTCGTGCTGAACGCCGCCGACACGATCCAACCGGGACTGTCGACGTCGGGCCGGGTCTTCGCTGGCGTGCAGTACCCCAGCGGCACCGCCACCGAGGAGTACCTCGGGTGCATCCCGCTGGAGTACTCGATCAACTACCAGCAGGGCGGCGAGGTCCAGTACACGCTGTCGCTGGCCTACGCCGACCAGAAGCCCGATCCGTCGACGGATCTCACGACGGCGACGCCAGTCACCGACGGCTCCTCTGTCGCGTGGCACGGCACGGATCTGTCCATCGATGGCACCAGCGTCTCGGACATGCAGTCGGCGACGCTGACGCTATCAGACCTCGCACGGTTCCAGCGCGGCGGGACGCCGACGCCGAACCGCGGCGTCACGGCTGCCCCGTCGGCGACGCTCGACGTCGAAGCGACGTTCGTCGAGGAGACGCGGATGGATCTGGCCCGTGGGTCGTCGACCAGCGCACCGCCAGACACGCTCGACAGCGTCGCCGGCACGCTGGTGCTGAACGCACCCGACGGGACGACGCTGCGGACGTACAACCTCGCGAAGCTGAAGCCCGACAGCCACCAGTGGAACGAGATCATCAGTACCGAGGACGCGACCGACGCGACGACGTTCAACGTCAACGGTGACCCGGCGGTGACTTTCGCATGACTGGCACGTTCAACGAGACGCACTTCGACTTCGCCGAGGAAATCGACCGACTGGACGACCGCATCGCCGACCTGCAGGCCGAGGCCGACGAGACAGAAGACGGCAGCGACCAGGAGGCGGCGCTCCTCGAGACGAGACAGACGCTGCAGACCCAGCGCAAGGGCGCCATCTGGGCCTGCCCCGGCCGCGGCGGTGGCGAAGACGCCCACGAAGACGACGACTTCCCGATGTGGGACGAGCCCGTCGACGGCGTCACGCTCGGCGCCGTGCGGGCGCGGACCTTCGCCAACATGGAGAACGACCTCGAGTCCGACCCCAACGCTGGCAGCGGCACGTCCAGTATCCTGCTCATCGCCGACGGGACGGTCGAAGCGCCCTACGTCGGCGAGGACATGCGCGATGCGGAAATCGCCGGCGCCGTCGGGAAGCTCCATCCGTGGTATCTCAAGTGGGCCGAGGGTCGGATCACGGCGCTGATGGATCCCGAGGGAAACGCGACGTCCTCCGGGACCTCGCCCGGGGACAAGCAGACGAAGACGACGTCGACCGAGGAGTGATCTATCGGTATGCCAGGGCGATGTACATCGACCGCGGCGGTGACCCGCGCGTCTTCGACGAGCTCTCCTGGGGCGAAATCGAGGACTGGCTCGCCATCCACGACGTCCTCGAAGCCCGGCAGTCGCTGGGCGGGCTCCCGGAGGGGTGACCGATGACGAGTAGAGCCATCCATCAAGATTTGATGATAAAAACATCGGCGACCGGCCGCTCAGCGAGGGTTGAGTCGGAATGTAGAGCAAATCTGTTTGCTCTGGATGATAGTACGCTTGTAGATGGAGTGTACCAAACCGTAAGAGGTATAATAACAACTCAGACATACCCCACTCCATCGCCATTGACGGAGCCGGATCTTTATCATCAAACCTTGATGGAAACGGCGTCGGGGTGGTCCCGATGACGGAGTTCTCCGCCGCCGGCGTGCTGGAGATCACCAGCGTCAACGGCGCGAGTGCCGCCCTCAAGAGCGAGATTGAGGGCGTCTCCGTCGACGTCAACGCGTCGCCG
Organism: Haloarcula pellucida; assembly: GCF_014647235.1. Lineage (GTDB taxonomy): Archaea > Halobacteriota > Halobacteria > Halobacteriales > Haloarculaceae > Haloarcula > Haloarcula pellucida. The sequence continues at coordinate 328,454 of NZ_BMOU01000006.1, forward strand.
AGTCCGAGTCGGCAGGCCGCGTCGGGCAACCGGCGCATCGCCGGTCGCGAGCGCGCCATGTCCCGCCAGTTGCTCGACCAGTCGAACACCTATCTGGAGACCGCGACCGACCATCTCGACGAGAACCTCGATCTGAATCGTGAGCGCAACGACCTGCTGCGCCAGCAGCTGGACCTGCAGGAGATGACCGCCCGCAGCGGTGGCGGCGGTCTCGACCTGCCACGCCCCCGTCGTGGGCGGAACGGCGGTGGCGGCGGTCTCGGCGGCGTCGCTGCGGCCGCAGTGCTGGCGAGTGCGATCAGCCAGACGCTCCCGACGCCGGCCCCCAGCGAAGAGCCGACGCCTGGTGAGGGCAACGGCACGCCAGTGTCGGGGCCGGTGCCGGCATCGGAGCTGGTCGTCGGCTCGGTTGCGCTGTCGACGGTCCTGACTGGCGCGGTACCAGCGTCGTCGGTCCTGTCGAGCGTTGCCGCGTCGAAAGTCCTGGACAGTTCCGACGCATCCGACATCCTGAACAGTACGGATGTGACGGACGTGCTGAACAGCAAGGACGTGACGGCGGTGCTGAACAGCAAGGACGCGAGCAAGGTGTTGAACAGCGTCGCCGCGTCGTCGGTCCTCACGAAAGTGGCTGTCTCGTCGGTACTGAACAGCAAGGATGCGACATCGGTGCTGAACAGCGTCGCCACCGCCAAGGTACTGGACAGCGTTGAGCTGTCGGCGCTCGTAAAGAAGGTGCCCGCCTCCGAGTTGGTGAGTGATGAGGGCGGGAGTGGCAGTGGTGGCGGCGGAGGCGGTGGTGTCGTAGATCTAATCAAAGGAGCTGTTGCTGGTGGATCTATCGCCGCACTTCTGGCTGGCGCGGGTAAAGCCAGCCAAGGCGGCCCATCAACTGCTGCTGGGACACTTGGGCCACTTGCCGGTATCGTACCGGGGCTTGTGGGAGCTGCCGCAACAGGGTCTGGAAGCGTCGGAGAGTTCTACACCGATGAGTTGGGGATGTCGATGAACGCCAACGGTCAGGAAACCGACCCCATCTCCGGGTTTCTGACCAAACTGTACAAACCGCTCTTTGATTCGCTCGGCACCAACTCTCAGTCGAACACGCGACGTGTCACGCCCGATGAGTTAGAGTCGACGAGCACCAGAAACGCGACGTCCAGCAACGAGTCGTCGGTTGAGGTGACGAACGAGGTCACAATCGAAGAAAGCCAGGACACGCGCGAGACTGAGCGGATCGTCGACAGACGTCTTGACGAGTTCGAGCGCGATCTGAAGCGTGACCTCAATCGTCGGTAGAGAGCTGCTCCCGCAGATCCAGAATCGTCCGCTTTTGTCGGATGATGATGGCGACCAGCGCAAGGACAGTAACGCCGAAGATCGAATTGCCGAAACCACCGACGTACATCCCGTAAATCATCACAATGAACGCCAGCACCCCGAGGGCGTACATCGGCCAGAACTCGCGGATTTGCATATTTTGACATACTGACACAGGCACAAAAAGGATTCACCCATCATGACAACGATACGATTCGAGTTGCCGCCGTTCGACATCGACGGCGACGGCAGCACAGAGGCACTGGCATTCGGTTTCGACAAGAATCTCTCGGTCGAGCATACCGTCCGCACGGGCTGGCTCACTGAGGGCGGCGGGTCGACCACCATCGACCTGCTGTCGGACATCGCCGCCGAACTGAACCTGAACGAGGACTTCTCCGGCAAGCGCAAGGGCCTCTACACCGACCTCGGCGGCGGCGTCGCGGTCGTGCAGGTCGACGCCGAAATCACGACCGGCGACAACACCAACCAGTGGGGGACCGGCAACGGCGGGACGTGGGACGCCGCCGGCGGCACCGTCCTCGAGAAGATGGCCGTCTTGAACGAGGCCCTCATCCGCGCCGAGATCGACTCGCGACCTGGCGACGGCAACTATCCCGAGGGACATCTCGCCAGTCTGCACGTCGGCGAGTACAGCAGTGGTGGGCGGTTCGACCCGATCGACGTCGTCCCTGAGGAACCGAAGATCGTCCACGACACCGAACGCGAGTCCTCGACCGCAACGGTCAGTATCAACTTCGCCAGCGCGGCGTCGCTGGAGGCCCCGTGGGACGGCCAGAAGCAGTCCAAATCCTAACGCATGACAGCACCACAAGCCTACGTCCTCCCGCTCCCACGAGTGGGGCAGCGACCGCCATCGGACACGACGCAGAAGAACCTCAGCGCGCTCGGTGTGCTCGGCTCGGACAGCGGGGCGGTCGAGCCCATCAGCACTGAGCCCGGGACACAGGAGATCCGCGGCTACTACCGGGGACGGTACGCCTGGAAGCTTGCCCGAGAGCTGAAAGAGCTGGCCTCGGTCGACGGCGCCATCCCGATCTACGGCGCCCGCGACTCTGATGCAGACGGCTACTACGCCATCGACCGTGTCGAGGCCGACGCCGTCGAGGCACAGGCCGCAGACTGGCTCCAGCAGTACACCCTCGCCATCACCCGCGAGGGGAGTCGGGCCAACAAACGGCGAGCGGTGCGGACGAATCGGGGCCAGGTCGACCACCCGTTCGGAAACGCCACGACGGCCGAAGTCGGTGTGCCAGCGGCGGCCACACAGGTGCAGTGGCTGGACCGCGAGACTGGTGACACGTCGACGCCGTCGCTGGTCGCGACCCGCAGCGCCGAGCTGGGCGACGTCGAGATCTACGACCTGCAGGCGGCGCCGTACGCCAACGCCACGCTCACGTACGATCTCGACTATGCCAGCATGGGCGACGTCGACGTCCGCGTCTGGGACTACAGAGGCGTTGGATCGCGAACCGACAGCGATGGCGTGGTCGCCGCCGCGAAGGTCTTCTCGACGGCCCACGAGTACGCCGGCGAGCGCGTCATCTCCAACGGTCTGGTCCGCCTGCGCGTCGACCAGTCGCCGGCGCTGTCGGTCGAGCGCTGGGACGACGCCAACAGCACGTGGACCACGCAGTCACTCGGGACGTCGTCGTGGAGCGTCACGGATATCGACATCCGCCACATCGGGATGGCCCGCGCCGACGCTCGTGTGGTCTTCAGCGACGGCAGTAGCGAGTACCCGCTGGACGTCTCGGTCAAACGGGGCTGGACGGACCCGCTGTGGATGGAGGTCGACGGCGAGGGTGGGACGAAGCCAGGGGTGAAGGACCTACTCGATCCGGCAGCGAGCGGGCAGATCTACGACCCCGGCGCTGATCAGGGGCTCGTCGCTCGGGAGGTCGTACAATAATGGCGCAGTGGCAACTTCGCAGCAACTGGGGAGGCACTGGCTGGGGCGACTGGACCCAGAGTGGCAATATCCAGCTGATCAACGACGATACGAACAACACCGGAGACTGGGTGCTTGATGGCTCATTCACGCAGGGTAAAGCGCGAACCGGCCTCGAGGATACGTCCCAGAAGATCACCGGCTGGCGGTTCGATGTCGAGATTACCGATGGGAACGGCAACGACTCGGACAGCCGATACGGCCCCGGTTTTGAGGTCCTCGATGAACAGGGGAACGCGCTGCTGCACATCCAGTTCGAGGGCAACAACGTCGCCGCCGTGGACTCCGGAGCTGTCGACAACAACACTGCGGACCGCGTAGAATTTACAGGCTCGTGGTCCTTCGACACGCTCTACACCGACGTTTCAATCATCCACACGGGCGGAGGGTCCTACGACATCACCTTCAACGGCGAAACGATCACGTTCACGGCGGCATCGGCGCCGGCGACCAGCGTCGGGTTGCAGGAGGCGGGCTGGCACGTCTACGAGGAGCGGTCGCAGCGCTGGGCCGGGTACATCGACAACGTCGAGTACCGCATCCCGGACCCGCCGGCGGCGCCCAACAACGTCGACGCAACCTATGTCGCTGACGATCAGGTCGATCTCAGCTTCGATGCCGACACGAGTGACGGGCCGATCAACAGCTACGATGTCGAACTCTCGCGCGACGGCGGGTCGTGGGTGTCGCCGGCCGGCGGCCCCTCGTCGCCCGGCAGCGCCGGCACCTACTCCTACGGACCGGCCAGCGATGCCGCCTACGGCAAGCAGGTCGGCGCCGACTCCTCGATCCAGATCCGCGTCCGGGCGGTCAACACGACCGGCACCAGCAGCTGGGTGACGAGCGACACGGTCTACACGACGCCAGTCCCGCCTGCGACGCCGTCGGTCAACCGCCCCGATGCGTCGACGGTGGAGCTGACGGTAACATGGCAGACCGACCTCGTCGGCGACGACGGCCAGTACTTCGACGTCTACTACCGCGAGGACACGGGCTCGGGATACGGCTCGTGGACGTTCTTCGACGCGTTCACCGCCGCCGATGCGAACGCATCAGGCACCGACGCGAAAGGCAGCAGTGTCACCGCCACCTACAACGTCGGGACGACCTACGACGGCGTCGCGCTACAGAACGACGCCCGGTACCAGTTCAAGATCAGGCACTTCAACAACTCATCGCGCGGCAGCGAATACGTCATCGCCGACTACGGTAACGAAGGCAACGTCTACTTCGAGGACGGATTCGAGAGCGGCGACGCATCGGCGTGGGACTCTACGAACCTCCCCGACGGGGCCGGCGAAACCTCTGGCGTTGTTCAGACGCTGGACAGTCGGTTTGCCGATACGTCGCCAGCTGAAGGTTCATACGCCGTCGAGATGTTCGACGGTGGGTACCTCCGCAAGCAACTGGGCGACCTCTCGGGCGAGTCCGATGTCCACGTGCGTCTCCGGTGGCAGGCGGCGTCGTGGGAAGCCGACGCCGTCGATGCGCTCCGAGTGCGGTGGTACGACGGGAGTGCGTGGCAGACACTGCAGACCGACGACTGGGCGTACAATCAGCAGGGTTGGGTGTTCGCCACGATATCAGTGCCCGACAGCTATCTCTCGACGGATGCCCGCCTCGAGGTCGCCCAAGAGTTCCAGGGCAATTACTCGTTCACGGCCTTCGACAGCGTCGTCGTCAGCGACAACCTTCACGAGTACACCAGCCCCGCGGCGCCGTCGGGGCTCTCGACAGACACGACCACAGAGGATGAGATTGGTCTCTCGTGGACGACGAACGCATCACTCATGGGCCTCGGAAGCACGAACGAGACGCGCAACGAGGTCCGGATCAAGGCAACGTCCGCCGGGTCCTACACGTGGCCAGCCAGT
>NZ_BMOU01000007.1 GCF_014647235.1 Haloarcula pellucida
AGTGATATCCGCTATTGGCCTCAGTTTCCCGAGGTTATCGCGGTCTGTAGGGTAGTTTGGCCACGTGTTACTGAGCTATACGCCACGAATCTAAGTTCGTGCGACTAGCATGGCTAAATCGGACTCCAATAGCAATGGCCTCCGGCAGGATCAACCGGAATGTATCCCGGCACAATGCCGGGGGGTTAGGCGGGATCACACCCGTAAGGGTGTGGTCGCTATCGAAGGGTGTTCGAGGACACCCGTCGACCGGGTGTCACCGAACTATCAGGGCTAACATCAGATCCCATCTGTACGGCGGACCGCAGGTGTGGAATCCTCATTTCTCCGGACCTGTATGTTATCTCGAAGCCACCTTAAAGGCTTCGAGTTACGATGGCGAGTGACCTCGCCGCAGTCCAGTTCGGCCGGGTTTCGTCGGCCCCGGCCAGGCCTCATTCGCGTTCGATCCGAGTGCCCTGTATCACTTAAGGGCATCGGTGTTCGGTCGCATCCAATCGCACGACATGAGCGACCTTCGAACCCCATTCGACTCCACTGTTACGCTTAAGTGGAACGATCGGGAGCTGGCCTGACCGGGGCGCGTCGCCCCGTACCGCGTTCACATCAACTCCGATGGGAGTACCACACTTAACCCCGTCGGACCGAATCGAGTGCGTCAGGCGGTTACACGGGTGAGAGAGCCTCATACGGGCCGGCCACACGGGAACAAAAACGCGGTTGAATCCGATGGCTCTCGCTCGCGCGCTCACGCGAGTGTAACGTAACTCGTCGAAAAATCCCGGACTGGTCAGGGACTCAGATGTCGTCGAGGTGTTCGACACCCTGTTTCGAGACGTTCCCTTTGGTAATGTCGCCGGGCATCCAGTCTGGTTTGTCGTCGGGGGCCTCCTCGACCCACGCCCACGCCTCGTAGATGTGGACTTTGTGAGTCCCTTTCTCCCGGAGTCGTATCTCCTGTCGGTCGGCATCGTCTTCGCTGTCGGCCGGATCGAGCCGGCGGGCTGCCTTCAGTGCAGCCTGTCGGGGAGTCCCGCCTGAGAAGACGCTCGATTCATCGCCATCCTCACGGAGCGCAAAGTTGCGCTTGTCACTGTCGCGTGCCATGGTTTTCACCGCTCCATGTCAATTCAGCACATGGCACATTATAAATATACCCCCCAATCCGGCTTCCGTCCCGGGGTATATTTATATACTAAGAGCTATTTCGGAGGATATCGATCGGAATCCGCGCCGAAATCGAGCGAAAAAGCGGCCGTAACTACGCGCGCGCACCCGGGCCGCGCGCCGTCTGCCGACCTGCGGCACGGTAGACTTAAGTGTATCCTACGGCGATGCACGGAATAGGATAGCGCGATGGTGCGAAAAAAGAAGCTCAGCCCGAGTGGCGCCAAGGATGAGGACGGCGAGTACCACAACGTACATATCAACATTCACGAAGACGAACTCGCCGTCGCCGGGATGGAGATCGGCGACGAGGTGTTCGTACGGGTGCGGGACAACAAGATTATCATCCAGAAGGCCGACCCCGAAGAGGTCGAACACGACTTCTAATCGACCGTCACCGGTGTCACGGCGCCACCGAGACGGCGTTCGAGAACGCTCATGAGACTCTACGATATCGCGAAACCGGCGTTGTTCTCACTACCAGCAGAGACAGCTAACAACGGCGTCCACACGCTGCTCGAAGCGGTGCAGGGGACGCCAATCGCCAGCGCCATGGCTCGACGGTACACCGTCTCCGACGATCGTCTGTCGGTCGATGCCTTCGGCCAATCGTTCGACAACCCAGTCGGTGTCGCCGCGGGGTTCGACAAGAACGCGACAATCCCGTCGGTGCTCGCGGCCCTGGGCTTCGGGTTCGCCGAGGTCGGCGGCGTCACTGCCGAACCGCAGACGGGGAACGCACGACCTCGGATGTTCCGCCTGCGCGAGGACGAGGGGATCATCAACCGGATGGGACTGAACAACGACGGTGCGGACGTCGTCGGCGACCGACTGGCCGCGACCGACGCCCCGATTCCCGTGGGAGTCAACATCGCCAAGAGCGAGCACGTCGGAACCGCCGACGCGCCCGAAGACTACCGGTACACGTACGAACGGGTGGCCGAAGGCGGGGACTTCTTCGTCGTCAACGTCTCCTGTCCGAACTCACAGGGGTTCGAAGAACTCCAGAACCGCGACGCTATGGAAGCCATCTTCTCGGAACTGCAGGAGGCCGGCGCGGCACCGCTGCTCGTGAAGCTCTCGCCCGACCTGCCCGAACCCGCCGTCGAGGACACGCTGGACCTCGTGACGGAACTGGAACTGGACGGCGTCGTCGCGACTAACACCTCGACGGAGCGACCGGCCAGCCTCCGCTCGCCCAACGCCAGCGAGCAGGGCGGCCTCTCTGGGAAACCCATCGAGGGACAGTCGACCCGGATGGTCCGATTCGTCGCCGAGCGAGTCGACGTGCCGGTGGTCGGCGTCGGCGGCGTCTCCAGCGCCGAAGGGGCCTACCGGAAGATTCGTGCCGGCGCCTCCCTCGTCCAGTTGTACACCGGCCTCGTCTACAACGGCCCGTCGACCGCCCGAGACATCAACGAAGGCCTGCTCGAACTGTTAGAGGCGGACGGCTTCGACAGCGTCGAAGACGCCGTCGGTGCCGATTTGTAGCGAACCCTGAAGTAGCGGGTGGGAGAAATCGGGGTATGGCCGACACCCCTCGCACGCTCCACATCGCCTCGTGGGACGACCGATTTCTGGCGTGGCTCGTCGACGTACTACTGGTCGGTGCCGTCCTCACCGGCCTCGGTGAAATCGCGGGTGTCTTCGCAGTCCTGACCGGCAGTCTCTCGCTGACGACCCCCTTCGCTGGCCTGAACGGACTCGCCCTCTTCGTCTACTGGACGGCACTCGAAGGGTACCAGGGACAGTCCGCCGGCAAGATGGTGCTGAACGTCGCGGTCACCGACGAACGCGGCGACCCGATCGACTACGGGACCGCGGCCATCGAGAGCTTCGGAAAGGCGTTCTTGCTCCCGCTCGACCTCGTCATCGGGTGGCTCGCCTACGAGAAAGAGGGGGTCCGACTGTTCAACAAGCTCTCCTCGACCATCGTCGTCGAAACAGACGAAGACGCCGACGAGCGGCCGAGCGGCGTCGAATACGTCTACCCGAGCGACCGGTAGGCAGAGAGACAGACAGTGAGCGGCCTACTCTAGGGCGTCCAGTCGGAACTCGAACGCCGCCACGGGCAGTTCTAAGTCGTGGTCGACGAGCACCTTCGGGTGTATCTCGCCGACGACGCCGACCGAGTCGCCGTCGAGGACGATTTCGGCCGCCCGCCCGTCGATGAACGAGGGATGGGTCGTCGGCGGCGTCCGGAGATCCGTACCGAACGCTTCGGCGATGGCTTGCAGGCGGGCCTTCGCGTCCTCGTAGGAAGCGTCCGTGCGCGCGAGGGCGCCCGCAACGGTGCGGTGTTCGGCGACGCCCGTGTTCTGGGAATCGTCGAGTCCGGCGGCGAGACCTATCTCCGCGAGGTCCTGTGGGTAGCGACGGTGGGTGTTGTTCTCAAGCACCATCAGCAGGGAGGGCAGCGCCCACGTCCGGAGAATCGTGTAGTCCTCGCTGTACGGTTCCTGGATGGTCACCGGGTCGGCCGCCCCGAGACAGTCGTCGTCCGGGGAGACGTTCATGCGGCCGAAATTCTCGGCCTCGTTGGTCATGTGGAAGTTGAGCAGGTCCTCGAAGCCCAGACCAACGAGCGTGTCGCGGGCGGCGTCCTCCAACCGGGAGCGCTCGTGGCGACCGCCGACCGTCGAGACGTCGGGGTAGGTCGGTTCGAGGCTGTTGAACCCGAGCGCGCGCCCGATGTCGTCGATGATGTCCAGCGGGTGAATGACGTCGACGCGGTAGGGCGGGACCTCCACCTCGAACGAGACGCCGTCCTCGCTTCGTATCTCGGTGGCGTCCAGTCCGGCACGCTCGGCGTAGTCGANTCGCGCGGTTCGAGGTCGACGCCGAGGATGCTCTCGATGCGGTCCAGCGTGACCGTCTTGGTGCGGACCTCGAAGTCCGGGCGCGAGAGCGTCCGGCCGGCGTACTCGCCGGGCGCGTCGTCGGCGTACGCTACCTCGACGCGTTCGACTTTGCCGCCGCGCGCTTCCAGCGCGTAGCAGACGATGTTACACATCCGGTCGATGGTCCACTGGTCGGTCCCGGTCATCTCGATGAACAGGTCCCGCGAGTCCTCGGAGACCTCGGTCCGGCGGCCGTTGATGACCGGCGGGAACGAGAACAGGCCGATGGCGTCGTAGATGGCCGGCACGCGGTCGAACTCTGCCACGAGGTCGCCGTAGGTCTGGCCGGTCTCGTGGTCGGCGACGACCTCGTTGGGGGTCATCTCGCGGTCGGCGTCCAGCGGCACGAACGTCGCCTCGTCGGGGTCGGCGCTCGTGTAGGTGATGGACTTGCCGGTGCCGTCGGTGGCGGCCTCGCCTTTCAGCATCGTCAGGTCGTGGACGCCGATAGCGCCCTTCGCTCGCTTGCGGCCCATCGTCGCGTGGAGTTTCTCCTGTAACTGGATCAGCGACTCCAGTGCGTCCTCGCTCATGTCGAGGCCGCGGACGACGGCCCCAGTGACGTAGGGGCGTCCCTCGGGTTGGTCCGTGACTTCGATGGTCCACTCGGCGCTGTTCGTGGTCGGGACGTAGACGCCGCGGTCGTCGCCGTAGTGGTAGCGTAGCGACCGGGCGACGCCCTCTACTGAGAGCCGATCGAGGCGGTCCGGGGCGAACTCCAGTTGGAACTCGTCGTCCTCGGTGCGGCCCTCGAACTCCAGTCCGAGGTCGAACAGGTCCGACTTGAGTTCCTCGTCGTCTTTCTCCTCGTGACCGGTGAGGTGGCGAAGTTCGTCGGGGTCGACGTCGACGACGGGCATCAGTGCATCACCTCCGTCTCGCGAAGCAGTTCCAAGTCACAGAGCGTCCCGTGTACGTCGCGGATGTCCTCGAAGCCGTACATGAGCATGAGTAGTCGTTCGAGCGAGAGGCCCCAGGCCATCACGTCGCAGTCGACGCCCAACGGGGAAAGCACCTCGTCGCGGAAGATGCCCGAGTTGCCCACCTCGACGACCTCGCCGGTCTCGGGGTGGGTGCCGAACAGTTCGAAGCTCGGTTCGGTGTAAGGGTTGTAGTGCGGTTTGAACTCCAGGTCGGTGATGCCGAACTGCTCGTAGAACTCCGTGAAGGTCCCCATCAGGTCCCGCACCGAGAGGTCCTCGGCCATCACCCAGCCCTCTATCTGGAAGAACTCCAGTAGGTGGGTCGGGTCCAGCGTGTCGTTGCGGTACACCTTCTCGACGCTGAAGAACCGCTGCGGTGGCTCCAACTCGCCGATCTCGTGGCCCGAGAGGTACCGCATCGACAGCGACGTGGTGTGGCCACGGAGGTCCAGTCCTCGGGCGACCGACTCCTCCCACGGCGAGTGGTACCCCTCGCCGTCGGGGCCGACGCCGTTCTTGTGGGCCGAGCGAACGCGCTCGACGAGGTCCTCGGGGAGGTCGTGAATCTCGTCCGGTCGCTCCAGTGCGAACTGGTCCCAGTGGGTTCTGGCGGGGTGGTCCTGTGGCATGAACAGGCAGTCGTTGATCCAGAACTGGGCGTCGACGTGGGGGCCTTCCATCTCCTGAAACCCCATGCCGACGAGCGTGTCCTTCACGCGGTTGGCCGTCTGGCGGAGGATGTGCTCCCTGCCGTGGGGCACGTCCTCGGCGTCGGCCTCGACGTTGTACTCGGTGAACTCCACGTCCTCCCACTCGCCGCTGGTGAGCAGTTCGGGAGTGAGCTGGTCGACCGTCTCGGCGACCTCGACGCCCTCCATCAGCGCCGTGACGCCGTCGTCGGTGAGTCGGACCGAGCGGACGGTCTCCTCGTTGATGTCCAGCAGACCGCGGCGTTCGAGTTGGTCGAGAGCGTCGGCATCGGCGTCCTCGGCCCGGCCGTCGGCGACGGCTTCCAGCGCGTGCATCTCCGGGTCCCGGCCGGGCGCCGCGTCGGGGTCGGCGGTTATCTCGCCGCTGTCTATCTGGCCGTACCCCTTCCGGGCGAAGTTCGAGAGCGCGATGTCGACGGCCCCACCTTCGAGGCCGGAGGCACCGATGACCTCGCCCATCCCGACCGGGGACTCGTCGGCCCCGGCGTCGAGCGCGGCCTCGTAGAGGTCCTGCTCCGGGAGACTCTCGCGGACGTACCGCTCGCCCTCCTCGGTCAGGTCGTAGTGTTCGAGCGTCTCCTCGGAGACGGTCACCAGACCGTCGGCTTCCAGTTCGAAGGCGGCCCGCGTCGCCGCTTCGGGTACGAGGCCAGCCTCCTCGGCCACCTCGTCGATTCGTCTGTCCTCCTGTGCGTCGGCGGCCTGTAAGATGGCCACCTGTGCCTGTGGTCGTTTCATACGGGTGTCTCGGTCGTTGTCGGGAAGTAGCGCGGGTCGCTCAGTTAACGGTTCTCACTTCCTGCCAGCGGTTTCGTCGGGCCGCTACCTCTCGGTGCGGCCCGAGTCCACTACCGGCCGGAAGCGAAGAAGAAACCGAATCCCGGAGCGCGGACTGGCTGACGAGCGGCGCCGGCACGGTGGGATTCGGGTGCCATATCCGTCCGGTGGCAATGGGCGATAAAAAGCGTTGTGCCACCGACGGCCGGCTCGGTCACACCGGGAACAGGACGAACCCGCGGAACTCGAAGTCGGCCGCTTCGTCTTCGCGGAGGATGGCACGTGGCCCCTGTCCGGTGCGGGCAACGGCGAGTTCGGCGAAGTCGTCACCGTCCATATCGCCGAAAGCGGCGTCGATGGCGTAGCCGTCGTCGTCCCAGTCGTCGCCGTCGGTAAACAGCACCTCGAAGTCGGCGTCCTCGTCCTCGTGGACGAAGTAGCGGGCGTTCGACTCGGCCCGCCGAGTGACGACGAGTTCCTCGTAGCCGTCGTCGTCGACGTCGCCGAAGTCGATACTGGTGGCGTAGGCGTCCCGGCCCCAGTTTCGGCCGGCGGCCAGCGTCCGTTCGAAGTCGGCGTCGGCGTCCTCGAAGACGAAAAAACGGGCGTTCGAGCGGGCGCGTCTGGCGACGCCCAGTTCCTCGTAGCCGTCGTCGTCCACGTCCCCGAAGGCGAGGTCGGTCGGATAGCTGTCCGACCCCCACTCGCGGCCGCCGCGGAACAGCACCTCGAAGTCCTCGTCGGCGTCGTCGTGGACGAAAAAGCGGGCGTTCCCGCCGGCCCGGCGACCCACCGCTAGTTCGTCGACTCCGTCGTCGTCGACGTCACCGGCCGCCAGCGCCGAGGTGGCGATACCACGTCCCCAGTCCCGGCCGCCGCGGAGCAGTACGTCCTCGTCCTCGTAGTCGACGACGAAAAAGCGGGCGTTCCGCCGGGCGGACCGCCCGACTGCGAGTTCGTCCACGCCATCGTCGTCGAAGTCTCCCGCCGCCAGCGCCGTCGTGTTTGCGTCGTCGCCCCAGTCTCGGCCCGCGGCGAGGAGGCGATCGAAGTCCTCGTCGGCGTCGTCGTAGACGAAAAAGCGGGCGTTCCCGCCGGCCCGACGACCCACCGCCAGTTCGTCGGCCCCGTCGTCGTCGAAGTCACCGAAAGCGAGCGCCGTCGCGAAGGCGCTGTCACCCCACTCCTCACCACCGGAGAACAGCACCTCGAACTCCGCATCCTCGTCGTCGAGGACCCAGAACCGCGGCCCGTCGTCAGTCCGAAGCGCAACGGCAACTTCTGCACGGCCGTCGTCGTCGGCGTCACCCCACGCGACGGCCGTCGGCCCGTCGGGCAGGTCCTCGAGGGGGAGGGGGATGGCCGCGGCCTCGGACGCCGCGCCGCCGGCGATGGCGGTGCCACCGAGCGTTGCACCGGTGTACTGGAGGTAGTCCCGTCGCTGCATGGCACCCAATAGGTAGACCGTCGACAGTAAAACGACAGCGTATCGTTTACGCACCCGTGAGGGCGGAAGAGCGCCTTACCTCGGGTGTAAGCCGACCGAAAGTCGCCGTCGAACGGACGACTCCACCTCGAAGGGACGGTGTGTCGGCTTACCAACCGTTCACGACCGTTTGCGGTCCGTATCGAGGTCGATGTCCAGTTCGTCCAGTTTCTCCTCCCACTCGGCGCGTTTCTCTTGGTGGTCTTCGAGGAACTGCGCCATCAACTCGGCAGCCTGTTCCTTACAGCCGCCACAGAGGCGCTCGCCGCCGACACACTCCTCGTACACCTCGGTCGCGAACTCGTCGTCGTCGCCAGACAGCAGGTAGGCGTACAGTTCGTAGACGGGGCACTCGTCGGCTTTCCCGCCCTTCTCTCGCTGCTCCTCGGCCGTCGCGCGGCCGCCGGTCGTGGCCGACTTCACCTTGCCGTAGCCGTCCGCCGGGTCGTCGAGCAGGGAGATATGCGAGGCCGGAATCGAGGAGGACATCTTCCCGCCGGTGAGGCCAGTCATGAAGCGGTGGTAGATAGACGACGGCGGGAGGAAGCCGTAACCGCCGTTGTCTAGTTCCACCTGCCGGGCGATTTCCTCGGCCTCGGACTGCGAGAGGTCGAAGGCGTCGACGTGTTCGTCGTACACCCGTTTCTCGCCGTCGACGGCCTCGATGAGCGCCTCGAACGCCGCGTCGGTCGCCCGCCGGTCGAAGATTCTTGTCCGGGGCCGGAGCGGTTCCTTCCCGGCGTTTGTGAGTTTCTCGACGGCCGATTCGCGGGCGTCGGCCGAGGCTGGCTCGTGGTCCCGAAGCCAGTCGGCGGCCTCGCCACAGCGGGGCATCTCGGGGTCCTCGGCGTACTCTTCGCGGGCGTCGTAGGCCTGCCGGAGCAGTGGCCGCTCTTCCGGTTGGGCCTCGAAACTGGCGAACGCCTCTGTCACGCCGAAGTAGCGCATCCGCGCCGCGAGGTCACGGGCCAGTCGCATGTGCGGGTCCTGATCCGGACCGACGGGGATGACCGTCGGTTTCGGCTCGTCCAGTTGTGGGTAGAGGATGTCGGCCATCTGCGTGACGACCGACTGCATGTAGGAGATGTTCGTCTCGCCGTCGAAGTCGTAGATGGCCTGCAACTCGGAGGCGTTGGCCTCGGCGCCGAGTTCGAAGGCGAGGTCCTGCAGTTCGCGGTTCTCGGACTGGCGATACAGTTCGCCCTCCTCGGGGTCGAACCCGAGCGCCAGTAGCGAGAGGACGTAGCTCCGGGCGTGTTCGTCTATCTCCGCCCACGTCAGGCCGCGGGCGGCGTGGGCTTCGAGGTCGGCGATGAGGCCGTAGGCGTCGGCGCCCTGCTGTTGGTGCCAGATTATCTCGTCGAACACCATCTTGTGGCCGATGTGGGGGTCGCCAGTGGGCATGAACCCCGAAAGCGCGGCGAAGTCGTCGCCCTCGCGCATCGCCTCGGCGACGGGGTCGTAGTCGCGGTGCCCGAAGATGACGCCCCGGCGCATCAGGTAATGGGGGTTCGGCACGTCGGGTAACACCGCGTCGAACTCCTCGATGCCGAACTGCTCGAACAGTTTGCGGTAGTCCGCGATGGTCGAGGAGCCCCACGGGTCGAGTTTGACCTCGTCGGCGCCGGCGGCGTCGGTGCCGCCGTCGGTCCGGCGGTCCGACGAGGCTCGCCTCGCCTCGCTCGGCTCGCCGCCGTCGGTCCGCGTCTGCCCGTCTCTCGATTCGTCGTCAGTGTGTGAGTCGCGCATCATGTGTCGTGTATCGTGTCGGTATGCGGTCGAAACCACGGCCGAGAAAGCGGAGGGAGCATCGCCGGACCCGTCGGCGGGTTACGCCCGTCGGACGGGAACCGCGAGACTGTCCACTTCCCGGACGCGCCAGCGCCAGCAGTCGACGGGAGTGGACACCATGTGGGGGACATGCGCGAACACGGTCTTATGCCTTCCGGGTCCGTACGAACGATCAGGGCCGGTTACGGCGTCAGCCGCTGTACTTCGACCCACTCGACAGCGTCGCCGCCGACCAGCGCGAACACCATCGTCTTCCGAACGCCGTGGGCCAGTCGCACGTCCAGCGCGAGGTCCCGCGGTTCGAAACTGTGGGCGGCCGGCAACGCCCGCACGAGCAGTTCCGAGTGCCCGAGGTTCTCGACGCTCTCGACGTCGGCGTAGGTCCGGAAGTCCGCGCCGAACTTGAACCCGGTCTTGGGGACGACCCCTGCTTCGCGGAGCGCGGCGTAGACGGCCAGTCGGCGGTCGAACCGTTCACCTTCGACCGCACGGCCGCGTTCGACGACGGCGTCGGCCCCGCCCTCGACTCGCAGGTCACCCGCCCGAGCGAGGTACGCGGCCTCGACCAGCGACAACTGCACCGCGTCCTCGTCGAGTCGCTGGCCGTAGAACGCCTGCTCGTACACTTCGCTCGGCGGGTCCCAGCACACGACGCGCTCCGTGAGCAGTTCGCCGTCGACCGCCGGGACGCTCGCGTCGCTGGTCCCGCTGACCTCGCGGTCAGTCGTGTCGAGGTACGTTATCTCGCTCTCCTCGTCGACGACGGCCAGCACGCAGTCGCCGAGCGACGACGCCGGCACGTCGTCCCGTTCGCCGACGACGCGTACCCGGTAGGCGATCTCGTCGTCCCACGGCCCCTTCCCGCGGGGGTACACCACGAAGTCCACGCCGTCGGGGTTCTCGACCCAGTCCCCACGAGCGGGCGTGAGGTAGAACCCGCGGTCGCGCAGGTCCTTATAGACGAGGAAGTCGACCATCGGGACGGCCGACGACCCCAGCAGTTCACGGAAGTCCATCCCGTCGACGGCCTCGATGTCCCCCCGATAGAGGAGGTGAGCCGCCTCCACCGGCGCGAGGTCGAGGTCGCCGTTCTGTGCGTGGCCGTAGCCGCGCGAGTCGTAGAACCGCTCCCGGGCGCGTTGCCCCGCCCGGACGACGTCGCCGTCGAGTGTGAGGTCCATGCCTCTGGGTGGTTCGTGCGTGGACAAATCCTCTGTGGGTTGGGGCTCGCAGTCGTTTGGAAGACCGTCGTCACAGCGTGCCGACGAGTCCCGCCTCGCAGGTGCTGTCCAGACACCGACGGCCGCCGGCCGTCTCGAACACCGGGAGACCACACGGGCACTCGTCGACGACGACGCCGGCGGGGAACGAGAACCCGGTGTCGCAGTCGGGGTAGTGCTCACAGCCAGCCAGCAGGCCGCCGCGGCGGATGATTCGCAGGTCGCCGTCGCAGTCCGGACACGACCACGCGCGGTCGAAGGCGTCGGTCACCCGGTCGTCCAGTGACTCGCAGCCCCGGTCCAGACAGAGTTCGAACACCTCGCCGCGTTCGACGCGCATCGTCGGGAGGCCGCAGTCGGCACAGCGCCCGCCCGTGACGGTGGCGTTCGAGGGCAGGCCGTACTCGCCCTCGCAGTCGGTACAGGTGACGCTCCCCCGCGCCCGGACGAGCGTGCCGGGACAGTCCGGGCAGTCGGCCACCGGGACGCCGGCGTGGGAGGCCGGGAACCGGGCGCTGCCGTGTTCCTCGTGGGCGACGACGCGGAGCAGTTCCTCGCCGTCGCTGGCGGTGACGACGCCGTCCTCGACGGTGACGCTCTCCGCACGGGTGAGCCACGCCACCGGTTGGTAGCCGGCGGCGTCGTGGACGAGGACGGTGTTGTCGGGTTTGACCACCACCAGCACGTCACCGCGCTGTTCGCGTTCCCGGGACCCTTCGAAGACAGTCGTACACTCGCCGGCCATCACGCGCGTTCCGTCGTGCATGGACGGGGGTGGTCCCGTCTTCGTATATGAAAGCTCGGCCGAAACGGCGGTTTGTTTTGTGAGGTCGGTATTTTATCCACTTTCACTTGACTTTCTTGGCGATGGTCCCTACGGCTACCACGGCGATAATCGAATAGGCCACATCAAGCCCGAAAGGTATCAGACCGTATCCCAACCCGATGAATGCGAGAGCAACGATACCAATAGCGATGCTGATTGAACCGAATCCCCACATGTAGGCAGGGAACCGAACGCCGTCGTCGTGGGCGCTCTCAAATTGCTCTCCAAAAAACCCGACAGCAAAGAACACACCGTACAGGAGGGCCATGGTTACTTGCGGAATCCATTTAGCGGACGGGCCACCAGCGAACAGACTGTTCCAAGCCGAGGAACTCCGAAAGAGCGGGATGAACACGGCCGCGAGTATGAATCCCCATTTCCTGCTGGTGTGCTGGTTCATATCTATTGCGGAGAGATCGTATGAAACGGGATATTCGCTTCGTTTACTGGTCCAGTACCCGTTACATAAAAATTGAGGACTACGCCACATCCGTTGTTTTGAATCTTGATTGCTGCCCACTCTACTGTGCAGATAATCGCAATAGCAGAAGCGGCAGCGGCTCCAAATGGATCGAGTAGACCAGCAGCACCAAGGATTCCAGCAACGGCCAAGCCGCTTGTTTTCAGAACGCTACGTCTATCCAGCTGCCGATAATCAGCGAGTGTTTAATTATAATATCGGGTTCGTATTTTCAAAATGTTTTATGAGAGTGTCATCTCATTTAGAGTGGGTTGAGTATATATCAATTGTCCTCGTCCGCGCGTTCCGTCGTGCATGGACGGGGATGGCCCCCTCCCGGTATCTAAACCCTCGCCCACAACACGCAAAACCCTCGGGCGATTGAGGACGGACAATGAGCGACGCACCGACCGCCATCTGCTTCGACATGGACGGCGTCCTCGTCCAGTCCGAAGACCACTGGGTGAGCGTCCAGCGCGACCACATCCTCCCGACCGTCGCGCCCGACGACGACATCCCGCTGTCGGCCATCACCGGCCGCGACTACACCGAGGTGTACCCGGACATCGCCGCCGAGTACGACGTCGACGTCTCCCGCGAGGAGTACGAGCGCCTGTTCGAGGAAGCCGGCGAGCGCATCTACCGTGACCACGCGACGCTGCTGTCGGGCGCGCACGACCTGCTGGCCGACCTCAGTGCGGCCGGGGTACCGCTCGCGCTCACCACCTCGGCCCCGTGGGACTGGATAGATGTCATCGACGAGCGGTTCGACCTACTCGCCCACTTCGACGCGGCGGTCAGCGCACAGGACGTCGACGGCCCGGGCAAACCCGAACCCGACATCTACGAGCGCGGCGCGTCCGAGTTGGGCGTCGACCCGGCGGCGTGCTGGGCCGTCGAGGACTCCACCGCCGGCGCACGGGCGGCCGTGCGCGCGGGCATGACCACCGTCGGCTTCCGCGGCGACGGCGACGAGACGGACCTCTCGATGGTCAACCATCTGGCCGACGACGCCGACGACCTGCGGGCGCTGTGGCTCGGCGAGTGATACTGGTGGCTGTAAGTTCGTACAGATATTCGCCACCCCGGGGTGGCGAAGTACTGCAGTTTGTTACAGCCACCAGTATGAGTCGGTGAGAGGAAAACGGGGACCGGTGGCCACAGCGGTGCGTGTGGGGAGTGTCTCAGGCGTCCGCACGATAGTCCCGACCGAGGACGAGGCCGAGGACGTTCGCGAGGAACACGCCTGCGAGGAGGAACAGGAGCGACTGTCCGTCGAGGCCGCTCAACAGAACTGTCGGGTACGCAAGCGGTGCCAGAACCGCGGTCCAGAACCCGAGGAACTGGATGGGTCGGAAAGCGAGCGTTCGAAAGTCGACACTCCTGTCTGGGAGCGCTTCGGACGGGGACCGGAAGGGCGAGACACTGGACATCTGATTCCTCCTCGTCCTATGGAACGACCCGTACCCCCATATAAACGCCAGACGCTTACGGACAGTTCGCGAGGTTACACGGAACCTGTCCGATTTTATCCGGTTTTACCGTCGTTTTTGCGGGCAGATACGACGATTTGAGAGAGCTTTAGAAGTTTTATTATCGGTTATGCAGTCGTTTCTTCGTGCCGCCGGTAGTCAGCGGACGTCGACCGTTCGCGAGGACGTCACCGGCGGGAGTGGCAGGTTGGGATACGACACTTCGACGGTGTACGCCAGTTCGTCGGCGTCGGCCCCGAAGACGGCGACGGGCAGGTTCGTCTGGCCGAGGTACGCCGGTTTCGCGGTCATCTCGCGACCGTTGACCGTCACGCGCAGGCCCGCGCGAGTGCCGCCGGCGTTGTTCGCCACGGTCACCTCGCACATCTCGTGGTCACCGGGCGCGACGGATTCGGGGAACTCGCCCCAGTCGACGACGACCACCGGCAGGTCCCGTGCGTTCGAGACCACCTGTTCGGCGACGCCCTCCGAGAGACCGGCCGAGACGAGTGCCGAGACGCCCTCTCGGACCACGTCGGCGGGCGTCGAGAGGCCGGCGGCGGCGAGTTTCTTCGCCCGCCCGGACCCGACGCCGTCGATGGCGGTCAGGCCTACCGCGTCGGCGCTGATGCCGTGTTCGACGCGGGCTTCGACGCGGCAGGCGAGATTGGCGTAGCGGCCCGGCGCGAGATTGTCGAGAAACTCCCGCAGGGCGGCGAGCAGTCGGAGCGCGTTCTGTCGGATGACCCACGCGTCGCTCTTGAGTTCCGTCGGCGTCGTCCCGGTCATCCCCGACCGGAGGATGGCGAGCACCTTCCGCTGGCCCGCATCGAGGTGGTCGGGGACGCCGTCGCCGATGACAGCGTGGACCGCGTCCTGTTCGTCCGACCGGGCGCTGACGCTGTCGAACTCCGTCGCACCGGCCAGCGTCGTCAGCAGGTCGTCGGCGTCGATAGCGTCCACGTCACCGCTCTCGGCGGCCGCCGCACAACGTTCTGCGAGGTCGGCAAAGCGGCGGGCGGTGTCCAGTCGAAGGTAGAACTTCGAGGCGAGTTGGCCGAGTCGAGTGGACTCGACGCGGAGGCCGTCCTGTTCGACGAAGCCGTCGGCGACCAGTTCCGAGAGGGTGTTGCTCACCCGTTCGCGGAGGTCGCTGCCCGCGTCGTACGCGTCGGGGGCCGACTGTGCGCGGGCATAATAGAATGTGGTCCCTAGCCAGTCCATCACGTCGTCGACGTCCCGGATCGTCCCCAGCGCGATTTCGGCGTTGAGGTGGGCGTCCAGTTCCGCGGCGAGTCGCGACTCTATCTCCTTGCCGTCCCGGAGGAGACGGCGGTACTTGTCGGCGTCCGAGCGGTCACAGACGACCCACGCGTACCCCATGTCGTCGTAGCCCGGCCGTCCGGCCCGGCCGAGCATCTGGAGGACGTCCAGCGGACTCATGTCCACCTCGCCCTCCAGCGGGTCGTGCAGTTTCGTATCGCGGATGACGACACACCGGGCGGGGAGGTTCACGCCCCACGCCAGCGTCGACGTCGAGAAGAGGAGCTGAATCTTCCCCTCCTTGAACCACTGTTCGACGCGGTTCTTGTCCTCGCGGGCGAGGCCGGCGTGGTGGAAGCCGACGCCGTCCAGCACGGACTGGCGGAGCGTGTCGTTCTGCAGATCGGCGGCGTCGGTGTGGAAGTCGTAGTCCCCGCGGGCGCCCATCGGGATGTCTCGCTCGGTGAGTTCGTCGCGGGCCTTCTTCGCGGCCTGCACGGTGTCCTGTCGCGAGGAGACGAAGACGAGCGCCTGCCCCTCGTCGCGGATGTGCGGTTCCGCGAGGTCCAGCGCCCGGTAGAGCCGCCGGTACTTATCGGCGAAGGCGTTCTCGCCGTGGGAGTAGGTCTTGACGTCGGCGTTCAACGGCACCGGCCGGTAGTCGTCGCCGAAGGCGAAGGTGGTCTCCTCGGGGGCGTCCAGCCAGTCGGCCACGTCCTCGATGTTGGGCATCGTCGCCGACAGCGCGACCACGCGCGGGCCACAGAGGCGTCGAAGCCGCGAGACGGTGACTTCTAGCACCGCGCCGCGCCGCTCGGAGTCCAGCAGGTGGACCTCGTCGATGACGCAACAGTCCACGTCCGTGATAAAGGAGTAGCGGGCCGTATCGTGCTTTCGAGTGGCGGAGTCGGCCTTCTCGGGGGTCATCACGAGGACGTCGGCGCGTTCGGCCCGGCGGGGGGAGAGGTCCCGTTCGCCGGTGACGACGTACACCGAGTAACCCATCTCCTCGAAGCGCTCCCACTCGCTTTCTTTCTCGTTTGTGAGCGCGCGGAGCGGGGCCAGAAAGAGGGCCGTCCCGCCCTCGGCCAGCGTCTTGCAGATGGCCAGCTCCGCGAGCGCCGTCTTCCCGCTGGCGGTCGGCGCGCTGACGACGACGTTGTCCTCGCGGTTCAGCAGGGCGGGCAACGCCGCCGACTGCATCTCGTTGAACCGCTCGAAGGGGAACGCGTCGGCGAAGTCGGGCACCACCTCCTCGACCGCCACCGTCGGCTCACTCTCGGCTCGGCGTGACACGTCAGACAGGCGGGTCCGGGACCTCAAAGGCGTTTCTATGGCGGCCCCGCTGTGGCTCACTCCCGGTGGTTGTCGGCCGACGGCGACCGCGAATGTATGTAGCTGGCATCGATGAACGTGGCTGTGAGCAGGGACTGGGAGCCGGAGACGATTTTCGAAGTGCTGGGGAGCGAGGCGGTCCGCCGCATCCTCGCCGTCGACCCCGTCTCGGTGCCAGTCCGACGCCGACCCCGGGTCGTACTGGTTCCAGTGCCCGGAGTGCAGCAGTGAAGACCTGACGAGTCTGGAGCAGTGACGACGGACGTCCCGGAACCCAATCTCTTTTGCGCGCACGCACCAAGCGTCGGGCAATGAGTCGTGCGCGCAAGCCCGACTGGCTGAAGATGCGGCCACCGTCGGGCGAGCGGTTCACCGACATCAAACAGAGCCTCCGCGACCGGAACCTCAACACGGTCTGTGAGGAGGCCAACTGTCCGAACCTCGGGGAGTGCTGGAGCGGCCGGAACGGACCGGGGACGGCGACGTTCATGCTGATGGGCGACCGCTGTTCGCGGGGCTGTAACTTCTGTGACGTCGAGACCGGCGGGATGGACCCGCTCGACCCCGACGAACCCGAGCGGGTGGCCGAGGCCGTCGCCGACATCGGACTGGACTACGTCGTCCTGACGAGCGTCGACCGCGACGACCTGTCCGATCAGGGCGCGGGCCACTTCGCCGAGACGATCCGGGAGATAAAGCGGCGGGACTCGGACATCCTCGTCGAGTGCCTGATTCCGGACTTCCGCGGCGAGGAGCGACTCGTCCGGCAGATTATCGACGCCGAACCGGACGTGCTGGCGCACAACGTCGAGACGGTCGACCGCCTCCAGTGGCCGGTCCGGGACCGTCGGGCGGGCTACGAGCAGTCGCTCTCGGTCTTGCGACAGGCCGACCGCGAGAGCGATCTCTACACCAAGACGAGTCTGATGCTCGGCGTCGGCGAGTACGCACACGAGGTGTACCAGACGCTCTCGGACCTCCGGCAGATCGGTGTCGACGTAGTGACACTCGGCCAGTACCTCCAGCCCTCCCGCTCGCATCTCGAAGTTTCGGAGTACGTCCACCCCGACGCCTTCGAGACGTGGCGGCAGGTCGCCGAGGAGGAACTCGGCTTTCTCTACTGCGCCTCGGGGCCGATGGTTCGGTCGTCGTACCGCGCCGGTGAACTGTTCGTCGAGGCGGTTCGGCGCGGCGAGGACGTGGCCGACGCCCGCGAGCGAGCGCGGAGCGCGTAAAGCGCGGGTCCTCGCCCGTCCGTTCAGACGTTCCGGATTCGGTGATACGAGTCCGGGAGCGCCCGCGCGTCCTCGGGGAGGAGCGCGACGACGAGGAAGTCGGTGTAGGGCCTGACGTAACCGACCAGTTTGCTGATCCGTTCCGAGTCGATGGCTTCCAGCGAGTCGAGTAACATGAACGGGACCGTCTCGTAGACCTCGTGGACGAGGTAGCCCGCGAGCGCGAACACGAGGCCCGTGACCTCACGCTCGGACTCGCTCAGGTGGTCGATGACGTCCTCGTAGGTCGTCCCGTCGTCGGTCCGGCGAACGATGTGGAGGACGAATCGGCTCTCGGAGAGCGCCGTTCCCGTCGAGTCGGCCGACTCGGGTTGACGCTCTATCCAGATTCGGGCGAGTCGGGTGTAATCGAGGATGTCGAGCACCTGACTCATGTGGTCGTTGAACTCTGCGACCGCGGTCCGTTCGAGGCGTTCGATACGGCCTCGGAGCGACTCTATCTCCGCGTCGATGTCCTCCCGTCGAGCGAGGAGGTCCGCTCGCTGGTCGAGTTCGCGCTGCAGGTCGTCGATCTCCTCGACGACGGCCGACCGGTCGGCCCGGAGCTGTTCGAGTTCGAACTCGGCGCGATTGACGGCGCGGTGACGGTCGAGCGTGTCCGACTGGTCCGGGGACTCGCGGCTTCCGACCGCGTCTCGGGCGTCCTCCACGGCGGACTGGAGGTCCGCACGGCGCTGTTCGAGTGTCTCGACGCGACGGGCGCGTTCCGCACGTTCGGCCAGCAGGTCGTCGTGTCGCTGGCGGAGTTCCTCGCGCTGGCGTTTGCTCTCCTCGAGTTCGGCCTGTCGGTCGAGCAAGGCGTCGATTCGCTCCTGAACCGTGGCTCGCTCCTCGCGGCGTTCCGACTGGAGCGTTCGGAGCTGTTCGACCGTCCGTTCGACGTCGGCCGGGTCGACGGCCGACCCGCAGGTCCAGCAGACGACCCCGTCGGCCTCGGTCCGGTCCGCAGTCGACGTCTGGGCGACCGAGAGGTCACCACCGTCGAGCATCCGTTCGTTGAACTGTATCGTCTGTTGTAACTCGGTGATCTCGGAGTCGAGTCGCTGTTTCCGCTCGCGGCAGTCGGCCAGTTCCGACGCCACCTCGGCCAGTTCCTCGTCCGGGGCCTCCGGAAACGTCGACAGCGAGCGGTCGAGGTCCGCACACTCCGCTCGGACGGCGTCGAGGCTGTCACGCTCCGCTTCGAGTTCGAAGCGGACCTCGTCGAGTTCCGACGTTCGCTCCTGAAGCGCCTCCAGTCGGTCGGTCAGTTCGCCGTCTGTCGTCGCCGTCTCGGTGGCCTGTTCGAGTGCTTGGCGCGCCGCCTCCAGTTCGGACTCGACGGAGTCTATCTCCGCATCGAGTTCGTCTCGACGTGCCTGCAGGTCCGGCAGGTCCGCCTCCAGCGTCGAGAGGTCGTCGAGTCGCTGGACTATCTCCCGGCGTTCCGAGCGCAGGGACGCGATGTCGCGCTGTATGGAGTCGGTGTCGACCGGACGCATGAGGAGTTCACGGAGGTCCGCATCGTCGGCGACGGCCTGCCGCGCCTCGTTCGACTCCAGCAAGAACGCAAAGAGGTCCGCGACGGTCACGTCCTCGTCGAGATACGGCGACCCGTCGAACGTGACCGTCCCGCTCTCGCGGGTGAGCGTGCGCGTGTAGGTCTCGCCGTCGAGAGCCAGTTCGACCGACCCCGTGGCCGTGTCGCTCTTCAGCGACGGCGCTTCGCTCCCCAGTGCGGCCATCAACCCCTGGAGGAGCGACGTCCGATTGGTCGCGTTCCGTCCCGTGAGAACCGAGACGCCGGGGGCCAGCGAGACGTCGGTCGACTCGATGCCGCCGACGTTCTCGACGTGCAGTGCTGCCATCTCAGTGGACGGGGCCATGTGTCGGTCCAAGCGTGAACCGATGAAAGCCGTTGCCATCCGGTATCGAAACTCGTTACAGCCGTACTCGCGTTACGGGTTTTCGAGAGCCGCGGCGAACCGGCGAGTGAGACGGCGTTCGACGGCCGGTTCACGCTCCGACAAACCCGTTACAGCCGTACAGCTGTTACGGGTTGTACTCCGACCGACGAGTCGTCGGTCCACGGTTTACTGACAGTCACACCCGCCGCGCGAGAGGAGGTCGTGGAGTCCGTACTGGGCGCCACACGTCGGACAGTGTACCTGCACGTCGACGTACACGTCGACGTCGTCGACGGTCAGTTCGCCGGCCGCCGAGAGGTCGCTGAGGGTTCCCGCAGTGACCCGTTCGACCCGACTCGTGAGGCGGTCGAGCGTTCGCTTTCGGCGGGCGGTCGGGTCCGCGTCGTCGTCGCGGTCCGACGGCGGCGTCACCTCCCGACAGGTCGTGAGATAGGTGTGAACCGCGCGGTGGGAGACGAAGTCCGCGCGGAGGCCCTCGACGTCGAGCCCGCTCCGGCGAAGCCGGTGGCGGGCTTTGGTGCGCGCTCCGGTAGAGGTGTCCTCGTCGGTGAGCAGACGGTACAGGTTCGCCGCTTCGCCGTCCAACAGGCTCTCGTTCTCTGCGGCGAGTGCGGCCTCGACGAGTCGGTGGTTGAACTCGGTCGCCAGTTCCCGGAGACTCGCCCTCGCGTCACCCTCGGCAGTCCAGCGGCGTTCGAGTTCCGCCCCTATCCCGGTCAGGTCGTACTGGTCGATGAGTCTACTGACCTTGTTCTCCGGCCCCCGTTTCGACCCGGTCGTCCCGTCGGTGTCGGTCACGGCTGGCCGTAGGGAGAGCGCACACAAAACCGTTTAGCGAGGGGAGCGGACGTCCATCTGGTCGATGTCGGGAAGCCGGCCGCTGCTGGCGACCCGCAACACGACGGTGAACACGGCACCGCCGGTGTCGGCGTCGGCGACTCGAACGTCGCCACCGAACTCCGCGACGAGGGTCTTGACGAGGTAGAGACCGAACCCGGACCCGCCGTGTGCGGGTTCGGCTCTGGTGAAGATGGCATCTTTCCGCTCGTCCGGAATCCCGGGGCCGTTGTCCGCGACGTGGACCCGAACGGTGTCGTCGACGCGTTCCGCACTGATTCGAACCGTCGGCGTCGGAGCGTCGTTGTGTTCGACGGCGTTGGTGAGCAGGTTCCTGAAGACGGCGGGAAGCATACTGTGTGCGACGACGTCGACCTGCGGGAGGGTCCCGTCGACGTCTACGCGTGCATCCTCGTAGCGGGCCCGCAGTTTCTCTACTTCGCCCTCGATAGTCGGTGCCAGCGAGCGCCGTTCGAGGTCGACCGTCTCGGCCGTCGTCAGCACGTCGGTGAACTCCTCGGTGGTTTCGGTCAGATCGATGATGCCGTTCGCCACGGAGACGATTCGACCGAGACGCTCGTCGGCGTCCGGTCCCGTCTCGCGTTGTAGCACCGACGCCCAGCCCCGGATGACCATCGTGTCGTTCCGGATGTCGTTCCTGAGGAGACGGTTCAGCACCTCTAGCTGGTCACTTCGGGACTGGAGTTCGTGTTCTCGTTCCTGTCGGGCGGCCGTCCAGCGATAGATGCCGACGACCAGCAGGACGGTTCCGACCGCCTCCGCGCCGTTCTCGAACAAGAGCGCGAAGACGGCGGGGAGTTGGACGAACTCGTCTAAGAAGTCCGTCAGCGCGAACAGATAGAAGACGGTGAGACCACCCATCAGCGGACGGTACAGTCGGCGCACTGGCACGCGCTGGACGACGAAGACGGCCGCGAGGAGCGCGAGGACGACCGTGCCTTCGCCGACGATGTCCGGGATGGCGTAGGTCGTATCCCCGGGCCAGACGAGCAGTTGGACGAGCACGTACAGCAACGAGCCCCCGAGAACTGCGCCAGCGGGCCAGTACGTGAAAGCGAGTGTCCGCCAGTCACTCCGGAACCTGAGCGGGCGCATCGTCGTATCGTCGTCGAAGGGCCCATCTAAGGGTGACTATGAACACTCTATCGAAGAAATTGTGTTATATAGGTCGGCCCGTACCGACCGTTCAGGCGGTTCCGAGGGGCGAACGTCGGATACGGAGAGGAATTGTTCGTACATACACGCATATAGTTGTACCAAGCACTCGTCTCGTAGTATTGGCCGTCATAGAACTATTATAAGCGCTCAAATAGGGGCTCGGTATCGGTTCGGCTGT
The DNA here is from genome assembly GCF_014647235.1 of Haloarcula pellucida. Lineage (GTDB taxonomy): Archaea > Halobacteriota > Halobacteria > Halobacteriales > Haloarculaceae > Haloarcula > Haloarcula pellucida. Next base: position 21,727 of record NZ_BMOU01000007.1, read on the forward strand.
AGCATGAGCACAACGTCGACTACATCAGAGGGGTGGTTCGCGTTCGACAAACAGGACATGATGGTGTTCATCCTCGTCATGTCCCTCACGGGGTTGCAAAACGCCGTGACGGAGATACTCCCGGAGTTCACGCTGGGACCGCTGGAACTAGGCGTGGGTGAGTTCGTCTTCATCCCCATCGTGCTGGTCCTTCTCTTCCGGACCTACTGGGCGGCGCTGGCCGTTCCGGTGGGCGAAATCGTGTTCGGCGAAATCCTGCTGGGTGAGTTCGACGGACTGGGCGCGATGGAGGGACTCCTCCTGATTCCGGTCTGTTACTACTTCGCTGCGAAACTCCTGCAGGACCCGGAGAACACCACTCAACTCGCGCTCGTCGTGTTCATCGCGGAAGGGCTGGAAGAGTTCTTCGCGATGTTCATCGACATCGGGAAAGTGTACGTCGGCGTCGAGGAACTGGAGGCCGTCCCGGGTCTCCCCGAGAGCATCTTCGTCTTAGAGGCCGTCGACCTCGTCACCCAGATGGTCATCACCGGTATCGTCTTCGGCGTGATTCCCGCGCTGTACCTCTATCCGAAGCTCCACGGCAAGGTCGAACCGCTGCTGGGCATGGAGCCCTATCAGGGCGAGCGCGGCGCCTCCATGTGGGGCGGCTTCTCGCTCAAGGCGTTCCTCGCGATTCTGCTCGCCTTCCCGCTGGCGTTCGTCGCCGAAGCGGCAAGCGAGGTCGGGGGCGCCATCAACGTCGTCTGGGAACCCGAGTTCCTCGAGATGTACGGCCAGAGCTTCATCGCGGTGCCCATCGTGGTCGCCGCCATCGTCGCCGTCGTCGTCTGGTACCGAGCGACCCGACAGACCTCCTGAACACCGATGGATTCGACTCACGACGCCGATATCGTCGTCGACGACCTCTCGTTTCGATACCCCGGGACAGACACGAACGTCCTCGACGGGGCCGACGTGTCGATAGCGCCGGGCGAGTTCGTGGCCGTCGTCGGCGGGAACGGCTCCGGGAAGACGACGCTCTGTAAGTCGTTCAACGGCATCATCCCCCACTTCTACGAGGGGACCTTCGAGGGATCAGTCACCGTCGCCGGACTGGACACCGCGACGAGTTCGGTCGCCGAACTCTCACAGCACGTCGGCTACGTGTTCCAGGAGTTCGACAACCAACTGGTCAACCCCACCGTGTTCGAGGAAGTCGCGTTCGCGCCGCTGAACTACGGTCACGAGGACTACCGCGAGCGCGTCCATCAGACGCTCGACTTGCTGGACCTCGACGGCCTCGAAGACCGGTTCATCTGGGAACTGTCAGGTGGGCAGAAACACCTCGTCGCTCTCGCAGCGGCGCTGTCGCTCGACCCCGAAATCCTCGTCGTCGACGAGCCGGCGGCCCAGTTAGACCCCGTCAACGCCCGGGCGACGTACGAGCACCTCACCGAACTCAACGCCGACCACGGGAAGACGGTGGTCACTATCGAACACCACACCGAGTTCATCGCGGAGTACTGCGAGAGCGTCGTGCTGGTGGAAGACGGGGCGGTCAGTTGGAAGCGCCCCGTCGAAGAGGCACTGAACAGGCTCGACGACCTCCGGGCACAGGACGTCCATCCGCCGCAAGTGACCCGCGTCGCAGAGCAGGTGTACGACGACGGGCGGCGACTGCCGGTGACCGTCGCCGACGGCGTGACACAGTTCACAGACCGAGCGGCCGCGGGCGGCGTGCGTACCGACGGCGCTATCGAGGCGTCTCCGGCAACCGCCGACGGGCAGTCCCCGGTCATCGAGATAGACGACGTCTCTCATAGCTACGAGACGCTCCGAGACGGGAGCCGACAAGCGCTCGACGGCCTCTCGCTCGACCTCTACCCGGACGAACGTGTCGTGCTGGTCGGGAGCAACGGTGCCGGGAAGTCGACGCTGCTGCGACTCGTCACCGGGATCGAGAGCGCCGACGAGGGGCACGTGACGGTCGACGGCGTCGACGCCGGGTCCACACTCCCTGAGACGCTCGCCGACGACGTGGTGTACGTCCACCAGAACCCCGAGGAGATGTTCATCGAAGACGAGGTGCGCGCCGACGTCGCCCACTACCTCCGGGACCGCGGGTACCCAGACGTCGAAGAGCGGGTCGACGACGTCATCGAGTACCTGAACCTCGGCGACCTACAGCACCGAGACGGTCGCCTGCTGAGTGTCGGCCAGCAGCGACGCGCCTCGCTCGCCATCGGACTGGCGACCGACCCATCGATCGTCCTGCTCGACGAACCGACGGGGAGCCTCGACTTGGCGAGTCGGGAGGAGGTCGGGCGGACCATCGACCGCGCCGGACAGCGCGTCGAGACGGTCGTCATCGCGACCCACGATCTCGAACTGGCGGCGGCGTGGGCGACGCGCATCGTCGTCCTCGACGGCGGTCGTGTCATCGCCGACGGTCCGCCGGACGCCGTCTTCTCGGACACCGAGACCCTAGAGCGGGCGAATCTGCGACCACCACAGGTCGTCCGACTGAGCGAGCGACTCGGACTGTCGTCCGCACCGCTGACCGTCGATGGGTTGGCGAGTCGCCTCGCTAGCGACGCCCCCGTGGAGGCCGAGCGATGACGTACCTCGATGGACTCCGGGACGCGGCGTCCGTCGACGCCATCAAGAACGACCTGCTGAAGACGGCCTACGAGAACGAGGGGTCGTTCCTGCACCGCCTCGACCCTCGGGTACTGTTGCTGTGGTACTTCGTCTTCCTGTTCGTCCCGTGGCTGTTCTACGACACGGGCGTCCTGTTAGGGTTGCTGGCGTTCGTCTCGCTGCTCGCGTACGTGTCCCGGGTGAGCCTCTTTCTGGTCGCGCTGATGGCGTTTACGGTAGCCTCGACGCTAGCGTCGTACGCCGTCGTGACCGCCTTCACGGGCGATCCGATGGCCGCGATTCGGGCGTTGATACCGTTTACGCTGAAGTTGACCATCATCTCGGTGTCGAGTCTGGCCGTGTTCTCCAGCATGGGTCCGAAGACGCTCGCACAGGGGCTTCGGAGCCTCGGTATCCCCCGACAGTTCACGTTTCTCATCACCTACGGTTACCGGATGTTGCCGGTGCTCTTCGAGGAGTATCACGACCTCGTCAACGCCTATCGGTTGCGAAGCGCCGCGCCGGACTCGCCCGGTCGCTTCCGGTGGCGGCACTACGCGTACATCCTACGGATCTCGATGCGGGCGTTCTACCCGATGATATTCAACGTCGCAAAGCGCAGTCGCGTCACCGTCGAAGCCATGGAGACGCGGGGGTTCTCTCACTCCCTGCACGACGAGGCGAGCAAGGACTTACAGTTAGCGGACTTGCGAGTCCGCCCCCTCGACGTCGGGTTCTTCGGTGGGTCGCTGGCCGTCGTCGCAGTCATCGCCGTCACGCTGTGAGGGCCACGGCCCGGACCGGCGACCCCGATTCGACGCCGACGCCCGGTCGGCTGGACCGGAACCGACTATATAGAGGTACGCACTGTATTATATCAATCTTAGTCTGCCTTATATATAAGGCGGAAAACTGGCACATATGCGCTTGGTTACCGACGACGAAGACGACCTCACAGCGGAACTGCTAGAGACGATGATTCCGGCGCGGGCACAGATTCCCGACGACCCCGACCCCGGGAACTACGTGGTCGTCGACGTCGCGCAGTTCTCGACGACGGTCCCGGAACTGTTCGCCAACGGAGCGGAGTACATCTACATCACGGAGGAGCGGGGCAACGAGCCAGATTTCAAGGCCGAACATCCCCGTGCGAAGATCGGCGGCAGTTCCGGGCCGAACTACGAGGGCGAGGAGGGCTATGACTTCTTTAACTCCCCGAGTTTCGTCCAGGACGTGGACGTAGCGGGCCGACCGACGGCGATGACCTCGACTAACGGCGGCAACGCGGTCACCGACCTCCGATTGGCGGGCGGCGACGACGTCGACGTCTACGTCGGTGGTCTGACCAACGGCAAAGCCGTGGCCGAACACCTCAAGCAGAGCGACCAGCGGACGTACTTCGTCGGGGCAGGGTCGAACGGCAAGCCCTCGCCCGAGGACCTCGCGGGGGCGCTGTACATCGCACGGCACCTCCACGGGCGACCGCCGACGGCGGAACAGCAGGCCGTCTTCCGCGAGATGGTCACGTTCGGGAAAGGGCCGAAGTACGAACGCAAGCCACAGGTCAAGCGGACCGACCTCTACGAGTACACTCTTGAATTCGACAGCCGTGACGTCGTCCCGAAACTGGTCGACCAGCGGTTGGTCGACGTCGGCGACGGGGCCGAGTGAGCGATGGACACAGACGGGCACGCCCACACGACGTTCTCGGACGGGTCTGCACTCGATGCGATGGTCGCCGCCGCCGAGACCGTCGGTCTCGACGGTCTCGGACTCACAGACCACTGCATCGTGACCGAGGACGAGTTCGGTCGCCGCGACCAGTACGACCTCGTCGAGACCTACGAGGAGCGACGAGCGGTCATCGACGAGGCGCGTGCAGAGACCGACCTGCGACTGTACGACGCCGCGGAAGTGAGCTACGTCGAGGGCGACGAGGACCGTCTGGCGGCGTTTCTCGACGACGCCGAGTTCGACTACACCATCGGGAGCGTCCACTTCGCGGGGCCGTACGACTACACCAGCGCCAGCCAGTACGCCGAGACCGGCGGCGCCGTCCGCCGGGCGGCCGTCGAGCGCTACTACGACGCCGTCGTCTCGCTCGTGGAGTCGGACCTGTTCGACGTGCTGGGCCACCTCGACTTGCCGGAGCGGATGGACGCGCTCCGTCGGTACACGACCCGACGGGACTACGAACGCGTCGCGTCGGCGCTGGCCGACTCGCGGACCGTCCCCGAACTCAACGCCGGCCGCGTCCATCGCTCGCTGGGCCGGGTCCACCCCGACCCCGCCATCGTCGACGTGTTCCGCGAGAAGGACGTCGGGTTCGTCCTCGGCACGGACAGTCACACCCCCACCGAACTCAGAGAGCGAGTGCCGACCTTGCGTGCGGTCGTCGACGAGGCGGGACTGGAACCGGTCGAACTAGCGACGCTCGTAGACTGAGAGCGGTCGTTTCAGACCCACGTGGGAAATACCCTGTGGTAATGTTTTTCGCCCGGATATAACACCACACAAACGCTAAGCCCGTCGCGAGTCAAGATGTACCACATGTCACACCAGGGTAGGTGGTCTCTCTGAGTGTCCTCCAGCGCGACCCCACGGACAGAGTACAGGTACTCGACGAGGACGGGCAGGTCGTCGACGGTGCGACGGTGCCGGACCTGTCCGACGACACGCTCGTCGAGATGTACCGCAACGTCAAACTGGGGCGGCACTTCGACCAGCGAGCGGTGAGTCTCCAGCGGCAGGGTCGGATGGGGACCTACCCGCCGATGTCCGGACAGGAGGCCTCGCAGGTCGGGAGCGCGATGGCGCTCGGCAGGGACGACTGGACGTTCCCCAGTTACCGCGAACACCTCGCGCTGTACGTCCGGGGCTGGGCCCTCGCCGAGGACCTGCTGTACTGGATGGGCAGCGAGCGTGGGAACGCACCCCCCGAAGACGTGCAGGTGTTTTCGCTTGCCGTCCCCATCGCCACCCAGATACCTCACGCGACGGGGGCGGCGTGGGCCTCGAAGCTCAAGGACGAGAAGAAGGTGTTCCTCACCTACTTCGGTGACGGTGCCACCTCCGAGGGGGACTTCCACGAGGGGCTGAACTTCGCCGGCGTCTTCGACGTGCCCGCGGTGTTTTTCTGTAACAACAACCAGTGGGCCATCTCGGTCCCGCGAGAGCGACAGACGGCCAGCGAGACGTTGGCTCAGAAGGCAAACGCCTACGGCTTCGACGGCGTGCAGGTCGACGGGATGGACCCGCTGGCGGTGTATCAGGCGACCAGCGAGGCCGTCGCGAAGGCCCGTGACCCCGGCGAGGGCGAACGCCGCCCCACGATGATAGAGGCCGTCCAGTACCGTTTCGGTGCCCACACCACCGCCGACGACCCCTCGGTGTACCGCGACGACGAGGAGGTCGAACGCTGGAAACAGAAAGACCCCATCCCGCGGATGGAGGCGTTCCTCCGCGACCGGGGCCTGCTGGACGACGAACGGGTCGCGGCCATCGACGAGTCCATCAAGGAGGAGGTGGCCGACGCCATCGACGCCGCCGAGTCGACGGAACGACCCGACCCCGAGGAGATGTTCGCGAACGTGTACGCGGAGATACCGAAGCGACTCGAACAGCAACTCGACTATCTGCAGGCGTTGCGGGAGCGACACGGCGACGAGGTGCTACTGGAATGAGCGCACAGAGTCTCACGCTGGTACAGGCGGTCAGAGACGGTCTCTACGGCGAGATGGAACGGGACGAAGACGTCCTCGTCATGGGCGAGGACGTCGGCAAGAACGGCGGCGTCTTCCGGGCGACGCAGGGCCTCTACGAGGAGTTCGGCGAGGACCGGGTCGTCGACACCCCACTGGCGGAGTCGGGCATCATCGGCACCGCCGTCGGGATGGCGGCCTACGGGATGCGCCCAGTCCCCGAGATGCAGTTCTCCGGGTTCATGTACCCCGCATTCGACCAGATAGTGAGTCACGCCGCCCGCCTGCGCACCCGAAGCAGGGGCCGCTACACCTGCCCGATGACGATACGAGCGCCCTACGGCGGTGGCATCCGCGCGCCAGAACACCACTCCGAGTCCAAGGAGGCGTTCTACACCCACGAACCGGGTCTGAAGGTGGTCGTCCCGTCGACGCCGCGAGACACGAAGGGCCTGCTCGCCGCCTCGATTCGTGACCCGGACCCCGTCGTCTTCCTCGAACCGAAACTCATCTATCGCTCGTTCCGCGAGGAGGTGCCCGACGAGGCCTACACCGTCGAGTTGGGCGAGGCGAACGTCCGCCGCGAGGGCGAGGACGTCTCCGTGTTCACGTGGGGCGCGATGACCCGCCCGACGATGGAGGCCGCCGAGGCCCTCGCCGAGGAGGGCATCGACGTCGAAGTGGTCGATTTACGGACGCTGAAACCGATGGACACCGACGCGATCGTCGAGTCGTTCACGAAGACCGGCCGAGCGGCCGTCGTCCACGAGGCCCCGAAGACCGGCGGCCTCGCGGGAGAGATAATCGCCACGATTCAGGAGGAGGCCCTCCTGTATCAGGAGGCCCCCATCACGCGAATCACGGGCTTCGACGTGCCCTTCCCGCTCTATGCGCTGGAGGACTACTACCTCCCCGAACCTGCCCGCATCAAAGACGGTATCAGAGAGGCCGCGGAGTTTTAGCGCATGTTCGAGTTCGAACTCCCGGACCTCGGCGAGGGCGTCGCCGAGGGGGAAGTGCTGGAGTGGCACGTCGCCGTCGGCGACACCGTCACCGAGGACCAAGTGCTGGCCGAGGTGGAGACGGACAAGGCCGCCGTCGACGTCCCCTCACCCGTCGACGGCGTCGTCCGCGAACTGCACGCCGAGGCGGGCGACGTGGTCCAGACCGGTGAACTCCTCGTCACTATCGAGGAAGACGGCGAGAGGGAGGCCGCCGAGAGCGGGGCCACAGAGACGGCGAGCGAAGAAGCGAGTGCCGACGAGACGACCACCGACGCCGCTCCGACGGTCACGACCGGCGACGGCCGGGTGTTCGCCGCGCCGAGCGTCCGCCGCCTCGCCCGCGAAGAAGGGGTCGACATCACCGCCGTCGAAGGGTCCGGTCCCGGCGGCCGGGTCACGGAGGCCGACGTCGAGGCCGCGGCCGAAGCGGCCGAGAACGACGACGGCCCCACCAGCGTCGTCTCGAAGATCAGTGACGACGAGGACGACGGCCCCACCAGCGTCGTCTCGCGGGTCGGCGACGACGGCGAATCGCCCACAGACGACGAGGCCCAAGCGGTCAAATCGGCCGTCAGGAAGGTGTCGGCCGCGGAACCGATGGCCGAACGGCGCGAGCGGACGCTGGCGACGCCGGCGACCCGGCGACTGGCCCGCGAACTGGACGTCGACATCGACGCGGTGCCGACCGACGAGACCCGCGACGGTGAACCGTACGTCGACGAGGCCGCCGTCCGCTCCTTCGCCGAGGCCGAAGCCGCCGAAGTCACCGACGAAGACGTTCGCGAGGTGACCGAGGCGGTCGTCTCGGAGATGCAGTCGATCGCCGACGAGGCGGCCGAGTCGACCACGGCGGTCGAAGCGGCCGAGGGCGACCGCCGGGAACCGTACCGCGGCGTCCGTCGGGCCATCGGCGAGCAGATGACCCGCTCCCGTCGGGAGGTCCCCCACGCGACGCACCACGACAAAGTGGCCGTCCCCGGCCTCGTCGAGGCCCGCGACCGACTCCAGCCACTCGCCGAGGAACGCGGCGTCCACCTCACCTACACGCCGTTCCTGCTGAAGTGCGTCGCCGCCGCGCTGGACGACCATCCCATCCTCGCAAGCCAACTCGACGCGGAGAACGAGGAGATCGTCTACAAGGCCGACCGGAACGTCGGCGTGGCGGCCGCGACCGACCACGGCCTCGTGGTCCCCGTCGTCGAGGACGTCGACGAGAAAGGCCTGCTGGAACTCGCGACGGAAGTCAACGACCTCGTCGACCGGGCGCGAAGCCGCGACATCGCCCGCGAGGAGATGCAGGGCGGGACCTTCACCGTGACGAACTTCGGGACCATCGGCGGCGAGTACGCCGACCCGGTGATCAACGTCCCGGAGACGGCGATTCTCGGCGTCGGGGCGCTGAAGGAACGACCCGTGGCCGAGGATGGTGAGGTCGTCGCGAAGCCGACGCTCACGCTCTCGCTGGCCATCGACCACCGGGTCATCGACGGCGCCGACGCCGCCCGGTTCGTCAACACGCTGAAAGAGTACCTCGCGGACCCGACGCGCCTATTGCTGGAGTAGCTACTCCGTCAGGTCGTCGATCCAGCTTCTGGCGGCCATCGCCTTCGGGAACCCGATTGTCGGAATCGACAGCGCGGCGACGTGCTGGAGTTCCGCGGCGGTCAATCCCTCGTCCAGTCCGCGCCGGACGTGTGAGTGGACCGCGCCTTCGGACTGTGCGCCGACCGCGAGCGCGAGTTTCACGAGGCGCTTCGTCTCGTCGTCCAGCGGCCCCGCGTCCGAACAGGCCTCGCCGAGGTCGCTGTACGCCTCCCAGACCGCCGGGTTCTCCTTGGCGAACTGGCCCGGCGTCGCGGGTAGGTCCTCCGTCTCGCTGATCTGGTCTGCCATACTGGGGTGTTGGGTCGCCGGTGTAACATAGCTTGGCCCTCTATAACACCGGACACGTCGTCGGCGAACGTTCGGCGTCGCCGAGGGCCCGACGTGCGCCCGCGGGAGCGAAAGATCTACCCCCTGTTTCGCCGATTGTCGGGACGATGCCCTCCAACACAGACAGATGGACGTGGTACGGACTGCTCGTGTTGTTCGCGCTACCGCCGATGTGTCTCGTCCTGTCGCGGCTCTCACTTCGCGGGTTCGCGATGAGCATGGGTGGGGATCCAGTCACCCCGCTCACCGCGATCGCCTTCTTCCTGCTGACGACGCTCGCCGGGTGGGCCGGCGTTCTCTTCGGTCTCGCACTGGCCGTCGCACTCTGGTTCGATAGCCGCCGTCTCGTCGGGACCGACTGCGACTGGCGGCCGACACCGCTGTACGCGCTGGCCGGTGTCGTCCACGCCGCCGGGACGATGCTGTTTGTCCCGTTTGTCGTCTCCGTCCCAGCCGTCGGGTACTATCTCGTCCGTCGTCGTCGGGTGCTGTCGGCCGGGTAGCGGGTTCGTCGCGATAGCGATGGCACGTAGTTTTTCACCCGGCCGGTCGAGTGGTCGCTATGGTCGTAGGAGACGTCACCACGGGCACGGAACTGTTGGTCATCGGCGGCGGGCCGGGCGGCTACGTCGCCGCAATCCGGGGCGCACAACTGGGACTGGATACGACGCTTGTCGAGAAGGACGCCTACGGCGGGACCTGTCTCAACCACGGCTGTATCCCCTCGAAGGCGCTCATCTCTGCGGCCGACGTGGCCCACGACGCCAAGCACGCCGAGGACATGGGCGTCTTCGCCGACCCCGCCGTCGACATGGCGGGGATGACCGAGTGGAAAGACGGCGTCGTCACGCGCCTGACGAAGGGCGTCGAGTCGCTGTGTAAGAACGCGGGCGTCAACCTCGTCTCCGGCACCGCCGAGTTCGTCGACGAGGAGACGGTCCGGGTCGCCCACGGCGGCGAGGGACAGGGTTCGGAGTCCATCGCCTTCGAACACGCCGTCGTCGCCACCGGAAGCCGACCCATCCAGGTGCCGGGCTTCGAGTTCGACAGCGACCGCATCCTCTCCTCGCGGGACGCCCTCGCACTGGAGTCGGTGCCCGAGGACTTGCTCGTGGTCGGCGCGGGCTACATCGGCATGGAACTGTCGACGGTGTTCGCGAAACTGGGCGCGGACGTCACCGTCGTCGAGATGCTGGACGACGTGCTCCCGGGCTACGAGTCGGACGTGGCCGATGTCGTCCGGGAACGTGCCGAATCGCTGGGCATCGACTTCGCGTTCGGCGAGGCCGCCCGCGACTGGGAGGAACTCGACGACGGCATCCGGGTGCGCACGACCGACGCCGACGACGACGTCGAGGAGTACAACACGGACCGCTGTCTCGTCGCCGTCGGCCGGACGCCGGTCACCGACACGCTGGGACTCGACGCCATCGACCTCGAACCGAACGACGACGGCTTCCTCGCGACGGACGATCAGGCCCGCACCGACGTCGAGCACATCTTCGCCGTCGGCGACGTGGCCGGCGAACCGATGCTGGCCCACAAGGGGATGGCCGAGGGCGAGGTGGCCGCCGAAGTCGCCGCCGGCGAACCCGCGGCGCTGGACCAGCAGGCGATTCCCGCCGCCGTCTTCACCGACCCCGAGATCGGCACCGTCGGCATGACCGAGGCCGAGGCCGACGACGCCGGGTTCGACCCCGTCGTCGGCGAGATGCCCCTGCGAGCGAACGGGCGGGCGCTCACACTCGACGAGAAAGCGGGGTTCGTCCGTGTCGTCGCCGACGCCGACACGGAGTTCCTGCTCGGCGCCCAAATCGTCGGGCCGGAGGCCTCCGAACTGATAGCCGAAGTCGGTCTCGGCATCGAGATGGGGGCCCGTCTGGAAGACGTCGCCGGCACCGTCCACACCCACCCGACGCTCTCGGAGGCGGTCCACGAGGCCGCGAAAGCCGCCCGCGGCGAGGCCATCCACACGCGCTGAGGGGCGTCTCGGATCGGGGCCGGCACCGTCCAAAAGGATTATATTGCCGTTTCGGAAAATATCTCCAGACGCAGAACCGGCAAAAATCATGGCTTCCGACCCACTTCGAGACGACCACATCACCGACACGATGCTCTCCGGAACGACGTACGAACGCGTCCGGTACGAGCGTCACTCCTACTTCAGACAGACCGTCCCCCGAACGCTCGCACTCCAGAGTGCCTTCCTCGGACTGCTCGCGATACTGCTCCCGATGTACGGCCTCTTTCCGGAGAGCGTCGGTCAGTTCCTCCCGGCGGCCGACCCGGAAATCGCCTCTCCGAAGGTGGTGCTGCTGGGCGTGTTCGGCGGGCTACTGGAGGCCCTCGGTGCCACCTTGCTCGTCGGCGCGGCGGCCTACCGGGTCCGCCTCGCACCGCTCACCGAAGCACAGGCCCACGCCGTCCTCGACGTGGAGGACTTCGCGCGATACGTCGGTCTCGGGACCGGCGGCCTCGCCATCCTACTCACCGTCTGTCTGTTCGCGATAGGGCTGGGTGGCGAGGGCACCGTCGCGTCCTACATCGCGACGGCCGGCGCTAACCCGTACGCCCCCTCCGGCTACGGCCTCTCGGTGGGCACCGTCTCGCTGGCCGGGTTCGTCGCCAGCGTTCTCGTCTTCTATGCCGGGAGCTACTTCGCCGTCCGCATCGCCCTAGAGCGTATCCGGCAACGCGGCACCGACGTCTGACCCATCCGACTCCCTTTCAGGGTGGGGCACGAACCTCTGGCGATGGTTCACAACGAGAGTGATACGTTCGACATCGGCGGCGACCTCACGGTACGTCGACTCGGCTTCGGCGCGATGCGCATCACCGGCGAGGGTATCATCGGCGAACCCGACGACGTGGCGAACGCCCGCGCCGTGTTAGAGCGGGCCGTGGAACTCGGCGTCGACTTCATCGACACCGCCGATTCGTACGGCCCCGGCGTCTCCGAACGGCTCATCGGTGAGACGCTCGACACCGAGCGCGAGGACCTGATCATCGGGACGAAGGGTGGCCTCCTGCGCAACACCGACGCCGACTGGCTCCCCCACGGCGACCCGGACTACCTCCACAACGCCCTGCTGTGCTCGCGTGACCGACTGCGGATGGACCCCATCGACCTCTACCAGTACCACCGCCCGGACCCCGACACGCCGTTCGAGGACGCGGTCCACGCGCTCGCCGAGATGAAAGACGAGGGACTCGTCCGGCACGTCGGTCTCTCGAACGTCAGCGTCGAGCAACTAGAGCAGGCCCAGGACATCGTCGAGATAGCGACGGTCCAGAACCAGTACAACGTCGCCAACCGCGACGACGAGGACGTGCTGGCGGCCTGCGAGAACTACGACGTCGGCTTCATCCCGTGGTTCCCGCTGGCCGCGGGCGGACTGGACGACGTCGACGGCATCGACGAGATAGCCGAGCGCCACGACGCCACGCGCTACCAGATCGCGCTCGCGTGGTTGCTCCAGCACTCGGACGTGACCCTGCCGATTCCGGGCACGTCGAGCGTCGACCATCTGGAGCAGAACGTCGCCGCGAGCGCCATCGACCTCTCCGACGAGGAACTGGCGCGGCTGTCCTGAGCCCCGCTGGCACCACAAGAGGTTTGCCGGGCGGTGTGGTGGGTGTCGTGAGCCCATGCTCCGTCAGTTCCATCGTGCAAAGCCCCTCCAAGCCGCCAAGCTCACCGCCATCGTCCTGACGCTCCTGTACTCGACTGGCGTCTACCTCCGAATCGTCCCCAGCGAGCGCATCACGACCCTGTTCCTCGTCCCGCTGATGGCGCTCGCGCTCGCGCTGACCGTCGTCGGCGAGGCCCTGTACGCCGGCTACCGAGCCGCGCGGACCGACGGCCACTTGACGGCGACGCTCACCGCCGACCTGGGCTACACAATCGTCCGCGCCGTCGAACTCGGCACGGCCGTCGCCGCAGTCGCGGGGGTGGCCGCCGTCGTCGCCAGCATCCCCGCCGGGCCGATGTCGGGACCGGGCGCCATCGGGCTGTTCCTGGTGCTGGTCGGCCTCGGCGTGCTCGTCCTGCTGGCCGGTCTGCTCCGGTCGCTGGCCGAACTCTACCGCCACCGGCAGGGCGCCCGCTCGGACGAGCGACGACCGGGGTCCTTTTCATGACGAGCGAACTACCGGACGGTATGACGACCATCACGCTGGGGCCCGCCGGGACCTACTCCCACCGGGCCGCGAAGGCGGTCGAGGACGGCGACATCGAGTTCGCGGAGTCGATGACCGCCATCGTCGAGGCCGTCGCCGAGGGCGCGGCCGACCGCGGCGTCGTCCCCGTCGAGAACAGCATCGAAGGGTCGGTGACGGAGTCGCTGGACGCCTTCTCCGAGTACGACGTCGCCGTCGTCGAGGAGATAATCACGCCCATCCGCCACGCGCTGCTGGCACAGGGTGAGTCGTTCGACCTCGTCTGTAGCCACGCACAGGCGCTGGCGCAGTGTCGCGGCTGGCTGGACGAACACTACCCCGACGTCGAGGTGGAGGCCGTCGCATCGACCGCTCGCGGCGTCGAACGCGCCCGCGAGGACCCGAGCGTCGCCGCCATCGGTCACCCGGAAAACGCAACCAACGGCGCCGAACTGGAGTTGCTGGCCGAGGACATCCAGGACCAGTCCTCGAACGCCACCCGCTTTGTCGCCGTCGCCCCGGCGAGCGAACGGACCGACGCCGGCAGCAAGACCTCCTTCATCGTCTACCCGAACGCCGACTACCCCGGACTGCTGCTGGAGCTGCTGGAGGCCTTCGCCGACCGCGACATCAACCTCACCCGCATCGAGTCCCGCCCCAGCGGCGAGCGCCTGGGCGACTACGTCTTCCACATCGACGCGGCCGCCGGCCTCTACGAGGAGCGCACGCAGGACGCTCTCGAAGACATCGAAGACCTGGCCGAGAACGGCTGGGTCCGACACCTCGGCTCGTACGACAGCGTGACGGTGCTGAACTGAGCGGTGGTCGCGTACAGCGCTTAAGTCCCGGGGCCGCGTACCCCCACCTATGAGCGACCGTGACCCGCTTGCGGAGTTGGAGCGAGCGTTCGACACCCTGAGCGAACAGTTCGGGGTGGACGTAGACACCGTCCCGACGGACATTCTCGACGAGGGCGACGCCTTCGTCGTCTACGCCGACCTCCCCGGGTTCGACAACGCGGACCTGGACGTTCAGTTGGTCGAAGAACGGAAACTCACCATCACCGCCGACCACAGCGAGGAAAGCGAGACGACCGACGGTCGCTACGTCCAGCGCGAACGCCGCCGGCAGTCGGCCAGTCGGACCGTCCGACTCCCCGAGGCCGTCGACGAGGAGGGGACAAGCGCGAGTTACGAGGAGGGCGTACTCACCGTCCGCCTCCCGAAGGTCAGCGGCGACGCGGACGACGGGACGGACATCCCGGTGAACTGAGATGGTCCTCGAACCGGGGACGACGGTGCCCGACATCGTCGCCGAGAACCAGGACGGCGACCGGGTACGACCGGACTTTGCGACTCCGACGGTCGTCTACTTCTACCCGGAAGACGACACGTCGGGATGTACGACCGAGGCCAAAGAGTTCGAGGAACGCTACGAGCAGTACGAAAGCGTCGGCGTCGACGTCTACGGCGTCTCCACCGACGACGTCGACAGCCACGCCGAGTTCGCCGAGGCCCACGACCTCTCGTTTGACCTGCTCGCCGACCCGAACGGGAACGTCGCCGAGGCGTTCGACGTGGACCTCGTCGACGGGCGAAGCCGTCGGACGACGTTCGTCGTCGCACGGAATCAGGTCGTCGGCGTCTACGAGGGCGTCCGCCCGGAGGGCCACGCGACCGACGTGTTGCGTGACCTCGGCGAGGCGGGGCTACTCGACGCCACAGAACAGTAGTCGCGAAAGAGAGCGCGCCGGCCTACGACTCGATGTCGATAGCCGGACGACCGGGTTCGGCCTTCTTCGCCAGACTCTCGTCGGCCTCCTCGGCCGAGAGGACGATCACCTCGGCGTCGAACTCGCGTTCGACGAGCCACGCGGCCCGTTCCAGCGCCGCGCGTTCGCCCGCGGGCGAGAGCGTCTCGTCGTACTGGGCACGGCCCGCGAGGTCCTTCGCGAAGTCGGCGGCGGCCTCGCCGTACTGCTGTAGCTCCTCGTTCTGCATCACCGCGGGGACGACGTTGTCGGCCTCACGGGCGATGTCCACGACCCGGTGCTTCCACTCGGGCGCGACGGCGAGCGTGATCGTCTCCGGATTCTCGATACCCACGGTGTCGACGATGTCACGGACGTCCTCGCGGGTGTTCTCGACGAGGCGGCGGGCGACGGCGTAGTCCGCGGGCGCCTCGGCGCGTGGCCACTCGGCCTCGGCCATCAGGCCGTCGTGGCCCAGTCGCTCCCAGATCTCCTCGCCGACGTGCGGGGCGACCGGGGCGAGCAGTTTCGCGGCGGTGGTGATGCCCCGTTCGAGTACGTCGGCGTCCGGCGTGGTCGCGTCCTCGTAGCGACGGAGCAAGGAGACGAGTTCGCGCACGGCCTGCAGGGCGTGGTTGAAGCGGAACCCCTCGTACTCCTCGGTGGCGCGAGCGGCCGTCGCGTCGATCTCGCGGGCGACGTAGTCGGCGATGTCGTCGGCCTCGTCCGTGGCGACCGCACCTGCAGCATAGTCGTCGGCCAGCCGATAGACGTTCTGGAGGAAACTGTGGGCCGACTGGACCTCCTCGGCGCTCCAGGCCAGTTCCTTCTCCGGCTGGGCGGCCTCCATGATGAACAGGCGGGCGGTGTCGGCGCCGTACTCCTCGATGATGCGCTGTGGCGAGACGCCGTTACCGCGGCTCTTGGACATCTTGTGGCCGTCCTCGCCCAGCACCATCCCCTGATTCGTCAGGTTCGTAAAGGGCTCGCGGACGCCCTCGAGCAGGTCGCCGTCGTCTAGCACCTTCGTGAAAAAGCGGGCGTACAGCAGGTGCATCACGGCGTGTTCGATGCCGCCGACGTACTGGTCGACCGGCATCCAGTCGCTCGCCCGGTCTGTGTCGAACGGCGCGTCTTCGAAGTCCGGGGAGGTGTAGCGCAGGAAGTACCACGAGGAGTCGACGAACGTGTCCATCGTGTCCGTCTCTCGCACCGCGTCGCCCCCGCAGTCGGGACAGTCGACGTGTTTCCACTCCTCGGCGGCGTCCAGCGGATTGCCCGTCGTGTGGACGAACTCCGGCAGTTCGACCGGCAGGTCCTCGTCGGGCACCTCGACGTAACCACAGTCGTCACAGTGAATCATCGGGATGGGCGTGCCCCAGTAGCGCTGGCGGGAGATGCCCCAGTCCCGGAGGTTGTACTCCGTGCGGTGCTCGCCGTCGAACACCTCGACGAACGTCTCGCGGGCGTCCTCGCTGTGGAGGCCGTCGTACTCGCCGCTGTTGACGAGGACGCCGTCCTCGGTGTAGGCCGCTTCCTGTACGTCGATATCGTCGGGGTCTGCGTCGGCGTCCTCGGTGGGTTCGACGACCTGTACGATGTCGATGTCGTGGGCCTCGGCGAACTCGTGGTCCCGGTCGTCGTGGGCCGGCACCGCGTAGAGCGCGCCGGTCCCAACGTCGGTCAGGACGTAGTCGGCGACGTAGACGGGAATCTCCTCGCCGGTGGCGGGGTTGACCGCGTACTCGCCGGTGAAGACGCCGGAGGTCACGTCGAGGTCGTCCTCGTCGGCCTGTTCGGCCATCTCGATGTACTCGGCGACCTCGTCGTTGTCCTCGGCGATCGCCTGTGCGACGGGGTGGCCGGGGGCCAGCGAGAAGTAGGTCGCCCCGTAGATAGTGTCCAGTCGCGTCGTGAAGATGTCCACCTCGTCGTAGCCGGGAATCTCGAAGGCGACGCTCGCGCCCTCCTGTTTCCCGATCCAGTTGCGCTGCATCTCCCGGACGTTGTTGGGCCACCCGTCGAGGTCGTCGAGTGCCCCCAGCAGTTCCTCGGCGTAGTCGGTGATGGTGAAGAACCACTGGTCCATCTCGCGGTGCTCGATGGGGGTGTCACAGCGCCAGCAGACTTCGACGGCGCCGCCGTCTCCGTGAGGCACCTCCGGAGCCTCCCCCTCCTCGACCTGTTCGTCGGCCAGTACCGTCTCGCAGGACGGACACCAGTTCAGTTCGGCGCCCTGTCGCTCCACGAGACCCTCCTCGCGGAAGCGCTTGAACAGCCACTGGTTCCACTGGTAGTACTCCGGTTCGCAGGTCGCTATCTCGCGCTCCCAGTCGTAACCGAAGCCCATCTCGGTCAACTGCTCGCGCATCGAGTCGATGCACTGCATCGTCCAGTCCCGCGGATTGGTGTCGCGCTCCTCGGCGGCGTTCTCGGCGGGCAGGCCAAAGGAGTCCCACCCCATCGGGTGCAGCACGTTCTCCCCGCGCATCCGCTCGAAGCGGGCGAAGGCGTCCGTGATGGTGTAGTTCCGGACGTGGCCCATATGGAGACTGCCCGACGTGTACGGGAACATCGCCAGCACGTACTCGGGGTCCTCGGCGCCGTCGTCGATGCGGAACACGTCGGCGTCCTCCCACGCCGCCTGCCAGTGGGGTTCGATGGCGGTGTGGTCGAACCCACGCTCGCGTTCCTCGCCAGTCGTGGTCATGATACCGTGATTTCGGACACGGACGGTGCTATACCTTTCCCTTCACGGGACCCGAGCGGCGGTACGGAGTGCCAGCCGTAGCCTTATGCTCACGCCGAACCTATCAGTCAGTATGGCAGACGACGCCGACGAGTCGACCGACTCCATCTTGCCGGAACCGTTGCGAACCGTCACGCCGCTGACTGGCCCGCACCGCGACGAGAGCATGGACGTCATCGGGTGGGGGATGTTCCTCGGCCTGTTGGTCCTGTTGATGCCGCTGTTGCCGTTCATCCTCATCGTCTGGCTCATCTCGAAGGTGACCGAGGCCGTGGCGCCGTCGAACTAGGGCGACTCGGTGCCGACCAGTCCGAACGACAGGCCGTCACCCGCAATCTGTGCGCCCTGATAGGCGACGTGGGCGGCGGCTACGTCCTGAATCGCCAACCCCGTCGAGTCGAAGACGGTGAGGGCGTCCCCAGGTTCGCGGCCCGGTATCTCCCCGGCGACGACGCTGCCGAGTTCGCCGTAGATGTCCCCGTCCGAGAGGACCCCCTCGCTCCACGGGACGTTGATTTCGCCCGAATGGGTACACTGCTCGTAGTCGTCGATGACGAGTTTCGCGTCCAGTAGGGTCTGGTCGGCGTGTTCGTGCTTGCCGGCGGCGTCGGCCCCGATAGCGTTGACGTGGGTGCGCTCGCCTAGCCACTCGCGGTCCACGATGGGCGACTCGACGGGCGTTATCGTCGAGAGTACGTCACATCGGGCGGCCTCCTCGATGGACCCGGCGCGCACCGCAAAGCGGTCCGAGAAGTGGTCGACGAACGCCTGCTGTTTCTTCGCGTCGCGGTCGGCGATGACCACCGTCTCGACGTCTCGGACGCTCGCGATGGCCTCCAGTTGCGTATACGACTGGGTGCCGGCACCGACGAGGCCCAGCGAGTCCGCCTCGGGGACGGCGAGGTGGTCGGTGGCGACGGCCGCCGCCGCGCCGGTCCGCAGGCGCGTGAGGACGGTGCCGTCCATCACCGCCAGCGGGAACGCCGTCTCCGGGTCCGAGTAGATGAGCGTCCCCAGCACCGTCGGGAGGCCGTGGTCGGCGGGGTTGTCCGGGTGGACGTTGACCCACTTGACCGCGGCGGCGTCCCACTCGCCGGCGTGGACGTACGCCGGCATCGAGCGGAAGTCGCCGTTGTACTTCGGGAGGTCGATGTAGGACTTCGCGGGCATGATGGTGTCCCCACGAGCGTCGGCCGCGAACGCCGCCGAGACGGCGTCGATGACCGCGGGCAGGTCGGCGTGTTCCGCCACGTCGTCGGGACCGAGCAGCAGCGTCTGCATGCGAAAACGTCGCACGTCGCGGCACTTATACTGCCCGCGTCTCTGCCCACGAAAGAAATTTCGTCACCCCGAGTCGTTATCCGTCCACAGTCCGTCGCTCGGGGTATGCACCGGGGGGCCACCGTCGCGGCGCTGGCGCTGTGTCTCGTCACCGCGGGGTGTACCGGCCTCGTCGGGTCGGGGTCCCCGTCGGCCGGCGAAACGGTGACGCCGGCACCGGTCCCCGCACAACCGCCGGCCCCTGTCGCTCCGGGACTCACCGAGACGGGGGTCACCGACACGCGGGCGCTCGCACGGGCCCACGTGACGACGCTCGGAAACGTCTCCTACACCCTCCGGCACACCCGTACCGTCGAGACGGCGAACGGCACCGTCCGTCTGCGGCAGGTCACCACCGGCGAGTTCGGCGCGAACTACCGCGAGTACGTCGCTACCCGGACGATTACCGGCACCAGCGTCCCGGACACGGAGATTCGGACTCGCTGGGCCGAGGGGCGTGCAGTCCAGTGGACGACGGTGAACGGGACGACCCGGCGGGCCATCGTCGCCGACGGCCGGGGTATCGGCGCACCACCACTGTCGCCCCGAGCGGCGCTGTTCTTCGACCCGACGTACAACGGTCGCATCGCTTCGCTGTTTTCGGGTGCGAACGTCACCGCCGTCACCCGGACCGGCGAGGAGGTCATGCAGACCTACCGGGCGCCGGTCTCCCGCGTCGTCGCCGACGGGGCGACCGACCGCTCACAGTTCCCCGTCGTCCCCGCCGAGCGAGTCGGGGACGTGCGCTTCACCGCCGTCGTCGGTCCCAGCGGCGTCGTCTACGGCTACGGCACGCAGTACACCGTCGTCCGGAACGGGACGAGACTGCGGGTGACCGAGTCCATGCGGTACAGCGACCTCGGGACGACGACGCCGGACCTCGGCGAGTGAGCTACTTCCACGGGTTCGGGACGAGGTCGGCCTGCACCGCCGCCCCCACCTCCAGTCGGGCGTCTGTCTCGGGCACGGCGATACAGGGCAGGACGTAGCCGTCGTCGAGGTGGCGCTCCTTGAGCGCACGCGGCGGTCGCCGGTGAGACACCTCGCCGTCGAGTAGCCGAGCGGTACAGGTGCCACACGCGCCGGTCCGACAGCCAAAGGGGAGCGCGACGTCGGCGGACTCGGCCGCATCGAGGACGGTCTGTCCGGCGAGGACGTCGACCGTCGCCACGCGGTCGGCGTCGCGCCAGACCAGACGGACGCGGGTCACTGCCAGACGTCGCTGGTACAGTCGCCGTCGGGCCAGCGGATCTCGTGGGCGCGGGCCGGCCCTTCGGGCAGGTCGCCGAAGTCGACGAGGAACTCCTCGTCCAGCGAGAGCGTCCCACGTCTCGGGTTCACGTCGGCTTTGAGCATCACCGACCCCTTCTCGCCTTCCTCGGGGAAGAACTGGTTGTCCCACGAGGAAAACAGCGAGGTCGTCCAGTAGAGGCGCTCGCCGTCCAGCGATAGCTGGATCATCTGCGGCCCGGCGACGAGGTCGCGCCCCTGTACTTCCTGTACGTCGCCGAAGTAGCCGCCGATGGAGATGGAGTCCGCCTTGCGCGGGTTCGACGGGTCCGAGATGTCGTACATCCACACCTCGCCGTGGAGCCAGTTCGACCCGAAGAGGTAGCGGTCGTCCATCGAGACGAGGATGTCCGTCGGCAGTGCGGGGACTGGCATGTCCCAGTCCTCGTGCTCCCGGTCGTCGAACTCGATGACCGGTTCGGCGTGGTACTCGCCCCCGTCCGCCCAGAAGTGGACGATGTTCGAGGACAGCGCAGCCCCGACGTAGCCGTGCGTGCTCTCGGGCGTGTGGAGGAATCGTGCCTCCAGTGGAATCAGCCCGTCCTCGCCGAGATCGATGGTCTGCTCGACGGTGCCGGCCTCCCAGTCCCAGAAGTTGAGCCGCTGGCCGTACTTGCCGTTCTCGACGTCTTCTAAGTCGAAGCCCGGGTAGTAGGTCTTCGGCGCGGCCCACTCCGTCGAGAGCATCACGTTGTGGCGTGGCTGGTACCAGAAGTCGTAGTTCATCTCTATCTCGCCCGGCGGGTCCCAGCGGCCCTCGACCTCGAAGTCGTCGTTCAGTTCGAGGAAGCCACCGGGGAGGTCGCCGTCGGCGTCCCCGAGCATGCTGATGAGTATCTCCCCGTCGGGGATGCAGTGGACGGTGTGGGGTGCCGAGAGGTCGTGTTCGTACACCGCGTCAGGTTCGATGACCGTCGTTATCTCCGGGTCCCGCCGGTCTTTCGTGTCGACGACGTGGATGCGCGAGGAGCGCTGGCCCGGGACGATCAGATGGCGGCGCTCCAGCCCCTCGACGTGACAGGACGACGAACAGGCGTTCCACCCGAAGTGGTGGAGTTCGTCGCCGCGGTTTGGCATCTGGACGCGCTCTACGATGTCGCCGTAGGTGTCCGAGTCCGGGTCGACGTCGACGACGGCCAGAAAGTCCGGCGCGTCGACGTCCTGCCCGACGTGCAGGCCCATCACGTAGGCCGTCTCCTCCGGTTCGGACTCCTCGATGGCCGCCTGTGGCGTCAGATAGCCCGGCCCCTCGTGGTCGTGGTGGTCGTGTACGTCCGCCTCGGTCGGCTGTTCGGCATCACTCATACGTAGTGCCAACGAGTGACACGATCCTTGGTCGTCGGTTCTCGGCCGATGCCGCCGGTACGTGTGAGATTCGACGTCCGATAGTTTGTGACAACGAAATATAGTATCTTCTAGGTCGGCAAGCGAATTGCTGCGTGTAGAAATGTAAATCGTCATGTGTGTATAGCGCCGAATCCGGACCGTCGAGAGGCCCTCTCCCGGCGACTTCGCGCTCCTGACCGCTCACAGACGGCGGCAATTGTTGCTCGTTACCGTGGCACATGCAAGGTCGGTCAGACAGTCACCGCACTGACGCCCGTAGCGTGACCGGTCCCAACGCACCTCGACACGTCTCAGTTGCTCAGCGAGCGTTTGAGCGACCACCAAGTACTTTCCGTTCGGCTGACATCGCAGGGTATGAAGCGCCGCTCGTATCTCGCCCTCCTGAGTACCGCTCTCGGTGCTGGCTGTGTCTCGCCGCTCGACAGCACCGGGCCGGACGGGCGACAGCCAGACGGAACCGGGACCGAAGCGACGCCAGCGTCACCGTCGAGCGCCGAGCGGTCCACCGACGCCGACGACGCGTCCGGCCCCACGCGAGTCGTCGAGACGATAGCGGTCGGGACACGAGAGGGCGTCGAGAACCCGGGCGACAACGGGCCACACGGCGTGATGGTGTGGAACGCCGGGTCGAACGCCCGCGAGATAGCGGTCAGTGTGCGAGCGGCCGACGACGGCCCGTCGCTGGAGCGCCGCAACGAGTACGCCGCCGACACGACCCGCCGGTTCGAACTGCTGACGCCCGCATCCTACACCGTCGAGATTCGCGTCCCCGTCGACGGCCGGCAGACGACGGTCGGCGTCGACCGGAACTGGTTCGACTGCAACAGCTCCAGTCACCGAGTCAGAGTGCCCGGCGTCGGACCGATTACGTCGACAGCGTCCTCGACGCTGCTCGCGTGTCCCCGGGGGACCGTCACCGAGTCGTAGTCTCCGGACGGATACGGAGTGCTCCGGACCGCTCCGTGGACGAGATTTTTGGTTCAATGCCCCGTCACATCGCGTATGGCCGGCGACCCCGCCACCGACGCCACGGTAGAGGGCGCGAGCGAGTACAAGGGGTCGGCCACCCGGTCACGCCTCGCCGGCATCGCCCGCTTCTTCCTGAAACTGGGGCTGGTCGGATTCGGCGGGCCGCTGGTCCACATCGCGATGATGGAGGACGAACTCGTCGGCGAGTGGACCGACGAGTCGACGTTCATGGAGGGGCTGGCCATCTGCAACATGCTCCCGGGGCCGGCCTCGACCCAACTGGGCATCTTCATGGGGTGGGTCCGGGGCGGGAATCTGGGGGCGCTCGTCGCCGGCGCGACGTTCATGGCGCCCACGTTCGTCGTCGTCGTCGCGCTCACGTACGTCTACTTCGCGTTCGGCCAACTCCCGTCGGTGCAGGCGTTCTTCTACGGCGTGAACCCCGTCGTCATCGGCCTCATCGGCGGTGCGGCGTACTCGATGGGGCGGAGTTCGCTGCGGGAGGGGCGACCCGACCTCACGGTCACGCTGGGCGGCGACGAGTGGACGATAGACCTCCGTCTGTTCGGGTTGCTCACGGGTGCGCTGGTCGCCACCGTCCTCGTGAACCCGAACCCGGTCGTCGAGTTCGCCGTCGCCGGGGCCGTCGCCGTCTTCCTGTTTCGCCCCGAGTGGGTCCGAGCCAACTGGCGGCGCGTCTCGCTAGGAACGCTCGTCGCCCTCGCAGTCGGAACCCTCTACGCGTTTCGCGCCCGCGCCGCGACCGTTCTCGGTGACACACTCCCGCTCCCGGCGGCGCTCACCGGCCTGTTCGCCGCCGTCTGGGGCAACCTCTGGATCAAACTGTTCCTGTTCATGCTGTACACGGGGTCCTTTATCTTCGGCGGCGGCCTCGTCCTCATCCCCTTCATCGAGAAGTACGTCGTCGGCGTCTTCGGGTGGCTCACCGCCACGCAGTTCGTCGACGGCATCGCTATCGGCCAGTTGACGCCCGGCCCGGTCGTGATGACCACGGCGTTCGTCGGCTACAAACTGATGCTCGACGCCTACGGGTCGGTCGGGTGGGCCGTGCTGGGCGCGTTCGTCGCCATGCTCGGCGCGTTCGCCCCCTCGTTCCTCTTCATCACCGGCGCGTTCCCCTACGTCGCGCGCGTCCGGGACGACGAGACGGTACGGGCCGCGCTGTACGGCATCAACGCCGCCGTCGTCGGCGCCATCGTCGGCGCGACGGTGACACTCGCCGTCGACGCCTTCGCCGTCGTCGGTGGGTCACCGTTCGGCGTGACCGGCGTCGACCCGTTCCGGGTGGCCCTCGCAGTGACGACGTTCGCCCTCTTCACCCGGGACGTGGACGCGATGTACCTGATTCTGGGCGGTGGGCTGGTCGGTGCGAGCGTGTTCTTCGTGGTGTGAGGGCAAGGCCAGTCAAAAGATTAGCAGCAGAAGAGTTGCAGTGAGCATCCGGCGCGCGGACTACCGCTCCGAAGGCGCGACAGGAGCACGCCGCGATTTTCCCCACGTTTTTGCACGACCGAGGGCGGCTTTGCCGCCCGAGGGAGTTGCAAAAAGTGGTCTTACCTCACGGGCTTCGCCCGTTCGCTATCGAGGTTCCTACGGAACCTCGCTTGCCTCGCGGCTTCCGCCGCTCGACTGTGAGGTAGGCCCTCGCTTCGCTCGGCCCTCCCTGCTCACGGCTTCGCCGCTCGCGATTTCGAGGTTCGTCGCGTTGCTCAGAACCTCGCTTACATCATGCCGCCCATACCGCCACCCATGCCGCCCATGCCGCCGGGGGCGCCACCGGGGCCGCCGGGGCCGCCTTCGTCACCGTCGCCGGACGTCGAGAGGTCGCCGGCGGCGATGATGTCGTCGATCTTGAGCACGAGGTTCGCGGCCTCTGCAGCCGAGGAGACGGCCTGGGTCTTCGCGTGGGACGGCTCGACGACGCCGGTGTCGAGCGTGTTCTCGACGTCGCCGGTGAAGACGTTCAGGCCGGCGCTGACGTCGCCGTCCTCGTGGGCGGCGCGCAGGTCGACCAGCGTGTCGATGGAGTCGAGGCCGGCGTTCTCCGCGAGCGTACGCGGGATGATTTCGAGTGCGTCGGCGAAGGCCTCGACGGCGAGCTGTTCGCGACCCTCGACGGAGTCGGCGAAGTCGCGCAGCCGAGCGGCGACCTCGATTTCGGGAGCTCCGCCGCCGCCCAGCACCGCGCCGTTGGCGACGGTGGCGGCGACGACGTCTAACGCGTCAGTGACGCCGCGTTCCAGTTCGTCGACGACGTGGTCGGTCGAGCCACGCAGGAGGAGCGTGACGCCGTGGGCGTTCTCGCCGCCCTCGACGTAGAACAGCCCCTCGTTCTCGTCACGGGAGACGGTGCCGTGGCCGAGGTCGTCCTCGCTGGCCGAGTCGAGGTCCGAGACGATGCTCGCGCCGAGGACCTCCTTCAGGAACTCGATGTCGGACTTCTTCGCGCGCTTGACGGCGAGGATGCCCTTCTCGGCGAGGTAGTGCTGGGCCATGTCGTCGATGTTCTTCTGGCAGAACAGGACGTTGGCACCGGTGGCCTCGACCTTGTCGACGAGGTCCTTGAGCTGCTGTTCCTCCTTATCGAGGAAGTTCTGGAGCTGGCTCGGGTCGTCGACCGAAAGCTGGGCGTCGACTTCCGTCTCGTCCAGTTCGATGGCGGTGTCCATCAGGAGCACCTTCGCGTCGTCGACCGAGGTGGGCATCTCCTCGTGGACCGGGTCCTTGTCCACGACGGCGCCTTCGAGCAGTTCGGAGTCGCCGGCGGAGCTGCCGGTCTGGGTCTCGATGTTGAGGTACTCGAGGTCGGCGACGACGGAGCCGTCGTCGGCTTCGACGGTGACCGCGTTGACGGCATCGACGATGATCTGGGCGAGCAGTTCCTTGTTGAGTTCCGCGCCCTTGCCGGTCATCGACGTCTCGGCGACCTTCTTTAAGAGTTCCTCGTCGTCGGGGTCGACGTCGGTCGCGATGTCGTTGATCTCGGCTTTGGCTTCCTTTGCGGCCATGTCGAAGCCCTTGATGATGGCCGTCGGGTGGATATCCTGTTCGAGGAGGTCCTCGGCGTTCTTCAGGAGTTCCCCGGCGATGGCGACGGCGGAGGTGGTGCCGTCACCGGCCTCGTCCTCCTGGGTCTCGGCGACCTCGACGATCATCGAGGCCGTCGGGTTGTCGATGTCCATCTCCGTGAGGATGGTGACGCCGTCGTTCGTGACGGTGACGTCACCCATCGAGGAGACGAGCATCTTGTCCATCCCCTTCGGTCCGAGTGTCGAGCGTACGGACTCGGCGACCGCGCGAGCGGCCGAGATGTTGTGCTCCTGTGCGGACTTATCCTTCATCCGCTGGGCGTCTTCACCGAGAATGATCATCGGCTGGCCCTGCATTTGGCGCTGGCTCATAGTCAGCGAAAGATTGCATGTGGTT
This sequence comes from Haloarcula pellucida, assembly GCF_014647235.1. Lineage (GTDB taxonomy): Archaea > Halobacteriota > Halobacteria > Halobacteriales > Haloarculaceae > Haloarcula > Haloarcula pellucida. The sequence goes on from NZ_BMOU01000007.1 coordinate 48,016, forward strand.
CTATATAAAAGTGCGGGATAGGAGCGAATCACGGGGGTGATATGAATCCACAGACGACCGGTGAAACCGCCACACTGCGACCGAAACCGCAGATTATCGTGTTACTGTTTGGCACATCGTCTGCCCACCCGTGCCGCCGGTTTATATATCTACTCGGCAGGCTCTTTCCAGTGGACGATAGCCGTCCCGACGACGAAGGCGTCGTCGCTGTCCCGATCACGTTCGAACTGGAGCGTGTTCGCCCCGGCGTGGAGTTGGTCGGCGCCGACGGTGTCCATCCAGTACTGCCACCCGGACCCCGGCGCGATGTCGAACCCCGACAGTGGCTCGTCGTTGAGGCAGATCTCGTGCGTGAACGCGTCGACGTCGTACACCTGCATCTCGACGTACGGTTCGGCCGGCACGTCGGTCGGCACCTCGAAGGTGACTGGGTCGGTACTGTCGCCGGAGAACTCGGCCCACGGTACGTCGAGGGAATCCTCGTCCGGGCCGAGATGCTGCTGGAACGTACACCGTGCGTAGTTCGCGCGTCGCGTCATACCGGACCGACGGCCGGCACCCAAATAAAGCAGGGTGCGAGTCGGCACGGCGACGTCCGGAGCGCAGACGTGGTCAGTAAAGCGGCTCCGGGCCCGGCGGCATCGCGCGCTTGTGCGCGCTGGACTCGTACATCTCGCGGACCCGTTCGACGACGGATTCGGGGACGCCGATGTGGTCGGCGGTGGCGGTCTTCGGGACGCCGCCGTCGACGTGGAGCGCGAGTATCGAGTCGAGCGTGTCGTAGTCCATCCCCATCTCCGTGGCGTCGGTCTGGCCGCTCCACATCTCGGCGCTCGCCGTCTTCTCGGCGAGGTCGTCGGGGACGCCGACGTGTTTCGCGAGTTGGCGGACCTGCTGTTTGTACAGCGGCGCGATGGGGTGGCAGTCGACGGCACCGTCGCCGTACTTCGTGTAGTAGCCCACCAGCGCCTCGCTCCGGTTGCCGGTGCCCAGCACGAGGGCCGTCTCGTGGTTGCCGACGAGGTAGTTCAGCACGGCGCGACAGCGCACACGGAGGTTCCCCACCGCCAACTGGTCGCCCTCGGCGTCGGGGTAGGCGTCGAGGAACGCGTCGACCAGCGGGTTGATTTCGACGACGTCGTACTCGATGCCCAGCAACTCGTCGGCGACCCGTTCGGCGTCGCTCATGTTGTCCGCGCGGTTGACCTCGCTGGGCATGACGAGGCCGTGGACGGCGTCGGGTCCGAGTGCCTCGACCGCGAGGTGGCTGGTCAGCGTACTGTCGATGCCACCCGAGAGGCCGATTACTGCCCGGTCGACGCCCGCGGCGTCGAGTTGGCCCTCGACGAAGTCGGTGATGTGCTCGCGGTGCGCCTCGAGTTCGGCCTCCGAGAATGTGAGGTCGAGCGGGTCGTCCGCCCGCACGACGGTGTCGGCTTCGGCCATACCTATCGGTAGGCCTAACCGAACAAATAGCCATCCATCGACGCGGTATTTTCGGACGTGCGTCCAGCGATCGGACCACATCCGGAGACAGTGTCCACCCTGTGGACGTCCCGCCGGAAGCGCTACGTTCAAGTGCGACGGTCGTAGAAACTGTTAGTGAACGCGTCGGTGACGAGCGGTTCCGCAGGAATCGCGACACGCCGCGCGAGTGCAGTGCGCCGGTGGTGAGCAAACCCGTCGGGTTTGCGAGCCACGGAGCGCGAACGAAGTGAGCGCGCCGGTGGTCCAGTGGTAGGACAGAGCCTTCCCAAGGCTCTAGCCCGGGTTCAATTCCCGGTCGGCGCATTCTGTTACGACGGGCCCGTGAGCGGCGCCGCTGGCGGAGTGCTCCAACGGCAAAGAAGACGCGGTACACGTCCGGAAACCGGCGACCGGCGGAGACACACCGGACGGGTGAGCGGCCCGGTGCGCGGTGTCATCCGGTGATGAGCGACACACGCCGTAACGAGAGCGCGTCGGCGTTTCGGGACCTACACATTCTTGTGTGGGAGGGGCTAACCAGTTAGGTATGCATAGCGGGGTTACCGTCCTCGTCTGCGGGAGCGACGAGGCCGCCGTCGCGGAGACGGCACGCGCACTGGCTCGGGTGGGGGACGACTTCGAACTGGTGACGGCCGACGGCGAGGCGACGGCGAGTTCCGTCGGCGCAGTCGACTGTATCGTGAGCGACGGCGTCGACGTGCCACCGCTGGTGGCGGGGCTACGGGAGACCCGTCCCGACGTCCCGGTCGTCGTCTTCGGGACTGGGTCAGCCGACGCCGTCGACGGCGTCCTCGAAGATAGCACGACCGACTACGTCCAGCGAGGGACCGACGGGCAGTACGTCGTCCTCGCCCACCGCATCGAGCAAGCGGTCGCGGCCGCCGACCGCGGGTCCGGGGCCGTCGGTGCCGGGGAGTTCGACCGCCACGGCGAGGTCATCGAAGCGCTGGACGACGGGGTGTACGCGCTCGACGACGAGGGGCGATTCGTCTTCGTCAACGGCGGGATGGCGGATCTGACCGGCTACGACGCCGACGAACTGCTCGGCGAGCACACGGGCGTCATCAAGGACCGCGAGACGGTCGAACTGGCCGAGTCGAAACTCGCCGCGTTGCTCTCCTCGGACGACCCCGACGACGTGGGGACGACGTTCGAACTGGAGCTCCGGCGGGCCAACGGCGAGACGCTCCCCTGCGAAGACCACATGACGGTACTGTACGGGCCGGACGGGGAGTTTCGCGGCACCGCGGGCGTCATCCGTGACATCACCGAACGAAAGCGCCGCGAGGAGATGCTCTCTGCGCTACAGGAGACCTCCCGGGCGCTGATGCAAGCCCCCAGTAGAGAGGCGGTAGCGACCATCGTCGCGGGCGCGGCCGAACGCGTCCTCGGACTCGATATGGCCGTCGTCCGACTGTACGACGCCGACGAACGAGTGTTGCGACCGACGGCGACAACGGACGCAGTGGTCGAGCGACTCGGCGAGCGCCCGGTCTACGCACTCGACGAGGGACGACCGGGAGAAGTGTTCGCGTCCGGGGAAGCCACGACACAGAGCGAGGCCCACGAACTCGACGACGCCGACCCGGCGGTCCAGTCCGGACTGTACTTCCCGATCGGCGTTCACGGCACGCTGAGTGTCGTGTCGATGAAACCCGACGCCTTCGACGACATCGACCGGCAGGTCGTCGCACTGCTCGCGACCAACGCCGCGGCGGCGTGCAACCGCGCCAAGCGCGAACAGGAAGTCCGAGAGACCCGAGAGCGCATCGCGACCATCCTCGACCGCATCAACGGCCTCATCGAGAACACCGTCGAGGTGCTGGTCGAGGCGACCACCCGCGAAGCCATCGAGGTCGGCGTCTGCGAGCAACTGGCCGCGACCGACCCCTACACCTTCGCGTGGGTCGGTCGTCCCGACGTCCGCGGGAACGCGCTGCTGCCCAGCGAGTGGGCCGGCGACGCCGCGATAGCGATGGACGACCTCTCGATCCCGCTGGGCGACGGCGTGCCCGGCAGCGTCGCCTTCACCGACCACACCACCGAGATACTCGACGACCTCGCGGCCGCCGACAGTGAGTGGGTCGACCGCGTCCGCGAGGCCGGCGTCGCCTCGGTGATGGCCATCCCGCTGTCGTACACCGATTCGACCTACGGCGTCCTGTACGTCTGTGCCGACGAACCCGACGCCTTCGACGACCGCGAGCAGGTCGTCCTCGAAGCGTTGGGCCGGGCCGTCGCAAACGCCATCAACGCCATCGAGAGCGGGAAGATTCTCTCGGCGGACAAGGTCGTCGAACTGGAGTTCACCGTCGACGACCGCGATCTCCTCCTGAGCAGACTGTCGGCGTCGACGGGCGCGACGTTCACGTCGGCCGGCGCGGTCACGCAGGACGACGGGGCCATCCGCCTGTACCTCACGGTCGAGGGCGGAGACAGCGAGGCGATTCTCGCCGAACTGACCGAGGACGACACCGTCGTCAGCGCCACCTGCGTCGCCGAACACGAGGGGAGTTCGCTGTTCGACGTCACCGTCGGCGAGTCGCTGCTGGCGACGCTTGTCGACCACGGCGCGGTGCCGAAGGCCATCTCCGGCGAGAGCGGCATCGTCCGGTACACAATCGAACTCCCCTACGAGACCGAGGCCCGGGAGGTGTTCTCGCTGGTCGAGGACAACTACGGCAACACCGACCTCGTCGGCTACCACGAACACGAACGGCCGGTCCAGACCCAACAGGAGTTCCGCGCGTCGCTCGCCGAGCGGTTCACCGACCGGCAGGAGACGGCGCTCCGAACCGCGTTCCTCGGCGGGTTCTTCGAGTGGCCCCGCGAGGTGGACGGCGACGAACTCGCCACGGCGATGGACATCTCCCGGCCGACCTACCACCAGCACCTCCGGGCGGCCCAGCAGAAGGTGTTCGAGGAGTTGTTCGAGGGCTAGCGAGGGGCGCGAACGAAGTGAGCGGCCCTCGAAGCGAACGGGGAGCGAAGTGACCCGTGAGCAGTAGCGTGGCCCCTCGCTTCGCTTGGGCTCTCGAAAGTACCGAGCGGCGCGAACGAAGTGAGCGGCCCTCGAAGCGAACGGGGAACGAAGTGACCCGTGAGCAGTAGCGTGACCCCTCGCTTCGCTCGGGCTCTCGAAAGTACCGAGCGGCGCGAACGAAGTGAGCGGCCCTCGAAGCGAACGGGGAACGAAGTGACCCGTGAGCAGTAGCGTGACCCCTCGCTTCGCGCGCCCCTCGCTACTGCTCGCGGCTCGCAGGGCTCGCCGCCGCGCTGTGTCGAGGGACCGCACTGTGTTCGGCCCCTCGCTATCCTCGCAACCGCGGGATACTTGTCGGGGCCTCGCCTACCCACGGCCGACAGATGGACGCCCCGTTGTGGACCGAGACCCACGCGCCGGCACTCGAAGAGATCCCCCAGCAGAAGGCCCGCGAGCACCTGCAGGGCGCCGTCGAGGAGCCGATGAACCTGCTGGTCCACGGGCCGAAGGGGGCCGGCAAGACGGCCGGCGTCCGTGCCTTCGCCGAGACGGTCCACGACAACCCCGACGCCGACTTCACCGAACTCAACGTCGCCGACGTCTTCGACATGACGAAAAAGGAGGTGGCCAACGACCCGCGCTTCGCGTCCTTTATCGACAGCAAGCGCCGGCGCGAGTCCTCGAAGGCCGACCTCATCAACCACGTTCTGAAAGAATCGGCCAGCTACACGCCGATGTCGGGCACCTACAAGACCATCCTGCTCGACAACGCCGAGGGGATGCGCGAGGACTTCCAGCAGGCCCTGCGCCGGGTGATGGAGCAGTACTACGAGGCCACGCAGTTCGTCATCGCCACGCGACAGCCCTCGGCGCTGATCCCGCCGATTCGCTCGCGATGTTTCCCCGTCGTGATGCGGGCGCCGACCCACGAGGAGACGGTGTCGGTGCTTCGAGACGTCGTCACGGCCGAGGACGCCGACCACGACGACGACGGACTGGAGTACGTCGCCGGGTACGCCGAGGGCGACCTCCGGCAGGCCATCCTCGCCACACAGACCACCTACGAGGAGGCCGGCGAGGTGACGATGGAGACGGCCTACGAGGTGCTTGCCGACGTCGAGGCCGACGACGCCGTCGCGGACATGGTCGAGGCCGCCGAGGAGGGGCGCTTCTCGGACGCGCGCTCGACGCTGGACGACCTGCTCGTCGACGAGGGGTACGGCGCCGACGACGTACTGGAGGAACTGCTCGGCGTCGCCCGGTCGCGGTACTCCGGCCAGCGGCTGGCCGAAGTCCACCGACTGGCCGGCGAGACGGACATGGCGCTGACCGACGCGGCCAACGAGCGGATTCACCTCTCGCGGCTGCTGGCGCAGCTACAGACGTAGCGTGTGAACTGCACACCAGCGACATCCCCGAGAACCGGGAGTTGCGGCTTCGAAATCCTTTTAGGCGCTTCGGCGGGAATCTATGGACAACGAACCATGGATATCGACATCATCGAGGAAGAAACGAACCCCATGTTGCACCGAACGGACGTCCGATTCGAGGTCGTCCACGACGAAGCGACGCCGTCCCGTCTCTCTGTGCGCGACTCTCTGGCGGCGACGCTGAACAAGGACGCCGAGGAAGTCGTCATCCACGAACTCGACACGAAGTTCGGCATGCGCAAGACGGTCGGCTACGCGAAGGTCTACGACAGCCCCGAGTACGCCCGTGACGTCGAGCAGGACCACATGCTCGAACGCAACAAGATCGTCGCCGACGGCGAGGAAGAGGCGGAGGAAGCATAGATGGCCCGCAACGAGTACTACGAGGACGGCGAACTGGTCAAGGAGAACTGCCCGCGCTGCGGCGACACGGTGCTGGCCGACCACGACGACCGCAAGCACTGCGGCAAGTGCGGCTACACCGAGTGGAAGTAAGGCCGCTTCATGCGCGTTCTCGGTATCGAGGGTACCGCGTGGGCAGCCAGTGCTGCGCTGTTCGAGACTGACGACCCGACCCGGGCAACCGACGACGAACACGTCTTCATCGAGAGCGACGCCTACCAACCCGAGAGCGGCGGCATCCACCCGCGCGAAGCCGCCGAACACATGGGCGAGGCGATTCCCGAGGTCGTCCAGACGGCCATCTCCCACGCCCGCGAACGGGCAGGTGGCGACGACCCACCGATCGACGCCGTGGCCTTCTCACGCGGGCCCGGTCTCGGTCCCTGTCTCCGCATCGTCGGCACCGCCGCCCGCGCCGTCGCCCAGCGGTTCGACGTCCCTCTCGTGGGTGTGAACCACATGGTCGCCCACCTCGAAGTCGGGCGCCACCGCTCCGGGTTCGAGTCGCCGGTCTGTCTGAACGCCTCCGGCGCGAACGCCCACTTGCTGGGCTACCGGAACGGCCGCTACCGCGTGCTGGGCGAGACGATGGACACCGGCGTCGGCAACGCCATCGACAAGTTCACCCGGCACGTCGGCTGGCAACATCCCGGCGGTCCGAAGGTCGAACGACACGCCCGCGACGGCGACTTTCACCCGCTTCCCTACGTCGTCAAGGGGATGGACTTCTCCTTTTCGGGCATCATGAGCGCCGCGAAGCAGGCCTCCGACGACGACGTGCCGGTCGAGGACGTCTGTCGCGGACTGGAGGAGACCATCTTCGCCATGCTGACCGAGGTCTCGGAGCGAGCGCTGTCGCTGACCGGCGCCGACGAACTGGTGCTGGGCGGCGGCGTCGGCCAGAACGACCGCCTCCAGCGGATGCTCCGGGAGATGTGCGACCAGCGCGGCGCCGACTTCTTCGCGCCCGAGAACCGCTTCCTGCGGGACAACGCCGGCATGATAGCCATCCTCGGCGCGAAGATGTACGCCGCCGGCGACACCCTCGCTATCGAGGAATCGGGTATCGACTCGAACTTCCGGCCCGACGACGTCGCGGTGTCGTGGCGCGGTCCCGAGGAGTCCGTCGACCGCGTGGTCGAGACGGAGACCGAGGTACAGGGCGCCGAGGCGACGGTCACCATCGAGGCCGACCGCGTCGTCAAGGACCGGGTCCCTCGAAGCTACCGCCATCCGGCGCTCGACGAACGGTTGCGAATCGAACGGACCCGACAGGAGGCCCGTCTCACCAGCGAGGCCCGGCGACACGGCGTCCCGACGCCGCTGGTTCTGGACACCGACCCCGACGAGGCCCGACTCGTGTTCCAGCGCGTCGGTGACGCGGACCTGCGGGAGGCGCTGACCGCCGACACCGTGGCCGCCGTCGGCCGCTCCCTCGCACGAATTCACGACGCCGGGTTCGTCCACGGGGACCCGACCACTCGCAACGTACGAGTCGACACCGGCCGCGAGGACGGCCACGTCTTCCTCATCGACTTCGGACTGGGCTACTACACCGACGAACCCGAGGACCACGCGATGGACCTCCACGTCCTCGCCCAGTCGCTCTCGGGTACCGCCGACGACCCTGAGACATTGCTCGCCGCGGCCGAGGACGCCTACCGGGAAGAGAGCGACCACGCCGAGTCGGTCTTCGCCAGCCTCGACGACATCGAGGGCCGCGGTCGATACCAGTAACCGGAACGCACACGGGCCCGCCAGTCCTCACCCAGCGTATGAACTACATCGCGTGGGCGGTACTCGCGCTCGTCGGCTACACGCTCGTCCCGCCGCTGGCGAAACTGGCGACGGCCGAGATCCCCAGCGACGTGGTGCTTCTCATCTCCAACGGGATACTCGTCGTCGCCGCCATCGGCCTCGTGGTCGCCACCGACCTCTCGGTGGCGAAGTACCTCAGCCACGAGGACGCTATCTACGCCTACGGCGCCGGCATCGCGCTGACCGTCGGCATCATCGCGTACTACCGGGCGCTGGCGGCCGGCCCGGTCAGCGTCGTCGTCCCCATCTTCGGAATGTTCATCGCGACCAGTTCCGTCATCGGCATCCTCTTTCTGGAGGAGTCCCTGACGGCGCGGAAGGCCGCCGGCATCGGGCTGGCGGTACTCGCCGTGTATCTCACGTCCGTCGAGTGACCACGCCGGGCGGTGGCCGGGAGAGGTCTCAGTGCCGCGAAGACGGGGGAGGCGTGCTATCGAACAGTCCGCCGAGCGAAGCGAGGCGGTTCACCGGCCGTTTTTCCATGTTTTTGCAAGGGGGGGTGTCCGCAGCGAACGAAGTGAGCGAGGACACCCATCGCAGTAAAAAGTGGGTAGTGACAAACGACTTAACGTCGGGGTGAGTACACGGGCGTATGGCAGACAAACCGCAGTCAGGGACCTTGTTTGGCGTGCCGTACAATTTCGAGCGACCGAGCTTCAAGCGGTTAGTGTCGTCGTACTGGCAGCCCGGTGACGGGATGCTCGTCGAGAAACCGTTCGGCATCGGCTACACGCTGAACCTCGCCAACTGGCGGTCGTGGGTCGTCCTCCTCGTCGCCGGCGCCATGCTGTATCTCGAACGCAACAGCGGGTCCGAGGGCTTCGAGGACGAAGACGAGAAGGACGAACCCGTCGAAGTCGTCGTCGACTGAGACAGCGTCGACCGACAGCGGTCCACACGACGGACCGACGCTTCTTTTGTCGCCGCCCGCCCTGTCCCGGTATGCTCAATTTCGTGACGACCAACCCCGGGAAGGTCCGGGAGGCCACCGAGTATCTGGACGACGAGGTGGTTCAGTTCGACTTCGACTACCCCGAGATTCAGGCCGACGATCTGGGGGCGGTCGCGGCCCACGGCGCACGGTCGGCATACCGAGCCGCCGACGGGCCGGTCATCGTCGACGACGCCGGCCTGTTCATCGATACCTTCGACGGCTTCCCCGGTCCGTACTCCTCGTACGTCGAGGACACCGTCGGCGTCGAGGGCGTCTGGCGGATGACCGAACCCGAAGACGACCACGCCGCCGCGTTCAAGACGGTCATCGCCTACTGCGACGGCGGGGACTTCGCGGCGACGCCGGAACCGGGCGGGGTCGACCGTGGGGAGAGCGCGCCGGACGAGCGCCGGGGACAGGACCTCGCCAGCGACGAGCGCGGGGCCGCGACCACCGACGAGCAGGTGCAAGGCGGCGAGGAGTCGCTCCCGGTCAAGTTGTTCGAGGGGCGTGTTCCCGGCGAAATCGTCGCGCCGCGCGGTGACGGCGGGTTCGGGTTCGACCCCATCTTCGAACACGACGGTACGACGTTCGCCGAGATGAGCACCGAGGAGAAAAACGCCGTCTCCCACCGCGGGCGGGCGCTGGCGAAGTTCGCGGAGTGGTACGCCGAGCGATGAGCGAGGCGTACGTCGAAAGACGCGACTGCGTCTTTCGGAAGTTGCACCGACGGCGCGAAGCGACGGCGGTACACCCCAAACGACCGGACGGGCGTGAGGGGAACGCCGATCGATGAGCGAACGCGGCACGGCCCTGATTACGGGGGCGTCGGCGGGCATCGGCGAAGCGCTGGCTCGCGAGTTCGCCGGCCACGGCCACGACGTGGTGCTGGTGGCCCGGCGAGAGGAGCGCCTCGAATCGCTGGCCGCCGACCTCGAACGCGAGGGCGTGGCTGCCGAAACGGTCGCGATGGACCTCGACAGCGCCTCGGCGGCCGAGGAGCTACACGAGACAGTCACCGAGCGCGGCCTCGACGTCGATATCCTCGTCAACAACGTCGGCGTCGGCACCTACGGGCCGTTCGCCGAGAGCGACCTCGACGCCGAGCGCACCCAGTTGCGACTGAACGTCGTCTTGCCCGTCGAACTCACCCGACTGTTCCTCGACGAGTTCGACGGCGGCGGGAAGGTGTTGAACGTCGGCTCTGTCGCCGGGTTCCAGCCGGGACCGAACCTCGCGGGCTACTACGCCAGCAAGGCCTACGTCAACAGTTTCACCGAGGCTATCGCCGCGGAGTTGCGCGACGAGGTGGCCGTGACCCTGCTGTGTCCCGGCCCCGTCGACACCGAGTTCCAGTCCCGGGCCGGGATGGGCGACTCGGCGGTCGGTCGCCTCACCTCGAACACGCCCGAGGCCGTCGCCGAATCGTCCTACGAGGGGTTGATGGCCGGCGAGACGGTCGTGGTCCCGAGTCGGGCGATGCGGGTCGTGGATCTGCTGGGACGGGTGACGCCGCGGCCAGTCGTCCGCCGGGTCGCGGCGTGGGTCAACGGTGGGCGCTGAATCTCACGACTGAAAGCCGAGTCAGACAGGCGTGGTTCCCGTGGCAGAGCGGCCGTCCAGCCGACAGTCCCCTTTTCGAATTTCGAGAACGGCGCCGTGTATTGAAATACCGTACTGGCAAATACCGGCGTATGTCGAACACGTTCATCCGACGGTACAAGGGACTGATACGCAGGTCGCTCGACGTGTTCGGAGTCGCTGGCTCCGTCGAGCGGAAGGTACTGGCGGCCGTTGGCCTCCAGTTTGCGGCCTCGGTCGCACTCGCCGCCGTCGCGTTCCTCCTGAACGGTGTCGCACAGGTCGCTCTCACCGGACTGCTACTGACGGGCGCGACGGTGGCCTTCGCCAATACGGTGTTCATCACCCGCGAGGACTTCGTCGACCCGGTCGTCACGCTCTCGGAGCGTGCGGACCGCATCGCCGACGGTGAGGTCGACGTCGACGTGCCAGACAGCGACCGCGAGGACGAGGTAGCGAGTCTACTGGCCTCCTTCGTCGCCATGCAATCGTCGCTGGAGACGGTGTCCCGGCAGGCCGACGCGCTCTCGCGGCAGGCGTTCGACGACCCGGTCATGGACGAGGACGTCCCCGGCACCTTCGGGGAGTCACTGGACCGGATGGCGACCAACGTAGACGAGTACACGACCGAACTCCAGCAGATGACCGAGGACCTCGAACGCCGGTCTGCGGCGCTCTCGGAACTGGTGACGGCCTTCGGCGACGCGGCAGAGCAGGCGAAGACTGGTGATTTGACCGCGACTATCGACGCCGAGTTCGACGACGTCGACGAGGAGTTCCAGCGAGTCGTCGCCGATTACAACGACCTCGTGACGACGCTCGCCGACACCGTCGGCGAGGTGACCGCCTTCGCCGACGAGGTGGCCGAGACCAGCGACAGCGTCACCGAGAGCGTCGCCGAGATAGACCGGGCCAGCGACGAGATAGCCCGCTCGGTGCAGGAGATCTCCGCGGGCGCGAGCCAGCAGTCCGACCGTCACGACCGGGTCGCCGAGGACATGAACACGCTGTCGGCGACCGTCGAGGAGATAGCGGCCACCGCCGACGACGCCGCCCAGACGGCCGAACGGGCCGCGGCCCGTGGGCGGGAGGGTCGCGAGGAGGCCGCCGACGCGATCGAGGAACTGGAGACGATGACGGGCCGCATCGACGACATCGCCACGTCGGTCGACGGCCTCGTCGAGCAGATCGCCGAGATAGACGAGGTGGTCGACCTCATCACCGACGTGGCCGAGCAGACGAACATGCTGGCGCTGAACGCCTCCATCGAGGCGGCGCGGGCCGACGCCGAGGGCGACGGGTTCGCCGTCGTCGCCGACGAGGTGAAGTCACTGGCCGAGGAGACGCGCGACGCGGCAGCCGACGTCTCCGAGCGTATCGAGGCGGTCCAGACGGCCGCCAACGAGACGGTGAGCGACGTGGAAGCGACGAACGAGCGAGTCGCCGACAGCACCGACACCATCGAGTCGACGCTGCGGGACTTCGAGGACATCGTCGACGTGGTCGGCGAGGTCAACGACGCCATCCAGGAGATCTCCGACGCGACCGCCCAGCAGGCCGAAACGACACAGGAAGTCGTCGCGGCGGTCGACGAGGTAGCGGCCGTAAGCGACCAGACGAAGGCGGAGGCCGAGTCCGTCGCCGCCGCGACCCAGCAACAGACCGCGAGCATCTCCGAGGTGACCGACGAGGTCCGTTCCGTCGCCGACCGAACCGACGACCTGTACGACCTGCTGACGGCATTCGAGGTCGGCGACGGCGCTGCGAACCGGCAACGGGTGACGGCTGTCGCGTCGAGCGCCGACGACTAGGCCCGCGGGTCCCGGTCGGGACCGGGATACTCGCCGCCTTCGACGGCCTCGTACAGCGATGCCGGGTCGAACAGGCGGGCGAACGCGTCGGGCGACCGGACGCTCACCGGCATGTGTGGCTGAAGCGAGAGCCCGGCCTTCGCGCTCCGGAGACTCTCCTCGTAGGTGAGTAGGTGCGCTGCGTCGCCGCGATAGGCGGAGGCCAGCGCCGGGTGGTCGTCCTCGGGGTGTTCGACCGCTTCGCGTTCGCGCTCGATTCGCTCGCGCCACGCGTCTGCGAGCGAGGCGTCGCTCAGGTCCCGAATCACGGCCTCGCCGTCGTCCAGTAGCGGGTCGCTGGCGACGAGGGTGACCCACGAGTGTCGCCGGACGTGGTCGAGTGCATCGCGGGCAGGGTTGTCGTCACCACAGAGTACGTCCGCCGCGAGGACGTCGGCGTCGGCGACGACGCGGGCAGGCGCGGCCTCAGTCATCGTCGGCCTCCCCGCGGTGTGCCCGGAGTCGCTCTCGCACCGCGTCGACGCTCGTCTCGTGTGCCCGCGCTCGCTCGAACAGGTCAGCCCAACTCATGCGTGAGGGAACGACGGGCAAGGGAAAAAGCCGTGTCGTGTGCCGTCCGTCTGACGGGAGTTTATATCGGACGGGACTCTCCCCTCGATACGGGCGCGCAACGGCAATCTACACGCTGCTTGCGTGCTTGCAGCGCATCCCATCCTCCCGGCGCGCGCCCGGACACCGCACCCCCTTTCCGTTCTCGACCGAACCAGTCCGGACAGCTTCAGGTCCCGCCCTTGAGCGACGCCCGAACGTCGTCGAGGCCGTCGGGTGCAGCCATCACGGCGACGCTGTCGCCGGCCTCGATGACCGTCTGCGGGAGCGGAATCGTCATCGGTTCGTGGCTGCTGCCGTGGGCGTAGATGTGGGCGTCGCCCGGCAACTCCACCTCGACGACGCGCTTCCCGATGACCGGCGAGCCCTCGGGCACCTCGACGCTGGCGATAGACAGGCGTTCGGTCAGGTCCGCGAGGACGTTGAAGTCCCCGCCCAGCAGTGCCGTCTTTGCGCCGGCAGCGCCGAGACGTTCGGGGTAGATTATCTCGTCGACGTCGGCGGCGTACTTCTCGTAAATCTCCTCGCGGTAGTCGGCGTCGATGCGGAGGACGGTCCGACAGCCGTGTTCCTTGCCGATCATACAGGCCGTGAAGTTCGTGTTGAGGTCCCCGGTGAGGCCGCCGATGGCGTCGGCGGTGTCGATGCCGGCTTCTTCTAAGACCGACTCCTCGCTGCCGTCGCCGGCGACGACGGTGAACCCGTCGTCTCTGGCCCGGTCGACTTTCTCCGGTTCCCGTTCGACGATGACGACGTTGTGGCCTTCGCTCTGGAGGATGCGTGCGGTGCGGGTGCCGACGCGACCGTACCCGACGATGACGAACTTCATGGCGCGGGGTACGACAGCCAGGGATAAAAATGTGAACGTGTGACAGGGGCGTCAGCCGGCGGTTTCGTTGGCGACGGTGACGTTCCCCGCGTCGGTCACTGGCTGGCCGTCGGTCACGTAGGGACCGTCGTCGTCACCGGCGCTCGTGACGAAGTCGTACGTCTCGTCGTCCGTCGTCTCCAGATGCGGCATCGCGATGAGCGTCTGATTCTCGGTCAGAGTCGGCTCTTCGAACCCGACGCCGGGCACGTCGAACAGTTCGACGGTCACCTCGTCGTACTCGCCGGGTTCGAGGTACTCGGAGACGCCGATGACGCTCCCGACGACGTTGCCCTCCAGCAGGCTACTGTCGTGGACGACGACGTAGCCGCCCTCGGAGACGGAGACGTCGGTCACGACGACGCTCGTGCCCTCGGACGTCTGGTCGTCGAAGGTCACGCTGCCGGTCGGTGCGGCCGTCTCGTTCTCGTCCGTCTCGTTGTCGACGGGCGTCTCCGTCTCGTTGTCGTCCGCGCCGGCGACAGTGACGTTCGCGGCGTCGACCACGGGTTGACCGTCGGCGAGGAACGGGCCGTCGTCGGCACCGTCGCTGGCGACGAAGTCGTACGTCTCGTCACCCGTCGTCTCGTTGTGCGGCATCGCGATGAACGTCCCGTCTTCGGTCAGTGCCGTCTCGTTGAACTCGGCGCCCTCGACGTCGAACAGCGTGACCGTGACGTTCTCGTACTCGCCCGCTTCGAGGTACTCCGAGACGCCGACGACGCTCCCGACGACGTTGCCATCTAGCAGGCTACTGTCGTGAATCGTCACGTATCCGTCGCTCGGCACGACCAGTTCGTCGACGGTGACGGTCGTGCCGTCGGACTCCTGATCGTTCATCACGACCGAGGCGGTCTCCGGCCCCGGCTCTTCGACGGTAATCTCGGCGAACTGACCATCGTCGCGGGTGAACACGCTATGGACGTACGTGCCGGGCGAGGCACCCTCCGTCGAGACGTTGAACGTCACGTCCTCGTCGTCCTCGTCGTCGATAGTGACCGACTGCGTCTCGACCAGCGAGCCGGCGAGCCAGAACGAGACGTTCTGCGTGGTGTCGAAGTCGTTCGGGTTCTCCAGTTCGACGTCGACGGTGACCGTGTCACCGGCCTCGACGGTGTCGGGCGCGTCGAAGTCCTCGATAGTGAACGACTCCGAGACGACGAGTTCGGCCGTCTGTCCGTTCGAGCGGGTGAACACGCCGTGGCGGTAGTCACCGGGGTCGAGTCCCTCCGTGTCGGCGCTGAACGTGACGACTTGGCTCTCGCCGGGTTCGAGCGTGAGGACCGCCCGGTCGGCGACGGCACCACCGACTCGGAACTCGACCGGTTGCGTGCCGCGCTGGGCGCCGTCGTTGGTCACCTCCGCGGTGACAGTGACGGTCGACCCGGGTGCAGCGCTCTCGGGAGCCGACAGGATATCGACGGTGAACGACGCCGATTGGGCTGTCGGCCCGTCCTGTTGTTGTGGTGTTACTCCGGGGACGGCGGCGACTTGCGTGGCGACCGCGCCGGTGGCTATCAATGCGAGCAATACGGCGAGCGTTCTGGATCGTATCATGGCTTAATTCGTGTCGTCAGTGGGCCGACGACGCGAACGATGGGTAGGAAGGAGCGCCGATAAACGGCTCAGACAGTTCAGAATCGAAGGTGCGGCCAACCGATTGCTAAGGCAGAGTTAGCGAAAGAAAGACGAGCTTTGTCCGTGAGTCGCCGTCGGCGTGTCGCGGGAGGTCCGGTATCAGCCAGCGGATTCACCGGACGTGCCGGTCTCGGTGCCGGTCTCGGTGCCGGTCTCGGTGCCCGTCTCCGTCGACGTCTCGGTGCCGCCCTCGGTTGGCGTCTCCGTGCCGGTACCCGACTCGGTGGGCGTGGCGGTTTCGGTGCCGCCCTCGGTCGGCGTCTCCGTCTCGGTGGTTTCGTTCCCGGCGTCGGCGACAGTCACGTTCGCGCTGTCGGTCACCAGTTCGCCGTCGACGACGTACGGGCCGTCCTCCAGACTGAACGTACTGACGTAGTCGAACGTCTGGTTGTCGTTGCTGTCGACGTGGAGCATCGCCGTGAGGGTCTGGTCTTCGGTCAGCGTCACCTGCGGACCCTCGTCGGCCGTCTCGGTGGCCGTCTCGGTGGCCGTCTCGGTTCCCGTCTCAGTTGTCGTCTCGGTTCCCGTCTCAGTTGTCGTCTCGGTTCCCGTCTCAGTTGCCGTCTCGGTTCCCGTCTCGGTGGCCGTCTCGGTTCCCGTCTCAGTTCCCGTCTCAGTTCCCGTCTCGGTTCCCGTCTCGTTCGCTGCGGTCTCGTTATCCGTCGCCTCGTCGTCCGTCGTCTCCGGACCGAAGTCGGCGCCGGGGACGTCGTACAGCGTGATGGTCACTTCGTCGTACTCGCCGGGTTCGAGATACTCCGAGACGCCGATAGCGCTGTTGAGCGCGTCACCGCCCTGCAGTAGTTCGTCGTGGATGACGACGTACCCGCCGTCCGGGACCGTGACGTTCGACACCGTCACGGTCGTCCCGTCGGACTCCTGGTCGTCGAACGTGACCGAGGGCGTGAGAGTCGTCTGGTTGGCTGTCGTCTCGTTGTCCGCCTGTGTCGCGGTGTCTGTCTCCGATGTGTCCTGCTGTGCCGTCATACCGGGTACCGCAACCACCGCTTGCGCGGCGAGCATCCCGGTCACAAGGACAGCCAAAAACACAGCGACGAATTTAGTCCGTGTCATGTGAATCAGTAGCGTCAGTTCGTCGATGACGCGGGCGGTGGGACACGAGTCGGACCGATAAACCGCCACGACCGTTCAGAATCGAAGAGAGAGCCATCCGAGCGCAAGGCACACGTTAGCGCTCGAAAGGTCGGCTTTGCCGGCCGGCTTTCGACACGCGTTTACGCGGCGGCGGCCGACGGTACGACGATGCGAGTGACGTTCCTCGGGACGAGCGGTGCCATCCCGACGACCCAGCGAAACACAAGCAGTATCTTCGTCAACCGCGAGGGCGACTACCTCCTCTTTGACTGCGGCGAAGGCACCCAGCGCCAGATGATGCGCTACGGCACCGGGTTCGCCGTCGACCACCTCTTCGTCACCCACCTCCACGGCGACCACGTGCTTGGGATTCCGGGCCTCCTCCAGACGTTCGACTTCAACGACCGCGAGGACCCCGTCGCCATCCACACGCCGGCGGGCACCCGCGGGAACGTCAAGCAACTCATCGAGGCCAACGGGACCACCCCCTCCTACCCGGTCCGTATCAACGAGGTGTCGGCCGGCGATACCGTCCTGGAGCGCCCGGAGTACGAGATACGGGCCATCGCGACCGAACACCGCTGTGCCTCTGTCGGGTACGTCCTCGCCGAGGACGACCGCAAGGGCGAGTTCGACCGCCAGAAGGCCGAGGAGGTACTGGGCATCCCGCCGGGACCGAAGTACTCGAAACTCCACCGCGGCGAGGCCGTCGAACACGACGGCCGGACCGTCCAGCCCGAGGAAGTCGTCGGCCCGTCGCGGCCCGGTCGGACGGTCGTCTACACCGGCGACACACTCCCGACCCAGTCGGTCATCGAGGCCAGCGAGGGGGCAGACCTGCTGGTCCACGATGCCACCTTCGCCGAGGACCGGAAGGAACGGGCGAAGGCGACGGCCCACTCTACCGCGAAAGAGGCCGCCGACGTGGCCCAGCAAGCGGGCGTCCGGTCGCTGGCGCTGACCCACATCTCGACGCGCTACGCCGGACGGGCCGGCACACTCGCCGGGGAGGCCCGCGAGCGCTTCGACGGCGAGGCCTTCGTCGCCGAGGACGGGATGGAGCGCCACGTCCAGTTCCCCGACAGCGAGTAGGGCGCACCGACCGCAGATAGCGCGACATTTATTCATGCACGGCGTTGGTACGTACCAATGACATACCGGATGGTACACGTCGGCCTCGGCGGACAGGGTCGACACTGGGCAACCGAGGCGATTCCACCCAACGTCGACGCCGGCCGTATCGAAGTCGTGGCGGCCGTCGATATGGACCCCGAACGCCTCGAACGCGCCGAGACAGACCTCGACCTCTCTCCCGAGCGCTGTTACACCGACCTCGAGACCGCCCTCTCGGAGCGTGATGCGGACTTCTGTTCCGTCGTCACGCCGCCAGCGGCCCACGAACCCGTCATCGAGACGGCGCTGGACCACGGCCTCGACATCATCTCCGAGAAACCCATCGCCGACACGCTGGAAGGGTCGGTCCGCATCGCTCGGAAGGTCCGCGAGGCCGACGCGAAGATGGGCGTCACGATGAGCCACCGCTACGATCAGGACAAGACGACCTTCCGGCGCGCGCTCACAGAGGCCGGCCCCATCGACTACCTCACCGCCCGCTACACCGGGAACGTCCGCGAGCGTGGCCTCTACTCCGAGTACGTTCACGAGATGGGGGACATGCTGTTGCTCGACGGCGCCATTCACCACTTGGACATGCTCCGTGCGTTCGCCGACGCCCGCTGTGAGCGCGTCTACGCCGAGACGTGGGTTCCCGACGGCGCCGACTACGAAGGCGACTGCACCGGCCTCGTCACCCTCCACTTCGAGGACGGTACCCGCGCGCAGTACGAGGGGAGTTACGCCAACGCGACGACGCTCAACGGGTGGGGCCACGAGCAGTTCCGCGCCGAGTGCAAGGACGAGACCGTCGTCCTCGACAACCGCGAGGTCGAGCGGTTCCCCTTCGACCCGGACCGCGTGGGCAACTGGGAGGGCGTCCGGAAGGGCGACGGTCAGCAGGTACCGCCCGCCGAACGGCCCCTCTGGGAGAACGCGTGGCTCATCGAGCAGTTCTGCGAATGGCTGGACGGCGGCGACCCGATGGCCACCCGCGTCGAGGAGACCCTCCAGTCGATGGCCATCGTCTTCGCCGCCATCGAGAGCAGCGAGCGCGGCGAAGCCGTGAACGTTCAGGCTCTCTTGGACGACGCCCGCCAGAACGCCTAGGACGAGTACGAATTGCTGTATCTGTTGCGGCAACGGCCGTGAACAGCCAGAAAGTCCCGACCGAATCAGGCGGGACTGAAAGGTACCACCAGCGTGGTGGTCGGCACAGTCGACCGCCCACGCTCCGAGAAGACGGCTGACGGAAACCGCAGGGACGAACGGAGTGATGCCGAGGACCGCAACGAAGCCCTCGACCGGGGAGAACGGGGCTTTCTGGCCGTTGTATCCGCAGTCCGAACGAGCGACACAGACGAGAGTCACGCCTCCGGCGAGAAGATGTCCTCGATGGCGCAGTCGTAGTGGTCGGCCAGCGCGAACGCCAGTTCCAGCGAGGGGTCGTAGCGGTCGCGTTCCAGCGCGTTGATAGTCTGGCGGGTGACGCCGACGGCGGCCGCGAGGTCCGCCTGACTCTCGCCGCGGCCCTCGCGGAGGGCGGGCAGGCGGTTGTTCATCGCTTCGACCGGGCGACGGCGACCATGAGCCCCCAGATGGCGAACAGACCGGCGACGAACCAGCCCAGATGCGCCAGCCAGAGGGGCCACTCGACGACGCCCAGCGCCCGCAGGGCCGTCAGCGTCGGGAAGACGACGGCCGAACTCATCCCGACGGCGGCGACGGTGTTGGCGCCGGCTTCCTGAAAGACGGTCGTGTCGCGCTCGTCGAACATGACGACCGACGAGCGGTGTTGCAGGGCGGTCGCGCCGAGCGCCCCCAGCGCGAACGCGCCGACGCCGACGAGCGGATACCCGGCGGCGATGAGCAGGGCGAATACGAGGCCGGCGGCGGCCCAGAGCCCGAAGTACGTGCGTCGATACGTCGTCGTGGTGTGTGCGGTTGCGGTCATCGGGAACCACGTAAAGCGGCCTTTCCGTAAAGCTCGCTTTACGTGTAAAACGTGCTTTACACACGAACTTAAAATTTGTCGTCACGCTACCGGCGGATCCGACCGTCAGCACTCTCACGCCGACCGGTGAACCGACCCACGGGACTCGTACTCCATCTCCGTCGTCACGGCGTCGGCAGTCTCGGCGCCCCACTCACGCTCGACGAGGTGGACCGCGAGGTCCAGTCCCGAGGTGACGCCGCCAGCGGTGAGGACGTCGCCGTCGTCGACGACGCGGGCGTCGACAACCGCGGCGGCCGTCTCGCGCAGGTCGTCGAGTGCGCCGCGGTGGGTGACGGCAGGGCGTCCGTCCAGCACGCCGGCACGGGCGAGGAGCATCCCGCCGGTGCAGACCCCCGCGATAGTCGCCCCTCGCTCGTGAGCGGCCGCGATGGCGTCGGGCAGGTCACCCCGGTCGGCCTCCGTGCGTGCGCCTGCCTCGCTCCCGTCGTTCCACCCGCCGCCCGGAACCACGAGGAGGTCCGGGTCAGTGTCGGCGAGTGGCCCGTCTACGTCGATTGTGAGGCCGTGGCTGGCGGTGACCGTCGACTGGTCATCGACCGTCCGGAGCGTCACGTCCCACGTCGCACCGAACCGGGTGGCGTTCTCGAACACCTCGTAGGGGCCGATTGCGTCCAGTTCGTCGAAGCCGTCGTAACAGACGATTGCGACCGTCTCCATACCGGATGGACGAGGCCGGCGGCCAAAGCCGTGTGGGACAGCGAACCACACTATCCCCACGCTCTTTGTCGTCGCCGGCGAGACGTCTCGTATGTCCCACCCGTTCCACATCGTCGACGTGTTCGCCCGCGAGCGCTACGCCGGCAACCAGTTGGCCGTCGTCACCGACGCCGGCGACCGCTCGACGGAGACGATGCAAGCCATCGCCAGCGAGATGGACTACTCCGAGACGACGTTCGTCACCGGACCACCCGAAAACGGCGCGTGGCCGGTGCGCATCTTCACGCCCAATAGCGAGATTCCGTTCGCCGGCCATCCGACGCTGGGGACCGCCCACGTGATTCGAGAGCACCTCGCCGACGACCGACCGGCGACGGTGACGCTCGACCTCGGCGTGGGCGAGGTGCCGGTCGAGGCGCGGGAGGACGGGACGCTGTGGATGACGCAGCGGACCCCGGAGTTCGGCGATCGACTCGACCACGCCGCGCTGGCCGAGGTGCTGGGCCTGCCGCGGGAGGCGCTCGACGACCGCTGGCCCGTGCGGGTGGTCTCGACCGGCCTGCCGACCATCGTCGTCCCGCTGACCGACCGCGAGGCGCTGACGAGCATCGACCTCGACCGCGCGGCCTACGACCGGGTGACCGGCGACCGCGAGGCAAAGAACGTGCTGGCGTTCGCGCCCGACGCACGGCGCGAGGAGAACGACCTCGCGGACCGCGTGTTCGCGCCGTTCTACGACGTGCCCGAAGACCCGGCGACTGGCTCCTCGAACGGCTGTCTCGCCGCGTACCTCGCTCGCACCGAGTACCGCGGCAGCCCCGTCGTCGACGTTCGGGTCGAACAGGGCTACGAGATGGGGCGGCCGTCGCTCCTCTCCCTCCACGCCGACGCGAGCGCGGGCGACGACGTTCACGTCGCGGTCGGCGGGGGCGTGGTGCCGGTGGCGACCGGCGAGTTGCTCGACCCGTAGTCACGACACGCGCGAGACGCCGACCGGGGCGGCCAGATGTCGCGGTCAGTTGAGCCACGGATTGTCGACCGTCTCGAACCGGTGGCCACAAGACGGGCATTCGACGAGTTGCGGCCCGTCGCTGGCGCTCACGACCGGGAAGCGGTGGCTCCACGTCAGGTGCCCACACTCGGGACAGCGGCGGACGACGGGCGGAATCATGGCGAAGTCGGGCCGTAGACTGTGTGGCCGTACGCTCCGGCCGTGCAAGTCGTTGGCGGGCGACGCCCGCTGTCGCTCGCGACGCTCACCGTTCCGTCGAGAGTTTTCGCTTCGCTCAGACTCTCGCTACTGCTCGCGGCTACCGCCGCTCGCAATCCGAGGTTCTTCACTGCGTTCGGAACCTCGCTACTCCGCGGTTCCCTGCGGTCCCCGCTCCGTCGAGGGTCTTCGCTTCGCTCAGACCCTCGCTACTCACGGCTCACTGCGTTCCCCGTTCGTCTTCCGGGATTCCTCGCTGTACTCGGACTCCCGCTACTGCTCGCGGCTACCGCCGCTCGCAACCCGAGGCCCCTCGTTTCACTCGGCGCCTCGCTACTCGTGCCCGTACACTGCCACCGGCTCGTACGGTTCTTCGAGGTAGGCCACGTCCGACGCCGAGAGGTCGATATCCAGCGCTTCGACGGCGGCCTCCAGATGCTCGATGCTGGAGGTGCCGACGATGGGCGTGGTGACGTCGTCGTTCTGAAACTGCCACGCCAGCGCGATTTGGGCCATCGTCACGCCGTAGTCGGCCGCGAGTTCCTGTACGCGCTCGTTTATCTCCTCACTGCCCGGTCCCTCGGCGTATGGCACCTCGGCCTCCTCGCTCTCGTGGACGCCGCGGGTCGTCGACTCGAACTCCTCGTGGGGGCGCGTGAGATAGCCCGCGCCGAGCGGGCTCCACGGCATGACGCCGACGTTCTCCCGGTCACAGAGCGGGTACATCTCGCGTTCCTCCTCGCGGTAGGCCAGATGGTAGAGGTCCTGCATCGTCTCGAAACGCGCCAGACCCTCCCGCTCACTGACGTGGAGCGCGCGCTGGAACTGGTGGGCCCACATCGAGGAGGCACCGACGTGACGGACCTGCCCGCGGCGGACGGCATCGTCCAGCGCCCGCAGCGTCGTCTCGATGGGCGTATCGTAGTCCCAGCGGTGGATCTGGTAGAGGTCGACGGTGTCCATCCCCAACCGGTCGAGCGAGTTCGACAGTTCCTGCTCGATGGTCTTCCGGGAGAGACCGCGGGCGTTTCGGTGGTCGCTCGCGCCGGGAAACCGGACCTTCGTGGCGACGACCTGCTCGTCGCGGTCGTAGTCGGCGAGGACGTCGCCGAGAATCTGCTCGCTCTCGCCGGCCGAGTAGACGTTCGCGGTGTCGAAGAAGTTCACACCCAGTTCGATGGCGCGCTCTAACAGGTCGCGGCTCTCGTCTTCGTCCAGCATCCACTCGCGGTCGCTTCCGAAGCTCATACAGCCGAGACAGATTTTACTGACTTCGATACCGGTCGAGCCGAGCGTCGTGTACTCCATGGGCGGAGCAACGGCCGGGCACTCAAAACAGTTCGGGCGGTCCGTGCCCGTCTGTTCCGGTTAGCGGTAGCAGTGTCAGAACGTCCCGGTGCTCTCGGCACCGCGACGCGCTACGCGCTTTGCGTGGGCCGTCGTCGGGTCGCTGAGAGTGCGGCCGCACAGCCGGCCCGTTCGAGCAGCCAGCCTCGGGAGGCGTTCCGACTGTCTGCATCGCGCTGCTCCGTGGCGTCCCGTCACTACACACCGCCCGCCGCTCGGTCCGTCGGTCAGCCAGTGCCGGCCACCGCTGCTATGCGACGGCCGGTGGAACTCGATGGCCACCCCGCTGCCACCTTTTTCCACCTCGGGTGGCCGTCGGCCACCACTCGGCGCAAAAACGTGGGCGAAAAAGCGCGAATCCCACAGCGATTCGCGTGCGTGCGCCCTCAAATCCGGTGGAACTCGATGGCCGCGCCCTGTCCGAACCCGACACACTCCGTCGCGAGACCGAGTTCGGCGTCGCGTTTCTGCATCTCGTGGACGAGCGTCACCGGCAGGCGGGCGCCCGACGCGCCGAGGGGGTGACCGATGGCGATGGCACCGCCGTTGACGTTGTAGATATCGTCGTCGAAGCCCAGTTCACGCTGGCAGTACAGGCACTGGGAGGCGAAGGCCTCGTTCAGTTCGACGAGGTCGTAGGCGCCGGTGTCACGGCCAGTGCGCTCGGCCAGTTGACGCACCGCGGGGACCGGGCCGATGCCCATCACCGTCGGGTCGACGCCGGCCACCTCGTGGGCACCGATTTCGGCCATCACGTCGAGGCCGCGTTCCTCGGCGAACTCCCGAGAGGTGACCAGCAGGCCGGCCGCGCCGTCCGAGACTTGGGAGGCGTTGCCCGGCGTGACCGTCCCGTCGGACTTGAACACCGTCGGCAGGCCGGCGAGCGTCTCTACGTCGGTGTCCCGGCGGATGCCCTCGTCCTCCTCGACGCGGCCCTCGTCCGTGCCGATGGGGACGAGTTCGTCGTCGAACCGCCCCGAATCGGTCGCCTCGGCGGCGCGCTGGTGGCTTCGGACGGCGTACTCGTCCTGTTCGCGCCGGGCGACGTCCTTCTCCTCGGCGACCTTCTCGGCGGTCATCCCCATCTGGAGTTCGCCGATGTTGTAGAGTTCGGCGAGTCGCGGGTGGACGTTGTGGGTGTTCTCGCCCATCGGCACGCGGGACATCGACTCGACGCCACCGGCGATGAGCACGTCACGCTGGCCGGCCGCGACGGCGTCGGCGGCCCGCATCAGCGCCTCCGCGGAAGAGGCACACCAGCGGTTGATAGTCGACGCCGGAACGCTCTCGCCGAGGTCCGACAGCAGGGCGACGACCCGAGCCACGTTGTTACCCTGCTCGCCGCGTTGCTGGGCACACCCCCAGAGCAGGTCGTCGACCTCGTCGCTCTCGACGCCGGTACTCGCGAGCAACTGGTTGACGAGCGGAACCGAGAGGTCCTCGCTACGTACGCCCGCGAGTGCGCCGTCCTCTTTCCCTTGTGGCGTCCGGACCGCATCTACGATGACCGGTGTCGGCATGGACAGGACAACGACATGGGCCGTGTTAAAAGCTCACAAACTCGGAACCGCGGGGCCCGAGTTGTCTCCCGTTCAGGCCGAGGACTCGTCGGCGTCGAATCCCGGCGGCAGACCGGTGTGTTTGATGCCCGCCCAGTCGTCGGCGGTGAACCGGTAGACGACGACCGCCTCGGATTCGCGGGCCGCCTCGAACACGTCCGGCCGCCACGCCGTCTCGAGGACGTCTCGTATCGCCTCCCACTGCGGCTCTGGGACGCGCTCTACGGTCCCCGTCAACAGGACGCTCTCCCAGTTGAAGGCGGACTGGGCGGTGTAGGTCAGGAACCGAACCGTCTCGGCTCGCTCTATCAACGTACGCTTCCGGCTATCGGGGCCGCCGACGAACGTGAAGTACAGCGTCGACGCCCCGTCGTAGCCGAACGACATCGGCACGACGTAGGGCGCGTCGTCGGCGGGAAGCGCCAGGACGCCCATCCGCTGGGTCGAGACGAAGTCGTGCATCTCCTCGTCGCTCATCTTCGTCAGACCGTACTGCTCCATGTCCTCAATTGTCATGGCATTGTAAATTCGTCGCTCCGGAGCATAAGCGTTCGCCGGCTAATGACGGGTGTTTTGTCGTGGAGCGACGACCAGACGGTCAGTAGGCCACCGAGCGGTCGGCATCTGCCGGTCGATGCCGGTGGACCGACTGTGTCGCCGCCGGCGCTTCGAGTCACTTATCCCGGTCGCGTGGCAACGTAGGTGGGAATGAGCAACCCGGAACTGGACGTCGTCGAGTTCCTGTTGACGACAGCCATCTATAGCGAGCGACAGGACCTCGACCCAGACGACCTGCCCCCGGCCTACCGGGCGGTGTTCTGGAGCGACGGTGATATCGAGCGACCGCTGTCGGCGACGAACACGACTGCGAGCGAAGCGACCGGCGTCGAACGGCCGTGGAGCGCCGTCTCGGGCCTGATGTTTACCGACCGCGACGACTTCTCCGGAGCCATCTCCTTCACCGATCAGGAGATGGCCGAGGAGTGGTACATCGAGCGAGTCGACGCCGACCGTCTCGAACGCAACCCCGTGCTCGTAGCGGCCTTCGGCAACGAGTTCGACCTGGACTACGAGACGGCACGCGCCACGAACCGCCCCGCGCGCGCCGATCGCGCGTTCATCGATGCGATGCTGGAGGAGGCGTTCGACAGCGACGACGAGGACGACGAGGAGATGCTGGACCTCGTCGACGTGCGCGCCCCCGCCGAGGTCGAGACGACGCTGAACGACCTCGTGCTGACGCCCGACCAGGAGGGCGAGATCCAGAAGATAGTGAAGGCCATCGAGCACCGAGACTACCTCGCCCAGATCGGTCTGCGCGAAATCGGGAAACTGCTGTTCGTCGGCCCGCCGGGCACCGGCAAGACCAGCGTCGCACGGGCGCTCGCCCACGACTTGGACCTCCCGTTCGTCGAGGTGAAACTGTCGATGATTACGAGCCAGTACCTCGGCGAGACGGCCAAAAACGTCGAGAAGGTGTTCGAGGTGGCCAAACGGCTCTCGCCGTGTATCCTCTTTATGGACGAGTTCGACTTCGTCGCGAAGACGCGGTCGTCTGACGAACACGCCGCGATCAAACGCGCCGTCAACACCCTGCTGAAGAGCATCGACGAGATCTCGCTGATTCAGGACGAGGTGTTGCTCATCGGCGCGACCAACCACCCCGACCAACTCGACGCGGCGGCGTGGCGGCGCTTCGACGAAATCGTCAACTTCCCCAAACCCGACCGCAGCATGCGTGCGGACATCCTCCGCATCGTCACCCGGGAGATGGACATCACCGACTTCGACCCGGACACGCTTGCAGAACTCACCGAGGGGCTGACCGGGAGTGACCTCCGGATGGTGCTCCGCGAGGCGGTGTTAGAGGCTCTGACCGAGGAGCGCACGACGCTCACGCAGGCGGACCTCGAAGACGCCATCAAGGACTTCGAGGAGCGTGACAACCTGAAGAACATGGACATGATAGACGGAGACCACGACGCCCTCGTCGCCGGCGGGGACTTCTCCGAGGACGCCGACGCAGCGAGCGACGGCGGCCACAGCCACGACCACGACCACTGATCGGTCAGGTCTCGGGCAGGCGACGGACGATGACCACGTCGTAGGCCGCGTCGGTGCTGATGCGGCCGGCGACGCTGCCGAGCGTCGTGACGAGTCGACCGGCGTTGGCCGACCCGACGAACACCATCGACGCGTCGTTGTGCCGTGCGAACTTCCGTATCGGCTTTGCGATGCGGTTCCCGGTCGCCTCCCTGACGCAGGTCTCGTACTCGAACGCCGCGTCGGGCGCGATGTCGTGGACCGAGCGCTCCAGTGACGCGGCGATGGCCTCGAGGTCGAACGGTTCCTCGGGACCGAGCCATCCCGCCTCCCGGGCGTAGTCGACGTTGTTGTTCGGGACGACGGAGATCACGAGGACGTCCTCCTCGAGGGCGTCGGCGAACTCACGGGCGCGGACGAGGGCCGCGCGAGCGTGCGTCGAGTCGTCGAACGGAACGACGAATGTCATACTGCACCCGTAGTCACGGAGCCGTATAGTTCGTTAGTTCGGCACGGAAAGTGAGTACACGCCACTCCCGCCGTAGTGGCGATCCCATCGGCGAGACAGACATTTATGCCGCTCGGTGTCATTTGACACACTCATGGGAGACGACGTGTTCACAGACACCGACGAGACGGCCGACGACTGGGTCGACGTCCGCATGACCGACCCCGAAGAGGGCGAGTGGGACATCGACGTGGTCGTCGCCGAGGGGCAGGTGGAGTTCGTCGACTTGCGTATCCGGCCGGCCCTGCTCTCGGGGTTCATCGAGTGTCTCGTCGACGACGTGGCCGAGGCACGAGCGAAGACGATTATCGCCGACGCCGCCAATCGGCACGGACTGGACCCCGGGGATTTCGTGGCCGAGGAGTAGAAAGGGTCGTCGCGGTCGACACGTCCCCGCCTCGTGCGTCAGCGTCCAGGCGAGACGTCCTCGTCTGGTGTCAACGCCCGGTCGAGACGCTGGTCGACTCGCTGGCCGTCTCGCCGGCGGCGTCGCGCACCGTCACCGTGACGGTGTACGTCTCGCCGGCGCCCTTCTTTATCGACGCCACGAGCGATCCGCCGGCACTGCTGCCGGCGACGGACTGCGTGACCGACTCCACGGTCCGACCGCCGCCGTCACGCACCGTCACCGTGACCGAGTCGAGGTCACCGTCGACGTCGCTCACGCGCCAGTCGACGTCGAGTTCGACGTGGGGGTTCGGCGGACTGGTGTCGCGGGCCGACAGCGAGTCGACGGCCGGCGGCGACGCCGCGCGGTCGGTACCGAACGTCCGGACTGCACCGGTGTCGCTCGCTCCGTCCGGCGTCGTGACGACGGCACGGTACTCGTAGTCGGTGCCCGGTGACAGACCGGAGAGTGACACCGCGAACGGCCCGGCGTTGGTGTGCGTCTCGTTGGGCGCGGCCGTCCACGCGTCCGTGCCGGCCTGTCGGTACTGCACGGTGACGGTAGCCTCGTCGGCCCCGCCGAGACTGGTGAGGTTGCCACCGACCGTGGCCGTCGTCTCGCCGACGCTCGACGCCGCACCGGTGGTGACGGCGGGGTCGGAGATGGTCGTCACCGTTCGGACGGCGCCGCGGTCGCCGTCGCCGTCGGTGGTGCTGGCGATGGCGCGGTACTCGTAGGTCGTCCCGGGCGACAGCGCACCCACCGTGGCCGAGAACGTGCCGTCGGAGGCCAGCGTCGCGTCGGCACGGTCCCAGTTCTCGGCGCCAATCTGCCGGTACTCGAAGGCGACGACCTCGGGACTAGCGCCGCCGAAGTCGGCTATCTCGCCGGTGAGCGTCGCGTTCGTCCGGGTGACGTCGGTCGCCGCGCCGGTCAGGACACGCACCGGGTCGTCGGTCCGGAACGTCGACCGGGCGCTGAGCGCCTCGTCGCCGTCGGCGGCGCGGATAGTCACCCGATACTCGTAGTCGGTGGCCGCCGAGAGGCCAGCGACCTGTTCGGCGACCGGTCCGGTGGTCCCTATCTGCCGTTCGTCGGTGTACGTCCAGCTATCGGCCGACTGCGGCTTGTACTCGAACTGAACGAGCGCCGCCGTCGCCCCGCCGAGGTCCGTGACGTTCGCCCGGAGCGTCGCGGCGCTCTCGTTGACGCCCGTGGCCCCTGTCGCGACCACGTCGGGGCGGTCGCGGAGCGTCGTGAACGTCCGCACGTCGCCGGTTGCGACCGATCCGTTGGCCGTCGCCGCGGCGTAGTACTCGTACTCGGTCTCCGGGTGGAGGTCCGTCAGTTCGACGTACTGCAGGCCCGTCGTCGTCACGTTAGTGACCCGTTCACGTTGCCAGTCGCTGGTCCCGTTGGGTCGATAGTAGACACTGACGGTCGCCGTCTCGTCGTCCGGCAACCGTGTCACGTTTGCCCCGGTGACCATCGACGTCTCGGAGAGCGGGTCCGCCCACGCAGTCTGTACGGCGAGGTCGTCTGTGCTCGTCGCGGCCGCCGCCGTCGTCACGCCGGCCCCAGCGGCCACGAGACCGACGGTGAGCAGGAGTGCGACCACGACTGTGCGCGCTCCAGTTGCTGTGTGCTGTTGCATCGAACTCTCGTTCACAGTTATTCGATATAAAATTTTCATCGGTGCTGTAACGTCGAAGATGGGTTTCCGGGCGGGGTTCCGAGGCGCGACCTTTTTCCACGGCAGTCACGGAGTGTGACGCGATGGAGGTCACGCTGCTGGGCACCGGCGACACGACGGGCACGCCGACGGTCGACTGCGACTGTGAGACCTGCGAGCGCGCCCACGACCCCGGCCCGGAACTTCGCGAGCGACTGCGCGAGCGAGGCGTCGACCCGAGCGAGGGCGTCGAGCGCTCTCGCTTCTCGGTGTACGTCCGGAACGAGGAGACCGGCGAGTCCCTCCTCGTGGACGCCAGTCCGGACTTCCGCCACCAGTTTCTCACGCAGGACGTGGGACTCCCCGACGCGGCCATCGTCACGCACGTCCACTTCGACCATCTGGACGGATTGGGCAACGCCTACCGCCTGTTCGACGACCTCCCGGTGTACGCCGCCGACGAGACGGACCCGGTCACCGGCGAGAGCGTCGCCGAGGGGATACGGAGTCGCTACGACTACCTCGACACCGTCTCCGTCCACCCGCAGACGCCCCACGAACCGTTCACCGTCGCCGGGCTGGAGGTGACGCTCGTGCCCGTCGAACACCCGCCGCTGCTGTGTTACGGCCTCCGCATCGAGGAACCGGAGAGCGGCGCGGTGCTTTCCATCTCGGGGGACACCTGCTACGAGATTCCCGACCGCTCGAAGGCCGCGCTCTCGGGTGCCGACCTCGCGCTGGTCGAGGGCATCGTCCACGAGGAGGCCTGCGAGTTCCACCCGAAGGGCGGCGCTCACCACGACGAGGACGGCGTGCCGCGGACGTTCGGCACGAAGCACATGACCCTGCCCGGTGCGCGGGACTTCGCCGACGATATCGACGCCGAATCGTACCGCATCGTCCACACGGCCCACTACGTCCCCGCCGACCGGGCGTTCGCCGACGACATCGCCGTCGACGGCGAGTGTTTCTCGCTGTGAGGGCGGCCGATTCGGCTACGTGAAAGCGACCGCACACTTTTGTGCGGTGGAATCACACACGACAGCATGGACAGGCGTGGTATCGCGGAGACCGTCGGGGCGGCGCTGGTCAGCGGCGGCCTCGCCGTCGTCGGGTTGTGGCTGTTCGCCGACTACGTCGACTGGGTCCTCGTCGTCGGCCTCGTCGCCTGCGTCGCCATCGCCACGGCCGCGAACTACCGCGCCCGGACCGGCCACGCCGAGAACGTCGCGGCGGAGGCCCCGGCGGAGACAGCCGACAACTACGAGGGCCACACACAGACCGCGACCGGCGACGGCGGGACCGTCTCCGACGACTGGACCCGCGACGGCCCGGCCGACGCCGAGAGCGACCGTGTCCAGTAAGTACGGGCGACGCTATCGGTCGCTGTGGACCGCACGTGGCCGTATCCGCTGGTGGGCGGGCTAGTGGCGTTTCTCGTCTCGGTGAGCGGCGACCTCCTCGCGACCGGCGAGGTGGCGTGGGCGGTAGACGCCGTCGTCGCGTTCGCGCTGGCGCTGGCGGTCGACCACCAGTTCCGGACTGCGAGGTGGCGCGAGTGAGTCACAGGAACCGGTCGAGCCCCGTCTGTCGCCGCCGCGTCCCCGCCGGATCGGGGTCCCACGGCGTGCGCTCGGCCCGGAGCGCCTCGCCGTCGACGGTCGGCGCGTCGGCCTTCTCGTGTCCCTCGCAGTCGGGGCCGCACTCCTCGCTCGCCCGAACGGGACGGTCCTTCCACGTACAGTGGGGGATTCCGTCCGCATCGGGCGAGCAGTTCGCACACGGCGGATAGTCGAAGCTCCGCCACCCCTTTCCGTAGGCGCGCTCGGCGAGTCGGGTCCGGGCGCTGGCCTTCTCGGCGGCCGAGACGACGCGCACGTCCGCCCGGAGCGGCTTTCGCTCTCGGAGTTCGACGCCCGCCTCGTCGGTCGGGAGGTCGGTCGCCTCGCGGACGATCTCGCGGTCGCCGCTCTCGGGGTCGAACCGCCAGACGCCGACTTCATCGGGGATGCGGTTGAGGTGGGCGCGCGTGACGTAGTCGGCCGTCGCCAGCACGACCCGGTCGACGAGCGCCAGCGAGACGTCGGTTCGCAACTGCGTCTGGAGGTCACCCGGCCGGTCGAGGTCCGGTTTGTTCTCGATAGCGGTGATGCCCTCGATCCAGTCTGGGTAGCGGGCGGTCTGGCGGACGTAGGTGCGCCCGCCGTGTCGCTCGCGCTCGAAGAAGCCCCGCTCTATCGCCAGTTCGGTCGCCCGCTCGGCGCGGTCGGGGTGACAGTCGAAGGCGTCCTTCCAGTAGCGCGCCCGCCCCGGACCCACGTCGGCCTCGATAGCGGTCGTCGGGAGACGCTCGGGCGTGATGGCGGCCCGCCGAGAGACGGCGTCGGTCGGGTGGACGACGACGGTATCGAGGACTCGTCGACCGTGGACGTGACCGCCTAGCTGCCGGCTGACGAGGTGGCCCTCGCGTTCGAGGGCCGCACACAGCGCCAGTTCGAAGCCGAACTCCCGCACGGGCAGAGACAGGGGCGAGAGCGATAAAAGGGGCGCGCTCAACGCCGTCATCGTCGAGTCCCCCGTGGCTTCCCATGGGGCTTCCGCCCGCGCTACGTCGGCTGTCCCACCGGTTCGGGACGCCGTCGGCATGGCCGCCCAGCGGATGGTCGAGATTCACACGGTGTGTGCATCGACGGCGCCCCGGAGAACGCCAGTGCGTCGCCGACGATGTGAGAAGGGGGTCCTTTCAGGTCGTGAAGTCGTCACCGAGCGTTTATTACGGCACAGAGAATCGGTCGGAGTGTATGGGGCTGGTGACAGCAGATGGGAACGGGGAGAGACGTGAGTGAGCGCCGGTACCGGGTGCTCGTCGTCGACGACGACCCGATGGTCGCGACGCTCGTCGCCGAGTACCTCGAACACCTCGACGGCGACCTGTCGGTGACCTACACGACTGCACCGACGACGGCCTTAGAGCGACTGGACGACTCGTTCGACTGCGTCGTGACCGACTACGAGATGCCGGTGATGGACGGCGTGACGCTGGTAGAACAGACCGACGTCGACGTCGGGGCCGTCCTGTACACGGCGACCGACGAGAGCGGCGTCGCGACGGCCGCGAAATCGGTCGGCGCAGCGTACATGCGAAAGCGGTCGAACACCGACCACTACGTCGACCTCGCCGAACTGGTCCGAAAACAGGCCGCGACGTAGCGCCGCCGAGCGAACCGTACACGCGACACGCGGAGTCGCGGATCCGGGCATCTGCCGCCCACGACCCGCAAACAGTAGGTTTATCAGTCGCACGCGGCGAATCTCCACCAAGATTACTCTCGAAATGACATCGAACAAACAACCGGAGGTGAACATCGGACTCGTCGGGCACGTCGATCACGGGAAGACGACCCTGGTACAGGCGCTGTCCGGCGAATGGACCGACCAGCACTCCGAGGAGATGAAGCGCGGTATCTCTATCCGGCTCGGCTACGCCGACGCCACGTTCCGGCGCTGTCCCGAGGAGGACGAACCGGACGCCTTCACGGTCGACGAACGCTGTGAAGAACACGACGTAGACACCGACTACCTCCGGACGGTGTCGTTCGTCGACGCCCCCGGTCACGAGACGCTGATGGCGACGATGCTTTCGGGTGCGGCCATCATGGACGGCGCCGTCCTCGTCGTCTCCGCGACCGAACCCGTCCCGCAGGCCCAGACCGAAGAGCACCTGAGCGCGCTCGACATCATCGGCATCGACAACATCGTCATCGCCCAGAACAAGGTCGACCTCGTCGACGAGGAACGGGCGATGCAAAACTACGAGCAGATACAGGAGTTCGTCGAGGGGACCGTCGCCGAAGACGCTCCCATCGTCCCCATCAGCGCCCAGCAGGAGGCCAACATCGACCTCCTCATCGACGCCATCGAGCGCGAGATTCCGACCCCCGAGCGGGACCCCGAAGCCGACGCCCGCATGATGGTCGCACGCTCGTTCGACATCAACCGCCCCGGCACCACGTGGGAGGACCTCCTCGGTGGGGTGCTGGGTGGGTCGCTCGTGCAGGGGAAACTCGAAGCCGACGACGAGGTCGAACTGCGCCCCGGCCGTGAAGTCGAGGAAGGCGGCAAGACCGAGTGGCGCCCCGTCACCACGGACGTCCGCTCGCTGCAGGCCGGCGGCGACTTCGTCGACGAAGTCACGCCCGGCGGACTGCTGGGCGTCGGGACCGGACTCGACCCTGCCATCACGAAAGGTGACGCGTTGGCCGGTCAGGTCGCCGGGCCGCCCGGCAGTCTCCCGCCGACCCACGAGCAGTTCACGATGGACGTGGACTTACTCGAACGCATCGTCGGCGACGACGGCGGCGAAGTCGAGGAGATATCGACCGGCGAACCGCTGATGCTCACCATCGGCACCGCAACCACCGTCGGGTCGGTCACCAGCGCCCGCGACGGCGAGTGTGAACTCGCCCTCAAACGGCCGGTGTGTGCCGAAGCCGGTGCGAAGATAGCTATCAACCGCCGTGTCGGGGCCCGATGGCGACTCATCGGCGTCGGCACGCTGCGTGGATGATCGTCCTGGATACGAACGCGCTCATGATGCCGGTCGAATGTAACGTCCGCGTGTTCGAGGAACTCGACAGGGTGCTTTCGGACACGCCCGAGACGGACCGCGACTACGTCGTCCCCGAAGCGGTCCGCGAGGAACTGGAGAAACTCGCCGACGGCGCCGGCGCGGAGGCGACGGCCGCTGGCGTCGGACGGGACCTCCTCGAACGGTGTTCGGTCGTCGATACCGAGGCCGACTACGCCGACGACGCCGTCCTCGAACTCGCGACGCGACCGGAGACGACACACGCGGTGACGAACGACAAACCCCTCAAACGCCGCCTGCTCGGCGCAAGCGTTCCAGTAATTAGTTTAAGGGGCCAGAACAAACTCGGTATCACTCAACCATAATATGTACAAACGGGTACGCCTACGCGATACGGTCGAAGTGCCGCCACGCCACCTCGCGGACGTCAGTCCGGGGATGGTCAAGAAGCTCCTGCAGGACAAACTGGAGGGCCGGATGGACGAAGACGTCGGCAGCGTCGTCTCCGTCATCGAGGTCCACGACATCGGCGACGGTGCCGTCCTGCCCAACAAACCCGGCGTCTACTACGAGGCCGAGTTCGACGCACTCACCTTCGACCCGCAGATGCAGGAAGTGGTCGACGGGGAAGTCGTCGAAGTCGTCAACTTCGGAGCCTTCGTCGGCATCGGGCCGGTCGACGGCCTGCTGCACGTCTCCCAGATCTCCGACGAGTATCTGGCTTACGACGAGGAGAACCAGCAACTCGCCTCCCGGGAGTCCAACCGGACGCTCACCGTCGGCGACGCCGTCCGGGCCCGCATCGTCACGAAGAGCATCGACGAGCGCAACCCCCGCGATTCGAAAATCGGCCTCACGGCCAAACAGGTGGGGCTGGGCAAACACGGCTGGCTACAGGAAGAGCGCGAGAAACGAGAGAGTACGGCGGAAGTCGGTGATAGCTGATGGCCGACCGACTCGTCTGCCGCGACTGCCACCGGGTGCAAAGCGCCGAGATAGAGAGCCAGTGCGAGGCCTGCGGTGGGACCTCGCTCACCGAGGACTGGGCCGGCTACGTCGTCATCGCCCACCCCGAGAAGTCCGAAATCGCCCGCGAGATGGAAGTGACCGAACCGGGCCAGTACGCGCTGAAAGTCCGCTAACGTGTCCGACGTCGTTCTCGAACTCCCCGACGCGTTGCGTGCGGACCTCAAAGAGCCGATGGGGCGGTTGTACACCGACTCGGCGGCGTTACTGGCCGATGCAGGCGACCCGCTCGTCGCCGTCGGCGACATCGTCACGTACCACCTGTTAGAGGCGGGCCGCGTCCCCGACGTCGCCCTCGTCGACGAACGGACCAAGCGGTCGGCCGTCGACGCGGCTGTCAGCGCCGCTATCGAGGGATTCGACCGTCGCGTCTCCGTCTCGAACCCGGCGGCGACGCTCACCCGCGCGTTGCTCGTCGCGATGCGTGACGCGCTCGACGGCGACGGGACGACGCTCGTAGACGTCGACGGCGAAGAGGATTTGGCCGCGCTGCCGGCCGTCCTCGCGATACCCGACGGCGGGAGTGTCGTCTACGGCCAACCCGACGAGGGGATGGTGCTCGTCACGCCGGACGACGCGACACGCGAGCGAGTGCGGTCGCTACTCGACCGGATGGACGGCGACACAGAAGCGGCACTCGAGGCGATCCGGTAGCTACTCCGGTCGCGGGACGCTGAGGTTCTGCATCTGTTCGTCACATCGGTCGCAGGTCACTGTCGAGCGGTCGCTACAGAGGCGCTTGCCACAGGACGGACACTCGAACAGCTTCTCGTCCTCGTCACAGGGGGCAGGGTCTGACCATCGAGGCATCTGTGTGCCTGTATGGCCAGTCTGATAGCTTAAGCGTTGTTACCACGTCACAATAGTGAACGCGCGTCCAAGAAAACTGGACGGTCGGTCACTCCAGCACGTGGACGTGACGGACGAGCGACCGGTGAACCCGACGTTCGAACCGGCAAGCGACGGTCCAACCGGCGTCGCGGGCGGCGTCGCTCCAGTCCCGGTCGGCGACCAGCACACAGCGCGGTGCGATGCGGTGGGCCTCGGCGAGCGCACCGGAAACGAGGGGGCGCAGTTCCCCCTCGATGCGCGACTGTCGGCCGTAGGGTGCATCGAAGACGACGGCGTCCGCGACGTCGTCGGTGAGCGGCAATCTAGCCGCATCCGAGCGACAGACGTCCCAGCGGCCGGCCTCGGGATAGGCCGTGCGGTCGGGATGCCCGTCGCCGTCCAGCGCGTACGCGAGGTTCTGTCGGGTCCCCCGGACCATCTTTT
Organism: Haloarcula pellucida; assembly: GCF_014647235.1. Classification (GTDB taxonomy): domain Archaea; phylum Halobacteriota; class Halobacteria; order Halobacteriales; family Haloarculaceae; genus Haloarcula; species Haloarcula pellucida. The sequence goes on from NZ_BMOU01000007.1 coordinate 84,076, forward strand.
CCTGTGCGTCGCCGCCGACGACGCGCGCGCCGACTAGTCCCGCCTCCAGTAAGATGCCGCCGGTCCCACACATCGGGTCGACGACGGTGGCGCCGGGCCGCGCACCGGCGATGTTGACCAGCGCGCGGGCTTCGAGCGGGTCCATGCTCCCCGGCTGAAAGAACGGACGGTTCGTGGGCTGGCGGTCGCCGAAGTCCCGGACGCTGGCGATGTGTTCCCACCCGAGCGCACAGCACGCCTCGCCCGCGTCAGGGCCTCCCGCGTCGCCGTTCCGCCACGAGGACGCATCCTCGCCACCGCCCGATTCCTCGTCGCCCGCCGGGTCGGCGAAGTAGGCATACAGCGTGTGGTCGGGGTCGTCTAAATCGACGGCGAATCCGCGGTCGGTGAGGACGCCGCCCAGCGTCCGTTCCGCTCGCTGGGTGTCGATACCCGTACTCGCCCGCACGTCGACGGCCCGCACCGCGACGGTCCCCTCGCGGTCGACGGTCGCGGCCTCGAGCAGTGCGTGCGCGCTCTCGACGGTCGGGTCACTCGTCCCCACCAGTTCACAGACCCGGTGGGTGAACGCGAGGTGTCGCGCGCGCGCCGTGACGCCGCGCGCGGTAGCGAGGCCCGGCGCGAGGACGGCGACGTCGCTCGCCGCGCCCGCGGCCTCCCGGCGCGCGAAGGCGTCGTCCTGTCCGCCTAGTTCGAGGACGTACACGCCGGTATCGTGCGTCCGTGCCGGTAATAGCGTGCCGGTCGCCGGCCGTCACGCGGCCCTATTTGGCCCGAAGTGATCAGCTCATCGACGTTTTAGCTGTGCGACCTGTCAGTCGATGCCATGAACCTTTATAAGCCTTAAATACGTGATTTAAATCGAGACATGGTTGACCCCAAGGAGACCATCAACATCGAAAACGTCGTCGCCTCGACCGGTATCGGCCAGGAGCTCGACCTTCAGAGCGTGGCGATGGACCTCGAGGGTGCCGACTACGACCCCGAGCAGTTCCCCGGACTCGTCTACCGCACGCAGGACCCCAAATCCGCGGCGCTCATCTTCCGTTCGGGCAAGATCGTCTGTACAGGCGCGAAGTCGACGGACGACGTCCACCAGAGTCTGCGTATCGTCTTCGACAAGCTCCGCGACCTGAACATTCAGGTCGACGACGACCCCGAGATCGTCGTCCAGAACATCGTCACGTCCGCGGACCTCGGTCGAAACCTCAACCTCAACGCCATCGCCATCGGCCTCGGGTTGGAGAACATCGAGTACGAACCGGAGCAGTTCCCCGGTCTCGTCTACCGCCTCGACGAACCGGACGTCGTCGCGCTCCTCTTTGGCTCCGGGAAACTCGTCATCACCGGCGGGAAAAAACCCGAGGACGCAGAGGAGGCCGTCGACAAGATCGTCTCCCGCCTCGAGGAACTCGGCCTCCTCGACTAGGGACCCGACCCGCCGTGGGGCCGCCCACGCACTCGGGAACACAACGCATTAGCGCCGCCGCGACCAACCGCAGGTATGCTCCAGGCCGGTACGCCGAGTCTGACTGGCGGCGGCGTCCTCGCCGTCGTCGTCACCCTGTTGCTCACCTGGCTGTTCTACGCCGTCACGCTCCATCTGGCAGCGACGTTCTTCATCGGTGACGTCCCGAGCCAACTGGCCGCGAAAGCCGCCATCGTCCCCACCGTCGTCTCCCTCCTGCTCCAGCGGTGGGGCGTCGAGTCGGGCCTCGTCTCGCCCAGCCTCGGCGTCCTCGTCGTCGTCGCCGCGACGTTGCTGGCCGACGGCATCGCCATCAGTTCCGTGTATCGGCTGTCGACCCGGTCGACCGCGCCGCTGGTCGCGCTGCACTTCGCCTTCGCGGCGGTGCTCGGGTTCGCGCTGAACAACATCTTCGGACTGGTGTAATGGAGGACAACGACCGCGCCATCGTGACGTTCACCGGACTGGCACACGGACTGGTCCACACCTACGAACTCTCTATCCCCATCTTCGTCGTCGTCTGGCTCACCGAGTTCCCGGTGACGACGGCACTGCTCGGAACGGTGGTGGCCGTCGGCTACGGGCTGTTCGGTGCGGGCGCCCTGCCCGGGGGTGTCCTCGCGGACCGCTACGGCTCGAACCTGCTCGTGACGGCCTGTCTGGTCGGGATGGGAGCCGCCTTCCTCCTGTTGAGCGTCGCCCCGGGCGTGCTGACTATCGCCCTCGCGCTGGGGTTGTGGGGGCTGGCGGCCAGCGTCTACCACCCCGCAGGGCTGGCGCTCATCTCCACCGGCGTCGAGGAACGCGGCACCGGCTTCGCCTACCACGGGATGGCCGGCAACGCCGGCATCGCGCTGGGGCCGCTCCTGACCGCGCTCCTCCTGCTCGCATTCGACTGGCGCGTCGTCGCCGCCCTGCTCGTCGTCCCGGCCGTCGGGGCTGTGGCGTACGCGCTCACCGCGGAGTTCGACGAGACGGCGGCGGTCAGCACCGACGGCGGCGAGGCGAGTGACGGCGACGACGGCCCGCCGGCCTCCGTCGGCGAGTTCCTCGCCGACAGTCGCGCGCTCTTCACCACGGGCTTCGCCCTCGCGATGCTCGTCGTGACGACGAACGGCCTGTTCTACCGCGGGACGCTGACGTTCCTGCCGGACGTCCTCGGCGGTTTCCTCCCGCCCGTCACCGAGTTCGTGCGGGTGTTCGAACCCGGGAGCCCGCTGGCCGAGGAGTTCGACCTCGCCTTCTACCTGTACTCGGGCCTGCTGACCGTCGGCATCGCCGGCCAGTACGTCGGCGGGAAACTCACCGACCGCATCGAGACGACGACCGGACTCGCGGCGGTGTTCGGCGGCCTCGCCGTCGTCGCCCTGCTGTTCGTCCCCGCCGCCGAAGCGGGGCTGGCACCGCTGCTCGCGGTGAGCGTCCTGCTGGGCTTCCTGCTCTTTACGCTCCAGCCGCTGTATCAGGCCACCATCGCCGAGTACAGCCCGCCCGGCGACCGGGGGCTCTCCTACGGCTACACCTACCTGACGAACTTCGGCGTCGGCGCCGCCGGCGCGGCGATTTCGGGGTATCTCCTCTCGGCCGTCGGCGTGAGCGGCACCTTCCTCGGACTGGCCGTGTTCCCCGCGCTGGGACTCGTGTTCGCGGTGACGCTCTGGCGACTCGACGCGTAGGGGCGGCCAAACAGTTTTCAGCGCCAGCCACCGGGTTCGTCTATGGACAGCCAGCCGAATCTGGACCGCTTTACCTCCCGTCGGTCGACGGCCTACGGGACCCGCGGCGTCGTCGCGACGAGCCAACCGCTCGCCGCCGAGGCGGGAATCGAGGTCCTGCGCGAGGGCGGCAACGCCTTCGACGCGGCGGTAGCGACGGCGGCGACGCTGAACGTCGTCGAACCGATGAGCACGGGGCTAGGCGGGGACGCCTTCGCGCTCTACCGCACCGCCGAGGGCGACGTGGGGGCGATGCGGGCCTGCGGCGGCGCGCCCGACGCCGCGACGCTGGAGACGGTGCGGGAGCGCGTCGCCGACCGCGAGGGCGGTGCCCCCGAGGACGCCGAGATGCCCGACCGCGGCCCGCTGGCGGTGACGGTGCCCGGCGCGCCCCGTGGCTGGGAGGCCACCGTCGAGCGGTTCGGGCGCCTCTCGATGGACGCCGTCCTCGACGACGCCGTCCACTATGCCACGGAGGGGTTCCCGGTGAGCGAAGTCATCGCTTCGGCGTGGGCGCTCTGTGAACCGGAACTGCGCAACGACGCGGCCCGCGAGCAGTACCTCGTGGACGGCGAACGGGCACCCGAAGTGGGCGAGCAGATGCGCCTGCCCGAACTGGGCGAGACGCTCGAAACGCTGGCTAAGGAAGGGGCCGACCCGTTCTACGAGGGCGACATCGCCGACGCCATCGCGGAGACGGTCCAGTCCGCGGGCGGCCTCCTCGAACGCTCGGACCTCGCCGGGTTCGAGGTGGAGTTCCCCGACCCCGTCTCGACCACCTACGGCGGCGTCGAGGTGTACGAACTCCCGCCGAACAATCAGGGCCTCGTCGCGCTGGAGGCGCTGAACGTCGCCGAGGCCGTCGGCGTCCCCGAGGTCGAGGACCCCGTCGAACGGACCCACCTGCTTGCGGAGGCGACGAAACTCGCCTTCACCGACGGCCACCACTACATCACCGACCCGGCGTACGAGGACGTGCCGCCGCTGGCGTCGAAACGGTGGGCCGAGCGGCGGGCCGAAGAAGTCGGGTCGGAGGCCATCGAGAACGCAGAAGTGGGCATGGTCGACTCGCCGGCCGAGGACGCCGACACCGTCCTGCTGACCGTCGCCGACGGCGCGGGCAACGTCGTCTCCTTCATCAACTCGCTGTTCAACGGGTTTGGGAGCGGCCTCGTGGCGGGCGAGACGGGTCTCACCCTCCAGAACCGCGGGGCGTCGTTCTCACTGGACGCCGACCATCCGAACCGCCTCGAACCGGGCAAGCGGCCGTTCCACACCCTGATTCCGGGCCTCGCGCGCTTCGGCGAGGACGACTGGGCGGCCTTCGGCGTCATGGGCGGGTACATGCAACCACAGGGCCACGTGCAGGTCCTCTCGAACCTGCTGGACCGCGAGATGCCGTTGCAGGCGGCGCTGGACGAACCGCGTTGGCGCTACTGCGAGGACGGGACGCTGGCGACGGAGGCCCGCTTCGACGAGGACGTGACCGCGAAACTCGTCCGCCGGGGGCACGAGGTGCGCGTGGACGTGCCGCTGTACTTCGGCGGCGCACAGATAGCGCGCTACGAGGACGGGACCCTGTCGGGGGCAACCGAACCGCGGAAGGACGGCACCGTCGACGTGTTCTGAGAGAAAAGCTACGTCACTCGACGAGGCGCTCGATCTCGGTGACGAGGACGTCGCTCGCACCCACACTCTTGAGGTCGTTGATCGTCTCGAAGACGGCCGACTCCTCGACGACGGCGTGGACGGCCACGTCGTCGGACCCGGCGATGTCCATCACCGTCGGCCCGCCCATCCCCGGTAGGACCTCTTTCACGTCGTCTAAGGCCTCCTCGGGCGCGTTCATCATCAGGTACCGTTTGTCCTCCGCAGAGAGGACCGACCCCAGCGCCATGTCGACCTGCTGGACCTTCTCGGCGTCTGCGGTGTCCTCACGGGCGAACAGGCGGACAGAACTCTGGAGTACCTCGGCGACGATTTCGAGGCGGTTCATCCGCAGGGTCGTCCCGGTCGAGGTGATGTCGACGATGCCGTCGGCGATGTCGACGTGCGGAGTCAGTTCTGTCGCCCCCGACACCTCGGCGATGTCCACCTCGACGCCCTGTTCCTCGAAGAAGCGGCGGGTGATGTTCGGGAACTCCGTGGCGACGCGGCCGCCCTCGAAGTCGGCGACGGAGGTGACGCTGTCGTCGTCCTCGGGCGCCGCGAGGACGAGGCGACAGCGGCCGAAGTCGAGGTCGCGCAGGTCCACGAGGTCGACGCCGGCCTCTCGCACTTGGTCGAGTCCGGTGATACCCACGTCGGCGGCGCCGTCGGCGACGTACTCGGGGATGTCTGCGGCGCGGGCATAGAGGACGGTCACGTCGGGGTCGACCGTCTGGGCGTACAGTTGTCTGTCGGCCCCGTCGACGAGGTGGAGGCCGGCCCGTTCGAGTAGTTCGACGCTCGGGTCGTGCAGGCGGCCCTTGTTGGGGACGGCGATGCGCATACCCTGACTGTGCGGCGGCGGGCCAACTGTCTTTCCCTCGCAGGTCACGCTCGGTGGGGAAGCGCGAGGTAGGCCAGCGCCGCCAGTGCGGTGAGGCCGGCCATCAGGTAGAACGCGACGTCGAACAGACCGCCGTCGGCCAGTAGCCCGACGAGCGTCGACCCGAGCGACCCGACGGCGAAGAAGGCAGAGCGAAGCAAGCCCCACCCGGTCCCCTGTACGTCGTCGGGGAGGACGTCGACGATGTAGGCGTTCGATAGCGGGCCGGCGCTCATGCGGATACCGATTGCGGCCGCGCCGGCCGCCAGCGCGAGTTCGCCGTGCAGTCGGGGGAGCAGCGCCAGCGGCACCGCGCTCACGAGCGCCACGGCGGTCAACACCGGCGGCGACCCGTAGCGGTCCGCGAGGCGGCCGGTCACGGATTGGGAGATGGCACCGCCGACGAACAGCACCGAGAGAACGCCCCCGGCGGTGCTCTGGTCGAGCGTCTTCACCGTCACGAGATACGTCGTCAGAAAGGCCGTCGCCGCCTGAAACACGAACAGCATGACCGTCGCGCCGACGACGGCCAGCAGGAGGCCGCGGTTTCGGATCCCGGCGAGGGCGGCCCGCAGGTCCTCGCGGAGGCGGCGTCCGTCCGTCGCCGTCGGTCGGTCCGAGACGGAGAGCCAGAGCGCGAGCGCCACGACGACGAAGACGGGAGCGACGCCGCCCAGCGCGATTCGCCACCCGTACCGAGCGGTGGCGACGCTGGCGACGAACGGGAGCGCGGCGGCACCGATAGAGCCGGCGGCCATCACCGCGCCGAAGGCGGTCCCCTCGTTCGCGTCGAACGTCCGCGAGAGGACCGTCCCGCGGGTGGGACCGTACAGTCCGGTTCCGAGACCGAAGGCGGCCGTCGCCAGCAGGAAGAGGGCGTACGTCGCCGAGACGAAGTACGCGAGCAGCCCCGCCCCCGAGAGGAGGGCCGCGGCGACCAGCAGGGTGCGCTCGCCGACGCGGTCGATGAGCGCCCCCGTCGGGAACTGCATCGCGGCGTAGGTGAGCCACAGCACCGTCACCGCCAGCCCCGCCGCCGCGTTCGAGAGGCCGAACTCCTCGGTGATGGTCGGCAGGACCGCCGGGACGACGAAGCGCATCCCGAGGACGAGGAACCACCCGGCCGCGACGGCGCCGAGCAACCGTCCGGGGTGGTCCTCCCGCAGGTCGCGGACGGTGCGCCGAACGGCGTCGGTGACGGCCATCGGAGTACCGAAGGCAGGCGCTCGACCGGTATGACGGTAACGGAAGGGGCGACCGCGGACCCGGCCGAACTAAGAGCGGGGCCACCCAACCGCCGGTCATGAGCGAACTCCTCGTGAGCGGTGGACGGGTCCTCCGTCCGGACCTGACAGTCGAACGCGCCGACGTCCTCGTCGACCAGAGCGCTGGCGAGATACTGGCCGTCGAGGCCCCCGGCGAACTGTCGGGCGACGACGAACTCGACGCCAGCGGCGGCCTCGTCATCCCGGGACTGGTCAACGCCCACACCCACGTCACGATGACCCTGCTTCGGGGCTACGCCGACGACAAGCCGCTTGACGCGTGGTTACAGGAGGACATCTGGCCCGTCGAGGCCGAACTCACGCCCGAGGACGTCCGCGTCGGCGCGGAACTGGGTCTCGTCGAGATGGTGAAGTCGGGCACGACGGCCCTCTCGGACATGTACTTCCACGTCGACGAGATAGCCGCGGCCGTCGAGGAGGCGGGCGTCCGGGCCGTCCTCGGCCACACCGCCGTCACCGTCGGCAAGGACGACGAGGGCGCTCGCGCCGATATGCAGGAGAGTCTGGACGTGGCCCGCGAACTCGACGGCGCGGCCGACGGGCGCATCACGACCACGTTCCAGCCACATAGCCTCACGACCGTCGGCGAGGCGTACCTGCGGGAGTTCGTCCCCGAGGCCGTCGAGGCGGGCCTGCCGATGCACCTCCACGCCAACGAGACGACCGACGAGGTCGACCCCATCGTCGAGGAACACGGCGTGCGACCGCTCGAATACGCCGACGACGTGGGGCTACTCGGCGAGGACACGTTCCTCGCCCACTGCGTCCACGTCGACGAGACCGAAATCGGCCTGCTGGCCGAGACGGGCACCGGCGCGGTCCACTGCCCGGCCTCGAACATGAAACTCGCCAGCGGGATGGCACCGGTCCAGCGGCTGCTAGACGGCGGCGTCACGGTCGGTCTGGGTACCGACGGGGCGGCCTCGAACAACGACCTCGACATGTTCGGCGAGATGCGCGACGCGGCGATGCTCGGGAAACTGGCGGCCGACGACGCCAGCGCCGTCGCCGCCGAGACGGTCGTACAGATGGCGACGGCCAACGGCGCCGATCTGCTGGGCTTCGACAGCGGCCGCATCGAAGCCGGCGCGAACGCCGACCTCGCGGTCGTCGACCTCGAAACGCCCCACCTCACCCCGGCCCACGACCTCGTCTCGCATCTGGCCTACGCCGCTCGCGGCAGCGACGTGCGCCACACCGTCTGTGACGGCGCGGTGTTGCTGCGCGAACGAGAGGTGCAGGTGTTCGACGAGGAGTCGGTCCGTGAACGCGCGGAGACGGCGGCCCAGGAGCTGGCAGTGCGGGCGGAGCAGGACGACGAGAACGCATAAATTCAATCTATGTTTTGCCAATCCTATCACCACAGAGATTTGCAATCATAGAATTTTTCAATATATTCTCAGTATCATAAAATTTAGGTTTTAATATATAGTTTTTTATATCTTTTAGAGGGGAATTTTTCTCCAAGAGTATATTATTTAAGTAACCTACTTGTTCATCGGAATGAATGGTAGTATATAATACAATTCATTCAGAAGGCGATATTCAGTCTGGAGACGTAAACATGGTGGTGCGGATGTACCCCAACACTATAAATGAATACTCGGGAGCCTGCACCGAATCTGAGATTGTAACCAATGCCCTTCTCGATGCGTTTTCAGATATTTATAACAATGGTGATTCAAACGCATATAGAATTCAGGTAATGGATCCAGATTATCTGAACTATCCACCGAATGACTAATCGAGGAATATTTCCAAAATTGAGTATAAATAAGAATGAAAATTGAGTTTTAACCATAATATAACACACATGAAAAGACTTTATCGACGGAGAGGATTCCTGAAGCTAGGCTCAATAACTACAGTATCTACGCTGACCACGCTAGCGGGGGCAACGAGGAATAAACCGTCTCTACCCCCCGTTCAGTGGTCACAATTATTTAATAAAGGACCCGGGGAAATAGACTCCGTAATCCTAGGTAATGACGGAGGTTTCTTCATCGCGGGCCGCACTGACGCACAGGCTCCATGGCTTGCGATGCTGGACACGAACGGATCAGTACGTTGGGAAAAGACTCTTGAGCAGCACCTCAGCCCGCCCGGAATCGTTCGTACCGATTCGGGATACGCTGTGGGTACGATGTACCAGAAACCAGACTCCGACCACCCAGTGGTTTGGTTCGGGCTGCTCGACAACGACGGGTCCATTCGCTCGGCCGAAATCACGAATACAGAAGTGGAGACTCCATCAGGAGTATCCCTCTCCCGGGGACGGCACGGATACGCATTCGTGGTAGCCCGGAGATCGGCCGAGTGGAATTGGGCGGTGGTCACCGGCTTCGATACCACCGGGACGCACCAGTGGACGACGCGCTATGAGATTATCTACACGCCCACCTTCATCGAGTCAAGTCAAGACGGATTCGTCATCGGCGGGGAACAGGAGCGCGCGGATGCCCCCTGGGTGAGCGTGATTGACGGCGACGGCACCAAGCGATGGACGAAAACCGCTCCAGTCGACGAAAATTCGTCTGTGACTTCCGGTCTCGTCGACGATCGCGGCGGTATCGTCTTGGGCGAGTACGGTGGCCTGATACGGCTAACAGCATCCGGCGACGTCGACTGGCGGCGGACGTACGACGTGTTCGTCCAAGACGGCAAGTCCAGTGTACCCGCGGTCGCGCAGACGGCAGAGGGATTTGTCGCAGCGACCGACGAGCCGAAGCTCACACTCCTCTCAGTCAACCGGGACGGGGAACAACGGGAGACGCGCACTTACGACTTCGAATGCTATCTGTCCGACCTCATTGCACTGGCGTCCGGAGCCGTTCTCGTCGTCGGCGAACGGTCGACCGCAGACGGTCTGACTCCATGGGCGGCCCTTCTGGCAGACGAGACGCCGACGGTCGACCCGCCGACGATAACGCCAACGACGAATACGCCCGTCGAGACGACGCAATCAACGCCGACGGATGGAGACCAGTCCACCGACACTCCTACATCGGCGACGTCAAAGACGAACACACGGACCGAAACGACCACCGAGAAAAGCGGGGGGACCGGAGCGGCGGGACCAGGATTCGGTGTATCCACTGGAATTGCGTCGGTACTGGGAGGTGCCTGGCTGCGAAGTCGATCGGCCGAGGACGATTAAACGTTCAGAGCGGTTCGTGAATCGTATGCGGCGTTCTGCGGCCGTGTATTCGGAGTCGCGAATCAGACTGAACGGTGTGAACGAGAGGGGGGTTTAGAGGGGGTCCCGGTAAACGACTGGTACGTAATGCGAACCCAACTGATTGCCCTCCTCGCGGTCGCTGCACTGTTCGGCGCTGCCCTCGCGCCGGCGGCGGCCGCCGCCGACACCGCGGACGAATCGCTCGCCGTAACCGTCACACAGGACGACGACGTCACCGTCGAAGTCACGCAGAACGGGTCAGCCGTCGAGAACGCTACGGTGACCGTCGCCGCCGTCGACGGCAGTTACGACGGGTCGGGAAGCTACGAGACGGACGCGGACGGCACCGTCGCCCTCCCGACGCCCGACGAGCGTGTGAACGTCACCGTCACCGCCAGCGACGACGACGAGACGGCGGCGACGACGGTCGAACTCGACCCAGACTTCGAGGTCGACGTCGAACAGAACCGTGACGTGGTCGTGACGGTCACGCGCGACGACGCCGCCGTCGAGAACGCGACGGTCAACGTCAGCACGCGCGAGACGAACAGCGACTACGACGGCGCCGGGAGCTACGAGACCGGCGAGAACGGCACCGTGGTCCTCCCGACGCCCGAGGGCGACGAACCCGTGACCCTGACCGTGACCGACGGTGAGACCGTCGAACGGAACGTCACGCTGGTCGACGGCATCGACGTCTCGGCGGCCCAGAACGACGACGGGACCGTCACCGTCGACGTGACCCGCAACGACACCGCCATCGAGAACGCCAACGTCTCGGTCTCGACCGACGGCAACGCCACCTACGAGGGCACCGGCGACTACCAGACCGACGCCGACGGCGAGGTGTCGCTGGTCGCCCCCGACGAGAACGTCACCGTCTCGGTGAACGCCAGTGCCGACAACGCCTCCGACGCCACCACGGTCGAACTCGAATACGTCAACGAGACGGTACAGGAGGACCGGGAGTTCGCCGGCGTCTCGGACTTCGTCCACTACCTACTGGAGAACGGGTCCACCGGTATCGGTCCGGAAGTCTCCGAGTACGTGACCCAGAACAACCCCGGGAACGCCCCCGACCACGCGGGCCCGCCCGAGGACCGCGGCCCGGACGCCGAATCCGAGGACGAGGAAGAAGAGGCTGAAGACGAAGACGAGAGCGAAGAGGCTGAAGACGAAGAAGACGCGACTGAAGATGCGGAAGACGAAGACGAGAGCGAAGAGGCTGAAGACGAAGAAGACGCGACTGAAGATGCGGAAGACGAAGACGAGAGCGAAGAGGCCGAAGACGAAGAAGACGCGACTGAAGATGCGGAAGACGAGGGAGCCGACGATGACGACGGCGAGCGCGGCCCACCGGAAGATGCCGGTCCGCCGGAACACGCCGGCCCGCCCGAGGACCGCGGCCCGAACTGATCGCTGTCACACGTAGCTCGGTCCGGTCCCCCGTTCTTCGACTTCGATGTCGAGTTGCATCTCCGACCCGGTCGGCGTGTTGGCTCCCCACGAGAAGGTCACTCGCCCGGTGAAGACGAACCCGACCTCGATACTGTCCCGAGAGACGGTGTAGGCAGTCGTCCGCTGTCCGTCGACGCCGCTTTCGGCAGTTTGGTCTTCGAGACGGAGGCCGTCCAGTCTGAGGTCGGTCAGCCGTCGGCTTCCTCTATCTGGATGTTCCGGAAGTACGAGGTGGCGGTTGGGGTGTTGCCGTCCCGACTCACACAGCGGCCGTCGTCGGTGCCCGAGGCGACGGCCGTCGTCGCGTCACAGTCCATCACGACGACGAGGTAGTCGGCGTCGATCTGATACAGTTGGCCGAGCGGAATCTCGTAGCGGACCCACTCGCCGCTGCCGTCGTAGTACGGTTCGCTCGTCGCCGTCGAGACGTTGCTCCCCCAGTTTTGCGTGCCGTAGACTCGGACGACTCGGTTGGGTGCCTGCGAGGTCGTTCGCGTGAGGCCGATGCCGTGGATGTCGCCTTGCGCGTCGCTCCGGAACTCGAAGGTGAGCATCGTCTGGCCGGTCATCTCGTAGGGGTAGTCGATGTACTTCCACTGGCTCCCGGTCAGCGTGACCGTTCGCCCGCCGTCGGAGACCGACGCGCTCCCACTGCTGCTCTGGCCGCCCGCGTAGTTCGAGAGCGACCTCGACTCGAAGTCGGCGAGGACGTTCTCGCCGCTGGTGACGCGCCGTTCGAGTTCGTCGACGACGGCCCCGCTGGGGTCGTGGACCAGACGCACCTCGACGGTCCCGTCCTCGACGCCGTGTGGATAGCGGTACACCTCGCCGGCGGTGAACTCGCCGTCGTCGGTGCCGGTTTCCAGCGCGAGCACGCTCAGTGGGACTTCGAGTTGCGTGTCCGGGAAGTCGAAGACGACGCTCGATTCGTCGACCGGGATCGACTCGCCGGAGGCGTGGACGAGTTCGACGCTGGTCGCCGAGACGCTCGTATCGATAGAGACCGACGGCGGTTCGTCGCCGAGCATCGACGTGTAAGTGAACACGCCCACCGAGAGCGTCGCCAGCAGCACCACGGCGACGGCGACGATCAGGAGATTTCCGATCAGCGGGCTCTGTGCACGAGCGGGCATCTACTACCACTCATCTGGGAGTCAACTCGCTTGTATGTTGGGACCGCCTCGCTGGTCGATACGCTTCGGTGGGGTTTAGGACGCCGTGGCCGACTGTTCTGGCATGACCGATCCGATTTCCAAGCAGCTCGGCGATGTCGAGGCCGCGCGTGAGTCCGGCCGACGGAAGATGGACTGGGCTGTCCAGCACATGCCCATTCTGGGCGCACTGCGAGCGTCCTTCGAGGCGGACCAGCCATTCGCCGGCGAGACCATCGGCATGGCGATGCACGTCGAAGCCAAGACCGCCGTCCTGGCCGAGGTGCTCGCGGCCGGTGGCGCGGAAGTGGCGATGACCGGCTGTAACCCCCTCTCGACACACGACGACGTGTCGGCGGCGCTCGACGCGGTCGACGGTGTGACCTGCTACGCCAAACGCGGCGTCGACGACGAGGAGTACTACGGCGCGATGGAAGCCGTCCTCGCCCACGAACCGACCATCACCGTCGACGACGGGATGGACCTCGTCGCGATGGTCCACGAGGACTACCCGGAACTGATCGACACTATCGTCGGCGGGGCCGAGGAGACGACCACCGGCGTCCACCGCCTGCGCGCGATGGACGCGGACGGCGAACTCGACTATCCAGTGTTCGCGGTCAACGACACGCCGATGAAACGCCTGTTCGACAACGTCCACGGCACCGGCGAGTCCTCGCTGGCCTCCATCGCGATGACGACGAACCTCTCGTGGGCCGGCAAGACCGTCGTCGTCGCCGGCTACGGCTACTGCGGGAAGGGCGTCGCGAAGAAGGCAAGCGGCCAGAACGCAGACGTGGTCGTCACCGAGGTCGAACCCCGCCGCGCGCTGGAGGCCCACATGGAGGGCTACGACGTGCTGCCGATGGCCGACGCGGCCGAAGAGGGCGACGTGTTCATCACGACGACCGGCAACCGCGACGTCATCGTCGAGGAGCACTTCGAACGGATGCAGGACGGCGTCTTGCTCGCCAACGCCGGCCACTTCGACGTGGAGATCGACCTCGACACCCTCTCCGAGATGGCCGCCGACACCTACGAGGCCCGCGACGGCGTGCAGGCCTACGAGATGGAAGACGGCCGCCGCCTGAACGTCCTCGCGGAGGGTCGGCTCGTCAACCTCGCGACGCCCGTCGCGCTCGGCCACCCGGTCGAGGTGATGGACCAGAGCTTCGGGATTCAGGCCGTCTGCGTGCGCGAACTCGTCGAGAACGGCGACGCCTACGACGCCGGCGTCCACGACGTTCCCGACCGACTTGACAAGGAGGTGGCCGAAATCAAGCTTGCGGCGGAGGGCGTCGAGTTCGACTCCCTGACGGAGACCCAAGCCGAGTATATGGACTCCTGGCAGCACGGGACGTAGGTGCTCGCGCCAAGCGCGAGCACCGGATAGCCGAACGGAGAGCGCGAGGCGCGCAGCACCTCGCACGCGAACGGCGCAGCCGTGAGCGATGCGATCCGTGAGGCGTAGCGAGGAACCGAACGCAGTGAGGTTCCTCGATAACGCGCAGCGGGGAACGCAGTGACCCGCGAGCAGTAGGGAGATTCGGAGCGAGTGGCCCGCTAAATGCGAACGGGGAGCGATGCGATCCGTGAGGCGTAGCGAGGCTCTGAGCGCCAGCGAAGAACCTCGAATTGCGAGCGGAGAGGGACCGAAGGTCCCTCAGGCAGTCGGGCGGCGTTGCCGCCCGACGACGGCGTAGCCGCGGAGCAGTAGAGAGATTCGTAGCGAAGAGAATGAGAGCCGGTAAACTACGAGAACCCTCGAAATCACTCCCCAAGCCGAGGATGATAGAGAACCATCCACAACGTTTCTTTTTCCGAAGAATCCGTGAATCGGCTGCTAAAACGAACGTGTATACTGAGAGACAGAAGCTCACGAAACGCACTCTACCGTACTATTGGTTGGACGAGGTTTCCGCACGAATATATGCTCCAATGGCCCCGCCCAACAACGGCAGTATGAGGAAGGATATTATCCCATTAATAGCTGGATGGCCCAGACCGGTCCAAAGATAATGCGCTATCCCATGATCGAATGCTTCACCAATCTCAACCACCATCGAAAAAAGTAGCATCAATCCGAGTGCAACTGCTCCTGCAGTAATGCCGATACGGGCTCCGCTCCGAGGATTCTTCGATTCTAAGTATCCAGCTATTCCTCCAGCTAATAGAGAGATTCCGGGGGCGCTCGCTGCGACCACTAGTATAATTGTGCCAATGGAGGTGTTCAGAACGGACTTTCGCTCCATGCGAGAGACACTTCCTAAATCAACATCTTACTTTTGGTTGATATTTTTATACTCATCGAAAAAGGCACACATAGCAGACTGTCTTTCAGTATGCGACAGAGACGTTTCAAAGTTCGTAGACTTTACTGAGCGACTGCGTAGATGGCAGCATCGAAGAAACAACTAGTCTCTACCACGCTATCGCGCTCAGTTTTCAGTCGGCCGGCGTCGCGACCTCGGTCGCGTCGGCGTCGCCGTCGTCCTCGCCCGACTCTTCCTCGATGACGTCGTCCAGCCAGTGTCCGCGCAGGAAGAAGGCGATGCCGGCGACGGCGGCGGCGACGTTCGAGGCGGCGATACCGTACCACGCGCCGGGCGCACCCATCCCGACCACGACGACGAGGACCGCGGCGGCCACGATACGGAAGCCCCACAGCGTCAGCAGGCCCAGTCCCATCGAGAGGCGGGTCGACCCGGCACCGTGGAACGCGCCGTTTATCATGTGAAAGACGGCCATCACGGCCCACGTCGGCGCGACGATGCGGAGGAACGCCGTGCCGTGGTCGACGACGGCGGCCGCGCCCGCACCGGTGATGAACACGCCGACGATGGCGGGCGCGAACCACGTCACGACGACGCTGGCGACGAGGAACACCGCGACGAGGATGCCGCTGGCGAGCAGCACGGTCCGACGGGCGCGCGCTCGCTCGCCGGCACCGAGATTCTGGCCGACGACGGTCTCGACGGCCATCCCCATGCCGACCATCGGGAGCCACACGAGCGACGTGAGGCGGCCACCGATGCCGTAGGCCGCGACGGCGTCGGAGCCGACGAGCGCGACGAGCGCGGTCATCACCGTCACCGACAGGGCCTGCGTGCTCTGCTCTACGCTGAGTGGCGCGCCGACGCGGACGATTTTGCGAATCTCCGGCAGGTCGGGCCGGAGGTCCGACAGCGAGAGTTCGATACCGACTCGGCCGGAGAACAGGAGCCAGAGGCCCGCCACGGCGGCTAGGCCGCGCGAGAATATCGTCGCGATGGCGGCACCTTCGACGCCGAGGCCGGTGAATCCCGTCGCCGCGAACGCGGTGGCCGCGAGGCCCTCCAGACCGAGCCACGCGAACAGGGGGTTGTCGACGAACCCGAGGATGAGTATCGGGTCCAACACGACGTTGAGCGCGACGCTGCCGACCATCAGGTACATCGGCGTCTTCGTGTCGCCCCAGCCACGCAGCAGCGCCTGAAAGACGAAGAAGCCGAGCATGAAGTACAGGCCGAGGAAGACGTACCGCGTGTAGGTCACGGCCATCTCGTGGATGGGCGTGCCAGCCTCGGTACCGATGACCTGCAACAGTGTCGGCGTCAGGAGGTAGCCGACGACGGAGATGGCCACCGAGAGGGCGGTGACGAACACCAGCGTCTGGCCGGCGACGTGGCTCACGCGGCCGTCGTTCTCCGCGCCCGTGTGCTGGGAGATGAGGATGGTACCGGCGCCGGTCATCCCGCCGCCGACGCTCACCAGCAGGAAGACGATGGGCCACGAGAACGAGAGGGCGCTCACGGCGTCCTGCCCCAGACGGCCGACCCAGAAGGTGTCGGCGATGTTGTACAGCGTCTGGAGGAGCTGCGTGGCGACGAGCGGCGCTGCCAGCGTCAGCAGGGGCCAGAGGAGAGCCCCCTGCGTGAACCGCTCGGACTGCTCGCTCGTCGCCGTCATCGTCGACACCTCAGGGAAGGGAAAGAGAGGGGGACCGACATGGTACTGACTGGACGGTCAGTCAGTATAGCCGTTCCGTGGGTCTGTGAAACTATCCCACAGTACGTTAGTCGGCGGTAGCGGCCGCCTCGTCGTCCGACCGGTCCCCGTGCTCGTCCTCGTCGACCACCGACTCGTCCCAGTCGCCGACGAGGAACCAGACGCCGACGAGGGCCGCGGCGGCCACGTGCGAGACGGCGATACCCCACCAGACGCCCGCCGCGCCCATCCCGACGACGGTTATCAGGACGAGTGTCGGCGGGATGCGGAAGAACCACTGCGAGGCGACGGAGAAACCGAGCGCCGTCCGCGTGCTGCCGGCCCCGCGGAAGGCGGCGTTCAGGAGGTGAAACAGGCCCATGAACACGTACGTCGGACCGATGATCCGGAAGTAGTCGGCACCCATCGACAGCACCTCGGGGGCCGTCTTGCTCACGTCGAAAAAGAGGGCGACGATGGCCGCGGCGAAGGCGTAGGCACCCAGACTGGCGAGCAGGAAGACGCCGCCGCCGAGACCCGCCGCCAGCAGGACGGCCCGGCGAGCGCGGCCCGACTGGTCGGCCCCGAGGTTCTGGCCGACGGCCGTCTCGACGCCCTGTGCGAGGCCCACCGCCGGGAGGTAGACGAGCGTGTTGATGCGGTTGCCGACGCCGTAGGCCGCGACGGCGTTCGTCCCGACCATCGCCACGAGGACGGTCATCCCGGTGTAGGCCAGCGAGTCCGCAGAGCGTTCGAGACCCGCGGGACCGCCCACGTCCAGAATCTTCCGGACCGTCTCCCGGTCGGGGGCGAGGTTCGACAGGGAGAGCGCGAAGCCGAGTCGACCCGAAAAGAGGAGCCAGAAGCCGGCCAGTGCGGCTCCGCCTCGGGAGATGACGGTGGCGACGGCCGCTCCGGCGACGCCCATCCCCGAGAAGCCGGTGAGCGCGTACAGCGTCGCTTCGAGGCCGCCAAGCCCGAGCAGGGAGAAGACGACGTTGCCGTCGAATCCCAGCACGAAGAACGGATCGAGGACGGCGTTGGCGACGACGCTGCCGAACATCAGGTACATCGGCGTCTTCGTATCGCCCCACCCCCGCAGGATGGCCTGAAACGCGAACGCGCCGAACATGAACGCCGTCCCCGCGAAGACGATACGGGTGTACTCGACGGCCATGGCGTGAATCTCCGTCCCCGGCGTCGTCCCGATATAAGGTAGGAGCGTCGGCGCGAGGAGATAGCCGACGAGCGAGAGCAGACCCGAGACGACGGCGGTGACGGCGATGGTCTGCCCGGCGACGGCCCGCACCCGGTCGTCGTTGCCGGCCCCGCGGTGCTGTGAGACGAGGACGGTTCCGGCGACAGTGAGGCCGCTCCCCAGCGAGATGGTGAGGAAGATAAAGGGCAGCGAGTAGGTCAGCGCTGCGACGGCTCCGTCGCCTAGTCGGCCGACGACGAAGGTGTCGACGAGGTTGTACGCGACCTGGAGGAGTTGTGTTCCCACGAGCGGCAAGGAGAGGGCGAGCAGCGGGCGCAAGAGCGGCCCCTCGGTCAGGTCGACAGAGCGGTCGGTCGCGGACACGTCACCCACTACACAGAGGCGAGGTGATAATTCATCTGGGTTCGAGGCGGCCGGAACGAGGATTTTATTCGGCCACACGCGCAACGCCAGTTCATGCAGCCGCTCCACGCCCGCTATCCGTTCCTCGCCGCCGCCCGCGAGGCCGTCGAGGCCGCCGCGGTCGACCTCGGTGAGGTCGTCGCCACCGACGACGCGGTCACCCAGCGAGCGCTGGAGCGGGTCGAACGCGCCATCACGGACGGCACCGTGGGCGAGCCTCACCGACGGACCCGCGTCGAACTGCTGTCGTATCCGGTGGCCCGCGTCCTCGTCTCGCTGGTCGACCAGCACGTCTGTACCCGCAAGTACGCTCGCGCGGAGGCCGAGGCGGCCCGAGAGCAGTTCAGCACCGAGTTCGAGGCGACGACGGAGTTCAAGTCCACCCAGAGCCAGCGCATCGAGTTGCGGGACCTGCTCGCGGAGTTCGACCTCTCCGGATCGGTCCACGAAGCCGAGACGGGCTACTGGGTCGACGTCGGTGCGTACCTCGATTTGGCGGCCGACCAGCGGGGCGACCAGTGGCGACTGGTCAACCGCCCGCTGGCCGACGGCCGCGTCCGCATCGCTGCCGAGGAACTCCACGTCCTGTTGAAACAGGCCATTCGTCACCGCGTCACCGACGGCCTCCCGTTCGACGTCCCCGACGCCATCGCGAGCGAACTCGACGAAGAGGTCGACCACCTACAGGAGGTACTCGCGGAACTCGACCTCACCCGCGAGATAGACACCGTCGTCCCCGAGATGTTCCCGCCGTGCATGCAGGCGTTGCTCGATCAGGTCCAGAAAGGCGAGCACCTCGAGCACCACTCCCGCTTTGCCATCGCCGCGTTCCTCACGAGTATCGGGATGACGACCGACGAGATCGTCGACCTCTTTCAGGTGAATCCTGGCTTCGGCGAGGAGGCCACCCGCTATCAGGTCGACCACATCCGTGGTGACACCAGCCCCACCGAGTACTCGACGCCGGCGTGTTCGACCATGGTGTCCTACGGCGACTGCGTCAACAAAGACGACCTCTGTGAGCGGATTTCACACCCGATGGCCTACTACGAGAAGAAGTTAGACGACGCCGAAGACGACGACCTGGTCGACTGGCGCGAGGAGAACGGCGAGAGCGGCGAGGACGAGGCCGACGCCTAGAACTCCTGTCGTTCCATCCAGATGCCCGCCGCGAGCATCACGACGATGAACAGCCCGATAGCACCGATTATCGCGACGCCGCCCTGTTCGGTAAGCCCGCCGTTGCTGGAGTAGTTCAGCGAGACGAAGACGGCGGCGGCGACGAACGTCAGCAGCGCGATGGTCGAGACCACTATCTGCACGATGGCCTCCCGGTCGATTTCCATGTGGCGCGATATCGGTGGCCCGGCCAAAAGGGTGTCGAAGCGACCCCAAACCACACACACAGCGGGCTGCTGGCCGAGACGTTTACCTCGCTCGAGACCCTACGTTTCGACTGGACACACCGAGAAATACAGCCGTGTCCGCCCGCTATGACACTGATAGAGCCATCGGCCGACTCGGAGCGGACTGCACTCGCACCGGACCCCAGCGAACTCGACTCCCGGGCCGCCCGCGCCTGGACCGAGCGCATGGCCGTCCGGCCGCGTGAGGGCAGTACCTACGCCGTCACCTCCGAGAGTGGCCACACGTACCTCGTGGACCTCACGGACCACTCCTGTACCTGTCCCGACCACCAGATTCGCGGCGAGCAATGCAAACACCTCCGCCGCGTCGCCATCGAGATTACGGCCCGCCGAGTGGCACCACCACACCACCAGCGCGCCCGCTGTGACGTCTGTGGTGCCGTCACGTTCGTGTCCGAAGACGCCGACCCACCACACCTCTGTGGGAACTGCCGGGTCCTGCCGGGCGACGTCGTCGTCGACCGCGAGACGGGCGACAGCCTCGTCGTCGCCGGCGTGAGCGAGGACCGGGCCGACGAGTACGTCATCGAGGCGACCGGCCGGACCGTCGCCGCCCACGACACCAACGAAGGCTACCCGCCGGACGACATCGTGGTCGAGGTGACGTACCTCGCCGACGCGACCCGTCGAGACGACCCGCGACGGTACGCGTTCCCCTACAGTCGACTCCATCGGACGGACGCGGAACTGGTGGAGTGAGCGAAGCGATGGCCCCCTCGCTACTGCTCCGCGGTTCCCTGCGGTCACCGCGTCGCTTCGAGGTGTCTCACTCCGTTCGACACCTCGCTACTCCAGCATCGCCGCCGCTTCCTCCTTCTCTAGGTCGCCGCGCTCGAACGCAGAGAGGACGTCCAGTACGGCCGCGTCGGGGCCGTCGTCGGCCACCTCGTCGAGTGTGACCTTCTCAGAGTGGCCGACCAACTCCTCGAAGTCCGTCCCCTCGGAGAGGGCCGTCTCCTTCTTGACGCGGTAGTTCCCGCCGTCGGTCGTATAGAGGTCGCCGGGGTGGAAGAAGTACCAGTCCTCGCGGTCGAATCGCACTGCAATACGGGGTTTCGCGCCGAAGTTCCGCGCGAAGAACAGCAACGCCTCGACCTCCTCGCCGGTCAGATAGATGGGGTCGCCGGCGCTGGATTTGGCCTCGATGGCGTAGAACGTCTCGCCGTCGCCGGTCAGCACGTCCGGGAGTTCTCGTTCGGTGGCGCTGCCGCTGGCCGGCGCTCGCATCACTGCGAACCCGGCCTCGTCTAAGGCGTTGACCAACTCCCGCTCACGTCGGTCCCCCTTCGCGTTCGAGTTTGCCATTGTCGGACCGTCGACCCGCAGCGACAAAAACCGTTCACGTCGAGCGTTTATTCTGTTCAACCGCCGTCACGAGCCTGAACGAACGGTGTTTTATATACGAACACGGGGGCGACGGGTGTGTATGGACCGACGGACATTCATCAGTACGACCACCGCAGTCGGCGCCTCGGTCGTCGCCGGGTGTGGCGGCCAGAGTGGTGGCGGCAGCACCGACGGCGACGCGACAGACAGCACGGTGACGGCATCGTCGACGACGGGGACGTTCCGCCTCCTCATCAGCGACCGGCCCGCCGACATCGGCGATTTCGACTCGCTGGACGTGACCTTCGATAGGGCACGGGTCTTCCGGGCGAAGGCCGACGAGACTGAGACAGCGGTGAGCGAAACCGAGGAAACGGACGGCGAAGAAACGGAACCCGAGACCGAGGAACCCGACGAAGCGGCGGACGATGAAGCGGACAGCGGCGAGGAGACAGGCGGAGACGAGACGGACGCCGACGCCGGTGACGGCGACGGCGGCTTCGAAGTGTTCGACCTCGACAGCCCGACCGTCGACCTGACCGAAGTGGTCGGCGAGAAGGCCATCGGCGTCCTCGACGGCGAGTTGGAGGCCGGGCGTTACAGCAAGGTCGAACTGTACGTCGGCGACGTCGAGGGCGTCGTCGACGGCGAGACGGTCCCGGTGAAGGTGCCCAGCGAGAAACTCCAGATCGTCAACCCGTTCGAAATCGTCGCGGACGAGGCCGTCGAGTTCGTCTTCGACATCAACGTCGTCGAGAAAGGACCCAACGGCTACAACCTCCTGCCGGTCATCGGCGAGAGCGGCGTCGCCGGCAAGGACGTCGAGGTCGAGGAGGTAGAGAGCGAGGAGACGACGGCGACCGAGACGACGGCGACCGAGAGCTAACTCAGTCCTCTGCCCGAGACTCTAGCTCCCGAATGATCTCCTCGGTCTCGCCGCCGTCGCTCCGGATGGCCTTCGCGTAGCGACGGTACTCCTCGGGGGAGACCTGCACCGTCTTCGACTCGCCCCGCTGGGTGAGTTCCAGTCGGACCATCCCCTGTGGGTTGTTCCGGGCCCGGAAACTCGCCATGGCGGTGAAGACGAACCAGAACGCGAGACCGGCCCCGAGGAAGTACGCCATCGTCGTCTCGAAGGCCATCGTCTCGGCGCCGGTCGTCCAGCGGTGGGGGTACGCCCGCTGGAAGAGACCGATACCGACCAGACAGAGGCCCGTTCCGAGAACGACGCCGCCCTGTTCGCGCGTCGAGGACGGGAGCACGGCGACGACCGAGAGGAACATCGCGGGGATGCCCAGTCCACCCAGCGTCCCGGCGAGTTTCTCGGCGGCCCGGAGGTCGCTCACGCCGAGGACGGTCGACAGCGGCGTCGTCACCGCGAGGACGGCGACGACGACGGCTAGCGCTCCCAGCACGCCGAGGGCAGCGCCAGCGTAGACGCGGCGGGGGTCACGCCCCGCAAAGCGGGAATCACCGCTGTATGCGTCTCCGAGACTCTCCATGGGTGGGCGTTGGTCACGCCCCCACAAAACGGTACGTCAGACGCCCGTCGGACCCGAGACGGCCAGAGAGGGCGTCGATAGGCCATCGCAGGCGGTGGGGGACAGACGAAGGCAGCAGACTGAGTCGTTACTCGCTCTGGATGCGCGGCGCCAGCATGTAGGTGACCCGACCCTCGCCTTCGGCGAAGTTGAAGTGCATCTTGACGGGGAACTCCTCGCCCAGTTCCATCTCGACTTCGGCGTCTTTCGGGATGGCCTTGTTCATGTTCTTCAGGTAGTCCAGCGAGAACAGCGAGTGGGCGTTCCCGGCGGTGAGGTCGATGAGGTCGTCCCGTGTCAGTTCGAGGTGGACGTCGTCCGTGTCGCCCTCGGCGTCGACGTAGAACAGTTCGTCGGTGGCGTCGACCCCCAGCGCGATGTGGTCGCTGACCATGTCGGCAGCGGTGACCGCCCGGTCGATGTCTTTCCCCTCGATGACGATGTGAGCGGAGAGGTCCAGATCCGGGAGGTCCGGTTCCTGTCGGATGGAGTCGGGGTCGATGAGGGCCAGCGTGTACTCTAGCCCGTCGATGGCGATGTGGAGTTTCCGGGTCTCCTCGTCGAGTTCGAGGTGGACCAACTGGCCGGCGTCGGCCATGCCGGCGATGTCCTCCAGTCGGGAGAGGTTGACGCCGATGAGGCCGCCGTCGGTCTCGTAGGACTCGAAGGCAGCGGCCTCCAGTCGCAGGTCGACCATCCCGACGTTGGCCGGGTCCACCGCCCGAATCTCAAGCCCGTCTTCTTCGAGGTGGATCTTACACTCGTCCACCAGCACGCTCACTGAATCGAGAGCCGATTGGAGCGTGTCCGCACTCACGATGGCGTTGAACATCTTGAACCCGGCTACGCCCCCATGCATTAAAAAGTCCCTCATTGACTCCGCGTGCGCGTGCGACCCTCGGTTCGGCCGACACCGCGGCCGCCCCGACGAGTCAGCACGTGCCGGTCACGGACCGCGACTCGACCGGGAGCCTGCACACTCAGGTCGCGAGTGTCGTGGCGGGGAGGACACAGACGACGGCGTGTGGACCGGCAAAGTCCTCGGCACGACCCGGTGGCTCGTCAGTCGGTCAGCCCTCTGGCTGGAACACCTCGGGGTTGGCCTCGCCCTCACGGTTGATGACCGCCATCATGCCCTTGCGGGCGACCCGGGAGAGTGCGTGGTCGACCAGTTTGATGGGGCCGGGCACCTCGGCGTGCAGCGTCGCGACGACGGTCGATCCGGGTTTGACCGGCGTCGTCTGGACGAAGCGGTGGGGGTCGCTGGCGGTGGCGCCCTGCGGCCAGACCTCGTCCCAGACGGAGCCGATGGGGTGGAACGCCGAGTCGAGGTTGGGACCGCCGACGGCGAAGTACACGCGGGCCGTCTCGCCGACGTTCATGCTCGGGGCACCGTAGCCGTCGGGCGTAATGGCGTACTTCTCGCCGTTCATGAGGACGTAGGTCGGGTCCTCGGCCTTCATCGACTCGATGTCGAAGTCGTGGTGGCCCTCCTCGCCGGCCTCGCCCTTCGTGTAGAGTTCGTGTTGACCGAAGTAGAACTCGTGGTCCACCTCCGGCAGGCCCTTCTTCGGTTCGACCAGTATCATGCCGAACATCCCCGAGGAGATGTGCATGTCGAGGTTCGGGACCGCACAGTGGTAGATGAAACTCCCGGGGTAGGTGGCCTTGAACCGGAAGGTCTTGGTCTGGCCGGGCGTGACCATCGACGCCTCGGCGCCGCCACCCGGACCACGGACGGCGTGGAGGTCGATGTTGTGGGGCATCGAGTTGCCCGCCTCGTTGGTGATGGTCAACTCGACGGTGTCGCCGCGGCGGACACGAATCATCGGTCCCGGAACCTGCCCGTCGAAGGTCATGTACGTGTACGTGACGCCGGGTTCGACTTCCGCGACCTGCTCTTTCGTCGTCATCTCGACCGACACCGTCTTGGGCTCCGACCGGTCGATGGGGGCCGGGATGTCGGTGGGATCGGCGGCGATACGGTCGACGTCAGTCTGCTGTGCGGGGTTCATGCTTGGCTCCTGAGGGGTGGTCCGTTCGGTGGGCTGTTCGGTCTCTGCGCCGGGGGCTCCGGCACAGCCGGCGATGGCCGCCGTGCCGACGCCCAACGCCTGCAACACGCGACGCCGCGTCGCCGTCGGAATGGATGACATGAGTGGGACCTCCGTTGCAGGTGTATCTCCGTCCGGACCACACATATACCAGAAAGGGGACTCTCAGGACCTGAGACGCGTTCTCACGGCATAGGAAGGGGGATGAACGTGTTCGGGTGTGGAATGGTACCCCGTATCGCATCTCGGGCACAGCGACACGCGTAAACCGCTCGGACGGGTACGATAGGCAACAAATGAGCCGGAAGGACGACTACTACAACAGAGCCAAACAGGAGGGGTATCGGGCCCGGTCGGCCTACAAACTCCAACAACTGGACGAGACTGCCGGACTGCTCGGTGAGGGCCGAACCGTCGTGGACCTCGGTGCCGCACCCGGTGGCTGGCTACAGGTGGCCGCCGAACGCGTCGGCGAACGGGGCACCGTCGTCGGCGTCGACCGCCAGCGCATCGACCCGCTCTCGGACCCGGACCCGACCGTCGAGTACGTCCGCGGGGATATGACCGATGACAGCACCAAAGACGAGGTCCGCGAAGTCGTCGGCGGCGACGCCGGCGAGCGTGGGGGCCCCGTCGACGTGGTCCTCTCGGACATGGCGCCGAACATGACCGGCGAGTACGACTTAGACCACGCCCGGTCGGTCCACCTCGTGCGGCAGGCCTTCGAGGTGGCGACGGACCTGCTCTCGTCGGGCGGGGACTTCGCCGCGAAGGTGTTCGACGGGCAGGACCTAGACGACCTGAAAGCCGACATCGAACCGGAGTTCGAGTACGTCCGCGAGGTCCGCCCCGACGCCTCGCGCGACTCGTCTTCGGAACTGTACCTCGTCGCGAAACACCGCCTCACGGCCCCCGTCCGCGAGGGCGAGGTGGTCGAGGTGACCATCGAGGACATCGGCGAGGAAGGCGACGGCATCGCCAAAGTGGAGAACTTCACGCTGTTCGTCAGCGGCGTCGAGAAGGGCGAGACGCTGGAGGTACGCGTCGACGACGTGAAGCCGCGCTACGCCTTCGCACAACCCGCAGAGTAGCGAGCCCTTACTGCACCGCCGGCGCGGCCTCGTCCTCGTCGTCCTCGATGCCGGCCAGTGCGACGACGGCGTAGACGAACGGCGTGTCCAGCAACGCGATGAGCAGTTTCAAGAGGTACTGCCCGACGACGAGCGACAGCGCCGCCGACAGGGAGACGCCCTGAAACAGGACGAACCCGACGCCGATGAAGATGACCGTATCGACGAGTTGGCTGGTGGCCGTCGACCCGACGTTCCGGAGCCACAGCGCCTCGCCGTCGGTGGCGTCGCGCAACGCGTGGAAGACGAACACGTCGAGGTTCTGGCTGACGACGTACGCGCCGAGGCTGGCGGCGACGATGCCGGTGCTCGCCGCGAGTACGTTCCGGAACGCCGCCGGGTCGACCGGTTGGGCCGCAGCCGGGAGACCGGGGGCGAGAATCGTACTCCAGACCAGGGCCAACAGCACGAAGTTCATCAGGAAGCCGACGTTGACGACGACGGTGGCGGCCCGGCGGCCGTACAGTTCGGCGTAACAATCGGAGGCGAAGAACGTCAGGGCGTAGGCCAGCGCCGCGCCGGGAAGGACGAGCGTCTCGCCGGCCACGGGTAGGGAAAACGGGAGGCCGACGGCCAGCAGTTTCGACGCCGTGACCTGCGAGACGACCAGCGCCGTCACGAACAGGGCGACGAGGCCGACCCGAATCGGGTGCTCGCCGCTACTGCTCATCGTCGAGTCGTCCCTGTCGTTCGTCGATGTCGTCCAGTATATCGAGCGTCTTGCGGACGGAGGCGCGGATGGCCTCGCTCCGGTTGACGAACTTCCCCTCCTCGCCGACGTGGTCGTCGAGGTCGTCTAACAGTTCCGCGGGCACCTCGACGCTTATCTTGGGCATATCCACAGAATATCGACAGCCGTGCTTAAATCGGTCGCCTCGTCGTCTCAGTCGGCCGGTTCGCTCGGACTCCCCGGCGCTGTCCGGCCGCCGAGCGTGTCCGTCCGGGAGAGCGAACGCCACCCACTCGTTTCACAGCTCCCGATATTGAATGAAGCTTAATATAGGGTGTGGCAATTACCGTCGGTACATATGGGTGTGGGAAAAAGGGGAGTGTCGCCGGTCGTCGGCGTCGCGTTGCTGGTGCTCATCGTCGTCTTGTTGGTGACGGTGGCTGGCACGATGGCGACGTCGCTGGGGTCGGACGCGCTCACGTCGGCGACGGTCCACTCGCAGGCACAGTACGGGGCGGCGATAGACGAAGGGAGCAAGGATACGCTCGAGTTGCGTGTGAGAGGGTACAACCAGCGAGCGCCGGAGACGACCTTCGAGCTACAGATCAACGGACGGGTGGTAAAGCACTGGGACGGGCAGTCGTCGGTCAGCCTGCGGTGCGTGTATCCGGGAGACCACATCTACGTCGCCAGCATCAACGGCGAGACGAGCCGAAAGGTCGAGGAGTACTACGTACAGGAACCGACCGACTGTCCGTCGTACAACACGTTTCCGGCGAAGTTCAAGTACGCCATCGTCGACGGGACCAGCCACCAGATAAACGAGCGGTACGCGTTCGGCCTCGCTATCGACCCGAACGGGGAGCAGTTCGCCGCCGACTACACCGGTTCGAACGGGATGAACCTCGGACCGATATCGCTGGCGAATCCGTGGCATCACATCAAGATGTACGAGCGACCCATCGAAGGACTGGACCCCCCGGTGTTCGTCGTGGTCATGGTCGACAACGTCCACTGGACCGCGGTCCCGAGTCCGGGCTACAACTGGACCGACGCCCCGCCCAGCGGGCTCGACCCCGGCGAGGACGCCTATTCCATCACCGACGGCAAGATAACCACAGATTCGAGTTCGAGCACCGAACCGACCAACGACGTGTTCCTGCTGTTCAAGCCGGGCTGTGACCAGAGCACGGTGGTGTTCGTAAAGAACGACGCCGGGTACGACAACGAGATCTATCTCGAGGGCACGAAAGTCATCGACGATGCCAACAGTGTCAGTCCGGGGACGGTGTTCACGGCACCCGGCGTGACGTGTCGTGGCGACGCGAGCTGGTAATCAATCGGCCGGTTCGCTCCGGTTTTTCGGCGTCCGGCGGCCGCCGAGCGTGTACACCCAGAGGATACCCAGTCCCAGCAGGTAGGCCGCCGCCGTCGGGATGCCGACGATGAACATCGTGAAGATGCCGTTCGGCGAGAGGACGGCCGAGAGGGCGACGATGCCGATGACCACCTCGCGCCAGCGCTCGTACATCAGGTGGAACGGGACGATGCCCGCGCGGTGGAACAGGAACATCGTCACCGGAATCTCCGCCAGCAGGCCGATGCCGATGGTGAGGAAGAACACCAGCCACCCGAACTTGCTGATGCGGTAGGCGATGACCATGTTGGCCTGCAACTGGTCGTAGGCGATAGCCGAGATGGTCATCGGGGCGACGTAGAGGAACCCGAGCAGACTCCCGCCGATGAGCGCCACGAACAGCGTCCCGCCCCAGACGAGGAGGACGTTCCGGTCGCCGACGACGAAGCCGCGTTCGCGCATCGCCGGCCACGCGAAGTAGAGCAACAGCGGCACCACCGAGATGGCACCGAGGATGGTCGAGAACTTGACGATGAACACGAGGTGTTCGACCGGATGCAACGTCACGATGTTGACGCCCTCGGCCATCCCCTCGGGGAGACGGCTGACGAAGATGCGCTGGATGCGACCGATACCGCCCTGATAGAGGAACAGGAACGCCGCCGACAGCACGAGGCCGAACACACCCAGTATCCAGAACGCCTTCGAGGCGATGGAGTCGAAGATGAAGCGGATGTCGTAGTAGTAGCCGCCGACGTCGTCCTCTGTGGTCTCCTCTTCGGTGAAGGCGTTGACCATCCCGGCCGTCGTCGACGTGAGGACGCCCTCTTCGTCCTCGACGTCTCCATCGCCGTCCGTACTCTCGGCGGCCGCCGTCCCCTCGGGGTTGTCCTCGTGGGCCATGTCCCAGCGGTCCAGAATCAACTGGGCTTTCTCCTGGTTCTCCTCGGAGAGGGCGCGGTCGGCGTGAGCCAGTGCCTCCTCCTCGGTCATCTCTTCGAAGGCTTCCGGCGGCGCGACCTCGATAGCAGCGGCGCTGAGTTCGTCGATGTCGATGGCCGTCGGGTCGCCGTGCCGACGACCGGGCCCGACCGCGTTCTGGTCGAGCGCTTGCAGGACGTGGTAGTAGACGACGGCGACGGTCCCGGCCGAACCGAACACGGCGGCCAGCAAGAGGGCCGTCCCCTCGACGGAGAGGCCGAACAGTTCGGGCCGGGCGAGGTTCCCGGTGAGTTGGGTCGAGTACTGTGCGGCGAACGCCTCGACGGCCTGTACGTACTGGAACGCGCTGGTCGTCAGCACGTAGTAGGTCAGGCCGCCGACGAGGACCGCCGCCCCGAGGACGGTGTTCCAGTGCTCGACAGCGACCCGGCGAGTGCTGACGAGGTCGCTGGAGCGTTTGACCGTCACCGCGAGTTTCGAGAGCGCGAGACTCAGCGCGTAGAGCCCACACAGCGGCGCGGCCCACATGATCTGGGTGAACGGGTCAGGCGGCGAGAACAGCGCGCCGAAGCCGAAGATGGCGAGGACGGCGTAGCGCCACTTCTCGCGGAACGTCTCGTAGGGGACGATGCCGGTGTAGGAAAGCACCGTCATCAGCAGGGGTAACTGGGCCGCGAGGCCGAAGGAGGCCGCCAGCAGGAAGACGAACTGGGCCCACTTGACGATGGAGTACTGGGGGAGGAACCCGGCGGCATCGGCGTTGCCGGCGAGGAAGTTGAACATCAGCGGGAAGAACAGTTCGTAGGCGTAGGCGACGCCGGCGGCGAACAGACCCAGACTGACGACGACGAACAGCGCCCCCTTCCAGAGCGGAATCTTCTCTGCGGGCCACCACCCGCGGCGTCGCAACCCGTCGCGGCCGAAGTAGACGAGCAGGGGGAGCGACATGAGGATGCCGACGACGGCCCCTATCTTCACCTGTAAGAGGATGACGTCGAACGGCGTGACGACGACGATGTCGGTCGCCTCCTTCGTCGTGAGGTCCATCTGGGAGTACAGCAGGTCCTGTTTGAGTCGGTCCCAGACCCCGTACTGCAGGGCCATGATGGTCCCGATCATCCCGATGACGAAGACGATGAACACCTTCTGGAGGTGGGTCTGGGCGGTGCTGAGCATCGCACCCAGCGTCGCACGGCCGCTCTGGACCGTCTGGACCGTGTCCTCGTCGATTGCACTCGCCATCTTCCGTGAGGGTAGCCGATTCTGCGTTATCAATTTGTTCATCAGTGGCGTTCGGCGGCGAGCGGGGCCGCTCGAAAAGAAAGTTTACAACTACCAACCGCCAAACCGCTCCCAGATAGATGGTGGACGGTGACGCAGACGACGACCGCCCACGGCCCGAGGACCCGCTGCTGTCCTCGGAGGGCCGGAGCGACAGCGACGTCCACCCCGAGGAACGTGGCCACGACCCGTACGGCCAACCGGGTGATACAGACCCGAGCGAGGGTAGTGACGACGCCGCCGACGAGGAAGTCGACGACGCCACGGACGACGTGAGCGGCCCGGGTGACAGACCCGTCGGCGGCCACGAGGCGACGGCGGGGGCACACGGCCTTCCGGGACCGACCCGTGCCGGGTTGTTCGACCGCGATCCCACGGAGATTGCCGCCGCCACGCCGGCGGACGTCCCCACTGATTGGGGTACTCCGGCCACACCCTCGCCGACTGGCGGGTCGCCCGGATCGGAGGCGGGCGCCGGTGCACCGGGGTACGACCCCGACGACGAGGCCGGCATCGGCGGCGCACCCGACGACGAGGAGATGCCGCTGGCCGACCACGTCGAGGAGATGGCGACGCGCCTGTTCATCGTCGTCGGCGTGATGGCCGCCGTCGCGGTGCTTACGCTTCCGGCGTCGGACGAACTCATCAACTTCCTCTGGTACTCCTTCCTCGATGGCCCGGCCGAGACGTGTGGCCAGTTCGCCGTCGAGGCCCAGCCGGGCGGTGAGAGCACCGTCTCCGGTGCCGACTGTCCGCACGTCTACAGCCCGCTGGCTCTGATCCTCGCGCGGCTGAAGGTCGCCTCGTTAGTCGGCTTTATCGCCGCCCTCCCGGTGTTCGTCTACGAGACGTACCTGTTCATGCGTCCGGGGCTGTACCCCCGCGAGCGGCGCTACTACCTCGCGGCGGTCCCGACGAGTCTGGTGCTGGCCGCCATCGGCGTCGGTTTCGCGTACTTCGCCGTCCTGCGGGCGATGTTCGACTACTTCATCACCTACTCCGACCGGGCCGCAGACCTCGCGTTCGGCCTCGGTGAGACGTTCAACCTCATCATCCTGATGCTGGGCTTTTTCGCGCTGGTGTTCCAGATTCCGCTGTTCGTGATGCTCGCCATCATGATGGGCGTCACGACCAGACGGTGGCTCGTCGACCGCCGCCTCTACTTCTGGGGGGCGTTCGCCGCCATCGCGTTCGTCTTCAGCCCCGACCCGACGGGGATGGCGCCGCTGATGGTCGCCGTGACCATGATCGGCCTCTTCGAGGGGACGCTCCTCCTGCTGAAGTGGACCGGGAGCAGTTCGCCCGTCCCGACCGCCGAGGACCTCACGAACCGGCGGCCCTACGCCTACCTCCTGTTCGCGCTGGTCGGGTACGTCCTCAGCCCCGCACCGGTGCCGACGGGGTACTACGGCCGGTTGCCCGCAAGCGTCACGAGCGCGCTCGCCGAGGTCGGACTGGCCCCGCCGATACTCGTCGGTGGCGGCCTCATCGTGCTGTTCGAACTGACGGCCTACCTCAACAAGAACTACTACGGCAGCGTGAAACTGTGGCGCGGCCTCCGGACGGTCCGCCTGCCGGTCTGGACCGTGGCCATCGTCGTCGGCTACCTCTCTAGCCCCGACCCGACGCTGTTCCGCCTCATCAACCAGTTCGGACTGGCGACGACGGCCGCCGTCGGCGTCGCGGCCGCGCTCGTCGTCCTGTTCGAGGCCGGCCTGCTGGTCGCACGCTACCGCCGCGGCGGCGACGGCAGTAGCGAGAGCCCCGCCGAGACACAGGAGTGACCATCGCGTGGCGACCGTTCTCGTAGCCCGGCACGGCGAGACACACTGGAACCGCGAGGGGCGGGTGCAGGGGTGGGCCCCGACGAGACTCACCGACCGCGGCCGCGAGCAAGCGCGGGCGCTGGGGGCGTGGCTCGCCGACGAGCGAGCGATAGACCGCCTCGTGACCTCGGACCTCCGGCGAACCCGGGAGACGGCCGAACAGGTGCGTGAGACGGCGGCGGGACTGCCGGACCCGACCGTCGACAGCGCGTGGCGCGAGCGCGGGTTCGGCGTTTATCAGGGCTTTCTGGCCGAGACGCTGTTCGATCGCCACCCCGACCACGACCCCGAGGAGAGCGTGTCGTCGCTCGACGCCACGCCGGAGGACGCCGAGAGCGTCGCGGCGTTCTGTGACCGCGTCGAGTCGGCGTTGGGCGACCTGCGGACGACGGTCGGGCCGGACGAGACGGTGCTGCTCGTCACGCACGGCGGCGTCGTCAAAGTCCTGCTCGCCGCGGTGACCGAGCGCTCGCTGGACGCGACCATCACCGCCCACTCGCCACCGAACTGCTCGGTGACGGAGCTACGGCTGGACGGGTCGGGCGCGGAACTCGTCGCGGAAGGCGCGCGGCCGTGGCGCGAGTGAGTTACTCGGCGGTCGGATAGTCGGCGTCGAAGACGTTCGAGACGACGTCCGCCTCGCTCTCCTCGTCCTCGGGGCTGACGCTCCCCGTCTGGTAGCCGTGGAGGTCTAAGGTCACGTGATCGAACCCGCAGTCCTCGACGTGGTCGCGGGCCGCCCGGACGAAGTCGGGGTCAAGCGCCGTCTCCAGTTCGTCCTCGCCGACCTCGATGCGGGCCAGTCCGTCGTGGTCGCGGACCCGGAACTGCTCGAAGCCCCACGTCCGCAGGAGGCGTTCGGCCTTCTCGACGCGGGAGAGGCGTTCCTCGGTCACTTCGAGGCCGGTCGGGATGCGCGACGAGAGACAGGCCATCGACGGCTTGTCGGCGACCGAGAGGTCGTACTCGCGGGCGATTTCCCGGACTTCCTCTTTCTCGATGTCCTGTTCCAGCAGCGGGGAGTAGGCGTCGAGTTCGTCGACGGCGCGCAGGCCGGGGCGGTGGCCCTCGCCCACGTCGGAGGCGTTGGTGCCGTCACAGAC
This sequence comes from Haloarcula pellucida, assembly GCF_014647235.1. Lineage (GTDB taxonomy): Archaea > Halobacteriota > Halobacteria > Halobacteriales > Haloarculaceae > Haloarcula > Haloarcula pellucida. The sequence goes on from NZ_BMOU01000007.1 coordinate 117,106, forward strand.
GACGTCGATGCCCAGTTCGCGGGCGCGGTCGTACATGGCGCCCAGACGCATCGAACGACAGTGATAACAGCGCATGTCGTCGTTCTGGATGAACTCGTCGCTGTCGAGTTCGGAGAACTCCACGATTTCGTGACGGATGCCGATTTCCTCGGCGACGCGGGTGGCGTCTTGCAGTTCCTCGGCGGGCAGGGTCTCGGACTTTGCGGTACAGGCGACGGCGTCGTCCCCGAGGGCGTCGTAGGCCAGCGCCGCGACCACGCTCGAGTCGACGCCGCCGGAGAACGCGACCACCACGCCGTCTCGCGACGCGAGGTCCTCGCGGGCGGCAGCCATCTTCTCCGCGACAGCAGACATAGCGACGACTACTGGGTCGACGGGGAAAACGGCTTCGTGTCCGGTGTGACGACCGCCTACCGAAGACACGAGATATTTACCGTCGCCTCGGAAAGGACCGGACGATGCCCTCCACCAGCCAACGTCTCGCCACGGCAGCGGTCGCACTCGCGGTCCTGCCGGGCGTCGCCGCCGCACAGCAACCGACCGGGCAGGTCACCCTGTCGCCGCTCGCACAGTTCGCCGCGGCCGGCGGGTACAGCCTCCTCGTCGGCGCTCTCCTACTCGCTGCCGCGCCCGCCTGGACCAGAAACGCCGTCGAGGACATATTCGACGACCCCGGCGTCGTCGTCGCCGTCGGCACGCTCGGCTACCTCGCAATCATCGTCGGCCTCGTCCTGCTGGCGCTGACGCTCGTCGGTCTCGTCGTCACCATCCCCGGCCTGCTGGCGCTGTTCGTCGTCGCGCTGGTGGGGACGCCGCTGGGCGCGTACGCCGTCGGCCGGTGGCTCACCGGGGTCGGCGACGTCGACAACCGCTGGGCGGCGCTGGCGGTGGGTGCCGTCGTCGTCGGGGCGGTCAGCGCCGTCCCCGTCGTCGGGGACCTGCTGAACGCGCTGGTCGCCAGTCCCGGCATCGGTCTCCTCCTGTTGCGCGGGAAAGCCAGTCTGCTGGACTGACGGGGACACCCGAGAACGAGCGGAGCCTTCTTGCCGCCGACCCCCGGAGTTCGGATATGGACACGACACGTCGCCCCCGACGGCTTCGGACCGACGGGGTTCGCCCGCTGGTCCGAGAGACCGAGGTCTCGGCGTCGGACCTCATCGCGCCCGTCTTCGTCGACGCGACGACGGACGAACGGGTCCCCATCGAGACGATGCCGGGCCACGAACGCGTCCCGGTAGAGGAGAGCGTCGCCCGCGTCGAGGACGTCCTCGAAACCGGCGTCGAGGCGGTCATGGTCTTCGGTATCCCCGAGTCGAAAGACGACCGCGGAAGTCGGGCGTGGGCCAGCGACGGCGTGGTACAAGAGGCTGTGCGGCGCATCACCGACGAGACGGACGCCTACGTCATCACGGACGTCTGTCTCTGTGAGTACACCGAGCACGGCCACTGCGGGGTACTGGAGGAGACGGCCGAGTCGGACCCGGACCTCACCGTTCGCAACGACGAGACGCTGGGCCTGTTGGGGAACATCGCGGTCAGTCACGCACGCGCAGGCGCGGACATGGTCGCGCCGTCGGGCATGATGGACGGGATGGTCGGTGCCATCCGCGAGGCCTTAGACGAGGACGGCCACACCGACGTCCCGATCATGAGTTACGCGGCGAAGTTCGAGTCGTCGTTCTACGGGCCCTTCCGCGACGCCGCCGACGGCGCGCCGGCCTTCGGCGACCGGCGACACTACCAGATGGACCCCGCGAACGCACGCGAGGCGCGCCGGGAAGTCGAACTCGACGTCGAACAGGGCGCGGACGTGCTGATGATCAAACCCGCCCTGCCGTATCTGGACGTCGTCCGAGACGTCCGAGAGAGCTACGACCACCCGGTCGCCGCCTACAACGTCTCCGGCGAGTACGCGATGCTGCACGCCGCCGCGGAGAAGGGGTGGCTGAATCTGGAGGCCGTCGCCTACGAGTCGCTGCTCTCTATCAAGCGGGCCGGTGCCGACCTGATTCTCACCTACTTCGCAGAGGACGTGGCGGACCGCCTCTGAGAGCGGCGACCACTGTGACCGCCCACTTCGTTCGTCGGTCTCTCGCCAACCGTTCAGTAACGAGTGTCGACAGTAGACGCACGTCCAGAGAGTGCGATATCGAGAGCGCGCGCAAGCGAAACCGGCCGATTTCGACCCGTTCGGCCGGACTCGCGTTCGACATTCGTCCAAAATCACGGCAGACGGATACCGAGTTTCTTGACGGAGAACAACCTTATATCCATAATATCATACGGTAATCCGGACGTTCGTCTACCGAATACCCCAGAATATCGAGTTTCGTAAAGCAAATCCTTATGTAGTGCTGTTGCAAGAGGTTTCTCCGTGAACGAGTTGACAAAGACGGCGCTGAAGACGATAAAGTTGGACGTTCAAACGCAATAATCACAGCACGATACAAATCATGGTACTCGCACCACTGCAGACGTCACCGGAAACGCTCGAAACGTTGGTCACGGGAGTGAACCTCCTGTGGGTACTGGTGGTAACGTTCCTCATCTTCTTCATGCACGCCGGCTTCGCCATGCTCGAGGCGGGGCAGGTACGCTCGAAGAACGTAGCGAACCAACTGACGAAGAACCTCCTGACCTGGTCGGTCGGTGTGTCGGTGTTCTTCGTCATCGGTGCCGGCATCTCCTCGCTCGTCGGTGGCGGCGGCTTCTCGCCGGCCTTCGTCGCCGAGAACCCGAACGACTGGGTCGGTTGGTTGTTCGGCGCCGTTTTCGCGATGACGGCGGCGACCATCGTCTCGGGGGCGGTGGCCGGCCGCGCGAAACTCCGCGCGTACATCACCTACACGTTCCTGCTGGCCGCGGTCATCTACCCTGTCGTCACGGGTATCACGTGGGCGGGGTCGTACATTAGCTTCGGCGGCGCGACCTTCCACGACTTCGCGGGCGGCATGATCGTCCACGGCATGGGCGGCATCGCCGGCCTCACCGCCGCCTACGTCCTCGGCCCGCGCATGGGTCGCTACAACGAGGACGGCTCCGCGAACGTCATCCCCGGTCACTCGCTTACCTTCGCCGTGCTGGGGACGCTCATCCTCGCGTTCGGCTGGTACGGCTTCAACGTCGGCACCGCCGCGAGCGTCTTCGTCTTCACTGACGGCTCGCTCCAGCTCGGCGCGTTCTCCTACGTCGGTCGCGTCGCCATGACGACGACCATCGCGATGGCCGCCGGTGCCATCGGCGCCGCCGCCGTTGCGTGGGCCAAGACCGGCAAGGTCGACACGCTGTACGTCGCCAACGGCCTGCTCGCGGGCCTCGTCGGCATCACCGCGATTCCGGACACCACCAGCTGGTGGGGCGCCTTCCTCGTCGGCGGCCTCGCGGGTGCACAGCTCCCGCTCGTGTTCAACTTCATCGAGAAGCGCCTGAAGATAGACGACGTCTGTGCGGTGTTCCCGGTCCACGGGAGCGCCGGCGTGCTGGGGACGCTCATGTTCCCCTTCGTCGCGGCCGAGGCACCCGCGGGCGGTATCGTGAACGCGTTCATCGCGCAGGTCATCGGCGTGGTCGCTATCGCCGCGTGGACTATCGTCGCGACGGCCGCGGTGTGGGGCATCCTCAAGGCCATCGGACAGGCCCGCGTCACGCCCGAACACGAACAGGAAGGCCTCGACGTCAGCGAACACGGCGTCGAAACCTACCCCGAGTTCGGCTCCGGTGACAGCGTGGTCGCCGACGGTGGCATGGTGAGTGAGAACGTGCGTACTGACGGAGGTTCCAAAGATGACTGAAGACACTGACATCAAGATGGTTGTCGCAATGGTTCGGCCGGACAAACTCGGAGACGTCAAGCAGGCGCTCGCGGAAGTGGGCGCGCCCTCGCTGACAGTCACCAACGTCTCCGGACGCGGTTCACAGCCCGCAAAGAAGGGCCAGTGGCGCGGCGAGGAGTACGTCGTCGACCTCCACCAGAAGGTCAAGATAGAGACCGTCGTCGCGGACATCCCCGCCGACGACGTCGTCGAGGCCATCGCCGACGGTGCCCACACCGGCGAAAAGGGCGACGGCAAGATATTCGTCCTCCCGGTCGACGACGCCTATCAGGTCCGAACAGGCAAGACGGGCCCAGAGGCAGTCTGAGCGGCGCGCGATGGTCGACGACATCGACAGACAAGTCGTCAACGCCTTGCTCCGGGACGGTCGGGCGAGCGCCCGTGACGTCGCCGCCGAAACCGGCGTCGCTGCCACGACCGTCTCGCGACGGATGGACCAACTGGTCGAATCCGGCGTCATCGAGGAGTACACGGCCCAAATCGACTATCAGGAGCTTGGCTACGAGGTCACCGCCGTCTTCCAGTTGTCGGTCGACGGCAGCGGCCTCATGGCCGTGACCGAGCGCCTGCGCGACCTGAAGAACATGGTCGCGGTGTACGAGGTCACCGGTAGCCACGACATCGTCGCGGTCGGGAAGTTCCGCGATACGAACGACATGAACGCCCGCATCAAGGACCTGCTCACGGATCCGGACATCGAGAGCGCGGCCACCTCGGTCGTGTTGAACACCGTCCGCGAACACGAGCAGTTCCCGGTCGACGACGCCGACGCGTAGTCGGTCCACCGGGCACGCTTTTCCATCCGTTTGCTAACGGCGCGGTTCAGAACGCGTTCGGCACCGCTCTGAGCGTCGTTCCGGCTACAGGAAAGAATTACCAACAGGTATAGTACTATATTTTTCAATATATATGGGTGGAGCATGCGTGAGTCGACGACACGTCGGGACGTTCTGCGGTCGGCCGCAGCGAGCGGCGCGCTCGCGGGACTGACTGGCTGTCTCGGGGGCGGCGGGGCACAGACGGAGACACCGGCCGAGAACACCGCGTTCGCGAGCTATCCGGTCGGTGAGGAGACGGTCACGTTCGGGGCCACTGTCCCGCAGTCGGGCCCGTTCGGGCCCGACGGCAAGGACCAGCGTCGCGGGTTCGAACTGGCGGTCGCGCACGTAAACGAGGGCGGTGGCTGGGTCGACGCGGACCTGTTCGGTGCGCTCGACGGCGATGGACTCCGCGGCCGAACCGTCGAGGCGGCCGTCGGCGACACGAAGTCGTCGCCGTCGACGGCGGCGACGGTCGGGCAGGAACTCATCGACCGCGAGGGTGCGATAATGGTCGCCGGCGGCGGGTCTACCAACACCGCGAAGAAACTGCTCGACGTGTGCCAGCCCCGGGGCGTCGTCCACATGCTCGGGTTCGCTCCGGGCACGAACGTCACCGGCACCGACTGTCGCCGCTATGGCTTTCAGGAGATGTACAACGCGACGATGGCCGCCAACGCGCTGGCGCCGGTCCTGACAGCGCGGTTCGAGGGCCGCACCGACTTCTACCAACTGCACGCCAGTTCGGACTACGGGTACACGCAGGCCGACCAGTTCAGACAGCGGATGCAAGACGAAAACTGGAACGAGACGGGGACGACGGAGACCCGCGTCGGCACCGAGAACTACGAGTCCCAGTTGTCGGCGGCGGCCGACACCGACCCGGACGTGGTCGTGTTGAACTACCGCGGTATCGACGGCGCAAACGCCGTCCAGCAGGCCGAGCAGATACTCGGGACGGACGTCACGGTGGTAGTCCCCATCCTGAGTCGGAGTCTGGCGTCGTTCGCCGGGTCGGCTATCGAGGGCGTCCTCGGGACCATCGCGTGGGACCAGAGCATCGACACCCCGCTCTCGAACAGTCTCGCCGAGAGCTACCGCGCCGAGTACGGCTCGCTCCCGTCCGATCAGGCCCAGCTGGCGTACGGTCAGACCCTGCAGTACGCGGCGGCCGTCGAACGGGCCGGCACGTTCCGTCCGCCGGACGTGGTCAAGCAACTGGAAGGTGCCACCTACGCGATGGGGATGGGAAGCGAGACGATGCGTGCCTGCGACCATCAGGCCATCCGTCCGGTGCCCATCGTCGAGGGGCTGCCAGCCAGCGAACAGACCGAGACGCGGCGGTACGAGTTCGTCGACGTGACCCGGGACGCGGCCTACGGCTGTGAGGAGTACCCCGCGAGCAACTGCTACGACCTCGGCCCGTACGTCCCCGGCGAGGAGTGAGGTGGCATCCGTCGGGGGCGGTGCCAGCCTCGCCGTGCGGTGGCGTTAAGCCGGTCGCGCCGTTCGAAGGCGTATGGGCCTGCAAGTCGACGTGCGGAAACTCGACCTCTTCAACCAGATGGCCAAAGAGGGGTCGGGGACCGTCGCTGACAACCTCGGCCAACTGACTGGCCTGAACGCGTCGGTACACACGTCACAGATCAACTTCCTCGACATCGCGGACGTGAAAACGCACATCGGGACCGAGAAACGGGTCGGCATCTTCGTCGAACTGAACGAACCGCCCTACGGCTACGTCCTCTTCATGCTCGATCCGGCCGACAGCAAACGGCTGGCCGGGGCGATGATGGGCGGGATGGGCGACCCCAGCGAGGGCAGCGGCTTTTCCGACATGGAACAGTCGGCGATGCAGGAGATAGGCAACATCATGACCTCGGCGTTCATCGACGGGTGGGCGAACGTGCTGGATACGACCATCGACATGGGAACGCCGAACTTCGTGTTCGGCCCCGCGAGCGGCATCGTCGACAAGATGGGCGGGTGGCCCGAGTCCGAACTCGTCTTCGTCATCGACTCCCAGATAACCGTCGAGGACGGCGACCTCGGGATGACCGTCTACACGTTCCCGGAACTCGAATCGCTCGTCTCGCTCATCCAGAACATCGACCTCGATACGGACGTAGCCGCGGACACGAACGCGGGCGACGTCCTGTAGTCAGTCCACGAGATACTGCTCACCCCAGTCCTGTAAGGCCTCGATAGCCGGAGCCAGCGCCTCGCCGTCGTCGGTCAGCGAGTACTCGACGCGGACCGGGCGGTCGTCGACGACGGTTCGGTCGACGACCGCTGCCGCTTCGAGGTCGGCGAGCGTCTCCGAGAGGACCTTGTTGGTGATAGCGCCGACGTCGTCGGCCAGTTCGCCGAACCCCAGCGGCCCGCGTGCGAGCAACCGGTGGACGACGACGGGATGCCACTTGTGACCCAACACGTCCACGGCACAGGTCAGCCCACACCACGGGTCGTCGGCACACCACGACGCCGCACAACTGGTGTCCGAACGCGGTTCGCTCATACCGTCACTACGCCGGCCAGAGGCCAAAAGGGCGGTGGCGGGTTTCCACACGGTAACCCGGTTCCCTGTGGCGTACAGCCGTTTTAGGCCCCCTCGTAGCCACGGCACAGACGTGCACGTCGACATCGAGTACTGTGTCCCCTGTGGACTCCGTGACCACGCTATCGACCTCCAGACAGCCCTGCTCGACGAGTACGGCCGTGACCTCGACGGCGTCCGTCTGACGCCGGACCACGGCGGCGTCTTCCGGGTAGCCGCCGACGGCGAGACGGTCTGGGACAAGGACGAGGAGGGCAGCATCGACGTCGACGCGATAGTCTCCCGCATCGGCGAGTGACAACGCCCAACTGGCCGGCCCACCCACGTCGCGGCGTGTCCCTCACCGACGTCGTCGAAGACTACCTGTTGGGGTGGGTGCTGCTCGCCGTCGCCGTCGGCGTCACCCTCCCGGAGGTGGCCGTCGTCACGCGGGCCGCCACGCCGATTCTCGCGGTGATGGTCGGGAGCGTCTCGCTGACGCTGTCGGCCGACCGCTTCCGGGCCATCGACCCGCGACCGTTGACGGCGACGCTCCTCGCACACCTCGCGATGCCGATAGTGGCGTTCGGCCTCGCGCGAGCCTTCTCGCTCTCCCCGGCCCTGACGGTTGGGTTCGTCCTGCTGGGCGCGGTAACGCCGGAACTCGTGACGCCGACGATGACCGAACTGGCCGGCGGCAACACCGCGCTGTCGTCGGTCGTCCTCGTCGTCGCGGGCGTCGGGAGTACGGTCGTCGTCCCCGTCGCTACGGGCCTGTTCGCCGGCGGCGTCACCGTCGAGACGTGGCCCATCGTCGAGCAGTTGCTCGTCGCCGTCGTCGGGCCGATGGCGCTGGCTATCGCCGTCCGTGCGCGATACCCGGCGCGCGTCGCGGCACACGAGGGCGACTACCCGGCCGTCTCGGCGGTGATGGTCGTCCTCATTATCGGTGGCGTGACCGGGGCCAACGCGGCGCTCCTGCGAAGCGACTACGCGGCCGTCGCACTCGTCGGCGTGGGGGCGCTGGCACTCAACGGCGCTGGCTACGGTCTCGGGTGGCTCGCGACGACCGGCAGCGACCGCCCGGTCCGTATCGCCGGTGCACTGTCGGTGGGGATGCGTGACTTCGCCGTCGCGGCGGCGCTGGTCGTCACCGCGGGGTTCCCGCCGGACGCCGCGCTCCCGGCCGTCGTCTTCGGCGTCGTCGAGATGGCGACGAGCGCGGGGCTCGCGCGGTGGCTCTGAGTCACGAGCGACGGAACGCAAAACGAACCGACGGAGCGACAATGGACACGAGCAGTGCTCCGTCGGGGTGCCGGAGTTCGGACCGGCGGCCGCACACCGTAGCTCACGAGGCCGTCGTACGGCCTCGCGCTACTCTATGAGTTCCGGTGCGGCGTCGTAGGCCACCTCCTGCGGTCGGGAATCCGCCGATTGTGCGTTGTCCTCGCGCTGTTCTGGCATGGTCAGTCGTCCGCCGATAGCGGTTCGCCGCTGGCGTCCGTCGGGGCCGGGCTCTCGCCGTCGTCGAAGGGGTACCACGACTGCTTGCCGTCGGCCAGACAGGGGTCGGTGTACCCCTCGACCTCCTCGGGTTCGGCGAGTTCGACGATGGTCTCGTGACCGGTGGCGTCGACCCACTCGCTGAAGGTCTGGCCCTCCGAGCGCAGCGCCGCGTACGCCTCCACGATGTTGGCTATCATGCCGGGTACCTCGTCGGCGGGCACGCGCTGGCGCACCCACTCGATGAACGTGGGGTCCTCGCCCATGCCGCCGCCGACGCCGACGTCCATCGCCTCGACCATCTCGCCGTCCTTCCGGGCGCGCATCCCCTGCAGGCCGATGTCGGCAGTCATCGCCTGCCCGCAGTCGGCCGTACAGCCCGAGAAGTGCATCTTGATGCGGTCCACGTCGTCGGGCACGTCGACGTTGTCGCCAAGCCATCGCAGGAGGCGGGCCATCCGCGCTTTCGTCTCCGTGAGCGCGAGCGAGCAGAACTCCGTCCCGGTACAGGCCATCGCGCCCTGCACGAACGGGTTCGGTTCCGGCGAGTACGTATCGAGGAGCGGTTCGTTCAGCAGGTTCGCGAGGTTCCCGTCTGGCACGTCCATGATGAGCGGGTTCTGCCGGCGGGTCAGTCGCACCTCCCCGGAGCCGTAGGCGTCGGCGAGGTCGGCCAGTTCGATAGCGTCTTCGGCGGGCATGCGCCCGACCGGGACCGAGAGGCCGACGTAGTTCTTGTCGTCTTTCTGGTCGTAGACGCCGACGTGGTCGTGGGCGCCGTACTCGGTCCGTTTGCCGGCGTTGTAGCTGTACTCGCCGCGGAAGTCCGTCCCGGCGGTCTCGAACTCGAAGTCGAGGCGGTCGTCCAGTTCCTCGCGGATGGCGTCGGTCCCGTGTTCGTCGACGAAGAACCGAGCGCGGTTTTTCGAGCGGTTCTGTCGGTTCCCCTCGTCGTGGTAGAACTCGACGAACGCCCGGACCGTCTCGACGGCGTGTTCCGGACGGACGAACAGGTCCAGCGGACGCGCCTCGCGCGGTTCGCGGCCGCCGAGGCCGCCGCCGACGCGGACGTTGAACCCCTCGGTCTCCTCGCCGTCGATTATCTTGTGGGCCGGTTCGAGGCCGATGTCGTTGATGGCGTCCTGCGCACAGCCCTGTCGGCACCCCGACACCGAGATGTTGAACTTCCGCGGCATGTTCGCGAGGTCGTCGTCCCCGCGGATGGTCTCCTGAATCTCGTCTAAGATGGGACGGGACTCGACGTACTCCTCGGCCTTGCCGGCGACGGGACAGCCGGAGATGTTGCGCATCGTGTCCCCGCCCGCGGAGCGAGAGGAGACGCCGACGGCTTCGAGTTTCTCCCATATCTCGGGGATGTCTTCGAGTTTCAGCCAGTGCAGTTGGATGGACTGCCGGGTCGTGAAGTCGACCCACCCGTTACCGAACTCGGGGTTCTCTGCGGGACCTCTCGCGTAGTCGCGGGCGACTTCGCCGATGGCCCGCAGCTGGTCGGGCTCTAAGATACCGCCACAGTTGGTGAGTCGCATCATGAAGTACGACTCCTGCCCGCCGCGGTGGTGGAACACGCCCCAGAACTTGAACCGCGAGAACCACGCCTCGCGCTCGTCCTCGGGGATGGACTCCCAACCGTTCTCGGCAAACTCCTCTAGCTTTTCGCGGACCTCGTCGCCGTACAGTTCGCCTTTGACGTCCTCTTTTTTGTGCGCCATCGTCAGATCGCCTCAGTTACGGAGTATCGTATGTTTTTATCGTTCATTAGTATTCGAACGTACGCTAATTTACGATAGAAGCGTGTACATGGATGACTAAAACTCTAATCGTTGAATAAATCCAAAACCACGGGGTGCCACCGGACGCCCGTCCAGAATTAAGCCATCTGGGAGGTGTTTAATGGGTCTAAGGTCGAGGGCGGTCGAGACCCGAAAACCAGCAGACTGCGGCCCGGTTCCGTGAGCCTCGACCGCGACGTGGCTGTCACGTCGACCGTGACTCGGCGGCCCGCAGGCCGGCGCGGGTGTCGACGTCGCTGACGGCACGCGCCGGCGCGGGACCGGGCACGACCGTCATCGACAGGCGGTCGAGCATGTCTCTGAGCGCACCGGACCCGAGTCCGAGAGTCGTATCCGCGGCCTCGATGACGGCCCGCGTGTGGTACACGGCCGCCAGCGGTCGGAGGCGCCCGCCGATACGCGGAACGGCCCCGTCGCCCTCGCTGGCCTCGAACAGCCGTTCGGCCAGCAGCGGTCGGACGAACGGCATGTCACAGGCCGTGACGAACGTCTCCCGCCCGCGGGCGACCCGACAGCCAGCGCGGACGCCAGCGACCGGACCGCCGTCGGGAACGGGGTCGACGGCGAGGCGGTAGTCGTGACCGGTCAGCGCGTCGTCGATGGCTGTGCGCTGTCCGCGACGGCAGTTGACCACCACCTCGTCGACGGCCGGTTCGATGCGGTCGACGACGCGGCGGACGAGCGGCGTCCCGTCGAGTTCGGCGGTCGCCTTGTCTCTGGCACCGAAGCGGGTGGAGTACCCACCCGCGAGGACGACGCCACTGCGCATCAGTCGTCCCCGGACGCCACCGTCTCCGTCGCGTTGGTGCTACCGACGAAGCCGGCCGTGTTGGCGACTTTCGCGATTTCGGGGCGGAACACCCACGCGGCCAGCAATACGATCGGGATCATCGTGACGGCGGCCACGGAGTAGCCCAGGTGGAGGTTCGCGAGCCACGGGGCCGAGTAAAACAGCGGATAGACGATGCCGCCGACGGTCCCGACACCACCGACGACGCCCGCGACGGCACCGGAACTGTTGGGGAACATCGCGGGCACCTGTGCGAAGATGGATCCCTCGGCGAACGCACACGCCGTCCCGACGAGAAAGCCCACGACGACCGCGTTCATGAGGACGCCCGAGAGGCCGGCGAGCGTCATGCCGAACATGGTCACGACGACGAGACACAGCGAGACGAACGTCCACTGTTCGCGGTAGCGGCCCTCGAAGAACGGCAGGATGTCCATCTCCTTGCGGGCCAGCACGTCGCTGACGTAGCCGCCGATGGGGCGGAGCAGGCCGGCCGCAATAGAGAACGTGGCGGCGAACGTACTCGCGATGACGAGGTTGTCCTGATTGAACGCTTCGCGGTAGTAGGTGGCGAGCCACCCGTTCATCGACAGTTCGAGACCGAAGGTCATGACGTAGGCGAGTGCGAGGACGACCGTCCCGTAGCGAGTGGCGGTGTGTATCCAGTCCTTGAAGCTCGCGTTGTCCTTGGTCGCCTGACGCTTCTCCTCGGTCTTTGCGGCCTCACCGAGCGTGTAGTACGCGACGGCGAGACCGATAGAGACGATGCCGGTATAGAAGAAGGCGGCCCGCCAGTTCGTCGAGAACAGCGGCCCGCTCCAGCCACTCCCGAACACGCGCGGGAGGACGAGCGCACCGCCCGCGGCCCCGGCGTTCCCGACGCCGGCGTAGATGCCCTCGGCGAGGCCGAGGTTCTCCTCTTCCCACCACTCGGCGACGTGCTGGATGCCGATGACGAACGTGATGCCCGCCGTCGCGACGATGATGCGCGTCACGAAAAACAGCGAGTACGTCTCGATGAACGCACTGGCCATCGAGAACACGCCGACGTACGCCAGCACGATGGCGAAAATCGTCGGGGCGCCGAACTTATCGGAGAGCCAGCCAGTCAGCATACGGCCAAACGGCGCCATCCAGATGGCCGAACTCGCGAGGATACCGATTTCGGCCGTCGTCAGCCCGAACTCCTCGGCCATCGGTCCCGTGAAGGGCGCGAAGGAAAACCAGATGAGAAAGGAGAAGTTGAACCCGATGGTCGCGAGCAACAGCGTCCGGTACTTCGTCATCTTGATCAGCCCCATAGGACCACCTCCGGCGGAGCGACCGGGTGTACACCATGTACATTCATTGACGACTGTTCGTCCATCGAATCGGTGTTATTCTGGATGTGTGACCACATCATCACAGATTATCCGAATGTACCAGTACCTAATAACCGTAATCGTTGACGAGCGTGAATTTCGGTCGCCTCCGTTTGGACGGGTGGCCAATCTGCAATCGGATATTCTCACCTTAAGGACGTATTCCGTCCACCAGCCGCGGGGAAAATCTGACATCTGCGAAGAAAACCGCGACACCCGCTGAGAAGATGTGTCACCCGTCCGGATCACACGACAACCGGCCGCCGCGGGCGAACAGCGGCCACGTCTGGACTGTCCACCGATTCCGTGGTCGAAGCCGTGCCGGTGGCGCTGTCCCCTGTGAGACGACGACGGACGCGGTCGTCACGACTGCTGAGAGGACTCCGAGAAGAGCGCCCGCCGGGCTCAATCGTCCGCTTCGACGACCATGTCCGTCGCGTCGGACGCCTCGGGCGCGACGAGACGGACGGCACACTGCTTGAAGTGTGGTTCCTTCGACTGCGGGTCCCGTTCGGAGAGCGTCAGGCGGTTGGTCGCCGGGTGGTGGATGGGGAGCCACACCATCCCGCGCGGGACGCCTTCGTCTTCGTCGACGAGGACCGTCGCGGACCCGCGTCGGGAGGTCACCGTCAGGCGGTCGTCGACCACGCGGTCGGCGTGGGCCGCGACCGTCTCGGGGTGGAGACGGGCCACGAGGTCACCGGCGGCACCGCCGCGCGAGCGGACGCCCGTGTTGTACCCGTCGGCCTCGCGGGCGGTGGTCAGGGTCAGCGGGTAGTCGTCGTCGGTCGGTTCCGGCAGGTCGCCCTGCCGCCCGGTCGAGAACTGGGCGTTGCCACTCGCGGTGGGGAACGCCCACGACTCCGCGCCGCCCGCCTCGGTCTCGTAGTACCGGTAGCCGCCGGCGCTCTCCTCGTCGGGCGCGGGCCAGCGGACGGCGTGCGCCTCGTCTAAGCGGTCGTAGGTGATTCCCGAGCAGTCCGCGACGGTACCCTCGGTGAGCGCGGCGAATTCGTCGAAGACGTCGCTCGGGTCCGGCGAGGTAGCGTCGAAGAGGGCAGGGAACAGGCGCGAGCCGATAGTGGCGACGATATCGAGGTCCTGTCGGACGCCGCTGGGGACCTCCGTCGCCGCCCTGACCCGCGAGATAGTCCGCTCCATGTTCGTCGTCGTCCCGTCGGACTCGCCCCACGTCGCCGCGGGCAACACCACGTCGGCCAGTCGAGTCGTCTCCGTGTGGAAGGCGTCCTGTGCGACGAGGAAGGTGTCTTCGAGCGTCTCGCGGGCGCTGTCGGCGTCGGGCATCCCCGCGACGGGGTTCGTGGCGACGGCCCAGACGGCCTCGGGTTCGGTTTCGAGCATCCCGACCGGCCCCGGGCCGGGGTCGTCGGGCAGCCGGTCGACCGGTACGTCCCACGCGTCGGCGACCAGTCGGCGGTGGTCCGGGTCGCCGAAGGCGCGCTGGCCGGGCCACGACCCCTTCGAGGAGCAGACCCGCGTCCCCATCGAGTTGGCCTGTCCGGTGAGCGAGAACGGGCCGCCGCCGGGTCGGAGGTTGCCCGAGGCCAGCGTGAGGTCGACGAGTGCGCGGGCCGTCTCGGTGCCCTGTACGTGTTGGTTGATGCCCATGCCCCAGTACAGCAGGGCACGGCGGTCCATCGCGTCGGCCAGCAGGTCTACCTCTTCCATCGCGACGCCGGCCTCCTCGGCCGCCTCGGCGGCGGTCGGCAGCGTCGCCAGCAACTCCTCGAAGCCGTCGGTCGCCTCGGTGACGAACGCCTCGTCGACGCGGTCGGTCTCGACCAGTCGCGCGAGGACGGCCCGCGCCAGCGCGAGGTCCTTGCCGGGGTCGGGTGCGACGTGGTGGTCGCTATTCTCGGCCGTCTCCGAGCGGATGGGGTCGACGGTGAGGAGTTCGACGCCCTCGGCGTCGGCCGCCTGTCGAATCCAGCGGAACATCACGGGGTGGGCGACGGCGGGGTTGGCCCCCCAGACGACGTGTCGGTCGGCGTCCTCGATGTCGGCGTAGGTACATGGCGGGGCGTCGCTGCCGAAGGCCTGATAGTACGCCGTCACGGCGCTGGCCATACACAGCGTCGTGTTGGCGTCGTACATCCGGGTGCCGAAGCCGCCGCGAGCGACCTTCCCCAGGGCGTAGGCGGCCTCGTTGGTCTGCTGGCCGCTCCCGAGGACGGCGACCGAATCGGGGTCGGTCTCGTGGGCCTCGCGCAGGCCCTCGACGGCGCGGGCGAGCGCCACGTCCCACGTCGTCTGGCGCAACTCGCCGTCGTCACGGACCATCGGCCGCGTGAGCCACTGGCCGTCGGGGTCGCGACTCTCCTGAATGCCGCGAGCACAGGCCAGTCCTTGATTGACCGGGTGGGCGGCGTCGCCGCGCACCGTGTCGATACCGTACCCGACGTCGGCGGCCCGGTGCATGTGCCCGCATCCGACCGCACACCGCATACACGTCGTCGGGACCCAGTCGCTCATGCCACACCACGCCCCCGACAGGCGCACGACCGTCCGTCGAGCGCCGGATTATACGCACGTTCGGCAAACATATCTCTGCTTAGATGCATGGACACCCAACACAAAACGCTATCTCTTGACGAAGTTGTATCCGATACGTGATTCGAACAGCATTCGTCCAGTAGTCACGACCCGAACGGCGTGACCCGTCAGGTTCTTTCTGACAGCGTTCGAACCCCGCGCCATGAACCACGAACAGTCGCGAGCGCTGTACGACCGCGCGCTGTCGGTCATGCCGGGTGGCGTCAACTCATCGGTCCGGGCCGTCCGCCCGTACCCCTTTTTCGTCCAGAAGGGCGACGGCGGCCACGTCGTCGACGCCGACGGCAACCGCTACATCGACTTCGTGATGGGCTACGGCCCACTGCTACTGGGCCACGACATGCCCGAACAGGTCCAGTCCGCGGTCCAGCAACGCGCCGCCGAGGGACCGATGTACGGCGCGCCCACCGAAGTCGAAGTCGAACTCGCGGAGTTCGTCACCCGCCACGTCCCCAGCGTCGAGATGGTTCGGTTCGTCAACTCCGGGACGGAGGCCACCGTCTCCGCCGTGCGACTCGCGCGTGGCTACACCGGCCGGGACAAGATCGTCGTGATGCAGAGCGGCTACCACGGCGCACAGGAGTCCACGCTCGTCGAGGGCGAGGGCGACCACACCGCCCCCTCCAGTCCGGGCATCCCCGAGAGCTTCGCCGAACACACGCTGACGGTGCCGTTCAACGACCCCGACGCCGCCCGCGACGTGTTCGACGAACACGGCGACGACATCGCCGCCGTCCTCACCGAACCCATCCTCGGGAACTACGGCATCGTCCACCCCATCGACGGCTACCACGAGACCCTCCGGGGCCTCTGTAACGACCACGGCTCGCTGCTCATCTTCGACGAGGTCATCACCGGGTTCCGCGTCGGCGGCCTCCAGTGCGCGCAAGGGAAGTTCGACATCGAACCGGACATCACGACGTTCGGCAAAATCGTCGGCGGCGGGTTCCCCGTCGGGGCCATCGGCGGCAAGAGCGAGATCATCGAGCAGTTCACGCCCGCCGGCGACGTGTTCCAGTCCGGCACCTTCTCCGGCCACCCCGTGACGATGGCCGCGGGGCTTGAGACGTTGCGGTATGCGGCCGAACACGACGTATACGACCACGTGAACGGACTGGGCGAGCGGATGCGCTCGGGCCTGCAGGACATCCTCGAAGATCAGGCCCCCGAGTACACCGTCGTCGGGACGGACTCGATGTTCAAGGTCGTCTTCACCCGTGACGGCCCCGATACCTTCGAAGGTCACTGTGAGGCTGGCTGTCAGCAGCGGCCCGAGTGCCCCCGTTACGACCACTGCCCGAAGGACGGCGGCGACGTGAAACAGGCCGAGACCGAGCGGTGGGAGCGACTCTTCTGGCCCGCGATGAAAGAGCGGGGCGTCTTCCTGACGGCGAACCAGTTCGAGTCACAGTTCATCTGTGATGCCCACACAGCGGAAGACGTAGACGATGCCCTCGAAGCCTACAAAGAGGCGATATGAAGTGAGCGACGACGACATCGCGCTCTCGGAGAAGCGGATGTACGGGGAGAAACGGCCGGAGACCCACGCCTACGTCGCGTCGGGCCTCGGAGTCACGCGCGTCGAGACGGCCGGCGGACAGGTCGGCCGGTTCAGTCTCGAAGAGCGCTGTACCGCCCGCGACGTCGCCGGGGCCAACGGCGAGGTGGCCGTCGCCACCGACGAGTCCGTGCTGGTCTCGACGGCCGACGGGTTCGCACCGACGGGGTTCGGGCCGGCGACGGCCGTCGGCTACGACGCCGATGGACTCCTCGCGGCGGGCGGCGGCCGGGTCGCACGCTACGCCGACGGCGCGTGGCGTGACCTCGGCGCCGTCGAGGATGTCCGGGCCATCGACGGGGGCCTGCTGGCGGCGGCCGACGGCGTCTACCGCCTACCGGACTGTGAGCGTCTCGGCCTCGCGGACGTGACGGACGTGGCACCGGGCTACGCCGCCACCGCCGACGGCCTCTACGCCCTCGACGACGGCGCGTGGGTCGAGGTGCGGTCGGGCCGCCACGGCGCAGTGGCGAGCGACGACACCCGTACACACGCCGCCGACGACGACGGCCTCTCCGAACTGGTCGACGGCGACTGGCGGGCGTGTGACCTCCCCGTGCGCGAACGGGTCGTCGACGTGACCTACGGCACGGACACCTACGCCATCACCGAGAACGGCACCTTCCTCGTGGACACCGACGACGAGGCCACCGCGGACGGCCGCGGCGGGTGGCGACAGCGCTCGCTGGGCGTCCCCGACGTCGTCGGCGTCGCCGTGGCCTGACCACCCGGCTTTCTGTCGGCGCGACAACCCGGGGTTCGGCCGGTGACACAGCCAGCAAGGGACAGCAGTCGACACAGCCGACCGGGTGGGACTGAAAGGGGCGACGCGCTCGGCGAAGCACGCCGACGCAAGCACTGGACTGAGCGAGCGACGGAAGCGCATGGTTCGAAAGAGCGCCGCTCTTTCGTCATCTCGAAAATCTCTGATTTTCGGTGACAGCGAGGCGCGCGAGTCGAACGCGTCGGGGCTTTCCGGCGGTTGGTCCCGAATGCGCCAGTGCGTGCCGTACGCACACCTTCGAGCCCCGGAATCGAAAAGTGGTTTAGCCCGGCCGGCTACCCCTCGCACATGATTATCCCCGGGGCCGACACACAGGCGTTTGCCGCGGCGCTGGCCAACGCCACCGACGAGCGACTGGGGCGGGTCGAGTACGAACAGTTCGCCGACGGCGAGCACGTCGTCCGCCTGCCCGAGTCCGTCGCGGGCGAGCGCGCCGTCGTCGTCGCCTCCACCGTCGACAGCGACGCGCACGTGCAGGTGCTCCAGTTGCAGGACGCGGCCCGCGAAGCCGGGGCCAGCGAAGTGGTGACCGTCCTCCCGTACATGGGCTACGCGCGACAGGACGAGGCGTTCCGCACGGGCGAACCGGTCTCCTCGCGGGCGATAGCGCGGGCCATCTCGACGGGCACCGACCGCGTGATCACGGTAAACCCCCACGAACCGTCGGTCTGTGACTTCTTCGACGTGCCGACGGCCCACGTCGACGCCGCGGGCCTCCTCGCGGACCCGCTTCCCGACGCGCTCGAAGGCCCGCTCTTTCTCTCGCCCGACGAGGGTGCCATCGACCTGGCCGTCACGGCCCGCGACGCCTACGGCGAGGGCGAGACGGACTACTTCGAGAAGGACCGCGACTACGACAGCGGCGACATCGAGATCACGCCCAGCGACGCCGACGTGGCGGGCCGCGACGTGGTACTCGTCGACGACATCATCGCGACGGGGTCGACGATGAGCGAGTCCGTCGAGGTGTTGATGAACCGAGACGCGAACCGCGTGTTCGTCACCTGCGTCCATCCGATGCTGGCGAGCAACGCCCTGACGAAGCTCTCTGCGGCCGGCGTCGAGGCCGTCTACGGCACCGACACGCTGGAGCGCGCGGTCAGCGAGGTCAGCGCCGCCCCCGTCGTCGCCGCGGAACTCTGAGTCACCACGCCGCGAGTCCGGCCCGGCCGTGTCGGACCGTGAGGATGCCCAGAAACGCCGCGACGCCGGTGAACGCCGACGCCGCGCCCAGATAGAACACCCACTCCATGCCGACGTTCGTCGTGAGCCACCCGCCCGCCAGCGGCGCGAGGACCGCCCCGGGCCGCCAGACCAAATCGCGGACGCCGAAACTGGAGGCGACGCCGCTGTCGCTCCCCTCGTCGGCGAACAGCGCCATGCTCGCGGGTTCGCGAATCGAGTCGGCCACCCCGAGGAGACCGTTCAGGGCCACGAGGGGGAGAAACGCCGGGGAGAGGTTCCCGAAGTAGGGGAACACCGACGGGAGGCCGAGCGCCGACCCGATGGCCGGCGTGAACGGGACGACGAGCGCCACCAGCCCGTAGCAGAGCCCGCCGACGAAGACGAACCGGGCGCGGCCGAACTCGTCGGAGAGGCGTCCGGTGTAGGGTTGGGCGAGCATATTCGTGAACTTCTCGGCGGCGAGGACGACGGCGACGGCCGTCGCGCCGTGTACCGCCGCGTTGTACCCCAGTCCCCCGCGAGCGGCCGCCACGCCGGCGAAGATGGGTACCCACGTCCGGACGAGCGTCACGGCGACGGCGTACTGGGCGCGGAAGCTCGTGATGGTGAGGATGCGGCGGTTCAGCGCGAGGTCGGTGAACGCGAACCCGTCGGTGGTCGTCTCGTCGGGGTCGACCCAGACGAGGACGCCGAGGAAGGCGAGGCCGCTGATGGCCATCAACAGGCCGAACACCGCGTCGAAGCCGAACGTATCGTAGAGGACGCCCGCCGACAGCGACCCACCGATGGCCGCCGCGAACCGCCACGAGTTGGACATCCCGATGGTGTTGCCCCGTTCGCTCTCGCGGGCGAGTTGCCCGACCAGCGCGAGCCCCAGCAGTCCCGCGACGGTGGCGGCGACGCCCTGCAACCCGCGGACGAAGACGAACCCCCAACTGGACCCGACCAGCGGGAACAGGCCGTAGACGGCGGTGGCGAGCGCCAACCCCGCCAGCAGAATCGTCCGCTTGTCGAACCGGTCGCCCAGATACGACACCGGGACGACGGTGCCAGCCTGTGCGAGCGTCAGCCCCGTGGCGAACATCCCGAGGACGAACCCCTGCGGGTCCAGCAGGTCGATGTACGTCGGCAAGAGCGTCAGCAGCGTCACGATACCGAAGGCGTTCGCGAAGCGGGTGAAAAAGAGCGCCTGCAGTTGCCGTCGTTGTGTCACTGCTCGGTAGCAGTCTGTTCCCCACGAAACACGTTACGGTCTGTCGAAGATATAGTCAGAGAGTCGTCGAAAGAAAGGGTAGAGAACGGTCGATCCGCTCAGTTCCCCGGCAGATCGACGGCGCCGACCTGTTGCATGAGGCCGAGCATGTCCGGCTGGACCCACCGTTCGGCTATCTGACCGCCCTCGAACCGGGTGAACACCATGTTCTCTATCTCGACGTCCTCTCCTGTCGGGTCGACGCCCATGAACTCGCCGGTGTGTTTCCCGCTGAGTGTCACTCGCATGGCGACGGTGTCTCCCTCGGCGACGATGTCCTCG
Organism: Haloarcula pellucida; assembly: GCF_014647235.1. Taxonomy (GTDB): domain Archaea; phylum Halobacteriota; class Halobacteria; order Halobacteriales; family Haloarculaceae; genus Haloarcula; species Haloarcula pellucida. The sequence continues at coordinate 137,393 of NZ_BMOU01000007.1, forward strand.
ACGGACGCCGAGAAGTCCTCGAAAGACTCCCGGATGCCGCGTATCTGTGCTTTCAGGTCCTCGCGGCCGGACACCTCGCCGAGCGGACTGTGGTCGACGACGTCCGGCGTGCAGATGTCGTCGATGAGGTCTACATTCCCCTCGGTCGCGACCTCTTCGGGGAACTGACGCGCGATTCGTTTCTCCTCGTCTAGTGGTGCTGTTGCTGCCATCGGTGTCTCCGTGCGCTCCGTTCGACGCGTCCCCCCGGACTGCGTGACTTCGTAGTGAGCGCTACGGGGAACTACGCCGTGCGAGACGGTAGCATTTGTTACCAGATGCTCCCGAGGGAGGCGACGAAGGGAAGACCGACCGTTTCAGTCGGACGCTTCCGCCGCCGCCGTGGCTCGCGGCTCCCTCAGTCGCCGCTCGCCTGTTCCGAGGTCTCCCGTTGGTCGGCCTCGCACGGCGCGATAGCTATCTCCATCTCGACGCCCTCGACGTCCCACGTCTTGCGGTGGCCGTCCTCGACCTCGCCGAACTCGTCGGCGCGGACCTCCTCCGCGATGAGCGCCTCGTGTTCGCGGACCAGCGAGTCGACGCGGTCATCGGCAATCGAGAGGTCCACGACGATGCGGGCCTCGATGTCCAGTTCGAGGTCCTTGCGCATCTCCTGTATCCGACGGATGACTTCTCGTGCATAGCCCTCGCTCTTGATGTCCTCGGTGAGCGTCGTATCGACGTAGACGACGCCGCCGCCGTCGAGGGCGGCGAACTCGGTGCCGGTGACGCCCTCGGGCGTCTCGCGGCGGAAGGTCACCATCTCGTCGGTCAACTCGACCGATTCGCCCAGCGTCTCCTCGACGCTCCCTTCGAGGGCATCGAGGGACGGTTCGTCGAGTCGGGCCTCGTTCATCGCGTTCATCACGCGGCCGGCGTCGTCCCCGAACGCCGGACCGAGTTCGCTCATGTCGGCCTCGGCGGAGTAGTGGAGTTCGCCCCACGCCTCGTCGGGGCCGACGACGTCGACCGCACGGGCGTTGAGGCGGTCGGCGACGATGGCCGCCTGTGCGCGCACCGCGTCGGCCACGGCGTCGCTGTCGGTGTCGTCAGACTCCGTCTGACTGTCCGCCGGACCCTGTCCGGCGACGTCGACGACGACGCGTGTGACCGGCCAGCGAAGTTTCCGCTCGGCCTGCTGGCGTGCGTTCGAGCCGGCCTCCTCGACTTCCCGGACGACCTCCATCTCGTCTTCGAGGGCAGGGTCGTGGAGGTCCTCGGTGGGTTCGGGCCAGTCGCACATGTGGACCGTCGGGTGGCCCGCGTCGCCGGTCAGCGAGCTGTAAATCTCCTCGGCGACGAACGGCGTGAACGGAGCGAACAGCGCGGCGACCTCCTCTAGGACGCGGTAGAGGGTGGCGTAGGCGGCCTGCTTCGAGTCGCTGTCTTCCTCCTCCCACATCCGCTCGCGGACGACCTGGATGTAGAACCGCGAGACGTCCTCGACGACGAAGTCCAGCAGTTCGTGGGCGGCCTTATCGTTCTCGAAGGCCTCCATGTGTTCGGTCATCGCCTGCTCGACGCTCTGGAGGCGCGAGAGGACCCACTGGTCGGCGAGTTCGAGGTCCTCGCGCACGGACTCGACGGTGGTCTCCTCGGGGTCGAAGTCGTCGGCCCGCATGTACGGCAGCGGGAACCGGGCGACGTTCCAGAGGATGTTCAGCCGGCGCTGCATCTCCTGGGTCTCCTCCCACGAGAAGTTCATGTCCTCGCCCTGCGCGGTCACGGAGAGCAGGAACAGGCGCATCGGGTCGCGGCCGTGCTTCTCGATGACCTCGTGCGGGTCGACGAGGATACCCTTCGATTTGGACATCCCGCGGCCGTCGGGCATGTTGGCGTAGCCGTGCATCAGCACCTCCTTGTACGGTGATTTGCCGGTGGCGGCGGTGGACATCCCGAGTTGGGACCAGAACCACCCGCGGGTCTGGTCGTGGGCCTCCATGATGAGGTCGGCGGGCCACAGGCGCTCGAAGTCCTCCTCCTTCTCGGGGTAGTCGAGCGTCCCCCACGTCGCCACGGAGGAGTCCAGCCACACGTCGAAGACGTCGCCGACGCGGGTGTACGTGGTCCCGTCCTCCGTGATCGTGAGGTCGTCGACGGTGCCCTTGTGCAGGTCCACCGTCTCGGGGTCGATATCTTGGTCGACTCGCGCTGCGAGTTCCTCGCGGTCGCCGACGACGATGGCGTCGTCCATCGACCCGTCCCAGTCGTCAGGAAGCCAGATGGGGATTGGGATGCCCCAGTAGCGCTGGCGCGAGACGTTCCAGTCGGGGGCGTCCTCGACGAAGTCCCGGAAGCGATTGTCGCGGGCCCACTGCGGGTGCCACTCGCTGTCCTCGATGTTGTCGAGCAGTTCCTCTTTGATGTCGGTGACCGTGATGAACCACTGGTCGGTGACGATGCGGACGATGCCCGTATCGCAACGCCAGCAGTGGCCCTCGTTGACGGTGTAACCCGACTCGCTGGCCAGCAGGAGCCCCTTCGAATCGAGGTCGGCGACGACGTCGTCGTTGGCGTCCCGGACGAACGTGCCCGCGTACTTGCCCCCTTCTTCGGTGTAGACGCCGTCGCCGCCGACGGGACAGAAGATTTCGAGGCCGAGTTCGCGGCCGCGCTCGAAGTCCTCCTCACCGTGGCCGGGCGCGGAGTGGACCAGCCCGGTCTGGTCCTCGGCGTCGACGTACGCCGCGGTGTAGACCTGTCCCGACCCCTCGCCTTGGGCGTGGTCGGGTACTTCCTCGGCCAACGGGTGGTCGTACTGCCAGCCGACCATCTCCTCGCCGCTGACCTCTTCGACGACCTCGTAGTCCTCGTAGCGGCCCTTCGAGAGGACGTCCTCGACGCGCGGTTCTGCGACGTACAGCACCTCGCTCTCGCCGTCTTTCTCGGCGCGGACGCCCTGATAGGTGACCTCGCCGTCGACGGCGACGAACGTGTTGGCGGGGATGGTCCACGGGGTGGTCGTCCAGATGACGAGCGACCCCTCGCGGTCGGCCAAGGGGAACTTCACGTAGATAGACGGTTTGCCGACCTCCTCGCGTTCGACCTCGTTGTTGGCGATGGCCGTCTCACAGCGGGGACACTGGTTGATAGAGCGCTGGCCCTGCTCGACGAGTCCGCGCTCGTGGGCCTGCTGGAACCCCCACCACGCGGCCTCCATGTACTCCGGATTGACCGTCTTGTAGGGGTCGTCCCAGTCCATCCAGACGCCGAAGTCCTGAAAGTCCGTCTGGAGACCGTCGAGTTGCTCCTCGGCGAAGGCCTTGCACTCCTCGATGAAGTTCTCCTCGCCGAAGCGCTCGATGTCCTTCTTGTTCTCGAAGTCCAGTCGCTCCTCGACTTTCGTCTCGATGGGCAAGCCGTGCATGTCGTAGCCCGGCCGGTCGGTGACGTCGTATCCCTGCATCCGCAGATAGCGGATGTAGAGGTCTTTCAGCGTCTTGTTCCACGTCGTCCCCATGTGGGCGGCCCCGGAGGTGTAGGGCGGCCCGTCGACGAAGAAAAAGTCCTCCCCGTCGGCGCGGTGCTCGACCGTCTGCTCGTAGGCGTCGACGTCGTCCCAGTACTCGAAGACCCCCGATTCGACGCTCTCGGGGTCGTACTGGTCGTCGACCGCGGCGAACCGTTCCATATCGGTCACATTCGCCGCCGGCATTAAAGGGCAATCGGTTGTCTGCGTGGCCGAGCGGGGGCCTGCAGGTCAGCGCTCGCGCTTGAGTAACAGGCCGGCGGTCTGCCCGCTGTTCTCCGTGATGGGAGCGACGACCTCCCACCCCTCGGCACCGAGTTCGTTCAGTTCGTCGACGGGGACGCTGCTCCCGCCGAACACTCCAGTGTCGACCTCGAACAGTCTGTACTCGTAGGAGGGCATTCGTTCGACAGCTGGGCCGGCGACGGTACCAGTCTTGTGGTCCCACCCGCCGTGCGAGATGAAAACACAATTAGTCTCCCCATCTCGTCCGGTGGACTAGAGACTATGGTACGTACGTGTGTCATCGGCTGCGGAAACATGGGCAGTGCTCTCGTGAGGGGGCTCTACGCGTCGGGCAACCACTCGGTCGTCGCCTGCGACCTCGACCCGGACGCGCTGGCCGCCGTCGCCGACTACTGCGAGGAGACGACCGACGACGTGGGTCGAGCGGCCGACGCCGAGGTCGTCTTCCTCGCGGTCAAACCGGACATCGTGGAAGCGGTGCTTGACGAACTGGACCTCTCGGCCGACCAGACGCTCGTCTCCATCGCGGCCGGCGTCCCGACGGCGTTCGTCGAAGCCCGGACGGACGCGCGGGTCGTACGCATCATGCCGAACCTCGCCGCCGAGACGCGGGACATGGCGGCCGCGGCGACCGGCGACGTCACCGACGAGGTCCGCGAACTGCTGGACGACGTGGGCGAGTTCGCCGAAATCGAGGAGGGCCAGATGGACATCGCCACCGCGGTCAACGGGAGCGGCCCAGCCTTCGTCTTCTACTTCATCGAGGCCATGACCGAGGCCGGCGTCGCCGGCGGCCTGGACCACGAGGAGGCGCAGGTGCTGGCCGCCCAGACGTTCAAGGGCGCCGCCGAGACGGTCCTGCAGGACGACCGCACCGCCGACGAACTCGTCGACGCGGTCTGCTCGCCCAACGGGACGACCATCGAGGGCATGGAGGTGCTCTGGGACAGCGAGGCCGACGCGGCGCTCGCCGACGCCGTCGCGGCCGCAGAACAGCGCTCGGAAGAACTGGCGGCCGCATTCGAGGATGACTGAGCGCGTCGACGCCGCCGCGCTCTCTCGCGCCCGCGAACAGGCCGCCGCGGCCGAGCGCGTCATCGTCAAGGCCGGCACGAACTCGCTGACCGACGCGGAGTCGAACTTAGACGACGAGAAACTCGACAAACTCGTCGACGACATCGAGTCGCTGCTCTCGCGGGGCAAGGAGGTCATGCTGGTCTCCTCCGGTGCCGTCGGCGCCGGCATCGGCCGGATTGACCACGACACCGAGACCGTCGAGAAGTCACAGGCGCTCTCGACGGTGGGCCAGAGTCACCTGATGCACCGCTATACGGAGAGTTTCGCCCGATACGACCGCAAGGTCGCCCAGATACTCATCACGGAACACGACCTCGACAACCCCGAGCGGTTCACCAACTTCCGCAACACCGTCGAGACGCTGCTGGACTGGGGCATCGTCCCCATCATCAACGAGAACGACGCCGTCGCGACCGAGGAACTCCAGATCGGCGACAACGACATGATCTCGGCCTCTATCGCCATCGGCGTCGGCGTCGACTTGCTGGTGACCCTGACCGACGTCGGCGGCGTCTACACCGGCAACCCGAAGGAAGACCCAGACGCCGAGCACATTCCGGTCGTCGGCGAGAACTACGGCGAGGTCGAAGACGTCGTCACGGAGAGTTCGACGGGCGGTTTCGGCGGCATCCAGACGAAGGTCAGCGGCGCGCGGGACGTCAGCGAACACGGCATCCCGGCCATCATCGCGAAGTCGACGGAACCGGACGTCCTGCGAAAGGTCGCCGAGGCGGAATCGGTGGGCACAATATTCGTCCCCATCAACGGTGAGACAGATGACTGAGACGACCGAGCAACAGGTGACCGCTGCACAGTCCGCGGCCCTGCGGCTGGCAAACGTCGACGCCGCCGAGCGCGACGCCGCGCTCTCGGCCATCGCCGACGCCATCCGCGACAACAGCGACGCCATCCTCGCGGCCAACGAGGAGGACGTCGCGGCGGCCGAGGAGATGCTCGCGGAGGGCGAGTACACGCAGGCGCTCGTCGACCGACTCAAACTCGACGCGGGCAAGCTAGAGAGCATCGCCGAGATGGTCGAGTCCGTCGCCGAGCAGGACGACCCGCTGGGGGAGACGCTGGCGGCCCGCGAACTCGACGAGGACCTCGAACTGTACAAGGTCGCGGTCCCCATCGGCGTCGTCGGGACCATCTTCGAGTCCCGCCCCGACGCGCTGGTCCAGATAGCCGCGCTCGCGCTGAAGTCCGGTAACGCCGTCATCCTGAAAGGTGGCAGCGAGGCCAGCGAGTCCAACCGCGTCCTCTACGAGACCATCGTCGAGGCGACGGCGGACCTCCCCGTCGGCTGGGCGACGCTCATCGAGGCCCACGAGGAGGTCGACGCCCTGCTGGAGATGGACGACGAGGTCGACCTCGTCATGCCGCGTGGCTCCTCGGAGTTCGTCTCCTACATCCAGGACAACACCCAGATTCCCGTGCTGGGCCACACCGAGGGCGTCTGTCACGTCTACGTCGACGAGGCCGCCGACCTCGAGATGGCCGCGGACGTCGCCTTCGACGCGAAGGTGCAGTACCCCGCGGTGTGTAACGCCGTCGAGACCCTCCTCGTGAACGACGCCGTGGCCGACGACTTCCTCCCCGAGATGGTCGCGCGCTACCGCGAGGCCGGCGTGACCCTGCGCGGCGACGCGGCCACCCGCGACGTCGTCGACGTCGACCCCGCGACCGACGACGACTGGGAGACGGAGTACGGCGACCTCGAACTGTCCATCAAGGTCGTCGACGACGTCTACGAGGCCATCGACCACGCGAACACCTTCGGCTCGAAACACACCGAGTCGATCCTCACCGAGGACGCCGACACCGCCGAGACGTTCATGACCGGCATCGACGCCGCCAGCGTCTTCCACAACGCCTCGACCCGCTTTGCCGACGGCTACCGCTACGGCCTCGGTGCCGAGGTGGGTATCTCGACGGGCAAGATTCACGCCCGCGGCCCCGTGGGGCTGGAGGGCCTGACGACCTACAAGTACTATCTGGAGGGCGACGGGCAGTTGGTCGCTAGCTACGCCGGCGACGACGCCCTTCCCTTCACCCACCGGGAGTTCGACGGCGAGTGGCGTCCCGGGCACCTCGCCGACGAGTAGCGTGCCACAGCCGAACTGAACCGCGCCGGCCCAGCAGTCGTCGTCAGTAGCCCAACCTTGATGGCAAAACCACTCGACTACCCAGCTATGGACGACTGCATCTTCTGCCAGATAGTCGCTGGCGACATCCCGAGCCGAACCGTCTACGAGGACGACACGGTGCTGGCGTTCTTGGACGCGAATCCGCTCGCACGGGGCCACACGCTCGTCATCCCGAAGGCCCACCACGAGACGATGGCGGACCTGCCCGAGGACGTCGGCGGCGACGTGTTCGCGGCTCTCCACGAACTCACGCCCGCCGTGGAGGCGGCCGTCGACGCCCCCGCGAGTACCGTCGCGTTCAACAACGGCGAGGAGGCCGGCCAAGAGGTCCCGCACGTCCACGGCCACATCGTCCCGCGGTTCTCCGACGACGGCGGCCGGCCGATTCACGCCATCTTCGGCGACCGGCCGGACCTCCCCGAGGCGGAGCTGGACGACATCGCGGCGGCGATCGGCGACAGCGTCTGAGTTAGCGGACGGTCAGCGCCTCGTCGGCGGTGACGACGGTCGAGCGGTAGCGGTCGAGACGGTCCTGTGAGACGTAGCCGTCCGCGCCGACGAACGGGCGGTCGGTGTCCGAGACCTCGAACCCGTGGACCCCGGCGCTGACGACGACGCTGCCTCCGTTCTCGACGCGAGCGAGGTGGAGGTAGACGACACTCGGGTTCGACTCGTCGAGGATGCCCGCGTGGGTTTCCATCGTGACCGGCTCCCCGAGCAGCGACGCCGCTTCGGTGCCGAGTCGCGTCGGCCCGCGTGCCCACTCGACGCTCCCGTCCCCGACGCCGGCCGAGCGGAGGAACGACTCCGCCTGATCGTTCGTCAGCAGGTCCGAGAGGGAGAGTCCGGCGAGCGTGTTGATCGACTGGCCGGCGACGCTGGCCACCGGCGTACTGAGGACGCCGAGGCTGAGTGGCGCGGTGTCTATCTCGGCCGCGTCCTGCTTTTCGGCCGTCGCCGAGCGCGCGTGCGTGACCTCGGTCCCGGCGTTCTCGAACAGGTCGGCCGAGAACCCGAAATCGCCGGGGAGATGGAGCACCTCGGTCGGCGAGAACGTCGTTCCCGGGAAGAAGAACGAACTCGGGAACGACACCGGGAGTCCGGCGCTCGTCGCGGGGTGTGCGTTCGTCTCCATCGGCAGGAGCGCGGCGTCGGGGAAAAGCGCGGAGTCCGGCCAGAACACCGAGTCCGGCCAGAAGAGCGAATCGGGAGCGAACACGGCGTCGGGATAGAACGCCGAGTCGGGGAACGGCCCCTCGTCGGCGCCGCCGAGGGTGCCCGGACCGGTCGGGAAGAACAGAACCGTGCCGCTGGGCGAGAGGTTGGCCCCCGAGTCGACGACGGTAAACGGGTCGGGGACCGACGAAACCGGTTCCGAAGGGAAGAAAAGCGCCAGCGATTGCGGGTTCAGCAGCGACTCCGAGAGGGTAAACGAGTCCGGGAAGAACGTCGAGTCGAGGAACAGGTCGCCGAGCGACGCGGCGAGTATCGGCCGATCGGCGGAGAAGACGGCCTCGGGAAAGAACGTCGAGTCGGGGAACAGCGTCTCACCGGGAATATACGCGAACGGGACGCCGCGTTCCCGGTCGGAGAAGACGACGACGCCGGCGTCGTCGATGGGGCGTTCGGGGGCGACCGCACCGAGTTGATCCGCGTCGGTCCCGAGGAACGTCTGCAGTCGGCCGGGGTCGGTCACCGAGACGCCCGTATCGAAGAACACGTCCGCCGGCGCGGCGACGTACGTCGCGTCGAGTTCCGTCCCTGCCTCGAACGAGCGACCCGCGGTCCCGACGGCCCCGCTGTCGACGCCGGGGCCCGGAAAGACGGCCACGGTCGAGCGTGCGTCGTCGTCGGGCAGTATCCAGTTCTTGTTCGGGAACCACTCGGCGTCGACGTCGAACACCGAGTTCGGGAAGAACGCCGAGTCGGGGACCGAGAAGCCGGTGTCGGTGGGGACGAACGGTCCCTCCGAGAGCGCCGAACGATGGGCGACCGCGAGGGCCTCGTTCGCGTCGAGTACGGCCCCGGACAGCGCCGCCCCCGGTGCGAACAGGACCACACCGCGCGGGTCGACGACGCCGTCCCGGAGAAACGGGAGGGTCCCCCCGACGGTGTCGAACGCCGTCGCGGGACCGACGAACAGTCGGTCTGTCGTCCCGTCGAAGGGGACAGCCCCGCCGGAGAACCGCAGCAGGAGCGGCCCCGATTCCGAGTCCCCCCACGACATCTCGCCGTCGGTCTGTGCGTACACCGAGACGAAACGATCGATGGTCGCGGTGACGTCCCGCCCGTTGACGGTTCGTTCGACCGTTCGTCGCCGGGACTGCTCGACGATAGAGGCGAACCCGAGCGACGACTGTGCCGCCGGTGGCAACACGACAGCGTCTGCGGTGAACTCGTTGTCTGTGGCGTATTCACACCCGGCGAGCGCTCCAGTCGCGGCTGTCAGCCCCATCGTGCGGAGCAACTCACGCCGGTGCCACAGCGTACGGCCACCCTTTCGTGTCATCCAGCCACCTTAGTGGAACGTACGTAACGCTCGGCGGCGGCATAACTATTCTCATCACTCGAAGCACTGAATTTCGAGATGATTCATCTAGAACTTTTTATTTCAATACGCGGTAGGATTGTCGTATGGGGTGTACGACGCTCGCACTCACAGGGGTGACCGGGGGTGCCGGGACGACGAGGACGACAGTCGAGATCGCGGCGACACTGGCCCGCGCGGGCCGGTCCGTCGCCGTTCTAGACGCCGCGTTCGCCACGCAGGGACTGGCGACACACGTCGGGGGACGACTCACCGACGACGTGACCGGCGTCGTGACGGGTGAGGCAGCGCTCGACGACGCGCTGTACGACGCCGGATTCGACGTGCCGGGCCGGGTCGAGATTTGCCCGGCCCACGCGCCGTTCGAGCGCCTCGCCCGCGCGAAGACGCCCGAGAGCGCGCGGGCTTTCGAGACGACCGTCGCGGACGCCGCCGGTCGTTTCGACCACGTCATACTCGACGTTCCACCCGTCGCGGCGAACCAGTCCATCGCGGCGCTCACCACCGCACAGCGTCGTGCACTCGTCGTCCCGGCGACCCAGCGCGGCCGGGACCTCCTCCCGCGACAGCAGGGTCGGTGTCGTGACCTCGACGCGATGGCGGACGCCGTCGTCGCCACGCGAACGGACGTCGACGGGGCACTGTCCATCGAGGCCGCCGACCACGAGATCCCCGCTGCCGGCCCGAACGCGTCGGTTCCGACGGCACTGGACCCGGAGTCGGACCTCGCACCGGCCGTGGCCGACGCGGTCGAGGCACTGCTGGACGTGGACCTCGCGCTTGAGTTCCCCGAGGGGAGTCTGTTCGACCGCGTCGGCCGTTAGAGATCCGGCAGCGGAACGACCACGACCGGGCGGTTCACGCGGGCCAGCAGGTTCGTGACGGTCGACCCGACGCCGCCGGCGCCCTCGGTGCCGCGATTCGCGCCGAGAACGACCACGTCGGGGCCGTGGTCGTCGACGGCCGCCAGCAGTTCCGCGACCGGGTCGCCGTCTCTGGTCTCCGTCGTCGGCATCACGGCCGCGAGGCGCGACCGGGCCACGTTGGCGGCGTCGCCGGCGTCCCGTGACGGCGCGTCGGGTTCCCTGACGCCGACCACGACGACGCTGTCCTCGCTGGGGTCGAGACGGTCCTGTAGGTAGTCCGCGGCCGCCGCGGTGACGTGTACCGACGACGCGCCGACGAGATACTCGGTCATACTTCGGGGTGGGCGCTCGGGTGGCTTCGGCGTTTCGGCGGGGCGCTTCCCGTTGGTCGGCCCCGTGCCACTGTTCCGCGGGTCGCTTCGCTCCCCGTATCGCATCGAGAGGCTTCGCTGTCCGAGGGACCGACGGCTGTCGGTCCCTCGCTACCCGACGAACTTACATACGCCCCCGCCTGTACCGGAGAGCGTGCGCGTCGAGAACAGTTTCATCGGGGTCGACGGCGTCGGCGAGCAGACAGAGCGGTCCATCTGGGAGCAGGGAATCACCCACTGGGACGAGTTCGAACCCGGTGTCGTCGGCGGCAAGCGCGGCGACCGCATCCAGCGGTTCATCGAGGAGGGACGCGACCACCTCGACGCGGCCGACGTGGCGTACTTCGACCAGCAGTTCCCGAACAGCGAGCAGTGGCGCCTCTACGAGACGTTCCGGGACCGCGCGTGTTTCTTCGACATCGAGACGACCGGCCTCGACCAGCAACGAAACCGGGTGACGACGGTCAGCCTCCATCAGGACGGCGAGACGGAGACGCTCGTGGCCGGCGACGACCTGACCGCCGGGAACCTCCGGGCGGCCTTCGCCGACGCCGACCTGCTGGTGACGTTCAACGGCAAGCGCTTCGACGTGCCCTTCCTCGAAGCGAACTTCGACGTCGACCTCCAGCGCCCGCATCTCGATCTGCTGTACACCTGCAAGAAAATCGGCCTCTCGGGCGGGCTGAAGCAGGTCGAGCAGGACATCGGCATCGAGCGCGACCGACCCGACATCTCCGGACGCGACGCGGTCCGCCTCTGGCGGGAACACGAGAGCGGCCGCGGCGGGGCCCTAGAGACGCTGGTGTCGTACAACCGCGAGGACACCGTCAACCTCCGCACCCTGGCCGACGAGGTGACGGGGAGCCTCCACGACGACGTGTTCGTCCGCTGACTCAGAACCGGGTCGGGTCGGCCTCCGGCGCGGTGTCGGCGGGCCGCAGCAGGTGGGCCCGACCGGCGAGAAAGCCCAGCAACAGGCCGGTGAAGTGGGCGACCAGCGCGACGCCGGGGTTGGCCGTCAGCAGGGTTATCGCCGCCGCGAGGACGCCGCCCAGCGCCAGTTGCGCGCGAGCGGGGAGTTCGAACCCGCCGACGACCGTCTCGGTGAAGCGGTTGGCCGCAAGCAGGTAGCCAAAGAGGCCGAAGATGGCGCCGCTGGCCCCGAGGACGCTGACGCTCGCCGGGACGCCCGGAATCAGGGGGCCGACGGTCCCGACGAAAGCGACCTGTGCGACCCCGGAGAGGGCGCCGACGGCGACGAAAAAGCCGTGAAAGCGCGCGCTGGTCGTCGTCCGTTCGAGCAGGAGGCCCGCGAGGGCGAGCGCTGCGGCGTTGGCAAGCAAGTGGGAGGGGCCGGCGTGGGCGTAGACGCTCGTGACCAGCGTCCACGGCTGGTCGAGCAAGGGATTCGACAGCGCGAAGATGTGGCGCTGGCGTGCGACGAGTCCGACGACCTGCTGGAGGGCGAACACGGCGACGATGAGGAGCAGCGTCACGAGCGTCGGACTCTCGGCGGGACGGCGCATAGGGTAGTGTTGTCGAGCAGCGCACAAGAAAGGTCCGGGTGCCACGGTCGTCGGAGTCCAGAACGCATACGTGACCGCGTGCCGTTCCATCGCACATGTCCGACATCAGCGAATCGCTCGCCGACGCCTTCGGCGAGGAGACCGACGCAGACACCGCACAGACCGCCGCCGAGAACGTCGCCGCCTTCGCCGAGCAGTACGACGAGGCCCTCACGGCCGACGCCGTCAGAGAGACGTTCGAGGAGGCCCCCTACGACGACTTCGAGCGCCGATTCAACTGGCTCGTCGGCGAACTCGCCGCCGCGAACGACGACTGCACCGACACCCGGGAGTTCCGCATCGACGGATTCGGCGACCTCGCCGCGGACCCCGAAATCGGCGCGTAAGGGATGGACGGCGGGACGTACACGCTCGTCCTCGAACGCGACAGCGACGGCCCCCTCGCGGTTGGCGCGCTCGGGGACCTATCGCTCCCCGCGGGGTGGTACGCCTACACCGGGAGCGCGCTCGGGGCCGGCGGGTTCTCGCGGGTCGACCGTCACCGGGCCGTCGCCAGCGGCGACAACGACGCCCGCCACTGGCACGTCGACTACCTGCTGGGCGACGGCGCTACGCGATTCGACACCGTCGTCACGACCCGCGCCGACGTCGAGTGTGCCGTCGCCGAGCACTTACAGGACCACGGAGCGACCGAGTCGGTGCCCGACTTCGGCTGTTCGGACTGTGGCTGTCGCTCGCATCTGGTGTGCAGCGACAGGCGGGACGTGCTCCTGACGGCCGTCGAGACGGCCCACGCCGCGGTCGACGACTGACTACCCGACGACCTCGTATCCGGCGTCCGCGACGGCCGACGAGAGCGCGTCGTCGTCGATGGCGCCGCTGGTCTCCACGACGAGAGCGTCCGCGTCGTGGTCCGCCGTGGCCGCTTCGACGCCGGCGACGCCGAGGGCGGCGGCCTCGACCGACTCCTCGCACCCTGTACAGGACATGCCACTCACCGAGAGCGTTCGTTGCTCCATAGCCGCCGGTAACGACTGCGGGGGGAAAACGGCTTGGCCCCAGCGCGTCGCACCGGGGCCGCCGAACGAGTGCCGGACTCAGCAGTCCTGTGGCTCGACGTGTGTCGTCGGCGACTCGCCGTCGGGGACGGCGAAGAACAGCGCGTAGGCGACCGCTCGTTGCGTGTCGCTCGGGTTCCTCGCGACTTCTTCGTGGCCGCCGGGGTCGACGAACGCCTCACCGGCCGCGTAGGTGTGGGTGGTGCAGGTGTGGGAAAAGACGACCTCGAGTTCGCCTTCGACGAGGGTGACGACGACCGGACCCGGATGGGTGTGCCACCCGGTCGTCCCGCCCGGCTCCAGCGTCACCCGAGCGAGGACGATGGTGGAGGCGTCACGGACGAACGCGGCTTCGTCGCCGCCCTGTTCGAAGGTGACGCCCAGCGCCATCCCCACGTCGTCGGTGAAGCCCGCATGCGGGGCGAGAACCTCGATGCTCAGGCCTTCTGGCTGGTCGACCTGTCCGCCGCCGGTCTGACCGTCGTCTGTCTGTCCGTCGTCGGCCTGTGCGGCGGCGACGCCGCTCGAGGAGAGCGCGAGCGCGCCGGCACCGAGTTTCGCGGAGTCCGAGAGGAAGTCGCGCCGCAAGAACGGGAGCGCAGCGAAGTGGCCCGCGTCGGTGTCCCGGTCGCGTGACTCGTCGGGGGCAAGAGCACCGGTGTCGCCGTGTGTCAGTGGTTCGTCGTCTCGTGTCATGGCATTCTCCGGGGCGAAACCGCCCGAATAGAGCGGCGTCACGACCGAACGTAGTTATACGGTCACAGACATATTTGCGCTCGTAGTTGCATCGAGATACCGTGTGACAAGGGAACGTGACCGTCGCTAAGACGACGTTACCGGGGCCGCTGTGACTCGCGCGACGTCCGGCCCGAATCTGGCGTACGTGCCCGGTTCCGCCTCAAGAGATATGTATTGCAGGCTTGTTGGGCCGGGCTTTCCGCGCTAGTTCGTCGTCGCCGTCGGCCCGCCGTACCGTCACGTCGGCCCCGAACTCGTCCTCGAACAGCCACGCGGCCTGCGAGAGCACTTCGAGTTCCCGGTCGCCGTCGACGACGGGTTCGAGGCCGGCGCCCTGTTCGGCGAGGTCGGCGGCGTAGTCGGCGGCGGCGTCGCCGTGGGCCTGTATCGACGCCTCGCCCATGATTTCGCCGACGACTGCGTCGCCGGGGTCGGCGTCCTGTGCGATACTGTAGGCCCGGTACTTCCAGTCCTCGGCGACCACCACCTCGATTTCGTTCGGGTCCGCGATGTCGACGACGTCGGTGATGTCGCGCACGTCGTCGAGCGTCCTCCGGACGAGTTGGCGCTCGATGCGGTACTCCGCGACGTCCCGTAGCGATTCGGGCCACGGCGCCTCGACGACGAGGCCGTCCTCGTCCAGCAGGTGCCACAGTTCCTCGGCGAGGTACGGCGCGATTGGCGCGACCAGTTTCGTCAGCACCCGCAGGCCGCGACTGTAGGCGAAGCGGTAGGGCGTGTCGTAGCCCGCGTATCGGCGGAGCAGGCGGGCGAACCGCTGGAGTTCGCCGACGACGCGGTGGAACCGGAAGCGGTCGTACTCCTCGGTGACGGCGGCGATAGTCCGGTCTATCTCGCGTTCGAGATAGGCGTCGTGGGGCGCGCTCTCGGTTCGGGTCTCGCGGCCCTCCACGTAGTCGCTGACCATCCCGTAGAGGGTCTGCTGGAACTCGTAGGCCGTCGAGACGTCCTTGACCGTCCACTCGAAGTCCTGTTCGGGGTGGGCCGCCGAGAGGACGAACAACCGAGTGGTCTCGGCGCCGTACTCGTGTGGTGCGACGGCGTTACCCTTCGACTTGGACATCTTCTCGCCGCTGTGGAGGACCGTCCCCTGATTGATGAGTCGGTCGACCGGTTCCCGGCGGTTCAACAGGCCCAGATCCGCGAGCGCCCGCGTGAAAAAGCGGATGTACAGCAGGTGGAGGACGGCGTGTTCCTCGCCGCCGACGTAGACGTCGACCGGGAGCCACTCGTCCGCAGTCTGCTGGTCGAAGGGGGCGTCCGCTTGGCTCGCGGTTTCACCGCTCGCCTCGCTATGCGGCGAGAGATAGCGCAGGAAGTACCACGAGGAGTCGACGAACGTGTCCATCGTGTCCGTCTCGCGCACGGCGTCTCGGCCGCAGTCGGGGCACTCGGTCCGTTTCCACTCCTCGGCGGCGTCCAGCGGATTGCCCGTGGTCTGGACGTACTCGGGCAGTTCGACGGGCAGGTCCTCGTCGGGGACCGGCACCCGGCCGCAGTCGTCGCAGTGGACCATCGGAATCGGCGTCCCCCAGTAGCGCTGGCGGGAGATGAGCCAGTCCCGCAGGCGGTAGGTCGTCGCCTCCGCGGCGGCGTCGTGTTCGAGTAGGCGGTCGCGAGCGGCCGTACTCGCGAGGCCGTCGTACTCGCCGCTGTCGGTGAGCATCCCGTCGTCGGTGTAGGGCTCCTCGGGTAGGTTCGTACCGGTTCCGTCGACGGGTTCGACCACCTGCTCGACCGGCAGGTCGTGCTCGCTGGCGAAGGCGTGGTCTCGGTCGTTGTGGGCGGGCACGCCCATGACCGCGCCGGTGCCCACGTCGTCTAAGACGTAGGCGGCGACGTAGACGGGTATCTCCTCGCCGGTGTAGGGGTGGGTCGCGGTGAGGTCCGTCTCGACGCCGCTGAGACCCGCGTCGTCCGTGCTGGCGACCGACTCGACGTACTCGGCGACGGCCTCGTCTCGCTCGGTCAGTTCGCCGACCACCTCGTGGCCCGGAGCGAGCGCGAGGTACGTCGCGCCGTAGACGGTGTCCAGCCTCGTGGTGAAGGCGTCCACGTCGTGGCCGTCGACCGTGAAGGTGACGCGGGCTCCCTCCTGTCGGCCGATCCAGTTGCGCTGGCTGTCACGGACGCCCTCGGGCCACCCGTCTAAGTCGTCGAGGCCGTCGTACAGTTCGTCGGCGTAGTCGGTGATGGTGAGGAACCACTGGTCCAGGTCGCGCTGTTCGACGGCGGTGCCACACCGCCAGCAGACGCCGCCGTGACTGTGGTCGTGGCCGCCGTCCGCCTCGGTCTCGACCTGTGCGTCGGCCAGCACCGTCTCGCAGTCGGGACACCAGTTGACCGTCGCCGAGTCGTAGGAGACGAGGCCGGCCTCGTGCAGGCGGGTAAACAGCCACTGGTTCCACCGGTAGTACTCGGGGTCGCAGGTCGTTATCTCCCGACTCCAGTCGTAGCCAAAGCCCATCTCCTCTAAGTCGCCGCGCATCCGCTCGATGCAGGCCCGCGTCCACGACTCGGGGTCGGTGTCGCGCTCGTAGGCCGCGTTCTCGGCCGGGAGGCCGAAGGCGTCCCACCCCATCGGGTGGAGCACGTCGTCGCCCGCCATCCGGCGGTAGCGGGCGTAGGCGTCGGTGATGGCGTAGTTTCGGATGTGGCCCATGTGCAACGAGCCGGAGGTGTAGGGAAACATCCCCAGCACGTAGGTCGGGTCGTCGGCGTCGTCGGGGCAGTCGTAGACGCCCTCCCGGTCCCAGACGTGCTGCCAGTACTCCTTGACCCGTGCGTGGTCGTAGCGGCGCGACATTCGATACCTCGGAGTGGGACGGCGTGACACATGAGTGTTCGGCTAGCACGGGTGGCCGCTGGCCCGAATCCCGTCCCGACGGCGCTAGTTCGGCTTTCGAGCCTCGATGCTCGCGGAGACGAGGTAGTCGCTGGGGTCGTAGTCGTCGGCCCACTCGCGGACGAACTCGTCGCTGTCGTCCTTCGGACGGATGTCGATTGCCTCGAACCCGGCCTCTTCGAGCATCGTTTCGAGCGCATCGACGGTCGACGCGCCGGCCACGCAAGCCGCGAGCGACTCGGGGTCACGCGTAATCTCGGGCGGGAACTCGGCGGTCTGGACCACGTCGGAGATGGCAATCCGGCCGCCGGGTCGCAGCGCCCGGAACGCCTCGCGGAACACCTGCGGCTTGTCGGGCGAGAGGTTGACGACGCAGTTCGAGATGACCACGTCGACCGTCCCGTCGGCGACCGGGAGGTGTTCGATTTCGCCGAGGCGGAAGGAGACGTGGTCGGCGTCGTTCTCGGCGGCGTTCTCGCGTGCCTTCTCGACCATCTCCGGAGTCATGTCCACGCCGACGACGCGACCCTGCGGGCCGACGGCGTCGGCCGCCAGAAAGCAGTCGAATCCGGCACCCGACCCGAGGTCCAACACCGTCTCTCCCTCTTCGAGGTCGGCGATAGCCTGCGGGTTGCCACACCCGAGGCCGAGGTTCGCGTCACCCGCCACGTCCCCTATCTCACCGTCGTCGTACCCGAGTTTGCGGGCCATCTCGTCGGTCGCCCTCCCGTCCGTCCCGCCTTCGTCGCAGCACCCGCTGCTGTCGGTGGCGATTGCGGCGTAGCGTTCCCGGACGATGCGTCGCTGTTCGTCGGCGGTCCGTGCAGTCGAAACGGTGGAGTCGGTGTCAGTCATGGTCTAGGTGTATCTCGTCAAGCGTCTCGATGAGTGACTCGGCGGCCGGAGTCAGACCGTAGTAGCGCCAGCGACCGTCCTTCTCGCGCGTTACGAGACCGGCGTCGTACAGCGTCGAGAGCGCGTGGCTCACTGCGCTCTGGCTCAGACCGACCGCCTCAGGGAGTTCACAGGCACAGACTTCGCCCTCCGCGGCGGCCAGCAGTCGCAGTAGTTCGTAACGAGTGTCGTTGCCGGCCCCCGAGAGCAGACGGACGTGGGCCGCGAACTGCCGCCCGTCGACGTCGTGTTCGAGTGGCGCACAGCACTCCCGGTCGTCGGTCGTAGGGTTCTGGCTCATTGTTCGACCCTACATATGAGCATACGTGCATATGAGTGTGTCGACGCCGACGGTAACACCGCTGTCACCCGGTAACAACGGCGTCCGCGAGCGCTTTTCACCCCGAGACGCGACGGTATCGGTATGTCCCAACGCAAGGACGACTACGCCGACGCGGTGTCCTACGACGAATCGCTCGACGACCGACCCAGCGACGACGAACTCGACGCGGCCATCGAGAACCTCGAAGCCAACGGGTTCGACGTCGTCGTGGTTGAGGACGGCGAGGCCACACTCGACGAGATACAGGCGCGGATACCCCCCGGAGCGTCCGTGATGGACGGCCACTCCACGACGCTCGAAGAAATCGGGTTCGTGGAGTACCTCACCGAGGGCGACCACGAGTGGGAGAACGTCCACAGCGAGGTCTACGGCATCGACGACGACGAAGAACGCCAGCGCGCCCGCCGGGAGGCACAGGCCAGCGACTACTTCCTCGGGAGCGTCAACGCCATCGCACAGACCGGCGAACTCGTCGCCGCCGACGCCTCCGGCAGCCGTATCGGGGCCTACCCCTTCGCCGCCGAGAACCTCCTGCTGGTCGCCGGGACGAACAAGATCGTTGGGGACCTAGACACCGCGCTGGACCGCCTCGAAGACGTGGCGTATCCGCTCGAAGACGCCCGCGCACAGGACGCCTACGGCGCGGGGAGCGTCATCGCGAAACAACTCGTCTACCGACAGGAGGCCGAGGAGGGACGCACGACAGTCGTCCTCGTCCGCGAGTCGCTCGGCTACTGAACACGCGTGCTCCCGTTCACTGACGCGACCGCCAGCCGCGGGAACGTTTATCGGGCGGGCGCGTGAACGCTCGCCAATGAACACGACGCGAGCGGACCGGGAGGGCTGAGTCGTCGGTGGCGGGACTCGTCTTCTGGGCGCTGGTCGTCTTCGCGACGGTCACGGGACTCGTGACCGCGTGGACGCTCGGCGCCAACAGCAACTCGCCGCCGTTCGCGCCGGCCATCGGCGCCAACGCCATCTCGACGATGCGAGCGGCCTTCCTCATCGGCATCCTCGCGGCGTTGGGCGCGCTCACGCAAGGCGGGAGCATCTCCGAGACGGTCGGTGCTGGACTCATCGACGGCGTCCAGATCACGTCGCTCGCGGCGACGACCGGCCTGCTGACGGCCACGCTGTTCATGGCCTTTGGCATCTACAGCGGCTACCCCGTTCCCGCCGCGTTCGCGACGACGGGCGCGATGGTCGGCGTCGGCCTCTCGCTGGGCGGCGCGCCCGTCTTCGACACCTACCGGCAAATCGCGACGTTCTGGGTTCTCGTCCCGCCGGTCTCCGGTGGGCTGGCGTACCTCACCGCCACGATACTTCGCCGTGACGACATCCCCGAGACGGTCGGCGTCCCACTGCTTGCGGCCGTCGTGGGCGGCATCGTCGCCAACGTGCAGTTGAGCGTCATCCCCGCGCCGGCCGACGCCACGCAGAACTCCATCGCCGGGTTCTTCGCGATGCTCGTCCCCCTGCCCGGCATCACCGTCCTCGCGACGGCCCTCGCGGCCGTCGCGAGTTTCCTGTTCATCCGTCGGCGCACCCAGCAGTCGGTCGATAAGGGCATCAAGACGTTTCTCGTCGTCCTCGGGAGCGTCGTCGCCTTCTCCAGCGGCGGGAGCCAGGTCGGACTGGCGACCGGGCCCCTCGAAAACCTCTACCGCGTGGAACTGGGCCTTCCGGGCCTGCTGTTGCTCGGCCTCGGTGCCGTCGGCATCCTCGGCGGCGCGTGGATGGGCGCGCCCAGACTGTTACAGGCCACCGCCCGCGAGTACGCCCAACTCGGGGTCAGGCGCTCCATCGCCGCACTGGTCCCGGGCTTTATCATCGCCCAGACGGCCATCGCGCTGGGTATCCCCATCTCGTTCAACAACATCATCATCTCGGGGGTCATCGGCGGCGGCCTCGCCGGCGGGTCGGCGGGCGTCTCCCGCCGTAAGATCGGAGTGACGGTCGGCTTCTGGATACTCACGCTCGTCAGTTCGGTCGCCGTCGGGTTCGGCCTCTACCGGGCGTTCGCGACGGTACTGGGCTAGCGGACGACGGTCACCGTCACCGGGGCCTCGTCCACGACGGCCGTCGCCACCGTCCCGAGCAGTCGGCGGGCCAGTTCGTTCCGGTCTCCGCCGTGTCCGCCCATCACGATCTGGTCGACGTCGTTGGCCGCGGCGTAGTCGAGAATCGTCTCGGCGGGATCGCCCGTCTCCACCGCCGTCTCGACGGTGCGGTCGACGTCGGCGGCGCGGCGTTCGGCCCGTTCGACGAGGCGGTCGGCCCGTGCTGTCGCCTCCTCGCGGCGCTCCTCGCCCGGTTCGAGAATCCCGCCCTCGCTCATGGCGCTATCCAGCGGCGCGACGACGTTCAGCACCGTCAGCCGACAGTCGAACGTCTCTAGGGCGTGGACCAGCGCCTCGTCGGCCAGCGGCGAGCCATCGAGCGGAACGAGGACGTGTTCGGGCGCCATATCTCACCTCGTGTGGGGACGTACAAGAAGTCGGGTGGTGACGGCGCTATCGCTCGCGAGTTAGTGAACGGAGGAGAGTAGTTCCGGGAAGATTCGAACTTCCGTCGTTGCCCCCAGAAGGCAACAGGATTGGCCACTACCCCACGGAACTTTGACACGTTCGTCACTGGTTTCGCTCAGCGACGTACACTACCGTATAGCCGGCTGCTGTATTTCAGTGTTGCGGACTCGAGTTGGCGTGTCAGTCGTCGGCATCCGACGAGGTGCCGTCGGGCGGTCGGACGTGCGGTGGTTTCTCGTAGTGTTCTTTCCGATGACAGTTGGCACAGAGAACGACGCACTTCGCCATCTCGGCACGTAGCTTCGATTTGGCGTAGCCGTGAGTGACCATCTCGGAGACGGTCATCTCCTTGTCGGCGTCGTCGCGGTGGTGGAAGTCGAGACAGGCGGGATCCGTCTCGCCACAGCGGGCACATCCCTCGCCGTCGCGTTTCTGTTCGTGGACCCACGCCCGATGTCGGGCCCGTCTGGTTAGCGTCCGTCGACGGTTCGTTTCCCGATGCCTGTAGTGCCAGCGCTGGTCCTGACTCAGGTCGGCCCACGCCAGTCCCTCGGGCAGGTCGACGTCCTCGGGTTTCGCTTGGACACGACTCCCGCGCGAGTAGTTCGTCGCCAACCCCGCCGCCTCCTTGGCGGCGTTCCAGCCACCCATCACGCGCTGGATGGTTCCCGACGCCGGCGTCAGGCCGAGCGCCTCGTACTGGACTTTCGTCGGAGATTCGCCGAGTCGGGCGGCGGCGTGGCGGAGCGCCCGGACGCAGTCGTGTTCGCTCGTCACGGCGTGGCTGGCCGCCCGTCGGTAGTTGAACCCTCGCCCGGACATCGACACGGCTTTTGCGGGCTGGCCGCCACCGTCGGGTATGTACGTCGGACGCTTCGTCGTCGTCGGCCCCGAGGTAGGCGCCTACCGCGTCTCCTCGCGGTCGTTCCCGAACCGGCAGGCAGTACAGCGAGACGGGACCGTCACCGTCGAACCGACTCCGGACGCACCGGAGACGGACAACCCCTACATCTCCTACAACGGCGTCCGCGTGACCGAGCGCGGTGCCGTGGTCGGCAA
This sequence comes from Haloarcula pellucida, assembly GCF_014647235.1. GTDB lineage: Archaea > Halobacteriota > Halobacteria > Halobacteriales > Haloarculaceae > Haloarcula > Haloarcula pellucida. The sequence continues at coordinate 159,168 of NZ_BMOU01000007.1, forward strand.
CGGCTCGCACGTCGACCCGATCGCGGAGAAACTCGAACTGGGCTACCCCGCACGGGACGCCCTCGCCGAACCGCTGCTCTCGCTTGACTTCGAGAAGGACGACTACGACACGCCCCGCATCGCCGGCATCGTCGGCGTCGACGCCGAGGACCCCACGACGAACGCCGACGGCCCGGGCGCGGTCGTCGGCACCGTCCGTCGAGACGCCCTCCTCGTCGAGGAGGTCACCGAACCGACGCTCGTGGCCACCTACGAAGAGGATAGCCCGACGGCGTTCGACCTCGACGCGACGGCCGCCGAGGCGGCCGCACGCGAGGTGTACGACCACGAGTTCGAACACGCGGTCTGTGCGGCCGGCGTCAACGGCGCGGCCGGCGACTTCGACGTCTCGGTGTACAACGGCGAGTGACGGCCGCAGTCGGCCGGCCACCACAATACGTGATGCAGTGCCGACACTCAAGACCCCTCACCCGCTAGAACCACACAATGAAGGTAGGCGTTCTCTCTGACATCCACGGCAACCGGGTGGCCCTAGAAGCGGTGCTCGCGGACATGCCGTCGGTCGACCGGCTAGTCTGTGCGGGCGACGTCGTCGGGTACAACCCGTGGCACGCCGACTGCGTCGACGCGATGCGCGGACTGCTGGACGGCGAGGACTACTGGCCCGACAGCGAGGTGCCGACAGTGATGGGCAACCACGACCGGGCCGTCGCCGGCGAGACGCCGTTCGCGTTCAACGGGATGGCACAGGCCGGCGTCGAACACGCCCGCGAGCAACTCGACGAGGCGCAACTCGACTGGCTCGCAGGCCTCCCCGACGAACGCCTGACGTGTAACGACCGGGTGAAACTCGTCCACGGCCATCCCGAGGACCCGGACCACTACACCTACCCCGACGAGTTCGGGCCAGACCTCCTCGGCGAAGAGGACGTCCTCGTGATGGGCCACACCCACCACCAGCACCACGAGGTGTACGACGAGGGTGTCGTGATGAATCCCGGGAGCGTCGGCCAACCGCGTGACGGCGACCACCGCGCCGCCTACGCCGTCCTCGACCTCGATTCGATGACCGTCGTGGACCGCCGCGTCGAGTACGACACCACCGAAGTCGTCCACGCCGTCGAGGACGCCGGCCTCCCCCGGAAAATCGGGTTCCGACTGACCCAAGGGCGGTAGAGCGGCGAGCGGGGGAATCCCGCAACGATTTGATGTGACGGCTTCGCCGTCACGCTCTTCCCACAGCGCGCTCGCAGAGCGCGCGAGGAGGCGACGACGGAAAGAGTGGTCTCAGAAGGTTCCCTGCACCAGTTCGAGGGCCTGCTCGCGGTCGTCCCACGGGACGAACACCGACACCGAAGTCGCGGAGGTGACGACGTCGTAGAGGTGGATGTGCGCTTCGGCGAGCGGTCGGGTGACGCGGTAGGGAAGCGCGTGGTCGCTGGGGTCGCCGCCGGTGACGCGGATGACCGCGATGTCGTCCTCGACGGTGACAGAGGAGAGCGTCTCGTCGTCGACGATTTTGTCGTGAAGCAGCGCCTCCACCTCGTCGGCGTCCTCGGCGTCGACGTAGAAGGTCAGCGAGTCCATCCCCGAGGAGTTGGCCTCGATGTTGATGGCCTCGTCGCCGATGGCCGAGGAGAGTTCCGCGAGGATGCCGGGACTGTTGCGGATGGCGCGCCCGGCGACGGTGACACAGGCAACCGGTTGCTCCTGCAGGTCGATGAGGTTCTGGAACTCGCCCTCGATGGAGGTGCCGCCGGTGAGCAGGTCGCCGTGCTGGTAGTGGGTGACCCGAACCCCGAGGTTCGCGTCCTTATACGACAGCGCGGAGGGCGCGACGACTTCGGCCCCGCGGAAGGAGAGCGAACGGAGTTCGTCGACGCTGATCTCGCCGACGTTCCGGGCGCCTTCGACGACGCGCGGGTCGCCGGTCATGACGCCCTCGACGTCGGTGACGATGACGACTTCGTCGGCGTCCATGTAGTTACCGAGCATCACCGCCGTCGTGTCGGAGCCACCGCGGCCGAGCGTCGTCACGTTGCCCTCGTGGTCCTCCGCGAGGAACCCAGTGATGACCGGGACGACGTCTTTCATCTGGCCGGCCAGCGCGTGAGCGCGCTTTTTGGTCTCCTCGACATCGACCTCGCCGTACTCGTCGGTGATGATGGGCCAATCCTCGCTGCCGGGTTCGAGGAAGACGGCCTCGATGCCGCGGGCGGCCAGTGCGCCCTTGAGCATCCGGACGGAGGTCCGTTCGCCCATGGAGACGATTTCGGCACGGTCCTCGTCGGCGGCTTCGTACTCGATGCCCTCCAACAGTTCGTCGGTCGTGTTGCCCATCGCCGAGGCGACGACGCCGACTTCGTGACCCTGCTGGACCGCGGCCGCGATGGAGTCTGCGGCCCGGTTGATTCGGTCGCCGCTGCCGAGGCTAGTGCCCCCGAACTTCGCGACTACGCGCATCGAACCACCTGTGCCGTGTGTGATTGAGTCATGCCCCCGCGTTCGCCGCCGCTCGGGATAACTGTGTTCATCTGGCCCGATTCCGGCGTCGGATGGTACTGTCCGACACACCGTTTATTTACGTGGGGCACACAGTCACAGCCATGGAGATACGTGACGCTGTCGAGGCCGACGCCGGGCGTCTCGCCGACCTCGCAGACAGTCCGCCGGACGTGATGCGCAACCTCGTCCACGACCGAACGGTACGAGTCGCCACAGACGGGACCACAGAGGGCATCGTGGGATTCGTCAGCTACGACGCCAAACGGGGCACCGTCCACGTCACGCAACTCGCCGGGTCGACCGACGCCTGCGAACGACTGCTCGACGAACCCATCACCTTTGCCGAACGAGAACGGATGGACGTCGAACTGCTCGTCCCCGACGGCGAGTCGGCCGTCGAGGCCGCCGTCGAGGCGACGGGATTTACACGCACGGGACAGGGCCCCCGTTTCGAGGGGAAACCGACGGTTCGGTATCGCCTCGAACCGAGCCGTGCCGAGCAGTAGTCGACGCACCACGAGCGGTCGTCTGTCGCCGCGAGCGGTGGTCGGTACGGTCGACCCATATCACCGCCGCACTCGCCGTTCCCGTCACGTTCGTCCCCGCGGAGTGCAGCGGCGTCCTCGACGCTGCGACGACCGACGGAACCGCGGCGCGCCGGACGCCCTCGACAGGAACGCCTGCACGAGGCGTCGCTGACAGTCGAGTAGCCAAAGAGCGGGTCACGTGACGCCCGCTGGCACCGCGAGACGCCACCCGACCAGCCCCAGCAGGGCAAAGCCGAAGGCGTTGAGCGAGCCGTGGAGCGCCACCATCGTGGCGATGTCGAGGCCGAGGTCCGTTCCGGAGAACGTCGCGACGCCGTAGCCCAGCGCCAGCGCCATCGACGCCGGGAGCGCGACGGCCGACGCGCCGAGCAACAGTCCCTGTACTCGCGGGCGGGCCGGCGCGACCCGGGCGAGGACGTACCCACCGAACAGCGCGACGGCGACGGTGAAGCCGCCGACGGCCACCACTTCGACGAGCGGCGAGAACGAGATGCCGACGGCGATGATGGCCGGGCCGACCAGAATCACGCCCGCGAGGGACGAGAACGCCCCGGACAACGGCGAGAGGACGCGGCCCGAGAGCCCAACGAGCACCGGGAGGACGAACCCGGCATAGTGAAAGTGTACCGCCGTGAGCAGGACGATGGTGCGACCGAACCAGAACGTGAGGTCCAGCTGATACAACAGGAGCGCCACCGCGCCGACCGAGACGTACGCGAGGCCGGCGTCGACGGCCGCCTCGGGCAGTGCGAGGCCGCCGCGAGCGCGCGTTCGGGCGACGGCGGCGAGGCCGAGCAGTCCGGTCACGAGGAGCCACGGCGCGGCCAGTGCGGTGGCCGTCACCTCGCCGACGGGACGTGCCAGCGACGCCGTGAACAGGACGGCACCGACTGGCTGAAGCCAGACGGCGGCGCGGACGGCGTATCCGGCGGTGCCCCCGAACGGTGGCGTCGCGGCCATGCCGACGCCGAGGGGCACGAGGACGAGCGGTGCGAGCGTGAGCGCCCGTTCGACCGGCCCGAGGCCGGCGACGAGGACGGCCGCGACCCAGACGAGGGCGCCGAACGCGGCGCTCAGGTCGGTCACGGCGATGCCGACGACGGTCGGCCGGGAGGCCGCTGCCCTCACCGTCGACCCCCGGCCGAACGACTCGCTCATCGCGGCGGGAGCGTCGGCAGGCGGCGAATCGGTCGGAGGTCTGCCACCTCGTCTCGCTCGGTCAGTTCCTGCGTGAACGACCCTCGGTAGCTGAGGATGTGGCCGGCCAGCGCGTTCTCGACGGTGGCGAGGACGTAGTAGCACTCGCCGGCGTCGTCATAGCGGTCACGGACCTCTACGTCGGCGACGAGGGGGCCGGGGAGCCGAACGTAGTGGTCACCAAGATGGACCCACTGGCGGCCAGCCTCGACGACGAGTGCGCCGGCCTCGACGCGAGGGTGCAGTTCCGTGGCGATTGGGCCGCCCCGCCCCAGAAAGTCGAGCAGACGCTCGCCGTCGGCGTCCCACACCGTCACCGAGTCGAAACGCCGCGTCTTGCCGCCGAACTCGAACGTTCGTCGGGTCGTCATCGCTTCGTGGCCGTCGAGGTCATAGCCAACCGTCGTCACCGAGAACGGGATATCGTGGCCGGCCTCGGGAAACAGCATGTCGCGAGTCGTCATCGCGTACAGCGCCGGGAGGACGTGCGTACCGCGGGAGACGTCCATCTCGCCGCGACCGACCGTGACGCCGTCTTCGGTGCCGATGCTGTAGCGCTCGCGGACCTTCGGGTGTAGGTCGTCGGCCGCCTCGCCCAGCGCCCGTTCGTAGACGCCGGTCATCGCTCCCTCCGGTCACGAGGTGTGCCTGTGGGCGTCGGACGGTCCGGTCGGTCCCGGCGTGTATCGGCCATGTCGAGTTGGATTCGCCCGTGCGGGTGATAAGAATTGCCTGCTACCGGCGGCGAGTGGCCGGTCGGTCAGTTCTCGGCCAGATGCTCCAGTACGGCCTCCGTGCTGTTGGCGACGGGTTCGGGGTCGTTGCCCGCCTCGGCGGCCGCGTCGGGGTCCTTGAGCAGGTGGCCCGTGGTCAGACAGACCACCGATTCGTCGTCTCCGACGACGCCGCGCTCGCGGAGTTTCCGGAGGCCGGCGAGCGAGGCGGCGGAGGCCGGTTCGACGCCGACGCCCTCGCCAGCGAGGTCACGCTGGGCCTCGGTGATCTCCTCGTCGGAGACGGCGACGGCCGTCCCGCCGGTCTCGCGGATGCCCGGCAGGGCCTTCGGGGCGTTGACGGGGTTGCCGATGCGGATAGCCGTCGCGCGGGTCTCGACGTCCTCCCAGCGGCGGGTCTCGTCGAGGCCCTCCTCGATGGCCTCGACCATCGGGGCGGCGCCCTCGGCCTGTGCGCCGGTGAGTTTCGGTACCTGCTCTTCGGTGATGGCACCGGCCTTGACGAGTTCGCGGAAGCACTTGTACAGCGCCGCGGTGTTGCCGGCGTTGCCGACCGGCAGGACGATGCGGTCGGGGTACTCGCCGTAGTCGGCGTAGTGCTCCTCCATGATTTCGAGGCCGATCGTCTTCTGGCCCTCTAGGCGGAACGGGTTCAGCGAGTTCAGGAGGTACGCCTCGCCGCGCTGAGCGAGGTCCTGTACGATGTCGAGACACTGGTCGAAGTTGCCGTCGACTTCGAGGATGCGGGCCTTGTGCAGGGCCGCCTGCGCGATCTTACCGGCGGCGACCTTCCCGGCGGGAAGCAAGACGAGCGTCTCCATCCCGCCGCGGGCGCCGTAGGCCGCGAGCGCCGCGGAGGTGTTCCCGGTCGAGGCACAGGCCAGTCGGCCGACGCCGACCTCTTTGGCGACCCGGACGCCGACGGTCATGCCGCGGTCCTTGAACGACCCGGTGGGGTTCATCCCCTCGTGTTTGACGCGGAGGCTCTCGACGCCCACCTCGTCCTCGATGCGCGGGACGCGGTGGAGCGGCGTGTTCCCCTCCGGGAGGGTGACGCCGACGTCGAACGGCAGCGCGTCGTGGTAGCGCCAGACGCCGGAGCCCTCGCCCTCGAAGTCCTCGAAGGTGGGGAGGTCGGCGTACCGGACCTCCAGCAGGCCGTCGCAGTGGTCGCAGGTGTAGCGGACGTCCGCGAAGGGCGCGAACGACTCGCCGCACTCGATACAGGCGAGCCAGACGCCGTCGTCGGCCGCCGACGGCACGTCGTCGGTGAGTTGCAGGTCAGCCATTGTTCGAGGTGATGGTCCGCCCGGGCAAAAGTCGGACGGTTACGGCCAGCAGGGAATCGGGACCGTGAGCCGGCGACGACGGCGTTCTCGGCGCGGTTAGACGTCGGTCGCGTCGAACTCGTCGATGCGGTCGTGGACCGCCGCGGTCCACTGGTCCAGCGTCTCGTGCATCAACTCGCGGGCCTCGTCGAGCGGCGTCGCGGTGTACTGATAGACGTGGCCGCCGCCGTCCAGCAAGCGTCGTTCGCGCTTCGCGAGGCCCTTCTCGCGGAGCGTCGACAGCGAGCGGTTGACGTTCGAACGGTCCCGGTCGAGTTCGGCGGCGAGTTCCTCGACGGTGCTACCCGGGGTGTCGAGCAGCGTCCGATAGGTCCGGACCTCGTGTCGCTGGACGCCGAAGACGCAGGCCATCACCTCGTCGAGCGGCGGTTCGTCGTCGACCATGAGTTCGCGGAAGGCGTCGGGCGATGGGTCGATTGCCATGTGCGAACGGATAGGCACGCGCCACGCATAAACGGGGCCGTTACCCGTAGCTCACCGGGTGAAACCGGCGTTACCGCTCACTCCCGCCCGTAGCCCTGCCGCTCTAAACAGGTCCGCATCTCCTCGCGTGAATCGTGTTTGTGCAGTCGCGTCGGGGTATCGCAGTACCAGACGCCGTCGTAACGCAGCGTCACCTCGTGGGACTCCCCGAGGAACTCCGTGCGGACGACGACCCGTTGGCCGTCTTCGAGCGCGTCCAGTAGCGCTTCGACGTCGGCTTCGCCGGCGTCGACGACGAGTGGCTCCATTGCGTGGCGGTACCAGCGCCATCGGTTTATACTGTCGGGCACTCGCACCTGAGTTGTCAACTCCTTTATAGGAGCGTGTGTCACACGGGCGCACGACCGGCGAACAGTTATGGTCGCCGGTCGCTCCACCTATCTAACCGTTCCCCGTCGGTGTGTCGGTGCCACGCTGGCGAGGTACCGCTATTTCCCAGAGTTGGGTAGCCCGGCATACGATGCACGACAGACGCACGGTCCTCGCGGGGACGTTCGGGACGCTGGCGGCGCTCGCCGGCTGTCAGGGCCTCGGCGGGACGGAGACGACGCCTACGGACGCGGCGACGGACGCCTCGACGCGAACGCCCACCGGGACATCGACCGAGACCAGTAGCGGTAGCGACGTCGACTACGGCGGTTGGTTCTCCGACACCGACAACTTCGACGGGACGACCGACCTGCGCGGCGAGTCGTCGGTGACCGTCGCCGTCGGCGCGGAGGGCAACGGCGGGGACTTCGCGTTCGACCCGCCGGCCATCCACGTCGACCCCGGAACGACGGTCGTCTGGGAGTGGACCGGCAACGGCGGGAGCCACAACGTCGTCGCCGAGGACGGGTCCTTCGAGAGCGGCGACCCGGTCGGGGAGGCCGGTGCGGCGTACGAGCGCTCGTTCGACAGCGAGGGCATCCACCTGTACTTCTGTACTCCCCACCGCTCGCTCGGGATGAAAGGCGCCGTCGTCGTCGGCGACCCCTCGGGCGGTGGCGGTGGCCAGACCGCGGCCTACGACTTCGCGGCGGCGACGTTCGACGCCTACTGGTACTCGCTGTACAACATGAGCACGAACATCGCGATGAGCGCCAACGGCGTCCCCTTCCCGCTGAACGAGCAGATGGAACAGATGCGGGACCAGCGCCTTCCTGCGATGCTCGAACGGGCCGCAGTCGAGCGCCCGCCGATTACGGATCCCAATCTCTCGTTTGCGGCGTTTACCGAGGGCGACCCACACTTCACGCAGCGGCCGGTACTGGAGGACGATACCGGCCGACCGGACGCGAAGACGCTCGCGTGGGACAAGAGCGAGTCCTCCGGCGTCGTCAGCCCATCGTCGCTGGCGTGGACACACCTCAAGGGCGTCACCTGGGCGAAGAACTTCCAGAAGCACTTCGATCTGCTGCCGACGGAGATGGCCCCACGGTTCCGGGCCCAGTTGCTCTCGACGCTGGGACAGATAGGTATCAACGCCGCGATTCTCGTCGGCGGGTCCCGCGGGAACGGGGCGTTGACCCACGGCGATAGCTGGGAGTTCCTCTCGGAGTACCGGCCGGCAGAGGGCCGTATCGAGGACGAGACGCGCCGACCCCATCACCACGCCGCGATGACGTGGTTCCTCTCGGACATGAGTAGCCTCGCACAGAACGGCTGGTTCGGGTACGTCAACCCCCGGCCGCTGCTCCCCAGCGAGGCCGGTGCGGACGCCGTCTTCGAGACGGACGTCGGTATACAGGAGATTACCGACGGGGTCGCCCGGACGACGATGGACCTGTTCAGCCCCGAGGACGTGGCCCAACAGGAGTCGACCCGCTCGGTCGGACTGATGCTCGGTGCGGTCGGGTACTACGGGCCGCAGGCTGGCACCGAGGACGACCTGAATGCCGCCGCCGACTACGCGAATGGCCTCGCGAGCGTCGTCCAGTCGAACCTCGCGGGCAACGGGAAAGTCGAGAACGGCGCGGCCAATCAAGCGGCCACGCAGGGCATGGTGGCACAGGGCCTGCTGTGGGCCTCCCAGATGGACGGCGTCGACCACACCGACACCGCGGGCGACGTGGTCGGCTACATGGTCGACGAACTGTGGGACGACGACGCCGGCACCTTCGCCTCCGGGACGGGCGATTCGACGTACGCCATCACCGCGCGGGACGCCGGGGACATCACCGGCGGTCTCAACGCCGCCGACGCCGTGTTGGGGAACTCGGACGTGCGACCGCTGTTCGCGCGCTTCTTCGACAGCACGTTCAACACCGGCCGACTCCAGCGTGCCCAGCGCCCGCCGTCGGTGAGCCAGTCGAAGGGGAACGAACCGCCGCTCCCGCCGAAGGCCGGCGGCGAGTTCGGGCAGGCCAGCGTCTACAACGGGGAAGTCGCGTACGACACCGAGGCCGGCGAGTGGTCGGTCACCGACGACCGGTTCTACACCGCCGACGCCCTCTATCTCGCCAATCAGGACATCTGGGTCGGTAACTGGGGCGGCGAGTTCTATCAGGGCCGTGGTGTGCCCGGACAGAGCGACGACCCGCCGAACTGACGGTTCGGGTGCTAACTGTTCCCAAACGTATCGAAAAGGGTACCGTTTCGACTGGAACCGGACGATTCAGGTACGACCGAAACTGTGCCGACAGGTCACGAACGTATCGAAAAGGGCACCGTTTCGACTGGAACCGGGCGATTCAGGCACGGCCGAAACTGTGTCAACAGGTCACGAACGTATCGAAAAGGGTAGCGTTTCGGGTGGAGCCAAGCAGTCTATCGGCGACGACGTGGGCGTCACCGTCGTCAACCCGACGGAAATCCGCTCGACGTTCGGCAGCGAGGGGGACAAACTGTTCGTCCACTTATGCAACCCATAACAGTACATATGTGGTATTTTCCCCAATTAGCCAAAAAATCTAGCCACAGTTTACCACAGAATGTTTAATACCTAGTTCTGCTAGTCAGCAGACGTTGGAGAATGTCATCCAAGTCCTTCACGACGGCGCTGACACTGTACCGTAGCAGGACGTACACGCTGGAGCAGGCGGCCGGGTTCAGCGGGCTTTCGACCGGCGAGATGGCGTCCGCACTCCGGTCGCGCGGCATCGACGTACGTGAAGCCGACGAGCAGTCGCTCCCGGAGAGCGTCGGCAGATAGACACAGTCGGGCCGCGTCACCCTCTCGTTCAGACTGATGGCGCGAAAAACGCGGGAACGAGGCCGCTCACACCCGCTGGTCGGTCACGGGATCTAGTCAGTCACTCCGACAGTCCGATTTGGGTATGAAGACAGTGCCGGGGAGGAAAATAGCATTATGCGGCAATATTTGTTAGTCTATGATCAGGATACACAGGACTGAAATGAAATATATGAAAGATCTTAGATTCATTCCATTATAGTTGGCTATTGGTAATATCCCAACTAATTGAGACATGATTGCGACAAAGACAGCTGAGAAGACGAAGAGTGATGAAAGACCGGATAAAAGCATGCCCATTGCGAAAATCGTCAGCGAGAACAATATGAGTACGTCACTTCTCGATATAGAATACCGGCTTAAGACTGATCGGTAGATGGGGAGACCTGTCTTCATCGTCGGCATTGATTCTACATTTCTCTCGAATGGGCATGTTACTTTTGCTCTGTGTATTATATAAACATCAAATGTATAGGTCGTGAATAGATCGTGCCGATTTTTCGAGGCTACGCCGTCTCGGCCAGCCACGCAAGCAGCCCTTTCTGAGCGTGCAGGCGGTTCTCCGCCTGGTCCCAGACGACGGCGTTGTCCGACTCGATGACCTCGTCGGTGACCTCCTCGCCGCGGTGGGCGGGCAGGCAGTGCATGAGCGTGCGGTCGCCCAGCAGATCCGTGGTAATCTGGAAGCCGTCGAAGTCGTCCAGTTTCTCGTGGCGGCGGTCTTCCTGTCCCATACTGACGAAGACGTCCGTGTAGACGACGTCGGCCCCGTCGACGGCCGCCTCGGGGTCGTTCGTGGTCTCGGGGACGTTCCCGAACTCGGCGGCCCGGTCCAGTACCTCGTCGGACACCTCGTAGCCCGCAGGCGTGGCGACGGTGAGGTCGAGACCCGTCATCGCCGCGCCCAGCACGAACGACTGGCAGACGTTGTTGCCGTCGCCGACCCACGCCACGTCCACGTCGAAGCCGCCGAACTCCTCACGAATCGTGAGCAGATCGGCGAGCGTCTGGCAGGGGTGGGCGTCGTCGGTCAACGCGTTGATGACCGGTACGTCGCTGTATGCGGCCAGTTCCTCGGCGTCCTCGTGGTCGAAGACGCGGGCCATCACGAAGTCGACGTAACGGGCCAGCGCTCGCGACGTGTCCTTGACCGGTTCGCCGTGGCCCAGATGGATGTCGTCGGGGCCGAGAAAGAGGGCGTGGCCGCCCAGTTGGGTCATCCCCGTCTCGAAGGACACGCGGGTTCGCGTCGAGGGCTTCTCGAATATCATCCCCAGCGTCTGCTGGTCCAGCAGGTCCTCGTAGTCGCCGGGGTCGGCTTTGATTTCGGCCGCGCGAGCGAGCACGGCGGACAGTTCGTCGGTCGTGAGGTCGTCGACGTCGAGCAGGTGCATAGTTACAGGAGGCGTTCGGTGACGTCCGTGAGGACGCCGACCGCGCGGTCGTACTCCGCGAGGTGGATGTGTTCGTTCGGCGCGTGGTCGAGGTCGGAGTCGCCGGGGCCGTAGGTCGCCATCGGGCAGTCCCACGCCTTCGCGAAGACGTTCATGTCGCTGGTGCCGGTCTTGCGGAGCAGCGTCGGGTCGCCGCCGTGCTGGCGGATGGCGGCCCGGAACGCCCGCGCGACCGGGGTCCGCGGACTCTGCATGACGGGTTCGACCTTGTCGTCCCAGTGGACCGTGCCGTTGGTGAGGTGACCGTCGGCGATTTCGCGAATCTCGTCGGTGGTGTACTCCGGAGGGACCCGTAGCTGTACGTCCATCGTCGCCTCGACTGAGAGGCCGTCCTCGGAGATGCCGCCGTCGATGTCGACGGGCTTACAGGTGACCCGCTCGAAGACGGGCACCCACTCGTCGGGGTCGAACTCGTCCTCGACGGCGGCCCACCAGTCGATGGCGTCCTGGATGGCGTTGTTCTCCGGGCGCGAGGAGTGGCCGGACTCGCTGGTGGCGACGTAGGTCCCACCGAGCAGTCCTCGGTACCCCAGCGTGATGCCCTCCCAGCCGGAGGGCTCGCCGTTGACGACGGCGTCCGGTTCGGCGTCGCGGTCAGAGACGAGGTACCGAGCGCCGCGGGAGTCGACCTCCTCGCCGACGACGCCGACGAAGGAGGCCCCGGTGCGGACGGCGGCGACGGCCATCGAACACAGCGGTCCCTTGGCGTCGACGCTGCCGCGGCCCCACAGTACGTCGCCCTCGTCGGTCTCCTCGATACGGACCGGAATGTCCCCCGGCACGGTGTCGACGTGGGAGGTCAGGAGGACGCCGTCGTCGGCCGGCGCGCGCACGTTGCCGATGTCGTCTATCCACACCTCGCGGTCGTGGGCCTCGAAGAACTCGACGAGACGTTCGGCGGCCTCGCGTTCCTCGGGGGTGACCGAGGGGATGCGCACGACGTCTTCGAGCAGTTCGCGGGCCTCGGTGTCGGCCTCCTCGACGGCCGCTTCGCTCATCCCACCACCTCTGCCATGGCCTCGACCACCTCGTCGGCGTGGGCCTCGTCGATGGTCAGCGGCGGGAGCAGACGCACGACGGTTCGACCCGCCGGCAGCGCGAGGATGCCGTGGTTCAGCGCGAGTTGCTTCAATGCCTTGTTCGCGCCGCGGCCGACTTCGACGCCGATCATCAGTCCTTCGCCGCGGATGTCCCGCACCTCGTCGCCGATGGCCGCCGCCAGTTCCGTCTGGAGGTACTCGCCCATGGCGGCGGCGTTCTCGGGGACGTCGTCCTCGGCGATGGTCGAGACTGTCGCCCCGGCGGCCGCCGAGATGACCGGGCCACCGGAGAACGTCGAGGCGTGTGAGCCGTAGTTCTCGGCGATCCAGTCGCGACACAGCGTCGCACCGACGGGGAAGCCGTTGCCCAACCCCTTCGCCGACGTGATCATGTCGGGCGTGACGTTCGCCCGCTGAGAGTTCCACAGCGCGCCGGTTCGGCCCATGCCGGTCTGGACCTCGTCGAAGACGAGCGCCGCGCCAGCGTCCTCGGTAATCTCTCGGGCCGCGTCGAGGTACCCCGCCGACGCGGGGTTGATACCGCCCTCGCCCTGTACGGGTTCGACGATGAACGCGGCGGTGTCCTCGTCGACCGCTTCGTCCAGCGCTTCGGCGTCGTCGTAGGGGACGAACTCCACGTCGCCGATGAGCGGTTCGTAGGGCTTCTTGTACTTGTTCTTCCACGTGGTCGCGAGCGCCCCCATCGTGCGGCCGTGAAAGCCCTGCATCGTCGCGACGATTTTGGAGTTCCCGGTCGCAGAGCGCGCGAACTTCAGCGCCGCCTCGTTGGCCTCTGTCCCGGAGTTACAGAGCCACGTCTTGTCGATGGGGTCCGGTGCGGTGTCGGCGAGCAGTTCGTACAGGGCCGTCCGCTGGGCGTTGGGGTAGGAAGCCTGTACGTAGGTCAGTTTCTCGAACTGCTCGGTGACCGCGTCCTGTACCGCGGGGTGGCCGTGTCCGAGGGGGACGCAGGCGTAGGACGCACCCATGTCGAGGTACTCCGTACCGTTGTCGCCGTAGACGTAGGCACCGTCGCCGCGTTCTATCTGGATGGGTTTCTCGTTGAAGACGAAGCCGCTCATTGGTCTGCCTCCTGAACTGCGCTCGCTTGCACGTGCGTCCCGTCGCCGTCAAGCGCCGACAGGATGGGGGTATCGGCGTTGGCGTCCGCGACTACCACTTCGGGCGCGCCGCCGGAGAGTGCCTCCTCGGCGGCCATTATCTTCCGGCCCATGAACCCCTCGGCGGCGGCTTCGAGGGCGGCCCACTCCTCGCTCGTCTCGACCGACTCGATGAGCGTCGCGGGGTCGTCTGGGTCCTCGTAGACGCCCTCGACGTCGGTCAGGAGGACGAGCGTCGCGTCGAGTTCGCCGGCGATAGCCGCCGCCGAGCGGTCGGCGTCGGTGTTGACAGGGATGACCTGTTCTCGCGGCTCGTCGCCGCTCGAACCTTCCGAGGCGCTTCGCGCCTCGCTACCCGCCATAGGCGGGGCCGCAACAGGCGTGTACCCGTCTGAAAGCAGCGACTCCAGCAGGTCACCGTTGACCTGCTTGATGGTGCCGGAGTGGTCGCCGCGCTTGATCTTCTTCTTGCCGTCCTCGACGACGCGGACGGCGGACTTGCGGGGGCCGTAGAGCAACTTGCCGTCCACGCCGTTCAGGCCGACGGCGTCGACGCCCTCGCTCTGGAGGCCGGCGACCAGTCGGGTGTTGAGGTGGCCGAAGGCCATCTCGAACACTTCCATCGTCGTCTCGTCGGTGAAGCGGCCGACGACGCCACTCGGCGTCTCGACGTACTCCGGGTCGATGCCGAGTCGTTCGAGCGTCTCGTCGACTTTGGTCGAGCCGCCGTGAACCACGACGACCTGTTCGCCCTGTTCGACGAGTGATGCCACATCCGCGAGCGCCCCCGCTGGGTCAACAGCACGAGCGCCACCGACTTTGATAACTACTGTCATAGAAAGCTTCGTCAGGGATTACGGTGCGCCGACGGGGTGGAGTCCCTGGAACTCCAGACCCGCCGTCTCCTCGAGGCCGAGGGCGACGTTGGCGGCGTGGACCGCCTGCCCGGCCGACCCCTTCATCATGTTGTCGATGGCCGAGAACACGACCAGCCGCTTGTTGGCGGGGTCGAGTTCGAAGCCGACTTCCGCCTTGTTCGTCCCCGCGACGGCCTTCGGTTCGGGGTAGCGGTAGACGCCGCCACCGCCGGCGACCAGCTCGACGAACGGTTCGTCCTCGTACTGGCCGCGGTAGGCTCCCCAGAGGTCGCCCTTCGAGACGGGACCGTCGGGGAAGACGTGACAGGTCGCGCTGGCGCCACGGACCATGTCCACCGCGTGGACGGTAAAGGAGACGTCGACGCCGAGGAACTGCTGAATCTCGGCCTCGTGACGGTGGCCCGTCGGGGCGTAGGGGCGGACGACGCCCGAGCGCTCGGGGTGGCTGGACGCCTCGCCGCCGCCGGCCCCGCCCTCGCTGGATCCGACCTTCACGTCGACGACGATCTGCTCGTCGCCGCCGAGAACGCCGTGTTCGAACAGCGGGAGCAGGCCCAGAATCGTCGCCGTGGCGTTACAGCCGCCGGAAGCGATGAGGTCCGCGCCCGCGAGGTTGTCGCGGTTGAGTTCCGGCAGTGCGTACTCGCTCTGTTCGAGCAGTTCGGGACGCGTGTGCCCGTCGTACCACTCGTCGTACTGTGCTTCGGTGTCCAGACGGAAGTCAGCCGAGAGGTCGACGACCGTACCAGCGGCGTCCTGAAACTGGTCTATCTGCTCCATGGAGACGCCGTGGGGCGTCGCGGCGAACAGCACGTCAACCGATTCGAGGTCCTCGGGCGAGGAAAAGCGCAGGTCCGAGTGCCGGAGGTTCGGGTGCTGGTGGCCGACGGTCTTGTTCTCCTTCGACCGACTCGTGGCCTGTGCGAGTTCGAACTCGGGGTGGCCGTCGAGGATGCGGAGGAGTTCCCCGCCGGTGAACCCGGAGCCACCGACGACGCTGGCGGAGTACGTCATGCGGTGACCTCCGCGTCGCTCTCGCTTGCCGCCTTCGATTCGAGCCAGTCGACGACCGCTGCGGGCACGTCCACGTCGGTGACCTCGTTGAGCGCCTTGAACTCGACGGTGTGGTTGACCTCGTGGACCGTGTAGTCCTCCGCTCGCGGCTCGTCGCCGCTCGCGTTCCGGGTGTCGCTTTGCGACACCCCGACCTCCATCAAGTCGATACCCAACAGGCCGCCGCCGACGGCGGCCGACGCCTTCTCGACCAGTTCGAGCGCACGGTCGTCCAGTTCGAACTCGTTCGTCTCGGCACCCTTCGCGGCGTTGGTGAGCCAGTGGTCCGAGGAGCGGACCATCGCCGCGATGGGGTCGCCGTCGACGGCCAGCACGCGGATGTCCCGACCGGGTTTGTCGACGAACTCCTGGACGTAGAATATCTTGTGCTCGTAGTGGCCCAGCGTCTCCTTGTGTTCGAGGATGGCCTCGGCGGCCGAGCGGGAGTCGATTTTGGCCATCAGGCGACCCCACGACCCGACGACGGGCTTCAGCACGCACGGGTAGCCGAAGTCCTCGATGGATTCCAGCGCGGCGTCTTTCGTGAACGCCACGTCGGTGTTAGGCGTCGGGACGCCCGCCTCGACCAGCGCGAGGCTGTTTTTGACCTTGTCCGAACAGACCTCCGCGACGTCGGGGCCGTTGACGACCGGCACGTCGTAGGCCGCGGCGAACTTCGTCGCGTAGACGCTACGAGACGTCGCCAGACAGCGGTCGACGACGACGTCGAGACCCTCGAACTTCGCGGGAGGCTCGCTGATGTTGAACTGCTGTTTGCGGACGTCTATCTTCTCTATCTCGTGGTCACGGTCGCGCAGTTCCGAGAGCAGGAGCTTCTCGTCCCGGCGGATGCGCGAGTAGAGCATTCCGACTTTCATGCTGTGTCCTCCGTGTGTTCGCGGGTCGCGGCGTCACGGGTCACAGTCGTATGCGACGCAACGCGCCGCGCCACCGCGAACACCTCACTCACCCCAGTCCTCTTCGAGCTCGGGTGCGGTGTCGAGCTCGACGGGGTCAGTGCCGACGACTTCGAGTTCGGCACCACAGGTCGCACAGTCGACGATCTCTCCGACTTCGAGGTTGTCGTGCAGGGAGACTTCCGCCCCGCACTCGATGCAGTCTGCCATTGTACCGTTCTCTCGCGCCCGCACCCACTTAAAATCTTCGAACCTATCAGTACCGATTAGTAACCCATACTGCCATCTAATGGCGTCTAAAAGCAAATTACCGCGTGTTCCCGAACACTGTATCAGATTTATGGTACAATCACCCCTCGCGGGGCTCGTCGCTCACACATAGCGGTCGACCTCCGATAGACGGCGGTCGTGTGCGCGCTCTACGGCGTCGGCGGCCGTCTGGACAGTTTCCCGGTGGCCAGCGAGCACTTCTTCGGCGACCGACAGTTGGTCGGCCACGGCCTCGGGTGCGGGGCCGCCGCGGGAGTCGCGCATGGCGACGCTCTCGGTGGGGTCGAGGGCGGCCTCGACGGCCTCCCGGTCGACGAACTGCGAGAGCGGGTCGCCGAGGACGTCCTCCGCGACGGCCGAGATAGCCTCGTAGTCCGGGGCGTCCTCCTCTGGGCCGAGGCCCGCGGCGACCTCGGCCACCACTTCGTGGGCCGTGCGGAACGGGACGCCGGCCATCGCCAGCAAGTCCGCCACGCCCGTCGCGGTGGCGAACCCCTCGGTGGCCGCGGCCGCCAGCGTCTCGGCGGGCCACTCGGCCGTCGCGACCGCACCGGCCGCGACCTCGACGCTCTCGGTGACGCTGTCGATGGCGTCCCACGCGTGCCGGCCCGCGCGTTGCAGGTCGCGGTTGTACGCGCGCGGTTGCCCCTTCAGGTTCGTCAGCAGGCCGTTCAGCCCCGCCGTCGCGTCGCCGGTGCGACCACGGACGAGTTCCAGCGTGTCGGGGTTCTTCTTCTGGGGCATGATGGAACTCGTGGAGGCGTAGTCGTCGTCGAGTTCGACGTGGCCCTTGCTGGCCATCACGACGACATCCTCGGCCAGACCGGAGAGCGTCGTCGCGAGCGTCGCGACGGCGCTCGTGACCTCCACGAGGAAGTCCCGCGTCGCCGAGGCGTCCATCGAGTTCTCGACCACCGAGTCGAACCCGAGCAGTTCGGCGGTGCGCTCGCGGTCCACGTCGAAGGGCGTGCCGGCGAAGGCGGCCGACCCGAGCGGGTTCTGGTTGACGCGCTCGTAGGCGTCGAGCAGGCGCGCGGTGTCGCGCTGGAGCGCCTGTTCGTAGGACAGCACCCAGTGGGCCACCGTCGTCGGTTGTGCTGGCTGAAGGTGGGTGTAGCCGGGCATCACCGTCTCCGCTTCCTCACGGGCCACGTCCAGCAACCGCTCGCGGGCGCCGACGACCGTCTCGACCAGTTCGAGGATATCTTCACGCAGGCGGTAGCGGATGCAGGCGGCCACCTCGTCGTTGCGCGAGCGGGCGGTGTGCATCTTCCCGCCCTCCGGGCCGACGCGGTCGATGACCGCGCTCTCGATGGCCTCGTGGACGTCCTCGCCGTCGGGCAGTTCGCCGTGCCCGGCCTCCTCGACGTCGTCCAGCGCCGCCAGTATCTCGCCGACCGTCTCGCGGTCGACGACGTCCTGCTCTTCGAGCATGACGACGTGGGCGCGGTCGACGGCGAGGTCGGCCGCGAAGATGCGCTCGTCGTCGGCGAGCGAGGAGAGGAACGAGCGTGCCGGCCCGCCCGCGAAGCGGTCGCGGCGGACCACCGTCTCGTCGTCCGGTTCGTGTCCGGCGTCGTCCTCTCCGTCGCCCATGGGATTACTCCTCCGAGGACTCGCCGCTCACGGCGTTGCCGTTCGCGTGGTCCGAGGCCTCCCCGTGGTCGTCCTCGCCACCGTCGGGAACGGCCGTGCCCTTCTTCGCGTTCTCTAAGATGCCGTTGGCGAGACGGGACTGGAAGCCGTGGTACTTCGCGACGCCGGTGGCGTCCTGCTGGGTGATGCCGCCGGTGACGTCCTCCTCGTCGAAGGAGGCCGCAGACTCGCTGTAGACGGCGTAGTCGGACTCGCGGGAGACCGGGCGGCAGTGCCCGCCTTCGAGCTTCACGGTGACGGACCCGGTGACGCGCTCGTTCGTGTCGTCGATGAACGCTTCGAGTGCGGAGACGAGCGGCGCGTCCACGAGGCCCTCGTAGGCCTTCTGGGACCACTGCTGGTCGACCTGCTGTTTGAACGCGCGCTCTTCCTGCGTGAGGACGAGGCCTTCGAGCGCCTCGTGCGCGGTGAGCAGTACCGTCGCCGCGGGGTGCTCGTAGTTCTCGCGGACCTTCAGACCGAGCATGCGGTCCTCCATCATGTCCGTGCGGCCGATGCCGTGGGCGCCGGCCTGCTCGTTGAGTTGCTCGATGAGTTCGACCGTCCCCAGTTCCTCGCCGTCGACGGCGACGGCCTCGCCGTCTTCGAACTCGATATCGACGAGTTCGGCGTCCTTGCCGGAGGGGTTCTCGGTCCACTTGTAGATGTCGTCCTCGGGAATCGTCGAGGGGTCTTCGAGTTCAGAGCCCTCGATGGACCGGCTCCAGAGGTTCGTGTCGATGGAGTAGCGGCCGCCGTCGCCGCCCTCGACGGGGAGGCCCTTCTCTTGGGCGTACTCGTTCTCCCACTCGCGGGTGAGGCCGAGTTCGCGCACGGGGGCGATGACCTCCATGTCGGAGTCGCGCCAGATGGCCTCGAAACGCAGTTGGTCGTTGCCCTTGCCGGTACAGCCGTGGGCGATGCCGTTACACCCCTCCTCTTCGGCCACCGAGAGGATGGCCTTCGCGATGACCGGGCGGGCGAGCGCGGTGCCCAGCGGGTAGCCCTGATAGTCGGCGTTGGCCTTCACGGCCTTGAGACAGAGGTCGGCGAACTCCTCTTTCGCGTCGACGACGTACTGCTCGACGCCGAGTGCTTCGGCCGTCTCCTCGGCCTCCTCGAACTCGTAGTCGGGCTGGCCGACGTCGACGGTGACGCCGATGACCTCGTCGTAGCCGTACTCCTCTTTCAGCAGCGATACGCAGACTGTCGTGTCGAGCCCACCGGAGAAGGCGAGCGCGACGGTTCCGTTTCCGTCTGACATAGTTGTGTACTCTGTGGGTTCCGTGGTGTGACTGTCGGTTTGGACTGACACGCCGGACAGCCGACCGGCGGTACTCGGAGTCGAAACGAACCGTGAAACGAAGTGAGGAGAGTAGTGGGCCTAGCAGAGGGCCCGTCGTCGTCGTCGGCTCGGGGAGAAGCGGACGGACCGCTCGTCGGCGGCGGCGAGCGCGTCGGCGACGGTGGTCCGCGTCATGTACTTGCGACTACCGTAGGTCCCGTACTAATAGCTTCCGTGTTCGAGAAGGCGTGGTTATCAGTCACACGGGGACTGCTGACAGAGTGTCGTCAGTACCCGCCGTCGGGGGCCGGGACTGTCTCGTTGGTGGTCGTGTTCGCGTCGGGCAGGTCGCCGGTCTCGGCCTCGACGGTCGTGTCGGCCGTCGTGTTCACGGTCGTGTCGGTGTCGTTCGTCTCCGCATCCACCGTCACGGTCGCCTCGGCGTCGGCACCCGTCTCGTTGCGCTCGCCGCGGTTCTCTCGTGCCTCGGAGCCGCGGTCGGCTGCCGGGCCGA
This sequence comes from Haloarcula pellucida, assembly GCF_014647235.1. Classification (GTDB taxonomy): domain Archaea; phylum Halobacteriota; class Halobacteria; order Halobacteriales; family Haloarculaceae; genus Haloarcula; species Haloarcula pellucida. The sequence goes on from NZ_BMOU01000007.1 coordinate 179,323, forward strand.
CGCCTTCGCCGACGTCGTTACCGGCGATACTGCGTGCGATTTCGGCCACTTCGGGGCCGGTCAGTTCCTCGGAGCGGTCGGCCAGCGAGCGGACCGCCGCCATATCGACGCCCTCTGCTTCGAGCGCCTCGGCGGGCAGCGTACTCGCCGTCTCGTTGGTCTGGGTGGCCAGTCGCTCGACGGTTCGGGTCTCGGCGTGGAGTTGGGCCGTCCGGGCGCGGTACTCGCCCTCGCTCATCGACCCGTTCTCGCGGGCCTGCTGGAGGGCCGCCTTGCGCTGTCGGAGTGCTTCGAGGCGCACCTCTAGCTCGCCGGTCTCCTCGGCGACGACGGCCGCGCGGGCGTTGTCGGTGTTGGCCTTCGCGACGCTGATACCGTACGCGCGGGCCTCGACCTCACCGCCGAGTTCGGCGCCCTGCACGCCGACCGCGCCGGCGAGCTGTGCCCCGGGGGCGACGGTCGCGTTCTCACTGCGCTGTTCGGTCTGGGTCGACGTCTCCTGTGCCATCGTGGCCGCTGGCACCGCGGCCAGTGCGCTCGTCACGAGCAGGAGGGCCAGCAGTGCCGGAGTGGCTCGTCTCATCGTGTCCACTGCTTGGCCCCCTATCCACGTATAAACCCCTCACCGTCAGCCCGGTTCGTCGCCGATTAAACCGGATTAAACCGCAGGACAGCGACCGCACGCGGGGAAACGGAGTGATGAAACGCCGGAACAGTTATAGGAACAATTGAAACGATTCACACACCGACCGCACCGCCGTCGTGCGGTCGGGTGTGCATTGATTTTCAATGGCTACGATATTACTCGCCGTTCTCGTCGTCGGTCGTCTCGGTCACGTCCGTATCGGGGAGGGTGACGACGTTCTCGCGACCGATCCGGAACGTCTCCAGTTCGTCGTCCTCGCGGAGGCCGCCGATGACCTGACTCGTCTTCGCGTCGGTCCAGTCGAGTCGGCTCGCGACCTCCTGCTGTTTGATACGGCCGCCGTTCTCGTTCAGCAGTTTCAGCACCTGTTCCTCGTTGCTGAGCAGCTCCGCCGGGGGTGCGGACGCGCCGTTGCCGGCTGCCCCGGCGGCCGCCGCGCTGTCGGTGTCTGTCGTCGTGTCCCCGTCCCCGCCTTCGGACGCCGCCGTCGGTTGCTGGACTGGCTCGTCGCCCTCGTCGCCGCCACCGAACAGGCCCGACCGGCGCGCCCAGTATGCGCCCCCCACGAGAGCGAGGACCACCAGTACCGCCCCGCCGACGAGCGCCGTGTCGAGGCCGCCGTCACCGCCCCCGCCGCCCGTCTGCGCGAGGACGACCCGTGGCTCGTCGGTGCCGAACTGCTGTTGGCCACGCCACGTCGCCGACGTGTTCGAGCGGTCGTCGGGGGCGGGCGCGACCGTCTGGGCGCTGTAGCCCGCGGGCCACGACATCGTCAACGACGTCTCGCTATCGAGGAACAGCCCCGATAGCGCGTCGCCGGCCGTGAGACGGCCGTCCTCGGTGGCGGCGAAGTTCGTCCACCGGAAGCGGTAGGTGACGACGCCGTACGTCTGCCCGAACGACTCCTGTCTGGCCGTGACGCTGACGTTCTCGATGGCCATCTCCCGGCCGGTCGCGTTCTCGGCGGCGCGGGCCGTGCCGGCCATCCGGTCGCCGAACCGGTCGGTGTAGGCCGTCTCGTTGGCGCGGATGTCGGCCTGTAACTCCTCGAAGGCCTGCGTGTCGTTGTCGGTCGCCAGTCGAATCCGGTAGGCGACGGCCCACTGCGCGTCGCCGTCGGCCTGTACGTCGGCGGTCATCACGACAACGTCGGGGTCCACCGACTGCTGGGAGAGGCCGCCGAACGCGGCGCCTGCCGCCGTCGCGGGCAGCAGCGCGGTCACGAGCAACAGAGCCACCAGTAAGCTACCGATTCGTCGCATTCTGTAGGCAGTTTACGCTCGGCGACAATATGGTTTGTTGCCAACGGCTGGCCACAACTGGTTTGAGCCGTCGAGCGGAACCGACACCTATGGATCGCGGGAAAGTCGACGTAGACACGCTGCTGAAAGTACTGCTCCTCCTCGCCGTCGTCTGGATAGCGCTGGAAGTGGTCGAAGGCGTCCTCGGTATCCTCGGGTGGCTCCTCGGCCCGCTCCAGCCACTCCTCGGCATCGCGCTCATCGCGCTCATCGTCCTCTACCTGACCGACCGCCTGTAACCGGCGGACCGCGTCCCTTTTGCCGCCTGCCCGACTCAGTAGCGGCGTGTACAGCCTCAACGTGTCCCTCCCGTCGTCGGTGACCGCGCTGGCGGGACGCCTCGCCCGTGACCTCCCGCGAGCGCAGGCCCGCCCCCGCGGCGAGCACACGATGGTCGCCAAACGACTGGGGAGCGGCGACCACGCCGCCTACGCCCGCATCGAAGCGCGCGCCCGGGACGCCCTCCGCGGGACGGCCCCCTTCACCGTCCGAATCGCCGGGGTCGAACAGTTCGAGACGGCCGTGACCGGGCCCTCCCCCGTCGTCTACCTCGCCGTCGAGAGCCCCGGCCTGCGGGCGCTGCACGAACGCCTCTGTGCCGAGTTCGACCCCGTCGACGGGATGGAAGGCGACGCCTACGTCCCGCACGTCACCGTCGCACGGGGCGGAAACCCCGCGGCGGCCGAGCGACTGGTCGACCGGGAGATAGACCCCGTGGAGTGGACCGTCGAGGACCTCGTCTTTCACGACGCCGAGCGCGGCCAGCACGCCTCCCGGGTGTCGCTGCCGGCGTAGGGCGTCGCGGGTCAGGGCGGTACGTTTTTGCCGTCGCCTACCGTCCAGTGTCAGTATGGATTATCGGGAGGTCGACACCGCCTCGGAGTACGTCTGCCGACTGGACCACGGCGCCGACTGGCGAGCGCAGATAGAGTCGTTCGCCGCCGACGAGGACGTCGACGCGGCCTTCTTCTACGGGCTCGGCGCGGTGCAGGACGCCGAGATATGGTTCTACGACCAAGAGCGCACCGAGTACGACGCCGTCACCTTCGACGAGCCCCTGGAGGTAGCCGCGTGTATGGGCAACGTCTCGTGGTTAGAGGGGGAGCGCTTTGCCCACACCCACGCCGTCCTCTCGCGACCGGACGGCGAGGCCATCGCCGGCCACCTGAACGCCGGCACCGTCTGGGCGGGGGAACTGTACGTCCGTGAATTCGACACGACACTCGAACGCGAACACGACGAACCGACGGACCTCGACCTCTGGGACCTCTGAGATGCGCGAGGCCGACGAACAGTACTTCGAAACGCTCGAGACGGAACTCGAATCGGCGATGGACGTCGCCCAGCGGGCCCGCCAGCGCGGCGGCGACCCCAAACCCGAGGTCGAGATCCCGACCGCGCGGGACATGGCAGACAGGGTCGAGAACATCCTCGGCATCGACGGCGTCGCCGAGCGAGTCCGAGAACTGGAGGGGCAGATGTCCCGCGAGGAAGCCGCCCTCGAACTCGTCGACGACTTCGTGGAGGGCACCGTCGGTGACTACGACACCCGCGAGGGGAAAGTCGAAGGCGCGGTTCGGACGGCCGTCGCCCTGCTGACCGAAGGCGTGGTCGCCGCGCCCATCGAGGGCATCGACCGCGTGGAACTGTTGGAAAACGACGACGGGACCGAATTCATCAACGTCTACTACGCCGGCCCGATTCGCTCCGCCGGCGGGACCGCACAGGCCCTCTCCGTCCTCGTCGCCGACTACGCCCGGGCGCTGCTGGGCATCGACCAGTACAAGGCCCGCGAGGAGGAGATCGGTCGCTACGCCGAGGAGATAGACCTCTACGACAAGGACACCGGCCTCCAGTACTCGCCGAAGGAGAAGGAGACGAAGTTCATCGCCGAACACATGCCCATCATGCTCGACGGCGAGGCCACCGGCGACGAGGAGGTGTCGGGCTATCGGGACCTCGAACGGGTTGACTCGAACTCCGCCCGCGGCGGGATGTGTCTCGTCCTCGCGGAGGGCATCGCGCTGAAGGCCCCGAAGATCCAGCGTTACACCCGGAATCTGGACGAGGTCGACTGGCCCTGGTTGCAGGACCTCATCGACGGTACCATCGGGAAAGACGGCGAGGCCGATTCGAAAGACGACGGAGACCAGAGCGACGACGCGAGCGAGGACGCCGACGGTGACGACGGCGGCGACGAGGACAGCGCGGAACAGGCCGGCCCGCCCCGCGTCGACCCCGCGAAGAAGTACCTGCGGGACCTCATCGCCGGCCGCCCCGTCTTCTCACACCCCTCCAAATCGGGCGGTTTCCGCCTGCGCTACGGCCGGGCGCGCAACCACGGGTTCGCGACGGCGGGGGTCCACCCGGCGACGATGCATCTGGTCGACGACTTCCTCGCGACCGGGACCCAGATAAAGACCGAACGGCCCGGGAAGGCGGCGGGCGTCGTCCCCGTCGACACCATCGAGGGGCCGACGGTCCGACTCGCCAACGGCGACGTCCGGCGTATCGACGACGCCGAGGAGGCGCTCGAGGTCAGGAACGGCGTCGAGAAGATACTCGATTTGGGCGAGTACCTCGTCAACTACGGCGAGTTCGTCGAGAACAACCACCCGCTGGCCCCGGCCTCCTACACCGTCGAGTGGTGGGAGCAGGACTTCGCGGCCGCGGGCGCGGACGTGCAGGCGATGCGGGACAGTCCGACCGTCGACCTCGCGGACCCCAGCGCCGAGGAAGCGCTGGAGTGGGCCAGCGAGTACGACGCGCCGCTCCACCCGAAGTACACCTACCTCTGGCACGACGTGACCGTCGACCAGATGGGGGCGCTGGCCGACGCCATCGACGAGGGGCAGGTCGCACAGACCGACGGTGCCCGCGAGACGCGTCCGCCGGACGCGTCTCGGAACGGCGAGCGGGGAGCGAGCGGGGCGTCTCGCCGCGGAAGCGACCCGCGAGCGGCCGACGGCGACCTCGTCCTCCCGCGGACCGACGACGCACAGGCCGCCCTCGAACGCCTGCTGGTCGAACACGTACAGGACGAGGACCGCCTCGTCGTCCCCGACTGGCTACCGCTGGTCCGGACGCTCGGCTTCGACCGCTCGCTGGAGCGAGAGTGGACCATCGAGGACCTCTCCGACCGCGCGAAGACCTACGGCGAACAGGAGGCGGCCGACGCCATCGGCTACGTCGACGACGAACTGGGCGACGAGGCGGGTCGGAACGCCGTCCTCGCGGTCAACGAGGTGTCGCCCTTCGAAATCCGCGAGCGCGCTCCGACCCGCATCGGCAACCGGATGGGCCGGCCCGAGAAGTCAGAACGCCGGGACCTCTCGCCGGCCGTCCACACGCTCTTTCCCATCGGCGAGGCCGGCGGGGCACAGCGCAGCGTCGCCGACGCGACCAAACACGCCGACTCGATGAGCGAGACGCCGGGCCGCGTCGACGTGGAGGTCGCTCGCCGGCGCTGTCCCGACTGCGGCACGGAGACCCACGAGGCCCGCTGTCCGGAGTGTGACGCCGTCGCCGAGACGGTGTACGTCTGTCCCGACTGCGAGATGGAGGTCGAACCCGACGAGTCCGGCCGCGCGGAGTGTGGCCGCTGTGAGACGCTGGCCTCTCCCACCCAGTACACGGAACTGGACGTCCGGGAGATATACCGCGACGCCCTCCAGAGCGTGGGCGAACGCGAGACGGCGTTCGACACGCTGAAAGCAGTCAAGGGGCTCACCTCCGAGGAGAAACTGCCCGAACCGATGGAGAAGGGGATTCTCCGGGCGAAACACGACGTCTCGGCGTTCAAGGACGGCACCGTCCGCTACGACATGACCGACCTGCCGGTGACGGCGGTCCGACCGGCCGAACTCGACGTCGACCCCGATCGCCTGCGCCATCTGGGCTACGAGACGGACATCCACGGCGACCCGCTGACCCACGCCGACCAACTGGTCGAACTGAAAGTGCAGGACATCGTCCTCTCGGACGGCGCGGCCGAACACATGCTCCAGACCGCGGCGTTCGTCGACGACCTCCTAGAGCAGTACTACGGCCTCGAACCGTACTACGAGTTCGACGACCGCGAGGAACTCGTGGGCGAACTCGTCTTCGGGATGGCCCCACACACCTCCGCCGCGACGGTCGGCCGGGTCGTCGGCTTTACCTCGGCGGCCGTCGGCTACGCCCACCCGTACTTCCACGCGGCGAAACGGCGGAACTGCTTCCACCCGGAGACGAAAGTGTGGTACGAGGACGAAGCCGACGACTGGCACTACGGGACCATCGAAGAACTGGTGGAGTCGCGACTCGACGACCCCGAGACGGACGACTTCGGGACGCTCGTCGAGGAACTGGACGGCGACCTCGCGGTGCCGTCGCTGGGTGACGACGGCCCCTGCCGCAGACCAGTCGAGGCCGTCTCGAGACACCGCGCGCCGGACCACCTCGTCCGCATCGAGGTCGGCGACCGGACGCTGCGGGTCACCCCGGACCACACGATGCTCCGGGCGGGCGAGAGCGGCGTCAAGGAAGTCCGCGCCAGCGAAATCGAGCGTGGCGACGCCCTCCCGGCCTACGACGGCGGCGAGACGACGATGACCGGCGCGGGTGCGACGGTGCCGGTGGCCGACGGCGCTGGCGTCCCGACGGACGCCGTGACCGCCGTCGAGTACGTCGAGAGCGACGTGGAGTTCGTCTACTGTCTCACCGTCGCCGACACTCATCGGGTCGCCGTCGAGGGAACCTACGTCGGCCAGTGCGACGGCGACGAGGACTGCGTGATGCTCCTGATGGACGGCCTGCTCAACTTCTCGAAGTCCTACCTCCCGAACAAGCGCGGCGGACAGATGGACGCCCCACTCGTCATGTCCTCGCGCATCGACCCGAGCGAGATCGACGACGAGGCCCACAACATGGACATCATGGACCGCTACCCGCGGGAATTCTACGAGGCCACGCGGGAGTTGGCTGACCCCGCGGAGGTCGAGGACATCATGACGATAGCGGAGGAGACGCTGGGCACCGACCGCGAGTACACCGACTTCCGGCACACCCACGACACCACCGACCTCGCGGCCGGGCCGGACCTCTCGGCGTACAAGACGCTCGGGTCGATGGAGGAGAAGATGGACGCCCAGTTGTCGCTCTCGCGGAAACTCCGGGCCGTCGTCGAGTCCGACGTGGCCGAGCGCATCATCGAGTACCACTTCCTGCCGGACCTCATCGGCAACCTCCGGGCGTTCTCCAGACAGGAGGTGCGGTGTCTGGACTGCGGGGAGTCGTTCCGCCGGATGCCGCTGACCGGCGACTGCCGGGAGTGTGGCGGCCGCGTGAACCTCACCGTCCACGAGGGATCGGTGACGAAGTACATCGACACGGCCATCCGCGTCGCCGACGAGTTCGGCGCTCGCGACTACACGAAACAGCGGCTGAAGATTCTCGAAACCAAAATCGAGTCGGTGTTCGAGAACGACCACAACAAGCAGTCCGGCATCGCGGACTTCATGTAGGTCGGCCTGCGCTCTCAGGCCGCCGACGGCCGCATGACGGGCGTGTGACGGCCGTCCGATGGGTGCTTTTGCCGCTCGACGCCAATCGTGGTATGTGACCACACGACCCACCCAAGTGGCGACGCCCGAGTCCGGGTCGGACGTCGACCGCACTTCCACCGGTGCCACCCCGACGAGCATCGCGCAGTTCGAACTGACCGTCCTGCACTGTCGCATCGCCGCGCTGGAGACGGCGCTCGAATGCGAACGCGAACGCCGGAAGGCGGTCGTCGAGCGGTACGAGCGACTGCTCGACGAGCGCTAATCAGCGGACGGTACCGTCGCTGACCTCGAACCGAGCGCCGCCGGCGTCGCTCTCGGTGACCGCCACCGACCACCCGTGTGCCTCCGCGATGGTTTTCACGATGTAGAGCCCGTATCCCGTGCCGTCTTCGCTGTCGGTGTACCCCATCTCGAACACCTTCTCGCGTTCGCTTTCGGCGATACCGGGGCCGTCGTCGGCGACGTAGAATCCCTCGCCGTCCGGGAGCATCCCGACCGTGACGGTGACTGCCTCGTCGTCTGCGGTCCCGTGTTCGGCGTCGTCGTCGGACGCTGGTCGACCGTGGGAGGAGCCATGCTCCACGGCGTTCCGGAAGAGGTTCTCCAGCAGTTCGACCAGTCTGGAGGTGTCGGCCTCGACGGTCCCGCAGTCGGCGGTCCGAACCGTGAGACGGTCGGCGCCGACGGAGGCGCGGGCCTCGTCGACCGCGTCCTGCAACCGGACGGCCGTCGTCTCGCCGACGGCCTGTCCTTTCTTCGCGAGGGTCAGCAGTTCCTCGGTCAACTGCGCCATCCGGTCTAAGGCGCCCTCGATTTTGTCGAAGTGTCTCGGTTGTGGGTCCTCTCTGGCGAGTTCGGCGTAGGCGTCGGCGACGGTAAGTGGGTTCCGCAGGTCGTGGCTGACGATGCTGGCGAACTCCTCTAACCGTTCGTTCTGGCGTTCGAGTTCGCGTTCGCGTTCGGCCCGGTCGAGTGCGGCCTCGACGTTGGCCGCGAGGATGTTCGCGAGGTCAAGCGTGAACTCGTCGACGGTCCCCTCGCCGGTGGTGACGCCGAAGACGCCGTGGTCGCCGACTGGGATGAGGGCGGCGGCGGGTTCGTCGGCGGCCGTCCACTCGGCCACCGCGTCGGCCCCGTCGGCGGTGACAAACAGCGTCTCGCCGCGGTCGAACGCGCGGTCGTACCACTCGGCGTACCGGTCGTAGACGCGCCGTTGGTCGTCGGGGTCGACCGGTCGAAGGGTCCCGCCGTCAGCGTCGACGAGTGCGACCTGCACTCGGGGAAGCGCCGGGATGTCCTTCGCGATGGCGACGGTCACCTCGCCGATTTCGGTCCGGTCGCCCGCCCGCACGAGGTCACGGCTGGCCTCGTGGACCGCCCGGACCATGTGTTCCTGTCGCTTCTCGTCGGTGACGTCGCGGGTGCTCCCGACGATGCCGATGGGGTCGCCGTCGGCGTCGAACCGGGGCGCTTTCGCCGTGTTGACCCAGCGACTGCGGCCCTCGATGTCGACGTAGTGTTCGACCTTGTTCAGCATCGGTTCGCCGGCGGCCATGATGCGCTGTTCCTCTTCGTAGAGTTCGTCGGCGAGGTCGTGTGGGAGGAGTTCGTAGTCGGTCAATCCGACCAGTTCGTCCCGGTCGAAGTCGTACTCGCTGGCCGTGTGCGCGCTGGTTTCGACGAACCGGCCGACGTCGTCCTTGACGAACAGCTGGTGGGGAAACGAGTCCAGCAGCGAGTCCAGCAGTTCGGAGTCGGACTGGAAGTGCGTCTCGCGACCGGCGGCCTGCTTGACCCGGCGGACGATGAGTTCGGGTCGGTTGCCGCCCATCGTTATCGCGGCGTCGACGCCCTCGTCCACCGCCCGGTGGGTGAACGCCCGCGTCGTGGTCGTCATCGACCCGATGTCGTGGCCGTAGAGTGCGACCGACATTTCGGGGTGGGCGTCGGTGAGCGCGTCCAGTTGGGCGAATCCGTCGACTGCCGAGTGCGACACGGTCTCCGGGGCGTGCAACAGGACACAGCACGCCGCCGTCGCGGAGACGTCGTCGACGGTCTCGACGACCGCCACCGCCACGTCGTCGGCCGTCCGGAGTGCAGTGACGACAGGGCCGAGTCGACCGTCCGGGTCGACGCAGGTGACGGGAAGCGGATCGGCCTCGCTCATCGGCACCCACCACCCGGCGTCGGTGTCATCGTGCCTCCAGTCCGGTAATCTCGAACCGGACGTGATCGTCGTCGGTGTCGGCCGGTCTCACGTCCCAGTCGTACGCTTCCGCGATGGCGGAGACGTTGGACCGGCCGTACTGCGTCCAATCGGCCGTGTCGAGCGGGCGCGTCGACAGAGGGGCTGCGTCGCCGGCCGCCGCCGTCCAGTTCGGGGGTCGTCGTCTCGTCGTGTGCGACGACGAGGTCGTAGACGCCAGTCTCGCCGCGTTCGAGGGCGGTGAACAGGGTCCGGACCTGTCGGCTGTCGGCTGTCTCCATCCCACTAGCTCGTTACTCGACAAGACTAGCGCGACAGATAACGGTTCCCCCGGAGACTCGGCTCGGAAAAACGCGGCGTGGCTTACTCGTCGCCGAGTGCGACGTAGGTCGTCTCGATGATGCGGCTGTCCTCGGCCAGTCGGTCGAAGACCTCGGCCGTCGGCGATTCGTCGAGGTTGTAGACGGACATGGCCTCCCCGCCGATGGTCTCGCGGCCGTTGAACATCCCCGCGATGTTGATGTTCGCTTCGCCCAGCACGGTCCCGATGAAGCCGATGGTGCCGGGTTCGTCCTTGTTGCGCACCACGAGCATGTGACCGTGCGGGACGGCCTCGATGCGGTGGTCGTCGATGCGGACGATGCGGGACTCCTCGCCGCCGAACTGGGTTCCACAGACCGAGACGGACTCCGCACCGTCGGAGACGGTGACGGTGATGAGGCTCTGGTAGTCCTCGGCGGAACTCGTCTTCGACTCGGTCACGTCGATGCCACGTTCTTCGGCGATCTGCGGAGCGTTGACGGCGTTGACCTGAATGTCCGAGGGTGCGAAGACGCCTTCCAGCGCGCTGGCGGTGACGTACTCGACGTCCTCGTCGGCGATGTCGCCCGCGTAGGTGACCGACACGGAACTCATGTGGCCGTCGAACAGCTGGACGGCGATGCGGCCGGCGGTGCTCGCGAGTTCGAGGTACGGTTCGACCTGCTCGAAAGTGGCGCGGTCGAGAGACGGCGCGTTCAGGGCGTTCGCCACGGGTTCCTGATTGAACGCGGCGATAATCTGGTCGGCCGTCGAGGTGGCGACGTTCTCTTGGGCGGCCTCCGTCGACGCGCCCAGATGCGGTGTGACGATGATGTCCTCGACGTCGAGCAGCGGGCTGTCCTCGGGGAGCGGTTCCTCGCCGAAGACGTCGAGCGCCGCGCCCTTGAGGACGCCGTCCTCGACGGCCTCCGCGAGGGCGGGTTCGTCGATGATGCCGCCGCGGGCGCAGTTGACGACGTACCCGCCTTCGAGTTGGGCGAGTTCCTCCTCGCCGATCATGTTCTCGGTCTCGGGGGTCAGCGGCGTGTGGATAGTGACGAAGTCGGCCTTCTCGAGACACTCGTCGAGTTCGTCGACGAGTTCGGCGCCGAACTGTTTGGCGCGTTCCTCGCTGATGTAGGGGTCGAACGTGACGATGTCCATGCCGAGGTTGCCCAGTCGTTTCGCGACCTCTTGGCCGACGCGGCCGAAGCCGACCACACCGAGGGTCTTCTTGTTGACCTCGGTGCCGAGGAACGCCCCTTTCGCCCACTCGCCGCCCTTCAGACGGTCGTGGGCCTGCGGGATGGAGCGGGCGGTGGCGAACGCCATCGCGACGCTGTGTTCGGCGGCGGCCCGGACGTTGCCTTCGGGGGCGTTGGCGACGATGACGCCGTGTTCGGTGGCGGCGTCGATGTCGATGTTGTCGACGCCGATGCCGGCGCGCCCGACGATGACCAGTTCGGGCGCGGCCGAGAGTACCTCGTCGGTGACTTCGGTGCCCGAGCGGACGATGAGCGCGTTCGCATCGGATACTGCATCGAGCAGCGCGTCGCCCTCGACGTCGTAGGCTGTCTCCACCTCGTGGCCCGCCTCGCGGAGCCGGGCGAGGCCGGCGTCGGCGATGGGGTCCGTGACGAGTACCTTCATACCGGACCGAACTTACCGGGACGGCATAACGCTTGTTTTCTCAACGCGTGCGTGCGGTGCCGGCGAGCCGTGACCGACGGCTCGGAACCCACGGCCACGGACGGTGGGGCGTCCGGCGACACCGGTCCTGCCGCCGCTGACGCACCGCAGGCCGCCGACGGCGAACTGGCGCCGATACCGCTGCTCGATTTCGAGCGCGGTACCTGATCGGTTCGAGGACGGCCGAACGCCGCGACGGCGTCGGCAGTCGCTACGAGTCCCGAGCGTCGAAAATGTAAAACCACGGGTCGAGCCGCAGTGACCCGGACCGCGCGTTACCGCCATTCCGGCAGCGAGGCGGCGTCTACCAGCGGGAGTGTCATATACGCCTCGTCGGTCGAGACGTCTGCGATGACGAGCGTATCAGTCGTACCTTCCTCGACGGAAGCCATAACCTCCGCGTCCTCAGCAACCTCCGCTGGGGCAACCGTGTCCGGCTCCATGCATGACAATATGTAACACCCACATATAAACGTAGCGAAATCCCCGGACGGAGTCGGACCAGTGTCAGACATCTGTCTGACCGGGGGTGCGCTACTTCCACGACGGGACGACCGAGACTCCCCGCGGCATCCGCGCGCAGTGTCGCGGTTCGTCCGAGATTCAGTCGAGCGGCGAGTGGTACGGCCGGCCTACTCTCGGTGTTAGGTAACGGATGTGAACGTACCCGTTCGCGAGGATTTCGAGCGGGGTTTTCGGCGTCGTCGCGGCCTGCACAGCACGGTTTCGGCTGTCAGTTCGGACGGGCGTGGACCCACGCGGCTCGGACCGAGCGCCGAGAGAAAACGGTGGATGTTAAGGACTTAGTAGGTGCAGGCAGGAAGTTTTGGCAGTATGAACGTCGCAGACGCCATGACGCCGCGCTCGGAGGTAGTCACGGTCGAGATTCCGGGCACCCGTGACGACGTGCTGGAGTACCTCCAAGAGCGGGCGTTCTCGTCCGTCCCCGTCATCAAAGACACCGACGACGGCGAGGAGTTCCGCGGACTCATCTCACGGGACGCCCTCATCGACCGACCCGACGAGGACCAGCTCGCGCTGCTCGTCGAGGAAGTCCCGACCATCACCGCCGAGGCCAGCATCCAGGAGGCCGCACGCCTGATGGTCGCGGAGAACGAGCGCCGCATCCCCGTCGTCGACGGGCGCCTCGAAGGCATCATCACCGTCACCGACGTCGTCCACGCTATCGCGAACGGCGACGTCGACGGCGACACCGAAGTCGGGAATCTCGCCCGCAGGGATATCAACTGCATCTACGTCGAGACGCCACTGACCGTCGCCGAGCGGGAACTGTCCCACGCCGAAGTTCCCTACGGCGTCGTCCTCGACGCCGAGGGCGAGATGACCGGGATGCTCACCGAAGTCGACATCATCGAAGTGGCCCGGGTCGTCGAGGGCGAAGACGACACCGGCGAGTCCATCGCCAACGAGGACGACGAGTGGGCCTGGGAGGGCATCAAGGCCGTCGGCGGCCGCTACATGCCCACCCGAAACGTCGAGATTCCGGCCGAACCCGTAAGCGAGTTCATGACCGCCGACGTCGTGACCGTGAGCAAACGCCTCACCGCCGGGGAGGCGGCCCGATTGATGATCGAACACGACATCGAACAGATTCCACTCGTCGCGGGCGACGAACTCGACGGTATCGTCCGCGACGTCGACCTACTGGAGGGCCTATGAGCGAGGGCGAGCGACTGACCGAACTGGCCAAGCGCCGGGGCTTTTATTTCCCCGCCGCCGGCGCCTACGGCGGCGCGGCCGGGTTCTGGACCTACGGCCCGCAGGGCGCGGCCCTGAAGTCGAACGTCGAAGACGCGTGGCGTGACCGCTTCGTCCTGCAAGAGGGCCATCAGGAGATTTCGGCCCCCGACGTGATGCCCGAAGCCGTCTTCGAGGCGTCGGGCCACCTCGATGGCTTCGACGACATGATCATCGAGTGCGGCGAGTGCGGCGCGACCCACCGCGCCGACCATATCGTCGAGGACAACACCGACATCGAGGAGGCCGAGTCCCTGCCCAACGAGGACGTCATGGACATCATCGCCGACCACGACATCGCCTGTCCGTCCTGCAACGCCTCGCTGGCCGGCGAACCCGTCGACAACTTCAACCTGATGTTCGCGACGAACATCGGCCCGGGCACCTCCTCGCCGGGCTACCTTCGGCCGGAGACGGCACAGGGCATCTTCGTCGAGTTCCCGCAGCTCTCGGAGTACGCGCGTAACCAGCTCCCCTTCGGCGTCGCACAGATCGGGAAGGCCTACCGCAACGAGATCTCCCCCCGGAAGTCCCTCGTGCGCGTGCGTGAGTTCACGCAGGCCGAACTCGAACACTTCGTCGACCCCGAGGAGGACGAACCGCCGCTCGCCGACGTAGAGGACGTGACGCTCCCGCTGTACTCCGGCGAGAGCCAGCAGGCAGCGGACGGCGGCGTCGAACAGCTGACCGTCGGCGAAGCCGTCGACGAGGGCGTCGTCACCAGCGACTGGGTGGCGTACTATCTGGGCGTCGCCCGCGACTGGTACGAGCGCATCGGTATCGACATGGACCGGTTCCGGTTCCGCCAGCACCTCCCGGGCGAACTCGCCCACTACGCCGCTGACTGCTGGGACGCCGAAGCCGAAATCGACGGCGACTGGATAGAGATTACGGGCTTTGCCTATCGGGGCGACTACGACCTGCAGAAGCACGCCGAACACTCCGGCGAGGACTACACCGTCTTCAAGCAGTACGACGAACCCGTCACCGTCGAACGACCGACCGTCGACCCGGACATGAGCTACCTCGGGCCCGAGTTCGGCGGCGACGCCCAGTCGGTGGCCGACGCACTCGAAGCGCTGGCCGAACGGGACCCCGAGGCCTTCGAGGGTGAGGACGTGACCGTCGAGGTAGACGGCGAGGCCTACACCGTCCCCGTCGAGGAGACGGACTTCAGCGTCGAGACGGTCACGGAGAACGGCGAACACGTCCGCCCGCACGTCGTCGAACCCTCCTTCGGGGTCGGTCGCCTCATCTACACGATGCTGGCCCACGCCTACACCGAGGACGAGGTAGACGGTGAGGAACGCACCTACCTCGACCTCCCGCCAGAACAGGCCCCGACCACCGTCGGCGTCTTCCCGCTGATGGACAAGGACGGCATGGCCGAGTACGCCCGCGAGATAGCGAGCGCCCTCCGCGAGGCCGGGCACTCGGTCACCTACGACGACTCCGGTGCCATCGGCCGGCGCTACCGCCGACAGGACGAGATCGGGACGCCCTACTGCGTTACCGTCGACTACGAGTCCGTAGAGGAGGACACGGTCACCGTTCGGGAACGGGACAGCACAGAGCAGAAACGCGTCTCCATCGACGGCCTCGCGGAGACGATAGCGCGCCTCACCGAGGGCGAGACGACCTTCGACGACCTGTAAGATGGCTGACGAGGTCGCCCGTCGACTCGTCCACGCCACCGGGTCGGCGGTCCCGCTCTCGTACCTCCTCGCCCCGGACCTCGTCACCTGGCGGGTCGTCCAGACGTTTCTGGCAGTGTGTCTGGTTACCGTCGTCTTTCTGGAGTTCGTTCGTCTCTCGATCGGTCTCGACTGGGCCATCTACGACCGTCTCACCCGCGAGTACGAACAGGACAATCCGGCGGGCTACGCGCTGTACATCGTCGGGATGGCCGTCGTCGCCGGGGCCGTCGCCGTCGGACTACCCACCACCGTGGCCGTACCGGCGATGTTCATGCTGGCCATCGGCGATCCGATAAGCGGCCTGCTGGGCTCTGCAGAGGCCAGCAACGTCAAGCAGGCGTGGGTGTTGCTCGTGATGTTCGGCGTGTGTACGCTGCTCGCGTCCCCGTTCGTCTCGCCGGCCGCGGCAGTGCTGGGCGGCGTCGCCGCGACGTTCGCCGACGGGGTCAAACCCACCATCGCGGGTTACGTCGTCGACGACAACTTCGCCATCCCGGTACTCGCGGCCGCCGCGATGTGGACCGGACTGGTCTTGGTCCCGTTCTAGACGGCGAGGGCGACCAGTCCGAGCAGGAGGTACTCGCCGTCTTTGGCCAGACAGAGCGTATCCATCGCGTTCGTCCGGTCCAGAACCCACGTGAGCGAGAGCGAATAGCTCACGACCGGGAGGGCAAACACCGCGGGCAGGGCCGCGTGCGCGACGGGCGTGAGCGCGACCAGCACCGCGAGCGAACAGCCATCGAGCAGCGCGAGTACCTGCCGCGTCCGACCGACACCGAGGACGACGGGGAGCGTCTCGACGCCCGTGGCCCTGTCACCGACGACGTCTCGGACGTTGAACACCTCGACCGAGACGAACGACCGCAGGAAGAAGAACAGACAGACCGCCACCGCGACCGGGCCGATGGGACGACCCGCTACGGCAAGTGGGAGCAGGGTCACGGTCGACGCCCACGCCAGTGCCACCAGCCCCGTGTTCACGACGAACACGTCCTTCAGTCGCCGCCACCCGGGTGCGAGCGGGACGCTGTAGAGGACGCACGCGACGACCGGAATCAGGGCGACGACGAGTGCGTCCGGCCCGCCCGCCCACAGCGCGATGCCCGCCCCCAGTAGCAGGCCACCGACGGCGAGGCCGGCGACCACCACCGGGTGGTCTGTGACGAATGACGACCGCTCGGGGCAGTTGATTGCGTCCTCCTCGATGTCGGCGAGGTCGTTGGCCGTGTAGACGGCAAAGGAGACGAGGCCGACGACGACCGGTGCGGCCGGCGCCGTGACTCCGAGTAACACCGCCGCGAACGCCGCCTTTGCGGCCGCGACCACCCCTTGCAAGACGCTGAGTTGCTGTGCCCACCAGAGC
Organism: Haloarcula pellucida; assembly: GCF_014647235.1. Lineage (GTDB taxonomy): Archaea > Halobacteriota > Halobacteria > Halobacteriales > Haloarculaceae > Haloarcula > Haloarcula pellucida. The sequence continues at coordinate 195,829 of NZ_BMOU01000007.1, forward strand.
GAGTGGGTCAGTGTCTGCCAGACCTGTGCGGGAGTCGAGCGGCTGTGGTACGCCATGGTAGTTCAAGCTACACATCGGAGTGAATTGATGGCTTTCCCCGTCTACAGCGACCAGCGCGGTCACTCGTCTATCGTGACAATTGAAACGATTCACACACCGACCGCACCGCCGTCGTGCGGTCGGGTGTGCATTGATCTTCAATGGCTACGATAGCTCGGGCAGAGCCCGGTCCAGCGAGAAGGACACTTCGCTCCCGCCCTCCGGGCGCAACTCGAACGTGAGGTCGTGTCCCGACTGCTCGACGAAACAGTAGACGAGCCACAGGCCGACGCCGGAACTGTGCTGGAGCGGCGTCTCACCTTCTTCGAGGATACGACGCTCCGTGTCGGGGATGCCCGGGCCCTCGTCGGTGACGGTGACGTGGACCGTGTCCGCATCGACGGTGACGGTGATAGTCACCGACGGCGATGGATCCGGGTCGTGTTCGATGCCGTTCTCGACGAGGTTCTCGAGGGCGGCCTGTAGCCCGACGGTCGATCGGACGAACACCTCGTCGGGACACGACGCCGTCACCGTCGCCGCCGGGTATTTCGCCGAGTACCGGGCGACGATGGCCTCGACAGTGGTCGAGATGTTGGTTCGCTCTCTGGCTCGCTCGCTCGTGACGATACGCTGTATCGTCCGGAGTTTCGCGCTCGTCTCCATGATGGAACCGGCGCTGTCGTCGATAGCCTGCAGATGGGGCCGACCACGTTCGTCGACGTACTCCTCTAACACCTCCGCGTGACCCATGATGGTGTTGATGCGGTTGGCCATGTTGTGTCGCAGGACGCGCGAGACGAGGTGGAGGTGACGCTGTCGTCGCTGTTGGTCGGTGATGTCCGAGAGGACGACGGTCCAGCCGAGGTGGTGCGGGCCGTCGGTTATCGCGGACGTCTGGACCGAGAGATACCGGTCCTCGTCGGTCTGGGGAGCGAACTCGGTACGGCCGCCGTCGCCGTCCTCGAACCACTCGTCGGCGTTCTCGACGATTCGTTCGATGGACTCGTTCTGGTGGCTCGCAAGCGACGGGAGGAGCTCTGATGCCGTGGGGTTGAAATCGCGGATGCGGCGCTCGGCGTCGAGGATGACCATGCCTTCGCTGCTCTGCTCGACGGCCGTATCGCGAGCCAGTGGGACGATGTCGAAAAAATCTAGCTGGATGGACCACGTCGTCGCGATGCCGAACAGGGCGAGGCCGATCGGCGTGTAATCCAGCCCCGGAATCGGGGCACTGTCCAGTACAGAGACGACGTTGATAAACAGCGGCAGCGCGCTCCCGAAGGCGACGAGCAACACCGACTCGGTGCTGTACCGACTCCGGAGGTGGATGCCCAGCAACGCGTACACCGCCACACAGTACAGCCCGTACGAGAGGAAGACATAGAGGAAGTACAGCGGTCCCAGTCCCCTGTGAACCAGATGGGGAAACACCGCCGTCGACAGGTCGATACCCTCCCAGAACAGGTGATGGAGCGGGTTCGTGAGGATACCCAGCACGAGCCCCATCAGCACGACCACCACGTACGCGATAAAGAGGGGGCGGCGGTGCCAGTCTCGGCCCGTGTACTGGGCCGCGAACACGAAGAAGACGAGTACGAACAGCACCCCAAGCGGGAGTTCGAGCGCGACCAGTACGCGTTCGACCGCGGTCGGCAGGACGATTTTCGCGGCGGCGGCGAACGACCACACCGCCGTCAGCGCCAACAGCGCGGTAAACGAGCGGACGCCGCGAATCCCGTGGGGATACGTCCGGAGATACACCGTGAGCGCAACGAGTGACAGCCCCGAAACCGTGAAGAACACCACGAGTACGAGTTCGACCGGACTGGTCACCGTCATGAGTTATGATTATCAGAAGATGAAATAATACCTTCGTCCACCCCGTTTCACTTCCACCACGCTACCTGAACCCTTAACCGCCGGCGGGGCCAACGCCTCGCCAATGGCGACCACCGACGCCGAGTCCGGTGGCGAGTACGTCACCGAGCCACTGGTTACCGACGGGCTGCTGGAGAACCGCCGGTATCAGGTCGAACTCGCCGACACCGCCGACGATCGCCACGCCCTCGTCTGTCTCCCCACCGGCCTCGGCAAGACGACCGTCTCCCTGCTCGTGACCGCCCGCCGCCTCCACGGCGTCGGCGGCACCGCCCTCCTGCTGGCCCCGACGAAACCGCTGGTCCAGCAACACGCCGAGTTCTACCGTGAGGCGCTGACCGTTCCCGACGACGAGATAGTCGTTTTCACGGGTGAGGTCCGACCGGACGACCGAGCGGAGTTGTTCGAGCGTGCGCGAGTGGTCATCGCGACGCCGCAGGTCGTCGAGAACGACCTCGTGGGCAACCGTATCGACCTCTCGTCGGTGACCCACTGCACCTTCGACGAGTGTCACCGCGCGACCGGCGACTACGCCTACAACTACATCGCCGACCGCTACCACGCCGACGCCGACGATCCCCTCGTCACCGCGATGAGCGCCTCCCCCGGCGACGACGAGGAGGCCATCCTCGAAGTGTGTGAGAATCTCGGCCTCTCGGAGGTCACCGTGATGACCGAGGACGACGCCGACGTCGCCGAGTACACCCACGATACGAGCGTCGAGTGGAAACGTATCGAACTCCCCGACGTAGTGATAGAGATACGCGACGCCATCAACGAAGTCGTCGCCGACCGACTGGCGCAGTTAAAGGACCTCGGCGTCACCAACAAGTCCTCGCCGGACCTCTCCGAACGAGAGATTCAGGGGATGCAGGCCGAGTTGCGGAAACTCATGGACAACGACCAGAGCGAGGGGTATCAGGGGATGAGCCTGCTCGCGGAGATTCGGAAGTTACGGACGGCCGTCACCTACGTCGAGACCCAGAGCGTCGAGTCCCTGCGGCGGTACTTCGAGCGCCTGAAGGAGGCCGCCCGCTCGTCCGGCGCGTCGAAAGCCGACCAGCGACTCGTCAGCGAACCCAAGATCCGCGAGGCGATGCGCAAGGCCGCCGCGTACGACGACCTCCACCCGAAGTTCCGCCAGACGCGGATGTTGCTGGCCGAGACGCTCGGCATCGAGAACGGCGAGCGAGTCATCGTCTTCACCGAGTCCCGGGACACCGCCGAAACCCTCGTCAACTTCCTCTCGGACCACTTCTCGACCCAGAAGTTCGTCGGCCAGTCGGACACCGACGGCAGCGAGGGGATGACTCAGACCGAGCAACAGGAGACGCTGGACCGCTTCCGGAACGGCGAGTTCGAGGTCCTCGTATCGACCTCCGTCGCCGAGGAGGGACTGGACGTGCCGGAGGTCGACCTCGTGATGTTCTACGAACCCGTCCCGACGGCCATCCGCGCCATCCAGCGCAAGGGACGAACCGGCCGACAGGCCGAGGGCCGCGTCGTCGTCTTGCTGGCCGAGGACACCCGCGACGAGGCGTACTTCTGGAAGGCCAGAAACGACCAGAAACGGATGAAACGGGAGTTACAGAACTTAAAGAGCGTCGCCGGCGACTTGGAGGCCGAACTCGACCAGACCGGGCTGGACGAGTACGAGAACCCAGACGGGGACGACGCCGGATCGGAAACCGGGCCCGAGAGCGAGGGGTCGCCCGCTCCAGTCGAAACCGAGGACGACGGCGCACAGAGCGCGCCCGACGACGACGGACAGGCCGGCCTCGACGCGTTCGCCGGCGAAGATGTCGCCGAGGAGGCAGGGACCGACGCCGACGAACTGGAGGGAGCCGTCGCGACGGCCGACGGCGACGAGGAGACCATAGAGATAGTCGCCGACCAGCGCGAACTCGACTCGACCATCGCCCGGGACCTCTCGACACGCGACGGCGTCGAGACGCGACTGGAGACGCTGGCGGTCGGCGACTACGTCCTCTCGGACCGCGTGGTCGTCGAGCGAAAGACCGTCGCCGACTTCATGGACACACTGACCGGCGGGGACCGGTCGATGTTCGAGCAAGTCGGCGACGCCACCCGCCACTACGCCCGCCCGGTCGTCGTCGTCGAGGGCGAGGACCTCTATGGCGCCCGAAACGTCCACCACAAGGCCATCAACGGGGCGCTGGCCTCGCTCGCGGTCGACTTCGGCGCCAGCGTGATGCGCACCGCCGACGAGGCCGAGACGGCCGACCTGCTGGAGGTCATCGCCGGCCGCGAACAGGACGAGGGCGACCGAGAGGTGAGCGTCCACGGCGAGAAACAGTCGAAGACGCTGGCCGAGCAACAGGAGTACGTCGTCACCTCGGTCGCGGAAGTCGGACCAGTGACGGCCCGGAACCTGCTGGCCCACTTCGGGAGCGTCGAAGCGGTGATGACCGCCGGCCACGACGACTTGCTCGACGTGGCGGGCATCGGCGAGGTGACCGCGACGCGTATCCGCGACGTCGTTAGCGGCGAGTACGATCCCTGAGACGCCGATTCGATTTCACCGATCTGTTCGTGCAGAGAAAGTTTGAAGCAGTTGTATAGCGTGGTTCCGGTAAGGGGGTCCTCAGGTGACAGATACGACGACCGGTAGTGACCGTTACTTCGACTTCGAACTCGACAACGTCGGTGCAGGGAGCGCGACGCTGACGTCCGAGCGTCTCGCTGCCGACCACGACTACGTCCTCGCCGTCTTGCTCCGGAACCACTACTGCCCGCTGTGTCGGGACCTCGTCAGTCGACTCGCCGACCACTACGGGGAGTTCGCCACGCGAGGGACCGCCGTCGTCCCGGTGTTGCCCGACATCCGCGAACGGGCGCTGGTGTGGCACCGCCGCTACGAACTCCCGTTCCCGATGCTCGCAGACCCCACGGACGACGGCGTCGACGACGACCGTCGAGACGTCCCACCCGACGAGTTCGATGCGTTCGCACCGTTCCAGCGCACGATCCCTAGCCTTCCCGGCGTCGTGCTCTTCGAGTGCGTCGAGGACCGACTCCGCATCGTCTCCAGACACGGCGGGCCAAAGCCACAGGACGTCCCGACTATCGACGCCCTCGTCGACCGAATCGACGTCCACCGCGACGACGGGACCGTCGACGTCGGGGACGGCGTCCGCGCCGACGGCTGACAGCGGTCAGCGCTTTGCCGCGTCGAGCGCCTCCGCCGCCTCGCGGGCGGCAGCGAGGTGTTCGCGCGCTTCTCTCGGGTCGTCGGCCGCCGCGGCCCGTTCCGCAAATCGCCGAACCGTCTCCGCAAGCAGCGACGCCGCAGCGTCGAGGTCCGCACGTACGTCACCGGTAGCGCGCTCAGTTCGAGTCGAAACGTCCGGGTTCGCCCGTCGCCCCGCCCGCCCGTCGCGTCCCACAGACCGGCGACCGGCGGTGTGTGACTGCCGGTCAGCGGGTCGACGGTCGTCCGTCTCTCGGTTACCCCCCGCTTCGTCTGGAGTCCGTTCGGGGTCTGCCGACGGCACTTCCCGGGGTGGCGCAGTCTGGGCGTCCGTCCCCCGGTCGGGTTCGTTCCGGCCGACGTGGTTCGTCTCCGAGACCGCTTTGGAGTTGGTGTCCTGTTCGTCCGTCCGGGCTTCCTCGGCCTCGCTGTCGTCCGCTTCGTCGGCGCCGAACTGGACGCGGGCCTCGTCGCTCGGGTTCGCCACCTCGATGTGGTCCCCGTCGGCGGACTGACCGGCCTCGTCGTCGGTCCCGTCCGCCGACGCTCCCTGCTCGCGTGTGATGGGCTTCTGGCAGGTGGGACAGAACTCCTGCCCGTCGTAGCGGAAGATGGGGTCGCCACAGTCCGAACAGTGGGCGTTCGTCATCGTCGCACCCTTCAACAGGAGTTCGCTCATCTGTTCGGTGGCCGCACGCTGTTCTTCCTCCTTCTCGAATTTCTCCCGGAGTTTCTCGCGTTCGGCTTCCTTATCGAAGTCGCTCATACACGTATCAACGCCGTGGCGCTGAAAACCGTTTTCGGGTCCGATCAGTGACCCGTGGAGGGGGGTTTCGACACGTTTAACGTTCGCGCCGAAGGCGTTTCGAATGGTATGACAAAGGTAAGCGTAGTCGGTGCGGCCGGAACGGTCGGCGCCGCGGCAGGGTACAACATCGCGCTCCGAGACATCGCCGACGAAGTCGTCTTCGTCGACATCCCGGACAAGGAAGAAGACACCATCGGGCAGGCCGCCGACACCAACCACGGCATCGCATACGATTCGAACACGACGGTCCGACAGGGCGGCTACGAGGACACCGCTGGGTCGGACGTCGTCGTCATCACGGCCGGCATCCCGCGCCAACCGGGCCAGACCCGAATCGACCTCGCGGGCGACAACGCCCCCATCATGGAGGACATCCAGTCCTCGCTCGACGAGCACAACGACGACTACATCTCGCTGACTACCTCCAACCCCGTCGACCTGCTCAACCGCCACCTCTACGAGGCCGGCGACCGCTCGCGCGAACAGGTCATCGGCTTCGGCGGTCGACTGGACTCCGCGCGGTTCCGCTACGTCCTCTCCGAGCGCTTCGACGCCCCGACCCAGAACGTCGAGGCGACCATCCTCGGCGAGCACGGCGACGCACAGGTCCCCGTCTTCTCGAAGGTCCGCGTCGACGGCACCGACCCCGAGTTCGACGGCGACGAGAGAGAAGAGATTCTCGGCGACCTACAGGAGTCGGCCATGGACGTCATCGAGCGCAAGGGCGCGACCGAGTGGGGCCCCGCCCGCGGCGTCGCCCACATGGTCGAGGCCATCGTCCGCGACACCGGCGAGGTCCTGCCCGCTTCGGTCAAACTGCAGGGCGAGTTCGGCCACGAGGACACCGCCTTCGGCGTCCCCGTCCGACTCGGCTCGAACGGCGTCGAGGAAGTCGTCGAGTGGGACTTAGACGACTACGAACAGGACCTGATGGCCGAGGCGGCCGAGAAGCTCTCAGAGCAGTACGCCAAAATCGAGTAACGCCGTCAGGACTTTCGCCGTCTTTCTCTCTGTCTTCGGACGCCGTCTGATTAGTCCGGCCAGTCGCCGTTCTCGGTCCGCTCCCGTGATTCCTCGGCGATGTCTGTCCCGAGGAGCGACGCCCACTCTTCGAGGTGTGACTCCGTCGGCGAACAGTTCCGGTGTGCCATGGTTCGTACGCGATTCATCTACGCGGCGTTATATAACGATTGTGCCGGATCGCACCCGAAAATAAGGGGATTACTCGCGGAACGTCTCGGGGACCTGAATCGAGTACCGGCCGTCCTCCTGTAACGCGACGATGTACTCCTCGCGGTCGTACAGTTCCATCAGGTTCAGTTCGTACTGCCCCGGTTCGAGCACCTTGATGGACTCGAACTGGTCGTTGAGTTCCTCGCGCAGTTCCTTGAGGTCCGGCCGCTCCGTCTCATCGGGTTCCTCCGGCGGGTCCGGGTCGGCGCCGACGGGTTGGAAGTGATGTTCGCTCTCGGAGTCGGTCTGGGGCTCCTGGGGGAGTTCGTCCGGCGTCACCACGTCCGCGCGGGCGCTCGCCTGTGCAGCGTCCTCGGTGTCTGCCGTCTGGGTGTCGACCTCCCGGCGGGTCGCGGCCTCGCTCCGGTCGACGCCGGGCGAGGCGTCGTCGGAACCGCTCGCTCCAGTCGAACTGGCGGCCCCGGCGTCGGCGCCGACGGTCGGGTCGTCGTTCCCGCCGCCGACGATGTCCCGGACCGTCGCTGCCGTCTTGCCGACGGTGCGTGCCACGGTACTGTCGGCACCCGGCGGCTCCGGGGGTTCTGGCGGTTCCGCATCCGGATCCGGCGGCGCCTGACTATCGATGCCGTCGGGCCGGAACTGGAACTTGTTACCGCCACAGTCCGGACAGCCAGACAGCATCTCCTTCGAGCCGTCGTCGAACGCGCGGCCGCAGTTCGTACACTGGTGAGGCATTATTTCCGGGAGACGAGCGCGCTGATGAGAGTTTCGTCTTTGTGGAGTGTCTCGATCTGGTTGGCCGGGCCGATGACGGTCAGTTTCTTCGTCGACTCCTTGCCCATGATGCGGTCCAGGATGCTCTGGTCTGCCGTCTCCGATTTGGGGTAGGTCTCTATCTCGATGCCGTTGAACTCGTCGGGGCTTATCTCGGTCATCGTCACCTCGATGAGACGGGACTCCTCGTCGGGGGAGAGTCCCTCTTCGAGGATGACGATGTTGCCGTCGCGCACCCCGTCTAAGATGATGCGTATCTTCTCCATCGAGGCGAGGCCGTCCATCCGTTCGCCGCTGATGAGGTCTATCTGCACGCCGTCGTCGGGGCCTTTTATCTCTGCCATGGTATCACCCGAAGTACTCCGCTATCTTGTCGTAGACCTCGTCCATGTTGTCGCCCTCCAGCGCGGAGAGCGGGATGGTCTCGTGTTGTGGGTAGGCGTTGCGAATCCGCTGGACCGACGACTCCTCTAGGTCGATCTTGTTCGCGAGAATCAGCACCGGGAGGTCCTGACTCTCGATGATGCCGATGAGCATCGTGTTGACCTGCGTGAACGGGTCGGTCGCCGAATCGAGCACGTAGATGACGCCGTCGACGTCCTCGCGAAGCCAGTGCATCGCTTCCGCGACCCCTTCCGTGGCTTCCCGAGATCGACGCACAGCGTCGTCTTTCTCCATGTCGTGTTCCAGAAATTCGGTGTAGTCGACTTTCGTCGTCACGCCGGGCGTGTCGACGATATCGATTGTCACCTTCTTCCCGTCCCGTTCTATCTCGACGTTCTCCTTCCGGCGCGCGCGGCGCGTCTCGTGTGGCACGTGGCTCTCCGGGCCGACGGCGTCGCCGGTCCAGTCGCGTGCGATACGGTTCGCGAGCGTCGTTTTCCCGGCGTTCGGCGGGCCGTATATCCCGATACGCTTTGGGTCTTCTTCGGAGAACAGCGTCGATGCTGCCCGTGAAATGCTATCTCTGAGGTTTGTTAACAGTCCCATCCTATCCTCCCGCCGCCCGGACTCGCCGGTTTGGCGGCTTCTGCCCGTAGAAGAAAGGCGAATTCACTTAAGGCTACGTCAGACAAGTGTGAGTTTAATTATGTGTTTGGAGAGGCCCGCCACCGTCGAGACGAAACACGGGAGAGCGGCCTGGGAACGGACGAATTGAGCAAATTCACAGGTTCCTTCGGTGTCTCACCCGCGCTTTCGGACGCACGCGAAACGAGGGTCATAGAGCGGTGAACGATAGGAACCGAGATCCCGAGACACACCGACGGACGTTTCGACCGAAGCCGGGGATACCATGACGAAGGGTACGGAGGGGAAACAGAGGGGGAGGTGTGTGCCCCCCACCCCTTCGTTTCAGGTGGAACGGCGAACGGACCCGGGGTGGACGCCGCTGAGACGGCACTCGACAGGCGGAACTGAAGAGTGCGCTACGAGCTAGACTAGCAGATTCATAGAGCAGAGGCGTCGAAACACTAGTCTAGAACAGCTGTAATCCTCTAGTTGTTTTCTTCTCTAGGGTGCGGATTTGGTTTTTCTGTATATGTATTAAGTCTTTCCTAGTCTAGAGAGCAACCCCTCGTTCGTTCACCCCCACCCCTCTCTCGAAGGCCGTTCCACCCGAAACGAAGGGGTGGGGGGGGGGGTCCACCGGAACTGTGGGGTTCTAGTCACTCTCGCGAACTGTAGCGCCGGTATGACTCTCCTACTCGTCCCCGCTCTTCGGTCCTCGTCGCCCCACGGTCAGTCGCCCCTCCCCCCCTAGTTCCCGTGCAGCCACTCCGCTACCCCACTCCTCACCGAGAGTATCTCCGGTATCGAGGGCGTATCCCTCGACTACTTCGGCAGTAGCGCAGCGACGAACTCCCGTAACTCGGTCGTCATCGTCCGTACCGGGGGACTCTTTCCGGTGGATCTGCCGCCACGATTCGACCGAAATATTTAATATCGAATCACCCACGGGTTCATGTGGTTCAACTGGACGCACCCGAGAGCGTCGACACTCGTCAGTGGTGGCACAGACGCAGTCCTCACGTCCGCTCTTCGGGCATCTCCGTTGCTCTCCACTCGAAACAAAGGGGTTGCGCTCTCGACAATGACCGATTCACTCGACGACTCGGACGCCGGGCCCGACACATCGGAGGACCCGGAGTACTCACTCTCGTCCGACGACGACACGACCGACGCCCAGTCCTCACAGACACCGGACCTGGACGACGTCGTTTTCGACAACCTCGATACGGGAAGCACCGGGGACTCCGACGAGGCTTCCCGCGGCCTGTTCGACGACTTGCTCGAAGGCGAACCCATCTTCGAGAACAAGGAGGTACTGCGACCGTCCTACACGCCGCACAAACTCCCGCACCGAGAAGAGCAGATAAACAACATGGCGACCATTCTGGTTACCGCTCTCCGTGGGGACACACCGTCGAACATTCTCATCTACGGGAAAACGGGGACCGGGAAGACGGCCAGCGCGAAGTTCGTCAGCGAGGAATTGGAGACGACCTCACAGAAGTACGAGGTCCCCTGTGAAGTCGAGTACATCAACTGCGAGGTGACCGACACCCAGTACCGCGTCCTCGCACAGCTCGCGAACAAGTTCATCAACAAGAACGCCGACGTCATCGACGACCGCATCGAGACGCTCGAAGACGTGTTGTCTCGCGCACGCGAGGACGCCACCGAACTCGAAGCGACGGAGTTCGAAAGCGTCGACGCGCTCGAAAGCGAAATCGACGCCCTCGAAGCCGACAAAGACGACTTCGAGGAAGTGCCGATGACCGGGTGGCCGACCGACCGGGTGTATTCGTCCTTTTTCGACGCCGTCGACTACCACGAGCGCGTGGTCGTCATCATGCTGGACGAAATCGACAAGCTCGTCGAGAAGTCCGGCGACGACACGCTGTACAACCTCTCGCGGATGAACTCCGAACTGGAGAACTCCCGCGTGTCCATCATGGGCATCTCGAACGACCTGAAGTTCACCGACTTTCTCGACCCCCGCGTCAAGTCCAGCCTCGGCGAAGAGGAGATCGTCTTCCCGCCGTACGACGCCAACCAACTGCGGGACATCCTGCAGGCGCGGGCTGACGTGGCGTTCAAGGGGAGTGCGCTCTCCGACGACGTCATCCCGCTGTGTGCGGCCTTCGCCGCACAGGAACACGGGGACGCCCGCCGCGCACTGGACCTCCTCCGGACCGCCGGGGAACTCGCCGAACGCGACCAGACCGATCAGGTCGAGGAAGACCACGTCCGACAGGCCCAAGAGAAGATCGAACTCGACCGGGTCGTCGAGGTCGTCAGGACGCTCCCGACCCAGTCGAAGATCGTCCTCTTTGCCATCATCCTGTTAGAGAAAAACGGCGTCCGCAACATCAACACCGGCGAGGTGTTCAACATCTACAAGAACCTCTGCGAGGAGATCGACGCCGACGTGTTGACCCAGCGCCGTGTCACGGACCTCATCTCCGAACTGGACATGCTGGGCATCGTCAACGCCGTCGTCGTCTCGAAGGGCCGGTACGGCCGGACGAAGGAGATCTCCCTGTCGGTACCGACCGAAGAGACCGAAGCAGTCCTCCTCTCTGACTCGCGACTCGGCGACATCGACGACGTCCAGCCGTTCGTCCAAGCGCGGTTCGACAACTGAGTGTGCGCCCGCGTGACTACGCGACGGCGACAGTAGTGTTCTCCGCGTCGACCGACGTTTCGGCTGCCGAGACGCGTGCGGCCTGGTTCCAGCCGAGTCGAATCTCGCCGAGCAACGGTACGCGCCACTCGGCCGTGCCGACGACCCAGGCGGGCCTGACCGGGTCGCTGATTGGACTCGACCCCACCTGGTCGTAGCGGGCGTTGTTGTCGCCCTTCGTGATGAAGCCGTCGTGGGGCGCCGGGCAGTTGGTGAGTTGGCGGCAGTTATCCGCGACCCCGACGGCCGCCGAGTCCGCGCGGTCGTACCAGTTCTCCCCCTCCTCGACGTGCAGCATCGCCCGGTGGATGATGGGCGTCGTCTGATTGTTCCCGTCGGGTGCGTAGACGATGACGTCGCCCGGTCGGCTGAATCGGACGTAGTCCTCGCCGCGGTCGGCGGTGACGACGCCGTCCTGTGCGTTCGCCCCGGCGAATCGCTCCTCTTCCATGACAAAGACGAGGTCGCCCTTCTCGATGTGTGGGTCCATGCTCGGGCTCTCGATGGCGACCAGCGGGGGCCAGACGCCGCTGACGGCGAACAGCAACAGGCCGACCAGCAAGACTGCACCGGCGCTCCCGACTATGTCGGTCACGTACACCAGTACACCAGGCCCGTCCTCGTCACCGTCGTCGCTCGCCGACGGACGGTCGTCACCGGACATTCTACCGGGACTACCGGGAGACGCACAATCAACGTTCCGTTGTCCGGGCTATCCCAGCGGGCGATCAACCGGCGAGCCGGGTCCCCGTCTGGAGCCGGACCCATCCGAGACCCGGGATTCGGAGTTCGGCGGTGCCGACGACCCACTCGTCGCGGACGACCGTGCTGGTCCCGGTCACTTGATCGTAGGCGTCGTTGAAATCGCCCTTCGTCACGAACCCGTCGTGCGGGGCGGGGCAGTTCCGGAGGTCGGCACAGCTACCGGCGGTCCCGACGTCGTCGGGGTCGGCGCGGTCGTACCAGTTCTCTCCTTTCTCTACGTAGAACATCGCCCGGTGGATGACCGGCGTCCGCTGTTCGTTGCCGTTGGGTTCGAAGACGATGACGTCGCCGGGTTCGCGGAACATCACGTAGTTCGACTCGGCTCCGGTCTCGGCGGTAACGACACCGTGTCGGGCGTCGGGTCCGGGGAACCGGTCTTCCTCCATGATGAGCACCATGTCTCCGGTGTCGATGTTCGGTGTCATACTGCCACTTTCGATGGCGACCAACGGGGGCCAGACGCCGCTGACGGCGAACAGCAACAGGCCCACCAACACGACGGCGCCGACACTCGTAGCGATGTCGCGAACGTACACCGAGACCGGCACGTCCTCGTCGTCTACGTCGCCGTCCGAACCGACGGCGGCACTGCGGTCGTCGTCCTCTGCCGACACGTCGGGTTCCATCCGTACCTCGGCTTGTCAGCACCACGGTATCAACTTTGTGTCACCACGTCCTCTGCCGGTCCGCTACGTTTTTGCCCGCCGACGCGGAGTAGAGAACGTGCCGCTCTCGACGCCGGCCCGTATCGTCAGCGAACTCGCCAGCCGCGGCTACAATGCCGAACGCGAGGCCGTGACGAAACTGGCCGACGCACCGGACCCGGAACGCGCACTCGACCGCGCAGTCGAAACGATGCCCGACGACGCGCTGAAGCTCACAGCCGGGCACGTCGAAGCCGTGCTCGACCGGGCAGAATCGAGAGCCGACGCGACCGCCGGCAGTCAGCGGGCCGCCGAACAGGAGAACGGGGAGACCGCGACCCGAGACCCCTCTGTTTCGACTGGAACAGACTCCGGGGTGTCGCCCGACGCGGGTGGGGACGTTCCACACGAAACGAAGGGGTCTCGCGACGTCGACCTCTCGAAACGGGCCATCGAGGTCGCAAACGACATGACCGGTAACTCCACCGGGACCGGCGAGTACAGCGACTTCGTGTCGGTGTTCCGTGACCGCTACGAGAAACTCGCGAGCAAACTCCGTGGTCGCGTGAACCACCGACCGACCGACGCCATCGAGAACATGGCCGGTGGTAGCGAGGCCGCACTCATCGGGATGGTCTCGGACATCCGCTCGACGGCCAGCGGCCACTGGCTGGTCGAACTCGAAGACACGAACGGGACCTTCCCCTGTCTCGTGATGAAGGACCGCCCCATCGCCGATTTGGTCCAGCAACTCCTCTTAGACGAGGTCATCGCCGTCGACGGAACGCTCGCCGACGACTCGGGCATCCTCTTCGTCGACTCCCTGCACTTCCCCGACGTGCCACGGACCCACTCGCCGTCGACGGCCGACCGCCACGTGCAGGCGGCGCTCATCTCCGACGTCCACGTCGGCAGTCAGGAGTTCATGGCCGACGCCTGGCATCGCTTTACCGACTGGCTCCATACCGCTGAAGCGGAACACGTCGAGTACCTCCTCATCGCCGGCGACATGGTCGAGGGCGTCGGCATCTACCCCGATCAGGACGAGGAACTGGACATCATCGACATCTACGAGCAGTACGAGCAGTTCTCGGAGTATCTCAAGGAGGTGCCCGGCGACATGGAGATTCGGATGATTCCCGGCAACCACGACGCCGTCCGCCTCGCGGAGCCACAACCGGGCTTCGACGAGGAACTGCGGGACATCATGACCGCCCACGACGCCACCGTCCACTCGAACCCCGCCCTCGTCACGGTGGAGGGCGTCACAGTGCTGATGTATCACGGCGTCTCGCTGGACGAGGTCATCGCCGAACTCCCCGACGAGGAGGCCAGTTACGACGACCCCCACAAGGCGATGTACCAACTGCTGAAAAAGCGCCACGTCGCCCCGCAGTACGGCGGCCACACCCGACTGGCGCCGGAGGACCGCGACTACCTCGTCATCGAAGAGGTGCCCGACGTGTTCCACACCGGCCACGTCCACAAACTCGGCTGGGGGAAGTACCACAACGTCCTCGCGCTGAACTCGGGGTGCTGGCAGGCACAGACCGACTTCCAGAAGTCCGTCAACATCGACCCCGACGCCGGCTTCGCCCCCATTCTGGACCTCGATACGCTGGACATGACGGTGCGGAAGTTCGCCTAACCACCTTCGTCACCCGGGTCACGCGTCCGCAGCAGTCGAAGACTTCCGATGGGCGGTTCGAGAGACGGCGTCGCCGTCTCTCCCGACCATGGGGCGAACACGCTACGAATCGCTGACTCACGGCCTCGCCGTTCGTCTTCGCGGTCGCACGTGACCGCGCTACCCGCGATTCGCGTGAAACCGGTCGCCGAGGGGGGCCGGGATGCTCCGTCGCGGGCCTGCCCTTCCCCGGGTCGCTCGGGCGCGACAGGTGTCGCGCCTCACTCCCGGCCGACCGCCACGCACTATCCAGATACGTACCAGCTAGCCCTCGGTTTCCACTCCAACCTATTTCCCGCAGGCGGTGGACACGCCGCTATGGACATCGTCGAGAACACCCTCGACGCCTCGCTGGGCGAGTTCCTCGTTCGGCCCCTGTTCTGTTTCCTCGCCCAATCCTCGGAGTCGGGCCCCCGGGTCTCGCCCCTGTGGTTCCACTGGGACGGCGAGCAGGTGTGGCTCATCGCCATGGAGGACGGGCGGTCCTATCCCGACCGTCTCCGACAGTTCCCCGAGTCCGCCCTCGCCGTCGTGGACTTCGACCCGAAGTCGGGGCGCGTCGAACACGTCGGGATGCGCGGGACGGCGACGCTCGAACCGTTCGACGCCGACCGCGCCGACCGACTCCTGACGAAGTACCTCGGCCCGGACCGGGGGGCGTGGGACGAGCGGTTCCGCGGACTCGACGGCGACGGCTACGGCCTCGTCCGGTTCGACCCGGCGACGGTCGTCGCCCGCGACCAGTCGTACGCGGGGTCACTGCAACAGTGAGCGTCGGCGGCCTCACTCGCTCCCGACGCCGGTGAACTCGAAACGGGCGCCCTCGGCCTCGCTCGCGGTCACGTCCATGTCCCACCCGTGGGCCGTCGCGATGGCCCGGACGATGCCGAGGCCGAACCCGCCGTCCTCACCCGGCAGCAGGTCCCCCTCGCCGTCGTCCGGGATGCCCGACCCGTCGTCGGCGACGTAGAACCCGTCCGGAAGCGACCCGACGGTGACGGTAACATCCGTCCCGCCGTGTTCGACGCTGTTGCGGTAGAGGTTCTCGAACAGCTGGCGGAGACGGGTCTCGTCGGCCTCGGTGGTCCCCACCTCGGGTGCGATCTCGACCGTCGCCGCCCGCGTCTCGGTCGTCAACCAAGCGGCCCTGGCGACCTGGCTCAGGTCCACCTCGGTCAGCTCCCCGAGCACGCGGCCCTCCCGGGCCAGCGTCAACATGTTCTCGACGAGCGCGTCGATGCGGTCGAGGGCGGTCTGGGCGGCGGTGAGGTCGCTGTCCGTGCCCAGACGGTCCTGAGCCAGTTCGAGCCGGCCGGTGGCGACCGACAGCGGGTTCCGCAGGTCGTGGCTCAGCACGCTGGCGAACTCGGTGAGCCGCTCGTTGCGCCGCTCTAGTTCGGCCTCGTACTCCTTTCGCTCGGTCACCTCGCGGAACGCGGCGACGGTGCCGGCAAACTCCCCGTCGTCGAGCGGGAGCAGGGACAGATGCACGTCGAACAGCCGCGTCTCGCCGTCGGCGTCGGTGACCGGCACCGCGTCCCGGCGGGCCGTCTCCACGTCCGTCTTCGAGGAGAGGAGCCGCCGGACCGACTCGTCGTACCACGGCCCGATGTCCGGTGGAATCGTTCCCTCCTCGACGAGCCGGAGGTACTCCGTGCCCACGATGGCCTCGGCGTCCCGTCCGACGACGTCGGCGAAGGCGTCGTTGACCCACAGAAAGACCCCCTCTTCGTCGAGGACGTGGAGGCCGATAGGTGCCACCTCGATGATGGACTCCCGGAGTTCGAGTTCGGCTTTGCGCTCCTCGCGTTCGGTCACGTCACGGGAGTTGATGACGATGGCCTCCAGTGCGGGGTCGTCGAACCGGTTGCGGCCGATGGACTCTAGGGTCCGGTAGCTCCCGTCGGCGGTCTCGAACCGGTAGGTCGCCCGCCGGGTCTCGTTCGGTTGCTCCTGTAACCTCCCGAAAAAGTCCACGATGCGCCCGCGGTCGTCGGGATGGACCTTCTCGAGTGGGTTTGCGCCCAGCATCTCCTCGGGTTCGTACCCCAGGGTGTCGGCGACGGATTCGCTGACGTAGCTCAGCCGGCCGTCCCGGTCGTAGGTGGCGATGACGTCGGTGGAGTACTCGACGAGCTTCTCGTGGTGGCCCGCCGGTCCGGTCGCGTCGAGGAGGGCGTCGACGGCACTGGCCGCCTCCGCGCTCGCGGTCTCGGGGTCGTCGGCCGGGACGTAGCGGTCGGCACCGGCGGCGACGGCGTCGGCGGCCAGCCCCTCGCTTCCGTCGAGGGCCACGAGGACGAACGGCGTCTCCTCGACCGACGCCAGCAGGTCCTGCCACCCTCCACCGGGTAGGTCCGCGGTGCAGACGACGCAGTCGACCACGTCGCCGTGGGTCGTCAGGGCCGCCTCGACGCTGTCGACGTCGCTGACCGTCACCGACGGGTCCCCGTCGAACGCTGTGACGAGACCCGGCCACGACGGCGGCGAGACCAGAAGGACCGTCGTCTCCCGGGTCCGCGTCATAGCGGACGAACGGCCTACTGACTCATAACTCTTTGATCAGGCAGGGTCGTTCGGCGGGCGAACCGGTTCGTGACGGTCGCCCAAAATCGCCGCTATCTCGGATTCGGGGGCTCTCTCGCCGCGGTAGACGGGAATTAAGGGGGTCGCCCGTGACTACTCCGATGTATGAGTGACGACGACCGCGGATTCGAGACGGACGCGCTCCACGTCGGACAGGAACAACCGGACGCCGAGGCCCGGGCTCGCGCACCGCCCATCTACCAGACCACCTCCTACGTCTTCGAGGACGCCGAGGACGCCGCCGCCCAGTTCGCACTGGAGAAACCGGGACACATCTACTCCCGACTGATGAACCCCACCGTCGGGATGTTACAGGAGCGGCTGGCCGCACTCGAAGGCGGGGTCGGGGCCGTCGCCACCGCCTCGGGGATGGCGTCGCTGAACCTCGCCACCTTCCTACTGGCCGACGTGGGCGACAACGTCGTCACCGCCTCTTCCCTGTACGGCGGGACCTACACTTACTACACCCACACCGCGCCGCGAAACGGCGTCGAGACCCGCTTCGTCGACACGCTGGACTACGACGCCTACGAGGAGGCCATCGACGAGAACACGGCCTACGTCCACTGTGAGACCATCGGCAACCCCGCGCTGGTCACCCCGGACTTCGAGCGACTCGCCGAGATCGCCCACGACAACGGTGTCCCCCTCTTCGTCGACAACACCTTCGCGACGCCGTACCTGTGCAACCCGCTCGAACACGGCGCGGACCTCGTCTGGAACTCCACGACGAAGTGGATTCACGGCCACGGCACCACCGTCGGCGGCGTCCTCGTCGACGGGGGCTCGTTCCCGTGGGACGAGTACGAGGAGAAGTATCCCGAAATCGCCGGCGACAACCCCGCGTACCACGGCGTCAACTTCCGCGAGCGGTTCGGCGACGCCGCCTTCACCTACGCCGCTATCGCCCGCGGGCTGCGCGATTTGGGCTGCCAGCAGTCCCCCTTCGACGCGTGGCAGACCATGCAGGGCCTCGAAACGCTCCCGACCCGGATGGACCGCCACTGCGAGAACGCGATGGCCGTCGCGGAGTTCTTAGACGACCACCCCGAGGTGTCGTGGGTCACCTACCCTGGACTGGAGGACCACGAGACGCACGAGACGGCGACGAAGTACCTCGACGGCGGCTACGGCGGCATGATTACGTTCGGGCTGGCGGAGGGGTACGACGCCGCCCGCACCACCGTCGAGTCCACCGAGATAGCCAGCCTGCTGGCCAACGTCGGCGACGCGAAGACGCTGGTCATCCACCCGGCATCGACCACCCACCAGCAACTCACCGACGACGAGAAGGCCGCCGCCGGCGTCACCGACGACATGGTGCGGCTCTCGGTCGGGACCGAGTCGGTCGACGACATCATTGCCGACCTCGACCAGGCCATCGCGCAGGCGACCGAGTAGCCCGACTACAGCATCTCTTTCTGTTCGAAGAGATCGTACAGTTCGTCCATCGTCGAGACGGTCACGTCACACGACGGCGCGACGGCCGGTTTCGGCTCGAAGCCGACGGCCAGCCCTGCCACCTCCAGCATCGGCAGGTCGTTGGCGCCGTCGCCGACGGCGACCGTCTCCGCGCGGTCCTCGCCGGTGATGGCCGTCGCGACCTCCAGCGCGTCGTCTTTCGTCCCCTCGATGAGCGGGCCCTCGACGGTGCCGGTGAGCACTCGCGGGCGCTGCCCGCTCGTGTCTTCCGAGGCGGTTCCCGCCTCGCTCTTCCCGTCAGCGACGGGGAGGCGGTTGGCGACGATGGCGTCGACCTCGACGCCCGCCTTTGCGAGTGCGGCCTCGACGCCGCGCTCGAATCCGCCAGTGAGGATGACGACGTAGTGGCCCGCTTCTCGAAGTGCTTCGATGACCTCGGCTGCACCGGGCCGCAGTTCCACCTCGTCGAAGGCCGCCTGTGCCTGTTCGTCGGGCAGGTCTTCGAGCAGGGCACAGCGCTGGCGCAGGCTCTCGGCGTACTCGATTTCGTCGTTCATCGCTCGTTCGGTGATCGACGCCATGTCCTCGGCGGTACCGTTCTGATTGCCCAGCAGGACCGTCATCTCGGAGTCCGAAAGCGTCCCGTCGAAGTCGAAGGCGACTAGCATTGGCCGGGGATAGCACAGCGGGGGTTTCAAACTATCCGGTTTGGACCCGGACGGGTGTTTCGCAGGGGTCCGCCGACGCCGCTCGTCAGGCTTGCTCGGTCGGTCGGGACGGGCCGGCGGTGTCGGTGAGAACGACCCCGACGCGGCGGAGTCCGGCACCGAGGAGGAAGCCACAGAGCGCGATGGGGACGCCGAACGCGACGCCGACGTACGCGGCATACGCGACGGCCTCGGGCAGCGAGACGACGGTCGTTCCGCCGCCGTACGTCGGGACGCTGGTGCCGTAGCGCGTCAGCGCCGCGCCGAAGATTGGCGCGATGACCAGTCCGCTCGTCGGGAGGAGCCCGGAGTTCAGCCCCGCGCTGACGGCACCGAGACCGACGAGTACGGCGGCGGCGAGGAAGACGCCGAGTTCGGGGCTCGTCCCGTCCCACGTCCCCGACACCAGTTCGACGAGCGCATCGTAGCCGACGTTCGCGTCGACCCACCACACCGACCCGAGAGCCAGCGGGACCGTGAGCAGGCCTATCAGCAGTGAGATGTCCAACCGACGACCGAGTAGTGCGTCTCGAACCGGGCCAGTGACCGCCCGCCGGAGTGGGCCGGCGAGGACGCGATGACTCTCGCGGAGCCCGGTTCGTGCGCTCGACTGCAGTCGTGCTGTTGCCCCGCGGAGTATCGTCCACGCCAACGACGTCGCTGTGCGGGCCGTCGCCGCGGCCCAGGAGACGGCCGCGATAGCGAGGGCGACGGCGGTTGTAAGGCTACTGCGGAGGGAGGACTGTGGAGGGCGCATCACGTAGATACCGTCTCGGCATCGACATATTAACTTTTCTGACCGTTCTCTCTGAGGACGTTCGCGCCTCTCGCTATTGCTCCGCGGTTCGCTCCGCTCACCGCGTCGCTTCGAGGTTCCTCCCTTCGTTCGGAACCTCGCTATGGCTTCGGCGGCGGCCCGTCGTAGGCGCCCAAGTCCTGATAGAAGTTCAACAGCGCGAACTTCAGTTTCTCCGGGCCGATGTCGACCATCTCCCGGCGTTCCTCGGGTGGAAACGTCCCCCGAACCGCGTAGTCGCGCATGTCCATCTCGGCGTGTTCCGTGTAGCGCTTATCGAGCAAGACTCGCGCGCCGAAGTCCTCGGGCGAGCGGACCACCCGACCGAGCGCCTGTCTGGTCTTGCGGACCGTCGGGATCTCGACGGCGTAGCGCCACCCGGCCTCCTCGGTGTCCTCGTCGCCGAACGCCGTCGCGTAGGCGTCCTGCACAGCCTCCATCCGGTCGTCCAGATGGGGGTACGGAACCCCGAGGACGACGACGGTGCGGGCGTCGTCGCCGTCGTAGCTCACGCCCTCCGCGAGGGTACCCCACAGCGAGGTGAAGAGGACGGCACCGTCGTCGTCGGTGAACGCCTCGCGGAGGTCACGCGCCTGCGTGCCGGGTTCGTCCAGATAGCGGGTGCCGCTGACGGCGACCATGTCGTGGTAGCGCTGGGCCTCGCTATAGGACGGACAGAACACGAGGGTGTTCCCCGGCGTGAACCGGATGACGTCCTCCAGCGTCCGGGCGATGGTCTGCTGGGTCTCGGGGTTGTCCCGCTCGCTAGAGAACAGGGCGGGCCCGTCGACGGCGTAGGTCCGCCGGCGCTCCTCGGGGAACTGCGCGCCGTAGGCCATCGTCACCGGGTCCGAGAGGCCGACGACGTCTTCGGTGACGTCGAACGGGCGCAGCGTCGCGCTCATCAACACGGCCGCGTGCAGGTCGTCGAACAGGTCCCGGGTCACCTGTTCGGGGATGCAGGTGTACAGTTCCGCCCGGCCGTACACCTCGTCGGTACTCTCGTCCCGGCGGACGCTCACGACGGGGTACTGGCCGGCCTCGTCGGATTCGGCCAGCCAGGCCGAGAGGAAGGCGGCCGCCTGCAAGGTCTGACACTCCTTGCGGGTGTCGAGTTCGCCCTCCTTGAACTGCTCCTCGTAGGTAGCGTCGAGTTCGCGCCCGAGGTCCAGCGCTTGGTCGACCTCCTCGTGGAAGCCGGGCCCGGTGTACCCCCGGAAGAACGAGAGGGTGAGGTCGTCTTTCTTGTCGTCGTTGGCGACGGTGACGTCGTCCCAGTGCTCGTCGACGGCCTCCCGGTCGCCGAAGCCGAAGGCGTCCTCGTAGGTCTCGACCAGTGCGTCGCGGAACGTTTCGAGTACGTTCGCGGCACCGTCGGCCCGGGCGTCTTCGGACTCGGCCAGTTCGTCCAGCGCTTGGTCGAGCGTGTTCTCGGTGAGGGTACGCCGGGCGTGGTCGCGGGCCGCCGACTCGACGTTGTGGGCCTCGTCGAAGACGGCGACGACGTCTTCTGGCTCCCGTCCGAGCCACCGGAAGAACTGCTCGCGGATGGTGGGGTCTAGCAGGTGGTGGTAGTTACACACCACCAAATCGACGCCGTCCATCCCCTCTTTCAGTAGTTCGTAGCCGCACAGCCCCTGCTGTTCGGCGTACTCGTACACGTCGTCGGGCGTGCGCACGTCGTCGTAGAGCCACGCGTAGAAGTCGGTGGTGTCGACGGTCAGGTTCCGGTAGTAGTGATCACAGGTCGACCGTTCGGACTCCAGTTCGTCGCGCTGCTCCTGCAGGTCGCGTAACTCCTCGACGACGGCGCTTCTGGCCTCCATGGCCTCGCCGTCGCCGGACTGGCCCGCTTCGAGCAGTTCCCCCTCGCGCCGTTCGAGGTCGGCGATATCGCCCTCGACGTCGACCAGTTCGCGGGTGGTGTCCCGCAGCGCCTGACACTCCTCGTAGTCGACGTCGATGTGACACATCGACCCCTTGCCGCGGAAGACGACCGCGCGAAGGTCCTCGTGGTCGGTGATGGCGCGGGCGTCCTCGACGAACTGGCGCATCTGCTGGTGGACGTTCGTCGTGATGACCACCGTCTTGTTCGTCTCGCGGGCGTGTTCCAGCGCCGGGACGAGCGAGGCCAGCGTCTTGCCGGTGCCACAGGCCCCCTCGAAGAGGACGTCTCGACCGTCGTCTAAGGCGTCGTAGATGGTGGCCATCGCCTCGCGCTGGTGGTCGTACGGCTCCTCGTAGGGAAAAAAGCGGAGGTAGCCGTCGTCTGTCGTCGCCACGGGGGTCCGTTGGCCGTTCTCGGGCAAAAGGGTTCGCCCCAGCAGCTATCCCGCTCGCACTCCTGTCTCTACCCATGTGGCGCCCGGTGCTCGTCGTCGCGGTGGTCGCGCTCGCGGGCTGTTCGGGCCTGTTCGCGAGTGCCGACACGTCCTCCTCGGAGCGTCCGCTGACGCCCGCGCCGGTGCCCGAGACGACCACAGGCACCGTGGCGCTCCCGCGCGAAAACGGGAGCGTCGACCTCGACCGGATTCTGGACCGGCACGAGGCCGCACTCGCCGATCGGAGCTTCCACCGCCACGTCGAACGCGAGGGGCCACAGAACACGCGAGACGTGTGGGTCGACCGCGAGCGCGGGATAACCCGCGTCCGGCGGACGTTCGGCCCGCTGACCGACGACGCCGTCGTCGCGAACGGGACGCTGTATCGCAGCGTCCGCGACGACCCGGACACGGACTACGTCACCGAACCCAGCGACGGCCAGATTCCGTACGTCTCCTCGGCGTCGGGTGCGGCCCGTCTCCGCCTGATCCTCGACGCCGAGGAGTACCACCGTCTCGGGACGGTCCAGCGCGACGGTCGGGCGCTCGCCGTCGTCGGATCCAACGACACGGCGGTGCCCGTACCTGGTGCCGACCCGGACCAGACGGTCGCGGTCCGGTCACGCATCTACGTCGACCGGGCGGGCGTCGTCCGCTACGTCGACTACCGGGAACGCCGCACCGTCGGGGCGGCAGTCGTGATCCGGATGCGGGTCACGACCGGTATAGACCGGATTTCCGTGCCGTGGTGGGCAGACGAACTCGGACTGTACGGCTGACTCAGGCCGTCTCGGGTTCGATGTACACTTTCCGGATGTCGCCGTTGATCGCCTTCAGCGAGTCTTCGATGGCGGTGATGGCGTCGTCTATCTCCGCTGTCTCCAGCCCATCCGTAAAGATTAGGTCGGCCGAGACGACGACCTCGTTCGGTCCGAAGTACACCGTCCGAAAGTCGACGATGTCGGTGACGTGTTCGTGGTCGGCGACGGCCGCTCGGAGCTCTCGGCCCACGTCCGCCGGCAGGCTCTCGCCGAGGATGAGGCGTTTGTTCTCCCACGCCAGCGCCAGCGCGAATCCCATCAGCATGATGCCGATGAGCACCGCCGAAATCTGGTCGTACACGGCGTTACCGGTCATCTGTTCGAGGAACAGGCCAGTCAGTGCGATGACGATGCCGGCGAGAGCGATAGTGTCCTCGGTCAGCGCCGTCAACGTCGTCACGTCGCTGGTCTTGCGGAACGCTTCCCGATAGCTCGACCAGTCGTTGCGCTTCATCTGCCGTCGCATCTCGGCGCGGGCCTTGTACAGCGCCCACGTCTCGAAGGCGAAGGCACCCAGCAGGACGCTGTAGTTGACCCAGAGGGGGTCGAGCCACGTCGGCGGCGTGAAACTGATGAACAGGAACTCGACGGCACCGCCAGCGGCCTCCCCACCGTGACCGCCAGCGGCGGTGAGTTCGCTGTACCCGTGTTTCAGGCTCTCCCAGCCCGCGATGCCGAATAGGAACACCGAGACTAGAAAGCTGTAGAAGAACTGTGCCTTGCCGTAGCCGAAGGGATGCTGTCGGTCGGCCTCGCGTCCGGAAAACCGGATGCCGATGAGGAGGAACACCTGATTGCCGGTGTCGGAGATGCTGTGGTACGTCTCCGACAGCATCGCGGCGCTCCCGGTCAGGAGGAACCCGAAGAACTTCAGGATCGCGATGGCGCCGTTGGCGACGAGGGCGGCGAGGACGACTGATTTACTGCCTGCCATGCCCGGGCAGTCACGAGGCTGGGGGAAAGTGGTTCTGGATTTACGGCTGGAGACGCTATCCGGGATATGCTCACTGTCGTCTCCGATACGCACGGCACCGACGGCCACCGACTGGAGGGGCACACGCTCGACGCGGTCAGGGCCGCGGACCACGTCGTCCACGCGGGCGATTTCACCACGGAAGCCGTCCTCGATGCCGTCGCGGCCGAGGCGTCGGCGCTCACGGCCGTCTCCGGGAACAACGACACGATGGGGGTCCGGGACCGGCTCTCGGACGTGGCGACGCTCTCGTGGGCGGGGCTGACGGTACTCGTCGTCCACGGTCACGAACACTCGGAGACGGCACTGGGGATGCTCGCGCGACAGGAGGACGCCGACGTTGTCGTCGTGGGTCACTCACACCGGCCCGAGATCGGGGAACTCGGCGGTCGGTTACTCGTCAATCCGGGGAGTTACGCCGACCCGCGCCGCTATCGGCCAGCCCACGCCGAACTGGTGGCAGACGACGGACGCGTCCGTGTCCGCCTCCGGTCGCCAGATGGAGCGGTGTTCTCGACGGCGGCCCGAGACCGGTGAGAGGGAACCGGCCGCGCCGCCGGGGAATGCCAGCTGAGAGTGCCAACTGCGGACCGTCTCGCGCCGAGCAGTTCGGCGCGTGTGATACGTTGACACTCGAAAACAAAGGGCCTATTGGAGAGTGAAAGACTGGTTTGACACTTACTGGCGGACGTACCAGGCGGCACCGACCATCGCGAGGACGAACGCCCCGCCGGCGAAGAAAGCGAGTCCGGGCGGGAGGCCACCGAGCAGTTCCGCGCCGCCCTGTGTCGCCGCATCCGCCGTCTGCGTGGCTACGCCGCCGTCGGCGATGGTCCCGTTCTCGATGTAGTAACTCGGGTCTGGGTCGCCCGTGTCCGCACTGCCACTCCGGACCGTCGGCCCGAACAGTGTCCCGAGTCCGCGCCCGAACACCTGTTGGACCAGTACGCTCGCCAGTCCGACGACTGCGAGGGCACCCAGCAGGTTCGACAGCGCGGCCCGCAGTCCCGACGTCTCCTGTTCGTCGCCCGCACAGATGACCAGCGGTTGGTTCGCGGGCGCGAACACGTCCATCTCGCGGCCCTTCTCGGAGTAGGCCGTATCGACGACTTCGACGGCACCGGCGTTCTTCAGTTTCTTGAGATGGTATTGGGTGTTCTGGAGCGACGTCCCCACTCGGTCGGCGAGTTCCGCGGGCGGCGCTGGTTCACGGTTGAGTGCCGCCAGCAACTCGCGGGCAGTCTCCGAGGAGAGTGCCGAGAGGACGTCGTCTGCGTCCTCGCTGTCGACCCCGATGACCCGGGGTTCCGCGTCGGGAATCGCCGGGTCCCGAGAGGGCAGCAACGACATGGGATACGATATGTACTATGGCGTTATGAGTCTTTGCCAAGGTACGACGGTCGTTACACATATCGCTCAAAGACGGATTTGACTCTTCGAAATCGGCGGTTTCCGGGCTGCTATCGAACGGTGGCGAAACCTCTTTGTCTGGTGACTGTCAACGGCCGGGTATGCAGGATGTGCTCATCTACGGACTGCTGGCCGCGGTGCTCGGTTTCTTCTTCTTCATGTACCTGATGCTCCGCCGGACCTTCCAGGGGTTCAGAGAGGGGTTCCAACAGAGCAAGGACAAGTAGCCGGCGGCGAAAGTGGTTTGGGCCCGTCGCCGGACCCTCCTGTATGGACCCGCGTATCCGCGAACACGCAGAAGTCATCGTCGACCACTCAATCGACCTGAGCGAGGGCGACGACATCGTCATCGACGCACATCCCGTCGCAGAGGACCTCGTCGTCGCGCTCCACGAACTGGCCGCCGACCGCGGCGCGAACCCGCTTGTCGTACAGGAGCGCCTCGGCGAACGGTTCCAGCGCGCGTTCCTCCGCAATCGCGACGAGTTCGAGACACCGGGCCACCTCGAAGCCCTCTACGAGGCGATGGACGCCTACATCGCCATCCGCGGGAACGAAAACGTCACCGAAGCCAGCGACGTCGACCCGGAGACCACCGCCGCCTACCAACAGGCCCAGCAACCCCTCCTCGAAGAGCGCCTCTCGAAGACGTGGTGTCTCACCCAGTACCCCGCCTCGGCCAACGCCCAACTGGCCCAGATGTCCACCGAGGGCTACGAGAACTTCGTCTGGGACGCCGTGAACAAGGACTGGGACGCCGTGCGAGAACACCAGTCCCAGATGGTCGACGTCCTCGACCCGGCCGACGAGGTGCGCATCGTCTCCGGCGACACCACCGACCTCACGATGTCTATCGCCGGTAACGTGACGCTCAACGACTACGGCGAGAAGAACCTCCCGGGTGGCGAGGTGTTCACCGCGCCCGTCCCCGACAGCGTCGAGGGCGAGGTACTGTTCGACAAGCCGCTGTACCACCAAGGTCGGGAGGTCACCGGCGTCTTCCTCCGGTTCGAGAACGGCGAGGTGGTCGACCACAGCGCCGAGAAGAACGAAGACCTGCTGACGGAGGTGCTAGAGACCGACGCGGGCGCGAGTCGCCTCGGCGAACTCGGCATCGGCATGAACCGCGACATCGACCAGTTCACCTACAACATGCTGTTCGACGAGAAGATGGGCGACACCGTCCACATGGCCGTCGGCCGCGCCTACGACGAGACGGTCGGTGAGGGCAACGAGCAGAACGACTCGGCCGTCCACGTCGACATGATCGTCGACATGAGCGAGGACTCCTACATCGAGGTGGACGGGGACGTCGTCCAGCGGGACGGAACGTTCCGGTTCGAGGACGGCTTCGAAGCGTAAACCGGCCGATCAGCGTCTCACTCCCCGGCCCCGTCGCTGGCGAGGGGGAGATCCCGGGAGTCGTCGGTACCGAGATGCGGTTGGTCCGCCGCCGTCTCGGCGTCCCCGGGGACGGTCGCTGCGACGGTCGGGTCGAACACGTCCGTCTCGCCGACGCTGTCCACGTCGAACGTCGCGAGCAGGTCTCGGAGTTCGCTCGCCCGTTCAGAGAGGTGAGTCACGTCGGCCTCGACGTCTCCGACGGCATCGACCTGTTCGCCCGTCGCGTCGGCGACGGTCGCGGCCTCCTCGGCGGTCCGGTCGCTGATGTCGCCGACCGTCTCGACCATCGCCACGACTTCCTGTGCGGACTCGGCCTGTTCGCCGGTCGCACGGTCTATCTCACGCATCCCGCTGGTGGCGGCCTCGACGTCGTCGACGATGCCGTCGAACGCGACCAGTGCGTCTTCGACCGTCTCGGTTCCGGTGTCGACTTTCGACTGGGTCGCGTGAATCTCCTCGACGGTCCGCTCGACCTGTCCGCGCATGCGCTGGATGGACGACTCGATGTCGGCCGTCGCGTCGACGGTACGGTCGGCGAGCGTCTTGACCTCGTCGGCGACGACGGCGAACCCGTCGCCGTCGATGTCGGCCCGCGCCGCCTCGATGTTGGCGTTGAGCGCGAGCATCGTCGTCTGGTCGGCGATGTCGGCGATGAGGTCGGTGACGGTCTCGACGTCGGTCATCAGCGACTCCAGTTCCTCGACCTCCGCGACGGCCCGGTCGGTGGATGTTGCTATCTCCTCGAGGGCGTCGGCCGCGCCGGTGGCGGCGGCCCGACCGTCTCGACTCCGGTCGAGTGCGTCGTCGGCGCGCTCTCGGACCGAGTCCGCGGCGGCGGACATCTCTTCGACGGTGGCCGAGAGGTCGTCCAGTTCCTCCCAGACGGTCTGGAGTTCGTCGGACTGCCGTTCGGCGCCGTCGGCCATCTCGACGACGGCCTCGCGCACGTCGTCGCTGTGGTCGCGGACGGCGGCGACGTTCTCGGAGACGTCCGCGCTCGCAGCCTCCACCGCGTCGCTGAAGGCGCGTACTTCCCGAATCGTCGCCTCCCACTCGTCCATGACGTCGTTGTAGGCGGTCGCAATCGCCCGCATCGCGTCGTTCTCGGCGTCGGTCGACATCCGCTGGCTCAGGTCGCCCTCGGCACAGGCGTCCATCACCGCACCGTAAGCCGCGGCGTGCGCTTCGAGTTGCTCGTTTAGTTCGACCGCCCGCTCCCGGGTCCTATCGGCCTCTTCCCGGGCGGATTCGGCCCGTTCCTTTGCGGCCTCGGCCTCGGAAATCTGCTCGCGCAGGGAGTCGCGCATCTCGTCGAACGCGCCGTACAACTGGCCGATTTCGTCCCGCCGGTCGGAGTCCAGCGAGACGTCGAGGTCACCACGTTTCATCGCCGTGGCTTTCTCGGTGAGTTCGCTCAAAGCGCTCGCTGACCGCTTGCTGACGACGAGGGTGACGCCGCCGAGGACGAGGAGTGCGGAGAACAGCGTCAACAGGAGGCTCGATCCGATCTGGTTGCGCAGGCCGTACGCGCTGGCGGCCGGCACCTGCGTCACGACGGTCCAGTCCAGCGTCGAGAGCGCCGCGTACCCGGCGACGGTGTCCCCGTCCCGGGCGAACCCGCTCGCGTTCGCACCCGTGCCGGTGACGGCGGCGCTCTCTGCCGTGAGTGCCGTCCCCAGCACGGTTCGCCCCTCGGTGTCGACGACGGCCGTCTCGCCGCCGGACGTTCCCTGATAGAACCGGTCCGCACGCGCCGCCAGATTCGCCTCGACGACGACGACGTGTTCGGTGTTCTGTGGCGCGGAACTGACAAACGCGAGGACGGTGTCGTTGGTCACCGACGACTCGTAGGGCTGTTCCGGGACGAGGACGGTGCCCGATTGGTCCGTCTGATTGTCGATGGGGGCCATGTTCTCGCCCCACGGGACGCCCAACTCGCCGAGCGTCTTCCCGCTGAGGCCGTGGGCGGTGCTGGCCTCGATTGTCCCGTCGGAGGCCTGTACGTAGTGGACAGCGACGAAGGCGTCGGTCAGGTCCGTGGCCTCAAGGAGGAGGTAGTCCTTGATGACCTCGGGTTGTCCGTTCTGGAACTCACGTACGGACGAGAGGGTACGTGTCTGTCGGCGGAACCCGTTCACCCAGCTATCGAGGCCGTCGGCCTGTAACTCGGCCGTCGATACGACGCGGGACTCGACGCGCTGGTCGAGGGTCTGTGTGGCGTCGGCGTACAGGAACGCCCCGATACCACCAGCGACCAGCATAGCCACCAGCAGGGCGGCGGCGAACTTTCGGACGAACCGTCTTCTGACGAGGTCTGGAACCAGCCGCGACGACCTGACGGCTTCCAGACGTGTATCTCGACTGGCCATTCGTGTGGTCGTCCCCGGGTACCACACAAAAAGCTGTAAGATATATAGCGTACTTGCTGAAATGTACTCCTGGTTTTATTTTCGCCACAAATATCAGAAATTGTAATGGTATCAACTCACGCCGGCCGGAGCTTCGCCACGTAGTGCGGTCCCTGCTGTTCGACGTCGACGACGGTCCACGGCGTGTCGTCGACCAGTTCGCGCATCGTATCGGGGGCGACGTGGAGGTAATCGTGCCACTCGCCGACATAGCGACGGTAGCGGGTGCGGATGCGGACCCGACCCGGGAGCCGACCGTTCGCGCGGTTGCGCTCGTGGTAGTCCAGATG
This sequence comes from Haloarcula pellucida, assembly GCF_014647235.1. Taxonomy (GTDB): domain Archaea; phylum Halobacteriota; class Halobacteria; order Halobacteriales; family Haloarculaceae; genus Haloarcula; species Haloarcula pellucida. The sequence goes on from NZ_BMOU01000007.1 coordinate 225,658, forward strand.
CACCTGTTCGTCGGTCATCGTCGGGTCCATGCTCGATGCGACGAGCGCGGCGTCGCTCGTCGTCGCGTCGGCCAGCGCACCGAGTATCTCGGGCGCTCGCTCGGCACTCCCGACTAGCCCGAAGTTATTGCCCAGCATGAGGGCGGTGTCGAACTGCTCGTCGAGGCCGCCGGCGTCGACGACGTCGCACTCGCGGACGTCCTCGACCCCCCGGTCGCGTGCGACCGCCATCGCGCCCGGAGACAGGTCGATGCCCGTCACGTCGTGGCCGCGCTGCTGGAGTTCCAGTGCGTGCCGGCCGGGGCCACACCCGACGTCGAGGACGTGCCCCTCGGCCCACTCCACGGCGGTGTGGTCGAGGTCGTCCCACTCCTCGGGTGTGGTGAAGTACACCTCCGGGCCGCCGGGGAGGTTCAGAAACCCGTCGTCGCGCTCGACCACTTCGAACGCCTCGCCGTGTTCGTGGTAGTCACGACACATCGCACCGAACGCGTCGGACTCTGGGAGGACTGCCATGATTCCCGGCTCACTCGGCCCGTAGAAAAGCGTTGCTCAGGGGTGTGTGAGCGTCCCGTGCCGTCTCGAATTCTGTCCTCGGTACTCGGACAGGAAACTTATGTCCCGCGGCGGGCTAGTGCCGGCTATGAGTGACCAACGCTCCCTGCCGGTGCGAGCGGTGTGGTTCGTGCTGGTCGGGTGGTGGCTGACCGGCGTGTGGCTCTCGATAGCGTGGCTGCTCAACGTCACGATAATCGGCATCCCGCTTGGCATCAAGATGATAAACAGGGTGCCGCTGGTACTCTCGCTGAAACGGCGGGAGACGCTGGTCGAGGAGCGCGACGGCGGCAGCCAACACTCCCTGCTGGTGCGAGCGGTGTGGTTCCTGCTGGTCGGGTGGTGGGCCAGCGGCATCTGGACGGGCGTCGCCTACACGCTGACGCTGACCATCGTGGGCATCCCGCTCGCCGTCTGGATGTACAACCAACTCCCCTACGTCGTCTCGCTGTACGACTACTGAGCGCCGAAGGCTTCTCGTCGCTCCAGCACCATGTGGGTGTATGGCAATCGGCCAGCTAGAGCTGGCGCTCCGGGTGGTCTCGGGGCTGTTCGTCATCCTCGCCCCGACGGTGATGTTCCTGGCCCTGTGGCGCGGGCTGGAGGCGATGCGGGACGACGAACTCATCGAACGCGCACAGCAGCGCGCCGAGGCGATGGAACAGTCGGGGTCGGAGTGGGACGTCGACGCTGCGGCAGTCGCGGCGACGGTGACCGGCGGCGACCCGGTGCCCGACGAGATGGTCGCCTGTCCCAGTTGCGGGAGGGAGAACCGAGCGGGCGTGACCTACTGCCGGCAGTGTCTGTGCGAACTCGACGACTGATACCGGTCGTCGTAACTGGGCACCGGGACGACCGCGTCTCGGCACGCGGTCGTGCTGACACGACAGTCCGTCTGACTCATACTGGTGGCTGTACCAAACTGAAGTAATTCGCCACCCCGGGGTGGCGAATATCTGTACGAACTTACAGCCACCAGTATCAGTCCCACCGCAGGTCTTCCTCGCCGACGTTCACGACGAGCGTCGGCGACGAGCGGTCGACGGTACAGTCGCTCCCTCGTTCGATGGTGTAGGTCGTCGACTCGGTCTGGTTCACGTCGACCGGGATGTCGGCCTCGACGCTGAACTGCCGCGTGACCCCGCCCGCGATGGTGTCGTCGCGGTTGTAGTCGCTGCCCTGATACGATACCCACACGTCTCGACGCGGCACGTCCTCGACGCCGGCCAGACACCCCTGTAGCCGCGGGAGCGACATCGCCCGGGTGAACACGAACTCGTTGGTGACGGTCATCGTCCCGATGCGCTCTCGGGTCTCGACGTAGCGGGCCTCCGGATGGGCCGGCGGCGTGTCGACGGTGACCGACTGATTCGTCTGTAACTCGTAGGTGACGCCGCCGCCGACGGCGTCGACGCCCACGAGGACGGTACTCACGAGAACCAGTGCGACCACGACGCCGGCGGCGGTCCGGACCGGGAGCCCCAGCCCTCTCTCTCGGAGCGCGTATCCGAGCGCGACGAACAGGGCCGCCGAGAGCGCGAGCAACAGGAATATCCCGGTCTCGCCGGGGTCGTACCGCAGGGCGACGTAGCCCACGAAGACGACGTACGAGAGCCCCGAGAGGGCAAACGCCACGACGTCGAGGACGTCGCGCTGGACGGTGACGCCGGCGACGAAGAAGGCGACGAACGCAGCGAACAGCAGGGCGGCTTTCACCGTAATCGAGAGGCCGAACACCACGTCTCGGACGAAGTACACGAACGCCGCCGCGGCGAACACGACGCCGAGCGCGTACAGCAGTTTGCCGCTGTCGATGTCGAAGTTCATGGAGGGCAACAGGGAGACACACTCGACTCTCCGATATGAATCTTGTTCGGAGTCGATAACCACCCCCTGTGCGGACGTCGGCACCGCTTACACGCAGTTTCACTCCTCGCCGACGACGACCCGACCGGGTTCGGCCATGTACGGGTGGCCGTACCCGCAATAGACCGTACACGCGAAGCCGAACGACCCGGTCGTGTCGACGACGAAGCCCAACTCCGCGGGCACCGTCGAGTGGTGCCAGAGGTACGTCGTCGGGGCGAGCGTCCCGCCGAACGCCGGCCCCCAACACCCGCCCGGCCCCATCGGGCCCTGTCCACCGCCGGGACCGTATCCACCGCCCGGGCCTTGCCCACCACCGGGACCGTATCCACCGCCCGGGCCTTGCCCACCACCGGGACCGTATCCGCCACCCGGGCCTTGCCCACCACCGGGGCCGTGTGGCCCGTGATGGCCGCCCCACGGACCGTCGCCGGGGCCGTACGGACCGCCACCCGGGCCCTGTGGCGGTTCTCCCTGTCCCCGGCCGCTGGGCCGGAGGAACGCGTCACCGACGAGCGCGAGGCTGTGGTCGGGATACGCCGCTTCGGCGGCCTCGTGCAGCGCGTCGAGTGAGGTTCCTCGCGGAATGGGGATGGTCTGTTCGTTCCGCCGGGCGCGGTCCTCGGCCCCCGGGATACCCGCTCGGACTGCCTGTGGCAGGCGTTCGATGGCGCTGTCGGCTTCGACGTTGAACAGCGTCAGGCGGAGTTCGTCGCCGGGCGATAGCGTTAGCCGGTCCCGCTCCGTGCCGTCGGCGTCCAGCAGGAAGTACCCCCAGTGGTACGACCCGACGAAGGCCCGGACCGTCTCGCCCGTGCGTTCCTGCTGCGCGCCGTCCGTACTGGTCGCCGTCCCCTGTCGATTCACCGGTTGCGCGGTGCCCTCCTGACCGGCCGGTAGCAAGCCGGAACAGCCGGCGAGCGACGTACCAACCGCGAGCGCTACCATCTCCCGGCGCGTAACCGCTGGATACTGGTTACTCATACCGCCCCGGTCGACCGGCCCCCCGATTGCTATACGCTCCATTCACTATTCGGTCGGTTACCCGCTCGGGGTGCCGTGCTGTCCGGACGCCTCTCGCTTCGTCAGACGACCGCAACCCGACCGGTCGTCGTCCGCTCAGTCGTCTGCAGTGGCTCGTTCGCCGCTCGACCCGCCCGACAGCGGCGTCCGCTCGACGACCGTCCCGTCGTAGGTCGGGTACTGTTCGACGAGTTCGCCCTTCGGGACGTCGCCCTCCTCGACCATCTCTTCTAAGAGCCACCACGCCAGCTCGACGTGTTCGGACTTGACGGCGTAGAACTCCTCGGGGACGCCCAGTTCCTCCAGTCGGGCCTCGCTGACCCACGCCTTCCCGTAGACGAGGGTGCCGTCCTCGGTGACGTCGTCGAACTCACGGCGGATGTTGCGGGCCATCCGCTTGAGCCGGGAGCGGTGCTGGGCGGCGTCCTTGAAGACGCTCGTACAGAAGTACACCTTCTCGTGGTCGCCCATCGTCTCTAAGATGTCGTGGCTCCCCTCGACGGCGCTCATGTGGTCCTCTTTGAGTTCGAAGCCCTCCTCCTGCATCCGGCGGTAGTTCCCGTCGGACATCTCGAACTCGTTGATGTTACAGAAGTCGGCGGCGCCCTCGTCTAAGAATTCGAGGAACTCCTCTTCGGCACGGATGCCCGGGATCTCGAACGCAGGGGTGAGACCTTCCTCGCGGGCGATGTACAGAATCTCCTCCCACTCGGTGCCGTGGAGGTCGCCCCACAGCTCCAGCGGCGGGTGGAAGCGAATCTCGTCTAAGCCCGCTTCGGCCAGCCGGCGCATGTTCTCGCGGCCGCCCGTGATTCCGGTGTAGAGGTGCGTGTGGTGGTCCTCGCCGAACTCGTCTTTCAGCAGCGAGAGGTAGTGACAGGTCCGGTCGAGGGCCTCCTGCGGTTCGCCGCCCGTGATGGAGGTACCCAGCGCGCTCATGCGCTTTGCCTCCTCGATGACGTCTTCGTCGTCCTCGACGGGACGCTCGTTGGCGTACATCTGGGTGACGTTCTTGCGGTTCTCCCCGAGGGGACAGTAGAAGCAGTCTCGCTGGTCGCAGTAGCCGTAGACGAACAGCACCATCTTCCCGCCTTTGGCGCACTGCTCGCAGCCCTCGGAGATCATCGTGTACGGCTAGCACCGCGCCCAGCGGGAAAAAGCGTGCGCATCGTCGTCGGCGTGGTGTGGGTCGGCATGGGCCGGCTGGCGTCGACACCGCCCCCGGGCTTATCCCCTCGCCCGACCCACTCCCTGCCATGTCCGACGCCGGCCGCCGCCGCGGCCTCGCAATCGTCTTCGCCGTCGTCTTCCTCGACTTGCTGGGCTTTGGCATCGTCATCCCCATCCTCCCTTTTTACACCCGGTCGTTCCCCGGCGGCACCGAATTCGTCATCGGCCTGCTGGCCGCGTCGTACTCGGCGATGCAGTTCGGGTTCGCGCCGTTGCTCGGGTCGCTCTCGGACCGAGTCGGCCGTCGGCCGGTCCTCGTCCTCTCGCTGTGTGGCTCCGTACTGGCGTGGACGGTGTTCGGCCTCGCGGACGCGCTGTGGCTGCTCTTTGCCTCGCGGATGCTCGCCGGCGCGATGGGTGGGAACATCTCGACGGCACAGGCCTACGTCGCGGACGTGACGCCGCCGGAGCGCCGGGCCGCCGCGCTGGGGTTCATCGGCGCGGCGTTCGGGCTGGGGTTCATCTTCGGGCCGGGTATCGGCGCCGTCCTCTCTTTCGACGCCACCGTCGCCGCCGTCGACGCGGCGTTGCCGGCAGCGGTCCCCATCAACCGCTTCTCCCTGCCCAGTTTCGCCGCCGCGTTCGCCAGTCTCTGTGGCGTCGTCGTCGCCCTCCTGTTCCTCCCGGAGTCACGGACGCCGAACGCTGGCGACGACGCGACCGAACGCACCTCCTCGCTTGCCCAACTGCGCGCCGCCGTCGCCACGCCGGGACTGCGGGAACTGCTGAGCGCGTTCTTCCTCGTCTCCTTTGCCTTCTCCGGCGTCCAGATAATGTTCATCCCCTACGTCGCCGATATCTACGGCTACACGGCGGCCCAGAGCGCTCTCTTGCTGACCTACATCGGCCTGCTCGCCGTCGTGACGCAGGGCGTCCTCGTCGGTCGACTCACGGCTCGATACAGCCCGATCACCCTCTCGCTGGCCGGGACGGGACTGCTCGTCGTCAGCGTGGGGGCGCTCCCCTTCTCCCGGTCGCTCGGCGTCGTCTTCCCGGACCTTACCGCGCTGGCCCCGTTTCTCACCGCCGAACTGCTCGGTCTGCTGGCCGTCCTGACGCTGTTGCCCGTCGGCAACGGCATCCTCTCGGTGACGCTGACGGCGCTGGTCTCACAGCGGGCCAGCGCGGACGTCCAGGGCAGCGCCTTCGGCGTCACGCAGGGCGCGGGCAGCCTCGCACGCACCGTCGGCCCGCCGGTGATGGGTGGTCTCTATGCCGCCGTCGGCTTCTGGTCGCCGTTCGTCGTCGGTAGCCTCCTCTTACTCCCGGTGGGGCTGCTCGTGGCCAGACTCGGCACGCCGGAGGAGTCACCCGAACCACGGCCCGCAGACCCCGGTCACGTCAGATAGGGCCGAGTTTGATGTAACTCGAGGTACAGTTTCACGCATGGCCGAGGACGGCGACGACCCGGTCGGTGGCTCACTCACGCCGGCGGACACGCTCGACGAACGGGTGCTGGCCCGCAGCGAGGACCTGATGCGCTACGTCGAGGTGGTCGCGGCACTCGTCCTCGTCGTCCTTTGCCATCGGCGTCTTCGACCTCGGCCTCCAGATCGTCCAACGCGCGCTCAGCGGCGACATCACGGACCCGCTGGTCGTCGTCGGATTCATCGACACGGCGCTCTTGCTGTTCATCATCGTCGAGGTGTACCAGACTGTCGTCGCGTACACACAGGAGAGCGAGACCCGGCGTATCGTCCGACTGGTCATCTACACCGGCGTCATCGCGATGGTCCGGAAAGCGATCATCTTCCGAACCGGCGAGTACGCCAGCGAGCGGTCCGCGTTGTTCGCGGCGGCGGCGTACACCCTCATCATCCTCGGACTGGCGGCACTGCTCGTCGTCGAGCGACGCACTCGCGAGGCGGCCACAGACGCCATCTAACCACAGGCCCGAAGACAGATAAACGCGGCTGGCGTACCCTCTCACGATGCTGCTGGTGTTGTGTGTGGACTTAGACGACGACCTCGGCCGCAAGACGGACGTCGAGACGCCGGTCGTCGGGCGGGACAACGTCGTCGACGCCGCCGTCGCCCTCGCGCAGGCCGACCCCGAAGACTCGGACGTGAACGTCCTCTTCGAGGGGGTCCACATCGCGGACGGTATCGACGACGAACCCGTCGAGGTAGCCGCGGTGACCGGCGTCGACGCCGGCGACGTGGCCGCCAACCGCGCCGTCGGCGAGGAGGTCGACACCGTCCTCGCGTCGCTGGCCGCCAGCGAAGACGTCCGCGCCCTCGTCGTCACCGACGGCGCACAGGACGAGTCCGTCGTCCCCGTCATCCGTTCACGCATCCGCATCGACGGGGTCCGCCGCGTCGTCGTCCGGCAGGCCCAAGACCTCGAATCGATGTACTACACTATCAAGCAGGTGCTCGACGACCCGGAGACCCGGGGCACGATTCTGGTACCGCTCGGCATCCTGTTGCTCATCTATCCGCTGACGATTGCCGTCGACTCGCTTGGCCTTCCCGGGTCCGCACTCGGCATCATCTCCGGGTTGCTGGGCCTGTACGTCCTCGCCCGCGGACTGGGCGCCGAGCGACTGCTCGACGAGGCCGTCGACCGCGCCACCTCCGGGTTCTACGCCGGCCGAATAACCATCATCACGTACGTCGTCGCCGCCGCGCTGCTGACCATCGGCGGCGTCAGCGGCGTCAACACGCTCGAAGCCCAACCCGACCCGCTCTCGCCGGTCGAGGTACTGGCCGCGCTGGTCAACGGTGCCGTCCGGTGGTTCGCCGCCGCCGGCATCACCTCCAGTCTCGGTCGCGTCACCGACGAGTACCTCCACGACTCGTTCAAGTGGCGCTACCTCAACGCGCCCTTCTACGTGCTTGCCATCGGCGCGGTCCTCCACGGCCTGAGCGCCTTCTTCCTCGGGATTCAGGACCTCGAATACCTCGCCGTCGTCCTCACCGGCGGCACCTTGCTGGGACTGGCGAGCACGCTCGCCTTCGCCGTCGCGGAGTCCCGACTCGAAACGGCCGAACGGCACAACCAAGGCCCCGGCGGCCCATCCTCCGAGTGATGTACGTCTCCCGCGCCGTCGAGAGTATCCGTGCTGACCCCATCGAGGGAGAGTCGGTCGCACTGGCGCTGACGACGACCGACGACGCCGACCCCGAGACCGTCGCCGCCGCCGTCGAGGACCGCGGCGGCACGGTCGAACGCCACCTCCAGTTCGACGACCTCGCGGTGTCGGTCCCTCACGACCGCGTCGACGCTATCTGTGACATCGACGGCCTCGCCGCCGTCGAGACGACCGACGCCATCGCCATCACGACGACCGAGGCCACCGACGAGGACGTGGAGTTCGACGGCTAATCCACACGGCTTTTGAGACTCGCCCACTACCTCCGGGTGAGGGCACGTAGCTCAGTCCGGATAGAGCGTCGGACTTCTAATCCGACGGTCGTGGGTTCGAATCCCACCGTGCCCGCTCTCTGCGAACGACAGTAAGCAGGAGCGGCTGCTGGGATTCGAACCACGGCAGACCGAACGTTGCGAGCGGCGGAACCGCGAGCAGTGAGGTCTGGCATCGGGTGAGAATCCCACCGTGCCCGTCGACCTTTTTCATCGTCGGGTGCGCTTCGCGCACCGCTCCTCGAAAAACGTCGATGAAAAAGGCCGGAATCGCCGACGGCGATTCCGGTGAACCGCGGCGCGTTGCGCCGCGGATGCTTACACCGTGGACCTGCCGAGAAGTAGCCGAACAGTACACGCCGCTGGCGAAGCGCTACGCGAAGATCGGCGTCGACGTGGCGGCCGTCGTTGTCCACACCGGGACGGACCTCTATCCTGAGCGCAAGCGATTGTCGACGCTGGCGATGTACAAGGTCGCGAAGAAGAGCGCCGAATTCTTCGAGTCGTGGCCTGCTGATGCTCCGACTGACTGGCTGTTCGGTGGCAGTCTCGAAGAGATCGAGAAGGCTGTCGGCTACGACCCCGACGACGCCGCTCCGTGGGCGTGGAATCTTCGAGCAGGGCTATTTGAGAAGGACGTTGGATGGCCTGTTCTCCTTAATTTGCTTCATGAGAAGGGGCCTGCTGACTAGGCCGCGTTCAATACTTTTGGCAGATTTGTTATCAGATTGAATCAGTCTCTTGTTCAGCTCATCTCGAAAAGTAATTGAGTCGTAATATATATTATATGAATACCAATTTAAGTATGAATGACGATGCCGGTGGCTCAATCAAGTCCGCAGTCACGTTTGTTGGGTATTATTTACTCCCACTCTCAGCTGTTGTAATCTTAGTTTCTGTTGTTGCTGACAAAGTACTACTTAATGGTTCATATATTGTCCAACCTTCGCTATCATTCGCTAAAACTAACGAATCTACACTAACAGTAATTCTATCTGGATTACTTCTGTTCGCATACCTCATGCAGTATCAGAACCAGCGGATACAAAGAGGTATCATGGACAGGCAGGTTAGGCTGATGAGAGCAGGGTACACTCCTATTTTAGGAGTTTCCAGCCGAGAATGGGGCGCTGAGAGAGCGGAAGCCGGTGACGATCCAGGTCAAGACAAGGCAAATCGTTTGTTTCTCGACCTATCCAATTCAGGAAATTCCACCGCCCGTGACCTCCGCCTATGGACCGGACTGTCCTATAAATCGACTAAAGACTTAGACTACGACTACTGTCCATACTCGTCACCACTACGACGAACAAGTGATGCGTCTTGGTGGCATTCTGATGAAGGCGGTGCGTTAGCACAAACGGAAGATAATTCAGTTGAGTTCAAAACAGATCCGAAAGTCCAGCGAGTGGAGAACGGTAGATTAAAGTTCAATCCTGCGCGGAAGGAAGTATTTCTCCATACTGCTCTGGAAAGTCTGGAAGAGGCTGGTGTGAAGAATATCGAAATAGCTCAAGTCCTCAAGTATACTGCTACTACTGGATCTGAAGAGGAAATCTATCTCGGAGCATACGAAGCGGACTTATCGAATTTAAAGAGTCACGATATGTGGCTGTACCGAGCACAAGAAAATAAAGAAGAGCGTGTTGAAAAAATACGAGAAAATACTGTGTAAACATCACTATGCTGGGTATTAGCATGGAAATTCATTTGTAGCCCCAGAGGAAACTTCACTTCATACCACCGACTCACATCTTACCAACAATGACTGACCCTTTCAAACAATTGGAAGACGCCTCGACGAAGGAGATTATTAACGTCTTCATTAATCACGTAACAAAGACGGATGAAGAGATCGCTGAAGAAGGACGAGAGAAAAAAAAGAAAACTACTGAACTAAAAATCTACATAGCAGAGAATCGGGGCTTTGATCCAGAGAAGCTCAATAGCCGAATTCTAACTCTTCTTGAGTCTGAAGACACGAACCACTATCCTACAAAATACTTCAACGAACATAATTTTGAGATAGATCAACTAAACGAAGATACGTACCATTTGGGCATCTCTACCCCGAAGTACGAACGATCTGACGATTTCGTTTTGGTCAATTCGGATGGCTATCTGAAGGCACTTACTGTAATTCGGAAGAAGTGGGCTGAAAACACAATAGAAAAACTAATTAAATATATCCCGGAGCTTGATCGGCTGTTCTTGAGTTCTAATGATCTTGAGTCGATGGTTCGTCCAATAGATAAGAGGGATTTAACTGGGTTTACAGCTAAGTTCCAGCCCTTCTACAGCGACGAACAAGTCAGCGTCCAAGTCCATGGAGGTAGTAAAAACCATCTGGAAAAAGTAGAAAGCCAATTTAAGGCAAGACCGAAGCGTATTGTTTTCAGTCAGAGAAACAGTCCTGCTGAGGCAGTTAAAGGAGCAGTTTCACAGGATGGTTATGCTTCAATCCCACGGGTCAGGAGAGGTTCAGAGGATGTAGGATTTGAGGCGATTGATGACTTAATTGACCGATACCAGAGGCGAGATCAGGAGAATTTCTCAGTACCATATCGGCCTGAGAGAATCACACCTGGAGACAGATACATTCTCAAACAACAGACGCTTGAAGATTCTCAGGACAATCAAGTCACAGATGGTGGTCTCTCTGAGGCTCTGAAGAGACTTGATCAGGGGAGTGTCTTGGAAGGGTTAACAATCTGTGAGCTTGAGGAAAAAATGCCTGATGATGGTTATCCTGATGATCAGGCTGTCGCTGAAAAATTAAAAGAAAATATATTAGAGTATAAACAGAGGTATGCTTACTCTGTCTGTGGAGATGGCAATTTTATGGTCTATGACAGGGAGTTGGGTGAATCATTTGAGATTATCATCTCAGATAAGAACATTCGTGTCTATACAAAATCGAATACAAGCTCCCGGAGTCTACGTGACTTCTATGAAGTCATTGATGCACAGTTTAATTCTACCTACGATGTCAATCATATCAGCAAGAAGGTGCGGGCTTGAAACATGGAGGCGTGGGATATCCAAGAATATCATCTGGAAACTCACAACCTGCTTTACTCGGTGATATTCGGTGAGCTTGAAACCGGATTCGTAGATATTGGGTATCAGGTTGTCGGAGAATTCACACGCTTGGAGGATCAGCGAAATAATACAGAGATTGAACCATGTTATACTATTTTTGACGGGAACTCTGTTGTTTTCTTTGATGTTCTAGAGCCGGGTGATATCACTAGCGAAGAAATTGATCGGATATCAAGCTATAACCAGATTGGTTTAGAGGCTGTAGAGAATCACATCGACAATGTAGAAGTCTCTGATCCAGATCTTGACCACAACGATATCGAAAACTTTGATCACTGTGTTATCTGCCGGGAAGAACAACTAACGCAACAAGGTAGTGGAACTGCCGAACAAAGACAGCGATTAGAACAACTTGAGCGAGAAGCCTGTATTGCGAGCGTGGAGAACGGCGAATCTCTGATAAAAAGTAGCGGTTCAATCCGTGCTGACAATCTCGATAATATTCTTCAAAGGGGTGTCTCCGTTCCAAATAATGTCTCGCATACAATCCATCTGCCGAGACGAGTTCAACCCGAGTCGCTGGCGGTGGCGATCTGCGAGGAAATCGTGCTGGGCTCAGATCTCCGAGATGGTGGCGTTGAGCTGGAATATGCCGATATTCGTAAGCACTTCGGCAGAAGTATATCATATGACAAATTGGATGACGTTTTCGCGTATCTTCGGAATAAAGGTGCCTGCCGAAAGCGAGACGAGTCTTTCGCCTTCACCAAGTACGACTTGGACGACATTATGGGCATCCGATCTGAAGTTGAAGACACCTCTGTACAGGATCACCTAGAGGGTAGAAACGAAACTGGTGAACAACGAACGTTGGACGAAGCTTATGGACAGGAGTAGTACTCTCTGCTGTACCTATCGTTTGATAATCTTAGTTTATACCTTTGGAAAATTATATTCTACCCACCCACCGGTGTCTCGTTTCATTTTCACCACACAAGACTCTGATTTTTATCCCACACTGATTTACTTTAGACCCCATGCCACTTGATGATTGGATACGTTGCCCTGCTGGATGCGATGCCAGCATCAACGCTGTAACCCTCCCGAATAGCCGGATAGGCTTCCACTGCGTACCTGAACGCGTCGAGGACGAGTACCGAACCGTCGACGGCTAGCTCACTCGCTCGCGATAAATTCCATCTCGTCGTGTGAGTAGCTGTAGGTCGACAACTCCTCTGCTTCACAGTGGTCCTTGAGATTAGCCGGTGATACCTCGTCACCACGCGGACCTTCGTAGACGACACTCACGTCCTCGCCGTCGACGTCGACCACGACCGCTGGATCCGGGTCGTCGTGCGACGACTTGATGACGTAGTCGCCGACTGTGAACGGGTTGTCTGCGAATTTCAGATTCGCGTGCTTGTAGGTGTAGAGACTCACGTCCTGGTCGTCACAGTACGAGGAGAACAGCGCCGGGTCGATGTCTCGCCAGTCTCCTGGTCCCTCGTCGAGTGAGCTGGGGAAAGTCACCCTGACTCCTTCACCGTCCAGTTCCTGTCCGTACAGTTCGATCTGCGTCTCCGGTGGGAGCACCTCGACGACGACGCCGACAGACGACTCCTCCTCGCCTCGTTTCTCGACACGATCTCCCGGCTGGAACGGGTTCTCGGGCTTCTGGTTCATGTTCGCCGTGTTCGGTCCGAGATCCCGAAGTTCGTTCATCGGGCGAGTCGCTAAGTGTTCGAGTTTGTCCGGAGAGTTGCCCGAGAACTGCTGTTCGGTCTCGACCTTCGATTTTAGCGTCTCGACTCGCTCCCATCCCAGCATGATCAGACTGTCCTCGTTGTCCCGATGCCACACCATCACCAAAATATCGTCATCTGAATCGTTCTCGACCAGCGTTTCGGGATGGAAGGCAGATACGTCACGCGAGGTCTTCACGTCGATCTCGTACCCGAAGACTTCGAAATCGTGTCCGGAGAAACTCTCGGGGTTGCATCTCCGAATCGCGTCCTCGTTCTTCCACTCCCACATCTCTGCTGGGAGATACTCTCGACAGAACTGCTCGAAAGCGATTTCACCCAGGTTCCCGATCCGTTTGGCGTCGACGTCGTCGGCACCCTGTTTGACGGCTTGGTGATTGGCACGCTTTCGGTCGATCTCGTCGGGCGTGAACTGATACACACCTCAGATCGCTGTCTCTACGAGTATGAATATTACTGCTAACTCACGCGAAAATAGGGCGCATTGGCTCTGTCGGAATCCTATTGGTTCGACACATTTCCCGCTGAATCAGCCGTTAGAGAGGATCGTGTCTCGAACAGAATCGTCTCTCCGCTACTCCGTCAACCGACTCACGGTCTGGCTCACGTCTTCGATGGTCGCGGCCTGTTGTTCGTTGGCGGCGGCGATCTGCTGGGCTTCGGCGGCGACGGTGTCGGCCCGGTCGACGAGGTCGTCGAGCATGCTGGCGACCTCCTCGGTAGTGGCGGCCTGTTCGTCCGTGGCGTCGGAGACCTCTCGGATGCCGCTTGCGGTCTCCTGGACGGCGTTGGCGATGTCGTCGAGCAGTTCCATGGCTTCGGAGACGCGCTCGAACCCGCGTTCTATCTGGGCCGTCGTCTCGTCGAGGCTGTCGACGGTGTCGTCGGTGTCGTCCTCGATGGCGGCGACGAGCGCCTCGATTTCGCTGGCGCGCTCCTGGGACTCGCCGGCCAGTGACTTCACCTCGTCGGCGACGACGGCGAACCCGGACCCGGCCTCGCCGGCGCGAGCGGCCTCGATCGAGGCGTTCAGCGCCAGCATGTTCGTCTGGTCGGCGATGTCGTTGATGACCTCGACGACGGCGTCGATCTCGCTGACGCGGTGCTGGAGGTCGTCGAGGTCGTCGGCCACGTCGTCGACGGCGTCGCCCACGTCGTCCATCACGCTCATGGCGTCGTCGGCGGCGTCCTGCCCGTCGTCGGCCAGTTGGCGAGCCTGTTCGCTGCTGGTCTCGGCCTCCGAGGCGCTCGCAGCGACCTCCTCGACGGTGGCGCTCATGTTCGACACCTCGGTCGCGATAGACTGGACGCGCTCGGACTGTTCTGTGGTCACGGCCGATATCTGCTGAGAGGAGTCGGCGACGTTGTCGGCCGAGCGCTGGAGGTCGTCTATCGGCGCTTCGAGGTCGCGTTCGACCTCGGCGGCCAACTGTTCGCGCCGCTCGACCTCCTCGGAGAGTCGCGAACTGTAGGAGTGGATGTAGGTGTCGGCCACGACCTGCATGTCGAGGTTGATGATTCGCAGGACGGCGCTGATGTCGGCCCGGAGGTCGGCTATCGCGTTCTCGACGACTGCGTCGACGCCGGCGAGGGTGTCGTCAGTCTCGGACGAGCTGTCGGCGCTCACTCCCCCGTCGGTCGCCGTATCACCGACCACCGACGTCAGTTCGTCGTGGATGCGGTCGGTCGTCCGTTCGGTCAGCAGCGGGAGGATGAGATCGTAGTACACGCCGTACTGGCCGATGTAGTGTTTCATCGGCATATCCAGCATGTCGTGGAGTTTGCCGATGCGGGCGCGGTTCCGGAAGTACTCGCGGCCGTACTCGCCATCGGTCAGCGTCGCGAAGTACGCCTCTTGTGTCTTTCTCAGGGCGTCGATACCCTTCGGTGAGCGACCGATAACGTCGACGGTGTCCTCGTACTGGGTGAGGTTGTCGTAGAACCGTTCGCCGATCTCGGGGGCGTGGGCCTCGAACAGCGGCCCGAGATCGGCCAGCCGAGCCACGTCGTCGTCGTCGAACCCGAGGAATTCCTTGCGCCGGTCGATTTCGGCCGAGTCGAGGCCGATATCTGTCACCAGCCTGTCCGCGTCGATTTGATCGTTGAGCCCTCCCTGACCAAACATCGATGCGTAGTCTGCCATGTCGGATCAGAAATTACTGCACCACTTATCTCTTCGCGCGCGAGTTTCACTGACGATATTGGTGCAGTGGTCCGTACTGACGCCGGCACGTGGTTATCGATGCCGTCGTCCGGGCAGCCTACCGGGACGGTCACGCCAGAGGAGGCCGGTCAGGACGAGCCAGACGGCGAGGACGGCGAGCCAGAGCGGCAGCGGCGCGTGTGGGCGCTCGGGGGTACCCCGGTCGGCACCGTCCCCCGAACCGTTGGCGACGCCGAGTCGGTCGGTCGCCGTCCGATCGTCCGATAGCTGTTCCTCGCTCTGCGGCCACGCTGTGCCGTCGATCCGGGCCGCTGTTCGGTCGTCGCTCCCGTCGCCCATCGTCGCCCGGTAGGGGTCGGTCCCGCGCTGTCGCTCCGCGTGCGTCGAGACGCCGTCACCGTCGGGGTCCGCTGGGACGGACGGTGCGGGGCCGGTGACGGCCTGCCGCACGAACGCGTCGAGGTCTTGGCCCGCGACGGCGGAGACCGTCTCGGCGAACACCGAGAGAGTGAGTCGCTCGTCGGACCGGGAGAGCCGTCGGAGGACGGTCGCGAAGGTGCGTTCGCCGTCCGTCGCCTGTCGGATGTGGACGTCGAGGGCGGCGACGACGCGGGTTCCCTTGTCGTACTGGACGTCGGGCGAGGACCACGTCGACGGACGGGTGAGGTCGGCGTCGCGGTACCGGTCGGTCGTCACACGCCGTCGGTAGCGGTCGTAGTCGATGCGGCCCTGCTGATACGTCATCCGGGCGGCGTAGTAGTCGGCGCTCCCCTCCTCGAGCCACGCCATCCCGGCGCTGGTGCGGTAGGTCTGGCGCGTGTGACGGTACTCGTGGACCCAGACGTTGGTCGGCACCCCGACGCGTTCGCCGGCGTTGACGAGGGCGACGGGCGCGCCGTTGGAGGGGGTGTACCCGCCGACGGCGAGACTGTTGGGCGTGACGAGTATCGTCACTGCGTCGTGGGCGTCCCCGATGGTGGTCGAGCGCTGTGCGTCCTCGATGGTATCGAGGACGGCGACCGGGTCGGGTTCGAGTGTCGCCGCGTCGGGGACGACCAATCGCACGGTGCCGTCCGGCGTCGTCCGGGTTATCGTCTCGTGGGGGCCGACGAAGACGGCCGTCTCCCCGCCGACGCCGCGCTGGCCGGCCGCGACCGCCATCGTCTCGTTCCAGCCGGGGTCGGGGCCGGCCTGCCAGCGCCAGCGAGCGTGGAGCGCGACCTCACGGCGGACGACCAGCGCCCACTCGGCGGTGTCCGCGGTTCGCTGGCCGTACGCCGTCCGCAGGCCGACCGGCACGGTGTAGGTCACGGAGACGGTGTTGCTGCTGCCGTCCCAGCGCCAGCGACTGCCGGTCGACGCGAGGCCGTCGGCGCTCAGAACCGTCGTGTTCGTCGGTGTGCGGACCGAGAGGTCGCTTACACGGTCCGGCACGTCGACGACGGCGGTGACCTGCACGCGGCCGACCTGCTCCGGGAGGCGGTCGACGACGTAACGGACGTCCATCGACTGGACGTCGTCGGCGGCGTTCGCCTGCGACTCGGTGGCCAACACGGACGGAGCGCTGACCAGAATCGAGAGACACAGCAGGACTGCCACGGCGTGGGACCGCATGTGTGTTTGCTCCTCGCTATCGTGTGACAAATTGTCGCTCCAGAATGAAAAAGCGTTCCCCGGGTGAACGCGCGTTCCCGCCGGTGAACTGCCGCCCTCTGGCAGGTCGCAAGCGTTTTGCCCGCGGCCCATCTACGCGATGCTATGCCCGACTGTCCGCTCGCAGACGAATGCCCCAGTTTTACCGAACGTATCGAGGGCATGGGCTGTACGCACTACGGCGACCGAGGTGGCGCCGAGTGGTGTAATCACTACAATCAGCCCATCTCGGACCTGAAGAGTCAACCCGTCAAGCCCGGACAGGAAGTCGTCGTCACCGTCGACGACATCCACGAGAGCGGTGCCGGCGTCGGCCGGACCGAAGACGGGTTCATCGTCATGGTCGACGGCGTCCTGCCGCCGGCGAAGTCCAAAGTCCAGATAACCAAGGTCCGCTCGAACCACGCACGAGCGGAGGAACTCGAACGCCTCGAACTCGACGAGGAAGACAGCGAGGACGACGATGAACGGGGCTATCAGGGCGACGATGACGACGAGGCGGACGAACGGCTCGGCAGCCGCGACAACTTCTGGGGCAGCTAGGGACAGTCACCACGGAACTTTTTGGGTCACTCGACCGTCGGGTCGGCTATGGACCTCGAACTCGACGGCAACGCCGCACTGTGTACCGCCGCGACGAGTGGACTCGGCCTCGCGAGCGCGGAGCGACTCGCGAGCGAAGGGGCCGACGTCGCCGTCTGTGGCACGACGCCCGAACACGTCGACCGGGCGCGCGAGCGGCTGACGGCGGCCGGTGACGGCGACGTACTGGCCGTACAGGCCGACATCACCGACCGCGACGAGATCGAAGCACTCGTAGAGGAGACTGTCGAGACGTTCGGCGGCCTCGACCACGTCGTCACGAGCGCCGGCGGTCCCGCGCCGGGGTCGTTCCTCGACACGACCGAACGGGAGTGGTACGGTGCCTACGACGTACTAGTGATGAGCGTCGTCTGGACCACGCGGTTCGCCTACCCGTACCTGCGCGACTCCGAGGCCGGCACCGTCGTCAACATCACCTCCCGGTCGGTGCGTGAGGTCATCGACGACCTCGTCCTCTCGAACTCGGTCCGGCGAGCGGTCATCGGGCTGATGAAGACCCAGTCTCGCGAGTTCGCGCCCGAGGTGCGGGTCAACGCCGTCCTCCCCGGCGCCCACGAGACGCCACGCATCGAGGAACTCGTCGAAGACGCCGTCGAACGCGGGGAGTACGACTCCTACGAGGCCGGCATCGAGTCGTGGTCGGACGCCCCGCTGGAACGGGTCGGCCAACCCGAAGAACTCGGCGACGTGGTGGCGTTTCTCTCCTCGCCCCGGTCCTCGTACGTCACCGGGACCGCCCTCCCGGTCGACGGCGGGTCGATGCGGAGCTAGCGACCGGGCCGCTCGAACCGGTCCCTGCTGGACCCGCCCCCGGCCGCGAGTTGCCAGACCAACAGCCCCAGCGAGAGGAGTGCGACGGCCGCCGTCGCGATGTAGCCGGTTCCTCCCACCTCGTACAGGTGTGCTGGAAAGAGAGCGGCCAGTACCAACAGCCCGACGGCCGAGAAGCCGGTCAGCAAGGGAAGGACCGTGAGCCAGAAGCGCCGCGCCATCCCGTCCATACTGCCTGCGTCACCGGCGACGGTAATGACACTTTCCCCGACAGTGGGTCCGCGCTGGCCGCCGACGATCCCGAAACCTCGTCCAGTTGAAACACACCTTTCCGTCGGTCCTCGGGGCGTCTCGCTCGAACGGGATCTCGATGAATGGCGAAATATGGGTGACACACCTGCTGGGAACGGGGCCTCTCGCCGACAACTGGTCTGTGTGACCGACGTGCAAACCCCCCCGTTTCCACTGCGGACCGGCGCGACCGGAATCGTTCGACCAACTGTTACTTCCGGGACCGTTCCTCGCCACCTCGGCGCGGGCCGAGGGCAGTCACCACGTCTCGACGGTGCCGTCGCGGATGTCTTCGACACAGCCCTGACAGTCGGGGTGGTCGGCGTCGAAACAGTCGGGGCGAGAGACGGGGTCCAGCGAGACGGCGCGGCGCTCGGCGTGACGTCGACAGACGATTCGCGCCCGCCCGTCCTCGTCGCGGGGGAGGCCGGCCAGCGCGGCGCGTTTTCCGTCGCTGTACGCGCGCTTCGCCTCGGAAAGTTGGTCCCCGACCGACCGGAGCGTCCCCTGGATGAACCGCCCGAGTCGGGCCTCGTCTCGTTCGTCGCCGTCGCCCATACCGCCACGTACCGACCGGCGGCAAATCAATCTTCTCGCGTGCCGGGGGCCGCGCGAGTCGCCTCGCGGGCCGTCGCCGACAGTCGCCCGAGGGGACCACACGAACGGACCGATAATCCGCGTTAACTCGGATTAAACGGGCGTGTAGAGCGGCCAAAACGGGCTAAATATCGTTAATCCGGCTTCTCCGCTTGCCCCCTTGAAGTGTGGCCGGTCCAGAGGGCCGAGCGGAGGCAAGACACGATGAAGCTCACGAAGATTGCCGGCGCGCTGCTGGCCGTGCTCGTGGTCACGGGCTCGGCGGCGGCGCTGCCCGCGGCCACAGGGGTACAGACCGACGACACCACCGACGCGGCGGCCGACGGCACCGTCGAGGTGGACGCCAGCGCCGATAGCGACGTGAACGCCAGCGCCGACGCGAACACCACCGTTGACGCGAACGCGAACACCAGTGTGAACGCGACGGCGAACGCGAGCGCCGCAGCGGCGGCCGACGCCGAGGAGACCAACGAGTCGAACTCGGCGAACGGGAGCGAGGCCGCCGAGCAGGAGCGGCAGGGCCAGCCGAATGACGTCGGCCCCGACGGCGAGCGCGGCCCGCCCGCGGACCTGCCCGAACAGGTGCCGGACTTCGTGGCCGAGATTCACGCGCTGATTCAACAGCACGTCGCCGGTGACCTCGGCGGGACCCTCGGCGAGCAGATTAGCGACGTGACGCCCGACGATGGAGCGGCGGGCAACGCGCCCACTGACGTCGGCGAGAACGTCGACACGAACGCCAACCCCGACGGCGAGGTGGACGCCGACGCCAGCGCCGAGGCGAACGCCAGCGTGAATGCGACTGCGGACGCCGGCAGCGACCAGTAACGCTCGCGTTTTGCGCCGACGGTCGGAGACCTTCGTTGCAGTTTTCCGGGCGCTCCGCTGACAGCGACAGCGAGTGCCGGTAGCGGGCGTTCTCGACTCGCGTCCCGATGTGGCTCACGATAGAGCCGCTGTCGACCGGTTTCACTTTCACCGTGCCGGGGGAGGGTTTATACATGAAGCCGACCAACCGTCGAATGTCTCCCATCGAAAACAAGGCGGAGACAGTGACAGCACATGACCGAATCAGATTTGCGTACCCAAGCGGAAGAGATACACGAGCAGTTTACCGACCAGCTAGACATAGACGTCGACGACGTCGAGGAACGTCTCGACACGCTGGTCAACGAGTACAAGGTCCCCCTCAACGAGGCACGCCGGAGCGTCACCAACACGTACCTCGACGAGGCCGGGATGGACCGCGACCAGCTCGGCGGCGGTGGCGGCGGCAACGAACAGGTCGAGGTGGCCGACGTCGACTCGCCCGAGGAGTGGGTCGACATGCGCGTCACCGTCGTGGAACTGTGGGACCCGCGCGCCGACGCCGTCGCACAGGTCGGCTTGCTCGGCGACGAGACGGGCACTATCAAGTTCACCAAGTGGTCGAAATCCGACCTTCCAGAACTGGAGGAAGGGAAGTCCTACAGCCTCCGGAACGTCGTCACCGACGAGTACCAGGGCCGCTTCTCGGTGAAACTCAACCGGACGACCACCATCGAGGAACTCGACGAGACCATCGAAGTCGGCGACGACAGCGTCGAAGTCGAGGGCGCACTCGTCGACATCCAGTCGGGGTCGGGGCTGATCAAGCGCTGCCCCGAGGAGGACTGCACCCGCGTCCTCCAGAACGGTCGCTGTAGCGAACACGGCGAGGTCGAAGGCGAGTTCGACCTCCGCATCAAGGGCGTCTTAGACGACGGCGAGGACGTCACCGAGGTCATCTTCGACGAGGAGGCCACGGAGAAGCTCACCGGCATCACCCTCGAAGAAGCCAAGGAGATGGCGATGGACGCACTCGACACCACCGTCGTCGCAGACGAGATGCGCGAGGACATCCTCGGGCGCTACTACCGGGTCACCGGACCGACGTTCGGCCGGTACGTCCTCGCGGACGACCAGGAGCGACTGGCCGGACCAGTGGATGCAGACGAAGTGCTGATCAAAGCGAGGTCGATCTAAATGGCGAGCACACCAACCCGCGAAGTCGCCCGACGCGTCTTCGCCCGCGAGTTCAACGACGCGAGTTACACGTTCAAGGAGTCCGACGACGACCGCGCCCCGGTGTACGTCCTCCTCCCGACGGGCCAGCGCGCCAACCGCGTGTTCCTCGTCGGAACCCTCACCGAGACGGAAGACGTCGGCGAGGACAGCGAGTACTGGCAGGGTCGTGTCGTCGACCCCAACGGCGACACGTTCTTCATGTACGCCGGGCAGTACCAGCCAGACGCCGCCTCGATGCTGCGGGAACTGGAACCGCCGGCGTACGTCGCCGTGGTCGGCAAGCCACGGACCTACGAGACCGACGAGGGCGACGTGAACGTCTCGGTCCGCCCCGAGTCCATCTCGCAGGTCGACGAGGCCACGCGCGACCGCTGGGTCGTCGAGACGGCCGAGCGAACGCTTGAGCGTATCCGTCGGTTCGGCGACGCCGACCCCGAGGCCCCCGACGTCGACGAGTACATCCAGATGGCCCACGAGGAGTACGGCGACGACGTCGAGCGGTACCGACAGTCCGTCGTCGGCGCTCTAGAGAGCATGCAGGACGAGCAAGCGGAAGCGAGCGCCGACTGAAGCCGGCGCCCGCGGTTCGGTCTGCTCGTCTCAGGTCTCAAGCAGTTCGACCAGCGTGCCCTCCGGGTCCCGCAAAAAGCAGATGCGCGTCCCGCTCTCGGTCGTCTGTGGTTCCGAGAGCGTCTCCACGCCGTCGGGCAGGCCGTCGTAGACCGCATCGAGGTCCTCGACTTCGAGGCCCAGGTGGGTCGCGCCGGGTCGGTTGAGGTCGCCGTCGGAGCGGGGCTCACCTGCAGGCGTGTACTGGACGAGTTCGACGCGGGCGCCGCCGGCGTCCAGATGGGCGAAGTCGGCGCTGGCGCCATCGACGCCGACGCCGGTCGCGAACGCCTCGCCGCCGACGGAGAACCGTGAGACGACCTCCAACCCGATGACGTCGCGGTAGAACTCGACGGCGCGTTCGAGGTCGCTGACGGTGACGGCGTAGTGGTGTGCGGTCGCGTCCATGTGCGAGGCGGGGAGCGGGCCGGGCTAAATTGCTTCGCTCTTCGGGCGAGTTTATTCCGCCCGTCGCCGCTGCGTGCCAGCGTCTGACAAACGATTAAATACGATGAGTGACGAGTAGGACACAACGATGGGGAACAAGAACAAGACCATCTCCTTTCGCGTGAGCGAGGACAAGTTCGAGACGCTCCGCGAAATCGCGGAGGAGCGAGACATCTCCCTCTCTGCGGTCTTTCGGGACTACGTCGACACGCTGGTGGCCCACGACGGGCAGGTGAAGGTCGCGCCGGAACACGAACTGGAAGACGCAGCCGAGGAGAGCAGTACCGAGAGCTTCCCGCCGAAAGTCGAGGTGCCAAAGAGCTTCGTCCGCGAACACGAGCGCCTCGAACTGGAGGCCGAACACCTACGTGAGCAACTCGAAGAGCACAAACGCTACGTGACGAAACTCCGCCAGCAACTCGACGAGATGGACCAGGACGAGGTCATCCACTTAGAAGACTTAGACGAGGGCGACGAGGAAGACGCCTCCTACCGCATCGGCAGTTTCGAGGACGTCTGAGACGCGGTTTGGGGCCGCCACCGACCGCTGTTTCTCCGCGCTTCTTCGTCGGCGGCTGTCATACGTCTGTACTCAGTGCGTCTCGGACGCCGTGTCGTTGGGGTTCCTGAGTTAGTCGTCCTGCGTGGGGGTCGGTTCCGGGCCACGCTGTCGGGTGGTGTCGGGGGCGTGTTCGACGAACTGTTCGACGGAGAAGTCCTGATAGACGGTGTCCGCGTCCTCGGGGTAGGCCTCGCGGCCGAGGAGTCGGTTGACGAACCGCGCGTTGCGGTGACAGCCGAGGCCGAGGTCGGGGACGCCGACGCCGTGGGTGTGCAGGTCGGCGTTCTGGAGGAAGACGTCGCCGGGCACGTCGATTTCGAGGCGGTGGTCCTCGGTCACCTCGAACCGGCCCTGCTCGTCCCACGAGATGGCGTCTTCGAGCGGTTCGAGGAACCCCGGCATGGGGCGCTCGTAGCCGGTCCCGAGGACGACGACCTCGCTCTCGTGGACGAACGACGTCTCGGCCTGCCACTGGTGACAGTCCAGCGCGTAAGCGTCGCCGGTCGACGCGATGTCCCGCACCTCCGTCATCGCGAACAGGCCGACGTCGGGGTCGCGGTCGCCGATGGACCGACGGTAGAGCAGGTCGTATATCTCGGCGCTCGTCCCGGGGTCGACGCCCTTGTACAGCAAGTCCTGATTCGGGACGAGGTCGTCTTTGGTCTCCTGCGGGAGGTCGTAGACGTACCGCTCGTACTCGGGCGTGAAGTGCTGGAGGCCGAGTTTCGAGTACTCCATCGGGAAGAATCCATCAGAGCGGGTGAGCCAGTCCAGCCGGTAGTCGTGGGCCGACTGGCGTTCGAGCAGGTCCCGAAACACCTCGGCGGCGCTCTGGCCCGATCCGACGACCGTGACGGAGTCCGCGTCCAGTACACGGTCGCGGTTGAAGCGGTACGTCGCCGTGTGGAAGACGTCCTCCTCGGGGTGGCCCTGCAGTTGCTCGGGAACCTGTGGCCGACTGCCGACGCCGAGCGCGAGGTGTTCGCCGCGATACTCGAAGCGCTCGTCGGTCTCGGGGTGGCGTGCGGTGACGACGTAGCACTCGTCGCGGTCGTCCCAGCGAACGTCGGTCACCTCGCGGCTGAACCGACACGAGTCGAGACGGTCGGCGACCCAGCGGAGGTAGTCGTCGTACTCCCGGCGGGGAATCTGGAACGTCTCGTAGAAGTAGAACTCGTAGATGCGGCCCGTCTCCCGCAGGTAGTTGAGGTAGCTGTGGGGGTTGGTGGGGTCCGCGAGGCTCACGAGGTCGGCGAGGAACGGCACTTCAAGCGTCGTCCCCTCCAGCAACATCCCCTCGTGCCAGTGGAACTCGGCGTCGC
Organism: Haloarcula pellucida; assembly: GCF_014647235.1. GTDB lineage: Archaea > Halobacteriota > Halobacteria > Halobacteriales > Haloarculaceae > Haloarcula > Haloarcula pellucida. The sequence goes on from NZ_BMOU01000007.1 coordinate 249,569, forward strand.
GTTCGAGGAACGCGGCGTCGACGGCTTCCTCGACGCCGTCGAGCATGGCCGCGAGGCCGAGGTTGAACGGGCCGACGCCGACGCCGACGACGTCGTGGACCGTCCCGCTCATCCCCACACTCCCGTGGTCGGGACGGCCGTGGCGTCTGCGAGAACCTCCGACTCGAAGTGGTCGCGCTCACAGACCAGCAACAGGGCGTCCTTCTCGGCGTCCTCGAAGTGGAACTCCCCGCGTGGCTCGAACCCGCACTGCTCGAAGACGTGGACGACGCGGTCGTTGCGCACGTCCGGTTCCGCGACGACGCGTTCGGTCTCGGAGTGGCGGAACTGCATGGCGACGACGGCCCGCAAGAGCGAGCGCGCGTAGCCGTTCCCGAGATACTCCTCGGGGCCGACGAGCAGGTGGACGCCCTGGTCGGCCGGGTCGGCGTCGTAGTGGGCCGCGACGTCGTCCTCGGCGGCCCAGTAACACTCCCAGTAGCTCATCGGGACGTGATCGAGACAGCCGACGTATGGCGTGAGGTGGTCGTCGTCGAGTTTCGCCGCGAGACGGTCGCGGAACGCCGGCAGCGGCAGGTCGAGTTGCCAGTACGGCTTCACGTGGTCGTTGGAGAGCCACGCGTGGAGTCGACCGAGGTCACGCTCCATCGTCGCCTGCCGGACCGATATCGTGCGGTCGATGCTCGGGTCGTAGGTCTGGTAGTCGTACGCTGTCGCGATAGTCGCGTCTGGTCCTGTCATGCGTCGAGTTCGGTGACGAGCGGGTTCGTGACGTCCGCGTAGACGGACTGGTTCTCGATGTCGTTCTCCAGTTCGTCCAGCCCCCGGAAGCGCGTCAGCAGGTTGGCCTTACAGGGGACCGTGGGCGATTCCAGTAGCGGGTCGAGGAACTCGGAGGTGGGGCGGTCGTACCGGTCGCGAGCGCGTTCGAGTTCATCGCGGAGAGACGACAGCAGACGCCGTTCGTCGACGAGGCCGGCGCTCCCGAACGCGTTGATGACGTCGAAGGCGTTGTTCAGAACGACGTAGTACCGCAGGCGTTCGTCGGCGACGGCGTCCGCACAGACGGTGTCCGCTCGCTCGCCGACGCCCGGCAGATAGTCCTCGACCCGGTCGTACTGCGATTCGGGGAAGTAAAAGCCCTGATTGTCCCGGTAGCGGAACTCGCTGGGGTAGCCCTCGGCGTCCAGCGTGAGTACCGAGTTCTGCTGGTGGGCCTCGACGCCGACGCCCTGTTCGAGGTAGAGCCACAGCACCGGCCGAATCGCGGTTTCGAGATACCGACGGAACCACTCCTCGCTGACGGCCGCCGCGGCGCGGTCCTCGCGGTCGGCGATGTCGGTGACGAGGCGACCGAGACGCGACTGCCCCACGACGGCGTCCTGACAGAGCGCCACGAGCGGGGTCGACCGCTCGGCGAGTTCGCCGCGGAAGGGGTTCGCCCGGAGGACGGTTTCCAGTCCGGACTCCCGCCTCTTTCCGACATCCAGCGCGAGATACGCGGGGTCCCGAACTACGTCGAAATTCGGGAACGCCGCGTCGAGTTCGTCGCCGAAGGCGGTATCGAACAGTTCCGCGAGGGCCACGCCCCGTTCGAGTTCGGGTCGCTTGTTCGTCCGGACGGAGTTGGTTATCTGGACGGAGAGCGAGGACTTCACCATGAACGGTGCGTCCGGGGCGTACAGCGTCCGGACCGACGTGGTCGGGTAGAACTCACGACCGACCGGTCCGAGGTGGGAGAGGCCGTCGCCGAGGTGTCGCCGGACGTGGGGTTGGTCGAGCAGGAAGTCCGCCTGCCACGGGTGGACCGGCAGCAGCACGTCTTCGCTCTCGACGTGGTTCTCGACGAACGAATCGGACACCGCTGGGTCCGCCCGGAGCGCGTCGTCCACCCACGTCGCCGCGTCCGTATCGAGGGCCGACTCGGCCGCGACGATGTCGGGCGACGCTCGGAAGTAGTGCAGCGGGAACGACCCCGCCAGTTCCGGCGCGTACGTCTCGCGGTTCCGCTCGGCGATGCCCTGCCGACTCTTCGGCGTCGGGTGTCGGTGGTGGCCGAACACCAGCGACTGCTCGGCCTCCCGGAACGTCTGGTCGATGGCGGCGTGCGGGTCGTCCGTCCGTGCAGTGACGAACGTCTCGACGTTTCGCTTGCTCCGGAGGACGCGCTCCAGTAACGCGTCCGGCACGGCCTCGCCGTCCCGTTCGAGCGAGAGGTCTTTCACCACGAGCGAGGCGAGCGTCGCCGCGTCCACCGGTTGGGTCGTTCCGTCGGGGAGACGGTACCGAACCGGTATCTCGAACAGGTGGCGCTCGGTCGGTGAACGGTGGACGAGCGGCGCGAGGAGGTCGACGCCCTGTTCCGGCAGGCGTTTCCGGAGGAGGCCGTCGGGACCCGGGTCGATGCCGGCCACGGGGTCTTCGTGTACCTCGTAGTCGCCGGTTTCCCGCAGATAGCAGTTGAGGAACGCGTGGACGGTGGCCGCGTCGGCCCGCTGTTCCGGGTCGACGGCGGCCGCCTCGTCCCGTTCGACGCCGAGGCTCATGCGCTCGCCCCCTGCTCCGTGAGCGTACCCCGTCCACAGTCCCGGAGTACGTCCAGCATCGCGGCGACGTCGTCGAGCGTGGCCGTCGGGTTCAGCAGCGTGACCTTCAGGCTCGTGACGCCGTCGACGTCGGTTCGGGCGACGACCGCTCGCCCGTCCGCCAGCAGTCGCCGCCTGAGGTCTGCGTTCAGCCGACTCACCGCCTCGTCGGTCATTCCGTCACGTGGCCGGTAGCGGAAGACGACGGTGCTCAGCGTCGGGTCCGAGAGCAGTTCGAAGTCCTCGGCGTCGTCGAGAAGCGCCGCCGCGTCGTCCGCCAGTTCGAGCGTCGACTCGACGAGCGCCCCGAACCGCTCGCGGCCGACGGCGCGAAACGCGACGTACGGCTTCAGCGCGTCGAAGCGGCGCGTCGTCTGGACCGACTTCGCGACGAGGTTCGGGACCCCGCCCTCGTCGTGGGTCTCCGGGTTGAGGTAGGCGGCGTTGCGCGCCATCCATCGGAAGTCCTCGCCGTCCCGGACCAGGAACGCCCCGCAACTGATGGGCTGGTAGAACAGTTTGTGGAAGTCCACGGCCAGCGAGTCCGCGCGTTCGATGCCCGAGAGCATGCCGGCGTGGTCGTCGGTCAGCGCCAGCGCGCCGCCGTAGGCCGCGTCGACGTGGAACCACAGGTCGTGCTCCGTGGCCCGGTCGGCGAGGTCGGCGAGGGGGTCGACGGCGCCGAAGTCGGTCGTGCCGGCCGTCCCGACGAGAGCGAAGGGCCGCCGGCCTCGGTCTGTGAGGTCGGCGAGCGTCCTATCGAGAGCGTCCACGTCCATCCGGCGCTCCTCGTCGGTCGGCACCGTGACGACGGCGTCCTCGCCGAGACCGAGGTGGTGGGCCGCCTGCTTCCCGGTGAAGTGGGCCGTCTCCGAACAGACGATGCGGAGCGAATCGGCCTCGGTCGGGAGTCCGTCGGCCTGTACGTCCCGACCGAACGCCCGGTGGCAGTACCGGTCGCGGGCGAGCAGGAGCGCCTGAAAGTTCGACTGCGTTCCGCCGCTGGTGAAGACGCCGTCCGCGCCGTTCGGGAGGTCGAACAGGTCACAGAGCGCGTCGACGACTCGCTGTTCGAGGACCGTCGCGGCCGGCGCCTGATCGAAGGAGTCGAGCGACTGATTCGCCGCGGTGAGCATCGCCTCGGCGGCCAGTCCCGGCACCATCGGCGGGCACTGGAGGTGGGCGCTACACCGCGAGTTCGACGTGGCGACCGAGCGTGCAAGCACCGTCTCGGCGACCTCGTCTATCGCGGCGTCGGGGCCGACGCCGTCCTCGGGGACGACCGGCGCGCCGAACTGTTCGGCGAGTGCCTGCGGCGAGTGACCCGTGTACGGCTCGTCGCGGTCTGCGACCGTCTCGACGACGGCGTCGATCGCCCGGGCCATCGCCTCGCGGTAGGCCGCATCGCCCGCCTCGGACCCGAGGAACAGGTCGGAAGCGCTCACGCCGCCACCTCCGCACGGGACTCCTCGTTCAGAACGGCGGTGACTGCCTCGTCGAAGATGGCTGCCACGTCGTCTATCTGCTCGCGCGAGACGACGAGGGGCGGGAGGAAGCGCGCGGTGGCGCTGTCGCGACCGCCGAGTTCGACGACGAGGCCACGGTCGAAACACTCGGCCTGGACGGCCGCTGCGAAGTCGCTGTCCGGCGCGTGCGGGCCGGCACCCTGCCAGTCGGCGCCCGGGTCGACGAACTCGACGCCGAGCATCAGGCCGCGGCCGCGAACGTCGCCGACGGCGTCGACGCCCTCGGCCGTGGTTTCGAGGTGGTCGCGCAACCGGGCGCCCATCTCGGCGGCGTGGTCGTCGAGGTCGTTTTCGAGGACGTAGTCGATGGTCGCCTCGCCGGCCGCCATCGCCAGTTGATTGCCGCGGAAGGTGCCGGCGTGGGCGCCCGGGTCCCAGACGTCCAGCGACTCGTCGTAGACGACGACGGCGAGCGGGAGGCCGCCGCCGATGGCCTTCGAGAGGGTGAGCACGTCCGGGACGATGTCGGCGTGTTCGAAGGCGTACGTCTCGCCGGTCCGACCCATCCCTGCCTGAATCTCGTCCAGAATCAGCGGGACGTCACGCTCGCGCGTGATGCGCCGTATCTCTCGAAGCCACGTGTCGGGCGCGGGAATCGCCCCGCCTTCGCCCTGCACTGGTTCGAGAATCATGCCCGCCGGGTCGGTGATGCCGCTCTCGCCGTCGTCCAGCAGGTTCTCGACGTACTCGCTGGCGATGCGAGCGCCCTCCTCGCCGCCGACGCCGAACGGACACCGGTAGTCGTAGGGGAACGGCAAATGGTGGACGTCGTTCATCAGCCCCGGTATCGGCTCCTTGGCGTCAGTGTCGCCCATCAGCGAGAGCGCACCGCTGGTCATCCCGTGATAGGCGCCCTGAAACCCGAGGACGCTTCGGTTTCCGGTGGCCGTCTTGACGAGTTTCAGCGCCGCCTCGACGGCGTCGGTCCCGGCCGGGCTACAGAACTGCACCTTCGCTCGCTCGCTGAACTCCTCTGGGAGGCTCTCGAACAGCGAGTCGACGAACCGCTCTTTCGCGGGCGTGGAGATGTCGAGCGTGTGAATCGGGTTCTCGGCGGCCAGTGCCTGCTCCATCGCCTCGACGACGCGTGGGTGGTTGTGACCGAGCGCGAGCGTCCCGGCCCCCGCGAGGCAGTCGTAGTACTCGTTGCCGTCCATGTCGGTCACGGTACACCCCTGCGCGTCGCGTATCGCCAGCGGCAGGTGTCGGGGGTAGGTCCGCGCGCTGGACTCCCGGCTGGCTTGCTGAGAGAGGATGGCGTCGTTGCCGCCGTCCATGTAGCTCATAGCATACTCCCTCCGAAACCGCTCGGTACGACCCTCTGATACCGCTCTCGTCGTGTCTTCGACTGTTGCATACAGTTTTAGGTCGGCCTAAAAGAACATAAAACCACTAGACTTTAGGCCGGCCTAAAGCAACACGCAGCGATTGTGTTTAGGGTGGCCTAAAAGGCACCGCTCCAAGTATTTAGGCGTGCCTAAAAACCTCGAACGTCACTGTTCGGAACAGTCAGACGTACAACTGGCTCACCAGTGGCGCGGACACCGCTCGACACTGACCGTAGCCGTCGCTCAGTGTCTCACTTCGGACGGGGCGGCGGCCAACTCGCTACACCAGCCGATTGCGCCGCCGTTGTACTTCTTCGGCGACCTCTCGCTCCCCGTCTACGTCCGCCAGCGTCTCCACCGCTTCGAGAGTTCGGACCGAGTCGTCGAGAAAGGAGAGCACGTCGCCGGGATAGGCGTACAGCATGTAGTCGTCGCTCATCACGTCGACGATGGCGTCGGGGCCGAGCCCCTGTTCGCGTAGTTCCAGCAGGTAGGCGACGAACTTCCGCTCGGGACAGCCACAGTGGGGCGCGGCCTGACAGTCACAGTCCATGAAGTCCTCCGCGAAGTCGAGCACTCGCTCGCGCGAGGCGTCGTCGAGTTTGGCCAGCCCCTCTCCCTGAAAGAGGATGTCGAGCGTCGCTCCCTTGAACGCGCCCTTCGGGAAACTCGTCTCTAACTGCGAGGCGAGTTGCTGGTGGTTCTTGACGTATATCTTGTCCGTGATGGCCACGCTTGGGGGCGTATAGTCACCGACCGTGTAAAAGCGTCTCGAAGCCACCCCAGAGTCGTAACGTATTTCTGTACTTCCGGATTACCTTGGATTGCTTCAGCACGCGCGTCCGGGCTGGGGTAGTGGCATCCTTTAGCCTTGTGGTGGCTAAGAGGCGGGTTCAATTCCCGCGCCCGGACCTCCCTTTCTTCGATGCGGTCCAGTCGGCCAGTCGAGTCGCTGTGTTCCAGTGCGCCGCCGGCCTCAGGGTTCCGGCCGCAGCGTCCGCGACTCGGACTCGCCGACGGAGCCGTACTCACTGCTGGACTTGATGATGGAGAGCGCGGTCATGATGTCCGAGCGGGTGAGTAGCCCGAGGAACTCGCCGTCCTCGTCGGTGACGACCAGTCGGCCGACGGAGTTCTGCTGGAGCTGCGTGAGGGCGTCCATCACGTCGGCGTCAGGCGAGACGGTGTAGAGGTCGGTGCTCATCACGTCGCCGACGGTGTACGCTTCGCGTTCGACCTCCCGTACGGCGCGGGCGTCCTCTAAGGTGACGAGGCCGACGACTTCGCCGTCCGTCTCGACGGGGTAGCCGGTGTGTCGTTCCTCGAACATCGTCTGGATGAGCTCTCGAACGGACATCCGCGGCGTCACGGACGTGACGTGGTCTGCGGGGGTCATCACGTCCTGCACCGTCACGCCTTCGAAGGCGGCGGCCATCGCCGTCTGGCGGGACTCGCCCTCGGCACCGATGTAGATGAAAAAGGCCAGCCCGGCCAGAAAGATGTTGCCGGCGACGAACAGGCCGAAGAGGCCGAGCATGATGGCGAATATCTTCCCCACCTCGGCGGCTATCTTCGTCGCTCGGGCGTACGGGCGGGTGCGGGCCAGTAACGCCCGGAGGACCCGTCCGCCGTCCATCGGGAACCCCGGCAGCATGTTGAACACCGCCAGCGCGAGGTTCATCACGGCGAGGTAGGCAAGCACGAACCGGGCCGCTTCCACGATGGTCGACTGCGTGCCCGGGAGTACGAAGAAGGCGAGGTAGGAGAGCACCCCCAGCGCGACGCTGACGAGGGGGCCGGCGACGGCGATGGCGAGTTCCTGCTTCCAGTCCTCGGGCGTCTCGGTCAACTGGGCGATGCCGCCGAACAGCCACAGCGTGATGGAGTCGATGGGGTAGCCATAGCGGATGGCGACCAGCGAGTGGCCCAGTTCGTGCAGGACGACGCCGGTGAAGAGGCCGACGGCGGCGACGACGCCGAGCACCCAGACGAGACTCCCGTCGGTCAGCACGGCGGGGTCGAGCCCCGCACCGAGCGAGTCGTTCAACAGCTCCGTCGTCTGTTCGACCTGCGTCCCGATGATCCACGCGAACAGGGGCAAGACCAGCAGGAACGTCAGGTCGAGCTGGATGGGGATGCCGAAGGCGCTCCCGATGCGGAACCGACGCATGTGATACTGTTGTCGGTCGACCGACTTAAACGCGCTGTGGCTAGCAATCGGTGGGGCTGGTGCTTCTGGGGGGACTCTCTCGACGCAACCACTGCAGAGAGCCAGAAAGCCCCCGTGGAACAGCCGACCGGATGGGACTGAAAGGGGCGGCCGGGGCTTTCTGGCTGTTCTGAATCGTCCTCGCTGGCACGTCTATCGGGCATTCCGTGTTCGGTTCTGTGTCGAGTGACTGAAGTAGGTGCCGCGTCGTACGTACAGGTGTGTCGCAGCAGGCCGCGAAGGTGGATACGCTGTTCCTCCACGAGCACGGCGAGGACGTCCGGGTGGTCGCCCAGCGAGACGGCGGACGCCTGTTCCACGGCGTCCTCGAACTGAAGGAGACGGACGCGGGGCCGCGACCCCGACGCCTCCGCATCAAGGACGGCTCCGGCGAGGACCTGCGCGCCCCCGACCAGTTCGTCGAACTGGCGCGCCGAGCCACGCGTATCCGCATCTCCGAGCAGACGTCGCCGCTGGCCCGCGAGCGCATCCGCGAGATGCTCGCCGGCTACCAGCTAGAGGCGAAGGTCGTCCGGACCTGTCGGTACTGCTCCTCGGCGGGCCGGTACTCGCCCATCACGAGCGAGACGGCCATCGAGGCCGACGGGGAGAGTATCTGTCCCGACTGCGCCCGCGAGGAACTCGACCGGGAGCTCGCCTTCGAGGGAGACATCACCGGCGACGCCCGCAAGCGCCTCGAAGAACTCCTGTTGGAGGTACAGGACCTAGACCGCATCACGAACCTCCTGTCGGGCCAACTGGACCCCGACCTGACGAAGTTCGACGAGATCTCGGCCACCGTCGACGACATCGACCTCGTCTCGACGGAGACGCTGAACCTCCATCCCGGCATCCAACAGCACGTCGAGTCCCGATTCGACACGCTGCTCCCGGTTCAGAGTCTGGCCGTCGACCACGGCGCGATGGACGGACAGGACCAACTGGTCGTCTCCGCGACGGCGACGGGCAAGACGCTGGTCGGCGAACTCGCTGGACTGGACCGCGTCCTCAACGGCAAGGGGACGATGCTGTTTCTGGTCCCGCTGGTCGCGCTGGCCAACCAGAAGTACGAGTCGTTCAAGGAGCGCTACGGGGACATGGTCGACGTCTCCCTGCGCGTGGGTGCGAGTCGCATCGCCGACGAGGGCGGCCGGTTCGACCCCGAGGCCGACGTCATCGTCGGTACCTACGAGGGTATCGATCACGCGATCCGGACGGGCAAGGACCTCGGCTCCGTGGGCACCGTCGTCATCGACGAGGTGCACACGCTCGGCGAGGACGAACGCGGCCACCGCCTCGACGGCCTCATCTCGCGGTTGAAGTACTACTGTGAGCGCGGGACGACCGAGGCCGCCCGACACGACCGCGGCGGCGGCGAGCAAGCCGACGGGGACACCCAGTGGATATACCTCTCGGCGACGGTGGGCAACCCCGGCCAACTGGCCGAGAAACTGCAGGCCAAACTCATCGAGTTCGAGGAGCGCCCGGTGCCCATCGAACGCCACGTCACGTTCGCCGACGGCCGCGAGAAGATAGACACGGAGAACAAACTGGTCAAGCGGGCGTTCGATACGAAATCGAGCAAGGGGTACCGCGGCCAGACCATCATCTTCACCAACTCGCGGCGGCGCTGTCACCAGATCTCGCGGAAACTGGAGTACAGTTCCGCGCCCTACCACGCCGGGCTGGACAACCGCAAGCGCCAGCGCGTCGAGAAGCAGTTCGCCGACCAGGACCTGGCGGCCGTCGTGACGACGGCCGCGCTGGCCGCCGGGGTGGACTTTCCGGCCTCGCAGGTCGTCTTCGACTCGCTGGCGATGGGTATCGAGTGGCTCACCGTCCAGGAGTTCGAGCAGATGCTCGGCCGGGCGGGTCGGCCCGACTACCACGACAAGGGGACGGTGTATCTGCTGGTCGAACCCGACTGCTCGTACCACAACAGCATGGAGATGACCGAAGACGAGGTGGCGTTCAAGTTACTGAAGGGGGAGATGGAACCGGTCATCACCCGGTACGACGAGGGCGCGGCCGTCGAGGAGACGCTGGCGAACGTCACCGTCGCGGGCACGCAGGCCAAACGCCTCAACGACCGGATGGTCGGCGAGGTACCGACGAAACACGCCCTCGGCAAACTGCTCGAGTACGAGTTCATCGACGGCCTCTCGCCGACGCCGCTCGGCCGGGCCGTCACTCGACACTTCCTCTCGCCCGACGAGTCGTTCCAGTTGCTCGATGGCATCCGGAAGGGGCTCGACCCCTACGACATCGTCGCCGAGATGGAACTGCGTGAAGAGCAGTAGGGGCGTACCTTCTTGTAGCCCGACCGTCTTGCGGTGGCCATGGGGCTGTTCGACAGCATCCGCCGTGCGGTCGGCCGGGGCGACGACGGGTCGGACGACACCGAGTCGCGACCGGACATGGTCGACGTCACCGCACTCGGTCCCGACGAGTTCCGCGACCGGGCCGAGAACGCCGCCAGCGACGGCGATCCGCTCGATTTTTCGATGACCTCACTCGAACGGCTCGACGAGGCCATCGCCGGCCGTGACGACTGGACGGAGGACACGCCGTCCGACGGGACGGCCTACTCCCCGAAGGCCGTCCAGTTCGGGAGCTACTTCGGCGAGGTGCTGGTCCGTACCTACGACGGCGAGTGGACGGCCGAGGACGGCTGGGCGGTCGTCGGCCCGGACGACGAGGTGACCGTCGACGTCTTCGAGGTGGCGGCACAGTCGGTCGCCGGCGACCCGGCGTTTGCGGTCGTCGCGGAGCGGGTAGCCGACGAACGTCGACTCGCTGCGACTGACTCGGCGGAGACAGTCGACGACGCCGACACGACACAGGACTCGGCCGAGACGGACGAGGGTGACGGGACAACGGACGCGCCGAGTGAGGACGTGGGCGAGGCGAGCGACGACACTGTGGCCGCGGACCCGGCGGCGTCAGAGGGTGCCGCTGGGACTGTGGCCGACGAGGTGTACCCGACGATGGACGCCGTCGAACCCGACGACGGTGACGGACCCGACGGCGACGAGACGACCCCCACGGCCAAGGACGGGGCCGAACGGGCAGCGGTGGCCGACGACGCGGCAGACGGACACGCCGACGACCCGACGACGACCGCCGAGGCAGTCTCGTCGGACATCAAAAGAGAGCGCGACGCGGAGACGCCACCCGACCCGCCGGCCGACAGCGACCCCACCGCAGATACGGCGCGAGCGACCAACGCGGCCGAGGCCGAGCAATCCGACGTCGACCTGCTCGGTTCGGACGCGGCCGAGTCCGCCGCCGACCAGTCCAGTGAGGGCGATACGGTGGCTACCCCCGAGGACGGCACTGCCCCCGACGACGCGGCGACCGACGGCGAGGTCGAGATGGGCCCGGTCACGGAGACGGACCCCACGACCGGCGACGGCCTCCGGGCCGAGTACGCCGCGACGGCGGCGGAGTTCACCGACTTCTGGGCCGAACGCGACCTCGATTTCACCCCGGCGTCGCTCGCCCGCCTCGACGACCTCGTCGGCGCCGAGTGGGACGACGACCGGTTCGAGGACGCCACCTTCGGGAGCGAGGCCACGTTCGACGACCGGGCCTTTACGAGCGTCACCACGGAACTCGGGAGCTACTTCGGCGAGGTACTGGTCCGGGAGCTAGACGGCGAGTGGTCCACGGACGCCGACCACGAGGCCGTCGTCGTGGTCAGCGGCACCGACGGCCCCCTCGCAGTCCCGGTGTTTCAGGTCGCGGCCAACTCCCTCCGGACGGTGCCGGTGTTCGCCCGGAGCTACGAGGCCCTGCTCGCCGACCTCGGGCGAGACGCCTGATGCAATCCGCAATCTTTTGCCGGACCCGGTCTACTCACCGGTGTGTCCTTGCCTCCGGTCACGCCCGCCATGGCGTTCGTCTTCGCGCTGATACTCGTCGCGCTCGTCCTGTTCGCGACGGAGGCTCTGCCGGTCGACGTGACCGCAATCACCCTGATGGTCGCGCTGATGCTGGTCGAACCGGTCACCACGACGCTCGTCGACGCCGGTCTGCTGGCTGAACCGCTGTACGTCCTCCACCAGCCCGGCGACGGCGTCTCGCCGCTGACACAGGGACTCTCGGGGTTCGCCTCGACGGCGACTATCACCGTCCTCGCGATGTTCATCCTCTCGGACGGCGTCCAGCGGACGGGTATCGTCCAGATGCTCGGGTCACGACTCGCTTCGCTGACTGGCGACAGCGAGACGCGGCAACTTGGTGCCACCGTCGGCCTCGTCGGCCCTATCTCCGGCTTTATCAACAACACCGCCGCGGTCGCCATCCTCCTGCCGATGGTGACAGAAATCGCCCACAAGGGCAAGACTTCGCCGTCGAAACTTCTCCTCCCGCTCTCCTATGCCTCGATGTTCGGTGGGATGCTCACGCTCATCGGCACCTCGACGAACATCCTCGCCTCGCAACTCTCCGCCGAGTTGCTCGGCCACCCCTTCGGGATGTTCGAGTTCACCCAGCTAGGCATCGTCGTCACCGTCGTCGGCACCGTCTATCTCATGACGGTGGGTCGCTGGCTCGTCCCCGGCCGCATCGAGGCCCGAGAGGACCTGACCGACGAGTTCGAGATGGGCGAGTACCTCACCGAAGTCGTCGTCCGCGAGGACTCTCCCATCGTCGGCCAGACGGTCCGTGGGGCCCTCTCGGAGACGGAGTTCGACGTCGACGTCGTCCAGTTGGTCCGTGGCGACCGAGTCTTCCTCGAACCGCTGGACCCGAAGACGATCCGGCCCGGCGACGTCTTCGCACTTCGGACCGACCGGGACACGCTGGTCGACCTCCTTGACGCCGAGGGGCTGGACCTCATCCCCGAAGTGGAGGTCGACGACGCGGAACTGGAGAGTGCGAGCGAACACCAGAACCTCGTCGAACTCGTCGTCGCCCCGGGCTCGTCGCTCGTCGGCGAGACGCTGACCTCGGCGAACTTCCGACAGCGCTACGACGCGACGGTGCTGGCCCTGCGCCGCGGTCGCGAACTGTTCCGCCAGCGGATGGACCGCATCACCCTGAAAGTCGGCGACACCCTGCTCGTCCAGGCCACCGCCGACAGCATCGACCGCCTCAACGTCAACCGGGACTTCATCGTCGCACAGGAGGTCGAACGCCCGGACTTCCGCCGGTCGAAGATCCCCGTCGCCGTCGGCATCGTCGCCGCCGTCGTCGGCATCGCCGCCCTCACTCCGATTCACATCGTCGTCTCGGCGCTGGCCGGTGCGGTGGCGATGGTCCTGACCGGGTGTCTGCGCCCGCAGGAACTGTACGACGCCGTCCAGTGGGACGTCATCTTCCTGCTCGCCGGTGTCATCCCGCTGGGTATCGCTTTACAGGCGACCGGCGGCGCGGACCTGCTCGCGGACCTGTTCGTCCTCGCGGCCCCGAACCTCTCCAGCATCGTCGTGCTGGGCCTGATGTACGTCGTCACCGCCGTGTTGACCAACGTCATCTCGAACAACGCCTCCGTCGTGCTGATGATTCCCGTCGCCGTCGAGGCGGCCCAGCAACTGAACGCCAACGCCTTCGCGTTCGTCCTCGCGGTGACCTTCGCCGCGTCGACGGCGTTCATGACGCCGGTGGGCTACCAGACCAACCTGCTCGTGTACGGCCCCGGTGGCTACCGCTTCACGGACTATCTGAAAGTCGGTGCACCGTTACAGGCCGTCTTCGCCGTCGTGACCACGCTCGGCATCGCCTTCTTCTGGGGCCTCGCGCCTGCGTGACACGGCCCGCCGCCCAACGAAACCCTTTACTCGGTGACGGGCAGAAGTGGTGGTACGGGATCGTGGGGTAGCTTGGTAACCTTCGGGCCTTGGGTGCCCGTGCCCCTAGTTCAAATCTGGGCGATCCCATCCAACTCCTTTATCTCCCCGAGTTACGTCTCCGCCCGAACCTTCTTGCCCCGTAGAACCGTCATCGTCTCTAGATGACGGACTACACCGACCCCGGCTGGCTTCGGGACCGGATGCGGGCGGTGCTGGAGTTCTACTATCCGACGTGCGTCGACGAGCGACACGGCGGGTTCGTCGCGCAACTAGACGCCGACACAGGCGAGGTGTACGACCCGGACAGCAAGCACCTCGTCGCGGCGGCGCGGTTCACCCGGAACTTCGCGCTGGCGAGCGAGGTGTTCGGCGACGTGTGGTGGCGCGAAGCGGCCGAGCGCGGCGTCGAGTTCCTGCAGGACCACTTCCGGGATGCCGACCGCGGCGGCTATCACTGGGTACTCGACGGCACGACGCCGACGGACTCCCGCCGGGTCTGCTACGGCCACGCCTTCGTCGTCCTCGCGTACGCTCGGGCGGCCGACGCGGGCGTCCAGAACGCCGGGAAGTATCTGGCCCAGACGTGGGACCTGCTGGACGAGCGCTTCTTCGAAGCGGAGCACGGCCTCTATCGTAGCGGGTGGGACGCCGACTGGAGCGAGGCCGACCCCTACCGGGGCCAGAACGCGAACATGCACGCCTGCGAGGCGGCGCTGGTCGCCTACGAAGTCACCGGCGAGCAACACTACCTCGACAGAGCGGCGACCGTCGCCAAGCGGCTCTGTGTCGACCTCTCGACGGACGACGGCCGTCTCTGGGAGCACTTCGAGACCGACTGGACGCCCGACTTCGACTACAACCGGGACGACCCGGCCCACCAGTTCCGGCCGTGGGGGTACCAACCGGGCCACCACATCGAGTGGGCGAAACTCCTCTCGATTCTCGACCGGCACCTCGACGTCCAGTGGCCCGGCCAGCGCGCGCCCGACCTGTTCGAGACGGCGCTCGACGGGTGGGACGACGAACGTGGCGGCTTCTACTACACGCTGGACGAGGACGACGACCCGGTCGTCGACGACAAGTATAGCTGGGAAGTCGCCGAGGCTATCGGCGCCGCAGCGGCGCTCGCAGAACGCACGGACGACGACTGGTACCGGGAGTGGTACGAGCGGTTCTGGGAGTACGCGCTCGACACCATGGTCGCGCCTACGGGTGGGTGGCACGAGCGGGCCGACGCCGACAACGAGGCGTACCCGGCCGGCGACGGTCCCGCGGTCGAACCCGGCTACCATCCCGTCGGCGCGTGTTACGAGAGTCTGCGGAGTCTCGGCGAGTGACCGACCCACCCCTTCGTTTCGGGACGAACCTATCGCAGTCACGCACATCGTAGCCGCCATCGATCACTTCCACTCAGGTTTGCGAACCTTCTTAGGCGAGTGGGCGTAACCTCTGTGCACTCAGATGGCGACCGCCGAGAACACCGAACTCATCGACCGCTTCGAGGAGTTCTACCGCAACTACTACCGAAACGAAATCGGTGAGCTCGCCCAGAAATACCCGAACGACCAGAAGTCGCTGTACGTCGACTGGCAGGACCTCTACCGGTTCGACCCCGACCTCGCCGACGACTACCGCACGAAACCGGAGCAACTGCAAGAGTACGCCGAGGAAGCCTTGCGCCTCTATGACCTCCCGGTGGACGTCTCGCTCGGGCAGGCCCACGTTCGCGTCCGGAACCTCCCCGAGTCCGAGGACATCAGGGAGATACGCCACGAACACCACGGCAACCTCATCGCCGTACAGGGCATCGTCCGCAAGGCGACGGACGTTCGGCCGAAGGTCCTCACTGCCGCCTTCGAGTGCCAGCGCTGTGGCACCCTCACCCGTATCCCACAGGCCGCCGGCGACTTTCAGGAACCCCACGAGTGTCAGGGCTGTGAACGACAGGGCCCGTTCCGCCTGAACACCGACCAGTCCGAGTTCATCGACGCCCAGAAGATCCGCGTTCAGGAGTCCCCGGAGGGCCTTCGCGGCGGGGAGACGCCCCAGTCCATCGACATCAACATCGAGGACGACATCACGGGGAAGGTCACTGCCGGCGACCACGTCCGCGCGACGGGAATCCTCAAACTCGACCAGCAGGGCTCGGACCAGGACAAGTCCCCGATGTTCGACATCTACATGGACGGTGTCAGCATCGTCATCGAGGACGAGCAGTTCGAGGACATGGAGATTACCGACGCCGACAAGACGGAGATCGTCGAACTCTCCAACGAACCCGACATCTACGACCAGATGGTCGGCGCCATCGCCCCCTCCATCTACGGCTACGAGAAGGAGAAGCTCGCGATGATGCTCCAGCTGTTCTCGGGGGTGACCAAGGACCTTCCTGACGGTTCGCGTATACGTGGCGACCTCCATATGTTGCTGATAGGAGACCCTGGGACCGGGAAATCCCAGATGTTATCATATATCCGAGAGATCGCGCCCCGGTCCGTCTACACCTCCGGCAAGGGGTCCAGTTCAGCAGGGCTGACCGCAGCAGCCGTCCGCGACGACTTCGGCGACGGCCAGCAGTGGACGCTCGAAGCGGGGGCGCTCGTCCTCGCGGACCAGGGCATCGCCGCGGTGGACGAACTCGACAAGATGAGTCCCGAGGACCGCTCGGCGATGCACGAGGCGCTCGAACAGCAGCGTATCAGCGTCTCGAAGGCCGGTATCAACGCGACGCTCAAATCGCGGTGTTCGTTGCTAGGTGCCGCGAACCCGAAGTACGGCCGCTTCGACCAGTACGAACCCATCGGCGAGCAGATCGACTTAGAACCCGCGCTCATCTCCCGATTCGACCTCATCTTCACCGTCACCGACAAGCCCGACGAGGAGGCCGACCGCAACCTCGCGGAACACATCATCCAGACGAACTACGCGGGCGAACTGCACACCCACCGCACGCAGAACCCGACCTCGAACTTCTCCGAGGAAGAAGTCGACACCGTCACCGACGAGGTGGCGCCGACCATCGAACCGGACCTCCTCCGGAAGTACGTCGCCTACGCGAAACGGAACTGCTTCCCGACGATGACCGAGGAGGCGAAGACGGTCATCGAGGACTTCTACGTCGACCTGCGCCTGAAGGGCCAGGACGACGACGCGCCGGTGCCGGTGACCGCCCGGAAACTCGAAGCGCTGGTCCGGCTGGCCGAGGCGTCGGCGCGCATCCGCCTCTCGGATACCGTCGAGGAGGCGGACGCCGACCGGGCGGTCGACATCGCCCACTACTGCCTGAAAGAGATCGGTGTCGACCCCGAGACCGGCGAGTTCGACGCCGACGTGGTCGAGACCGGCACCTCGAAGAGCCAGCGCGACCGCATCCAGAACATCCGGGGCATCATCGCCGACATCGAGGACGAGTACGACGAAGGCGCGCCGATCGACGTCGTCGTCGAACGCGCCGAGGAGGTCGGCATCGACGAGTCGAAGGCCGAACACGAGATAGAGAAACTCAAACAGAAAGGCGAGGTGTACGAACCTCGTACCGACCACCTTCGGACGACGTAGATGGACCGCATCTCAGCCCTCCGGAACGTCGAGGAAGCGCTCGCCGCCTTCGAGGCCGGCGAGTGCTCGCTCTCGGACCTCGAATCGGATGTCCGCGGCGTGTTACGGACCTACGCTGCCGACTTCGAGGGCGATCTACAGGCGTACCGGGCCAGCGGTGACGGGCCGGCGGACGGTCTCGTCGTCCTCGCCGCGTCGGAACCCGAAGCGCGAGAGCGGGTCGCCGAACTCGTCGCTGGCTCCGTGACGTTTTCAGTATCGGCCGTCGACTGAGCGGTCTGTGGACGACCAGCGGAACACTATGTGTGAAATACCCGACACCATCGCGAACGCCAGTACTACCCTGCTGTGTCACTCGCCGATGCCCGGAGAGAGTGGGTACGCTGGGAGCGAGACCTGTCTGGGCCTGTTGTCGTCGGCGGGGCTGGACGCCACGGTCGTGTTGGTGACGTTTACGTGCCCGCCGGCGGCGTGTCTCGAGGCGTATCCGCGTGCTGTCGGGACCGACGACGCCCCCTCGCTGACCGTCGTCGCCGTCGGTGAGGCGTCGACGGCGGCCGACCCCTCGATTGCGGACGTCGACGTCGACACCGTCTCGACGCCGAGCGACCTGACCTGTCTCGGTATCACGCTGAGTCAGGAATTATCGGCGGCCGACGACGTCGTCCTCTGTTTCGACTCGCTGACCGCACTGCTCCAGAACGTCCCCGTAGAGACGGTGTACGAGTTCCTCCACGCCGTCGTCGGGCAACTCGACGCGGCCGACGCTAGCGCACACGTCCACCTCGACCCGACCGCTCACGACCGACAGACGGTCGACACGCTGGCGCCGCTGTTCGACACCGTCGTCGAGGTGGACGACGGCGAGCGGACGGTTCGGACGAGACAATTTTCGAGAGAGACAACGTAAATTTTTATACTCGGGGGAAGGACCGTTCGGCAGTGCTGTTGGTCGTGGCCCATTCGCGTCCCGCCCGCCGTGACCTGCGCAACGTCTGCCGAGCGCACGATGACTGCGTCGTCAGGCGGTTCGGACGGGCGGCGCTGCTGTCGTGGACGGAGTTCGCCGCGTTTCAGGCCCTCCGCCTCCACGAGAAACACGGACTCGACGTCCAGCTAGAGCGTGTGGTCCCGTTCGAACCCGCCGACGTGCCCGACCACGTACAGGAAGCGGCCGACACCTACGAGGACCGCGACCATCCGTCGACGCCGTACGCGCGGTTCGCGTCGGGGCGGGACCTGCCGGCCCCCGACGAGATGCGGGGGGCCGACCTGTGAGGCTCACCGTCGGCGGCACGACGTACGAAGGCCGTGTCGTCGACCTCCGGGGGCGGGCGGTCGATGGCGCGACACTCGCGGCGGCCGTTCGCGGCGACCGCTGCCTCCCCGCTGTCGCTTCCGCCGACCCGCCGCCGGTGTACGACTACTGTGGCCACGTCCACGCTGCGATGGGTCTCCGAACGCGGACGGCTCTCGCCGCCGCCGGCCGCTCCCGTGGCTACGAGACCCCACACGACGACGCGATCGACGAGTTGCGCGAGCAACTGGCGTCGTCGGACCCCGACGCGCCGTCGTTGCCCTCGGTCCGTGACGACGTCTCCCGGTCGACGCTCGCGGACCAGCGGGAGGCGGCGGCCACCCAGCGCGGTCGGTTAGAGGCCCGACGGACACTCGGTGTCGACACCGATGCCGCCGAGCAGGCGGTCCGCGAGGCCACCCGGACGCTCAGCGAGCGCGAGACCGAGCGAGTCGCCGCCGAGGAGAGTCGGCGGCGTCGGCGCGAACTGGCACGGGCCTACCGAGACCGGCTGGCCGAGCGGCGTCAACTCGCCGATGCCCTCGCGAACCGGCAGCGCGACGCCCGCGAGTGTCTCGTAAACCGCCTCCACGATCGGTACGTCGCGGCGCTAGAGGCAGTCCCGGGATCGCGACCGACCGACCCGTTCGAGGCGTCACCGGTGACGGCCGCTCTGGCCGTCCTCCGCATCGCCCGGACCGAGGCTCCGGTCGTCGTCGGAACCGACTGCTTTGCCGACCCGACGGCGGCCGCAGACGTCCTCGACGCGCCGATTATCCGGTGCTGAGGTTTAAATCCGAACGGGCGGCCACCTCGGGCCATGGTTACGCTCGACTGCACAACCAGTCACCACGACGGGGTGACGCTGGTCGCGCTTTCCCTGCGGGACCTCGACGAATCGACTCGGGTGACCGTCCGCAACCGCCTCGACGGCCCCGTGTGGCCGCCACGTTGTGAGGGGCTCCCGGTCACTGGCTGGACCGAGACGGGCTTCGAGGGCGTCGTCGGCCCCGGAGACCACGCGCTCGGCTACGCCACGCCGGCGCCACCGGCCGACCCGCCTGCGGTTCTCGACGACGCGACGCCGGCACCGAACACCGACGGGGCCGGTGTGTCTCCCGAGAGCGCCGCCGACGTCGTCCGTGAACTCGGTGATCCGTCGCCGCCCGCCGACGCCGTCCCGGCCGGCGTTGCAGCGACGACTGACGCGGACTCGTGTGATGGCGTCACCGAGCCAGACGCCGGACCGGCAGCGCGGTCTACCACGGCGACGCGACCACAGACGGACGGTCGGGTACCGGCGGCAGTCGAACCGTGGCTAGAGACGATGGCCGCCCGGGTCGAAGCGGCCGAGACGCTGGCCGACGCCGAGACGCTCCCGGCGGCGACCGCGGCGGTCCGCGAGGCCGGCGGACTGGCCGAGGTACGCACGATCGCCGAGTCGGGAGCGACCGACGAACGACGACTCAGGCGACTCGCTCTACGTGCGGCGGCGCTCGCCGACCGCCGTGGCGCCGCCACCGTCCCGGTCGAGACGCTGGCCCGCATCGCATGATTCTGGCCGTCACCGGCGGCAAGGGCGGGGTCGGCAAGTCGACGGTCGCGTACAATCTCGCGGCCGAACTAGACGGCGTCGTCGTCGACGGTGACCTCGCGATGGCGGACCTACCCGCCGGCCACGGTCCGGACCTCCACGACGTTCTCGCGGGCCGAGCGACCGTCCACGAGGCGGTTCGCGTCGACGGCCCAGTGACGACGGTCCCCTGCGGACGGACGCTTGCCGGGGCACGAGCGGCCGACCCGACGGCGCTGACCGACGCCTTAGAGACGCTGGACCGGACGTATCGCTGGGTCGTCGTGGACTCTCCGGCGGGGCTGCGCGCCGACGTTGGACTCCCCCTCGCCGTCGCCGACGCGACGGTACTGGTGACGACGCCGGCGACGGCGGCCATCGCCGACGCACTTCGGGTGCGAGAGCTCGCCCGCGAACTGGACGCCGGTCTCTGTCGTGTCGTTCTCAACCGAACCGGGTCGGACCCGGTGACGAGGCCGACCGCGGATCGCTTTGGCGCGCCGGTCGTCACGGTGCCAGACAGCGACGCGCTGGCGACGGCCCAGCGTCACGGGACGCCGGTCCGCCAGACCGCGCCCGACTCGCCTGCGAGCGACGCCTTCGAGAAACTCGCCGCCGCCGTCTACTCTTGCAGTTCGGTGTAAGTCCCCCGGAGCGTCACCGGGGTCACGTCACCGACCTCGGCCGCTTCGGCCTGTGTGAGCCCGATACCGTGCTCCTGTGCCGCGGTGTAGAGACACGCCGTGGCGACGCCAGCGGGGTTGCGCCCGCCGACGATACCGCTATCGCGTGCCTCGTCGACCAACTGCTCCGCGCGGTTACGAACGCTCTCCGAGAGGCCCAGTTCCGTCGCGAACCGCGGGACGTACTCGCGGGGGTCGATGGGTCCCGTCGGTAGGCCGAGGTCCCGGTTGAGGGCATCGTAGGCCGCCCGGAGTTCGTCCGGGTCGGCACGGGCCGCCCGGCACAACTCTTCGACGGTCCGGGCGACGCCCTCCGTCCGGCAGGTAGCGTACACCGCCGCCGCCGCGAACCCTTCCAGCGACCGCCCTTGAAGGAGGGATTCGTTCTGTGCCGACTCGAACAGCACGCAGGCTCGGTCCCGGATGGCGTTCGAGAGGCCGAGCGACCCGACGATGCGCCGAATCTCGGTGAACGCGTAAATCTGGTTGCGCTCGCGTTTGGAACTGACCTGCGCGCGGCGGTGTTCTCGGCGGAGGCGTGCCATCTGGCGACGCTTCCGGCCCTTGAGCCGCGTCGAGCGGCCGATGTCGGTCGAGAGGCCGCGGTCGTGGCGTGACCGCGTCAGCGGCGCGCCGGTCCGGGCCCGACGGG
This sequence comes from Haloarcula pellucida, assembly GCF_014647235.1. GTDB lineage: Archaea > Halobacteriota > Halobacteria > Halobacteriales > Haloarculaceae > Haloarcula > Haloarcula pellucida. Next base: position 270,775 of record NZ_BMOU01000007.1, read on the forward strand.
TGTCGTCGTCCTCGAAACTCCGCCACTCCGGCCCCCGATCGATGGCGTCCTCGCCGACGACGAGGCCGCAGTGGTTACACACCGTCTCTGTGCCGTCCTGCTGGAGTGCCCCGTCACACTCGGGACACCCCGTCGTTGTCGTACTCATCGTACTTCGAGCTACGGCCGGGTGGTGGGTTAAAAAACCGATGGAAGAGCCAATCTGCGGGCGGTTTCGGGCGAAACTACCAACCGGTCACCGGTAGGTATACCGTCTGGCGCTGGTACCGACCGAGCGCGGAGCCACCACTGTTAAATTACGCGACTGTTATTGTGGTACCAATGGGGTTGGCAGACATCGCTGCCGGCATCGAGGTGACCGAGCGACAGCGCGAGTGTGGGGTGGCCGCCGTCGACGACACCGACGCGACGCTGGCTGAGCGACTCGAACCGTTCGCCGAGGACCTGCCGTGTTCGGCCGGGGCGGCGGCGACGGTCGTCGATTCGTACGCCGCCGGTAACGCCGTCGACGACTGCGGGCACGCCGCGGGGATACCGCCGGTGACCGCGGCGAAGACGCTCCACCGCCTCGGCGAGCAGGTCTCGCCGCTCGGACCGCGCGGCCGCGATATCGTCCGGGACTGGCTCTCGGGAACGCTCTCACGCGGCGACGCGCGGACGCTTGCCGGTGTCGGCGAACGGACGTTCGCACTGGCGGCCTACGTCGAGAGTCACGACCCGCTCCCCGGGGCGAGAGATGCCGTCGAGGGGGCGCTGTCGACGTCCGACGCGGACCCGCTGGCGGAGACCCACAGCGACGTCGAGGACCTGCTGTGACGTGGGCCGAACCGCGAGACACAGCGCTCTCGTCGCGACTGGACCACACTTAACACGCCCCGACGTGAACCCGCGCCCATGTCGGCATCGGAACTGGCTGCGGCGGTCACACGGGCGCTGGACGTAGACCCCGAGGAGTTCCACACGAACGCACGCGAGGAGGCCGAACAGCTCAAAACGGAGGTCAGGTCGGGGACGTTCGACAACACCGAGGCCATCGTCGGGATGGAACTGGAACTGTACGCCGTCGACGACCAGACCGACGCCCTGCGGCGGGTCCCCCGACAGTTGCTCGAACTCATCGGCTTCGAGAAGGAACTGGGCCTCCACAACGCGGAGATGCAGACCAGCCCCCAGCCACTGAACTCCCACGGACTGGCGGCCCAGCGAAACGAACTGAAGGCGTCGCTGATGCCGGCCCAGCAGCGACTCGGCACCGAGGGGATTCGACTCGTCTCCGACGGCATGTGGACGGTGCCGCCGAACGGCGAGACGGCCGAGAGCTACCTCTGTGACGCCGTCTCCGAGGACGGGATTCGCATCGGGACCAACATGTCCGACGCGGTGCGGTACCACACGATGGCCAACACCGACTACCCGTCGGCGTTCGAACTCGACGCGCCACACGTTTCCCTGCAAGCGAAGACGGTGATGCCCGAGGCGCTCATCACCTCCATCCAACCGCACTACCAGATTCCCCACGCGCCGGACCTCCCCGAGTACTTCAGCTACGCCCTCCGCGTCGCCGCGCCACTCCTCGCACTCGGCGTCAACGCACCCTTCTTCCCGCCGGACCTCTACGACGACGCGCCGGCCGAGGAGATACTCGAAGACGCACACATGGAGCACCGCATCGGCGTCTTCGAGTCCGTCCTCAACCCGCCCGAGGACGATCCGACGCCGCCGAAGGTGTGTTTCCCGCCCGACTTCGACACCGTCGAGGACGCCATCGACGACATCGTCGCCGACGACACCATCGTCCCGATGGACGTCCAGTCGGGCACCCGCTTCGACGACGCGTTCGTCCATCTCCGGCACAAACACGGCTCGTACTGGCGGTGGGTGCGGCCGGTGTTCGAGGGCCAGACCCGCTCTGCGGCCAACGCCCGCATCGAGTTCCGCCCGTTGCCGGCCCAACCGACCGTCGACGACGCAATCGCCTTCGAAGCGCTGTTCGCGGGCCTGATGGAGAGTCTGCCGCGACTCGAACACCCCATCCAGTCGCTGGACTGGGAGACGGCCAAAGAGAACTTCTATGCGGCCACGCGCGAGGGACTGCGGGCCGACATCGAGTGGATAACGGCCGACGGCGCGACGACCACCTCGACGGACGAACTGTACGGCGAACTGTTCGAACACGCCCGCGAAGGACTCGAACAGCGCGGTCTCTCGGCCGAGGAGGCCCACGAGTACATCCGGCCGCTGCGCGAGCGAGTGGACCGTCGGCTCACCCCGGCCCGCTGGAAACACGACTCCGTCCGCCGTCGCATCGAGGAACACGTCCCGCTCCCCGAGGCCATCTGGGGGATGCAGTCTACCTACATCAGGCGGCAGAAGGCGACGCTGCTCGACGGGAGCTTCGTCGACTGGTTCGAGTGACGGGGCAGCCGGCTACACCGCCTTCTCGACGTACTCAACGGCTTCGGCGGCCGTCTCGACGTGTTCGATGCCGTCGACGCCCTCGACCGCGTGCGTTCCCAGTCCTGCGACCGGTCGGCCCATGTCGAGCGCGTGGCCTATCTCGGAGAGCGTCCCGGCCCCACCGTCGACGGCGACGACCGCCGCGCCGTTCAGCACGACGAGGACGTTGCGGGCGTTCCCCATCCCGGTCGCGATGACCGTATCGACGTAGTCGTTTGCCGCCGCCCGATGTTCGCCCGGGAGGATACCGATAGTGTGGCCGCCGGTCTCGCCGGCACCCTTACAGACGGCTTCCATGACGCCGGTCAGGCCGCCACAGACGACGTCGTGCCCCTGCTCGCCGAGCAACCGGCCGACCGTCCGTGCCTGTCGGTACTGCTCGTCTGTCACGCTGGACCCGCCGATGACTGAGACGCGCATACGTACGCCTTCGACGGGCAGTGAGAAAAGGTATCGCCGGTCTATAGCTGGTCGAGCCAGTCTTGTGCGCGGGACTCGGTCGTCTCTGCGAGTTCGGCGAGCTCTGTGGCGTCGTACTCGGCGAGGTCGCCGACGGTCTCGACGCCGGCGGCACGCAGCCGGTCTGCGTAGGTCGGGCCGATGCCGGAGACGGTCTCGACGTCGGCGCCCGCCTCGGAGCCGAACGCCTCGGTTTCGACGGCCGCCTCGGCTGTGTCGTCGTCGGCCTCGGTCGCATCGACGGCGTCGTCGGCGACGTCTTCGACGGCTTCCTCGGGGGACTCGACCTCGATGTCGACTTCCTCGGACGGGTTGCGCTCGCTGTACCACTCGGCGACTTCGGGCCAGAGGTCCGCGTGGGTCGACGAGGACACCGACAGGCCGATGTGGCCGGTCGAGAACTCGATGGTCTTCGTGTCCTCGCTCGGGATGACCTCGTTGAACGGCTTGGAGGCCTCCGGTGGGATGAGGTGGTCGTACTCGCCCATCAACTGGATGACGGGCATGTCGATGTTCTCCAGGTCGACGTGTTCGCCGCCGATCTCCAGTTCGTTCTTGTAGAGCTTGTTGTCCTGATAGACGTCCTCGAGGAACTGGACGTAAGTGTCGCCGGCGACGTCGATGCCGTCGCCGAGCCACTTCTCCATCCGGCCGAAGTTCTCGACGAAGGACTCGTTCTCTAGGTTCTCGGCGAGGCGGATATACTTCGAGACGTAGTTGTCGACGGGGTCCATCAGCGCGAAGCCGATGTCGAGCATCTCCGCCGGGACGTTGCCGAACGTCTCGGTCACGTCTCGCGGGGAGTAGTACTCGTCTGAACCCCACTCTTCGAGGACACCGCCGGTCTGGTCGAAACAGAGGCCGGCGGCCATCAGGCCGAGCGTGTTGACTTTCTCCTTGTGGAGGGCGGTGTACATCACCGACATGGTGCCACCCATGCAGTACCCGAGGATGTTGATGGCGTCCTGCCCGGAGCGCTCGCGGACGACGTCCACGCAGTTGTCCATGTAGCGGTTGACGTAGTCGTCGAGCGTCAGGTGCTGGTCGAGCCGCGAGGGCTCGTTCCAGTCGATGAGGTAGACGTCGTGACCCGCTTCGAGCAGGCGACGCACCACGGACCGCTCCTCCTGTAAGTCGAGGATGTACGGTCGGTTGATGAGCGCGTAAACGATGAGGATGGGGACCGCTTCCTTGTCCTCCTCGTCGACCTCGATGCCGGCGGCCTCGGCGTCGTAGTGGAGGAGTTCGAGCTTGTTCTCCTCGTAGACGACCTCCGAGGGCGTCTGACCCACTTCGACGGACTCCATCAGTTCGAGCCGCTCGTCGGCGACCTGACTCGTCTCGGCGGTTTCGGACATGGCCTCGAGCGTCTTGGCCTGCCAGTCGAGCGCGGCCGCGAAGGGGTTGAAGGGATTACTGGACATGGCTTACTCCTCGAGGTGTTCGAGGACCCGGTCGAGCTTCTCCTCGACAGCGTGTTGCCGGCGCTCGACTTCGACGAGGCGCTCTGCGACTTCGTCTATGTCGTCGCGGGTCGGAAAGCCCATCTGGGCGATGGCGTCCTGATTGAGTTCGTCGGCCTCCTGTTGCATCTCCATCATGGACTCGACGAGTTGACCGTTGGCGGCCGCAAACGCCGAGGTGCCCATCACGTGCTTGAACGCTTCGTTGGCCGACTGGAGCCAGATGTCGCGGAACTCGGCGGGGTCGACGTCCTCGCCCTGTGCGGCGTCGGTCGAGCGCTCGACCATCTGCTCGGCCGCGTCGATCCACTCCTCGTAGGCCGCGTTGTAGCCCTGTAGTCCCTCGGAGAGTTCGTCTTCCTCCGGGATGGAGTCCTCGACGGCGTCGGCCCACGACTCGACGAAGGCCGCCTGGGCTTTCATGTTCTGTTCCATCGAATCGGCGACGGCGTCGTTCATCTGTTCGACCATCTCCGCCCACTCGTCTTGCATCTGGTTTGTATCGCTCATAGTATCTCTAGTAACTCGCGCTGTCGCGCACAAAAAACGGCTGGTTCGTTACGCTTCGACGGCGTCAGTAGCCTGTGCCTGCACTTCTTCGACCTGTGCCTGCATCTCCTCGACCTGCTCTTGGACCTCTTCGAGCTGGTCACCGAACTGCTCTGCGACCTGAACCGACTGCGATTCGAGTTCCTCGTGGGCCTCGACGAGTAGCTTGACCTGCTCGTCGACGGCGTCGACGTAGTCGGCGGTCAGATCGTCGTAGGACTCGACGCCTTCGACCATCTCGCTCTCGATGTTGTCGAAGACTTCGGCGTGATTCTCGAGCAGGAAGTCGTACTGCTCGTCGACGGCCTGCCGGACCTCGTCCACGGTGCCGGCGGCGCCGGGGACCGTACTCTCGACGGCGTCGAGGTAGCTGTGGAAGACGGTCTTCGAGAGCTCGACACCGCGGCGCTGGGCCGACTCCTGCGTGTCGAGACTGCCGATGACTGCCTCGTTGATGTTCTGCTGGAACGAGACGGTCTGTTCGAGGGCCTTCTGGCTCTGTTCGATGGACGCGCGCTGCATTTCGAAAGCGGTCGTGACGGGGGTTGTGTAGTCTACCATTGTTGTATTACTCGCTGTTGTTGCTGACCGGGAGGACGACTGTCTGGACGATATCGCCTTCTTCGATTCCGAGCGCCTCGCGCTCGGCGTCGGGGATGCTGATTCGTCCGCCACTCTGGACGCGGGTCTTGAACGTCGCCATCTGGCTCATCGCACCGAGCTGATTCATATCGAAGCTCGGCATACCACCGCTCGCGAACAACTGCTTCATGAGCTGCTGCTGCTGTTCCATCGCGTTCTCGCTCGCCTGCTGCATCCCCTTGAACATCGGGGGCCACATCAGACCATCGTCCTCATCGGCCATCTGTACTCTCACGTACACTGTTCAATGACTTAAAACTTCCCCCGATTTACCATCTGCTACCATCTGATACCATTGAATGGTTCGAGGTGCTGAGAGATGGTGAGCGAGGCGCTCGCCGCCGCTGGAGTCGTCATCGAGATGCTATAACGCCGCTGTCGGTCGGTAGAAGCCGTCTCGTGGCCGTAGAGTACAAAATAACACCAAGATTTAATAGTCGGACCTCTAAATACGACCCATCGATGAGTTCTGAATCACATCGGAATCCGCTGCTCGATACGTGGACCGAAACCTCCTCCCACATGTTCAACAGCGTCGTTGCAGCCAATCGGGCAGCATTTGCGGCTTTCGGCGTCCAACAAGACGAGGACGCCGCCGCCCCTCCTGCCGAGCGTATCGAACCGAACGAGGACCTCCCGGAGTGGCACGTAACGATCTCCGAGGACCATCCGGACAACCTCGGCGTCGGTGACCGAATCGAGTTCACGAAGACGATCTCCGATGGTGACGTCAAGCAGTTCGCCGCCGCGAGCGGGGATACGAACCCGCTGCACCTAGACGAGGAGTTCGCCGAGAAGACACGGTTCCGCGGCCGCATCGCCCACGGGACGCTCGTCGGTAGCCTCATCAGCGCGGCGTTGGCCCGCTTGCCCGGACTGACGATCTACCTCTCGCAGGACCTCGAGTTCCACAATCCCGTACGCATCGACGACCGCCTCACGGCCGAATGCGAGATCGTCGAGGACCTCGGCGACGACCAGTACCGGCTGACGACACGGGTCAAGAGCGAGGAGGACGTCGTCATCGACGGCGAGGCCGTCGTCCTCATCGACGACCTGCCGAACTAACAGAACGAGCGCAGCACCCGGTTGAACCGTTCCGGTCGCTCACGGGGAGGGCAGTGTCCGCAGTTTTCTACTATCTCTAATTCGCTATCTGCAAGCGTCGCGGCCGCCCGCTTCGACCACGACTGGGGGAGGAGCGGGTCGGCCTCGCCGTGGACGAGTAGCGTCGGCGCCGACACTTCCTCGAGTCGGTCGGAGTAGTCCGTCCGGAATCCGTTCCGTCGGAACTCGCTGCGCTGCCAGCGCCGCATCGCCCGGACCGTCCGTCGGTCGACGACCGAGTCCACGTCGTCGACGAGGTCCTGGGGGGGTTCGGTCGCACCCATGCTCCGCAGTCCCGTCCTGATGGCGGGTTTCGAGGCACTGACGCCCTGCCAGAGCATATTTCCGAGTACCGGCGTCTGCAACACGCCGCTGGCGGCCGTCCGCCAGTAGGCGTCGGCGCCCAGTCCGTAGCTATCTACGAGGGCGAGACGTTCGACGTCGCCACCGCCGAGTGCGTGGCCCAGCGCCAGCGCACCACCCATCGAGAGGCCGGCCATCGCCGGCGCGTCGATGTCGAGTGCGTCGATGAACGCCTCGACGGTCTCCAGATAGTACGCCGTCGTGTACGCGCGGTCGGGCTTGTCGCTCTCGCCGTGGCCCGGCAGGTCGGGCGCGTAGACGGTCCGCTCCTCGGCCAGTTCCGGGAGCGCGTGTCGCCACGAGACGGTGGCGGCGTCCAGTCCGATGCCGTGTAAGAACACCATCGGCGGTCCCTCGCCGCCGGTGCGGTAGTGCAAGTCGATGTCGTCGCCGTCGACGGTGAGGTCGAGGCGCTCCGACGTAATCTCTGCCGTCATCGCGCGCCAGTCAGTGTTCGATGGGGATGAGACTTTCTCTCAGGACGCCCGGCCACAGAACAAATTATAGACTGAGTGACGCTTCGGGCGGGCGGGACGCGACGCCGAGTACGAGTCGACAGCTAGCGACTCACGTCTCCCGATCGTTACCCTCGTAGGCACCTTCCTTCGAGAGCCGTGCTTGTGCCCGTACGACCGAGGGGGTACGACACCGACCCGGTTCGCCTGTCACCTGCGGGATAGTGCAGTTGTTGCAACTCGCACACAGGGCGTCGTGGCCGTCTAACAACCGGGCGCCGAGGCGCGGTTCGGCGTAGAACGGGCGAGCCATTCCGACCATGTCGGCCGCCGGTTTGCCTCCGCCAGCACCCAGATACGCGTCACAGGCTGCCCGCGTCCGCAGACCACCTTCCAGCAACACTGGCACGTCGACGCGTTCTCGGACCCGACGGCAGAAGTCGGCGTTCCAGCCCGGTTCGTGGTCGAAGCGGCGCGCTTGCAGTCGGTTCAGGAGTTCTACCACCCGCGCGCGAACCGGACCACCGAACGCCGCCGCGTAGTCGTCCTGTAGGTCGCTGGCGGCCCACGCCCGGTCCGGGAACGCGCCGCGGACGATGCTCATGTCCCAGAACGTCGACACCTCGACGGGCACTAGCGCGTCGTAGCCGATGGCGGCCAGTCGTTCGGCGACGTCGATACCGTCCGACAGCGTCAAATGCCTACGAACGAAACTCGGGGCGACGGTCTCTGCGGGGACCTTCGTCACCAGCGGTACGTCCCCGGCGTGGTCCCGGACCGCGTCGTGAATCGCTTCGAGAAAGCGCACGCCGTCGGCGAACTCGTCGGTCCGGTGGTTGTAAAACGGCGAGAGGAACTGCTGAATCAGGCTCATGTTCGCCGCCGAGAGGTGGATGCCGTCGTAGCCGGCGTCGACGGCGTAGCCCGCACACCGCCCGAACTGCGCTGCGAGGTCGTACACCTCCTCCGTCGAGAGCACGGCCGGGTCGAGCGAAACCAGTCCCAGTCGGTCGAGCGCACGCAACTGCCACGGCGGCCGGGAGACGGCCAGTTGTCGCTCCTCGGGGTGGCGCTCCCGGTAGCCGGCGTGCCACGTCGCCATGCTCCGAAGCCCGCCGTGAGCGAGTTGCAGGAATATCTTGCCCTCGTGTGCATGAATCGCGTCGGTCAGCCGTTCGAGTCGCTCGACGAAGGCTGGATCGTGGACGCGCGTCATGTTCGGCGCCGCACACCCGCCCTCCGCCGTGACGATGCTCGCACCCTGAAAGACGAGGCCGACGCCGGAGGCGGCGGTCGGTTCGAGTTCGTCGGCGAGGGTGTCGACCGCACCGTCGCCGTTCCCCGCACACTCCAGTACTGGGGCGCGGTACAGGCGGTTCGGCAGCGTGAGACCGCCGACGGTCACGGGGTCGGTGAGGTCGCTCACGACTGTCCCCGTCTGCCCTGCTGGAGATCCATGCGTTGGAGTAGCACACGACTCGGCAAAACGCTGGCGCTCGGGCGCGACGGCCCGCTTCGTGGCTCAGGCCCTCGCCGCTCGCAATTCGGAGAACCGACCGGCGGTCAGGTCCTCGCTACTTCTCGACGGGCAACAGCGCCACCCGTTCACGGACGGCGTCGGCGAGCGTCCCGTCGGTCGCCGCGAGTTCGGCGTCGCTCACGTCGAAGAACGACCGCACCCGCTCGGGGTCGTACTCGTCGAGCGTCTCGCCGGATTCGAGGAGGGCCTGTAGCGCCTCGGCCGCCCCGGCCTCGTCGCCGCCGACGACGACGGCGACGACCGGGCACTCGCCCTCGCTGACGCCCATCGCCAGCGCGCGGTTTATCTGCCGGCGGCCGGCCGCGTACAGCAGTATCTCGACGCCGAAGTCGTCGGCGATGGTGTCGCCACGCTCTCGGGCCCGTTCGGCCAGCGCCACGGCCCGTTCGAGGTGGGAACGGTCGACGACGTAGCGCGCGTCGAACGCCTGTACGGTCGCGTCGTATCGCTCGCCGATAGCGTCCAGTTCCGTGACGAACTCGGCCACGTCCTCGATGGTCGCGATGCCGTCTACGACCTCCATCAGAAATCACCCAGACTGGACTGGTCTTCGCCCGTCTCGACGCCGTCCTCGTCGCGGTCCCGCGGGTCGTCGTCGAGGACGTCGACGTCCGAATCCGGTTCGACGCCCTCCATCGACGGGTCGCGGTGGCCCGCGTTCTCCAGCACGTTCTCGGCGGTCTTCCGACGGCCGCGGAGCGCCGCCAGCACGACTGGCTTGGCGGCGTCGCGCAGTTCGGCGCGGTCGCCGATGCCGGCCTCGAACAGGCGGCGAGCGCGTTTCCGTCCGACGCCGCGCACGCCCGCGAGGTCGACCAGTTCCTCGCGCACCCCGTGCTCGACGCGAATGCGGGCCTCGCTGACGGCGCGGGCGGCGTCCGTGTCGATTTCGCTGGCCAGCGACTCGGCGGCCCCCAGCAACCACTCGGCCGTCTCGACCTTCCCGCGGATGTCGCCCGGGCCGACGCCGTACCGTTCGGTGATGGTGTCCTCCTCGACCTCGTCGGCCCAGTCCTCCAGCAGGCGGGCGGTCTTCAGCGCCGACAGCCAATCCTCGAAGCGGTCGTCCTCGAACTCCGAGGGCGTCGGTCCGAGCAGTTCGTCCTCGCGTTCGTACAGTTCCATCTCGTACTCCTCGCGGTCGCCCGAGCGCAGGTAGAGCTGGTACATGTCCGGCGTCCGTGAGACGAGGTGGTACAGGCCCAGTGCGGAGATGTCGTCGGGATCGGCCTCGCCCGCGGCGGCCTGTTCGTCGGCGAGTTCGCTCGCGGTGGTGAACCCGCCGTCCGAATCTGCGGTCGTCGACTCGGCGGCCGACCGCTGCCAGTCCCGGAGGCCGTCGATGATTTCGGCGGCGCTCATCGGGTCCAGATAGAGGCTGGAGACGGTGTGGCCCAGCGACGTCGCATCCAGTTCGTCTCGCGGCTCATCGCCGCTCGACTTCGAGGCGCTCCGCGCCTCGCCATCCCCGCCGTCGATTTCGAGGAACTCGTTCCGTTCGAGGTAGGTCAGCATGTCGTCGACGACCCGCTCCAGCCGTCCCGTCTCGTCGGTCTGACTGGCATAGAGCGTCTCTTCGAGGAACTCAAGTAGGCCCGACCGGGAGCGAGCGAACCCGGAGGCGACGGTGGCGAGGATGTGGGTCCGCATCGCCGGCTCGGCCGCGAGTTTCGACCGCACCGGCTCCGGGTCGGCCCAGACGTAGCGCTCGAACAGTTCGTCCAGTTCGTCGTGGCTGTTGGCGACGAGGACGGCCTCACCGTAGGGGTCCATCCCCGGCCGCCCGGCCCGGCCCATCATCTGGTGGACTTCGAGAACCGACAGGGGTTGCATCCCGCCCGCAGTCCCGTCGTAGCGTCGCCAGTCCCGGACGACGACCCGGCGTGAGGGCGTGTTGACCCCGGCCGCGAGGGTCGGCGTCGCACAGACCACCTTGACGAGTCGGTCGCGAAACGCGTCCTCGACGAGTTCGCGGTGGCCCCGGGCGAGGCCGGCGTGGTGGAACGCCGCGCCCTGTTCGACGGCGTCGGCGAGGTCGTCGCTCGTCTCCGTATCGCTCACGCCCCGAATTTCGGCGGCGACGTCGGCGAGTTCGGCTTCCTCCTCACTCGTGAGGTGTGGTCGGACCGTACTCCCCAGTCGCCCGGCGGCCGCCTCGGCGTTGCGCCGGGAGTTGACGAACACGAGCGAGGATCCGCCCGCTTCCACGAGGTTACCGTCCTCGTCGTAGTCGTCTTGCAGGGTATCTCGGACGACGGCGGCGGTCGGTTTCTCGTTGTTCTGGACCGCCAGCCGTCGCTGACTCCCGTCTTCTACGTGCAAGGCCTGCCCGTAGTGGACGCCCTTCTGTAGCTCGATGGGGCGCCAGTCCGAGTCGACGAGTTCGGCGTCCAGCCACGTCGCCAGTTCGTCGGCGTTGCCGATGGTCGCCGACAGCGCCACCGTCTGTAAGTCGGGGTTCAGGCGGCGGAGTTTCGCGAGCGTCACTTCAAGCGTCGGGCCGCGCTGGCCATCGTCGACGAGGTGGACCTCGTCGCTGACGACGCAGGTCAGTTCTTCGAGCCACGGCGCGTCGTTTCGCACGAGGGAATCTACCTTCTCGCTGGTAGCGACGACGATGTCTTTGTCGCCCAGCCACCCGCCGTCGGACTCGTAGTTGCCCGTCGAGACACCGATTTCGAGGCCGTACTGCTCGAACTGTTCGAACTCGGCCTGCTTCTCGCTGGCGAGCGCCCGCAGGGGGACGATGTAGAGGGCCTTGCCGCCGCGGGCGACGGCCGAGAGCATCGCTAGCTCCGCCACGAGGGTCTTGCCGCTGGCGGTGGGTATCGCCGCCACGATGTTCTGTCCCTGAGTGACCCCCGCGTCGACGGCCTCGGCCTGTGGGGGGTACAGTTCCTCGATGCCGTCGTCGCGCAGGTGGTCGGGTAGCCAGTCGGGGACTCCCGGCAGGTCCGCAACGTCCATTACGCCCCCGTTGGGCCCCGCTCCGATTTAAACTGTCGTCATGGCCCCAACTGCTTTCAGGCGCGCGGTCTATGTGTGGGGGTATGGGTGACGTGGGTAAGGGGCCGGGCACTGGCGTCGAGACCGGTGTCCCCGAAACCATCCGGGTGGTACTCGTCGACGACGAACCGGACCTGGCGGAGGTAACCGCACTCCACCTCGACCGTCGCCGCGACGCGTTCGACGTAACTATCGTAACCAGCGGACAGGGCGCCCTTGAGGCCGTCGAACGCGGTGACGTCGACTGTCTCGTCAGCGATTACGAGATGCCCGAGATGGACGGGTTGGCGCTCCTGCGAGCGGTACAGGAGCGAGCGCCCTCGATTCCGTTCATCCTCTACACCGGGCGGGGCAGCGAAGAGATAGCGAGCGAGGCTATCTCCGCCGGCGTCACCGACTACCTACAGAAGCGAGTGACCAGCGACCAGTACGACGTGCTTGCCAACCGCATCGAGAACGCCGTCGCGCGTCGCCGCTCCGAGGAAGCGCGCAAGGAGACAGAATTCCGGTATCGGACGCTCGTCGAGGCCTCCCCGCACGCGATTCTGGTCCACTTCGGGGAGCGCGTGGTGTACGCCAACGACACCATGGCCCGACTGCTCGACTTCGACGACCGGACCGAGATATACGCCGCCTCGCCACTGGCGTACGTCCACCCCGAGGACCGCACGCGGGTCCGCGAACGGATGCGAACGGTCCTCGACGGCAGCCGAGAGAACACCGACTGGCTCCCGTGGCGCCTCCAGCGTGACGATGGGACGGTGCGACACGTCGAGAGCCGAGGGACGCCGGTCGTCTACGACGGGAAGCCGGCGGTACAGGTCGTCATCCGCGACGTGACCGAACAGCACCGCCACGAACGCCACCTCGAAGCCCTCAACGACGCGACGCGGGACCTCTTGACGGCGGACTCGCCGGAAGCCGTCGCACAGACCGCCGCCGACGTCGTCTCGGTGGTCCTCGACGAACCATTCGCCGGTATCTTCGAGTACGCCGACGAGACGCTCGTTCCGCTCGCTGCGACCGATGCCGCCACCGACCGGACGGCGGTCTCCCGGGACGAATTCGACCGCCTCCGCCTCGCCGATGGGACGGTCGAACTGGCCGCGTTCCACGAAGGGACACCGCGCGTCGTCGAGGACTACGGGTCGCGCGAGGACACGCTCACGGACGCCTTCGAGACGGTCTTTCTGTACCCGCTGAACGAACACGGCCTGCTCTCGGTCGCGTCGGTGGAGGCGAACACTTTCGACCAGAGCGACCGCGACCTGTTGGAGATTCTCGGTCAGTCCGTCACCGTCGCGCTGGACCGCCTCGCCGAAGAGTGACCGCGCGAGGGGAACGCCTTTGGCCGTCACGGGTCAACGCACGTGTATGTACGTCGAATACGACCGTGACACCTGTATCGGGATGTTCCAGTGTGTCGCGGAGTGGGACGCCTTCGAGCGAGACGAGGACGCCGGAAAAGCGGTGCTGGCGGACAGCGAGGAAGAATCTGCGGACCTGTTCGTGCGCGAGATACCCGAAGACGCGGAGTTCGACGCGAAGTTCGCGGCCCGTGCCTGCCCCGTCGAGGCCATCACCGTCTACGACGACGACGGCGAGCAGTTGGTTCCCTGACGACGAAACTGACAGGGGCCTGCCGCCCTCAGTCCCGGTAGATGGTCCGCCGTCTCTTCAGCCGACTCGTACAGGGGGTGCCGGCCGTGCTTGCCCGCGCCGGACTGGTCGACCGCCGGATGGCCACCGAGGCGACCGACCTCGCCGCGCCGGTGATGGTCACGGGCGGCCTCCGCATCCTCCTGCGACTGGCGGACTTCCTGATGGTCGGCATCGCACTCGGCGACGCCGCCATCGCCGGCCTCGAACTGGGCTTTCAGTACTACTTCGTCGGCTTCGGCCTCTCGCTGGCGGTGTCCTCGGGCACCATCAGCGTCGTCTCCCGGTTGCAGGGGAGCGACCAACCGGCCCGTGCGAACCTCGCGGTCAAGCAGTCGCTGTGGATCGCCCTCCTCCTGTCGGCGCCGCTGACGGCCGTCTCGTGGCTCTATCCGGACGTACTCGTCGGTGTCCTCGCCGACGACGCCGCCACTATCGACTTCGGGGCGGCGTACCTCTCTATCGTGATGCTGTCGATGGCACCCCGATTCTGGAGCATGGTCGCCTCGCGGGCGCTCGCGGGGAGTGCCGACACCCGGACCCCGATGTACGTCCGTCTCCTGACGCTGCCGACCAACGTCGTCCTCAACGCCGTCCTCATCTTCGGACTCGGCCCGTTCCCGCGGCTTGACATCGCCGGGGCGGCCATCGGGACGGCCGTCGCCAACACGCTGGCGGCGGCCATCTTCTTCGGACTGTTGGCCTCCGGGCGGTACGCGGTGCGGTTGCCCCTGCGAGGCCCGCAGTTCGATCTCAGTCTGTTGACCGAAATCGTCCGTGTGGCGCTGCCGCTGTCGGGGATGCGCCTGCTCCAGACGTTCGCGCGGTTCCCGTTCCTGTTCGTCCTCGGGGTGCTGGGGACGCCGACGCTCGCGGCCTACGCCATCGGCCGCCGGGTGATGTTGCTGGCGCTGATGCCCGCGTGGGGGTACGCGACGGCGGCGTCGACGCTCGTGGGCCAGCACCTCGGGTCGGGCGACGAGTCCTCGGCGGCCGAGTACGGCTGGCAGACTCTCCGGGTGGCACTCGCCGTCCAACTCGCCATCGGCGCCGTCCTCGTCGTCTTCGCCCGGCCCGTCGTCTCGCTGTTCGGCACCGAATACCCGGCACTCGCGGCGCAGTTCGTCCGGGTGTTCGGCCTCATCGTCGCCGGCTTCTCCGTCTCGCGGACGATGCGGGGGAGTCTCCGCGGGGCCGGCGACACGCGCTGGCCGCTGTACGGTGCGATTCTGGGCGGCTACTGTTTCCGGCTCCCGGTCGCGGCGCTCGCGCTCCCGGCGTCGTTCGTGGCGACGGTTCCGCTCGTCGGGGTGACCGTCTCGCCGGGTCTCGGCCTCGGTCTGCCCGCAATCTTCGTCGCCCTCGTCGGTGACTTCTACCTCAAGGCGGCGGTCAACACCGGCCGATTCTGGACGGGCAAGTGGCGCGACGTGGCCCGGCGGTCCGGCGTCGGCGTGGCCGACGATTGACTACTCCAGCACCGCTTCCGCTTCCACCTCGACGACGGCCCCCTCGGCCGCCAGCCCCGACACCTCGACCATCGTCGCCGCCGGCCGAACGTCGCCGAACACTTCCTCGTGAGCGCGGCCCACTTCCGTCTGGTGGTCCATCTCGGTGACGTACATCCGGGTGGCGACCACGTCGTCGGCGCTCGCACCGAGATCGTCCAGCGCGTCCGTGACGATGCCCAGCGCGTACCGCGTCTGCTCGTAGGGCTGGTCGGGCGCGACCACTGCCCCGTCGTCGTCCGTGGCGATGGTTCCGGCGACCCGGACGGTGTCGCCGGCCCGTATCGCCCGCGAGTAGCCGACCTGCGATTCCCATTCGGTCCCGGTCGAGACGCGCTGTCTATCCATACCGGCCGTGAGGTCCGGCAAGCCGATAGTCGTTTCTCAAGGTTTAATGCGGGGCCTGCGATAGAGTCTCACATGAGTACGGCAACGAAACTCGTCCTCGGAACTATCGCCGCATCGGCACTGCTGTCACTCGCCATCGTCGCCAACCTGATTCTGTTCTCGGCCTGATGTTCACCGAGCGCACGCTAGAGGGGGAGCTACCCGACGTTCGGGCCGAGTACGCCCCCGACGCGCTCGTGTTGAACTGCCAGCGGGACTTCGAGACGCTGGACTCGGCCGTCGCCGAGGAACTCCTGCTCGTCACCGACTCGGTCGACCCGCTCTCGTACGACTCGTCGTGGGTCCCCGAGAACGCCCCGGACCCGCTCCGTCGCTTCGCCGGGAGCGACCTCACTATCGGGATGCCCGGCGACGGCGGCGTCGCCTGGACTCACCAGACCGGGCCACCCTGCGTGTTCGTCAAACCGCGCCTCGAAACCTCGCCGTCGGCGTTCGTCGACTTCCTCGTCGCCGAGGCGCTCGTCGAAGTGGGGCTGGACGAACCCGAACACTTCCTCGGCTTCTTCGGCGAGCGCTATCCCGAGTTCGCCCGCGTCACCGACCCGCGACTCGGCCCCGCCGACACCTATCAACTCGCCACGGCGCTGTACGACGCCTACCTCGGTATCCAGACCCGCGCCGAGTTCAGCGGGTGGGCCGAGGATTACCCCGACCTGTACGACGCGTGGGCCGACGCCGGCGAGCGCCTCGAACCCCGCCTCTCGGACCTCGCGGGCGAGATCGCCCGCGGCCAGACCGGGTTCGCCGCGGCCGCGGAACTGGCTTGCAGCGGCGTCAAACACGGTCTCGACCTGCCCGCCCCGTTCGCTGCACTCGATACGGAGGCCTACCGCGAGTACGGCGCGGACTACGCGATTCAGTGGGTCGAGACGACCTTCGAGAAACTCGACTGACAGCGTCGGTTCGGAGTTGGAAGAGAGTCGATACAGATGCTACCCGAACTCGGCACAGAGTCGGCCCGAACTTCGAAAAACGGCCTTTTACTCCTCGCTCGTCGTCCCAGTCGGGAGGTACCCGCCTCCCGTGACTCCATGGACGAGCCAACACCGACCCGACGACGACTCCTCCGCACGACCGGGGCCCTCGCGATGGCCGCGGTGGGCGTGGGCGCTACCGACGCCGCGGCCGCCGGTAGCGGTACCGACCACGGTAGACAGTTCGGTCGCGTCTACGCCAACGACGTGCTGTGGCGGACGAACGTAGTGCGGGAACTCGACGAGCGACCCGACCCCGAGGACAAACTCTACTTCCTCCACGACGGCGACGTCCCCATCGTCGCTACCGAGGACGTGAGCGAGGACCAGTTGTCCCCCTTCGTCTCCGAATCTGGCCCCGGTGACCAGGACTGGAACGGCGGTATGTGGACCACCTACAGCGCGACGGTGACGGACGTCGACGCGTTCAACGACGACGCGCCGCTCTCGAACGACGAGGACATCCTCGCCGCCGACTACATCGAGACGAGTCTCGGAAACCCCGGCTTCGGCCCGCCGAACTACTTCATCTGCCCGCTGAACGGCCGCGCCTGAGGCCGTTCGGCGGCACTCGCCGCGGTGCGTGTACGCCGACCGACAGCGTATTACACCCGGTCCAGCACGGCGTCGGCGTCGTAGTTGAGCGTCAACTCGCGGGACCGACCGCGGCCCTCGACGTCGGTGTAGTCGGCGTCGATGATGCCTAACTGGTCGAGTTTGTTGATAATCTCGGAGTAGCGAGTGTACCCCAGTCCGCTCGCGTCGTTGAAGGCGTCGAAGATGTCGCCGGCGCGTTTGCCGTCGTGTTCGGCGATGACCTCGACGAGCGCCGTCTCAGAGTCGGAGAGTTCCTGCAACCGCCGCGAGAGGTGGACGTATTTGGACTTGTCGTAGGCCGACTCGACGTCCTCCAGTTCGACCGACCGGGACGCTC
Source organism: Haloarcula pellucida (assembly GCF_014647235.1). Lineage (GTDB taxonomy): Archaea > Halobacteriota > Halobacteria > Halobacteriales > Haloarculaceae > Haloarcula > Haloarcula pellucida. The sequence continues at coordinate 288,299 of NZ_BMOU01000007.1, forward strand.
GCATCTCGGCGTTCATCCCGGCCCGTCGCAGGAGGTCGATGCCCACTCGCAGGTCACCGCCCTGTTCCTCGGTGAGTTCGGCGACGCGGTCCAGTACCGCCGGGCCGACGACCCCCTCGTTGAACCCGCGTTCGACCCGTTCGTCGAGGATGTCGACGATCTCGGTCTGGTCGTACTTGTTGAAGTACACTTCCTCGGGGCGAAACACCGACTGCACACGCGTATCGAGCGCCTCGATGACGTCGAGTTCGAGGTCCGAGGAGACGCAGATGACGCCGATTTTCGCGCCCGAGTGGGCCTCGTGCGCTCTGAGAAGGGAGTACAGCGTGTCGCTGGCCTCGGACTCGTAGAAGAGGTAGTTCACGTCGTCCAGCGCCACCGCCAGCACCTCGTCTTCCTCGACGAGTTTGTCGGTTATCTGTGAGAACAGCTTCTTGAAGGAGATACCCGAGGAGGGAGGTTCGTAGTCGAATATCTCGGCGAACAGCCGCGAGAAGACGGCGTAGCGCGTCGAGTCGACCTGACAGTTGACCCGCACGGCGCGCACGTCCGTCTGGGCGGACAGTTCGTCGAACAGAATCTGGGTCGCCGTCGTCTTGCCGGTGCCGGGCGGGCCGCGAGCGATGACGTTGAGCGGGCGCGACCCCCGGACGGCGGGGCGGAGCGAGTACTTCAGCGTCTCCATCTGACTCGACCGGTGTTTGAACGTCTCCGGGAGCCAGTCTATCTCGAAGACGTGCTCGTCCCGGAACACGGACTCGTCCCAGCCGAGCATCCCCTCCTCGGGGTCGTCGCTCATCACTTTCACCGAGCTTCCCGGACCACTTAACCATTTGCCACCGATAGTGAAAGTGGAACTGGCTGCGAGCACGTCTGATCTGCTCAAACGCCGGACGACTCAGGATACGGAAAACAGCGATCGAAGGACGTTGGCACTCAGCGACGTAATCCACCAGAGCGGGTTACGCGGTAAGATAGATGACCGTGCGGACGAGCGTGAAACTGACAGCGAGAACGATATAGCCTACGGAAAGGGCTGTTGGTGCGAACGAAACAAGAAGCCCCAATCCAATACCAACTGGGAGCGTTATACTGGCTCGAATCCATTTACTCTCTGGCCAGCGCTCTCGCAATCCGGGACGCATTAGAAGTGATAGGAGAGCTAAACTGAACACCAATCCGAGTACGATACCACTGAGATACTGTTCCATCGATAGCGTCGTTAGCGTCGGTTCTTCTGTGGCTATTCCAAACCAATAGAAGGCGATAGCGAACCCACTCACAGTGGACGAGGTAATTAGCAGACCGACTGTACTTTCTCGGCACCAGATTCGTTCACGAATCAGGTTCCTGAGTGACATATGGTCTCCGAGAGAACTCCTTCATCCCACTCCCAATTCGATAGAGGAAAACAATAAATCCATCTACAAAACAGAAAAATGCACGGTACTGATATGGATTTAAATATGGGATTTGTGCTATGATTGTACGATTATCACGTTGAGGCCGGATAGGCAGTCTGCTGTCTACCGGGCATTAGAACTTCTCCAACAACCCCGCGTAGAAGCCGTCCTCGCCGTCGTCGTCGGCCAGTTTCTCGACGATGAGTTCCGGCGTCGAGCGGGCGAGTTGCCCCTTCACGGGCGAGCGGTTCACCCGCAGTTCGCCGTCGACCAGCCCCGCCGCCTGGATGCCGTCGATAGCGAGGTCGGCGTCCGACGCTTCCAGGATGTCCTCGGCGAGGTGCGAGACGAAGACGCCGGTCGCCTCGCGCTCGGTCAGCGATTCGAGGATGCCGGCGATGATGGTCGCCGCCGCGCCGGGTTCCGTGATGGATTCGAGTTCGTCGACCAGCACCATCACCGGCCGGTCGGCCGTGATGTCGGTGACCAACGCCCCGAACTCCCGCAGGGTCGACTCGAAGGCGCCAGCGTCGAGTGTTCCCTGCGTTTTCGCGTGGTAGTGCAGTTCGGCGACGCGGCCGATGCGAGCGGACTCGGCGGGTACCGGCAGCCCCATGTGTGCCAGCGTCGTCACCAGCGCCACCAAATCGAGCGTGGAGGTCTTTCCGCCGCTGTTGACCCCCGAGAGGACGGTGACGCCGTCGACGCCGTAGTCGACCGGTTCGACGGCCTCGAAGGGGACGTCGAGTAGGGGCGAGCGTCCGCCCTCGATGTCGAACCCGCGGTCCTCGGTGATCTCGGGCAGCGTACAGTCGAAGTCGGCGGCAAAGCGGGCGACGGCCAGTTCCACGTCCAGTTCCAGCGCGTTGGCGACCAGTCGCTCGGCGTCGCCCCGCACGTCGGCTAAGTCGTCGGCCAACTCGCGCTTCTGTCGGGTCGCTCGCCGGTCCCGGGCGGCGGTCAGTTCCTCGCGCAGGCGACTCACCACGTCCTCCTGTCGCTCGACGGGGTAGGTCGGTTCGTCGGGGAACGCCCGGCGAGCCATCGTCTCGGTGTCTCGCAGGTCCAGCGCGTCGACGAGGTGGTCGCGGGCCTGTTCGACGGCGGCGGCGTACTCGTCGGCCAGTTCCCGACCCAGCAGCGAGTCGACGCCCGCGCCGCGTTCGACCAGCGAGAGGAGGTCCGTCCCCTCGATGGTCACGTCCCGCTCCTCGATGGCCTCCCGGAGGTGGTCGTTGGCGACGCTCTCGGCCGTGGAGACGGCCGCGTCTAAGTCGTCGACGGCCGTCGCCAGTCGGTCGAGTTCGTCGTCGCCGCGCACGCTCCCGTCTTCCTCCAGTCTGTCGAGTGCGTCGGCGAGCGCGTCGAGGTCACAGGGGGCGTCGAGGCCGGCGACGCGGTGGACCGCCGCGGCGGCGGCCACCCGGTCGCGATTGCGCGCGAAGAAGGTGAGGACGCGCTCGGGGACGACCGACGCGGGCTCTTCCAGCGCGTTCGGTTCGACGCGTACGTCGCCCTCGACGTCGACGCCGGCGAAGGCCTCGTCCAGCGCGACCACCGTCGAGTACGAGCGCGCCAGTTCGGCGAGTTGGCGGGCGTCGTCGACGACTTCGACGCTGACCTCGGGGACGGCCTCTTGGGCCTCGGCGTAGCGTTCGGCGTCGCTGGTCGCCAGACAGCGGTCACGGACCCGCACGTCGCCGGGGTCGGAGAGCGGTTCGACGCCGGAGAGTGCCGCTCGAACGTCGGGGTCCGGTTCTCGGTCCATCGCTCGCTCGGTGAACGCCCGGACCTCCTCGATGCGGCTTCGGACCCCGCTGGGGTACAGCGTCTCCAGTCGCTTCGCGGCGTAGTCGGTGACGGTCCGGGACTGGAGGAGGCCGAGCGCCTCGCGGAAGATCTCGCGGGCCCGCGGCGTCGCGGCGAACCCGCCGGGGTCGTCGTGGTCGGCCCGGATGGCGCCCCGAGCGATGCGGGCGGCCCGCCCCTCGCTGATGCCCGGTGCCTGCGAGAGGGTAGCGACGTCGCCATCGCGCAGGGCTCGTTTGGGGTCGTCGAGTTCCCGCAGCGCCGTGGCCGTCTTGGCCCCGACGCCCGGCACCGATTCGAGTTCCATCTGTCGGCTCATTCGACGCCGACGAGAAAAAACCCCGCGTCGCTCGCTCTCTTCGTCGACGCCGCCCCGCGGCGCGGGCCAAACGAGAAAGGTTATAGTGTTTAGGCAAACCTAAACGAACTGTCGAAGATGGAACCGCAGGCCACGACTGTCGCTGCCGACACGCCGGAGCGTGACGCCGACTCGTCGCCGCAGGTCACGGCGCAGGAGACCGTTCCGGGGCAAGTAGTGTTTACGGCGACCGACAACACGGACGGGTGGATCGCGACCGACCTGACGGTCGACCCCGCGGACGCCCGCTGACTCGAACAGTTCGACAGGCGCTCGACCATCCGAAAGCGAACGACTACCCATGACAGAGACGACAGACGATACGACGACCGACACGGAGAAGACCACGATTACGACCGGACGGAACTTCGAAGAGGAGTACCGACTGCGCGCGGCCGACGCAGGCGAGTTCCTCGTCGACCTCGGCGAGCAACTCCAGGAGAACGACGAACTCACCATCGAGGGCGACGAGTGGGAACTGCCCTTCGCCTTCGGCGAACCGGTGACCGTCGAAATCGACTTCGAGGGCGTCGACGACCCGGAACTCGAAATCGAGATCGAACTCCCCGGCAGCACCGACGAGACCGCGCCCGACGTCAGCTAACGACCGGTCGTCTTTTCGGCCGCTATCGCGTCGCGGATTCGAGGACGAGCGTGTCGTCTTCGAGGTAGTGGTCGATGACGTGAGCGTGTTCCTCTAAGTCGAGGAGTTGCTGCCGGAGCATCTCCCCCGTGGCGTGGTCGCCGAGGTTCTCGGCCAGTCCGATGTGGTCGCGGTAGCTCTCGATGATGTCGCCGTACATCTCCAGATCGTTCGCCAGCGACGTCCGGATGTCGTAGACGTCTTCGTCTTCGGCCTCGACGGTCGCGGCCTCCGCGAGGGCCGGCATGCCGGCGTGTGGGACGCCGCCGAGCGCCTGAATCCGTTCGGCCACGTCGTCGGCGGCCTCCTCGACGTCCTCGTAGGCCTCCTGTAGCCAGACGTGGATGTCGTGGTGTTCGGCACCCTCGACGTTCCAGTGATGCTTGTGCAGCTGGTGGTAGAGGACGTACGCGTCCGCGAGGTCCCGATTCAGCGCGCCGACGATCTGTTCGGCCTTATCGGTATCGAGGCGGACCGGGTTTTCCTCGACGGTGTCTGCGGTTCGACGGGTGAGTCGTTCCGTTGCCATGGCAAATGTCAACAACACACTCAGAACACTAAACAGTTCTGTGCGGCTCGCCTCGTGCGGTTTCTCCTTCGGGTCGGTTCCGTGCGGGAGACGTGCATTTGCTGGCCACGACCGCGGTCAGTGGTGCCCACGTCCGACCGGGCCGACGGGTGATGCAGAAAACATATGTCGGCGTTGGCCGCCTTGAGAGATAGATGGCGACAGACGCCACCGACGTTCGCGGCCCGGTCCGGACCTTCGCGGAGGACTACGGCCTGCTCGTCGTCGCAGGCCTCTTTGCCGTCCTCGGCGTCGCCGGCATCGCGCTGTACGTCTTCGGCGATACGGCCTACGCCCAGCGATTGCTGGAGCGCTACGGGTTACTGGCGCTGTTTTTCGTCTTCGTCCTCGAAGGCGCGATGTTGCTCTACTTCGCCCCCAGCGAGGGGCTCGTTCCGGCGGCCGTCGCCGTCCTCGCGCGGACCGCTGGCGGCTACGACTTCCCGGCCGTCGCGGCCATCCTCCTCGTGGCCGTTCTGGGCGCCACGGCCGGCCAGACCGCGCTCTTCCTGTTGGCGAAGCGCGGCGGCCGCGAGTGGCTCTTAGACCGGCCGTGGTTCCGCGTCGACGAGGCCCAGATGGACCGCTTCGGGGCGATGTTCGACCGCTTCGGCCTGCTTGCGGTGCCGCTGTCGAACACGCTCCTGTTCACGCGCGGGATGCTGACGGTGCCCGCCGGCGTCGCCGGGATGGAGACCAAGCGATTCGTCCCGCTGTCGGCGCTCGGCACACTCTCGTTCGAGATACTCCTCGCCGCGGCGGCGATGGGCGTGCTCGAACTGCTCTAATCGACCGTCTCGATGCGTTCGTAGAGCCACGCTGCCGCCCGTTCGACGCTCTCGGGGTCGTCGCCGGTCACTTTCACCCGGCCCGGCGTGTCGTCGTTCCGGGGGTAGCTCCCGACGGCGACGCCGAACCGCTCGCGGGCCTCTGTGACGACGCCGACGACGGCGCCCTCGGGGGCGGGCGTGTGGAGCGTCTCGGTGGTCCGGTCGCCGCCGAACTCCTCGGCGACGGTGGCGAACATCGCCTTCAGTTCCTCGGGGATGCCCGGCATGACGTAGACGCCGTCAAGCACACAGCCAGCGGCGAAGCTCTCGTCGGTCAACAGCGGTTCGGCCCCGTCGGGGACGCTCGCCCACGCGTCCAAATCGAGGTCCATGTCGTAGCGGTCGACCATCTCGGGATTCTCGTCGGCGAACCGCTCGGCCTTCGCTTCGAGGTGAGCGCGGACGTCCTCGGGGACGACCACCTCGCGGTCGAACGCCCGTGCGACCGCCGCCTTCGTCACGTCGTCGGGGGTCCCACCGATGCCGCCGGTGACGACGACGGCGTCGAAGGCGTCGTGATACCGGGCGACGGCGTCCGCGATGACAGCCTCCTCGTCGGGAACCGTAAGCACCCGCGTGACCGTCGCGCCCGCGTCGCTCAACTGCCGGGCCAGCCACGTCGCGTTCGTGTTCGCCGTATCGCCCGAGAGCAGTTCGTCGCCGACGGTGACCAGCGCTACGTCCATATCGGTCGGTGGTGCGCGAGCGAAGTAAGGGTTGGCTCGGGCGGCCGGCGTCGAGCGTTGTGTTCTGTCCGAGTGCGGTTAGTTTTTCCCCCCGGGCGAAAACGACAAACTTGAGATGGTCAGCGTCATCCTGCCGACCAGAGAGTGGACCGACGCCTGTGCGGACCTCGCCGACCAGGTCGGCCCCGACGACGAACTGCTCGTCGTCTGTGACCACGCTTCGGACCCGGTCGCCGAGCGGTCGACGCCCGCCAACACCGACGTGCTGATCGCCGGCGACCCGGAGGGCTGCTCGGGGAAGTGCAACGCCGTTGCGACCGGATTGGCGGCCGCGACGGACGACGTCATCGTCTGTACCGACGACGACTTCGACCACGGGCCGGGGTGGCTGGACCACGTTGTCGCGGGCGTCGAGGAGCACGGTGCGGTCACGTCCGTGCCAATGTTCGCGAGCGAGGGGTTGTTCGGGCAGTTCCTCGAAGGGCCGAGTCACCTCCTCCACCTCCCGGTGTTCCTGCTGGGAGCGGAACTGTGGGGCGGCACCGCCTGCTTCCACCGCGACGAGGTGGACGTACCGGCCCTCGTCGCGGACCTGCGCCGGACCGTCAGCGACGACGTCCTCATGGGCGAACACATAGACGCCGTCCACGGCGACCTCTCGCTGGCCCGCGAGATAACCGTCGAGGGGTCCGTTCGGAGTTCGCTCCACCGCTCGGTTCGCTTTACCCGGAACATGCTGTTTACCGATCCGCTGGCGCTCGTCGCGATGTTTCTGGTCGTGGCACTCGTCGCCGTCGGCACGGTGCTCGTGCCACTCCTGACGGGTGTGATCACGACTGCCGTCGTCGGGGCCGCCTACGCGGTCGCGGGGTTCGACCGCTGGACGTTCCTGCTCGCGTGGCCGGGCTTTCTCCTCCTCGGCGCCTGTCTCGCCTACGGCGTCGTGCAACCGGAGTTCGAGTGGGGCGGCCGGCGCTACCGCTGGACCGGCCAGTTCTCCGTCGACGTTCTCGATTGATACGCACCGGTACGGTTTAATACAACTCTATCGAATTATAACTGATGTCTGAGATCCCGTCCGACACGTCGGCGGCGGCAGTCGAGGACGCCGTCACGGCGGCACGTACGGCGCTGTTCGAGGCCTCGTCGTATCGGAGCGACCACTGGGAAGCGGACTGCTCGCTCGGCCCAGACGGTATCGGGGACGTCCGCTTTACGATTCACTACGCGCTTACGCTTACGCGACTCCGCGTCGACGCGGCGGCGCGTGACCGCGCCGTCGAGTACGCCCTGTCCCGACGGGCCGACGACGGCGGGTGGGGCGATGCGGCGGCGAACTTCGGCGGTCGGCTGTTACTGGACGTGCTACCGGGCGACTACGGGGACGAACGCGCGGCCGTCGAGGCCGAAATCGAACGCGAAGGGATGCGGCTGGTCCCCGAGGACCCCGACGACCTGACGTTCCCGCTGTTTCGGATGCAGCGGTTCTACGCCCTGATGAGCGACGAGTACGCCGTCGAGACGCTGTTCCCGAACGACGAACACCTCCAGATCGGTCGCATCCTCTGGCAGACGCCGGGCATCGACGACGGCGGCGTCGACTACGAGCGCCACACCGTCCACCCTCACGCCATCGACGCGTTGCTGGTGACGGCCGTCCTCGGCGGAGCCATCGAGTCCCAGCGCCCCGACGGCGAGGACGTCGACACCGACCTTCCGGTCGAGGTGCTACTCGACCGACGGCTCCGCTCGGGCAACTGGAAGACGAGTCCGGACAACGTCTTCGCGGTGCTGGCGCTGTCGGAGGCCGGCTACGACCCCGACGGCCCCGAACTCCGGCCGGCGCTTGACTGGCTTCGAGAGCAGCGACTCACCGACGAGGGATGCATCGTCCAGTACCGGCTCTCCGTCTGGGACACGGCGTGGGCGCTCCAGGCGTTGTTCGAGGCGGGCGCCGACCCCGAAACCCCCGAGGTGGCCGACGCACTGGACTGGCTCGAAGACGCCACATCGACCGACGAGGCTGTACTCGACCGCGACCCGGCGCAGTTCCGCGAACACTTCGGGTCCGGGTGGGGGTTCCGCCCGGCGATGTACGCCGACTGGGACGACACCGCGGCGGCGCTGACGGCCCTCGCCCGCGGCGACCGGCCCGTCGACGACGCGGCCGTCCAGTTCCTCGTCGAGGCCCAGCGGAGCGACGGCGCGTGGTCGGGGTTCCTCACGGACTTCGACCCGCTCCCCGACGCTATCGCCGAGGTGCTCCGTCAGCAGGCCGGCGAGGAGACGTACGAACTCCTCTTTGCCAGTCCGGCCTGTCCAGACGTCACTGGTCACGCGCTAGAGGCACTCGGCGAATACGGCTACACTGCCGCCGACGCCGTCGTCGCCGACGCCCTCGACTATCTGGAGCGGTCGGTCACCGACGCCGACATGTGGATGGGCGTCTGGGGTGACGGCTACACCTACGGGACGAGTCGCGTCCTCGTCGGACTGGACGCCGTGGGTGAGACCGACCGCGACGTGGTCGCCGACGCCGTCGACGCCCTCCTCGCCGCCCAGAACGACGACGGCGGGTGGGGCGAGCGGTCGAACTACTCGCTGACCGCCGACGTGGACGCCCTCGACTACCGCGTGGCACCGTCGACGGCGGAACAGACGGCGTGGGCGGTACAGGGCCTCCTCGCGGCAGGCGTCGACGCCGACCACTCTGCGGTCCGCGCCGGCGTCGAGTGGCTACTGTCTGCACAGGGCGAGGACGGGCGGTGGGAGCCGACACGAGTGATGTACAACAAGGGAGCGCCCCGCTATCTCGCGCCGGCGGTCACGCAGACGGCCGCGTTGCAGGCGCTCGCGGCGTACGACCGCGCCCGGTAGGTCACTGCTTCCGGACGTACCCGTGGGCCTGATTCTCGCCGCAGGCGAGGACGGCGACCTCCTCGGGTCTGTCGGCGAAGAACTCGTCACAGGCCTCCTTGACGCCCGGGAGGATGTCGTGGTGGTCGAGCACCGACGGGTCGACGTAGTCGTCGACGACGACGATGGCGCCCTCCGCCAGCCGCGGATAGACGGCCTCCAGACTCGTCAGCACGGAGTCGTAGAAGTCGCCGTCGAGGTGGGCGTAGGCGATGGTTTCGGGGAGTTCCTCGGGGAGCGTCTCCTCGAACCACCCCTCGTGGACCGTCGGGTGGGCGGCGTCGAACGCGTCGAACCGGTCGCGCAACTCCTCGACCGTCGCATAGCAGAACCCCTCTTCGAGCGGCGCGTCGCCGTCGGCCTCGCTTTTGGGCGGTAGCCCCTCGAAGGAGTCGTAGACGTGGAGGTCCCGGGCCGGCGCGTAGTGGGCCAGCACTCGCTGGAACAGGACGGCGCTCGTCCCGCGGAAGCAACCGAGTTCGACCACGTCCCCGGGCACGTCGGCGAGGAGGGTCTGCCGGAGCAGGTGGAAGTGGTTGCTGAGCTGGGCCTCGTTGGTCATCGCCATCTCGTCGGCGTCGGCCAGGTCTTTGACGACCACGCTGTCCATCGACGGTGCCGGCTCTGCGGCGGTCTTCATACGCCGTGGTAGTCGGTGACTCCCAGATAATTCCACCGGATACTGCCGGGGTACAACGTCTGGCTTCACGATCGAAAACTTTACTCTATCTAGAAAAAAGTTTAAAGTAACAATCACGACGACGTGGATATATGTTTGTCGGGATAGACCACTCTACGACCGGTATGAAGGTCGCTGTCGTCGACGAAGACGGCGAGCGGACAGGTTCGTTCAAGATAGAGCGCTCGGCGGACGACCCGTTCGACTGGTCGTTCCTCGACATCCTCGCCGACCACGTCGCCGTCGAGGACGTCGAGATGGCGGCTATCGGCTACAGTTACGGGGACGGGTTCTCCTCGATCACCGACATCGAGTCCATCGAGGGTCGCGGGGTGGTCGACCACATCGGCGCGGGCCACAGTTTCGGCACCGGGACGCTGGTCTACGACGAACTGAAACGCTCTGCCGTCCCGACGGTCTGTTTCCCGGGGGTCCACGACGACCTCCCCTCGCTCCATCCGTACTTCCGGCACTACTCGAACCTGACCGGTGCCGATAAGGTCGCGATGACGCGCTACGCGAAACGGCGTCTCGACGAATGGGAGGACGGCGCCGACCACTTCATCGCCGCCAACACGAGTTCCTCCTCGATGGCGACGCTGGTTCAGGACGGCGAGATTCGGGGCGCGTTCACGTGGCTGGCGCTCATCCACGCCCACCCGGACATGGAGATGCTGCGACGACTGCGCGACGGCGATCAGGACTACCACGACTGTTACATGCAGTCCGGGGTGTTGGCACAGCGTGACTACGACTTCGAGGCGGTGAAGGGGACGCCCGACCCGGAACTGCTGGAGATGGCCTACTGGGCGACGCTGAACCACGTCTACGCCTGCCTCCCGTTCGCCCGCCACGTCCACGACGACCCGCTCGAAGCCATCGTCCTCAGCGGCCGCCTCAGCCGAATCGAGGACCCGATAGACGTTCGTGGTCGTCTCACCGACGCCTTCGAGGACATCGCCCCGACCCACGTCTCCGAGCGGTTCGGCACGGCGACGGGGGCGGCGCTCATCGCTCGGGACGCTGCCGTCGGCGCCGACGACGTGCTGGGCATCCCCGTCGGCGAAGTCCCACGGCGGGCGGAGGTATCGGTATGACCGAGGTGTTCCTCGCCGGCCCCATCGACTTTCAGGACGTAGAGACCATCGTCGACTACCGCCTGACTATCCGCGACCGGTTGCGCGAGGCGGGGTTCGAACCGGTCGATCAGTACTCCGCGGCGCTGGAACTGGTCGCCGAGACGGACGGCGTGGCCGAGATCGGCGAGCGGTTGGACGAGTTGCCCGACGAGCCCTACCTCGACGCCGTCTCCCACGCTGTCGCCGCCACGTCGTTCGAGGACGTCCTCGCCGACCCGTCGCTCGTCCCCGAACACACGCCCCCCGAGGTGGTCACCGACATCGTCGAACGGGACCTCTCACTGGTCGCCGACAGCGACGCCTTCCTCGCGTATCTCCCCGACCCGTCCTGTGGCACGATGGCCGAACTGCTACACGCGGTCCGGTGTGACCATCCGACCGTCGTCGTCAGCGAGACGCCCCCGCACTTCGTCCAGTACTACGCCGATGCGACCTGTCCGACTGCCGAGGAGGCCATCGAGACGCTTTCGGAACGGCTCGCGACGGTCTGACTACGTGCCGGCGTCGACCGCCTCAGCCAGCAGTTCGGTGAGGCCGACGATTTCGATGTCGTCTTCGTAGCCGCCGGTCTTGCGGCCGTCCTCGTACATCGTCATGCACATCGGGCAGGCGACGACGAACTTCTCGACGCGCTCGCCGGCGTCCGTGTCTTCGAGCGCCTCGCGCAGGCGTTCCTCGCTGGGTTTGGTCTCCTCCTCGAAGTCCATCCACAGGCCGCCGCCACCGCCACCACAGCAAAACGAATCGGCGCGGTTGCGCGGCATCTCGTAGCGGTCGCATCCGGTGGCGTCCACGAGGTCACGCGGGGCCTCGAACACGTCGTTGTACCGTCCGAGGTGACAGGGGTCGTGGTAGGTGACGGTGTAGTCGAGTTCGTCGCCGCGGAGGCCCAGCGAGCCCGATTCCGCGAGGTCGGCGACGACCTGCGTGTAGTGGAACACGTCCGACTCGTCCCACTCGCAGGCCTCGAACTCGGGGTACTCGTTCGTGAAGGTGTTGTAGGAGTGCGGGTCAGTCGTCACGATGGACTCGAACTCGCAGTCACCGATGGCGGCGGCGTTGTCCTCGACGAGCATCTCGTAGAGACCCTCTTCGCCGACCCGTCGTACGTCGTTGCCGTCGGTCTGTTCGGCCTCGTAGAGGATGCCGTACTCGACGCCGGCCGCCTCGAAGACGCGGGCGAGCGCTTTCGCCACCTGCTGGTTGCGCTCGTCGTAACTCGGGTAGTCGCCGACGTACCAGAGGTACTCCACCGACTGGTCACGGGCGTCTGGCACGTCGAAGTCCAGGTCGTCGGTCCAGTCCGGGCGCTTGCGTTCGGGGTCGCCGAAGGTGTTGCCGTGCTGGAACACGTTCATCATGGCGTCCTGTACGTGTTCGTCCATCTCACCGGACTCGGTGAGCCGTCGGTTCATCTCGGTGAACTGCGTGACGTGTTCGATGTCCACCGGACAGGCGTCCATGCAGGCCATACAGGACATACAGGACTCCATCGTGTGGGCGTCGATGACGCTCGTCCCGCCGTCGGCGACGATGGGGACGTCCTCGCCGCCGGCGTCCCGGTCCTCGCGGTACCGTTTCAGGTCCAGAATCACGTTTCGGGGGTCCAGCGGCCGTCCCGCCTCCTTCGCGGGACAGACCGACGAACACCGGCCGCACTTCGTGCAGGCGTCGTGGTCCAACAACTGCTTCCACGAGAAGTCGTCTATCTCGCTGGGACCGATGTCCTCGGGGGCGGCGTCGGCGGGCACACCCGGCAGGCGGACGCCGGCCTTCTCGTCGCGGGCCACGAGATTCCCGAACGACGAGAGCATGTGGAACGGCTTGGCGTAGGGAATCCACGCGACGAACCACAGGGCGACCAGCGAGTGACTCCACCAGACGAAGGGGTAGGCCCCGGCGGCCATCTCGGGGGTCATGCCGGCCAGTAAGAGCACGTCTCTGACGAACCACCCGACGAAACTCACCGTCTCGAAGGAGACGTCACGCACCGTCGACGTCCCCAGTATTCGGACGCCCTCGGTGAGGTAGCCGCCGACGCCCAGCACGAACAGCGCCCCCAGAAACAGGTCGTCCTCGCGGGAGGTGTGCCGGTCGTGGAGTCGCTCCATCCGGCGGCCGTAGCGCCGCCAGAGGGCCACGCCGACGCCGACGACGAACAGCAGGCCCATCGCGTCCATCACGAAGGAGTACGAGAGATAGAACCGACCGACGAAGAACGAGTCGCCGGTCAGCGGCCGGTAGAGGTCCATGTCGATACCGAGAATCGTCGTCCCGATGAGCAGGGTCAGAAAGCCCCAGACGACGAAGGCGTGCATCACGCCCGCCACGGTGTCCCGGTCCAGTTGCTTGCGGTTCGAGAGCGCCAACCGGGCCGCCGTGAACACCCGGTCCGGGAGGTTGTCCACTCGGTCGAACGGGTCCTCGCTTCCGCGTGCGTATCGAGAGACGCGGCCGTAGACGCCGTACAGGAAGACGAGAATCGACAGCGCGGCCAGATAGTAAAAGAGGACCTTCCCCACGGGACCGATACGCCAGAACGTCGGCCGCGTGGTCGTCTGCAGCGCGAATGACATACCCTACCACGAGACACGCTGACACTTGAAACTTGGCACGAACCGCCGCCGTCTCCGAGAATTTATAAACGGTTGAAAGTTTCTGGCAGAATCCCGTCGCCCACCAAACAACTATATACCTCGGCGGTGGAAGGTACCGGTCCGATGGACGAGAAGACCGAAGAACTCCGTGACATCTTCATGGACGTCGCCGAGGAGGGGACGGTCACGGAGTCCCAAGAGGCCACACACGGGTCGCTGACCGACGTCGACGAGTCGACGGTCGCGGACCGACTCGCGGACGTGGTCGCCCGGATGCGGGACCGCTATGCGTTCCGCACCGACCTTGACGACGACGCGCTGGTATCGATCGTCCGGGGTTTCTACGACGGTGACGGGGACGACGACATCGCGGCGGACCTCGGCGTCGGCGAGTCGGCGGTGTTCGAGGCCCGTCTCGATCTCCACCTCCTGCGCGAGGCCGACGACGCCGACGTCGAGTTCGACATGGCGGCGTTCCGCCGGCAGGCCGTCGACGGCGCGACGGTGGACGAACTGGCCGAGACGTTCGCCGTCGACGCCGACACTGCCGCCCACTACCGCCGCATCGTCGAGACACAGGCCGCCAGTCGTCAGGTGAGTCACCGCTTCCAGAGCGAGTTCGAGGACGTCCTCACCGACGCCGGCCTCGCGACACAGATGACCGCCGCCGTCCGCGAGAGCGGCCTCGACGAGGCGACCGAGGACATCGACTCGCTGGACTCGGACGCCGACATCTCGATGTAGGCCGGCGAAGCTTTTTGACCGAACACGGGGCCAGCGGCGGCTATGGCCGACCACACCTTCCGTGAGTTGGAAACCGCGGCCTACTGCCCGCGAAAGCTCTACTACCGCCGCCGCGACGGTCCGCCGGACGTCCCCGAGGGCGTCGGCGCGATACGTGACCTCGCGTTCGACTACGACCGACTCCTGACCGACGACGCCGCACTGCTGACCGCGCCTATCGAGGTCGACCCGACCACCGTCCGGGAGCGTCTCCGTGCCGCTCGCGACCGTCTCGACGACTGGGACGCACTCGCCGACCCCGCCGACCGGGACGTCTACCTCTCGGGGACGGACGCTCGCGGCGTCGCGCACAAACTCGTCCGAACGGACGCCGGCCCGGTCCCGTCGCTCGTCTTCGCCGGGAAGCCGCCCGAACAGGGCGTCTGGGAGCCACAGACGGTTCGACTGGTCGCGGCGGCGAAGGCGCTCTCGTGGGGCTGTGAACGGCCCGTCGAGCGTGCGTACGCGGAGTACCCCGCCCACGGTATCGTCCGGGACGTCGAACTGACCGCTCGGCGAACGGGAATCTACCGACGGGCGCTTCGGACGGCCCAGAGCATCGATGGACCACCCGCCCGGACCGACAATGACGCGAAGTGTGGCCCCTGCGAGTACCGCGAGGACTGCGGGGTGCGGACGCGCTCGCTCCGCTCGCTGCTGTGAGTCAGTGCTCGGCCAGCCACGTCTCGACGGCGTCGGCGCGGACGCCTCGACGGTGAATGGTCCCGGCCGACACGTCCACGACGGTCGACCCGGTACCGCCGGGCGTCTCGCCCGCGTCGAGGACGACGGCGGCCTCGTCCCGAATCGCGTCTAACTCCTCGACGATGCGGGCGCTGGGGTTGCCAGAGACGTTCGCGCTGGTCGCCGTCAGCGGCGCCACTCGCTCCAGCAACGCCAGCGCGACCGGGTGGTCCGGCACGCGCACCCCGACCCGCGACTCGCCAGCGGTCAGCACGTCCGGCACCGCCTCGCGGCGCGCGACCACGACGGTGACGGGGCCGGGGAGGAACTCACGCATGAACCGTTCCTCGCGCTCGGTCGGGCGGGTGTACTCGAGTGCGGTGTCCACGTCGGGCACCGCCATAGAGACGGGCTTGTCCCGCGCCCGCCCCTTCGCCTCGAACACTCGCTCGACGGCATCGGAGTCGCTCGCGTCGGCGGCTAGCCCGTACACCGTCTCCGTCGGGTACACCACGAGGTCGCCGTCGCGGATAGCCGCCGCTGCGGCCTCGAAATCGTCCTCGTCTGGTTCCTCGGACATGTTACAACTGGGCTTCGACTGCGTCGTAGTCGGGGAAGGAGGGCCACTCCTCGCCGACCCACGCGTACTCGATTGTCCGATCCGAGTCGAGGACGAACACGGCCGGGCGCGGTTCCGCGAGGCCCGTCATCCCGTCTAAGTCCATGGCGATACCGTACTGCTCGGCGACGCCGTTGGCCGGGTCCGAATAGAGCCGATGGTCGCCCTCGATGTCGCGCTCTTCGAGCAGGTCCTTGTGGGCGTAGGGCGTCGAGATGGAGAGGCCGACGACGGTGGCCTGCTCGTGCCACCCGCGGTCGCGAATCTCGTTCCAGACGTACGTCGCCGGGAACGCGCCGTCCATCGCGTGGAACACGAGGACGACGGGCCCCTCGCTTTCGGCGCACAGCTCCGAGAGGGCGACGTCTTCCCAGAACTCGTCGTTGACCAGCGGCCGGGTGAACTCCGGCGCTTTCTCGCCTTCCGCGGGGTGGTCGGCTTCGCCCAGGCCGACGACGTCGAAGTCGAGGTCCATCTAGACACCCCCCTCCCCGCGCTCGCTTTGTGGCCGCTCCCCGTACGTCCGCTCCAGATACTCGACGATGTTGGCGCTCTCGCTCATCGTGACGCCCGTGTTCTCGTCGACGATGGCGGGGACCGTCCGTTTCCCCGAGAGGCGCTTGACCACGTCCCGTTCGGAGTGCATCGGCTCGATGAACCGCGAGCGATACTCCAGCCCGTGTTCGTGGAGTTTCCGTACGACGCGTTCACAGAACGGGCACGCCTGCAACCGGTAGAGCGTGATGGTGGGGTCGCTCATATGGCGCTGCTATGCCGGAGAGTCGGGTAAGGGCTTCGGCGAGTGGGCCATGACAAGCCTTAATCCCCGGGACTGACAATTTCGACCGTCGATGGCCCTGGACCCACCTGTGACGTTCGCGCTGTCCGATACGATGCTCCAGACCTACGAGGTCGCCGGCATCGGAATTCCGCAGAGTGCCGTATTGGTCGGTGGCGTCGTTTCGATCTTCTTCCTCATCTTGCTCTCGGCGTTCTTTTCGTCCTCGGAGATCGCCATGTTCTCGCTGCCCGCCCACCGGACGGAGGCGCTCGTCGAGGACGGCGTTCCCGGATCGAAGACGCTCAAACACCTCAAGTCCGACCCGCACCGACTGTTGGTGACCATCCTCGTCGGCAACAACATGGTCAACATCGCGATGTCTTCCATCGCCACGGGGCTGCTCGCGATGTATCTCACGCAGGGGCAGGCCGTCGCGGTCGCCACCTTCGGTATCACCGCCATCGTCCTCCTGTTCGGTGAGAGCGCCCCGAAGAGCTACGCCGTCGAGAACACGGAATCGTGGGCGCTGACCATCGCTCGCCCGCTGAAAGTTGCCGAGAAGGCGCTGCTCCCGCTCATCCTGCTGTTCGACTACCTGACTCGCGTCGTCAACAAGATCACCGGCGGCCGCTCGGCCATCGAGACCTCCTACGTCACCCGCGAGGAGATTCAGGACATCATCGAGACGGGCGAACGCGAAGGCGTCCTCGACGAGGAGGAACGAGAGATGCTCCAGCGCACCCTCCGGTTCAACGACACTATCGCCAAGGAGGTCATGACGCCACGACTCGACATGACCGCCGTCGCGAAAGACGACTCGGTGCGCGAGGCGCTAGAGACCTGTATCCAGAGCGGCCACGCACGCCTGCCGGTCTACGAGGGGAGTCTGGACAACGTCATCGGCGTCGTCCACATCCGCGACCTCGTTCGTGACCTCAACTACAGCGAGGCCATCCCCGAGGACATCGTCCTGGAGGACCTCATCGAACCAACGCTGCACGTCCCCGAGTCGAAGAACGTCGACGACCTCCTGACCGAGATGCGGGCCGAACGGATGCACATGGTCATCGTCATCGACGAGTTCGGGACCACCGAAGGCCTGGTCACGATGGAGGACCTCACCGAGGAGATCGTCGGCGAGATCCTCGAAGGCGAGGAAGAAGAGCCCATCGAGTACGTCGACGACGACACGGTGACGGTCAAAGGCGAGGTCAACATCGAGGAGGTCAACGAGGCGCTGGAACTGGACCTCCCGGAGGGCGAGGAGTTCGAGACCATCGCCGGCTTCATCTTCAACCGTGCCGGCCGCCTCGTCGAGGAGGGCGAGACCATCACCTACGACGGCGTCGAGATTCGCGTCGAACAGGTCGAGAACACGCGCATCATGAAGGCCCGCGTCGTCCGCCTCGACGAGGAGGAAGCCGACACAGACGTCGACGGCAACACCGAGGAAGCCCAGCCGGAGTAACTCAGAACAGCGCGGTGACGCCGACGAACACGCCGTAGCTCACACCGAACGCCAGCACGAGCGACCCGACCCACGCCAACACCGTCTTGGCCATCTTCTCGCGACTCACCTCGCCGCCGCCGGCGGCCGCACCCGACCCGACGATAGCCGAGACGATAATCTCGTTGAACGAGACGGGGATGCCGAAGAAGACGGCGGCCTGCGCGATGACGAAACTCGGGATGAGCGCCGCGATGGAGCGACGCGGCCCGAGCGAGGAGTAGTCCTGTGAGAGCGCCTTTATCATCCGCGGTGCGCCGGTCCAGGAGCCGATTAGCAGGCCGACGCCGCCGAACAGGAGCACCCCCGTAATCGGGATGGCCGCCGTCGGCCCCTCACCCAGCAGCGGGAGCAAGGGGCCGAGCGCCAGACCGACCTGACTCCCGCCTGCCGAGAACGCCACGAGGCCGCCCAGCACCAGCAGGAAGTGCCGTTGCCCGGCTGCGGCGTCGGCACGCACGTCTCGGTAGAGCAGGCCGCCGCCGAGGGCAGCCGCGACCAGCGTCAGGCCCACGACGGTCGGGAGCGGCGGCGTCCCCAGCGTCTCGGCGGCGGCGCCAGCGACCGACGCCTGCTGGGCGCCGGGCGCCAGCAACACGAACCGGACGTTTGCCAGTAACGCGGCCACGAGACCGCCCAGCACGGGCACGAGCAGTCGCTCGGGCGCGGCCTCGTGGCGAAGCAGCCACGCCGTGGCGAAGGCGATGCCGCCGCCGACGAACGGAGTGGCGACCCACAGCGCGACGATTTCGACGTACTTCGCCGTGGCCGGCTGGCCGCCCATCGCCAGCCCCACGCCGACGACGGCGCCCGTGACGGTAAACGCCGTCGCGATGGGGTAGCCGGTGAAGATACCGATTGCCACGAGGACGGCGGCGGTGAGCAACGCGACGATGGCGGCGATAGCGGAGAGACCGCCGCCGTCCGGGAAGAGGACGAGGCCGCCCCCGACCGTCTCGGTGACGTTTGCACCCTGTAACACCGCGCCGGCCAGTCCGAGAATCCCGACGAAGAAGCCGGCCCGCATCACCGAAATCGCGTTCGCCCCGACGGCGGGCGCGAACGGCGTCGATCCAGAGGACCCGGCACCGATAGCCCACGCCATGAACAGACTCGCCATCGACGCGACCACGAGGGTCACCAGCACATTCGTCGCTACCATCTACACCCGCGTTTGCCTTTGCCCCCAATGAGGCTACCGCTCGCGCCGTCGCGTATCTCCACCCGAAGTGAAGGGGTATGACAACGAACAACATGGGGGCCGGGTGCATCGCTTTCCGTGCGTACGCACCCTCTCGTCTCGACGATGCGACCGTTCGAACGACTCCCGTCGCGGGACGGTAGCAGTGGTCTGCGACGACGCTGCCGGCCCCAGAGGATAGTTCCCGAGCAGGCCGGTGTCGCCATACTATGGGGTGCCGTGTCGGTGAGAACGGTTAATTGACACCCGGTCGAACACCCGTCGATGCCCTCCACGCGATCCTCTCTCACAGCCGAGCGACTGCTCGTACTCGGCGTGTCGGTCCTGCTCGTGACGACGCTCTTCGCGGGGCCAGCATACGCACAGAGCGACGAGCGGTCGGCACCGTCGGTCGACACGTCACGCTACGGCACGCGGTGTGTACAGCCATCTGTGATGGAGACGCCGACCGCTCGCCGTGGCGCCACACCGCCCGCGTCGGTCCCGGTCGTAAACGAGACCGACGACCGTCGCGTCCCCCTCGGTGACGTCGCCGCGGTCCCGCTGTCGGTGCCGGCCGGCGCGAACGTCTCGGTTTCGGTCGGGGCGGATCGGACCGACTCGACAGCACTGGCGATTCGGGACGACGGCGACGGACAGGTCGTCCTCGTCGTGAACACGTACCTCGCCGCGCACGCAGGCACGGACGCCGGCACCTATCGTGTCCGTGGTAATGATACGGTGACGGTCACAAACTGGTCACGTGCGCCGCTCCAGCCCGGTGACTACGCCGTCCGTGCGACGCAGACGGGGACCGCGGTCGCCGAGCGCTCGCTCCGGGTGACGACGCCGGAGATCGGCGGTATCACCGTCCAACGCGCGGCGCCGCAGGTGTTCGAGTCGGCCACGGTCGCCGACGTTCGTGCGGCCAACCGGTCTGGCCTCCTCCGGTCGGGGACCGAGTCGCATTCGATTCCGACGGTCACCGAGGGCGAGACGGCCGTGCTCCGCATCGACGCGCCGAGCATTGTCGGCGCGGTAGCCGCCGCCAACGGTACGACGACCGACCGAGTACTCTCGCTCCGCGCGGACGACATCGAGCTAGAGATATTCGGTCCCTGTGGCGGCATCTTGCTCCGCGAGAGTGCGACCGAACGGGGGTCTGTTCGGGCCCTCGTCGACGCCGGCAACGGGACCCTCTATCTCCTCCTCGACACCGCTCGCCTCGAAGGAGTGCTCGCCGCCGAGCAGACTCTCGACCTCGAAATCGAGGAGACGTCGGTGATAGCGAACCGGGACGTCGAGGCCGAACAGTCGTTCGAGGTGGCGGACGCGTCGCTCAGTGTCGACGGCGTCCGTGCCGAGACAGTCGACGTGCAGGCCGGTAACTGGACCACGATCTCCGGACGGACGGCAATCATGCCGGGGTCGCGGTTCGGGATCTCGCTCGTCTCACGACAGGACCCGACCGTCTCGCGGCGGGCGACTGCGACTGTCCACGCGAACGGCACGTTCCAGACGACGCTCGACACGCGGTCCCTCTCGTCGCCCGGCCTGTACGACCTGACCGTGTTCCACCGCCAGTACCGGAGCGGGGCGGGGGACCCGCCGTCGATATGGTGGGACGCCCACCCCGGCTACCGAGGCGAGACCACGACCACCGTCTACCTCGACGACGTATCACTCCCGAAAGGCGGGTTCCTCGTCGCCTACGAGTACGACGAGACGCGGGACGCGTTCCACCCCGTCGGGACGGCTACCGAGATGGACGACTTCGAGTTGCCGCGTACTGTCGACGATCACGTCCTCGTCGTCGCCCATCGCGACGGCGACGACGACGGACGATTCGACGGGCCGGTAACCGACCCGGCGTACCGCCTGAGCGGACACCCGGTACAAGCGTGGACGGCGACGGTCGAGAGCGTCTCGACGCCGGTCCCGAACGTGTCGTTCGCGGGGCCAGAGAGCGCGGTCGACGGGCGGTCGACGTCGACGGCCACGGTGACCGAGTCACCGACAGCGGTGACACGGACGCCAAACACGCCGACTGCGGCGGTACGGACCACCGACTCCTCGACGGGGGCTGTGACAACCGGGGACCGGCAAACCGGTGCGACCGGTGTCGGTTTCGGTCCAGTGGTCACGCTCCTCGCACTGGTGGTCGCGGCGCTTCTCGCACGCCGACGTTAGTCGTTCGGACAGTGGTCCGGAACGTGGTTGTCGTTACTGTCGAGCGGTGAGGAGGTGGGGATCCGCGGTGGCGTCGACGCCGTCCACTTGTTCACGACCAGCGAGTCGCCGTCCTCGTTCTGCAGAATGATCCAGTACGTCCGACCCTCACAGATGGGTTCGAGGACGGCGTCGCTCGCGAACCCGTCGATGTGGACGTACTCCCCGGCGTGGACCTTCGGCCCGCCGGTCCACACGTCGTCCCAGTAGATGCTGTTGCCCGCGTCGTCCTTGATCAGCACGTTGTCGGCGTCGACGGTCCGGCCGACCTCGTGCGTGATGACGACGTACGGTCGGTTGTCCGTGTTCCCCTCGCCCGAGGGCGCGTACTCGCGGTCGAACCCGCCGCTGGGGGCGGGTTCTTGGAGTTCGCCCTCGAACCCGACCGCGAGCGACGCGACCACCGCCGCGAGGACGACGACGATGGCCGCCATGAGGATGACGCCGACGACGGGGGACACCGCACGACTGCTGTTTGGTCCGCTGTGAGGGCTAGCGTACGACATGGGAACCTTCTGTTTCGCTATGCGCCGTATAAAAATAAATGGAGTGGTGCTGTTTCAGACGCTGAAACAACCGCTGGCCGTGTCACACCCGCCGCCGAGTCGGCGACACGAACGCCGCCTCAGTTCGTCTTCGCATCGGTCTCTTCACCCGGTTCCGTCGCCTCGACGCCCTCGGCGGCCTCGACGGCCTCGGTCACCTTCTCGGTGTCGACGTGCCAGCGGTCGACCGATTGGTCGTAGTCGGCCAGTCGGTTCGAGACGCGCATCTTCAGGTCGTCGTCGTTGACGTTGACTTCGAAGACGTACTCGGGGCGGTCCTCGTCGCCGATGCGCCGGAGGTTCGCGCTGACGAGTTCGTTGTCGAAGTAGTACGGCGCTATCTGTGTCATCACGTTGCGGTAGACGGCGTCCTCGACCTTCCGGAGCGCTTTCCGGCCGGCGGAGTCGGCCGCACGCGCGACGTAGTCGACGGACTCGCCCCACTTGTCGATGGCCTCGTCGGGTTC
Source organism: Haloarcula pellucida (assembly GCF_014647235.1). Taxonomy (GTDB): domain Archaea; phylum Halobacteriota; class Halobacteria; order Halobacteriales; family Haloarculaceae; genus Haloarcula; species Haloarcula pellucida. The sequence continues at coordinate 310,722 of NZ_BMOU01000007.1, forward strand.
GTCTAAGTTCTCGTAGGACTCGCTCAACTTCTCGCCGGCCGTCTGGAGGTCCTCGTCGGGGTTCTTGCCCGCCTGCTCTCCCTTCCCTTCGTCGACGCTCGCCTGCTCTGCGGTCTTCTCGTTGACGTCCTCGTCGAGTCGCTCGTGGCTCTTCGGGCGCCACTCGTCGAACTCCGAGAGGGCGCCGTCGTCTACCTCTGCGGTCTCGTCGTCGACGAGGTCTTTCAGTGCTTGCGTGATTCGCTCGCCGTGTTCGACCACGTCGACCCAACCACCCTGTGTCTTGAATCCGGAGACGCTCTCTTCGATATCTGCCATTGTAGAACGAGTTCGTGGTGCGGACGGTCTGGTACCGTGCTTGAAACGTCTTGTCGCTCCGGCCGGTTAAGCGTTTCCGCCCCGGTGGCCGGCGGCCACTTATCAGGATTGACCGTGTACCATGTCGTGATGCCATCCGCACTATTCGTAGTCAGCGAGCACGGCTACTGGGGCGAGGAGTGTATCGAACCGCTGACGACGCTGACAGATGCCGGCGTCGACGTCACCGTTGCCACGCCGTCGGGCGAGAAACCGGTCGTCGACGAGCGCTCGGTCGATCCCGAGGAGGTCGGCGAGGAGACCGCAGCGCACGTCGTGGAGGTCCACGAAACCGACGAGCGACTCAACGACCCGACGCCCATCGCTCGGACCGACGCCGCCGATTACGACGCCGTCGTCTTCCCCGGCGGCCACGGGACCGCGTGGGACGTCAATCAGGACAGCGACGCGCGCCGACTCCTGCGCGACGCCGTCGAGAGCGACAGTGAGAAAGCGCTGGTCGTCTGCCACGCCGTCGGTATCCTCGCGTTCACCCGCGACAGCGACGGTGGATTCCTCGCGGCGGGCCGGTCGGTCACCGGGTTCCCGAACGCGTGGGAGGAGGGCATCGTCGACGAGGACGACCTGATGCCCGACGGTCGCAAACTCCCCTACTGGGTCGAGGACGAGGTCAAAGCCGTCGGCGCCGAGTGGGACGCCGAACTCGACGCCGACACGAGCGTCACCGTCGACGGCGACCTGATCACCGCCCGTGGCCCGCCCTCCTCGGCGGCGGCCGCTCGGACGCTACTCGAGGAACTGGGCGTCGAAAGCCCCGCCTAACCCGAGTACGCTACCCATTCCCTCGCTCGGTTTTCGGCCGTCCCGTCGCGCCCGCGGAGACCTGCTTTTTCCTCCGGAAGGGGCGCTGTAACCTGTGTATATCTTAGTGCGTAGCAGGGGAGTTTCAATGGACGTATGTCAGAAGACCCTACGCGGAAATCCACCCGACGGCGCTTCGTTCGAGCGGCCGGACTGACAGGTGTCGTCGCCCTCGCAGGCTGTGGCGGCGACGGCGGCGACGGCGGCGATGGCGGTGATGGTGGGGCCGAAACCGAGACTACCGCCATGGGCGACGGCGGTGATGGCGAGACCGAGACCACCGGGGACGGCGGCGATGGCGGTGGACAGACGGAGACGCGCCTTTCCTGGCACGCCGGCGGGACCGGTGGGACGTACTTCCCGCTCTCGAACGAGTTCAAGACCATCGTCGAGGCAAACACCGAGTTCACGCTGAACGTCCAGTCGACGGGCGCAAGCGTCGAGAACGTCGGCAACCTCGCCAGCGGGGACGCCGACTTCGCGCTCATCCAGAACGACATCGCCTCCTTCGCGAAGAACGGGACCGGCATTGACGCGTTCAAGGGCAATGCCGTCCAGAACCTGACGGGGGTCGCGACGCTGTACCCCGAGACCATCACCGTCGTCACGCTGGCCAACACCGGCATCACGCAACTGTCGGATCTCTCCGGGAAGACGATCAACACCGGTGACCTCGGGTCGGGCACGCAGGTCAACGCCCTCCAGATTCTGGAGGCTGTGGGTATCTCGAACTTCACCGAACAGAACGCCTCCTTCTCGCAGGCGGCCGACCAGTTACGGAACGGCGACATCGACGCGGCGTTCGTCGTCGGCGGGTGGCCCGTCGGCGCCATCGAGGACTTAGCGAACACGAACGACCTCGTCATCGTCCCCATCCGGGGCCAGAACCGACAGGCCGTCAAGGAGGCGGCGTCGTGGTTCGCCGACGACACCATTCCCGGTGGCACGTACACCGGTGTCGGGAACGACGTCCAGACGGTCGCCGTGCAGGCGATGATTGCCACCCGCAGGGAACTGTCCGAATCGACGGTGGAGACCGTGACGGCGGCTATCTTCGACAACGTCGACCAACTCACCATCAAGACGGACTTCATCAGCAAGGAGTCGGCCCAGGACGGCATGTCCATCGAACTCCACCCCGGGGCGGCGGCGTACTTCGACGCCTGACCCGACCCGTGGTGCCAGCATCGCCCGCTACCCACGCTCGCCGGACGCCCACGACATGACTCGGCGCGTCGCCGTCGCACTCGCGTTCGTCGCGTTGCTCGCACTCGGGACGGCCGCGGCGGTACCGACCCAGCGGGTCCTCGTCGTCGAGGACGCCGAGAACGGAGAGCCGTACCTGACGGCCCCCGTCGAGAACGGGACGACGGTGGCGCTCGAATACACCCACAGCGTCGAGAAGACCCGCGTCTACGACGGCTACACCGTCAGAGGCGACCGACTCGTCATGACCCGGATGGAGTTCGAATCGTACGGCTGGGGGCTGCCCAGCGGCGCGAACGTCACCCGGGAGAACGGGACGCTCGTCTACGACCCACCGGGGGCCTACACGCGATTCACCGTCGCACCCGGTGCCGTTGCAGGTCACCGCCTCCACGTCGGCGACCGGACCTACGATCTGGTCGCACTGAGCGACGAGCGCTCCGTGACCCTCCACCTCACCCGGCGGTCGGCGCTCGCGGCCGCTACGGATTCACTCGATACATGACCACGACACCACCCGGAGACGACACAGTGGACTCGCCCGAGGACGCCGCCGTCACCGACGAGGAGGTCGACGAAGTCCTTCAGGAGATAGAGCGCAAGCGGTCGTTGCAGGGCGCTGCGGCGGTTGTCGTCGCCATCGTCGGCATCACCTTTTCGGTGTTTCAGATGTGGCTGGCAGCGAAGGGGTTCGTCCTCTCCGTCGACCTGCCGGGTCTCGGCACGGTTCAGTTCGCGGCCCTGCAGTTGCTCCAGATAAACGCCGTCCACGTCGCGTTCGGACTCGTACTCACCTTCCTGCTGTATCCGACCTCGACCGGCGACGGGCCGCTGTCGGGACGCGCCGTCGCGCTGGCGGCGTGGCTCGACGACCGACTCGGGGCCGACCACCCCGTGACCCGCACGGTTCGCGCCGTCGGCGGCGCGCTCGCGTGGGTGTTCGTCGACCCCGACTTCGACCGCGTGACGCCGCTCGACGTGGTGTTGATGGGTATCTCGGTGCTGGCGGCGGCGTACTTCATCACCGACTTTCAGGAGATACAGCGGATGCGCGCGCTCGGACTGGAGTCCGGCCGACCCATTCAGGGAGTGTTCACGTTCCTCGAACCGATTGCGGGACTGCTCGGACCGCTCGCGGACACCTCCTACGCGTTCGTGTTGGGCGTCGTCGGCGTCTTGCTTGTGCTCGAAGCCACTCGGCGGGCCATCAGCCTCTACCTGATGGTCATCGTCGCGGCGTTCGTCGTCTACGCCCGCTTTGGCTTTCTCATCCCGCAGAACACGGCGTACGTGGGCGTCCTCTCTATCCCGCCGCTGGCGTGGGACTCCATCATTCAGAACCTCTGGTACAACACGGAAAACGGCGTGTTCGGCATCCCGGTGACCGTCTCGGTGCAGTTCATCTACATCTTCATCCTCTTTGGGGCGTTTCTGGAGATGTCCGGGGCCGGCCAGTGGTTCATCGACCTCGCGTACGGCGCGACGGGGACCCGGCGGGGCGGCCCAGCGAAGGCCTCGATTCTGGCCAGCGGGTTCATGGGGACCATCTCCGGGTCCTCTATCGCCAACACCGTCACGACGGGCGCGTTCACGATTCCGCTGATGAAGCGGTCTGGCTACCGCCCCGAGTTCGCCGGCGGCGTCGAGGCCTCGGCGTCGTCCGGCGGGCAGATTCTCCCGCCGGTGATGGGCGCCGCCGCGTTCCTCATCGTCCAGTACACGGTGACCCCGTTCCGCGACGTCATCATCGCCGCCACCATCCCGGCCATCGTCTTCTTCTTCGGCATCTGGGTGATGGTCCACTTCGAGGCGACAAAGCGCAACATCGGCGGTTTGGACCCCTCCGAACTGGTTGACATCCGCCAGCACCTCACGACCGGGTGGTTCTACCTCGTCCCCATCGGCCTCCTGCTGTACTACCTCATCATCGAACGGCTCTCGGTCGCCCGGTCGGCGTGGTTCACGCTCATCGCCATCGGGGCGCTCGTCGCCCTCGTGGCGGCGTACAGCGACGAGACGCGGGGACGACTCGTCGCTATCTTCGGCGCCCTGTTCGTCGCCAACTTCGTCGCGCAACTGCTCGCGGGCGTCGGATTCCTCGGTGCGCTGCTCGGTGACGGTACCGGCGGCCAGTCGGCACAGGCGGCGTTTGCGGCCACCGTCGGCGGCCTCGGCGGAATGGCGATCGTCGCGGGCGTCCTGACGCTGGCGACGCGCCCCGCTCTCGACTCGCCCATCCTCTCGTTCGACGACGCCGTCGACGACGCCGCCCAGACGACGGCCGACGCTCTCGGCCGGTCCGAACTGGCGAGTAACGGGGTCTACCGACTCACCGTCTTCCTCGGGAAGTCGATGGAGAGCGGCGCTCGGACGGCGGTGCCTGTCGTCATCGCCGTCGCCGCGGCGGGCATCATCCCCGGCGTCATCAGCGTCTCCGGTCTCGGGCCGAATCTGGTGGCGCTCATCCGCGCCGTCGCCGGCGGGTCGCTGGTCCTCCTGCTTCTGGTCACTGCCGTCGCCTCCATCATCCTCGGGATGGGGATGCCGACCACCGTGACGTACATCATCCTCGTCTCGTTGCTCGCGCCGGCGCTGGTGGGGTTTGGCGTTCCGGAACTGGCCGCGCACCTGTTCATCCTCTATTTCGGCGTCATCGCGGACATCACGCCGCCGGTGGCCGTCGCCGCCTACGCGGCCTCGGGGGTGGCGAAATCCGACGCCTTCCAGACGGGCATCGAGGCGTTCTCGCTGTCGCTGAACAAGGCTATCGTCCCGTTCGCGTTCGTCCTCGCACCCGGCATCGTCCTCCTGCGACGGAAGGCCAACGCCGACGAACTCCCCCTCGGCGAGCAGTACCGCGTGGTCCAGCTGACGGACTTTTTGGACCCCGGCTTCGCCATCTTCGAGGTGTTCATCCCCGTCGCCGGGGTGTTCGTCGGTGTCGTCGCGCTGGCGGCGACGGTCATCGGCTACGTCTCGGCCCCGGTCTCTCGCAGCCAGCGGGGGGCCTTCGCGGTCAGTTCCCTCCTTCTGATGGCGCCCGGACTGGCAGTCTCCGGGCTGTACGATCTGTTGGGACTGATCGGCGTCGGCGTCGGCGGCGGCGAGGTGTCGCTGGTCGTCGACATCGGCCTCCGGGCGGTCGGTCTCGTGTTGTTCGTCGCGCTCATGCTGGAGAACCGCCGGCGCGGGGAGGCCGTCGCGGAGTCGGCCGCCGGGGCGGAACCGGCGTGAACTGACGGTGGGCCGCCGCGACACGGCCACTCGAATGTCGTCACAGTTTAATCGGCGCGCACCGACGGGCCGGTATGACTATCGAAGAGCGCGGCGACGCCTCGCTCGTCACGCACGCCCTCGCGAAGGACGAACTGTCGCGACTGCGCGACGTCGAGACCGAACAGGTCGAGTTCCGCAAAGGACTGGTCCGACTGGGCCGCATCTGCGGCTACGAGATCATCGACGGTCGGATGGAGACCGAGTACACGGAGATCCAGACGCCGCTAACGACGACGATGGGCGAACGCGTGAAAGGACTCGACGACGTCGTCATCGTCAACGTCCTCCGGGCGGCGACGCCGTTCGTCGAGGGCCTGCTCAAGGCGTTCCCGCGTGCCCGACAGGGCGTCATCTCCGCGAGTCGCGACGAGTCAGCGGGGATGAACGAGGACGGCGAGTTCCCCATCTCCGTCGAGTACGAGAAGATGCCCGACATCAGCGAGGACGACACCGTCATCGTCGCCGACCCGATGCTGGCCACCGGGTCGACGATGTGTACGGTCCTCGACCACATCACGAGCAACGGGCCCGACCCGGAGCGACTCATCGTCCTCTCGGCGGTGTCGGCCCCGCCGGGCGTCGTCCGCGTCGCCGAGGCGTTCCCCGACGTGGACCTCCTGACCGTCGCAATCGACGACGAACTCGACGACGACGGCTTCATCGTCCCCGGACTCGGCGACGCCGGCGACCGCGCGTTCCGTACGGACTGAGCGCGACCCGAAACCCGTATAAGCGGGATGCCACAACAGCCGTGACGTCCCGAGCCCCCTCGACGTTTTCGTCGGCTGTCGAACCCCTTCACTTCAGTTGGAAAACGACAGACAGCTATCGAATTCACTTCCACACGAAACGGTGTCTGACGCACGCATGACGAGTCAGGTGCTCGCTGGTGTCGTCGGCTGTCGAACCGTCATTCGGGGTCGCTCGCGTCGATACTCGCTCGGCCGCTGGTCGCACTGCGGATGCGGTCTCTGAGGGCCGCCCCCTCCGCCGTCGGGACGCGGACGGCAAAGCGCACCTCGGCCTCGTAGTCGGCCTCGAACTCCACGTCGGCGGATTCGAGCAGTCCCCGGACGCTCCCGGAGTCGTCGTACTCGACGGTGACGGTAAAGCGCTCGTGGGGGACCGACTCGACGACGCCCGCGGCGTCGACGCCCTCTTTGACCGCCCGACCGTACGCCCGGGCCAACCCACCGACCCCCAGATTCGTCCCGCCGTAGTAGCGAGTGACGACGGCGACGACGTTCTCTAACTCCTGTTGCTGGAGGACGTTCAGCGCCGGTTTGCCCGCACTGCCGCTCGGTTCGCCGTCGTCGCTCGCGTACTCCCGAAACGGGGAGGCCCGAACGCGGTAGGCCGGCACGTTGTGGGTGGCGTCGGCGTACGTCTCGTAGATTTCCTCGACGAACGCTTCCGCCTCGTCGACGGTCTCGACGGGGGCGACGTGACCGATGAACTCCGAGCCCTGCACCTCGAAGCGGGCCTCCGCCCGTTCCGCGACGGTCAGATAGCTCTCTGCCACGCCGGTCGGTACTCCCGGCGGGCGAATAGCCCTTATCCTTCGCCGGACCCGCCGCCGGTCTCGCGCCCGCCCCACACGCGCTTGTCGAGTACCTGCACCCGCATCCCGTCCCGGACTCGTAGCTGACAGGACAGTCGCGGGTAGCCAAAGCGGTCGGCGAGGTCGTCGTGCCAGTGGTCGGGGTCGGGGGTCTCGGCCAGTCGGACCCCACAGGTCGCACAGAGGCCGCGCCCGCCGCAGTTGAGACGACGGGCGTAGCGACCATGCGGGCTGATCCCGGCGTCGAGGAGGGCGTCCCGGAGGACGCGCCCCTCCTCGGCGACCACCTCGTGAACCGCGCCGTCGGGCGTCTCGACGGTGACCGTGACGGGATAGCGCATACGGCCCGGTCGGGCCGCGAAGTGAAAAGGACTCAGGCCAGTTCGATGGTCCGGACGAACGGCATCGCCCGAATCTCGTTGATGAGGTCCCCCGGCAACGCCTCGTCGGTGATGACGTACAGGCGCGGTTCGTCCGTGAACTCCGGGTCCTCGGAGAGGACCTGCCGGATGGAGATGTCCCGGTCGGCGATGGCGCCCGTGACCGTCGAGACGATGCCCGACTCCTCGGCCGACCGCACGGAGACGGTGATGGCGGTGAGGTCCAGCACCGGTGCCAAATCGAGCAGACTCGGGACCGAAGAGATGTTGCGGAAGATGCGGCGCAACTCCTCGTCCTCTAAGATGGCGTCCGTCGTCGCGTTCACGACCCGGCGGTCGACGCCGGCCTCGCGGGCGATGCCGGTGTTCGGAATCTCGATGCCCCCCGAGACGACCCGGCCCTCCTCGTTGACCGAGAACCCCCGCTCCAGCAGGAGGCGGATGACCGCCTGCTGGCCCGGCGAGTCCTCGAACTTCGCCATTATCTCGTCGAACATCGGCGCTACAGTTCGCCCTTCGTGCTCGCGACGTCGCTCCGTCGCTCGTCGATGCGGGTGGCGTCGTCCAGCGCCCGCGCCAGTCCCTTGAACAGCGCCTCTATCTCGTGGTGGGCGTTCTCGCCGTCGACGCCGCAGTGCAGCGTGAGACCGGCGTTGGTCGAGAGCGAGCGCCCGAAGTGTTTCGCCATGTGGCTGGTCATCTCACCGACCTCGCTCTGGGAGAACTCGCCGTCGAAACTGTAGTACGGCCGGCCCGAGATGTCCACGACGACGCTGGCGACGGCCTCGTCCAGCGGGACTCTCCGGTCGGCAAAGCGGGTGATACCGCGCTTCTCGCCCAGCGCTTCCTCGAAGGCCTGCCCCAGCGTGATGGCCACGTCCTCGACGGTGTGGTGGTCGTCGACGTCGAGGTCGCCGTCGCAGTCGACGGTCAGGTCAAAGAGGCCGTGCGTCGAGAAGGAATCGAGCATGTGGTCGAAGAAACCGATACCGGTGTCGACGGTCGAGTCGCCGTCGCCGTCGATATCGAGCGTCACCTCGATGTCCGTCTCGGCTGTCTCGCGGGTGACGGCCGCGGTGCGGTCGCTCATACGTTGCCTCTGACGGGCCGTCTATATGGGAATTGCGTCCGCTCGGTGTCGCTGGTGCTCCGCTCGGGGTCGGCACTGCTGTCGCGCACACCCGGAAAGCCCCCGGCCGCTGGGCTACTGCAACTCGCTGTGTGTCCTTCGCGCCTCGGTCCGGTGCTCGCGTCGTTTCGAACGCCCAGCGACCGGCCCCGTTCGGTCCCACGCGACAGTTCTCCAACCGGCAGACAGTGGCTGGTTCGTCGCCGTCAGGACTCCTGTACGCGCCCGGTCGTGTACCACGCCACGAGGAGGAGGGCGAGGAGCGCACACAGCGGCAGCAACAGGAGGCGCATCGCCTGGACGACGTCCGAGCCGCTGATGACGAAGCCCATGATGGCGGGGACGGCGGCGAATCCCGCCGAGGACGTGACGGCGGCCGTCGAGTTGACCGGGGTGCTGTGTTCCGGCATGCCGTCGACGCCGTAGGCGACCAGCGTCGGGTACAGGCCCGAGAGCAACAGACCGAAGGTGAAGACGCCCGCGAGGAGGCCGTACCCATCGGCGACGAAGAACGTATACCAGAACGTCGGAACCGAGAGCGCGACGAGACCGGCGCTCAGGCGGAGGTAACCGAACCGCTCCGAGAGGCGTCCGGAGACGAACCGACCGGGGACGTACGCGGCGAGCAGCACCGACAGCGACGCCGTCGCCAGCGTGTCGGAGAGACGACTCTGTGCGTAGGTGGTCAGCCACGTGAAGATACCGCCCTCGAACCCGGAGACGAGGAAGACGCCGGCGGCCATCGCCAGCACTTCGGGCCGGCGGACGAGACGCCGGACCGCGGTCAGGTCCATCGGGTCGTCGCCGCCGCCGACCGCGGGCGTCGGCAGCGAGTGGACCAGCAGGAGGAGCGGAACGAACGCCACGGCGAGCGCGAAGTAGGCGTAGCGCCAGTCGCCCGCGAGGAGCGCCCCGGCTACGAGCAGCGGGCCGATGGTCGCGCCGACGGCCCACATCATGTCGTAGTAGCCGAACAGCCGCCCCCGCTGGCTGGGGTAGAGGTGGCTCAAGAGCGGGCGGGCGCTCCCGCGGCCGACGCCGGTGAACATCCCCCGACCGAACAGCGCCGCGAGAAAGAACAGGAACGAGGGAGCGACGCCCATTACGAGGATGCCGGCGCCGGTGCCGACGACCGCGAGCAAGAGCAGGCGTCGGGTGTCGAACCGGCCGCCGACCGCGCCGACGAGCATCACCACCACGAGAAAGCCGACGGTGCCGGCCGGCGCGACCAGTCCGAGTTGCCACTCCGGCGCGCCGAACTGCTGTTGGAGGGCCGGGATGACCGCCCCGCGCATCTGCAGGCCAGCGCCCTCTAGCGCCATGTACGCGAACGCGACGACCGTCCACCACCGTCGGCTCGTCCGCTCGGTGTCGCTCTCGTGGTCCGTCTCGGCCGCTGTGGCGGTGGCCGTCTCGCCCATACTCTGGTCTGAGCGCCCTATGGGAAAAATATTTTGTATGTAGTAGAATAACTCTCTACCATGTCTGCGGAGGCGCTGCGCGAGCATCTCGCGACGTTCGGACTCTCGGAGAAGGAGATAGCGGCGTATCTGGCGGTGCTGCGGGTCGGCGAGGCGACGACTGGCGAGGTGTCGGCGGCCGCGGACGTCTCCCAGGGCTACGTCTACGAAATCGCTGGATCGCTCACCGAGCGCGGACTGGTCACCATCGACGAGACGGCCAGTCCGACGGTCCTCCGGGCCCGACCGCCCGAAGAGGCGCTGGGCTCGCTCGCCTCCCGCCTCGACGAGGTGCGCGAGAGCGTCGAGACGCTGTACACTGCGCCGGCCGACGACGGCCCGGCGCTCGAAGTCGTCCACTCCCGGTCGACGGTCCGAAAGCGGGCCACGCAGTACCTCGCCGCCGCCGACCGGGAGGCGTTCCTCGTCCTCCCAGCCCCGGAGGTTTCCCACCTCGACGACGCCCTCGCCGAGGCCCGGGACCGCGGCGTCTTCGTCTATCTGCTCGCCGTCGCGCCCCTCTCGGCTGAGACGCTAGACGTGGACTGGAGCGCGTGTACTGACGTCGTCAGGACGTGGGACGCCGCGCCGCCGGTCCACGTCCTCGTCGACGACACGACGGGGCTGTTCGGGGCGCACGGCATCCTCTCGGGTCGACACGGCGAGGAGTACGCGCTTGCGTTCGCCCAGCGAGAGGTCTGGAGCGGCTTCTTCGGCAACGCCGTCGCCAACTTCTGGCCGATGGGCGAGGACCACTACGTCACCGACCCCGACCCGCTTCCGGCCACCTACGGTCACCTCCGGACGGCGGCGACCAACGCTGCGCTCCACCGGGCGGCAGGCCGGGAGTTGCTGGCCGACGTCACCATCGAAGACGTCGAGGCCGGGACCGAACGCCGCTACGAGCGGGTCCCGGTCGTCGCGGTGCGCCAGAACCTCGTCGGCGACCCGACCAACGACTTCCCGATGGAGAACAGCATCGTCTTCGAGACCTCGGACGGTCGCATCGCCGCGGGCAACACCGACGGCGGTATCGGGCCGTTCTACGAGGGGTACGGCGCCCGGTCGGTGACGCTGTATGAGGGCTAGCGAGGGCCGCGACCGACGGTCGCGGCCCTCGGAGAAGCGCAGCGGTGACTGGCAGGAACCGCGAGCAGGCGGGGTGGTGTGGGCTGTGCGGATGGGACCGACGGTCGCGGCCCTCGGAGAAGCGCAGCGGTGACTGGCAGGAACCGCGAGCAGGCGGGGTG
>NZ_BMOU01000008.1 GCF_014647235.1 Haloarcula pellucida
ACTGGCTGGCCACGTGTAGGACCCGGCGGACGTTGCCTTGATCCGGACCTCGTTGCGCGTCTCGTTCGTGCTTCCGAGGCCCATGAGTGATGCGTTCGTCGTCCACGAGAGACCAATCTCATCCTCTATGGTCGTGTCTGTCAAGAGCCCCGACGGCGCGGCAGGGCTGGTGTACTCATGCAAGATGTCTGAGACAACGATGCTGTCGAAAGCCGTGAACGAGTAATTGCCCTGGAACTCTTGGGCGACCTCGAGGCGGGCATCCGTCGAGAGATAGCTGTCGGGCACCGATATCGTGACGAACACCCAGCCCTGCTGATTGTACGCCCAGTCGTCGGTCTGCAGCGTCTGCCACGCACTCCCGTCGTACCACCGCACTCGGAGTGCGTCGACGGCGTCAGCCTCCCACGACGCCGCCTGCCACCGCAGGCGCACGTGGACATCAGACTCACCCGAGAGGTCGCCCAGTTGCTTGCGGAGGTACCCGCCGTCGAACATCTCGACGGCGTAGCTGCCCTCCGCCGGCGACGTATCGGCAAACCGGCTATCCAGCGCCTGAACAACGCCAGAGGTTTCGCCGGCCCCGTCGGGGAGGTTCGTAGAGTCCCACGCCGATGCGTCGCCGCTCTCGAATCCGTCCTCGAAGTAGACGTTGCCTTCGTTACCGTAGTCGGCGATGACGTACTCGCTGCCGCGCGACGAGTCGTTGTAGTGCCTGACCCTAAACTGGTAGCGGGCATCGTCCTGCAGGGCGACGCCACCGTCGTAGGTTGTCCCGACGTTGTAGGTGGCAGTGACACTGCTGCCTTTCGCGTCGGTGCCTGATGCGTTCGCATCGGCGGCGGTGAACGCGTCGAAGAACGTCCACGAGCCGTATCCCGAGCCCGTGTCCTCGCGGTAGTAGACGTCGAAGTACTGGCCGTCGTCGCCGACAAGATCAGTCCGCCATGTTACCGTCAACTCCACCGTCGACGCATCGGGGCGGTTGACCGACGGCGTCGCAGGCGGGACTGGCGTCGTGTAGACCGTGTCGCTCGTCACCCAGCTGCTGGTGCCGGTCGTGTTGACCGCCCGGACCCGGAACTGGAAGCTGCTGTCAATGCCGATTACGCTGCCGTAGGCGGCATCAGCGGACGGTCCGTAGGAGTAGGTGCCGGCGCTGCCGGGCGACGAGGGGCCGCCGGCCGGCGACACCCACGACCCGCCGTCGCGCGAGAGTTCGACATCGTAGCTGTTGATCGGCCCGTCACTCGTGTCGGCATCGAAGCTGAGATCGACCTGATCGTCAGCGACATAGGTCGCGTCGACGTTGTTCGGAGACGCGGGCGGGTCCGGTATCCGGTACTCGACGTTGTCGATGTACCCGGCCCAGCGCTGCGACCGCTCCTCGTAGACGTGCCAGCCCGCCTCCTGCAACCCGACGCTGGTCGCCGGTGCCGACGCCGCCGTGAACGTGATCGTCTCGCCGTTGAAGGTGATGTCGTAGGACCCACCGCCCGTGTGGATGATCGTAACGTCGGTGTAGAGCGTGTCGAAGGACCACGAGCCTGTAAATTCTACGCGGTCCGCAGTGTTGTTGTCGACAGCCCCCGTGTCCACGGCGGCAATGTTGTTACCTTCGAACTGGATGTGCAGCAGCGCGTTGCCGTTCTCATCGAGGACTTCGAAACCGGGCCCGTACCGGCTGTCCGAGTCGTTGCCGTTCCCATCGGTAATCTCGACATCGAACCGCCAGCCGGTGATCTTCTGGGACGTATCTTCGAGGCCGGTTCGGGCCTTCCCCTGTGTATCTGCGCCGTCGAGGACCCAGTCACCAGTACCGTTCGTGTCGTCGTTGATCAGCTGGATAGCGCCGCTCTGGACCCAGTCGCCCCAGTCACTGTCACTGCTCTCCCAGTCGCTCCGGAGTTGCCACTGCGCCATTACTGCACGACCTCCCGAGCGACGAGGCCCTGATCAGCGCCGGGGTCGTAGATCTGCCCGCTCGCCGCCGGATCGAGCAGGTCTACCAGTCCCGCCGGCGTCCCACCCTCGCCGTCGATCTCCATCCACAGCGGGTCTGTCCAGCCCCGTTTGATCGAGACATCCAGCGGGTACTCGCTGGAGCCGTCGCTGAAGACCACACGAGCGTCGGCGCGGGCCATCCCGATGTGGCGGACGTCGAGATCGGTGACACTCCACGACGACGTCCCGAGCGACTGCGTGGTCCACGTGCTGTTGGCGTCGTCCCAGCGCTCGACCGACAGCGCCGGCGACTGGTCGACGCGCAGGCGGACCAGTCCGTTCGAGATGACGCGCTCGCCGGCGTACTCGTGGGCCGTCGAGAACACTTTCTGCCACTGCAGGACATCGTCGCTGTCCGTCCTGGAGCCGACGCCGCGCTCGTCCCAGACGCGGACGTCGACGGGGCCCTCGTCAGCGTAGGGGATGTCGTACACGAGTGTGGCGTCGGCGTACGGCGCGTTCTGCAGGTCGTAGATCTCGACGTCGCCCAGCTCAGCGCTGCGGGTCGTGACCAGCGACGGGTCCGACGTCGACTCGGTCTCGCGGTCCAGCCACTGCACCTGTGTGGCTGTGGCTGGGGCGGCGACTTCCGCGGTCGTGGCGTTCCCGAACGGGTGGTCCTCTTGGGATTTGATCAAGCGGACGGCGCGGCGCTTATTCGCACGAGTACCGGCTTCGACCAGCACGCCGTCGAAGACCTGCAGTTTGTTCGTACGGGGGTCGTTCCGATTTGCGGACGCCGACTGGACGGTGTAGTAGCCATCAGACGGCGTCGACTCGGAGACCGCAGCGAAAGGGACATCCTCAATCGTCGAACTGCTCGCGAGCTCCTTGAGCTCGGAGACGATTTTCTCGGCGTACTGCCCGCGGTACTCGAACCGGATGTCCTTCTCCCCTGGTTTCGTCGCGATAGGCTGGACCGAGCCGCTGTCCGAGTTGAGCAGCCCCTGTACAGCAGTCTTCTGCTGGCCCCGCCGCTTGGCGTTGGTTTGCACACTGGTCGGGACGCTGATGACGTAGAGCTCTCTGTCGGTCATGATATCGTCTGAGAAGCGCCGTCGATGGTTTTCTCGAGTGACTGTAGCGACACCAGCGTAATGTTCCCGCTCCACCACGACCCGTCTTCGGCGGATCGGGTTCCCTGTGGGCCTTCGACAGCGACGTCAAGTTCGTCGTACAGCCCGTTGGCGTGATGCTCGCCGCAGCGGAGTGTCGCGGGGCTTCGGGAGTCGATCTCGGCGATGGCGAGATACTCCATCAGCACCTCGAGCTGTGTCATCGGCGCCGCGCCGGTCGCATCAGTCTGCGTCGGTGTTCCGCTGTTGCCAGTGTCTCCCCACTGGTCGTCAGAGCCCTCCCATTGATCGAACTCGATCTCGTAGATGCGAGCGCCGCCGCCGAGGTCGAGATAGAACCCTTGTCGTTTGGCCTGTCCCGACCCTCCCGCACTTGAGGCGACAGAGTTTACTGTCGAGCCGCGGCCGCCGATGAGGTAGCCCGTGCGGATGCTGGGGGTGATTTTGAGGTTCCCCGACATGTGGAACTCGCCAGTCTCGGCTGTGCCGTCCCCGTCGACGTCGGCCTCGACTATGAGGACAGCTTTGTTGAGGACAGTCATACACCACCCAGGCCGTCAGTGACCTCTTGCTTGAGTTGCTTGACCGCGTCGTCGACGACGTCGTCACGGAAGTCGTCGAACGCGTTCCGAAGTTGACGCTCCAGTTGGCCGGTTCCAATATCGAACGTCGGTGCCGGAAGGTCGACGTTGAAGTTGAGGCCGATGTTACTGAGCGCCTCCAGCCACGGTGGCTTCTGGATGGAGATGTTCTGGTCGAGTTGGGACAACCACGACGGCTGCTGTAGCGTTCCCAGATTTTGCAGCCACGTGGGCTCCTGCAGCGTCCCGAGGTTCTGCAGCCACGTGGGTTTCTGGAGATTGATGTTCGAGAGCCACTGTGGCTTCTTGATCTGGATGTCCCTCACCTCGGACGGGAGATTCTTGACGCCCTTGGCGCCCCGATCGAACTCGTTGACGAACGACTGCGGCGCTGCGGAACGCAGCTTTGACCCTGCTGCACGGACACCCGTCTCGAGTAGTCCCGATGGGTCGTACAGATTCTTTGCGCCAGTCGCGAGCGCTCCGAGCGGGTCCTGCATCGCGTTTCGAGCGCCACTCAGCCCCTCGAATTTCTTCCGTCCCTGCAGCGTCTGTCGGCCAGCACGTCCGAACATGCCCTGGCCAAGGGCGTGTCGGGCACCACCGATGCCGGCACCGACGAGAGAGACTGCCCCGCCAGCGAGTGCCGCTGTTCCGCCGAGGAGGCCTGCGCCGCCAGTCCCGACAACTGTTGTACCACCACTATCGCCACCACTCACGCCGATCTTCTCGAGTTCGTCGTGGATGTCGTTGAGCTTCTCGAGTTGTGCCAGCTCGACGTTCCCGGCTCCAGAGATCGCATCGCCGGCTCCGCCTGCTCCACCACCGCCGCCACCAGCACCTGTCCCGCGGACGGCGTCGACGGCCGTGCCGATCAGGCCGCCGCCGGGGATGGCCCGCTCCAGCTGCCGCTGGATCTTGCGCGTGTCGATGCTGGGCGTCAACTGCGCAGCCTTCCCTAGCCGACTCTCCATCTGCTGAGCTTCCTGTTCGAGCTGGCGGTCGTCGACTTCGGGACGGATGACGCCGGCGAGTTCGGCTCTACGCGGCATCACTGCCCCTCCTGTTGGTGTGTTTCATAGGCCTGTTTGAGTAGTGCGAGGAGGTCCTCGACGTAGTAGTCGTCAAGCGTGAGCCCCTGCCTCGCGAGGGTCGTCACGATCACTTGGCGATACTCTGGGTCGGCGATGTATCTCAAAAATCTTCGAGCTCGAGCTTGCCGTAGCGGTTGAAGTTCTTGACCTTCTGGTGGAGGTGGTTGAACGTCGGCGGCTCGAAGGCCGTCGTCTGCAGCTCGCCTTTGGCGTCGGTCGGCGTCGACGGCGGGACCTGCTGGACACAGACCTGGACGAGTCGGTGCTTGCTCGACTCGATGTTCGCGCGAGCGTCCTGATCGGACTGCAGCGAGTCCGTCGCGACGAGGTCGTTGGCGCGGGCAATCTCGCCGGCGCGTGCCTTCTGGATGACGAACTCCGACCCGCCGAACCGCTCGATGTCCGACCGGACGAGTTCGGCACTGTGCTCGACCTCCAGTACCGGCCGCTGCATGCCTCGGTACTCTTCGGGCGGCCACTGGACGTCCTCGTCCTCTTTCGCTTCTTCGCGCAGTTCGCGGAGGTCCTCGGCCTCGGCTTCGAGGCTCTCGGCGAGGTCCTCGAGGTCGACCGTCGCCGTGTCGCCGCCGGTTGCGACGTCTTTCAGTTCGGTTTCGGAGTTGGTACTACTCTCGGTGGTGGTTGTGTTGTCAGTCATGATGATCGTCCGTCAGGGCGGCGTCGCGGTCTCGTTGGTGACGTTGACGGTGACGTTGGTGGTCGGGCGAGACAGGTTTTCGGTGATAGCCTCGGTCGGTTGGCCGATGCCGTCCTCACCGTAGCTCTCGGGGTACGTGCCAGACAACGAGTAGACGTGCTGGTTGATACCCGAGCCCGCTGCCTTGCCGTTGTCGAGCGACAGTTCGGCCGAGACGCTGTTCTCGATGTCTTCCTGCACGACCGTCGCCGACGCCCCGCCGTAGACGTCCTGTAGGGCCGCGGCGTCGGTCTTCAGTTTCGAGTAGTCGAGGGTTGGTGAGAACAGGCCGACGAGGTACTCCGTCGCGAAGCGCGAGCCGAACGTCTGGATGGCTCGTGAGGCCTCCCACGACAGGTCCAGCGTCGCATTTTGGACGAGTGCCTCAGCCGTGCCGTCGCGCTTCAACGTGGCGTCGGCGTAGTTGAGGACCTCCTCGTCGATCGTGTCCTGACTGGTGAGTGAGACGCCAGTCGACGTATCCTCGATGGCGTAGAAGCCCTCCATCGTGACGCGGCTGCCGCCATCATCGTCGACGGACGGTTCGATGCGAGCGGAGCCCGTAACGCAGCCTTTCAGCGCGCGCTCGGCAGTCGTCGACGTCTCGTACCCTTCCAGAATCTGGAAGGAGTCGGGATCGCCCGAGCTAAGCGAGTAGGCGTGGGTGTGCGAGCCGTCGCCGTTGTCTGTCGTGTTGGGCGTCCCGAAGATGGAGCGGAGCCACCACGGCGTCGTGAGGTCCCACGACAGCGACCACGCACCCTCGAACGCGCCAGCTTTCATCGCCGCGGCGACGTCCTTCGAGAAGTTCGTGATGCGGGTGATGTTGTTGACAGCCTCCGCTGTGTCGAGTGTCCCGCCGGCGCCGGGCACGAACGGCGAGGGATTGGACTCAGCGCTGCGGAAGTCGCTCTCCCACTGGATGTTGACGCGCGTCCCGGCACCGGTGAGCACGCCACCCATCAGCTGTCACCTCCCTCATCTTGTCCCCAGACGTCGAGGACTACGATGCCGTGGCTTTCGACCTCGATATCGAGC
This sequence comes from Haloarcula pellucida, assembly GCF_014647235.1. Taxonomy (GTDB): domain Archaea; phylum Halobacteriota; class Halobacteria; order Halobacteriales; family Haloarculaceae; genus Haloarcula; species Haloarcula pellucida. The sequence continues at coordinate 6,491 of NZ_BMOU01000008.1, forward strand.
GAGCGAACGCTCGTCTCGGCGTCGTCGGGCATCTCGTCGGGATGGTGTTCGCACAGCGCGTCGTGTGCGGCTTCGAGCACTGCGTCGCGGTTCTTGACGGTGTGGAGCGCTTCGAGGCCGTCGTGGCGGCTGCCGGTCACCATCTGGATGAGTGAACATGGCCCTTGTTCCTTGAGCGCCTCGCCGACGGCGTCGGCGATAGCCGATGCGACGGGGCCGTGCCAGCTGACTTCGACTTTCCGTACTTGGCCTTCGTCGACGGTGCGGATCGTGCCGCCGCACATGCAGTCCTCGTCGCCTTCGACTTCGTGTTGAGCACCGCAGTCGGTACAGTGGCCCATCTCCGCCATCAGGCCTCACCTCCGTTGTCTGTCGATTCGTCTTCGTCGTGATCGTTGCGTAGCTTGCGAGTCATATGTGCCTTGTATCGGTCGAGCCAGTCGTCGACGGCCGCCAGATCCTGTGGTATCTCCAGCCCGGTCGCGTCCATCAGCGCCTCGCGATGGCGGCGCACCCACGCCGGGCGGTCGTTGTACTGCTGCCACGTCTCGGGGTCAGTTGGGTCCATAGTCACACTCCGTGCAGACCTCGCCGCCCAGACCGTCGACGAGCGCGTCGGCGCCGCAGTCAGGACAGTGGTCATCGTCTTCGGCTTCGTCATCGGCGTCGCCGGCGTCCTCGAGGGACTCGGCCGCCTCGCGGTACTGCTTCGCGAGGATCGCCCACTGGTCAGACTGCAGCTGGGCGACGGTCGCGGCGCCCTGCAGCCACGCGCGCTGCTGCTCGGGAGAGAGGTCATCAGAGGGTCCCGGTATCTCGGGCATGGTCAGACACTTGGGTCGATTTGGCTGGCGTGCTGGACGAACGCGATGTCGACGTCGGCGCGGTAGATCTTCTGGCCCTCCGCGCTGGACTCGTCCCTGATCGTGCTCGCCACGACCTGGTCGAACTCGGCGAAGCCCTTGCGGTGAGCGTCGAGAATCCGTTTCGTCTCGCCAGATAGACCGACGTATCGGTCCGGTGCACTCATCCCGGAGCGAGGGCCAAACATCCGTTCTCGGCCATCGACCAGTGTGCCGTTGATACGCCGCTCGGCGCTGCGAAGTTCGACCGTGACGTCAGCCTCGACCTTTTCGTGAGTCCAGCCGAATCCACGTGGCGTGAACACGGTGTCGCCGCCGTCGACGATGCGTGCGTAGTCCCTAGTCTTGAGGTCGCTCTGGGACACGCTCTCCTCAAGGACGATCTTGGGCTTCGGGACGTCTGTCGACCGGCCGCTGATCGTTTCTTCCCAGTTCGTATCGATCAGCGCTTCCGCGGCCTGCAGGAACGTCATCTACTGTCCCTCCAGCCACTGTTCTGCGATTCTCATCCCCGACTTGACGTAGTCGATGCGTTCGATGCCGTCGACGGTGGCCTCTGGCAGGAACACTGTCGGGAAGGAATCGTCGAACATCTCGCGGACCTCGGGCGGGGCGTCTGGCCATTCGAAGACGAGGACGTCGTCGCCCGGAACCGTGTGCGTCTGTGTCCCGACCTCGAAAAAGTAGGCTGCCGGATGTCGGTAGTCAAAAACCGCGCCGCCGAGTTGGTCGTCCCACTGCGGCGGTGTCCCGGACTGGACGACAGGGTACGTATCGTAGCCGTGCTTATCCCCTCCCTCAGTCAGTTCCTCCTGCGATGCCGAGAAGGCCCGGTTAGCGGCTTCGAGCGCCATGTCGCGGCCGACGCCCTCGAACTCGACGGCGAGCGTACCGCTGTCGATCTCGATCCCCATTACTGGTACCCGTAGTTGTCGCTGTACTGTGCGATGGTGTTCGTCCACTCACTCTCCCAGTCGTCGAGCTTCCGTTCGGCCTGGACAGCGCGGCCGCCGTCGACGAGCTCGTCAGTCCAGTCGTCGAACCGGACGAGTTCTTCAGCCGCCTTTGCTGCGACAGCCTCGCGGACGTCCATCGGGCAGTAGTGGACAGTGGATCCGCTAGCTCGGTCGGCGTCCGAGGTTGCGCGAACGCCACGGGCCCGGATGGTGATCTCGTCAGCGCTGTGGTCGACGCTCGCGACGTCGACGTACTCGGCGCCGTCGACGAGCATCACGCCTCCGCTGGGAGGGAGGCGGCTAGCGTCGTCGACGCCAATCGTCGTAGTCGATCCCTGTGCCAGTTGGGACGTGAGTGTCGTCTGTCCAGCCGTCCCGTACTCTCCGCCGACGCCAAGCCGATAGGAGAGGCGGACGAACCGCTCGCGATAGTTACGCAGCACTGGGAGCGATCCGTGGCCGGGCAGCCGGAAGATCGTCAGCTTGCCCATGCGGTAGTCCGCAACCCAGGCCTGACCTTCGCGAGTCGTGATGTCGGTCCAGGTGTCTCGACCCGTCCGCCGCTCGATGAAGTCACCCTCGTTGGGATCCAGCGGCAGGATGTTCTGCTCGTCGAGATACGCGTGAACCGGAAAACCTGCACCCTTCGCACTCAGGTAGACTGGGGCGTCCCGACTGCCGATTCGGACGGGGCGCATCGGGCGAGCCGACCGATTCCACTTTGCCTCGACACCTTCGATGCGAGCCGAAATCTTGTCGACGTCTTTGTGCCCGATGAGCGCTTCCTCGGGGTTCGAAGACGAGCTTTCGAGGTTCGACTGTGTGATCTGTGGATTGAAGCGTCTCACGACGTCCACTGGAAGTGTGTAGTGCAGGCGTGACATGGGTCAGATCAGTCGGTGTGGACCATCGCGAGTCCGATACGGTCACGCTTTTCGTACACCGGAGCAACGTGGTCGAGCGACGTTGCAGCGCTGTTGTTGTCGAGCCAGGTCTGGATGGCCGCCTCGACAGCGTCTCTGTTGGCCTTTGCCTCGACAACGTCGACGTCGTCACTGACCATCTACGATCACCGCCGGCCTTCGACGCGCAGTTTCACTTCTCCGATGTCGGTTCCAGAGGCCACATCTTGCACCCCGCCAGTCCCATCACCGGTGTCGTTGACTTCGGTGACGTGGAAGCGGTCGCCGTTGACGTGGTCCCACGTAATGTCGTACGTGGGATCCTCCTGACCGATAACCGAGACTGCCTGCGGGTTGTCGATGTCAGTGTTGGCCGCCGGATCCCAGACGTGATGGCCTGCGTTCGAGAGGTTGGTGACGTCGACGACCTCAGTCGTGACCTGCATCGCGCCGCCGTTGGTCGACATCAGTCGTCACCCCCCGCGTTCGCGACGATGGCGTTCACGACCGATTTCTGGATGCTCGTGAGCTTGTCCAGGGCCCGTCCCTCGTCCATGATACCACCCACGTCGATGCGGACCGTGCCGTTCTCTTCGACCGTAACGAACTCGCCGAGGTTGTTCCCGACGAGTTCGTTCTCATCTCGATCGAACCAGAACGTCATCAGTCGTCACCTCCAGTGGCCTCAAGGGCGTCGTGGACGTCGCCGTTGTCCTGCTCGGCGAGCCATTCTGCCATCTCCGTGACGCCGGCGCCACGAAGACTAAACTCGTCAGCGTCCTCGCGAACGCTCTTGACAGCTTCCTTGAGCTGACTGCGACCGTACTCTTGGGCCAGGGTCGCGACGCGGTCGTCGTCTTCGTCGGTGGCGTCGGCATCATCTTCGTCGACGTCAGCTATCTCGGCTAGCTGGGTCGGGATGCGGCCGCCGTCGACCGGGTCTTCGAGACCGAGTGCGTCGTACACCCGATCACGGAGCCCCGGATCGGCACCGCGGCCGAACACGTTGTCCGGCAGCCGGTTCTTCGAGAGTAGCGTTTCGGCGAAGCGCTCGCGGTCGTCGGCGTAGACAACGTCGAGATCGTCGCGGTTTTCGAGATACGGCAGCCCCTCGTCCGGGACGAGCGCGAAGTACCAGACGCCGTTGTTGAGTGGGGCTGTGCCGGGCCACTTGCCCTGTGAGGCGAGTGTCCCGCGCGTCGCGATGCTGCTGTACTCGCCGGTGTACCGCAGCGCGATCAGTTCGAGGTTGCGGATCTCGCCCGACTGTTCCCGTTCGAGGTTCTCCTGAAGAGCAATCACACCCATGGTGATCAGGCCTCGACGTCGCGGAGCTTGCCCATCGCGCTGAAGTCGCGGACGACCAGTTCGTGGTACATCGCGAACAGCGCCTCGTTCTTGAACTCGCCCGTCGCGAGCGGGTTGACCGGCGCATCGGCCCCAGCACGCCAGACGTCCGGCGCGCGGTAGTTCTCGAGGGAGATCTTCGGCTTGGGCTCGTCGCCATCCTCACCAGTCTGTGCCAGCGAGGGGTCCATGGCGTAGATGCGCTCGAGGCTGTCGGACGGCACCGTCTCGGCGACGATGATCGGGTGGCCGTCCCAGTGCGAGATCTGCGCGTTGAAGTTCGCACCGAGGCGGGACTCGGCGTCGTTGACGTCCTCACGAGTGGCCTGCCGGAGGGCGTCAGCACGGAACTGGGACTCGCGCAGGTCCGACATGACGCGGGCCGTGTTGTAGCCCGTGACGAGGAAGAAGTTCCCTCGCTCGGCACTGCCGTTCTGGACGTAGTTGTCGATGAACGTGTTGATCCGGTCAGACGTGAGCTGACGGAGCGTGCCGCTGTTGTGGTCGACGTAGGCGTCGGCCCAGTTGGCCTCGTTGTCGCCGCCGGCGCCAGTCGCCGAGCGGTCGATGTCGTAGACGTCGAGGTCGCCGTCGGAGAAGGCGTCACCGTTGGCGTCCACCCCGTTCGTCTCCTCGTCTTCCGACGCGATCGCACGGTCGATGGTCAGCAGCAGGTCGTCGTTGGAGTACTGCGGCGTGTCGCCGGCCGTACCACCGCTCGCGTTGACGGTGCGAGCGAGGGCGTCGCGCTCGACCGAGCGAGTCATGTAGTCCCGCATGATCTCCGTGAGTTCGTCAAGGCCGACGGTGTCGTGACCCAGACGCGACTCGATGTCGACGATCAGGTCGCTCTCGATCGCCATCGAGGAGATTCGGACGTCGGCAGCCACCTTGCGGACGTCGGCCGTGACGGCCGTCGGGACCGAGCCACCACCAGAGACGCCAGAGATGGACGGCGGGTTGAAGATCGACCGGAACGTCTTCGCCGGCGTGTCGCCGGGGCTGATCTGCTCTTCGCCAGTGCGGTCCACCTCGGGGATCGCCCCGAGGATGTTGTTCTTCATGTTGACCTGGTTGTAGAGTACCAGGCCAGCGATGTCGTTCGCCAGCCCCGTCGTGTCAGCGCCGAAGGTGGCCTGCTGCTCGAGCTGGTCGAACAGGTTGGACCACATGCCGCGGGCGGCACCGCCGGGGGTGTATTGCTGGTTGTACAGGTGCTGAGTGTGTGCGTGCATGTTAGTTACCTCCAGAATCGCCGAAGGTCATCGAGTCGACGACGCCCTCGACCTCATCCTTCATGTCGCTCTCTGCCGTCGCGCTGCCGCCGGCCGGATCGCCGGTTTCGGCGGTCTGCATCTGCTTGGCGATGTTGTCAGCCACCGACTCGCCGATGCCTTCGACGGCCGTTTCGAGCTGCTGGGAGAGGGTCGACAGTCGGTCGTCGAACTCTTCCTTGGTGACGTACTCGGCGTCGCCGCCGTCGTCGCTCTGCGTTTCGAGGTCGCCGAGCTGCTCTTCGATCGCGCTGCCGACGGCGTCGGGCACCTCCTGCTGGATGAGGTCGCGGACGGCACCCTCATCGAGACCCTGCTCGTCAGTGCCGGCGTCTTCGTCGTCACCGGGCTCGTCGTCGGCCGGATCGTCGTCCGGCTCGTCAGCCTCCTCGGCGACGGCGGCCTCGAGTTCGTTGAACAGGGCGTGGACTTCTTCCTTGTCCATGCCGAGCTCGTCGGCGACCTCGTTGGCGAGGTCGTCGCGGTCCATCTCCTCCTGCTGCAGCGTCTCGCTCAGCTGATCGAGTCGTTCCTCGGCCTGCTGAGCGATGTGGTCCGCATCCTCGCCGTCGACGACGTCCGTCGCGGCTTCTTCGATAGTCTGTTCGCTCTGCTGTGCCACTGCGATCGTTTCTCCAACCAGCCCAGTCTTGGACTGGCTGAAAAGGTGGTTGAAAATTCCCATTGTGAATCTCTGTTCCAGAGATCGACCCAGTGCCTCGACCGTCTCGGAGCCAGTCACTGACCCCGAGGAACGCATGCCAGCGTCATCGGACTGGGATACTGCATCCGCGAACCGCGCCTGAAACTCCGCTACACCGAAGTGGGAGCCTTTGTTCTTGATCAGTTCATCTTCGCCGATCGTGACCGCGAGGAAGTCGACCTCTCGGGCGACCTTGCCCTTGTCAGCTTGCTCGTATTCGCGCGTGTAGACCGTCACCGAGAAGCCGTCGAGGTGGCCGTAGTAGGCCCCCAGACGCGTCTCCTGAGAGATGACCGAGCCCTTGGTACCACGCCCGTAGACGTTCGCGACGATCCACAGGGCGTCCTCCTGGGCAGTCCCGCTGCCGTCGGGCAGCGTTTCGCCCTCGCGGACAACCTGTGTCCGGAGCGTGTCGCCGGCGTCGAAGCGCAGCGTCTCGTCGTTGTCCAGATGGACAGTCGTCGACTCGTCGAGCGTGTACTCGTCGAGAAACTCGCCGACTTTGACGTCGTCGTGCCGGCGCGAGAGGTTGTCCAGCGCCAGCAGTTGGTCGATCTGCTCTTCGAGGGCATCCATCTCGATGTAGAGATGCTCCTCGCCCGGTGCCGGATCGTTCCACTGCTCGATCGAGGCCTTCCCGAAGATGATGAAGTCGTCTGCGGTGACGACCTCCCGCTCATCGTCGGACAGGTTGTTGAGGTCGAAGTCCGCATCAGTGCGGACAGGGCCGTCGCTGACCGGGCCAAACGACCCGCTCGCGGCTTTTGTCGTCGTACCCATGTGTCGTAGAAACCGTGCTACTCGGCAGGACTCTCGTGGTCGGTAGGGGCCGCACTGCCCTCCCCATCGACCACGCCAACGTTACGTCGGCCGGTGGGCGTCAGCCCTGCTGCTCGGCCATCGGGACGTGGTCGCTGTCTTCTGGATCCCATCCTTCCGGCTTGGAGAAGACGGGGATAGAACCGGGGTTGATCACGTAGTCGACCGCCGGGTGATCGTCCAGGACGTCCTCGATGTCCGTGACGTCGCTGTCAGCTTCGAGTGCCACGTACGTTGGGTGATCGTGACTCTCCAGGGTGTCTTCGGGATGTCGCTGAAGCCCTTTCCACATCTGGAAGACGTCGCCGTGCTTCGACAGGTCGTCTAGGAACTGGTCCCAGTCGCCTTCCTCGTGGTCGATCACTTCACCGCCCGGCGGGAAATGGAGTGTGACCGCGTCGACTTCGGCCTGCTGTTCGGGAGTTGCCAGCTGCTGGTCAGCCCCGTCATCGGCACAGTCAGCGCAGACCATCGCACCCTCCATCCGGTCGTGCTCGCCGCACTTCCGACACTCCGGCGGGAGTGAGCCAGCCTGACCCTCGAGATCGGAGCCGGTAGCCTCAGCATCGACAGTCGTCAGCGGCTCGACGACGCCACCGGTCGCCTGCTCCAGGTCGTCGATCGTCCCGTAGTCGCTGACGTGCGGCTCATCCAGTTGCTCGTCGTCCGGCCAAGCGTCGATGCGCCAGTCGACGTAGACGCCGGCGTTCGGGAAGTCCACGCCAATGCCCATCAGGTCGCCATCGAGGTCCATCTCGCTGTCCTCGGATTGGACGATGCGAAACACGTCGACGGCGAACTCACCAGCCTGCTGGTCAGCCACTGCCTCGTCGTAGACCAGGTACTGCTCCTCTTCGTTGGCCCAGACACCGTCGGCTTGCTTCTCCCAGCCGGTGGCCTGCTGGGCGAACGTGTCCATGTCGGACGGGGAAGAGCCCAGCGTGTCGGTTGTCGCAACCTCGACGTCGTCGACGGCGGCTTGCATCTCAGCCTGACAGATCGCCCAGGCGCGCGATTCGCCCATGTCGGGGTTGTCGTCGAGCACGCTCTGGACGCACTCGTGTACTTTTTCGGGCATGGGCTCAGTCGAAGTGTTCGACGTAGGTGTCGCGCTCGCCCCAGTGGACCGACCACTCCGAGCCGTCGAACTCGGGGTAGTTCTGCTCACGCTTCTGAGCGACGAGTTGCTTCAGCTCATCCAGCGGCCGCGGTGTGCCACCATACTTCGGATTCGTCTCTCGGAGGAGCTCCCAACAGGCGTCAGTCTTGTCGTTGTCAGCTGGCCCAATCCACTTGAACACGCGATCGTCGGTGTTGCCCTGGCGCTCGTAACCGAGCTCACGGGCCTTGTTGAGCGTGTTCGTGAGTTGGACCTCGAGGACGTCGGCGGCCTGCTGCTCGGATATCTTGAAGCGGTCGGCGAAGTCGGTGATGAGCGAGCGTCGCGACCAACCCTGTGGCTGGTCTAGCTTCTCCTTGAAGAACCGCTTCACTGCGCCGCCCGTGACGTTCGGCGCATCGTACTCGCCGTAGTAGATCGCCCCGGAGTCGAGCGCTTCTTCGATGAGCTCCTGTAAGAACTGCGGCATGTCCTCGTCGACGGTCCATGCCTCCTGCCGGGACTGCTGGGCAATGTCCGACTCGTCACCCCAGACCAGGTGTCGCTGCAACTCCTCGAGATGGCGGACGGCATCGTCGGTGACGTCGCCGCCGTTCTGTTCGGGGTTGGGAGGTGGCGCGTCGACGTCGAGAGTTGGACCGTCGTCGTCATCCGGACCGCCACTGCCCGGCTGGGGGTCTGGGTCTGGGTCGGGCTCAACGACGCCGTCGGTGTCCTGGATCTCCATGCGCCCGTCCTCGATGGCGTAGGAGATGCCGTTCTGTTCGGCGAGCGCGACAGCCTGGACGGTCTCCTTGACGGGCGTCTCTTCGTCGGGCCCTTCGGGCGGGACGAATCGAATCTCCCAGTCGTCGAAGCCCAGCGAGTCCATCAGCTTTCGCAGCGGCCCCTCCATGAGGTCCTGATGGGTCGTCGCCTTGTCCCGGTCGTTGATGGTCAGCTGCAGCCCCTCGTTGTTGAGGCCGCCGGCGTCCTCAAGCTCGGAGTCCTGGGCGTCGACCAGGCCGTAGCGCGACCGGATGTCTGACTTGTAGTCCTGTTTCAGCTGGTCGGACTGGCCGAGGATCTCGTCCGACATCAGGTCCAGTACCTGTGCGGTGTCGGACGACGAGTCCGCTCCAGGAGGTACCTCGTTGTAGAGGAAGCCCTGTGCGTATGGATCCTCGTCCTTCTCGTCCTGGGCCTGTGCGAGTTGTTTCTCGACAGCCGACTTGTTCGACGTGTGCAGGATGACGATGCGGCCGGGATAGCGGTTCGTGTTCTGCTGGTCGTAGTAGCCGCCGGCGTAGAGGTCCATCCAGTGGAGGATGGCTTGCTTGAGCCACAGAGAGTCCAGCGGCGACAGGGCGTCCTTGCCGCCGAGACGGGGTTCGAAGGCGGCGTAGTCGACGATCTCATCACCGAAGTAGACCTTTACAGGATCGGTGTCGCCGACCTTCTCGACCTCGGCGTAATGGACCTCGCGAAGCTCACAGCCATGCTCGTCGCAGCGACCGGGCTCGCGTTGCATCGTCTCGGTCCGGTCCTCGCAGACGGGACACGCCCACCACCAGTTGCCGATGCGGCCGTGTTCGTTGACGACGGGCTTGATCCGCTTCGGGTCACCCCGTACTAGTTCGAGTGGGTTCTCGTGGACTTCGCCGCTCTCGACGACGGTCTCGCCACCGATCTCGACCGATGGCTTGTCCCAGTACGTGTACGATTTCTTGACGACGTGCAGCCAGATCCCGAGACGTCCGGCGTCGCGGGCGAGGAACTTGTAGAGTTGGCGGAGCGACTGTCCCTCGCGGTTGACCTCGCGGAAGAACTGTTTGGCACGAGTGCGCTGCTTCGGCGACGGTTCGTGAAGATCGGTCGAGTCGCAGTGCTCGCAGACGTCGACCTCCTCGTCGAACTCGGCGCCGCACTCAGAACACTGTCTGGTAAATCGAGGCGTCAGCAGCGGGAACTTGTTGCGGTAGAGCTCGCCGGCGCGCTTCGCGTTGGCCTTCGAGATCTCCATGCCGTGCAGACCGATCGCCTCGAGGGCGACCGACCCGACAGACGACATGTACTCGTTGGCCCGCTTGATGACGCCGCCGTCTTCCTCTTCATCGCTGACGGGGTCGGGCGTCGTCGAGTCTGGCTCCGGATCTGTCCGGGCGTTCAGGTTGGACAGTGCAGACTCTCGGGCCAGGTTCTCGTCGTACGGGAGAACAAACACGGCACCATCGCCGTCTGGATCGTCGATCTGAAGACCGTTCGCGCTCATCGGTCACCCTCGAAGTTGTTGCGTGTCATGGTTAGAAGAGGTCGTTGAGGTCGTGGTCCGAACTGCTGATGCCGCCGCCGATGTTGACGTTCCGGAGTGCGATCTCGATTGCGTCGAGCCGGTCGTCGTGGGCAGCGGTCGGGAAGCCACACCACTCCTTGGCGATGAAGTTCTGCCAGTCGGCCATCGCCGAGTCGAGGATGCGGACCTTGGCCTGTTCGAAGCGCGTCGACATGTCGATGATCCGCTGGGCCTTCTCGCCCGAGGAGTCCGACCGCTCCACGCGAAGCCCGGCGTCCTTGGCAGCCTCGACGAACCAGCGCTGGTTCTTGTTGCCCTCGATCAAGATTGTGTTCACCTCCTGGTTGAACTCGTGGCCGACCGCGGCCAGCTTGTTCGACAGCCAAGTCACGGCCTGTTTCTGCGAGATGCCGCGCTTGCGCTGGAGGTCGACCAGGTAGGCCACGTCGTTAACTGGATCCTCGGCGATGGTCGCGACGGCGAAGTAGTCCGTGTCGTTGCGGGCCGCCTTCTCCGGGTCGTCTTCGGCGGCGACGTCGACGCCGGCGTAGAACCGCAGCGACCGCTCGGGCAGCTCGTCGACGAAGGTGAGCATGTCCTCCGAGAGGATCTGGCCCTCGAGGGCGCCGGGGTCGTTCTGGTTCTCCCGCTGCCAGATGAGCGTCCCCTCGTCGGCGCCGAACCCGACGACCATGTCCTTGATGAGCGACTCGATGGGCGCCCACTCTGGCCAGAGCACGTCGACGTCCTGCTCGACGTTGACGGCAGCGACCGTCTCCTTTTCGGCGTCGATCTTCGACGTCTCGTTGGCGGCGTACCACTGCTCCTCGCCGGTGTCCTGGTGCGTGGTCTTGAGTTCGTACTCGCCGTTCTCGATGACCGACCAGCCATCGTCGCTGATGGCCTGCTCGACGCGCGTGTCCCACCCGATGGAGTTGATGAGTTCCGAGTAGAGGTCCTCGCGGTGCTTGCGCGTCCCGAGGACGAGGAACACCGAGTTGCCCTGCCGACTGTCGAGGTTGAGGAAGTCCTGGAACTTCTTCCAGGCGACCTGTCGGCGGTGCTCGGTCCGCTGGGTGTCGTACTCGACGACGTCGTCGAAGATCAGCAGGTCGTAGTGCCCGCCGGTGACACCAGTCTTGAACCCGGCGGCCTGGATGGTGGGCTCCTCGTAGGTGGCCTCGCGCTCGAGCTGGAGTTGCGTCTCGTTGTTCGTGACGACGCGCCGGCCGAACTGCGGGGCAAGGCGCTCGACGTGCTCGGCGATCTCGCTGAGCTTGTCAGCCGCCTTGTCCGCGTTGATCGACATCAGCAGGACGCGGATGTTGGGGTCCCGCAGCGCGGCCCACGTCGGGATGACGACCGTGCCGGCCTCGGTCTTGCCGTGCTCGCGGGGCATCAGCCGCGCGAGGTGGCGGTGGGCCTCCGGGTAGTCGTCGGACATCGCCCGGTAGACGGCGCCGTAGATCTCGCGGAGGTGTTCCGGTGGCGCGAGGTCGAAGTCGAAGCAGCGAATCGACGCCGGCAGTGGGTGGGCGAGTGGCTGCTCGCGGACGAGATGCTCGAGCGTCTCCCGTTGCTCGGCGTCGATCGTTGCGGTCCCGGTGCTCATGGATCAGTCAGTTGCCGCCGGTGAGTTGGTCCAGGACGTCTTGCGTCTCGTCGTCGAGTTCGGTCTCGACTTTCGCGTCGACGGCCACCTCGGCGTCGACGGCGACCTCCTGCTGGTCCGTGTTGTCGACGATGTTGAACTCCGAGAGGAGTTGTCGGCCCTCGCGAACCATCGCCGGGTCGTTCGCGTGCTCGCCGACGAGGATCATCCGCGTCGCGACGTGTCGGAGGATACTCGTCGCCTCGTCCGGGTCGGCGAGCTTCTCGGCGACCTCGTCGTAGACGTCGCTCTGCCGCTCCGACAACTTGCTCTTGAAGTACTCCGACGTGGCGCCGTCCTTGAAGTTCGGGTTGGACTGGCCCCACTGCTCGCCAGTGACGGGATGGTTCCGGCACGGGCCGACGTCGCGATCGGTCCCCCAACCGGCGCGCTGCAGGCAGTAGTCGACGTCGTCACGCTCGCGACCGTGCTCGGTCGGCGTCGTTCGGTCGGACTTCGTCGCGCCGCAGATGGGGTAGCGCTTCTCCGGATGGAGTGGCTGGCCGGCGTCATCACGCGGCGGCTCTTCGGAGAACTCGTAGTCGTCGTTCGTCATGAGTGGGGTGTATAATCTGAGTGTGTCATCCGTCGTCGGTCAGCGGCGCGGGCCTGATCTGGACGGCGCCGGCGGGCCGGAGCGACGGACGCCGTCCGGTGTCTTCGGCGAGTCGACGTCGCGGCCGTGTTCATCACCGAGATGGCACTTCTTGCATCGCTTCCGCCGGTTCGATGGATGGCCGTTGTTCGGGTCGCCGTCGCGATGGTGGACATCGGCGCGCTCGACGTCGTCGAAAGACTGGCCGCAGCGAGGGCAGCGGTCGCCGGCGCGCTCGTCCCACGTTCGCTTGCGGTCTTGGTCACGTCCCATCGGTGTCGATCTCGGCGATGAACTCGGTCGTGTCGACCAGTCGTCTCGTGACGGTGACGGCGTCGTCCTCGAGGACGGCGATGTCGCGTATCACGATACCGTCGCTGACGAGTGTCTCCGTGTGGTGGACGCAGTACTGCTCGTCACCGTCGGCGTCCTCGATCGTCTTGAGGAACCACTCGTCGCCCCACTTCGTTCGGGCGAACTCTCGAAGGCGTGCCTTGCTCATGGTCAGTACTGCGTGAGGAGTTCGTGCGTGCAGTCGGGGCAGAGCGTGACGAGGTCGCCCGGCTCGTAGCCCTCTTGCCGTAGTTGGTCGCCGTGCGGTGTCGAGTCGTACCAGTCCTCGTTGAACTCTGCCGTGAGGGCGGGCCGCCCAGACCGGAACCCGTCGTGGTCACAGAACCCGTCGCACTCGTAGTGGTAGGTCATGGATGAACACAATCTGATGTCATCGGCGCGTTGCGTTGGCGAGCGCCTGCTCGACGGCCGTTTCGGTCAGCGTCTGGATGTCCGAGAGATGAGCCTCGGTCAGGACGTCGTCGGGGACCTGACCACAATCTGCATTCACGTCGGCGTCCTGCGTTTCCAGCGCTTCGAGCGCGTCGGCCAGACGGTTCTCGAACTCGTCCCACGTCTCGTCCTCGCGCTTGAGGTCCTCGTGACGCGCTTTGGTCTCGGCGTCGACAGTGATGCTCTTGCGGCTCATGGTCGGACAGGTTCGAACTCTGAGGAGAGGATCCACTCGCGTTCTGCCGTGCGGTCCTCGATCAAAACGTGGATCTCGGGATCGGGGACGAACCGCTGGAGCGTCGTCGCGACGACGGAGTCGCGCGGGCCCGGCAGTGCGGGTTGCGAATCATCGCGAGCAGCGTGTCGGTACAGCCACGCTTCGTCGACGGCCTCGACGAGTCGGTGGGCGGCGTCAGCGGCGCGGCGGATCTTATCGGTCATCGGTGGAGATAGCCCTGGTGTCGGCGTGGAAACCCGCAGTCGGGACACTTGCGACGGTCGTGGTGGTAGGTTTCCTCGCTGTTGCCGCAGTTGTAGCAGCGCCACTGGGAGATGAGTATCATCAGTCGAAGTGGTAGAACGCGGCGCCGTCGTGGCGGTGAATCGTCGCCCCGTCCAACTGCAGTGGTCCGGCCTTCGGGACCGACTGCGGAGAGACACGGACGGCGTCCTTACCACAGCTGGGGCAGTTGCTCATGGATCACTACCCATCATAGTCCCTCGTGTCGATCGGGAAGATGGCAGTGATACCGTCGTCGCTGACGCCGAACGTAGTCGCGACGTCCTGGTGACGGCGGCCAGTCGTTCCGTGTGATGTCCGACCACCGAGTCGTTCGACGAACTCGCCGGCGGGCTTCGGACTGCCGGTGCAGATCACGGGTGGGCCGTCCCACGGGATGCGACCGGAGATGTGATGATGGCCCATCGCGGCCACGTCGAAATCGTGGTCCATCAGCGTCCCACGCCACTCGTTTTGCCGCGCCGACGTCTCGGCCTGGGGGCGACGGTCCTGGCCATGGCGCAGGTGACCGAGGACCTCACCGCCGCGCATGCCGAAGTTGCGGTACGCCTTCGCCTCGCCGATCAGAAACTGCACGTTCTCGAGCGTGTCGTCGTCGGAGTACTCGCGGATGGCGGCGACGGCGTTGCGGATGTGCTTGTAGAGGATGAGGTCGGCGTTGGCCTGCCGGGACGTCCCCGACGCCCGGTGCTGGCCGTGGTTGCCGACCTGGCAGACGACCTGCAGCGTCGGGAACCGCTCGGCGAACGCCTTGATCTGCCGGAGGAGTGGCGCGACGAGGATGTCGTGTTGCTCGTCCAGCCACGCGTCGAGGTGCTCGAACTGCCCCTCGTAGATGCCTTCGTTGGTGATGAAGTCGCCACCCCAGAGCAGGTGGCCAGCGTCGTAGAACGAGCCGTGCTTGTCCGCCAGCGAGAGGGAGCGCTCGGTGATGTGGTCGATGACCGCCGGGATCATGTCGGTCTCGTAGACGACCTCGCCGTCGTCGCGACGGATGCGGTCGCCGGCGTGGAGGTCCGTCAGGTGCGTGACCCAGTCCTCGTTGCCAGCGTAGGCGTCGAGGGACGACGTCGGCCACTCCAGCTGTGCGAAGTCGTGGACGAGCTCGTCGTGGCGCTTCTGCCACCACTTGTTGGCCTTCCGGGTTCGTGTCTGCTTGTGCTCGCTGCTCCGGAGGTGGTCCTGATCGGGACCGTGGTAGTTGCCGGCGTCGTCGCCGTCGAGGGACCAGCCCTTCTCGGCGATGACGTCCAGGTGCGCCCTGACCACGCGTTCGTCGACGCCGAGGTCTTCGGCGAGGGCGGCGATGGACGACGGGAGCGAGCGGTAGATGTACGCCTCGCGTTCCGACAGTTCCTCACGCTCGTCGTCGTCTGCAGCTTCGTCGACGACGTCGGCACCGGCCCGCGTCCAGACGTTCTCGCTCTGGTTGTACTCGAGTTCGATGCCGTGGTGGTCCTCTAGACGATTGCGGTACCCTTCGACCGTCGTCTCGGCCACACCCATCGCCTCGGCGGCGTCTGGGGTCGACGCCGGGAGCAGGTCGACGAACTCCCGTAGCCGTGGGGCTTCGTCAGGGTCAGGTAGGTCACTCATGTTCGAGTCGCTTGCGTTCGGTCAGGTATCTGTGGAAGAACTCGACGCCCTCTATCCAGCCCGCGGAGAACGCCTCGTCCGGCGCCGCGTCGGCCTGGTCGCGAGCCGCGTCTAGGGCCTCGTCGAGGTCGCGGTCGGTGTAGAGGTTCTCGTTGGTGGGGCCGGGCATCACTCACTCTCGTCTGTGCCGTCGTTGCTGTCGTCGGAGTCGTTGTCGGTGATCTCCTGGGCGTCCTCGACGGCGGATTGCATGGCCCGCTGGCCGAACACGGCGTAGCCGCTCGCCAGCAGTATCGCGAGCATCGCGACCTGCCAGAGCATATCGAGTGACTGCCCGAGGATCTGAGCGCGCCCCCACACGAGGAGGACCCCGACGATGACGATCGTCCCGACGGCCTCGCCGAGCGAGGGCGGTTTGGGGGGCTTGGCCTGGTCCATGTTCATGGGTCGTCGTTGTCGTCAGACTGCTGGGCGCTCACTTCCGCGAGGGCCTGGAGGAGGGCCGCGTAGTCGCCGATCTCGATACCGTTGTAGAGCATCAGCAACGCCAGCCCAAGCGATCCGACCAGCGTCGGATCGGCCCCCAGACTGAGTGCGTACAGCGTGATCGCGACAGTGCCGAGGTTGACGACCGTGGCACGCAGGATTTTGAAGGCCTTGAGCATCCGGAAGTCACCGCCTTCCTGCAGTGCGGCCACGTAGTCGTCGACTAGCGCGTCCGGACAGTACCATGGCCGCGGGTTTATCGTACTCATGGGACATTCATGTCAGATCGTCGTGCCATCGGCAGGCACCGAGCGATGAGGTTGTCTGTACGCCATTTGTGAGGTCCCCGGTCACGCGTGACCGTGCTGTCGGCTGGTGCCGAAACGGGGTGTGGTGGTATGGAAAGAGCTGGGGGTGGGGTTTGGTAGATGTAGAACGAGACAGCCATCCCTCGCCTGCTGCCACGTGGCAGTCAGCGGGTCATCGGGAGCCGTCGCTACGAGGATCCGTCGCGATGAACTCGCGGATGTCCTCGATCTGCTCCGACGTCCAGCGCCCCGAGTCTCGTGCCGCCTCCGTGTTGATGCTGATCGGGTAGCCCGTCACGACTTCTCCGACGTTGACGTCGACGACGAGACGGTAGGTGACGCCGCCGAACGTCGCTCGGAACCAGACGGTGCCGGGGTCTGCCTTCGTGACAGCGCCGTCAGTGATACACGTCGCAACGATCTCGTCGTCCAGATGCCGGGGCGGCCGGTCGTCCTCGTAGCGGTCGTGAAAGCGCTGCGTGAAGTGGAAGGTCGGTCGGTACGCCGACGGCTCTCGGGGCGGGTTGTCGGCGGTGGCCATGTGTCGTCACTCAGTGAGCGCAGCTGTCTTCCCGCCAGCAGCGTCGGCGCTCGTCGACGGCGTGGTCTGCAGGGCACGGGCGAACGCCACGGCGAAGATCTGGGACTCCTTGCCCTGCGTGTCCCGACGGCCGACTTTCAGTTTCGACAGTTCGGTGCAGAAGCGACGTTTGCTCAGCGACAGCGGCGTGTGGTCGCGGATGTAGGCGTGCAGGTTGACGGCGAACGCCTTCATCTTCTCCCACGGCAGCTGGTGGTGGCCGGGTTGCGTGTCGCTCCCGCAGTTCTCACAGAAGCAGGTGCCGAACCGGCGCGTGTTGTCCCACGGGCAGTACTCCTGGGACCCGAGGTCCGTCCGCTCGTACCACTCGTTCGTCGTCATCTCGAGGTCGGGCACGTCCAGTTCCGTGCCACTCGTCCGCCGGAGGACGTTCGAGTACTCGGGGCCGACGTCTCGGACCCGGGCGAAACAGTGGCTGCACACCTCACTGTTGTACCAGATGTACTCCTCGAACGCCTCGATTCCGTCACGGTCCTGCTGGTCGAGGTCGAAGCGGTCTGTTGATACGTTCATCTATGGGAAAAGACGGCCCACGCGGGCGGTCTGTTGGCGAACACCAGAAGTGCTCAGTCTGTGTGCACGTATGCGCGCCAGCAGTGATGAACGATTATCTACCAGCAGTAATACCGGTTCTTTCGAGCTAACCAACACCGGCGAAGTCATGCGGGTTGTGTTGGTTAGCCGGTGCGCTGATAGAGCTCCTGTCGTGCGTCGCTGGGGTTGGGCCGCGACGTGATCAGGCCGGCCGCCTCCAGGCGGTCGACGGCGTAGCGGGTAGTCCGATCACACAGCCACGACTCGTCCCGGATCTCCTGCTGAGTCCGGGGCTCATCTTCCTCGAGGACCTTGTACACAAGCTTCGCGCTCGGCGGGAGGTCCTCCAACACGTCGTCGATCGCGGCGGACTCGGTCATGCTGGTGTCGAGTGCTCCTGTCGGTCGGAGAGGTAGCGGTCGTCGATGTCCAATGCGTTCACCTGCGGACCCCAGCGCTCGCGAAGCCGGGGGAGTGCGACCCGCCCCTCGTCCAGACTGTAACTGCCGTCGAGGTGGTGTGCGGCGAACCGCTGGGCTGCGTCCCAGTCGTCGATGTGGATGACGTGCGCCCGGATGCGGTCGAGGCCAGCGATGTGACTGGCCCATACACGCTTGTGGCCGTTGACGATCTCGTAGCCGTCGTCGACGTCACGAACGACTGGGATGGGGCGCGGGTAGCCTCGCTGTCGTATGCCGTCGACGAACGCCCGGTTGGCCTCAACGTCGAAGTTGCGCGAGTGGTACGGCGCCGCGTCGATGGCGTCTAGAGCGACGGTCGTCGGGTCGACCGTGCCGACGCGCTCGAGACGGGACTGCGGGAACGCGTAGTAGGAGACGTCGTCGGCATCCAGCTGCGCGAGTTCGAGATGCTGGTAGCCGGCATACTTCGGCCGACAGTGTCGAAGCGTGTCGCGATAGACGACGATCGCGACGGTCTCGTCGGCCGGGTAGTTGGGGTTGTCCCGCGCGACCGTCGTGTCGTTGCTCTGGACGTACCAGTCTTTGCTCGCGACCGGCGGTGTGTTCACGACGACGGCTTCGTCGGTGGCGGCTTGCTCGCGGTCGATGACGACGTCGCCGGGGCTGAGTGAGCGTTCCGTCATCGCTGTCCCTCCGTGCCGACGTAGGCCTCGATCTCTTCGAGCGAGATGCGTCGCTTGACCCGATGGCCGCGGTTGAAGTAGGCGTGCCCCTCGCCCAGACTGCCGAGCTTCGACCGGATGCGCTCGGGACCTGGCACCCGCCCGACGCGGTCTTGCTCGCGGCGGATCACGTTCTCGATCGTCAGCGTCCAGGTGCAGTGTTCGCACGACTCGCCGATGCGCTCGACGACGCGATCGGCGTCGGTTAGTGAACACTCACTCATCTGTGGCCTCCCTATCGTCGATGTGGCGCGCTGCTTGCTCGATCAACTCTGTCGTCGGGTGTTCCTGTTCGTTCTCGTGGCCGATGAGTTCGCGCAGATCAGCGTCGAGCGTCCGGGTGAGTCGCTTGCGACCGTCGCGGTCTCGCCAGACGATCAGGTCGCCGGCGTTCACGGCGGCGCGGATGCTGTCGTCGACGTCGTCGCGCTTGTAGTCGCCAGTCCCGATCGGGTCACCGACGAGGACCTTGTAGACCGCGCGCGGCAGACAGTCGGGTAACTGCGGATCGCCGGAGTTGTGCTCGACCACCGACAGGACGCGGTCGTATCGTCCTTCGGCGTCGCCGCCGGCGTCGTCTCCCTCGCTGTTGGACCGATGGTTAGTCGCCACTAACCAACACCCCCGCTGATTCGGTCGGTGTGTTGGTTAGTCCCAGATCAGTCATCCGCGGCACCCTCCTGTTGCGGGCTGCTACCAGCACTGTACGAGGTGACGTCCGCGACCACGCCGATTTTGTCACGGTCGAGGCCGGTCTCCTCGTCTATCCAGTCCAGTATCGACTGGTCTACCTTCGAGACGTCCACGCGGAGAAGCAGTTTCGGTGACTGCGTCCCCACGCTGTGCTTGCCGTATTCAAAGCCCGGTTCGTCAGCTGCGGCCTCCATCAGATCGTAGGCGTACTGGTGCGAGGGGCCTGCCTTCGCCCACTTCTCGAAGAGCTCGATGACGTCTGTGTACGTGAATCCGCTCTGGCGTTCGCCGTTGTCGATCGCTTCTCTGACGGCCCACCGTCGAAGAAGAATCAGTCGTTCTGCCTTGTCGAGGTCGGCCCACAGCGTCTCTTCTTCGCGTGCCCACTCGGTGATGTACATGCCGTCGGTGTGGGGATGCTCGCCGGCGTTCAATTGCTCGAGGACGGGGTCGCGGTAGCGGTCGTAGGTTTCTTCGTCGTCAGATCCCGCAGCGGATGCGATAGCCGACTCGAGTGCGGCCTCGGGGAACATCCGGAGATCGCCCGGTCCGTCGCCGTCACAGATCTCGTCGGCGGCGTCAGCGACGACCATCGGATCCGGCCTGCTACCACTCGTGGTAGCACTCTTGGTTTCCGTTGAAAGAGTGTTTTCAACAGATTCGTCAGTGCTACCAGGATCCGCGCTCGTTGAAGCGACGTTTTCAACAGAACCGTCGGTGCTACCAGTGGTGGTAGCAGTGCCGACGAGGCGCTCCACGTCGTTTAGGAGGCGGCGAGCGGCGCCGCCGTCGACGTACGTATCCAGCGCAGCGGCCAGGAGACGGCCGTACGACGCCGCATCGTGTTTGTCGGCAAACTTCTTGAACCGCTCTTTGAGGTCCGCACGCACGCGGTGCGTGACGAGCTTCGTGTTCCCACCCTGGTAGCGGTCGGTGATGATAGCGTCCGTTGAAGAAGAAAGCGTAGAGAGGTCCGTATGGGCCTCAAGGAGATCCTGCGCTTCGGTCAAGAGACCCTCGTCGTCGAGGAACTCCATCATGGCCGATTCGGCCTCGACGCGGAGGTAGAGCGACTGGTCGGCGTGTTTCTCGGCGACGTGTTCGACGAACCGTTCCCAGGATTTTCGGGGAACGCGCCATCCGAGCTGGACACGATCCGTCATCGGCGACCACCTCGGCTTTCAACAGGAGTTGGCAGTGCTACCACATGGCTGGTAGCAGTTGCATGTGGTGTGTTGTGTGTTGTGTCACTAGTGTGGTAGCGGTAGTAGGGGGTTGTTGAAGACATCTTAGCAAACAGAGAAGTCTTCACACCCACCTTATCCCCGCTACGTCCGGCGGTTTCGGTGATTCCGGAGGTTCGTTGGCTGGAGGGGGGACACTCCTGCACCCTTTCTTCTTCAACAGAATCGTCGGTGCTACCACAGCTGGTAGCGTTGAATCGGCGTCGGATGCTCGGGGTTGCTGGTCGGCTCGTCCTGTGCGACTCGGTCGAACGGTGCGTATCCTGCATTCTCGTAGTGTCACGCCTGCAGCGGCGCCCGAGGGCGCCGTGGCTCGTGATAGCGCGGTCGCTCCCGAGGCCCGGGCTGACGACCAAACGCTTAAGCCATCCGCGAAGCAACCCAGTTGTACGGGCTCCGCGTCGGGGATCGACCGGCCAAGTCTTTTCCCCGTCGCGGAGCGGGTTACTCCGCAGTTGAGTTCTGAGTTGCTTCTGTCCTACTTGCTTCCACGCTTCTGTCGCCGGGGTTATAAGGGTTTGTGGACCAGTCACGTGTAATCTCTCGAGCTCCCGGCAGTCACCGCCAAACACGGAGCCATCAGTCATCAGACGGCACCTCCTCGGTCGAGTAGTATTCGCGCCAGCTATCGTCGCCGGCGCCGTCCTCTTCCTCATCGCGACCATCTTGCTCTGACTCCGCGGCTTCGAGAGCACTGTAGTAGTGCAGGGACTGTTCGTGCCAGACGCCGAGGTCTCTGAGTCGCTCGCGGACGTCGTCTTTGGTCAGATACCGGACGTCGTAGTCACCATGCTGCAGCGCGACGTTGACGCGCTTGTACGTCTGCTGGTGATTGAGATCTCGTTCGTCGTAGAGCTCCACCAACAGTGCGCTGACCGAGCCCGGACGACTCTCGTCCCTGCGCATGTACTCGTGCCAGCAGTCCGAGGTGCAGAACTCCTGATCGCGATGGGACCGCGGTGGCTGGAACTTGACACCACAACCTTTGCACTCACGTCTGGCGACGGCGTCAGCCTCGGCCGCCATGTGGGCAGTCCAACAGTCGGCGGAACAGAACCGGTTATCGTTGTAACTGGCGGTCTGGAACTGCTCGCCGCAGTACTCGCAGTCCTTAACGATATAATTTCGCTGGCCGCGAGTCTTACACTCCCAACTGCAGTAGCGAGATCGCTCCGCTTTGTTGGGTGGCTTCTCGTATTCGACACCACAAGTCTCGCAGGTGAGCGTTACCCGTTCGCGAGCGTCCTCAACGTAGCAATTCTGTGAACACCACTGCTGATCTTCGCGACCGACGAAGGTCTCACCACAATGCCGACACGTTCCCTCGACGTCGGTGTTGGTGACAGCGGCAGCGTGACACTCTTCCGAGCAGTACAGCCGGCTATCGGCCTCGCTGCGCGTGACTACGAAAGTGTCCTCACAGTGACCACACTCGATCTCGACGCGATGGAACTCGAAATCGCACTCACGCGAACAGAACCGGCGTTCGTCGGCGCGATTCTGATGCACTTCGAACTCGTCGCCGCACTGCTCACAGGCCATCGTCTCGTTGAAGGCCTCGCGACGACAGTCACGCGAACAGAACCGTCGACCGTCGGCGTCGCTGGGGACGGTCTCGAACGTCTCGGCACAGACCTCACACGTGTGGGTGACGCGTTCGGACCGCGCCTCGCCTGCGCACTCCACCGAGCAGTACTGTTGATCTTTCGAGTTGCCCTTGACGGCGAACTCGACACCACACTCCTGACAGGTCTTCTGAATCGTCGCGATGGATTCGTCGTGAGCCTTTGAGTGGTGGATCTTGACAGCTATCTCCGAGTCGAACGACCGGTCGCACGTCGGACACTGGTGGCCATCGTCAGACATCGCGTGGTCCCTCCAGGAACGTGATCACGGCGCACTGATCGACTGGCGTCGGACACCGACGCTGGCCCGGCGCGAGCGTTTTTTCGAGGTCTCCCTCGGCGCCGCAGGCCGGGCATCGATTGTCGTCGCGGGGTTCGCCAATGTCCTCGATATCGGTATCGTGGCCGCTGCCGTCGGCGACGACGGTCGCCGTCTGCTGGCGAGTCTGTTCGAGCACGGCTTCGCGCTGGTCCATCGACAGTCCGGACCCGTCCGTCGCGACGACGACCGCCATCCGAGGGTCCTCGTCGAACTGCTCGACCCGGCGGACGGCACGGTCGACGTGGGCGGATAGGTTACTCACCAGGCTCACCTCCAGCCTGCTCGAGTTCGTGCCCGCACTCCAGACACACGCGGCGGTACTCGGCGTCGAGCATCCCACGGATGTTCTCGACCGCCGAGCGGCCGCTGACTGCGTCGCCGTCGACATCGAACGGAAAGTCCAGCTTGCCCATCGCGTAGTTTCCGCACCGGTCGCCACACTCGTCGCAGAAGTTGTCGTGCCGGCGTCGGCCGAGCCACAGCTTCGGTCGACAGATGGCCGCAGCGATACCCTTCCCGAGGGCGAATCGGAGTCGGCCAAAGCGGTAGTCGTCGACGCTAGCCTCAGACATCGCGACCACCTCCGGACGCTGCCCCCAGTTCCCGCTCAGTTTCGATACGCTGCTCCCACTCGTCCTTCGGGAAGACGTTGACGAGGTAGTCGCGATCGTCGTGGTCGAGTTTGAGCCTGACCTGCAGGTCGGCGGCCTCCTCGGCGAGATATTCGTTCGGGAACTCGAACGTCTCGCGCTCGCCGTCGCCGTGGTCGTGATGCCGCACGAGGACGTGCGGTTCGCCGTCGTCTGCTTCGAGACAATCGCGAGCGTGGCCGGCGTTGTTCCGCGCGATGGAGGACGTGCTACCGAGGTAGAACGCAAGCGGCTCGGGCTCGCCGTCCTGGTTGATCGTCTCGTAGGCGACGCTGTAGTAGCGGTCGTGAGTACGGTCGCGCTCGACGAGCCACGTCACGATGACGATGCGGTGCTCGCCGTCGGTGATTTCCGCTTCGCCGCGGTCGACGACGTCTTCGTCCGGGTCGTCGTCCCAGTTGAGGACGTCGAAGCGCCACTCGTTCGGCAGGTCGTTGACCTTGGCGAAGTCGAACCAGTGGGGCGCTCGTGGGTCGGCGCCGTCAGTTGCCACCGTCGTCACCTCCAGCCTTCGATTCGAGCCAGCTACGGCACTTCTCGATGAGGATCTGCCTCGTGACATCCGACCGCTGCTCGCTCTGCACGACGGCGTTCAAGTACGGGATGGTCGCCAGCGTCAGGTGGCCGTGCCAGTACAGGACCTCGCGCTCGTCGATGAGGTCAGCTAGCGCGGCCGCGACCGGCTCTTGCTGTACCGACGTCGAGAACTTGTTAGCGTGCTTGACGAGGCGCCCCTTCGACGTCCACAGGTCGGCTTCGACACCCTGCGAACTGTCTGGGTTCGCCTCGGTCCGGTCGCCGATCTCCTCGAGGACCCACTCGCGTGGGTCGGTGGTCTGCTCGGCTTCGGACACTACTCGTCACCTCCGAACACACACTCGAAGCACGGGACGTCTGTCTCACCGGCGCCGCGACGGCAGTCGATGTGTCCGTTGGGACATCGGCGCTGGTTCCCGGCACCAGCGAGGGCGCGGACGCTCCCCTCAGTCTCGCGGACGACCTCACGATGCGCCGTCGACGCGCGAGTCCTACGCATCGACGATCACCTCCTGGTCGCGGAGGTCGGGACGGGCGTCCCGCAGCGCCGGCGTCAGTTCGGGCAGCTCCCGGTACTCGGTCTGGTCGGCGCCGAGCAGTGCGGCCTCGTTGAGGCCCTCACCAGCTTCGGCGAGGCGGCGACCGCGCTCGGGGTACCGAGCGCTCGACTGCTTGAAGAACACGGGGATGCCCTGTGCCTTCGCGGCGTCGCGGATCTCGCGGGCCCAGGCGTGATCCATCTCGCGACGGTCGGCTTCGGGGCCGGACTCGCCGCCGATCACGACCCAGTCGATGCCCTCGAGGTCGTCGGCGTCGACGTCGACGGGACCGAGCAGCGGTTCGAAGCTGATCCACTTCGTCGACGCTGCCGTGTTCCGCAGGTGGTCGATGCGGTAGGTCCGCTCGGCGCTCTCGACCGTGACGCCCATCCAGAGGTTGTCCGGCCAGCGCGTGGCCTCGCGGTCCCAGACGAGCATCCGGTTGTCGTGCTCGGCGCCGTGTTTGGTCAGCGCCTGGAAGACGTGCTGGTCGCACGCTTCGATGACGTCGAAGACGTCGTGCAGGTAGTCGTCGGGGACGAGGTCTTCGGGCAGGAACAGGTCCGACATACTGTTGACGAAGATGCGTTTTGGGTCGCGGTTGCGGGGCCAGCCGAGGTGGTCGCGCTGCAGTTGGACGTTCTCCTCGGCGTTGTCGACCGTCCAGGCGTGTTCGGTGTGGTCCCAGCGCTGGGACTGGACGGCAGCGTAGCAGTTCGCGCAACCTTCGCTGGTCTTGAAGCAGCCGTGGACGGGATTCCACGTCGAGTCAGTCCAGCCGATACCGCTGTCCTCACTCGGCATCGGTCACACCTCCTTCCGAGTTAGTGGTCGTGCCGTAGTGTCCGATCTCCTGTTCCTGTTTCAGCCGTTCCTTCTTGGCCGCGTTTTCGAGGAGGCCTTGGGCAGCGTCAAGCTGGTCGTGAAACTCGTCACTGAGACCGTCGAACTCAGTCTCGGGAACCATCAGCCCCCGAATCCGCTCAGCGAGTTCCTCGGCCTTCTCAACCTTGTCGTAGCAGCCTTCGTGCCACCATTGCTCGTCGTTGGCCGCCTTCCAGACGCCGGGCTCGGTCGTATCAACCGGATTCCCGCAGTTCTGGCAGTCGGGTTGTTCGCGATCAGTCTCACTCGGCATCGGAGACACCCCCGTGGATGATCTGCTCCCAACTGCGCTGTATGTCGGTCAGGAGATCTTGGTCAGTCGGGGCGTGGCTACACCCAGTGCATTCCGTGTGGTCGGAGAATCCCCAACTGCGAGTGCCACACTCTGGACATGCTGGTTGTTGGACGTCCATCCGACCACAGAGTTCCTGCCAAACTGTTGCGCGGCGCTGGCGCTCTTGCTCATCGAGCGTACTCGAGAAGCGGCGCTCGGTCAGCTCCTGGTACTCTCGCTGGAGGGTTTCGAGGCTTAGCACCTCGACGTCGACCCCGAAGTTGACATGGTCACTCTCGTCTGATGACTGTTCACTCGCCATCCGACTCACCTCCTTCCGAGTTAGTGTCCAGCCGGTCGAGGGTCTCCACCACCGTCCGTGCCTGATAGACCGCGTCGTCTAGGGCATCGTGTGCGTCGCCCTGCTGCTCGACGTCGGCGGCGGCCGGGAGCGCCGCTAGCGTACGGCAGTCCCGCTCGTCGCGATAGTTCCACGGCGTCGGTTCGTCGATAGCGTCGTAGGCAGCCGAGAGGATCTGGCAGTCAAACGTGGGTGAGAATGCCCAGATCTCGTCGGCGCCGCGGTAGAACGCACTGAAGTGGGCGAGCGCCTTCGACAGTCTGACACCTCCCTGCAGGACGTCTTGGACCTCGTCGTCCTGCCCGAGCCACCAGTCGAGGGTGTCAGCATCGATCTCCAGCCCGGCGTCGACGCAGCTCTGGATGCTGACGTTCTTGTAGAACTCATCACTGAGGCCGACCTCGTCGAACCTGACGGCGCCGATGCTGAGGATGACTGCACCGGGATCGGTGCCGAGTGTCTCGAGGTCAACCATCACGCGCTCAGTCATCGCGATCACCGTCCAGTGCGTCGACGTCGTAGCGAACGCCGCAGTTGATGCAGTCGATCAGGACGAGGTCGCGCTCGCGATGGCTGAGCGCCACGATGGGTTGCTCGTCGTCGGTGCAGTCGCACTCACTCGACAGCCCTGGTGTCGCGATCCACCCCTCGTCGAACGAACCAGGGTTGGCCTCGGCGGCAGTGTCGCCGACTGTGGCGTGGATCTCGGTGGTGCGGCCGGTCGTGTCCATGCCGAACCCGGCGCCAGACTGCAGCTTGCCGTCGGCGTCCTGGACGGCTTCGGCCCACTCCACGAGCCGGTCCATGTCGTCTTCGAATAGCGGGACGGCGCCGGTCAGTACCTCCTGCAGGGCGTCACTCACCGTCACCACCTCCGTCGGCCATGTGGACCGTGTCCAAGTTGTCGAACGTCTGCTGGTCCTCGTCGGTCAGCTCGACATCGCCGACGTCGAGCCGCTCGTGGACGATGTTGTCCACGGCTTCGTCGTCACTCTCAGCGACGAACGCGTAGGGCAGGACTTCCTCGGAGACGAACTCGAGGAACTCCGCGGTCTCCATGTCGGGTTCGAACACTTCGACCCAGCCCGACTGCGCGAGCGAGACGCGGCGGTACTCGTCGTCGTAGTCGACGTCGAGCGTCAGCACGGCGTGGCGGTCGATGGCCTCGTCGATCTGCGAGTCCGTCATGGCCTCGCGACCGGACCACGACATCGTCGTCTGGCCGGCCGGCTGGTCGCGACCGATCTCCCACACATCGAGGCGGTCGCGCTTGTCCTCCAGCCACGACCGCAGGTCGAGGTAGGCGGGCTCGATCTGACACACCGTCTGGTGGCTGGCGAGCTGATCGAACGCGAACGTCCCGGCACTGGTCGCCGTCATCGCGAAGCCGTCGTGGCCGTTCTCGGCCGGCACGGCCGCCCAGCGGGTGCCGGCTCGAACGCGCGTCTCCACCTGCTTCTTGTTGATGGTGGCGCCAGCGTCGAACCACTGCTCGGGCTCTCGCTTCTCGTCCCAGATGGCGGCACCCTCGTAGACGTCGACGTCACCGATGGTCGAGAGCGTCGCCTGTGAGGACTCGTCGACGGAGAGCATCCGGACGATCTCCTCCATGCCGCCGTCGACGTAGTCCTCTTTCGCGGACCGGTACGCGGCGCCGGCGACGTCTTCGATCCAGCCCTCGGTGACGAGGCCGAGCTTGCCGGCTTGCATCACTGACCACCTCCGATAGCCGCTCGGTCGCCAGCAGTCTCCTCGACGTCGACGAGGTCGTGGCCACACTCGTCGCACCGGAAGATGCACGAACTGTGGTGCCCGCACGCAGGACACTCGACACTGTGTCCCATCACGCGCCACCTCCCGTTGGGGCCCGCACGCGCCAGAGCCGACCGTCGTGTTCGATGACGTAGTCCTCGAGGTCCTCCGACAGCGTCTCCAGCGCCTCGCGGGCCTCGTTGCCCGTGATGTCGCACTCGATGGCGACGTCCTCGGTCTTCCAGTACTGATACTCCGGCACGTTCTGCTCGAACCAATCGGCGACGCGCTGGTAGGGCGTCAGGCTGCGGTCGGCAGTCGGAGCTGGCCCGTCGCCGTCGACCAACTGCTCTTCGGCGGGGTCCGTCGTCCGAGGCACGTGCACGCCGGGGTGATCGTTGCGGTTGTGGTGCCCCTCGACCTGACTTTCGCGCCGGAACGGTCCCTGACCGCAGAAGCCACACCAGAAGCGGACGTCCTCCTCATCGGGTTCTTCGAGCCCGGACTCACCGTCACCGAGGACGTCGTTGATTGCTTCGTCCAACTCGTCGTCTGGCTCGTCGCCGGCGTCCGTTTCGTCAGCCGCGGTGCCGGCCGCCGCGGGGTCCTCGGATTCGTCGGCGACGGCGGGCCGGACAGCCCAGACCGCGGCCTCGCCGTCGTCGGCCTTGTCGGTCTTCTCGGCCTCGTAGTCGTCAAGGCTTTTCAGCGCGTGCGGGATGGCGCGGCCGTCTTCGTCGACGGCGTCGCCGATCTCCCCACACGTTGTTTCGAGTGTTCCGCCGTCGCCCTCGATCTCTCGGTGCAGGTACGCCGCGACCTTCTCTTCGGTCGTCGGGTCGTCAGCGTCCTCGAGCACGGGCACGTCCGCAGGACTGGTCGACTGAGTCCCGCCGTCCGAGTCGGACTCGGTGTCCGGCGTGGTTTCGTCGACGTCGTCGGTCGCCTCGTCGGTGGCGTCGGTGGTGGCGTCGCCCTTGCTGTCGTCGGTGTCGGCATCGTCGTTGCCGACCACATCGCCCACCACGAGCAACGCGGACACGTCGGCGACGACCAGCCCATCGACGGGCTCGAGGTCGAAGTAGCGCGTCTCCTCGATCGCGTCGAGGTCAACGCCGAGCGCCCGCAGCGGCGTCCGGAGTCGGATGTCTGCGCCGGCGTCGGTGTGAGTCAGCGAGTACGTGTCGACGTTGTTGACCTCGCTCGCCGCTCGGAACGCGACACGACCAGCATCCTGGTCGATGAGCACTTGCACGCCGTCGACGTCCTCGAAGTGCCGGTCGATGGCGGTCGCGTTGAGGTAGCCGTTGCCGTCCTGGTAGACGGTCAGACGCGGGTCGGCCCGCCGCGTCGACTGCTTGCGCACGACTTCGAAGCCGTCGGTCTCGGAGCTCATTCCCGACCACCTCGCTCGAACTGGTCGGCGACTGCCTCGAGCGGCACGAGTTCGGGAGCGCCGCGTGACTCGATCATCTGCTGGACGTAGTCGCCCGAGACCGTGATCGGATCGAGGTCAGCGTCGACGACGGTCGCACGCTCGTAGAGGCCGACATCCATCGTCGCCCGCACGTAGATCGCAGTGTCGTGGTCCTCGCCGGCCGGCCAGTGCGCGACGACACCCCGGCAGCGATCGAGCGTTCGGCGGAAGTCCGTCCACGCCGGCGCACTCTCGCACCAGTCGCCGTAGTAGTTGAGGACGCGGATGACAGCGTCGTCGGGCATCTCCAGCAGCTCGTCGCAGAGCATGTTGCCGACGACGTCGTTGGGTGCCAGCTCATCGCGAGCGTCTTCGGGGTTGGTCGCGGCGCTCATGCCGCATCACCCACCTGGTCGGGGTCCACTCGGTCGAGTTGTCTCGCGAGCCCGCGGAGCGTGTTCGTGTTCTTCGCTTCCCGGACCACCGGCTCATCGAACGCGTGCCCGCAGCTGTAGCACCTGTAGTCCTCGTCGATGTCGGCGCTGTCGACCCGGTCCTCGTGGATGAGCTTGTGAATCTTCGACGTCGAATCGCAGTTCGGACAGGCCTGCACAGTGTCGCTCACGCGCCGTCACCCCCCTTGAAGACGACACGAGTTTCCGCGCTCTGCATGTCTGTGATGACGTTGCGGACGTCGAGGCCGTGCTTGTCGGCCAGTTCGAGGACGTCGTCGAGCTCGATCTGGTCGTCGGAGAGGTCTCGCGCGGCCGTGATGCCGCCCTCGTCAGTCCGGCCGACGTCGACGCCGTCCTTCTCGACAGCGTCGAGGATGAACTGCTGGTGGGAGTCGGCGGCCGCCATCACTCCCACCTCCAGCGCTTGACCGTCGCGGACTGGTCGACCTCGATGAATCCCTCGTCACTGCCCCACTCGCCGATCCTGGCTCGGCGGTCCTCCGTCTCGACTGCTAGGACGTCGTAGTCGTACGGGTCGCGCTCGTAGGCTTCCATCTCGACGTCGCGGCCCTGGTCGTCGGCCTGCATCAGCGCTCACCTCCGAGGCCGTCGGCGATGCGCTTGCACCGCGCGGCGTCGGCACGGAGCAGGTCCTTGCCCTCGTCGGTCAGCTGGTAGAGGTTGGTCCGCTTGTCGAGTTGCTCCTTCTCGACGTATCCCATCTCGACGAGTTGGTCGAGGTTCGGATACAGCCGGCCGTGGTTGACCTCCTCGCCGTAGTACGCCTCGAGCGCGCGCTTGATTCCGAGGCCGTACTCGGAGCAGCCGTCTTCGCGGGCGAGCAGGTAGAGGATCGTCCACTGGAAGCGGGTGAGCTCGCCGTCGTCGACGGCGGGTTCGATGTCCTTGATGCGGTTGCCCTTCTGGTCGGTGGCCGCCATCACGCATCACCTCCCTCGGCGACCAGCGAGATGTCTGGTTCTTCGACGTCGCCAACGCTGATGACGTCCTGCGGTTCGTACAGTGCGCCAGTGAACTGCGACGCATTCTTCGCGAGGAACTCCTGCACGTCGCGCTCGTGCGGATGCTCCAGTGCGTCCCAGGCCTCTTCGCGTGATGTTGCTTCGACGGCTATCGTCTCGGACTGGCGGAGTTCGACATCCAGCTCGTAGATGTCCGTGTCTGGCTGCTCGCCGCTGCCGTCAGCAGCGACGGGCTCTTCGTAGTGTTCGTCGCGGAACTCGGTCAGGCTGTCGCCGTCGAGACAGGGCACCCAGTTGCAGGTCTCACAGCGGAACGGCCGGTTGGAGAAGTCGCCGGGGTCGCCCCGCAACGGGTTTTCGCTGTCGCAGCGAGGGCAGATAAACGCGAAGATGAACGCACCAGCGTCGTTGTCAAGGTCGACGAACGTCGTGCAGTACGCCTCGTCTCGCTCGCGTTTGTCGGCGACGGCGTCGGGGTGGGTGTCGTCCAGCCACCGGTGCAAACGGTCAGCGGTGGTGTGGCCAATCCCCTCTGCATCGGTGAACGTGATGCCGTCGACGTAGTCGGACAGCAGGTCACCCTCGGTGGGGAAGGCGTCGGCGACGGCGTTGGCTTCGCGAGATTTGAGGCCGACGTCGTCTTCGAGCGTTTGTAGCCAGTCTCCGCCGCCGTCGGTCACCGTCTCCGGCTCGCACAGCCCTTCGGGATCGGCCTCGAAGTCGTAGCCGACGTCCAGGTCGAACGTGTGGACGAGCGTGGCTTCGCCGTCCTCGACGACGATGTCGACGTCGTCGGTCGCAAGCCGACGGCCGGCGCGCTCGACCTCGTCAGCCAGACAGCGGAGCGCGCTGGCAAGCTGCTGGTGTGGTTCGGGATCGGTACGCTGTTCGGTATCGTTTTGAGTATCGTCCGCGTGTTGCATGTGTGGTCTCGTATCGTCTGCTGGTTAGCGGGCGGTGCGGGACCTGGCCCTGCATGCCCGAGCGAGTTGTTGGACCAGTTGGCTCGGGTGTGCAGACAGGCGAGCGCTCGCGTGAGACCACATGGCAGTTACGTACCAGTAGGACCGTCTTACCCAATTTATCGGGTGTATAGTTACCCCACCGGGAGTGTGTCTGGTACATGTGGTCTCGGTTTTCTCGGCCTGTTAGGGCAGGCCGGGAACTCAGTTTGCGAGCGGTATCTATGACTCGTCAATCAGCGGCTTGCTCTTCGGGTTCGACGTCGTCCAGGTAGGCGTCAAGCCCGTCCTGTTCGACGATGTCGACAGCATCAGTGAGCAGCAGCCGGATGAAGGCGCTGCGTTTCATTCCGTACTGCTCCGACAGGTCATCGAGGCGGTCTTTGAGACCGCCGTCACCAGCGCGGAAGGTTATATGATCAGACTCTCCCATCGTCACATCGACCACTGACACAGTGGAACACAATAAGTCTGTTCAATGAACTATTAAACAGTGTTTCATTGCGTGTACCTATGGGGTAATCATTATGTGTAACACGCAGGAACACACTGCTATGACTCGGGACAAACGCATAGCGACTAGTGTTACCTCTGAGGATAAGCTGGATTTCCAGATAGCGGCAATGCGACGCGATGTTAGTGAGTCTGAGCTTTTGCGCGAAATTGTCGATGACTTCCTTGAAGAGGAGGATATCCCGGACGAAGTTCGTGAATACTTCAAGGAAGAGTTGGAGTCCGACCAGGGAAATCCGAAGACGGTGGCGACGGCTGACTAAGTTCACAGGCATCACTGGTCCTCCGCAAACCTGACCGCTGAGTACGGTATCGTTTCTCCCGTTTTCTCGTCGACAATTTCCCAGTGCTCGGGGTGGACGTCCGCACCGTTCTCGCTCTGTCGGGCACAGGACGGACACCAGCAGTGGTTATTAGTCCGATCCCAACTGCAGTGCCCGTTCGGACACCGCCACCGATAGGGCTCGTCTTCGCGGTCGATCACCACTGTTTCGTGCGCGTCGGCCATCGCCGACCCGTCGGCCATGATTACTGACACGGTACATCTCAGGATGACGAGAGGTGGGTGTATAGTCCTTTTTCTGGGGACCACGGTGAAAGTGAAAGTAGTCGGATTATGGTGTTTGCGGCAGGGTTCTGGCAGGCAAACAGCCGTCTCGAACACCCATGTGAATGTGAAAGTAAACGCAGATATTTGCAAAGGTGTACATAAAACGTAGTATTAATTCCGAAAGTGCCGTCCCCGCTATCGTTAACCAACACCGACGGCGCGCACCCCATGAGTGTTGGTTAACACCGTCGCCGGACTAACCAACACACCGGCCGATCAACCACCCAGTGTTGGTTAGCTCTTGTCAGCATGGGGAAAGCCTGATTGCGAAAGGCTGACACGTACTTGACATGGTGGAAATCACCCTCCGGAACGTACTTGGATATCTGTTTGGTTTGCCAGCCATCCTGGGCGGGCTCGTCTTCGCGCTAGTCTCACCAGTATCGGGGCTGTTGTTGATCCTCGCTGGTGTCCTAGCACTGCCTGTCGTCCGCCGGCAGTTCGACGTCCGTGCGGGGTTGAGCTTCTCATCGTGGGCGGTGGTCGGGCTTGTCTTGCTACTGTCTGTTGCCTCACTGAGTGTGCTCGCACTAACCGTCGGCGACGGCGGCCAACAGTCGCTCGGTGAGAGCAAGACCGCAAGTGGACTCTCGGTCGTTGTGACTGACTACGAGATTCACGAGAACGTCGATTTGAACAACAACGACCCAATCGACCCGAACGCTGACGCACTTTTGGTCAAGCTTCGGGTCGAGCACGTCGGCGAAAATGAGCGCGTGTTCCCACACCAGGTTGCCAACGAGATACAGGCAGACTACAACGATGAACCTCTCGCGAGCGCACTCACGTACAGGAACATTACGGTCGACAACACGACCTATCACGGGTACCACCAATCGTACAGAGGTCAGGATGCCGACGGAGCCTATCAGGGCACGACTGTCAGCGGGTGGGTCGCGTTTGAAGTCCCGCCGAACGCCGAGCCGAGTGACATGACTGTCACTGTGTACTGGGGTCCAGACCGGAATCAAAAGGGTGTGTGGCAGCTCAGCAGTCAGTAGGTGCTACTGGTGCGTCTGCTCGTACCAGTTGCTGGTGACGTCGTTCTGCGAACATCCCGGCAGGTGTGGGATGTACTCTGGCGCCGCGGCGACCTTCTTGCACTCGCGGCAGCGAACCTCTCCCGTAGGCTCGCCCATTTTGAACCCGTCGACGTCGACCGGCGTGTCGCTGCGGACCAGTTCGAACAACGTGTCGGGGTCAGCGAACGAACGTTTGTTGGGTTTGCTCATCGGACGTCCACCTCCGGACCACCGTTGCGACGGTACGCGAGCAAAACCGTGTGGTCGCTGAACGGAGATGGGATGTAGACTCCGACGGCCGCACTGGATAACGGCGTCACCTCGAAGTGTGCCCAGTCGACGAGACCCTCACCGTGCTGCATCTTACTCATCGAATCACCTCGCCACCGCGCTCGACGTCGATCATGTCCACCGGCTCGCAGCCCTCCTGTCGCCAGCGGCAGCCGGTCCAGACGTCGGTGTAGCGCCACATCCCGCCGTCGGCGGCGCGGGGCTCGAACCGAACGCGGCGCCGCGGGCCCGCCGGCGGCTGGTAGGTCACTTCGAGGCGGTCGACGGCCTCAGCAGACGCGTCCATCGTACCGCCGTCCGAGCGCAGATCCTCACCGTCGGGCACCGGGCCGCCATCGAGGGCCTGCATGGCCTCTTCGGCGTGCTCGACCGTGGCCTGGGCCATGTGCCACGCCGGCGTGTTCGGCGTGAGGTCGTCGCGAGCGATGCGGGCCTGCTTGCGAGCCTCTCGAAGCCGTTGCTCGGGACTGCCGAGTTCGGGCTCGTCGGCGGCGGTGTCGTCGCTCATCGCGACCCCCCGTCATCGATGTGTTCTAGTAGTGCGTCGTCGATGGCCTCGCGGTCGACGCCGGCGGGGATTTCGCGCTCGCCGCGCATGAACGCGACGCGGCGAGTGTGCTTGCACCCACCAGCAGGCCGCCGGTGGAGCATATCCGGACAGTCGCAGGTCTCGGCGACGAGGTCGATGACGTACCGCGTGCCGTGGTTGTAGACGGCGATCTGGTCGTCACGCGTCGCCGGGTCGTCGGCGTAGATGTCCATCGGCTCGGTCAGCGCCTTCACGTCGCGCTGGTCCAGCTTCGCGATGGCGGCAACGTCCGCAGCGGCGGCCGCCATCAGTTCTCACCCTCCTCGTCCTCGAGGTCGTGGACCGGCGACACGAGTGCGAGTCGTGAGCGCGGGTAGGCGTAGCGATCCGGTGCGTCGATATCGGCCGTCGTTCGGTCGGGGAACGTGACCTCGATGACGTCGTCGTCGCTGGGGTAATCCTGGTTGTAGTCGGCGACGGTGCCCCA
The DNA here is from genome assembly GCF_014647235.1 of Haloarcula pellucida. Taxonomy (GTDB): domain Archaea; phylum Halobacteriota; class Halobacteria; order Halobacteriales; family Haloarculaceae; genus Haloarcula; species Haloarcula pellucida. Next base: position 41,119 of record NZ_BMOU01000008.1, read on the forward strand.
GCCGTCGACGTCGTAGTCGTCGGCGGCGCCGAGTTGCTTGCCGACCACGACCATCGCGGCCTCGGTGTCTTTGCGGTCTTCGACGTGGTCGCCGACGTGCAGCGGCGGCAGCGGCGGCGTGCGGTCCCGGTCGTCTCCGAGCAGCGGGTCGAGACACTCGCACGACCGGTCGAACCGCTCGTCATCGTCGACGGCGTGTTGCGGTGCGTTGATGACACCGGTTTCGTTCGCGTCACCAGTCGGGTAGCTGGCGGGCGTCTGCTGACAGTCCTCGTGGTGAATCTCCGTGGGCGATTCGTCGGCGAAGACGTCCCACTCGTGGTCACTCATCGCCGGCCTCCCCGTAGCCTGCGCGGTCGAGCGCCTCGATGATGGCCATGTCGTGGCCGCTGCCGAATGCCCGGCCAACCGGACTGGTCTCGATGGAGATGAGGCCCGCCTCGCAGTCGTAGACGCGGACCTCGTGATCGGCGTCGCCGAGGCCGGTGGAACGACTCTGCACCACGACAGTGTACTCGCCGTCGGTCGCCCAGCCGCCGGGCAGACCGGCGTCTTCGACCGGCCGGAAGCCGCGCTCCTCCAGGACGTCCACGAGCTCGCCGTCAGTCATCGGTGGCCTCCTTGCGGCGCTGGTCGGCCTCGAGGACGGCGCCGGCGAGCTGGCCCGTGCTGGTCCAGCCGCGCTCCTGGTCGACGAAATCGCGCCACGTCTCGAGACGGCGGCCGTCGAGGTACTCGACGTGGTCGACGTCGTCGCCGTCGATGACGACCACGGCGTCGGCGCTGCGGATGTAGTGGTGTTCGTAGCCCTCGCCGTCGGCGCCGAGGGTCGCGCTTGCGATACTGTCGCCCAGCGTGCGGGCGGTCGTTTCGACAGTCGTGCCGGAATCCTGAAGTCCGGTCGTGGTGTGTATGCTCATGCTTCCTACCAGGAAGCGGTCGGACGTGCTGTAACACGTCCCGGCCATCGCGTTCTGCGATCCGTCGCCGGTGTCCCGCTTCACACCTACAGGTACACCACCCATCTACTAAAAGATTACGACGTAAGTCTAAGATATACGCCTACTATATCCGCTTACGTCGCAATGCTTACAGTGCTGGCCTGCATCGTTACTCTTGTGAGTGCGACAACCGACAGCCCGGGTATGCTTGACCCGACTGACCTGCGAGAAGTCGACCGCTACCTGCTGGGCTACCTGACTGAAGGGCGCGTTACCCCGACGTACGCGCGAAAGCGCCTCATCGATGACGTCGAGGAGTATTCGCGCGGGTATGTCCAACAGCGACTCAAGCGGTTGGAGGAGCACAGCCACGTGACTAACTTGCTCGACACGGGCCTCTACGAGCTCGTGGACGACCCGCGGGAGGGTGGTGATGACGACGGATAGTCCCGGCCCGATCGACCCGCCGAAGACCGACGAGATGTGGATGGACGGCGACGTCGACGTCCAGCCGCGCTCGTACAAGGACCTCGTCGTCGGCATCATGGAGGCCCGCGACTGCAGCAAACCCGACGCCGAACGGTTCGTCGACGACCGCGGTCGCGAACACGCCGAGCGCGTCCTCCTGGACAGGTGGTCGGCATGATCGCAGCGACGCTGGCAACGTGGGCCGGGATCGCCATGTTCGCGTTCGCGCTCGGCGTGATGGCCGCGAGCCACTACAACGAGACAGAGATGCGGTGGAAACCCATCGCGGCAATCGCTGGCGGGGTCTTCCTGTGGACGCTCTCGGTTGCACTGGAGATGGTAGCATGACGTCGAAGACTGACCGCACCGGCGGCGAGATCGACTGGCCGGCATGGGCGGAACGAACGCAACGGCGAGAGAGCACGCACAAGTACTCGACGACGCTCGCCAAATCTATCAGCCACATCGAGACCGAACTCGAGGACCGCCTCGGTGTCGATGACTGGCGACTCTCGACGGCCGCACCCCAGCGCAAGAACGACGGCCGCCCGTACGCGAACGCGAACCCGTCGGATCCCGGCGCCGTCGTCCGCTGGAGCATGGATGGCGAGCAGTACTGCATCGCTGTCGACGAGTACGACGACCTCCGAGACAACGTCCGGACTATCGGCCTGTACATCAAGGAGAAGCGGAAGATGTCGAACCGACCGGTCAAGACCGGCCAGGACGAGTTCGCGACGGCGCAGCTCCCGAGCGGGAACGAGGACGTCATCGTCGCCGGCGACGGCTCTGGTGTCGCGTCGACGCAAGCGCCTCACGAGGTGCTGGGCGTCGCCGAGGACGCGCCCGACGATGTCGTCGAGGCCGCCGCTCGCCGACTCGCCGCGAACGAACACCCAGACAAGGGTGGCGATGTTGAGGAGTTCCAGCGGATCCAACAGGCAAAGGAGGCGATGCTCGATGGCTGACGGCTTCAATGGCTGCCGGCTCAAGCACAGTCCGACGGACGGTTTGCTCACCGACCTGATCGCCAACGCTCTCCGAGAGCTCAAGGAGGCGATGCTGGATGGGTGACCTCCTCGACCCCGACCGACTCGGCCGCTGTCCCGACTGCGGCGACGACGTTTATCGCGACGACGAGCGCTGGGAGATCACCCGCGACGGCGACGACCAGCCGCCGACGGGAACGACAGTCCGCTACCACGAGGGCTGTGCCCCGTTCGGTGCGACCCACATCCCCGACGAGATCGAGAAAGAGCAGCGCAGTCGAAAGCGCGGTGCCGAGATGCGCCGGGAGCTCGCAGAGGGCATCGATGACGACTGACCTCAGCGACTGGCCCGTCGAACAGATCCTCGAGTACCGCGCGGAGACTGGCGAGTGGCCAGAGTCGGAGGCCGACGATGACGAGTAAGAGCTACCAGGAGGCGAAGGCGGAGGCGCTCGCCCAGCTGCGAGCGTTCGTCCACGACGATGTCACGATCGTCGACGACGGCGACCGCGTCACGGGCCCCGGCGGTACGACGCTGGTCAACGGTCACGGGCAGCTGCCGGACGACGTCGTCTGGATCGACCGCCGGTCGAAGTGGGGCAACCCGTTTGTCACCGAGAACGACGGCGGCGAGTACTCCCGCGAGGAGTCGGTCGACCTGTACCGTGGCTGGTTTCTCGGCCACGTCGAGGCCGGCGAGTGGGACGTCGAGGCGTTGCGCGGCGAGACGCTGGCCTGTTGGTGCGTCCCGCGCCTGTGCCACGGACTGGTGATCCTCAACTACCTCGCCGAGACGTACGACCCACAGCAGACGCTCGGAGGTGCGTTCGATGCCAAGTGAGTGTGAGCAGTGCGGCGTCACGTCCAGTGGCGCCGTCGTCCGCGAGTTCGGTGACGAGACCTTGTGCGTCGACTGCGCGTCCCCAGGTGAGTGCAAGCGCTGCGGCGCCGAGACGTCGGAGCTGACGCTCGCCGGAGACTGGCTGTGCGGCCGGTGTCAGGACCAGCGCCAGGAGCAACAGGAGAGTCGCGACCTCGGCCAGCACGGCCTTGGGAGGTTCGCCGATGGGTGACCCCCTCGACCGCGTCGACGAGTCGACCGCACTCCGCGTCTACGACAGCCAGTTCGAAGGCTGCTGCGACGTCAACGCCGACGAGGATCCGCGCCCGTGCCTCTCGTACTACGTCCAAACGGACTTCGGACTGGCTTGCATCCGCTCGGCCTACGCGGACGGATTCGGAAACGAAGCGCATCGCCTCTGCATCCCGAACCTCGGGTACATCCCCGAGCGCACTCGTGAGAGTGTCGACCGGCACGCCGACAAGAAAACGTACGACCTCGTCGACGCCGACACGTTACCCTCGCAGCGCGACCCGTACGGTGAGGACCCTGTCACCGGCCACGAGTTGCAGATCACGTCGTTCGGATTCGACGTCAAACCGTGGGCCGAGCGCGAGTGCGCGAAGTGTGGGCTCGCCGTCGACGCGACGAAGGCAGACCAGTCTCCTGATGGGTGGATCCACCAGGACTGTAACCCGTCGCGCTGGGACGACGCATCCCTCGAGGCGTTCGTCGGTGGTGAGACAGCGTGAGTGAGCAGCCTCCGGGCGGTACTGAGCGCGGCCCAACGTTCTCGGCGTTCCCGTACATCGGCTCGAAGACCTATCTCGCGCCGTGGGTCGTCGAGAACCTACGCACCCACGACAACTTCGTGGTTCCGTTCGGTGGGGCGGCTGGCGTCCTGCTGAACAAACCACGGTCGGGGTGTGAGATATACAACGACCGTGACGAGGCGATTGTCGAGTTCTTCCGCGCTTGTCGCGAGCATCCCGAGGAACTGGCCGAACGGGTTCGTAACATCCCGTTCTCACGGACCACGTACAACGAGTGGTCGCGACAGTTCCGGAGCGGTGACGGGTGGCCCGAAGACGTGGTAGAACGGGTCGCTCGGTGGGTCTACCTTCGCTACGCCAGTTTCTCCGGTCGGTACGGACAGCGAGCAGGGTTCGCTACCGATACACCGCGCCGTGGCCCGCAGAAATCTCGAATCTGGCAACAGATGCCGGAGCGTATCGTCGAGATTCGCGACCGGTTCCGCGGCGTCGCTATCGAGTGTCTGGACTACTCCGACATCCTCGGTCGGTACGACGACAAGGGCGCTGAGACGCTGTACTACTGCGACCCACCGTACACCGAGGCGAAAGACGGCTACTACCGTGGCCCTCGGTTCGACCACGGCCAGTTCGTGGACGAGCTGACGAGCGTCGACGGTCACTGGATGGTCTCCTACCGAGACCCGCCAGATGGTCTCGAAGCGCTCGCAACGACTGTCGTAGAGCGGTCATACAATCGGTCGGCTGGAACAGACAACTCCGACCGGACCGAGCGGCTGTACCTGAGCTACGACCCGGCGGAGACTCCGCGGTTCGTCGATGGCCAGCAGCAGACCTTAGTTACGGCTACAGACGGCGGAAATACCCGATCAGTAGACACGGGTACTGAACAGGAGGCCGACGAATGAGCCGAGAGGCTGCGGGCGATCTAGTGCACCGCTACCAGCGCGGGCTGCACCACCAGTCTGTTGACGAATGCCCCGATTGCGGCGACGAGACATATGCGTGCAAAGTCCAGTTAACGTGGTACGACCCGGCGGATATAGTCGTGCGAGAGGCGGCGGCTTGCGGTTGCTACCGGCCAAGAGGCGTTCTGAACAGGCTCAGATGGTGGGTGAAGAATTGGTGGAGACACACTGATACTGATCAGGGTGGGTCACAGTGACCACCGGCCCGCCGACACTCTCGCTGCTGGCGTCGCACGCCGCCGGCGACTTCCCGATGCAGTCCGACCGGATGGCTGCCGAGAAGTTTGACTCACGGCGCGTCCGAGCAGCCCACGTCGCCGTCTACACGCTCGGGTTCGTGCCCGCCGTCGCGACCAGCGATTGGTCGCTGCGCCAGTCGGCGGCGTTCCTCGCGACGATCGCGTCGACGCACTACGCCGTCGACAGTCAGCGCTGGAACGACGCCGTCCCGATCTGGTACGACCAGGCACTGCACGTCATCGCGATGGCGCTGGCCGCTTTCCTCGCCGACAACTTCTAACCAACACGACCTGACTTTCTACCCCGGTGTTGGTTAGCAGCTGTAGTTAGTCTAACTCACCAGTCTAACTATCCAGACTAACCCCTCAGTCTAACCTACAAGTCTAACTGACCAGTCTAACTGGTTAGTGTGTCACGTACGTCTGACGGGTGTTTATGACGGGTTAGACTCACCAGTGAGACATGCTCGCATACACGGTCTACTCCGAGGCTGGCGGCGTCGGGAAGACGACGCTCGCCGCGTCGCTCGCGACGGCCCACGCCGATCACGGTCGCGACGTCCTCACCATCGACCTCGACCCACAGCAGGGCTCGCTGACGTACCTGCTGGGCGTCGACGCGCCGCGCAACGACGGCGACGCCGACAACATCGGTCGGCACCTCATCGACCGACCGCTCGGCGAGTTCGACGAGCTCGTCCACGACACGGGCTACGGCTTCGACCTCATACCCAACCACGACATGCTGGAGAACCTGCCCAGCCTGCTCTCCCGAGCGGAGGAGATGGCCGAGGACCTCGGCGAGTACTTTAGCCCGAACGAACGTCTCCTGGAAGTTCTCATCGACGCCGACGTGATGACTGACTACGACACGCTCATCGTCGACCCGCCAGCGACCGCGGGCCCCCATCTCTACAACGCGATCCACGCGACGCGGTCGCTAGTCGTGCCGGTCGAACCGACGGGCAAGGGGATGCAGTCCGTCGAAGGCCTCGAGGACGTCGTCCTCAACCTGAGCGACTCCCTCGATATCGACGTCGGCGTGTTGTCGGTGATCCCGAACGGCATCGGCTCGACGAGCGACCAGCAGAAGTACCTCGAACGCATCCGCGACCTCGGCTTCGACGCCCCGGTCGCCATCGCTGACCGCTCGTCGCTGTTCGAGGGCTGCTGGGACCAGCAGTACCCGCCGGCGTACTACACGCAGGAAGTGCGGGCGGCCTACGACTACGAGGAGGCGACGCTCGCCGAACTGGATGACCTCGCGACGCACATCGAGGAGGTGGCATGAGATGGGCAACGGCATGAAGTCGGGCTCTGGCGAGGATCCGTTCGCCGACGTCGACGGCGGCGACGGCGATGACGAGACCGAAGACGAGGTCGACGCAGTGAAGAGTGCGACTGGCGACGAGGTCGAGGTCGACGAGGGTGATGAGAACAGCGGAAACGGTGGTGTGTCATCGGGCTACCCGTGGCTGTTCACGCGGAACAACGCGAAGGACGGCCGCGAGATGGTGCAGTTCTTCCTCCAGCAGGAGACCCAGCAGCTGGAGAGTCAGGCACAGGCCGACCTCGAGTCGATGCTTGGCGAGGAACCACTGGTGCTGGACATCCGCGAGGCTGCCTACCAGGTCGCACTTGAGCAGCACCTCGACGACGTCGCCGACCAGCTTCGGGAGTGGGGCTACGACGCCGAGTGATTGATTACTCGACTCGGTTCGGGAAACAGCCTTCGCAGGGCTCGTGGTCGGACTGTGCAAGCTCGTCTTCGTCCAAATACTCGTTTGGAGACTTGTGGCCAACCATCTGGAGAATGGGACAGTCGCCATCAGGGTCGTGGTACAAGTCGCGCGAGAGTGTGACTTTCATGGTTAGAAGTGCGGCGCGGTTTCATTTAAACCTCAGGAGCTTTCCAAATCGATATAGCACTATACGCTATATCGAACGCGACACCCCGGCGTTTCGAGTGTTTCTCTCGCGGCGTAACCCCTACACTTTGGGCCCGAAAGCCACCGGACAACGTCGGGTTTCAGCGGAAGCGTGGTGTCAGATTCACGCATACAACACCCTATCCGGATAGGTGGGGATGGAGACATCGACAGCGCTGCCGCTGGTCGTCGACGAGCCTTGACCAACACACGTCCGGCAGCAGTTTCGATGTAGGTTAAGCCGCGAGAAACAGCGGAACTACTGGGGCCAGCTAACCAACAGAGGGTGCCAGACAGCGCCTATGTTGGTTAGCTGCTGCACATCTCCCGCTGCGACGCCTCTCAGGACCATGAATAGCTGGAAAACACCACAGGCGCGAACCTGTGATGACCCAGATAACACCGTGCAAATCTACGCATCGGGGGTGTGTAAGATTAACTGAAGAATATTGACCTGACAGAAGTCCGATAGGTTTATAGGGTAGTAGGTTATAGTAATAGATGGGTCGTGATGACCCAGATAACACCACCGCCCGATTGGCTGAAGGAATGGGCCACTGTCCTCGCGAAACTGGGGACGTTCGGTGTATTCCTTCTCGCCTTGAGTCGGGCACTGCTCGCATAGTTCGGGGCTGTCGCCCCGAACCACCCCCTTCGTGGGGGTTCGGTAGCGAGCGCACCACACCTATGACCGACACAACGCTATTCGGCTTCGACCGATCGACCGTCCGCTCCGCCGGCTGGGGTGCCGCCGTCGCTGTCGCTGTCGTCATCCTGTTCGTGGAGCCGTGGCTGCAACGGCAGGGGCTTGAGAGAGTTGTACTACTGCTGTACGCAGTGCTGCTGCCGATAATTGCTTGGAGCCTCATCGAGGACATCCGAGCGTGGCGTGGCGGTAGATAGTACAGAAACCGATCGACATATTCACGGAAGTGACTCTCACGACCGCCAGTAGTCTCGATGTAGGTTAAGCCGCGAGAAACAGCGGAACTACTGGGGTCCGCTAACCAACACGACCGCCGATACGGTGCCGATGTTGGTTAGCTACTGCACGAGCCTCGCTGCGACGCCGACGGCGCCGCCGAGGATCAGGCCGAAGAAGAAGTAGTGCGGTTCCCGACGGACGTCGTTCGCGAGATCCTGCGTGTCGGCGGCCGGTGGCCGGTCGCGGCCGCGCTCCAGCGCTTCCGAGAGGATGGCCAGCGCCATCCCCAGCTCCGCGAGACGACCCGTCGCGACGGCACTGAACCCGAGGGCAGCGCCGGTCGGGACTGCGTGCTGTTCTTCGTGATCGTCGAGGAACTCACTGATATTGGGTATCTTTGCGCGCATGAATAGCTGTGGCTCGGGCGCAACGCCGTCATCGCCGATGCAGTCTTGTGGACGGCCGTTGCACCACCAGCCATGGAGTTCCGCGTCCGCAAGGCCGATGGGTGGACAACCATCGCGTTCCCCGTCGGCGTCGAAAAGGTGGAGGTCGTGACCGGCAAGACCGACGGTCACCTGACGCTGACGCTCATCGGCCATCGCGACGATGCGCCGAACGTCATCGAGCCCGGCATCCTCGACGTCGACGGAGCGGACGAAGAACGCCTTTCGGGCGACATCCCACGAACCGACGACGGGACGAGCTGGCTGATCGACCGACTTCGCTCCTGATTCAGACGATCTTGCTGACGGCCTGCAGCTGCGACCGGATGTCCTGCAGCGCGTCGCCGATGGTCGACCGACTCCCCAGCAACACGGTCGGCGAGCTCTCGGACTGGTTGATGTCCCGCAACTCGACGGCCTCGCCGGCCGTCGGGAGATCGGGGATGGTCAGCGTCTCGACGATAGAGACCGTCGGCGGCAACTCGTCGAGCGTCGCTTCGGCCTCGATCAGTGGCTCGTCGACGACGCGATAGAGGTACAGCGCCGCCTGCTCACACCCCCGCGACGACGGCAGTGAGGGCACGTCCCGGACCAGCGTCTTCGGCGACGAGCCGGCGTCCGGCGCGGTGTAGCTCCCCGAGACCTTCCACTGGTAATCGACCACCAGACTCTCGCCGTCGGTGATCGACCCGCCGGAGAGTGCCACCACCTCGCCGGGCAGGCGATTCACTTCGTAGTCGACGTCCTCCTCGTAGACCGTACCATCAGTCGCGGCGACACGCCCCGACCCTTCGACGACGTTGGCGTGGTCCAGTGCGACCGCGTTCCCGACGTCCGCCGTGACTGACTCCTCCTGGGCAGACTTGGACTGGCCCTTGATGACGACCTTGTCGTAGCTGCCGCTGTTGATCTTCGCCGTCTCGTAGTCGATGAGGTCCGCATCCGTATCTTGCACGCGCTGACCGGGCTGGGTCCACTGGACGCGCAGCCCGTCGATGGACTCGTCCCACGTCAGCGCGAAGATCGAGTCGGAGAAGTTCGCGATGTTCTGCAGCGCCTCGAGAGCCTGCTCGTCGACCGTCTTGTCGATGAGTAGCGGCGTGTCGTCGAGGTCGGC
>NZ_BMOU01000011.1 GCF_014647235.1 Haloarcula pellucida
CTGGCATAGTAGCCAACGTCGTTGTGACTCGCTAAACTGAACGAGTCCAGTGGACGCCTGGATCGCACGTACACACGGTTTCATACTCGCCCCCAAGGTGGTAGATGGTGGGCGAATCGACCCTTCCTATCCTCGGTTTCACCCGGGATAGTGCACCGGTCTTCGTACCATATCCCATCGCCGTCCCACACTTAAGGGGCACGGTTCGGGGCTGGCACGTGACATGGACCCACTGGGATTTGAACCCAGGGCCTCCGCCTTGCAAAGGCGGCGCTCTGCCGCTGAGCTATGGGCCCGGCAGATCCGCAGGTGTTAGCCCTGATAGTTCATAGGTGCCCGGTCGGCGAGTGTTCTCGAACACCATAGGTGGGTTGGGGCAGAGCCCCAATCCCGATCAGTAGGAGGTGATCCAGCCACAGATTCCTCTACGGCTACCTTGTTACGACTTAAGCCCCCTTGCGGAGCCCAGATTCGACCAGCGCATGCTGGCCTCATCCGGACCCCACTCGGGTGCTTTGACGGGCGGTGTGTGCAAGGAGCAGGGACGTATTCACCGCGCGCTTATGACACGCGATTACTACCGAATCCAGCTTCATGCGGGCGAGTTTCAGCCCGCAATCCGAACTACGACTGCGTTTGGAGATTAGCTCCGCCTCTCGGCGTGGCATCCCACTGTCGCAGCCATTGTAGCCCGCGTGTTGCCCGGTCCATTCGGGGCATACTGACCTACCGTTGCCCGTTCCTTCCTCCGCTTTAGCAGCGGCAGTCCTCCTAGTGTACCCAACTACCTCGAGGGTATTGCTGGCAACTAGAAGTGCGGGTCTCGCTCGTTGCCTGACTTAACAGGACGCCTCACGGTACGAGCTGACGGCGGCCATGCACCTCCTCTCAGTAGCTCGAGTAAGCTCGTCAAGCTGACTGTCGTTACTACTGTCGGGACCGGTGAGATGTCCGGCGTTGAGTCCAATTAAACCGCAGGCTCCTCCGGTTGTGGTGCTCCCCCGCCAATTCCTTTAAGTTTCATCCTTGCAGACGTACTTCCCAGGCGGCTCGCTTCTCGGCTTCCCTAGGGCGCAGCACAGGCTCGTAGCCTGTGGCACACCTAGCGAGCATCGTTTACAGCTAGGACTACCCGGGTATCTAATCCGGTTCGAGACCCTAGCTTTCGTCCCTCACCGTCGGGTCCGTCTTCCTGAGGTGCTTTCGCCATTGGTGGTCCGTCCAGGATTACAGGATTTCACTCCTACCCCGGACGTACCCCCCAGGTCTTCCGGCCCCAAGCCGAACAGTTTCCGCTGGACGCCGACGCGTTGAGCGCGTCGATTTCCCAACGGACTTGCCCGGCCGGCTACGGACGCTTTAGGCCCAATAATATCGGCCATCACTCGTGCTGCCGGTATTACCGCGGCGGCTGGCACCGGTCTTGCCCAGCACTTGTTCCTGTACCTCCCTACAGTACAGAAAAGCGAGGACTATATGCCCTCGCACTCGGAGTCCCCTTATCGCACTCTCGTGCAGTGTAAAGGTTTCGCGCCTGCTGCGCCCCGTAGGGCCCGGAATCTTGTCTCAGATTCCGTCTCCGGGCTCTTGCTCTCACAACCCGTACCGATTATTGGCATGGTGGGCCGTTACCCCACCATCTACCTAATCGGCCGCAGCCACATCCTACAGCGCCGGAACGTTTCTCACTCTCGACACTCCAGTCTGAGAGTGATATCCGCTATTGGCCTCAGTTTCCCGA
>NZ_BMOU01000015.1 GCF_014647235.1 Haloarcula pellucida
ATCACAGGAACAGCTCGAAACCCTGCAATAAGAAATCAACTATTTTCATATGCCATTCTTGGGTTTGCCCTATCAGAGGCGACAGGGCTATTTGCGCTAATAATAAGCTTTCTTCTTCTATATTCATAATAAAGCCCTTCCTAGGATAGGGTAATAAAACGGATAAGACAAGTAAGATAGTATAGCAGCAGTAGTAAAACCTTCACACACCTACATTATTTTGAGGATGTACATACAAAGATGAAAGATGTAGCTCTTAAAACAGAAAAATACATAAGGTATCTATGTTTGAGAGAATAGTGTGAACGGTAAGCTTTATGTATGTAGTGCAGACACTATGTGTCCGAGAGGAATGGGTTATAAGCAGTCATGATGGAAATATGATAAGAGGAAGGATTCTATCATTAGAACGATAGACAGGTAAGGTATTGGAAGTTTCATTCTCCATAGTGTTGAATATACAGATTCTAGTAAGTCAGCTATTCTAGCTGCAGAGCAAAGAGGGATAGACCTGCTAAAACCTGAATATAATCAACTAACGGCGGCAGGTCAAGTCAAGGTTAGTTTCATAGTGCTGAGACTAGAGCACTAATCTCACAGAGGAGGCATGGGGGGTAAACCAGGGTATGCGGGGTGCGAACTCAGATATAGATAAGGCAGATAGGTTAGAACAATACCTTAAAGGTGGACTGCACATCCGAGGCAGTAGAGTAAATAAGACGATCGACTCTAAGGGGACAACTTCCATAAACCATGCTATGTAACGAGTAGGATAGATCTGATGAAACCCGAGCTAGGTGAACGAACAGGACGATAAATGAGACTGGCAGCTATAGAGATAGGAACAACTAATCGGACACCCCTAAAATAGAGAACCTTTAAAAATCGTTATAAAGTCACTATAGCTAAAATCCTAACTAGGTCTTTGCTCTCATAATGTCTTTTCTACTGCTTTATCCATCTATTTATCTAATAGATATACCCCCTTTTTTTTCAACAGTAAGATACAGTAAATAGGAAGATAATAAAAATAATAAAACTTTTAGTTAAAGGATTAAGACAGAGGGATGATAGCTCTAATTCAACTAAAGCTCATCCT
>NZ_BMOU01000016.1 GCF_014647235.1 Haloarcula pellucida
GAAATGAGTTATGTTAAAGCATATTTTCTGTTATTATGAAATACAATGACCTCATAAGAGCGAGCTAATGGTTCAAGCTTATTATTATATCTAAACCCTACATTCGTTACGCATGTCTCTTACCTTACCCCCTCACCGGTTATTTACTCATTCTATAACATTTTCTATTATTATTATCTTTAGGCATATTTATTATTATCGTGTCAGTTAGCCCACAGTTATTTATAGTTGTTTTATTGTTTAGACGGATCTAAGAAAGGTTACGAGTTATTTGTATCCCAAAACCATTTACTCATCTGTTCATCTTACTACCTGCCCTACAATGAGATACCTATACTATCCTGTATTATTATAACAACGATGTTGCTGTATTAGATGATTATGTCGTTATTATGATTATTATTACGATCGTGATTATGATTATTATTATTATCATTATTGTTATTTCATCATATAAAACCAATACTTGCCTATCTTTGGCTTAACAANATTAGTCCCTCATACCTTGCCCTAGTTGACACCTATATGTTATATAAGCTTTAATTCATTCATCACGCCCCCATGATAGTCGACACTATCTGTTTCACCTTCTTACCCTAACACCATTTTCCTACACATCGGTTGCTCATCATCTCTATACATTACTCCCCCTATCATTTTGATTACCTTCACCCATTAGCATTAACATTCTTATATATTATCTCTCGTCATCATCCTATACACAAAACCCCTACCCTCATGTTGCTGGGTTGGAAATAGTTTTACTAAACTAGTGTTAATACTTGAAAAGGACGTGACATTTTAGTTAGAAGCGAAGCGATCGACCTAAAAAAACACACACTTCAACTTTACAAAATTACCTCCTACGTGCTATTACGAATAGTGAGACTTGAACTCACAAGCCTTTATTGGCACGGCTTCCTAAGAACCGTATGTTTACCATTTCATCATATTCGCTCTTACCTTTTATTATCTCTTATATATTCTATTATCCTACCTTATCCCATATACACTCTCCATTATACGCCTATATTGCCCTCTATAGACGTATCACTCCTTCTTTATACAT
>NZ_BMOU01000018.1 GCF_014647235.1 Haloarcula pellucida
TTAATTAATTAATATTTAATTATCCAATAATTACTACATAGTTGTAGTGAAACAATTTCTTTTACAACTATGCCCTCCAAGGGATTTCTTTGTCAATTAAATCCTGTACAGTGTTTTACAGAGGCGGCCCGGGGACCTATGGACCTGTAATTCCAAGCTCCAATAAATTTGATAATTAATTAAACTCTTTAATCAATTAATCTAATTTATTAGTTCCAGTATTATTCCACTAAAAACCTGAAACTGAACTCTTGTAATTACAGAATATTTTACTTTGATATACTTAAGTAGTCCATTGATATAATCATTACATGCAATTTAATCCTCCAAGAATTGGTCCATAATTAGAGCTAGGTGAAATTACCGTTTTACCCCTCTAGTTATATCTTTATCCTTAAGTTCCATTAATTCACTAGTGAACAGTTAATTTATAAACCTGTTATAAATTAGAGCGCTCAAACTGTTCAGTTCCAGAATTAACACTNTAGGACATGTTCCCAGCCATCTATCTCAATGGGCCTCCAAGACATAAGTATTGGGCCTGTCTTAGGACAGACCGTAACCCATGAATCAAAAGGTCCTATTGAAATAAACAGGAGTCCATGGCTACTCAGGATTAAGATCAATCTGCATATGATCATCTAGTGACATGATTTGAACTCTTAATAATAACGGTATTTTATTTAAGAGTTTAATCCATGTCTGGTCCTGTCCTATGTAATCAGATTACATAAAGTACCTCCACTTTAATGTCACTACATCAGTAATCCAGATCAAGATTACTGCATTCTTAATGTTCAGTGGACCGTACTAGTAGTATTAAAGATCAAAGATCCCAACTTTGATTTACTACGGACAGTTTAGTTTATTATCCATAATCTTGATCATCTCATATATAACTGTTATATACTAAGATTATAGTTACATAAATAAACTTGGGATTTTCTGATATTTACTAAATTATACGACAAATGTATAAACAATCAAATACAGAAAATTGCTTCTTTTATTAATTCCATAAAACAGTACAAATTACATGCTTTTAGGG
>NZ_BMOU01000019.1 GCF_014647235.1 Haloarcula pellucida
GTGTAACACAAGCTTTCAAAATATAATGGTGGTGTATAACACCTCCCATCCAAACATATGTAAAAATAATGCCAAAGTATGGTAATTAATAAAATTACATATTTTTCGGCAACTTCAATTCTCAATTACTCTCACAATTCACATCCAATTGACTTGATTCAAAGTTCTAAATTCATATAAAATCAATTTACACCATATATGTAAAAATCATAATTTTCCGATAAATTCCGAAAATACCCCTTTGTGTCTATTTTCATGGGACTTTCTCTCTCTAGAAATTCTCCTTCACCCATAGGTATTTTTCCAAAATTCTTTTTCTCCAAAAATCCATACATTCAATCTTTACAACATACTCAAATTTCAGAATTTTCGGACATATACACAATATAATTGAAAATAAATAAATTTGGAGCAATTTAAGCTCAAATAAATATAATACCCATCCAAAAACAGTATTTAGTATTTTGGCCGTATCTCTTAGNGATCTACAATTTCATGTTTCACAAACTTGTCCCAATTCCAACGTTTTCATAGCTAAAATTGGCAATCAAAATAGCCCTCATGTTTTGGACGAAAATATTTTTCATTGAAAAACTACTTGGAGTAAAATATTTATAACTCTTCACAGAAAATTCCAAATAATGCAAGGTTGGATTCCTTGGAAAGATAATTGAAAGATCTACAACTTTCATGAAGATGGTTTAGATCGATTTGGCCTCTAACCAATTCAAAAAAATCAAAACATAATACTCCATTTAAAATCTCAACAAATTCCAGATTTTCCTAGAATTTTCTAATCAACCAAACACCCTTTAATTCCTTCTAATTTCATCAAATCAAGATATAAATTCATCAATTAAACTAAAAACAAAGTAGAAGAACCTTACCTTGGTTGTGCATATTGAACTTCAAGAATTTCCATACTCCTTGCTAGCTCAAAATACTTCTCACTCTCTCAAAATACTTCTCACTCTCTTTTCTTTTTCTTTCTCTTTCTTTCTTCTCTACTACTTGTGTGTGTCCTCAT
>NZ_BMOU01000020.1 GCF_014647235.1 Haloarcula pellucida
CCTCCTAGTGTACCCAACTACCTCGAGGGTATTGCTGGCAACTAGAAGTGCGGGTCTCGCTCGTTGCCTGACTTAACAGGACGCCTCACGGTACGAGCTGACGGCGGCCATGCACCTCCTCTCAGTAACTCGGGTAAGTTCGTCAAACTGACCGTCGTTATTACTGTCGGGACCGGTGAGATGTCCGGCGTTGAGTCCAATTAAACCGCAGGCTCCTCCGGTTGTGGTGCTCCCCCGCCAATTCCTTTAAGTTTCATCCTTGCGGACGTACTTCCCAGGCGGCTCGCTTATCGTCTTCACTACGGCACATCACGCACTCATGGTGCGTGACATACCTAGCGAGCATTGTTTACAGCCAGGACTACCCGGGTATCTAATCCGGTTCGAGACCCTGGCTTTCGTCCCTCACTGTCGGGTCCGGTCTCTCGACGTGCTTTCGCCATTGGTGGTCCGTCCAGGATTACAGGATTTCACTCCTACCCCGGACGTACCCGTCGAGTCTCTCGGCCCCAAGCCGTGTAGTTTCCACCGGACGCCGACGCGTTGAGCGCGTCGATTTCCCAATGGACTTACACAGCAAGCTACGGACGCTTTAGGCCCAATAATATCGGCCATCACTTGGACTGCCGGTATTACCGCGGCGGCTGGCACCGGTCTTGCCCAGTCCTTGTTCCTGAACCACCTTACGGTTCAGAAAAGCGAGGACTATATGCCCTCGCACTCGGAGTCCCCCTATCGCACTCTCGTGCAGTGTAAAGGTTTCGCGCCTGCTGCGCCCCGTAGGGCCCGGTATCTTGTCTCAGATACCGTCTCCAGGCTCTTGCTGTCACAACCTGTACCGATTATGGGCATGGTGGGCCGTTACCCCACCATCTACCTAATCGGCCGCAGCCACATCCTACAGCGCCGGAACGTTTCTCACTCTCGACACTCCAGTCTGAGAGTGATATCCGCTATTGGCCTCAGTTTCCCGA
>NZ_BMOU01000022.1 GCF_014647235.1 Haloarcula pellucida
AGAGGATGAGATTGGTCTCTCGTGGACGACGAACGCATCACTCATGGGCCTCGGAAGCACGAACGAGACGCGCAACGAGGTCCGGATCAAGGCAACGTCCGCCGGGTCCTACACGTGGCCAGCCAGTCTACAGGGCGATGCGTACACGTTTACGGGCCTCAGCGACGGCGAGCGCTACGATATGTTCGTCCGGTCGACCTACGTGCAGGACCGTCACGGGTCAGAGTCGAGCTACTGGCTAACCGACTCACCGACTGTGGAGGCCACGACACTCCTTCCGGCGCCGACGTCCCTGTCGACGGCGAACGTCACCGCCAACTCCGTCGACCTCTCGTGGACGGCCACCCACGACTACGGCGACACGCTCGTCCAGTACAAGCCGACGTCGGCGTCGTCCTGGACGACGTTCTCCACACTCTCTCGCACGACAGAGACCGAGACGGTCACCGGCCTGCGGAACGGCGAGCAGTACGACGCACGCGTCGTCGCGAACACTGAGCACACCCAAACGGAGGACGTCTAATGCCGGTCCAGTTCACCACCAGCCTTCCGGACGTCGGCCAACCTGATCTCGGCAACGGCGTCGAGGACGAGATCCAGGTCTCGTGGACGGACGTCATCAACTACGGCGAGCACGACGTCCAGTATCGCGAGACGACGTCGTCGACGTGGCTTGCCGGCCCGACCGTCGACGACACGGCGTCGTCGGCGACCATCACCGGCCTCGAGGACGGCGAGGCCTACGAGGTCCGCATCCGCACGCAGACCGAGCACGTCACTGGGGCGTGGACCGACCCCGTC
>NZ_BMOU01000023.1 GCF_014647235.1 Haloarcula pellucida
TAAACTTATAGATAAATGACTGAGTACTACATATAAATGACTCTAGTTCCCTGCATATAGTATGTTGCGTATAGATATTCACTCTATAAGGGCCATCTTGACCAAATACAGCCTTACCTGAAAAATGACTTACAACGTGGCTTACTACACCAAAAGCTGGAATAATTAGAATGTACACCTCTGGATGCATTAACCCCTCCCAGCCCCTTTTACTCTGCACAACTATTTGTTTATCCTTATTTTTATATTTTTATAAGGCCTAAAGTTAGGCAAAAAAAAGAAAGACTGTAAGGTGAATGGACTATATCTTCGCATTTCACTGGTTCATGAATTGTTGTCATGCTGAATGGTGAATTGATTCAGGGATAAATGCACGTATATCGTACAGTTGGTAGAAACGATTCATCAGTAGAAGTCGTTGCNGAAGCTATGCGGACTACATTGCCTGAAGTATCCTAGCATGGCTAGTACGTCAACACGACTTTGTACCGTTCACTTGTAGTAGCCATTTTGTGAGCTATCGAAGTAGATGTTTCCACCGAATGTATCCATGTAGAGTCGCACGTCTGAATGATGCTTGTTAGTGACGCTGATGGTTAGTTGGGGTAGCTCGTTAGTAGTGCCTAGCGTTACTGTACCGTCTGCGTCGAAAAAACCCGCAAATCATGCATTAGATGTATCCATACTTGGGGCCGGTGTGAGCGGAGCAATGTGCAGCACTTGACATACTCGGTGTAGTTGAACCTGCCGAGATGAGTGTCTAATGTTACCATTGATGCTGTTGATCAGATTG
>NZ_BMOU01000024.1 GCF_014647235.1 Haloarcula pellucida
CGTCGATGGACTCGTCCCACGTCAGCGCGAAGATCGAGTCGGAGAAGTTCGCGATGTTCTGCAGCGCCTCGAGAGCCTGCTCGTCGACCGTCTTGTCGATGAGTAGCGGCGTGTCGTCGAGGTCGGCGTAGAGGTCGTACAGGTCGACCTCGTGGGCTTGCTTTCGACCGGCCGGCGACGTGTTCGGGTCCGTGTCGAAACCACTCAACCGGAAGCGAGCGCGGATCTGGGCCGTCGCAGATGCGAACGAGCCCGAGACAGACGCAGAGTTGGCGGCCGTGAGCCAGTTGCTGCCCTGGTCGTTGCTGATCGCGACCTGCTGGTCGCCGTTGGTGATGTCGTTCCACGCCGACTGCAGCTCGCCGGCGACGACCGACAGGAACGTCGTGGCGTCGGTCGTCTGGCGCTCGACGCCGTCGGGATGCAGGTCCGGGCCCGTGATGACGCCGTCGACGACGGTCTCGGTGAAGCCCGGCGGGTAGCGGCTGTCGTAGAACGCCACACAGTCGATGTTGAAGCCGGGCTCGTCGGCCGTCCCCGCCTCTGTCACCTCGATAGAGATCTCGTGCTCGCCGGCCGAGAGCGTGCTGATGTTGTTCGCGCCGGCCGTCGTGAACCACTCCAGTCCGGTCGTCTCGACGTTGCGTGGATAGCCCCCGACCTCGTTGCCATCGACGAAGAGCTTGACCTGATGCGAGAGGTTGTTGCTGTCGAGATCGCCGTAGAAGTCGACGCGCATCGCGATGCCCACCTTGTCGGCCGGGATGTCATGCTCGGTCGTGAACGTGTTGTA
>NZ_BMOU01000025.1 GCF_014647235.1 Haloarcula pellucida
ATTTTGAATTAGAATAAGAGTTTTTCTTCAGTAACAATAACGTAGTCACTTATTGTGATTTATTATGTGAAACTGATCAAAATAATGAGCAACTTGAACTGCTCCGCTAAAGGTAACAGTTGTATATCGATGTACAAGGGAAACCTGATCTGAAGTCTGATAAATTACACCTCCATTAAAGGCCTTTTGAATCTTATTTAGAAGTTCCGGGTGTTTCTGAGTTACACGAAAAGGAATAGTAATGCTTTTACCTATTTTATGCGTCTGGCTTTTACTGATAAAAATGGAAAAATTACCATCAGCATCGGCAAAACCTGCTAGTCAATAAGTTTTCAGAATAGAAGTTGTATCTTCTTTTAGAATGACGCTTTTAAACCTTGTATCATAACCACTTAGTTTAGCTTGAGCAATCTTATAGGGTCCTTGGAACTTACCATTGACAAGAGATCAAACCCTTTCTACCCCCTTCTTATTTATAATAGAAAGCTTGTAAGCCCTCTTATCTTTTACCTTATAAATATTACCATATCCAATTCGTTTCTTTATATTATAGGCTGTTGCAACATCACTTTCATGGAAAAAAACTTCGATCCCTCTTGTACCTATATACCCATCCCCTTCAATAAGGCCTGCCAGATAGTAACCTAGATCAGAATCATTTTCAGGTTTTTTATGTTTCTGTTGATGTTCTGACACATCCTCAAATCCCTCTTCCACCTCAAGGTTTCCTGCTGATAGTTCCTTTATCTTGTTCTTATTCCTCTTTTTGTTTAGATGATTTTGTTTG
>NZ_BMOU01000026.1 GCF_014647235.1 Haloarcula pellucida
AATACTGGCACAAGTACGCGGGTACTGTGGCCTGCGTGTGCAAGAATGCCACCAGGTACTTCTACGATCTATAGTCACTCGTTGTAAACTTAATGTGGTACCTAGATTTTTGACAAAGTATTAGAGACACAGTAGATAGATAGCATAGAGGTGGGCGGCGCGGACGCCGCCCTGTACCAACTTATTCACTTTCCCTAACGCACTAAAGCCTTGCACTAGCGACTTCAAGAACTGTGGACTTAAGTTTTGGTGTTGCAGTTGAGCGGAGCTCAACACCCACCTTCGCAGCATAATACATTCCACCAGTGCGACAGGATTGACACCACATTACAATATAAACTATATTAAACCTTGTGATACAAGCCGGTATGCCGGGTTTGAGAACACGTATCGTGTGCACCAAGTAACTGACATATATACATGCACTGATACTTTTGGACTCGAACTTTGAAACATGAAACCATAACTTTTGAAACATGAAGTTTAAACTTTAAAGTTTGGAAGTTGGAACTATACGTAAAAAGATTTCGAGCCATGTTGCGTGTTAAAGTTAAGGGTCAGGGTTAGGGTTAGGGTTAGGGTTAGAGTACAAGTCAGTGTGGTGAGTCTCACGTAGTGGAGCTTAAGTGGTGTGGGGCTGAAAGTTGATGAGTATGATTGCGATTGTGGTCGTGGTCGTAGTTGTAGGTGAAGTTGGAACTTGTGGTTGATCATTCGAAAGCACAATACACATACTCTAAACTTGACATAAACACTAGCAACTCGCGGATGCGGCCAG
>NZ_BMOU01000027.1 GCF_014647235.1 Haloarcula pellucida
GTGTAATTTATGATAGGTATCACGATCGTACGATCCGATATTATCGAGGTCTTGCCACTTATATGCCTCTCTTCTCTATTTTTTTCCTAATATTCACACTAGGTAATATGGCGACACCGCTGACAGGAAATTGGACAGGGGAATTTATAAGCCTAGCGGGTGCATTTCAGACCTATCCAATAATAACGATACTAGCCAGCACTTCCATTGTTCTAAGTGCTTGTTATTCCATCTACCTTTATAACAGGATATGTTTCGGATCATGATCCCGTTATCTTAATCCTGTTATAGATCTTACAAGGCTAGAATTTAATGTACTAATACCTCTACTTGTCCTAATAATAGCTCTAGGTCTTTATCCTAATATAGTACTAGATTATCTTCATGTCTCTTGCTCAAGTCTAATCTATTAGATATCCCCCTTTTGCGGAAAGTAAGANGTAAGAACACTATGCGAATATGTGTGTAAGGGTAAGAGAAATAAACCGGCAGGGATCGGAATCAGGATAAGGATGAGAATGAGAATCAGAATAAGAATAAGAACCATGTTAAGCAGATAAACTATAAAACCTTGATATGTTAGGTGTAAATTCCAAGGAGATGGCAACTTTGATAAAATAATAAATAATGTAACCTTAAAAGGTAGCCACATAATGAGATTCGATGACTAAAACCGTTATCACAACTCATAGGCCAATCAGGGCTGTATTATTCAATATCTGTGTATAAGTCGATGTATAGAATGTGTAGGAGGGGTAAGATAAATG
>NZ_BMOU01000028.1 GCF_014647235.1 Haloarcula pellucida
TGCCATCGACGAAGAGCTTGACCTGATGCGAGAGGTTGTTGCTGTCGAGATCGCCGTAGAAGTCGACGCGCATCGCGATGCCCACCTTGTCGGCCGGGATGTCATGCTCGGTCGTGAACGTGTTGTATATGCCGGGGTTGAGCCCCTGGACGTCGTCGGACCGGGTGATGTTGAGTATCCGTTCGTTCGAGGCGACGTCGCCGGCGGTCGACAGCTCCGAGTTGATCCCGACCTGCTGGTCGGCGTGCTCGGCCTCGACGAACCACGCCGTCTGGTCCGAGGTGAACTTGCCACTCTGGACCATCGTCGGATCCGTCGCCGGGGCGCTCGCCAGGCGATCCTCCCACTCGCTGGTCGAGTCGGCCGATTGCATCCGGTTGTCCGTCGTCGTGGTCGACTGCGGATCGTCGACGTTGCGAGCCAGTCCGGTCTGGTCGACGAGCGAGCGCACCGCAACGGGGACCTCTTCCTCGACGTACTCTGCCTGCACCCGTTGTTTGAGCTCGTCGCCGCCGTTGCCCTCGAGGATGACGCGGTCGGGTCGCTCGCGAACGTTCTGGAGTTTGGTGATCGGCAGGCGCTTGCCTTCGTACCAGACGCGCATCGGCTGCTCTTCCAGCTGGTCGGAGCGCAGCCAGTGATCGGCCTTCGGGACCGGGATGCGGACCTTCGGCAAGGCGTTGACCTTGTGCGGGAACTCGACGCCGTCGGCCAAGACCTGGGGCGTGAGCGGCGCCGTCGCGTTGGGGTGGTCGATCT
>NZ_BMOU01000029.1 GCF_014647235.1 Haloarcula pellucida
TGCCATCGACGAAGAGCTTGACCTGATGCGAGAGGTTGTTGCTGTCGAGATCGCCGTAGAAGTCGACGCGCATCGCGATGCCCACCTTGTCGGCCGGGATGTCATGCTCGGTCGTGAACGTGTTGTAGATGCCGGGGTTGAGCCCCTGGACGTCGTCGGACCGGGTGATGTTGAGTATCCGTTCGTTCGAGGCGACGTCGCCAGCGGTCGACAGCTCCGAGTTGATCCCGACCTGCTGGTCGGCGTGCTCGGCCTCGACGAACCACGCCGTCTGGTCCGAGGTGAACTTGCCACTCTGGACCATCGTCGGATCCGTCGCCGGGGCGCTCGCCAGGCGATCCTCCCACTCGCTGGTCGAGTCGGCCGATTGCATCCGGTTGTCCGTCGTCGTGGTCGACTGCGGATCGTCGACGTTGCGAGCCAGTCCGGTCTGGTCGACCAGCGAGCGGACGGCCACGGGCACCTCCTCCTCGACGTACTCTGCCTGGACGCGCTGTTTGAGCTCGTCGCCGCCGTTGCCCTCGAGGATGACGCGGTCCGGGCGCTCGCGTACGTTCTGGAGTTTCGTGATGGGCAAGCGCTTGCCCTCGTACCACACCCGCATCGGCTGCTCTTCGAGTTGGTCCGACCGGAGCCAGTGATCGGCCTTCGGGACCGGGATGCGGACCTTCGGCAAGGCGTTGACCTTGTGCGGGAACTCGACGCCGTCGGCCAAGACCTGGGGCGTGAGCGGCGCCGTCGCGTTGGGGTGGTCGATCT
>NZ_BMOU01000030.1 GCF_014647235.1 Haloarcula pellucida
AGGGAAACGTGATTCAACCTGGGGCCCGTGAAAAGACGAGTATGATGTCCGTACCGAGAACCGACACAGGTGTCCATGGCGGCGAAAGCCAAGGCCTGTCGGGAGCAACCGACGTTAGGGAATTCGGCAAGTTAGTCCCGTAAGTTCGCGATAAGGGATGCCTGCTCCGGAACGGAGCAGGTCGCAGTGACTCGGATGCTCGGACTGTCTAGTAACAACATAGGTGACTGCAAATCCGCAAGGACTCGTACAGTCACTGAATCCTGCCCAGTGCAGGTATCTGAACACCTCGTACAAGAGGACGAAGGACCTGTCAACGGCGGGGGTAACTATGACCCTCTTAAGGTAGCGTAGTACCTTGCCGCATCAGTAGCGGCTTGCATGAATGGATTAACCAGAGCATCACTGTCCCAACGTTGGGCCCGGTGAACTGTACATTCCAGTGCGGAGTCTGGAGACACCCAAGGGGAAGCGAAGACCCTATGGAGCTTTACTGCAGGCTGTCGCTGAGACGTGGTCGCCGATGTGCAGCATAGGTAGGAGGCATTACACAGGTACCCGCGCTAGCGGGCCACCGAGCCATCAGTGAAATACTACCCGTCGGTGACTGCGACTCTCACTCCGGGAGGAGGACACCGGTAGCCGGGCAGTTTGACTGGGGCGGTACGCGCTCGAAAAGATATCGAGCGCGCCCTAAGGCTATCTCAGCCGGGACAGAGACCCG
>NZ_BMOU01000031.1 GCF_014647235.1 Haloarcula pellucida
TACTCTAATAGAGCCAACTCAAGAAAGATATATAAAAGGTAAACAGAATAATTCTAGCATTCAAATAGCATTTCAAAGTAAAGATGTTTCAATAGTTATGCAACAATGTCAGGTAATAGGGCATGGTAAATAAGTAAAATGGGACAAAGTGCTGCACATATTAATACCCTAAATAATATAAAGGGTCAGGGTTTAATACATGTAGTCGATCTAATAAATGGTAAAATGCGTGGGCCTAAGATCCATCAATGTATAAAACGGATGGAGTATATAAATAAGAAATCATCAGAAAGGGCTACGCCTTCAGATACAAAACTAGGACAGGGGAGTAGGCTTGTAGGATTTATAGGGACAGATGTAAATTTCAAGTACGAACGAGTCTAGAGTGTAAATGACCACGACTAGCTCTAAGTTTAGAACAAGTTAAAGCTAGTACGACTCGATATTTGCGGTAAGGATAGAACGGATGAATGAAGGGCTAAAAGTGTGAGAGTAAATTCAATTCGAGAGGATTCTCAATATCGAGTTCGAACAAGTAGTGTAAGTACGGATAAATAAATAAAAGATAAGCTAAAGTGAAAATAGTAGTAACTATTTTGATAAGATGGGTGTACAGTACTAACTTAAAAAGAAAGCGAGACACATAGGCTTTTATAAAAAATAAGGGATCTATTGTAGGGATCGCATTTAAGATAAA
>NZ_BMOU01000032.1 GCF_014647235.1 Haloarcula pellucida
TGAGAAGATTGATGCTAACGGTGGAGTCTAATTCTATTCTACTAGCGCCTAGAAATATATGGGGGTAAGATAACACCGTAGGAACCGTATAGTTTGAGTTGGATGAGTAATATAATTCAATAAAGATATATGGACTCTGTAGAGGCCACACGTGACAGCAGAAAAGGATTGATTCGTTAACCTTCTTTGTAAAATATGGTCCGATCCTATCTGTAAAGATAGCAACCTATAAGTTAAACTAAAAGCTTAATACCTAACTGACATACTATGTAGTAGCTCATTTTCACTATGTACTTTCAATGGGAGCAGTATTTGGGATTATAGCAGGATTTTATTACTGAGTACCCAAGATAATAGGACTAACTTATAGTGAATCTCTAGGTAGACTTCATTTCTGGGTAATGTTTATTGGTGTAAATATTACTTTCATGCCTCAACATTTCCTGGGACTGGCAGGTATGCCACGTAGGATTCCGGATTATCCGGATGCGTATGCCGGTTGAAATATAATGAGTAGCCTAGGTTCACTCATTAGTGTCATTGCAACTATTGTTTTTGGAGTAGTTGTTTATGACATAATGATCAAGGGTCGAACAGTGGGATCAAGCCATTGAGCTTATCCTGCTTTCTTCTATGGACTTTATCTAACACCTGAAGTTCATACAC
>NZ_BMOU01000033.1 GCF_014647235.1 Haloarcula pellucida
GGAAGGGTCGATTCGCCCACCATCTACCACCTTGGGGGCGAGTATGAAACCGTGTGTACGTGCGATCCAGGCGTCCACTGGACTCGTTCAGTTTAGCGAGTCACAACGACGTTGGCTACTATGCCAGCTGGTGGATAGCTCGGCTCGAGAGCTGAAGAAGGACGTGCCAAGCTGCGAAAAGCCTGAGGGAGCCGCACGGAGGCTAAGAACTCAGGATTTCCGAATGAGAATCTCTTCACAATTGCTTCGCGCAATGAGGAACCCCGAGAACTGAAACATCTCAGTATCGGGAGGAAAAGAAAACGCAACGTGATGTCGTCAGTAACCGCGAGTGAACGCGATACAGCCCAAACCGAAGCCCTCACGGGCAATGTGGTGTTTGGACTGACTCTCATCAGCAGACCATTTCGACGAAGTCCCTTGGAACAGGGCGTGAAACAGGGTGACAACCCCGTACTCGAAATCAGTACGCTGTGCGTCAGTTCCGGAGTAGCGGGGGTTGGATATCCCTCGCGAACAACGCAGGCATCGACTGCGAAGGCTAAACACTCCTCGAGACCGATAGTGCACAAGTAGTGTGAACGAACGCTGCAAAGTACCCTCAGAAGGGAGGCGAAATAGAGCTTGAACTCAGTTGGCGATGGAGCGACGGGGCATACAAGGTCC
>NZ_BMOU01000034.1 GCF_014647235.1 Haloarcula pellucida
CTGACTGTACGGAAGTTACTTTCTGCGTCGACTCTCAGTATCTGTTTAACAGTATGACAAAGTGGATAGAAGTATGGAGGGAGAATAACTGGAGGTCAAGCAAGAAAACGACTGTGAGCCATCTTGGGTATGTGAGGTATGTGGACAATAAACTCAGAAAGTTGCGATATGAAATGAAGGTTGACGCTAGGATACGCTGGGTCAAAGCTCATAGTTCTGAACATTCACACCCTAGGGCGTTGGGCAACAAGGAGGCAGACAGACTTGCTGAGATAGGAAGAACCAGTAGTGCAAGCCAGGACCACGCGGAGTTGGTTTCTAGAGTAGTGGAATGTGCGGGCCTCCTGAGCACGAGCGGCTAGGCCGCCCGAATACATCATATGTGCAACTTTTACACGCCACAGATTCGACCTTTAGAATGGAAAACACAAGATCACTAAACGTAAAACCTACGGTTCGTAAGGCGTTGCGTAGAGTTCCAGTGCTTCAACCTATGACTCCCATAGACCGGACCCAGACTTCAAACCAGACTCGCGCCTGTGAGGAACCATGTTTGGCAAGTCCTGACGTCGGTACCCAGGCTGCTCGGGAAAAGCAACAGGACCACACTATGAGCCGCGAGGATGAAGCTATGTTCCGAGCTGTCA
>NZ_BMOU01000035.1 GCF_014647235.1 Haloarcula pellucida
GTCTCGAGCCCTAGACAGCCGGGAGGTGAGCTTAGAAGCAGCTACCCTCTAAGAAAAGCGTAACAGCTTACCGGCCGAGGTTTGAGGCGCCCAAAATGATCGGGACTCAAATCCACCACCGAGACCTGTCCGTACCACTTATACTGGTAATCGAGTAGATTGGCGCTCTAATTGGATGGAAGTAGGGGTGAGAACTCCTGTGGACCGATTAGTGACGAAAATCCTGGCCATAGTAGCAGCGATAGTCGGGTGAGAACCCCGACGGCCTAATGGATAAGGGTTCCTCAGCACTGCTGATCAGCTGAGGGTTAGCCGGTCCTAAGTCTCACCGCAACTCGACTGAGACGAAATGGGAAACGGGTTAATATTCCCGTGCCACTATGCAGTGAAAGTTGACGCCCTGGGGTCGATCACGCCGGGCATTCGCCCGGTCGAACCGTCCAACTCCGTGGAAGCCGTAATGGCAGGAAGCGGACGAACGGCGGTATAGGGAAACGTGATTCAACCTGGGGCCCATGAAAAGACGAGCATAGTGTCCGTACCGAGAACCGACACAGGTGTCCATGGCGGCGAAAGCCAAGGCCTGTCGGGAGCAACCAACGTTAGGGAATTCGGCAAGTTAGTCCCGTACCTTCGGAAGA
>NZ_BMOU01000036.1 GCF_014647235.1 Haloarcula pellucida
AGAGCTGAGGTAATTAAACGGCATAAATGCATCCAGGATAAAAGGACGATCTCGGAATGAAAAAGGTGTATAATATAGGCATTTGGAATAAAGGATGGAGTTTAACGCGAGTTATGAAGTTGACTAGGCAGGTGTATGAAAGGTAAAGACCTAAATCAACGAATGATGGCATAAGTAGTAATCATACTACATTCTAGTCCTCACTAATTTATAATATGCTCTCCTTAAAGTTTAATAAGGATAAAATAGGCCCTAAATCAAGCTAAACAGCGGAGCGTTAGGGTAAAAATGGTTAAGTAGCAGATAATGATAATAAAGTCATGCAACTTTAGGAAGATAGTGATAATATAAAGTGAGCCTTGCCTGACAGGGCGAGTGGCGTGAAGTAAGAAGCACGTGGCAATGCAAGTGAAAACGGTTAAGGTTACCTAATGCTAAGACCGTCGGTTCTCCTAAGGATCGCTACAGACTGGGTCACTTGTGGGTGCCTGTAATGGTGCTTAATGTACAGTCGATACTCATATCCATTGTAGGGGATATAAAGTATATCTTCCTCATCTACATAAAAGATCCAATAATACATAGCTCAAGCCTTTATCTAAGACTAGGTTTGAAGAATACCTAAGTATACGATAG
>NZ_BMOU01000037.1 GCF_014647235.1 Haloarcula pellucida
AACAAAGACAAGCAGTATTTTTCATCTAGTACACTATTTTCATAGGACTCTAAAAGGGATAAAATCTCTAGAATATCGTATTTGAGCACGATCTTTTATGAAGAAAAAATCAAGTAATGAGTATCTAATGCGGATAGGGGGGATAATGCGGAAGGTAAGTGATGGGAAGGGTAAGAAGATTTGTAAGTAAGTAATAATAATAATATTCACGGTTGAATGAAGGTATAGTCCGATCCCTGGTGAAAGCCAGGCTAAACCAATATGTTTTGACATATTTAGGTAATCAATAAAAATGTTATCCACCACTAAGTCTACTAGGGTCACATACGGGTGGGGCTGTAGATTGTGCCATTTTTTCTCTACACCTTGCAGGAATTAGTTCAATACTGGGGGCTATAAATTTCATTACAACAGTACTAAATATGCGGAATCCGGGGATGAGTATGCATAAGCTACCTCTGTTTGCTTGAGCGATTCTAGTAACAGCGGTACTGCTTCTGCTAAGTCTACCCGTTCTAGCTGGTAGAATAGTGCCAGCTCTAAATCAGGCTACATGCTGGGAACTCTTCTATAAGCCAGAAGACAATCAGCAGGTAACATTCTTAATGACATGTATCATGTCTG
>NZ_BMOU01000038.1 GCF_014647235.1 Haloarcula pellucida
TCACAAGATGATTAACATCAGACGATTAGCAATCGGCTACACTTCCCCAGTTGCAGCTTGTCCCTGTCCCTGTTCTCTTTTCATCGTTCTTTATTTTATTATCTTTATCCTTCTTACTTCTCTTTAAATTTAGGTTGCCCCCCCCATATTGGCCTCATTTTATCTGTCTTCATTACTTCATTTTATCTATATTATTATCCCTTCTTATCCTCTTATTAACATGTATTAGATTCCCATACAAATCCTATGTTAAAAAAGGGTTAAGGATCACAATCTTGATACCCCCTCTGTCGATCAAAAGTCTAATGATATTCATTCTTATGAACATCCTATTTACGAAATTCCCCTCTCATTAGGATTAGATCTAGATGAAGATAGAAGATAGAAAATGAAGATAGAAGATAGAAAATGAAAATAAATATAAAGATGAAGATAGAATATATTTAATGAAGATCCATATTTAGATTGTGATTATGATGAAGGTGTTGGAGCCACTCTACCTGTCTTGCTCATCACACTCCCTCATTCTACCATCATGACTATTACGAAGGTTACATTCGCATTATCTAGGACTTGGGTGAAGTCCTGCCTGATGATATCCACCTCC
>NZ_BMOU01000039.1 GCF_014647235.1 Haloarcula pellucida
TAAACCGAAACAACACTCAAACTAATATATGTAAGCAGGAGATCACTCGACCGGGTGCCCAAGGGGTAGGGTAGGGGTGAGGAGAATGCGGTAAGATATAGGATGATAGTAGCAGACCGTTCCTGTATGTTTTCAAGGCTAATTCTCTTAAGGAGCCGGATGAGGTGAAAGAGGGGGATAAAGTATGGGAGAGAATTAAATGTGTTTCATATTTAATGTATCAGGGAGTGAGAATGACTCGATGAGTAACGCAAAAATGTAGAAACATTCATCTTAAGTCTAGGATTTGCTAAGATATGTGAGCATTCCGGTATAGTACTCAATCTAAGTTGACAATGTTAGTGAAGAGAGGGATAAAGATATAGGAGTTGTAATGACATAGTGAGGTAGTGTTAGGCGGTATCTAAGCCAGAGCTAAGAAGCGAAAGGTGATGATAGATACGTGTAGTTAAAAAAGTAACAAGGTCTTAAAGTCCACGTGATCTCGAACCGGAAGGGGGGAGTGAATGAGGATAAGAGTGATGGGATTTGAAAATAGCGAGGCGTATAAAAAAC
>NZ_BMOU01000040.1 GCF_014647235.1 Haloarcula pellucida
TACGTCAAGCTCAATTTGAGAAACTATGTGAGAAGTATGAGGTAAGAGTAATACCGACAAAGAACCTGACCTATGCTAGTGCTTATCTTTCAGGGCTAATGGACAGTGATGGTAGTATTAATTACGATCTTGTTTCAGGTCAAGTGTTTATTACAGTGAGTCAAAAGAACCGTAATATAATAGATAAGCTAGTTCCAGTTTATGGGGGGAAGGTTTATGTTCACGAAGGGAGTAAATGTTCAGCAGCAAAATGAGTAGTATGAAGAAAGGATGACGTTATAAGTCTAGTTCTTAACTATTTTAGAGAGAATCCTTGTCAGAGTGCGAAAATAAAGCGTATTCATGCTGTAGAAACTTACCATAGACTAAGAAGACTGGGAGCCCATAAAGAAACTATGAGTTCAGTAATAGGGAGAAGGTGGAACAGATTTATTAAGAAATGGGAGAGTTATGAATTAGTTTGAAAAAGAGATGGTCCACCATTTCATTAAAGTTATAAAAATAAAATAGAAATGATGTATCTTGGAATAGTATATGCCATAATGTCCA
>NZ_BMOU01000041.1 GCF_014647235.1 Haloarcula pellucida
TCAGCGGAATTGAACCACTAACCTTATTTTTACAAGAAATACGCTCTATCCAATTGAGCTAGAAAGACTTTAAAAGGCTATATGCCCTTTATACTTATATATGTCAGCACCTTACCACTTTTATTTTATAAATCCATTTCTAATACTTCTACACCATGTCTTATACACTCTACAACACCTTATGGCTTGTTGCTTAGGCTTTACTCCCATCGGCTTAATGTGCACCCCCCCTACGGTACCCTATCCATATCGGTACTTCACCCATCCCACCCTTGTTGTTGCTGGATGCTACCCCCCTCGTTTATCTTAATATAAATGTTCCTATTACTCTTTATACCTCTATTCCTATTACTACCTCTATCACCCTTCTATCACTATTTATATCACTATCTCTACCTCTTTCACTAGTTCTATCACTGTCACTACTTCTATCACTTTCACTATCCCTATCACCCTTCATATCTCTATCTCTATCACTATCTCTTAACCTCTCTTATTTAGTCTCTCTTACCATTTCTTACTCTTCCCCTAGCTTACTC
>NZ_BMOU01000042.1 GCF_014647235.1 Haloarcula pellucida
TACTCTTTAAAGAATGGATGTTTCCAGTCACACCTCATGATTGTCTTTGGAGACCATACAACCTTATTACTACTTAAACTACCCCACTCCATTAGTGGAGTTATGTAATTCGGAACCTTAACTTACACTTTGGGCTGTTTCCCTCTCGACATACGACCTTATCATCGTACGTCTGAAACTATCATCTTTAACAATACTTTTCTGAGCTTAACTCACATAGGTACACATCTTTATGCCCTATTAACCTCCTTGATCGTAGGTCTCTTATTACCTACATCCCCCGCATTACACGATACACATGGTGTATCGGAAGTACGAGACCAAGAATTATGCGTGTGAATCTTTACTGTACTCGTCCTGTTCCTTCACCTCTCCCCTGAGGTTTATATCTCATGATAGGTCATGCTCTAACATGTTTCGCAGACAACCAACTATCACGACGTTCGATTAGCTTTTCACTACTAAAGTCAATTCATCAAAGGCTTATGTAACAGCCACTCGTTCAGACCCTTAATCCA
>NZ_BMOU01000043.1 GCF_014647235.1 Haloarcula pellucida
AATTGAAAGGTGAAAACCCAAGTACGAGATACAGTGAACTGAAACATCTAAGTAACTGTTAAAAAAAATCACAAGAATGACTGAGAGTAGAGGCGATTAAAATCAGTAAAGGTCAGACAAACTTCATAAGACATGGAGATCCGTCTTCAAGGCCATAGAGTACAGTCTAGCGATAGAGTAGAGTAACGTGAGTGAAAGATAACGAGTTGAGATCATATAAGCAGATAGAGTCTAAAGAGATGATATTGTACCTTTTGCATAATGGCGGGTTAACTAATTTAATATAGCGAGATTCAATTCCATTCCATTCCATTCCATTTCATAAGATTTAGAACCGATCAAAACATAGAGTAAGGTACCTTTCAGACCAGGAAGAAGTAAGAGACCTGCAGAGGTGAGGGAGGTTGTAAGGGGTAGGAGGGTATAGGTACGAGAGAGGGGAGAAATAAGAGAAGGGGTGATGAGATAGAGTCCTACCCATCAGGAAGATAGTTATATTAAGGAGACCTAAAACG
>NZ_BMOU01000044.1 GCF_014647235.1 Haloarcula pellucida
ATATCTGTATCACTCTACTCTATATCCATCATATTCGTCTTATCTCTCTATATCTGTCATATTCGTTCTATCTTATCTCTCTCTATCGTTTAGCTACCTAGACCTACCTCTCACGTGTAGTCTCTGAGGATCCTACTCTGCCTATACATTTGGTTTCCTGCTGATTGTCCATTGTTCATCTATAATTTTGTCACCTGCCCCATTTCTTATTTCTATAGTATTAGTTTAGCTTGCTGGTACTTATAGCTTTAGGAGTTCCCAGCATATAGTGAGATTCTAGATATTTTACTGATCTACCTTGCCTAGTCTGACCTCAAATTTAATGGTTCAAACTATTTTATCATCTCATTTTATGAGATATATCTTCTTTTATACCTAGGGCAGCGATTCCTACCTTTGAATCCTTATAGTTAAGACTGCTGTTGATCTTATTATTTATTAAAAGCTACTAGTGGTTAAACACATTATCTCTTTTATTCTAAATTAGACACTGAGCAAGAGTCA